>NZ_JAERRB010000002.1:322995-829600 GCF_016735595.1 Chryseolinea lacunae
GCACCCGGCGATTCTAACAAACAACAAACCGACATGGCAGACTCCAAAAACCAAACCGACAACACCACATCACCCGCCGACACCACACCCAAAGTGACCGGCATTGGCGGCATTTTCTTTTTCTCGGACAACCCGCGCGAAGCAAGAGACTGGTATGCCAAAAACCTGGGCCTTGACGTGAACGACTGGGGCTCGACATTCGAATCGAGAAACGTGAACAAGCCCGACGAGATAAACGCCCTTCAATGGACGCCTTTCAAAAAAGGAGATGAATATTTTGCGCCATCAAAGAAGGAGTTCATGATTAACTATCGCGTTCAGAATATTGAAGGGCTTGTAGAGAAATTAAAAGGAAACGGCGTGACGGTGTTGGATGAGATTGCGAGTTATGAGTATGGCAAGTTTGTGCATATTTTGGATGCGGAGGGGAACAAGATTGAGTTGTGGGAGCCAGCTTAGTATTTTACATTCACTACTGCCTACCGGGTGATGCCGAACGTTGCCGATAGCAGCAGCACGTTGTTTCGTTGCCAGTTGCTGTAGGCGTTGTCGAAGTCTTTCAGGCTTTTGTTGATGTGGAGCATTATGGTGAGATCGGTTTTGCCGGAAAGACTAAAGACATAGCCGGTGTAGGCCGAAATTCCAAATTCGTTGTAGGGCGATTGATTGCTGGGTCGATTGTGGTTCGTGGTGGTGGTGATGTGCGTAATGTTGTCCGTCAGTTCTTCGCGGATGCGGAGTTTTTTCAGAAAGCTATAAAACCCACCGGCGCCGATGAGTATGTTTTTCTTGGCGGTGATGTGGAAGGTGGGCAACAGCGCAAGCGTGAGAAAATATTGATTGGTGTTGAGCGCCCGGCTGTAGTCTGTGAACACACCGTCTCTGATAATGGCCATGTGGTTTGTTGTTTTGCTTCCTTTCAGTTCATAGAGCGCACGCGCTTTCAATTCAAAAGTTTTGGAGAAGGCGTGCGAAACGCCTGCTCCAAATGAAAATCCGATTTTGTTTTCTCTGGTGTAGTAGCTGGGGCCTCTCAGCATGCCGATGCCTGTGGTGAATTCGAACTTGGAAAGCACTTTATTGCTAAAGAACTGATCAGACTGACCGTGAGCAACGGAATGAAATGCCCCGATAAATAGAATAGATATGTAAATGCGAATTTTCTTCATACTGGAAATAATTTATTCGGTCACCACAATGGATAGCTGACGTTATCCCATCGGCTATTTGGATCGTCTACTATTTCTTGAAGGATTTCGCCACGAATGTCAATATCCCAATAGGCATAATTGGAGTAGGTCAGAAAATCTTGTGCTATAAATATATTGAGATTATCATGATAGACTGTGTTCACATGAATAGGTACGTAGGTTGCACCATAAATACCTTTGTCGCCAGCGGTCAGTTGCACGGTGCACGCGAGATTCATAATAATATACCGGTCTTCCCCGGCACCGTACCAACCACGGCGACCCCGCCATTCTAATTTTGCCACAAGATAAAGCGTGTAGTACCAGTCGTCAACAACCATATAGAGTTCGTGAATATACTTGCGCCTGCTTCCGCAGTCGTTGTGATAACAAAACTCATGTTGCCATCTTGCTTCATGATCCTTATCGCCGGGGGTAACCCAAATGAATCTTCCTTCCGGATTTTCCTTTTTATTGAGAATGGAGGCCGTCTTGATAGTGAATGTTCCTTTGAGTTTACTTTCGACAGCGCCTGTCTTTATTTTGGTCAGCAATTCCTCATTAAGCTTAGGTATATAGTGCTTTGTTCCGGTTGCCGAATACCAGACGATGGTATCGCCAAATATTGCCTCGCCATTTCTATTTAAAACTGCTCGATAGCCGATGGGCAATTGTTTAAGCGATTGGCTGGATGCTGCCGTGTCTACACTATTCAACAGAGATGTGAATTTGAAATTTTGTTGCCATGCCGATAGCTCGGATGGGCTCATTTCATTGATTTTTGAAATGGTTTCAAAAAAGGATTGTTTGCTTTTGAAGCTCAGTTTGCCGTTAACCACGCTTATGTCTTTTTGAGCGATGGGCGCCATAGCGGGTTGTTCGATGTGATCCGTGCAGGATTGCATAAGGGCTGCTACTACTGCAAGTATTAATCTTAAGAATTTTGGAATATAGGTTTTCATGGGTAAGCCTTAAGGGATTGAATGAGACAATTGGAATTGTGTGCTGATGCACTTTAGTCGTACTCGGGTTGAAAGACGAGAAATGCCTTTGTGACGCGGTCTTTTTATGGGCCGTTGGAAGGAAATAAGTGGATGGTCGTGCGTTGAAAGTCTACGGAACTTTTTGTGAATTTCTTCATAAGCGTTTGGGGGTTTAGGTTCTTACCCGCAAGCTTATGGCGCCACACTGCAATGGCTTTGCAGTTTGAAATGGCGTTCGAAATTTGCTTACATCGTCTTTTGAGAACATGCAACGTACCGCCTGCAGCAAAATCAATGTTCTTCACCACGCCAACGGCGATTGCCTTTTTTGAGATGATCCTAAAAAATTATGTTTTCATACATGCTCACAAGCATGCGCCCGGAAGTGGGCTCAATAGATTTCAGGGGAGGCGCGGTGACTTTTCTATTTCTTTTCACGGCACGAATTCCGAAAAAACTTCTCCGAACTTCGGCCGGTGCAAAGTTGAGAACACAATGCCAATCCCTTATTTTTGTTTGTAGACCAAAAAGAAAACTTTCGAATGGCCCGCTGCACACACGCAACGTTGCAGGCACCCGGCGATTCTAACAAACAACAAACCGACATGGCAGACTCCAAAAACCAAACCGACAACACCACATCACCCGCCGACACCACACCCAAAGTGACCGGCATTGGCGGCATTTTCTTTTTCTCAGACAACCCGCGCGAAGCCAGAGACTGGTATGCCAAAACCTGGGCCTTGACGTGAACGACTGGGGCTCGACATTTGAATCCAGAAACGTGAACAAGCCCGACGAGATAAACGCGCTTCAATGGACGCCTTTCAAAAAAGGAGATGAATATTTTGCGCCATCAAAGAAGGAGTTCATGATTAATTATCGCGTTCAGAATATTGAAGGGCTTGTGGAGAAATTAAAAGGAAACGGAGTGACAGTGTTGGATGAGATTGCGAGCTATGAGTATGGGAAGTTTGTGCATATTCTGGATGCGGAAGGGAATAAGATTGAGTTGTGGGAGCCGGCTTAGGGGGCGGCACCTTAGTACGCCATTTTGGTACCGCCATATTATTCTATTGACAATGATAGGCGGAATATATACATTAGACTAACGGTTCCTTGCCCACCTGATCCAATCTGATCGCATAGCCCACTTGGAATCATTTTTTTCTTTTAAAGAATTTATGTTTTATGGTTATAGGCTTACTAGTTAGAAATTTTAAAACTTATTCAGGAATTAACTACATTCCCTTAACGCAGGGCCAAAATTTCTGCGGCTTGGTTGGTAACAATGGAATAGGTAAGAGCTCAGTCCTAGAAGCTCTTGATTGTTTTTTCAATAATAAACAATGGAGCCACAATGTTATTACGAAAAAAAGTGGTATTCAAAAAACACGGCCTCATGTGGTTCCAATATTTCTTATAAAAACTGAAGAGATTTCTGCAGGCAATAGAGAGTTGGCTATAAAATTGAGTGAGTATATATGGGAATTGGATGAAAATGATATTAATATTTCACAAAATAAACTCCACTTTAAAACATTTCAGGAACAGCTTGTTGCCCTGAAGCGCACGTTTGATAAGGATAATTATTTGCTTTTGCCATTAGGTCAGTCCTATGATGGAGTGTCAAATTTGAGCATATTCAATACAAAGAAACTTGGTGAATTATTCATCACTAACTTTGATAAGGCGCTTTTGCAAATGGCGGATACGGAACTGTCAATATTTGACCCACTAGTTATTGAGCTAAAGGAAAAATTTGAATACATATACATTCCCAAGGATATCGATCCAGAGAGTTTCACACAGTTGGAGACTAAGGAAATTCAATCTTTAATGGGAGAAACCCTTATCGATATCGTTGAAAAATGCGTTCCTCAAAATAAGATACAGGAGATAAATGGTAGTTTAAACCAATTCATTGAAAGTCTGTCGAGCATCTTGGAAGAGTATTCATTTCGAACGGTCGGCGAAAGGCAAGTTAATCTAAGAAAACATGATGTGTATAAGTTGATTATCGAAGCCTATTTCAAAATTAGAAAACTCCATAAAAAAGAAGGTGATCACTGGTTGGAAATGGCTTCCCTGAGTTCGGGGGAAAAACAGAAGGCCATAATTGAAATTGCATATCAATTCCTGAAAAATCAAAAGAAAAATACTGACCGGATTATTTTGGCGATTGATGAGCCTGAATCATCGTTGCATATGTCGGCGTGCTACGATCAGTTTAATAAGCTTTTCGAGATAAGCTTGTTATGTAGGCAATTAATATTTACAACACATTGGTATGGATTTATTCCGACCGTTGAAGATGGATGCGTAAGTGTAATTTCGAAGCGAGGTGGGGAGCATGTTTTTGACTCTGTTGGCATAGGAAGCTACCGAGAAGCGATAAAGCAGTCTAATCGGACGTCGCAAGGAAAATTGCCATATGATATTAGATTGAAAAGTATTAATGATTTTGTTCAATCTGTAATCACTAGCATTTTGACAGATGAACCATATAACTGGCTGATTTGCGAGGGCACGTCTGAAAAAATATATTTTGAAAAGTATTTAAAAGACATAAAGAAGGATAAGAAGCTAAGGATAATTCCAGTGGGTGGTGCAAGTGAAATTAAACGGATATATAACAACCTTCAAGTAGCCTATGAGGATTTTAGAAAAGAAATAAAGGGTAAAGTCATTCTGATATCAGATACGGATACAGAGATAGTGCAATACGCTACACGTGATGAACTGAAAAATCTTATTTGCTTTAGAATGGTGAATACTGAAAAAAACAGAAGGACGGAGTTGGTGCGTATGGATTCTACGTTGGTTTCCCCAAAGACTGAGATAGAGGACGCTCTTAACGGAAAGCTATTTTATCAAACGCTTCTTGATTTCCAGAACGATCATCCGGACATTCAAAACGTATTAAGTGATGTGAATGATCCATTGGAAGAGGCTGCTTATTTTGCACTCGATCTATCGCCAAGTAAGAGAAAAATTCTTGAAAATTTCTTCGATAGTGGAAATATTAAATTTGAATTTGCGAATAGGTACGCTTCAAGGATTTCAGATGAGTTCTCGGTCCCGGGCTGGATAGATGATATTAAGAAGCTTTACTGATATAATAGTATACAGTTGCGACTGCTTATCATTTCAATGCAATTTTTCGGTATACATCATTCGGGCTGTGCATTTAGCAATTGACATTGTCACGCCTCTCCATTCACCATGAAGTCGAAAATTCTCCTGTTCTTTAAATCAACCTTAAAACTGAAAAAGCAGTTGCCGCCGTCGCTAACTTCAACCAATTCTGCGTGCCGGTAGTCAAAGGCACCGGGGTCACAGAAACAGTTTACATACACAAATTTTTCATTGTTTGAAGCGACCGCCATGTATTGCCTTCCATAGCTTTCCGGTCTGATGGTGAAATGGTCTTTGTCGAATTTAAGTGTTGGGTGTTCTTTCGATATTTCGTCAAATCTTTTTTCTGCCTCTATATTATAGTCGGCAAGAAAGTGTTTTAACAAATCTTCGCATTCCTTGATTTCCCGTTCAGTCAATTCCGTTGCGCTAAATGTTATGGGGAAAATGTAATAGTGAGAAGAGTCGTATCGAATGACATGAAGGTCTAAGGCAGGTGTCGCGACGGAGTCGGCAGAAATCAAAGTATCGGCTTTCAAATGCTCGGCACTTGAGTTACCGATTCTGGTGCAACCTGAAATTGCCAGAAGGAGAAATAGCAATCTCGCGCTCACTCTTTAATTAACGTCAAATGCCCACACACAAATTCCAACAACTCCCCCGGATTCACCTCAATTGCCAAGGCAATCAAATACAGCTCTTCCGCCGTTAGCCGTGCTGTTTCACTGGTTGTGATAGAAGTTAATCGATTCTTTCCCAACCCCGTCTTCCTTGCCACGCTGGCTTTATTCACGGATTTTTTTTCAAAATACTCTCCCAAGCGGGTCAATTCAGGCATAATGTCATTTTTAGGTATTTAAATATAGTATTTTGGTATAATAGTCATATTAAGAGGGACTTTTCTTTGTAAAACGTACCGTAATGTGGTACATTGGTGTAATATTTTATTACTCTGATATGGAACGCGTTAACAAAAGAGGTTTTGATCCCAAGTCGCAATGCCCTCAAGAAATCATCATTCCTATCGCGAGTAAAGAAGAACTTCAACACTATCAACACAGCATACTTCATCTCTTAAGCAAGGTCGAAGTGAATGCCTGTGATGCCAAGATGAAAGAAAGTGTGAAGGGTGTTTATAAGCTACTCTCTTTTATAATAGATATAAAACCTTCCAACGCTAAAGACATTGAGTCATGAACCCGCCCCTTCTAAAACTCCCTACAAATACCGAGATCGTCCTTTATCTCCTCAAAGAAGAACTGAAAATGAATCGCTTCTTCACCGATCTCGATAATATGGGCGTTCAAAATCATTCGGACTATCAGCTTGAATTATCTCCCCTTGTGTTTGCCTGCATGGGGTTGGAGGGAAGTGACGAAACATTCGAGCGCTACGTGCTGCTGCTCATCAAACATACCGAAAATGTTGGCCCGGACAACGATACGCTTATGAAAGTGGCCTTGGCTTTCTATGCTGATCTGGTGCTATTGCATAGCTCGGTCGACAAATAGGGATACTTTTCCCTGCATCAAACGCCTTTCCCCTTATGCCAAAGTTGGCATGTCGACACGCTAGCCAACGATATTTCGTCGGCCCGACGAAATATCGTTGGCTGATGTGCTTGTTGAATGTTGCCACGCATTTTTTTAGGCTGTTTTCAGGGATGTCAGCATGTCAGTTGGTGAATAAAAAAATGACGATCGCGAAGAAAATATTTCACGCAAAACGATCGCCGATGCCATTGCCCATTGAAGTTTTTCAATTGAAACCATTCACGGTTCATGTAACATTTTTTCAGTTTCAATTGACGCTCCACAATTTTCATATGAAGCAACTCCAGGTTCATATGCCGGATTGATTTTTTTGAGTGACGCAGAAACAATGAATATTGAAATGCGCGCAGATGCTCTTGAAATATTTTCGGGTTGGGGGAGGGAAAAGATTTTTGCAGGAAGAAAAAAATGGGAAGCAGGTGGAAAACTTTTATTTCCTGCTGCGAAATTTTTTCTGTCTCCCGTAAAAGTCTTCCTGCCGAGAGGTAAAAGCATACTGTCATCTGTCGGCAAATGAAATTCAATTGAAACACACGCGGGTTCATAGAAGCCGCTGTTGGTTTCAATGAACAATCGTGGAGTAGCAGTTGCAACGGAATTTTTTTCAACTGAAAAACAAATTGCCCGTCTTCAATTCCGGCTTTCTCTGCCTGCAAACAAAACTCTTTTAATAGAAAGGGAAATCATTTCAGAAGCCTCGGCGCGTTCATTCGCGCAATGGAACTTGCAAACGCCTAGTCCCTGAAAATGGGTTTCGCTGCAAGAAGAAGACGTGATGCAAAATGTGGTCATTTTCTTACATCCCGTTTTTCTGACGCAATGTCACTTTTGGGCGCGAGGGTTCGAAACGTTGAGGTGTGCCAAAAAAATGGTCCAAGGGTTGCCTAAGGGGTTGGCGCGGACAAAACAAAACCAAAATAATCCGCATCTTTATGATACAAGTAAAAATCACAACGGGTTTCACCCGCTTACGCGACGAAGAGTTGGACTCTCGCGCACAGGCGATTGTTGCGGCCATGACCGGCAACACAAATTTTGCAACGCCTTCGCCTACGTTGCAGGTTATTAGCGCTGCCCTAAAAGCATTTCAGGATGCAGCCGCCGAGGCTGCCAAAGGGAACCGAAGTGTCACCGCCTTGCGCGACGCGCTTCGCACAGATCTGATCCACAAACTGAACGACTTGTCGCTCTATGTTCAACTGAATTGCAAAAACGATCTCTCCATCCTGTTAAGCTCGGGCTACAAAGCCCGCAAAACGTCCGAACCATCAACGCCCATTCAAATGCCCCAAGGTTTGAAGGTGCAAGCCACCGATGTGAAAGGATCCGTTAAAGTATTTGTGAACAAAGTTGAAAATGTTGTGACCTACATCTTCGAGTACCGGCCCCGCGCCGCACCCGACGCTGCATGGACAAGTTTGTTTGGCACCACCCGGGCACTCACCATTTCAGGTCTGCAAAGCGGCGCGGAATATATGTTCCGCGTGGGCGCTGTGGGCACTGGGCCAACGGTGAAATATAGCACCGAGGTGGCCAGCTTCGTGCTGTAGTCTCTCATCCGCTATGGGTTCCGCCAACAGGCGCCAGTCGGTGGAACCCGGCGGATGTGATCTAGTATCGTTTTCAAAATTTTCTATCACCCTCTAAAAACAACATCATCATGACAGCCATTATCGAACGTCACTACCTCGCCGTCGAAACATTGGGCGAGCTGGTTGTGCACAACAACGACCAGGAAATTTTTCGCTGCAAAACGCTGGAGCTTCCGTGGAAAGAAAATCGCCGCAACATCAGCTGCATTCCCGAAGGCACCTACACCGTGAAGAAACGCCGCGCCACCCGCACCCGAAAATACAACCACTTCCACGTGCTCAACGTGCCCAATCGCAATTCAATACTCATCCACATCGGCAACAAAGTCACCGACATCCTCGGCTGCATCCTTGTAGGGGCCCGCCTCGGCGACGTGAACCAGGACGGCGTGCCCGACGTGGTGCAAAGCACCGTCACGTTGAAGGCGATGTATGAGATTATGCCGGAAGAGTTTGAGTTGGTGATTCGGGAGAAGGAGATGAGCGGTGGTGAGTGAAGGTCATTGCAATTTGACATTTGATTTAAACATTCAACCCGCCAACGGATGGGTTGGTGTTTTTTACCAAACGTTGTTTTGCTATTGATGAAACCGCTGGTGTGATGTGAACGGGTTGAATGTTCCTGGCGCACGTGCTTTCAGGGGACTCCTACGGAGTCAGAATGTTTCAATCATCATATCTTTCTATAGACAGTGCACTCCTATGGAGTGGGATGCATCGCGCTTCACCGTTTTAATTAATCTGCATATTGGCTGGGGGCGTGGCACTCTTGCCAGTATTCCACAATTTTTCTGATGGTGTTTTCGAGCGCGGTCATGCTGTTGGGTTTAATGAAAAAGCCCTGGGCCGACATGGCGTAGGCATCTTGCACGCCTTGTTTGTTTGTGCCCGTGGTGAAGAACAGATAGGGGATGCAACGCACGCTCAGTTCGGCGTTGTTATAGATGAGCTTGCGGAGCTCAAAACCGTTGATGGTCGGCATGTTCACGTCCGACAAAATGAGGAAGGGTTTAATATCCGTTTTCTCGATAAAGGCCAGTGCCTCCAGTCCATCTTTAAAAAAGATTATCCGGTTTGGATAGTTCAGGTTCCTGAACGTTTCTTCCAAGATGTCCTGGTCGTCCTGATCGTCTTCAATCACGATGATGGGGCCGGTTTTGGTGATGGGGAGCGACGAAGGTGGAACTGGGGTGGACATGGGTACGCGGGAGAATGAGGGTGAGGTGGATGGATGTGGTGAAAAGGGAATGAGCAACTATCGGCTATGCAACATCGTGGTGCTGTGTTTAATTCATCGGGTTGGCGTGTTGGCCGCATGTTTTGGCGGAAAGCTTCCGTGGGTGTCGGGAATGCATTAAATTTCTTGCTAATTTTTAGAATATTTTAGCCATCAAAATTCTCAACAGGCACGTTTTTTGGCAGCAGCACTTTCATAAAAAAAATAGAACAACCGTGAGTGAACCGACACACAACAACACTGAACATCTGTTTTTGCGCGACGGGGGAGAAATGGGCGAACTGATCCTGAACGTTGACTGGGCAAACAGCGCGTTGGGGCCCATAGACCAATGGCCACAAAGCCTGAAAACAAACCTCGGCAACCTGCTGCATTCGGGGTTTCCCATGTTTCTTTTCTGGGGGCCCGACAACCTTTGTTTCTATAACGACGCCTACCGGCCCAGCCTCGGCCGCGAGGGCAAGCACCCTGCCATTGGCAAACCGGCAAAAGAGGTGTGGCCCGAACTGTGGGACTTCATCGGGTCGCTAATCCACAGTGTGAACCTCAGCGGCAAACCACAGTGGTTCGAAAATCAGCTGTTGCCCATCTATCGAAACGGCCACCTCGAAGATGTGTACTGGACCTTCAGCTACAGTCCGGCCTATGGCGAGCACGACCGCATTGGCGGTGTGCTGGTCACGTGCATGGAAACAACACAGACCGTGTTGGCGCGAAAAAAAATAGAAGAAACGGTGGCCGAAAGAACCCGCGAACTGAAAATTGCAAACGAAGCGATCACCCTCTCCAATAGCTACCTGCAAGACATCATCAATTCTTTCAAACAACCCTTGCAGGTGTTGGAGCCGGTCTATGAAAATGGAAAAATTATTGACTTCCGTTTCAAACTCACCAACAAGGCCTACGCCAGCTATGCGCACGAAAGTCCCGGGTCCATTCAGCACAGACGGGTGAGCGAAATTTTTCCCGGCTACCTCAAAACCACAAGCTTTTCTAATGTGGTGAAAACATTCGAGACGGGCGAGCAAGACACGTGGATCATTCACTACGACCAGGATGGCCTGGACCTCTACAACGAAATGACCGCCATCAAAATGGGCGACGAAGTGATTCTGCACTTTGCCGATTTCACCAAACTGAAACACCTGGAACTTGAGCTGCTCAAAAAAATTGAAGAGCTCGAAATCTCCAACCAAAACCTGGAAGCTTTTGCCCACGCCGCATCGCACGACCTGAAAGAACCCGTGCGCAAAATTCAAATCTTTGCCGGCCGCCTGCGAAGTGCTTTAAAAAAATCGCAAACCCCGCTCAACCTCGAACCGCTCGACAAGATTGAAAACGCCGCCGAGCGCATGGGCCACCTGATAGACGACCTGTTGTTGTATTCCGAGTTTCACATCATCCCGTTGCAAAAAGAACCTGTAGACCTGAATGAACGACTGAACCAGGTCATCGACGATTTTGAAATCTACATCCAGGAAAAAAATGCATCGATCCAGATTGGTCCGCTTCCCATTGTGCCGGGCTATGCCAGACAACTTCAGCAAATGTTTCAGAACCTTATTGGCAATGCCCTGAAATATAACCGCCCCGACGAGCCCCCACACATTGTGATTTCGGCCCGCCCGCATCAGGAAAACGGAAAGCTGCACCACATTATTGAAGTGGCCGACAACGGCATTGGCTTCGACCAACAATATGCCGAACGCATCTTCCAGATGTTTGCCCGCCTCCACGGCAACGGCACCTATACGGGAAGCGGCATAGGGTTGTCTATTGTGAAAAAGGTAGTAGACAATCATGAGGGCCACATAGAAGTTGCCAGCACGCTTGGCCAGGGCTCAACCTTCAAAGTATATCTTCCGGCAGAATAGGATCTATGAGTCTGTTTGATTTCATTTTGTGATCGCCCTGGCATGGCACGGTTTGGTTGCCTAGTTTTGCAGCTCCTTAAAAAAAACAGAATCATGAGTCTTGAACAACAATTGCGCGAACGGAGCGAAGGTGTCTGCGAGCTTTGCGCAGCCGGTGGCGAACTTTCGGTCTATGCCGTGACACCCGCTTCGGCCGACGCCGACAAAAATATTCTGGTCTGTGCCACATGCGCCGCACAACTCACCAACGCCGAAACACTGGACGCCAACCACTGGCGCTGCCTCAACACCAGCATGTGGAGCACCGTGCCCGGCGTGCAGGTGGTAGCCTGGCGCACCCTGCAATCACTCCGCCACCTGGGCTGGCCCCAAGACCTGCTCGACATGCTCTACCTCGACGACGAAACCCTCGCCTGGGCCAAAGCCACCGAACCAACCCAGGCCGACACCCCCGACGAAAAAGTGATCCACAAAGACAGCAACGGCACCGTGCTCCAAACCGGCGACACCGTAGTGCTCATCAAAGACCTCGACGTGAAAGGCGGCGGCTTCACCGCCAAACGCGGCACCGCCGTGCGCGGCATCACCCTGGTAGAAGACAACGCAACCCAGATCGAAGGAAAAGTGAACGGCCAACAGATTGTTATTTTAACACAGTATGTGAAGAAGTCGGCGTGATGAAAGGCGCCGGTTGTTGTGTGTCGTGTCGCAACATAGTCTCCCGTTTCGGGGACTATGTGTCTTAGGAACATTTCGCCTCCGAAGAAAACGCAAAGTCCCCGAGACGGGAGACTTTGCTGGGACTTCATTTATCCTCACCATCAAAATATTCCTGTATTTTTGTGATGACGATAGTTTCACGAAACGCCGGATGCAATGAGTAGAAGAAAGGTTTCTATAGTAGGTCCCGATCATTTCACGGATATTAAACTTGGCGAACCGAAAGAGTTTGCGGCGGGGCTTCCGGCGGTGAAGGTGGCGTTGGATCATGCGTTGAAGGAAATGGGGTTGCTGCGGTCTATTGCTACGTTGTCGAAGCTAAATCAGAAAGATGGATTTGATTGTCCGGGGTGTGCGTGGCCCGATCCGGAAAAACGGTCGTCGTTGGGTGAATTTTGTGAGAATGGTGTGAAGGCCATTGCCGAAGAGGCCACAACAAAACGTGTCACAGCCGATTTCTTTAAACAACATTCTGTGAGCGAAATGTCTGCATGGACAGACTACGAAATTGGCAAAAGCGGTCGCCTCACCGACCCCATGATTCTGAAGCCGGGAAGCAATCACTACGAACCCATTTCGTGGAACGACGCCTTCGATCGGATTGCACAATCGCTTCGGAATCTAAAAAATCCCAACGAGGCGTTGTTCTATACGTCGGGCCGGTCCAGCAACGAGGCGGCGTTTTTATATGGCCTGTTTGTGCGGGCGTTTGGCACCAACAACATGCCCGACTGTTCTAACATGTGTCACGAATCGAGTGGTGTGGCGCTGGGCGAAACGCTGGGCATTGGCAAGGGCTCTGTCACACTCGAAGACTTTGGCGATGCCGAGGTGGTGATGGTGATCGGGCAAAACCCGGGAACAAATCATCCGCGCATGTTGTCGGCACTCGAAAAGTGCAAAGAGAATGGCGGCAAGATTGTGGCCATCAATCCCCTGAAAGAAGCGGGACTGCTCCGTTTCAAAAATCCCCAGCACGTGAACGGCGTGGTGGGCGGCGGCACCTCGCTGACCGACCATTTCCTCCAGGTGAAAGTGAACCAGGATGTGGCCTTGCTCAAACTCATATTGAAAAAGTTGGCCCGGCTTGAAGCCGAACGCGGCAATGTGTTTGACCGCGACTTCATCAACACAAAAACACAAGGCCTCGAAGCACTGCTGGCCGATCTTGAAAACTATGACGACCAAACGCTGCTGCTGCAAAGCGGTGTAGATGCCGTTGTGCTCGACGCCGTGGTGCAACTGTTGGCCGGGAAGAAACGAATAATCATTTGCTGGGCCATGGGCCTCACGCAACACAAGAACGGTGTCGACAACATAAAAGAATGTGTGAACCTGCTGCTGCTCAAGGGAAGCATCGGCAAGAAAGGCGCGGGCACATGCCCGGTGCGTGGCCACAGCAATGTGCAGGGCGACCGCACGGTGGGCATCACACACCACGTGTCGCCCAAACTGAACGAAGCCTATCAGCGCGTGTTTGGTTTTGTGCCGCCAGCCCAGCAGGGACTGGATGTGGTGCACAGCATCAAGGCCATGCACGAAGGCAAAGCCAACGTGTTCATCGCGCTGGGCGGCAACTTTCTTTCGGCGGCGTCAGACACGGTCTATACTGGCGAGGCGTTGCAAAACTGCGAGCTCACGGTGAGCATCAGCACCAAGCTTAACCGCACACACCTGGTGCCGGGACAAACGTCGCTGATTTTGCCCACGCTTGGCAGAACGGAGCAAGACCTCCGCGATGGCAAGGAACGTTTTGTGACAGTAGAGAACAGCATGGGCAGAGTGCACCAGTCGCACGGAAGGTTAACGCCCTCGTCCACAAATTTGATGAGCGAGCCGGAGATTGTGGCGGGCATTGCCAAAGCATATTTTGGTGAGTCGTCGTCCATTGCGTGGGACGCGCTGGGCAAAGACTATGATCTTGTGCGCGAAAAAATAGCGCAGGTGTTCACGGGCTTCAACGACTACACAAACCGCTCGAAAGACGGCGGCTTCGATCTTCCCAACCACACACGCTTCGGCGACTTTTCGAAGTTGCCCGGCGGCCGCGCCAGCTTCAGCCTGTGCAAGCTCCCCAACCACTCGCTCACCGACGCCAGATTTTTGCTCACCACCATCCGCTCGCACGACCAGTTCAACACCACCATCTACGGCCTCAACGATCGCTACCGCGGAATACACAACGAACGCCGCGTGGTGTTCATCAACCCCGACGACGCCCGCGAACTGGGGTTCACAACATTAGACCGCGTTGACCTGGTGAGCCACTACGCCGGCAAAAAACGCCGCGCCACAAATTTCCTCATCGTGCCCTACGACATCCCGAAAGGAAACCTGGCCGCCTATTTCCCCGAAACCAACGTGCTCATCCCCAACGATCAGTTTGCCGACAAAAGCAACACCCCCATCAGCAAATCGGTAGAAGTGGACATCGAGCGGGTTTTGGTTGAGACAGCAACGTGATGGTGGCAAGTAAGCCGTAAGGAATAAATTTAGCTATGGAACAAGAACCGATAGAGCCACGTGTTGACGTGGAGCGAAGCTGGTTTTATACATTGTCGCCCTGTGTGATGGGATCGGCGCTGTGTTTGGCCGGTGCGTTGTATCAGGTGTTTATATCACAACCCTATGGGCTGGTTCTCATATTTATGTTTATCGCCGCCCTGGTCATGTTGATGGCAACGGATTATGTGGTGAAGCTGTTTGTGAAAAGCAATGCGTATTATGTTTGGTGGTTGGAGCTTGGAGTTATTGTGGTGATGGGTGTGTGGTGGTGGTTTGGGTAGTTGATGAAACAGATCGCGCACGTGGTCTATGGCCATGATGATCATCACAAGGCCACGCAACAGATCGATCGACTCAATGCGGTTGGGGTGACGAATGTTTTGCAGCGTTGCCATTCAAAAATAATTTATGAACGTGTGATGCGAACGTCTAAATGAAACGGGCGTTGTTCTCGCCGAACAACGCCCGCTCTTTTTTATTCGTAGAAGTATTCCACCTTGCCGTGATGCGAAGGGTCGGGAATGGAGCCGCCGATGGTTCCTTTTGCGTAGGTGGTGATCTTGGTTACGGGATAGCCGTCGGCATCGTAGGTATAGTCATGCTTCACCGGCAGCAGCGTGGGGAAGGAGCAGGCGATGTAGTGAACATCTTCCGTCAGTTTGTTGCTGGCCGACCAGTTCACCAGGTTGATGTCCTGGTAGCCCAGGTGGCGAAGGGGGTTTATGTTTTTGTCGTAGGTGTAGGTGCCGGTGTTGCAAAGTTTGTCTTTCGTGGTTTTGTCGCTGACAATGTTCTTGTACGCGAAATCAAACGCATACACAAAGGCGTTGCCATTCGAATAGTTATAGGTCACGTCGATGTGGTTGTTGGTGTCGTCGCGTTTGGTGGTTTGGGTGGCCACGAGGTTGGCGTAGAGCAGCGTTGCTTTTATTTTGGTTTCGGCACCGTAGGTATACACATAGTTGCTATACGGTTGTCCGTTCAGTGTTGTGATTATTTTAGACACCGCGTCGCCTTCAAAGAAAAAGGTATCGGTGGTGGTGTCTTCGAATTTTGAAGTTTTGTCGTTGTAGGCCTGAGCGACGATGTATGCCAGGTGACCGCTGGCATCATAGGTGAACTGCACTTTGCTGACGGGTTGATAAACCACGCCGCCGTCGGGAAGATCAACCTCGCGCCACGTGACATAGCGCGCAAGTTTTTTCGCGGGCTTCGATCCGCCCAGCACATAGGTTACGGGCACCGAACCATCGGCGCGGCCATCCCACAACGTGCTGGCAGAAATGTCTGGCTGCACGTCGTTGATGCCCCACTTGTTCACCAGGGCGATGCTGTAGTGATGATATCCGTTTTTAACATCCAGCACGTTGTCGGTGGGGCCCACAAAGCTGAAGTCTTTTGTCCATTGTGCTTCACCGTTGGCATCATAGCCACGCACCTGCAGGGTGGCGTCCACATTTTCGTAGAGCACGCCGCCGATGTCGAGCTTCACGTTTGCCTTCACGTGCACCGTGGTTTCGTCGCTGGGGTCTTCGGGTTTTTCGGGGTCCATAATTTCGTCTGTGTCGCAGGCATAGAGCACCGACAGCAGGGCGAACAGGAGGAGAGAGGGTTTTAGGATCTTTTTCATGAGAGGGGCAAGGGTAATTAACTTTTATTTCCCTGCTAAGGACGGAGAACTGGCGCGAAGGGTTGGCTACTCCTGTGGCATTCAGGGATACTTTTGTTGCAAAATGACTGGGTGAGGGGGAGAAAAGGCCTTCGGTGCCTGGTTTGGTGTGCACAACCGTGCAAAGGGCGACATCATCGCAATTCATGGCCTTTTGGCCGAAAGGGCCACAAATAGGGTCATTTTTCACTTTTTTTTGGGGATGTTTTTTTATGCTAACGTCCTATCAATGAATCACCTGGAGGGGCATTATGCCGGTGAAAGGGCGGGTTTCTTTTTTTAATTTCCCGGCATCTTTGCAGATTGCACCCTCTAAAACAACTAAAATGAAGAAATTTGAAGAACTGAAAACATTGATCACTTCTTTGGAAGAAGATATCGACAAGTTTTACAACAAGCAAAACGGTGCGGCAGGTACCCGCGTGAGAAAAGCCATGCAAGATCTGAAAACGCTGGCACAAGAAATCAGAACAGAAGTTCAGGAAACAAAAAACAAAGAGGCTTAGTCCTTGAAATAAAGAGATAGCTCCACAGGGGTCTATCTCTTTATTTTTTTGTTGCCCTCCCCAATACGCTCCACACCTGCTCCCGCGATTTTTGTTAACGTTGTCCGTCACCTGCATTCCTCGCGAAAAGATCCTTCAAACGCATTAGTCTTCCTGTTCAACAATCTCGTTACCGTTGCGAATCGTCTCTCTGAATCGTAAACCGGTTCATCGCATCCACGGCCATCAAGGCATTCGGGGATATTCACTAACATTTCTCTCCGCATGGTCTTTGTTTCCCCGATGTTGTTCTCACAGAGGCAACCATTCGGCAGGAGTTACGTTCATGCCTCCATTCGTTGTGGGACAATGGAACTGATCTGTGCTGATGGACTCCCGTAATGCAATCGGCACACGCAAAAAATAAACCCCCTCTCTCTTGATCACAAAACTTGTCTGGATTCTTGCCGGCCTCAACACGCTGGCCCTGTTGATTTTTACCATCTCTTTTCTGGGCAGCACCAGCGGCCGCAATGTCGACTCGATGGAGAAAGGCTGGATGACCATTCTCATCGTGTTGGGTGTGGTGGTCATTTTGCTGGGAGTGCTTCCCATTCGATTCAGTCAGTCGACGTTTAGCGTTTCGGTGTCTGTGTTCTTCTCTGCGCTTCCACTGGTGGTGGGCGTGTGGGTGCTGTTGGCAAACAAGCTGCCTTCGCTCAAAAAAGAAAAGACCATGGCAGAGCTTTACTACGACGACAAGACGCAGCAAAGCATTGCCGCCGCCATCGAACAGAACGACACCGTGCGCCTGCGCGAACTAATAAAAGGACAGGACCTCAACATCCAGGGCAACCGGGTGTGGGATTGGGATGGACTGAACTACCTGCAGTTTGCCATCCGTCTGCGGGGCAACACCAACTTTCCCGTGAACGAAGCGGCCAACCTCGCGGCAATCCGCATCCTCATTGAGGCTGGCTCGGCCACAACACCTGCGCTTTCGGAAGGCATGAAACGCCTCCCGCCCGAAGCGGTCTTGCAATTGCTGAAGGCCGGTGCCGACCCCAACACCCGCGGGTTTGTGAATCCGGGGCCGCTGGTGTTCGAAACCGTTGGTGCTTCGAAAGAAGAAATAGACATGACCTTTTTGCTGGTTCGAAACGGTGCCGATGTGAACCGGAAAAACGACAGCGACCAAACGCTGCTCATGGTGGCCGCGCTCAACGCGGGCACCAGCGCCCGCTGGAACGACACGTGGCGACTGGTTCGCTACCTGCTGGAAGAAGCACATGCCGACTACACGCACACGCTTGCCGACGGCCGGAACTTTGGCAGCATCATCCGCACCATTCGCACAAACGCCGCCACCGAAAACGTGACCATGTCGCCCGACTTCGATGCCGTGGTGCAATGGCTCGACAAACACCAGGTAGACACCACGCCACTGCCCGAAGCGGTAGCATCCTAGATTCTCCACATACACATCATGATTTTTAAAACCCTTCTTGCCGCCGCGCTCATCCTAAGCCTGAAGCTGGTATACAACGCCATGGCCAACCGTGCGCCCCAACCCGAAGCGCCCATCGACAAAGCGTGGTGGGACGGCCTGACCGATGAGTGGAAAAGAATCTTCATCATCAATCAAAACCTTTCCCGGCAAGGCATCGATATCTATGCGGTTCAAAAAGGACACGTGAACCGCCTGCGCAAAGAAGGCGACGAAGACCTCTCGCCCATGAACACCGCGCTGCACGAACTGCACAGCGCACAAGACTTTGGCTTGAGCTATGAAGATTTTTATGCGCGGGCCCAACGCAAGCATGGTGTGCAACACACCGACAGCATCGACCTCGCGACGCTGGCCGATCTGGAAACGGTGTATATGATCAACGGTCCTTCCGATCTTTCACCACTCCGGAAACTTCGGAGTCTGAAAGTGCTCATTCTCAATTTCAGCGGCATGCCCTATAATGTACCGATCAGGGAACAGTCGCTTGACCTGGAGCCGTTGCGAAATCTGACAACGCTAACCGTGTTGCATTGTGTTTCCACACCGGTGAAAACATTGGCACCCATCGCGAACCTTGTCAATCTCGAAGAGCTGATGTGCGACAACACGGCGGTCACGTCGCTGTCGCCCCTGAAAAAACTGGTGAAGCTGAAACGGCTGGCTGTTGGTTCGAACATTAGCACGGCAGCAGACCTTTCGCATTTGGCGATGCTGGAAGAACTATACATTTCCGGTTGTCGCAACGTGTCGGCGTTGTCAAAATTAAAGGCGTTGAAAAACCTGGTGGTTACCGAAAACGAAATGGCCATTGTGAACGCGCGCTATCGCATCGACAACCTCGACTTTCTGAACAACCTCAACGCACTGGCCTATGTGGACCTGCGCGGCACCAGCTATCACGGCAGTCTTGACGTGCTGAGTGGTCGGCCGAATCTGAAAGCCGTGGCCTTGCCCAGGGTGAGCCGCACAGACGTTGACGTCTTCAAGAAAAACAATGCGGGCTGCGTGATTCTGAATGCTTACGAGTTTGAATGATAAACACACAAATTGATGTTGAAATTTATGAAGTGGTATTTCAAAACTTTGCTGATCCTGACGGGCCTCGCACCCTTGTTCCGATGCGGCTCCGGCTATAAAGAAAAGAACGGCAAAGTCTATTTTAACGGAAACGAAATCACCGACAAAAACTTTGTGGTGCTCAGCGACGAATTTGCAAAAGACTCCACCACGGCCTACTACAAAGACCGCGCCTTCAGCTATGCCGATGTGCCCACCTTTGCCGCTGTGGACGAACACTATGCCAAAGACAAAAACAAAGTATACTACTGCGACGAATACCGCGAAGGCCAGAACTACTACCTCACCAAAAAACAAACCATTGTTGAACTGGAGAATGCCCACCCGGCCTCTTTTGTGACGCTGAACCATGGCTATGGCAAAGACGATGCGAATGTATATTACCAGGGCGAATCGTTTGCCGTGAAAGACAAGGCAACGTTCACCACCCTCGACATGCATTTTGCAAAAGACGATGTGCAGGCCTACCTCGATCGCCGCCCGATTGCAAAGAGCGACGGCAAGACCTTCGAAATCATGGACGGCAACTTCGCCAAAGACCAGCACCACATCTACTACTATGCCTACACGGCCGACGGAAAATATTCCATCGCCATTTTGCCGTGCGACCGCGAAACGTTCCAGATCATAGACTATCGCTATTCGCGCGACAAGCAGCACGTGTTCTTTCTGGGCTTCACCATTGCCGGAGCAGACGCCCCAACGTTTGCCATTCTTGACGAAGGCTATTCAAAAGACAACCATGCAGTTTATTTCGAGTCCCGAAAAGTGACCGGCGCCGATCCGGCAACCTTCGCCGTCTACAAAGAGAACGGAGAGTTTGGACACGACTTTGCATTTGCCCACGACAAGGCCTCTGTCTATATGGACGACAAAGCCATGAAGGATGCCGACGTGGCAACGTTCGCCGTGCTGGGCGAAAACTATGCCCGCGATGGCAAGCGTGTGTTCTATAAAACCACCATCGTGAAGAACGCCAACCCCGAAAGCTTCAAAGTATATCCCCACGATTTTGGCAACGCCGATGCCGAAGATGCCAGGCATAAGTTTCATGAAGGATTGTTGGTGAAGGACGAGTAGGGGAGTAGCGTCTGCGAAAGACATTGCTGGTCGGGTTGTACCTTTACCGTAGGCGGCGGGGTTGAAAACTATTTCACCACCAGTTCACATTCGGCGGTGTTCAGTGAAGAACATTCCCGGAAAAATACGCAACTTCGGAATCAGAAGGAGTGGTCAACCCAAAGGGGCGAGTGATTGTTTGGAGTCGTTTCGCATGTCGCACATAACCCCGAAGGATCATGAAAATTTCAGCAACGCTGTTCATCGTTTTTCTTTCGTTTGCTGTCTGCCAGTGTTCCCGGCCAGCCCCCGAGAGTGTGTTGTATCAGCGACTAAAACCCTGTGGTGCAGAAGGCCTGGATTCGACCGTGCTGTGTGGAACGCTGTCGGTGTTTGAAAACACAAAGACAAAGTCGGGAAGGAAAATCGATCTGAAGATTGTTGTTGTTCCAGCCATTCACAGACATCCCACAAACGCACCCATTTTTTATTTTGAAGGCGGCCCGGGCGTTTCGGTCACTGGCGGCGCTTCGTTCTATGCCGACAGCATTAACTATTATAGGATAGATCATGATGTTGTGCTTGTTGATGTGCGGGGAACCGGTGGGTCCAATCCGCTGCATTGCAGGCAAACGCAATTCAAGAAAGATCTCGCGCAGCAATTCGATGAGATGTATCCCGTGTCGGCGGTGAAGGCGTGTTATGATTCGTTGTCGCAGCGGGCAGACCTTACGCAATACACCACCACAAACATGGCCATGGATATTGAGGAGGTGCGACAGTGGTTGGGCTACGGAAAGATCAAGTTGTTTGGAGTGTCGTTTGGAACGCGGTTGGCGCAAGTCTACATGAAAATGTATCCGGAGTCGGTGGCGAGTTGTGTGTTGTGGTCGCCCACCACAACCTATTCAAAGTTGCCGCTCTATCATGCGCAGTTTGCCGAGGAAAGTTTGCACAAGATGTTTGCCGATTGCAAAAGCGATTCGTTATGCCATCTGAATTTCCCCCGCATCGACGAAGAGTTTGCAGACCTGATGAAGAAGGGACGTGAAAAACCATTTGCATATTCATTCAAGCGACCGAATGGAGAATCTCAGGATGTGACCATTCCGTGGCATGCTTTTCAAACAAAGATCCGGTCGCTGATGTATGCACCGCTTGGACTGCGGCAACTTCCCTACATCATTCATCAATCGTATCTCAACAACTGGCAACCTTTCCTGTCGCTCTTTCCCAACAAACCCTCGATGGACTATTTCATTGCCGATGGTCTTTATCTGTGCGTGACGTGTGCCGATGACGTGCCCTTTATTTCGAAACAGGAAGCCGATTCACTAACACGCAACACGTTTATGGGCGACTATCGCGTGCGGCAACAACAACAAGCCTGCAGCCAGTGGGCGAGGGGCAGCGTGCCCGACGGTTATTTTGATCCGCTCGTATCCACCACGCCAACGCTTGTCTTCTCCGGATACTTTGATCCGGTAACGCCGCCGTCTATGGCGCAGCAAATAATAAAAACCCTGCCCAACAGTTTCCTCGTCACCATCCCCACCATGTCGCACACCTTCGACGGCCTGAGCAAGCCCGAGTGTTTTGACAAGATGGTTGTTGACTTCTTTAACACACCCGGCACACAGCCGAATGGTGATTGCATTGCCGAAATGTTGCCCGAAGCCTACAAGACAAAAGAGTAAAAAAACGCCAACCAACGGCTCCTGACCAACCCCTCAGGATCAGAGACTTGCCCGTTGGGTTTGGAAATAAAATCCCATCGCGTCAAAAAATCCAGATACTTCGAGAACTTCGCAGGCCAAATCTTCCTTTAGAAGGTTAGGTTATAATTATAGACAGGGAACCACAATGGAAATAGGTATTGATAGTTTCGCTTCGGCGATGTATGGCAGCAAATCGTTGAGCAGCCTGGACGCCATGGAGCAATTGCTGGACAGGATTGCGTTTGCAGACGAAGCCGGGCTCGATGTTTTCGGGATTGGCGAGCACCACAAAAAAGAATTTCTCGACTCGGCGCCGGCTGTGATTCTGGCCGCTGCGGCCGGTCGCACCAAGCGCATTCGTTTGACCAGCGCTGTAACGGTGTTGAGCGCTGCCGACCCCGTTCGTGTATATCAGAATTTTGCTACGCTCGACCTCGTGTCAAAAGGGCGCGCCGAGCTGGTGGTGGGTCGTGGTTCGGCCATTGAAGCATATCCGTTGTTTGGGTTCAGCCTCAACGACTATGATGCGTTGTTCAAAGAGAAACTGGATTTGTTGCTGAAGATTCGCGACAATGAATTTGTGACCTGGTCGGGTCGCTTCCGGGCACCCATGCAGGACCTGCCGGTCTATCCGCGTGCCAGCCAGGAAAAACTACCGATATGGCTGGGCGTTGGCGGCACACCCGAATCGTTTGTTCGCGCTGGCACATTGGGGCTTCCGTTGATGGTGGCCATTATTGGAGGAGAGACCCATCGCTTCCGTCCGCTGATCGATGCCTACCGCGAGGCGGGCCGCAGGGCGGGCTTCACACCGGAGCAGTTGCAAGTAGGCCTGCACTCGCCGGGCTATGTGGCGCAGACCAACGAACAAGCCGAAGCAGACTACTATCCCGGCTACGCCGAACTGTGGACACGCCTTGGTCGCGAACGCGGCTGGCCTCCCGTGACGCGTCCACAATTCGAAGCCCTGATTGCACCGCGCGGTGTGCTGGTGGTTGGCGGACCACAACGTGTGGCCGAAAAACTTTTACGCCACAGCGAAGCCTTAGGCGGCGTGGACCGGTTCACGTTTCAAATGGACAATGCCGGGCTCACGCATGCGCAACTGATGTCGTCGATCGAACTGATCGGCAAGGAGGTTATGCCGTTGGTGAACGCGAAGAAATGAAAACAGCAACCTGAAAGTTTTTCTGTTTGAAAAACGCAAGGAAGATAAAACCATTTCCTAATTTGATTCCCGTCGAAAAATGTTTCTTCACCTAAACGAAAGTAGTCATGTTAGACATTGTTATTGAAGCACGGCAAGCGGCCATTGCACCGGGCATGGAAGTGCGCCGCATTCTTCCCTTCCGGTTGAGGCGCATGGTGGGGCCATTCATTTTTATGGACCACGCAGGCCCGGTAGATGTTCAGCCAAGCCAGGCAAAGTCCATGGACGTGTTGCCCCATCCGCACATCGGGCTTTCTACGGTGAGTTATTTGTTTGGAGGAAACGTGATGCATCGCGACAGTCTGGGTGTGGAACAGATCATCCGCCCCGGCGAAGTGAACTGGATGACGGCGGGCCGGGGCATTGCACACTCCGAACGCTTCGAAGATCCGGCTGCGTTGGCAGGAGGCAATCTCGAAATGATTCAAACGTGGGTGGCCCTTCCCGAAAAAGATGAAGAAGCCATGCCCGCCTTCAACAACTACAAGCCCGACGTGTTGCCGATCTTTACCGACACCGGAGTTTGGATGAGGCTTATTGCAGGCAACGCCTATGGACTGAACAGCAGTGTGAAAACACATTCGCCATTGTTCTACCTGCACGTGGTGCTAGAAAAAGGCGCGCGCTTCGGGCTGCCCAAAGAACATTCCGAACGCGGCTTCTACATTGTGAAAGGAAACATCGAAGTAGCAGGACGCGCCTATGTGGCCGGGCAGATGCTCGTGTTCACCAAAGGTGTTGATCCGTTAATCATAGCCACCGAACCCACCACGCTCATGATGCTGGGAGGAGAACCGCTGGGAGAGCGACACATCTGGTGGAACTTTGTGTCGTCGCGCAAAGAAAGAATTGAGGAGGCGAAGGCCGATTGGAAAGCCGGAAGGATTCTGTTGCCTCCATCAGACAATCATGAATTTGTGCCGCTTCCCGAAGACAAGTCAAGGCCTGCAAGCAGTCCGCCGCCGCAGGCGTTATCGTAGGTGAGCCTATCACCTGTAGCCACACCGCTATCGAAAGAACAAACATCAACAACCCAATAACCGTGATACATTTTGGGGTGAATGCCGGCGCTTTTACGAGCCCGGCATTTTTCTTTCGTATGTTAAATTCTTAAAAAATGTTATTATTGCGGCATATTGGTTCTAGCCATGCATCGCGCATGGCAGATTAAAAGGGAATGCCGGTGCAAATCCGGAGCAGTTCCCGCTACTGTAAAGCGCTAAAACAAGCGTTGCTGAAATCAAAGTCACTATTCGCCAACCGGCGGATGGGAAGGCCAGCAACGGCGTAAGCCAGGAGACCTGCCAGTATACATTTCAATTCAATGCTTCGGGTAAAAAGCAACGAGTGCGATTCTTATGCCTGGCTTCCGGAGTCAGCGCGATAATCACATTCCAGCATTTTACTCTTTTTTCACACTGTAAACTTTTCACTATGAAAAAGGAGAAAAAGGTCTGGGCAATCTCTTTAATTGTCCTTTGGTATCTGGCGCCAAATCAAACACACGCCCAGGACTCTCTCAAAACATCGCGTCTCGACGAAGTGGTGGTCACGGCCACCAAGTTTCCCAAGAGCCAGGGCGAAACCGGAAAAGTATTGACGGTGATCGACGAAGAACAGCTTGCACACAGTGCGGGCAAAGATTTGTCGCAGCTGTTAAATGAACAAGTAGGCCTTGTGGTGACCGGCGCCAACAGCAACCCCGGCAAAGACAAATCGGTTTTTCTGCGCGGCGCAAAAAGCGACTACACCCTGGTGTTGCTGGACGGCGTGCCCGTGAACGATCCCAGCGGCATTGGCGGCGCCTTCGATCTGCGCCTGCTTCCCATCGACCAGATTGAGCGCATCGAAATTCTGAAGGGCAGTCAGTCTACACTCTATGGCAGCGATGCCATTGCGGGTGTCATCAACATCATCACCAAGAAAAAAGGATCAAAACCGTTTGGCGTGTTTGGATCGGTGAGCGCAGGTAGCTATGGCACGTCCAAGCTTTCGGCCGGCGTGTCGGGCAGCACCAGCCTGCTGGACTACAACGTGGGCTACACACGTTTCAAGACCGACGGCATCAGCGAGGCCGAAGACAAAGACAACACCGGCACGTTCGATAAAGACGGCTATGATCAAAACTCCGTGCAAGCCAACGTGGGCGTGCGCGCCACCGACAAACTCACGCTCCGTCCCTTTGTGCGCTACAGCAAATTTGAAGGGAAGTATGACGCCGGTTCATTCTCGGACGAGCCCCGCTCGACCTACGACGCCAAGCTTCTGAACTTTGGTCTGAACGGACAATATGCGTTTTCAAAAGGCACCCTCAACCTGCAATATGCCCACGACAAAGTGGAGCGCTCCTACACCTCGCCCGACTATGTAGATCCCACCATGCTGGTCACCAGTGCCTACGATGGCGGCTTCGACAATGCCGAAGTTTTTTACCAGCACAACCTCACCGACCACCTGCAATTGCTGGCGGGCGTGAACTATCAGCACAGCAAAATGACAAGCGGCGACGCGGTAGATTCGTCGCTTCACATCACCAGCCCCTATGCATCGTTCTTTGTGAAAGACCTCAACGGGTTTTCGCTGGAAGTGGGTGGACGTTATGTTGATCATTCTGTTTTTGGCAACACGTTCATCTACAGTTTCAACCCGTCGTATCTCATCAACCGCCAGGTGAAAGTGTTTGCCAACTACTCCACGGGCTTTAAGGCGCCCATGCTGGACCAGTTGTTCAATCCATTCTATGGCAACAAAGATCTGAAGCCCGAAGAAAGCAAGAATCTGGAAGGCGGTGTTCAGTTTGTTTCGTCCGACAATAAATTCGATGTGCGGGGCACGGTGTTCTCGCGCAAAATCGAAAACGTGATCATCTACAAATATCCCGGCTATATGAACCTCGATAAACAGGAAGACCTTGGCTTCGAGATCGAGTCGACGGTGAACGTGAACAGCAAACTGAAGATCGGCGCGTTCTATGCTTTTGTGGATGGTGAAGTGAATACCAAAACATCGGCCGAGCGCGACACCACCTATCACAACCTCATCCGTCGCCCCAAGCATTCGGTGGGTGTGAACGTGGGCTACCAACTCTCGAGCCATTTGTTTGTGAGCGCCAACTTCAAAACCTTCAGCAACCGCAGCGACCTGTTCTTCAACAACAACACCTTCGCCACCGAGAGCGTGACGTTGGATGCTTACCAATTGCTGGATCTGTATGCAGAATACAAATTTCTGCAGGGCAAGCTGAAACTTTTTGTGGAAGCCCGCAATGTGCTGGACAAGAAGTTCACCGAAGTGTATGGCTACAGCACCATGGGCTTTAATGCCTATAGCGGATTGTCTTTTAATTTTTGAGACGTAACCAAAATCCATTAACGCATATGAACAAACTAAACCCTCGTCCTTTAGTGCTGGCGGCCATCATTGTGGCGGTTGGCATTTTCCGGATCGCCACCTCCAGCATGCACTCGCCGCTCGCAGGCTTCACGCCGCTGGGTGCCATGGCACTGTTTGCCGGATTCTATTTTGAAGACAAATGGAAAGCCTACCTGTTGCCGCTGCTCACGCTGTGGCTGTCTGACATTGTGTTGAACCGGTTCGTGTATCTGGGCGAGTGGATGTTGTTCTACGATAGCTTTGCCTGGGTCTATGGCAGCTTTGCGCTGATGGTCACCATAGGTCAACTCTTCAAAGAAGCCACGGTTCGCAATGTGGCGTTGGCGGCAGTCATCACCACGGTTACGCATGCGTTGATTTCCAATTTCGGCGTCTGGCTTGTGGGATGCACCGGAACCGCAGAAGACATTCAATACACACCCGACCTGAGCGGACTGTTTCAGTGCTACGCGATGGGTCTGCCCTACATGGGAAATTTCCTGATCGGCAACCTGGTGTTCAGCGCCATTTTGTTTGGCGGGTTTGAGTGGATGAAGCGCGCGTTTCCCAAGTTGCAGCACGCGTAGTTTGTTTGTTGATTTTTTTTGATTCTTAAAAAATACGGGTGATGCGTCAGGAAATTCCTGGCGCATCACCTTTAACCATTACACACAATGAAAGCATGTTCTTTCCTGCCCGCAGCCACGCAAATGATATACGACATGGGATTGCAGCACTACCTGCACGGCATCACGTTTGAATGTCCGCCACAGGCGTTGAGCGAGAAACAGAAAGTGGTGCGTTGTGTGCTTGAAGGCAATACCTATTCCAGCCAGGAGATCGACCGCATTTTCAGCAACAGCAAAGCGCAGGGCAAGAGTTTGTATTATGTAGACGAAGATTTGCTTCAGGGCATTCAGCCCGACGTGATCTTCACACAGGATGTGTGCGAAGTATGCCAGATCGACACAGCCTGCACGGCGGCCGCCGTGGCCAAACTTGCGCACCCGCCCGCGCTGGTTCCCCTCACACCCGCCAGCCTCGACGATGTGTTCACCACGGTGATCACCATCGCCAGCGCGCTGGGACAAGAGGAGGTTGCCTACACCTACCTGGCCGGTCTGCAAAACAGAATCGACGCCATCATAGACGGGCTTCGTTGCAACAAGGCCCGCCCCAAGCGCGTGATGCTGATGGAGTGGATCGAACCGATCTACAACTGTGGCCACTGGATTCCCCAACAGATTGCCTACGCCGGCGGCATCGACATGCTGTCTAACCCGAATGGCGACAGCATTGTGACACCCTGGAGCAAAGTGGTGCGCTATGATCCGGAGATCCTGGTGATTGCGCCGTGTGGCTTTGAAGTGAAACGTTCGCGCGAAGAAATTCACCTGCTCTCCGAAAAACCGGAGTGGCGTTCGCTGCAGGCGGTGCAAAATCAGAATGTGTTCATTGTAGACTATGACCTGTTCACACAACCGTCGGCGTCTACATTGGTAGACGGCATCGAAGTGCTGGCGGGTCTGTTTCATCCCGAGATGTTTGGCATCCCGTCGCGCCTGAAACACAAGGTGTCGCCCTGGAATGCGCAGCAGCCGGAACTGTTGAAAACCATTCTGTGATGCAGCCGCGTGTTATCTACATCAGCGGCGGCGAACGTTCGGGAAAGAGTCGCTATGCGCAAGACCTCGCGCTGCAACTATCGCCCAACCCCGTCTACCTGGCCACAGCGCGCAAATGGGACAGCGACTTTGAAAAACGCATTGCCCGCCACCAGGCCGAACGCGACGCGCGCTGGACAAACGTGGAGGAAGAAAAATTTATCAGCACACTGGCGTTGCAACACCGCGTGGTGGTGATGGATTGCGTGACCCTCTGGCTCACCAACATTTTTGCTGACACCAAAAGCAACGTAGACGACGCGCTGACCTTTGCCAAGGAAGAACTCACAAAGGCTTTTGCTGCACCCTGCACATGGATCATCATCTCGAACGAGATTGGGATGGGCGTTCATGCAGCGAGCGAGGTGGGCCGCAAGTTTGTGGAATTGCAGGGGTGGACAAATCAGTTTATTGCCCACCATGCCCACCAGGCATACTTCATGGTGTCGGGCATTCCCCTTCTTTTGAAAACCTCAACACCAGACGCGTCATGAAATCGTTTCGCATCCAGCCACCCGATCAGTCGCTTCGCGCTGCGCTGCAAACCAAGATCGACAACAAGACAAAGCCGCTGGGTGCCCTGGGGCGACTGGAAGCGCTGGCCTTGCAGATCGGATTGATACAGGGAACGTCAACACCAACGCTGCACGCACCACACATGCTTATTTTTGCCGGCGATCACGGCATTGCCGCCGAAGGGGTGAGCGCCTATCCGCAGGAAGTGACGTGGCAGATGGTGATGAATTTTTTGCAGGGAGGCGCCGCCATTAACGTATTCAGCAAACAACACCAGCTTCAACTCTACGTGGTAGACGCTGGCGTGAACTACGATTTCCCGGAAAACCTTCCGGGACTTCTGTCGCACAAAATAGCAAAGGGCACACAAAACTTTCTCCACGAGCAAGCCATGAAAATCGAAGCGGCCCAACGCTGCATTGACCAAGGCGCAGAAGTGGTGACCTCTATTTTCAATAAGGGCTGCAACGTGGTGGGCTTTGGCGAAATGGGAATCGGCAACACATCGTCGGCAAGTATGCTGATGAGTGGGCTGCTAAACATACCCATAGATCAATGCACCGGCCGCGGCACAGGTCTTGACGACGAACGCCTCCATCACAAAATAGACATACTCACAAAAGCGCAGCAACGACATGGCGCTCTGGCATCGCCGCTGGAGTTGCTTGCCACGTTTGGAGGTTTTGAAATTGCGCAGATGGTGGGAGCCATGCTTCAGGCTGCGGAACACAAAATGATCATTCTGGTGGATGGCTTCATTGTGTCGGCCGCGTTTTTGGTGGCACACGCCATCGACCCAAACCTAAAATCGTATGGTGTCTTTTGCCATCGCTCGCAGGAGCAGGGCCACGCACACATGATGCGTGCACTGGATGTGCAACCGCTGCTGGACTTGGGTATGCGCCTGGGTGAAGGAACGGGTGCTGCCATGGCTTATCCGTTGCTGGCGTCGGCCGTTGCGTTTCTGAACGAGATGGCAAGCTTTGAATCGGCACACGTATCTGAAAAAAATAGTTGAGTCATGCTCCGCGAAACAAAAGTGTTTTTTACGGCCATCATGTTCTACACACGCATTCCGTGCCCGAAGTGGGTCACGCATGAAGCCGAATTTCTGAATCAATCCACACGCTACCTGCCCCTCATCGGCTGGATAGTCGGCGGACTGAGCGCAGCAATTTTCCTGTTGACACAGTATGTTTTTCCGACCGAGATCAGCCTCCTGTTGTCGATGGTCACGAGCATACTCCTGACGGGAGCGTTTCACGAAGACGGCTTTGCCGACGTGTGTGATGGTTTTGGAGGAGGCTGGACCAAGGAAAAGATTCTGGAGATCATGAAAGACAGTCGCGTGGGCACCTATGGCGTGGTTGGCCTGCTGCTTTTGCTGTTGCTTAAATTTTTCACGCTTCAGAAAATTGCTGCTGCCGCTCCGCTCACCGTTGTTGTCCTGTTTGTGACGGCGCACGCCCTCAGCAGGCTTGCGGCCGTAACGGTCATCTTCACAACTACCTACAGTCGCGAAGATGCCAGCAGCAAGGTCAAGCCCGTGGCGCAGCAATTGAGCGCAGCGAATTTGACCATTGCCTTTTTCTGGGTGGTCATACCGATGCTCTACCTCGCAACAATCAATCCGTTTTTTGTCCTCACCCTTGTGCCGGTGGCGCTAATCACAACCTACCTGCGCAATTATTTTAAACGCTGGATTGGCGGCTACACCGGCGACTGTCTCGGTGCCACACAGCAAGTAACGGAAGTGATGTTCTACCTTAGTGTGCTGCTCGTGTGGAAACTTTTCTGATCCGACACACCACCCCGGCCGTTGACAAAGGAATTTGCTACGGCCAGACCGACCTTCTGCTCACCGCCGACTTTCAGGAGGAAGCAAGCGACGTGTTGGAAAACCTCCCCACAAAACCCGATGTGATCTACTCAAGCCCCCTGCACCGTTGCCGCATACTGGCCGAATTTCTATCGCGCGCTTCCGGTGTCCCGGTGGAGGTGGACAAGCGTTTGATGGAACTGCATTTTGGAAATTGGGAAATGAAACGGTGGGACGATATCGACTCGACCGACCTAACCCAATGGATGAGCAACTATGAGCGCGCGCGCTGCCCCGGTGGCGAGTCCTATCACGATCTGATGGCCCGCGTGGAGGACTTTATTGTCTCGTTGCAGGCTACCACACACAAGACCTCGTGGGTAGTGACGCACGGCGGGGTGTTGCGGGCTGTGAACGTGCTGGTGAACAAAATCTCGTTGAAGCAGTCGATGGACCTGAGGATTCCGTATGGGAATATTTTGCGTCTGAAACTCTGATTTCTATTTAAAGAACAAGTCCACGTATTCCCGTGGCCGATCTTCCGGCGTATGTTATTTGACAAATACGAAACATATAACTAGCTTTAACTAAAGAATTTGTAAAGCATGAAAGGAAGCAATCTCGGCGAACTGGAAGAAATAGTCTTGCTGGTGGTCGGCATATTATACGACGAGGCCTACGGTGTTGCCATCCAGGAAGAGATGGACCAGCGCTGCGATCGCAAGGCAACGCTAAGCACCATTCACGTGGCCCTGCACAGGCTCGAAGAAAAAGGTTATCTGGAATCGCGTCTCGATGGCGCAACCAACGAACGCGGTGGAAGAAGGAAGTTGCTGTTTCGCGTAACCAAATCAGGACAGAAAGCTTTGGCCGCGTCGCGCGAGCTGCGCAACGATCTGTGGCGCGCCATTCCGAAAACCGCGTTTAGCATTTGACTATGAAAAATTCACCGAAGCACACACCACCCGCCTGGATCCGGAAATTGCTTGAGGCGTTTCTCGATGCCCGGACGTTGGAAGTGAGTTTGGGCGACCTGGAAGAAAAGTTTCAGCAGAATCTGAATAGAATGTCTCTTCGCAAAGCCAGGTTGCTGTATGCATTGGAGGGGTTGGGATTTATGAAAATGGCGGGGCAACGGAAGCGTCGTCCATCAAACCAAAATACGTTCGGCATGTATAAAAACTATTTCAAAATCGGGTGGCGAAATCTGGCGAAAGACAAAGGCTACGCCTTGCTGAACATCGGCGGTCTTGCCATCGGTGTGGCTGCGGCAATGCTCATTGGTCTGTGGATCTATGAGGAAGCGTCGTTCAATGCCGACAACCGTAACTATCATTCAGTCGCCATCGTCAACAAAAACAGAACCTACAACGGCAACATCTATACGGAGACCTCGCAGGCGTTGCCGCTGGCCCATGCGCTGCGAACGGTGTATGGAAACTATTTTGAAAACGTAGCCACCGGGTCTCACCCGTTCGAACATTCTATCAAGTACGGAGAAACAACCATTCTGAAAAGAGGCCTCTATATGGAGGAAGGCGGCCAACAGATTCTGGACTTGAAAATAATTTCAGGCGCGTTAAACCAAACGCGCGATCCCTTTTCAATTTTGATTTCCGAATCGGTTGCCGCAAGCCTGTTCAAAGACGAAAGCCCCCTGAACAAAGTCGTTCGAATTGACGACAAGGTTGATGTGAAAATAGCCGGAGTCTACCGCGATTTTCCTCACGGCTCCACCTTTCGCGAGATCGGCATGTATGGATCGATGACGCTCTTTGAAACGACAGATGCCTGGGTGAAAAATTCGAAAGACCGATGGGATGTGAATTCTTTTCCGGTCTACGTGCGCATTGCTCCGAACACGACATTCGAAGACATTTCGTCGAAGATCAAAAATGTGGTGTTCAATCAAACCAAAGACGACACAAAGCCCGAGCTGTTTCTCTATCCCATGAGCAAATGGCATTTGTATCAGGACTTCAAAGACGGCAAGAACATTGGCACAGGTATGCGCTATCTCTGGTCGTTTGGCTGTGTGGGCATCTTTGTGTTGATGCTCGCCTGCATCAACTTCATGAATTTGAGTACGGCGCGTTATGAGAAAAGGGCAAAGGAAATTGGCATCAGAAAAGCCATGGGGTCGGCGCGGAGCCAGCTGATTGCGCAGTTCTATGTGGAGACTTTCCTGTATGTGCTGTCGGCCATTTTTCTTTCGGTGATCCTGGTTCACCTGGCGTTGCCGTGGCTGAATGAGATCGCGAATAAAAAAATCACAGCCTTGTTGTTTAACCCGTTGTTCTGGTTGGCTGCTGGTGCGTTTGGCATTGTGACCGGCATTCTGGCGGGAAGTTACCCGGCGTTCTTTTTGTCGTCGTTCAATGCCGTGAACGTGTTGAAGGGCAAACTGCTGACACGCTATTCTTCAACGCCCCGGAAAATATTGGTAGTCATTCAGTTTTGCATATCGTTAACGCTGATCATTGCCGCGGGTGTCATCTATGAACAGGTGCAGTTTGTGAAGAACCGTCCCATCGGCTATGAAAAAGACGGGCTGATTTATATTCAACGAAGATCGCCCTCCCTGAACGCGCACTATGAAGCGTTTAAAAAAGACTTGCTGGATTCGCGCCATGTGGTGGGCATAAGTCAATCTTCCAATCCGGTAACCGAGTCGTGGTTCAGCAGCAGTGACTTTGCGTGGCAGGGAAAAGACCCCGACTTCAAAGAAGATTTTGTTACGCTTGCCGTGTCGGCTGAGTTTGGGAACACCGTTTCGTGGGAGCTTTTGCACGGAAGGAATTTTTCGGGACAATTGTCTACCGACTCCAGCGCCATGATCGTGAACGAATCGGCCATGAAAATAATAGGCAAACAAAATCTGCTGGACGAGACGATTACCTGGGAAGGAAAGAACTATCGCGTGGTGGGAGTCATTAAAGACCTCTTGCTCGATTCGCCCTATGAACACATAAAGCCCACCGTGTTTGTGATGCGGAAGATGAATCTGAATTTTATAAACCTGCGGCTAAATCCGGACCTTTCCATCGCCGAGGCCGTGGCAGGTGTTGAAAAGGTTTTCAAAAAATACAGCGCAGGCGAGTTGTTTGATTTTCGTTTCGCCAGCGCCCTGCACAATCTCAAATTCCGGAAGGAAGAACAGGTTGCAAAGTTATCGGTGGCGTTGTCGGGTCTGGCGATCGTGATCAGTTGCATGGGCATGTTCGGGCTCGCATCATTCATGGCCGAGCAACGAACCAAAGAGATCGGCGTGAGAAAAGTGCTGGGCGCCACACTGTTTAACCTCTGTCGCTTGCTGGCTGCTGATTTTGTGATGCTGGTGATGATCTCGTTCGCGATGGCCGTTCCCTTTGCCTACTATGCCATGAGCAACTGGTTGACGCACTATGAATATCACACACAAATTTCGGTTTGGATATTTTTGGCGACCGGCATCGGTGCTTTTGTGATCACGCTGGCCACCGTGTGTTTTCAGGCCGTGAAAGCCGCGTTGGTGAACCCGGTGAGGAGTTTGAAGGCGGAGTGATGTGCGTTCGTATATGATCTTGACAAACAACGGCAAATGCAACTGAACAAGGCGATTCAAATCACGGATGTGACTTTAATGTGTTGAATGAACTATTAGGCTATTGAAGTGGGGAAATTTTTCCTCACTTAAAAAGAATTTGAGTTTTATTTTATTGGCAGTCGACTGTGTTCGTGTTTTTCTGCGTGGCTTGAGTTAAATTCCGATGGATTTGTACTCATTTATTTTTTATGGCCCGGCGACGCGGACTTCAGAACTCACTAAAGCTTTCTGTTCTAATTTTTGTTTTTTTCCTTTCATTCTCTTCGCGCGCGCAAGAGTGTGGTTGTCCTCCGGTTACGCAATGTAATTCGTGTTCAGGAGGAATAAGCAGCTTAACCTTGAAGTATACCGGCTTTCTTCCTGCGCTGGTTTCGGTTTTCGACAACGCATCACAAGTTTTTGCAGGCACGGTTTTACCGGGTGCAACGTTCGCACTCAACGGTCAAAGCAATGGCAAGTTTGCCGGCAATGACATCAACCTGTTTGTGATCGGCATCTGGAATGCCAGCATCAAAACAAGTTGTGGTCTTGACTTCGATCCCGCCACGCGTTATGGACTCTTCATGATTGTGAGCGCTACAAGCAAAAATGGTGGTACGCTGTGTTGTTCTTCAAATGGCAGTGCGGGTGGTTCTCCAGACATTGCCGGGTGCCCCGCCAACATCGACGTGGCGCCCACGGCCAACTGTGGCGCAACCGTGACGTGGACCCCGCCCATAGCCACGTCGTGCGATTTGCAATCGTTCACCTCTACGCATCAACCCGGATCTGTTTTTCCGATCGGTTCCACAAAAGTGATCTACACCGCGAAGGATGGAAATGGAAAAAGCAGCACCTGCAATTTTAACGTGACCGTGCGCGATCGAACGGGCCCAACACTCGTTAACGCGCTGGCCGACGTGACCGTTAGCACAGATGCAACGTGCAAGGCTGCGGCAACATGGCCCGCACCGGCGTTCGTAGATGAGTGCACCGTGTCGTCTGTCACCAGCTCTCATACTTCGGGAAGCATCTTTCCACTGGGCAACACCGTGGTCACCTACACAGCAAAAGACAATTCGGGCAACACATCCACATTCCGGTTTTCGGTTGTGGTGAAAGATCAGACCGCGCCTGTCGCCAGCCGCTGTCCCACCGAAGTGGTGGTGAAAGCAAAAGGCGGATGCAGAGCAAGAGTTTCGTGGGATGCGCCCCTGTTTGTTGACGACTGCAGTGCTGTGACGGTGACAGCCTCACACAATCCGGGCAGCGATTTTCCGGTGGGTGAAACGGAAGTGATCTATTCGGCCAAAGACAAATCAAACAACACAACGGTATGCAAATTTAATGTGGTGGTGCAGAACGAAACGCCACCCGTCTTTTCGAGATGTCCCGAGGACATCACAAGGGTGACTTCCACCGGTACTGGCGAAACAGCCGTGGAGTGGAGACCGCCCTCGGTCAGAGCCGACTGTGGCATGCCTTCGGTGGTAGCATCGCATAAGCCCGGCGATTTGTTTCTGCCCGGCACCACCACGGTGCGCTACACAGCAACCGACATTTCCGGCAACGTGTCGACATGCAGTTTCCAGGTAACGGTGAAGTGGGAAGACTCAAGCCTCGACATCATTCAGCTCGTCACACCCGATGGCAACGGCACGAACGACTGGTGGTTGATCGGCAATATTGAAAAGTATGCAACAAACAAAGTAGTGGTCGTGGACCAGTTTGGAAGTGTTGTCTATTCCGCCACGGGCTACGACAACGACAAGCATGTTTGGAACGGCGAAAATAAAAAAGGCGAGTTGGTACCCACCGGCACTTACTTCTATACGATATCCCTTCAGGCAGGCCCAAGCGTGGTGGAGAAGACCGGTTTCATTGAAGTGGTGCGATAAACAAAGACAACGGCATGACAGGTGCCAATTTTTTATGAGATTTTTTTTAATCGCCATTGTTTTGCTTTTTTCTTGCGCTGTTGTGACGCGGGCGCAACAACGTCCTCAATTCACACAGTATATGTTCAATGGACTGGTGCTTAATCCTGCCTATGCCGGAGCCGACGAGGCATTGAGCCTCACGTTCATGAACCGGGCACAATGGCGGGGCATTGAAGGTGCGCCGGTCACACAAACGCTCACGGCCCATACGTTGTTTGGTAAGCAACATATCGGCGTGGGACTTTCGATCATGAATGAGAAGATCGGCATTCATAAAAACCAGCGCTTCATGGCAAGCACGGCCTATCATTTGAAGGTGTCGGAAAAGAGTGTGGTGTCTGTGGGGCTGCAAGGTGGCGTGAACGTATTGAAGTCAAACTACGGAGCTTTGAACACCGGTGCCGCCGGCGCAACGGACCCACGGCTTGCCAACACGGGATACTCCAATGCCTACGCGAACCTTGGACTGGGTGTTTATTACCGGAGCCCCACATGGCGCGCAGGCCTTTCGGCGCCAAGCCTGCTGCCCGAGCGGTTTTCGGAAAGCGATTCTTCCACCATCAATTGGCAACGGGCAAACTATTTTCTGTTTGCAAGCTACCGCGTGGTGCTTACCAGCAGCCTCAGCCTGGAGCCCGGTGTGTTGGTGAAATACAACCAAGGGCTGCCCGTATCTTTCGATGTCAACGCCTTGTTGATCATTAAACAAGCGCTGACACTCGGGCTTTCCTATCGCAGATCTGAATCGCTCGACTTTCTTATGAAGGCGCAGGTAACACCACAACTTCAACTGGGCTATGCCTACGACTTTGTGGTCGGCCAGGTGAGCAGCGTGAGTCGCGGCACCCACGAATTGATGGTGAACTACATTTTTAAATATACCCACGAAAACGTTTCGTCGCCCCGATGAAGAACAGGTCCCGCCGATATCTCGATTGTTCTCGCCGACGTTGGTCGACGGTGTTTGTCATGATGTTTTTGATGAGCACCGCGATCCGTGCGCAGGAAACTGTTTTCTCGTTTCTGAAATCGGATGCCGCCAAGGCCGATGACTATTATGCAGCCAAAAACTACAGACAGGCCGTTAGGTTGTATGAAACCGCCACGGCCAATAACAACACGGATCGTTATTTTTTGCCCATAGCGCGTTCCTATTATTTTCTTCACCACTATCACGAAGCCGTTACTTGGTATGCGCGTGCCCTTGACGCAAAGACGGTGCTTCCGGCAGACGACCTTTACCGCTATGCCGAATCGCTCAGTGCCATGAAACACTACGATGCGGCGATACAATACTATACCCAATATCAAAACCTGACAGGCAACGACGCGCTGGTGCTCCGTAAAATCTGGCGGCTTCGAAACCGCGAGTTTTTATTTGAAGACTCTATTCACTACACGGTGAAACGTCTGTCGACAAATTCGGAGGCATCCGACATTTGCCCGGTGGGCTTTGCCAATGGGTTTGTGTTTCTGTCGAACCGCCCGCGGGCCGAGGTGGTGCAGCAACTCGACGGCACCACTCCTTTTTTTCGCCTCTATCGTTCGGACCAACGTGCCGACACCGTGGCTGAAAATGTTGTGCTGCACTACGGCACCCCGGGGCTTTTTGCCGGCAATCTTGCTGCGAAATTTCAAAGCGGTCCCGTATCGTTTTTCAACAACCAGAAACGCATGGCCTATGTAACCAGCGGAGCACTGTCGCCGAAAGACAAAACCCGACGCACGTTGCAACTTTTTTTTGCCGATCGCGAGGGTGACGGATGGAAGGCCGGCAGTCCGTTTCTGTATAACAGCACCGAATATTCCATCCATGCTACGGCTGTGCGCGAGGATGGTTTGTTACTTTATTTTTCGTCGGACATGCCCGGTGGTTTTGGCGGCAAAGATTTGTATAGCTGTGCGTTTGTGAATGGACAGTGGAGCAAACCTGTGAACCTGGGAGATCAGATAAACACCTCGGGCGATGAGTCGTATCCGGCGCTGGTGTCGGGCACGTTATATTTCTGTTCGAACGGACATGCAGGTTTGGGAGGGTTGGATGTGTTTAGCGTGCCCCTCCGGCCGAATGGATTTGGGGAGGTGCAGAACGCAGGTTATCCCATCAATACAAATTTTGATGACTTCGGGTTGTGGTTGAACGAGGGTGGATCAAACGGTTTCCTCACCTCTAACCGCGAAGGCAGCGACGATGTGTTTGAGGTGACCGTCGATCTTCAAACGTATCCCTTCCTGATGACGGGAATTTTGAAATTCAAAGAGCAGAGCTGGAGCGATTCTGACGACCTGAAAATATTTGCGGGCGCTAAATTGCAGCTCATCGACAACCTGAAGAACGCGGTGGTGCAAAGCGCAACGGCCGATCAGTCGGGGATGTTCAAGCTCACCATTCCCTACTTCACACAATACCGCATCAAAGTGATTGCGGAAGGTGGGGCAGAAGAGGTCTATGTGAGCCTGGACCTTTCGAAACGGCGAACGGCCGATAACACCTATGAAATTGTGGTGGTGAAAAACTCATTTAAGAAAGCAAATTAATAAACATGCGTATGGCTGTCGCCAGATATTTTTTTCGAATCTATTTTGTGCTCATCGTTTGTCTGAGCGTTGGCGACGTGCGGGCCCAGGAAAAAAGCATGGTGCAAATCAAGGCCTTCGATCAGCAGATGAATGCCATGAGCAACATCAGTGTGTCGATAAATGGAAAGGAATTTTTTTCTATCGAAGGAAAGAAACCCGTGTTTCACGATGTGCCAAAGGACGACCTTCCGCCGAAGTTTATTCGCATCACACCGGCAGAATGGGAAGCAGAGTCGTGGAACTACAGCCGGGGCGTGTTGGAGATAATGATCCGAAAGAAATTGTATGTGGTGGTGCATGTGAAAGTGGAAACCGGCGACCGCAAGCCGCTGACAAACCTGGCTGTGAGTTTCAAAGGAAAGAAGTCGCTCGCGGCACAAACCAACGGACGCGGCGAACTTGAATTGCCACTGGCACTGGATGAGCAGATAACGTCGGCCGACCAGTTCTTGGTGACGGGCCATCGCGTGGTAGCGCTGCAATCGACGGAGAACGGAAAGGTGCTCGTGCTAGAGACTCTGCAAAAAAAGGAAAAGCACGCCGAGCCCACAACGTTCAAAGACTTTGACCTGGCGCGACTTGACTCCATCCGTTCCCTCACCGTGTTTTATGCCGTGTTTAAAAACTATGACTTCGACAAACTGGACGAGATTACCAGAAGAAAGATCGACGAAAAGTTTTATACACTGGTCAACCAACTTCAGCAGCCCGCGAAACCCAAAGCGTTTATCGGTAAAATCTCGGATTCATCGTTTGTGAAAAACGACGTGGCCAACCTGCTGGCACAAGCACGACTCGAAAACACTATGCTCGATGACTTCCGGAATGATTTTGATAAAAAAATACTCATCATCAATCAAAAACTGGCGGGCGGCACGGCCAACCTCCGCGGCGCAGACCGGGAACGACTGGTGGGTGACCTGTTGTCGCTGGAAAAAGTGCTTGAACAAAACGAGGATAAGTTCTATAAAAACATATCCGACTACCGGATCATACTCTCGTCCCTAAAAGCATCTTTCTCCGATATTCAGGTGTTGGAAGACAAGCTCAGCGCCAGCGAAAGGAAGCTGGTCGAAGAACAGCGTGTGTTTCGCACCAAGATTGTGCTGGCCGTTTCGGTAGCGCTCATTTTTGCCACACTGGTCATATACCTGATCATGCTTCGCGACCGCGTGGAAAAACAAAAGAGAAGCCTGGAGAAGGCAAACGATGAAGTGAAGAACATCAACGAGAATCTGGCAGGCATTGTATACGAGCGTTCGAAGCTGTTGCTGGAGGCCTATAGGGAACTGGACATCTTCCTCTACCGCGCATCGCACGACCTGCGTTCACCAATCTGCACGGTGATTGGTCTTTGTAATATTGCCGAGCACGGTGAAGAAGATCGCCTGGACATGATTCGCAAGATTTCGGATACGGCCGTGAAAATGGATGGCATGCTGAAGAAGCTGCGGATGATGAGCGAAGTCAACCACCCCGACAACTATTCGGATGTTCATCTGGCGCGGAAGATACAGCATGTGATCGGGAACTTCAGCACATTCATTTCCAGAAACAACATCGAGGTGCTGATTGATTGTCCGGACGACATGCGGTTCCATTCCTATCCCGGTTTGATCGAGATCATACTCCACAACCTGGTGGAGAACGCGCTATTCTTTAGCGCCGTTCGCAGGGACCATGACGCAAAGATCTCTGTGAAGGCCACGCTGGAAAATAATCAGCTGGTGTTGATGGTGCATGACAATGGCATTGGCATCGACGACGATGTTCGCCTGAGACTGGGCGATATGTTTTTTGTGGGCCATGAATATTCAAAGGGAAATGGCCTGGGGCTATACATCGTGCGAAAGTCTGTGCAGTCGCTCAATGGCAAGATTGAGGTGCAAACAAAGTCCAACGTCTTCACGCTGTTTTCGGTAACCATCCCGGTGAACGCCAGCACAACTTCCATGATCGGCCGCCTGGGCGAGACCACCCAGGTTCATCTCGAAGCTTTTGAACATGCTGTGTCTTGAGTGATTATGCTTAGGAGAAAGTCACCATCAAATAGCGGGATCATGAATGGCGTCAGTAAATGCTTTCAATCAAAATGAAGCAGTTCCGAATTAATCTTCCAGACTAAGTCGGAACTGCTTTAATAATGATGAATGACGGCTCCTGTTAACTACAGTGAACCTAAATGAACAATCCTTACCAAACCGTTATCCTTTCGTTCTCCGGCTTAAACATTTTGTCGCCTTGCTGCACATTGAAGGCTTTGTAGAACGGCGTGAAGTTCATGAGCGGACCGTTCACACGCCATTTGGCCGGTGAGTGTGGATTGGTGTTCACATACATGCGCAAAAATTCGTCTCTTGTTTTCACGCGCCATATTCTTGCCACCGAAATGAAGAAACGTTGATCGGGTGTGAAGCCATCCAGTTTTGTGGTGTCTTTTCCTTGCTCTGTCAATTTAAAGGCATCGTAGGCAATGGCAACGCCGGCTATGTCTGCGGTGTTTTCGCCAACGGTTAATGCGCCTTTCACATGCACAGAGTCGAGCACCGTGAACGAATTGTATTGGTCAATTACCTGTTGCGTTTTTGCTTTGAATTTTTCGTAGTCACCTTTTGTCCACCAGTTTGTCACATTGCCCTGTTTGTCATACTGTGCTCCCTGGTCGTCGAACGAGTGTGTTATTTCGTGGCCGATCACCATGCCAATGCCGCCATAGTTGAGGGCATCGTCGGCATACAAATCGAAGTAAGGCGATTGCAGAATTCCGGCGGGGAAAACAATTTCATTTAGCGGGGGATTGTTATAGGCGGTTACGGTTGGCGGTGTGGTGAGCCATTCCGTTCTGTCTACGGGTTGTCCTATTTTCGTGAGACTGTAGAGGTAGTCGTTTTTGTTGGCCGATAAATGATTCTCAAAATACGCGTCTCTCTTCACGTCCACATTGGAGTAGTCTCTCCATTTGTCGGGATAGCCGATTTTCTCGGTGAAGGCATACAGTTTTTCTTTCGCCTTTGCTTTGGTTGAATCGCTCATCCAGTCCAGGTTGTTGATGCGTGCTTCAAAAGCTTTTTCAAGATTGTCTACCAGCACACCCATGCGTTTTTTGGCGTCTTCCGGAAAATATTTCTTCACATACAGTTGTGCCAGCGCATGTCCCAGCGAGGCGTCAACAGCCTGGGTCATTTCTTCGCCACGTGTTTTTTTAACAGCCTGGCCGGTCAGCACTTTTGTGTATTCGAACGACGCATCGGCAAAGGGTTGGCTCAGGAAGTTTGCATAGGTGGTGAGGGCGTTGGCTTTCAAGTAGAGTTTCCAGTCGTTGATGGAAACCGATTTCAACATCTTGTTCAGGTTGTCATAATAGCCGGGCTGTCCCACGTTGATGGAATCGACCTTTACACCCAGGTCGTTTAACAACGCCGTCCATCCCAGGTTGGCGTGTTTCTTTGAAAGCGCGGCCACGGCCAGCTTGTTGTAGTTAGCCTTCACATCGCGGAGTTCGATATTGGTTCGGTGTGCGGCGGCCAATTGTTTTTCGATGCCATAGGCAACGGTTGTGTTTTTCTCAGCGGTAGCGGCGTCGGTCCCTGTCAATTCAAACAAAGTGGTGAGGTATTTTTTGTAAGCCTTTTGGATGGCAAGCGTCGAAGAGTCGGTCTTGAAATAATAGTCCCGTTCAGGCAAACCAATTCCGGTTTGGTAGAACTGTGCAATGTTCACCGTGCTGTGTTTGTCGTCGGGGCCAACATAAAAACCGATGATGGAACCCGTGCCCACTTTTTGTTCTTCGGCCACCAACTTCAACAACGAAGGCACATCGGTCACGGCGTCAATGCGTGCGAGCGCAGGTTTGATGGGGTCATAGCCACGTTTGTTGATGGCGGTGGTGTCCATTCCGGAAGCATAAAAATCGCCCACCTTTTGTTCGATGCTGCCGGGCTGATTTTGACTTCCCGAAACGCTGTCGAGAATTGCCCGGAGACGAATACGCTGGGGAAAATTCAGAAATGAATAAGAGCCTACGCCTGTCTGGCTGGCCGGTATCCGGGCGGTGTCATACCAGATGCCGTTGGCATAGGTAAAAAAATCATCGCCCGGTTTTTTGGAAGTGTCAACTCCTGTGATGACCACGCGCTTCGTGTCGGTGTCAGCAGCTTTCTTACAGGCTCCTGCCAGCAGCAGTGCGAGCGCGAAGTATACTAGTTTTTTCATGGTTGGGTATTTAGTAAATATGGGTCCATGCGCACACCTGCGCATGGATTTCGAAATTAAAAAAAATGGGTCAATCTCAAGCGGTGTAGAGTGGTTGAGCGGTAAAAAACAGGGGCTGGAGATGGGTAGAGAAGACCTTTCGTTAGGGTTGATCGATCCGCACAGCAGGGATATGAACGATTTCCCTCAACCCAACTCGGCCCACTTTGAACGTTGTTGATTTTTGTATTCAGCAAAACGAAAGAGTACTGCCTTTGACTGATGCCATAATGTCTGTGTTAGCGTTTGGGTTGAATAAATTTACGTGATGTGGTTGTGACTGTTGCCAAGTAGACCGAAATGACATTGGATCAATGATTACGTTTTCATAGGCGATTCTCATCTCGAAAACACAGATAGCAAAGTTTGCTAACCCCACACCCATACCTGGTCCGGGTAGGTAATAGATTTGGTTCTATCGGCATAGCAAGTGCACAGGATAAAGTTGCTTTCATAGCCAGATATGGATCGATTGCAGTTTGCAATGCTACCAGAGCAAGTTTAAGCCACACGGGGCTTACCCTCGCTGTATGAGGATTTCAACGAATTGATTGTAGTTATTATTTGGCCGATAAGGATCATTCCCCTCACGTGATGAAGGTCATTGTTGTTGCGCAGGTCAGGCTGCTACATTTCTAAAGTTGGCGGGTAGTGCATAGGGATATATAGAATCCTAGCCGGACAGCCGTGGTCGGTGAATAAATATGTTGGGCTGAACGTGAGTACAGGGACAATAAGTACCATCCTAAATAAATCCAAACTTCTAACAAAAATGAAAACGAAAATTCACCTGATTCTTCTGGTCCTGACGGTGGGTGTCAGAAGTGTGTGGTCCCAGGATTCCTGGACATCGAAAACTGCGTTTGCCGGCGGTGTGCGATATGGCGCTGTCGGGATTTGTATTGGTGATAAGTGCTACGCTGGGTTAGGCAACGACGACGCGGGGAATCACTACAATGATTTTTGGGAGTTTGATGCCATCAACAACACATGGACCCGGAAGGCAGATTTTCCCGGGGGGGCGAGAACCACTGCGGCAGGGTTCGCCATTGGAAACAAGGGTTACATCGGCACGGGCTCTTATACACCTGGCGACATTAACTGGACCTGGTATAACGACCTTTGGGAGTATGACCCCGCGAGCGACACATGGACGCAGAAGGCAAGCTTTGGAGAGCGAGGCCGCGGGCTTGCCGTAGGATTTAGCATCGGGGGCAAGGGGTATATGGGAACAGGAACCTACCGGTTCAATAGATTTGTGGACGCCGTGTATCTCGATGATTTTTGGGAGTACGACCCGGCAACCGATCATTGGACGCAAAAGAAATCAATACCGACGGAAGGAAGGACGGGTGCTATTGGTATGGCCATTGGAGATAAAGCCTACGTGGGATTGGGTTTCTTCTATTATGACACGCGCAAGGATGACCTATGGGAATATGATCCAACGACAGATGCCTGGACGCAAAAGGCGAGCTTTGGCGGCGGCCCATGTGTTAATGCCTCGGCCTTTAGCATAAACGACCGCGGCTACGTGGGAAATGGTTTTAACTATGGCTACCTGACCGAATTCTGGGAGTATTTTCCGGGGGCTGACCTTTGGACAAAAAAAACTGACTTCCCCGGTGTGGTGCGCGAATCGGCAACAACGTTCAGTACCGCCACCAAAGGCTACATCTTTACGGGAGGTAACAACACCGGGAGTTTAAATGATGTATGGGAGTATACACCATGTGGTGATCCGGTTCTCTTCTCGCCGCAGCAGTTGTTTTGCTACAGTCCGACGAATCGCTATGGTGTGATTCCGCTGGTGGTGTATGATCCCTGCGGCACGCCGCAAGTATCGTACACTATCTCCGGACCCACCACGCGCTCGGGCACGGGCATAGATGCCAGCGGATTTTTTAATCCGGGCATCAACAAGATTACCTGGCGAGTGATTTCCGCGACGGGAAAGGTGGTCACGCTGGAAACCACTATCGTAGTTCAGGCAAAAATGACAGTGCGTATTCCCGATAGCTATGCTGTTCAGCGGGGAGGGATGCCCAACACGTTGTATGTGGGATATGGGCCTTCCTCGCTCACCCTCACGGCGAAAGTAACAGGAGGAGAGCCCTACGCCGGAAATACGTTTCTCTATACATGGTCGACGGGGGAACATACGAAGTCGATTACCGTGAATCCCACTGTGGCCGGAACCTATTCGTATTCCGTCGTGGTGCGTGATATGATCGGATGTGAGAAGACAGACAGCCTATCCGTTAGGGTAGTTGATGTGCGGTGTGGTAGCCGTCTGCAAAAAATTGAAGTATGTCTGGATTCGCACCGTCGCCATGGCAAGTCGGTTTGTGTGGATGGCCATGCGGTGGCAAGTTTGCTGCGTCATGGGGCTATGTTAGATAACTGTTCGTGCCGGGTGGATGGTGAGGAGCATCATGCAGACGCCATTGCTGCGCGAGACGAGGACGAGGAAGATATCTATGTGTATCCGAATCCAAGCGGAGGCTCGTTCGTTCTTCAGTGGATCAATTGGGGCGCTACACCCGTTAGAATTCAGATCGTGGACCGCTACGGTAATGAAGCGTTGTCGCAACAGGTCAACACTCTTGACGATGTTCAGCGGGTGCCTATTGAAATGCCCGCGTCTGCTAATGGGGTGTACGTTATTAAGATTGTGAGTGATACAGGCATAAAAACGAAGAAGATTATAATACAGAAATAATAGAAATGGGGAAACAAGGAATCGCTGCGCCGACCGTAGCCATTCCTTGTTTTGTTGTTTCCATCGAACCAATACAATCCCTACGCTTGAGCAGCAGGCCGATTTCCACACCCGAAAAAGGTGTTTCATATCAAACATCTGACGACTTGCTGAGCAATATCATTTCCTTCCCGATAAAAAACAGGCACCTTTCGTGTGTTAGCTATTTCTCAACATAAACACTATACTGTATGAAAACCTCAACCATTATTCGGACAAACCTCGTTATCGGGGTGTTGATGATGACAAGCAACGTTTACCTGTTGGCACAGGAAACCCTTCCTGAAATTACGGTCACAGAAGCAAGGTACAAATATCTCAACGCGGTGAACCCGGAAGACGCGGCCCAGCCGGTGAATATGCTTGAGCACTATGCGGCAGCCTATGATCTGAAGGGCGCCGAATTCTATGAAGATGAGTATGACAATTATATCGTGAGCTTCTTCATTCCAAACGGGAAAATCCTGGCGTTCTATGATAAAGATGGTAAACTGCTGCGTACTGCCGAACGATTTAAAAACACAGCCGTGCCGCTCCAAATCAGCAAAGCCGTGGCTAAAAAATTCCCCAATTGGACAATTTCGCGCGACGTGTATGTTGTGACGTATCATGCGAATAGCGGCTCTGCCAATAAGCAGATTTATAAGCTCATGCTTGAAAACAGTGGAAAGCGAATGCGCGTGAAACTTAACAGCGAGGCGGAATTTCTATAGACCTATTTCCGTTGTTGTTAACGGGCTGCTGGAATATGAAACTCCGTCTATCAGGTGGCGGCCTGTGCACTTCATATTTCAGCAGTTTTGTTTTTGCCCGTTCGCAATTTTTTCTCAGGGCATATTGTGCTTCTTGGTGCTGATAAAGATCATAGACATCGAATGATTAAATTCCTTTCAATTTCTTTCTTGTCGGCGCTTCGTGAACGGGTGTCAAAGGTTCCGGAAGAAAGCGGTTATGAACTTGGTCGGAGGCAGGTATTTTGAAGTGATGATATCGGTTATTGATCCCGTGACGCCGTGTGGCTAACTTTAATCGGCTGCGATGGCTTTGAAGCGAGAACGTGGACCATGCTGAAGCAACGGCCTATGTAAGGCAATGCAAGACGTAGTGACGATAATTTACGAGCGCCGGGCAGTGCGGAAATATGATGACCGGGCAGTGGAGCGTCGGGTAATTGACGAACTCATTGATGCCAGCCGTATGGCACCTTCGGACATGAATCTACAACCTTGGAAGTTCTATGTGTTGGCCGAGCATGATTTGATCAATGCAATGGATGCGCAGATCCGACTCGTGGCAAATGATATTTACACGATGCCAAACATGACCGCGTTTCTGTAGTGATCCTCATAGCGGCTCCAAAGGAGAATGAATGGGCCGCATTGGATATTGGTATGTGCGCGCAAAATATTATGCTATCGGCAAGTGCTGCGGGGCTTTGTACCTGCCCGGTTGGTCTGGGGAAATTTATAGAACGAACCAACCTCTATTCGCTGCTTGACATTGCCGACGCAGACCAGGTGTTGATCGGTATTGCACTAGGCTACGGCGCTGAAAAACCGAAGGTGCCAGAACGAAAAAAGGAAAATGTGTTTTATGTGCGGCATGGCGTTCGCGGCCGTTGATGTCTGAAGGCGAAATTTTACGTCACCCGCGCGACTTTTGGTTAACGCTTTTGATATTCTCTACGAACGTTTCCAACTGTTGGAGAGGGGCGTGAAGACCAGAAAAAAGATGGAGGTTCAAAAGGCGATGACACATGGCAGCCCTTGGCGGGTGCCCTGTGTTTTCACAGAGTAGGGTTGAACGCAATACGGAACCATCCGACAATGTGTCGTGAGGCGTTGCCCGCGTGGCGATTTGCGTGGCCAGCCACTGCAGTGTGGTGTAAGTAGTGTGGCCGATGCCCTTCAGGATTCATAAGCTTTAATACGGTTGGTTAGCCTGGTGATTTGGTCTTGCATATCGTCCATCCGGTCCAGCAAATGGATGATGGTCTCGATGCCTTCCAGATTAATATCAAGGTCAAAATGAAAGCGAACTATTTTCTCCAGCCGATTCAATTCCGATAGCGGTAGATAGATGTCATCCTCGATTTTCTCGGTAACAATGATGCCGCTGTTGGAAAGCGAATGGATGAACGACACCGCTATGTTGTGGTGAGCGCAAAATAGACGTGCCGAAATTTTGTCTTCGCGTTCCATAATCATTTGGTTAGTTGTGCTAATTCAGTAAACAAAGCTTTTTGTTTTTCGCTTAGGCGGGTGGGAAGCCTCACGTCGAAGGTTACATACAAATCGCCTGTTTGGTTTTCCTGTTTGTAGACCGGAAAACCCTTTCCTTTTAAGCGAACCCTGGTGCCCGGTTGAGTTTCGGGATTGATTTTCATTTTCACTTTGCCGCTCAGCGTGTCTATGGTGGTTTCGCCACCGAGCAAGGCCGTATACAAGTCAATGGTAGTCGACGTGAAAAGGTCGTTTCCAATCCGTTTGAAGTGGGGGTGGTCGGAAATCTGAAAGGTGATATACAAGTCTCCGGAAGGGCCGCCATTTGCTCCCGGTGTGCCGTAGCCTTTCAATTTGATGGTCTGACCATTTTCAACACCGGCGGGAATGGTGATGCGGATATTTTTCCCGTTCACCGAAAGGGTTTGCTGATGTGTTTGCGCGGCATCGGCAAGTTCGAGGTGAAGTTCTGCTTGGATGTCCTGTCCCCTGAACTTTGCCTGGCTGCGTCCTGCCTGTCGGCCAAACATCGATTCGAAGAAGCTCGAGAAGTCGCCTTCGCCGGCGAAGTCCTGATCCGAGAAGGTTTCACGTCGGCTGTTGTGTTGTTGCCGTTGTTGGAACTCGGGGGCATGCTGCCAGTCTTTGCCATGTTGATCGTATTTCTTGCGCTTTTCAGGGTCGCTCAACACTTCATTGGCTTCATTTATTTGCTGAAATTTTTTGTGTGCGTCCTTGTCGTTCGGATTTAAATCCGGATGAAGTTTCCGGGCCAGTTTGCGATAGGCTTTTTTAACCTCATCGGCAGAGGCGTTTCTGTCGATGCCCAGTACGTTGTAGTAGTCAATAAATTCCATGGACAAAGCGTGGTTTGAATATCTTAGCTGCGGTTCTGCTGGCTGCTGCCTGAAGATAAAAAATATTCCGGACGCTGGAAAAATGCATTAGGTGGATTTCTAACGGGTAACCGGCAGCGCGCACGGAACTGTTGAATACTCACTCCGCGTGGGCGAGGATCGTGTTGATAGCCACAGAAGAGTCCCACATTAATCCGCGGGGTAGGCAAGTCGGAAGTATATGTAGGTTATCGTCGCCAGTATCAGCGCAACCAGAAATGTGATGGTCAGGGTCAGCACAAAATAGCGCAAGTGAGGTCCCCGCACATGCTGTTGGCGAAAATCCTCGATAGGTTGAAGTTTCATATTACGGTGGTGCTTGATATTTACCCTAAGGTACCGTGGTGTGATGGTGTTGAAAACGATGGCTGTTGGTGTTGGCGATGAGAGAAATCATCGGGGCCTGAGACTACAGGAGAGTTGATAGGCCAGGGACACGGCGTGTTCTTTTTTGCACTCGATTTCTGATTAAAATCACTTTGACCACTGACGATACTCATCGGGCAGATCCTGCGGTGACATTAATTTAGCATGCCTATCAGGCAGATCTTTTGCAGACTACAACCTCATATTGGTTTTACGCGCATTCCGTTTTTATGCAGGGAACTACTTTTGAGCGATGTGTTTGTGCGTGCATAAGGATGCCTCATCTGGATGTTAGGTCGTGTTAGTCTGTTAAACTACCTATGCTATGAGCTACCGTATTTTGCTTATTGAAGACAATCCGGAAATGGCTGAAAACATTTCCAGCATTCTCCACCTGGCGCGGTATGATGTTACCCATGCGCCGAATGGGAAGATTGGCGTTGATCTTGCACAGCGGACTCAACCCGATTTGATATTGTGCGATATCATGATGCCCGAACTGGATGGGTATGGAGTGTTGCATATTTTGAACAAAGACGCTGATACGGCCAGCATCCCGTTTATTTTTTTGACGGCCAAGGCTGATAAATCAGATTTTCGTGCAGGCATGAATCTGGGCGCCGACGACTACATCACCAAACCTTTCGATGGGCATGATTTGTTGAAAGTTGTTGAAACAAGGCTGAAGAAGAGTGAATTCCTGAAGACGTCGCTTGGCAACACTGCTGGCGACGTAAGCGCCTTCTTCAACAAGGCCCGTGAATTAAAAGATTTTCAAAAGTTGTCTGAGAACCGGCCCGTGAGGTCGTTCAAACGCAAAGACCTGATCTTTATGGAGGGGCAAAGCCCCAACGATCTCTATTTTATTGAGAAGGGAAAGGTGAAGACCTATAAGGTCAACTGCAACGGCAAGGAATTAATTACCGGCATCCATGGCGAAGGAGAATTTCTCGGATTTGTGCCCCTCCTGGAAGACAAGGTCTACAATGAGAATGCCGAGGTGCTGGAGGAAGCACGGCTTACGATCATTCCAAAAAGTGATTTCATTACGCTGATCTATTCGAGTAAGGACGTGGCCCGGAAGTTCATCAAAATGCTTTCCAATAACCTTGAGGAGATGGAAGACCGTTTGCTCGAGGTTGCCTATCAATCTGTTCGGCAGCGCGTGGCCAGCGCATTGTTGAAAATCAATTCCAGGTTTGCCGAAGAAAATAAGCCCACCCTTATCACGATTGCGCGGAGAGACATTTCCAATATCGTAGGTACGGCAACGGAATCGCTTAATCGGACTTTAGCGGATTTTAAAGATGAGGGACTGATCGATATTTATGGAGAAGGCATAAAGGTGTTAAATTATTCCAAGCTGGAGAAGTTGTCGCACTGAAACCATGCGATGGTTCTAACGGCTTTGCATGGGTGGTGATGCTCTTGTGTGACAGGCAGGCTTGCAACTTGGGTGTGTGTTTAGAGATGGGCAGTATCGAGCGATTTCTTTTCCGGCGGTGTCGCGGATGATACGATTCGGCCGTCTTCCATTTCGATGATGCGGTGGGTTCTTTTTGCAAACTCTTGGTCGTGCGTTACCACCAGCAAGGCCTGGTGATGTTCGGTGGTGAGTTGATTGAAAATGTTGAATACCGATTCACTGTTTGTTTTGTCGAGATTGCCGGTTGGCTCGTCGCACAAAATTATGGCGGGCCTGTTGATAAGGGCCCGGGCAATGGCGACACGCTGTTTTTCACCCCCGGACAATTGTCGGGCTTTCTTTGAAGACGTCGCGTGAATATCGAGCAGCCGCAGCAGTTCCATGGCCCGGGCACGAATATGTTCTTCGGAAGAACTGGCTAGTTTGAGCCCGGGAAGCATTACGTTTTCGAGTACCGTGAATTCATTGAGGAGGTAGTGGAACTGAAAGACAAACCCAATTTTTTCGTTTCGAACGCGGGCGAGTTCCCGTTCGGTTTTTCCTTTCATGACGCTTCCGTCAATGACCAGCTCTCCTTCGTAGTCGGTGTCCATGGTGGAGAGAATGTAGAGCAAGGTTGATTTGCCGCAGCCTGACTTGCCTGTGATCGATACAAATTCGCCTTGGTCTATCGTTAACGATATGTTTTTGAGCACAGGAATGTTTATAGGGTCGTGAAAACTCTTACTGATGTGTGTGGCCCGTAGAACGTTTCGTGCTGCCATGATGATTGCTTATTTGCCTCTGATGATCACCACCGGGTCGATCTTACTGGCTTTGCGTGCGGGAGCCCATCCTGAAAGATAGGTTGTGATTAATGAAAACGAGGCACCGATGCAGTAGAACGCGGGGTTGTAGCTTACCGGATAGGTTTTGAGCGTGGGCAATGAAGCCGTGTTGAACGGGATGTGGTCGATGCCATAGGAGAGCAGAAAGCCAAAGATCAGGCCAAGCGATCCGCCGACCAAGCCGATGGAGAGGGCGATGGTCATGAAAATTCGGTTCACGTCGCGGCCCGCAAACCCCGTGGCTTTTAGAATGGCAATAGAATCCATTTTTTCATAGATTAACATATTAAGGATGTTATAGATGCCAAATCCCGCCACCACAAGCAGTGTTACGCCCACCGCGTAGGAAATGAGCGAGCGAATAAAAGAGCCTGTTTCAAACTGACTGTTTGACGTTAGAATGTCTTCGGCATCGGTGTTGAACAGGGCACTGAATTCGGTTGACAGCTGCGCAGACTTTTTCAGATCGTGCAGGCGAATGTGGATGTCGGTGATATAATCGCCCGGCTGGTTCCAGATTTTCTGTGCGGTGGCCAGTGAGGTATAGCTCTGCACTTTGTCGAGTTCTTCGATGCCTGACTGATATATGCCAACAATCTTCAAGGAGAAAGCGTGGCGTTGGGCTGTGGTTACATACACCACGTCGCCCACCTGGGCGAGTAATTTATGGGCGAGTGATTTTCCCAGAATAATGCTGTTGGAAACGTCGTTGAGATCACTCGGCTTTCCCTCGACAATGTATTCGTTGAACCGGAAAACTTTGTCTTCTTCGGCTACGTCAATGCCCGTGATCACGCCGGTGATATCGACGGGCCCGTCGTTGAAAAAAACCTGTGCCGTGATTTTTGGAGCAACGCCCTTGATACGCGGGTCGCGGCGCAATGTCTGCAGCACGGCACGGCTGTTATAAATCTCCTGCCGACTGGAACCGGGCTTTACAGAACGGATGAAATTGTAGCTCTTACTAAAGGACTTACTGGAATTGATGGGCTGGTGCGCATTGGGCCTGACTTCGTTGTAGAGTCGGATGTGCGGTGTCCTGCTGAGAATCATATCGTCGAGCATTTCGTTAAGTCCCATCATAAAGCTGAGCAACGCAATGAACATGGTGATGCCAAAGGTGACACCCGCTGCGGCTACAGAAGTTTGCCGCCAGCGGGCCAGCAAAAGCGATCGGGCAATGCGCATGATGAGCTTGAAATTCACGGTGACGGTTTTTTGATGACATCGCTCCCGGACAGGCCGTCTAGGATTTCTGCATACGCGTAGTCACGCGCTCCTACAGTTACTTTTCTTTTCTGGCCGTTAGCCAGCACAACCAGCGAATCGGAAAGCAGGTAGGTGCGGGGAATGGTTAGTGCGTTTTCTTTTGCACGGATAACGATGTTTGCTTCGGCAGACAGGTTTGGATATAGCGTGGCTGGCCTGGTAGCAAAGCTGGCCTTGACGGTGAATGAGCGAGATGTCGGGTCCATCAAGGGCTCAATCTCTTGGATTCTTGCTTCGAAGATTTCTCCCCGATAACTATCCAGCGACAGAATGACACGTTGTCCCACCTGCAACCGTGGAATATCATATTCGTCGATGGTAAGTTCCAGTAAAAAATCGTTTGCATCGCCCACGATCGCAATGGGTTGTTGTGGATTTGCGAACTCGCCCTTTTCCTTGAGGACCTTGTAGACCCGGCCGTCTACACGCGATCGGATGATGTAGTCGTCGTCAAGTGCTGAGCTGATCCGCCAGTTGGTTTTAGCCTGCGCATCGGCAAACTGGAGCTGCTTCCACAGGTCGGCGTAATTGAGTTTAGCGACACGATAGGCGGTTGATGTATTGAGAAAGTTCACTTCGCGTTGTTCCACTTCGATACGACTTCCCACGCCCTGGCTCCAGAGGTTACGTTGGCGTGTCAATAGCAGTGAGTCATTCACCATCTTTGCTTTGGCCAGTGCAACGGTTGCCCTGGCTGCATTGAGCTTTGTCTGATTGACTTGAAAATCTTCGTATTCGGACGCCAGCCTGGCGTTTTGGGTGTTGAGTGTGGATACGTTGTGATGAAGTTGCACCAGAATATCTCCCTGCTTCACCAGAGCACCCTCGTTTGCCAAGATGTCGTGAATTGTGCCGGCAACGGTGGTGCATACCTCGTATTGATTTTTGGCTCTCACCGTACCGGAAGCATAGACGGATTCGGTGATGTTGCGAACCACAGGACTTGCTTTTTCGATTTTGCCAATGCAGCAAATCATCGTTATCGCGATCCAGGCATACAGCAAAAGGAATATTCGTTGATGGCCAATCTCCATGATGCGGTGTTGTTTTTGACTGACTAAAATTATTGTTGGCACAGAGAATGGTTGATGATATTTGTCAGGTGTTTCCGGAACTTATGTCAGGGATCGGTTGCCGGTGAGCCCAGAGAATTCAACCTCATTTCTTCATCCTGGCACGCTGCTGATACCCATGAAAAATGAAATGATAATGTATTGTTGTCGTGAAGAAAAAACGACAGCGGCGCCGAACTGACGGGCAATCTGGTGATCGGACTTTTTGGATGGCTAGGCGTTTCTGGGAGCTTGGTTGCTTTGAAGGGAAGCCTTAGCGTAGGCGAGATGGCTATATCTCCACCGTTTCTTCATAGCGCAGTAGGATGGCGATGTGTTTGTAGTGCTGAAGCATGTCATTATCGACGATCACCACCTGTCCACCTTTTTCTTTGACCATTCGCACTACCTCGCTGGCCGCGTTGGGCACGATATGGTGTTGGGCCAGGGGTGGAGTGATGTAAAGCTGCCTGGCATTTTGGGCATCCGAGTAGGCCGTGACGTGATAGTCCTTTTCCAGAAGCAAGACAAAGACGTTGCCTTCGGAGGCCGCTCGCCAGACGTTTCGGATTCCGGCCGTGCCCATGTGTGAGCCCATGCTTTCGTCAAGTTTGCGCAGCCAATCATGGTGCCGGGTCTTCACCGACGTAAGTATGGTGTTCCAGACGCTGTCGGCGAGCGGGTGAACGGCATCATGGTCATAGTTACCTTTGATCACCCCGGTAAGCTGCTGCTTGTGGTGGCTGAGGTTTTCGAAGCTGCTCACTTCTTCGCTCACCCCGGCAATAAACAGGGGCGTATCTTTCTTGAGATACTTACCCAAAGCGGCGTCAGATTTTCGGACGAATGCTTCCAGCCGGATGGACTGCAACTCCGATTTGTCTTTCTCGAATGCTTTGAGGGTGTTGCCGAAGGATGTGCCGATGCTGGGATGTTCGTATTCAAACTCCTCTTGATAGTGTTTTGGGAAATCGGCGTTTTCGACTTCCTGCAATTCCTGACCGCTGCCTTTCAAAAGACGAATCTTCTTCTTGCTTAGCGCCAGCAGATAATATGGTTCAAGAAACTGCGCATAGTATATCATTTCCTGAAGCTCAAAGCTTTTGCCAAGCATGATTTTTTCCTTTACCGAAAAGGGAAGAAGATATATTTTGAAGACCGCAGGGGAAATAAAGATAGCCAGTCCTTTTTGCAGACCTATGGTGTCGATTTTTGAAGCCACGACGTCCAACCGTATCTCCAAACGGTTGATCTTGTCGCGCGGCCAGGCACTGTGGGTCAGTAGCAAACGTGCTTTCTGCAGCGCCTTGCTGACGACTACCGCGTTGCTGGTTCTTGGATTTGTGAATCGTGGCGTAGAAATTACGATTGACACACAAGGCGTGTCTTTTTCGGCAAGCAGATCATCGATGTCGGTGGTGTCCATAAGAATTTCTGTTATAGGTTGACAACCATTTTTAAATCATTCAGCGATCCGGCGTCGTGCATGGGGGATACTTCTTTGCCGGGAATTTACTAAGTGTTTGTATGCGTGCTGAAAATGTTATCAATACTATACGAATCGTTTCGTTACCACCATGATATCGGTTGGGGATATGTCTGATAAAAATCACAAAGCCCGAGATTGGTTGATCTACGCTGGATGATTCAAATCATAGAAAGTGCGTGACCGTTTTCATGGCACGGTCTGCGCTGTGAGAAATAGTTTTGTGTGTCTGGAAAACCTGTTGTGGGTGGTTCGTATGTTCAATCCTAAAAAAAAATAGTATGAAAACAAACACAGAACTTCAAAACGATGTTATGGCCGAATTCCAATGGGATTCGAATTTGCGTAGTGTTGCCAGCCAGATTGGCGTGGCGGCTAAAGACGGCGTGATCACGCTGTCGGGCCTGGTGGACACTTATAGTAAGAAGATAGCTGCCGAAAGGGCCGCGCAGCGTGTGCAAGGTGTGAGGGTTGTTGCTTCGGATATCGAAGTGAAGATTCCGTCGTCTCTCAAAAAAACAGACACAGAAATTGCAGGAGCTATTCGCGACGCACTGCGGTGGAACACGCTGGTGGACGAGGGCAAAATGGCGATCAAGGTTGAAGACGGTTGGGTGACGATGAGCGGCGAGGTGGAGTGGGCATTCCAACGGTTGTCGGCCGAGGAGAGCATCGAAAATCTGATGGGCGTAAAAGGTGTCACCAACCTCATCGGACTCAAAACAAAACGGATCGATACACAGGAAATCAAACGCGAGATCGCTGCCGCATTTCACCGCAGCGCCACGGTCGATTCGTCGGCGGTAAAACTTGACGCTCAGGGCTCGCGGCTCACGCTGACCGGAACGGTGAGGTCGTATGCCGAGAAGAAGGAGGCCGAACGCATTGCGTGGTCATCGCCCGGAGTGTTGACCGTTGACAACCGCATCGGAATTGATTCGGAAGTGTTCGCCGATTGATGTCCCGTTGCGCATGGCCGTTCACGCTATGTACAGTTTCACGGGAACATTTCGGATGATGTGCCATGACATATGTTGTGGTAATTTTTGAGCTGTGGCGCGTAAGCGCCACAGCTTCCTTGCTGAGACCCGAGGCGTCCGGCACTGAAAATCGAGATTGGTTTTCAACGCGTCTATGTAAGAGTATGCGTGTGTTGCGTGGCACAAGTCTGTGCCGAATCTTCACCCTTCTGCACGTGATTCACATGGAACGCTGAATGCGTACCGGCAAAAAAGTGATTTTATTGGTTTGAGAATTATAGTGAATTCCAGAGAACGGCCTGTTCTGATTGTATTGTCGTGCAGCTGATCAAAACGAGGTTGAACCGATGATTTTTATCAGCGAACGATGAACAGATGGAGGTTATCTTCGGATGAAGTTTAATGCCAGGCAGCGCACCGATTGCGGCCTGTCTTTGGTTTTTAATAACTTAAAATGTGTGCTTATGAAAACGATCATTGTCTATTATTCTTTTTCGGGCAATAATGAGCAGCTGGCAAAGCACCTTCACGAAAAGCTGAACTGCGACATCCTTCAACTGGAAACTGTTCGGAAACGTGGGCCATTGTCTATTTTTTTGGATATTCTGTTCAGTCGAAGCCCGGCAATCCAACCCCGGAACTGGTCGATGGCGCGCTATGACCGGTTTATCTTTGTGGCCCCCGTATGGGCCGGTAAAATGGCTTCGCCATTGAGGACCTTTCTACGGGAAGAAAGCAAATTTATTTTGCACTACTCCTTTATTACTGTGTGTGGCGGCGGGCAAAACAATCAGCGCGAAGCGTTGGAAAAAGAGCTTGCGTCGATTCTGGAAACGCCACCCGAACGGGTAGCCGAGTTGTGGGTGAAGGAAATGTTGGAGGTGAAAAAAATGGATGCGGACAAGTTCACTTCCGCCTACCGGATCACCCCCAAAGACTTGATGTATTTTTCTCGTAAGATTGATGATTTTGTCAAGCCTCACACAGCCGTGGCGTTGTGATGGACATTGTTTGGATTCGGGCGATAAAACCGGACTGTCATGGCTTTGATCTTACGAATTCCATGGGTGATCGCGACCTTTGCCGCGTGGCGGTCGGCTGCGTGCGTCGAGGTGGCAAGCAACAATTGATTGTCGTGCAGCATGCCGATAGATTCTTGCAGAGCGTTGAAGAAATGTATTTTTTCTTTTTTCAAACTGTGGGTGGCTTGTGCGATGTATAAGACGGTTTTGACAGATTTTCGTGTCTTATGGATGTCGGTTATGGAAAGGTGAGGATAGAGTTTGCAACGGATTTGTTTTTGAAGACGTTTCAGGAACCGGCGTAGCGGCTTTTTGTGAACGCCTCGCAGCCACGGTTCGATTTTTCTTTTCCGTTTTTTGATTTTCTTCGCGAAACGGTCTACGACGATTGAAAAATCGGAGCAGGGTCCATCTTCTGCCGCAGTTGATGTTGGTATTGCAGCCTCGGTCTCTGACGCCAGCGTGTGGAACAAATCCAACCTACGGATGATATCGGCGCTTCGAAACACTGTACGGAAAGGCACGTACTGGCGGTGCATCTTAAAAGATTTTCGGCATGCACCTATGGTTTCTAACACCGCTTTTATTTTTTTTATGTCGACGCGTATTTGATGCACTCCCTCAGCATCGGGATTTTCACGATAGGCCTCAAGGTGGGTTTTGAGGATCTTAAACTGATTGTGCGCAAAATGATTGAAACGTTTCATGCCAAGGTTCTTCGGCTACATCACATCGCGGTTTCGATAAACGTGAATAGCGTGGATTTATATTCCTGAAACTGGGTGTTAAACGATTCCATTTGCGCCATCACGAGGTCATGTTCCTTAAAATATCCGGTTTTTGTTTCGTCCTGTGTCGATAGGATTTCGGCAAGTTGTTTTTCGTGTTGACGAAGGGTGTCTGCCAGGGTGTCGACCACTTCCGTTCTGTAATAGAGCAGCAAATTTTGGAAGTGGTCGAGTTGTTGTTTGTCGGCAAGCGATGAAAAATCGGGTGCGTACTGATCCAATAGTTTTTGAAAGAATGCGAGTTCCCTTTTCCAAAGCACAGAGGCCGACAACCATTCGAGTGTTTTCTTGTGTTTCTCAAGGAGGCCAGGCTGCAGAATATAGTGTCCGGTGATGGCGAGTGGAGCGATCATGCTTCAAAGTGTTGTTTAAGCAAAGTTGGAAAAATGTCACAAGCAAAGCGATGACGATGATCATGGCTCGGGACTGATCTGAGTCAGCATGTTGCGGATGGTGGGTTGCCCGGTCACCAGCACAAACGCGGGTGCGATGTGAAGACTGTCATCATCCTTTTCTGTCTACAACGAATCCCAGCCGCCAACTTAAAAAAGAAACATCGCGTTCAGGATCACCAGGGCGTTCCCGGGGAGCTTGCGTTACGGGAGGGAGCCGGAACCTCGCGCGGCGCGGTAGGGGGAATCGTCAGCGGTTCTTCTGCTGGCTTGATTTCCGGCGTGGGCTGTGGCCATACAACCGGTGTGGGTTCTTTGGGCGGGGTGGTTTCTGGAAGTTTGCCAGGTTGCGGAATTTCGACAGGACCTGGGCTTTCTGCAGAGGAGGCAATGCGTGTTTTCATGTTAGTTCAAGTTTTGCCGGCACTTCAACGTGAGGTCGCATAGTAACTTTCGTGGTGATCGAGTTCGTGATCAGACAGGCCGATTCAGTTTTCTGCAGCACGCGTAAGGCGCGGTCGCGATCTTTTTCTTGCACGATGACCAGATGAGGTTCCAGCAGGATTTCCGTCATTCTATATTTGTTGTTAAGCTGCTCCAACGTTCCGCGTGCATCGCAACGAAACGTTTTAAAATCAAGTTTAGAATTCTCGGCAATGGATAAAAACGTGGTCATGAAGCAACTGCTCACAGCTGCAGTGAACAGATGTTCGGGCGACCAGATGCCGGGAATTCCGTTTGGAAATTCTGGCGGTGTAGCCACCTCGATACAGGTACGTTCGGCTGTGCTGTTGTGAATTTCAGGTGAACACATCACGCCCCTGCGATCTTTGTTCCAGGTCACGTTCACGTGATAGAAGTGCGGTGCCATACTACAATTATTTCATTGATAAAGGTACCTGCTCGCAGGGTCGCCGCCGCTGACAGATGTCAAGCCTGTCTGTGAGATATATCATGGCAAGGCCGCAAGACTAACACGTTGTGGTGGATTGTTCGCCAGGGTTGGCTACACGGATTGCATGCTACAGACGATCACCGTGACGAACAGTTCGCCCGAGGGGGTGAATCGACGGTAAAAAATCTCCCGTGGCAAGATGCTATGATGGGCAACGACACCACTCTTGACGACGTTCGCGTTGGCGACCTTGACGCAAATCATCTTTTTGTTAAAGGTTGGTCATTTGCCAGATACCTGGAGGTTTGTACTTTCAAAAAAAAACAGAAAGCGTATGGCGGCGAATTATTCAGCGTTATTGGAAGAATTGCGGGAACAGATTGAAAAAATGTCGACCTGCCCGATGAAGAAAAGTGTATTTGTGGGGTTCGATGGCTTCATCGACACAGTGAAGAAGGCGGTAAAACAGCGGCAGGATCGCGACGCGATTTGCTTCGAGACGTTAGGTGAATTTTCGGATCGTATCCGTGCCGCCGCAGGCCGCAGCGGACAGATTGAAATGTTGACCGAACGGATTAAGCCCGGTGGCAACGCCCCAATTCTAGGCCATGCACTCGGGCGCCTGGGCATAAAAAGCAGGTGTCTTGGCAGCATGGGGTATCCGGAGAAACATGCCTTGTTTTCAAAACTCAGCGATCGGTGTGAGGTGATTAGCGTGATCGACCCTGGCCACAGTGAGGCAGTTGAGTTTACCGATGGCAAAATGATTTTTTCAGACCTGGATGTTTTTGATCGCTATGACTGGGCCTACATTGTGAAAACAATAGGTTTGGAACGGGTGGAGAAGGCTGTCGCGGGCAGCGACGTTATCGCGTTTGTGGATTGGGCTAATCTGCCGCATGCCGGCAACATTTGGCAGGGCGTTCTACAGGACGTTATAAAACCATCGCGGAGGAAAGACTATCTTTTCTTTTTCGATCTGTGTGACCCCTCCAAAAAGAGCACGCAGGAAATTGATGAGGTGTTGGATCTCATGAGCTGTTTCTCGCACTATGGAAAAGTAACACTGGGCCTCAACGAAAACGAAGCGCTTCGGATATGGTGTGCCCTCCAGGGTGCCGACTATGCCCGCCACGCCAGGGATAAAACGCTACCTACCGTGACACAGGCTGGCGAGGTCTTGTTTAAGGCGATGCGCATTGATTGTCTGTTGGTACACCCCATTGATCGGACTATTGCCTATCACAAAAACGGAGTAACCGAGGTTCTGGGGCGGGTGGTGCTGCATCCGAAAGTGCAAACTGGCGGGGGCGATAATCTCAATGCGGGCTATTGCCTGGGACAACTTTGTGGACTTTCTCTGGTGCATTGCCTGCTATTGGGCATGGCCGCCTCCGGCGCTTACATTGAAAACGGAGAGAGCGCCGATTTGGCAGCCATTGATCGGTATCTGCGTTTGTGGCTGGCCGAATTGCCGACACACGATGAAAGATGCCCGGTTGTCCGTGCGATGGGACACGGCATGAACAATCTGAAATAACCCCCGGAAAAAAACACGAACCACCACTGCGAACCTTCGATAAATGTGTTGCCGGAAAGAGACACGAAAAGCATGACATGGCAGTCTGCTTTTCGTTCGGGCAGGTAATCATATATTCACAGGCCTGTTTATTGTGGTTAGCGGACAGTATGAGTCTGTAACGGTGAGCACCATACAGTTTCTGCATCGCTATCGGTGCGCGACATGATCATGCTTGAAATTCCTTCGCTTGATCGGCTGCAGTCCATGAAGGACGCCGCGCAAAGAATTCTCGATACACAAAACCGGAACTTCGTCGTCACGGATCAGGGTAGGCCGATCGGTACCATTATTCGTGACGGCATATTTTCGGTAATGAAAGAATGCGGTGGCGAAACGCTTGTGGAGCCTGTAGACGATCCACATTGTGCATATGTTTCGGAAGACATGCCCCTGGACGAAGCGTGGACCCTGATGCAACGTGATAAAAAACAATTGATCCTCGTGGGCACCGGCCAGCAATCGGAGGGCATTCTCGATGAAGAGAACATTGCCGAGTGTATTCAGCTTCACGCACGCGATAACTAAACACCCCAGACTTTTATCGCCAGCGAGATCAGGGCAATAACCAAGGCGATGATGAGCAGAATATGCTTATTGTGGACTTTCATTTGGTTTTTGGATTCCATTCTTGCCATACTTGATTTATGTGGCATGAAGTACAACATTAAAGACGAAAGATTTGGTGACGTTTCTCGCGGTCGCTACAGATTGTTATCATCGGATAGTTCGGGGACTCGTGATGCTGCTCATAGCACCTGCATTCGAAACTGTGGTATTTTTGAAAAAAAAATATGCAGACGTGGCGCAATACCCTCATTCAAAGGTGTGATCATGCTGGCAGAATGCTTGGTGCCAGGTTACGAGCCTACAAGGACTCCGATGCCGTGGTTGTGGGAGTTCCTCCGGGTGGCGCGTTGACGGCCGCAGCCCTGGCGGAGACGTTGCATCTCGCGTTTGATGTGATGCCGTGCAGAAGGATTGCCCATCCGGCCGACCCCACGCAAAGCATTGCGTCGGTGAGCACCCATGAGATCGTGCTCAGCCCACTCACGCACGGCATCCCACAAGACTATGTGGGGCACCAAATTGCCATGATCCGCCATGGCTTGGATGCCGAAGATCGCTATTATCACGACGCAGTGCCACGCCTGCCGCTCAAGGATAAAACGGTGATCGTGGCAGAAGAATCTCTTCAATCAGCAAGCAGTGTGATGGCCTGCCTGGTGGGCATCAAAAAAGAAAACCCAAGGAAGGTTGTGCTGGCGTTGTCTGTTGCGGCTCCCCATGCCACCGCAGCAATGGGCAGAGAGGTTGATGAAGTTGTTTTTCTTCGCGTAGAACCAAATCAATATGATGCATTCTCTCGCGAATCGACAGGTGCTGAATCCTGCGCCGTAAAGGAGCGACTGTTGAGGCTGCGTGGTCTCGTGCCGTCCGAACGGACATGAATGGTGTGCGAAATTTCCGGGCGGGAATTTTATGGCCGGTGTGCCAGGGTGAGGATTTCACGGACTTGCTTTGGCAGTGTGTTCAGTGCCTGGTCTATTTCTGCGGTACTAACATATAGGTTCATGGTCTGAATAACCGCATTCACAGCATGTTGCATGTCTTCCAGGCTGGCAAAGTCTGTCCACACCGACATACCGTCTGCTTCGGCGATCTCCTGGATGAAGTCTATAGAGTTTTTTATCCTGAAATGATCCTTTTTTTGCCACCCGTCAACGTAGACTGCCTTTATCGCCATGGGGAGTTGCGCCAGTAATTGTAAAGACTCCTCAAAGGTCAGGTGATTCCGAAGCACGCGAAAAGTGGCCTTCAGAATTCTCGCCGCACGATCACGGTCGGCGGTGTGAAGATTTTCTTCCAGTTGGTGAAGAAATTCATTTCCCTTCATCGCGTACTTTTCAAAATCGAGTTGCATAGCTGTGAATTTAGGAGATCAAAACCATCGCATTTTTTTATGACCGAGGTAAATGCGTCGCCGCGCTGGCGGGTTGGCGCGCACGGTCCTGGTGAATGGGAAAACGTGTCAACAGGGCTATGAACGTAGCGATCCGATTTGACTTGTTTTTTTTCATGCAATGAATATACAGCCAAGCAGCCACCATGGCGATGATGTTGGTCACGCCGGGGCCTGAAATTCGTCACCACGCAATGCACCGGAAAGACCGGCTGAATTTTGATTGGTTAAGATCACAAACTGACCCGGGTTGAGCTTCACCTTCACAAAATGGTGACTGCCGTCTTCGTTTTTCAACACATGTATTTTTCCCTTGCCGCCATAGCAAAACCTGAACACAGAACCTTCTGCATTCAAATGCTTGTCGACCACGATGTATTCTTCATCCGATTTTGTCAGCGAATGATTGTAGACCACCAGAATTTCCTCGTCATACAATATGCGTGAGAACGCCAACATGCAGTCGGCATAAACGGGCAGATAGAAGTTTTTGCCGGAGCGAGAGGATTCACGCATATACATTCTTCCGAATTTTAGGACAGCATTTTTTTTGCGCAAATTCGCGATGGTGGCGATCTCGCGATAAATCGGGTTTTGTTGATTGAGAACATTCTGGGTGTCGTTGTCGAGGCTGAACATGGCTTCACGTATGTTCCAATCGCAGGCGCCAGCGCCCTGAAAGCCCTGTTCGGTGCCATAGTAGATGCACGGTGTGCCCAGGGCACACAACAAGAAACCCATGCCGGCAATGATCTGTTCTTCGGTCGCGTCGTGTCCGAAGCGTGTCTTGATAGCCTGGCCAACCTGATCGTGATTGTCGATAAAAGTGACCAGGAATTCGCCGAACTCTCCACGAGACAACGCATTTTTTCGAAGGGATTCGTAGCGTTCGATCAGTTTCTCGGGGGTAGATTTTCCGAGAATAACGTCGGCCAAAACATGATACAATGGAAAATCAAGAACTGAATTTAGTCCATAATAGATGGCCTTGTCTTCTACCTGAATGGATGTTTTTGGGCCGATGTAATGGTTGTACAATTCCTCGGGCCCAAGCAGCTCACCGAAGAGAAAGAAGTCGTGCTTGCCGAGCGTATAGGCATATTCACGTATCAGCGAACAAAATTGACTTATTGCCTTTTCGCCCATGTGTTTGACAGCGTCCAGGCGAAATCCGTCTACATCCGTTTCACGGATCCAGTAGCAATGGATTTTAGTGAGGATATCCTGCACATAGAGAGCCTCGGGTGAATCGTCGTTTTTGAATGTCTTTAAATTTTCGAAATCACCTTCGCGTGTTTCCGGATAACAATCAAAGTTCCTGATCTGTCCTTTCCGTTCATAGAGATCGGGGTTGCGCAGCTCCAAGGGTGAAGGTTTTTTGTCGTAGCGCCAGGATCCGAACGGGAATGTCGCGCCCTCGTAATAATAGTATGGAAAGTCGCCTGGGTAGGACCAGTTGTCGCCGGAATGATGTAGCACGATGTCCAGAAACACACGCATATCCATGGCATGTGCTTCATCCACCAGGTCGGCAAGATCGTCTACGGTTCCGAAGCGCGCGTCAACTTGCAAATAGTCCTGGATCGCATAGCCGTGATAGATACCGACGTTGTTTTCAAAAACAGGACTTAGCCAAAGGGACGTACACCCGAGTTCCTGAATATAGCGCAAGTGTTTGCGGACACCCTGCAAGGTTCCGCCACACGCTTGCATCAATTGGCTGGACGTGCCAAAGCCCCTTGTTTTTCCAGCTCCAGGCAACGCGGTTCGTTCTTTGCTGTCGTGGAAACGATCGACCATCAGGAAGTAAATAAATTCTTCACGCCATTCGCGGGCGTCCTTCCCCCAATATTTTTTACCGGGCTTGGGCGAGAGATCCAGATGCTGAGTGGTAGTGAGTGACATCTTATTTCGTATAGCGATCAATCACGATCATTTTTTCCATTGCACTCATGATAGACGTCAGAATTCCTGTATGATTTACATCATAGTCTGTAGCCCTGAATTTTTTTGACGCGGTCCGCATGACAAGAATTAGCCATTCAGATGATCGACCTCATCTGATATGAAGAAAGCACATCGGACATTTCGAAAAAAGAATATGACAGCCCAGGCAACAGTCGCGAGACTTAAAATCGAAAAAAACACCCTCCCTTCGGCAGCGAATCGTGCACTCGTCTATGACGGCACCTGGCAGACATTTTATGTGGCGACAGATCAATGGAAAACTGAATTAAACTACGTGGACTGTGAACTGACCTTTTTTAGAAGGCTGATGTTCGAATATTTTGCGCCGTGCATTGACGGCGCACCGCTGGAGCAAACGCGGAAGTTATCGGGCCAAGAGACCAGGATTGAAAAAAGACGTGCGGCGCTTGAAGAGCGTGTGCTGGACCAGCGTCACCACTTGGCGCACCTTCTGGAAAATCCCATTGCGCGCGATGCTCAAATCTGCTATGATCAGCAAATGATTCTACAAGAGGAGCTGGCCGAGTTTCTAAAGGCTTTCCGTCAGTTCAAGCAAAACCTTTTTGTTGTGGCCACGAACATTCTGAGGGGCGCGAAAGGCGAGGTCCTTGCTTCGGGGATAACATGACGAAAAATGAATCGGAGGCACGATGCCTGGTGCCGGTGGTCGGTCTGCCCGGGTCGGGGAAAAGTTTCTTTGCTTCGCGCTTTGCTGAAGCACTGGGAGCCGTTTACCTGAGTAGTGATGTTATGCGGATGAAATGCTGGTGAAACAGCGAACCAGTAATCCACGGCCCGACAGTGAAGCAGATTTTGCCGTCTATCAGGCCTTGCGGAGTCAAGTTGAGGCGATCGAATTTCCGTATCTGACCCTGAAGTCTACGGACGATGACGAAACTCATGGTCGGGTTGTTCTGGCCGGCCTATTTTTATATCCACAACCAATATAAAATACTATGGATTCAAAAAAAGCATTGCTGGGCATTGTGGCAGGGATTGCTGCCGGTGCTGTGTTGGGCGTGTTGTTCGCCCCGGAAAAGGGATCGCGTACCCGGAGGGGTATTGACCGCAAAGGCGAAGATCTGGCGGATGCACTCAACGACAAGATCGACGAAAAGTTCGATGACCTTCTTGATGTTGTGTCGTGCAGAATGAAAAAGAACAACGTGCAAAACAACGGTGAGCACGTTAGAACGGAAGTTTCGGTATAGGAGCAGTGCCCCATGAAAGCCTGGCTCTTGTCGAGAATTGGCAACGTAGGCAGCATGGCCTCACCGTTGGATTGGCGCGAAGTGCCAACGCCGCAACCCGGGGAGAATGAAGTCTTGATTAAAGTTTCCTGTTGTGGCGTGTGTCATACCGAATTGGATGAGATCGAGGGACGCACGCCGCCACCCAGGTTGCCGGTGATTCCGGGACACCAGGTGGTCGGGTTTGTGATCGGGACGGGCAAAACGGCAACCCGGTTTCATGTAGGAGATCGTGTAGGGGTAGGGTGGATCCATTCAGCCTGCGGGAGTTGCATGTTTTGTATCAGCGGGAAAGAAAACCTGTGCCCGAGTTTCGTGGCCACCGGCAGAGACCGCAACGGGGGATATGCTGAATTTCTAGTCGTGCACGAACAGTTCGCCCATAGCATACCTGCCGTGTTTTCCGACGCTGAAGCTGCGCCGTTGCTTTGTGCGGGTGCGATTGGCTATCGTTCATTAAAGCTGGCCGGTGTTTCCGATGGGCAAACACTGGGTCTTACGGGCTTCGGTGCGTCGGGACATCTGGTGTTGAAACTTGCCCGGCACCTGTATCCCCAAAGCAAAATTTATGTATTTGCCCGGAGCGAAAAAGAGCAGGAGTTTGCGCGTAAACTTGGTGCCTCCTGGGCAGGCGCACCGCAGGAAAAAGCACCCGGGCTGTCGGACGCCATCATCGACACGACACCGGTCTGGTCTTCTGTGGTGAATGCATTGTGGCAACTCAGGCCAGGCGCGCGACTTGTCATCAATGCGATACGAAAAGAGTCTGCCGATCAGCATGCGCTGCTGGGCATTCGTTATCACGATCATCTATGGATGGAAAAAGAAATTAAATCCGTAGCCAATATAACCCGCGCCGACATTGGCGAATTCCTGTCCGTCGCCGCGGCCATTCCATTAAAATCGGAAATTGAGTTGTATCCGTTTGAGCAGGCTAACCGCGCATTGGTAGAACTCAGGCATAAACCTGTGCGGGGAGCAAAAGTGCTGATGCTTTAATCTTTTTTCAACAACCGGTTGCCCCGACAAGCATTATTTTTCGCAGGGCAACGCTTCTGCATGTTGCTCGGGAGCCGAACGGTGAAGGTCATCTACGGCGGCGCGCAGTCGGTTGCTTACCTCCAGTGCCAACTCGCTTAAGAGGGGCGTGCGGATATTTTTGTCAAGGCTTTCAAGTGGATTGACGGCAGAAACTTCTACTTCTCCGTTTTCATGTTGCTGGATAACTACATTGCAAGGCATCATGATGCCCAGGTGCGACTCCAGACTAATGGCCTTATAGGCAAACTGTGGATTGCAGGCGCCAAGAATCCTGTAGTTTCTGAAATCGACATTAAGTTTTTGTTTAAAAATATCCTTAACATCGATGGAGGTGACGATGCCAAAGCCCTGTTGTTTTAAATTTTCGGTCAGCTTGTCCATCACGTCCGCAAAGGGCAGATGCAATTTTCGGGAGTGGTATGTCATGATTTTTTTTGTTATGGTGCGAACGTCGGTTTGACCGGCAACGGTAAATAGAAAAGCCTCCATTCCGGGAGGCTGTTCTTCAGTGTTCACCCCGCACTTACCGGACTTCGATGGCCTTCTGTGCTTTGGGTTGACTGATCATCTTTTTGGAGAGTTTCAACTTCAGAATACCATCCTCGTAGGTTGCCTTGATGTCGTCTTCGTTGATGTTTTCAGGCAATGTAAAAGTTCGGCTGAACGTGCTATAGTTGAACTCCTTTCGTGTATAATCGTTTTCCTTTTCTTCTTTCTCCTCTTTTTTCTCTGAGGAAATCGTCAGCAAGCCGTTTTCGGAGGTGATCTTAAAATCTTTTTTAGACAAACCGGGAGCGGCAACCTCAACATCAAAAGACTTGTCGGTTTCCCGCACGTTGACTGCGGGGATAGAAAAATTCTTCATCCAATCAGAGTCAAAGAATTTTTCGGTGTCGAAAAAATCAGATAGCCAGGAGCCATTACCTAGTAACGGCCAGGTTGAGCGTTTGATGAGTGACATATGTGTTGTTTTTTTTGTTACACAAATATCACGGAGCGCGATGAATCTCGATATGACGAATGTCACTGGAAGCAGATGATCGTTGTGCCTACGCAACGCTTTTGTCTGGCAAAGTATGTGTGGATGTTTCATTCATCAGTTTTGAAAAGAGAAGCCCCAGGCAGGTGAACTCGGCCAGGGCACTGACAGCCCAGGTTGCCGTCATGAGCAGCGATATGGGAAAGGAGGCGTAGGAGATCATCATTCCGGGCACAGTGGATACTATCCAGCAGGCGAATGCAAAACGTATGGCCTTGCGCCAGTTACTGCCTGTGTCGCTGAGCGCACGGGTCTTTTTCCATACCCATGCAAATGCCATGGAAAAGAAAAAGGGGTGTACGAAATATACCAGCATCGCCGGATCGGACTGTGTTCGAAAGAGATGCACGTTTTGATATTCGGTTTGGAGCGCCGGGAACAATGCTTGAACGACTTGAGCAATCAACATGCCGATGGCAAGCACAAGGATGCCACCAAGGATGGAGGTAAGAATAAGCTTTTTCATAAGATCATTTTTTTGATACATAAGACAAGAGACAGCCTGCAAAGTAGGGTAGCGCTGGACGGGGCAGTATGATCAAAGGCTCCAAACGAAATGATTGATGTCACTTGCCCTGCCGGCGATCTGTAGCCCCGGCAGGGATTACAAAGCCCTTATAAATGCAATTTGCGGTATCCTTTCCTGCCTTAAGGATAACAAATCTTTCATTCCTTAACCAAAAGAAAACAACGATAGCTTTCTCAAGTCTTCTGGATGGAAACGTCCTGGGTTCATTACCTACCAGGACGTTTTTCATTTCATGTACTAAGCATAGTGTTCATTTAATGACAAAGAAGGATAATCGATGTATCCGTTATCATCTCCTACAAAGAAAGTGGCGGGATCAGCGTCATTTAAATTTGCATTCGTTCGAAAACGCTCCACAAGGTCAGGGTTGGAAATATACAGCGTGCCGAACGAAATTATATCCGCATAACCATCTTCCAACAGTTGGTTTGCTTTTTCCAAGGTAAATCCACCGTTGGCCATGATAGTTCCTTTGTATATTTTTCGAAAATTTTCGAAAAGTTTCCGGTCCTTCTGTGCCTCAGGCGATATTCCAGGTTCCGGCCGGTCTACGATGTGAAGAAATGCCAGATCGTACTTATTTAATTGTTGCGCTACAAAGCGATACGTATTCTCAGAATCATCGGGCGTTTCTCCAGGCTGCGAATAACTTAAATTGGGAGTGATGCGAACACTTATTCTTTTTGAGTGCCACACCGTCATTACCGTGTCCAACACTTCTAACAGAAAACGTGTTTTGTTTTCCATCGTGCCTCCGTACTGATCCGTACGCTTATTCAATGCATTGCTCAGGAATTGAGAAAGTATAGATGGATGCTGTACATGAAGTTCTATTCCGTCAAAACCTGCATCCTTGGCGTTCTGTGCGGCATTTCTGTAATCGGATAGCGTACGCTGAATATCTTCAAGACTCATTTCCCTTGGAGTTACTGTGTCCTGCACTCCTTGAGCAGTATATGATTTTGTAAGAGGATTTATAGATGACGGCCCAAGGGGAAGCTCACCGTCCAAATGATGCGGATGGGATAATAACCCGGCATGGCCCAGTTGTAAGAATATCCGGCCTTCCTTTTGATGGACGATTTCGGTGATGGCTCTCCAGCCTTCCACCTGCGCTTCAGAAAAAATTCCTGGAACGTTGATGAAACCGATAGCTTCTTTGCTAATCCAGGTACCTTCTGAAATAATTAACCCTGCCGAGGCGCGTTGTCCATAATAGAGAGCTTGCATTTCAGTGGGAACAATTCCCGGATTCTTCGACCTACCACGGGTCATTGGCGCCATCGCTATGCGGTTGGGAAGTGTAAGTGATCCAAGCGAAATAGATTGGAATAGTGGTGATGAACTCATTGTTTCTAATTTTAGTTATGTGGAATATATCTTTACTTGCTATTTACAAGTAAAGCATTGAAATAGTTCCTTGCTATTTGCAAGTAAAAGAATAAATTTTTGCTTAATTTTAGAAATCGTAGAAAACTATGAAATCAATACAACATCGTTCCGACTGCCCGATCAGCTATACACTTGATATATTAGGTGATAAATGGATGCTCCTTATTCTACGAGATATGATTTTTGCAGAAAAGGAGTCTTATAAGGAATTCATGCAATCCGGAGAAGGAATTGCCACCAATGTACTGGCAGACCGTCTTAGCATACTTGAGACTGAGAAGTTTATCACGAAAAAGGTGTCGCCTGCCAATAAAAAATCGTTTGTCTATCGCCTAACAGACAAGGGAATTACACTGATCCCACTTATCATGGAAATTACCCTATGGGGCTCCGCCTTCAACCCGAAGGGAGGGAATAAGGAACTTCTCAAAAAACTTAAAAAAGATAAAGAAGGCGTAGTCGCTGAATTCACAGCGAAAATGAAGGAACGTACTTTCAAGTCAGTAGCGAGGGTATAGATATGCCTGAGGTTTCTTTGTCCATTTCCGGCGTTACATGAAGTCCTTCTGGGAATTTTATATAGCGCTATTGGGATTTATTAACATAGAGTGGAGATTCCGACCCCATTGACCACTTTGTTTCAGGAGGGCGTGACCAGCTAAAGTTACCTGACAACTTGAACTACGTCTAGGTTTCGAACCACTTGATTGCTAGACTTGTTTCTGGTCAAATGGTGGCGGAATTGGGTGGTCACCTGATCTGAAAATTGATGGTCAGACAAAACGGAAAAAGATGGTCAGCCTCTTCGGAAACTTATACGAAACAATTACGAAACAACTTCATGGTAAAAAAGGCTGTTGCGGGTATCGCTAACAGCCTTTTTGCCTCGATCTCACGAGGAAGTAGCCCCGGCAGGGATTGCAAAGCCCTTATAAATGCTTGGTTTACAACTGAAAACAGAATCCTAGGAAATCTCATTCACCTAATCTCTCACCCAGTCATTTTCGAGTAATCGTTATCAAATTTAATGATAAGAAACCTAAAAACGCCATTCAATTGTGGAATTCTTGAGACGTAGCTGTCCGTCCGCTTAAAATCACACGCTAAAAATTCGGTCCAAAATCGATCGTGAAGCTCGCCGCTGATTCTTTAGAATTCTTGCAGTCCAATACCGATATTCCAAAAGTCTTTTTAATGAAACATCGGTGCCAATACTCTTGTTCAGTTTACTCGTCAAATGGGAACAAAAAGGAAAAGATGATTTCTATTGCTGAGCGGAGATTCCGGCTCAACACGCTCAGAATTTTCACGTTGACCATATCCGCTACAGTGATAGCGTTCTCGCGATCATGGTGAAACTCTTATCTTCATCTCACTTGCGGATTTTCTAGTTGTTCGCTGCATTTACTTTAAAAACAGCATTCGGGAACGGCTGCTCCTCTGTTGCCAACTCCGTCCCAGCGTTTTCTCTATTTTCATACATTGTTAGTGACCCCGAGCCACAAGTAAAGAGGTCCGCGTCATCTTCTGAATAGGTCAACCAGTCAAGCTTAAGTGTTGAGGGTAAATTTAACGCATCCATAACACCAGAAAACGCTGTTGAAAACTTCAAGCGTCCTGTTGATGAAGTCCATTCAATAAAAAATGCTATGTCGGTGATCGTGTCATTTCTTCGAACATAGATGCCCTGCAATTCATGGATATTTATTCGATTGTCGAACGTCTTAAACAAACCACACAACTTTTGTTCTGAAAATGACAAGGATAAAGCAAACTGACGAGAATAGAACGTTTTCATTACATAGCTTTTAAAAATACAACAGTAACTTGTCTTAGTTTTGAATTTAGTAAAAAAAATGCCCATGCATTCAGCGGTACCGTTACTCTCTTCTTTTTTTTGAAGAACGGTAGTATTCTTAAATGAGTAACAAGTCAGTAAACTAAGGGGAACGAAATAGTCTGTTGGAATATTATGCAACTTCTCAGATAAGGTCGTATTCCCGGTTTAAAACACAGGCAACATCCATAGCAGCCAAAAAAAGAACAATTTTAGAATCTCTTCTATGCCAGTACGGGCAATGTACTTTCATTTCGTCGAATTCCGTTGGCGGCGTGCAGTGGTGTTCGATACATTCTTTCAAGTAAGTCGGAATACATTAGGTGTATCTGGTTCGATAGACCAAGTTGCCAGGAAATCGATGTAACCACATTCAGAATACACTGACCCACCTCTATTGTTGAAGTATTTGCTTGTAGTGCAAGGAATTCTCCAATAGCGACTATCATTTCCGAACATAACCAATTATACTTTTCATTTGTTGAACGCGTTCCTGCAATAATCAATTTACTCACTCGCTTAAAAAATTTAGCTTCATTGTGATAAAGCGTAACCGTGTCCTTCAATAGTTGATCCACATCAACTATTGTATCATTAAGTTCGGCGATATTCCGAGATCTCAACCATTTTAACATCCTTAGTGTCTCGGCCAAACCAAATGCCTTCTCTACTTGATGAAAAGCGATATGACCAACGGCAAGATAGAAAAATAGGGAGGACTCCGGTGACACTTCATGATCTTGGAAAAAGCGGACTAACATTCTTGATATTCGACAGCCAAATTTTGACAATTTCCGGTTTTTTGAGACCCATTTTTCATGTCGTTTTGAATTAATAGAATGAAAGAAAAAGGAATCGTTTGGGAAATTTGCAAAAATAAATGATTGGCCGTATGCAATACCAGAACAATGACCGGCAAGATACTTCTGAAACAACAGAGATATCTTTGCCTTGACAGCGTCTTTTGATGACGCCTTAACCAATAAAAGAACTCGTATGTGACTTCCCTGCACACTTGAGAACGATAAGTGAAAATTATCATTTTTAGTTGTCCTTACAAAAGGCTTAAGTTCGTTCCAGATACAATCTCGGATCAGGCAATGGAGAAGCCTCTCGCTGTAGTAAACAGAAAATGAAACCCAGACATGGTTGTTAGTATTCGTATTTGCCATTTTGCTCAGGTTGTCAAATCTCGTTCGTCAAATTTCCCAAAACCATTTTTATTTACAGCAGTGATGTTTTTTCTGTTATTTCCTCTAAAGACAAGTCTATTAGATACTTCAGACATCACAGTAGATACAAAAAGGAACATATCAGTGCTGTCAATTTTAACGAATGATCCGTTTTTAGAAGTTATCTTAGAATTAATATCGTCTTGGATAAAGATTTCTGATCCTTGGCTCCAGGATATGACAAGTCTACCTGAATTGTCTTTGATCCAGCTTCCGGCTTCGTTGCTGCGAATTGAAATCAAGGCGGCCATGCCCATAGGGGTATCGAATACTGGGCTGTGCAGAACACTTTTATTTGCAATATGAACGCGCTCACATCTGTTGTCCGTGTACAGAACAATTATTATTGTATTTGTGGGGTCCGAAAAATGCATATAGAGCGTCTCAGCAAATTTCAAAAAATACTCATTTTTAATCCGAAGAGTGAATCCGTGACTGATCGCTGACAGGAAATGCTTTCCCCTAATAATACTTCTTTTAAGCCCTTTCCGGTGGAGCCGCTCCACCAAGTCGAAATCCTCAAATCCATAAGCATGCATGGTTTCATCAAAACCTCTAACGTTCATAAAAGTTTTCCTCGGTACAGCGAGGCGCCCAAGAACATCACGCGATTTGATGCTTGCGTGGTTAACGGGAATGCCAGTCAATACGGTATTTTTTTCTTTGCTGAATATCTTGTTTACATAATCCGCAAATCTCGGTCCTGTAAAATTATCAGCGTCTACGTTGCAAACTATATCTCCTGTCGACAGACTAAATGCGACATTTTTCGCATGACTTCGCCTGAAGTATTGCGGGGAATTTAGCCGAAAATAGCGTAATATGTTTTCATCGATGTATTTCCTCATATTCATTTTAATCCAGTCTTGCAACCCATCATTCGAATTGTAATCCAATAATACAAATTCAACATTTGGATAGTCTTGATTGTCTTCAATGTTCTTTCGAAGAGTCTCTTTTACATGTATTAGTCTGTTCATTGAAACAGTACAGAAAGATATTTTGTAGTTCGTTCGCATACTTCCGATAGAAAATGTAAATAAATCAAGGATTGTTTCCTGTGCCGGTTATTAGCTTCTTCAATCTATATTTTGCACTGATAGGTGTAAAGTTCAAAATATCTTCCTCTCAATTCAATAAGTTCCTCATGGGTACCTTTTTCGGCGACTGCGCCCTGCTCGATAACCAGGATTTGGTGTGCCATGCGAATGGTGCTTAGGCGATGAGCAATAACAAAAGTTGTCCGTCCCTTCATTAATTCGGTCATACTTTCTTTAATTAGATTTTCACTTTCCGAATCAAGATTCGAGGTGACTTCATCAAGAATAAGGATCCTTGGATCGGCTAGAATTGCTCGGGCGATTGCGATTCGTTGACGCTGGCCTCCGGACAATTTAACCCCGCGCTCACCAATTACTGTGTCTAAACCGTGTTGAAATCGTTCTGAAAATTCAGAAACGCGAGCCGCTTTTATTGCATTTGTCAGTTCGATCGACGAGGCATTTCGGTTGGAGAAAAGAATATTCTCTCGAATTGTGCCGTCAAAAAGGAAGTCGTCTTGCAATACAACTCCCAACTGATTCCTATAGCTTCCTGGAGTTATTGAAGAAAGATCTAACTGATCGATAGTTATTGAACCCCGTACAGGTTTATAAAATGATGCTACCAATCCCGCTATTGTTGTCTTTCCAGAACCTGAGGAACCGACCAGTGCCGTAATGGTCCCGGCTTCGGCTCTAAAGGATACCATATCCAATATGGGTTTACCTGGTTCATACTCAAAAGTAACATTGTCAAAAACCACGTCGCCCTTTATTGTTCCAATTGGTGTAGTTCCCTTTTCGTTCTCATATTCGGTCTTAAGATTTAGAAGTTCCTCGGTTCGATCAAGACCCGCAAAAGATTCAGTGAGCTGCGTACCGATGCTGCTCATTTGACTAATAGGAGTGATGATGAATCCAAGGTATAGGGCGAACGCGATAAGTTGCCCAACAGTCAATTGATTGTCAACGATCAAATATGCGCCAAGGCCCATTATGCCCACAGTAGCAAGCTGCAATAGAAAAACTGAAGACCCCGTGACAAGGCTAACTGACATAAGACTTCTCTTTACGTTCTGAAATATTTGTTCCACACCCCGTTCGAATGTTTTTATCTCGTGACTTTCCGCGTTAAACCCTTTGATAACCCGTACACCTTTGAAAGTTTCTGCCAGCCTGCTTGTTACTTCAGCATTTACCCGGCTTCGTTCTTGGTAAATAGGCCGGATAAATGCAAAGGTCTTTAGCGAAATAGCCCAGAATATTGCTATCGGAACTAGTATACATCCTGTTAACAAGGGACTAATTGATACAAGGAAGAAGAAAGAGATAACAATACTAATTGCTCCTCCGACAAGTTGGACAACCCCTGTTCCAATAATATTCCGTACACCCTCAACGTCTGTCATAACCCTTGCTACCAACGAACCGGAATTGTTGTCGTCAAAAAACTTCATTGGGAGCATGAGTATGTGCCGTTGAACCCTTGCCCGAAGAATTGATATTACGCGCTGTGCCTCCACGCTTAGAAGGTTGGTGAGCACAACAGAACTGATCGCTTGAACAGAAATTGCGGCCGCAGCCACAGCCAACAATACTTTGAGGAGTTTTATGTTTCGGTTCGACAAGACTTCATCAAGCAAATATGTGCTCACGCTAGGTAAAACGAACCCAGTGAGTCGATTCACAGTAATTAAGATCAGTCCAACAAATAGAAGCTTTCTCCGAGGCCAAACAATTGTCTTAAATACATAAGCGATGGTGACACGATGCTGCCTTGTCATCTAACTACTTGAGTTAAAAATAGCGAATGTTGTCATTGCCAATCTTGGTTTGAAAACCTGGTGTGCATTGATTTAGGCATTATGATTTCTAAACCAATAGCTTGTCATGCGGCGTCTCTAGAACACCGAGCCTAATATCTTTTGGAAATGGAAAGTGCAAATTGACCTTTCGAAGTATAGAAGGACTCATAACGGAATCCTTCTATACATAGGAGATTATTAGTAGTAGGATTTAGAATTTGCGGACATGCCACAACAAAGAGCCTACAACATAAGGACCGTCAGAGCTTCGATCAACAATACGTTTCGCAAACAGAGATTTTGCAGCTGTTGATACACGTGTAGACCGAACCCGAAGATCCTCCCCCGAAAATGGGTTGTGATAGATGTTTTTCAAGGGAAGAAATAGTTTTTTTGCTCAACGATAATTTTTTGTCAAGCGTAAGCGTGCTTTTCTTTTTCATAACATTTTTTTGTTTTAATAATGAATAAATAAACTATAAGAAAAATGAGGCCTCATTTCAATTCAGGACATTGTGATGCATCAATCCTCGAGATATACACGGGCATTGACAATATTTTCTAACGTCGCTTTGAAGGCGTTACACTTCTTCTCTCAAAAGTATTAATATTTAAAATTATGAAATAATCGATGAGTTCAAAAGAAATGGATTTAATTTCGACGGGCAATTCGCTTTTTTTTTGACGAAGTAAAAACTTGCACTATGAAAAATCGGGTAATAAAGAAGATACTTGAAATCGAACGATGTCTAGGACTTTATAATGAACCAACGATTGGACTACTAACGGGCTCGATGGGTATTTCAATCTTCTACGCCGAATTATACAAATTAACCGGCGAAGAGAGGTATTTCGAACGATGTCTTTCAGTAGCATCAACAGCAATGGATAACCTGGCCGAGCATAGCTTTTCTCACGACTATTCGGACGGCTTCATTGGTATTGGGTGCGGCATAAACTGGCTTGTGAAAAATCAATTTCTAGAAATAACTGAGCATTTTTTTGATGAGATTGACGACGAAATTTTCCGTGGTGGTGTGCACGACATAGACAATGGACAGTATGATTTTTTGCACGCCGCAGGCGGCGCCGTAATTTATGCGTTGTCTCGGCTTTCCAATCCGAAAGCCCTGGTTTTTATCAATCATTTCGTGGAGGCACTTTGTAAAATCAAACAAGCCGATCAAGATGGAATAAAATGGGAAGACCTTTTATCAAAGCAAGTTCTCCAATCAGTCACACCAGTATACAACCTGGGGCTAGCTCATGGTATACCAAGTATCGTGATGATTCTTCTCAGAATATTTCATGCCGGCCTCCATAAAGAGATTATTGGGGCTCTCGTACCTCAGAGTCTTAACTGGGTCGTTAGACAACGTCTCAAATCAGGTAGTACCTCTGTCTATCCTGGCAGGATTGTTGACCCTCGTCAAGCACAATCATCCCGACTGTCGTGGTGCTATGGCGACTTAGGCCTTGCTACGACATTCTGGGCTGCCGGGATAACGTTAAACGATAAGTCATGGCAGAACGAGGGGGTTACGCTGATTAGGCATTCACTTCAGCGAGTGGACCCCTTGGACGATGCATCACTCGATGCGGCGTTTTGCCATGGCACAGCGGGTATCGCATGTTTCTTTCGAAGATTTGCTACGACTATGCAAGTTGCTGACTGTGACGTTAGACATGATTTTTGGATAGACAAAACGTTAAAATTGGGCGAGACATCGAACGGCATAGCAGGGTACACATTTTCAACGCAAACGAACGAATTTGGATCCAAGAATATTGGTCTCTTGGAAGGACTGACTGGTGTTGGTTTGGTCCTGATGGATCATATTCAGCCTTCAAACACCCTGGACGAGTTTATGCTCATTGGAGTTTGACGACTCTATGATTTGTTTATTTCTAGCACAAATTGAATTGTAGTATTTGAACATGTAGTGATACAAGACCAACTCCTGTTTTCTTTGGCTGGACGTAAATAGCCTGTTAATGAACATGTGCAGGTAGCTACTTAAAAGATCATACAATGCCCGATCGGCATGGCCGGTAACCTTTAGGCAAATACCCTGCGCAACTTTTTTTAATGACGAGCTACGTTCGTCCAATATGCTTAATATCTCATCAGAAACCGTGTCATTTTGTAAATGTGTAGTCATGAATAGTTGAATCTCTTTCATTTTGCTCCTGTAATTTAAGTCGAGTTGTCGTATCAGTTCCCCGTCTCCCTTTACTTCTTCAAGAAAACCGTTTCTCAAGGAAAGCATCAATTCCTTTCTGGATTCAATAGCGAGCCCAAAATCATCAAGGAGTCTATCAATACCTTTCAGCGCAAACGTAACACGTAGGGATTCGTCATTTTCTTCCCGCAGCAAGAAAAGAAATTTTAGGACAGCTGCGCTATCAAAAAAGAACAAATGTTCGCTGTCGACGATGGTTTCACTTCCGTACCGTTCGATCTCTCGAACATAAGTGTCTGTGTCAACCTTGGCAATCATATCTGACTCAATTAGAGGTTGAAGTTTGGCCATTAAATATTGAATTACCTTGTTCCAAAGCAAATCCTGTCCATGGAAGCGCAACCGCAAATGGGGATCTGGTAAGTTGTATCGAATAAAAAACCATCGGTCAATAACTTTTTCTTTCAGTAGCTCTTCAACGATTGGTCCAACAATGTCAAGGAGCACTGTCTCAGCAAATTTGAACCCACAAAAAACTTTAACGTATAACCAGTCTGATCCCGGAACAAAGTGTCTCTGCGGAATTTGGGAATATTTCCTCAACGTCAACGACACATTTGGCGTTTCATCAGTTCTACGTAAGGGTATAACAATCTCATTGAAGAAGCCTTTACCATCGACATCGTTCACCACGCAGTTACTGGATCCTTGTGGAAATTCTAACAGAATCAAAAAATCGGTCTTAAACAGCTTGTCAAAAAGGATATCCACGCAATGAACGTTTGCCAGGTCTATGGGTAGCTCGTTGTCTGCTTGGCTAATTGCTACAAACCTGGGCATCCCAATCTCTAAACAAACCTGTTTAATATAGTTCACTCGCTGATTTTCTGCCAACCTTTTGCAATTCGCATGATCCTTTGAATTGAGCCTCCATCGGGCTCTTGTTATTATTATGTTCTTATACGTAGTCCGAGGCAAGAAGGGTAACAAATCGTTTGGACCCCAATTGATCAAACTACCATGGTTAATATTTTGAAAACGAAGATCACACAAAAATGCATAGATCGGCAGTCCTTTCGTTCGGTAGTTATGGGCATTTGTCATTTTCGGTATTACTCGTTTCCCAAGCCGCCGGCTGCGAAGTACTAGTTCGTTGTTGATAATACTAAGTAGCAAGTCGTCAATTGGGATTTGAAATTCTTCAGATACCGATGAGTTGACCAGGTACGGGATTTCAAATTCCCTTAATACTGGTCGCGAGGTTAGGTTGACCATATGAGGTTCTTGCAAATAGGCAACTTCGGCGAATATACAATCTTTCGAGAATGATTCTTCGACCTGATTATAGTTACGGACTTTAAGGGCAAATTCCGGGTTACCGTGACAGAATCTACCTAGACCGGTTGTTGCCGATGATGGATTGTAGTCCAGCAGAATGAATTTCATGGAGCTATTTTCTTCAGGCTCGCGCAAAAGTGTCCCTCTAATATACAAGCAATCTGAAGTAGAGTCAAATTCACTATTGCTATGTTTTTGCAATTCCTCTTCGGAAAATGTAATTTCAAATGCGCCACATCGAATAGCTTCGTGCAATTTGAAATTTAGTAATTCGTCAAAATCTGAAAGTGGGACTTTTTGTTCATCACGCTCGTTTTTAAAAATGAGATTATCAAGAAGTGCTGGATGGTCTGTATTGGTGTTGTCAAAATCGCCATATCCAATTCCTATTTCTGGATCCAACGCATACGCAAGGGGTACCTCCCTAAATTCGTAACGTTCGAAAAATCTTTCCTTAAAGTAGCTCATGGACGAAAATTTGCTATTCTTTTTTAAGTCAAGAACTTTTTCTATGTCGATTGCGAGTTGGTCGACCCATTCTTTTTCCAACGATATCCCTTTTGTTGATAGAAAAAGATCAGAATGAACCAAATGCTCTTTCTTTAAATGGCCACCGATTATTGACACCACAATTTCCTCTAGGCGATCCATGTCGGCCAGGCCGATCCTACCAGAGTTTAGTATTTTTTGTATTTCTTGAAGCTGACCAACATAAGCAGTGGCAGCGGGAATGCGACTCAATTTCTCTATCAGAGCCTCCAGATGAGGTTTTCCCGTTACATTAGGACTTAACTCGTGAACAAGGATATTGTTCGCAATTACCTCCATGACGAAATCTCGGCGTTCTTCGAGTGATGTATTCCCATCGTCAATTACGGTAAGCAAATCACCAACCTCAGCGCCATTCCTTGCCCTACTCATGATAGCATCCAAGGCTGGCTGGCGTTCTACTTCAGCTATCGAATAAATTCGTTTCGAATTCACTGTTTTAAATTCAACATATTTGACACGATCCCCCACAGGATAAATGCTAGAATTAGTGTGGAATTTCAAACGCTCAAAAATTTCAGGGACACTAGCGAGATAATCAGAAATGCCGCACAAAATTGTCGAATCCAATCTAGAGTATATAAGATGGTCTGCTGGAGGCTGAATACATAATTTTGTAATTTCTCCGATTTTTCCCATTGCTATTCCGGCAAAAGTGCCGAATGGTGTAGATCTGGATGACATCCTAAGCCAATATCTCATAATGGCAGAGTATATCTTACTAGTATCTTCTGAGCTGGTGCTGCCCTCTTTTATTAGCAACGAGCGATTGAAGAGGTCCCTAGAGGCAAGATAAAGGGACGACAAAAAGTACTTGTCATTGAGTAGTTCCTTTATTAGGACCTCAATGTCATTTGGGATACTGAAGATGTTGTTAAGTGGATACACTGGAGCTCTGAGGTAGAATTCGTCGAAAGCCTTGTACTTTCCGTTTTTTGATTTTTTAATATGCATGTGAAAGTATTTGTAAACTGTGGTATCCAAAATATTGTAGCCGTCGAATATTGTCTTCGGAATCAGAATCAATAGCCGGGCAGTTTGAAAAACAAACTATTCAGGAGTTCAAGGGATGATGAGCCTCAATTATTTTCTTGGGGTTTATTGGACAAGTGCACTTTGATTTCCTCGATTCCTTAATCCATGGTCAATTTAAAACAAATAGAACCGAAAGTCCAAAATGAACCTTTGATTTTTTATTCGCAATATTTTTACAAAACCGATATTAATCCTATTTTGTAGAACAATTCATAAAAACTGGCACTGGTAATAAATCCAACATGCTACCTGCCGGTATTCAGATGGTTTACTTCGGCGTCAGGTTCGTCGCGCCTATTCGTTTTTACTTTAATGCTTAACATAAATTGTAATTACAATGGTTATATGTGGTCTGAAATTAACTCATGATAGCTCTGTTACTATCATCGAGGATAACAAAGTTGTTCTATGCCTGGAATGGGAAAAACTCAACAACAATAATAGATTCAAGCTTATTGATTGTTTGGAGGATATCGACAAAGAAATAATACCTTACGGGTATAACCTTGCGAATGTTGACCGTATTTCTATAGATGGTTGGGTCGGTGAAGAACATTCTACAATAAAGACTCGGTACTTGGGCATTGAGAGTGAGATTTTGGCCGCCCCTTATCATGAGCCCAAAGGTAGTTCTGTTTTAAGGAAATATGGCTTTGATAAACTTGCACATTCGGATTTGGCCTTGCCATATGAGAGTTTTACTCATGCCGCAGGACATGTTCTCTCGTCTTACTGCACAAGCCCTTTTGCCAGTAGAATGGAGAGCTCCTATATACTGGTCTGGGATGGGGGCATGTATCCAAGATTGTATTTTTTTGATTCCGTTAGAAGATCGGTTGTCTTCATTTGCGATTTATTCTACATGGCCGTCAATGTGTACTCGATTTTTTGCCAGCACTACGGGCCGTTTAAGATTAATGAAAATGTTATTAAGGACGAACTTTCGGTTGCTGGGAAAGTGATGGCTTATGTCGGGTACGGACGAATAGACAATGAAATTATTGAAGATCTAAAGAGGTGCTACTCTAAAACACTATCGTTTGCTACTAACCCCAAACTAATTCCCCAGTATCCATATATTTTTTCAAAAGAGTTTCAAATTTGTTCGAGAGACAAAAAATATACTGATGAAGATGTTATATGCAGCTTGCACTATTTTCTTGAAGGCCTCATTATCTCATCCATTAAGAAAGCAGTCGCACCAAGGGCAGGACGGATGAATCTTTGTCTTGCGGGCGGAGCTGCGCTTAACATTAAGTGGAACACCGCACTAAGGAACTCAGGAATATTCGATGAAGTATGGGTCCCTCCGTTTCCGAATGATGCGGGCAGTTCCCTAGGTGCCGCTTTGGCAAGTTGGGCTGGAAATGCAGATTGCTTGGCTATTGCGTGGAACGTATACAGCGGCCCTACTCTTACGAGGGATTTTGTTCCAGACGGTTGGACAACTGAGGAATGTTCGCCCGTCGAGCTTGCAAGAATTCTTTATCAAACAAGATTGCCCGTTACAGTCTTGAATGGACGTGCTGAAATAGGTCCGCGTGCACTCGGAAATCGGAGTATTGTCGCCGCTCCGTTTGATCCAAAAATGAAAGATCAGTTGAACTATCTAAAAATTAGGGAATATTACCGTCCTATAGCCCCTATGTGCTCAGAAGAGCGTGCAGTTGAATTTTTTAACCCGGGATGTCCAGATCCCTATATGTTGTTTGAGCATACTATTCGAGACGAATGGGTTGACCTTCTAGGCGCTGTAAGCCACATTGACAATTCAGCTAGATTACAAACGGTAAACAGCCTAAGCCATCCATTCTTGCATGAGCTGTTAATGGAATTCGAAAAGCTCAGTGGAATCCCTATTTTATGCAATACGAGCGCCAATTTCAAAGGTAGAGGATTTTTTCCAGACATAGAAAGCGCTATTAGATGGGGATTAACACCTATGATTTATTCCGACGGGCGGCTGTACACTAAGGAATCCGTTCTGTCAATGGCTAGCATTTAAGCATTTTATTCAAACCATATTAATTTATGACACCTCCGGATACCTTGTGCGAAACAAGATTTGAAACGCTTTTGATGCTATTAGAAACGTCAAAGGAGAACATTTCACAGCGAGTCTCGGAATTGGCAAATGATCAACTCGACTTCTTTCCTGACGACTGGACTCCTTCGATCGGGACACTTCTTCGTCACATGATAGCAACGGAAGATTACTATCGGGTTCTGACTTTTGAAAATAGAAAATTCAACACAGAAGAAGGGACCTATTGGAATGGGTCCTTGTCTGGTCAACTTTTAACTCGCCGGATAAAAGGAAACCCGTTTGACTATTATGCAACGCTTTGGGCCGACGTTCGAAATAAGACAAGCACCGCCTTTATCGGTGTTAATGACAAGTGGACGACTGAAACGGGTAGAGAAGAACAAGACGCGCTTTTTTTTGCCTGGTATCACATTCTTGAGGACCATCTCTGTCATTTTGGGCAAATCAAATCCATCATTAGTAAACTAAAAAGACAAACTCCAATAATATCCGACGAATTAGCATGAAAGGCTTCCCGTATTATAAACAGTTTGACTCGATGGATTGTGGACCTGCTTGTCTACGGATGATTGCAAAGTTTTACGATCTGCCACTTTCCCGTAGCTATGCAGAAAGAATTACCTTCTTTGGGCGCGAAGGAGTGAGCCTTTCTGCCCTTAGCGATGCAGCCGAGGTACTTGGGTTCAAAACCTTGTCCGTTAAAATAGGGCTCGAAGAGCTTATTGACCTTGTACCACTCCCGTGTATACTTCATTGGAAATCGAGCCATTTCGTTGTTATTCCGCCGCACCGATTAGGGGGCGACCGCAGCAAACTTAATATCACAGTGGTCGATCCGCAATTCGGACCAATAAAATTGAATAAAGATGATTTTATGCGACTCTGGATACCACCCAATGAAACGAATGGGATATGCCTCATTCTCGAACCTCCTGACGAATTTAAAACAACTTCAGACATTAATAAGCAAACATCGAAATTCGCTTTTTTTTTAAAGCATCTTACCCCGTACCGTGGGTCGATATTTTATATTTTATTCTTTGTGTTGATGTCGGCCGGCTTTGCGCTACTTCTCCCATTTTTGATCCAATCACTCGTTGATAAAGGTATTGGGTTTGGTGATTTACACTTTATTAAAGTGATTATAGGAGCGCAAGTCTGTATTGTTATTTGTTCCTCCACAATAGACCTAGTCCGAAACAAGATTATTATTAAAATGACCAATCGGATCAATATATCGATGGTTTCAGAATTTTTGACTCGTCTTATGAATCTGCCGATAAGTTTTTTTGATTCCAAAATGGCCGGTGATGTTCATAATAGAATTGCAGACAATTATAAACTACAAAAGTACATAACCAGCAGTGCATTTACCACAGCTGTTTCGGTAAGCACGCTCATCGTTCTTTGTGGGTTTGTCTACATACATAGTGTTCAAATACTGTGTGTGTTTTTGGTAGGAACTGTATTATCATCATTGTGGACACAATTATATACTAGGCATCGAAAGGAACAGGGGTACAAGGCATTTAGCCATGAATCGCGAACAGAGAATTCTCTCCTTGAAATGATATCAGCCATACAAGAAATCAAGGTCAACAACTGGGAGCGATTAAAACGTTGGGAGTGGGAGGGGATGCAGCGTAGGCTATTGAAATTGAAATTGAAGAGTTTATCCCAGGAGCAGTATCAGCAAATTGGCGCGGTCATGTTCACACGGTTGCAAAACATCATCATAGGTTGGATAGCTGCATTAGATGTAGTGAATGGGACACTTTCAATAGGGACCCTGATCGCGGTGATATTTGTTACGGGCATAATGACTATCTCGGTTGAACAAATCCTGTCGTTTATACGATCCACCCACGAGGCAAAGATATCAGCCGAAAGAGTAGGGGAAATTTACGAATTGAAAGGCGAGGATGAAGGACCACTTGAGCATAACCGGTGTCAGCTGCTTGCAAACCTGCCCCCTTGCAATATTTCATTTAAAGATGTTTGGTTCCGATATGGAGGTTTTAATGGTCCGTATGTTCTTCAGGGTATCAACTTAGTTATTCCACGAGGAAAAACTACCGCGATCGTCGGAACCAGTGGAAGTGGAAAGACCACACTTCTTAAATTATTGTTACGCCTGTATCAGCCATCTTCTGGGACAATTCAGATGGGCGAAATAAACTTAAATGAGATACCAGCCAGCGTGTTAAGAAATCATTGTGGCGTTGTGATGCAAGACGGGTTTATCTTTTCTTCAACGATTTCCCGGAATATTACCCAAGAAGAAGAAATTTCTGAGGAAAGATTGCTTGAAGCTACTCGGATTGCTAATATCGAATCTTTCATCAATGGGTTACCTCGTAAGTTTGACACAATGATCGGCAATGCCGGATCTGGGATCAGCATGGGACAACGCCTGAGAATACTTATCGCAAGAGCCGTTTATAGAAATCCAGAGTATTTATTTTTCGATGAAGCCACGAGTGCGCTGGATGCCGAAAATGAGTTTATTATTATGCAGAACTTACGGAAATTCATTCATGGTAGAACCGCGGTGATAATTGCTCACCGACTAAGCACCGTTCGTGATGCGGATCAAATACTGGTTTTAGATGGAGGCAGACTGGTGGAGTGCGGGAATCATTCGGATCTTGTTTCGAAAAAAGGGAAGTACTTTGACCTCATAAAGAATCAACTTGAATTGGGGTATTGATACATATTAAATATTTCATTATGTCAACACTATTATCGTTTAGAGAACGCACTAAAAAGATAGAAGGATGGCTAAGCGAAGCAGAAACTGATTTGCTTATGGTGACAACTATACAAGCCTGTGCCAGTTTTGGACCAAGGCCAAACATCGTCGAAATAGGAAGCTACCAAGGAAAATCTACCGTCGCCATTGGAGGTGTTGTCAAGGCGTTATTTCCACTGGCTAAGGTGTTCGCTATTGATCCACACGACGGTGTGGTTGGTGCATTGGACAAAGAAGTCCAAGAATTTCCCCCAAGTTTATTGATGTTTAGGAGAAATATTGAAACGGCGGGACTTGGAGATGTCGTTGAATTGATCCGAGATTTTTCTTATAATGTAAAGTGGTTTCTTCCAATTCACATGATTTTTATTGATGCACTACATGACTACTCAAGCGTTTCGGCCGATTTCAGACATTTCTTCAGATGGGTCGTTCCTCAAGGTCATGTTGCCTTTCATGACTATTCTGAACATTTTCCGGGAGTCGTCAAATTTGTTGATGAACTTGTAGCAACCGGTGAATGCAAGCGATTGACATTGTCAGATAGTTTAATAGTCATTCAAAAAATATAGTCACCAAATAAGGTCAAGAGCTGGTCTATTCTCTGTAAAAAAATGTTTGAAGGCAGGATTAAAATAGCTCTCCTTCAAGTTTTTCAACGAGCTTTTTCAGCTCTCGCATTGCCTTGATGTCTTTGTCGTTAATAGCCTTATTAATGGAGCTTAGAATCATCCCTTTTAATCGGCGTAGCTTGTCACCCTTTTCCAAAAATAAAGGTTCCCGATTATCCTCATCGTCATTATTTTTTCTCTTCCCAAGATCTTTAAGTCCCTTTTCAACCTGCTGTAGAACTTCCTGCTTAATTATCTTGGCCTTATTATAAAGGTCCTTTTCATTTTTGATGGTCAGTCTACCGGGGTTTCTTGCGCTGGCAAGTGCCTGCACATCTCCCTTTTTTACTTTGGCTTCACCAAGTAGAATTTTTGTCTTTAGCATGGGATTTGACTGGCCAACAATGTCCAAGCCCTCCGCAAATTTAGCGTCTCTCTTGATAGTACTTTCACTAATATTGAAAGACTTGGAAACTTTGCCGGACGTCGAAATATCTTTTTGACCCTTAGATGCGACATTTGCATATCCACCCTTCTTCTGTTTGAGGGAATTGTATCTGAGGCCACGGTAATAACTCATTTGATCGTTAGTCAAGTTTCGTCTACCCATTTGATTGTCAATCATCCATACCTTCGCCTCCTCCATGTTTTGGAAAGGCATCTTGCGAATTTTGAATGCGATTCCATTCTTCTGGCAAATCTTGTATCGGTTGTGGCCATCCACCAGGATTAATTGACCATCTTTTTCCCAAACAATAAGAGGTTCCCGGCAGCCCTCGTGTAAGAGGCTTGTCTGCAGCAATGACAGTTCCTCATCATTTAGAGGAATGATGTATTCTCGGAGTTCTTTAACAATGGTAATAGTTTGATCCAACCTGACCATACGATAATGTCGACGTTTGTGCAAGTTATTGATTTTCCATCAATCCCCCTAGCCTGTCTTGCGTATCCTAGCTGTCAGCGAATTTAGGTTAATTATGCGGCTTGGATCGCCGTTCAGAATTGGGTCAACTATTCAGCCTAGGAATCGGAAATAGTATCCCAACTGCATTCACAAACGTTAACGTGAATTAAGTTTCTATCTCTTTGGTGATTGAAAAAATGGATTTTGGTATAAATTTTCATAACTTTTGGATGTCTTCGAAAATCAAGTGCTGCCAGCAGCGCTTAGGGTAACTCGCTTAAATGTTAAGTATTCCACTATTTATTCGTTAGTATGATAAAGAATTATCTTTTGGTAACGCTCAGAGGCCTTCGAAAAAGCGGGATCTACCCATTCATCAACATTATCGGACTTGCCATTGGTATACTATGTTTTCTTCTGATCTCTCTTTGGGTTTTAGATGAACTTTCGTACGATCGGTCACATGCGAAGCGAAATGAGTTGTATAAGATCATGGCCAATGTTCCTTACGACGGTAAAATTAATACTTGGGGTGCGGCTCCTCCCGCTGCGTATACACGAATGAAGGCGTTTGATAGCCGAATCGTTAACTGTGCGATCACAGACTATGGTGGTGAACACGTTCTCAACAAGGGAAACGAACCCATAACAAAAATTGGATATTATGCCAGCCCGGAATTTCTGCAAATGTTCAATTTTCCGCTGGAATCAGGAAGCATAGACAATGTTTTGCGCGAGCCAACGTCAATTGTAATTTCATCCGCTACAGCCAAAGCGCTTTTTGGAAGTGAGGATCCGATTAACAAGGTCATTCGAGTTGACAACGTCTTTGATCAAAAGGTGACGGGAGTTCTGCAAGATGTTCCCGCAAATTCATCTTTGCAATTTGACTTCCTTTTACCTTGGAGCTTGTCATTGGAACATGTTAAAAATAGTGCAAGTGATTGGAGTAATTACTCCTATAACGTTTACGTTGAGCTAACCAAAGGTGCTACGGAACATGAGGTTGAAAATCGAATCCGTGAACTGCCATCGCAAAATGACCTAACTGCGGAAAAAAAGACATTTATTCTTTACCCCCTCTCCAAATGGCATTTGTATTCCAATTTTGAAAACGGAAGAATTGTTGGTGGGCTGATTGAGTATGTTAGGCTTTTTTCGATCATAGCGATTTTCATTCTTATTATGGCATGTATCAATTTCATGAATCTTGCTACCGCCAGATCGGAACGTCGCGCCCTTGAGGTTGGTATACGAAAGGCTCTCGGTTCTGGAAAACGTGACTTAGTAATTCAGTTCATCGGCGAAGCAGTACTGATTGCAACGATCGCCTTTGGCGTTGCGGTGTTATTGGCAGAATTAATCCTGCCATACTATAACGGCTTGGTCAGTAAGCATTTGTCAATTGACTATGCCGAGAAAGGTATTTGGCTGTTGGCACTTGGCACAATTCTGTTTACTGGTATAGTTTCAGGAAGTTACCCCGCCTTTTATCTTTCAACGTTTAGGCCAGTTCAGGTGTTGAAAGGTAAGGTGCAAATTGGTGCAGGAGCTACGTTTCTACGGCGAACTCTGGTGACAATACAAACAGGTTTTTCAATCATACTAATCATTGGAACTATCGTCGTAAACCAACAAGTTCAGTATGTTAAGAATCGGGATTTGGGATTCGAAAAGGCTAATCTGTTAACAATAAAATCCAATCCTGAGATCGATAAAAATTACAGTTCGATAAAGAATGAATTGCTGCAATTGAGGTTGGCCCAAGGTGTCACCCGCTCAAGCTCGCCTATTACAAATATTATAGGATACAATTGGCTTAAGTGGCCGGGAATTAGCGAGGAAGAAAAAGTACTGGCACTTGAGATTAGCACTGAATTTGACTTTTTGAAGACCACTGGAATGAAGCTCATTGCCGGGCGCGATTTTTCGGAAAGATTTGGACAAAACGCACAAGAAATAATAGTTAATAAAGCAGCATTAGATTTAATGGGTTTGAAAGATCCAATCGGCGCACAGCTTGAACTTAACCAAGGAGTCCGCAAGACGATCGTTGGCATTTCTGAAAATGCAGTAACGGATTCTCCATACCAACGAGTTCAACCGCTGCTTATAACATTTGAAAAAGATTGGTCTACTGCTGTGACGGTTCGGCTAAACCAGTCAAATGATTTGAAAGGAGCAGTGTCGCAAATCGTAAGCATATTTAAAAAGTATGCTGTTGCTCACCCAGTTGAATATAGTTTTGTAGACGTCGAGTTTCAGAAAAAATTTACGGAAATCAATTTAATTGATACATTGTCATTGCTCTTCGCTGGTTTAGGAATAATCATTACCGGATTGGGTCTGTTCGGCCTCTCTTCGTTCACTGCAGAGCAACGTACCAAAGAAATCGGAATACGAAGGGTTATGGGAGCTTCGACATCTAACGTTGTGGGTCTGATAGCGCTTGACTTTGCTAAATTACTTGGCGTTGCTTTTCTGGTATCAATTCCGTTTGCCTGGTGGACCCTTCAAGATTTTTTGACTCGTTACACCTATCGAATTCCAATCCCCTGGTGGGCATTTCCGATTGCAGGAGCAGTATGTGCAGTTTTTGCGCTGACAATCGTCGGAATGCAGGTTTTTCGAGCTGCACGGGCTAATCCGGTTAAGTCCTTGAGAAGCGAATAATCGGACGAAACTTCGGAGCGGATTGAGCTTGAGATTCCGATCCCATTGACCACTTTGTTTCAGGAGGGCGTGACCAGCTAAGTTACTTGAGGACTTAAACTTCGCCAAGGTTTCGAACCCCTTGATTGCTAGGCTCTTTTTTGGTCAAATGGCTGTGGAATTGTGTGGTCACGTGATCTGAAAATTGATGGTCAGGGCAAAACGGAAAAAGATGGTCAGTCACTTCGGATTCTCCACAAAGGAAAAACTGGAGGAAAGGGAAGGCCGCGGACGTTTACTCAGAAGTTGCCGAAAGGTACCACAGGCGTGAAAGTGAAGTTGGCAATAAGCAGAGACACGACAGTAGAGGACCCCGAGCTTTCTATCAGAAATGGCATGGGACATATTGGTTTTAGAAATGTTGTTTCTGGTAGCCCCAAGACGTCAAAATATTTTTCAGATAACTTCATAAGTATCAGAATAAAAACAACTCATATTAAAATCAACGGAGGGAGATTGTTCAGATGAACCGAATATTGATTACAGCGATTCTACTTGTGTCTATTTGTGGTTTTAGCTATGCGCAGTATACTGACACGGAAGTATCCATGGGCTTTAAAGAGCATGACTTTACCCAATATCCTGCGGGCAAAATGAAAACCAAAGGTCGGGGTAGGGTAAAATATCATTTGGTATTGGATGGTGATGGAAAGCTTGAACGAGCGGATTTGATTAGAAATGATTTTGACAGCATAGCAGAAGAAACGTGCAGAAAGGAAATAGAGTCACTTGAGTTTATTCCGCCCCCGTTTCGAACAAAAGGCCAGAAATTCCAGATGACTGTAGCGTTTATTTACAAAACGCGATTCAAAGCATTTTCTCTGACAATACCAAAAAAATACCCTTAATGGTCTGAGGGTGTTAGATACTTGAAATTCCAGGGCGGTCGTAAGGAGTTTATTTCGAATGGGCGAGCAAAAGAAAAATTCATGCGTTTGGGGATACGCTCTTTATCTGGAGGAAATTTTTGATAAGAGAAGCGACAGCCGTCAGATTTGGCTTAAGTAGATGAGGATGAAACAAATTCGTATCTCATTAGTGATACGTAGAATTGGAGCCCGCTAGCGATCGAGTATCGATATCCTTTGATATGGTAGAAATATAGGGAAAGCCGTGCACATTTACTGACGAGCGTAACTGCTTGTCTATTGGTCGCAGCAGGATCATGGGCATGATGTTTATGTTCGTTAATATTTTTTAAGAATAGTATGGAGATACCGACCCCATTGACCACTTTGTTTCAGGAGCGCGTGACCAACTAAAGTTACCTGAGGACTTGAACTCGCCTAGCTTTTGAACCCCCTTGATTGCTAGACTCGTTTCTGGTCAAATGGTGGCGGAATTGGGTGGTCACGTGATCTGAAAATTGATGGTCAGGACAAAACGGAAAACGATGGTCGGCCACTCGGATTCTCAGTTATCAACCTGACGGTGAAATTTCCGCTGGACATTATAACGGTGGTGACGGGCGTGAGCGGCTCGGGAAATCGACACTCATCAAAGAATCTTTGAATGTATTGCCGCGGAACTCATTCACTGAATCGTAATCACTAATCATTTTTTTTAACTTTTTGTAAGTCGGCCATTTTTTCTCACCGTTTGTGCGTGATTTTCTTGTGAGGTAAACTATCAATGAGTGTTTGCATTTTTGGTAACGGATTGTTTTACGTGGCGATTCTAGCCTCAACATTTCTTGCTCAGCATTTTACGATTATTTCTTTCTAGTAGACTTCTACTATGCTAAAAACGCTGATGTGAAAACCTAGATTGTTGTCAGATAATCAATGCGCAACATGTCAAGGAAAGTTGGCGATTGCGGGGGTGATAAATTGATCGCGCGACTCAGACTATAGCATTTCTCCCGTGCAAATTCATGGAGAATAGTAAAGGCGATGGTCGGTAAGCAAGTGTATTTGGAACAGTCAACCATTTCTTAAAAAAAACAATAACTATGCAAAAGAAAATTTATTTCATTGTCCAAGGCAAAGGCGGAGCGGGCAAGTCGCTGCTTGCTTTTATGCTTGCAGAAAAGTATCAAGACGCAGTGATTCTTGATCTCGATGACGCGATCCAGTCAACTAAACAACAACTGGCCTATCGCAACCCTACGGTTGTTCCGTTTCTGGATCCAAAGACAAAGAGTATCAACCGCGGTACTTTCATGGAGCTTTTTCAAAGTATAGCGTTAGCAGGCCACCCGCTCTATATTGCGGATCTAGGCGGAAGTGTTTCGGAGCAGCTGCCCAAATTTTTCATCCTCAATAGCCTTCAGGGGACCTTGAGTTTGCTTCAGGCAAGCAATATTCATCTCCAACTCGTTTGTGTGGTCGGTGGTGGAAATATTTTTAAAGCTACCATGACGTATCTGGATGAGCTTGTTGAATCTACCAAGGGAGCCATTGAAATCGTTGTTGCTCACAATGGTATGTATCCCTGTACGCAAAGCCAGCAGGAGCAGTTGCAGCAATATGTCTTGGAGCATACGCTACCCTTGATACCCTTTGATCTGGCAGAGGATAAAAACGAAAGCGCGATGCGAAACATAGAGACGGTGTTGAAAGACGGCCAGGGACTAGCCAGTGTCAGTCCTTTTATATCGATCTATTTCATCGAATCAATTAAAAAACTAAATCTATAGGTCATGGCCATGACTGATAAGGAACGCGTCCAACTAAGGGCATATTCCATTTCATTGCTAAGCCAGTATGGGTTCAGGTTTAGCGAAAATGACCCCGTGCTGCCAGCACTATATATTATTCATAAAGAGATGCAATCGAACATTGAAACCAACCAAAAGATTGTGTCTCAAATCGACCAAGCTTCTTCCCGAATCAGCCCTAAGGTCTTTCATTTTAATTGTGAAGGAGAATCCTGGAAATTCCAGCTTGCTATCGCAGTCAAGTGGATGATTTGGACTGGACTAGGTATGGCATCCGTTAGCCTTGGAATTTGGTATTGGTCGCTTCGAGCTGACATTAACGAGGCGAGGAAAATCATCAACGCTCATGACCGTATTAGCCAGCTAGCGACACGGGCGAAAAAAGATAACCTGGGTAATCTCGTCATTGATTTTACCGAAGCCAAGGGTGATTCGGCAAAGCGTTTCTGGGAATATCGCCGGGTCGACAAAAGGACCATCCGGTTATTCATAGGAGGGGAGTAGAATGGAAAAGAAACTTATCGTGAGATTTTTAAAAGAGAAAAGACGGGGAGCATATACACTCGTAGTCGAGGAGTATGCTCCCCTGATTTTTGCCATGAGCCACGCCATGGCCCTGGTCATCATCCAGGAAGACCTTGCGAAGGAATCAGGCGTGCCGGTAGCCCTTAATTATTTCAGCCTGGTTCGTGCGATCGCCACGTACAAAAAGAAGAACCCCCAGCCAGCTACAAGGGTAGTAAAATTAAAGCACGAGTTCAAAGATGCCCATGAGCTAAAAGAAGGCCAACCAGAGCCAATCGTATTCAACCTTCCAAAAAAGAATTAAACGAGAGATCCAAAGATGTCTAATCAGCTTCAATCATATCCAACTATAGTGAAAGAAGAACACTGTAAAGTACAGCTAGCTTCAATAGACCTACGAGCTTGCCGTTACGGAGCAAGCCATGTTTCCGCTACGCTCCAACGGCTTGGAGAAGCTTTTTATAAATCAACCTGATCACTTCGTTCGGTTTTTATAGATGATGTCACGCCCAAAGGTAAACGATATAGACAAGCGTATCTTTCAGGTGAACATTCGCCTGACCGAAACGGAGCATGCCAAAGCTGTTGCCCACGCGCAAGCTAGCGGCATGACACCCGCGAACTGGATACGTCGGATTGTATTTACCGGCAAATTCCCACCTTTAAAGTTGTCTCCCGTAGAAGCGGCCCTGTATCGAGAGTTGAAAAGGATCGGCGTTAATCTTAATCAGATAACGCACAGAATCAATCTTAGGGAATTTCCAAAGGAATACCTCGCCCAGCAGGTTGAATTGAAGGAGGCATTGGATTACATATTAAAAGCATTGACCAGTGACGGGGAACCAGATCAAGGGTAGGGGATTCCGTGGTGCTTTGCGCTACAACCTGGAGAAACTGGAAAAAAACCTGGCCGAGGTGCTCGACCATTCCTTTTCCCGCGTCACTGAAAAGTCAATTATGAAAGAAATTCAGATGGTGAAGGTACTCCGGCCAAACCTTCAGAAATTTTTCTACCACACGTCCCTGAATTTTCCACCACATGAAAATCTTTCCAATGACACCATGAGACAGATTGCCAATGACTACCTGAAGGCCAATGGATTCAGTCAGCATCAATTTATCATTTTCAGGCACTACGACGCGGATCACCCACATCTGCACATCCTGGTTAACCGTATTGGCTATGATGGAAAGGTACTAAGCGACAGCAATGACTTCGCGCGCAGCGAGAAAATACTCCGTGGTCTTGAAATAAAGTACAATCTCACCAACGTGGCTCCCAGCAAACAAGCTACAAAGCGCGCTGTCACCAAGGATGAATTAGAGATGATGAAGCGCACAGGAGGACCTTCCCTTAAAATACAGCTACAGGCAATGGTGAAAGGCGTCTTGGATGCGGACTCCAACATGACAGTTTCGGAATTCATCCAGGCGCTAGAGAAGAAAGGAATAGCACCACAATTTAATATTGCCAGTACAGGGTATGTGAGCGGTGTATCGTATTCCTACCAAGGAATGGTAATGACAGGTTCTAAGCTTGGGAATGAATTCAAGTGGACAACGCTAAAAGATAAAATAGACTACGAAAAGGAGCGGGATAGCCAAATCATTCTTAATGCAAATTCCCGATCGAAAACTGTCGCTACAAAGCGAGGTCACATGGATGGTCTTAAAAAATCACCGATTTCGAGTGAGAATTCAACTAAGCCTCCTTTCAGGACCAATAGAAATTTGGACGCTAGTCCAAAGCCCAAAGACCTTCCTAACGCAACGAACCCAAGCGTAGCAGATTCGCTGGCCGGCATTATTGGTGGCCTAATCAGCCCTCATCTTGAGCATGACCAAGCACCAGAAGCATCGCTAAGGTTGACACGGAAGCGGAAACGTAGAAAAGGCTTCGGGCGGTAAAATTTCACACTCGAAGATTTTATTGATTGGGTCCAAATCGTTGAAGAATTAATTCTGTCACAAAGATGCTTCGGGCAGCGAATGCGTCGAGCAGTCAAAAGCTTACGGCATAAAATTCAGGGGGCCTTCGGCCATGTGTCTTTTTCAAATTTATTCCGTTTCCTTATTGACAGCTCGGCTACCCTTCGCAACAGCAGTTCCATAATAAATTCTTAACGATTATGGAAAACAACACCAATCAATCAAAACAATTCGAAGTGGCAGAAATTGAACTGTCCTACAAGTCTTCCGTCAAACCTTCTTCCCGGGCCAAGATCAGTAGCTCCAAAGACGCTGGCGCTCTACTGATGCAATCCTGGGACATGTCAAAAATCGAATTGGTTGAACAGTTTAAGATACTCTTCGTCAACCGGGCCAATCGCGTCCTGGGTATCTATGAACTCTCTACCGGTGGCATGAGCGCTACCGTCGTTGATCCCAAGCTGATCTTTGTTGCAGCCTTAAAAGTAGGTGCTTCTGGCATCATATTAAGCCACAACCATCCTTCTGGAAATCTTACGCCCAGTCAAGCGGACATTAGCTTTACCAAGCGAATCAGCGAAGGCGGTAAGCTGTTGGAGATCCAACTGATGGACCACATCATAGTTACCAGCGAAAGCTATTATTCATTCGCAGACGAGGGGTTATTATAGCCCCTTATTTCCTCACTTTAAAAACGAATAAGTGAGCCGTTGTATATAAGAATTGGGATCTGGTGTCTGGAAAAACATTTTTGTCTTTGATTAAGTCCACGCCAATGGTCTTCTATCATGACGCTCATCATGTTCCTCCGTGGCCCAGAATTCCGGACCTTACTTAGTGAGTGCTAATCTTGGCCTCACTTTACGGGTTTACAAGCACCCTCTTTTTTTTTCGACGCTCAAGTCAAAAAAGTTATTCTGTTATGATCGTTATCCCTGCCCGCGCGGCTTTGTAGGCCAGTTTCTCTTTCAACCCACCATAGCCCCAGTTCCGAAGAACAAAGGTATTGTTCTTCGCCTGTTCTTCCTTTTCCGTTTGGTTTACCAGGATAAGTGTTGCTGCGTTATGAGCGAGGCAGAGGTCAATCACCTTTTTGCTATAGGTGTGGAGCTTGGTGCGAACAAACTCTCTCTCGATGTCCTTGAATTTGGCAGTACCTTGGAACTTTCGCTTTTTACCTTTGCCGCCGCGACAAAATGATGCCGCACTCAAGGCGCGTTGTCGCGCAGCCTGGATGGCCATGCGCCTGTATAAAAACTCTTCCTTATTACCGACCTTGAATACGGCCTTTCCGATAGTTAGCACTACCGGATAGTCAAGGGACAGGGATGCTTCTGCAATTATTTCATCGGAAAGAACTGGCCGCTCCTTTTTCTGTTCAAACGTGGCAAGCAGGTATAGCTTCCGTTTTGCCAGCCGTAAGGAACTGCCGCAGAATTTAACCGTCCCCTCCAGCCATTGTTGCATTAGTCTGCGCTTGTCCACCTGGTCGTGACCCAGATAGGTTCGAAAGGGAATGGAGAATAGTTGAAAACTGTATTCGTTCCGCTCCTTGATATAGGTGAGCCGGCGTACGTTCTCTGCCAGAAACGGGATAGGAATATCGTGCTTATAATTTGAGATCGATTCTTCTCCGCGCTGATAAGCTCCCGCTTTCTGAGAATAGGTGCTGACTAGTGTATGGTTCAACGCATTTAGAATATGCATTGGGATCAGCCCTTTAAATTGACTGGAAAGGAACCGGTAGGTGCTGTTCTGGCGCGAGGTTGTCAGCATCCCTTGAGGATCGGTCGTCCAGTCGGCAAGTTTGAGTTGGATGTCTTCCCTTAAATACACCATGTCTTTTAATTGATGCTGGATGAACTGGTGCGTGAAAAGGTAGTTAGCGCTTCGTTGACAGATTGCCTGCCAGCGGGACAAGGTCTTGTAAGCATCCTTGATGAAGTCTTTGTCAGGGCTATCTACCAGTATCTGGATCTTTCGCGTCGTGGTGATTGTAGTTTCTTTCATTGCGACAGGTAACGGGTATTAAATCTCTTTTAAGATGGCATGTGCTTTTACATATTGCTGCTGGACATAGGGTAGAGGGAGTTTTAGAAGTTCGGAAATTTGCAGGAAGGTATAGTGAAGATTTAGCCGCATTGAATATATGTGACTCTGTTCAGTCGTTAGCCTATCATGATAGAATCGAATTTCTGTGGAAGTTCGTCTGTAGATTGATGAAGACGTTTTCGGGACTAATAGCGAGCGCAGGTATTCACAGGCGCTTTCAATTTCCTTGTTCACTGTTTGAACAGGTAGCTTTAAGCGTTGAGAGATTTCTTTCGCGGTTAATCCCTCACAAAGATGCAGATCAAGTATCCGTCGTTGCCCGTGATTGGGAAGTGACGGGATAAGCAGGAGCACTTCATTTAGGAATTTACTCTTTGAGTCTACTCCATCTTGTTCAGGGAATGAATCAATAGCTTTTGTGTCAAACCAGTCAAGACTGACAAGGCGGCGGTAGAATTGTAGCTTTGAATTTCGATAATAGGCCATACATTCCCAACGCACAATTAGTTTTAAGAATCTTCTAATGTGGTCCATGCTGGTCATTCTCTCTCTGAATACCCACATCTTCAAAAAGGCTTCCTGAATAATGGAATTTACAATGAATTCGTCTTGGACGAGACGAAGGCCATATCGTTGAATAGGCTTTGACAGTCTATTATATATTAACGTCAGCCCATGCTCAGAGTCAGAGGAAAAAAGTCTGAAAATTTGGTACTCGTCAGTTTTGATTTGGGCTATGTCCATACGCTCCTTGATAGTTTGGATTGAAAATCTGGAACGTCCCCTATCAGTAGTGGCCTACACAAAAAGTATGGCGTGGAACCCAACTTACTGTCCTGAGGTACTGGTATACCTGACTACGAATAAGTGGGCCCACGCCAATGGCGTGAGCATCTCACTTATTGCCTCGAAGTCTTGGAAATTACCAGTTTTCAGGACGAGACGCTAAGTGCGAATACCTCTAAAATCAATTGAAGAATTCGCTAAAATATTATTTAGAAAACAAAATCTACTTCATTGCGAGCAAATATAGCGATTTAGTTCATTTTACCTAATTATGATTAGGTAAAATTATGCCAACATTCAGCGTCATTTCTGATTGAAATGAGCGGAAAAGGACAAATATTAGAAATTACGATTTCTCAACTTGACTGGTATTTGATAAATCAAGTCAAGAAGTTGAGGAAGCAGAAAGGGATTTCGCAAGCTGATTTGTCGGTGAAAATGGGGTTCTCTGAAAAGCTGGTGGGAAGTATTGAAAACCCAACTCTTTCAGCGCGATATAATGTAAGTCATATTAACCTATTGGCTAAGGCCCTTAATTGTAATATTCATGACTTGCTTCCTGTGAAAGCTTTTAGTGCTGATTTTTTAAAGCTAAAAGTGAAAAGAACACATAAGCTTTCTCGAGATGGTAAGCCTTCAAAAAAGACTGTATTGGAAGTAATAGATATCATTCCGCTGAACAATTGAATGGCAGCAAAAGTTGGTATAAAGCAAAAGCACACTCCTCAGTTTTGGAATTATTTTACATTGTCAAATACGACTTAGTGCACCAGTTCTTCATTGATGAAATGGTAAATGAATTGTGCGCTTGTAAAAGATGAATAGTCCTGATATTTGTCATTTTTCGTTGAATCACCAAAGTCTGAAACGGATTTTATCATAAGTCCTTTGACGGACTTGTCTTGGTTGTGTTCGCACGTGTAATAAAGACCATAGCCTTCCATCTCAACTCCCAATAGTTTTCGTTGTAGCTGTTTTATTTCGTTGAGTTTGCTTTCACTTGATATTACATACGATCCAGATGCAATTGGGCCAAGATATGCCTTTAGCACATTTGTCGGCTTCGTATATTTACACTCGTTTTGTATTTTGGATAGGATGTCATTTCGCCTTAACAGATTGTGGATTTTTGCTTTTAGGTTAGCGGCTAGCTGAATTGGACGCGTGTCGGGCTCGAATTTGGTTTCCTTTATTCCCGTTGACTCGTCTTCAATATCTTTCATTTTCCCACTGCCATAGTCCCAAGACTGCTCTGCGATTAGAATGTCTCCGTAATTTAATTCGCGCTCTTTTAAGCCAGCGCAAATTCCACCCATTATGATTGTATGAGGACGGAACTGATGGATGATTTTTGCAGTAAGCACTGCGGTTGCGGTCATTCCCATTTGCTCACAGCAGGCGGCGATAATTCGAATCTTTTTACCCGAGTTTTCTATGATGCAGTTAAAATATGTAGTCGGGTCATTATCTAAATTGAATTTAGTCCAGCTTACAGGCCAATCCAATATTTTGTCAAATTCGGGAGTACTTATTGCTGTGATTACTGCAATTTCACATTGGCGAATGATCGATGTGCCTTCGATGTATCGTTTTCTGATACTAACCAAATGATATACAATGTTCTTAAGCTTATCTTGCCAATTAATTTCCATGGCATTATAGGCAATTAAATGCCAGACATATTTGCTGAACTCACTCTCAAATTGCTGTTTAAGATCGCCGAAGGCAGTTAGTCCGATGATGTAGAGTGGGGGCTTTAGCGATGGATTTGTTTCCAGGTCCTTTAAAAAAGTTATTCCTTTTTCAGGTGTAGGTGTATCGCCTGTGTCTAAAGGTAATACTAGGTCTAAGATTACAAGATCAAAGGATTCATTTATGAGAAGACGTTTTGCTGCCTTGATAGTCGGGACACACGTAATATCGGTAGGCAGAATCATAGCATCATCAGTCAAGAGTTGTTTAACTTGGTCAGATTTGTGACTTGCGTCGTCCACAATAAGAATTTTGATCATATTACTTCATGAATTTTGGTTAACAAGTTTTCTTTCCAATTTGTATTTCCAGGGGAGAAATAAACGAAGCCTTTGTAGTTTTCACTGAATTCCCGATGGAGTTGTTTGTCTAGCGCCGAAAGCTTTGTTCCATCAACAAAGCTTTCATACATTGTGACCACAATTACCTTTGTTTTGATATCGCGTAGATACATCTCGTTAAGGAGCAATTTTCCAGCCAGCGGCATCGGATCCCCACCAGGTTCTCCTGGTTTTATATCATAGGTGGGCATACTAATGTCTAGCAATACCAAATCATAAATATTATTGAGCAATAATTCCTTTAGGCCACTATGATAAGATTTCTTGGTCTCAATTTTTATTGATAAAAATTGGTCATTAAGGAAGGTCTGCAGCTGTTCTATTTTATAATTGTTGTCTTCGATAAGTAGGAGATTCATGCTGTTAAATTGTCAAGTGATATTTGTAATCTCACTGTGAAAACTTTGTCTTCACCATGTGACCATTCACAGGAGTTGGTTTCATTCTTAAGGTCCGACTTGATGATTTTATGGGCTTTTGGAAATCCAGACTTGCCTTCTGTTGATAACTTCCTTGGATTAGCCTGAAGATTTGAAGGTAGATTTTCTTTTACAGTTTTCTGACTATCGGAATGTGCATTTCTAATCGATAGTATCAATATATTCTCGTGTTGTTTGCCAACTATATCAACATCAATTCGGTCGATGGATTGATCGGAATGCTTGAGCGCGTTGTCGAGAAATATCCGGAATAAATCAGCGAAGTGCGTATAAAATTCGCCTTTAATATTGATGTCAGCGACGTTGAGATTAGTTATGATAAGCTCTCTTTTAGGATAGCTATGGCTTATATTTTCTAAAACAATATGTATTAGTTTGTCGAGTTTAAAGTCTGACGTTTGACTGCCACTTCGATTGAACCAACTTGCAATTCGGTTTAATGTAATGTCTGTTTCTGTCAAGCAAGTATTAATATTTGTGAAAATTGGTGAGCTACCATGTAATGCTGTCTGAAGATCGGATGTCAATGTCTCAATAGCTTGATTGAATTTTGCTTTGACCTCGTTTTGAATTTTATTTCGTATCTTGTAGAGATTAGTATCGGTTCGTTGCCAAAGTATTTCTAGTGTTCGCCTTACAAACTCTGAAAAATCTCTTGACTCCCTTGCAGCGACTGCATGAAGAGAAAGATTGGTGTCATCAAAGTAATAGTCAAACCACCCTTCTTCGTGTTCATCTTCAGTTCGTATTTGCAGGCTGTCCTTGAGAAGTCCTAAAATGATGCTATCTATTTGCTCTGAAAATTTGGCGAGCGAGCCCTGCATAGACTTACTATTCTCTTCAGTTAGTTGTTGGTATTTCTTCGCCCAATGTGCGATTGGTAGATAGTCGCCAGTGTGGCTGTCGCGCTGGGCGATTAAGTTAGACTTTTCAAAGATAGGTCTTAATTCTCCAAGTAAGACGCCGTGACGTATCCGCGTGCTTAAGTATGCGGAAATTCCAAATTTACTAAACAGAAATTTTCTCGTAATTACGTCGAATATGTCAGCAAATGCATCTCGGAGTGGATCAGAGGAATATTGGTCATTCGTAAGAGCGTCAACGACGTCATCAATTGATGCCAGTCGAACATTGTTCCGTCGGCGATCGAAAATCAATAAAGCGTCTTTTTTTTGGGTTTTGTATATGTTGGCGATGGTCCTATATCTGTTAAACAGTCCTTCGAATTCTTTTAGTTCAAAGTTGACCAAACCTGATTCATTTACATAAATTTTACTTTCGTCCAGTTGTTGTAATCCTTCTTGTATAATTAATGCGTCGGACAATTCCTTAATTTCATTTTTGTAATGTTGTTCATTTTCTTTGTCTAGAAATAGCAGGACCTGGCAGACGTTAATACGCTCGGAGTACCCATCCTTGGATCCATCAATATGGATGGAGTGCTTGAATGTGTCTGTTGAGCAGGTGTACCGCAAGAAAAGAACCCACTTCATTGTATTGACGGAGAAAACATCTGCCTTCAATTGAGATGGCCTATTGACATTGAATGTGTTTAGGAGTTTTTCGTAGGCGATGTGAACCTCGTTTTCATCGGATTTTGTAAACGTATAAAACAAAGGCAGGTCAATCGATGAGACAACATTTCTGAATTTCTTTTCTCGAATGCGAGTGTGAATTGACGATAGATCGATTCTTGAAATCAAGAAATTGCTTTTAAGGTAAGTATCAACGTATAAAGAGATTGCTTTATTGAAACTAGATAATTTCACGTACGACATGAATAGATATTCAATAGCTAACTCGTGGATAGGTATGATGGAGTTGGCATCATCAATAACTTCAAGCCATAAGTTCACGGCCTGATCATATATCCCTTTTGCATGGAGCAATTTTCCTAATTCTACTTTTTTTATTATTTCAGGAATGTTGAGGCCTTCTAAAAGTCGTTCATACTGAATATCAAAAGATGTCAGTTTGAATTTTACCGTAATTGAGTGTGGGTAGTTTTGGAGTACTTTTTTAAGATATGTGAGTTGAACGGCAGGGTCGCCAAAGAAGCCAACTATTTCTGGGTTGTTTTGCGAAAGGGACATAAAGTCAAAATGGCTCCATTTTGAATTTGATTTTGTTTCGTCATTGATGAATTTGTGGATACCGTCAGCGATCGTGAAACTATGAAGATTTTTGAGGGACCTTTGAAGATTGATTAGGGCTTCATTTGGGTCGACGCTTCGTGCTAGTAACTGGTAAATTGTTTCTAATATTGAGTTTTGATGGCAAGAAGTTGTTGATGGTAAGCTGAACGATGTATCGGAATACAAGAAGCATTTAACATACAAGACATAATATTCAATGATAGATGGTGCTTGGGTTAATTTAGTAGTTAGACGTTCAAGGCATTCATTGTAAAGGCCAGAAGTAAACAAATCTATCAGGGAAAGATCGACGTCGGTTTCGGACTTTGGTGTGAATTTTTTAGACAATAGGGCATTCACGGAAACCAAGGATGGGTCTAAGAATTTATTTGATAGATATTTTAGACGATCAGCGACAAAGAACTTGGTAGCTGGATCGATGTTTTCGGCCGACAACGACATTTTAAGAAGTTGAACCAAGAGTACATACCGATCGATAACGGAATTGTGACTGTCAAAAGTCAACACGTCTTTTAGGTTGATGTAGTTGTCGTACGTAAACCTATTTAGCCGTAAATAGTATAGTTCTCTATGTCCTTCCGCGTCATTACCTTTTATTTTTTGCAAAGCAATGTTTAAATCCGAATCAAATCTTGATACGGCTAGGTTTCGCTCTGAACGTGTACTTAAGTAGTGGGCAAGAGATGCTGTAAAGACGCCAGTTGCTGTTTTGTTTGTCTCGCTTAGAAAAGTCTTATTATGCTCGGGCGAGTCCTTAAATTCATGTAACAACATCCGGTTTTCGAGCGACCAAAGTGAGTGACAGACTTCATTTTCTATTTTGGTTAGGTATTTCTCTGCTTCTTCGTAGTCGCCGATTAAAAACGCGTTTTCGAAGATTTTACGATATTCTATGAAGAGCGAAATGTGCCATTTATGCCTTCTGATACACAACGTTGTCCAATTGATAGAGTGAATTAATGTTGCTGAGTAAAATGGCCAAAATCGCTTTTCTACCTTACCAAGATCTTGATAAGATTTTGGTAATGGATTTCCGTAAAATATTCGAGAATGAAATCGATCAATAGTTAATGAATTTCGATCGACCACTTCGCACAGCTGCGGAAATGTTAGTTGATTTTGCAACTCAGAAATGGAATTTTTATCGGTGGATCGAAATCCAAAAAACTTTTCAGGTGAACGACCGCGCTTAAACGCGGCAAATGGTGTATTCAAGGCAACAGGATATTTCAGTTAATAGATGACATTCCAAGCTCTTTCATTGAGGTACAAGCTCGGAGGACTTGCCGGGTAAATTATAAATAAAATTTAACTATTTCAACCGTTTGCGTATAGTTATTGGTGGGCTTTTCGTGATGAATTGGATTAGTGGGGACAATGCATCTTGTATCAACCCCCCCCAATCATTTTGTTTAAAGACTTTGGTTTGAATGGCTCTCTTACTCTCCGTATTTTAGGGTCTTCCGCAGTGTCCAAAAAAAGCGTTCACTATTGTAGTTCAGTGGATCGAATTTCACCGTATTGATAGTACCAACCTTTTTCTTTCAGAAAGGAGAAGAAGTCAATTGCCTGTAAACTTTATCAAGACCAATAAAACACTAGCTATTGTAATTGTGACTTCATTAGATTGTTTTTGTGTGATTTTGTAAAAAAAAAAACAGCAATCAACGAGGAAAATCTAAATTGTAAAAGGAATATTGTTAAACGCCAGGATCTAGGGAAGATGCAAGCCTCTTTGAATAACTATTTTAATATGCCTGGACCGTTGCGCCTTAACCACAAAAATTACCCAAACCCCGATGAACTTTAACTGGCATTCAATTATTTCGCTTAACAATAGCCAACAAGAAGGCTTTGAAGAGCTTGTATGTCAAATCGCCAGCCAGCAAAATATCCAAGGTGCTGCGGGCTTTCGAAGGGTAGGAAAGCCGGACGGTGGTAAGGAATGCTACTGGGAATTAACAACGGGCGAGTTCATCGCCTGGCAAGCAAAATTTTTCACGAATAGCCCAAGTCCCGGACAATGGAAACAAATCGAGAAATCCGTTACGGAATGCATTAGAAATCACGAAACGATTAAACGGATTATTGTCACTCTACCATTTGATTTACCCGATGTTAAAGTTGCGGGCGCAAAGTCTGCGCTAGAAAAATGGAAGGAAAAGTCAGCTAAGTGGAAGGCATTTGCAAAAGCGAGAAAACAAAAGGTGGACTTTGTGTATTGGGGCAGCACGGAACTTCTTTCTTTTCTTGCGGCAAATGGCAATGAGGGACTGAAACAGTTTTTCTTCAATAGCAAGGAGTACAGCGATGAATGGTTTGATACAAAAAATCGAGAAAGCCAAACAGCTTTAGGAAGTCGTTACACAAAGGAATTTTCTATAGATCTACCGATCGCTGGCGTCTTTTCAGCGTTGGCACGGGATGCCACCTTTCAATCGAAGGTCTATGACGAGTATGAAGCCTATCTCAAAAGATACCGTGATGTGCAGGTCAATGATAGTAAGGAAGAGGTTACGACGCAGTGGAGACAACTTGAGACCACTAACCACGAATTTAGAGTCTTCTTTGAATCGATTCCTTGGACTTCGAACGAACCCATTCCTTTTGATGCAATTCAGAAATTTTTAGAGAAACTACTCACAATTTCTAAAGCTTTGCTGAGACTATTCTACGTGCTACAGGCGGCGGAAACTAAGGACGATAAGGCTGGCCATGAATATTACGATCGCCCTTACGCAAGTGAGCTAACAACGCTGCGGCAATTGATTTCAGGAATCGAGAAATTTCAATACTACTTTGAAGGGCCGTTACTTGCCCTTGCTAACAACCCTTTTTTATTAGTGAATGGTGACGCGGGTACAGGTAAGTCACATCTACTAGCGGACGTTGTTAATAGCAGAAAAGAGCATGGCCTCATAAGCTTGCACCTGCTCGGTGAGAATTTTTCATCTAAGGACTTGCCATGGACACAGATTTTGCAAAACCATGTTCGGAAAAGTACAATCGACGAGTTTACTTTCCTTGGGGCACTTAATGCAAAAGGCCAGGCGAAACAATCTAGAATCATCATTTTTATCGACGCAATTAATGAAGGCGAAGGACGCGTTGTTTGGCCAAATCGACTTAGCCCATTTATCGAATCCATAAAGGAGTATAGCTGGATCGGTTTGGTACTTTCTGTAAGGACCTCATTTGTTCCGTTAATTGCATCAAGAGAAGACCTAGATGATCACATTATCACGCGAGTTGAGCACCACGGTTTTAAAGGACTTGAGCACCAAGCAGCGGCAACGTTCTTTGATCACTATTCGATTGAGTTGCCTGATACACCAATATTAAACCCTGAATTTCAAAATCCCTTATTCCTAAAGTTGTTTTGTGAGTCACTCAAAAAAAGAGGGTTAAGAAAAATTCCGGAGGGATACGAGGGACTTACTAGCATTTTCCAAGGATTCTTAGAAAGCGTTGACAAAAGGCTCGCACAACCCTCGGCACTATTCTATGACGAACAAAAAAAACTTGTGATTAAGGCCGTAAAAGGTGTTGTTGGAAAATTGGCAGACAAAAAGGAAGACTACCTTGACTATGACCAGGCTAATAGTCTTGTTGATTCCATTTTCGACGGTCAGTGCGCCCACCCGGAGCCATATTTGCGTAGATTAATTTCTGAGGGAGTCTTTAATGAAGATTTGCGTTGGAATGGCGAACCTAGCTACAAAGCTGTTATCTCTTTCTCTTATCAACGGTTCCAAGATCACTTGATTGTTGAAAACATCCTTGAAAAGGAACTTGGCCAAGGGGATCCAAAAATGAGTTTTCAAAAAGGTACGCTGAGGGAGATTCTTCAGAATGAGGAAAACGCTTACTTCAATATGAATTTGTTAGAAGCTTTATCTGTGCAATTGCCCGAACGAGTTGGGAAGGAATTGTATGAAGTTGCCCCGCACGCTAAGCATTTTCCACCTGTCGCAGACGCGTTCATCAACGCTCTTCTCTGGAGGAAGAGCACAAGTTTTACAGACGCTTCGAAGGATTTCGTTGCCCAAGTCATCTTTAAGAAGAAAAAATTGCTCCATGCTTTTTTAAACGTCTCAATTTCTCTTTCAGCCAGGCCCACATATTTCTTTAATGCGGACTCTATTCATAATATGCTCATGGGCCTCACGCTCCCAAAACGCGACAAGTTTTGGACAACGTTTATCCACGATGAATTCGGCAACGGCGTTAGAAGCAGTTCCATCACGACCTTGATTCGTTGGGCGTGGACAACAGACGATAAATCTCACTTGAGCGAATCCTCGATGAGGTTATCTCTTACAATGATTGCTTGGCTTCTTACGAGTTCTAACCGCCGCCTTCGAGACTCAGCCACCAAGGCTCTTGTATGTCTTTTACAGCAGCGACTAAATCTTGCAGTTTACTTAATTGAGCAATTTAACGAAGTAAACGACCCATATGTAAAAGAGCGCATATTTGCATCCGTGTATGGTGCTGTTGTGCGCTCAAATTCCGATGCCCATTTACTTGAAATTGCGAATACCGTCCAGCAACTAATATTCAGCGGCGCCGAAGTTTACCCTCACATACTCGCGCGGGACTATGCAAGGGGAGTCGTCGAATTTGCTGCCTTTATCGGTATTGCCCTTCCCTTTAATATTGCCACGGTGCGTCCACCGTATAAGAGTGCGCCTCTACCAGAGAAGCTTCCAACAAAAGCAGAGATTGAGGCAGCGTACAGGCCGAAGGGCAATAGCGGCAATTATGGGCAAGATAATTGGGGTGTCACAGCAATTCTGGCATCAATGAATCCTGGACCCGGACAAGGGGAGGGATATGGCGACTTCGGTCATTATGTCTTTGCGTCCGCCCTTCGAAACTTTAAAGTCAATCGCAATGGTCTCAGTTGGTATGGTGTCCAACGGGTCATTGAAATGGGATATGATGCTGACAACTTTACAAAATTTGATTTACTGCAAGGCAGTGGACGTGGCAATGAACGCGGTGAACGCATTGGAAAAAAATATCAGTGGATGGTATTTCATGAGATACTAGCCCGTGTTGCGGACACACACGAATTAAAGGACGAATCGAATTTTGAAGATCAAAATACGATTCGTTATGACGGACCATGGTATCCTCGTGTGAGAGACATTGATCCAACTGTCATCATCTCCGAAACCGGCAGCCGAAAACGGCGCCCCGGAATTACCGAGTGGTGGAAAATACCAGAGTATTCAAATTTCGCTTTGTCAGCTGAAGAGTGGCTTGGAAAAGCAAATGATTTGCCAAGTATTCCGAAAATTGTTGACTTGGTTGACGACAAAGGAACATCTTGGGTTTACTTGGAGATTCATCCAGAATGGACTGAGAATGAAAAATTGGGTGAAGACAAATGGAGCCATCCTAGAAAAAGGTTATGGTACCAAGTGAGGAGCATAATTATTAACAAGGGACAGCTCAACAGCTTCCATGAAAATTTTAGCGACATGTTCTATAGCGGAGCATTTCCTGAAGCAAGATCTCTTTACGACGTGTTCAGTAGGGAGTACTATTGGTCAGACGCTTTCGATTTTTTCAACAAGCGATTCTACAGTGGAGGGGACTGGGTGGGGGTGTATAAAAATGACAGAATGAGAAAAAAAATTGGAGACGGAGTGAGGACGACTGAACGTTTCAACTGGGAAGAAGAGTTTGATAAGTCGAAAGAGTCAGCAATTTCGTTTTATAAACCGACTGCATTCCTTTTTGAAAATCTGGGAATGAAATTTTCTCCCAACGAAGGAGAATTCGTGGATAAGAATGGTGCCTTAGTCTGCTTCGATCCTTCTGTTAACAACCCCGCCATAGCAGGCTTGGTTGTGCGGAAGGATATTTTGATGGAATACCTAGATAGAAATAATCTCTGCCTCCTGTGGAGTATTGTCGGGGAGAAGCAAATAATTGGTAATTATAGAGGAGGCGACTACTCAGGTCGATTAAATATTTCGGGACTATTTGAATTAAAAAGTGGTGAGGTGACGGGAAAATTAAAAGGTGAACGTGAAGGTGCCGACAGGGAAATCGTAATTAGGTTCAATCCAAAAATTGTTCGCAAGTCCTCAGTGATTGAAAAGCAATCTACGACTAACGCCATAGAGAAGCTAAAGGCGCGCAAATCCACACTGAAAAAGAAGATTGCGAAGAAGAAAGTCGCACCGACGAAGCATGCGCGGAACAGCGTTACAAAAAAGATTGGAAAAAAAAGGAAAAAGTAGTGTCGATCGGATCCTGCACCAGTGTGCAGTAGTTCTTTGGCTTAGCGGAGCTACAATATTTATCATCGGTATTATCTAAATAAGTTCGTAATTAAAGTTTACAGCTCGGTGCGGTATTCAATATTTTATCGGGACTGAGGCTGTGATTTAATTTATCCGCCCATCGGGTATCTGGCCATTGGAATCCTGTCTTGTCGAGTTTGCCTCGTAGCTCCGCTGATACCAAGTCGGCATCTCGACATTAAATTTTGATCTGATATTCTTCGCAGGTAGGGAACTAGGTTTGGCACCATCCGGAACATGAACCTAAAATGCACATCGTTACGCTTCAATGTTTTAGAAACGACAGAATTCTGACTCACCAGTTAACTCACTTTATAAGGTTCCATGTAAGTACTTGTCCTAAATACTTACTTTTGCAAAGGAGCGTGCGTTGATGGCGGATCGGACCGAGGGAAAGAGGGAGTTGTTGGACAAATTCCAATTTGATGCAGCACAATGACTTGGTTATATTATTTAAAAGTTGGTGCACCGATTTTTCACTTGCTCCGAGCAGCAGACTTTTAGGTGCTTCATGAACAGCTATAGGTGAAGATTTTGACCTCTTGGCCCTTCATTCCGCCAGGCACTTCGGAATTTCCAATCAGGTGCGGGAGCAATGTCAGCCAATATCGCTAATATATGTAATGGTGAATTCCGTCGGAGTGACTTGTTATAGCTCAATGGGAATATGAACTTGCGATCAAATGGAGTGGCAAGTGAGCTATTACGAAAATAACTGGAACCATTACAAGGGCACATTGACACCTGAACCCACAAAGATCACCTGGCGAGATGGTTTTCAATCGATCTAAGGGATTTCAATAAACAAAAATCACTAACAGCATCCGAAAAAACTATCAGGTTAAATTGCAAGGCGATTTCATATTATTTCATGGAACTTGGTGCCGGGGTGGCAAGTGTGACTTGGCGGCCATGTCTTGGCCCTGCTTGCTGGATGGATCGGAATCAGTATATTTCGACACCTGGCATCACGTTAATTGCCTTCCAAACTCATTCTATAACACTGATAGGTACAAGGCATAACGAGCTTAAAAAATGCAATTCAAGTGAAGAAATAAAGTGTCAGTTAGAACTACACTCTAAAACAGCAATGGCAAAAAGAGACGCTTCAAGTTTTTTGTTCGAAACGCTTGGAAAGGATTCCACTGCTATATTATGCGGCGCCGGTGTTTCTAGTAATTCAGGTATTCCTAGCGTTGGCCCCTTTGTAAAATACGTTCTTTCTAAGCTTGATATGGATGTAGTTGATATCGCTCGACTAAAGGAAGCCGAACTTCCCTTTGAAGCGTTAATGGAACAAATTGGTCGTAGTTTACCAATAGAAAATTTGCTTGATGTCTTTAATGTCGACGCACCAAATCGGACGCATAAACTATTAGTTTCTCTTATCAAAGGAGGAATATGCAATATTATTTACACTACAAATTTCGATACAAACATAGAGCTAGCCGCATCCCAATATCAGGTAGGCTTAACAGTTGCTTCCTTGCCTAGGCAGCTAGAATTGTCCGAAGTCAATGTCCCATTGTTGGTTAAATTGCATGGGACGATTCAAGATAAATCCAAATTAGGCGTTACAATCAGAACAATAGCCGACAAACAATATATTCAAGGACTCGAAGACTGGATTAAGTATTTACTAATAGATGGACCTCATAAAAACATTCTAGTTCTGGGCTATAGCTTTTCAGATCGATTCGACATTGGCCCTTTGATGCAGAAATACGCATCGCAATCAAAGAAGAGTATGTTTAATATTGAATACGATCCCGCCAACACAGCCGATGAATTGGAATCGATCGTGAGGGGAGAATTAAAATACGATCAGCTAAGAATCGATACTGATCAATGGATTAATAATGCTTTCAAAAAATTTGGCGTCGACGACCCTGGACCAAATCCGGTCACACCTGATGGCTCGTTCCACAATCTTGTTGACAAATGGGTTGGTGAAGGTGTTACCAATAAAGGAGTGAGAAATAAGTTTACGGCGGTTGTTAAGATATTCCAGCATGTCGGTCTTGGAGATCTTGTCATCAAGTACGCCACAAGAGGAATTGCAAGTGGTTTGCTGGATGCAGATTCACTGTTTGGCCTATATACTGCGAAGGCCCAGGCTTTAAATAATTACCGCCACTCCCCTCAGCAATTACAGGAGAGTTTGTTGGCATTGGAAAGCGCAGTTTATTATTGTACTAGAAGTGGAAGGCCGGATACCCAGGATCAATTAATGTTTTTAACTGGCACAAGGGGTACAATTTACGGATCGATTGCCTACAAACACACAGTGTCAGGGTCAAAAGATGCCACTAAGTATTACGTTCAAGCAAAAGAATTCCTGACAAAATCAGTCGAATATTTCGAGGCAAGAATGTCAGACTTTGTATCTAAGGATAGATATTTTGGATTTGTTCTTGATTTAGCCGTCGCATGTCGTCGCTCTGGTGAAAGTGACCGAGCGACAGGGTACTACGACAAAATTGTAAAGGCCTATGAAGGGATTAGTGATCTCGCAGTAAAACAGCACTTGTGTGTTACCTTATACAATTATGGTGCAGTCTATCTTCATCGGGCGAATTTCCCGAAAGCATTGGAGTATTTTACATCAGCCCTGCGCAATAGCATTGAAATCGGAATGCAACCACGCGCTTTAACGGCCCTTCGCGAATCTATTTTTTGTCTGAGAAAATTGGGACATAATGATGAAGCAGAGGCATTATACAGTGTACATCCGTATCCAATCCCGCCATTCGAGTATTTTTGGTTGCATGAAATTAACTTAGAATACTGATCGAAGTTAAATTGACGGATCGTGAGTGCCAAAAAGAAAGCCGCCATTTTTGAGAAATGCACGAAATCATATATTGATTTTGTGCGACAGAGAACTACTGATTGAATCGTTCATCTTGCCAATTGCATCGGCAATTACTTTTTCGTTAGTCTCTACGTATCGCATGAGTGTATTCATTTTCTTTAATCCCTTGTAGCTTTTTTGCTTTAAGAGTTCATTGCTAAATTGTTCATTGTACCTATGGATAGTCGGCGGTCCGTCCGCTGATCTCATCTCCGAGCAGAATAAGCGCTAGGCGGAGAATTCGAAGGGGTGACCATCTTTTTCCGTTTTGCCCTGACCTAGAGATTCCGACCCCATTGACCACTTTGTTTCAGGAAGGCGTGACCAGCTAAAGTTAGCTAGGACTTGAACTTGGCCTAGGTTTCGAACCTCATGATTGCTAGACGCATTTTCCTGGTCAAATGGTCGCGGAATTGGGTGGTCACGAGATCTAAAAATTGATGGTCAGGGCAAAACGGAAAAAGATGGTCACCACGTCGGATTCTCCAGTATGACGTCACAAGAATTAAAGGACGAGATTGAGACAATTTTACCTGTGCTGGAATCTCCAATTTGCCTAGCGCCCAATTCGTAGTCCAGTGCATATTCCTAAGAGAGGAGTCGATCCCGAGTTCTTTGCCACACTGAATACCTTGTAATCCTAACTACATTTCTTTGTTCCGCAAGAAAGCTGACGTTGCGTAAAGCACTCCTTTCTGGTTCAAAATGAAGCTAGTGGTCGTCTAGATTAGCAAAGTCTTCTTATACTTTTTCTTAAGTACCCTCATATCATTACTGATTTTTGACTCTACTATTTTGGCGTAATGCTGAGTTGTCTTCAGGCTTTTATGACCAAGCATTTTGCTGACCGTTTCGATAGGGACACCGTTTGTGAGTGTCACAGTCGTAGCAAAAGTATGTCTTGCGCAGTGAAATGTTAAGTCTTTTTTAATGCCACAAATGTCAGCAAGCTCTTTTAAATAACTATTCATTCTCTGATTACTCATCACTGGAAGAAGTTTTCTGCTTTGTGCAGTAACAGGATGATCGGAATATTTTTTCACGATTGAACTAGAAATCGGCAGTAGAGGTATGCGTGATGGAGTATCCGTTTTCGCCCGCCGAGTGTCAACCCATTTATCTCCGTCAATCCCAACTACAATGCTATCCTTTGTCAACAAGGCCACATCACAATAGGCTAGCCCAGTGTAGCAACTAAAGACGAAAATATCGCGTACTTGGTTTAATCTGGCAATGCTAATTTTTTTATTGACGATTGCCATCAACTCACCTTCTGTGAGAAATGTCTTTCGTGTCTCGCTAACGGACATCTTGAAGCCGGTAAATGGATTTCGTTCGATCCAATTCTTGGCGATGCATTGGTTTACTATTTTCTTTATTTTTTTAAGATAGTCCATCGTGGTGTTGTGACAGCAGTTCTTATTGGACTTAAGATACACTTCAAAATCTCGAATAAATTGGTAGTCTAACTTGTCAAGTCTGATGTCATCGCGCTTATATTGGGATTTCAAAAACGCGGAAACATATCCCTTGATGGTTTTGTATTTTTGAAGAGTTCTATAGGACAGGCCCTTTCCAACAAGTTTCTCAAATTCAATATTGTGAAGTTCATATACCTCCAGCAACATTTTCGGAGGTTCGATATCAAGACCTAGATATGTTGCTTTAATTTTTTCTCCGTCAAACTCTAAGCCTGACGAAATTAGCTGTTGGAATATTTCATAGACTCTTCGCTCTATTGAGTCAAGGTACTTGTTGAGAGACTTTACGTCTTCCGTCTTTCCGGCTAGTCGTCCTCGTGTTGGAATCCACTGTAACGGATCGCATTGTCGCTGAACAGAAAATTCGGTTCGGGCGCCGTCGATTGTAATTCGCAAATAGACCGTTGCCTGTGAAGTCATCTTAGGATTTGTTTTCCTGATAATGAAATTTTGATTGAATGTCTTTTTCATATTCACCAGTTAGGGTTAAAAATAGGTCTGGCGACTACTCTAAAGCAAGATGTTCAATTGATGCACATGATTGATAATCATTGTGTTATCGCAATTCTGGTGAATGTAATTTGGTTAGGTTTTACATTCACCTAATCTCACACCAGCAGTATGACTTTTATTGAACAATTTGGGTGGGCTGGAAAATAAAAAACCGCTTTTCCATAAGAATTAAGCGGTTTTGATTTCTTTTGATCGTTATGTCGTAGCCCCGGCAGGAATCGAACCTGCATCTTAAGAATCGGAATCTTAAATTCTATCCATTGAAATACGGAGCCTGGTTTGGCCGCCGGTGTGGGTGGACGGTCAATTGCCTGCAAAAATAAGGAAAGGTTCCAGCCTAAAAAATCCTGCTAAAAAAAAGGAATGGGTTGGGTGGCTATTTATCTTCGGGGCTTACAGGAAAAGCCCATTCCCATGGCCATGAACCCCCATCACAAAGAGATTCTGGATCAAATACGCCAACGTTCGGGCACCCCCACCCAGCACACATTTCTCAATAATTATCTGGGCAACGAGCATCCACGCTTCCCCATAAACGCACCCACGCTGCGTGCGCTGGCCAGGGAGTGGATGAAGGCGCACCGCGAGCTGTCGGCGAAGGCACTGGTGGCCGTGCTCACGGGGCTGATTGAAGGTGAGTCGGGCACAGAAAAATCAATGGCCGGCATCCTGCTCGACTACGCCACCCCAGACCAGCGACAATTCCCACCCAAGGTGTTTGGTTCATGGCTTGAGCATTTGGTGGGTTGGGCTGAGGTGGATTCGTTGTGCACCGGCAAGTATACGCTCACCGAAGTGCCTGCACAGTGGGAGACATGGAAACCGCTGTTGCTGAAGTTTGCAAAAAGCAAAAACATACAGACACGTCGTGCCTCGCTCGTGTTGCTCTGCTCGCCGCTGAGTCGCGCCGTGGATGGCGACCTGGTGACCGTGGCGTTGCAAAACATTGATCGGCTAAAGGGAGAGAAAGAGATTCTCATCACGAAGGCCATCTCGTGGCTCATGCGCAGCATGGTGAAACATCACCGGAAGCCCCTGGAAAAATATTTGAAAGACAACATCGACTCGCTTCCCAAAATCGCCGTGCGCGAGACGCTGATGAAATTGAAGACCGGGAAAAAAACGTCGGGTAAAAAGATGTCGCCTAAAAAGAGTATGGGCAGTGCTGTAAAACGCAAGGCTAAATAGCCAGACATTTAAGCTTTGAGATATGACATTTAATAAGGTATCACGCTCGCAAGCTGAACGGGATTTTGGCGACATTTCTCCACACTTTGCTGGAGGCTTTGGTGGAGCAGCGCGCGTGAGAGTGCTGAGAAGGTGCTTTCGGTCGTTGGCTACGGCGGGCACAACTTTTGGACTAGTGTAATGGTAAACCAAAAAAAGTTATGAAAAGCAGGATATTGATTACAGCGCTCGTGCTGTTCACCACGTTAGCCATGGCCCAGAACACGTTGCAAGTAAAGATCGATCACATCAAGAGCAGTAAAGGCAACATCATCGTGGGGTTGTATGACAAGGGCGACAATTTTCCGCGTGAAGCCATGGACGGAAAAATTGTGAAGGCTTCCAAGAATGGGGTAGTGGTGGTATTCGAAAATGTGAAACCGGGCAAGTATGCCGTCAGCACCATTCACGACGAAAATAAAAATAAGGACCTCGACCAGAATAAACTCGGCATTCCCAAAGAAGGATTCGGATTTTCAAACAACGCCATGGGTGCCATAGGTCCTCCCTCGTTCGACAAAGCTTCCATTGAGCTGACGGCCGATCAAAAAGAGACCAACATCTCCATCGACATGCGCTACATGATCGGCAAAAACAAAACGGATTAGTCGAATAGAATATGCAGGCTTGGGATGGACGTCAGGGCGTTGTCGTGGCGTCCGTCACGCGTCGTTGCATAACTTTGGTAGTTGTTCGTGCGTTCAATACGGCATGAAATATACCCAGATACCACCCCCGGACTATCTCAAGGATTTCATTCAATGTTTTTGGACCATGGAAGACGACGGCACAGACCCGTCGCCCAAAACCATCGGCCCGTTGGTGGACGGTTGCCCCGGCATAATTTTTCAACAGGCCGGCGACGGAAATTTCTACGACAAGTCGGGCAAACAAATGCCGGCCACGTTTTTATACGGACAAACCCTGACGCGCACAGAACTTTATGTGAAAGGCAAGTTCAAATGGATGGGCATTCGTTTTTATCCTAACGCGCTGAAGTCGGTGTTCCGGTTCAACGCACATGAGCTCACGGACCAATGTCTTGATCTTCGGCTGTTGCCCGTGACCCAGCAAATGCCCAACCGCCTGCTCGAACTGCCGTCTACGCTGGATCAGGTTGATCTGTTGTCGTCGCATTTCATCACGCTCATCAAACGCAACAACGCCATCGTCGATCCGGTAACGCACTATGCCATGTCGCACATTGTGCAGGCAAACGGCAACGTGTCGCTGAAGGAATTGCATACCACACTAAAGCTTTCCGAGCGCAGCTTCGAGCGCAAGTTCGAACAGCATGTGGGCATTTCGGCAAAGCTGTTTTCCCGGATCTGCCGTTTTCAGGCGTCGCTAAAACAGCTGAAGACAAATCAGTTCACCAAACTGTCGGATGTGGCCTACCAAAACGGCTATGCCGACCAATCGCATTTCATCCGCTCGTTCAAAGAATTTGCGGGCTATTCTCCCAACGAATTTCAAAAGCAATCCGACGGGTCCGAAAGTTTTTCCCTGTGATGGGCTGAGCTGTCGGTTTTGTTCAATTTTGCGTTTCGCGACCGCCGTAGTTTTACTAAAAAATAAAACTACACATGGTCACAACGTCCAACCTCATCCTGCTTTGCGCGGCCGTAGCCACCGCCCTCATGGCCGGTCTGTTCTATTCCTGGTCATTTTCGGTCACCCCCGGCCTGGCCAAACTGCCCGACCGTGAGTATATCGCGGCTATGCAGGCCATGAACAGCGCCATTCTCAACCCGGTATTCTTCGCGGGCTTTTTTGGAGCGCTGGTCTTGCTGCCGGTGGCCACCTATCAACAGTTTGCCCAACCTATGCCTGCACGGTTTTGGTTTTTGCTGGCGGCCACGCTGGCCTATGGGGTTGGTGTGTTCGGCGTCACCGTGGTGGGCAACGTTCCACTAAACGAAGCGCTGGCCGCGTTTGATGTGGCGAGCGCTTCGCCCACTTCGGTGGCCGCACGGCGACTGTCGTTCGAACAACCCTGGAACAGTCTGAACATGGTGCGAACCGTGTGCGCCTTCTTCTCCATCGCCTTTGTTATTCTGGGATGCCTTAGTGCTGAAAAGTGAATCAGTCTACTATCAGAAAACCATGAAATTCAAATACATCCTATTGCTGTCAACTATGGTGTCGCTGATGCATGTGTCCGTGGAAGCTGCTGGTCCGTTGGGCAGGCAGGCCGGTCGCATCGATGATGTGAAGGCCCGTGCGCTGACCGTGCTGGAACAGAAGTGCAATGTGTGTCATGTCAGGAACAACCCCCGCAAAGTGTTCACGCCCGCCACTATGGAGCTACACGCCGAACGGATCTACAAGCAGGTGTTTGTGAAACGTCGTATGCCCAAGGGCGATGCCATCCGGCTCTCGGCGCAGGAGGAAGCCACCTTGCTGCAATGGCTGGAAACGATGGGCGTCGTGAAAAAATGAATGCGTTGCTTTATGCTATCCTGGCCACTTCAAATTGCTCTTCATAGAGCGTCTTCACTTCTTCGGTCCACGCGGCCACTGTTTCGATGGAAGGACGGTCGGCACGGTCGAAGAAAAAGTGCTTCAGCACATCCAGCCCGCAATAGGTATAGATCCCTTTGTCTGATGTGAGCGACAGCGCCCGGTCCATGCCGGTGGCGGCATATTCTGCGTTTGACTTGCCGTGGGTGTTGATGATGATGGTGGCTTTGCCGGTGAGCAACCCTTTCTGTATACCCTGGTCGTAGCGATAGGCAAAACCGTAGCTCATCACGCGGTCGATGTAGCCTTTCAGGATGGCGGGCATGCCCGTCCACCAGATGGGATAGACGAAGGTGATGACTTCGGCCCAGGCAATGAATTCCTGTTCCACCGCTACAGTTTCTTCCACCACGCCCTTGCGTTGTTGCTGAATGTCCTCGAGCGACAGCACCGGGTTGAAGTTAAGGTTGTTGAGGTCGCGGACCACCACATGATGGTTTCCGGCTTCGAGGGTTCGTACCACCGTTTGCAGAAAATGGTGGTTCAGGCTTGCAGGGTTGGGATGGGCGTAAACGACAAGGTGTTTCATAGCTTTTGTATTTTGGTGTTTGTTGATACAAAAGTAGAGGGGACCACCTCCGTGGCATTGTAAGAAAACGAAACGGACCTTTAGTCTGGTGTAGCCATACACACGTCCTGCTGGAATTTCAGGAATTGGGTGGGCGATAAATTGAGGTAATGCTTGAAATCGTGGATGAGCTGACTTTGATCATAATAGCCACAGCGGCTCACGAGGTCGAGCCAGTCCACGGGTGTCGATGTTTCCGAAAGTTTTTGAAGCTGCTCGATGGCATTCAGAAAACGATGATAACGGTTGATCTCTTTGGCGCTGTAGCCCAGATATTTTTTATGGTTGAGCTGAACGGTGCGCTCGCTCTGTTGCGTTTCTTCGGCGATGGCTTTGATGGGACTCTCGCCGATGTTGTTAAAGGTGGCGATGCGTTCGAAAGCGGTGTCGCGTTTTTTCAGATAGGGCCGACAGAATTCGAGCACGTCGTGCACACGCGAGGCCGGAGGTTTGTCGCGCAGCAAACGCCAAAGGTTGGTGAAACAGTTTTCGTCCAGCAAATCGTCGGGGTGAATGGGCACGTGTTCCGAGGCTAGCGATTGTCCGAAGAAACGATAGAAGGCGTCGGCCTTGAAGTTGGCCACCAGGATGTCGGCGTTGGGTGGAAGGGTGTAGTCCATGGGCTGCTTCACCGGGCCAACAAGGAGACACTTGTCGATCTCCAGTCTGGTTTGGCGTGGCGAGGTGAAATGGACCGGGGTTCCGAAACTGAAAATGAGAATGGTCTGAAAGGAGGGGAGCAGTGTTTTGGTTACGGCTTCCCGGGTTTTGTTTTCGGCAGCATAGAAATGCGAGAAGGCCTCCTGAAATTCTTCGGTCACGGGAATGCGTCGTCCTTCCATGCTAAATACTATTAATAGTTCGCCTGCCCGATGTCGAGCCGGTTTATTTTTCCGTCGGCGTTCACTTGAAACCTGAAGAAGGTTTTGAAATCGCCCCACTGGTCGGAGTGGAACCGGCCATAAATGTCCAGCCCATTCCCTTCCACTTTGTCGATGTGCGTGAACCGTTCGTGTCCCAGCGCTTTGGTGAAGAAGGTGGTGAAGTTCATTTTGTGTCCGTCGTCATACAGTTCGGCATCGTGGGTGAACAACGCGAACCAGGCTTTGGCATCACCTTGCTGAAGTGCGTCGATGGCGGCTTTGACGAGTGGGTGCGTTAATTTGTCGGTTTGCATGGGGTCAAGATCGGGAACAAAGATAGGCGAATTGCAGCGAGTTGTTTCGGAGGACGATCCGTGCCCTGAAATTGAAATCGATAACCACAGGAGTTTGTTTAATTATAGCGGTTCCTTTACTTTCGGCGTCTGATATCCATCCGGATTCTCGAATGTTAATGGACACAACCCGAACTATTTCAAAAGAGGTGTTTGCAACGGAGCTGATTCGCGTAACGTTGTTGTTGCTGCTGATCGTTCTTTTGAGAGTATTGCTGCCTTTGCTCCTGATGCCCATCGTTAGCTATGAATTTTATCCTGTGTTTGAGAGGCACCAGTGGTTGATTGTTAATCTTGTAGTGGCTTTTGGCTTTCTGGCGCTCGCACGGAAACAACGAGCAATCAGTATTCCTGTTTTTTTATTGGCCGTCGCCTCGCCTTTGATGGCCGGCATCCTGTATCTCATTTACATAGTAAGAAAACGATCATGATAGAAAAATATTCTGAGCTCATCATACGATACATGCTGTTGTTGGCAGGGTTTGCGATCATAGACTATGCCGCCCGGCAGATCGAGGGGGAGGCCATGCAATATTTTGAAATGCTTCCTACGGACAAGGTGTATTTTGCACTTGCTGTCAACATAGGGCTGTCGCTGATTCTGAATGTGATTACCGCCGTCATCATTCAGAGAGACCGAAAGCGTTTGATTATTGAGGCGAAGCATGTGCTGTGGATCACCCTGATCTTCAGAGAACTTGGAGTGTGTGCGTTTTTGTTATACGCCATCGTGAATGAAAAATCACAGCAGGAACAACTTCCGCAAGAAGAGCAACCGGCATAGCCTATGGACATTAGTTCAATAGTCATTCTCGTGATTCTGGCCGTTGGCGGTGTTATGTTGAAAACCTTTTACGACCAGGGCAAAGCGGCGTTGTCAATTTTTCCGGATCTGAAAACGGTCACTATCGTCTACCGCGACAAAACGGCGCTCGGCTATTCCATGAAATCGTGGAAAACGAAAATAGGAGGTGCAAGCCGTTCGCTCGACATCATTGTTACGGACAAGGAACTTTGGCTGAGAAGTGTTTTACTGTTGGCCGGCATCACCCGTCAGCACGATCTTGTGCATCGCGTTCCGCTGCATCGGATAGGTTCGGCAAAGGAAAGTAAGGAAGGGATTGTGTTGTCGTTCAAGACGGAGAAGGGTGAAACCAAACAGATTGTCATCAATACGCGCGATAAGGGTCAGTTCTTGAAAAGTATCGGGGAGTAAATGCCTCAACCGGCCCATCCCAAGCCTGCAACGCCGGGCGGGGAATTTTGTCCATGCCCTTGCGTCAATCCTCCATGTTCCCGTCGGCTGCGGCCGCGCACCTTTGTATCGTCAATATCGACGAAACCAAAACAACAAGAACATGACACGTTTAACAGCATTGCACCCCGACGAAGCTACTGGCAAAACCAAGGAATTATTCAACGCCGTTCAGGGCAAACTGGGCCTAGTGCCCAACATGATGCGCACCATGGGCAATTCTCCTGCCTTGCTGGAAGGTTACCTCACGTTTAGCGGCGCGCTTGGCAAAGGCACACTGGGTGCCAAGACCGGCGAACTCATTGCCTTGGCCGTGGCGGAAAGCAACAGCTGCGACTATTGCCTTTCGGCCCACACATTCATCGGTGCCAACCTGATGAAGGTGGACTCAAAAATTCTGGACGATGCACGCCAGGCAAAATCGGCCGACGCCAAAACTACCGCCGCCCTCCGGTTTGCAAAAACGCTGGTAGAGAAACGTGGTCTGGTGAACGACGCCGACGTGGCCGCCGTGAAACAAGCGGGCTTCACCGAAGGCGAGGTTGGCGAACTTGTCGGGCACGTAGCGTTGAATATTCTCACCAACTACCTGAACAACACGGCAAACACGGCCATCGATTTTCCGGTGGTGAAGAGCCTGGAGCCTGCAACGGTTTGAGATCGTTCGGATCTGGTTTTTTTATGCAAAGGAATGTCGGAAGGGAACCACTTTCGACATTCCTTTGTCAATGCATCGTATCGACACGACAGTTAACCTTCTTACTTCCCTTCACGCATGACAGCGCAATCGGTATACACCCTCATCAATCCCCAAAACGGAAACCTCGCGTTTAAGCTCTTCACGTTTGACAACAATTGTGCGTTCGACCATTTGCAACGCAACAACTATTACTCCCTCATCTGGATGCAGCGGGGCAGTGGCAAAGTGCGTGTCGATTTTTCGACCTACGATTTTGAGGAAGATACCTTGTTTGCGTTTGCACCCTATCAGCCGTTTATGTTCACGGCCACATCGCCCCAGCGGGGAGTGGCCATCCAATTTCATCCGGATTTCTATTGCATCCACATGCACCAGAAGGAAGTGGCCTGTAACGGCGTGTTGTTCAACAACATCTATCAACCGCCGTTCACGTTCATCGATCCACCTTCGGCCACCACCTTCAACATGCTGTTGGAGAACATGCGCACGGAAGTGCAAAATCCCGCCCTTGCCCAATACGAACTGCTGGTTTCTTACTTAAAGATATTCCTGATCACTGCGTCGCGTCTCAAAGCCGAACAACACCCACAGCCTGTTAACGTAGATGCCGGTCAGAAAGAACCCTTCATTTTGCAGACGTTGAAAGATACGATCGAGCGCGACTTCAGGACCCGGCACGCCCCCAGCGATTATGCCGAGGCCTTGAACATTTCTCCGAAAGCCCTCGCTAAAATCACCAAAACACATTTCAACAAAACGTTGACCGAACTCATTTCAGAACGCATCATCATCGAGGCCAAACGTGAGCTCTACCTCACCAACAAGGCCGTGAAAGAAATTGCCTACGCGCTGGGCTATGACGATGAACATTATTTCAGCCGCTTTTTCAAAACCAACGCCGACGTGTCGCCGCAGATGTATCGCGAAACCGTGGGGTTTGGAAAAATGGATTTGCTCACCCAATAAGGAATCGTCGTCCTGTATGCTGACGCGCGGAACCGACAACCTCGAATTGTACAAGAAAACCTTTGGTTTAGCTATGGAGCTGAGGCTGCGCGGTGTGTAGTTTTGCAGATGGTAACGGGTAGGTTGCTGCGAAATTCTACAGCGTGTTTCATCACATCTTCGTGCCGGTAGCCGCCTTTTATTGTTGCCTTATTGTTAACGGGGTAGGGTGCGTGAAGCATGCAGGGATATCGAATTCCATCTTAAAAAATGATAACGAACGGCCATGACAAAGCCTAAATTGAAATGGGTAAAAAGTGCCCGGCGTCACGTGCGGAATCTTTTTCGTGAACATAAACCCGAAGGCGCGGTGTACCATGATTTTCGTCACACCAAAGAAGTAGTGAAATCCGCACGTCGTCTGGCCAAAGGTCAGCCATTAAGCAAGCCACAACGCATTGCACTGTTGCTGTCGGCATGGTTTCACGACGTGGGATATGTGCAGGGTTCGGTTGGTCACGAAGCACGCAGCGCGCAGGCGGCCGAAGTTTTCCTGAACGACAAGGAGGCGGACCCGGATTTTATTCACGAAGTGCGCGGGGCCATTCTGGCGACGCGTTTGCCACAGGAACCCGAAACGCTGGTGGAGCAGATCCTTTGTGATGCCGACCTGTTTCATTTGGGCACACGCAAATTTGCCCGGCGCAACGTCTTGCTGCGAAAAGAAATTCAATCGACCACCGGCTTGAAAGTGAACAAAGCCGAATGGTTGGCCGACTCGCTGGCGTTGCTTCGGGAACATCGCTATTTCACGCCTTATGGTCGCAAGAAACTGCAAAAGGGTCAGCGCAGAAATTTGAAAAAACTGGAAGCCAAACAAAAGGAAGTGCCCGTCGCCTGAGGGACAGTGCTCATCCGAAGTCAATGACCAACGACGATCGCTTGCACAATGCAATCTTTGGGTTTATATTTTGCGTCTGCTCGTTTCGTATTGACTCTATGGGGAAAAAAAATATTCTGTTTGTTTTTATAATCGGTGTATGGCTGTTGGCGCAACCGAATGTTGCCCAAGGTCAGACCCTGCGCGTTGTGCTCACGGGCAACAGTGCTGATGTTCAGGATGTGGAGGCGCTCTTTTCCGTTGTCGACCGTTATGCGGCGCAGACTTCCGGACCTGCCGTGTGGGTGTTTAATGGCGATGCATTTTCAACGCCTGCCGAGCCGGCGGTGATCGCGCGATGGCTTGAGGTTGCCGGCCAGGTCCTCGACAAACATCCACAGCTCACCCTGCTGGTGAATCAGGGCGAACGCGAGTGGAACAATTCGGCCCGCAACGGCTGGGAGACCTTACAACAATTGGAACACCAAACCCAGAAGGCAAAACACCCGAGACTGATATTCTATTTCGATAGCGGCTGCCCGGGCCCGTGGACATTTTCGCTGCCGCCATTTGTCGACATCATTTTACTGAATGCACAGTGGTGGAATCATCCCTACGAAAAACCGTTGCCCTACATGAACGCCTGCAGCGTGGCCGACGAGGGGGTGTTCCTCGAAAAGATGAACGACCTGCTGGATGAAAGCAAAAACAAACGCGTGCTTTTGGTGTCACACTTTCCCGTTGCCTCGCTGGGAAACTATGGTGGCCATTTTCCGGCCACGGCCTATCTCGCACCACCCCTGATGGGAAGCGCGCTTGTTTCGTTTCACCAGAACATCGGGTCCAGTAACGACCTGGTCAACGAACGCCTCGATGGCGTGCGCAAAAAGCTCGACAACATGATGAGCGATTATGCGGGGTTGATTATGGCGTCGGGTCATGAAAAGAATCAATCCATTGTGAAACACGGCAACAATGTTCTGGTGAACAGCGGCGCGCTGACCGACGGCGCATTTGTCTATCGAAGCCCCGGCGCCATGCTTGCGTCGTCAGCCCCCGGTTTCATTGAGCTCACCTATAATGCTGAAGGAAAAGTGTCCAGCCGTTTCTTCAAATACACATCCCAAACGCTGGAGCCGCAAACAGAAAGTGTGTTGACACCACCCGACGTGGTCGCTGTGCAACCTTTGGCCGACGCCCTGACAACACCGCCCTCGTCACAAACTGTTATTGCCGGCAAGGAGTATGACATCAACAAGGCAGGCAGGCTTTGGCTGGGCGCACACTACCGGCGCTCGTGGAACGCGGCCATCCAGGTGAACGCTCTTAATCTCGACACGACCTTTCAGGGATTGACCGTCATTAAGAAAGGCGGAGGCCGTCAGACCACGTCGTTGAAGTTGTCAGGCGGAGATGGGAGGGAGTATGTGTTCAGGTCTGTCAACAAAGATCCGGTGAAAGCGTTGAGCTATGATGTGCGGGGCACGGTGGTGTCGCAGGTGATTAAGGACCAGACCAGCACCCAACAACCCTATGGCGCCCTGGCGGCTTCCTATTTGCTCGACCGCATTGACATTCTTCATGCACGCCCTACGTTGTATATTCTCCCCGAGAGTGCGCGGTTGGGTGAATATCGTTCGCAGTATGCCAACCTGTTGGGCATGCTCGAAGATTCGCCAACGGATAAGATCAGGAAGGAAAAAATTTTTGGCAACGCCGATCACATCGAGCGCAGCTATAAACTTTTTCAAAAACTATATGAGGACCACGACAACCGTGTGGACCGCTTTGAGTTTTGTCGCGCCCGTGTGTTTGATATTTGGGTGGGCGATTGGGGCAAGCACGAAGACAACTGGAAGTGGGCCGGCTACAACCGCGACGGCGGCATTTTGTACCGCCCCATTCCACGCGACCGCGATCACGTATTTTCGCGCTGGGATGGTGTGCTTCCCTACCTGGCCGATCGCGCGTGGGCCAAGGAGAGCGGCGAAAATTTTGACTACACCATTAAGGGCCTTCGCAGCCTCATGCACCAGGCCCGGCACATGGACCGACTGTTGACAAACCAGCTAACACGCGCTGACTGGATCAACGCCGCCAAAGAAATTCAAAGCCGCATCACCCCGGAAGACATCGCGCAGGCTGTGCGTCAGATGCCCGCGGAAATCTATGCAACAGACGGTGCCATTATCGAAGCCAAGCTGCGGGCACGCATAAAAGATCTCCCTCGCTATGCCGCGGCTTACTACGACATGCTGGCGCGCGAAGTGGATGTGGTGGGCTCCAACAAATCCGAATACTTCAGGGCCACACGCCATGCCGACGGCACGGTGACCGTGATGGTCTGCGATGTGGACAAGCAAAAGCCCGATACCACGAAAGTGTATTACAGACGGACCTTTGTTCCCTCCGAAACCAAAGAGATTCGTCTCTATGGTCTCACCAACAACGATGTGTTTGTCGTGGAGGGCGAAGCAACCCAATCCATTCTGATTCGCATCGTGGGCGGCGATGCCGGCGACAGCATCACGGATGTGTCGCGCGTTCGCGGTGCATCGAAGCGCACACTTATCTATCAGCAAAACAACAACTCAACAATCGCTACGGGGCATGAAGCAAAACGCGTCACGCCAAAGGACGAGAATCTCTATCACTATCAGCGGACGGCCTTTGCCTACAACACGTATTTTCCCTTTGGCCTGATCACCTACAATCCTTTCAACGGCCTGGCGGCACACGTGCGCACGGTGTTTACACGACACAATTTTTCGAAGCCTGATTTCAGTGTGCGGCACGTGCTGTCAGGCTCAATCAGCAGCACGGGCAATTTTGACGTGAGCTATAAAAATCAGCTTCGCTATCTGGTGGGCAAATGGGATGGCATTGGCGAAGCAGGTGTTTCGCGCCCGCTCAACTATAATTATTTTTTCGGTGTGGGTAACGACACCAAACGTCGCGCCGATGTGAGCAGCACCTACTATCGTGCTCAGTTCAATTCTGTTTTGGTACGTGCCGGATTGATGCGCTCGTTCTGGAAGCAAAGTCAGGTGGCGTTCACAGCAGGCTTCGAATCGGCCAAGGGTCTCACGCGACGGGACAGCTATCTCGCCGATGCACCGGAAGTGTATGGCACCAGCCAACTGAACATGGTGAGCGCGAAAGGATTGGTTAACCTTGACTTTCGAGACGACCGCTTTCTGCCACAACGTGGTTTCCGTCTGGGCATGTCGGGCGAGTTGCTTCACATTAATCAGGACGGTGGTCACAAGGCTTCAGTCTCCGAAGTGGAACTGGAACACTACCTCTCAACCTATTCCAGCCACCCGCTCACGTTTGGTGTGAAGGGTGGTGCCGGATGGACCAGCGGTCGCTTGCCGTTCTATAAACTGTTTTCGCTGGGTCAGCTCAACGACCTGCATGGCTTCCCGCGAAATCGTTACACCGGCGAGTCGAAGGGTTATCTCGACACCGAACTGCGATGGCAGATTCTGCAAACGCGAAACAGTTTCATTCCCGTGAAAGTGGGCGTGCGAGCATTCTACGACATCGGGCGTGTGTGGGCCAGCTCCGATTCCGACAGCGCCAACTACTGGCACCAGGGGTATGGTGGTGGATTTTACGTGGCACCTTTCATGAACCAGTTTGCCTTCAACGTGAGCTTCGGCGCTTCGCGCGAAGAGCCGTTCCTGTTTATGTTTGGTATAGGAGGGTTTCTGTGAGCATAACCGGGTTGCTCAGACCTTCTGAAAAATTTTTGCCTGCTCGTCTACCAGATTAAATTTCTGACTGTCCATGAGGTGGGTGATGGTGTCGAAGAACCCAATGATGAGATATCCTCCGGGATTGAGCGCGGCATGGAATTTATCGAGCAGCTTTGTTTTCGCGGGCGCGTCGAAATAGATCATCACGTTGCGGCAAAAGATGATGTCGAATCCTGACGAAAACGAATCGGTGATGAGGTTGTGATAGCTGAATTGTGTGTTGGCCACGAGTTTGCGGTCCATGGTGGCATTTTTTCCGTCAGTCGTGTAGTAGTCGTGAAAATTGGTGGTGGTGTTGTATTCGCGATAGTTGGCTTCGTTCTGCAGCATTTTTATTTTATGATACACACCGTGCTGTGCTTCTTCGAGGGCATTGCGATTAAAATCGGTGGCATGGGCTTTTGCCTTATGAAGCAAGCGGCTCTCTTTTAGAACGATGGCAAACGAATATACTTCTTCACCGGTTGAGCAGCCCGCGTGCCAGGTGTTGATGGCACCGCGCGAAATAAATTCCTGACGCAACCGGGTTTGCAGATTGGTCCACAAGATGGGATCGCGAAACATCGACGTCATGCCCACGCTCACTTCGTTCATGAACACGTTCACAAAATTGGAGTCGCGCAAAAATTTTATCCACAGGTCCTGCACCGAAGGAAACTCAAAGTGGTTCAATATGCGAATGATGCGCCGGCGCAGCGACTTGGGCTCATAGCAGGTGAAGTCTATTCCATAGCGCACCAGAATGCTGTTCAAGAGCGCATTAACCTCCTCGTCCGAAACCTCCGTTATCATAGCGATCTTGTCAATTTGTATTATACAACCTTCAGAGCCGAAACCTTATCAATATCCGTTGCTTCTTTCACGAGGAGCACAATGATCTTCCCAATCTCGCCTTCGAGAGTGCGAATCACCGACAGGCTCACTTCATAGGTCACAATGCGTTCGCCGGCCTGGAAAGGAATGTAAAAATTAGCCACGTCGGTGCGTAGAATTTCATCTTTGTACTTTTGCCACAAGTGGCGATAGTGTGGTGCAATAAAGTCTTCAATCGTCTTCGAGCGCAGGTCCATGCGCGAGAAGCCAAAGATTTTCATCGCCTTTTCGTTGGCCGTCTTGCAGGTGAACTGCTGATTGAATTCCAGCACGGGCAGTGTGGACTTCAGGGCATTTACCATGCCGTTGAGATCGTTCACCTTCTCTTTTTCCTGTGTAGTGAACTGGGCAAACATCATGATCTTTTCCGGTGTGTCGCCTTCTACAAAAATGGGATTGAACGTGCCGTTGAGCCATAGTTCTTTTCCGGCCTTGTTCTTCATTTTGAATTCGCCGGAAAAGAATTTTCCAAGACGCAGGTTTTCCCACATCATCACCGTGGCGGCATCTTCGCCCAGCAGATATTTGAATCCCGTCTCGACAAAGTCTTCGCGTGCATAGCCCATCACTTTCAGAAATATTTCGTTGGCTTGCAGCAGGTCGCCCGCCAGGCTGAATTCGGCTGAGGCAATGGTGTTGTCGATGCCATGCAGGTAGCTTTTCAATTCCGCCTCGCGACGTTCGGCTTCTTTTTCAAGACGCCGTTCGTTTGATACATCGGTGCCAAACTCGATTATTTTTTCAAGCTCACCGTTCAGGTTCAATACCGGGTAGTCGAGCAACTTCATGAAATGGAGCTGGCCGGTTTTGCTGTAGCGCGAATATACACCGCTTTGAATTCCCTGATCTTTTACGGTGTCGATAAGCTTCGAGAACACATTGTCTTTTTGGGTCAACAATGAATAGGATTTGCCGAGCACCTCGTTGCGCGAGTAGCCGAGAATGTTCAGGTAGTTGTCGTTGATGTCGATCACGATGCCACGCGGATCAATTTCCAGGATGGCGTTTGAACGGCTCAGCGCCTCCAGCTTTTGGTTGAAGTCCATGGCCTTGATCTTGGTCTGTGTGATGTCGGCCTGGATGGAGATGTATTGCACGATTTCGCCTTCGCTGTTGCGCACGGGGTTGATGGCGAGCGATACCCAATAGGTGTCGCCCGTCTTGCTGTAGTTTAAAATTTCTTCGTAGATGGGAATGCCGCCGGCAACGTGACGACTCAGTTTTTCGATGGTTTTCTTGTCGGTTAGCGGGCCTTGCAAAAGTTTGCCGGGTTTCTGGCCGGTCACTTCATCGGCGCGGAAGCCCGTCATTTTGGTGAAGCCACTGTTCACATATTCGATGTAGCCGAGCTTGTCGGTGATGATCACCGAGTTGTCGGTGTTGTTGGCCACGATCGACAGGCGTTCGAATTCGATTTCTTTCACTTTCTTTTGCGTGATGTCCTGGATCATGCACAACAGCTTCACCGGGTTTAGTGACGCGTCGGTGATGGGCGTGAACGTAACGCTCAACCAAAGCTCGCCCCGCGACGCGCTTTGTGTTTTGTAGTCGCCCGAACGAATTTCGCCGTTCCATATTTTGCGCCATAACGTTTCCTCGCGTTGGCCGGTGATGAGCGAGTAGTCTTTGTGTGCCAGGTTTTCGGGTGTGAGGCCGGTGAATTTTTCGAGGATCATGTTGTGCTTCAGCAATCGACCCGTTGCGTTAAACTCCGCCGTGCCCAGTGTGGAGTCGATGGCATTGATCACACCCGACAGCTCAGTCTGTTTCAGTGCAATTTCTGCCTGGGAAGCCGCGAGGTCGTCAAGATTCTTTTTCATCTGGCTTTCGCGCGACTGCAACTCGTCGGTGAGTGTGCGGGAGGCGCCCAGCAAATCTTCGGTGCGTCGCATGGTTTTCAGGGCCATGATTTCTGACGCGATGTTCTCACAAACTTTTTTCAGGAACTCGATGTGGTGCGGCTCCATCACGTTGAACAACGCCAGTTCGATGGCACCGCAGTAGGTCTCGTTAAAGATGAGGGGAGCGATCACGAGGTTGCGCGGTGTGGCTTCACCAAGACCCGAGGTTATTTTCACATACGAGTCGGGCACGTCGGTGATGAACACAAAGTCGTGCTCCAGCATATTTTGGCCCAGCGCGCCCTGGCCGGCATAAACTTTTTCGGACAGGTGTTTGCGTCTGTCGTAGGCATAGCAGGCGATCAGTTCCAGGTAGGGGTCACCGTTCTCGTCTTCGTATTCAATAAAAAACTTTCCCTGATTCGCTTTCAGATAGCGGACCAGGTAGAGCATGATGTTGTTTCCATATTCGTGCACTTCCACCTTGTTGCGCAGCACTTCGCCAAAGTCGGCCTGGCCTTGTGTGACCCAGGCGCGTTTTTCGTCTTCCTCTTTAATCTTTTGCATCTCCGATTTGATAAGCAAAAGCGCTTTGCCAATGGGATCGCTAAAATCGACACCCGCGGTAGCGACTATTTTTTCAGGATGCGTGAGGTTGGTGATCAGCTCTGCCGATACGGAAAATTTTTTGTGTGTCTCTTCCTGATTTTCTTTCAGCAAGGCCATGTTGTCGAACGACCAGGCCGACGCTTTCGGGGGTTTGTTGAGGGCGGTGTTCGATTTGATGAGGAGTTTTTTTACATAGAGCATCCAGGTTTGCAACAACAGCAGTCCGGCGCACAACGAAACCGTGGCGGCGGAAACGGACCACCCATACGGCAAGCGCAGAATCAGGGTGGCAAGTGTGACGATCAAGGCTAGTATCAGAATGAAAGACAACCCTTGGATGCGTTTTTTCATAGTAACGATAATTTTTCGACTGGTACCTTTTCAAATACTTTACTACTCAATTTCCAGATAAACTGGGGATGCACTTTGTCGCCACCTTCAAACTGAAACGTGGTGTTGCAAAAAATCATACTGAACGGTTCGTCGGAGCGCATCTCCTGCGACACAAACGCGCTCAAGTCTTTGGACTGCACCTTTGCCAACCGCGGCACATCGCCATACACTTCAAGCGACAAAAAGTTCGACAACTCCGCGATGACCGATGCTGAAATGATGTTGTCGATTTCGAGAAGAAAGGCTTCGTTGAGCGCGTCGTTGCTCACTTTGGTGTTGAGCGCTTTGTAAATTTCCTGGCTCTCGTCGCGGTTAAAAATAAGAAAGCTCTTGCCCGAAATGTCGCCGATGATTTGTGTGATCAGAATGTTCAGTTCACCTTCTTCTTCGGCAATGCCGCCAAAGTCTTCTTCTCCGTGCAGGAGGGTGGCGTCGCTGTTCACGATGCGCACGTCTTTGTTGATGAGTTTTGAGAAGGAAACGGCAGCGCGTTGAAAGCCGCTGTTCATAACCTGAATGAGAAAACGTTCACGAGGTGTGATATTCATGGAAAAATTAGTTTAATGTGAAATTTCGGGCCGCCTTGTTGCCGGCACTGAAACCAAAGATGAAATTGAGGAGGTGCGGAATGTTCATTACCAGACATACATTGCCGCTCCCCAGAATGGTGACACCGCTAATGAACTTAACCTTGTCAACCGGGCGCATCAGCGGCTTTTCCACGATCTCCTTTTGTTGCAGAAGTTTGTCGACCACGATGCCCACCTTCCGGTTGTTGAAGCTTACGATAACAATTTCGAGTTTTTCCTCGGGATGAATTTTGGCAAACGTGTTTTGCAAGGTGTTGGCCGACTGCGCAGCAGTGTCTGACGGACTTCTGAAAATATCCTTTAGAAAAACGACGGCGAAATTTTTTCCCAGGTGTGTCGCCACCAGGCCGCCGCCGGCCATGTGAATGTCGCTTTTGTAGAGGGAGATCACCGACTCGGTATAGGCCAGAGGTATCGCGTATACTTCGCGCTCCAGTTCAAACAGGAGGGAGGCTTTCACGGCCATCGACGAAGGCATGGTGAGCAACATCACGGTACCCTGTCCTTCGCTGCTGGCCACGCGTATGGTGCCGCCGATGGAGTCGAGCATGCGTTTCACCACGTCCATCCCAACCCCGCGCCCCGCAATGGAGGTCACGGTTTCCATCGTCGAAAAGCCGGGTTCGAAGATGAGCATGCTCAGGTCTTCGCGTGTCAGCTTCTCGGCGTCTTCGGCGGTGATGAGTTTTTTGGCGATGGCTTTTTGCTTGATCCTTTCATAGTTGAGACCGCGGCCGTCGTCGCTTATTTCGATGTGCACCGCGTCGGTCTCGCTGCGGGCGCTCAGGGTAATTACACCGTCTTTTGGTTTGCCTGCGGCGATGCGTTCTTCGGGTTCTTCGATGCCGTGGCCCACGCAATTGCGAATGAGGTGGATCATGGAATCGCTGATCACTTGCAATACGTTCCGGTCGATTTCGGTTTCGGTGCCTTCCAGCTTCAGCATCACGTTTTTCTTTTCCGACGTGGCCGCATCCCGCACCACACGGTGAAATTTGTTGAACAGAAATCCAACCTGAACCAACCGCACGTCCATCACGGAATATTGAAGATCGGAGCTGATGCGACTGAGGCGTGCATATTCGTTTGAGCGCAACCCCTTGCCAGCCTGTGCGGCGAGGATACGATCTTTTTCGATGATGAGTTCACCCACCAGGTTCAACAGGTTGTCGAGCTTGCGCACAGGAACCTGAACCAGGTCAGAGAATGAAACCTGGTTATTCAGTTCAGGTGTTGCACTCGTTTCAGGAGCATTGCTGTCGTCGCTCTCCACTTCTGCTTCGGCGTGAAATGACTGAAAGCTTTCCTGAACGGTATGACTTGTGTTTTTTGAATCTTCTTTGGCGCGCTTCAGCAGCACGTCGAGTTTGGTTTTGATGCCTTTGTATTTTACTTCCGAGTTGTCTTTCACGGCGTTCACCAGGTTGCCCAGGGTGTCAACTCCTTTGAAGACGGAGGCAAACATATTTTCGTCGAGCGAAATCCGTCCGTCGCGTACTTCGCCAAACAAATCTTCGAGCACGTGAGCCATTTCGGCGATGCCCGTGAAGCCCATGCCGGCGGCGTTACCTTTCAGGGTGTGGGTGATGCGAAACAACGCATGCACCGTGTTTTTGTCGCCCGGTGTTTTTTCCAGTTGGGTGAGCACACGGTTGATCTCCTCGAAATTGCTCATCGCTTCCGCCAGGAAAATTTCTTTATACTCTTCTTCTTTGTTTTTCATGACCTTTTGGAGGATTTTCTTCGGTGACTATAAACAACTGACTATAAAACCCGGTATCTCTTTCAATGCCACAACCTGTCGCACAGCGCCGCTTTCAAACGCCGCCTTTGGCATACCATAAACCACGCACGATGCTTCGTCCTGGCCAATGGTGAAGCCACCAGCCTCGCGTATTTTCTTCATGCCTTGTGTGCCGTCTTTCCCCATGCCGGTGAGAATGACGCCGATTGCCTGAGGCCCATATTTTTCGGCGACCGATTCGAACAGGCAGTCAACCGAAGGGTGATTGTATTCTTTGAATTGCTTTTCGGTAAAGACCACCATCGGCGCGCCGGTAAGGTGACTTTTGTCGATGCGCATGTTGGCGTCGCCGGGTGCGAGATATACAATTCCACCCTTTAGTGTTTCGCCCTTACGCGCCAGGCGCACCGTTAACGGACTGTTTTCGTTCAGCCGCTGTGAAAACGTTTCAAGAAAACGTGCCGGCATGTGCTGGACAATGATTACGGGAAGCGCCAGATTTTTTGGCAAATTGTTGATGATGTATTCCACGGCGCCAGGACCACCGGTGGAGGCACCGATCACCACGATTTCGTAGTGCGTCTGGTCAAAGCTGTGGTGATTCGCGTTCTGTTTTGCTTTCTGTTTTCCCTTCAGCCGCGAGATGTCGGTGCGCGACGCCTGCTTGATAAGGTCCAGCAATTTGTACTGGCCGTGGTCAAGGCGGTGTATGTCGGTAGGCTTGTCGATGAATTCAAACGCGCCATGTTGCAGGGCATCAAAAATGCGTGTGTCGGTTTTCTCCAGGGAGCTTAGCAGGATGATGGGCACCGGATGTTTTTCCATCACGGCGTTCACCACATACACACCGTCGTAGTCGGGCATCACCATGTCGGTGACCACCACGTCGGGCTTCAGGGTGAGTGCCATTTGCGTGCCGTCCTGACCATTGTTGGCCACGCCCACGAGGTCGATGGTGTCGTCGCTTTTCAGCATGTCGCCAATCACTTTGCGCATGAACGCAGAGTCATCGATCAATACGGTGCGAATGCGGGGCCGGACCATAGCGGAAAAAACTAGGCTTTGTTGATGGCGGCTACAAGTTGATCGTTGGTGAAGGGCTTCACGATATAGGCCTTCGCGCCCAGGCGCAATCCTTCGTTCACCACCGACTCCTGACCCACGGCGCTAATCATCACCACTTTTGATTTCAGCCCTTCTTCCTGATACACTTTCAGGATGTCAGTGCCAATCATGTCGGGTAGAATATTGTCGAGTGTGATGAGGTCGGGTTGCAACTCGAACGCAAGGTCGATCGCTTCTTCGCCATTGGCCGCCTGGCCCACCACGTTGTATCCACCCAACTCCAGGGCGTCTTTGATCAGGGTACGCATGTACAATGAATCGTCGACAATTAAAACACTCTTAGCCATGTTCACTTCAGTTTTTGGTTTCTAGATTTTATAATGTACCGCACCGGGCTTGCTCACGTTGAGTTGACCCGTGGTGCTTTCGAACCGTGTGGTTCGGCTTTCGCTGCCGCCGATGTCGATGGCCGCGATAAAGATTTTGTTTTCCGTGAGACGTCGGATCACCGACGAGGCATTCTCCGCGCCTACGCCTTTGCCCGTGCCAATCACATTGGCGCCGCCGGCAATTTTTGCGCGCAGGGTGTTGAGCGTGCTTCCCTTGTCTTTGAACTGGGCCAGAATTTCGTCGAGCGCCGTTTTCACATCGTAGAACTTGTTGCGTTCATGCGGTGCGTTTTCCTGGTCGGGGAGAAAAATGTGTGCCGCACCGGCAAGTCCCGTCACGCGATCCTGCACAAACAGTCCGATGCACGAGCCCAATCCATAGCACGTATACAACGCCGGGTGCGACGACGTAACCACATCACCAATGCCAAGCTTGTATTCGGTCATGATGCGCCAACGGTTTTTTTGATCGACTCGCTCATTTCATAATCAATCACCTTGAAGATGTCGATGAGAATGATGAGACGGTCGCGCGATTTGATGATGCCTTTGATGTAGTTCGATTCGGTGCTGGCGTCGTTGATGATGCTCACTGATTCGTCGAGGTCCGACGGGTTCACCGAAATTGTGTTGGGCACTTCGCTCACCAGCAGGCCCAGCTTCACGTCTTCACTCTCTACCACCAGCGTATATTTGTTGCCTTCTTTCTGCGTGCGCGTCAGGTTGAAGCGTTCCTCCAGGTCGAAGATGGCAATGACGTTGCCGCGGATGTTGGCCACGCCTTTGATATAGGGTGGCGTCTGCGGCATGCGGGTGATGGTGGGGGTGATCACCACTTCCTTGATCTGGTCGATTTGAAGTCCGTATTCTTCCTGCCCCAGCTTGAACACCACAATCTGCAGTGTGCGCTGTGCTTTGGCGGGAGCTTCCGATGTTTTTACGTCTGACATATCGTGTGTTGATTTTACAGAAAGGCATGGGCGGCGAAATCGAATCATCCGCCCAACGCGCCTTAATTATTTCCTGAGTTTGAATTGCTGAATGCCGGCTTGCAGTTCGGCGGCCACGGCCGAAAGTTCGTCGCCGGCCTTGGCAATCTCCAGCATGCCGTTGCTCATCTGCTGGCTTGAGCTGGCCACTTGTTGCGTGCCCGCTGCGGTTTCTTCCGACACCACCACAATCTGCTCGAAGTTTTTCACCACCGTGGTGATCGATTCTTTTTGCGTGATGGTGGCCGTCTGGATTTCCTTCGAAGCGCTAAATGTTTCTTCGCTCGACTTGGCAATTTCCTGGAAGATCACTTCCGCTTCCATGCTCGACTTGTTTCCGTCTTTCACGCTGGCTTCCATCATGTCGATGGCCTTGCCGGCAGCTTGTGTGTCTTTCTGAACATCGCCGATAATTTTTTCAATTTCAACGGCCGAGCGGCGCGAGTCTTCGGCAAGCTTGCGTATCTCTTCGGCTACCACGGCAAACCCTCGTCCGGCGTCGCCGGCGCGTGCCGCTTCAATGGCCGCGTTCAGGGCCAGCAGGTTGGTTTGGCTGGCGATGTCGGTGATCACATTCAGTGTGCGACCTATTTCTTCCGTGCGTTTGGTGAGCACGGCGATGGACTGTGCTGTTTGACCAGCCGAATCCTTGATGCCGCTCATGTTGGTCACCAGCACCTTCACGGTCTTCATGCCCTGTGTAGAACTTTCCAATCCTTTTTCGGCCGTCTTGTTGATGAAGTGTGCCTTCTTCTCCATGTCGGTCGATGTGTTCATCACGTGGTTGATGAGCTTCGACGATTCGTCGGTGCGCAGTGCCTGGTCTTGTGCACCTTTTGCCATTTGCGAAATGGCGCTGGCCGTTTCGGTGGTGCCGCGTTTCATGTCTGTTGTTTTCTTTTGCAGCAGGTCCGACGATTGGGCCACCACATCCGAACCCTGGCTGATGTTCGCCAGCACGGAGTTCAGATTCTCCAGGGTCTTGTTCACTTCGGCGGTGAGGCCGTTGTTGTCGACCGATGTGTCGCAGCGTTGGCTCAGGTCGCCTTTCGCCATGGCTTTAATGGCGCGGATCACTTCCGTCATGTCGAGCGCATACTTCACAACTTTGATCGGCTGGCCATCGATGTCGACGATGGGATTATAGGACGCTTGCAGATAAATTTCTTCGCCCCGGCGGTTCACACGGGTGTAGGTGCCGATAAGGAATTCGCCGCGATTCAGTGTATCCCAGAAATCGTGATACTCGGCGCTACGACCATATTCGGCGCTCACAAACATGCGGTGATGTTTGCCTTTTATTTCTTTCAGGCTATAGCCTGTGGCTTTCAAAAAGTTTTCGTTTGCTGTGATGATGGTGCCGTCCATGTTAAATTCAATGACGGCGTTCGAACGTCCGATGGCGTCGAGTTGTCCTTGCGTGTCGATGTTCTGGAGTTTTTGTTCCGTGATGTCGGAGGCATACTTTACTACCTTAAACGGCACGCCGTTCAGGTCCATGATGGGATTGTAGGATGCTTGAATCCATACTTCTTTTCCGTTTTTGCCCACGCGCTTGAATTCGTCGGAGATGTATTCGCCACGATTCAACTTTGCCCAAAAATCGGCGTAGGCTTTGCCACGTCCATAGGTTTCTTCCACAAACATCCGGTGATGTCGTCCTTTGATTTCGCCCAGCGTGTACCCCATAGCGTTCAAAAAGTTTTCGTTCGCATAGATGATGGTGCCATCCATGTTGAACTCGATCACCGCCTGCGATTTGCTGATGGCATCCACCTGTCCCTGAAAGTCGATAAACTTGAGGCGATCGACCGTAACGGTTTCGGAGGGTGTAACGTGGACGCTGGACCCGCCAGACGTTCCATTGTCTTTGTCCTGATACAGGTTCTTTTTCATTTTAGTGGAAGATTGGTATGACTTTTTTTTTGTAGACGATTGACTTGCTTTGCGCGAAGGCCGAACCGTGTGGTCCGAGGCCGGGGTGGTTTCCGTTCTGGTAACGCGTATGTTTTCTATTTCCGGTTTCATAACTGCGACAACGAAAAGCTTCTTTGTTTTCGATGTAAAGGTAGACCCGCGCAAGGCCGCCGGAAATCGGGAAAAGAATGTATTTTGAATTACACTGATCTACCGAAGGCAATCCGTAGATATACGTAGTCGCTTTTGATGTAAGAAAATGACACAAGTGGCAACGACCATGGCGACCATTTCAGCCCTGGCAGGATAACATTTGTGTTGACAACGAAAGGAATGCCGTGCGACGTGTTTACAGGAGGCCTGTAGCTTGTGCCTTCTTCACCAATTCGATGGAATTTTTGGCGCCTGTCTTTTTCATGAGGTTTGCGCGGTGGGTTTCCACGGTGCGGGGACTTATAAAAAGTTTGTCTGCCATTTGAAGGCTGGTGAGCCCTTCGGAGATCAGTTTCAGGATTTCCACTTCACGCGTGGTGAGGTTCACCTCGGGTTCTTTTTGTTTTTTGCGGGTAACGTTGTTTGAATATTTTTTGAAGATCACCTGCTGCACCTGGTTGCTGAAATAGTTTTGTCCCTTCAGCACGGTTTTTACGGCATAGTCAAGTTCACTCCCGGTTTCATTTTTCACCACATAACCCTTCACGCCATATTCCATGCAGAGGCTGATGTAGTCTTCGTCGTCATACATCGACAGCATCACAATGCGGGCGGTGGGGTCTTCGGTCAGAATTTCTTTGGCCGCTTCCATGCCGTTCAGTTCGGGCATCGAAATGTCCATGATGATCAGGTCGGGACGAAGGGCTTTGTATTTTTCAACGGCCTCGCGCCCGTTCACGGCCTCGCCGGCCACTTCGTAGCTTTTGTTTTGTTTCAGCAGGGTTTTTATGCCATCGCGGATCATGGAGTGGTCGTCGGCAATCAGGATCTTGTGCTTCTCCATGTCAGCGGGCGTTAACGGTGAGGGGAACTTCTACAATGAGCAACGTGCCGCGGTTGGTGTCGCTTTCAATGGTGAGACTGCCTCCCATAATTTCGGCGCGCTCGCGGATATTGACCATGCCATTATTTTTATAAAGGTCCAGGTTGTTCTGGCGCGACAGGCCGCGGCCGTCGTCTTCCACCGTCAGGCGGATAAAGTCCGGTTCTTCGTTTAGCTGCAGGGTGATCTGGTGTGCCGACGAATGTTTCACAGCGTTGTTCAGGGCTTCCTGCGCAATGCGATAGAAATTGATTTTCTGTGGCTGTTTGATCTCGCGACGATCGCCCGTGTTCACAAAATAGACGTGCGCTTCGGCGGTGCGGTCAACCTGGTTGCAAAGCGAGCGCAGGCAGGTGGCCAGATCGAAATCTTTCAGTTTTGCGGGCAGCAGGTTTTCGGAAATGCGAACCGATTCCTGGATGGCCTCGTCGATGAGCTGATAGAGGTTGGACGCTTCCTTGTGATCTTTCACGATGACGTTGGCGTTCATCTTGATAGCATTCAGCGTCTGCCCTAAACCATCGTGAAGATCTTTAGCGATGCGGCTCCGCTCTTTTTCCTGGCCTTCCAGGAGTGCGGCCATGCGATGTTTCTCCAGGTCTTTCACCAGGCGTTCGTATTCTTTTTTTTCCGTCAAATCCTTAAACACCACAATGAGGCCTATAAAATTCTCCTTGTTGTCGAGCATGGGGCTAAGGCTGCTCTCGCCAATGGGCTGCTCGTTGCCGTGTTTGCCGATCAGCACCAGGTTTTCGGGCATTGTGTTCAGGTTCACACCCGCCAGCGGACATTGGATGGGATTTACCGGAAACTCACCCGTCATCATATCGCGCAGCTGCAGGATGTCGACAATGGGTTTTCCCAACGCTTCTTTGGCGGTGCATTGAATCACGGCTTCGGCACTGGGGTTCATGTAGGTGATGCAGTAGTTCCGGTCAATCACAATCACCGAGTCGCTGATGGAATTGACGGTCGAAAAATATTTTTCTTCGCTTTGGCGAAGCTTCAATTCAATGGTGTGTTTGTAGAGCGCCATCTCGATGACGGTGAAGATTTCGCGATCTTCAAAAGGTTTGGTGAGATAGCCATAGGGCTCCGTGACCTTCGCGCGCTGAATGGTGTCTTTGTCGGTGAGTGCGGTGATGTAAATAACCGGAAGGGCGTATTTCTGTTTGATGATGCCCGCCGCTTCAATGCCATCCATTTTTCCGGCCAGCATGATGTCCATCAGCACAAGGTCGGGGCGATCTTTCTCGATGTGTTCCAGGGCTTGTTCGGCGAAGTCGCATTTCCCGACCACACGATACCCTTCATTCTCCAGTGTGGACTGTAAATGTATTGAGACTATGATAGAATCCTCTACGATAAGTATTCTTGCTTTTGACATAACCCCTAACTTGACTTATGTTAAATATACTTAAAAATTTCCATAATAATGGGCCATCCTAAACCAACCTAAAAGCGTTTTTTAGGTCAATCGTCACCCATGTAACATAATTCAATATTTCTGAATCAGAAGCGCCTTTTTAGAGTTAAAAGCGGGATGCAGTAGCCGGTGCTGTCTCGTGCAAAGCAAAGTCGCACGAACATGTGTGGAATTAACGCAACACCCTGCACGATTGTTTGTGAAAGAATTTTAAAAGGTAATGGAGTATTTTGTTCCCTGCCCACGCTCGATGCTGACCGATGCCTTGAGCTGTTTCAGAAAGACGTCGAGCAGTTGCATGCCAAAGCTGCCCTTGCCCGGATAGACCGACTCGGGCAACCCGGAACCGTTGTCGGCCACGGTGAAGAGAAAACCTTCGGCGGTTTTGTTGAAGCTCACAAACACGGTGCCTTCGCGCCGGTCTTTGAATGCATGTTTGATGGCATTGGTGATGAGCTCGTTCAAAATGAGTCCGCAGTTGATGGCCAGGTCCAAACTGATTTGTGTAGGCTCGATGTGTGCGTTGATGCTGAGGTCAAGCGTTTGGGTCATCACCGTCATTTGCAAATCGAGAATCAATTTGCTGAGGTAATCAGCAATGTCCACCTGGTGCATCGAGCCCGATTGCAACAGGCGTTCATGAATGAGTGCAATGGAGCGGATCTTGTGACGCGTGTCCTCCAGAAAATCTTTCATATCGGACTGGTGCATGCCGCTCATCTTCAGATACAGGATGCTGGAGATGAGTTGAAGATTATTTTTAACACGGTGATGGATTTCTTTGATAAGACTTTCTTTTTCCTGCAAGCTCTTTTGTAATCCCAACTGTGTGAGCTGTAGATTTTCTTCTGCTTGTTTCCGTTCCGTAACGTTTGACTGGATCTCGATAAAATAGTCCAGCTCGCCCGAGGCGCCAAACACGGGTTGAATTTCTACGTCGAGCCAGTGTGTTTCGCCGGAGCGTTTATAATGAACGATTTCAAATTTCACTGGCTCTTTGCGCGCCAGTTTTTCATGAACCATGGTCACGGTCTCGGCCAGTGTTTCCGGGCCATACAGAAAATCTTCCGTGGTCCTTCCAATCACCTCGCGCGAAGTGTAGCCGGTGGTGCGGGTGAACGATTCATTTACCCATTGTATTTTCCGGTCGGCATCGGTGATCACCACCAGGTTGTCGGTGCGCTTGGCAATGAGGGCGAGGCGCGCAGACTCTTCCTCTTTTTGACGCACATCGTCGATGTCCTGAAACAGGCCGTATAATTTCACGGCGCGATTGTTTATTCTCTCAGAGACACCAACCGTGCGAATCCATTTTTTCTTGCCGGCCTTCGAAACAATTTGAAGGGTCATGTCATACCAGTCGCCGTCGTCAATGCATTTTTGGATGGCGTGCCGGAGGAGCACCTTCGAATCGGCTGTATAAAAACTGAGTGCTTCTTCCAGCCCGGGCGAATAGCCGGGAGCAACATCGTGAATGCGGCAAACTTCGTCGGACCAACGACATTGGTGTGTCGCCAAATCCAGCTCCCATTCCCCAAAGCGCGCGAGCCGTGCCGCGAAGCGGATCTGCTCCGTACGTTTTCGCGAGTGTGCTTCGGCTTCTTTTTTTTGCGTCAGGTCTGTCACGTTAAAGGTAACGCCCGTCACCTCCATCGCTTTGTTGAACACGGGCAGATACAGGAATTCCAGCCACAGCTTGTGTTGGTTCACGTTTTGAATTTCACGTTCCACCAACACCTTTTCACCCTGCAATGCGCGCGCAAAATTGGTTGAAAAATCGGCTTGAAACAGGGGTGGGATGACTGTTAAAAAATGATTGCCCTTTTCGAGCGCGTGGTTCAGGATGAATGTTGCATTGCGGGAAGCGAAGGCATTAAAATTCTGAACAACACCTTGCGGGTCCAGCAACACCGTGGCATAGGCCGAGGCTTCAATAATGGCACGCAGTTCGTTTTCCGATTTCTCCCGATTCAACTCGGCCGCACGGCTCTCGGTGATGTCGATAAAGCTGGACACCGCAGCATACATGCGGCCTGCCTCGTCGAGCAGCGGGGCGGCATTTACCGAGATCCATTTCATCGAACCGTTTTCATGTTGAAGTCCATGCAGCACATTGCCCACGGCCTGTTGTTTGGTGAGTGCAATGGAAAGCGGAAGATTTTCCGGAGCAAGACGTTGCCCGGTTTCATCCACGGGTTTCCAGACCGGATTGTGAAAGTAATGCTCCGTCACCTCATCGGCGGTGGTGTCCAGGATGTAGAGTGCGCTTTTGTTGGCGTAGGTAATTTTGCCGTCGGGCGAAGCCACCACTACGGCGCTGATGAGGTTGTCGAGTGTGTTTTGTAGTTTAAAGCGATTGGTGGCTTGTTCAGCTTCCAGTTTTTTTTGACGGGTGATGTCGATGCAGATGGCGATGAAGTGCACCGTGCCGTCGGGACGCAGGTGTGGGGTGGCCTTTGTCTTCACCCATTTTTGTTTCCCCGAGCGTACGTTGATCCGATAGTCAACGTCCAGTCCTTTCAGGGTGGCAATGGAAATGTTGGTGGCCTCCTTCACCGCAGCAAGATCGTCGGGATGAACCAGGCCGAGGCCTACACCCACGTCGTGTATGAGTTCGTCTGCAGTTAACTCAAAAACTTTTTCCACGCCCTGGCTTGCATACGTGAACCCCGCTTCTGTTCGCGCCATGTTTGTCCAGTATTCATAGATGAGGCCGTCGGGAATGTTATCGGCCAGCGAGATGACGCGTTGGGATGATTCCTGTAGCGTTTGCTCTGCGCGCTTGCGATCGGTGGCATCCTGCAGAATGCCCAGCGCGGTTGTGCCTTTAAAAATGCCGCGTGCCTCCATCCATATTTCGCGCGCGGTGGCGGTGATCATGGCAAAGGAAACGTTCACTTCCGTTTTCACCGCGGCCGGATCGGCCATGCCTTCTTTCACTTTCTCGCCAATCACGGCCTGGAAATCCGGATGAACATATTGTGCGATGAACTGCGCAAAGGGAATCACGATCGGCTTTGTGGAATCGATGTCCAGCAGTTCGAGCAACTCCCGGCTCATGGACAATTGAAAAGTTTTGAGATCAAGTTCGGCACTTCCCATTTTTGCAAAGAGCAGTGTTTCGCGAAGGCTGGAGTAGGAGAGGAACAACGCATCGTGAGATTCTTTCCGTGCCGTGATGTCGTGCTCGATGGCGAAAAACTCTGTTGTTGTTCCGGTGCCGTCGCGCACGGGAATGATGGTGGCATCGACCCAAAAAAAGGTACCGTCTTTCGCCTTGTTTTTGATTTCTCCCCGCCACGTTTTCCCGGCATTCAGCGTGCGCCACAAGTCAGCCCAAAACACCCGGGAGTGATGGCCGCTGTTGATGACGCCATAGTGATTGCCAACCAACTCTTTCTGACTATAGCCGCAAAGGCCAACGAAGTTTGCATTCACGTCCATGATGCGTCCGGTGTTGTCGGTGCGCGACACCACGGCGGTGTTTTCGATGGCGTCTTGAAAATCGGCGAGCGATTGGGTGAGTTTGTGTTGAATCTCTTCGGTTTCCTTTCGCGCGGTGATGTCGAGCAATGTGCCGAAAATTTTCCGCTTGCCGGTGTGCTCGTCCAGCGTGGCTTCGCCTTGCGACAGCACCCAGCGCACGGTGCCGTCGGGTCGCACAATTCTTTTTTCAAGCGCATAGGGTTTGCCAAGACGCACGGCGTCGTCTATGGCCTTCTGCATTTTGGCGCGATCTTTTGGATGCACCATCGAGAGGCGCAGGCGTGTGGAAGGTTTCACCGACTGCGGCGCCAGACCGTGCAGGCGATAGAATTCGTCGGACCAGCGGATTTCGTTGAAGTTGCCATACATCTCCCAACTGCCGATTGAGGCAATGGACTGACTACGGTTGAGTGTTTGCTGCGTTTGTTGTAGCGCATCTTCATGCTGTAGCGAAGACGGCAGCTCCAGATAGTCAAGGAGGCAATCCATGCCATGAAGTTGGATTCGCTTTCGCAACAGGAACACGGTTGTGTCTTTCCCCGTGGATGCGTGGTGCACGATTGGACCAAATCGCGTAAATGTTTTTGCCCGACCCACGGACGCGTCCGGAGGCGTGCCCGACCAAAGGGTGCTGAGCGTGAGATTCTTTTTTGTACTTTTTAGCCGGAAAAACTTTTTTCCCTCGCTGTTGAGCTGCATCACCACTCCGTTATCCACCCGATGAACGACCGCAGGAAAGGGAATGTCGGTGAGGGCAAAAGAAAAGTTGTTCGACTTGGATACAGCTTTCATGAGGGGCTGGATGAGATCAGGCAAAATACAAATTGCCAGCACAGCAGACTAAGGCGTATCTACGTACGTGAATGTACGTAGATAGGAATTTGTCAGGAATGAGGTCGGGGTGTGTAGTGACCAATAAAATAAAAGGCATAATCTCGTTTGTGGAGACTATGCCGATAGAATAAAACCAACCACGTGATGAGAAGAATCACCATGTAGTCCTGTAAATATCGTGCAACTCCGGTTACCGCGGTATCACATAATCATGGGAGGGTGGCATAAGAAACTTGGTAGCTGATTTTGTGGCTAAGATCTATGAAACAAGCCAAAAAGAAGTTCGCGCCACTACGCCGGAACGCTTTGTGCTTTGGTCGACACGATGTTTGCCCTCGCCATTCATACCTTTTGGAAAAGGCTTAAGAATAATACCACAATACCCTTAAATTTAATCCATGAAAAACAAGCTGATACATTTCGCCATCCACACCGACAACACGGAGCGGGCAAAGAATTTTTATGCCCATGTGTTTGACTGGGGATTCGCATCCTATGGGCCACCCGATTTCCTCCAAATCAAAACCGACGATACTGAATCCGGAGAATTGATTGGCGCCCTGCAGTCCAGAAACTATTCGTCGGTGAAAGAAAAGATCATTGGCCTGGAGTGCACAATTGCTGTGGAAGATGTGGACGCTATAGTGGAAAGAGTGACGCGCGGCGGCGGTGAAATTGTGATGCCTAAAACGGCGATTCCCTATGTGGGATGGATAACAAAATTTCTCGACACCGAGGGCAACCTGGTTTGCGCAATGCAGGCCGACAACAGCGCGCGATAAGAATCTCTCTCTAATTTTTAACCACTATGGATAAGCCCCGAAAAATCCATCCCGACTTTCTCTACTTTCTCGAGATGAAAGAACAGCCGCTGATCGATTTGTTTGTCGACATCCGTCACTACATTCTTGGTCTTTATCCCAACAGCAACGAACTCCTCTATCACACGCATGCCTTAACGTCGGTGTTCTCGATTTCCGACAAACTCTCGGACGCGTTTTGCATGTTGCCGATCTACACAAATCATTTGAACCTCGGATTTACAAAAGGAACGTTGATCAACGATCCCCATACGTTATTGGTAGGAACGGGAAATTTGATACGGCATATTCCCATCGGGATGCCTGCAGACTATAGGAACCCCAAAGTGAAAGCCCTGCTGAAATCGGCCGTCGATTTTGCTACTAAAGACATGGAAAGTCCGGCGAAGGTCAAAGGCGAAACAATTTCGAAAATCAAAACGGGCAAGAAGTGAAGGTGGCGCCGCTCACGTAATCAACCTTTGGGGCTGTGCAACGTTCCGGTAACTTCGGGCGTCTAAGTTCAAACAACCGGCCGTTTATGCTCACCAACTACATCAAAGTCGCCATCCGGAATCTTCTCCGCCAGAAAGGCTTTTCGTTCATCAACATCCTGGGGCTTGCCCTGGGCATCACCTGCACCGCCCTCATTGGCATGTGGGTCAACGATGAACTGAGCTACGACAAATTTCACAACGACTTTGATCGCATCTACCGGGTCACGGCAACCCTGCCCGAAATGAAGGTGCATGCCGCCGTGTCGTCCGCGCCCCTGGCCATTGCCGTGAAGGCCGAGTTGCCCGAAGTGGAAGACGCCGTTCGCATCTCCGGATTAAATCGCGACCTGATCCAGGTGGGTGATGTGAAATTTGAAGAGAAGGGTGTGATCTATGCCGACTCGAATTTCTTCAACCTGTTCACCTTTCCCTTCATCAAGGGTAGCAAAGAAACTGCGCTGCAAAATCCGGAGGGCGTTGTGATCACCGAAGAAATGGCTCTGAAGTATTTCGGCAGCACCGACGTGCTGGAGAAAACAATCCGGAAAAACGACAAAGATAATTTCACCGTCACCGGTGTCATCGCCAATGTTCCCGACAACTCTCACCTGCAGTTTGATTTTGTGCAGCCGATGCGTTTCCTCGCCCGCACAAACAAGGACCTCAAGAACAACATCTGGGACAATTTTAACTATTACACCTACATAAAGCTTAACGACAAAGTGCAACGGTCGGCGTCGGCCCTTGCCGACATCGAAAAAAAAATGCAGGCGATCTATAAAAAGAATGAGACCGTGCTGAAAGTAAGTTTTGTGTTGCAGCCACTCACAAAGGTTCACCTCTATTCCAATTTTCTGGCCGACATTCCAGGGCATGGCAATGCACAGAACGTATACATTTTTATGGTGGTGGCCGTGTTCATCCTCGTGGTGGCATGTCTCAATTTTATGAATCTTGCCACGGCGCGTGCTGCAAGGCGGGCCAAGGAAGTTGGCCTGCGCAAAGTTGTGGGTGCCATACGTCCGCACCTGATGGGGCAGTTCCTGGCCGAGTCGTTGGTGGTGGCGTTGCTCTCACTTGTCCTGGCATTATTGATCATTTATCTCGTGCTTCCCTACTTCAATACCCTTGGTGGAAAAAATCTTGCGCTTGATTTCACAAATGTGAAAATCATCGGCGGTCTTCTGGGCATTACGGTCATCACGGGATTGTTGGCAGGAAGTTATCCTGCGCTCTACCTCTCTGGTTTTGTTCCGGCCACGGTGTTGAAGGGAAATTTTTCGGGTGGCAAGTCCGGCGGTTTGTTCCGGAACACCATGGTGGTGATTCAGTTTGCTGTGTCCATTTCACTCATCGTGGGCACCACCATTGTGTATCGGCAATTGAAATATATCCAGCAATTAAACCTCGGCTACGACAAAGAGAATCTTTTGTATTTGCCCATGACGGGCGAGATGTGGTCGAAGTATGACGCCTTGCGCGCCAGCCTTGGAAACAACCGGCTCACCAGCCAGTACTCGTTCATCTCCGACCTGCCCACCACATCGTCGGGAGCCACCATCAGTGTGGAGTGGAAAGGGAAAGATCCAAACACGCAGCCCTTGTTCTACAACATCGCCATCGACGAAAATTTTGAAGAAGTTTTTAAAGCAACCTTTCTGGAAGGCCATGGCTATGGCGAAAACGCCAAGGCAGATTCTGTCAACATCGTGTTGAATGAAACGGCCCTAAAAACTATGGACATGCCGCTGGCGTCGGCCGTGGGCACAAAGATCACCGTGTGGGGTCAGGAGCGAACCATCATTGGCGTGGTGAAAGACTTCAACTTTAAACCCGTTCAGGAAACGATCGGGCCCATGTTCCTGAATCGCAATACCTGGGGAGGCTATGCCATCATCCGCACGCTACCGGGCGAAACGGAAAGTGCCATTGCTGCACTGGAGCAGATCTGCAAAACGATCAATCCCAGCTACCCTTTCAACTACAGTTTTCTCGACCAGGATATTGCCAACCTCTACAAGGCCGAACAACGGCTGGGCAGCTTGTTCAATGTGTTTGCCGTGCTGGCGATCGTGATTTCGTGTCTTGGCCTGTATGGCTTGTCGGCCTACCTCGCCGAACGGCGAACACGCGAGCTGGGCATACGCAAAGTGCTGGGAGCTTCCGGGTTTCAGCTGGTCTACCTTCTGTCGGCCACCTTCACCCGTCCCATTCTCATTGCCACGGCAATTGCCATACCCCTCGCGTGGTACGGCATGAGTCAATGGCTCGACGGCTTTGCGTATCACGTCACGATCGACTGGTCGATTTTTTTAATCGCGTTTCTGTCGGCCCTGATCATCGCCTGGCTGACCGTGAGCTTTGAATCGATCAAGGCGGCCACCACAAATCCGGTCAAATCCCTGCGATCGGAATAGGGGCTGGCAGTGGGCGCGTTTCCGCCCAGTTTCTCCCTGAAAAAAGGTTAACATGCCCCGCGGCCTCTGTAGGGGGCGTTGCATTCGATTGCTGTTGAGTTTTTGTGTCAAATTAATTCCCTTTTGGGGTATTAGATTGTTGGCGGTGTGCCGTTTAGAAGGGGTTATGGAGTTTGGTTGGGGCGTGGATGCAGGAAATATTTGGTGGAAAGTGGTATGGAGGCATCGCGAAGCGAATTAGCTTTGCTACCTTGAAATTCGTAAAGACTGTTTTGTTTAATGAATTATTATAAAGACTATTCGGTGGAAGCGTTAGCGCTGGATAAGAGTTTTCAGGAGTGGGTGCTAAACCCGGATGCCCAGTCGGACCAAATCTGGCAGGAATGGCTGCGCCAAAATCCGGATAAACAACACGATGTTGCGCAAGCCATGGAGCTTGTGCGGTTGTCGGGCCTTTCGGCCGATGCTGAAGCAAACGCTGCTTACCTGGAAGGATGGTCGAAAGTAATGGAAGCCGCCAATGCCGATGCGCGCCCCTCGCGTGGCAAGTGGGTGGCCTATGCCTCGCTGGCCGCCGCCTTGGTGGGCCTGCTGGTGCTGGTTTATGTGTATCGATTTGCCGGCAATGCCGTTACAGAATTTAAGACGGCCTATGCCGAAGTGAAAGAAATTGAATTGAAAGACGGCACACGCGTAATGCTGAATGCCAATTCCACGCTGACCTACAACGACAACTGGGACGATGCGGCAACCCGCGAAGTTACCCTGAAGGGTGAAGGCTTTTTCACCGTGGTGCACACTGCCGACGACAAACCGTTTGTGGTGCACGCGCAAAACGAAGCCACCATCCTGGTGCTGGGAACAGAATTTAACGTGAGCACACGCCGCAACAAGGTGGCCGTCTATCTGCAGTCGGGCAAAGTGCGTTTTAACACGGCATTGCAGGAGGTGACGATGAAACCCGGAGAAAGCATTGAATATATCCCCGGCCGTACCGAAGTGGAACTGAAACCCGGCACGGAAGAAACCGTTGCCTGGACAAACAAACAATATGTGATGAGTGACACGCCGCTCGCCGACGTGGTGCGTGACCTGGAAGACACCTATGGAAAACCGGTGATGGTTTCAGACACGACCCTGCTGGCAAAACGCGTAACGGCCAAGGTGCCCGCCAACAATTTGAACGTACTGCTGGAGGTGTTGTCGCAAACCCTCAAGCTGAACATAGAGGATCAGAATAACAAAATAGTCATCCGTCAATAAAAATGGAGCTTGGCGTTTGAAGGAATAGGTTATTAAACACAAGGGGGAGTCTTTAACCGAGTCATAAGACCTATGAGTCGCCAATCACAGAAGGGGATGAAAGCCGCCGTGGCTTTTATTTCATGCTTTTGCATGATGGGCATTTGCTGTGCTCAAAATATGGCCTTCCGCGGCAAAAATAAAGTGCCGCTCACGTCTCCCACGCCCAAAGAAGGCGAAGTTCCCCTGGTCGACATTCTCGAAAAACTCGAACACAGCCGAGGCGTCAGCTTCGCGTTTCAAAAACAATTTCTCGATGGTAAGTTCTCCAAGCCTTTCCCGCTGCTGACCGACGACATCGAAACCTATCTTTCCGAATTGCTCACACCGCTGCAACTGGGATTCCGCCGGGTGCACAACATCGCCGAAAAAATCTACATTATCTATCCGCTGCCCACACGCATTCGTCCACGTGCCCATGCCTTGTTGCCCGATTCTGCACAGGCACTGGAAACAAAAGACGACGACCTGCGCGTGATCTCGGGTCGCGTGGAGGATGTGCGCAACGTGGGCATGGCCGGTGTGAATGTGATGCTGAAGGGCAACACCCTTGGCGCCATAACCGACAGCGATGGCAACTTCTCTATGGCCGCGCCCCGCAATGCGTCAACCACGCTGGTGGTGTCGCACCTGGGGTTCCGCACACAGGAAGTATCACTGACCGGTAGCGATGCCGTTGCCGTGGTGCTGGAAGAAAATCCGCATGCACTGCCGGAGGTGGTGGTGACAGCATTGGGCATCAACCGCGACCAGAAAGCGCTGGGCTATGCCGCCACCACGGTGGGGGCCACCACAGTGAGCGAAGCGGGCTACACCAACTTTGCATCGGCACTCTATGGCAAGGTGCCCGGCGTGCGCATTCGCACCGCCCCCGGTGGTGCAACCAGTGCCGTGACCATGCAGATTCGCGGATTTAATTCACTGAACTATAACACCCAACCCCTCTACGTGATCGACGGCGTGCTGATGCGCGACTCGAACGAGAAAGGCGCTGCGGGACTGAACAACGACGATTATTTTACCGACCAGCGTGTGCGTGGCAACGGCATTCTGGACATCAGCCCCGGCGACATTGAAACGCTGACCGTGCTGAAGGGCGCGAGCGCCACCGCGCTCTATGGATCGGATGCCGCCAGCGGCGTGGTGCTCATCACTACCAAGAAAGGATCAAAAAAAGCCGGGCTGGGCGTGGATGTGAATTATTCTGTGACGGTGGAGAAGGCGGCGTTCATGCCAAAATATCAGAACGTGTATGGCCCCGGCTATGACCGTGCCACCAACGTGGCCCTGGGCGCCGACAAAGACGGCTGGGTGATGCTGGACACCGACGGCGATGGCGTGGACGATGCACGCCGGCCGTTATTTGAATCGTATGCACAATTTGGACCGGCCATGCAGGGACAGGAAGCGTTGTGGTGGGACGGCTCAAAGAAACCTTATGTGCCACAGCCCAACAACTACAAAGACTTTTATCGTCAGGGATTGAGTTCGGTATTCAACGTGGCCTTCAACAACCAGATTGAACGGCTAACCTATCGCTTCTCTTACACACGCAACGACTACGAGGGCATCCAGGTGGGCGGCAAGCTGGCGCGCAACACCTTCAACCTCAACACCAGCCTGAAGCTGAGCAGCAAGCTCACGGCCGACCTGGTTGTTAATTTCACCAACAGCCGCATTCACAACCGGCCCATGAAAGTGAACCGCTTGTTGTCGAGCTATTCGGGCTTCTTCAACCGGGCACAAAACATGTCCGACTTCTTTGATAAATATCAAACCAGCGAAGGGTATAAGTGGGTGCCCTACAGTCAGTCGCAACGCAATCCGGAGGAGGCGCTCAAGTTCACCACGCCGCGTGGCTATGAGGTGATGGACCTGTTGTGGCAGCAGTTGAAGAACAGCGAGAACGAAATGCAAAACCGCATCATCACCAGCTTCACGCTGAAGTATGACATCCATAAAAATATTAAGTTCCGCGGTCGCATTGGCAATGACCTGACACGTGCCGAAACGGAAACAAAACAATACAACGAATACCCCACCGCCTTCAATGGCGCCAGCAGCACCGGCTCCTATGGTGTGGCACAGGGACGCTATTCTTTTTTCTACACCGACGCGTTGCTGACCTACGACAAAAAACTGGCGAAAGATTTTCGCGTCTCGGTGAGCGGCGGGTTTCAGTTGCGCAATGAACTATATCACGACGAATCCAACAGCACCAACGGCGGGCTGGTGGTAGAGAACTGGTTCGACCTGCGCAATTCTTTTCACGCCACACTGAACACAAAGCGCACACAATCAAAAATTCTGAAGTATGCATTCCTGGGCTTGGCCGACATCAGCTACAAGGACATGCTTTTCCTGGAGGGCACCTGGCGCCAGGAATATTCGTCTACGTTGCCACCGTCGAACAATAGTTATTTCTATCCGTCGGTGAACAGCAGTTTTGTTTTCACTGAGGCGTTCGACTTGCCGGCCTTTGTCAACTTTGGCAAGATCAGGGCGTCGTATGGCATTGTGGGCAATGCGCCGCCGGTCTATGAAGCCAACGTGCTCTATGAAATCACCAATCTGCAAACGGTGACTGGCCCCGTGATTGCGGCGAGTTCGAGCGGAAGCTTGTATGGCAACAACAACATCCGCCCCGAGCGCAAACATGAACTGGAAGTGGGGTTGGAAACGCGTTTGTTCAAAAACAAGCTGGGCATTGACCTCACCTACTATGAGAGCCGCACCGCAGGACAGATTCTGAAACTGGATCTTCCCAGCAGCACAGGGTCCACCCGAATCCTCACAAATATCGGCGAGCTGCGCAGTCACGGCTGGGAGCTTGGCTTGTCGGTGACGCCCGTGGCACGGAAAATTTTGTGGACCACCACGGTGAACGCGGCAGTGAACAACACTACGCTCAACAATCTGACGCAGGGCATCAATCAGCTCATCTTCCGCGATTTCGAAGGCAGCTCGGTGCGGTTGGTGGCCGAACCGAATCAACCCATCGGCAACATCTATGTGCACCCCCGGTTAACCGACAGCAACGGCAACTATGTGATCAACGACGAAGGACTTTATGTGATGGACAAGAGCCGCTACAGCAAAGTGGGCAACATTCTGCCGCGTGTCACGGGCGGCGTCACAAACCAGTGGCTCTATAAAAACTTCACCCTCGAAGCACAGATCGACTACAGCTTTGGCGGACAAATCATTTCGCCTCCCTTAAAGTATGGCAAGGCCGCAGGGCAATTTGAAACCACGCTACACTATCGCGATGCCGAACACGGCGGGCTTTCCTACTACACCAACGACCAGGGCGAAAATGTGCTGCTGAACGGATCGGCGGCGCCGGTGGGAAGCACCGTGTATCACGATGGTCTTGTGCTGGAAGGTGTGCGCGAAGACGGCCAACCCAACACAAAGGTGATTGATGCCGCGTCGTATTATCTGAACATGTATGACTGGGGTAACAATGCGTGGAATGAAGACGGCATGATTTACAAGAACAGCTTTGTGAAAGTGCGCGAAATTGTGTTCAGCTATTCGCTGCCACGCAAGATGACGTCGAAGATGCATTTCCAAACCGTGCGGCTGTCGCTGGTGGGACGCAACCTGTTCTACCTGTGGCGCACGCTCGAGAACCTTGACCCCGAATCGTCGCTGGGCACCAACTGGCAAAACCAGAGCGTGGACGAAGGTGCGGGCGCGGCCACACGCAGCTACGGATTTTCTGTTCACCTCGGCTTCTGACACACATGCGGCAACGAACCACCATAGCGCTCTTCTTTTCGATGCTGACCATCGCCGGTTGCCAGCAGGAACTGGCAGACCGTTATCTGAACCCCGACCGCACGGGCGATCCAACCCTCGATAAATTTTTCACCAAGCTGCTCGACGACAATCGCGTTCGACCTTCGTATTGGGAAATCAGCACGTTTGTAAACTGGCACATTGGCGTATACTCACAGTCGGTCGGATTTCTGAACAGCGAAGTGATGTATCAGCAAAACGGGCAATATGTGCAGGACCGCTGGGACGATTTTTACCGGCCCAGCGCAAATGGTTCGGGTGTTGTGGCGCACTTCCGCGAAATGGAAAGACTCTACGATGCCATGGGCACAGAGGAGCGCAAGAAATGGGAAGTGTATATGCAGGCCGCCCGCATCGTATACTATGATCATGCCATTGAGATGGTGGACCTGTGGGGTGACATCCCGCTGAGCGAGGCGGGGTTGCTCAACAAAACGGGAGAGATTGTGTATGCCAAATTCGACGATGCCGCCGGCATTTATGCGGAAGCAAACACGGCGTTGGCCGAAGCGGCGCTCTATTTTCAAAGCGCCGCCATTCCCGACGCTTCACGCTCAGGGTTTGTGCGGCAAGACATTTTGCTGATGGGCGATGTGGGCCGGTGGCAACGGTATGCCAACACGCTGCGCCTGCGCGCGCTCATGCGCACATCGTTTGTGAACGAAGCCGCCGCCGAAGCCAGCGTGATGGAGATGCTCACCCACGAGGGACTCTATCCTTTGTTGAGCAGCGGCACCTATGTGGCCGGAACAAGCGACGTGCTGCTGACGCCGCTCACAAGTTTTACCGGCGACCTGCACGACGCATTTCGCGACTGGACAAATTTTCCGGCACCCTATTTTTTGCTGGAGCAGGTGCTGAAGCCCGCCAACGATCCACGCATCGAGGTGTTGTTTGACAAATATGGCGCCATCGAAAACAACGTGTTTCGCCCCAACACAGACTATAACGCCATGCCGCTCACGCTCACGCGCGTGGATCAGCAACGCGGCCTGGGCAACTATGCCATCCTGGACTCGGCCACGTTTCTCTATAATTCGAAATTGCCGGGTGTGGTGATGACGGCCGCAGAAGCAGATTTTCTAAAGGCCGAAGCCTTCGAACGATGGGGGGGTGGCGATGCTGCGCACTCCTACGAACAGGGCATCAAACACTCCATTGAATTTTATTACTACCTCAACAGCCTCAACATCCTCACACGCTTGCCCCTTGTGCATCCTACCACGGCGGCCCTTGAAACGTTTGTGCACGACACACCGGCCATTCACTACGAAGGCACACAAACCGAAAGGCTGGCGAAGATCTGGACGCAAAAGTGGGCACACCTTGGTTGGCTACAGGCCGCTGAGGCGTGGGCCGAACAGCGCCGTACTAACTATCCACAACTCTCCTTTTTTGAGGCGCCGCTTTCGGGATTTGCGCAGCCGCCTACCCGACTTACCTATCCCGCCAAGGAAAAAACCTACAACGTCAACTACAGCACCGTGCAAGACGACGACGTGCGCACCACCCGCATTTTCTGGGACCTTAATTAGAGGACCCACAAGCCGTTACTGATTTTTTTGCTGCGGTAGTAAACTAGGGCAAAAGGCGGTTTTATATGGCGAATTGCGGTGAAACCCGTATCCTTTGGTGGCATCCTGAAAGATTTCGGAATATTTTTTTGTGAAGGAGGTTAGATTCTTCACCCTGCCCCGTTTGGGTCTCGATCGGGCAAAAAGGCGGGATGTTGCTGCCGTGCCCGAACCCTGGCATGAACATTTTTCCATTTTCATTCACACGTGTGGAAGATATTTCGGCCGTTGACCTGGTGTTGTCGACGGTGGTGGCCTCATGCTGCGAGTTGTACTCGGAGTTCCTTCTGATTTTGTTTGGGTTAAAACTAAAACCAAGGAGTGTCACCATCGTTGGGCAACACCGGGTCGGCGACTGCCGTCCAGAAAGGCCGCCGGCCGCGGCTTCTATCTCATCCCTTTCCAAAGAATTAAACGCGTGTCTCTTTCCGGCAAAACCGGGAAGGGATGTATTATTTAATGTCCATCCTAAACTTAATTTATTCATTCTATGATGAAAGATTTACGAAGAAAGGTAAAACTCCACTACCTGGTTTTTGCCCTATGCCTCTGCACGGCATTTGTTGCGCAGGGACAAAACACGGTCGTCGTCAATGGGACGGTGACCTCCAGCAGTGACGGCTCGACCCTGCCCGGCGTGAACGTGCTGGTGAAGGGAACTGCCCAAGGCACCACTACCGACTCTGACGGTAAGTATTCGCTGAGCGTACCAGACAACAACGCAGTGCTGGTGTTTTCATTCATTGGTTTTGTTTCCAAAGAAATTGCGGTAGGCTCACAAACTACCGTGGATATCGTGATGGAAGACGACGCCAGGCAATTGGGCGAAGTGGTTGTGACGGCCTTCGGTATTGAACGCGAAAAGAAAGCGTTGGGCTACTCGGTGGCCAGCGTTAACTCGGAAGCGATCACCGCGGCAGGCAACACCAACTTTGCATCTGCCCTTTATGGTAAAGCTCCCGGTGTAAGAATCTCGACGGCTCCCGGTGGTGCAACCAGCGCAGTGAACGTTCAGGTTCGTGGTATCAACTCCATCAAATCACAAAACAACCAGCCGTTGTATGTGGTCGATGGTGTGATGATCCGGAACATCGAACAATCTTCGGGCGGCTCGGTAAACAACGATGGCTACTGGAGCGATCAGAAAATTCGCGGCAACGGTATCCTCGACATCAACCCAGCCGACATTGACAATCTGGTGGTGCTGAAAGGCGCAAGTGCGGCAGCGCTCTATGGCTCGGAAGCATCAAATGGTGTGATTGTGATCACCACCAAAAACGGCAGTAAGGCCAAAGGTCTTGGTGTGGATTTCAACTACAACTTCAGTGTTGAGCAAGTGGCTTTCCTGCCCAAGTATCAGAATACCTATGGTCCCGGCTATGACCGCGCAACCAACATTCTGAACGGTGCAACAGAAGATGGAGGATTTATCCCTGTCGATACGGACGGCGACGGCAGCGTGGACGGTGTGCGTCCCTATTTCCGTGCCTATGGCCAATTTGGTCCTAAAATGGATGGTCGTGAAGTGGTTTGGTGGGATGGTACAAAACGTAGCTATTCGGCACAGCCAAACAACTACAAGGATTTCTATCAAACCGGCCACACGTCGAACTTCAACATTGCTGTGTCGGGACATTCTGACAAAGCAACATACAGATTGTCGTTCACGCGTTTGGATTACAAGAGCATCGCGCCGGGCGCAAATTCGGAACGGAATTCATTCAACCTGAACACATCGTTGAAGCTGAACAGCAGAGTAAGTGCCGATGTAGTGATAAACTATGTGAATGGCCATGTTCACAACCGCCCCGAGTCGATCAACCGCCTTACGGCGAACTATGGTGGGTTCTTTAGCCGCGCCGACTACATGGATGTGTATCAGAATAAATATCAGACCAGCACAGGCTTCAAGTATGTGTTGTATAATCAGACAAACAGAAATCCTGAGGAAGCCATCAAGTACAACATTCGTGCAACTGATTTGCTGGAATACCTGTGGAGAAACGTTCGCAACAACGACGACGAATATCAGGACAGGCTTATTTCCAGCGTAACGCTGAACTATGAAATTGCAAAAGGTCTGAAGTTCAGAGGCCGTGTGGGTAATGACTTCACCAGCACGCGCAACCAGATAGAACAATTCAACGAATATCCGATTGCGTTTAACTCTGGTGCATCGAGCACCGGTAGCTATTCTGTTTCACAAGGCCGGTATTCAATTTTGTATTCTGATGCCTTCCTGACGTATAGCAAAGACCTTAGCCCTTCGTTCAAGCTGGCGGTTATGGGTGGTGTACAAACCAAGACTCAAAACTACATCGATCAAAGCTCGGGTACCACTAACGGTCTGGTAGATGAAAACTGGTTTGCCTTGAGCAACTCAACCGGCATCCTTTCCACCAGTTCAAACCGCACCAAGGCAACGATGTATGCCTACCTGGGAACACTGAATCTTAGCTTCAAAGAATACCTGTATTTGGAAGCGACGGGCAGACAGGAATATACATCCACCTTGCCTCCTAAGAACAACGCCTATTTCTATCCTAGTGTGAACGCCGGCTTCATCTTCACAGATGCATTCCAGCTGCCACAGTTCTTCAGCTTTGGTAAGGTTCGCGCGTCTTATGCCCAGATTGCTAACGGCACAACGCCCTACAGATCAAATGTGTCCTACGCACAAACTACACTGCAAACTGTCAACGGTCCTGTTACGAAGCTGGGTGCATCCCGAGAATATGGTAACAACGAACTGAAACCTGAACGTAAAAAAGAAATTGAACTTGGTCTTGATTTGAGAGTTTTGCAAAACAAGATTGGCTTAGACTTTACGTATTACTCCAACACCATCAGCGACCAAATCCTCGATCTCAGCCTTCCTCAAAGCACCGGTGCAACATCGGTAATTGCGAACCTGGGAGAGCTGGCGTCGAAAGGTGTTGAATTGGGCATTTCGGCCACACCATTTGAATCTGGTGCAGTGCGTTGGGATACACGTTTGAACTTTGCCAATTCGGTAACGAAAGTGAATAGCCTTGCTCCCGGGATGACAGAATACACGACCTACAATCTCGATGCAGGTGCGGTGTTGATCAAAGCAGAACCCGGTCAGACAATTGGTAATATCTATGCTCACCCTCGTCAACAGGATGCTAACGGTAATTTCATTGTAGATGATGATCCTACATCAGACTACTATGGTCTCTACAAATTGAGCGCTGACTACACAAAAGTTGGAAACGTTCAGCCTAAGGCTGTAGGTGGCTGGTCAAACACGATTTCGTACAAAGCATTCTCGTTGAATTTCCTGTTGGATTACCGTTTCGGTGGTTCACTGGTGTCGGCTCCTCTGCTCTACGCCTATGGTGTAGGGATGTATGAAAGCACCATGGAACATCGTGATGAGGCAAACGGCGGTTTGCCTTACAACATTGTGAACAACGTGAAAGTGTTGGCGGCAAATCATGCCAGCGCAGAATTTCACGACGGTGTTTTGCTTGACGGTGTGAAGAGTGGCGACGGTACTGCCAACAACATTGTTGTGGATGCGGCTACGTACTACCTGAACAGCTTCTATTGGGCCAGCGGATGGTATGAAAAAGAAGGTATTCACAAGAACGACTACATCAAAATGCGCGAAGTGGTGTTGAGCTATAATCTGCCCAAAACCATTGCAAGCAAACTTCGCTTCCAGAACATCCAGGTTTCGCTGGTGGGTAGAAACCTTTTCTACGTGCACAGAACACTGAAGAACCTGGATCCTGAAGTAGCCATAGGCTCTAACTGGACAAGACAAGGTGTGGACGAAGGATCGATGGCCGCAACACGCAGCTATGGTTTCTCTATTCATGCTAGCTTCTAAACAGCAACGAATCTATTAATACACTATGCACACAAAACCGAGTTTCGAACAACAACGAAAAACTGACAACAGAATGACAGGGTTGTGGCATACATTAAACTTTAAAACTTATATTTCTATGAGAAAAATATTCGTCGGCATCTTTGCTGGCATGCTAATGCTGGGGGTCCTGGTGTCCTGTAAGGACAAGCTCGAGGAGCAATATTTCAATCCGGAAAAAACAACGGAAGCATCGATCGGTAAATTCTTTACGTTCATGCTCGACAACAGCCGTGTTCGTCCGGAATACTGGAACGTCCGTACGTTTTTGGCGATGCACCCCGCGGTGTATACGCAAGCCGTGAGCTTTATGAACACATCAAAGCGCTATCAGCAACAAGTAAACTATCTCGACGACTACTGGAGAGATTATTATACACCGACTGCCGGAGGCGTGGTAGCACATTTGCGCGAAATTGAAAAGGCATACGCCGGATTATCGGCCGAAGAGAAAGCAAACGCTGATGTTTTTGTGCATGCCGCAAAGGTGGTTTACTACGACCAGACTGCGCAGATGGTTGATTTGTGGGGCGACATTCCGTTTTCGGAAGCAGGTTCACTGAACCTTTCTGGTGCCACAACATCACCTAAGTTCGACAATGCAGAAGAAATCTACGCCGCCATATTGACTGGCCTGGAAGAAGCTGCTGCGTATTTTGAAAGTGCCAACCTTGACCCTCTTGTGGCAAGCTCGTTTACGAAGCAAGACATTTTGTTGCAAGGAAACCTCAACAAATGGAGACGCTATGCTAACTCGCTGCGCCTGCGTGCCTTGATGCGCATTTCGTTCCAGAATGAAAGCAAGGCAAAAGCTGATGTTCTGGAGATGCTGAGCGCCCCCGCGTCTTATCCCCTCATTGAAGATGCAGCGTTCAACATCCTGCTGTCGCCACAGACAACCTACAATGACAACTTGCGCAACGCGGTGACCGAGCTGAACTCCTACATTGCACCTGAGCATTTGCTCGACGGTGTGCTTAAGCCCGCAAACGATCCACGACTGCGTTCACTGTTTGACAAAAACACGACAGATCAAGGTGTGCACAACGCCGACTATTTCGCAATGCCCGTGACGCTGAACTCAGCAGCTCAGGAAGAAAACATCGGCGATGGAAAATATGCCATCCTGGATTCTGCTACATTTTTGTTCAATACAAAATTCCCTGGCATTGTATTTACATCGTCTGAAACCGCTTTCCTGAAAGCAGAAGCCTTCGAACGTTGGGGAAGCACCACCGACGCAGAAGCCGCCTACTTGAAAGGTGTGACCGACGCTGTGAAGTTCACTTTCTACCTCAATACATTGGGTGCTGGCAAAGAAGCTCCGGTAACCGCAGACGAAATCAGCGACCTGTTGGCAAGTGCCGAGGTGGCCTACACGGGCACAACAACAGAGAAACAAATCAAGATCTGGACACAGAAATGGGTGGACTTCGGTTTGATCCAGTCTGTTCAGGGCTGGTCTGAATTGAGAAGAACAAAATACCCTGTGCTTACCTTCCTCAGCGATGGCAGCGCAGTGGATTTCCAACTTCCGGGTTCACGCTTGGTTTACCCTCCCAACGAGAAAACCTTCAATGCCGTGAACTATGCGAAAGTGGCTGATAAAGATAAACCGTCGACCAAAATATTCTGGGACGTAAAATAACACGTATACATTTTTATGCGGGTTGGTGAAAAAGGGGAGCTGCGCTTAACTGCGCAGCTCCCGCTTTTTTTATAGAAACCGTTCTTATAAAATCATCGAAAAAAACCGAAGAGATCAATGGTGTGGACGACACACATCGCTACCTTGGTTTGCTGTTTCAATCCTGTCGAAGCCAAAAACTATACCATGAAATATTTCTTTGTTTTACTTTTCCTGTGCGCATCGGTCTGCATACACGCTCAAGGGAATTTGCATCAACAGTCCACACAATATGAAGCGCCGGAAGATCCGCTGGTTAAGGCCAACCTGGAGCGGTGGCGCGATCAGAAATTCGGGATGATCATTCACTGGGGGCTCTATGCCGTGCCGGGCATCATAGAATCGTGGGCACTGTGTTCCGAAGACTGGATCAGCCGCGACAGCACAATAGCATACGACGATTTCAAGAAATGGTATTGGGGAAAGAACAAGGAATTTAATCCCGTGAAATTTAACCCCGATCAGTGGGCCGCGGCGGCACAAAGCGCGGGGATGCGCTACCTGGTGTTCACCACCAAACATCACGACGGTTTCTCGATGTTCGACACACAACAATCTGATTTCAAAATCACCAACGGGCCCTTTGGCACGAATCCCAAAGCGAATGTTGCCAAACATGTTTTTGAATCGTTTCGCAAAAAGGGTTTTATGATCGGTGCCTATTTCTCAAAACCCGATTGGCACACCGAATATTATTGGTGGCCAAAATATGCCACAGCCGACCGCAATGTGAACTACGACATCCGTAAAAATCCATGGCGTTGGAACATGTTCAAGCAGTTCACACACAACCAGATTCAGGAGTTGATGAGCGACTATGGCAAGATCGACATCCTGTGGCTCGACGGCGGCTGGGTGCGACCACTCGAAACCGTGACCGACGAAGTGCGGGCATGGGGAGCAGCCATTCCACCCTACAGTCAGGACATCGACATGCCGCACATCGCCACCATGGCCCGCGGCAAGCAACCCGGCCTGCTCATTGTTGACCGGACCGTGCACGGCAAATTCGAAAACTATCAGACTCCGGAACAAAGCATACCCAAACAAAAGCTGGATCATCCGTGGGAAAGCTGCATCACGCTTGGTGGCGCATGGGGCTATGTGCCTAACGATCATTTCAAAAGCGATGTGCAGGTCATTCACATGCTGGTGGAGGTGGTGGCCAAGGGTGGAAGCTTGCTGCTGGGCGTTGGTCCCACAGCCGAAGGAATATTGCTCGACGAACAGGTGTTGCGTCTTCAGCAGATTGGGCAGTGGCTCAATCAAAATGGAACGGCCATCTATAACACACGCACCACCGATCACTACAACGATGGCAAAACATACTTCACGGCCAACAAAGACGGTTCGCTCAATGCACTCGTGCTCTTGCCGGAAAACGAGCCTGCGCCGGCAACCGTTACCTGGAAAGGAAACGTGCCGAAGAAAGGTGCCGTGCTGAAGTTCAACGCCACGGGCAAAGCGGTGAAGTGGAAAGTCAGCGGCGACAACGTGACGGTTACACTGCCCACCGCGTTCATCAAAGAACATAAAACATATCCGGCCTATACGTTCTCTTACCCTGTGAAATAGAATTTATCTTTAGACCATCGCAATGCAACAAAAAACCAGTCTTCTTCTCGTCGTCTTTTTTGTGGGCCTGCTCTGCTGCTTCAGTGCCATCATTCCCGCGCAGAACAACGATGCGCTGGTCAAGGTGGCGTCGGTGCAGGACGCGGAGGCCATCCGTTATGTGACCTCCATCCGGTTCACAGACCAGGCCGAACAACCTTCAGGCGACCCCGTCACCTTCAACACGCTGAGCAAAGATTTTGTGTTTCCCGAAGGGCAACCCTTTCCGCAGTGTCATGCGTCGTCCATTGTGCGCGCGGGCGATCAGTTTTTAGTGGCCTGGTTTGGAGGCACACATGAAAAGCATAGCGATGTGGGCATCTGGCTCTCGAGGGGCACACCGGGTCACTGGTCGGCACCTATAGAAGTGGCGAAGCTTCGTGAAGATGCGCATTGGAATCCGGTGCTTTTCAAAAAGCCTAACGGCGAAATTATTTTATACTTCAAGGTGGGCAAGACCATCGACGCATGGGAAACATGGTTCAAGGTCTCGAGCGACAACGGCGCTACATGGTCGGCCGCCAAAGAATTAGTTCGTGGCGACAAAGGTGGACGCGGGCCTGTGCGGAACAAACCTATTCTGCTTTCTAACGGCACGTGGCTGGCGCCGTCATCGAACGAGCGCAAAGGCGTGTGGAATGCGTTTGTGGATCGGAGCGAAGATCAAGGTAAAACCTGGAAGGCATCGGCGTTCATTCCCCTGAACCGCGACTCCGTTCCCGGTGAGGGAGTGATTCAGCCCACACTGTGGGAGTCGGCTCCGGGTGAAGTGCACATGTTGCTGCGCAGCTCGGCCGGCGTGATCTGTCGCAGCGACTCGCACGACGCGGGCAAAACGTGGACGGCCATCTACAAGACCACCCTGCCTAACCCCAACAGCGGCATCGACATCACCAGGCTGGACAATGGCACGCTGGTGTTGGTCTATAACCGCGATGGCAAAAACTGGGGGGCACGTCACCCCATTTCGCTCACAGCCTCCAAAGACAATGGCAAAACGTGGTCGCCGCCGTTCGACATCGAAACCGGCCAAGGCGACGACGAATTTTCCTACCCCTCCATCATCAGCTTTGGCGACACGGTGGCGTTGACCTATACCTGGAAAAGGAAATCGATTTCGTGCTGGGTGGGCACCGTGAAGTGATGCCATAAACAACACACGGATGAGCGAAATTTTGTTGGAATCAGGCTTTCTGTCACCGAAAGCCGGTTTTAGGTGTGACCTCAGTATTAATTCTTTGCGATTTTTGTAGCTTAGTGGAGCGAAATCGCCCCCATGAACGTAGCCAAGAATTTGTCCGAATCCGCCGACCTTAGCCCCCAAAAGGGCGAAGTGGTCTCGTTGCAGGAACACACCCTGTGGCGCGATTTCAAGTCGGGCGACCTCTCGGCCTATGCCGTGCTCTATCGCAAATATTTCTTCGCGCTCTATACCTACGGCAAAAAGATCAGCACCGACCACGAACTGGTGAAAGACTGTGTGCAGGACCTCTTCGTGAAAATCTGGAACAACCGCGAAAATCTGTCGGACACCACGTCCATAAAATATTACCTCTTCACTTCCCTCAAACGCAAGCTGCTCGACAACCTGCGCTCGGCCCATCACAAAAACAAAGCCGACGACGACATTGCCGACCTGGTGATTTCTGACGATGAATTTTTGGCCGACGATCTTTCGGAAGACCAACGCGAAAAAGTGGTGCGCGCCATCAGCACATTGTCCAAACATCAGCAGCAGCTCATCCACATGAAATTCCACGAAGAGCGCACCAACCAGGAAATCTCCGACGCGCTCGGCATCACCATTCAATCGGTCTACAATGCCGTGTTCAAAACTTTGCGTACCATTCGCAAGCAAATGCTGATGGTGTTGGCGTTGTTGTTGAGCCTGTGATGTCTTATCTATCCTCGCTAATCAGCTATAGGATATTGATCTTGTGAAGCTCCTTATTCCACGCTTTTGGAATATTTGGCCGTTTTCGGGTGTTTCTAGTCCTATTTTTATCTGTAAACCAGTGCTTTACAATTTAGGAATCCAATTCCACAATTGTAAAGAAAATCAGATTCAACCAGAAAGTAGCTCCCGAATTATATTGCCACCTGCATATTCCCTTCGATCGTACTTCTGGCTGGAATCATCAGTTCCGGAAAAAGATGAAGGGTTCTCAAGAAGGAAGTATCATCACGGCGTTTTCACAAACTCCACAAAAGTGAAACACTCGGGCACGTGCGAGTCCCACACGCCATGTGGGCTCCAGGCCCAGCCTCCGGAATCTTTGGATGGAGGCGCGTCTTTATAGGTATTGAACCTCGAGAAATCCATTCGCCACACGTCGCCGGGTTTTGGTGGCAGCGCGCGACCGTCGATCTTGGCCAGGCTTGAGAGGCCCGACCAGGGTAAGGCCAACTCCACCGTCCATCCCTTGTCGTGGTCTGTGTTGTTGTTTAATGTGCCATCCACGTGCACAGCTTTTTTCAGACCGGGATAGTCCCAGTTCCAGAAGCCGATTCTTTTGCCACGCGGATGCGAACGATAGCCGACGCCGTTAAACTTTCGCGCCAACGGGTGGGTTGGATCAAACTCTTTCAGGGTGTTGTAGCCGTACTGCTTGAAGGCATTCTCCCAGAAAAACAATACCTCATAAATCGTAGCATGTGCATTGATTTCAAGCTCGTAGTAGCCGTCGCGTCCTGCAATGAACAGTTCCACGTCGTTGTCCTGATAGATGGGCGCATCGCGTTCCGTGAGTGTGGCCGTGACCTGTGGCTCTTCGATCCAATAGGCCACATAGAGATATTCGTCGTCCCACACCACGGCGGCCCGGGTGTCGCGGTGTGTGGCCGTGCCGTTGATGAGATCGCGGAAGGGCGTGGAGCGACGGGCTGTCTGCCACACGGCATCATCGAGCTTGCCATCGATGGCGGGAGCCTGGGTGATGCGCGCGGCCTGATAGTGCGGAATGGCATCGATGGGACAACGCTGTTGTGGGTCCGATTGAAATCCGCGGGTGTCGGGAATTGTTTCGCTGGTCAGCATCGGTATGCAACCGATGAGCAGGAGCCATCTTTTGAAAGTCATGTGCAAATTGAAAAACGAAAGATACAGCCGTTGGCCATAAATTGAATCACGCTCATCAAAAACACTAGAGGCTGAACACCCGTTCTTCCTTCTCATACTCACGGCGTATGCCTTCCATCAAATCGTTTCTGGATATGATGTTGCTCTGGCGGCGAAGGGCCTGAAGCGATGCATAGTGAATCACGTTGACGATGGCCGATCCGCTCACTTCATATTTGCCGGCGAGGTAGTGGAGGTCCACGTCATGGGCTGGTGTGGCCAACGGTGGGAACGTGTTTTCCCACAGCGCAAATCGCTCCGCTGTGCTGGGCATAGGAAAATGGACGATGGTGTTGAAGCGGCGCAGAAAAGCCTGGTCGATGTTGCTTTTGTAGTTCGAAGCGAGAATGATGAGACCCGAAAATTCTTCCACGCGTTGCAAGAGATACGACACTTCCTGGTTGGCGTATTTGTCGTGGGCGTTTTGAACGTTCGAGCGTTTGCCAAACAGGGCGTCGGCTTCGTCAAAAAAAAGTATCCATTCCTTGTGTTCGGCTTTGCTGAATATTTTTTCCAGGTTCTTCTCCGTTTCACCGATGTATTTCGACACCACCAGCGAGAGGTCGATGCGGTAGACGTCGCGCTGAAATTGTTTTCCCAGCAGTGTGGCCGTTAATGTTTTGCCGGTTCCGGGTGGACCATGAAAGAGGGCGCGGTAGCCGGGTTTCACTTTTGTTTCCATGCCCCAGGTTTGCATGAAGGTGTTGTTGTGGTCGAGCCAGGTGCGGATGTCCTGCACCTGCTGTTCCGTTTTCGGGTTCAGGATGAGATCGCCCCATTCCATTTTCGTTGTGATGTTTTTTGCGGGGAAGTCGGGACCGAACGACGGTTTTGTTATGGAACCCAGCGTGAACAGATCAACCAATTCCTGTTTCAGAATGATGCGGCCGCTCAGGCGTGGCTCGCCTTCGCGCAACGATTCAAGCACAAGAATGTCTTCGCGAGCAAAGAAGTGTTCGGGCGAAAAATAGTGCGACACTTCAAAACGCTTCTCAATGTCGTTGCCGCCCAGAATAAACAGCGCCGTTTCGCCGGTGGGCAGCATGCCGCGATGGTTGCTGACCTTCACACCACCCATCTCGGCAAAGTCGCCTCCGTTGGGTAGATAGGGTTGAATGATGGCATCGAGAAAATTGGGTTGAATGTGTGGCACAAGCCCCAACAGAAAAATAATGTAGGCTTCAATGGTGAGCTGATGGTGAGCAATGAATTCGCTCAGTGGTCCACCGTCGCCTTCCAGTGCGAGGTCGGGATAGATCACCCCGGTGGGATCTTGTTTGTTGAAATGGTGCTGCAATCGTCGCTGTGTCACTTCACGCAAAAAGTCGAGCGAGCGAATAATGTTGTCGAAGGGTTTCTCCATGCTTGTGTCGTCAGTTTCGGGTGTATCGGATCACCACCTTCCGGTCTTTCGGGTCGACCTGGGCTTTGCTTTCGGTGTCGCTGCAGTTGAAGGAGCCCGCTTCAATTTCTGTGCAGGTCTTGCCCGGCACGGTGGGCTGAAACGACGTGAACAAGGTCGCGGCCACGCCACGCTTCAACATCTCCGACTTCACCAGGTCAACACGTCGCTTCACCAGTCTGGTGTTGTAGTCCGGATCGTTGGCGGGTTTGTCTTTTGAAGCATAGCCTTCCAGTTGTATTTTCTTGATGTCGCCGCGAGCGTCTATAATGGCGACCGCTTCTTCAAATCCCAGCTTTCCATCGGCGGTCACGCTCACCCCGAAACTGGCGGCGGGGTTAAACCAGGGTTGTGGCGTGTCGATGTTGAAGAACACATCGTTGCGGAATTCTGTGGGAAGCTTCTCGTCTTTTTTTTCGGTCACCGTTTGTTCGAGGGTGAAGCTTGTGCCGTTCAGGATGTTGTATTCGTCGCGCCACTTCTGGCATTCGAACAGGATGGTGGCGGGATCCTGCATCATGTCGTGGGCTTTCTTGGTGGTCAGAAAATCCTTGCAGTTCTTCGATCCGCTGTTGGTCACCACACCATCCAGTTCGGCGCCGCAGCAGGGGTCGCGGTGTGTGCCACGTTCTTCCAGGCCGTGTTCGGCGCGAATTTTATTTTCGATGGTCACGGCGGGCGTGTGTTCACCTCTGCCCGTGGTGGCGTTGCCGTTAAAATCGTCGAGCGCTTTCCCTTTGTTGATGGCCGACGCATGGCCGCAAAGCTCGTGGGCCAGCACAAGCCAGGGCGGTGTGTCCATCACGTTGCCGGCCTTCGACACCACGGGAAATGTTTTTCCGTTGGGCGACGCCACACTGATGGACGCGCCGGTGCCGGTGGTCCGCGCAAGCTTTCGGTTGTCTTCGGCCGTAAACGGATCTACTGTGTCGCTGATGGTGATCTTGAACGTGTTTGCCGAGTTCACCATGTCGCATGCACACGCGCATCCGTCTGGTGTTTTGCTCTTGCTGATTTTCGACACCGTGTTTGCCTTGGCATCTTTGGTGGTTCCGGTGCAAAACGTTTGGTCCAGTTCGATGTTTCCCTTGTTGATGGAGGGCGACGCGTCGGCGCAAATTTCTTTCATGTAGCTCACCACCGTCTGGCCGTTGGTTTGATCGAGCCCGGTGCCTTTTGGATTGGGAATTTTGTCGTCGGGTTTAATGACTTCTATTTTTCGCTGCACCGTGTTGGTGCCTTTCGACTGTTGCACCACGTGTGTGAGTTCGTGCGCCAGCAGGTGCCGTCCTGCGTTGGTCGACGGGTTGTAGCGGCCTTCGCGAAACGCAACGTGATGGCCATGGGTATAGGCCTGTGCCTGTATCTCGGCCGACGATTGATGGGCCGTGGCATCGTTGTGGATGCGCACATGGCTGAAGTTGTGGTGAAACCGGTCTTGCATGAACCCGAGCGTTGTTGCGTCCATCGGTTGTCCCGCCGACTGCAATGTTTTTTGCACGCCCGCCGGCGCCGTAGATTGGGAGGCTCCGTGATTGCCGGAAGCCGGCTTCAGGTTCACCGTTCCGTTCGCCACAGGCCCCTGCATGACCTGGTCGGCCATGGCGTCGGCCTGGCGCTCGCCGCTGTCGGCTGAAAATTCCGACGACATGAGCTGACCAAAAAATGGTTTTCCCCCGGACTGAAAGGCCGGCGATGACGCGGAAGGTCTATGTGATTTACAGCGATGTCGTGCCATAGCAGGAGGTTGTTGTGCCGTTTGCCGACGGGTTTGTCTGGGTGCTATTCATTGTCTTTTTTATCTGAGTAGGTTTTGGATGGGTCCTGGACTGCCGGATCTGGCGCGGGCACCGCGTCGGAACCAAACAGATTTTCTTCGTTCAGAAAATACGACATCGTCATGTTGTTACCCGGTGCAAAACCAACAAACACATTCTTGGTTCCCGTTAAACTATCGAGCGACCATTCGCGTGCGCTCAGACCACGGATCTGTGTTCCGTCAAAAGTTCCCGAGGTATCAAAGGTGAGCACCGTGGCGGGTGGTCGCACAAACAACACCGTGGCCTGATGTTGCCACACCAGCCATTGCTTGATCAGCTTTGCGCTGGGCTTGTTGTCGAAGTTCAACGGACAACTCTTTTCTCCGTCGGGACATAGGTCCGGGTTGGGCTTCACCCGCATAATGCTCTCCATAAACGTTTTTTTCGGAGGTCCTTTTTTTGGTTTTGTTTCATTAACAATACGATCGCTGTTTATGGAGTATGTCCACCCGTTTCGAATCAGTCCGTTCTTGATTTCGAAGCTCGCTTCTTCGTAGTCGGCAATGGTTGTTTGTGTGTTGCCCTTTTGTTCCTTGTATATCGTTTCAGTATCAAACAATTTCAAATCATCTTCCGGGAATGAAGAAACGATGTTGGAATTGTCGGGGATGAATGGGGGTTTGTTTTTCCGGTTCTCCTGCGACTCGAACATGGTCAGCTTGGCGCGATCTTCCAGCATCTTTTTGCGTTTCACGTTCAGGTCGGCCAGTTCTTTTTCAACGGCCGCCAGTTCTTTCTTGGGATCTGCCTTTAGTAGCCGTTTTCGTTTGTCGGCAAGCTCCTTGATTTTTTTCAACACCGGTGCTTCATTCTTCTCGTAGAAGGCAGCATAGGGTTTTGTGATTTCTAGATCCGACCACTTCATCCAGAAAATGCTGGCCCCACAACTGAAATCGTCCAGACGGCCCGGCCGCTTGAAGACGGGTTTTGAAGGTGCCGGTGGACAAACTGTTTTCATATCCCAGGGAACGGCCTTGTCTTTGGCAAGCAACTTTGCTTGGTTATAGTAGAACATCGCGTTCTTGCGCAGACCGCCTGCGGGAGAAAGGCCGCGGGAATGCTGAAGGATGCTGCTGATCTGATCGCACACCAGCGAGGTGACAATAGAAACGGATAACGTTTTTCGTTGCTCTTCGCGCCACGCGGTGGGGTCGTTGGTTTTATACCACGCTTCCAGAATGGCTTTCCATCGCGCGAAATCTTCTTCCTGTCCCGGGGGCACGGGCACTTTTTTCAATGCCTTGTTTTCCTTCGACACGAGTTCGTTTTCGGAAATCCCAACGCGCAATTCGGTGAAGGTGGCAATTTCTTTCCACGCGAAGTCTGGAATTTGTTTTTTGTCGTGCATTTCTTTGAGAAGCCCGAGTGCCTGCTTTGCATTCAATGCATTAATTTTCTTTCGGGCTTTGGTGCGGAACAGGCCAACGAGTAGCTGTCGTTCTTCGGTACGTGTTTTCGTCACTACATTCTTCTCGGCGTCTGAAAAATCAGCTTGCAGCGCCTCGATGTCGTCTTCCAGTTTTTTTATTTCTTCCATCACCTTACCAAAGTCGTCTGTGGATTTTTCGAGCTTGCTCAGGGCGATGTATTGCGTTCGCAGCTTTCCCGCGAGCTCTTTCACTTTGTCGGCCTTGTCAGCATTTTTGGATTTCACCAGCTTGCGCAACTTCACCCACAGTGCCTCGAGTTTGGCTGCGTCGACTTTGTTGATGTCGCTGGATGATTCGCCAATCCGTTGCAACACGTCTTCGTCTGAACCGGCGTTGAGCTCTACATCTTTCAGCAACAGCAGAAGCGATTTGGGATCTTTTTCCCATGTGCCGTGCGCGGTGGCGTAGCGCATGCCTGAAAAATGAATGATGGCATACTCGACCCAGGGTGGAAAGAAATTTGACGCTTGGTGTTTTTTGAAGACATCAACGATTTCATGCAGCAGCGCATCGTGATCCATGTTCTTTAGCACACCGCGATAGTGACTCATGCGCCACTGGCTCAGGTCGCTCTTTTGCTTGCTGGTCATGCCTCCGGGCGATCCCTGCTTTTTCACAGCCTCAACTGCCTTCATAATGCGTTTCATGTCAGCGTCGAGTTGTTTGAGGCTTGCTTCGACCGCTTTTAGTCGTTCTGCTGTTTTTTTGTTGAATTGTTTCTGATCGTCGATTTGGTCAATGATGCTGGCCTTCGCGTCGGCCAGTGGGCCCACCAGTTCTTCATATTTCTCCATCACCGGTTTCATGTCGTCCGATAGCTTTGCACGTTTTTCGATGGCGTCGGCTTTCTGCTTTTCAAATAAATTCTTCTGTGAAAGATAATCCTTGCTCAAGAGCTTGTATCGCTTAAGCTCCAGATAGTTAAGATTGTTTTGCGACCACTCGATTTTGTCAAGCAGCGTTTTCATTCCCTTTTCAATTTTTATCCTGGCGTTGTTCGCCGCCTGTGCGGCCGTTCCGGGTTTCAAAAGATCTCTCAGGTTTTTCTCCGTCACTTTCAGCTCACCTTCCATTCGCGTAACTTCTTCTTTGCCATTTTGGACCTCGGCTTTCAAATCCGTTCGTTCTGTCTTTGCTTCATCCAACTTTGTCTGAATGGCCACGCGATCACCCTCCAGAATTTTCGACAAATCGTCGCCTTGCGCTGTAGCATCGCCGGGCAAAAAACCTTTCTCTTCAAAGCTCTTCACAATTTCCAGGAAGGCGCGAAGGCTATCTTCGCGTTGAGGGTAAATGATTTTTCGCAAGTCGATGTTTTTCCACAAAAATGCCTGCCCCACGGGAGATTCCCATTCTTTCGCGTTGTCTGTCGACGGCACCTGTATAGGTTCACTTTGGCGTCTTATCTTTTTGTCTTCGCGTTGCACTACGGCGCCGATCATGGGTCGCGACAGGGGAGGGATTGATGGCGATCCGTTTTTTCGATTTGTATCCGCGGGCGCCCCTGCGGCATAGGCACGTCCGTTTGCTATGCCCGCCGCGACAACCTTTCCTTCCTGCAAGGCGCTCTTCTTCAAACCGGGTGTCGCCGTTGCGATTGACGCATGGCGCAGCGCCGGGGTTGGCTGTGAAACACTGGCTTCTTTTCGATGCACTTCTTCGTCGCAGGCCGCACATTTTTTCTGCACCACTACTGCGGCGGGTTTTGCATCGTGCGATGGCGCTGTGAAAGTACGATCACCAACTTGCTTCGACGCCTCCGACGGTTTTGCCGTCTCGTGATGGTTGTGTTGTTCTATGCCTTCCTGACTTTTTTGCTGCGTCTTTCCGTTTTGTTGAATCACGTGAGTGAGCTCGTGTGCGAGCAATTTTCGTCCTGTGGCTGATCCGGGTTGATATTGTCCCGCGGCAAACGCAACGTGGTGGCCGTGTGTGTAGGCCAGCGCGTTGATGTCGGCGGTGGATTGATGCGAAGCGGCGTCGTTGTGAATGCGCACTTGTGCAAAGTCATAGCCAAACCGCGCTTCCATGAACGAGCGTGTGCTACGGTCCATCGGGCTACCTCCTGACTGAAGGGTGCTGTAGACCGATGGCGAAACGTCGGGGAGGGTTGAATGCGCTGTTGCCTTTCGTTGCACGGCGTCTTCTTTTTCACACTCCGAACATTGTCGTTGCACAGCCAGCCCGGGCGCGGGTTTAAGTTGAACGGATTGTTTTTTCTCTTTCTCTTCGCATGCCGGACACTTTCGTTGCACCATCGCGTCCGTCGCTGATTTTGCCAAGGCTTCCTGGCGATGAACGTGCTCTTCTTCTTCACAGGCGGCGCATTTCTTTTGAATGCCTGCGGGTGCAGACGTGACCTGGGAAACATCAGCGTCGGGCATTCGCATCACGGCATCGGCCATGGCATCGGCTTCTTTTTCGTAGGGATCGTTTACGGGGCCGATGGTTAGTTTAGGCTGAATCAACGGAGGAAAAAATGGCGTGTCTTTTTTTTGACCAAAGAAATTCTGTTCGGGCTTTCGCACGGGCGTGGAGTGACTGGAAGGTTGCGCGACATGTTCCATGACAGACGCGTGATCAGAATGGTATAGTGCTCACTACTTTTTTCATGCTTCTTAAATTCTTGTTATCGCTAGGTCCACTCGGTGTGCAGCATCGTTTTCATCCAGGGAAGTTTAACGGTTCCATATCCCCAGGGCAAGCGTCCCAACAATACATCCACAGCGTTCTGTTCTACTTGCAGCAGCCAGCCGTGGGTTGACGGTGTCAGCTTTCCCGGCCGTTTCAGAAACGTGTTGCGCAGGGCTTCGGGGCTTGTGTTTTTCAACGCCGACCAATGTGCAATCACCTCCGTCAGCAGCATCTCGCATTCTTGCTTCATAGCCGATGTCAGGGCTTCACGGTGGGCAGGATCGTCAACGCCCAATCCACACAGCAGTTGTGCAAGGTTTTGATTTAGGTCGGAGTCGTCATCACCGAAGGTCAGATATTCCAATAACGAAACGGCTTCGTGCGGCGCATCTTCATCCCGCCATTGGGCTGCTGCCATCAGCCCACAGGTTTCGAACAACTGTGGCAGGAAAGGATGAAGCAGGATCAGACCCGCGTTTGAAATGTAGATTCCTTCCCGTGCCGTTTCCTCAGGCTGTCTTTTTTTTGACTGCAGGTTTTTACTTGGTGATACACTGAAGTTCATAATGGCTTCCGCCTGCCGCCGGTGTTTTTCTTTTGACGTTGGAGCTTTCTCAATCTCTTGCAGCACGTCGGTAGCCTTCACCGCGTTGTCGTTACCCAAGTGCTTTATGATCTCCGTTACCTTTTGCGCTGACAGAATCAACACAAGCCTTTCGGCAACCCGGGGCGATTGTTGGACGCTCGCTTTCACCTTTTCGAGAAAAGGACCATCAAACGAAATTGTTTCGAACGATTTTCGATTTGCCCCGCTACCGTTCCAGGGCAGGTGACCGTGTTCAATAAAGAAAATAAAATCCTCCTGGAGTTTCCGTTGTTCACCGGTGCCGGTTGTTATAAGCGTGCGCGATGCCATCAACTTTTCCCGTATCAATTTCACCGATTGCTCAACCCAAGCCAGCTCCCAGTTTCCTTCGGGCAGCAAGCCACAGTCTACGCTCAGCGATTCAAGCGAAACCGAATATCGGTCGCTACCCAATTCATCGAACAGCTTCTCCACGGCAGGCAGCAGTTTTTCATAGAAAACATCCGACACCTCATTTTGCAACCCGTATCCCTCGCGTGCGTTTTCGAAGTGCACTTCCAGGGTTTGCTTGCCGATGATATGGTTTGCTGTTGAAGGCATGGCCTGCTGTTTCGCTTAGGGTATCTGAGGATTATTTAACGTCACCGAATCTTTGGCCAGCACCTTGCATGGACCGTCGGCGACGGTTAGCGTCACCGCAAATTTTTGCGTTGTTTCGGTGGTTGTGTACAAGTGGGTGAGAATGGTGCGGTCGGTGGTGGAAAGCGTTTTGCCGTCGCCATAGTTCCATTCGAAGGTGGCGCCCTGTCGTGCGTTGGTGTCCAGCCTGAACCGGGCGGTGTTGTCGAAATTCTGATTGGGCTCGTGCGATAGTTTCACCGACGGTGGCACCACAATGGTGAACACAGCCGACACCGTTTTGTTGTTGACAGTATACGTCACCGTATGCGGTCCTTCTTTATACGCCGAAGGCACAAACCCATCTTCCGGCACTTTCTTGCCATCTATTTTCAGAACACCCTCGGGTGGTTCCACTTCTATGGTATAAGGCCCTTTGTCGTTTCTGCAATATTCTTTGTTGAGCGTGATCGAAGGACGTTCCGACAAAATGTAAGCAATGGGTGGACAGTCGCTGCAACAGAGGTAGGGGATATAGAAATCGGCGATGACCAGACCGTTTGGTATCTCGTAGCGTGCCTGCCGCGGTGGCTGTTCCAGTATGCCGGTGATGATCGCTTTTCGATCGGGAGTAAGATCGTTGCAATCGTCGAGATACCGTTTCATCACGTCCCGGAAGCGCAAATACAACTCGGGATCTTTGTGCAGTGTGGCTTCTGCCAGCAGTTTGGTTTTTGCTTCCTGCACATCGAGGCTCACGTCGGGTTGCAGCAGTGCTTTGAATTGCGCCAGCAACACATGGCTCAGCTCTTGATTCACAAACAAGGAATTTACATCTACCGTGCGTCGTCTTCTTTCTTCGTGATAGACCAGGATGAACGTGCCACCTTTGGGCACACCGGCTTTGTGTTCCAGTCCGCCGTGTCGTTTGAAGTAGTAGCCAAAGTTGCGTGCCAGCCGGTATTGTGCGAGGCGTCGCTGATATTCGCTGTGCAACGCGGCCAGCTTTTCCACGATGCAGGTGTGCAACATCCGTTGACCGTTGCCCACAAACAGGTCGCGCAAATATTCTGCGGCCGCGTTGTTTTGCCCGCTAGCTTCCTGGCTTTTCAAGAGTGCAAGCACGGCCTGGCTGATCACGCTCACCTCGGTTTCGAAGCGTGTGTAAGCGAGCTTAAACAGCGTGCCTTCCAGGCTAGACAAGGGATTGTTCATGAGCATCTCCACCATGCTCTCCACACTGTCTACAAATTCAAAGAAATGACGACGCAACACCAGCTGTGGCGACGTGGCGTTGGCGGGAATAGGATTCACAAATTTTCCATTGTTCCGCGTCACCGTGGTGATGTAGAACCGGCCCACCGTGTTGGCAGCGGGTGCACACAATCGCGCGAGCATTTTGCCTTTGGTGTAGGCTGCTGTGGTTTGAAACTCACCCACCAGCGAAGCAATGAACGGATGGTCCACCACCACCTGCAAGGAGTCGAGCGCCGAGGGAGGTGTGTCGTCAAGCACGTCTCTATCAGCAGTAGTTTCATCGTTCACCACGGCGCGTGCCCCCAGGAAGTCGGCAATCATGCCCTGTCGCGAAGCCGCGAATCCCAGCTTCGACACATAACAAAACGGGTTGTGAAGCGCGCAAATAAATTCAGCAATCAGCACCCGGTAGTCCGATTCCAGATCCTGAATCACACACTCCGGGTCTTCGCCCTTCACCAGCGCACCGATGTAGTCGGCACTCAACGCCACCACATCGAAGGGGAGGTTGTAATTTTGCTGAATGGATTTCACGGTGGTGAGCGCTGAGTTTATGTTCCGGCCGATGTGACCTTCGATCCGGAAAAAGTTAAACCACTCAATGTCGTAGTTCAGCGGGTGCACCACGGTGTCGGCTTGGTTGTATTCAGGGGCACGATAGCCCAGGTTGTAGCGGGCGTTGCCCCGTTTTGTTTTTTCAAAGTTCCAATAGGTATACAAATCGCCGGGCACGGCACCTTCTTTTTCATGCAGCACCTTGTAGTAGAACGGAATGCAGCGCTCCGACAGGAAATGATGTCCATACTGACTGGGTGTGATCTTCACCGGACCTCTCAACGCTTCGCGGTTTTCCAGAAAGGTTTTTTCCGTAATCATAAAATTCTGATACATTAAAATCATCCGCATCAGCAAACTGCGCAGCTCGCCCGAACGCGCGCCCTGCAAATCGAATAGCGGTGAGGCAATAAAATATTGACGGTAGGCAGCCTGTGCGGTGCTGCTGGTGGTGGCGGTCGCTTCGCCCAACGCAAGGTGAAAGGGAAACCGCATTTCATCGCCACAACATTCGGTGTTGATGGTGAATTCGCGATACCGAAATTCGTAGAAGGACTTGATGAGGTCATCTACAAAATCGTAGTAGTATTGAATGAGGAAGGGATACGATTTCAGGATGAACTGAATGTTCTTTTTCCATTCCGCCAGGTTGCCAAACGGATTGCCTGCAATGTCGGGCACCAACATCTTATAATAGTCGAAGCACAGGCCAAGGTCGGTGATGAGCCGGTCCAGTGTGTTGTCGTCGAGCAAGGCCACAAAGGCGTTGAGCACATCGTCTGATGAGGCCAGTGTTTTTGCGGGCACGTTGTAGCGCCGCAGTTCCACCGGTTTAAATTTCTTTTCACCGCCGCCATCGGTGCCACCCCGCAACAATTTTTTATGGACCAGCAACGGCTTCACTTCCAGTTCCATGAAACTGCCTTTGTCGTTGCAGTCGTTGGTGTCGCAGTTCTTCAGGTTCATCTGGCTCACATCGAGGAAAAGCACCACCACGTATTGTTCCAATACCTGTGCTGCCGGCAGTAGGGAAGCATCGTTGGCGTTGTCCAGTGCTTCAAATTCTTTGGCCGTCAGCAAGAGCAGGATGGAATTGTTGGCGTCGCCGTTTGGCGAGTTGGGCGATGCATAGAAAGGTATGTTGGTGCGCGAAGGTTCGCCGCATTGCGAAATCAACTGAAGATCGTTTGGAAAAGGCGGACGGGTGAATGGCATGGCATAGCGATAGCCTTGCTCGCCAACGTGGTCGCAGAAGGTGATGAGGAAACCTTGTGAGGTCACCCCGCAACCTTTGGTGATGCTGATCACGCCGGGGTTGGGTGCGTATGAAATGTCGAGGCCGCACACGATGCCGTTGCCCAGGAGCTTGATGCGGGTGAGGCGGTCTTGTTGATCTAAATAGTTGAACAGCCCATTCAGGTGTTTGTTGGTTAGCACCTGATCGGCTTCAAAAACCGGGAATGTGTTCGCAATGCTCATGATCATAGATTTTTAAATGTTCCCAAAACTGTTTTTCCCAACACCACGGTGTTGCTGCCTTCCTTGCTTTCGTCGCAGTCGTGCAAAGTGGCCAGGGGATATTCACTGTGCAGGTGCGTGAGAATATCAAGCATGTTGTCGTTGGCCTCGCGAAAGGCATCGACGGTTGTTTCCTTATCGAAGGCATAGGCCGCCAGCATTTCGATCCATTTTTTATAGCGTATTTCAAATTCGCGGAGCAGGTCATTGTTCAGCCAGCATATCCGGAGTTGCACGTGTGCCGGTGCCTCTTCGCGGATCTTGTTTTCAAAGTAGGCACGGAACGCCATGTTGTCGAAGTGTTGTGGCCAATAGGGCAACACCACCGAGGCGCGGAAGGTGTAAGGATCAAGTTCGCAAGGACAGTCGCATCCGTCGAGGCACACCTGCATGAGGTCGAACGTTTTGGCCGGGGGCGTCACCGGGCGTGGGCGCAACAATATATGTTCAATTAGGTGAAGGCCCACGGGGTCGTTGCACGGCGTCTTCATTTCCTGCGCCAGCGCATCGATGGCTTGTTGCGCAGCAAGGGCTGAGGAAAATGTGCCTTCGCTTGTGAGCAGGTCTCCCAGAACGATGATGAAGTTTGCGCCGGCCGGTTGGATGGAATAGTTTGATGTTTCACTACCCGTTTCGATTACTTTCTTCACGGCGTCTTCTGCATCGGATTTCTGTTCATAGTCTTTTGAGACCAGCCGCACGCCGGTTAACGTTGTTAGCGAAAAGCTGTGAAAACACCGGAGCTTTGATTCGCCGTTTTCGGTTATTGTTTTCTCCGTGCAAATCACTTCAATGTTTTTTATGCAATAGAGAAAACGCCGCGTAAAATCCTTGATGCCGGTGAGGAAGCTGATGCGTTTTTCCAGTCCCGACACGTTGTCGGTGTCCCATAGTCGCGTGACATCGACGGTAAAGTCGTTTTTTTGAGGAAAGTAGTTGAAGGCTTTGCCACGATTGCTGCTGATGTCGTCGTAGGCTTTGAGGGTCCGGATTTTGGCGCCGGCAATTTCGGCGAAGTCAATTTTTTCTTCCGTCTGCTCGCTGTAGTTGATGGTGTACATGAGCAGGGCATAGTCGTTGAAAGACTCCGCGAACCTGGCCAGCAGATGGTCGAGAAATCTTCCGCGCCGGTCTTCAAACAGGTCGCGTGGTTCATATAGTTGCTGCCACCGGTTTTTTGCAACGGTGGCATCTGCGTTCACAATAGCATCCTTGAGTTTCACTACCGGGCCGTCCATGGCATAGACCGGTGCGATGTCTTTGATGTCTTCCAGGAACTGCGCGTAGTAGGTATGTGTGATGGTGTCTGTTGAAAACAGTTTGTGAGCGTTGGTGAGTTGTGAGATAAAGTCGGCCAGCAATTGTTCAAAGAACATCAGGTAACCTTTAAGCTGTCGTTGCTGTGCGATGCGTTGTGGCGTGGCGTGGGCGGGAAGACCTGCTTCGTTGATGCCATAGGTCTGGGGAAAGTCATACTGCACCGGCCAATAGCTTTCGGTGTTTCGTTTGGCGCCGGTGGGCACGGGCAGGTCGTCCTGCAAGCCGTTGAGCTTGGCGCGCGAGCGTTGCGCGTGCAACATCGACACGGTGTCGTGCACCTCGTCGTAGCGGGCGATGAAGGGAAACTGATTTTTGAAGAGCAATATTTTTGAACGGGCTGTGCTGAGCACCGGTTTGTGAAGCGCCGTCACGTTCATGCACCATTTCAATCCGATGAAGCCGGGCACGGGTTTTCCGTCGTTGCCATATTTGGTCATCACAAAATTGCGAATGGCAATCACACCGTCAATGTCCATCAATAGGTTGATGATGTCGGACGTGTGGATGACGGAGCGAAGTTGTGTGGCTTCCAGCTGGGTTGAGTTTATGAAGCCGTGCTGCAGCACCACGCCTTCAAATATTTCGTCGACGGGGATTTTCTTTTCCAGTAGCTCTTTCAATGAATAGAAATCCACCGAAGGGTTCAGGTAGTTTTCGATGGCATAGAACATTTCCGCCTGCACTTTTTCGATGTCGGCCGAAGGTTTCACGTCCACGTCAAAGCAGAACGCAATCTCTTCGTCGTCCACTGTGGTCACAGACATAAAGTCTTCGCAGAGGTTCCGGTGTTCGTGAAGGGTGCGTATGGCCGTGTGCACAATGAACTGTGACTTGGTGATCTTCTCCAGGTAGAAGTTGAACAGCGACGCCACATAGTCGCTGTCGGTCAGCATCGTCTGCACGTCGGCGGTGGTCACGGTGCCCGAGGAGGGCTTCTTCGACAGGCTGATAGTGAACGTGACGGAGGTGCTGTCGGTAAGCACAGTCGTAACCACCCACGTGCCGGCATTGTCGACTACGGTGGTTGAGGCGATGTTGTTTTTGTCTTTTGCCTTGGTGGCAAATTCAAAATCGGCTGACTTCCAAGCGGGCAGCTCGGCGTCGAACCAGAAATCGCCGCGGGCAAATTTTCCGAGCAACGCCGGGTTTTCAAAAATCACTTCGCCGTTGTTCAGGTCGCCATACACGGTGTCATTGTCCAGATCCAGCAACACCCTGTACAGTCCCGACAGGAACAAGGTGACCGGCGTAGGTTCGTATTGCAGCACATCGTTCTTGCAGTTTGCATAGATGGGAACTTCATTGACCGGAACAGGAATGCCCTGTTCGTTTTTAAGGGCGCTCTCGGCAAACAACCACGCATTGTGAACCCCCTCGATGTCGATGAGCAACTTGCGGTAGTCGTTTATGGTGAGTGGGTTGTTGGTCAGAATTTTTTTTGCTGTGAAAAATACCTGGTCGTCCACCGTTTTTCCGTCCGACTTGGTCAGCAGGTCTCTCATGACAAAACCGTTGCGATAGCCGCCTTCCGTCATGGCATAGCAGAGGGCTTCCAGGATCGTGATGCCGGGGTCGTGCGCGTTATAGTCGGTCCACAACGCATGACCCAGTGCTTCAATGTGTTTCAGGCCCGCCTCGCGCAACCGTTCGTAGTCTTGCGATAGGGGACGCTGTGTGTTCTTCGGTATGGTGGCGAGTTCTTCCATCAGCAGGTGCAGGTAGCGGGTGATACAATACGGTGACGGGTTTCGGTGTCTTCGTCATAATACGATACGAGAATGGAGCGCGCGGTCGAAGCGGTTGCTTCTTCCACATCCAGCAAGGCATTCACGCTGGTGGTGCTGCGCGTGATGATGTGGTTCATTTTGAAGCATGTCACGAAATCCACATAGGGACGTTCTTCCACAAAATTCAGGAGCGCGCTTTTGTATATTTTTCCGCCGAAGGTGATTTCCACGGTGTTGTCGAAAGCCCAGGGGCAGAGAAATTGTTCGATCTCCGTGTTCAGAAGTTTGAGATAGAATGCTTCGCTGAGGTGGTCATAAAACTTCACCTTGAAATCGAGTTGAATTTCTTCGAACTGCGGATTCTTCACATGCAACTGCACAAACGGCGACGTTATGGTTTTTAAGTATTGTTCTATGTTTTTCAACAATCCCACGGGCGTGTAGGGACGCAGCGGATTTCCATTGGTCATGTTGCGCAGGTTGGGGAGTGTGACGATGGATACGTGGCCGGGATAATTTTCGCAGAATATCTCTTCACCGTTTTCCGCATAGAAGCCGGAGTGGTTGAGACACTTCACTTTGAAAATCTTCTGGAATTTTTCGAGGATGATGTGTTCATAGTCCCAGATGGTGATGGCGCGTTGCTTGTGGCGCAGGCGTTCGCTCACACGCAAATAGAAATGCTCGTCGCTTTCGCGCGATCGCCCGTCAAACGAATCAAAGGGTTGCTCCGTTTTTTTGAGAGCGCCGTCGCTCGTCAGCAACTTGGATATGGTGTTGGCCGGGAGTATTTGGCGGAACTCGACGTGCTCATTCTGAACCAGCGTGGCGCGTGCGGCCTGTGCCTGCACCACGATTAGTTTGCATACGGTATCGGTGAATGGGTGTGCCGTCACTTTGAGCCAGTGCAAACCTTTTCCCAACAACGTGCTTTGGTTGTCGCTGTCGGCCGGCAGGGTTAGGGTGACGATGGCGGATTGTGTGAGGTCGTTTGTTCTGTCGATGATATTTTCTTCCCTGAATTTTCGCCAGTTGTTGTTTGCCGATAGATAATACCAACCCAGTTTCACCGGCTCGCGCAGCGGATTTGAGCTTCCATCCGAAACCTGGAACAACAGGTTCACCACTTGTCGCGCTTCGGCATTTTCGAGTCCGACAAACAGTTCGCCTTGCTGACCGATGTCCTGAAACAAACTCACGGCTGTTCTTTCCTCGGCATTGTCGGCCGTGTCAACAAACGCGCGGCTCACCGTAGCGAAGCCAAAGGGCGCAAGGTGCAACAACGTGTGATCGTTGGAGGGAGACTGTAGTGAAATGTCAGTCGCGGCCACATAGTTCAGCGAAAGATTGTTGAGTACAATCTCCTTAGGCACGGGCGCTGCCGCCACCGCTATGGTGTAGGCGCCGTTGCTTGCAGGCGTGATGGACGTGCCCGCACTCAATGCGCTGCTGATGTTGATGAGATGGTTGGCCAGTGAATACGAATCGTCGTTCAGCCGCAGTTGCAAAAAACCTTCCTTCGAAGTAGCAAGCAATTTTTCGTTTTGTTCAAAATCGGGAGGCATGGCGGTGAACCGATTGCTCGCTGGAAATGCGACGGTCTGCACACCGGCACTCGACGAAAGTGTGAAAACATCTTTGCCCCACACACCTTGTCTCAGGTATCGCACGGAGCTGTCGAATGCGGGCCCGCTCACCGGAGTTTTCCAGGTTGTGTTGAGTTCGAGCCGCAGCAGATTTTTCTGAAAGACTTCCTTGCTGCCAACATAGAACCCGGATTGTGATCCTGGAAAATCGCCAAAGGGTTTGAAAGGTTTGGATGCGTCGATGGCGCCGCCGTCGTGGCTCAGCACAAGATCTTTCACACCTTGCACATTCACGGCCACGTTCACGCGCGTCACTTCGCGGTGGCTCAGCAAGGTGTAGGGGATACCTTTCGCGATATCCTGCCGGAGATAGACTTTCAGCACAGGCACTGTCGTGTCCAATTGTTCTTTGTGCGTGGCTTCGTTGTAGGGCACAAACGGAGCATCGTCGGCAGAAAGAAATATGGTAAACGTCAACCGCGTGCTGGCTGTGTTGCTGGTCACAACCACAGGTGCCGCAGGAGTGATCCATTTTTTCTTTGCCGTGTACTCCACCGAAAAACAGTTCAGCGCATAGAGCGCTGGTCCGGACAAGCCCGGCACCGGCTGTTGAAAATCTACTGTGAGGTAAATGGTTCGGTCGCCTTCATTCAAAAACAGAATGCTTGAGGCCACAGCAAATCCAACATGGGCGTCTGTCACTTTCCGGAGGTCGCCATAGGTGAACCAGCTTTTGTCGGCCGACAAGAGTTTTGCGCCCTGACCATCGTCGGAGTTCGCGATGGGCGCTGCTTTCAACACGTCTTTTGTTCCCGACACCAGTTGCGTCGCGTGCAGCCGGGTCACCACCGCCTTGTTCAACACCACATCGTCTGTGAGGCCATAGTGCATATCTTTTCCTGAAACACTTTCCTTGCCGCCTTTCAACAACGTGTCTTTCGTGAGGCGGTGTTCGCTGACGGGCTTTTGCAACTCGAAAAGTAGATGTGCCGCATCCGGCTCCGGAGCCTTGTTGGTGAGTTGCAACACTTCCTTGTAATAAAAATCCAGGTGCCGCTGGGTGTAGGTGTTGAGCGCCTTCTGTTCGTGCGAAAACAATTTCACAAAAGCCAGCAACAGGGCCATGTGTGGACTGTGATCGGGATAGTCTTCCAGCGTTTTCCAAAACAGATCGGCCGCGCGTGCCGACAGTGTGGACATACCGTTGAGCAGGTTGTCGATGGCCGCGGCAAACAGATTGTGGTGCGTGATGTAGACCAGCACTTCTTTCACGGTGGGCAGTGCCGGGAGCGTGATCACCATAGAAGGCACCGCCGTTTGCCAGGCTGGCGACAGGTCGATTCTTTTAAAGTCTTTGTTTGATTGCACGCTCACGGGCGCATCGTTGTCCAGCTCCAGTGTTGTGTAGTCGAGGAATCCGGCAGTCTTGTAGTCCGTAAATAATTTCTCCAGCTCTGCCAGCGGTGCCTGCAGTTTGGTGGCGATCACATCGCGCACAATAATTTTATACTCCAGATCATCGGGCAATAGCTTGAACTGGTTGTCGATCTCTTTCACGAGTGAAAACAGCAGGTCGAACAGAAACTTGAATTCCCGTTTGGCATCGCCGTCGGTCGCGGCAAGTTTGATGCGTTTGAATAATCGTTTTTTATAGTGCCCACATGCCTGCACATCCAGCGAAAGCAGGGAAGCAAACACCACGCTTACATCGCCGTGCATTAGCGGTTGCCATTCGCCCTGCAGCACATTGTTGGCATTGTAGTAGTTTATGAATTCGGCATATCGTTTTGTGAACAGCAACAAATCCGGAGCGTTGCGTTCGTCCACCTGGGCAAAGCCGGTAGACAGTGCCGCCAGCACCCGGTTCAGCAGGCTTGTGCCTTCACGCGTAAGAGGATTTTTATCGGTGCACGACATGGTTGTGTGTTGCTGTCTTTTTTATTTTATTTCCGTTGCTTCGGCTTTATAGAACGGATACACAAAATTGAATCGCGAGTTTGTGGCCCGCACGGTGAAGTCGATGGAGATGAGAATTCTCCCTTCCAGTTCGCCGGTGTCGTCGAGATCAATTTTGTTTACTTCGATCCGCGGTTCATAATATAAAATTGCCGTGGCAATCAGGTCTTTGATGTAAGTCTTGAAGGATGTGGTGAGCGGTTCAAAAACCAGTTCCTCCAGATTGCATCCGTAGTCTTGCCGCATCACGCGCTCGCCCTGGCGTGTCGATAGCAGAATTTCAAGACTGCTCTGAATATCGTCCACGTCGCTTAGCATACCCACCTGGCCGGTGGTCTTGCTGAAGGTGGGCGGAAATCCCCATCCGGTGCCGAGAAATGATTTTGTGATCGCCATAATGTTATCCTCCGATTAGTACTGTTGGACATCCCGCCACAATCACGCCGCCGTGTGCTGTCGAGTCTCCCATACGGGCCGCAGGCAAGCCGCCGATCAGCACGGTGGCCGATCCCATCACAATGGCGTCGGGCGGTCCCACGCAGGTGCAGAGGTCGCTCATGCGCGCTGCGGGCAAACCACCAATCAAAACGGTCACGCTGCCCGGTGGCAACACCGGTCCGCCCACGTGGGGCACCACACCGGTCACCAGAGGGCACACATGCATGTCGGTTATTCTCGCTGCAAAAGGCATAGGGGTGTCGTTGTTTGTGTTAGTTAATTTTTACCAATGAACCTTTAATCTCTGTGATGCCGCTGCTCCCGATGCTGGCGCTGCCGGTGCCTTCCACACTCATGGAGCCGTCGGCCTTCAGACTCAGTTGGGGTGCGCCGATGGAGAGCGTTGTGCCTGCTTTCAGGGTTAGGGCGGCCATTGATTCGAGGGTGATGCCGCTTTGGTCCATCACCAGTTTGTTTCCATTGCCGTCTTTCAGGGTTATGCTGCCGTCGCTGTCGTTCATTTCGAACACACGGCTGCCCGGTGTTTCGATGCGCAGCGATTTTTGATCGTCGTTAAAAATAAGTTTGATGCCCGTGCGCGACACATACCCCTTCTCGGGGTTGGCCGATGCCGGTTCCAGCGGTGATGTCTTCGCACTGCTGTGCAGCATGCCGAGAATGATGGGGCTGCGGGGGTCGTCGTTCATAAATCCCACCACCACTTCGTCGTTCACCTCGGGCCGAAAAAATGTGCCGCGTTTGTCGCCCGCATCAAGGGTGGCCACGCGCGCGTAGATGCCATCGTCCTGGTCGTTCACCATGGGCAAACGGATCTTCACGCGATATTGCCCGTTGGCATCGGTGATGCCCGTCACAATGCCCGTTTGCAAACCGTGCAACGACGACGATTGCCCGGTGCCCGAGGCGGAGTGTTGCGGGCTGGTTTCTTCGGCAAAAAATTGTTCGTTCCAGCCGAGTGTGGCTTCTGTCACCCAATCGCCATCGGCATATTCATGTTGGATGGCCGACACGAATGCCTTGCCGCTAAAATTTTTCCCAACGCCCTTCAGCATCACAAAGTCGCCGGGCAGGGCTTTGTGAATGCCCTGGTATTTCACCCTCGCCTTGATCTTCGAAAGATCCTGACGCAATTTTTTTGCATTGGCAATGGCCTGTGTTTCCGGCTGGCTCAACGTAGCCGACGTGCGCATCTCTAACGGTTGGTTTGTCACCGACGCCAGACTGGTGCGCGTGAAGCTGCCTTCTTCCGGCACATTCTGATCTTCGCTTTCGGTGGTCAGCACTTTTTGATTCTGAAAATCCCACGACCGTGTTTTCACGGAAGCGGTTTGTGTGCGGGCATCCATGTCGGCATGAAACTCAAGGATGTTGGCGCCATAGGTGAGCTCCAGTTTTGCTTCCTCGTCGAGTTTGGGTTTGCGCACTTTCACCGCGCCGTTGTCGATCACGCAGATCATGCCATTCACGTCGAGGCGACTCATCATAAAGTCCCAGTCGCTCACGTTCGATTGCACCAGCTGTTCGTGTTTGGTGGCGAGTGTTTCCACGTCGGCGCCCGGAATTTTATTGTCGTCCAGCAGTTGACTCACCACGTCGCTGTCGGCCACATCGTTGAAGTGGCGGTTGCCTTTGTTCACGGTCATCTTCACCGTTTCGTCTTTGCATTCAATGTTCAGCTCGGCACATTGCGCATCGATGCGATGGGTGTTGGTGATGATGATGCCTTTGAACACGGTGTTTTTTTCGTTGTGATAGCCCAGCTTGATCTCCATTTTTTTGCCGGGCAGGAAGTCGCCGTCGTCGCTGATGCTGAAGGCTTCCTTGTCAGGCTCGCCGTCGAGCAGCACCAGGGTGGCCGTTGGAATTTTGTTCAGCTCCGTGTGCAACGCGATGGACGCCAGGTGATATTTTTTTGGAATTTCTTTTCCGTCCACCAGCACCGTGGTAGACACCACGTCTGGATTTTGTCCTGTCGGTATGAGTCGGTTGCTTGCGGTCATATCATTCAGCCGTTGGCGGGAAAAACAATTTCAGTCCGTTTGGAATATTTCTGAATCCATCGAGGCGATTGAAAGCCGCCACGTCGATGTAGTATTTTTTGTCGCTGTAAATTTTCTTCGTCATCACGGGAAGCCGGTCCGAGGCGGTCACCATGCGCTCGTGCGTGATGTCGGGGCTCATAGCGTTTTCGATGGCTACGCGCAAACTTTCTTCTATGCTGCCTTTGAACGAACACTTCGCCACGGCGCGAACGGGCGAGCCGTCGGGCTTGAACAGTTTGAACTCAATGTCCATGGCGGTCAGCACGCCTTTGAAGAGCAATGTGCCCCAGTGAATCTTGAGGTAGTAGGGCCGGTGTATGTTGCCCTGGTATTGCAGGATTTTGTGACGGAAGTCGTCCAGTTGGTCGGCCACCGGCAGGGGTGGGGTGAGGGCACCGGTGATCACACCTGTGCCATCGAACAGAAAGTCGAAATTAAATTCCTGCGGTGGCATCTTGTTAAACTTCAGTGCCACACCCGATGTGCCGGGTGCCTGTGTCTCACAAAACTCGATCTTATACTTGTAGGTATAGGTTTCTGGGTTGATGAGCGCGAAGAATGGTGCAGCGGCCACCGTGTTATAGTCGGGGTCGCTGTAGGGCAGAATGTAGAGCTTCTCAAGCTGTGCGATGTCGAAAGCCATTAGCGTTCAGTTTTTCTTCGAAGGGTTCTCAGAATTTTCTCCGTCACTTCTTTGGTGATGTCGCGCTTCAGTTGGCGCAGGTCTTCCGGCGTTGGCCCGCTGGGTTTTGCCGGGCCGCCCACAACCGCCTTGATGTGCAATTCTTTTATTTCGATGGGCATGGTTGAATTTTGTTTTTTGACGATTAGCGATTCACAATGTTGAAGTAGCGATAGCTCAGCGTGATAGACTCCACCACAATAGCATTGTCTTCTGCATTGAACGACGACACCGACCACTTTTTGGGAATGGCACTCACCACATACCACGACATCACCGGCTCGTGTTTTTCATTGAGCAACGCAATGGTGACGTTGATGGGCGCAAACGTGAAATTCTCCAGCCCATCGCGACACCAGCCGATGAGTTTTGAACCCACCAGCAAACCGCGTTTCAAGGTGATGTCGGAATAGCGTGCGCGTTTGGGCACTTGCCACGTGAACCGGTTTTGTCCGCCTTCGGTATAACTCTCCATTTCCATTTCAACCTCGAAGCCGCTCACTTCCTGAAAGCGTGTGTCGTCGGCTACCTGTGGCGACAACTCAAACGTCACCCGGAAATGAAAACCCAGCGGAGGATACGGTGTCATCAGGCTTCGTTTTGAATGGTGAGCCCTTCGTGTGCGATCTCTATCGTTTCAATGGCCACCTCGTTGCCGTCTGCTTTGAGGTCTGTCGACTGCACTTTCACAGGAAAGGCATTCTTGATTTTCCACACCACCACCGGCTCGTGATTTTCGTTGAGCAACGAGATGATGAGGTTTCGCCGTTCAATGGTGTTGAGGGCAATGGTGTTATACCACTTATAGAAATCGTTGTCGCCTTTGAAGGTGCCGCGCTTCATGGTGATGTTCGAAAACTTTTGCATGCCGGGCATTTTTATTTTGTGATACTCCGGGCTTGACCCTTCGCGATATTCGATCACGTCGGTAGAAACGTCGAGGCCCGACACTTCGGTGAAGCCGATCTTGGCGCCACCCCATTCTACCTGGAAATGAAATTTTGGAATTGGATATTGTGCCATGGTATTGTGCTTTTAAAATGATGAACGAATGCGCATTAAGATTCCTGCAGTTTGTGCATGAAGCGGAGAATGATGAACTCCGCAGGGCGAACTGCCGCCATGCCGATTTCAACAATGAGTTTGCCATCCAGCACATCCTGTGCGGTCATGGTTTGCCCGAGGCCGCATTTCACAAAGAAGGCGTGCTCGGGTTTGGCACCGGCCAGCGCCCCTTCGCGCCACAACAGCGTGAGGTAGTTTTCGATCATGGCCCGCACCTTTGTCCACGTGTTGGCGTCGTTGGGCTCGAACACAAATTGTTGCGTGGCTTTCTTTGTCGATTCCTCTACCATAATAAAAAACCGGCGCACCGAAACATAGCGCCACTCGCTGCTGTTGCCGTCGAGCGTGCGCGCACCCCAAACCAGAATGCCTTTGCCGTTGAAGGGTCGGATGGCATTCACCGATTTGCCCGGACCCGGGTCTATGTTCATGCCGGCCTGTTCGGCGTCGGTGATGAAGTCGGTCACATCAAACACTGCGCTCACCGCCACGTTGGCCGGAGCTTTCCACACACCCCGGTCGGCATCGGTGGCTGCAATGATTCCGGCCACGGCAGGCGTTGGTGGCAACACGGGATGTAAAAATTTCTTGATCGCGTCTTTCGCTGCGTGATACACAATGCTCTCGGTTGGCAACAACGTGCTCAGCAGTGGGGTGCTGGCCACACCGTCTTTGTTCAGATTCACCGTCACGCCGGTTTCGAGGTATTGATACTCGTAGGTTGTTTTCAGATTGGGATAATAGGCAGCGGCATAGTTCAGGTGGCTGGCCAGTGCAGAGGCAGCTCTGAACGTGGCGATGTTGGTGGTGGTGTTACCGCTTTGGTCGTGCACGTCCACCAGTGTGAACCGGTCTTGCAGATCGGCACATTGATCCACCGCTTCTTGCATGAGCGCATAATAGTCGCTGGCCGTCGGGATGGCTTGTCCTTCGGGAATCACAAACAGTGTGGGTTCGTCAAAGGCCTCCAACGCCGCGATGCCCGCGGAGAGATCGGTATCCGACACGCCTACCGTCGACGACGGTTTCACCGACACGATGTAGCACGGACCTCCCCCGTTGTCGAAATAGTGGCGCAGCGAATAGTACATGTTGTGTGGATTGGGCGAAGCGATGTTTGCCACGGCGGTGATAGAGACCGGCGAGGTGACAAGGTTCACGTTGACCGTGATGGTTTCATTCTCCGCTTTTCCAAAGTGCTGCTCGTATTCTTTCAGGTTGAATATCTTGGTGGGCACAATACCCACGAGGGGCAGGCCTTTTTCATCGAGGGCTTTTTCGGTGTAGCCAATAAACGCGGGAATGGCCGTGGAGACCTGAGCAATAGAAGGAGGCAACACGGAGATCTCGTTGACATACACTCCGGGGGTTGCAATCGCAGATTCGTTCATGGTGTATTATTTTTGGATGGAAAGATTATGTTTAAGGACGTTTGATAAACTTCAAGGTGAAGACCGGCGCCGGGTGAAAGAGTTTGTCAACATCAAACAACCGGTAGCTGGCGTTCACCGTGCCGCTCCTGAACAGATCGATCACGGCAAAACATTCGCGCTCGGCGTTCACCACCGCGTTGTCGAACAGGTCGGCCTTGCTCACCACTTGCTCAAGCGGCTGCAACGATTTCCAGAAGGCAGCATTGCCGATGGAAATGCCGGCACTGCCCAGCACGGGTTTCAACGCGGCAAAGAGTTGCCCGCCGTTGCTCACCACCGCACCGGGCGCATAGTCGCCGGCAGCAACATAGGTTTCTACTCCACGGCTCAGAAATAGATTGCCTCCTGACGTGTTGTTGATTTGATTGGTGAACGCATAGGTTTGTTTGCTGCCCGCGGCCACCACATAGGTCTTCATCGAAAAGTCGTCGCTGGCTTTCACCAGAAACCGAATCCACAAATCGGCAGGCACGGTCACAAATGGAATCTTAGGCTCAGCGTTCGGCGGATTGAAAAGGTTGCAATGAATAAAGCAGGTCAACACGCCCGCGTCAAAGCGATAGTCAAGGTGATAGTTTCGAAACAAATCCTCTGTGCGTGTGTCGGGTGCAATGGAAAGACCTTTTGACAGAAAGTTTTCGTCGGGGGTTTCGTAACCCAGGTGTTCGAAGCGGATCTTGAACAACTCCTGATAGAGTGTTGCCACCGTTTCGTGTACTTGTTTTATTTTGAAAACCGTCATGGCGTTGTGTTAAAAATTCAGCATCACTTCTTTCACCGGCGGTCCTTCCTGGCCCACAAGGGTGTCGATGGTGACCATACGCATTTTGTAGACCACCGACGGAAAATAGCGTCCGCCCAAAACCGACCATATCTCGTGCAGTTGTTGCAGGTTGAGGCTCACCATGTCGAGCACCAGTTTTTCGATGTTCACATGTAGTCCCGGCGTGTTGGTGTGATCGAACACATACTTCCGTTGGAAAAAGGAAATCACATTTTGTAGATCCTGTAGCGAAAGACCATAACCACCGGTACGGCGCACGGAGGTGAACAGCAACGTGAGGTTGAGGTGGATGGCTGGATTTTTGAAAATGATGGCAGGGTCCTTTCGGATGAAGTGACTGGGATCGCGCGAGATACGATTCTCTTCGATGTTGATCAACGAAATGACGACATCGGCATTCACACCGCTACCGGTGCTGTCGTTGATGATCTCACTGATGTTGCCCAAATCGGTGTTGACGCCACCGATCACGGTCAATTCCTGACGAATGATGTCTACAGCCGGAAAGATCATAAAGAGGGTTTATTATCTCTGACGACAAAAGGATACTAAAGCAAAGCCGATTTCTTTACTTGAGAAAAAGAATCAGCCACGCGGCGCAAGAATAAAACGACGTACGAAAAAAAGTAAACCTTTAAGTGCTTCCTGAAAATTGCGTCAGTATCAGTGCGATCACGTTCAGCACACACGAGCAAACTCAAATGCTGCTACTGGATTCAGGGACGTTTACTTTCTGCTAAAAGACTTCTTTGAAAAACTTCGAGATTAAGGTAGAACCATATTTTGAAAATACAATAGAAGCCAAGATTTTTTCGTCGATAAAATTTAGAACACTCACCATAAGCAGGGGTGTTGATCCCGCATTGCCGGGAGTTGATGCACGATGTGGTTTATGATTTTTATTTTTTTTGTTGAACGAGAAGACGAGACAACAGCGGCTCAGATTCCGCGATGTGATTCTGTGAAGTGTGGAATGATCTATGCACTCAAGATCGTTTGTTTCTTTAGGGCTGGATGGAGCGAGGCGCTTTGAGAGTGCTTTTGGATAAATTGATGCAAACTCCCGTTAAGCAGTGAAGATTGTCTATCTTTCGCCCATTCCCTGATAAATGATTTTTGTTCCAACCTAGCCCCTTTAAAAGTGTCGCACGTAAAATTTGAATCACACATCACGCAGACTTCAGCACAAGAGAAAGTCTCGGAGACCAAGGTTGAAAAATTCTCCGATGCCATCACCCAGATCCTTCGCACAGAAGCTGCTGCAAAATTGAAAAAGCTTGTCTACGTTTTTATAACGGTTCGTCAAGTGACACCAACAACGTTTAGCTACACGGTCGACGATAGCCGCGATCAAATCTCATCGAGTGCCCAGGCCGCCATCAAAACAAAATTTGAAGAAGTATTCAAGTAGCGTATAGACTGTCTTCAATGGATTGTGGAATGAATGTCCACTACGTTCTTCGAGTTGCTACTCTGAAGTTGATCACGCAGGGTAGGGGACTTCCCGCGCGGGAACGGTACCGCCCGGAATGTGTTCGCGGAGTGGAAGTGAGGTCATTTCCGGACACCTGTCTATACATCAGTCGGGAACAATTTTAGTGACGTTATTTTCTCTTAAAAAAGTCAATGCGTTACCGCAAACGTTTGACTTTGCTTCGATAGTTTCTTATCATTGATATATCAATACAAATTCAGACGCTACAGTTAAAAACGACTGTGGTGACCAGAAGCAAAACGGTAAGTAAACATTCATCAGAAAATCTGACAGAACTCAACAGAAATGAGTGCGATGAAGTGAAGTCAAGTACGTGAAGTTTTGAAGTTGATCGTCTAAATACGTCGTGTGGGACACATGCGCAATGCTTTGTGAAATCCGGGTATCCCACACGTCACTCCTGTTCTATTAATTGTTGGTTTTGTGGCTTTAGTCGGGCACTGCAAAGTTTAAGCGGCTTCTTCGCTGTTCGGAGAATCTGTGATAAACAGCCAATCCCAGCATTGGCATTCCATTTTATCTTGAATTGATCCTCACCACAAACTTTTGCTGGTGTGTGACCTTGTGCCCGCATAGGGCGTTGTCGTGGTTTTCTTCGTCTTTATGCGTCCGTCGCATGGCACGGCTTTTCTTTTTTGTATGAGTTCACTCTAACGACTTTCGATGAATAAATAAATACCCCCCTTCCAACATGAAAAAAATAGCTACACCATGCAATGGGCTTGTCATCAACAGCTCAATAGTTCTGTCGTGCCCTCCGATGATCCATTCTTCCGCTGGACCATCCCGTAAACATCCCACCTGTTTCAATACCGTGCAACCTGGAGTCTTCAGCCATGAGGGTGTGTATTCACATTCGGAATAACACTGTCATTCCCCATGCGGGAATTTAAAAGATAGAACGGACGGAGAGCCACAAAGACATTCGTTCGCAGACGTCGTCGGTCGCACGATTCACAATGCTGCCTTGAACCGCAGTCCTGTAATCAACCTCAGTGCAAAGACGTCATGCCGATTTGTATCCCCGGTATATTCTTAACTGTAGTAGTCAAACTTAACCCCCATACGTATGAGAATTAAATTACGCAATGCATTATGCTGTATTGCCTTGTCAGCAACCCTATGCTTCATACCTGAAGCATTGTTTTCGAGGTCGGAGACGCGCGCAGATTCTCCCCCCAGCGTGGCACCCGAAATCACGATTAAAGGAAAAGTGACGGAAGAAACGGGCAACCCTTTGCCAGGTGTGAACGTGCTGGTGAAAGGAACCACGTTCGGTACCACAACCGATTCGGATGGCAACTTCACATTGTCGGTGCCCGACAACAGCACGACCCTTATCTTTTCGTTTATCGGCTATGTGACGCAGGAAGTGAGCATCGACAACCGCACGTCAATCAACGTGTCGCTCGCCGTCGACATTGTTTCTTTGTCGGAAGTGGTGGTGACGGGTTATGGTTCGCAATCCAAACGCGACATCACCGGTGCTGTAGCAACGATCGAATCCGAGCAACTGCTGTCCACACCTTCTACCAACCTCGGCCAGGCCATGCAAGGCAAGGTGGCCGGTGTGACAGTGGGTAACGAGAACAGTCCCGGCGGCGGTGTGATGGTTCGTATTCGTGGCTTTGGAACGGTGAACGATAACTCTCCCTTGTATGTCATCGACGGTGTGCCCACCAAAGGCAATCTGAACACCATCAACCAGAACGACATCGAATCGATCCAGATATTGAAAGACGCATCGTCGGCTTCCATTTATGGATCGCGTGCAGGAAACGGTGTGGTGATCATCACGACCAAAAAAGGAAAAGCCGGCAAGCCCGTGTTTACCTACGACATGTATTATGGCACCCAACAACCGGGCAAGCTATTGAACATGTTGAACACAGACGAGTATGCACAGCTCACTTGGGAATCGCGCATCAATGCAGGCGCCGTAGGAACCAACGGCAACCCCACGCACGCGCAGTTTGGCAATGGCGCAACGCCCACCATACCCGACTATATCTTTCCGGCGGGTGCCAAGGAAGGCGATCCGCGTGTTGCCCAGAATGCCAATGGAGAGTATGTGAACTATAGCAACAACATAGACGGTGCCGATTTCAACAAGACCAAATGGCTGATCACCAAAGCCAACAAAACCGGCACAAAATGGCTTGACGAAATCTTTGATCCGGCGCCCATTCAAAATCACCAGATCGGTGTTTCGGGTGGCAACGAGAGCGGCCGCTATGCCATGTCGCTAAATTATTTCGATCAGAAGGGGATCATGCTCTACACCAACTTCAAACGCTATTCGATACGGGCCAACACCGAGTTCAACATCACCAAACGTTTCAGGGTGGGTGAGAATCTGCAGATCGCCACCAGCCAGCGCGTGAATCAGCCCAATGGAAACAGCAACGAGAGCAACCCCACATCGTTTGCATTCCGCATTCAACCCATCGTGCCCGTGTTTGATGTTTCGGGAACAACCTTCGCCGGCACACGGGGCACCGACCTCGACAACTCCCGCAACCCGGTGGCCGACCTCTGGCGTAACAAAGATAATATTCAAAAAGAAGTGCGCCTGTTTGGAAATGCCTATGCCGAGCTCGACATCCTCGAAAACCTGACGGCCAAAACCAGCTTTGGTATTGACTACAACATCTTCAACTTCCGCGACTACACCATTCGCGACATCGAATCGGCCGAGTCGCGCGGATCAAACTCGCTGCGGACGATTAACAACTATGAGTGGACCTGGACGTGGTTCAACACACTGACCTATAATGCCACGCTCAACGACATTCACAAATTCAACTTCATCCTCGGCATCGAGTCCATCAAAGACTACTACGAAAGTTTTGATGCCAGCCGTACCAATTTTGCTTCCGACGATATTGAGAACCGCTACCTGAGTGGTGGCACGGGCGTGCAGACCAACAACGGTGGTGCTACCAACTGGAGCCTTGCTTCTGAATTCGCAAAGGTCAACTATAACCTGAAAGACAAATATCTGTTGGAAGGAACCTTGCGACGCGACCGGTCTTCCAGGTTCTCGGCTCAAAACCTGGTGGCCTATTTCCCGGCGGTGAGTGCGGGATGGGTAATTTCCGAAGAGTCGTTTGCCGAAGGCATGAACACCTGGCTCGATCGCGCCAAGCTGCGCATTGGTTGGGGCCAAACCGGCAACCAGGAGATTGGTTTCTATAACCCCTACACGATCTTCTCCACAAACCCCGCCACATCGTTCTATGATCTGGGCGGCACACGGAGCACGGCCATTCCCGGCTATGAACTCACACAGTTTGGAAACCCCAATGCAAAATGGGAAACCACAACCTCGACCAACATCGGGCTTGATGTGACCTTGCTGCAAAACAAGTTTGATGTCAGCCTCGATTGGTATACACGCGTCACGTCCGACATGCTCTTCCCGGTTGCTGCTCCGTTAACGTCGGGCGTGGCCACGGTGCCCTATCAGAACATTGCGTCGATGCGGAATCGCGGCATCGATCTTTCGCTGGCCTATCACGGTCAGGCCATGGGCGGCGGGCTCACCTTCAACGTGGAAGGTAACTTCAGCATGTATCGCAACGTGGTGACCAAGACCACAGGCGATGCCAACACACAATACTTTGGCATCAACGACGAACGCATCCAGAACTTTGTGGTGACGCAACAGAACTATCCTATCTCTTCGTTCTTTGGCTACACCATCGACGGCATTTTCCAAACCGACGACGAGGCCATTGCCGCGCCGAAAAACAACCTGGGCACCAATCAAAACCGTGCAGGAAGATTTCACTTCCGCGACGTGAGCGGTCCCAACGGTGTGCCCGATGGCGTGATCGACACAAAAGATCTTTCCATCATCGGCAATCCGCACCCCGATTTCACCTATGGTATCAACGTTAACGTGAACTACAAAAATTTCAGCCTCACTGTTTTCGGACAAGGTGTGTATGGCAACCAGATCTACAACTATGTGAAATACTGGACCGACTTCCCCACATTTGCCGGCAACCGCAGCACACGCATGCTGTACGATTCGTGGCGCCCCGGCAAAACAGACGCTGTGTTGCCACAGCTGACGTCGAGCGACCAGGTGAGCATTTTGCCTTCTACCTATTACCTGGAGTCGGGATCGTATTTCCGGTTCAAGAACATTCAACTCACCTACAGCCTGCCAAAGGTATGGGCCTCGAAGGTGGGTATGAACTCTGTTCGCGTTTATGTTCAGGGACAAAACCTGATCACGATCACGAAGTATTCGGGCATGGATCCGGAAATCAACTTGCGCAACTATGTGTCGGGCAACGACCGCGTGGCCGGATCAACAACCTATGTTTCGTCTACCGACCGCCAGCTTGGCGTGGACGGCGGATCCTATCCTGCAGCGAAGCAATACCTGGTGGGTCTGAATCTTACCTTTTAATGAAACCTGTATATGCATAACCGATCAAACTTTATACACATGAAAAAGATCACGATTTTGTGCGGCGTTATCCTGGCAAGTCTCTGGAGCGCCTGTTCCGATTCTTTCCTGGACGTGAAGCCAAAGGCGGCCCTCAGTTCAACAGCGTTGCAAACCGGAAAGGGTGTTAGCTCCCTGCTCACTGGCGCCTACGCGATGCTCGACGGCTGGGCTACTGCAGAAGGTGCTTACCGGTCCTATCAGGTAGGAGCAGACAATTGGGTGTATGGCAGCGTGGCATCAGACGACGCTTATAAAGGTACCATCGCCGGTGACCAACCGCCCATCTCCCTGATTGAGCAAGCCAACATCGCTTCCGACAACATCTATTTCCGCGGCAAATGGCGTGGCATGTACGACGGCATTGCCCGTTGCAACGATGTGTTGCAGCTCTTGCCAAAGGTGACTGACCTTAGCGATGCCGAACGCGCAGCAATCACCGCCGAGGCGCGTTTCCTCCGCGGTCATTTTCATTTCGAGCTGAAGAAAATGTATAACAAGGTGCCCTACATCGATGAAGTGGTCTACGATCCCAACAACCTCGAAAGCACCAAGGTGCCCAACACCGCCGACATCTGGCCAAAGATTGAAGCCGATTTGCAAGCCGCCTATGCCGTGCTTCCTGTAAAACAAACACAGCCCGGTCGCGCCTCCAAATGGGCCGCTGCGGCCACGCTGGCAAAAGCCTATCTGTTTCAGGAAAAATGGAGCGATGCTAAACCACTGCTCGAAGAAATCGTGAACAGCAATCAGTTCGCCCTCATGGATCGCTACCACGACAACTTCCGTGCAAGCACCAACAACAACAAAGAATCGATTTTTGAAGTGCAATATTCTGTGAACGATGGTGCACCCAACGGCGAGAACGGCAACATCGGTTCAACGCTCAACTATCCCTATGGCGGCGGCGGTGTGACCACGTGCTGCGGATTCTTTCAACCGTCGCAGAACCTGGTCAATGCATTCAAGACTGGCGCTGACGGACTGCCCGAACTAACCACCTTCAACGATGCAGACGTAACCAACGACCAGGGTGTTGAAGCCACAGTTCCATTCACACCCTATGCCGGCACACTCGACCCGCGCCTCGACTGGACTGTTGGCCGCAGAGGCATTCCCTATCTCGACTGGGGCGTGCACCCCGGCAAAACCTATGTGCGCGATCAGGCCTATGGTGGCCCGTATTCACCCAAGAAACACGTGATGTATCGTTCTGATGTGGGCAGTGCCACGTTTGCCGGCAACCCGCGTCTTAACGCCAACAACTATCGCATGATCCGCTACTCGCACGTGCTGCTGTGGCTCGCCGAAATTGCTGTGAAGCAAGCCGACCTGGAAACGGCCCGCGGCTATGTGAACCAGATCCGCGCAAGAGCGGCCCATCCCGATGGCTTTGTGAAAAAAGCAGACGGCACACCGGCGGCCAACTACCTCATCAACGAATACACAACGCCATGGACAGACGCCGACCTGGCCCTCAAGGCCGTCCAGTTTGAACAACGTCTGGAGTTTGGCATGGAAGGCCACCGTCGCTTCGACCTGGTGCGCTGGAAAATTGCAGAGCAAACGCTTAACGCCTATTACCTGGTGGAGGGCACAAAACGGTCGTACCTGAAGAACGTGCAATTCGTTCCCAACAAACACGAGTATTTTCCCATTCCCATCCAGGAAATCCTGAACACCCAGATAGCCGGCAAACCAACGCTGACGCAAAATCCGGGATATTGATTCCTTAACCTGAAAAAAAGAAGCCGTCTCATGTTCGAGACGGCTTCTTCATTTTAAGGTAGACCCGGTCACCAGTGATCGGCGTATTTCAGAATCTTCAACCAGTTTATACAAGAAGATTTTTATAATGCGAGGAGATGAATTGATCGATGGAACTGAGGAACGCCTCAAGTTCCATTTCGTCGAGGTCGATGATCTCGTTGCCGTTGGCGGTCGATACCTGGAACTTATGAAGCAGGCTGCTGTCGTCTCGGATGAGTGTGATGCGTTGGATGTCTTTTACTGCGAAAACACCCGACTTCTGGTTGTTCTTATATTCGATGGTGTGGTCGGTAAGTTTCAGAAAGTCGTTGTAGTTTTTAAGACCCGACATCAACTTGATGCCCAGCGGCAAGATGGTGCAGAGGGCCGCCCAAATGATGAAGCGGACGATGTGGATTTCGAAATTGAAGTAGACAAAAATAAAGATTGCCGGAATGATGCAGTAAATGAGCAGCTGTGTCTTTAGTTTGGTTCTGTGATTGCGGAACACCACGCCATCTTGCCCGGGTTTGATCTTCACGGGAAACAGGAATTCTTCCCACAGCACAAGCACCATAATAATAACGGCGCTGCTGATGAGGAACATGCCCACGTAGGCGCTTGTTTTTGTGCCCTCTATCAATTCGCGCCAGCCCACCTCAAAAAGCTGCGACGACAAAAAGAACGATAAAACAAAAATCAAGATCAAAAGCCCTACGCTGAATTCCACCGGGTAGGTCGGCCGTATCGTCTTTGCCATGTTGCCTTAATAAAGTCAGATTTGGTGCGATTTTAAGGAAAATATAGTTCATCCTTGATATGGATTCGGGGTTTTGGTTTTTTTTGGTGCCGACGTAGGGGCGAACGCTTGTTGCAAACGACTGTATTTGCAGATTTTAGACCTGAGAAGACTGCCGCCACCATCATTTACTACCAATCAACTTGGTATTGGTCGTGGTTGGGAAAGGCTATAGTACCCCTGGGAAAGAAAACTTTGCTGACTTTATGATAAGTCCAATATTGGATCATCAACCAAACAGCAAATAAGTATGGCAAAGTATCGAGTTAACCAAAACACCCAGTCGCCCAACTATGATCACGAAGTTCACAAGGAGGGATGTAGATGGTGGCCTACACAAAGCTATTTCGAATTGGGAGAACATAGTTCTTGTGCAACTGCAGTAGCTCTGGCAAAAAAAAACTATTACGCGGATGCCAATGGATGTAAAACATGCTCGCCGCTCTGTCACAAGGGATGATCAACGGTTGCCGTGCCTTCCTTTCTTGCATGAAGCGGAGCGACAGTAAGCAGTATCATTTCACCCTCTGCGACGATCACTAAACACCAACACCAAACAAAGCACCCCAATCACAAAAAATCCAACCACCAACGGAAAAACACTCTTCACCATGAGGCTACTGATAATCGAGCCCAGGGATGCTCCGATAAAAAAGAAAGCAGTGCCATAGATCGCTGAGGCAATGCCTGCCGTATTTCCCAGTGGTTCCAGCGCCAGCGCACTGCTGTTGGGCTCGATGGCCAGATTGATTCCAAGCATGATGGCGGCTGCGGCGAAGAACAGAAAAATTTCCGGTTGCCCTCCGCGCACAAATGTCAACACCAACAGCACAGAGCCCACAAGGGTGTAGACCATGAGCAGTCCGCGGATGGATGTCTTTGATCCGTAGCGAATCGAAAGGCGTGAGTTTAGCAACGCGCAGAGAGACATCAATAGGCCTATGCCCGCAAAAATCCACGGGAACAGTTTGGGGCTTCCATAGATCTCTCCAACAATCCGTTCCGAACTTGACACATACGAACTCAACCCGGTGAAAAGAATGGTGGTGATGGCCGTGTAGCGAAGAAAGGTCCGGTTGCTCACAACCTCGCGTATGGCCTGAACGACGCGCGCCCAGTTCAAAGGAGTTCTGTTTTCGGGTGGATGCGATTCCTCCAGTCTGAAGGACCAGATGAACACGAACAAAGCAAATAGCGGCGGTGTAAGAAAAACCATTTGCCAGGTTGAAACGGAAAGAATGGCTACACCCAAAAAGGGAGCAACTATGGGGGTAAACAAAAAGAACGTGAAGATAAGCGACATCATGCGGGCCATCTGGTCGCCCACATAACGGTCGCGCACACTGGCGATCGTGGTCATAAAAACGGCTGATGCGCCCACGCCCGAAACGAACCGTGCCGCGAACATCAACGCAAGGGTAGGGGCAAACGTGGCGGCGATGCCGCTGACAATGTAGAGCGGAAATCCGATGCGCAGAATAACCAGTCTCCCAAACCGGTCAGACAATATTCCAAAAACCAACTGGGCAATCTGGCCCAGGAAAAAAAACACAATGATCTGCGCCGTGGCGGTCGACTCGGGTGCAAGCCCAAAGTGATTCCTGACTTCGCCAAAGGCAGGCAGCATGATGTCGATGCCCAGCGCCGTGAGAATCATTGTTGAGGCCGACAGCGTAATAAACTCAAACGGTTTCATCTTCATGCGCGGGCTGGGTTGGATGGGTGTAGTCATGATGGGTAAACTTTCTTTGTCACAAAGCTATTGGCTGGAACGCGGTGCCAACGGGTGTAGGCTGGCCATTTTGCGGGGCTGATATGGCCATCACACCGTGAATAGTTTTGGTTGAAATTCTATGGTGAAGTTCATGCCAAGGTGAAGTGATTTTAAAGTCCCTTTTCAACTTCCGGAAATCGGATGCTAAAGATCGTGCCTTGACCAAGCGTGCTTTCGATGCCGATCGATCCGCCCATGGCCTTCACCTGGGTTTTCACGAGAAACAATCCCAAGCCCCTGCCCACCACGTTGGGGTGGAAGCGTTGATGAAGTTGAAATATTTTATCCTTCGCATACCGCATATCAATTCCCAATCCATTATCCTCTATGGTGATGATCGTGCCGTCGCTGGTCTTTTCGGCGCGACACGTTATTACCGGTGTTTTCAAATGATCGGTGAATTTTAGTGCGTTGTGAATAAGATTGAAAAGAATGCTTTGGAAATAGGCTTTCGTTCCCAGGATTTTCACGTCTTCAAATTCTGAGTAACGCACAATGGCCCCTACCGACTGAATGTCCTGTTGCAGCATTTCCAGCACGCGGATCAGTTGCTCGCGCACCGACACGAGTTCAAAAGTTTTGTTTACGCCTTGCGTGATGTTCAACACTGCAGTTAAATCTGATATAACATCGTCCAGAGAATTGATGCTTGTTTTCAGATGGTTGACGATTTCCCGCTCGTTGCTTTCCTTGTTTAACAAATTGATCAATCCGCTTATTCGGGCAATGGGGCCACGGATGTTGTGCGCGGTGATGAATGTGAACTGCTCCAATTGTGTGTTCTGGTCTGCCAGTGCTTTGTTCAGTTGCTGCAGCCGGCTGGTTCTTCTTTTCACCTGGTTCTCCAGGTGGAGGTTGCTGTTTTCGAGGGCCTCTGCCTGGGCCGTGAGTTCTTCGTTTTGCGCGGCAATTTCTTCCTGCTGTTGTTGTATTTGTCGGGTGCGCTCGTTCACCATGCTTTGCAACATGGCGGTTCGTTTCTTCAGGAATATCGCCCGCTGATGACTAAACAGGAAGAGCGAGAGAACAAGGATGCAGATCGCGCCGCCGATGAACCAGGGCGATCGCCAGAGAGGTTCTGTGATGACGATTCGTATCACCAGGCCTTCTTTCTCCCAGTCGTTGAATGCATTGCCCGACCGGATGTGAAGGGTATAGTTTCCGGCGGGCATGTTGGTGAACGAGATTCTGTTCTGACCACCAATCGAGTTCCAGGTCTGGTCAAAGCCATCCAGCTTGTATTGATGCTGAACCCCACTGGGAAAGGTGAACCCCAGCCCGGCAATTTCAAAACTGAAATTGCGCTGACTCCACTCCAGTTCAATGGCATTCGCATTAAAAAGATTATCGATCTGAGCGTCGTTGAGGTTGCTTTGCTTAACGTTGTCTATGAAGAACCCGGTCAGCACCGTCTTGGGTGTTAGCGAGGGAATTTTCAGCACTTCTTCAGGATCAAAGAAGGTGAGACCGTTCACGCCGCCAAAATACATTCTGCCCGATGCCGATTTGAAGAAGGCTCGGGTGTTGAATTCATTTCCCTGCAGCCCGTCATTTTTGTTGAACCTTCGGATCACGCGTTTCGACTTTCTGTCAAACACGTTAAGCCCTTCGTTTGTGCTCAGCCACAAATTTTTAAATTGGTCTTCCAGAATTCCATACACAACAGTGTTCGACAAACCTTCTGTTTCGTCGAAGTGCATGAAGGTCTGGGTCGTGGAATCATAGAGGGCAAGCCCCCCGCCATCGGTGCCGAGCCAGATGTTTTTATCCCTATCCTGGTAGATACACTTCAGCGACGCGCGCGGAGCATGTAGGGAGTCTGTGCCGTTGGTGGGAAAGGTCTTTATGATTTGTTTGTCGTTCCATCGCATGATCTTCAATTTTTCGTCGGACTCAAACCATACGGTAGTGCCAATTTGTTTCATAACAATGGTCCCGCTGTTGTGAAGCACCGTCACGCTGTTTTTTGCCTGGTCCCACGACAATAGTCCCCGGTTGGTACTTAATAAAAATTCATGGACGTTCGTTTTCAGGATGTCATAGATTTCAAGGGCGGGATCATTCAGATGTGAATTGCCTGATTGAACCACGGTTTTTCCATCGAAAATCATGAGCCCGCTATTGGTGGCCAGCCACGCTTTGCCGTCGGCATCCTGACGGATATTCGAAACACGCAGGTCGGTTTTGTTTCGGGTCATTACAGGAAAATATTTGCTGGTTTTGTTTTTCAGATCGATCTCATTCATGCCGACAATCGTGCTTACCAAAATCCGTTGGTCATCGATGGCACTCACGGTATTCACATAGTTATCCGCCAGGGTGAGCGGTGCTCCGGGAAAACTTCCCAGGTACCTGAAAGCAGAGCGCGAAGGATCATATTTGTTCAACCCTAGTCCATTGGTCCCGACCCATATAACGCCATCGCGTGTTTGATAGATATCCGAAGCAAATGCTCCGGATAAACTGTTGGGGTCTTGTGGCGCGTGATACAAGGTTTCTGAAAGACTGTCGTTTTTGAAGATGGAAATGTTTCCGTGAGCCACCCAAAGTGTGCCCGCTGTGGTTTTGAACAAAACCGTCGAATTTGGCCACTGGATTTTAGGCAACGTGGCGATCAATTTTAACCGATCACTTAAGGTGTCATATTTCCATAGGCCCGTTCCCGTGCGCACATAAAGTTCGTCCGACGATTTAAAGTAATTGTATCGCAACTGATCTTCGTCTGTAAAGAATTCGGTCCAAGCACCCCTGCCTCCTTTCAGGCTTCTCCAGATACTTCTGTCCGTAAATAGCCAATCCCCGCTACGGCTGCTGGAAACAATCCCGTTCACGTTTTGATTGTTGAATCTGGAATACGATTGGGCGGGATGTGTTTTTCCGGTGCGGGGATTAAAATGGAGCACACCAACACTGGTGCTGAGCACCATCAGCGTGTCCGAAAGGTGGTCCATGTTTCGGATAAACACGTTTTCCTTTTCAACCTTTATTTTATAGTTCTTAAAGTCGTCGTGTTCACGTTCATAGCGGCTAAGGCCATTTTGATAGCTGATCCAAAGATTTTCGTTTGCATCGAGAAATAGCTTGTTTACCCTGTGGGCAGGAAATGACGTGGGCTTTTTCAAATCGTGGCGATAGACGGTAAAGGAGTTTCCATCGTAGCGGTTCAGGCCGTCCTGTGTACCGATCCAGAGGTAGCCATATTTATCCTGCCGCATCGATGTGACCGCCGATTGAGAGAGTCCGTCGTCAACGGTTATTCGCTCAAAGCGTATGCTTGACTGCGCATGGAGCGAAATGGGGAAGAAGCTTAAGAAACAGATCCACAAAAGTGAAATGGAGAACCAGCCAATGTGATCTTCATGTGAGGGACACAGGTATAGATTTCTTTTCAAATAGGGGAGGGTTGTAGGCTAACATAAAGATAACGAAAAAAAAGTATTCATACTCTTTCCGTGTGGCCCGTGATGGCTTGATGTAGCTCCTCTTGTTTAAGCGGAAGTCTCCATGCTAAAGTTTCCTCGGAACCGTGAACATAAAATCGCTGCCCTTTCCAGGTTCGCTCTCAACCCAAATTTTGCCGCCGTTCTTTTCGACCAGTTCTTTGCACAACGCCAGCCCCAGACCAGTTCCCTTTTCGTTTCGGGTTCCCATCCGTGTAGGACTTACCATGCCTTCGAAAAGTGTTTTTTGTCGTTGTTCGGATATTCCGATACCTGTGTCCTTCACGCTCAACTGAAGATATTGTTCTTTCACCACAGCAGAAATGGATAATGTGTCGCCGTGCTTTGAGAACTTGATGGCGTTTGTCATCAGATTTCTCAACGTGATGTTGATGGTGTCTCTGTCGGCAAATACGAAAGACTCTTCGTGTAGGTCGCTCGCTATGGTTATGTTCTTGCTGTCGGCCGACAATTGAACTAGTCTCACATTTTCGTCCACCACTCCCTTCACGTCAAAAGATTGGGGATGTAACACAATTCCATTCATCTGGCTAATGGCCCAGTGCAACAGATTTTCGATGAGGTGAAGGGTGACGCCCAGCTTGTCGTTGATCTGTTGTGTCATCAAAACAATTTCCTCCTTTTTCAAAGCGTCGTTGTTCATCAGTTGAATAAAGCCCTGAAGCGTGTGCAGCGGGCTTCTGAAATCGTGGCTGATGATGGAAATCAACTGGGTTTTGACACCGTTCAGTTTTTCAAGACGCGCATTGTGTTCGTTTATCTTTTCGTTCTGGGTGGTAATGATGGCATTTTTCTCCCGTAGAAAATGGTTGATCTTTTTTCGTTTTGAATTTGCATACACCAGATACCCTGTCAGTCCAATAAAGAAGACGAGGCCAAGGGCATAGGTGCGCGTCTCGAACGACGCGCGCGAAATTTCCTTCTGGCGCAGCGCGTTGTCTTTTTCAAGTAACTCAATCTGGTATTGTTTTCGTTCGAGTTCATATTGAGCTTCCAGGGTATTCGTCTCGCGCTCTTTTTCAATGCTGAACAGGCTTTCTTTCAAGGCAATTTCTTTGTTGCGATAGTTTAGTGCTTGCTCAAAATCGTTTAGCCCCGTATAGGATCGGTACAACGCATGATAGGCTCCTAGCTGCAATTCCTTGTTGTCAGTCTGATGCAAATTCTGAAGACTTCTTTTTGCGTAGTCGATGCTCCTGGAAAATAATTTTTTGTCAGCATACAAGGTGGCCAGAAAATTCAAGCAATGCGAAATTCCCTCCCGGTCGCCGATGCGCACAGAAATGTTCATGGACTCATGCAACGTGGCCATGGACTGATCGGTCTTGCCCGTCTTATGATAGATCTCGGCAAGGTTAAAAAGGCTGATAGCCACGCTCGAGGAATCAGGCTCATCACGGCCAATAGTTAGTGCTTTCAGGCCATACTGCAATGCACGTTTGTAATCTCCTACCTTTGTGTAGGTGTCCGATAAATTTGTCAGCATTCCAACGGTTGCAGCGACGCCGTAGGTCTCTGCGATGGCAAGCGCTTTTTCATAATATTCAATCGCTTTTTTATAGTTGCCCAGACTGCAATACACAATGCCGATGTTTCCGTAGCAATTGCCCGACAAGCCTTTTAGATTTAGTTCCTCGCTCAGGCGAAGCGCCCTTAAATGACAATTCAGCGCCTCCGGATAATTTCCTTTTGATTCCAGTGCCACGCCCTTGGTCAGGCATGCCAGTGCAATTCCTTTCTTAAAGTGTATGGATTCGGCAAGGTCAAGAGACTTTTGCGCCATGAGCAATGAACTGTCCGAATTAATAGACCAATAATGCCGCGAAATGGAGTAATAGAGGTTCACACGGGTGGTGTCGTTCATGGACTCCTTTAATTTCCCAAGGAGAGGGGCAACTTCGTTGGCCTGGCCGAGTGCTGGAAAGAGGCAGGAAACAATGAAAAATACAATCAAGGGGCCTTTGGCGGTCGCCATGCGAGAGTCTGATAAAGTCACCAAAATAAGATGCATTTCACGTAGATAACAATCTTAATAGGCCCAATACCTTACATGTGTGTAAATCAAACACATTCAACAGACCGTGTTTGAGAAAAGAATCAGCCCTTTGACTGGTGGTGGGCGTCGCTAAACTCCGAGGGCGACATTTCGAACTGTTTTCTGAACTCCTTGCTAAAATACTTACGATCGTTAAACCCAACGGAAAACGCCACGTCGGCCACAGACATGGCGTGTTGCTTCAAAAGTTCGGCCGCCCTTTTCAACCGCATTTCTTTAATAAGGTCCGCAACCGAATAAGTTGTAAGCGCCTGTACTTTCTTATAAAGGACAGACCGGCTCATCCCAATCTCAAGAACCAGTGCATCGACGTCAAATTCCGGATTGTCCATTTTCGATTCAATGATGGCCATTAGTTTACCAATAAACTTTTCTTCCGGCGAATTTGAAGTTAATGAAATTTTGGTGGGCTGAAGAATCAATTGTTGCGAAAACTTCTCGCGCATGATCTCCTTCGCCATGAGGAGATTTTTGATCGTGAGCTCGAGTATTTTTGTATTGAACGGCTTCGAGATGTAGGCATCGGCACCCGTGGCCAGGCCTTGCACCTGGTGCCCGACAGACGAACGCGCCGTGAGCAGGATAACCGGTATATGATTTGTGTTCTCTGTAGACTTTACCGACGTGCACAATGCGAGCCCATCGGCACCCGGCATCATGATGTCGCTGATGATGAGATCGGGGATGTTACGCTCCATGGATAGGAGGGCATGCGATCCATTGGCGAACTCGATGATGTCATAGTTTGGTCGTAACGTATCGGCAATAAACGACCGCACTTCGTCATTGTCTTCCGCAATCAATATGATCGGGTTCACCTGCGCTGCAAAGACCGTTTCTAATGCGGCATTCTGCACGGGGTCCGGAAACGATTCGATTTCCCGATAGTCATCGGAATAAAATGACTCAGAGACGATCTGGGTCTTATCAAAATGCTCTGTTCCTTTTTTGAGCGACACCGTAAAGGTGGTGCTACCGGCTATTTCATCGGTCCAGGTATTGCTCTTAAAATGCAACATACCCTTGTGGAGTTCTACGATTGTTTTTGAAAGCGCCAGCCCCACGCCACTTCCAATGTTCTGTCTGCCAGAGTCACCAACCTGATAAAAATTATTGAATAACTGGTCCTGGTGCGTTTCGGGAATTCCTATGCCGTTGTCGGAAACATGAATGTCCACCCATTCCTGGCGGGACTCGATGCTGAAAACAATCTTGCGATGGTCGGGAGTGAATTTAAATGCGTTGGAAAGAAGATTAAAAACTACTTTTTCAAGGTGATTTGAATCGAAGTAAAGTCCAATCGATTCTTCACTGCTAAAAAAATCATACGCAATGCCTTTGTCGTCTGCAAGTCCCTGGAAGTGTTCGAATATTTTTCTGCAAAACGGAACGATGTCGTGTTGGGATATGTAAAGTGACATGTGTCCCTCTTCGGCTTTGCGAAAGTCCATGAGTTCTGTGACGAGCTTCAGGAGGCGCGATGCGTTGTTCCGGATCAGGAGAAGTTGCTTGCTGGCAAATCGTTCGCCGGAAAAACTATCCATCAGCTTTTGCACCGGTCCAAGAATGAGTGTGAGCGGGGTTCGGATCTCGTGCGAAATGTTTGTAAAAAAATTCATTTTCATTTGGTATAACTCCTGCCTGCGTTCATTCAGCAGATGTTCCATTTGCAGGTCGGCCCGCATTCGCCGGCGATAGTCCAGGAGGCCCAGCACAGCCGTTACAAACCCCATGGCCAGCAAAACGTAAATGGCATACGCCCACCAGGTTCTCCACCAGGGTGGAAGCACGACTAACGCCACTTCTCTGATTTCGTTGCCCCAGCGATTGCCATCGTTCGATGCCTTGATCTGAAGGGTATAGTTTCCGGGCGGGAGGTTGGTGAAATTGACGAGCCGCTGGTTGCCAAGAGGCTGCCACGCTTCAACACCCCGTAGGCCCACAAGCTTGATGGCATACTGGCTCTTTTCAGAATTAATGTAATTAAGGGCTGCAAACTTAAAACTAACAAGACCCTGGTCGTAGTTCAATGTTATTTTGTCGACCCGTGTGGGTGACTTTGCTATTGGAGATTCGCCTCCGATGGGAACGCGTTTGTTGTTGATCAGTATTTCCGTCAATACAATTGTTGGTGGACTGGTGTTTGTCAGCAATTTGTCGGGAGAGAAAATAGACAACCCGTTTGTCCCACCAAAAGCCAGCTCGTGTGTTTGAAGCGACAGACCACAGGTGTTCGAAAATTGATTGCCAGACAATCCGTCGGATGATTTGTAGACGGTAAAGTGAAAATCATCGGCATCAAATGGCGTACTGAATTTTCGAAACGACAATTTCACGATGCCCAGGTCGGTGCTAAACCAAAGGTTCTGATCCTTGTCTTCGGTGATGGCATGGATGAATCGATCGGGAAGACCCAACAGGTCTGTGATGGGATAAAATTCCTTTGATTTTACGTCGAAATAATTCAGCCCGTTTTCAGTGCCAATCCACATCCTGTGTTTCGAGTCGACAAAGAAGACGGTGACGTGATTGTGACTTATGCGGCTTTGAATGTCTCTGCTCTTTCTATAGAGTTTCGTAAATTTCTTCGTTTTGGTGTCGTAATAGGACAAGCCATTCTGCGTGCCGACCCAAATATTTTCCAGTGAGTCTTTAAGGAGCGCCGTAACAAAATTGTCTGCGATCGATCCGGCGCGACCTTCATTGAGATGCGAGAGAAGTGTTTGCCCGTTGCGGAAAAATTTTAATCCGCCACCGTTTGTGCCAATCCATGCGCCGCCATCATCCGGCAATATCGTGTTCACTATTTTCTCACCAAGTCGTCCTTGCCGGATGGGGATGTCGAAATGGGTGATCTTTCCAGACGATTTTTGCAAGACGCTTAATCCCTCCAGCGTGCCTATCCAAAGATTTGTTTCATCGTCGGCCAGTGATTTGATGCCATTGGTGATCCTGCCGTGGCGCGGAGACTTGACTGAGTAGTGCGTGAAAGAATCTGATTTTCTATTGACATGAGTTACGCCGCCGCCATAAGTACCGACCCAAAGGGAACCATCGGCATCTTCCACCAGTGCGTTAACCAGCGGATGCAACAACCCCTTTGGACCGACGGCTTCACCGATATTGTTAAAGTTTGAATTTCCGCGGTAAAAGAAATCAATACCACCCGAGAAAGTACCTACCCACACACAGGATGCGCGATCCTTCATCAGGCATCGCGTGGCATTGTCGCTGATCGTATTTGTATTGGTGGCGTCGTGCAGGTAGTTGGTAAATTGATTGTTTGTGGTGTTCAGCTGACTAACGCCATGCTGCGTGGCAAACCACAACGTGTTGGCATCATAGATCAGGATGTCCTTGATCCAGTCTGACGACAAACAGTTGGTGCAATTCTCTTTGAATGTATACGGATGTATTTCATTTCGCACAGCGTTGAACCGGAAGACTCCGGAAGTCTCCGTACCAAACCACAGGTCGCCATCGGCGGTTTGCCGGATCACAACAACTTTTGTAGACTGGTGTAGCCGGCTTGCCTGAATGGCATTGGGCATGGTGAGCATTTTTCTCGATGCGGGGTCAAACCTGTTCAGCCCGCTTTTTGATCCGGCCCACAGTTTTTCTTCGTTATCTATATATAAGGAGTATACGGCTTCATTAGCTAGCGAAATGGAGTCCGTTAGCGAGGCATCTTCCAGCGTCTTAGTGGTTTTGTTTAATTTTTTGAGGCCTGCGAAAGTGCCGACCCACAAATTTTTCCGGCCATCTTCGGCGATAGCGGAAATATAGTTTCTGCCGCCCTTTGCTTTCACGATGTCAATGGATTCGAATGTTTCAAGATCGCGATCAAAGCGATTTAGTCCATGGGCAGTGGCTACCCAGATGGTTTTTTCGCTGTCCATAAAAACGGCATTCACGCGATCGTTGCTGATGCTGGTGGTGTCTGAAAAACTGTGCACGAATGTTTTGAACTCGTAGCCGTCGTAGCGTGTGAGGCCTTTCAGATTGCCGAACCAGATAAAACCCTGATCGTCCTGAAGAAATGCCGAGACCGGACTTTGCACCAGGCCTTCGCGATAAGAAAGATGTTTGAAATTGACAGGGCCCGTTTGTGCGCATAGCAAACCGCACTGAAGCCCTGTGATTAGTAGCACAAGGAAATATATACGCCAGGCCGTTGCAGAGAAGTTCATAGGCTGAAGGTGCAACTAAAGTTAAGCAAATTAGAAATGCCAATCGCGCGATGTGTTCGATCAGGACATTTGTACCCCTTTTTCCAGACAAATTTCGCCCCTTCTTTGCCCGGCAGTCTTCAATATTTGTACAAGCAAAAACAAATCGATCACACTAAATCCAAATCGTATGACACATCATCAATCGAACTGGCCCGCAGCCACACCTGAGAATTTGAAGAAGGGCTTCAGAATTCACCTTCTTGCTTTTCTGATTGCAACACCAGCCCTATGGCTTGTCTGGTACCTGACCGACAGAACGTATCCGTGGCCGCTTTGGTCAACACCAGCCTGGGCCGTCGGGGTACTCTTTCACTACCTCGGCGCATTCGTTTTCAGAAAATCAGTAAACAACTAATCGCATGAACGAACAGCCCAGCATATTCCGGCGCATCGTGACAGGCCATGACGCCGAAGGGAAAGCCATTATTGTTCCCAACCTGCCGCCTATGACTACACAACTCATAGGCGGTCCCGGTGGCCCTACTTTTTTTGAAGTATGGCACACGGTGGAAACACCTGCTTTGATCACGGCACAACCCGGTACGCCCGACGAGCACAGTCTGGTGCTGGCGCCTCCGGGAAATGGAACACGCATACGCGTTATCGAATTTCCACCCGAAGGCGAAGCGATACGAAACCTTACCGGTGCCGATGCGCAAGCCAAATTCAAATCGATGGGTGGCGAAAGCGCCTCGACTTCGCAGGCCGGCGCGCCTCACCCATTGATGCACCGCACACAAACCGTAGACTACGGCATCGTGCTCGAAGGCGAGATAACCATGGTGCTCGATCGCGGCGAGACTACCATCAAGGCCGGTGATGTCATCATTCAGAACGGCACAAACCATGCCTGGGCTAACCGCTCCGGAAAGATATGCCGCATGGCGTTTGTGTTGATCGACGGTCGGTTCTCTCCGGAAATTGCATCGAAAAAATAAAACTATGCGCATCAAACCGTTGCCACCCGAAACCCTTGGCGTCGAAGCCCGTCACGTGCACGACGAGATAGCCAACCTCATTGGCCGCAGTCAGAGCCAGGTCACCATGATCGACGAACAGGGGGCCTTGCTTGGTCCCTTTCCGCCCATGCTGCACTACCCGCAGTTTGGCGTGCCGGCGTTAAGCTTCATACGAACGCTTGACATTCACGCGACACTTGAAAAACGTGTGCGTGAAGTAGCCATCCTCACCATAGGGGCAGCGTTCGGTGCCCGCTTCGAACTGTATGCACACGAGATCATGGCCATGACATTCGGCCTTCCGCCCGCGGCTATCGCAACGCTCGCAGCAGGAGGACAGCCTCATGGATTGAACGAACAGGAAACCGTTGCACACGACATCGCCAGCGCGCTGGCAAGAGGCCGCATTGTTCCTGACGCAACCTATCAATGGGCCGTGCACCTGCTCGGACGCGAAGGCGTGGCCGAGCTTTTTTTTCTGATCGGCGGCTATAGTCTTCTGGCGATGATCTTAAACGGATTCGATATGCCAGCACCCGACAACATCCGATAGATCATCCATCTACACACAACACGGTTTACTAGAACATCATAAATCATTAAAATTTAAGAAAATGGAAAAGACACTCTTCGCGCTGCTATCGGCAGCATTTACGTTATCTGCATTTGCAGCCTATACGGGCAATGAGAACAACACCGCAGCCACAAGCACATATGTGTTGGTGCACGGCGCTTGGCAAGCACCTTATGTCTGGGACGCCGTGCGCACCGACCTGGTTAATAAAGGGAACAACGTGATCATCGTGCAATTGCCGGGCCATGGCGATGATAATACTCCGCCGCTAAACCTGACCCTCGATGTTTATAGCAACAAGGTTATCGATGCCGTTTCGCAGGTAAAAGGCAAGGTGATATTGGTTGGGCACAGCATGGGTGGAATGGTGGTGACCAATGTGGCGGAAAAGATTCCCGCAAAGATCAGCAAACTGGTTTACATCGGCGCGTTCCTTCCGGCTTCGGGACAAGCGCTGACAGACCTGGCCTATTCCGACCCCGACTCTCAGCTAGGCCCTGCGTTGGTTCCCTCAGCAGATAAATTGACGCTCGATGTTTTGAAAGATAAGGTAACCGATCTGTTTGTGAGTGATGGTTCACCGGCCGACAAAAAACGCGTGATTGAAAACTATCGTGCAGAACCTGCTATTCCATTCTCCAACAAAGTCAGCCTCACCGACGATCATTTCGGCACCGTCAACAAGGTCTATATCAAAACGCTGAATGACATCGTGATCTCACCGGGACTTCAGGACCGGATGATTGCAGGGGCCGGTATTAAAACTGTCTATCAACTCAAAACCAGTCATTCTCCTTTCCTGGCCAAACCGCACGACGTGTCGGATCTGTTGCTCAAGATCGGGCAATAACGCAGCGACTAAAGTCAGGAGTCGAACAACCGGTTGATGACACAACGGGTTGCTCGTAAGAATCAAAATTTTACGAAACATGGAGACAAGCATGCTAACATCATTTTCAAAGAAACGCATGGTGGTTATCTTAACCATGCTATTCCTACTGTGTCAAATGAATCCCAAAGCACAACATTCATACGACGCTGTTGTGAGAGACTCCACCCACAATCAATCCAGCAACAATGCGTTCGCGGCGAGGCTAACCCGGTTTGACGTTAAGCCGGATCACCAGGCCGCATTCCGCGAAGTTGTGAGCGACTATGTGGGCCGTTCGCTGGAACAGGAAAGCAATGTTTTGTCGGAAGCCTATTATGAGCAGGAAGAACCATCCGTGTTGTGGATCATCGAAAGATGGAACAGTAAAATGGAGTTGGAAAAGGCCGGCAAGAGTTCATCCTTCAAAGCCATGGAGTTGCTGGCGAAAACCGCGCTGTCGAAACAAGCAAAAAAAATCGACATCAAAGACCTGGAACCAATCTCCAAACAGCAATGGCGGAGTGTGGTCAGAAAAACAGATGATCCGATCACCATTATGTTGTTTGTGGATGCAAAAGCAGGAACCGAACACAACTTTAAGACGGTCTATCACACGGCCATGCCGCAATTCCGCAATGAGCCTGGCGTCGTCACCTATCAGCTTTCGCAGTTGGAAATGGACAGCACGCAGTTTGTTACCTATGAAAAATTCAGGAATGAAGATGCCTTTCAATACCACCTGAAATTTCCACCGATACAACCTGTGATCGACTATCTGAACACCAGCATAAAAAAGCAACCCTTCCAGGCCGGTCTTCACAGGCTTATCGAATTCGCACCGCTCATTAGGAAATGAACAGGATTGGTTCAAACATCATTACCCACAAGATCAAAATGAAACCTATGAAAACAATAAATCAAATTATTATAACGAGTATTATCATGATGCACGCTGTCGTCAACACAAAAGCCCAGGTGAAAGTAGCCGCCGGCCAAATCAAATCGCACGAACTGGAAGTGCTGAACCAACTAACGTCTCCGTCTGCGGTTGTCAACATGCCGGTGTCGCAGTTGCTGAATGCTCCCGGAAATGAAGCGTTGCGGGCGTTCTTTTTTACTCCCGTAACAAACAGAACAGTGTTGAAAGGAAAAAAGATAGCCGTGCTTGCTGCCGATGGTTTTGAAGAGATAGAACTATCGGGACCCGTATGGTACTTCCGGGAATTGGGCGCGCAGGTGGAGATCGTCGCACCGAAATTTAATCCGGCTCCTGAACGATACGGCCTTAGCACACCTGAAATGGCAAAGACACATATCATGGCCATCCAATACTTACAACCGGTTGGCTGGATCAAGTTCGACCGCACAGCAGACCAGATCAAGGTCGGCGACTACGACGCAATTTTTATTCCCGGAGGCGCCTGGAATCCGGACAACTTGCGATTCGACAAAGACGTGATCCGTTTCATCCAGGATTTTAATAAGTCAGGAAAATTGATTGCCGCAATCTGTCATGCACCGGTTGTGCTGGCATCGGCCGATATCCTCAAAGGAAAAAAACTTACGGGCTATTGGAACATCCAGGTCGATTTGAAGAATGCAGGTGGCACGGTGCTGGAAGAACCTGTAGTGGTCGATGGCAACCTCATCACCAGCCGTCACCCCATCGATGTCGCCGATTTTTCGAGGGCCGTTGAAACCTGGCTCACCAAACACTAACAACAAGACAAAACCCGCATCGGGTGACGCCGAAAGAAAGGTTGGTTTAGAAAATCGTCAAACCATTAAACACATCAGACATGAAAGCCTTAATTATCGGCGCCACCGGTGCAACGGGTAAAGACCTTGTTGATATCTTGCTGCATGACGCAGACTACACGGCGGTGGTGATCTTTGTTCGTGCGGCCACCCAGCGAAGCCATCCCAAACTCACGGAAGTGCTCACGGATTTCGACAACCTGGATGCTGTATCGCAATTCATCCACGGCGATGTTTGGTTTTCGTGCCTGGGCACAACGCTGAAGACAGCCGGCTCACGCGACAAACAGTGGCATATCGACTATGAGATTCCATTAAAATTTGCAGAGGTTGCAAAACGAAACGGCGTCTTTAGTGCCGTGCTGTTGTCTGCGTATGGCGCGAAAGCTTCCAGTCCTTTATTTTATTCTATGGTGAAAGGTAAATTGGAAGATCAGATTGAAACCCTTGCATTTGATCAGTACATTATCTTCAAACCCGCCATGCTGTTGCGCAAGAACACCGACCGGTCGGGCGAGCGGGTAAGCGCTCCGCTTCTGAACTTTCTGAGCCGCCTGGGCCTGTTCAGAAAATTGAGGCCACTACCCACATCGTTGCTGGCCGAAAAAATGGCAAAGGCTCCGAAAATTCTTTCAGCAGGATTACACATCATCATGCCCGATAAGATTCGCCTGTTTTAGCTAATGTGCCTGGAGAAGAATTGCACATACCCGATGAGAGAACGCCCAAGGATATTCCGGAAGAGGTCACTTGAAAATAGCTATTAAAAAAATACGTTTTGGTTTATTTTAAATCAACATCAAAGTACAAAACTGTCGATCTCTGATTTCAGGCTTTTGATAAGAGCCTGCATCGGCTTGGTTGTATTCATCACCCGACACATAACCACAGCTCCCTCAATGGCAGCCACAAACTTAAAGGCGATCAGTGCCGGATCGATTTTGTTTGAAAATTCACCTTGATCAACGCCGTGTTTTACGATGGCGGCGAATTCTTCCTGACCGTTTCGCAACAATTCAGCAATCTTCTCCTTGATCTCTGGGTAGAGATCGTCCGACTCCACGGCAATGTTAAAGATCGGGCACCCGCCCCGAACCTGGGTATTCAAGGGGTCTTTATAAAAATCGAGGTAAGCAAAGATCTTTGCTTTTGCAGTTTTTCCCTGGCCAATGGCGATGAGTAATTGTTCTCTTGCTTTGACCAACAACAGGTCAACAACGTGTGTCGAGAGATCCTCCTTACTTTCAAAATGCCCATAGAGGCAGCCCTTCGTCAATTTGGTGGCAGCAAGAACATCATCAATGCTTACTCCCGAAACGCCCTTTTCATTAAACAGTGGCGCAGCCTTTTCAAGAATAAACTGTCTCGTTCTTTCTGCCTTGGAGAGCATACAATGAGATTTAAAACCCTAAAAATATACTAAAAAGTATATTTTTTCTAGCTTTGACGGCTTTATTTTCAGGCACCCTCTCCATTTGGAAATGAGAATTGCTGGTGGTTGATCTACTTCTCGATTGTCTTCAATCGATTGATTTTTTTAAACAGGGTGGTGCCTACAATAAAACAGCAGTCAAGTCGTCCCTTTACAAGTAATAACCAAACTCTGTGGTGATGGAGCCCATGAAAATTGAAAGTCAGGAAGTGCGCAATCACACCTTCTCCGAATTCCTCAACATTATGGGGCAGCCAAGTCAACTCGATGGGCTACAGGTGTGCATTGTGGAGAATGAACAAAAAGCAATTCCTATTTTTTACCCTTTTCGCGTCGATCAGTATTTTTTCTGCATGGTTACCGCAGGAGAACTGTCGGTGAAGCTGAACCTGGTGAATCATGTGATACATGAAGGGGAATTTGTTTTAATTGAACCCGGCACCATTTGCCAATTCATAGGGTCATCGGAATTTATCTCCAATGCATGTATCTCTTTCTCCAATGATTTTCTATTGAAAGCCGGTATCTATCAGAAATACATTTCCGCATTCAATTTGCTGGGACCCCATCTGAGCACACACCTGGTTTTAGAGAAAGAAGAGATCACCTTATTGTCAGACATTTTCAAAGCGTTATATTCCAATATCGTGACCCGCGAAAGGAATGAGTTCTTCCAGGAGATTATCCAGCACAACTTTAGCATGGTGATTTATGAATTGATGAATGTTTTTTATCATCACAATCAGGAGCTGAAATCCAAATCTACCCGCAAGCAGGACATTACAACGCGTTTTATGAAGTTGCTGATAAAGCACTACAAAGTGGAACGGAGCGTGCAGTTTTACGCCGGTCAGCTTGCCATCACGCCCCGCTACTTAACACAAACCGTGAAAGATGTGGCGGGCAAAACGGCTGGCGACTTAATAGACGAGATGGTGATCACCGAAGCAATGATTTTGCTCAACGAGCCGGCGCACTCGGTCGGACAGGTGGCTGGTTTGTTGCAATTCAGCGATCAGTTTTTTTTCAGCAAGTTTTTTAAAAATAACACGGGCCTTACGCCTTCCGAGTATCGTAAGAGCAAGCAACCTACCCCTGCCTTGGTAGAAGCGTTGTCTGTCCATTCACAAGAACGGATACTTTCAGACATAACTTAAGTACATTTCAACATTCTCTGCACGCCACGTGCACCCCATTTTTGTATTGTCATCCTGAAGGAGGCAATCAATATGGACAGGTCATCAAAAAACATTATTGCAATCGTTGCAGGCCTTACGCAACCGCTGGAGATTGCTATCATCCGGCAGCTGCTTCAGCGTGATGCGCTCGTGATTGTGCCGGCATCCAACGTAGATATCATTCTCCAGATCAAAAGAGAAGTAGCCGACATTTCCACCGGCGCATTGGTGACGCTGGTCAATGATCCGATGGACTACGAACGGTCAAAAGAGATTGCCGACCACATTCAAACTAACTACGGTAGAATTGACCTGGTCATTATTCTGTCGTGTACGACCTATCCCGCGCTGCCGCTTACCGAACTGGACTATGTTACCTGGGATGCGATGCAATGCGATAGCTTATCGTATTGGTTTATGTCTGCCAGACTTTTGCTTCCGCTGATGAAACAGCACAGGCGGGGAACCTTCATCCAGATTTGCAATGACCCGGTTCAAAAAGCAGGTGCGCCGTCGCCCCTTGGCAGAATTGCAAGCCTGCTGCAAATGGAGATATCAAAGGAGCTTGATCGCGAAGTGGGTGTGTATGGCGTGTATTACTATCACATCTTCTCGCAACCTGAAAATGAAAACGTAGACCGATCAAAAGAGGCGGCCTACATTCTCGGGCTCTATCAGGATAACAACGATCAAACCAGGTCCCTGTTTCATACAGCAGCCGATCACCAGCTTGCCAATTCCACAGTAGAAATCTAATCAGCGGTTTAGTACCGATATCAAAATAAAAAAAACAAAACGACTAATTTTTATGAATGCATTCAAACCATTGTCCTTAGTAAGCATGGCAGTCATCCTGCTGGCAAGTTGTGCTAAAAAGGAGGATAAAGAAGTAGCTGTCCCCACGTTGAAAGTAAGCACAAGGGAACTAACAGCCAACGGAATTACAGAGACGCTTTCCTATAGTGGATCGATTGAAGCGGACAATTCGGTTGCACTGGGATTTCTGGTTCCCGGAAGAGTAACGGCCGTATATGTGGAAGAGGGACAACACGTCACCGAAGGACAGTTGCTGGCGTCGATAGAAACCATCGAATATCAAAACAACCTGCTTCTCACCGAAGCGTCTCTTGAGCAAGCGCTTGATAATTTCAACCGGCTCAACGAGCTCTTTGAAAAAGGGAGCTTGCCTGCCCGTGAGCACCTGACGGCAAAGGTTGCATTGTCGCAAGCGAAAGCAAACAAGAGCATTGCGGCCAAGCGATTGGCGGACACCAAACTGTATGCTCCATTCGCGGGCATTGTCACCGCAAAAGAAATTGAAAAGGGCGCCATTGCTTCGAGCGGAATCATGGCCTTCACCATGGTGAAGACCGATTTGGTCTATGCGAAAATTTCAGTTTCGGAAAGTGAAATCAGTAAGCTCGCCATCGGCACAGGGGCGACTGTCAACATTCCTGCAGTTCAGGAGACAAGAAGCGGAAAGATCAGCATCCTTAACCCGCAGGCCGATGCTTCAACACGAAGCTTTGAAGTGAAAGTGCGCCTGGCCAATGCCAACGGAAAACTCCTTCCGGGAATGCTGGCTAACATAAACATCTCCACAAATCACCAACGCGATGTGTTGACCGTGCCGGCCGATGCCGTGGTGCGCGATCCCGAAGAACTTACCTACGTTTTTGTTGTGGACAATAAAAACAGAGCTATTAGAAAAAGAATTGTGGTGAATGGGTTGTCGATGAATGAGATCATTGTGTCGGAAGGACTTCACGTTGGCGACCGGGTCATCATTCAGGGACAAAACCAATTGAAGGACGGACAGACGGTAGCCCTTTAAAACTGGCTTGCATGCACAATAGTTGGATACGCGAATACACAGAAGGACAAGAGAAATGAAAAAACGCAGAATAAATATTATTGAAGCTTCGATGAAGTATAGCCAGCTTTCGCTGGTGATTGCCGGATTGCTCGTCGTGGTGGGTATCGTGGCATTGATCACCATGCCACGGAGCGAAGACCCACGCATCACGGTGCGACAGGGAATTGTTTTTGCACTTTATCCGGGGGCAGATGAACTCCAGGTTGAAAAACAGGTGACTGATAAAATAGAGCAGTTCCTCTTCAGCTTTGAAGAAATTAAAAAAGCAAAGACACGCTCCGAAACCAAGGAAGGACAAGTCGTGATTATCGCCGAGCTAAACGACAATGTGAAAGATCCCAAGAAATTTTGGAGCACACTTCAACATGGCTTGAACAGCACATTGCGTCCCACACTTCCCCCGGGAGTACAGGGTCCGATCGTCAACAGTGAGTTTGGTGATGTAGTGGCACAAATGATCACGGTGAGTGCACCCGGCAGAAGTTATGCCGAAATGGAAAACTATCTGGACAAACTGGAGGACGGCATTAAGACCATTCCCGAAGTGTCCAAGATCAACCGGTATGGCGGGCAGCGCCAACAGATTTATATTGTTGTAGACGATGAGAAAATGCAACAGTATGGTTTTGACTTTGCTTCGTTGTCCAGCGTATTGCAGGCACAGAACGTGACCAACTACACGGGAGACATTACACTCTCGGCCAGCAATGTTCCCATTTTTGCAAACAGCCGCTATAAAGATGAAGCCGCCATTGGCAACCAGATTATATTGAGCACGCCGGAGGGGAAGGTGGTTCGTCTGAAAGATGTGGCTCGTATTGAACGACGTTACGAAGAACTGAACAGCTATATTAAAGTAGGCAGCGACAAGGTGATGATGCTGACGGTGCAAATGCAGCCCGGCAACAACATTGTTTATTTGGGAGATGATCTGAAAGAGAAAATTGATGAAATAAAGAAGACCCTGCCCGCAGATGTCAGTATCAAAACCATCGTTGATCAACCCGAAGTAGTACGCGAACGGGTAAGTCACTTTATGGTGGAGTTTGGAATCGCGATCGCTGCCGTTATTGTGGTGGTTATGTTGCTGCTACCATTCCGTATCGCTTCCATCTCTGCGATTGCAGCACCGGTATCTATAGCAGTAACCTTTGCTATCCTGAATTTAGTCGGGATAGAAATTCACCAGGTGTCGTTGGCAGCGCTCATTGTAGTGTTGGGCATGGTGGTCGATGATGCCATTGTTATCGTGGATAACTACATCGAAAAACTGGACGAAGGTGTTGCCAGCTGGACGGCAGCATGGCAAAGCGCCACACAGTTGATGGTGCCCGTGTTCACGGCAACGGCTGCCATCATTTTCGCTTTCATGCCCCTGGCCTTTGTTCTTAGAGGGCTCCCCAAGGAGTTCATCGTGTCATTGCCCATCGCGGTATCTATTGCGTTGTTCGCTTCATTCCTGGTCGCCCTGCTGCTGACGCCCTACATGTGTTATATCTTTTTGAAAAAAGGACTGAAGCATCATGTAACGGACCGGCCTGTAAAGAGAAACGTACTCGATTATCTGCAAGAAGGATTTAACAAGGCAGTAGAATTCTGTTTCCGTTGGCCAAAGCTGACGATGTTCTCCGGATTGTTCTCTGTCTTTCTGGCGATGGCCATCGGTGGAAATGTGCAGGAAGAGCTGTTTCCAATGGCCGAGCGAAACCAGTTTAATCTTGAGTTGTGGATGCAAAACGGAACCGATGTGACTGAGACCGCCAGGGCCGTAGAAAAAGTGGAAGCGGCCATAAAAGGTGATCCCCGCATAGTGACCACAGCCAGCTTTGTGGGAACTTCCTCTCCGCGATTCCATGCGACCTATGCACCGGAAACACCACGCGAAAATTTCGCACAGATATTTATTAACACCACGAGCGAACAGGCCACCGTTGACCTTATTGAAGAATACCTGCCGAAGTTTAAAAACTTTCTGCCCAACGGCTATGTGCGCGTAAGACAGTTATCCAACAAGGAAACTCCCGCCCCGGTTGAAATTCGGGTTGTGGGCGATAATCTGAAAGACCAGAAAAAAGTAGCGGCACAAGTCGCTGCCATTGTCGAGAAGGCAAAGGGCACGAGCTGGATACGCACCGACTATCAGGATGATTATTTTGGCGTGCGTGCCGTCGTGAAGGAAGATGCGGCCAGTCGCCTTGGGGTAAGCCATGCTGCAATCACACAAACGTTGGGCGGTGGCATAAAAGGAAACATCGTATCCACTTTGTGGGAAGACGATAAATCCATCGACATCGTTTTGCGACTGGATGGAAAAAACCGCGACAGCCTGAACAAGATTCAGAACATCTATGTCACTTCGCAGTACAATACAAAAGTGCCACTCAAAGATGTGGTTGAACTTCAACCGGCATGGCATACGGGCGTAATTGCGCACCGTAACGGACTCCGCACCCTCACCGTGCGATCCGAAGCACAGGCGGGTGTCACGGCCACTACCATTGTGAACGAAGTGAAACCGCTGATCGCAGCGCTCGCCCTGCCCGAAGGTGTTTCCATCAACTATGGTGGAGAAGTAGAATCCTCTGCAGAAACATCGCCCGACATGGGCAAATCACTATTGATTAGTCTGATGCTCATTTTCCTGACGCTGCTATTTCAATTTAAGAGTGTAGGAAAAGTGCTGATCGTGTTGGCAGCATTTCCGCTGAGTCTGTTGGGCGCCATGCTGGGACTTTTCTTAACGGGCAACCCCATGGGCTTCACCGCATTCATTGGAATCATAAGCCTCATGGGAATTGTGGTGCGAAATGGAATCATCCTGGTGGACTATGCCGATGAGTTGATTCGCGAACATGGATATACGCTGAAGGCTGCCGCCATGGCATCGGCCAAACGAAGAATGAGACCAATATTTTTAACGTCTTCGGCTGCGGCCATCGGAGTAGTGCCGATGATCTTAAGCAAATCTCCCCTGTGGGCGCCGCTGGGAAGTGTGCTGGCATTGGGACTTGTCTTCTCGATGGTGATGACATTGTTTGTAGTGCCCGTGCTCTACTTCTGGTTTATAAAACCTCAGGCTGTTCAGCAGGAAATCAGTCAGCCCGATGCAGATGAACACATTCAGTACAAGCCCGAAGTCATTTGATCTTCGCCTGCACGGAGTGTATTCTTCAGCCTGTGGACACTGGGTGGAAACAGCATAAGTCTTTAGTGAAATAAAAATATCATAAACAATAGCAAATGAAGTGGACAGTCAAAGGGATTCTTTCCGGAGCCCTCATTATCGTATCGCTACTCATGTCTTCGCTCGCGGTAGCGCAGCGAAGCATAACCCTGGAGGAAGTAAGGCAACTTGCTATTCATCAGAATAACAATGTAAAAGCCGCAGAGCAGAATATTCAGGTGGCCGAAGCTCAAAAACATCAGGCCGATGCCAGTGGGAAATTTACACTTGATGGTGCCGTTACCGGTTTCTACTTCGGTAAACCACTCAATACAATATTGCCCGAATACGGCGTGAGTCCTGCCCTTAATTTTAATCAGCCTATCTATTCAGGTGGGAAAAATCAATTGGGACGGAAGGTAGCCGCCCTCACGGTAAATATTCAAACAGAACGCAAGGCCCTGACCACATCCGACGTATTATATAATACGGAAGTCACGTATTGGCAAGTGGTATCGGCAAAAGAACAAATCAAGCTCGCCGAACAAAGCCATAGACAACTAACCGCGTTGGTTACAGACATCAACAACCAATACACAGCGGGGCTGACGTATAAGAATGATCTGCTGCGTGCCCGCGTGCAGCAAAATCAGAATGAGCTAAACCTGCGCCAAGCCAACGATGCGCTTACGGTGGCCATGCTGAACCTGGCACAACTTACCGGTCTTGGCGATAGCATTGAGTTTGTTGTCTCGGATAGCATCAATGGAACCTTTGATTCGCTTCAGACTTCCGATCTGACCGTGCGTGCACAAAGCCTCCGGTCGGAGATACGTATCCAGGAAAAGACGCTCGAATCGGCCAGACTTCAGGAGCGGATTTACAAGGGCGACCTCTTGCCCAGTGTGTCACTTGGCATAAGCGGCGTTAGCGCATTTGGTAAGCAAGGGATAAATCCTGAAAACAGCAGCAATTCAATGGCAAGTTATTACGGGTTGGTCACCGTCAACGTGCCCATCTTCGCCTGGGGCAAACGAAGTGAAAAAGTGAAAGAACAACAATTTCGTATTCAATCGCAGGAACATTTGCTCAGGGAGAGCAGGGAAATCATTTCCGTTCAGGTACAGCAGTCTGTTTTGCAAGTCAATCAAAGTGCCCGCCGGGTTAAGCTGGCCGAACTTTCCTTACTGCAGGCAGAAGAAAACTTGCGGCTAAGCAAAGACCGGCTACAAGCCGGAACTATCGTTGGCAAAGATGTTTTGGAAGCACAAACCATCTGGCAACAAGCTTATAGCAGTGTTATTGAATCCAAAGTAGGGTATAGGATTGCAGAAGCAAATCTGAAGCGAACACTAGGGGAGCACTAGAGGTGTACACGGTAGCGCGAGAACTTCATGCTATGCACGGAATAAAAAACATGGAAAAGGGTCACATCCTGAAAGTTTGCAGGCATCTGTTTGGCCGCCGGGGAGTCCACGGTGTAACCATGGACGATGTTGCAAGGTATCTTGGTGTCTCAAAAAAAACACTTTATAAAATCTACGACAACAAGGATGCGATCGTTACGGATGTGGTGCGGGAGCTAGTAGAAGAAAGCCGATTGGAACTCAGGCAGCAATCGACATCCGATTTGACGTTGACCAATCGGCTTTCTACTTTTTATGAGTTCATCGTTAATCAAGCCCTTCCGTTTGGCGTTGCGCTCATCTACGATATTCGGAAATATCATCCCGCGGCCTATCAACTGGTCAGAGAACATAAACAGGAAATGATCTTGTTCTTAAATGATCTGTTGATCGAAGGCCAGCATGCCAGGAAATTCAGAACCGACATCCAGACCATGCTCCTGGCCGAATGGATGTTCAACTTACTGGAATTTGGTATCCTGGAGGCAAACCGCGACATCATGCCCGTTAAATTCAACCAAAGTCAATTCTTCGACATATTGCTCAACGGGTTGAAGGTGAACAGGAATTTAAATTGATGCGCGTGACATGTGAAATGTTTTTATTCCGCGCGAAGTATCTCGTTGGGTTTTGTAAGGGCGACACGAACAGACTGGTAGGCAACCGTTGCGAATGCCAGCAAAATAGAGATGGATCCCGCGATGACAAATGGAGACATCGATAGGGGAGCGTGATAGGCAAATGTGCCCAGCCATTGGGCTGCAAAGTAATACGCTAAGGGGCCGGCCACCAGGGTTGCGATAAGCACCAGGGTTAAATGGTTCATCGATGAGGAATAGAACAACGATGACGAAGATGCTCCAAGCACTTTCCGTATGGAGTATTCTTTGCTTTTCATCTCTACTGTGAAAGAGGATAGTCCAAACAAGCCGAGGCAGGCAATGATGATGCCGAGCCCTGCAAACACTTTGAACAAGGTTTCTGTAACCTCTTCAGTGCGATACAAGGATGCAAAATCATCGTCGATGAAGCTGTAGGCGAATGTGTCTTCTGTATTGAATTGTTTCCAGGTTTTTTCGATGGTGGCAATATTTTGTTGCATGTCGCCCTCGACACGTACCATGATGTTGTTGTAGAAGAATTCGTTGTTTCGTCGCTGAATCAGAATAGGGGCCACCTTCTCGTGAATGGATTTGAAATGAAAGTCCTGCACAACGCCCACTACCGTTGCACCACTTTTGTTTATGCCCCGAATCGGTAAGCCAATCGGATCATCGACAGCAAACAACCTGGCCGCTTCTTCATTGACAAGCAACGCGGCCGTGTCGAGCTTTCCGTCGGGGTTGAAATTGCGCCCTTTCACAAGCGATATCTTCATGGTCTCCAAAAAGTCAGGATCAACGGCAATCGAATGAACGAGCACCGGACCACTCGAGGTGCGTCCCGGCCAGTCTACGCCTCCTGCTCCGAAGACTTGGGTCAGGTCTTGATCGGCAGCGCAAATTGATTTGATGCCGGCATGTGTAAGAAGTTCGGTTTTGAACAATGCATATTTTTTGGACCCATTGTGAATGCGGATAATGTTCTCCCGCTGATAGCCAAGATTTTTGTTCCGGATATAGTGGAGCTGTGAATAGACCACGAGCGTTCCGGACACGATCATGATGGAGAATGTGAACTGAAGAACCACCAGGGACTTCGACAAATATCCGCCACCCATATTCACTGACGGAATACCTTTTATCAAGGAAGAGGCTTTAACCGACGAGAGCACAAAGGCAGGATATAGCCCCGACAATATGCCGGACAAGACCATCGCTCCAAAAGAAATCAGCAACGGCACACCAAAGCTTTGAAAGTCAAACGTAATGTGTTTTTGAGTAAGCGTATTGAATGGCCCAAGCGCCAACGTCGCGAGGGTCAAGGCAATGCCCATGGCGATGGTTGCAGCGATCATAGACTCGCCAAGCAGTTGCATGACCAACTGAATCCGGACGGCGCCAATTGTTTTTCTCACCCCGATCTCTTTTGCCCGCCTGATGCCCCGCACGGTGGCCAGGTTGGTAAAGTTGATGCAGGCGATCGACAGAATGAAGACCGCCAGCACGGTAAAAATGATCGCATACTGTTTGTTTCCCTTTCCTGAAGGCTCCATGGAATAGCTAATTTCATCGAGGTGTATAGAAGTGAGCGGTTGAAAACGAAGTGTGCCTTTGAACCCGGCCGTGCGTGGATCGGCACTGAGACGATTGACCATGAGCGCTTGCAAACTGCTTTGCACGTCCGGAACATTTCGGGTGTCTTTAAACTTTACATAATGATACGATCCGAAGTTGCCCCATATGGCCATCTCGGGAGTGTAGGGCATAAAGGCCGTTACAAAATCAAAATGGATATGCGAGGTGTTGGCGACATTCTCGATGACCGCCGATACACGACGGCCATCTTTCAGGACTTTACCAACAACGTCGTGATATTGCCCGAAGAGTTTTATGGCCAGGTCTTTTGTGATCACTATTGAGGCCGGGTTTGACGGCTCCAGCGCGGTGGCAAGATTTCCCGCTAAACACTGGAAAGAAAAAATATTAAAGAATGCCTGATCCGCAGCAATCCCCTCTGCAGACACTTCGCTTTTCTCGAAAGCCAGCGATTGCGACATGCCAAAGAGTGAAGCCCTGGTAATGTATTCGATCTGGGGGTAGTCGTGTTTGATGGCATCGGACAGTGCATTGGGGCTAAAGGATGTGTATAGAACTTCGCCGCCCATATCGATCTTGCTAACGATCCTGAAGATCTTTTCGGAGTCTTGGTACGATCTGTCGTAGCGATACTCATCAAATACATAGATCATCATCAGCAACACGGTTGCCAGCCCCAGGGCCAACCCGCTGATGTTGATGAAGGAATATCCCGCGTGCTTTTTTATTCCTCTAAAGAAAAACCGGAAAAAGTGAGAAGCGATTGGCGCATTGAACGATGGCATGCTGTTTCGGGCGAGGATGCCAAGCCTGACAAAATCCAGTGCATGAAGGATGGCTTTGCGTCGCGCAGGTGCTGGCCCAAACCGTTGGCGATCGATGTTAAACTGTTCAATCAGGTCGCCTTCGATCATCTCAAACAAATCCGCAGGACAAATCCAGCGAAGCATGACCACGATCCATTTGGGCAAGTGTGGGTTTTCCATGAGCTATTATTTCAATTGAGGAATTAAGTTCCATAAATGCTGACGATCTTCCTTCATCGCCTTCAGCACGGCAAGCCCTGCCGCCGTGATGGTGAAAAATCGTTTTCGTCTGCCGCCCCGCTCGGTGGTAGCACCTCCCACACGCGACTTGATGTAGCCTTTGTCTTCAAGTCTGTAGAGCGTTACGTGAACACCCCCAAGATTAACCTGCCGGTGAACCTGCTCTTCAATCTCCTTAACAATAGCGTTTCCATACGCCTCCTTGTCCAGGATGGCGACCAACGTCAAGACCAGTTCTTCAAATTCCCCGAGATATTCTTTCGGCATTTCTATGTGATTTGTCTAACAAATATAATTGTATCCGGGACTATTCCAAACACGGGTTGAAAAACAAGCGTCCAAACTGTCTAAGCATAGCGGCCAGTGAAGATCCTGGTTTGCATGCAGGAACGGTTTGGCTAGTCGCGGTTTCGAATCGACTGCTGTCAATGTTGTTCGCATGTAAACCGAAACTAAACCATCCGTTTTCTTTTTATATCTCTTTGGGTAAAAAGGATTTAATAGTGTTTTTTCATGCAGGTAGAAATTGATTTTATGCGTTAAATTTCTCTGGTTGCTCCAGAGCTATTCTCAATGCCTTCGACGGAGAAGTCCGGCAATCCACACTTTCGCCAGAAAGTTCCGCTGGAAATAATGCAGATTGTCAGTTTGATTTATTTGGAATTTCTCTAACTTACTTTTTTACGGTTTGTGGATGAAATACTACCTCGCCATCCTTGCTTTGTTAGCTTTATCGGTTGGTTATTCGCAAGAAAATCTTAGGAATGTTGATAGTCTAAAGGCGGAGGTTGCATCCTTACCCATGGACACTAACCGCGTGCTTCGCTTGTGCGACGTTTCGCATAGTTATCATGCTGTTGACGTTGACTCGTCGTTGCATTATGCTGAGAAGGCGCTTGAACTGTCGAAGCAGCTGCGGTATAAGAATGGAATGGCGTGGTCGAACCTTTTAATCGGCCAGACCTATTCCAGGCGAAACCTGGTGGCACAAGCCATTTCCTGCTATCAAAGAAGCATCGACATCGCCGACTCTGTCAACAATAAAACCGTCATGTGCCGGGCCTTGGGAAATATCGGCTGGTGCATGTTTGACCTGGAGGACTATTACCGCGCCATTGACTATTTCAAAAGAGCACTCAGTTTTCAGGAAGCCTTAGGCAAGCAAGATCCATATTTTGTCACGCTTAAGATAAACATCGGGCAAACGTATCTCGCCAATAGACAATTTGGCGAAGCAGAGAAATATCTGAACACGGTGTTTGCCTATGATCGTTTGGAAATTCCAAATTACGGGTATCTACTCAATATGCTGAGCGCGCTGCGCATTGAACAACGTCAGTATGCCATTGCCGATTCTATACTAAACACGGTATGGAAGCTGATCAGTCCACTTCCCGACAAGATCGATAAAGCCGATAACCGATACTATTTTGCGAAACTGAAATTAGCACAGGGCGATGCCCAAAGCGCTTTTGTCTATGCTGAGGAGGCTCATCATTATTATGTGCAAATAGGTTCGAAGGCCGACATGGAGCGAATTTATGCATTGCTTTCGGTTATTGAGTCGGAACGCGGAAGAACGAAGCAAGCGCTAAGCTACCTGCTTAAAAGCAATGAACTTCGCGATTCTGTTCACAGTAGTCGGGCGAAGTACAGCGAATATCTATTCAACAGTCGAGAGCAAAATCGAAAGGCTCTCCTGCAAGAAAAGGATAAAGAACTGCTGCAAGCTGAAAAGAAAAATCAGCAACTTCTGGGCATCGGTTTGTTGTCCATTTCTATCGGCATCATTGCGTGCTTGTTATTTTTTGTGTGGCAACGGCAACAAACGTATAAAAAGGTTTTGGCGTTGAACGAAAAACTTTCTGTGCTAAATGATGAACTGGTAAAAAAGGAGGCCGCCATTGCCCATCAGAATTACTTGCTGCGTGAAACAAACGATTCTAAAGACAAACTCTTCTCCATTATTGGTCACGACCTGAGGAGCCCGATCAATTCGTTAATGGGACTTATGGATCTATTATCGAACCACTATGACCTATTGACGCCTGACGAACGTCACAAGTATCTGGGTGATCTGAATAGATCGTTGAAAAACCTAAATAACCTCACAGGAAATCTTTTGGAATGGAGTTTCTCACAAACCAATGCCCTGAATTTTATTCCGGAAATCTTTGATGTTGGACTGGCGCTCAAGGAAAGCGAAGAATTGTTTAGTGACGTGGCGCATGTCAAAAAAATAGTAATCGTTAATGAGGTGAAGACAGAGTTATTGGTTTGGGCTCATCCTCATTCTATCAGGACGATCATTCGCAATTTGCTTTCCAACGCCATTAAGTTTACCCGGGAAGGTGGACAGGTCACACTGAACGCAGAGTTTGTAGATGGTTTTGTTAGAGTAGGGGTGATCGACAATGGTGTCGGCATTCGAGAAGGAATCATGAATAGGCTCTTTGAAATCGGCGACAAACGTTCCACACCGGGAACAGCCAACGAAAAAGGGAGTGGGCTAGGACTGTTGCTTTGCAAGGAATTTGTGGAGAAAAATGGCGGAACCATTGAGGTGCGCACTGCCGTAGGGAAGGGCTCTGCATTTTATTTTACTGTACCGATGCCTTAGCCGGTCAACGGTGCCGCCAGGAAGGTGTCGAATCGACTAAAGCATCCTGCCATCGCGCTCACTGCTCCAGGTAGGTTGCGCCGAAGTGGTCCATCACCCGCAGGTAGGCTTCGGATGCTGCTCCGTTACCCCAATCATAGATCGTGAATTCGCCAATACCCAGACCGTTGGCGTTGGCTTCCCCGCCGTGTCCGTAGTTTTCCATCATGAAGCCATAGTCTTTTTCGTTAAAGAACGGATAGACTTTTTCCCACTGTGCGCGTGTCTCCGGATTTTCGGGGCAATACATCATAATAAAGGAAGACCGCAAAGCGGCCAGGCCCCGGTGCACATACTCGGGCAGATGAAGCTCCTCGCCATAGCGAAGGATGAGCTCGGCAAACAGGCTCTGGCGTGCATCGTTCCACTCCCCATCGGCATTCATGACGCCAAAGCCGCCGAGCGCGCGTATGGGAATGTATGTGGGTTGCCAGGAGGCTTGGTACATGAGCAGCTCATCTAACACGCGTTGCCCGGTGGTGAGGTAGGCCCGGTTGCCTGTGGCTTTGTAGCCATCGAATAGCGCTTCGGCGGTCCAGTACATGGACAAGGTGTTCTTTTTGTACTGGTTGTTACGTTCGATCTTCCGGTCTACAAGCGTATCGAGTACGCGGCTGCAGGACCAATACGTTTCGAAATCTTCCCATTTGTCGTTGGGCACGATGGAGCCGGTCAGAGCGTCTAAGGCGCGTCGGGCGGCATCCAGATGTTTCTGTTCATGCGTCAGCGTATACATTCGAAGCAGGAAGGTTGCCGACATCGCTGTTTCGGGTGACTGGTCCAGATAGCCCAAGGGTTTGAGCGTGTGGATGTCGAGCCATGCTGGAAAGAAGCCACGCCTATCCTGTAATGTCATCAGCTTATCGGCATACCGGGTGGCGTAGGCAACGAGGCGCGGGTCCTTTTCCAACTCATCGTACCAGGTGAGCATGAGCCAGGCTGTCCAGCTCATGTCGAGGATGTGATAAGGCGCCTGTGCTGCCTGGCCCCAGTCTATTACGGGATTGCGATCGGAATTGCCGAAGTACATGGTGTTCCAGCCTTTTGAGCGTGCCACTTTTTTGCCATCGACTTCCACTTCCTCCATGGCAGTGGCGATCACGCCGGGAAACAGGCCATCGTGCTGGGGAAATTGCAGTGCCAGTTCTTTGGTCATGCGTGCCTTCTCCAGAAGTTTTTTATCGTTTTGCCGCCGTGCAAAACGGTATAGACCCTGGGCAGATCGGAGCGAGCTGAACCAGGCTTGGTTCCAGATGGAGCGGAACTCGCGCTCATTTACCGGCCCGGGATAATTGGGGCTTTGCGTGACATTGACGATGAACACAGGCGCCCCGACTTTTTTTTCGTTCAGCATAAATTCCTGCCATACATTTTTGCTCCAGGTGTCGAAAGCCCAGCGGTAGGTGTGGCGCACGTAGGGCATCATGTCGCCTTTGAGCGGCTGACCTTGCGCGTACTGCGGCTCGCCATATTTTTTCCAGAGCAGGGCCAGCGGCCGTCGCCACGGGTCGGTGTGACCGAGACTGTCGCGGCTGGTGATGAGGTAGAACCCGAAGCGGAACTCGCCGGGCGGGTAGACGTTGCCGGTGGCGCGTTCGTAGATGACGTGCTCGGTAATTTTGCTTTTGCTCACACCCAGGGTGAGGATGCCGGAAGGTGCGTCGAGATCCATATACCATTGCACGGGCGACCGGTTGAGCAGCGCCAGGTCTGGCACCACGGCCAACTGTCGCAGACTGTCGGTCAGGATCATCGCAGGCGCACGGAAGACGTGCTGGGCGATGATGTTTTTAGAGGTAGGCGTGAGGTGAGGTGACCAGTGACGTGTTGCCTCGAATGCGGGCTTGATCTTTAGCTGCCAGTCGTTCTGGTGTATGGAGTCCGTGAGTTGGTAGATGAGCTCAATGTGGACGGTGTTGCTGTCTTCGCGGGTCACCTGCACCGTAGGTTTAATGCCTTGCAGCGAGTCGAACGTGATGGAGGCGATGTAAGCTTGCAACGCCGTGTTCTGTTCGTCTCCAAGGGAACTAAAGGTGATGCGATTTTCGGCGGGGTGCCGACAGCCCGTGGTGAGAATGGCCACCAGGAGAAATAGAAGAAAGGAGCGGGGAGAGGTTTCCATTTTGGAAGATACTAAAAACTTTTGCAGGGATATTTTTGGATTAACAATAGAATTTCATTTTTGTAAGCTTTTATGTTAACCGAAAAAATCGCTACCATCAACGTGATTCTAACGAGTAACCTAAGCGTCTACTGCTCTTTCCGCGCATGGTTCTTCGCCCACAACGTCAGGAATATACAGATGGCGATGGCGTAGAGCAGTGAGAGGTTTGTTGTTTGCGGGCGATTAGGATCGCCTGTGAAAACATGAATGAATTCAGAAACACCGCCGCCTACAAAAAGACTAACAACTACACGAAACCAGGTTTTGTTGAGTAACATACAAATGCTATTAATAAACAATGCAGCACAGCCGACTGCAAACTAAATAAGCCCCAAGCTACCAGAGGATCACCAAGAGTTGATCTGGAAAAAAATAAAACCGCAGTGAACGGCAAAGGCGACAACCTCTGCAAGCAATCGCCTCGTTTGTAATTTCGGAATACAAGGTTGCAAAAGGAGAAACGCTCTTCTCGATATCGAAGAAATTTCATGCGAGCATCGACAAGTTGGTAAGCCACAATCCCTAACACGAAAACGGTATTGATGTAAAGAAGGGAGAGCTTCTTTATGTCGAAATGCCGAAAGACACAGCGGTCGCTCGTAAAATGAAGTGGTGGTAAGGCAAATTCTATTTAGAACAGTCAATCATTTCGAATAAACAATTACTAAATGCCGATTTTTAAAGTGCACCGAATTTCCACCCAGGGAATTGCTATAAAATGACTTGATTTTGATAAGGTTGAAAAAGGAAAAGCCCAAATTCATACGAATTTGGGCTTTTCCTTTTGCTTTGATTGGTATCAGTGGAGCCGGAGAGAATCGAACTCTCGTCCAGAGAAGATAACGCCGTACCTTCTACATGCTTAGTTGACTTTAATTGTCGGGAGGTGCAAGGCAGGCAACAGCCAAACAACACCTTAGTTACTGTGTCTTAGCCGGGCTTAGCAACATCGCACGGAGCAGTTTTGCATGACGACACCGCTAACCAGCACCTGCAAAACGGGAGTGCTGAGCGATGATGGCTTTCCCGATCTTATCGGGACGAGGCTAATTTATCCTATCGGATAAATTAAGCAGCCATGGCGTAGTTAGACTCGCCAAGTATGGTTTGGAACTATCTTTCAAGGCTCTCATCCCATGAGCCTGCATGCTTCTATACGTCATTAAACATCCTGTCAAAACCGGTCGGCCCCGGTTGTTCAACGAATGTGCAAGTCGATGAACGTTCCCCGCAAAGGGGAGACAAATATAAGGGGAATTTCGTTCCGGCCTCATGTCGGCGTAAAGTTTAACGGGTGGGGCCGAGGGGACGGCAACGCCTGATTCAAGTAATGTATGTTTCTTTTGCCGATTGAATTTTCCTTTTTTTGGCAACCTGCTATCTTTCAGACAGAATGCTTGGAGCGTTTTAACCTGTAAACCTATTTCCTGTCATGTTCCGTACCCGGATGTCCGTTGTTGTGATGCTTTGTGCTGTCACCTCACTTTTTGCTCAAAATGTTAAGATTCAGAATGTGCCCTCCTGGGTTGTTGGGCACACTCCCGACGTGAAGGCAAAACCCTCCGATCAGGAGACCAGCAGCTTCTATTATCAATTGATAGACCTGCAGCAGAACGTGGCCACACAGGAATATTTTGTGCACTATGCCTACCAGATTCTCACGAATGAGGGAGTGCAGGCGATGTCTGACCTGCAAACGGATTTTGATCCGTCGTATCAAACACTCGCGTTCCACAAAATGGTCATTCATCGGGGAAGTCAGGTCATCAACAAACTGCAGGTCCGCGACCTCAAAACAATTCAGCGAGAACAAAGCATGGATCGTTTTCTCTACGACAACGCACTGACGGTGGTTATTAACCTGGCCGATGTGCGCGTGGGCGATGTAGTGGAATATGCTTTCACGCGCAAAGGTTTCAATCCGGTTTTCGACGGACACTTTTGTGATAGAATTTATTTTGATTATGCCATTCCCTTCCACAAACTGTATCAGCGTCTGGTAATTCCTTCCAGTACACAACTTTATTCGAAATATACCAATGGTCAGGTTGTCCCCGAGGTGCAGAAAAAAGATGGACTGACAACCTATGTGTGGCAAATAGAAAATACGAAAGAGCCATCGTTCGAGGCCGATGTGCCAGCGTGGCACGAATCTTCACGCAGTGTGGCCTTGTCGGACTTTGAATATTGGAGCGAAGTATCGCAATGGGCAGTCGATCATTTTAAGGTGGCAGATGCAGAGCAGGCGAAATTGAAGGCGCTTGTTGATCCGCTTTTTAAAGACCTGGAGCACGACGAACTGTTGTTGCAAGCTACGCGCTTTGTTCAGGACGAAGTGCGTTACCTGGGTTTTGAGGCTGGAAAAAATTCGCACAAGCCCCATTCTCCACTGCAGGTGTTCGAGCAACGCTTTGGCGACTGCAAAGACAAGTCGCTATTGCTGTGCAGCATTTTGCGTGCTTATGACATTGACGCGAACCCGGTGTTGGTGAATACATCTTTGCGAAGTCACACATCCGAGTTGCTGCCGGCTTCAAATGTGTTTGATCACTGTGTGGTGCAGGTAGTCGACAATGGCGAAGCGCACTATATCGACCCGACCATAAACAATCAGGGAGGAGATTTCAAGGCCATTTACTTTCCCACCTATGGCGAAGGTCTCGTGATCCGCGAATCATCTTCCAACATTGTCAAGATGTCCACGCCCACCATCTGGTGGTCCGAAACTTCTGAAGAACATCAATTTGATGTTAAGACGATTGGCGGCGAGGTGGAGTTGACCGTGCGCACCACCTACAATGGCGCCGACGCTGATGTGCAACGTGGCAATTTTGCCAGCAACAGCCTAAGTGCCATTCAAAAAAATTACCTCGCCTACTATGCCAACCTGTATCCCGACATCGCGGTGAAGGATTCTCTAACTATTACCGACGACCGGAAAGAGAACAAGCTTGTGGTGCAGGAAAAATATACCATTGCTTCGTTCTGGAAACCCATGGAGAACGAAAAAGACAAAATGTATTGTGAGTTCTATGCGCTCACGCTCGAAGATTTTTTCACCGTGCCAAAAACGACCAAGCGGTCAGCGCCATATTTGTTGTCGTATCCGGTTAACTACCACCACAGCATACACGTGAATTTGCCGGAGCCCTTGAACATCTCCCCACAAACGGAGGAGATCACATCAAAGTATTATGAATACAGATACAATGTGCTTGTGAAGGATAGAATTCTGGTCATTCAAACTCACTATAAGACCAATTCAGACTACGTTCCCGCAGCGACCTCCGCCACCTATATAGCGGATCATGAGAAGATGCGCGGCAACTTGTCGTATAATCTGCTCTACAATAAAAGCCTGGTGAGCGAGACGGGCATAAGCGTTTGGGCAATTGGGGCCGCCATTATGACGCTCGGGCTCTCGGCGTGGTTTTGTATCCGGCTCTACCGTCGCTACGACCCTGTGCCCGAATGGGCCAATGAACCCGGTCAGCCCATTGGTGGATGGCTTGTTCTGGTTGGGATTGGTGTTAGCATCACGCCGCTGCGGATGCTGTATGATTTTTCGCAGCAGCTCTCATCTTTCGAGAGTGCGACCTACTTGGGACTGTGGCGCATTGAAAAATATGCTCTGGCCGCTGTTATTTTCTTTGAAATGATCTACAACGTGGTGGCCACTGTGTTCTCTGTGCTGATGATTGCATTGTTCTATCAACGTCGTTCGTCATTTCCCCGCCTGGCGATTATCTTTTATGCGGCGTCGCTGGCAGCTTCATTTATAGACACAACGGTGGGATGGATATATTTGGAAGAAAGCGCCGAGCGTTCGGCGTTACTAAAAGATCTTATTCGTCAGGTGTTTGTCTGCGCTATATGGATCCCTTACTTTCTGGTTTCGACACGGGTGAAAGAAACGTTTGTAGAGCGTTCTCCCGACAACGACGACGATTACATGCAAGGATATGCTGCCGCCTACGCAGTGCCTGGCGAAATCTCGACATTGCCAGAGAATCTGGCGTAAACATAATGCAGACTGCTATTTCCGCTCCCCGCGTTCAATTGTCTTGGTGATGGTGCTCACAATGTCGTCCAGCTTGTCGGCCGAGATTTGTAAATGCTCCAGCACGTCTTTGCTTTCGGGTGAGGCGGGAAGTTTGCGGAGGAGATTGGTGAGGCCCAGAATGCTGGCCACGGGCGCGCGCAATTTGTGTGCGTTGATGAAGGCATATTCTTCCAGCGCTTTGTTTTTCTTTTCCAGTTCGGCGGTGCGTTCCTGCACCAGGTTCTCCAGGTTCTCGTTGATGCCTTTAATCTCTTCGCCCTGTGCCTGGATCTCGGCATTCTGTGCTTTGATCTCTTCGTTCTGATTTTGAATTTCTTCGTTGCTGGTCTGCAACGCGAGCCGGGCTTTGATTTCTTTGATGGTGAGGTGGTGGCGCGTCCGGATGAGGATGGTCATGAAGATGAACGACGAGATGAGGATGAGGCCGCCCTTCACAAAAAACTGGTTGAACTCCAGGGCTGGGTTGGTGTTCACAAAATAGAAGGTGGCGACCAGCGACAGCACCGTCATAAACACCGAGTAGGGCCAGGCCCACGCCACAAACATGCCGGCGCCAATGAGCAGGGCGATGTAGTTCAGGTTGTGGCCCAACAGATCTTCGTCGCCAATGAGGCTGTAGGTATAGGCGTTTTGCAGGGAGATCAACACAAAGGGCACCACCACAATGATGTAGGAGGGAAGGTAGTAGCGTCGGCTCAGGATGAGCGTGCTGAAGGTGATGGCCGCCACACAGAGCCGTATGGCAAACAAATATTGCCAGCTTTCCGGAATGTTGTAGTAGTCGGTGATGGCAAAGATGGGATCAAAAATAATGGCCGCCCATGCCGCCACCGTGTGATATTTTTTCGACGACTTCTCCAGTTCAAGGCTCCACGAGGCATGGGGAACTTGCGAAATGAGGATGGCTTCTTTTAATCGCTGCAGGTTTCTCATGAGACAAAATCAGCCGAAGTATAGTGAAAAGCGACAAGGACAAATAAGGAACAAAAGCGTAGCATCATATTTACGGTTTGGCCGGCAAAAAAACGCATGGGCATGTGTGGCCCAGTAAACACCCATATATAGTGCCAAGGCCATGGGGGGTAAACGGTGGCCTTAAAATAAACATACGAAGTTGGTTGCCCTTCCGGATCTTGACTCCTTTATGGTTAAAGAGGCACCGTGATGGCAGGTAGGCAAGCCCGGTTTGGTCCGGCGAAAACCCAATCCGGGAACGGCTGCCCCGGGGGCATTTTGCATGTTAATGTTCCAGAGGGTATCATGCAGCCGTATATGAAAAAATGGATTCTGGTTTTTGTCGCTCTTCTGATTTGCGCCCTGATTTATAATGTTTGGCCGGAGAAACGTTTGCCGGAAGGTGTGGTGATAGACAAACTGGTGGTGCACAAAAGCAAACACACCCTCGAAGGGTTTGCCAACGGGAAACGCATCAAGACCTACACAGTGTCGATCGGCCCCCATCCGAAGGGCGACAAGCAGGAGGAAGGCGATGGCCGCACACCGGAAGGAGCCTACATCATCGATGCAAAGAATCCCCACAGCGGCTATCATAAAAACCTGGGCATATCCTATCCCAACGCGGCCGACCGCGCGGAGGCAAAACGCAAGGGTGTGAAGCCGGGCGGCGACGTGAAGATCCACGGCCTTCGAAACGGCACGGGCATCATCGGCAAGTTTCACCGCCTCGCCGACTGGACGTTGGGTTGCATCGCCCTCACCGATGCCGAGGTGGACGAGTTGTATAGCCACGTGCCCATCGGCACGCCCATCCTAATCCTGCCTTGACCCACGCGTCGGCGCCGGATTTAGGGATAAAAATTTTTCGCGGCAATTCGTGAATACCGTTATCTTCGGTACTTCAACCTTTTAACCGCCTCTCATGAAAAGATTTCTCCTTCACCTGTTGGCCATAGCGTTGCTGGTGCCGTCGGTGTATGCACAAAAGATTGTTCCCGCTGCTACTCCCGAAGCCGCGGGCTTTTCGACGGAACGACTCAAACGCCTTGATGCTGGTTTCAACGAGTGGGTGAACAAAGGTTGGATTAACGGTGCTGTGGCGCTTGTGATCCGTGATGGCAAAACGGTTTATTACAAAGGGTTTGGATTCAACGACCCGGCCACCAAAACACCCCTCGCCAAAGACGGCATCTTCCGCATTGCCTCCCAAACCAAAGCCATCACCAGTGTGGCCGCCATGATGCTTTTTGAGGAGGGAAAATTTTTACTTGATGATCCCATTTCCAAATTCATCCCGTCGTTTGCCCACGCCAAAGTGCTGGACAAATTCAATGACAAAGATTCGACCTATACCACCGTGCCTGCCAAGCGCGACATCACCGTGCGCGACCTGCTCACGCACACGTCGGGCCTGGGCTATGCGCAGATCGGAAGCAAGGAAGCCAGGGCCATCTATCACAAACAAAATATCACGGCAGGCCTGCTGGTGACCAACGACAAACTATCGGCCGCCATGACACGCCTCGGCGCGTTGCCGCTCATGCATCAGCCCGGCGAAAAATGGACCTACGGACTCAACTCCGATTTGCTGGGCTACCTCGTGGAGGTCTGGTCGGGCATGTCGCTCGACGATTTTTTCAGGACACGCATCTTCGGACCGCTGGGCATGAACGACACCTACTTCAACGTGCCGGCCGAGAAAGCTTCCCGGTTAGTGAATTTCTTTGTGGGCGATTCGCTCGATCACATCGTTAAAACACCCCTTGCTTTTGGCGCGTTGGACATGAGCTATCCGCTGACAAAGAAAAACTATTTCTCCGGTGGCGGTGGACTGTCGTCTACCATCTACGACTACGGTGTGTTTTTGCAAATGCTGCTGAACGGTGGCGTCTACGACGGCGCGCGTTTGCTTAGTCCCAGTTCCGTTCGCCTGATGACTATGAACCAGATCGGTGACCTGTCGCTGGGCGGTGAAAAGTTTGGGCTGGGGTTTGGCATTGTTACCGAAGCGGGCAGCCATCTTGGCCCGATGCGGGCGGGCACCTATGCCTGGGGCGGTGCCTTTTCGACTACCTATTTTGTTGACCCGGCTTCCAAAATGGTAGTGCTGCTCTACCGGCAGATGTGGGGAGACCACATGAACGAAATCGAAGGCAAATTCAAGGTGCTGGTCTATCAGGCCTTCAAAGAATGACGGGGAAAAGGCAAGGCTGGCGCTGGGTCAGGTTGGGCGGCAAAGTTCGGCCGCGCAAATGGCCCATGCTTTCCAATAATTGATTACCTTGCGTGGATTACGATGACAAAGAGCCACTTGGAGCTTTCATTTTTAGAAGAGGCTCGAAGACCCGGGTTAAAACAAAATGAGAGAAGTATATTTTTTTCGGTGCGATAGCGTTTGTCAATCTGGCGACGCCATCATTTTTTTGCAGGACGATCGGAACATCACCACGGATTTTGTGACGCATGGATCGAAATTTGTTGTTCTCTTGCCATTGCTGAAGCGGCTGTGTTTCGCAGCTGCCGACCACGCGACTTCATTTTTTAAAATAGTATAGCAACAGTGCCCAACACAAACACAATTTTTTAAGTCATGAATTTCATACTCGCTTTATTGCTGCAGATCACTACCGAAACAGTTCCGGTAACACCCGAAGAAGTGCCGGCAGAAGGGTTGTCCATTGCAACACTTTTGTTGAAAGGGGGTTTCATCATGATCCCGATTTTGCTGCTGTGGTTTATCGCTACCTACATTTTTATCGAACGTTTCCTCTACCTCCGCACCGCGGCCAAAGTGAAAAAAGATTTTGTGGTGCAGGTCACCCGTCGACTGCAAGCCGGCGACATCAGTGCAGCACGTTTGTTTGCCGAACAGGAACAATCGGCTACGGGAGCCATCATCAAGAGCGGCCTCGACTATGTGGGCAAGCCCCTGAAAGATATTGAGTCCATGATGGAATCGGCCGCCAACATCGAGCTGGCCGAAATGGAAAAAAACATGGGCTATCTTGGCATCATCGCCGGCGTGGCCCCCATGCTGGGCTTCATCGGAACCATCTCGGGTATCATCAACATTTTCTATAGCATCTCGTTGTCCGACAACATCAGCATCGGCATCATCGCCGGGGGGTTGTATGAAAAAATGATCACCAGCGGCTCGGGCCTCATTGTGGGTGTGTTGGCCTATTCGGCCTATCACTTGCTGCAACAGCGCATTGCGCGCTACACGTTGCAGATGCAGAAAGATGTTTTTGAATTCATGCGTTCCATCCTAAGCCCGGCCAAATGAAATTAAAACGGCAAAATCATTTTCAGGCAGAAGTGGCCACGTCGTCGCTCAACGACATCATGTTCTTCCTGCTTTTGTTTTTTCTCATCATCTCCACGGTCGCCAACCCGAACGTGATCAAGGTGCTGTTGCCAAAATCGAATTCCAGCCAGGCCCTGAACAAACAACAGATCTCGCTCACCGTAACGGAAGAAAAACGCTTCTACATCAACAAAACAGAAGTGCCCCACGGCCAGCTGGAGCAAAGCCTGGTGAAAGCCTGCGAAGGAAAGGAAGAACCCACGGTCGTGATCCGCATGCCCCATTCCTTGTCGGTGCAGGATCTGGTTGACGTGATGCAGATCGGCGCCAAGCACAAGTTTAAAATGGTGCTGGCCACAGCAAAGAACTAAACGCGCAGGTTGCGCGGGCAACATAAACAACAAACGGTTCAGCACAGGTGTGGCTGGGCCGTTGTTATTTTAAACTGATCGACAATGACCTTTACGTCTTCTGTATTCATCCTGCCCGGCCTCGGCAATTCGGGCGACGCGCACTGGCAAACGCTTTGGGAAAAAGAACACAACTTCACCCGCATCCGGCAACGTGATTGGGACACGCCCGTGTGCAGCGAATGGATCGACACCATCGACAAGGAGCTGACGCAACACGACCTGGCCAACGTGATTGTGGTGGGGCATAGCCTCGCATGCAGCACCGTTGTGTTTTGGAGCAATCGTTACCAACGGAAAATCAAAGGGGCATTGCTGGTTGCTCCCAGCGACACGGAAGCCGAGAGTTATCCCCCGGGCACCACGGGTTTCAAACCCATGCCTGAGCAACCGCTGGCATTTCCCTCTCTTGTTGTGGCCAGCACGAACGACTTTTATGTGACCTTGAATCGCGCCCAACACTTTGCCAGCCATTGGGGCAGCGAGCTGGTGAACATCGGCGACGCGGGGCACATCAACGTTGCCTCGGGCTTCGGACCGTGGGAACAAGGACTTCACCTCCTGAAAAAACTGGACCGCTAGGCCGAACCTTCTCTGGCTGCTGTGGGTTGTTATCGCGTACGCGACTAAAAAAATCTACTTCATATGGATCTTCAACTCAATGGAAAGACCGCCTTCATCAGCGGCTCCACGGCGGGCATAGGCTTTGCCATAGCAAAAAAACTTTTACAGGAAGGCGCTACGGTCGTCATTAACGGCCGCTCCCAGAGTGGGGTGGACAAAGCCGTGCAGGAATTGAAAAAGCAGGTGGCCGGGGCCAGTGTGTCGGGCATCGCCGCCGATTTCTCGAAGGCAGACGATGTGACCAAACTCGTGAAGCAACTTCCCGAGGTGGACATTCTGGTGAACAACGCGGGCATCTTTGAACCGAAACCGTTTGTCGAAATTCCGGATGAAGACTGGTTTCGCTTTTTTGAAGTGAACGTGATGAGCGGTATCCGTTTGTCGCGCCACTACTTCCCCGCCATGCTGAAGAAAAATTGGGGACGCATCATTTTTATCTCCAGCGAATCGGCCGTTTTCATTCCCGAAGAAATGATTCACTACGGCATGACCAAGACGGCGCAGCTCGCCGTGAGTCGCGGCCTCGCCGAACTCACCAAGGGCACCAACGTGACGGTGAACTCCGTTCTGCCCGGTCCTACACGATCGGAAGGCGTGGAAGGTTTTATCAACGATCTCGCAAAAGCCGGCAACACGTCAACGGCAAACGTGGAATCAAATTTCTTTAAGACAGCCCGACCCACATCGCTGATCCAACGCTTTGCTTCCGTCGACGAAGTAGCCAGCATGGTCACGTATGTGGCAAGTCCGCTGGCCTCTGCCACCAACGGTGCATCCCTTCGGGTAGACGGTGGCCTGGTGAGGTCAATTGTTTGACGACGTGATTCCGTTCGCAGCATGATTCGTTCGGCTTGTGCGGCGGGCATGTGTGCATAGAATTGTTCAAGTGGGAATAAGCTATTTTGGAGGTGACGCTGTGCTGCGCAAAAGGATGGGCGATGCGTTTTCGAACGCCCTAAACTTTTTATATTACCGCATGGAAACGTCCCTTACCGAAGCCCAGAAACAAAAACTGATCAACTCGCGCGATGTGTTTGCCGTGATGCAGCCCCTGTTGCTACGCGAGAATGCCATTCGAAAAAGCAAAGGACACTTCTGGGTTATTGGCCTCAACAGCGTTCATCATGTGTTGTATATCGAACTGGTGGGCATGGGTTCGGCCGTGCGCCTCAACATAGCGCCCCGCGAAGTTTTTCGCATGGCGCTTTATAAAATGGCGGCGAAGATCATTGTGGTGAGCAGCCGCAACGAAGGGCCGCTGGTCATTTCGCAGGAAGACAAAGACGTGACAACGCTCCTGGTCAAAGCGGGTGAGGTAGTGAATGTGGAGGTAGCCGATCACCTGTTGATCACAGAATCGGAATGGCTCAGCCTGGCCGCGAAGAATGCGATATCGCAAGCGAAGCGAAACACAAAATATGTTTTACCCGACGAACACCGCAGTCAACTGCTCGACATACAATCCGGCACAGAAACCATGCTGACCCTCGCCCGAAAAATGAAACTGCGCGGCTACGATGTGGACCATATAAAAGAAATGACTGGCTTGCGGAAAATCGATATCAACAAGCTTTAAGATAACAAGGCAATGATGAGCTCACCTTCTTTGGTGTGACGAAAACAAAAAAGCTCCCGTGGAGGGAGCTTTTTTTATGATCGTCAAAAAGTTTCTGAATGGTTATTGCGCTTTCATTAAACTCACGTTGTAGGTAAGCATCACCTGCATGCCTAAGTTGTTTTCCTGCTTGGCGCCGTTTGCTTTGATCAGCATTTGGTAAAGGAACCCAGCCTGAATTGAAAGCGGAGCTTTGAACTGATAGCCCAGGCCGGCAAAGATCCGGTTTTGGTCGGGCTCGTGAAACGTTACCGGGCCACCCCAACTGAGAAAAGCTTCGTCGTAGGCACTGGCAAAGTAGGTATTGGCTTCTATCTTTTTATGATTGAGGGGCACGGTGGTCATGAAGCGATAGCGTGCCCGGCTCACATGAATATTGTAGCCTTCATTCACAACAATGCCTTCACCCTGATCGGTATGCGATTGAATGAAACGCTGTTCCAGACGCACGCGATGACTGAAGTTGAAACGACCGATGGCATGTTTGTAGGACACCTGCTCAAACAAACGGTGCTCGTTGTTTTGAAAGGCCGCGGGCTGCTTGCCGTAGAGATAGTTCCAGGTGTAGACGTAGCCAATCGGCAAAATGGAGAAATGTTTGTTGAGGGCGATCTCCACGCCGGTGCGAAACTGGTATTGCATCGGCTGCAGGTTCTGCACCTGGCGGAACTGACCTTCCAGCATAAACGATGTGCGTTTGCTAACTTTCAGGTTCGTGGTGACGGAAAACCATTCCGTAGATTGATTCACAACCTCGCGTCCGGCAGGTTGTGCGAAACACATTTGGGTGGTTGCCACCAATAGAAGGGCGCAAATCCAGCGTGAAATTAGTTTTACCACCTCGCTATGCTTTTGTTATTTATGACAAAAGAAGCGAGTCTAAAATTACCCCAATTTTAACTTTTTAACATTGACTTAACATTAACGTAACATTGGCTATTTTCCTTCAAATCACGCTGAAAACGCTATTTTTTCTGCGATAATTTCTCTGCTTTCACGGTCACGGCCTGCCCGTTTCGAAGCTCTTCGCTGGCGCGCAGCACAATGCTTTCGCCGGCCTGGAGCGGTCCAAAAACTTCGACAAGCGAATCCATGGTGTTGCCCTTCTGAACGCCCAGCCACTCGGCCACATGTTCTTTGAGGCGGATCACAAACACACCTTCGGTAGATTGCAGCAAGGCGGTGCGCGGCACAAAGAGCGTGGCCTTGTTGCGCGTTACGGGCAATTTCACTTCGGCATACATCCCTGCTTTCAATGCCCCACCCGGGTTCTCGAGGTCGAACTCGGCCATCATGGTGCGATTGTTTTCCGACAGGCTGTTGGCACTGCGGGCAAAGACAGCGCGGTATTCTTTCTGCGGGTCGGCCTGCACCGTAAACGTTACGGCGCTATTGTTGGTGATGGAGTTTGACAGGTTTTCGGGCACGGCCACGGTGAGCCGAAGTTTCGAATGATCTTCCAGCACAAACAAGGGCTTTGTGTTTCCCTCAGGCCCCACCAGCTCGCCGGGGCTGATGTTCCGCTCGGTCACGGTGCCATCGAAAGGTGCGCGCACCGTGAGGTAGCTCACCAGCTGCGACTGCGATGCATGTTGTGCCTTTGCCGCCAGCAGGTTGCTTTGCGCCGCGTTGGTCAACGCACTGTCGGCCGACATGCGCGACAAAGCCACGTCCATTTCATTGGCCGAAACAGCGCCTTTGGTGCGGCTGGTCTCCACCATGCGTTTATAGGTGAGTGTGCTGGCACGCATCCTGGCCCGCTGTTCAATGAGTGTTGCCTGGGCAGAAGCCACTTGCGCTTGTGCGTGGTTCAGGGCCGATACAATTTCAGGAGCTTCCAGCACGGCCAGCACGTCGCCGTGTTTCACAACGGTTCCCCTGTCGGCTTTCACACTGCCCACATACCCTTTCACGCGGGGAAAGATGTGTGTTTTGTTCCAGGGTTTTAGTTCGCCGGGCAGCACGGTTTGAAGTTGTGGCTGCAAACTCTTCACGGTCGTGGCTTCCACTTCGGGCAGGGCGGCGGCAGTGTGTGCTTCCTTTTTTTCAGAATGACAGGAGGCCATCACCACCACAGTGGAGGCGAGCAGCGCGAAGGAACGTGTTGTTATTTTCATACGGAGTGATAAACTATTTCGTGATCGAATTTTTGTTGTAGTATTTACTGTTGCTGTCTTCCGGATCGAGCGACACCGAAACGAGCGATGCTTTTTGCTGCACCAGCGTGAACACGCCAGGCAAGATCAGCAACGATGCCAGCGTGGAGGCAATGAGGCCGCCAATAACGGCCTGCCCCAGTGGAGCCACCTGGTCGCCACCTTCGCCCAGGCCACTGGCCATGGGAATCATGCCCGCAATCATGGCGATGCTGGTCATGAGGATGGGACGTATACGGCTGCCTGCCGCCATCAGCCCGGCCTTGCGTGCATCTTTTACTTCGAGTCTCAGATTCTCGGCGTTGGTGATCATGAGGATGGCATTGGCCACCGAAACTCCCACGGACATGATCATGCCCATATAGGACTGCAGGTTTAGGGTGGCCCCGAACAGCAACAGCATGAGCAACGATCCGGCCAGCACCGCTGGTACCGACGAGAGAATGGCCAGCGACAGTTTGAACGATTGAAAGTTTGCGGCCAGCAACAAGAAGATGATGACAATGGCCACCACCAAACCACCCTGCAAGCTGCTGAGCGTTTCGGCCAGCAACTTCACCTGTCCTTTAAATTCGATGGCCATGCCGCGTGGCGCCTGCCCCGCATCGTCGATGGCCTTGGCTACGGCTTTGCTGGCTGCACCAAGATCTGTGCGATGAAGGTTTGCCGTGATGGTCACCAGTCGGTTAGGACCCGACCGGTCGTATTGCCCGGGGGCGATCTCTTCTGAGAACGTGGCCACATCACTCAGTGTAGGATGGAGGTTGCCACTTTGCAGCGGGATGTTGGCGATGTCGTTCACAGAATTCATTTTGTATTCGGGCACTTGCACCTGCACCTGGTAGGCAAGGCCTTTTGTGTTGTCGAGCCACAGGTTTTTGTCGGTGAAGCGGCTCGACGAAGTGGCCGCCACCAACGACCGCGCCACTTGTGTGGGCGTAACTCCCAGCTGCCCGGCGCGCTCGCGGTCCATGGCGATGCGAAGAATCGGGTAGGCCATGGGTTGGGCGATCTGAACGTCGCGGAGGAACGGTATCTGCTGCATGTTGGCCATGATTTTTAACGCAAACTTTTGTGCTTCGCGAATGTCTTTGGCGGCCACGTTCACTTCAATAGGTGTGGCAGCCCCCTGACTCATGATCTTGTCCACAAGCTCGATGGGCTCGAACGAAACGCGCAACCCCGGAATGTTTTTGGCAATGCTGGCGCGCAGGTTTTCTTTCAGCGCGTCCATGCGCACGGGAAATTCCTCCGACAGCGACACCTGCAACACGGCTTCGTGCGGGCCGCTGTTGAACACAAAGATCTGTGACGTGCCATAGCTGGTGGGCACGTTGCCCACATAGGCCGATGTGATGGCGATGTTCTCGGCACCCACTTCGGTTTTGATGATGTCTAATACTTTCAGCGTGATCTCTTCGGTGCGCTCCACCCGTGTTCCATCCAAAGCCCGCAAGCGCAACTGAAACTGGTGGCTGTTGGCCTTGGGCAGAATGTCTGTTCCGATCAGCGAGAACGCGCCCACGATGAGAACAAACGCGCCGATGAGATACACCGTGGTCCAGAATTTCTTGCGTTCAATAATTTTCTCCAGCACACCGAGATAGCGAAGCTTGAACTTGTCGAAACCGGAGACCTCATGCGGATGACGCGTCTCTTCGATAATGCTTTCCGATTCTGTATGATCCAATGCCAGTGTCGGTTCTTCCGGATACTTGGTGTGCGCTTTCAGCAACCAGTTGGAAAGCACCGGCACAAAAGTCTGCGACAAAAGGAACGACGCCGTCATGGCAAACCCCACGGCCAGCGACAACGGGAGAAACATCGATCGTGGCACACCACTCATCACAAACGCAGGGGCAAACACGGCGAGGATAGAGAGCAGGATGAGCAGTTCGGGAAATGCAATTTCCTTACACGCGTCCCAGATGGCCTGCGCCTTTGGCTTGTTCATTTCCAGGTGCTGGTGAATGTTCTCGATGGTCACCGTGGCCTGGTCTACCAGAATCCCCACGGCCAGGGCCAGCCCACTCAACGTCATAATGTTGATGGTTTGTCCTACCAGGTGCAGCAGAATGACGGCGCTCAGCACCGAGATGGGAATGGTCACCACCACAATGATCACGCTGCGCCAGTCGCGAAGAAAAAGCAATACCATCAGTCCCGTAAGTAACGCCCCCAGCGCTCCTTCCGTCACCAAACTTTTCAGGGAGTTCGTTACATACGACGACTGATCAAATTCATAAGAGATCTTGACATCTTCGGGCACCGCGTTCTGCAACACCGGCAGCGCTGCGCGGATGTTGTTTACAACGGACAGGGTGGACGCGTCAGACTTTTTTACCACCGGAATGTATACGGCACGACGGCCTTGCACCAGGGCAAACCCTACGGTGATGTCGGCCGCATCTTCCACCGTGCCGATGTCGTGAATGAAAACCGTTGGACCTGAACCCACGCGCACCGGGATGTCCAGAAAATCTTCGGGCCGGTCAATGAGCGAGTTCACGGGTGTCATCATCGTTTTATTGCCGATGCGAATGTTTCCGGCAGGCGAAGGCTGATTGTTCACACCGATGGCGCGGATCACTTCTTCGGGTGTGAGTTTGTAGCTGCGCAGCCGTTGAGGATCTACTTTAATAACAATGGTGCGCTGATTTCCACCGAGTGGTGGCGGGCTCGACACGCCTTCAATTTTTGAAAACATCGGGCGAATGCGCGACGACGCAAAATCCTGGATCTCGTTCAGCGAACGCGAGCCGCTCGAAAACACGAGCTGTCCCACGGGCACAGAGCTGGCGTCGAAACGGATCACCTGCGGCGGCACCGTGCCTTCGGGCATGTAGGCCTTTGCGCGCGAAACGTTGTTGGCCACCTCCGCAGCGGCCTGCGCCATGTCGGTGCCGGGATAGAACTGCAGTTTGATGAGCGACATGCCCTGAATGGTTTTTACTTCCACATCGCGGATGCCCGACACATAGAGAAAGTGATCCTGGTAGCGCGTGGTGATGAAGCCGTCCATCTGGTCGGGCGCCATGCCACCATAAGGCTGCACCACATAGATGGTGGGCAGATCAAGGTCGGGAAAGATATCGACGGGAATGCTCCGCATCGACAGCACAGAGAAGAACGCTATTGCGATAATGCCAACCATCACGGAGATGGGATTTCGCAGCGCAGATCGAATGAGTTTATACATGATATCGTTTTTATTTCGTCACGTGTTGCAGCGTCTCCGTTGCCACGGGTGATTTTAGTTTTTAACAGCGCTTAAGAACAATGACAAATCTCCACGGGCCGCGGCCACCATCAGCCACGAGCGCCACGCATTGCTGTAGGCAATGGCCACATCGGCTTCGGCGCGATTCAAGGTCAACATGCTTTGCAGCAGGGTGGGCAGATCGGTGAGGCCGCTGCGATAGCGGGCGCTTGCCTGGTTGTAGGCTTGTTGTGCTGCTTCCAGTTGAACCGGCGCGGTGTGGGCCTGCTCCAGCGCCACGCCATATTGCATCGCAGCTTCTTTTTCCTGACGGTTCACACGGAGCGCTTGTTCGTTATACAATTCCTCGTCGCGCTTTGCTTTGTATTGTTCGCTCTTGTAGCGGTGACGGATCGGCACATAGTCTGTCAGTGTCCACCGGGTGGAGATGCCGATCATGTAGTTATATACCTGGTATTTTGTGCCGCTCGAAAAATCGGTGCGATACGAATCGTCCTGGTTCGACACGCCGGAACCCCGTGCCCACCCGGCAGCCACGAGCGAAATAGACGGCAGGAACGAACGACCTATCGCCGTGCTGCGGGCCTGTGAAGCTTGCATGCGTGTCTGAAAAACACGCAGGGTTGGGTTGGCCGACACATGAAACGGACCGGCATCGCCAGCGGTAGGAAGACCCGTATAAAAATTCAGACTGTCGATGCTAAGGCTGTCGGATAGTGCTCCCGTCAACTCCATAAGCCGGTATTGTTGTGCTTGCTCGTTGCGGTCACTTTCCAGCAGCAGCAATTTTGCTTTTGTGTATTCTGCATAGGCCAGTGCACTGTCCACGCCAGGGCGCATGCCCGAGCGAACACCGGCATCAACCACATCGCGAAAGCCGGCGGCGCGGTCGAGATTGGATTGTTGAATGTCTTTTAGTTTTTCGCCGATCAATAAAAGCAGATAGGCATCGGCCACGCGCACCTGGTGTTGAAAAATCTCGTTGTCGTAGGCGGCTTGGTTGGCTTCGCGGTTGAAGCGTGCGGCCGTTACCTGGGTGGCTACTTTGCCAAAGTTGATCACGTTCCACTCCAGCAAGGCCGAGGTAAAGCTGCCAAAGGTGCCGTCGTAGATGTTGGTGGCGCGTATGCCTCCTGAAGGTGAAATCACCGTGCCGCCGTTGGGATAGAACGATCCTGCAACACTGTTGTTGGTAGAGTAGGTGTATTGGTGTTGCACCGAAAGGCGCGGAATATATTCGCTGGTGCTGGTCTTCACATCCTGCGCGGCGCTGTTCACGTCGGCGGCGCGCGCTTTCAGCAACGGATATTCTTTAACACTTTTGTCGAGCAAGGTTTGAAGATTCTCCTGCTGCGCCAGGGCCTCGGGCAACCCCGCCATGAACACCAGGAGGAGTGTGAGCCCTGAATATATGAACCGCGTGATCTGCATAGTGTGCTGCTTCTTTTTGAAAAATTTTCAGCAATACTATGTTTCGATTCTGGAAATATTTGGGAATTTGAAGGTCGTCCGGGAAAAACGAGGTGAGGGGGCATGAATTTTTTTGCGCTTTGCTGCAGGATTAGGTTTTTCGTTGAAAACAGGGCTGCATTCCTAAATTTCTCCAAAATCAGGGCCGTATCTTTAACAAAAAAAAGCATCCTTTGAAAGTCCTGGTTGTAGAAGATGAAGTAGGATTGGCGGAAAGCATTGCGGCGCACCTCACAAAAGACGGGTTCATCACTGAGACCGTCTTTAGCTATGAGGCCGCGGTGGAGAAGATCAACCTCTATACCTACGACTGTGTGGTGGTAGACATCAACCTGCCCGACGGCATCGGCTTCGACATTGTGGAGACGTTAAAAAACCTGAAGGCCTCATCGGGCATCATCATCATATCGGCCCGCAACGCTCTCGAAGACAAAATCAAAAGCCTCGACATCGGCTCCGACGACTACCTGACAAAACCGTTTCACCTGTCGGAACTGAATGCACGGGTGAAATCGCTGTTGCGTCGTCGTCATTTCGGGGGCAGCAACGAAATCGCTTTTCAGGAAATCAAGGTCAACTACATTGCACGAAAAGTTTTTGTGAACAACACCGAAGTGGCCCTCTCCAAAAAAGAATACGATCTGTTGCTCTACTTCATGTCGAACATCGACGTGGCCCTCACCAAATCGGCCATGGCCGAACACCTCTGGGGCGACAACATCGACTCGGCCGATTCGTTCGACATGCTGTATTCGCACATCAAGAACCTGCGGAAAAAATTGACGGATAAAGGAAGTAAGGACTATATTCAATCCATCTATGGCATCGGGTATAAATTTGCAAAAAGTTGAAGCTGTTCGATAGAACCAATTTCTACTACATCGTTTTTTCGGTGGTCATCTACATCCTGGTAGGGGTCTCATTCTATTTGGTGGTGGAACGCGTTATCTATCAGGAAGTGGAAGACCGCCTGAAGGTGGAACGCAGGGACTTCGAGAATTTTATAGGTGTGCACGGCGTGTGGGACGAGAGCTGCTATTTTGTGGAAAACAAGATTGAGCTCACCCCGCTCAACGATACACTCCAGCAATTTGCTGCATTCAAAGACACGTTGCTCTACAATCGCTACAACAACGAATATGTGCCGTTCCGCGAATACAGTTTTGCACGCACGGTGAACGGTGTCCCGCATAAAGTGAGCATCCGCAAGTCGCTCATCGAATCCAAAAAACTGTTGAAGTCCATCACCGGCATCATGATGGTGGTGCTGAGCCTGGGGCTGCTGATCCTGTTCATATTTCAACGCCGCATAGCACGCCGCATCTGGGCACCATTCTATGACACTCTCACGCGCGCCCGGTCGTTTGACCTGAACGAAGGCAAAGGCCTTTCGCTGACGAAAGAACAGATCTTTGAATTTAACGAGCTGAACTCCGTGCTCAACAAAGTGACCGACAAGATCGCCCGCGACTACACCAGCCTGAAAGAATTCACCGAAAATGCTTCACACGAAATTCAGACACCACTAGCCCTCATCAATAGCCGCGTGGAGGAACTTATCCAGCAAAGAAATTTCTCAGACGAACAAATGCGCTGGATCCAGGACATTTATCAATCTGCGTTGCGTCTCTCGAAGCTGCATCAGGCGTTGTTGCTGCTTTCCAAAATCGAGCATGGCCAGTTTTTTGAATCGGAGACTATGGACCTGGGGCGCCTCATCGAACAAAAGCTGGAGGAGTTTGAAGAGATATTCAACCACAAGGCGCTCCGCGTAAGCGTCACGCTAACGGAACCATTCACGGTGCAAATGAGCCCGGTGCTGGCCGACGTGCTCATTACAAATTTGCTCAACAACGCCGTGAAGCACAATGTGCAGGGGGGCGAAATAAACATCGTGGTGTCTGCCGCGGGCGTTGCGCTGAGCAACACGGGGGCGTCGCTCACCACGAACCCCGAGCGTTTGTTTGAACGCTTCAAGAAACAAAATCAGACCTCGGCATCGCTCGGGCTGGGACTGGCCATCGTAAAAAAAATCTGCGACAGCTATCACCTCACCATCAACTATGGGGTCAACCAAAACCTGCATACCTTGCAGCTGGGCAGGAGCCAGGTGTTGTAATGCCGTTCTCTCGTGGCATGCAGGCTTCGTCTTCCGAATGCTTCTGTCGGTTCTGAAAAATTCCTATCTTTCCTATCCAATCTAAATTCTCCGGACCATGGCGAACGCGTTAAAGATTCTGAACACGCTCTTCATTCTCTTCGCTTTGTTTATGGGTGTGAAGCAGGGATGGGCGATGCTTTCCGGTAAGCCCGAAATGGTGGCCATGTTCAGCAAATGGAACTTTGGAAAAACGGGTCTCATGCTTATGGGCATCGTGACTCTGGCCGGTGGTGTGTTGCTGCTGCATCCCAAAACTTTTGTGTGGGGAAACTACCTGACAGCGGCGGGCATTCTGCTCATCATCGCGCTTCACCTGAACGACCAGGATTTGAGAGGCGTGATGGTTGAACTTCCGTTCCTGTTGCTTTCGCTGGTGATACTCTATTTGCAATATCCCTTCCTCAGCTTCTTTCAGCGCGACTGAGCTACATTCTTCTTCTCAAATTTTTTTATGCAACAATCTATGCAACAAAGATTGTTCTTGACATGGTGCGGGCAAAGGCCGTAGATTCGAAATTCAAACAGCAACCCAAACTCTAAACATGCAACAACTCTTTAAACACACTTTACCCGTAATGATGATTGTGGCCCTTGCGGCCAGCGCCTGTCAGCGCAAAGCGGAAACGCAAACCGAAACGGTGGAAGCACCCAAAAAGGATTCCGTGCCCACGTTTCCTACACCCGTGTCGCAGCCGCTCGTGACCGACATCTACACGGCCGATCCGTCGGCGCACGTGTTCGACAACAAAATCTACATCTATCCCTCGCACGACATTGAAGCGGGCATTCCGGAAAACGACAACGGCGACCACTTCGACATGCGCGACTATCACATCCTTAGTCTTGACAGCGTGGGCGGCCCCGTGACCGACAACGGTGTGGCACTCGACATCAAGAACATCCCCTGGGCCGGTCGACAGCTTTGGGCACCCGATGCCGCCTTCAACAAGGGTACGTATTATCTCTACTTTCCCGTCAAGGATAAGGAAGACATCTTCCGCATCGGCGTGGCCACCAGCAAATCGCCTGCGGGACCTTTCACAGCCCAACCGAAACCAATTGCCGGCAGCTTCAGCATAGACCCTTCGGTGTTTGCCGATGCCGACGGAAAATTCTACATGTACTTCGGCGGCATCTGGGGTGGACAACTGCAACGCTGGGTTACCGGAAAGTATGACACCCTGGGCAAGGAGCCCGAAGGCGATGTGCCTGCCATCGGCCCGCGCGTGGCCCGCCTCAGCAAAGACCTGCTGAAGTTTGACGAGCCCGTGAAAGAGATCAAGATCGTAGACAAAGACGGCAAGCCGCTGGCTGCCAAAGACCACGATCGTCGTTTCTTCGAAGCGTCGTGGGTGCATAAGTATAACGGCAAGTATTACTTCTCATATTCCACCGGCGACACGCACAACATTGCCTATGGCATCGGCGACAGCCCCTATGGACCGTTCACGTATCAGGGCGTGATTTTGAAACCCGTAGTCGGGTGGACCAATCACCATTCCATCGTGGAGTTCAAGGGACAATGGTATCTCTTCTATCACGATAGCATCTTGTCGGGAGGCAAAACACATTTGCGTAGTGTGAAGATGACGAAGCTTCAGCACAACGCCGATGGGACCATAGAGACCATCGACGCGTACGTGAAGTAGCCGCAGAGGAACTACCAGGAATGCTTTCACGCTTGCCATTCAAGGCGACGTGAAAGCATTTTTTTTAGCTTGTGTGCGTGAGCCGAACGTTCGGCGACGATTTATCTTGCCCTGGCGTTGTATGTAAGATAAAGGCTAACTTCACCCGAATATCCTCTCGGTTTTTTATCACTTTTGAAAAAAAATTCTCTGTGTACCGCCTCTTAAAAATCTTTCTGTTCACAAACTTCTTGCTCCTGGCCATGTTGCCGGCCATGGCGCAGGGAGAGCAGGAGGCCATGATGTGGTATGAAGGTTTTTTTCAGGGCATGAAGGGCCGCATTGAAAAGCCGCTCGCGGCGCGACAGGCGTTGTTGAAACAGGCCATCGCCGAACAGAACAGGGCGAAGGAAGCCACCTTACTAAAAGAGATAGGCTTGCTCCACCTCACACGCGCCCAGGACTATGAACAGGCCATGGACTATTTCATACGGTCGCTGGCCATTGAAGACTCGTTGAACCTGAAGCTCAACCAGATCTTCAGCTACCTCGCCATCGCGCGCGTGTTCGAGGAAGTGGGAGACTTCAACAAGGCTGAACAGTTTTTAACAAAAGCCCTGGAAAGGAATCGACCGCTGAACAACACGAGGCTGCACGTGATGATTCTCAACACGCTCGGAAGGATTCGCGCGGCACAAGGCAAACGCGATGAAGCGTTGCGTGACTATGAGGAGGTGCTGCAATTCAAGAACGAAGTAGACGATCCCAAAGCCGAAGCGCAAGCGTTGTTCAACATGGCGCACCTCTACACGCAGGAAACAAAATACACCGAAGCCCTGGCCAAACACAAAGAGTCGCTCGTCATCAGCCGCTCCATTCACGACCGCCAAACAGAAGCACAATCGTTGCGCGACATCGGCGAGTTGTATCGGCTCATGAAGAACGACACAAAAGCGCTGGCCAACCATGTGGCCGCGTTGGAAGTGCGCCAGGCCTTGAAAGACAAGAAGGGAATCGCCGAATCGTATAACCATGTGGGGGCGATGTATTATCAGCAGAAAAATTATCAGCGCGCTGTCGCTAACCTGCAACTGGCCTTGGCATCGGCCCGCGATGCGCAAGACCAACCTCAGATTCTGAAAAGCTATGAATACCTCAGTGCTTCATATAAGGAACTAGACGACTATAAGAAAGCGTGGGAGTATAAAGACCAGCAACAATTGTTGCACGAGTTTATCGAGAACGACCGGAACGAACATCAGCTGCTGGAACGGCAGAATCGCTACGAGATCGAGAAACAAGAATCGCGCATCGATCAGCTCGAAGTGCTGAAGGTGCAGCGGGAGAAAGAATTTCAAACCCAGAAGAAGCTGAGAAACTTTCTCTTCCTGCTGGTGGGCCTTAGTGTGGTGGTGGCGGCGTTGGTGCTTTATCTGTATCTGGTGAAACGTCGTTCCAACAAGGTGCTGGAAGCTGCGCATGTGATGATGCATCAGCAAAATCAAAAACTGCAGGAGCTGAATGCCACCAAGGATAAATTCTTCTCCATCATCAGTCACGATTTGAAGGGGCCGTTGAATTCGCTCACGTCGTTTTCGGGACTTCTCTTAAATCATACCGACAGTCTCAGCAAAGAAGAAATTCAAATGCTGGCGCAGGATCTCGATAAGTCTGTCAAGAACCTTTTTGCGTTGTTGGAAAATCTGCTGGAGTGGTCGCGTTCACAAACCGGCAACATCGAATTCAAACCCGAGCCGTTCGATCTGGGTGCCGTGGTGGAAGAGAACCGCGCGTTGTTGAAAGCACAGGCGCAAGCCAAACACATTACGCTGGTGAACGACAGCGCTGGAACATGGCCCGTGCATGCCCATAAAAATTCCATCAACACCGTGGTGCGAAACCTCATTTCGAACGCGATAAAATTTACACCGGACGGCGGACAGATTACCGCGCACCTGAAACGCGACAACGGACAAGTGGTGGTGTCTATCGCCGACAACGGCGTGGGCATGAGTGCGGAGGTGATGCAAAAACTTTTCCGCATCGAAGCCAAACATTCCACCAAGGGAACGGCCGACGAAAAGGGCACGGGCCTGGGGTTGATTCTCTGCCGGGAGTTCGTTGAAAAGAACGGTGGCAAGATCTGGGTAGAGAGCGAAGAGGGGAAAGGTTCTGTGTTTTCCTTTAGCGTGCCCCCCGAAAAGGGTTCCTGGTAACGTCTTCGCCTGCAAATCTGTCGGGCAGTTTTCACAGGCGGTGCCTGAAAAGTCAAAAATCTTCAATAAATTTCGCCCCGCTTACAAGTCGGGCAGTTCCTGAAAATCAGCGAACTGACGTGTGGAAAGGCTTTTTAGAAATCATTACTTACTTTTTTTATTTTTTCTCATGACAAGATTTAGTCTCTTATGGTTGCCCCTCATGATCTGTGCGACGGCATGGGGCCAGAATGCTGCGCTGACAGGCAAAGTGACCGGACCCAACCAGGAAGCGCTTCCGGGCGTTTCGATTCATGTGCTCAACACCAACGCGGGCGCGTCTACAGATGCGAACGGTGAGTTTTCCATTGCTGATGTTCCCCATGGCAAGTATACTGTGCAGGTTTCGGCTGTGGGCTACGCCACCCAAAACCAGGATGTGATTGTGGGCAGCGAAAATGCCGCGTCGCTCACCGTTTCCCTGCAGGAATCCTCAACCCAACTTGACGCTGTGGTGGTGACGGCCGAAAAACAAGAACAAAATTTGCAGAAGGTGCCCTTCACCGTCAACGCCATCTCGGCGCGTCAGGTGGAGCAATATCGTTTGTGGAACAGCAAAGACATCACGGCCATTGTGCCCAACCTGTATTCTACCAACCCGGGCGACAATCGCAACGTGACGTCCATCCGCGGCGTGACGTCAACATCCTACGATCCGGCAGTGGCCACCTATATCGATGGTGTGAACCAGTTCAGCCTCGACACCTACATGGCACAGCTGTTTGATGTGGAACGCATTGAAGTGCTGAGCGGACCACAAGGAACATTGTATGGACGCAACGCCATGGGCGGTGTCATCAACATCATTACCAAGAAGCCCACCAACACGGTGAGTGGTTTTGGGGAAGTGAACGTGGGCAACTATGGCCAGCAGCGTTATGCATTTGGCGTGCGCACACCACTGGTGAAGAACAAACTTTACTTTGGCGCCACGGCTGTCTATGATCGCATGAACGGTTTCTACAAAAACGATTTCGATCAAAACGACTTTGATAAAAAACACAGCCTGTCGGGCAACTACTACCTGCGCTACAATGTGTCGAACGCCTGGTCGATCACACTCAATGCAAAGCATTCGGCCAACCGTAACAACGGAACCTTCCCGCTGGCGGGCAGCAAAGATGAAGCCTTTGATAACCCTTTCCGCGTGAATCAAAACGCTGTGACGCAATTGGTGGATAATATCTTCAACAGCTCGCTGGTGGCAAACTATGCCGGACGCGGGTTGAACTTCTCGTCGCAAACTTCCTATCAATCCAACTACCGCTACTACAAAGATCCGATCGATGGTGACTTTTCTCCCCTCGATATCGTGAGCATCAAAAACAACTACGGTAGCCAATGGAACAACGTGAAAGTGTGGACGCAGGAATTTAAATTCTCGTCGCCTGCCACGGCATCGGATTTCAAATGGACAGCGGGCACTTACATGTTCCACCAGAACAACCCGGTGAAGCAGGCAACGCGCTATGGTGAAGATGCCGCTCTTTTCGGAATTCCCGACGAACTGAAAAACTCCTCGAGCATCATTACCAGCACGGGCAAAAGCACGGGCATTGCGTTCTACGGTCAGGCTACCTACAGCTTCTTCGAGAAACTTGATTTCACACTGGGCTTGCGCTATGACTATGAGCACAAAAAGCAAAGTGTGATGGGCGAGTTCCAAATGGACCCCAATCCGGATCCCATCATGGTGACGCAATCCGACACCACGGGCACGGTGAACTATCACGCCTTCTCACCCAAAGCCAGCGTGGCCTACCACCTCACCGACAACAACACGGTTTATGGAACCTATAGCCGCGGCTATCGCGCCGGTGGCCTCACGCAATTGTCGTCCGATCCTTCACAGCCTCCGTTGTTTGCGTACAATCCCGAATACAGCAACAACCTCGAAGTAGGATTTAAGAACCTGTTTTTTGAAAACCGACTTCAGGTGAATGTTTCGGCATTCTACGTTCGCATCACCGACGCACAGGTGCCGACCCTTATCTTGCCCGATGCCATCACCGTGACCCGCAACGCCGGAACGCTGACCAGCCAGGGCATTGACCTCAACGTGTCGACTACACCGCTGAAGGGCCTGCAAATAGACTGCAACCTGGGTCTGAACGACGCCAAATACAAAACCCTGAAGCTCGCGCAAAACGGAGAAGAAGTGAACCTGAACGGCAATCATCAGATCTTCACGCCAAGCATGACCTCGATGACAGCCGCACAATACACATTGGGCATCGGCGCCGTGAAAGTTTTGGTCCGTGGCGAATGGATGGCGCTGGGTAAGCAATATTTTGACCTTGGCAACACCGTCGAACAAAAGGCCTACAATGTGCTCAACGCCCGCGTGGGTGCGTCGTACCATGGGTTCGACGTCATGCTGTGGGGACGCAACCTGGGGGATACAAAATATATCGCCTATGCTTATGATTTTGGTGCCACCCACCTGGGCGACCCCCGGAATTATGGCGTGACACTGCGCAAAACATTCTAAGAAATCGGGAAACCGCACCGTCGTCGCAGGACTGGGATGGACGGTGCGGGTTTCGCGCGGGGGGAGGCGGCTGGAATGTAAACTTTATAGCGACAGTTCAGTTACAATGCCGGAATGATTTGTATTTATGTGGTCACGATGAAAGTTATGAACCGAACCAGACCTCTGCATGTCCTCCAAAATCGCTAATCTTTGGATTATCGACGACGATCCCATGTCGTCGTTCTACATCAAGCGCCTCGCGGAGCTGGGGGAGTTGGCCCACATCATCACCATCTACAACAGCGCCCAGGGGGCCATCGACTACCTCCTTCATCACAAGAACTCAGTCGAACATCTTCCCAATGTTATTCTCCTCGACATCTACATGCCCGAAGTGGACGGCTGGGGTTTCCTGGAAGCCTTAAAGAAAATAGAATCACAGCTCACCAAGCAGCCCGAAATCTATATCATCAGTTCGTCCAATCACCCCAAAGACCTTAGCAAAGCCGGCACCTTCCCGGAAGTACGCGCCTATTTTCAAAAGCCTGTGACGCTGGAAATATTGAAGCAGCAGGTGCGGGCGTTGCAGTAGAAATTTCTCGGTGCGCTGTTAATTTCCCTCTAAGAAATGATGTTATGTTCATCCTGCGAACGCAGAGTGAAGGAATATTGTTTTTGAAAATCGCCAGGTGGAACCCTGGCGATTTATGTTTTCTTACTTGATAATTTCTATCTCTGTTCTCCGGTTGATCTCGCGGCCGCCTTGTTCGTCGTCGTTCGAAACGATGGGGCGTTCGGAGCCGTAGCCTTTGGCCGATACGCGGCTGGCGTCAATGCCGTGGCTGGCGAGGTAGGTCACCACCGACGAGGCGCGTTTCAGCGACAGCGCTTTGTTGGAGGCAGCGTTGCCACTGTTGTCGGTGTGGCCGTTGATCTGCACCTTCAGGTTCGGGTTGGTGATCATGAGCTCGCGGATGTTTTCCACTTCGGCCACCGACTCGGTTTTCAGGTCGGATTTGCCAATGTCGAAGAAGATGTTTTTCAAAACCACTTTCGAACCCACTTCGGCTTTCACCATGATGATGTGAGTGTCAATTTCCTGGTACTCGGCAAACTCGGGCAACGCGAAGTTGATGGAGTTGAAGAGGTAGCCCGATTTTTCAGTAGCCACCCCGTAGTTGCCCCCGTGTGGAATGACCAGCTCAAACTCGCCCGTGAGGGGATTGGTGTTGATTTTTGTGATCACCTTGTTGGTCGTGTTGTCCACCAGCGAGATGACGGCGCCGAGGGGAGAGGCGTTACTTTCGTCAATTACTTTACCCTTCAACAGCGTCACCACCTTTTGGGCTTTCTTGGCGGCGATGGACGGATCGATAAATTCTTCGCTCTTTGGAATTTCGGTCTTTGCCGCTTTCTCTTCGGCGGCGGCTTTCTCTGCTGCAGCTACTACGGCAGGTTTAGGCTTGGGTTTGTATTTGGGGTCGAGAAACTTAATGGAGTAGATATCCGCGTCGCCCAGTCCGCCTTCTTTGGCGGTGGAGAAATAGCCCTGCTTTTTGTCGGGCGACAGGGTGAAGAATCCATCATACTCCCACGAGTTCAACGGGTAGCCCATGTTTTCGGGCTTCTTCCATTTGCCATTCACAAACTCCGCCATAAAGATGTCGCTGTTGCCGAGGCGCGGGTGGCCATCAGACGAGAAATACAACGTCACGCCGTCGTGATGGATGAAGGGTGAGTCTTCGTTTTCGGGTGTGTTGATGATGGGACCGAGGTTCACGGCTTTGCCCCATTGGCCACGGCCGTCCAACTCGCTCACATATAGATCCAGTTCGCCGATGCCGCCGGGGCGGTTGCTGGCGAAGTATAATTTTTTGCCATCGGCCGTCACGCTGGCGCAGGTTTCCCAGAACATGCCGGTGTTGATGTTCTTGTTCAGGGGTTCGGGCTTCGACCATTCGTCGCCCGTGCGTGTAGAGGTATAGATGTCGCCTTCACCTTCTTCGAGGTAGAGAAACAAGGTTTTTCCATCAGGCGAAAGCGAAGCGGCGGCGTCGTTGTATTTGATGTTGACGTTGGGGCTGATGAGCTTGGGCGCCGACCAGTCGCTGCCTTGCTTATAGGTCACATAGATGTCTTCAAAGTTCTGTCCGGCTTTGGCTCGTGCCGGGTCGTCGGTGCGGTTGGAGGTGAAGATAAGCGTGTTGCCGTCGGCCGAAATGATTGGGGAGTAGTCGCTGAAGGGCGTGTTCACGACCGGCCCCAGGTTTTGGATGATCACGTTCAGTTCGTTTTGCGAGAGCGAGTCGGCAATGTGACACTCGGCAATTTTCTCGTCTACGATGCTCGACAGGTTGGCTTTCTTTTTCTTGAACCGTTCGAAGTGTTCGATGGCCTTCTGGAAATCGTTGGTGTTTTGAAACGCAATGCCCAAATGATAGTCGATGTCGGGATTCACCGCGGGGTTCAGACGGTAGGCCTTGTCGATGTACGACGCGGCTTTCGACTTGGTTTCGGAATAGAGATAGGAGAGGCCGATCTTGAAATTGAGCGAGGCGTCGTCGGGATTAATTTCCTGCGCGGCCAGAAACGAGGCGAGTGCATTCTTATAATCTTTCTTTCCGTAGTATTTGTCGCCGGCCGCAATGAGGGCCTTTTGATCTTGCGCATACGTTGCACTGCCCAACAGCAATACAAGCACGATGAAAACGTATTTTCCCCTACACATGGATAGGTCAGGTTTATGAGTTAAAAAATCACTTCTAATATCGAAAAGATAACGGCCGCAAAAAAGCCACCCGTCCATCCCAATCCTGCACAGCCGTGCCATTACTTCAGTTTTTTCGCGCCGGGTTTTGGTTTCACCCATCCCGGTCCATGCACCACCACACCGGGTCTTGCTCCCGTATGCTCGCCGTTGCGCAGCACCTGCACGCCGTTCACAAACACATGTTGCACGCCGGTGGCATACTGTTTCGGTGATTCAAATGTGGCGTGGTCGGCAATGGTGCGGGCGTCGAACACTGCAAGGTCGGCATAATAACCCGGCTTCAGGCTGCCACGCTTTTGTATTTTGAGATTGGCGGCTGGCAACGCCGTTAACCTGCGGATGGCCTCCGGCAACGGCACTATTTTTTCGTCGCGCACATATTTTCCCAGGAAACGCGCAAACGTGCCATAGGCCCGGGGATGCGTGCCCCAATCTTTAAAGTCTTTTGCTTCCGACATAGACGCGGCGTCGGAGCCAAAGCTCACATACGGCAGCGTGAGCATACGCTTCACGTTGGCTTCGGAGATGAGGAAGTAGACCGCGGCAATGGTCGACTTGTCGCGTACCACCAGGTCGATCACCGTTTCGTCGGCGTCTTTTCCGTGATGGCGGGCCACTTCGTCGAGGCGTTTGCCCAGGTATAGTTTGTTCAGTGAATCCAGGCGAAAGCCCAGCATCATCACGTCTTTGGGATCGGAATTTTTGGTGGGGATGCCACGGCGCATTTCGTCCAGTACCCTGGCGCGTGTGGCCGGATTTTTCAGTCGCTTGCGCATCGCGGCCGCGCCGCCTTCCTGCACCCAGGTGGGCAGTCGGGCCGTGAGGCCTGTGGCGCTGGCGGTGTAGGTATACATGTTGGCCGTGATCTTCAGGCCGGCCTTGCGCGCGCTGTCCAGTTTGGCGATCACGGTTTCCACTTTGTTCCAGTTGCGTTCGTGATTGATTTTGAGGTGATAGATCTCTGCGGGAATGTGCGCTTCTTTCGAGATGCGAAAGGTTTCATTCATGGCCGACAGAATGTTGTCGCTTTCGCTGCGCATGTGAGTAATGTACATGCCGCCGTATTGCCCGGCCACTTCGGCCAGGGCGATAAGTTCTTCGGTGGAAGCATAGTCGGCCGGCGCGTAGATGAGCGACGAGCCAAGGCCCATGGCGCCTTCTTCCATGGCTTGCTTCACCAGGGCTTTCATACGCTTCAGTTCTTCGGCCGTGGGAGGGCGGTTGTCGTGGCCCACTTCATGGATGCGTATGGACGTGGCCCCCACAAACGACGCAACGTTCGGGCTGATGCCTTTCTTCTGCACATAGTTGAAATAGCCACCCAACGTGGTCCACAAACTGTCGACGGGTTTGGCGGTGGCCTTTCGCTTCACGGGACCGGCAGACCAGCCTTCGCCAAACACTTCCAGTGTCACACCTTGTTTGATGTCGCTCATAGAGCTGCCGTCCATCAGGAGGCTGCGGTCGGCCCAGCTCAGCATGTTGATGAAGCCCGGCGCAACGGCCAGACCGGTGGCGTCAATTTCTTTTTTGCCCATGGCATTGTCGAGGTTGCCGATCACGGCAATGGTGTCGGCTTGCAGGGCGATGTCGGCCGTGAACGGTGCGCCGCCGGAGCCGTCATAGACTGTTCCGTGGCGGATGATGACATCATATTCCTGTTTGGGCCTGGGCCGGCACGCTATAATGATCCAGAAGGCAACACCCAACACGAGACAATACCGCATGATGAAAAAATATGAATGGGCATGTTAGCCACGTTTCGGCACAAATGAAAGAACATGTAAGGTTCTCCATGAATACGCGGTTTATGCCCGCGCACCGGCGTTGGAAATTTTTCCCGCCAGCATAAAAACCGGAAACTTCACCAGGTGTTCACCCTGGCCCCACAGGGGCGCAAGCCGTTCGATGAAGGCGGGCACGGGATCATAGCCTTTGTCTTTGATGAATTTCTGCGTGGCCGACCAACTGGAGAAATAACCCGACAGGTGTTCAAGCGTCCATGTTACTTCGATGTTGAGCGGGGGTGCAGCGATGCGTTCGAAGGGGAAAGGGAGTGTGGCGTATTGATTTTCTACCAGCCTGCGCGCATGATCCCAATAGGGCCCCACGGTGTTTTCATAAAAGTCGGTGATGGCTTCGTCGATGCCGGGCGCGATGTAGAGCAATGCATATCCCCAGATGGCCAGCAAGGCACCGGGCTTTCCCACGCGATTTGCTTCCGCATAAAAACGATCGAGGTCAAACCAGTGCAACGCTTGTCCCACCGTGATGAGGTCGAACTGATGTGGGGCGAAAGTGGTTTGCTCGGCCGCGCTGATGGCGTAGACAATGTTGTGGGCCGGCGCCGCATGATCGAGTTGCTGTTGGCTGATGTCGGTGGCACACACGCGTTCAAAATGCGTTGCCAGCACCTGCGCCACTTGCCCGTTTCCGGTGGCACAATCCCACGCGGCTCCTTTTTCTTTCACGTGCTGGAGAATGAACGTATACAACGCTTCGGGATAGACCGGGCGGAAGGCGGCGTATTGTTTCGCTTGCGTGGAGAAGAGGTCTTTCATTATTTTTTTTAGAAGATTATACGGATGTCGCCGGCAAAAGCTTCACCAGAATCTCTTTAAAAAACTTGGCCGCCACCATGGCCGTCATGCCGTTGATGTCGCGGGTGGGGTTCAGTTCCACGATGTCGGCGCCCACGATGTTGGCTTGCAGGTTTTGGATGATCGACAACACCTGCCGCGTAGAAAATCCTCCGGGTTCGTGGTGCGAAACACCGGGCACAAAGGCCGGGTCCAGTGCGTCGAGGTCGAGTGAAATGTAGAGCGGGCCGTCGAACGAAAAGGTTGTGCCGTCTTTCCAGTCTTTCATCTCGATGGCTTCCACACCAAACCGTTTGGCTTGTTCGCGTTGATGCGGATTGTAGGTGCGAATGCCGACTTGCACCAGCCGCTTGATCAACCCTTCTTCGAGGATGCGTGCAAAGGGACAGGCATGCGAATGGCGGTTGCCTTCGAAGTTGTCGTAGAGATCGCCGTGCGCATCGAGGTGCAGGATGTTGAGGTTGGTATATTTTCGGGCAAAGGCTTTGATGATGGGGTAGGTGATGGAGTGGTCGCCACCCAGGCTCAGCACGTGTTGTTTCCGGTCGACCTGTGCAAAAACGTTTTCTTCAATTTCGCGAAACGCTTCGGGCATGGACGAGAGGGTGAGGTCGCCGAGGTCATTCCAATGCAGGTTTTGGTTGAGGTCTACGCCGCTTTCGGTGCAATAGTTTGCCGAGTCCGAGCGATAGGCTTCGCGGATTTTTTGTGGCGCCTGCGCGGCACCCCGGAGAAAAGAAGAATTGACGTCGAGCGGAATGCCAAGAATAGAAACCATGGGGTGTGATTTTGGAGGTTTAAAGAATGTAAAAATAGACGATTGTGCTCTTTTTTACGTGCGGGAGATGAAAAGGGTATGAAATGAAAAAAAGACGGTGCTTGTCTTCGAAGGCTTTTCCTTTGGTGTAATTACCTTATAAAATCTTTTTTTTACGGGATGAAACACAGATATTTAAATGACCCCGCAGCCCATCCTAACCCTATAACACCATGAGCACTTTCAAACGCAGAGATTTTATCAAGAGCAGCGTAATGGCCGGCGTGAGCGCCTCCATGCTCGACACCACACCCTGGGAAAAGCACACCGCGTCCGACACGGTGAAGATCACTCCGTCGGCGTCGCCCAAGAAAGTGATTGTGGGCGGAGCAGGACTGGCTGGCTTGTGCACGGCCTACGAACTGGTGCGTCGCGGCCACGAGGTGGTGGTGATGGAAGCGGCGGGCCGGCACGGCGGGCACGTGTTCACGGTACTCGATGGTTTGTCAGACGGTCTCTATGGCGACTTCGGCATGGAACACATCTGCAAGCCCGGCTATGATAAATACTGGGGCTACATCCAGGAGTTCGGCCTCACGGCATTGCCCTATCCCCGACGCAAAAACCTGGTGCGAAGAATCGATGAGAAATTCTACACAGAAGAAATGCTGCGCGATGCGGCCGTGCTGAAAAAGTTTGGCTTCAACGAGCGCGAAGTGAAATACCTGTCACAAAATCCGTGGTGGGATTTGGAGTCGCTCTATACCAAACCCTATCTCGATAAATTCAAAGATGAATATCAACCGTTTGGTGTTGGCTACGACCACTTCGACACCGTGCCCATGGCCGATCTCTACAAAAAAGATGGTGCGTCCGAAACGGCTTTGCGTTTCCTCGGTGGCACAAGTTATTCGGCGCAGTTCGAACTGTGGCGCGCGGGCATTTTGCATTTGCGCGGCGTCCCTCTTGCGCCCCCGGAAGTTTTCCGGCTGAAGGGTGGCAACCAGATGTTGCCGAATGCATTTGCGAAACGACTCGGCACCCGCGTGTGGCTCAACTGCCCCATTCTTTCTATCAAGCATGGCAACACGGGTGTGACCGTGAAGTACAAACAGTTTAATGAAGAAAAAGAAATGCAGGCCGACTACTACGTGAATTGCATTCCGCTGCCCGCATTCAAAAACATCCCCGTGTCACCACCATTCCCTCCCGAGAAACAATACGTGCTCGACAACGTGACATACGATTCCTACCAGCGTTTTGTGTTTCAGGCATCATCCAAATTTTGGGAGGAAGACAACCTCACCATCAACATGGACCTCAACCTTCCCGACCTGGAGCAGGTGTGGCAATCGGCCGAAGAAGTAGATACGCATCGCGTCATCGTGTTGGGCACTGGTCCCGGTGGTGTGTCGCCACAGCGCGCACTGGCCGCATTCCGTTCAGTATATCCCGGCAAGCGCGACACCATCGAATATGTGACCAGTCGTGACTGGACAAAAGAAACTTATGCGTCCACCTGCGAGCGCCTGCCGTTTGCCATTGGCACGCTGCGCAAATTCTGGCCCGAGGTGATGAAACCCCACGGCCGTATTCACTTTGCCGGCGCCTATGCCGACAACCTCAACTGGGGCACCGAGGCGGCTACACGCACCGGAAACCGCGTAGCCGAAGCCATAGACAAAGCCTGATGTTGACAGGGAAAATGAACATGTTCCGCAAGCTTTTGATCGGAGGCATGACGTTGTCGTTGGCAGTTGTTGTATATCTGGTGATGACGTCGTTTCAGGCACGACCTGTGGTAAATGCCACTCCCTTAGTGAAGATCGTTGTACCTGCCCGTGGCACAACGGTTTCGTGGAACACGCTCGTCTCTTATAAAATCAGCGTCGACGACAAGGAAGACGGCAACTCCGCCTATGATGAGATTGCGCCTCACGAAGTGTTGCTGCAGGTGTTCTATGTAGCCGACTCGTCGACCCTGAGTGTTCACGTGAACGAAAAAGCAAATGCGGCTCCCGAACCGCAGGGTTTGTTGTCGATTACCACACTGCCGTGCTTTAATTGTCATACGGCTAACGCTAAGCTTATTGGACCATCGTTTGATCGCATTGCAGCCAGGTATCCACACACGTCTTCGACGGAGGATGCGTTGGTCAACAAAATAATGAAGGGTTCACTCGGCACATGGGGAGAAATTCCCATGCCTCCCAATCCGGATGTCGATCCGGCAACAGCCAAAGAAATTGTTCGCTGGATTTTGAAAGGCAACAGAAACCCCGATCATTTTTTTCTTGCCGGGTTGGAAGGGAGTTTTAGAACAAAACTTAAAATGAAGGGGGATACAGGAAAGGGTGTTTATGTTTTAAGGGCAAGTTATACTGATCATGGGGCAACGGACGGGTCAGTTGATCGGCGGCGTGGACAGTGTAGTGTTGTTTTGAAGTTGGAGAAGTGATATAGGCAGTGGCGTTGAGCGCTTGGAATGATAGGGAATATTTTCTTTTAGGTCATCGTGTATTTCATAGCCCCGCTCCCGGGCCGCGGGGGCCCCGCATGTTCCCATCAGGGCTATGCCCTACCCGCGCATGCCATGACCAGGCCAAAGGTAGGCCAAGGCCCTGATGGGAACATGCTGGAGGTGGTGCGGGTGTGTTGTGCGGGAGGTGTGTGAGTGGGCGCCTGAGTGTGATTCGTTTTCTTGTTTTTTTTCCTTCTTCTTTTTGTTCTTTCTTTCTTCTCTTTCTGACTTGCGGTGTTGAGCGAGTATTCGTTTTTCTTTTTTGGAGTGATAAATATTCAAAGAGGAAGAGATGATGCGACAAAAATTCAATACATGTCCAAATCGTCAATTCTTAATAACAGTGCATCACACTCAAGTCTCGCTCACACACTTCCTTCCAGCATGTCCCCTCTGAGGCCTAAGCGGACTTTGGCCTGGTCATGGCATGCGCGGGTACGGTTAAGCCTCAGAGGGGACATGCGGGGCCCCCGCGGCCCGGGAGCGGGGCTATGAAATGTGAGATGACCTATAAAAACAACTTATACTATCATCCCAACCCTTCGACAACACCATTTCTAAAAACGTAAGGACAAAAAAATACCTCCGCATCATCTTTCGACAACACGAAGGCATAAGAAACTAATCTTTAAAAACTACTTCTTCGTTATCAACGCAAGCTCCTTCAATTGCTCATCCGAGATCGTTGAAGGTGTATCAATCATCACATCGCGGCCCGCGTTATTTTTCGGGAAGGCGATGAAGTCGCGGATAGAATCGGCGCCACCAAAAATAGAACAGAGGCGGTCGAAGCCAAAGGCGATGCCGCCGTGTGGAGGTGCGCCAAACTCAAATGCTTCCATGAGGAAGCCAAACTGTTTCTTGGCTTCTTCTTCGCTGAAGCCTAAATGGCTGAACATCATTTGTTGCGTGGCGCGATCGTGTATACGAATCGATCCGCCGCCCACTTCTGTTCCGTTGATCACCATGTCGTAGGCATTTGCGCGCACATCGCCGGGGGCGGTGTCCAGCAGCTTGATGTCTTCCGGCTTGGGCGACGTGAACGGATGGTGCATGGCGTGATAACGCTTGGCTTCTTCGTTCCACTCGAGCAACGGGAAGTCCATTACCCAGAGTGCCGAAAATTTTTGCTTGTCGCGCAGGCCAAGTTTGTCGCCCATCAGCAAACGAAGTTCGTTCAGTTGTTTGCGGGTGGTGAACGTTTCGCCGGCCATGATCAGCAGGAGGTCGCCAGGCTTTGCGTTGAACTTTGCCGTCCATGCCCCCAGTTCTTCGGGCGTATAAAATTTATCGACCGACGACTTGATGGTGCCATCGGTTCTGTATTGCACATACACCAATCCTTTAGCGCCCACCTGCGGGCGTTTCACAAATTCGGTGAGCTCGTCAATTTGTTTGCGTGTATATTCTGAACAGCCCGTGGCGTTGATGCCCACTACCAGTTCAGCACTTTCGAACACCGGGAAGTTTTTGCCTTTTGTGAGCTCCGTTATTTCTACGAACTCCATGCCGAAGCGTGTGTCGGGTTTGTCGGAACCATAGCGTTGCATAGCCTCGTCGTATTTCATCCGGGGCACAGACGGAAGTTCGATGCCTTTCACGTTCTTGAAGAGGTGACGCACCAGTCCTTCGAACATGTTGAGAATGTCTTCCTGTGTGATGAACGCCATCTCGCAGTCGATCTGTGTGAATTCCGGCTGGCGGTCGGCACGCAGATCTTCGTCGCGAAAACATTTCACAATTTGATAATAGCGGTCAAAGCCCGACACCATCAGCAATTGCTTGAAGGTTTGGGGCGACTGTGGCAAGGCATAGAACTCGCCGTGGTGAACGCGCGAGGGCACGACAAAGTCGCGGGCGCCTTCGGGTGTAGACTTGATGAGCACGGGTGTTTCCACCTCGATAAAGTTCTGGGCGTCGAGATAGGTGCGGGTCTGCTGTGCCATCTTGTGGCGCAGTTGCAAGCTTTCGCGCACGGGGTTACGACGCAAGTCGAGGTAGCGGTATTTCATGCGCAGCTCGTCGCCGCCGTCGGTGTCGTCTTCGATGGTGAAGGGGGGAAGTTTGGCGGCGTTCAGCACGGTGATGGCCGTCACTTTCAGTTCGATGTCGCCCGTAGCGATCTTGTCGTTTTTGGAAAGTCGCTCGGTCACAACACCTTCCACCTGCACCACAAACTCGCGTCCGAGGGTGCGTCCTTTGGCCACCAGTTCGGCGGGCGATTTTCCTTCTTCAAAGATCAATTGCGTGATACCATAGCGGTCGCGGAGGTCGATCCACAAAACACTGCCTTTGTCGCGGGTGCGCTGCACCCAGCCCGCCAGCGTAACGTGTTTATTTGCGTCTGATAACCTCAATTCGCCGCAAGTATGAGTCCGTAACATCTGAGTTTTAATTAATTTAGCCGCGAATTTAACAATACTTTGTGTCTGCGCCTTATATGCTAAAAATTAAAAGTGGTGTTCTCCTGCGGCTTTCCCTGGTAGTTTTTGTCGCTTTTGTCGCGGTGGCGGCCGTCAAGCCCAAGCTCATGAAAGTGAAGGTGAACGACGCCATCACGGTTTCTGTGCCCAACGAATGGCGCCCCATGGACGATATGGATTTCAACGAGCGTTATCCTTCCATACGTGCCCCGTTGGCCGCCTACACCAACAACGAACGCGAGGTGGACTTCAGCGTGAACATCTCGGCCACCCAATGGCCCGATGCCGACCTGCCCCTGGCGCAAAAATTCTTCCGCGCGGGCGTCATGAACATGTTCGACCGGGTGGAGATGATCGAGGAAGGCATTCACGAGGTGGGCGGAAAGAAATTTATCTTCTTCGAGTTCGACTCGCGCATCAACGGCAGCAAAAAGCAAGAGGGCCTCAAAGACCCCGTAATGCGCTATACCTACATTCAATACCTGCTTTTGCCGGGACAAACCCTGGTATTCTCGTTCAACTGCCCCAAGCGCCTCAAAGCCGATTGGCAGGAAACGGCCCGGCTCATGATGACCAGCATCAAAATAAAGGCGGCCGCAAAAAAATAGGCGCGTCTGGCCAAAGAAAGTGGAGGGTGCCGTGCTTGTCATTCTCCGCAGGGCGGTTAGTTTTGTGGCGCCTATGGAGCTGTATACCGACGAGTACTTTATGCGCGAAGCGTTGAAGGAGGCCGACAAAGCCCTCGCCATCAGCGAAGTGCCCGTGGGCGCGGTGGTGGTGTGCAAGAACCGCATTATTGCGCGGGCCCACAACCAAACCGAGAAGCTCACCGACGCCACCGCCCACGCCGAAATGCTGGCTGTGACCGCCGCGGCAAACTACCTCGGTTCCAAGTATCTTAGCGAATGTACACTCTACGTCACGCTGGAACCGTGCGTGATGTGTGCCGGAGCCTTAGCCTGGGTGCAATTGCAGAAACTGGTCTATGGCGCATCTGATGTGCAGCGCGGCTTCAGCCTGGTGTCAACCCCGTTGCTGCATCCGCGCACCACAACGGTGAAAGGCATCAAAGCCGACGAGTGTAAAAAATTGATCGACACGTTCTTTGCCCGCATACGCAAGTAGGACCGGGGAGGACAGAAGAATTTATAAAAACAGAAAAACGACAAAACATGGAAGTAAAAGGAAGAGTAGTTCAATTGCTGCAAATGCAAACCGGCATGGGCAAAAAAGGCCCTTGGAAAAAACAGGAGTTCATCATGGAAACCCCGGGCCAGTATCCCAAGAAGATTTGTATGTCTATCTGGGGCGACAAGGTGGACCAATTCAACCTGGCCGTAGGCGAACTGATCAGTGTTACCGTTGACCTTGAGAGCCGCGAATACAACGGCCGCTGGTACACCGAAGCCCGCGCCTGGAAGATCGAAAAGACCAGCGGAGGCAACACCCCGCCGCCATCGGACGAAGAACCTTTCATGGCACCTAACTCGGCCACCGACGATCTGCCGTTCTAGGACGCATTCTCAGAATCACAGTGCCGTCCCCGTAAAGGGGTACAGCACAAAGCAATAACCGTATATATAATCCTCGACGATTGAAATTTTCTTCGGCGGGTTTGGGTTGTATATTTGATATCGGAACAAAATAAATTGTTAAACCCTAAAAAAATTATTCATCATGGCATTTACACTCCCGGCCCTCCCGTATGCTTTCAATGCATTGGAACCACATATTGATGCACGCACCATGGAAATCCACCACGGCAAGCACCACAATGCTTACGTGACCAACCTCAACGCAGCCGTAGCCGGCAAACCCGAAGAGAACCTCAGCATCGAAGAGATCTGCAAAAATATTTCGAAGTATCCTGCAGCCGTTCGCAACAACGGCGGCGGACACTACAACCACAGCCTGTTCTGGACCGTGCTTGGCCCTAACGCCGGCGGTGCGCCTACCGGTGCCGTGGCAGAGGCGATCACAGCAGCCTTCGGAACATTCGACGAATTTAAAACCAAATTCGCCGCAGCAGGAACAACCCGCTTTGGCTCAGGCTGGGCCTGGCTCATCGTTGACGCTGCAGGCAAACTCCAGATCACTTCCACGCCCAACCAGGACAACCCCCTCATGGACGTAGCCGAAGTGAAAGGCACCCCTATCCTCGGCCTTGATGTGTGGGAACACGCCTACTACCTCAACTACCAAAACCGCCGCCCCGATTATATCACTGCGTTTTGGAATGTTGTGAATTGGGCTGAAGTGGCGAAGCGTTTTGCTGCCGCGAAGTAGAAGAGAGCTTCTTTTAAAACGAAGAAACAATAAATGGGAAATCCGTCGCTCCAATCGAGCGATGGATTTTTTTTGTCGGGTGTTTTTATTCGACAGACTTGTCTGAGCGTTTTGAGAGATAGGTTCTTTCTATGCGTCATTTTTTTTCGCGCATTTCATAGCTCCGCTCATGGCCGCGGGGGCCTCGCATGTTCCCATCTGGGCTTTATCCGATCCGCACATGCCATTACCAGGCCAAAGATAGGATAAGGCCCAGATGGCAACATGCTGGAAGGTGGGTGTGTAGTGCGGGAGGTGTGTGTCGGGAGTGTGGGTGTGAAAAAGTGGGAGAGATGGGAGTTGGTGTGCGTGGCAAGCGGGGTGGGCTTTTCTCTATGATATTGTTCATAGAATCAATAAAATCGTCACCTTGAAATTATCAACACAAGGATTCAAAAGGTAATGCGACTTCATTAAACTGGATTAGCGAAATGACAGGATCCAGCAATCGTAGAATGATTTCACGGGGATGAAGAACAAATCACGTTCATTCACTCTCACTCCCACACCATCCCCCCAGCATGTTCCCATCTGGGCCTTGGCCTACCTTTGGCCTGGTCATGGCATGCGCGGGTAGGGCATAGCCCAGATGGGAACATGCGAGGCCCCCGCGGCCATGAGCGGAGCTATGAAATGCGACAAGAAAATGACGCACAGAAAGAATCTATCTCACAAAACGTTCAGACAAACAATCACAAGTCAACGCCTACCCCTCTCTAAACAAAAACTCACTCAAACTCCCAAACTCCACCCCAGGCATCAAAACCGTACTCGGAAAATTCCCATGATTCACGGCATCCGGAAAATGATGCGTCTCCAAACAAAGCCCGCCACGGAAGTGATACCGCGCACCGTGCTTGCCCCTGAAATCGGCATCCAAAAAATTCCCTGCATAAAAATGAAACCCCGGCTCGGTTGTCTTCACGTCCATTCGCAGCCGCGACCGCGGCTCAATCACACTCGCCGCCGCCTTCAGTTTTTTACTATGCTCACGCTCCAGCACAAAAAAATGATCATAGCCACCCGCTGCCCGCAGCTGACTGTAGTCTGAATCAATCTGCTCATCAATAAAACGCTCTTCCCGAAAATCAAATGGCGTGCCCCTCACCGACGCAATCTCGCCTGTGGGCATGAGCCGCGCTGTGGCCGGCAAATACCATGGCGCATGGGTCTGCAACAAGTGTCCACCAATATTGCCATGCGCATGACCGCCAAGATTGAAATAACTGTGCTGTGTCAGGTTCACGAGTGTAGGTTGGTCAGTGGTGGCCATAAACTCCACCGTAAGGCGGTTGTCGCGATGCAAGGTGTAGGTTACTTGCGTGGTCAGGTTTCCGGGGAATCCTTCTTCCAGGTGAGCACTCACATATTGCAATGTGATGCCCACGGTGTTGGCCGTGCCAAACGTTTCGGCATCCCACACTTTTTTTCCAAAACCAATATGCCCCCCGTGGTGATGAAACCCGCCGGGCGTCACGGCAAGCTGATAGGTTCGGCCTTGTATGTTCACTTTGCCGGTGTCGATGCGGTTTGCCACGCGGCCCACCACACAGCCCATATAGAATGGATCGTCGATATACTCGTGCAGCGTGTCGTAGCCCAGCACCACGTCAACCGAAGTGCCGTCGGGGCGGGGCACATAGAGCGACTGGATGATGGCGCCATAGTTGGTTACATGCAGTTGAAGGCCGCCAGCGAGTGAGAGTTTATAGAGCCAGATGGCTTTGCCGCCCACATGGCCCCAATACGTTTTTTCAAGCGTGTGTTGTGCAGCGGCAGGCTGCGCTGGGGAAGCATTCATGAAAGGAAAAAATGATTTTTGTTTTTTAATTCGTCGGCAATAATTTTTTGAAACACATCGCTTTTTTCTTCGAGCCGGTTCAGCAGAATGAGCTGGTTGCTGGCGCGCACAAAATTGTGGTCTTCATAGCGCGCGCCATAGTAGGCGTCGTTGTTACAATAGTCGGCCAGGAAGCGGATGGCCTGCATGTAGATGAGGAACAAGCCGGAATAGAGAATGAGATTCTGTTCTTCGTCGGTCAGCGCGTCGCCCATGCTGCTCACATAGCCGTGAACAATGGCGCGGAAAAACTCGTCGCGCACTTCAATCTTGTCAAAATCTTTTTCTTCTTCGCTGGCCGGCGACAAGTAGGTGCGCATCATGTCGCCCATGTCGCTGATGAAGAAGCCGGGCATCACCGTGTCGAGGTCTATGATGCAGAGGCCTTTGCCCTGGGCGTCGAACAGCACGTTGCTGATCTTGGTGTCGTGGTGCATCACGCGGCGCTTCACGGTGCCGTTGAGGCGAAGGGCTTCAAACTTCTCCACAATGTGCAGGTGTTTGCGCGAGTCGGCAATGATGGCGGCCGCACGCTTGATGCGCTCGGGGTTGCCATAGCGGGCTGCGTCGTCAAATTGATAGTAGCGCAGCGTGAGGTTGTGAAAGTCGGGAATGGTGTCGTGCAGTTTCTCGGCATCGAAGTCCGACAGCAGCCGTGCGAACTTGCCAAACTGAAACGACGCCTCAAACGCCTGGTCCGGCGACGACACCACGTCGATGGTGTGCGAGCCGTTGATGAACGGAAACATGCGGAAATAACCTTCTTCTTTGTCGTGCACCATGTCTTCGTTCTTCAACGTCTTCACGGGTGCCACAAACAAATAGTCAGGATGATGCTCGTGCAGATATTGGTCCACCATGCTGATGTTGTTGGCTACTTCAAACGGATTCTTGAACACAAAGTGATTGATGCGTTGCAGTATGTAATGCTTCGGGCCACACGACACTTTCCAGGTTTTGTTGATGAGGCCGCTCACCAAAGGGTCGACCACACAAGCGCTGCTGTCGAGGCCGTAGGATTGGAGAATGGATGCGATCATTGATAAGGTTGCTAAAAGGTTAACGTGCTCAGGTGTGTATAAACAATCTGGGCTCTAATATTATTTTCTTGAACTTGTCTGTCACCTTGTGTTTGGGCGTGTTCAAAATCTCGAGAATCATCTCCGTGGCGCGCTGCCCCTGGCGATAGGGAAACTGCTCAACCGAAGCCAGCGGCGGATTTTCCATATAGCTCCACACCGGCAGGTTGGCAAAGCTCACAAAGCTGATGTCCTGGTTGATCCTGATGTTCATCTTGCGCGCATACTGCATGGCATCGAGCGCCACATAGTCGTTGAATGCAATCACGGCCGAGGGGCCGGTCTTTAACGTGAGCAACGTTTGCATGGCACGGCACGTGGCTTCGGGCGACAGATCCGAATGCACCACAAACTCCGGCTTCACCTCCACGTGCAGCGAGCGAAGCGCTGAGTCATAGCCCGCCAGCCGTTCTCTGGTGGCCAGCAGTTCTTTGGGACCGTTAATGAACGCGATGCGTGTGTGCCCGCGTTTCACCAAAAATTCGATAGCCTCCAGCATGCCCGCTTCCATCTTGCACGTTACCGTGTTGGCTTCATAGCGGTCTGGCACGCGGTCGAAGAACACCACAGGGATGTCGTATTTCTGCAGCGCGTCGAAGTGCGAAAAGTCTTTTGTGTTTTTGGCGATCGACACCAGAATGCCATCCACGCGATGGTTCTTCATGGCTTCCACAATTTTCTTTTCGCGTTCGGTGTCGTCGTGCGATTGGCCCATCAACACGTTGTAGTTATGTTCGCTGGCAAAATCTTCGATGCCGCTGATGGCCTCCGAAAAAAAAGCCTCCGACAAGTGGGGCAAAATCACGCCAAGGGTAAGCGTTTTGCCCGACTTCAAAAACAACGCCGTCTGATTGGGTTCATAGCCCAACTCATGGGCCACCTCTTTCACGCGACGCGTAGTGCCTTCGCTGATCCCTTCGCTGTTGTGCAGCGCGCGCGACACCGTGGAAATTGACAGGTTCAGCATCCGTGCAATTTCTTTTATAGTCGGGGCCTTCTTCATAAAGCGATGGGGTCGATAATGAGACGAGGTTGAAGCGTGTAATCTATAAAGAATCGTGAATACTATTGGCAAAAAAAGGAAGTGTGTGGGTGTGTGTCAACGGTGTCGAAACAGGGCCGGTGTTCTCCTGCCAACCCAACCCAGGTCAGCATGTCCGAAGGTCCGGCCCAATCCTTCCCATAAGAGCCCGACCCAATCCTATTCTCATCAGCCACCCACCGTTCAACCCTTGTTCAAACACAAAAGCAAAGAACCGTGTCGGTCGCGATAGGCGGAAGTCGTAATCAGATTTTTTGGCGTCCCCCCGACGCGTCGGGGCCGGGCTTTCCGTTCCAACGCCGCGCCAATGCTCAACCCAACCCTGCGGCCTTTCCACTGCAATCCCTGGCCGGGCTTCGGGGGGTAGCCGGTGTTCGGCACCAACCCAAACCTCGCCGAGGCACATCGGTCGCCATGCCACGCCGAAGCGAACCACGACAGAAGAATACAAAACACATCTCGATAAATTTGAAAACCCCATCGGAAAACGACAAGCCTTGCGTTCGAATCCGTCATCACGTTTTGTACGCAGACGAATTTCTATCTAACACACAGACCCACGTTATTCGGATCAGACAATACTGTTAAAAAACGGTGGTGGTCAACGATCGTGAAAACGCCTCACGCAGAATTCGGAAAACGGAAGCGCGTGGTCTCGATTATGATTTTTTCACGCACAAGTTCCGTTGCCCATCTGCCTACCCAAGCGCGCATGTTCAAAATAAAAGACGCCACAGCCACACAATGTTACGGCGCCATTCCATTATTTTATCAACAAAAATCCAGCGAAACGTTTGCACGATTTTGAATCGGACCCAAAATGCCAGAAAATCGAAAAGAAATTCACCTTTCACTACCACTATGCTAACCGTAGACCGCAGAAAATTCATTAAACAAACGCTCATGGCCGGCGCCGCCCTCACACTGAGTGCAGCCGACCTCAGAGCTTATGCCGAAGAAAAGAAGACCAAAGTGCGTCTCGGCTTCATTGCCGTGGGCTTGCGCGGCCAAACACACCTCAGCGAAATGCTGAAACGCAGCGATGTGGAGATCGTGGCCTTGGCCGACCCCGACAAACAAATGATGGCCATGGCCCAGGCCCTCATCGCCAAACACAATAAAAAAGCCCCCAAGGAATACACCTCCGGCCCATACGACTACCGAAACCTGCTCAAGCGCGACGACATCGACGCCGTGTTTGTGGCCTCGCCCTGGGACTGGCACTTGCCACACGGCGTGGAGGCCATGCAAGCCGGCAAGATCGTGGCCATGGAAGTGTGCGGCGGCATGAAGCTGCAAGACTCGTGGGACTTTGTGAATGCCTACGAAAAAACAAAAGTGCCCCTCATGGCCCTCGAGAACGTATGCTACCGCCGCGACATCATGGCCGTGTTCAACATGGTGAAGAAGGGAATGTTCGGCGAGATCCTGCACGTGCAGGGCGGCTATGAACATGACCTCCGCGAAGTGCTCTTCAACGGAGGCGCACCCCACACCGAAGGCGTGGAGTTTGGCGAGAAGGGTTTTAGCGAAGCCAAGTGGCGCAGCCTGCAACACCAGAGCCGAAACGGCGAGCTGTATCCCACACACGGTCTCGGCCCTGTGGCCAACATGATCGACATCAACCGTGGCAACCGGCTCACACGCCTGTCGTCTATCGCTACCAAGTCGCGCGGACTGCATCGCTACATCGTGAACCATCCCAAGGGCGGACCCAACCATCCCAATGCCAAGGCGGAGTTCAAGCTTGGCGACATCGTGACCACCCAAATCCAAACGGCCAACGAAGAAACCATCGTGCTCACCCACGACACCTCCGGCCCGCGCCCCTACAACCTGGGCTTCCGCGTGCAAGGCACCAACGGCATCTGGCAAGACTATAGCGCCGGCCAACCCGAAGCAGGCTTCATCCACTTCGAAGACAAAAGCCCGCACCACGAATGGGAGAGCCCCACAAAATACATGGACGAATACGACCATCCCCTCTGGAAAAAATATGCCTCCAACGCCGCCGACTCCGGCCACGGCGGCATGGACTTCTTTGTCGACAATGCCTTCATCGAATGCATCAAGCGCGACATCCCTTTCCCCCTCGATGTCTATGACCTCGCCACCTGGTATGCCATCACCCCCCTCAGCGAAAAATCAATCGCCGAAAAAGGACAAGTGCAAGACATCCCCGACTTCACCAAAGGCGCCTGGAAAAACCGGAAGCCGGTGTTTGGACTGGAAAGTGATTACTGATTTGACTGGTTGATAGTGGATGAATACGGAGGAGGCAACAGGCTTCTCCAAAACTCAAAACCGCCGCAGGATCTGCGGCGGTTTTTTTTGTCTTGTTGACAACGCGCTTGAGTGTTGTGACTTTTTTCATTCCTTCGAATTAAAGAACTATGACGAAGCAGATAATGAAGTCGCCCAGACTGAAACGAGTCACAAGTCTTGGTTTGCCTGTCTATGCGGTGCTTATGCTACTACTGGGCATCCTATGTTTCTTTCCTATCGATAAGTTCAGACTAATACCAGAAAAGGAAGTTGCCGATTTTTATGATGTTGTACTGGGACAAATAATCTACGACAAATTTTATGACCAAAATTTGTCAGTGTTTAAAGCGACTCTTGATAGTTCCTACAGCAAATTCAGGAGAGGAGAAATTACGGAGGAGGAATTTGAACGGAGCTTGCAATATTACCGCGAATTGAGAATGAATTTATTACCCAAGGCCACGATAAGTTTCTATGACAAGATCGGTGTTTATGAACGCGGCAATATGAAGAGGGATGATAAAGAAGAAACTAAGGCAATTCTTGCCAAGGACACTCTGTTTCAAAGAGATTTTTCGAAAGCGACTCTTCACATGCTTGATTCATTGTTTGTCCCGTGTGGAAAGAAGGCGTCCGAATTCAATGTTCATTTCATGAACGTTGTTGAGGATAAGCGAACGACACATTGGTTTGGAGATGGCGGAACCCTCTGTCTGTCAAAGCCCGTCTTTAATGCATCTGGTGACAAAGCCATTTTGTATTGCGAACGTGTCGTCAGCGGAAAGAACGGTGTGGGATTATTCGCGTTTGTTGAATTCAGGGACGAGCAATGGAAAGTTTTCAGATATAAATTAATCTGGCAAAGCTGAGGTGGTTCGTCTATAGCTATGCAGGGTTCAACCGCACCGGCACCCAGACTTCCTCTTCCGAATCCGGCTGATTATTCTTGTACTTAATACCTAAAATTTCAAAATGTGCTCTCGCATCCAGCGCATACCCTGACCGCGGAAACCAGTCCGCATAGATAAAATGAAATGTCTTTTCAAAATCACTGGCAGCGCCCTGGTGTAGAAAGACAGCGTATAGTCCCCCCGAAAGTGTCAATGTTTCCATCGCGTGAGGGATGTCATCAAAGTGCGTCACTTCAACCGCGGCCCATTTCGTGTGTTCGGTATCGGGTCCGAAGCCATGAATGCTAAAACCGGTGTCATACACCTGCACACAGAAAATGTCGCTCGACACCGTGTTGGCAATCTCCTTGCGTCGCGGCATAAAGCCCTGAAAGAGCATCGCTGTTTTGTTGTTCGTCAAACTCATGCGGACACGCTGGCCAATAAGTTTTTTGGGTGGCAACGTTTCGATGCGGGGTTCATTCATGAATAAAAATTTATTGGTGAAATTTCGGTTTAAAATCTCAGATGGTCAAACGCAGGAAGGGGGAAGGCGCTAACCTATTTGGTGAATTTTTTTTGTCAGAATCACCCCCTCAGTTTGTCAGGTTCACAACACACACCATGGCCGGTGTCGGTTCTATCTTTGTGATATGTTCACAGCACACGAAACACCTCATGTCATTATGAAACGCGAATTGCTGATTCTACTCGACACCACCACGCACGACTTGTTGCACGTGCTCGCGTCCTTCACGCCCCAACAGTTCAACACGGTTCCCTTCGAAGGAAGCTGGACACCCGGGCAGGTAGCCGAACATGTATACAAATCGGAAGCCGGCATCCCCAAGTTATGGTCCGGACGCGTCATCCCAACCCTGCGCAAGCCCGACGAAAAAGCGGACACCCTCAAGTCCATCTTCCTCGACTACACCATCAAAATGGAATCGCCCGAATTCATTCTTCCTTCCAACACACCCAAAGACAAGGATACACTGATTAACCAACTCCGCACAAACCGCTTCGCCATCCGGCACTTGGCCGAAACGATCGATCTCACGCTCACCTTTCCCGACTTCCCCTTTCCAACGTTCGGCGAACTCACCGGCATTGAGTGGGCAACTTTTGTGGTGTGTCACGCCAAACGACACACGCGGCAACTTCAAAACCTGCATCGGGTACTCAACGGAGCAACACACCTGCAACAACAATAGACCGTGGTCGCTCGCGGGAATTGAAACGGAACTGAAATCGCTGCCTATAAATCAGTAACTTCCTTTCACAAACGATCAGATAGAACCTTAGGCCACACATCATGCGCAAACTGAAACTCCAAATACAAACCTCCATCGACGGCTACATTGCGTCAGTCGACGGCAACGGAAACTGGATGATCTGGAACTGGGGTCCGGAGTGGACCTGGGATGAAGCACTGCAAACCTATTTCAAACAACTGCATGCCACCATCGACACGGTGTTGCTCAGCAAGAACATGGCCGAAGAAGGATTTATCAATCACTGGGGCGCCGTGGCCGAACGCGCCGATGATCCGCAATATGGCTTCGCGAAAAACATTACTGATGCAAGCAAGGTGGTGTTCACAAAAACACTGAAGAAAGCGCCGTGGCCCAACGCTGTGCTGGCCAAAGGAGACTTGGCGCAGGAAGTGAACAAACTGAAACAACAACCGGGCAAAGATCTCATTGCCTATGGCGGCGCGTCTTTTGTGTCGTCGCTCATCAAAGCAAACCTGGTAGACGAATATTATCTTTTTGTGAACCCTATCGCCCTGGGCAAAGGCCTTCCGATCTTCGCCGAACGCCGTCCCCTGCGCTTATTGAGCAGCCAGGGTTTTTCCTGCGGCGTAAGCGTTCTGCAATACGCGAGGTAAGAAGATTTCAGAACACGCAGCCAACCGAAACTTATCCCGCCACCTTCGACGGCGTGATGCCATAGGCTTTCTTGAACGCAAACGAGAAATGCGACAAGTCTTTGAAGCCCACATCCAGATAAACGTCAGAAACCCGGTCGCCTTTTTCCTTAATGCGATAGTAAGCATCCTTGAGTCGCTGTTGCTGAATCCAGCGGTTGGGCGACGTATGAAAAATGCGTTCGAAGTCGCGTTTGAATGTGGCCAGGCTGCGGCCGGTCAGATACGCAAAACGCGTCAGGTCCACATTGAATTTGTAGTGCTCGTTCATGTAGGCTTCAAGATCCACCTTGCCAGGCTCGCTGAAGTCGAACAACACGTTTTGAAGTTCGGGATGCGTTTGGAGCAACAGCATCACCGCCTCCTTCACCTTGAGGTTGGTGACGGCGTTGTTCAACGGCGTGGTGGTGTTGAGGTAGGGCGTGAGTGAATCCATAAAGTTGGTAAACAACGGATTCGATTTTAAGGTCAACACGTTTTCGCCCGTATACGGTGCCGTCATTTTCAGATTGTGTTCCGCACTGATGCTGCGCAACGTCTGTTCATCAATCATGACCGACACCGATCGATACTCCCCACCGGCAGGAGGTCGCTTGGTGAACTTGGCGAGTTGATTCTTTCGCAAAAACCGGAAGTCTCCGGGATTGAACGTATACGTTTTTCCACTCATGTGAAGGTCGGAACTTCCTTCTATGGTGAATCCGAATACATGGTCCGGCACAAATTGCTCGCCCTCACTGCTCTTGTGCGAATAGCAAGAGTAGAGAATGTGCGGCAGCCGGTTGTCTTTCTCTTTCGAGGCCATAGCCGTCAATACGTTTTGTACTTAAAAAGATCAACAGGATCGCCCGCCAAAAACGCGCAACCCTGTTGACGTTATTTTCCTAAAGTGTTTTCAAAAAAGCCAGGCCGTTGGCCGGCTGCCCCGTGAAGAAACAGCCGCTGACCGTGGTTGGACTATTAACGCTTGTCAATGGCCTTTAAGTTCATCAGGGCTTTTCCGGCGGCTGTATCCAGGAAATTCACGGCATCATCGTGGTCGGTAGACAGCGTTACGGACATCCATTTTTCGAATTCGGCTTTGCGTGCTTCGTCGGCGAGTTTCAAAATACCGGCGGCCTCGCTGCCCAGCACCAGGTGCACGGGAGGTTCAGGATGGTCGACCAGGCCGATCATGGCTTTTGCCGCTTTGGCAGGATCGCCCATGGGCACAAAGTCGCCGGAGAAAAATCCACGCATCCAGTCCACGGTTGTTTCATAGCCTTCCACGCTCGGTGCAAACGTCATCGATGCACCGGCCCAGTCTGTCCGGAATCCGCCCGGCTCCACACACGTCACACGGATGCCCAGCGGTGCCACCTCTTTCGAAAGCGCTTCGCTGAAACCACTCAAACCAAACTTGGCCGACTGATACATCGACAACCCCGCACCGGCCACACGGCCGCCAATGGAACTGATCTGTAAAATTCTTCCCGACTGCTGTCGGCGCATGTGGGGCACCACGGCGCGTGTCACTTCAATGGGACCATAAAGATTTGTGTCGAGCTGACTGCGCACCTGCTCGTCGGTGAATGCCTCCGCGGCTCCCGTGATGCCCACCCCGGCGTTGTTCACCAGCACATCGATGCGACCGAAATGTGCGATGGCATCGGCCACGGCTTTGTGAACCTGGTTGCGCACCGTCACATCCAGTTTCAGCGGAAGCACCTGTCCGGGATATTTGTCGAGAAGGTTGTTCAACGGTTCCGTGTTTCGTGCTGTCGCGGCAACCCTGTCGCCATGTGCCAACACTGCTTCTGCAAGGCTGCGTCCCAATCCGCGGGAGCTGCCTGTGATAAACCAAACTTTTGTCATGATTCTGTTTTTTTATAATGACAAAGGTAGGCGTGCTATCGCGCGGCAGTTTTGTTAAAAGGCTCAATGTAGTTTGTTGGAAAGATCAGGCTGCAGATGGTATGCGCGGATGTAAAGCGCATTGTGCTTACCTCTCTAGAAATTCAAGGCGTGCATCACACCGATCCGTATGGCGAACTCGCCCTTGAAATAAAAATCGCCCATCGCTTCAAAGCGCCATGCTTCGTCCATCTGAACGTGCCAGCCTGCGCCGACAGCAAAATCATTTTGGCCGATCAGGCCGCGCACGCGAGTAAAGAAGGTTTCGGATGGATACCATCGTCCGCCCAACACAAGACTTGCACCGCCATCAGTCCAGTAGTCCACGCCGGCAGAGCCTGTGAATTGAGGTGTGAAAAAGTAATGCCCTTCGGCGGCGAATTGTGCTTTCTTCAGGAAGCTGTCGTAGTCGGTGCGCGCAATGTCCAGTGCGCCACCCACCATGATGTCGTGGGTCTTTTGTGCGTGGAGGGCGAGGGAGAGAAAGAAGAAGATAAAAATCAGCGAACCGCGTAAAAACATAAAACCTGCATTAACGATCAAAGATAGATGTTAATGCAGGTTTGGGATGATGCTGCGATAAAATATTCGTGGCTACGCGTTCTGCGTCGGCAGTCGGCGTGGTCGCGTCTTAGTCGAGGCTTGAGCGATGAATGCCGCCACCCCAGCTTTTGTCGCCGTTGTTGTTTTCACGTGGGCGCGAAGTGTTGCCACCTTCCGAACGCTTGGGCTGTGCCGACGAAGGCTGCGACGATGCTGTAGTTGCTCCGTTGCTGCTACGACGATTGCCGCCGTGGCGATTGCCGTTGCTGTTTCGGTTTCCGCCACCGTTGCCACCACTGCGGTTGCCACCATTACGGTTTCCGCCGTTGCTCCGGTTGCCACCGCGATTGCCTTGCTGTTGTTGACGCGGCGCCGCATTGGCTTTGGGCATACCCACGTGTAACATCGGATAAGGATGATCCTCCACCACGGGAATGTTTTTCTTGATGAGCTTGTGAATGTCGCTCAGGTATTCTTTTTCTTCTTCGTCGCAGAACGAGAACGAGATGCCGTTTGCACCCGCGCGACCTGTGCGGCCGATGCGGTGAACATAGGTCTCGGGAACGTTGGGCAGTTCGTAGTTGATCACGTGCGAAAGGTCTTCCACATCAATGCCGCGGGCGGCGATGTCGGTGGCTACCAGCACACGCGTTTGTTGCGACTTGAAGTTGCTGAGGGCACGCTGACGTGCACCCTGCGATTTGTTTCCGTGAATGGCTTCTGCGCGCACGCCCGCCTGGTTGAGGTCTTTGGCAACGCGATCGGCACCGTGCTTCGTACGGGCAAACACCAGCGCCGTAGCGATGCTGCGGTCTTTCAACAAATGCAACAACAGTTTTTTCTTGTCCTTCTTCTCCACAAAAAACACCGATTGTTGAATGGTGTTGGCCGTAGACGAAACCGGCGTCACTTCCACGCGCTCGGGGCGGGTGAGAATGGTGTCGGCCAGTTTGGCGATTTCGGGCGGCATGGTTGCCGAGAAGAATATGGTCTGCCGTTTTTCGGGAACGCGGGCGATCACTTTTTTCACATCGTGAATAAAGCCCATGTCCAGCATGCGGTCGGCTTCATCCAACACCAGCATCTTCAGGTTTTGAAGTTTCACAAAGCGCTGATCCATCAGGTCGAGCAAACGACCGGGTGTGGCAATGAGAATGTCTATACCGGCGCGCAGCGCATCCGTTTGTGAACGCTGTGGCACACCACCGAAAATCACTGTGTGGCGAAGACGAAGGTGTTTGCCATAGGCGGCGAAGCTTTCACCGATTTGGATGGCTAGCTCTCGGGTGGGTGTTAAGATCAGGGCTTTGATGCCCGCAGGACCTTTCACAAAAAGTTCATCCTGGTGAAGCAGGTGCAAAATGGGCAAGGCAAAGGCAGCGGTTTTTCCGGTGCCGGTTTGAGCGCAGGCCAAAAGGTCTTTGCGCTCCAGCAAGATGGGTATAGATTGCTCCTGTACAGGAGTGGGTTTCGTATAGCCTTCTGAGTTCAGGGCCCGTAAAATGGGCTCAATGAGATTTAATTTTTCGAATGACATGTTTTTTGTTTTGTGCTACAAGAGGACTTTGTTAGCTGTTTAAATGACGCCTCTTGAATAATCGTGGCGTGAAAACGCCTTTTTTACGTGATTTTGGAGGAGTGATGTGCAAAGGTACAAAACTTTAGCGAGAGTACCGTCACTCCATCCCAACCCATCCATCCGGAACCTTTCCGGGTCGTTTCAGCATCAATCCCAACCGTCTGACACATCGGCAACGCATACAAAACCGGTTTTTCGATAAATTGATTCCAAGACCTTTTCGAACAACCCAAACTACCACCCCAACCCATGAAATCATTTTTCTTCCTCCTTTGCTCGCTGCTGGCGAACGCAATGCTGGCGCAGGAACGCCCCATCGGCATCTTTCAAGACTATGCAGACGTGGGCTCGCCCAAGTTTGCCGGCGCAACCCAGTTCAACGACGACACGCAGACCTATACACTCAAAGGTGCCGGCTACAACATCTGGTTTGCACGCGATGAGTTTCAGTATGCCTACAAAAAACTGAAAGGCGATTTTATTCTCACAGCCGATTTTGAATTTGTTGGCGCCGGCACCGATCCCCACAGAAAGATCGGTTGGATGATCCGCGAATCGAAAGACGACAACGCTGCACACGTGACCGCCACGGCGCATGGCGACGGCCTCACGGTGTTGCAATGGCGCATGCTGAAAGGCGCCTTCATGCGCGACCCCGAAGACGAGATCTTTCCCACGAAAAAAAATTACCAGATCATTCAGGTGGAACGCGTGGGAAAGAAGATCATCATGCGCGCTGCCCACCGTGGCGAGCCGTTGCAAGTGATCGGCTCCGTAACGCTCGATCATTTGAAAGACGAACTACTGGCCGGACTGTTCATTTGCTCACACAACCCCGATGTGGTGGAGGAAGCCCGCGTGTGGAATGTTCGCATCGATCAGCCCGTGGCCGAAAATTATAACCCCTACAAAGAAGGCTTCATCGGTTGTCGCCTGGAAGTGATGAACGTGTGGGATGGAAAACGCAAAGTGATTCGCGAGTCGACCGGTCGTTTCGAAGCTCCCAACTGGATGCCCGTAGGGCAGAAGCTTTTATTCAACGAAGGCGGATCGCTTTATAAAATACCCGTGAACGGCGGAACACCCGAGAAACTCAACACCGACTTTGCCAACCGGAACAACAACGACCACGGCATTTCATTCGATGGGAAAATGCTTGCCATCAGTCATCATCGCGATGGCCTGCCCGGCGGTGGTTCCACCGTGTATGTGTTGCCGCTGGAAGGAGGCACACCAAAACAGATCACCGACAAAACGCCTTCTTACTGGCACGGCTGGTCACCCAATGGAAAAGACGTGGTGTACGTGGGGCAACGCGATGGCAAGGTGTATGACATCTATAAAAAGTCCATCGGCGGTGGCGAAGAAATTCAACTCACGCAAAACAAAGACACGCACGTTGACGGTCCCGAATATTCTCCCGATGGCAAATACATCTACTACAACGGAAACCAATCGGGCACTATGCAACTCTGGCGTATGAAGCCCGACGGCACAGCAAAAGAACAACTCACCTTCGACGAGTACAACAATTGGTTCCCGCACATTTCGCCCGATGGAAAATGGATTGTCTTCATTTCTTTTCCACCCGACATCAACGTGAACGACCACCCGTCCTACAAGCGCGTGATGCTTCGGCTGATGGGCGTCAACGGTGGGGCACCACGCGTGATCGCCTACTTGTATGGTGGACAAGGCAGCATAAATGTTCCTTCCTGGTCTCCCGATAGTAAGTATATTGCGTTCGTGAGCAATTCGGGTAAGTGAGATCCACTTGGCTGCACAACGCCCGATTTAATTTTTGATAGGGTAGGATGATAGAGATAAAGCACGCAGACATCATTAAATCGGGCGAACGCCTGTTTGATAATTTTAGTTGGACGATAAACGCGGGAGAACACTGGGTCATCACCGGTGCAAATGGAAGTGGCAAGACGCTTCTGCTGGAATTGCTGGCCGGGAAAGTGCACTTGCCAAAAGGCGAACTGCACATGGATTTTATCGCGGGCAACACCTGGGATGAACGCCATGCCGAACGCAAACGCAAAATTCACTACATCCCCACACACGCGCTGCAGGCCTTCCTCGCCAACACACCCAATCTGTTTTATCAACAACGTTACTACACCCTCAACGAGTCGGAGACCACGCCCACGGTGCGAAGCATATTGGGAAAGGAAGCAGACCAACTTGAAGCGCTCAACATTCCCCCCAGCCTTTCCATCGCGCACCTGCTCGACGTGGAGGTGACACGACTGTCGAACGGACAACTGAAGAAGGTGTTGTTTTGCAAAAGCATACTCAGCGAAATTCCAAAGGTGTTGTTGCTCGACTATCCCTTTGAAGGGCTGGACCCGCAAAGCCGGAACGATCTCTGTGCGTTCCTCGATTTCATCGCCACCACCTACGGCATACAAATCATCATGGTGGATCACTATCACCAACTGCCCACGGTGATCAACCGGAGACTTGTGCTGGAGAAATTTGGTGTTAAGAAAACGGAAATCGTGTCGGCACAAAGCGAAATGGAATTGCCGTTGGCGACAACAACGACTTCAATCATAGAAGAAAGCAATGGGGAGCCTGTCATTGCCATTCGTGATCTCAAAATTCAATATGGCGAGAAAGTAATTCTCGAACATTTTAACTGGCATGTCAATCGGGGAGAACGTTGGGCGCTTGTTGGCCGGAACGGTGCGGGCAAGACCACGCTGTTCAGCATGATCTTCGCCGACCACCCCATGGCCTACACGCAAAACATCTCGCTGTTTGGTCGCCGTCGTGGCAGTGGCGAATCTATCTGGGACATTAAGCGGCGCATCAACTACCTGGGGCCTGAACTGATCAACTACCTGTCGCCAAAGTCCATTCCGCAATCGGGCCGGTGGTACATCACCAACCAGAACAGGAATGCCCCCGGCGAAAAGCTGCAAACGCTGGTCGACTATTTTGATGCCGGTCACTACATTGACAAACCTGTGAACGTGTTTTCGTCCGGCCAACTGCAAATGCTGCTCATGATGAGTTGCTTCCTCACAGAGAAAGAACTTATACTGTTGGACGAGCCCTTCCAATTTCTCGACCTGGAACAACGCGGGCGCATCACATCCTTTTTGCAATCGCAGCTTCATGCCGACACCACCCTAATTCTCATCACCCACGACGCGCAAGACATTGCAGAGTGGGCAGCGCACACGTTGAGGCTGTGAAGTTGGCTTCTGTTCCGGCCTAACCTTGAAATGCAGCGTCAGCAAATGATTTATGTCGTTCTGCGGGTCTGCTTCAAAAGCGGCTGGGTCATCGCGAATCGCATGTAAGAATAGCCACGACGAAATTTTCACTTTCGTTTTGTACGAGCCGGCAATCATTGTTTCGAATGCGATAAATCCCGCAATCGCTGAGCGATCCGGGCCGACACGGTTGTGGGAAACTTTTTCGAGAGCCTTTGCGTAGTTAGCTCAGATTAATATATTTACATTGATCTATACACGATCATGGCACTGAACTGGAAACAAGTAGAGAAGATTTCGAAGGCTTTGGGCGACTCAAACCGCCTCAAGATCCTGCAGCATATCTCAAAAAGAGGAGGGTGTGGGCAATGTTCTGAGATCCAGGACGTCATCGACCTTACACAGCCCTCCATCAGCCACCACATCAAGATTTTAGTGGAAGCCGGCTTGATAGAAGCCGAAAAAGAAGGACGGAACCATAAATACAGCCTCAACGAACAGCTCGTAAAAGACTATACAATGGCCGTTAACTTGCTGAAATCCAACTAGTCCTTTTTTTTGAGAAAATACATCGAAAAATTTAAATGTATCGATGAACTTTTCGGGAACGAGACGGCTTATAGCATAAGAAACTGACGGTATTTTTTTGAATAAATACATCGAAACATTTAAATATATCATTCTTTAATATAATCATACATGCACATGAATACTTCCACAGCCCTTCAATCCTATACACTCGGTCAACACCTTCTCACCAATAAAATCGTGATGGCACCCATGACGCGTCTGCGGGCAGTCGATAATATTCCCAGTCAGCTTATGGCCACCTATTATGCGCAACGCGCTTCTGCGGGCCTCATCATTTCAGAAGGGGTGTCGCCCTCACCGAATGGATTGGGTTATGCACGGATGCCCGGCATTTATTCTGCGCAACAAATTGAAGCCTGGAAGCCCATCACCAGCGCCGTGCACAAAAAGGGTGGTAAAATTTTCGCACAGCTGATGCACGTCGGACGCATCGGCCATCCTGACAACCTACCGGAAAACGCACGACTCATTGCCCCATCGTCGGTGGCAGCCAATGGAGAAATGTGGACCGATCAAAACGGACACCAAAAATTCCCGGTTCCCGAAACGATGGACGATGTCTTGCTGCAAAGCACACGCGATGAGTTTGTGCAAGCCGCACGCAACGCCATCGCTGCAGGCTTCGACGGTGTGGAACTGCACGGGGCAAACGGCTACCTGCTCGAACAATTTCTTTCGCCCCACACCAACCAGCGCACCGACAACTATGGCGGCAACATAACAAACCGCGCGCGCTTTGTGCTGGAAGTGGCCCAGGCCGTGAGCCTTGCCATTGGGGCCGATCGCACCGGCATTCGTTTGTCGCCCTTCGGCGCGGCCAACGAAATGCCTTACTATGAAGAAGTGACAGCCACCTATGAATATCTGGCGGAGCAGTTGAGCGACCTCGGCGTTGCCTATGTCCACCTCGCCGATCACTCGGCCACCGGTGGCCCGGAAATTCCGCTGAGCATGAAGCGCGCCATTCGCGACAAGTTCAACGGCACACTCATTTTAAACGGCGGCTATAGCCTGGCCGGTGCCACAGAAGATATCGAATCTGGCCTGGCCGATCTGATAGCCTTCGGAAGACCATTCATTAACAACCCCGATCTCGTGGATCGCTTCCGCAAAAACTTTCCGCTCAACCTATTCCTGGATGCGCGAACCCTCTATTCGGGCGGCGCCAAGGGTCTCATCGACTATCCGGTGTTTGAGGATGAATCGGTGAGCGTCTAAAATTTTGAAAAGACCAGCTTATATATAACAAACCTAAAACGCTTAAATGCTATGTCAACAAAAATCAAATCTTTCAGTGTGGTAAGTGCCCGCATCGTGCTCGGACTTATCTACTTCGTCTTCGGACTCAACTTCTTCCTGCACTTCCTGCCTACACCTCCCTCGGCTGGCGGACCGGCCGATAGTTTTGCAGGCGCGTTGTTTCAGTCGGGCTATTTCTTCCCGTTCCTGAAAGGCCTCGAAGTGATTATGGGAATCCTGTTGCTGGCCGGCGTGTTTGTGCCGCTCGCGTTGGTGATCCTCATGCCCGTGAGCATAAACATCCTGCTCTTCCACGCCTTCCTCACCGACAACGTGGTGATGGCTGTGGTGATCATCGCCCTGCAACTTTACCTGGCCTGGGGCTACCGCGACTATTTCAAACCCCTGTTTTTGCCGAAGGCGACGGCGAATATCTAATACAATTTAACTCAGCGGATAGATGAATGGTGTTAACCCCGGCGCAAGTTGGGGTTAACATTTTTTTTTGGTGGTGTGTATCGGTGATATTTATAACCGAATTAGTCCATGCCATGGATGGATAAAAAATCAGAAACAACTATGCCGCTCGTTCTGAAAGCACCCGCAGATCCCAAGTCGATATAGAATTTTTGTGAAGCGATAGACTTCGCCATGCCAAAGGATTATTTGGAATTCATGGCCGTGTCGAACGGTGCAGAAGGTGAGTTGAACAACACCTACCTCAGGCTTTGGCCCGTGGAGGAATTGATTGAACTCAATCGGGGTATGATGTGCCGGAATTTGCACCCGATTTTTTTGTTATCGGATCGAACGGCGCTGACGAGGCGTTCGCGATTGATAAGAACACGGGGAGAATATTACGAGATGCCTCTCATACTCATGTCGGCCGAAGAGGCCATAGCACTGGGCAACGACTTCAAAACTTTTGTGGAGACATTAAGCACCCGCGATTGATCTCAGAACCCCAACCCCAACTGTTGCTCATCCTTTTTCCGGACCGCCTTCGGTTTTCCGCGGGGCACCGAAATCACTTCACCCTTCCGGATGTAAAGTAAAAAACCGGTGATGTCGATGAAATTCATCTGGCGCAAAATCTCCATGTATTCCGACACCTGGTGTTGGTCGGCGCGTGTGGGCTCTCCGGTTTTGAAATCGATGACGATCGCTTTTTTGTTTTTGATGAGCAGGCGGTCGATGCGATTCTCGATGCCGCCCGGCATGAGGATGGGAATTTCGGTGCGCACATCCCACGCTTCGCTAAACCACGAGGCGATCTGATCGTTGCGCAGCAGCTCCTGCAACTGGTCTGACAACTCCTCTTTCTGACCTTGTGTGATCAACCCTTCCAACACAATGCGGTCCAGGGTGTCGGGAATGTCTTGTGCATACTGAATGCGCGACAGCACCGCGTGCAGGTGAATGCCGTAGGTGATTTTTTCCTGCTGCTCCGAAGGCGTGTCTTCAAAAAATGATTTAGCCGACTGGCGCATCACCAATTTGTTACGCCAGCGGAACGACGTATACACCGGCAACGTCATGGCGTTGTCGCGGGCCACCGATGTGGAAGAGGCAGCCGACCACACGCCGGCGTTGTATTCCTGCAACGCTTCGCTCCAGTGTTTTTCGTTTTCTTTCGGGATGCTCGCATAGAGCAAGGCCGACACATTCTTTTTGGTGTTGCGCACGTCGGGGTGTGGGGCCATCACCATGAGGCCGGTCTCGGCGCGAGTCAGCGCCACATAGAGCAGGTTCAGGTTGTCGAGGTAGCTGCGGGTGCGTTCGGTTTCGTAGTAGTCGGCGAAGTAGGTTTGTTGCAGGATGCTGGAATATTTCACCGGCATAAAGCCCGCGTCCGCATAAGGTTGTTGTTCGGCCGTCACCCACAGGTGTGGCGAGCGCAGGGCGTCGTGGTCGAGGTTCCAGGTGCAGAAGGGGATGATCACATATTTGAACTGCAGACCCTTCGATTTGTGCACGGTCAGAATCTGCGCTGCGTCTACCTCACCCGAAACCTGCACCGATTTTTTGTGTTTGTTGTTTTCCCACCATTCCAGGAATGCACCGAGATCGTTTTTTTCGCGTGTATAAAATTCCAGCACCAGGTTTTGGAAGGCGAGGAGATAGGCAATTTCGCCGGTCACGTCGCCGAGCTTGAAGATGTCGATGATGGTTTCGGTGAGCTCAAACAGCGGCAGTTTTTTCAACGCCGGTTTTTCTTTCTTGAAGGCGTCGGGCAGGTTGCCTTCAAAGAACACCTGGTTGGTCACAGCAAACACTTCGGTGAGGTTGCGGCCCGGCTCGTGCAGCTTGGCAAACTCATAGCCCAGTTGCGCGCGCGCAATGGCATCGTCCGGGTTTAGCAAATAGCGCAGGGCGCCGAGCAGGAGGTTCACCGTGGCTGCACCGTCGAGGCGAAGCGATTCGTTCGAGATCACATCGTAGGCACAGCCGGGTTTGGCTTTGCCCGAATTTTTGTAATTGAGCAGGTGTGCCACAATCTCTTGCCCTTCTTCATTCTTGCGCACAAGAAATGCGATGTCTTTCAAGGGCACGCCCATTTCCTGGAGGCGTTCAAGGTAAAGTGGAATTTCGTCGAGCGCTTGTTCCTTCCACTTCATCGATTCTTCTTCGTGCAAAAATTTCACCTGCACAAAGCCTTCGCTGTGGCGCGATATTTTTTGGGTGATGTCGCGATAGGCTTCCACGGGAATGGACTGTCCCGTTTCCATCGTCACGATCTTCGATGCCTTGTCGAACACGGCGTTGTTGAAGTCTACCACCACGGGTGCGCTGCGGTAGTTGCTGCTCAGTTCCTTCACCGACACACGCGATGGGCCAATGTGGTGTTCAATTTCCTGTTGCAGCAATTTCAGATCGCCACCACGCCACCGGTAGATGGCCTGCTTCACATCGCCCACCACCAGACTTGAAAATCCCTGGTCGAGACTGTTTACCAACAGCGGCAAAAAGTTTTTCCACTGCATGGCCGACGTGTCCTGGAATTCGTCGATGAGGTAGTTCTTGTAGAACGAACCCACCTTCTCGTAAATGAAAGGGGTGTCGCTGTCCTGGATCACGCCGTTCAAAAACTTGGGGGCGTCGGCCAGTAACATCAGGTTGTTTTCGTCTTTGTATTCGCGAAGCTTGCGCGAGATGTCGGCCAGCAGCCCGAACACATACAGGTTTTGGATGGCCACTTCGGCGCTGAGGCTTTTTTCGAAGTGCGCATCATAGTCTGCCATCAGTTGTTGAATGATGGGAATGATTTTGTGATCGGCCACCGCGATGAGGCCCTGCCGGTTGCGACACGTTTTGCTGGGCCAGTTTTCGGCGGTCATGAAGTAGGTGGCCACGCGATCGCCGGCAGGCTTGATTTCTTTCAGTCGTTTTTCGGCAGCATATTGTTCAAGAAAGCCATAGAGCCCCGAGCCTTTGCCATAGTGTATGTCGCTGGGGTTCCATTCGTTAAGCAGAGAGAGGGCTTCTTTGGCGGGCGCCGTCACTTTGCTGAGGAAGAAGTTTTTTTGTTGCCACAAGGTGGTGCGGAGCGTATTGAAGAACTTCCGGTCGCTTGTGGTTTTGATGACCAGCTCTTCGATGTCCTTAAATTCTTCGCGGAAGATTTCGTTCGAGAAGTCAATCAGGTTCTGGCGCACATCCCAGGCCCGCTCGTTCTCCAGGTTCTCTTTGGCAAACTCCACCACCCAGTCGGTCAGTTCTTTGTTGGCGCCAAGTTCGTCGATGAGGTTGTCGATCACTTCCTCCATCACGGCGTCTTGCTCAATCTCCAGGCGATAGTCGCCCACCAACCCGGCTTCGCGCGTAAACGAGCGTATCACCTTCTGGAAAAAGGCGTCTATGGTGCTGATGGAGAATTGTGCATACTGGTGGAGGATGGCCGACTGTGCTTCCTGTGCATACTGGCGAAAGGTGTTGTTGTCCAGCCCGAGTTCGGCCTTCAGTTCGTCGGCCAGCGGGTCGGGCTCGCCTTTGGCAAACGTGTCGAGATACCACAGGATGCGGTCTTTCATTTCCTGCGTGGCCTTGTTGGTGAACGTCACGGCCAGGATATGCTTGAAGTAGCCCGCGCGATATTGCAGGGCCAGCAGCAAATAGGCTTTGGCCAGCGTGCGGGTTTTGCCCGAACCGGCCGAGGAGCGATATATGGAGAATAGTTTATCCAGGGAATGCAGCGTGTTAGGAGCGTGACATGAACAAACGTTGAAAATAACAACGGCTTTGCACCGTCACGCCGGTTGCGGGCAAACTTACTGAAACACGGCAAGAATACAGGATGTTTGCCACGCCAATCGATGAAAAAATCGAAAAAGGCCGTGACTGCCGGCGCTAATATTCTGGCCGGTTAGCCCTTACCTAAGCCGTCGGCACGGTATTCATCGTGTGGGGCAGTATGGAACCTAAAATTTCATAACTTGAAGGGCGTCTTTCTATGAGAAAACTGTTTTTGATTTTCCCGAAGCTGGTGTACTCTTTTCCCGTTCAGCTGTTGCTGAACAACATCAAGCGAAATCATGTGTTGATATTGTGCTGGATCATTCTGTTTGCCATGGTCACGGGCAGCTTCGGTAAGTATCTCGGCATTCCCTACCTTTTTCTCGATCCCGAATACCTCAACCAGGTGAACTTCCGGAGCTTCTTCATCATCGGCATGGTGTCGGCGGGGTTCACCACGGCGTTTCACATCACGTGCTACATCACCGACGGCCATCGCTTTTCGTTTGTGGGTGCGCTCAGCAGACCGTTCTCGAAGTTTGTCATCAACAACAGCATCATTCCGGCAATTTTTCTGGTGGTGTATGTTCACGAAATCATTCAGTTTCAGATCAGCAACGAATACAGCCGCACCGGCGACCTGGCGTGGAATTTGGCTGGGCTCATTGCAGGCTATGCAGTGATGTCGCTCATCTTCTTTGTCTACTTCTGGTTCACCAACAAAGACATCTTCAAGTATGTGGTGTGCCGCATCGACGAAAAGATCAAACAAAACGTGAAGGTGACGCGCGCCAGCGCCATGAAGAAACTCGACATCGCCCGCAAAAAACAAATACGGGTCGACAACTACCTTGACTTCACACTGAGATCACGTGAGGTAGAGGATTCCAGTTTCTATGATAAGTCCACCATCTTGCAGGTGTTCGATCAAAACCATTTCAACCTCGTCATCATCGAGCTGTGCATCTTCGGGTTGATTTTGGTGCTGGGCATTTTCAAAGACTATCCGTCGTTTCAGCTTCCGGCTGCGGCCAGCTTCATCATCTTCCTCACCGTGTTTGTGATGATGGCCGGGGCATTTTCCTATTGGTTTGGCGGATGGTCGGCCACCACGGCGCTCATTCTTTTCCTGGTGCTCAACCACCTGGTGGGCGAAGAATACCTCACCAAGCGCTATGAAGCGTTTGGCCTCAACTATCAAATGCCCGCGTCTGAATATTCGGTGGCGTCGCTGCGTAAATTGAACGACACCGTCCATGTGCAGCGCGACTGGCAAAACAACCTGGGCATGCTGGAAAACTGGCGCCGGAAATTCCCCGACGATCACAAACCCAAAATGGTTTTTCTCTGCGCCAGCGGCGGCGGAAAGCGCGCAGCCCTATGGACACTCACGGCCCTTCAAACGGCCGACAGTCTCACGCACGGCGACCTCATGGAGAAAAGCATTCTCATCACCGGGGCCTCGGGTGGCCTGATCGGCGCCAGCTATTTTCGCGAACTGAAGCTGCGCGACAAGCTTGGCGAGAAGGTGAAACCCTACAACGAAACCCATCGCCATCGCATATCGACCGACAACCTGAATCCCCTCATCTTTAGCCTCATGGCCAACGACCTGTTTGTGGGTTTCACAAAATTTGAATACAACGGCAACTACTACTATCGCGATCGCGGCTACACCTTCGAAGAACAACTGAACCAGATCACCGAGCGGCTGATGGACAAACCCATCAAAGCCTACGACAGTGTGGAACAACAGGGCCTGGTGCCCATGATCATTCTGGCGCCCACCATTGTGAACGACGGCCGCAAACTCTACATCGCGTCGCGCCCGGTGTCGTTCATGAACTACGACATCATGAGCTTTCCCGACTATGCCCTTTCGAAATATGCTGGCATCGATTTTCAGACGTTGTTCGTGGACCAGGGTGCGGGCGACCTCCGTTTTCTGTCGGCCCTGCGCATGAGCGCCACGTTCCCGTATATAACACCCAACACAACCCTGCCCACCGAGCCGGCCATCAAAATTATGGACGCCGGCATCTCCGACAACTTCGGCCTCACCGATGCGGTCCGTTTCATGTATGCCTACAAAGACTGGATTGCCGAAAACACTTCGGGTGTGGTGTTCGTGTCCATTCGCGATTCGCCCAAGCTGGGCACCATCGCCCCCAAAGTGGGCCAGACCATCATCGACGATGTGACGCAGCCCATCAGCAGTGTCTACAACAACTTCGAAAATTTCCAGGACATCAACAGCGACATGCTCATCAACCAGGCCAAGTACTGGTTTCACAATTCCATCGACCGCATCGACATTCAATACCAGGCCGAGTCGTATGTGCCCATTCTTCAGAAAATGGATAGCATCCGCCAGAACAATTCCCGCGCGTCGCTCAGCTGGCGCCTCACCACGCGCGAGAAGTATGGCATCATTTCTTCGATCAACTCCGACGAAAACAAAGTCGAGTTGAAGAAACTTTCGGAGTTGCTAAAGTAATTGTCCCACTAAAAACGTCTTCATTGTTACTCTGTGCGCAAGGCATCGGCCGGGTTGCTGAACGCCGCCTTGAGTGCCTGAAAGCTTATGGTGAGCAACGCAATGACAACCGATGCGGCACCGGCCAGCACAAAGATGCCCACACCGATGTGGATGCTATATTGAAAATCTTTCAACCACTGTGTCATCGCGGCATAGGCCACGCCGCTGGCCAGCACAAACGAAATAAGGATGAGCACAATAAACTCAACCGACAGTTTGTAGAAGATGGTGGCGTTGCTGGCCCCAAGCACTTTGCGGATGCCGATTTCTTTTTTGCGTTGCTCTGCCGTGAAGGCCGACAAGGCAAACAAGCCCAACCCGGCAATCACCAGCGCGAGCACCGTGAAGTGCGTGAACATGTTGGCAAAGGCCTGCTCGTTGCGATAGAGGTTGGCAAACTGTTCGTCGAGGAATGCATATTCATAGATAGTGCCCGGGTTAACTTTTTTCCAGGTCTGCTCCACAAAGGCCAGGGTAGCGGCTGCATCGTCGGCTTTTATTTTGATGGCCATGGCGTTGTTGGTTTTGTTGTAGAGCATGAACATGGGCTCGAGTTTGTGGCGCACGGTGGCAAAGTGAAAATCCTTGACCACACCCACCACTGTGTAGGGCGTTTGATCGTTGACGGTGGCGCCCGTTTGCAGCGATATTTTTTTGCCCACGGCATCGTTCCATTTCAGCAGGCGCAGCATTTCTTCGTTCACGATCATGGAAAGCGAATCGTCGAAGTCGAGCGAAAAGTTTCTGCCGGCCGCCATCGTCATGTCCATGGTGGGAATAAAGTTTTCGTCGGCCACCATGATGCTGGCAATGATGTTGGTTTCGCTGGTGGACCCTTCGGGAAAGATGTTGGTGCGTCCCAGTTGCTGGCCGATGCGCGACGATGAAGTTCCCACCGAAACCACATTTTGGTTTCGCATCAACTCTGTGCGAAGCGTCGTGGCCCGGGTCACTGCATCGCCGTTTTGTTGCATGGTGATGACCTGGTCGCGACTGTAGCCCAGGTCGGCATCATAGATGAAACGCATTTGCTGATACACAATGCCCGTGCCCACCATGAGCGCGATAGAAATCGTGAACTGCAACACCACCAGGGCCTTGCGCAGGTGGATGCCTTTTGTTGAATTTTTGAACGAGCCCTTCAACACCAGGATCGGCTTGAACGACGACAACACAAACGCCGGATACAACCCTGCAAGCAAGCCCACCACCAACACCAGCGTGCCGATAACGACAAGACTGAAGGGACGGAACAAAATGGCGGCATCGGCAAAACGTTGATAGGTGTTGTTCAACAACGGCACCGCCGCAAACACCACGGCAATGGCCAACAGGGCCGCCACGGCCGTGACCACAATCGACTCGGTGAGGTGCTGACCGATGAGTTGGTAGCGCACCGCGCCAATCACCTTGCGCATGCCCACTTCTTTGGCGCGACCCGCCGACTTGGCGGTGACGAGGTTCATAAAGTTTACGGCCGCCAAAACGAGGATGAGCACGGCAATGGTAGAGAGCACGTATACATTCAGGATGTCGGATTTGTTGGCGTTGGTCTCGAACAGAATTTCTTTCGACTTAAGATGCACATCGCTTAGCGGTTGAACGACGGGCGTAAAGAATTGATAGGCGTTGTTTTTCTTGGTGATGGCCTGCAGTTTGGCGTTGAGGTCGGGAACATTGGCGGGCTTGTCGAGCAGCAGATACGAGAAGGTGAAAATTCCCTGCCACGTTTGAAGTGCCTGTTGCAGACCGTCGTCGTTTTGGCCCGGCACCAGTGAGTGGAGCAAGTCGAATTGCAGGTGCGAATTTTTGGGAAGGTCGGCCATCACCGCCGTCACAAACAGGTCGGTGGTTTGAAAGAGTTTCACCGTTTTTCCAATAGCATTTTCGTTGCCAAAGATTTTTTTGGCCAGGCTTTGGGTGATGACAATGGAGCCGGGTTTGTCGAGTGCACCTTTTGTTTGGCCTTCCACAATGTGGAAATCAAAGATGTCGAACACGCTGGGGTCTACGCGGAATGCGGCTTCACACTTCAGCATGTTGTCGCCATAGCGCAGGTCGTAGCGGCCGCCGCCGGTGAAGCGCACGCTCTCCACCACCTCGGGCAACTCGTCTTTGGCGGTTGGTGCCAGCATCGGTTGGGTGACTCCCACATGCTTGCTGCTCACCCCTTCGGCGCTATCGATGGTGAGGATGCGCACAATGCGGGCGTATTTATCGTGGAAGGTGTCGTAGGAAAGATCTTCTTCGATATAGAGATAGATCATCATGCTGGCGGCCAGGCCGAAGGTGAGGCCTAAAACCTTGATCAGGGAATAACCTTTTTGTTTCAGAAGGTTGCGTAGGCCGATGATGAAGTAGCTTTTGAACATACGATTAGCGGATTAGTTAGACCGTGTCAATTCAATTCCAATGCCATTGCTAAAACCTCGAATTCAGCGCTGAATGCGCGAACGTGTTCTTTCGGGGTGAGCGTTCGCGTGCAATGTTGTCCGGCGGCGGTCGTAGAATGTTGCAACAGCGACCAAAATGATCGTGTCGCAGAGGAACAAATGTGATCGGAAGTGCGTAAATTGAAATACACACCCAGACCGCGTTAGCCGGCAAGTAAAAATACATTTTCCCGCCGTGTTATTCATCGTCCTATCAGATGAGTAGTTTGTAGGTATTGGCTTGATACTGACAAAACTCAACATATGAAAGGTTTATCTGTACTGGTCACGATCATCATAGTGATGGCCATGGCCGCATGCGACACGCCCACCGTTCCGGAAGACGACAACACTTCGGCCGTGGGTGAAGAAAACAAAGCAATCGTGGATAAATATATTCAAGCCAGTCTCACTGGCGACGTAGGCACCATGGAACAATTTATGGCCCCGAACTTCAAAGACCACGGCCCCGTGAAAGGCGACACCACCAGCAGATCGCGCTACCTCGAGCGAACCCAAAAAAACTGGCAGGAAACCTTTGCCAGCATGAAATACAATCGCATCTCCGCCCTGGCCCACACCGAAGAAGCCGGTCCCCTCAAAGGCGACTGGGTGCTGGAGTGGGGCACGTTGGGCGTGACCTACAAAAACGGGCGCCCTCCGGTGTCGATAAAGATTCACGTCGTGTATAAAATCAAGGACGGGAAAATTGTTTATTCCTCGTCCTACTACAACGAAGCCGACGCCCTCAAACAACAGGGCTATGCCTTTGTGCTGAAAGACGAACCCGTGAAAGAGAAAGTGATCGACTAGTACACATCACGCGTTTGCGCGACATTTTTTTAATGCGCCATGAAGCCGCTGAACAACGGCTGTGCATGGCGTATTTTTTTTGCCCTTTGAAACTAAACCGGGCGTGTCCACATCGAAAGGGCGTGGTCTTTGCAGTATGCGGAATCGCCGTACCTTTGGCGCAAGGTCAACCCCACATGTCCGTCACCATGAATTGTATGTCGTCTGTTTTTTTTCGAAAAGTTTTTCTCTGTGTTTTGTTCTCCCTGGCGGGATGGATGGCCGTTGCCCAGGCCTACAAAGCCGAAGAATTCCAGGCCACAAAGCTGAAGGCGCGTTATGGTGCCATGATCGTATACAACGGGCGCACCAATGCCTTTTCGTTTCGCATCGCGGCCGACTCTATCGGCACCCCCGAAAATCCGAACTTCCTGTGGGTGGATGGAAAACTGCTTCAGGCCACCATCATTCCCTTCGTGCAAAAAGCAAACTATGCCGACCTTGATGAAGCGGAACAAAAACGTTTGTTGGAAGCCTACCGGAAATACGAACAATCGTATTTCGAAAAAGAACTGAACGCCAAGCTCAAAACCAAGGCGGAGTTTATCACCCTCAACCACAAAACCATGTTGTTGTGGACCATCGAAATGCCCAAAGACTCGGGCAACCTCTCCAAACAGTTTTTCATTTTCACCATCTGCTTCGACCAGATGCTCACCTTCAACATGCCAGTCGAAAAAGGCCAGGACGAAGTGGGCGTGAAAGACGTGCTGACGCGCACGGCCGAAAGCCTGGAACTGAGTTATGGGAAACTATACGATCTTAATAAATTATACTACGAACTGAAGTAGTCTGCGAAGTTCTATCCCGCGTCAGCGGTTCCATCATTCGCTGCGCAACGATTTCACCGGGTTGGCTTTGGCTGCTTTCACGGCCTGAAAGATCACCGTCACCAACGCGAGCAACAGCGTCAGCACACCCGAGCCTGCAATGATCCACCACGAAATGGAGATGCGGTAGTCATAGTCCGCCAGCCATTGATTCATGAACCACCATCCCAATGGCGCGGCGAACACAAAGGCCAGCAGGATGAGGCGTGTGAAGTCGGTCGACAACAGCACCACCACATTCGAGATGGTGGCACCCAACACCTTTCGGATGCCGATTTCTTTGGTGCGCTGCTCGGCCGTGAACGCCGCCAGCCCAAACAATCCCAGACACGAAATGAGAATGGCCAACCCGGCAAACACATTGGCCAAACGACCGATGCGCTGCATGTCGGTGAACTTGCGATTAAATTCGTCTTCGGTGAATTGGTAAAGGAATGGATAGGCCGGGTTATATTTTTTGAACACGCCTTCAATGCGCGTCATGGATTGCCCTATGGGTTGTGAAGCCGAGAGGCGCACCGTCACGTCCGTTACCCATCCCGGATCGTAGACCACGATGGTGGGATCTACGGGCCGATGCGGATAGGCCATTATCACGTCTTCGGTCACACCAACGACGGTGTAGGTGCGATCGCCTGTGGTGAGCTTTTCGCCAATGGGATTTTTGAAGCCGATATAGTCGCGCGCGGTTTCGTTGATGATGATGGAGAGCGAATCGTTTACGGTGGGAGAGAAGTCGCGCCCTTGCAACATTTTTACATGAAGCGTTTTTGTGTAGTCATAGTCCGTGCCCACCACGGCAAACGACTTGCGTTGGTCTTCAAATTTTCCGGGCCACACCACGTCTACAAAACCATAGATGGAGGTGATGGGGCTCGATGATTTTGTGACCGACTCGGCCGCACCGCTGGCGAGCAAATCACGCTTGATGGCGTCAAAGTTTTTCGGGATGTCACCATTGGCACCGATGGTGATGAGGCGGTCCACATCGTAGCCGGTGGGCCGGGTGCGCAGGTGGTTAAGCTGTTGATAGATGACCGCGGTAGAAATGATGAGCACAATGGAGAAAAAGAATTGCCCGATCACCATCACTTTGCGCGGGGTGCTTCCATCCTTTCCGGTTTGAAGTCTTCCCTTCAGCACAGCCGCCGGCCGGAAAGAAGAAAGATAAAGTGCGGGATAACTGCCCGACAGAAATGCCGTGAACACAATCACACCAAACGACGCCAGCCACAACCAGGGATTGCCATAGTCGATGAACAAGGTTTTGTCGACCAGTAAATTGTAGAAGGGCAAAAGACTTTCGGCCAATCCCAGCGCAATCACAAACGCCAGCAGGGTAATAAAAAACGTTTCGCCCAGAAACTGGAAGATCAGGTCCTTGCGTCGCGAGCCAACACTTTTGCGAATGCCCACTTCGCGTGCCCGCCGTTCCGAACGCGCCGTGGCAAGGTTCATGAAGTTGATGCAGGCAATCACCAGAATGAAAATGGCAATGATGGTGAACATGCGCACATACACAATGGTGCCCGTGGCGCTCTTGCCTTCTTTGAACTCGCCATACAAACGCCACCGTTCCATGGGCAGAAACGTGACCTCGGCCGTGGTGTTTGCTTCGTGTTTTTTGATGATGCCCTTCACCCGGTCTTCGATGGCCTGCGGGTCGGCGCCTTCTGCGAACTCCACATACATGTTGAACGAACTGTTGCCCCACTCGCTCAGTGCCGTCTTTGTCCAGGGTTCGCGAATCATGTAGGTCGAGAAGGGCAGGAGGCAGTCGAAAACAAACGTGGAATTGTTGGGAACATCTTTGATCACACCCGACACCTTCAGGTCCACGCGATCGTCTACACGCACCACCTTGCCCAGCGCCGGTTCGTTGCCAAACAGGGCGCGTGCCGTGCTCTCGGTAATCACTAGGGTGGAGGGATCGGTCAGTTGAGGGGCGGGCGGTCCTTGCACCACGGGAAACGAAAACATGGTCAGAAAATCTTCGGCCACGTAGTAGCCGTGTTTATAGAATTTTTTATCACCAACGGTCAGCAGGTAGTCGCGGCCCCAGTCGGTAGGCACCACGTGCGCGATGTCGCGTTCTTCTTTAAGGCCTTCCCACAAGCCGAGGGGAACGGCGCGTTGGGTTTGGATGCCCTGGTCGCCCAGTGCATTGATGTGCACGCGATAGAGCCGGTTTTTCTTTTCATGAAAGTTATCCCACGACCGCTCGTCGGCCACCCACAACAAAATGAAAATGGTGCAGACCATGCCGATGGAAAGGCCCGCGATGTTGATGAAGGAGTAGACTCCGTTTTTGAGGAGGCTTCTCAAAGCGATCACAAAATAACTTCGGAACATAAGAGGTTCGTTTTTTTTATTCGTTTCGAAGAGCCTTCACCGGGTTGGCCACGGCGGCGCGCACCGATTCAAAGCTCACCGTAGCTAACGCGACAAACAACGCCGCAAGCCCGCTGTAGATAAAGATCGTGAAATCTATGGGCGCCTTATATTCAAAACCTTTCAGCCACTGCGACATGGCATACCACGCTATGGGCACGGCAATCACAAACGCGATGACCACCAGCTTCACAAACTCTTTCGACATCAACGTCACAATCTGGCTCACGTCGGCACCAAGCACCTTGCGCACACCAATTTCCTTGAAGCGACGCTCGGCCATAAAGGTTGACAAACCATAGAGTCCCAGACACGAAATGAGCATGGCCAACGCCGTGAAGCTTGTGATGATGGACGCCACCTTGCGATCTTCTTCATAGTTCTTGCGGATGGAATCGTCGAGAAACGTATACTCAAACGGCGTGTCGCTGTTGGTGCTCTTCCAGATCTTTTCGACGGAGGCAATCACATCTTTGAAATGGGCCGCGTCTACTTTCAGAATCACAAAGTCGTAGGAGCGGTCTTCTGGTGCCATGCGAAAGAGGAGCGGCCGGATTTTTTCTTTAAGCGAACTCTGGTGATAGTCTTCCATCACCCCAACAATGTGGAACGTGGATTTTTCTCCCTGCCATTCCGTGAACACGTCCTGCCCCACGGCTTTGTCCGGATCGAACCCGATCGCTTTGGCACCGGTGCGGTTGATGATGATGTTGCCGTTGCTTTCGGTTGCGCGGTGTTCGCTGAACGAGCGGCCGGCCACCATTTTAATGCCCAGCAATTCCAGGTAGCCATGACTCACATAGTTGTTCAAATGATCGACTGCCTTTTCCATGTTGGCGCCTTGCGGATAGATGGAGAAGTCAGACCAGATTTGTGACCCGGGCAAATAGTCGGTGGCCGCCACACTTTGCACATGGGCTGCGCGACGAAGTTCGTTTTGAAGCGCGTCGGCATTTTTCGACGCCGAGGCTGTGCGTAACGGCAGCACAATTTTGGCGTCGGCGTTGAAGCCAAGATTTTTGTTTTCGATATAACGCAGCTGACTGCCGATGATGAGCATGCCACACACCAGCGCGATGCCGATCATGAACTGAAACACCACCAGCGACTGCCGCAGCAGGCCCGAGCCACCGCTCAACGAAATCTTGCCCTTCAACACTTGCGCCGGCTGAAACGACGAAAGGTAGAACGCCGGATAACTTCCGGCCACAAGACCCGTCACCAGCGTGAGGCCCACCAGCGAAGCGATCATATACCACACGTTGTCCGTGCCAAGTGTGATGCTTTTTCCCGTGAGGTTGTTAAAGAACGGCAGCGCCAGTTGCACCAGCACAAGGCTGAGCAAAATAGAGATAAGCACAATTACCATGGCCTCGCCAAGAATCTGTCCGATAAGCGAACTGCGGAATGCCCCCATGGCTTTGCGCAACCCAATCTCGCCCGCGCGCTTTGTGGCCTTCGCTGTGGACAGGTTCATGAAGTTGATGCAGGCGATGAGCAGAATGAACACCGCGATCGATGCAATGATATAGATATAGATAATGCGCGGACTCTTACCCACCTCCGACCGCAAGTAAATATCTTTCACCGGTTCGATCGACAACGTTTTGAACAGGCCAAGCGCTTTCATGTCTTCGGCTCCGTGCTTCACCAGCACTTCGTTCATTTTTTTCTCCACCGCCTTCACGTCATGTCCGGGGGTGAGTCTCAAATAGGAGGGCACAAAGTTTTGTCCGGCCCACTCGTCCTGGGCATCCGGCGAGCGCATATATTCGGCCCAGCCCGAACTGGTCATGGAGATGAAGAAGTGCGGCATCACGTGGCTCTTGTGCGAATCGTCGAACACGCCCGTGATTTTGAAATCGCCCGCAGGTCCGCCAAGGCTCACGCTGATCATCTTGTTGAGCGCCTCGCTTGAGCCAAACAGTTTGTGGGCCATGGTTTTTGAAATCACCACGCTGTTGGCATCGGTGAGTGCTTTCGCGGGATTGCCTTCGAGCAACGAATAGGCGAGCACATCAAAAAGGGTGGAGTCGGCCAGGTAGCCGTCGCTTTCATAGAAGATGTTGTCTTCGTAGCGGATCAGGCTTTGGGTAGCACCGGGCGGATTGAGCAGGCGCGTGGCCGACACCACTTCCGGAATCTCGTCGCGCAACGCCATGGCAATGGGCGGAGAGGCCGTGCCCGATTCGTCAATGCCCATGTCGCCCTGAAAGTGTGTGACGATGCGATACAGGTTGTCGCGGTCGGCAAGGTGCGTATCTACCTTAAATTCGTCTTCGATATAGAAAGCCAAAAGCAGACAGCACGCCACCCCAAGCGAAAGACCAAAAATGTTGATGAACGAATAGGCCTTGTTCCGACTGATGTTGCGTAGTGCGATCTTGATATAGTTCCTGAGCATGATGCGGTTAGTTTTTGCGAGATACCGGGCACGTTCCAAGATCAGTGCCAGTCCGCCATATCGCCCCACAGGGGCTGCAATGCTGCAATTTTCATTTTATTCACGATCAATACCGAACGCAGGTGTCCGCATCCGGCCGCTCAGGAAAGCCGTCGCTGGGTGACCCACCACTGGTTTCCGAAGGGATCGGCAAAGCCGGCGCTGCGGCCATATTCGCGGTCGCCCGGTTCCTGCAGCGAGGTGCCGCCGTGGGCCAGGCCTTTTGCATAGAGGTCGTCGGCCGATTCCACCATAACAAACATGCCTGCGGGAAATGGTGGGTAGGTGTCGGTGGCTTCTGTGAACATAACCACCGCTTTGCCGATGCTGAACTCGGCGTGCATCACGGTGCCGTCGTCGCGCTTGCCGGCATATTGTTCCGTGGCGTTGAACACATTTTTAAGAAAAGTGATGAACCTGGCGGTGTCTTTAATGACCAGGTAGGGCATGATGGGCAAATAGTAGTCCGGTGTTTTCATAAAGATGATACTGGTGTTTAATGAAACTGCGGGCAACGATGTGTTGCTCGTTACGCGAAGTAACATCAGAGGGTGCTATCAGAAATTGTAAAAATGCGACATCAGGCATCGCGGTATTCCACGCCCTCTGCCTTTCCCGAAAAATAATAGCCCGGATGATAGCCCGAAAACTCCCGAAACTCATGGATGAAATGCGACTGATCGAAATACCCGCACCCATAGGCAATCTCCGTGAGCGATTTCTCACGATTGCCATATTCTTCGAGCGACGATTGAAACCGCACAATGCGCGAAAACAATTTCGGACTAAAGCCCGCATGCACTTTAAATTTCCGTTCGAACTGGCGCCGCGATAAAAAATTGTCGTGGGCCAACGCGTCGATGTTAACCGCACCGTTGGCATGAATCACACGCTGAATGGTGAACGCCACAGCATCCTCGGCCTGATAGTGCCGGATGAGTTTACGTTCCAGAAACGACGTCAGCAACGCCCTGCGTGAAGCATGACACGGTGCCAACGCCATTTGTTCTTCAAGGTCAACACCTTCCTGCCCCAGCAGCGTGTGCAGGTCGGGCATCTCGTTGGTGAGCTCCTCTGCCGGATAGGCAAACAACTGGGGAATGGCATACGGATAGAGGTAGGCACCAAAGATGCCAAAGCCTTCGCAGGTCACAAACCGGTTGTAGCGTTTGGTCTGCGCATGCAATCCTGAGACAAAAGACTTTTCTGTTTTTCCATCTTCCAGTAACTCATCGAACCTTCCCCGAAAGTGGAATACAAGTTCCGGGCATCCGGAGGCCATGGTGCGGTGCACGTAAGGCGTTGCACAGGATGCTTCTCCTTCCAGCGCCCAGAAGCAGCGCACAAAGGGTGCGAGTGATGGGGGTGGCATGAAGGTGTGGTAAGGCATTGGAAATGATTTTTTGTAGAGGTAAGATACGTTGAAAGGGGAGAAAAGTGAACCCTGTATGAGCGTTCGCGCTGAGTGTTTTGTGGGATAGGTTGTTTTTTCTTTGGTGAGTTTTCGTGCATTCCATAGCTCCGCTCATGGCCGCGGAGGCCTCGCATGTTCCCATCAGGGCTAGATCCGATCCGCGCATGCCACTGCCAGGCCAAAGACCGTATCAGGCCGTGATAGGAACATGCTGGAAGGGGTGAAGGGATGGTGCCGTGGATAGGTGAGTGAATACAATTACCCTCACCAGGGCAATTTTCTGGCTCCATCAGGAGCCCACTAAGAACGATGAAATGCTGTGTGACAATGACGCACACACTGTCGTCAAAAATGTAAATGACCACCAGTCCGTATTGCTGCAAAGACAATGTTGTGAAATGCACGCACGAATTTTTTGCTAAAATACTTCACAGAGATGATCAACAGATCCCAACCACCAAAGGCACATCAAAAATACATTCAGCAAAAAAGAACGCGTAGACAGCAGAACCCATCAAAAAGAAACCCACATCGCCACACATTAGACACTGCCCGCCTCACACCACACACCCACACCCCGTTCCAGCATGTTGCCATCTGGGCCTTGGCCTACCTTTGGCCTGGCATGGGCACGTGCGGGTAGGGCATAGTCAAGATGGGAACATGCGAGGCCCCGCGGCCATGAGCGGAGCTATGAAATGCACAAAAACAAAAAAAGAAAACCATAACTATCTCACAACACGCTCAGCAAGAAGCGGCACACTAACAAACAAAGTTCGACATCAAGCAAAAAGAAGAAACAAAAACCTAATTAATCATTCCTCTCTCGCTTAATCTTGACCTTCGCCATCGGCCCCACCTGAATAGGCACCTTCTCCACCTCGAGGTTCGCCGCCTCAATACCATACAACTCTTCCGTAGAAAGACTATGCTCCTTCAGCAACCGGTACCCTTGAATAATAACCCGGTCAAAACTCGAAATCTCACTATCCGAAGAAGCCCACGAATGAAGGATGATAAACTTGAAATCCGACATCATGCTATACTTATGCAAGGAAGGATACGGGCTCGTCAGATCAATCTCCCCCGCGTCGGCCATTTCATGAATGATCTTATTGAAAAGCAAATTCACCCGATGATCAGTCTTGAATCCCAGCTTGATGCGCACAAAGAAACATTTCTTGGGAATGATCGTGTCCACCACATACTTGCTGCTGAACGGACTGTCTACCGTTTCCACGTGCACAAACCAGAACACATCGGCTCGCTTGGGACGTTTCTTGAAAATGGAGTAAATAATGTTCGAGTCGATGTAGCGCTTGCTGTCGGCCATGGCCAGATACACCAGGTTGGTGGCTTCCTTGGGCACAGAGGTGTCGGCTTGCAGATCCTGCAACATGCCCACGTAGTGCTTCAAATCCACAAACTCCGTGTGCCGGTCGCGCAGCCCGCGTGCGTGCAGCAGGATGTACATCATCATAAAGAACAGAAAGGCAATGGTGAACGTGAACCAGCCGCCGTGCTGAAACTTGTCGAGGTTCGAAATGAGGAACATGCCTTCTACAGAGAAGAACAAAAACGCCAGCGCCGCCGAGCGGATGGTCGACTTCTTCGCGGTCATGAAATAGAACACCAGCAGCGACGTGGTCATCAGCATGTTGATGGTGATGGCCAGACCATAGGCACCTTCCATCGACGACGATTCTTTGAAGATGAGCACCACGGCAATACAACCCAGCAGCAAAATCCAGTTGATGGCCGGCACATAAATTTGTCCCTTCAGCTGGCTTGGGTAGCGCACGCGCGTGCTGGGCCACAGCTTCAGCTTCATGGCTTCGTTCACCAGTGTGAACGTGCCCGAGATGAGGGCCTGGCTGGCAATGATGGCGGCCATGGTGGCGATGATGATGCCGAAGATGAGGAATTGTTCGGGGATGATGGCGTAGAACGGAATCTGATCGCCCATGGGCAAGCCCTGGTGCTCGAGCAGCCATGCACCTTGACCAAAGTAGTTGCAAAGCAACGACAGTTTGATGAAGCCCCAGCCAAAGCGAATGTTTTCTTTGCCGCAGTGGCCAAGGTCTGAATAGAGCGCTTCGGCTCCCGTGGTGCACAGGAACACCGCGCCCAGCAACCAGAAGCCGCCGGGATATTTGGTGATGAGGTTGAACGCGTAGATGGGGTTGAATGCCTTGAAGATTTGCGGATGGTCGTAGAACTGCATCACGCCAAACACGGCGATCACCACAAACCACACGAGCATGATGGGACCAAACGTTTTGCCCACCACGCTGGTGCCAAACTGCTGGAAGATAAACAACGCCACCATGATGGTGATGACGATGGTGACTGTGGGAATTTCGGGATTGAGAATGCGCAGCCCTTCAATAGCCGACGACACGCTGATGGCCGGTGTGATGAACCCGTCGGCAATGAGCGTGCAGCAGCCGATCACCGCGGGATAGATAACCCACGAGGCTTTGTAGCGCCGCACCAAGGCATAGAGCGCGAAAATTCCACCTTCTCCTTTGTTATCGGCGTTGAGCGCGAGATAGACATATTTGAGGGTGGTGATGAGCGTGAGCGTCCACACCACGCACGAAAGACCGCCGAGAATCAGGTCTTCGTTGATGACCTGTGTGCCGACGATGGCTTTGAATACATAGAGCGGTGAGGTTCCAATGTCTCCGTATATAATTCCGAGGGAAACAAGAACACCCCCGACAGAGAGCGGGGTTTGATATTTATCGTTCGATATGGCCATCCTGTTATACCCCGACTTTCGGAAGGGGTGTCATGAGTATAGAGCTTGTGTTGCTCGGCATGGGGCGCCGAAAGTTGTCAACTAGTATGTTATGTGAACCAAAGGTGGAATTGAAGTCAGAAGAACACAGGTGGGAGAACGCGGTGAAAGAAACAGCCAACGGTCGCAAAAGCAACATCATGCCAACGCCCAGCGCAGCCCTGAGGCTTGCGAAACCTCCACCAGCAATGTCAATGAGGGGTTTGCCCGGGTTAGCAATACGCATACGCGTGGTTTTTTAGTGTGGGCATGGAAAGGTTCAGGTATCGTTCCAAACGTCGCAAATTTAACTTCCTTTATACAATCCCAAAAACAAAACAACATAATGTTGGCAGTTGTTTGACGAACACAACAATCGCCAAACGCCGAAAAGCCGTGGCCGTTGTGTTTAACCAGCGTATCCATTGGCACCTTAACTGCTAAAAAAAATAATTTGACAGACCAGCCCTTTTGGCATCGAAATCAACTGTATTTTTGCTCAAGAACCCCTAAAACCAAACTTCGTATGATCAGAAAGCTCGCTTTTGTGTTACCCGTTGCTGCTCTTCTTGCAGGCTGCGGCGCTAAAGAAAAGGAAAAACTCCAGTCGCAGGTAGACTCCCTCAAGGTAGAACTTGAAACCAGCCAGAAGATGGCGCAAACGTTAACTGAAGTCGGCGCCATGATGGATTCCATCGACGCCAGCCGTCAGCTGTTGCGTGTGAACATGGTAGAAGGAACAACCTACGACGACTACAAGACCCGCATGAAAGATATCAACGGGTATGTGAGAGACACGCAAAAGAAAATCGACGATCTCGAAAGCTCACTCAAAACCTCAAAGGCTAACGCCAACGCCTTCAGCAAAACCATCAAAAAGCTGAAAGCCGACCTGGAATCTAAAACACAGGAAATTGCTGGTTTGCAAGAGCAGGTAGACAAATACCGCAACGAAAACCAAAACCTCATCACCACGGTGGGTATGCAGGAATCGGAACTGGCCGACAAGCAAACACAAATCGAAACCAAAACACAGGAGCTTGCCCTCATCGAAGCCCGGGTTCAGGAGTTGATGATCCAAAGCAAAATGACGGAAGCCGACGCATATTTTGCCCGTGGCCAGGCCGTTGAAGAAGCTGCTGCACGTACCAAACTGGCTCCCCGCAAGAAAAAAGACACCCTGAGAGAAGCCATCGAGCTCTATAAAAAGGCACTGTCGCTGGGCAAAGCCGAAGCACAGGAAAAAATCACCACGCTGGAGGCGAAACTCTGATCGTTCCCCTCTCCGTGAGCCAAAAAGAACCTCTGCAAGGCGCAGAGGTTCTTTTTTTGTTTCGAACCGGCCTTCCCCCGGCCGTCTAAAATTTAATAGCCAAGAACCCTCACTTTCTTACTACCTTTGCATCTCGAAGTTCCCGTATGGCATTTGATGTTTTTGTAACCTTATTTCTCGTCGTATTGAATGGTTTCTTTGTGGCAGCCGAGTTTGCCATCGTGAAAGTTCGCTCCTCGCAGATTGCGCTGGAGAAAGGAAACATCTCTAAGCGTGCCGCCCAGAACATCATCAACAACCTCGACGGCTACCTGGCCGCCACGCAACTGGGCATCACCCTGGCCAGCCTGGGCCTGGGTTGGGTAGGAGAAGACGTGATGTCGCGCATCATCCTCGATGTGATGTCGGCCCTTGGCCTGTCGCTCACCGAAGCCCTTGCACACCGCATCGCCCTGCCCATCGCCTTTGCCATGCTCACCATTTTGCATATCGTGTTTGGCGAGCTTGCCCCCAAGTCGCTGGCCATACGCTACTCGGCCTCAACCACCCTGCGCGTGTCGGTGCCGCTCCAGATTTTCTACTACGTGTTCCGTCCCTTCATCTGGTTGCTCAACGGCTTTGCCAACGTGATCCTGAAAATCTTTGGCGTGAAGCCCATCACCGAACAGGAAATACACTCCGAAGACGAACTGAAACTCATCATCGCCGAAAGCGAAGAAGGCGGCGCCATCGAACCCAACGAACGCGAGCTGATCCAGAACGTGTTCGACTTCGACGACCGCATCGTGCGCCAGGTCATGGTGCCGCGCGTCAAGATCAGCGGCATGCAGGCCAACCTCAACATCAGCGAAGCGATGGACCTGGTGCTGCGCGAAGGTTATTCAAGATACCCGGTGTTCGAAAATTCGTTCGACGAAATCATCGGCATCGTGCACGCCAAAGACATCATTGCCGTCTATGTGCAGAAAACCAACAAGGGCATCAAAGACGTGATGCGCCCCGCCCACTTCATTCCCGAAGCCAAACCCATCGACATGCTGCTGCGCGAATTCCAGCGACGCAAAACACAGATGGCCATTGTGGTCAGCGAATTTGGCGGCACCATCGGCATCATCACCCTCGAAGACATCATCGAAGAACTGGTAGGCGAAATACAGGACGAACACGACCACGAACAACAGATCGTGACCCCGCTCGACAAAGGCGTGTTCCAGATCGTGGCCCAATCGTCACTACACGATATCAATAAATTCGTGGAAGAACCCTTTCCGGAATCGGAAGAATATGAAACGCTGTCGGGCCTGCTCACCTCCCACAAACCGTCTATGAAAGAAGGTGACACCTTCACGCTGCTGGGCTACAAATTCAAAATCCTCAAACTCAGCAAAACCCTCCCCGAACTGGTAGAAGCCTCATGGCTCGGCGACACACCGGAGGATTAGTCCATAGTATTGAGTCCATAGTCCTTAGTATAAAATTCAGATCCAAAGACTCAGGACTAAATACTCAAGACTCAAGACTAATTACCAGCTAGAACCATTTCTTCTTCTTGAAATAGATCATCATGGTCACAAAGATGGCGCCCATAATGCCCCACACCAGGAAGTAGCCATACTGCCAGTCGAGCTCGGGCATAAACTTGAAGTTCATGCCATAGACCCCTACGATAAACGTGAGGGGCATGAAGATGGTGGAGATCACCGTCAGCACTTTCATCACTTCGTTCATCTTGGTGTTCATGGCGTTGATGTGAATGTCCATGAGGCTTGAGGTGAGGTCCTTGAAGGTATCCATCGAATCGATGATGTGCGACACGTGGTCATACACATCAGAGAAATAGCGCAGGTTTTCTTCGCGCACAAAATCAGACTCGCCCTTCACCAGCTTGCTCAGTGCATCGCGCAACGGATAGAGTGCCTTGCGCAGGTAGATCAGTTCTTTTTTTAGTGCCTGTATTTTGTAGAACGTTTCGTTGGTAGGGTTCTCATACACGGTCTCTTCAATGTCGTCGATGATGTCGCCGATGCGGTCCAGCACGGCATAGTAGTTGTCGACGATGATGTCGATGAGGCGGTAGAGCAGGTAGTCGGCGTGTTTCTTGCGCACCTTGCCAAGGTCCTGGCGGATGCGTTCGCGAAAACCTTCAAACAGGTCGCCTTCTTTCTCCTGGAAGGTGAGCAGGTAGTTCGATCCCAGCACAAAGCTCACCTGCTCATAGTCGATAGAGGTGCCTTCGATGCGGTAGAGCATCTTGAGGGTCACAAACAGGTAGTCGTCATACTCTTCGGCCTTGGGGCGCTGGTCGGCCAGCACGTCGTCGACCAACAAGGGGTGGAGGCAGAAGTGGGCTTGCAGCTTTTCGATGATGTCGCTGTTGTTGAGGCCGTCGAGGTTCACCCAGTTCACCTGGTCGGGTTGCAGGCGGGTGATGAGCTCGTCGGGGTCTGAGCTCTCGAACTTGTTGTATTTTTCACGGTTATAGGTGATCAATTCCAGGATAACTCCCGGCATGGCAGGCTTGATCTCCTCGCTTCGCTTTATCATATGAGGGTGCTGGTTTGGGTTGAACCGCTCGTGCGCATAACACAACCCGCGGTTCAAGGTTCTAAAATTAGCAAATATTGGCAACGGCCACAGGGTTGTGGGCTTTCGTTTTCGCACAGAAGTCGCCGTCTGCAGGCGGGTTGATACTTAAAACCCCAAAATGCTTCAACACATTAAAATCAATGCGTATTATTGCGGCGCATGCCTTTACGCCTGGATGATATAAAAGTTCCCATCGCCCGCGAGATGGAAGAATTCGAACCAAAATTCCGGGCCTCGATGAAAACGCGGGTGTTGCTGCTCGACAAGATCATGAGCTACATCGTGAAGCGCAAGGGCAAGCAGATGCGCCCTATGTTTGTGTTTCTGAGCGCAGGCGTGTGTGGCAAAATTGGCGAATCAACGTTTCGCGGCGCCTCCCTCATCGAACTGCTGCACACGGCCAGCCTGGTGCACGACGACGTGGTAGACGAAGCCAACTATCGCCGCGGTTTCTTCTCGGTAAACGCCCTTTGGAAAAACAAGATCGCAGTGCTGGTGGGCGACTTCCTGCTCACACGCGGCCTCATCCTCTCGCTCGAAAACAAGGAATTCAACCTGCTGAGCATTGTCACCGAAGCCGTGCGCGAAATGAGCGAAGGCGAGCTGCTGCAAATGGAAAAATCGCGCCGCCTCGACATCAACGAAGAAATCTACTACGACATCATTCGCCAGAAAACGGCATCGCTTATTGCCTCCTGCTGTGCCGTGGGCGCCAGCTCTTCGGGCGCCAGCGAAGACGTAGTGAAACGCATGCACCGCTTTGGCGAAAACATCGGCATGGCCTTCCAGATCAAAGACGACCTGTTCGACTACGGCGAAGAAGAAATCGGCAAACCCCTGGGCATCGACATCAAAGAAAAGAAGATGACGCTGCCCCTCATCTACGCCCTCAGCAAAGCAGACTGGCTCACCAAACGCAAAATCATCGGCATCGTGCGCAACGAAAGCGCCAAGCCCAAAAAAGTGAAAGAGGTGATTGCCTTTGTGAAAAAATCGGGCGGCATCGACTATGCACACACGGTGATGGACCGCTACCACAAAGAAGCCCTCGCCCTCCTCGAAGAATTTCCCGACTCACCCTACAAGACGTCGCTCATTCAATTGGTGCAATTCACAATCGACCGGAACAACTAAACACCCCTGTTGTGCCAGGCACAGCAGGGGTGTGATGCAATATAGTTCCGACACGGAGACTATGTCGGACGTCGAATGGGTATGACTAAAAATACGTTATGGATGAACTGCTTCTAAAAGAAAGAATGAAAGCATTCTGTTCTTTCATGGGATTGACGGAGGATACATTTGACTTCAGTAAAATCAAGACTGAAGATGACTGGATAGATGAAGTCATTTCAGTCTTCACAAAGAATCGTCGCGTCTTTATTAAGTTTCTTGGCAAAGTGGTCGATCTACGGGTGCGATATTTTTTTCTCAAGCAACATTCAATCGAGGATATCCACACTGATACACCAGTTGAGGAATTGTTTTCCCCGTACGTCATGGAGAACATCAATAAAGTTGAATCGGAAGTTGGACTGGAGTTTCCAAGTCCAATGCTATCTACCTTTAGCTTATGTTTTCAAACCCTTCTGATACTGATCCCGGCGATATTGATTGTTGTCTTATTAATACTTAGAGCCGAATTCCTGTTGGTGTTGTATGGAATAGTTAAGGTCGGGGCTGTTGTTTTTATTTTGATTATTCCATATGGACTAACGTATCTGATGTTTCCGAGATTTTTTATGCCTTCTAGATTTTACAAGACCAAAACATACGACGACATCATTGGCTACGTAGCCCTGTCTAACCATCTCTTCTTTCTTGAAAATGACTATCAGATGACCAAAGTCGAATTGAGGTCATTTATTTCATCGACAATGTGAAAACGGAATTCAATTCATCGCCTACTAATGCCGATTTCGAATATCTGAATACCTTCGACGTCGTAGCTTAGTGTCTCCGCCAACTGGCGGAGGACTATGCGTTTTTTGTCAATACCCACAGCCCCCACAATCACAGCAGCAAAGCATCTTTACTATTCCCGATTTTCGAATATCTGAATACCTTTACACAGGGCTATGCCCATTCAGAATCCACAAACACATGGCGGAAACCATTCGCGACAAACAAGTATTTTCCCTGCTGGAGGTGGCCCAAAGCATTCAGAAGACGATTGCCGAACGCTACAAAAGTGTGTTTTGGGTGAAGGCCGAAATGAACAAGCTCAACCACTATTCGCACTCGGGCCATTGCTATCCCGAGCTGGTAGAGAAGCGCGACGGCAAGGTGATTGCTCTCATGAAATCCACCCTCTGGAAAAGCGACTACTTCCGCATAAACGCCGCCTTCCTCTCCATCCTGAAAGAGCCCCTCAAAGACGGCATCAAGATTCTCTTCTCGGCATCCATCACCTTCGATCCCACCCACGGGCTAAGCCTCAACATCCTCGACATAGACCCCAGCTTTTCGCTGGGCGAACTGGAACGCGAAAAGCAGGAAACCCTCGAACGGCTGGCCCGCGAAGGCATCTTCAACCTGAACCAACGCCTGCCGTTTCCTGTGCTGCCCCAACGCGTGGCCATCATCTCGGTCGAAACCAGCAAAGGCTACGCCGACTACCTCAAGATCATGGAAGACAACCCCTGGCGCTACAAGTTTTTTAACTACCTCTTCCCGTCGCTGCTGCAGGGCGAGAAGTCGGTGGCGTCCATCATTCACCAGCTTCGTCGCATCCGCAAGGTGCTGCACCACTTCGATGTGGTGGCCATCATCCGCGGGGGCGGTGGCGACGTGGGCCTGTCGTCGTTCAACAACTATGAACTGGCTCGCGAGATCGCCCTGTTCCCCATTCCCGTGCTCACCGGCATAGGCCACTCCACCAACGAAACCGTAACGGAGATGGTGGCCCATCGCAACGCCATCACACCAACCGAACTCGCCGACTTCCTGATTCATGCCTTCCGCAATTTTGAAACGCCCGTGCTCCGGGCAGAAGAGCTGATCGTAGACCGCGCCCAACGCCTCGTGCGCGACGAACGCCTGCGCCTGAATGGAGCCATAAAATATTTTCTCTCCGTCACCCACAACCGCCTGCAACGCAGCCGTCACGACGTAGAAAACCAGTCGAAGAGTCTCGTGCAGCAATCGCGCTTTCTTCTGAAGCAACAAGAGCAGACCTTCGATTTCATGCTCACCACCCTGAAACGAAATGCAACCGACGTGGTGCGCGACAACGCCAACACCATCGACACGCTGGCCGCAGCACTGCAGCGCCAGGCCACCAATCACCTTCAAACCCGCCACATCGCCCTGCGCCAGATCGAAAAACACGTGAGCGTGCTCGACCCCATCAACATCCTGAAACGCGGCTTCACCATCACCCTCAAAGACGGCAAGGCCGTGAAAGACAGCACGACCCTAAACCCCGGCGACACCGTGGTGACGCGCCTGGCCGAAGGCGAAGTGACCAGCACCATAACCCAAACAACATTCCCCCAAAAAAAACCATGAGCGACCAAACCAACTATACAAAAGCCTTCGAAGAGCTCCAGACCATCGTCACCGAAATTGAAAGCGGCGAAATTTCCGTAGACGAACTATCGGACAAAGTGAAGCGCGCCACCGAATTGATCCGCATCTGCAAAACAAAGCTGACGACGACGGAAGAAAACGTGAATCAAATATTGAGAGATCTGGAAGGGGAGGAGTAAACGAATTTCCAAGAAACTGGCGCGAGTTTGCAACTCGTGCCTACAAATTGCCAAGTCTCCGACTTGGCAGACAAAGTCGGAGACTTTGTACAAGTAAGGCACGAGTTGCAAACTCGCGCCAGCGTCTCTATATTATTCCCGCCAACCCCGTTAACATGAGCCGCAAATACAAAATTCGAAACCAAGACAAACTCTATTTTGTAACCTTCACGGTTATTCAATGGCTCGATGTCTTTACACGCACAGTCTACAAAGACATTCTCCTTGACAGCATACGCTACTGCCAAAAAGCAAAAGGTCTTGAAATATGGGCATACTGCATCATGACAAATCATGCCCATTTCATTATGGGGCGAAACGGGACGATGGCCCTTGAACACATCATTCGCGACCTGAAGAAGTTTACGGCAAAAAGGATTGTAGAGGCCATCGAAAATAATCCCCAGGAGAGTCGAAGAGAATTGTTTCTTTGGCTGTTTCGCAAAGCAGGAAAATACAACCCTAACAACGAGAACATCCAGTTTTGGCAACAAGGAAGCCACGCCGTGGAGCTAAGCACCAACCACATGCTCGACCAACGATTGGATTATATTCACAACAACCCAGTGAAGGCCGGCATCGTACTCTCGCCAGAACACTATTTGTATAGCAGCGCGATAAACTATGCAGGACTGCCGGAGAAATTGTTGGATGTTATGTTGATTTAACTTTTGTGCAGACGGAATTTCCATCTTGCTCGCTCAGCACTGAAGACTTTGGACGACTATGAAAAATTTTATGGTTCCGAACAGTGATTCTATCCCTTGAAACGTATTAACACTGGCGTCTATTAGCGCCTGCCAAACATATCGCAATGAAGATCAAGAAGCTCGTTTTTATATATTGGATGTTTTTCTTGGCCCCCTTTCTTACTTCCTGCATTTGGTGGAAAGAAATATGGGGAGACCATCCATTAGGAAAATAATCTCTCCTTATTAGATGGGGACAGGAAAGAAGATCGGGTTATTGTTTATTGTTCTGGCGGAGGTTTGGAAACATGTTACGGAGGTATTTATGTTGTTCCTACTTATGCGAGGCACTATGATGGTGATGGAAAATATGCTGAATATGTTGAGACGGCTAAATCGAACGATGAATGGGTGATAGTAAAAACGCATCGAATAGCGGAGAAGAAAGACAACTATTGGCTTATTAGTAAAAATTTTAATGTCGAGGATGCTGATTGTAGCAAGGTTAGCTGCGATAGTATCATTCAATCCTCCGTCAGTGGACCATTTAGCCATAATGAATTTAGTATTGAAATGGATAGGCTGAAGATAGACCTAAGCCTTGAATAGGGGACATTCAGCCAACAATCAACAGAAAAAATGTAAATTTTTTTTCTGTTGCTTTTAAAGCAACCACCACCTTGCCACAAAACAAAACCTACCCCAACGGCATTTACAAAAGCCGAAACGACAAGAACACACGATTAACGGATTGGGCTAGACGCGGCTGAATGGCGGCGCGCAACGCACAATCCTGCTCACAGCAAAACATTCTTCTCACAAAAATCCCACTGCAAAGCCATTGCAGTGGCAGGATGTTCTTTTGCATTATTCTCTCGCCGGAAGATGCCGGTGAGGTGATGGATTTACCTAAAACCAAACCAAACTTTTATGAGGAGTATTTTAATTCTTATGCTGTGCACCACAATGGTCGGTTTGTCGGCGGCGCAGACCAACCCCGAACCCAAAAACTATACGGCGCCCGATGGCACGCTGTACTGGAATAAAAAGCTTCCGGTATACGTCATCCTTTCGCCAACCACCGATCCCACCAAGGGTGTAGTGTTGAAAGAAGAGAATGTGAATCACGTGCGCGTGTATCACTTCGACACTGAAGGCATCAACTGGATTCGTACGCGGTGGGCTACCGATTCGGTTACGGGAAAAACGTTGTTGCCCGAGCGCGAAGTGATGTGGCCGGTGATGGCCGACGGGTTGCCGCCGGTGACGGGTGCAAAGTATCTGTCGAGTGGGAAATTTGTTTCGGGTGGGCAGGTGTATTACAGTGGCGACCTGAAGGTGCAGTTGCTGGCGCAGGATGCTGTGTCGGGTGTCGAGTCGACCTACTTCAACACAGGGTCGGGGTTTCAGGCCTACCAGGAACCTTTTCCGTTGTCAGCCGACGGGCCGGTGAATATAAAGTTCTATTCTGTTGACCATGTGGGCAACGCCGAAGACAAGGACGCGGCACGGAACAAGTCGGACTTTATTATTGATCGCACGGCGCCCGAGTCGGCGTTGACGCTTATCGGCCCGCACGTGGGCAATGTGGTGTCGCGCAAAACAAAGATCGAACTGAAGGGAACGGATGGCGGTAGCGGCGTTGCCAATGTGCTCTATGGTTTCAACAAAGATGCCTCACAACTGTATTTGAACCTGCTCGACCTCACGGGACAACGGCCCAATGAAAACACGCTTTCCTACCAGGCGGTCGACCGTGTGAAGAACATAGAGCCTCAACACACCTACGACTTCTTCCTCGACGTGGAAGCACCCGCTGTGGACTACGCCGTTGACGTCGACTTCTATACCAATCCTTCTGGCGTGAACTATGTTTCGGACCGCTCAAGTTTTTCGCTGAGTGCCACCGACAACAAGGCTGGTGTGAACAAGATCTATTATGCGTTCGACAACCTCGTGGCCAAAAACGAATATGCATCGTCGCTGAAGGCCGATCAGAAACCAGGGTTCCACAAACTCTACTATTCGGCCGACGACAAGGTGGAGAACGTCAGCAAGGTGGAAGTGCTGAACTACATTGTGGATGTGAAAACACCACGCATCAGCTACCATGCCATTGGTCCCAAACTGATGCGGAACGACACGTTGTTTATGCGTTCCATTAGCAAAATAAACATCACCAGTGTGGACGACGGACCCGGACAATCGGGTGTGAAAAAACTTAGCTACGAGATCGACAACACCGGCAGCATTGCCTTCACGGAAGATTTTTCGCTGGCAGGCGACGGGTTGCGAAAATTGTCCATCACGTCGTCGGACCAGGTGAACAACGCCACGGCGGCCAGTCAAACCATTTTCCTCGACAACGCGGCGCCGGAGATTATCGAAGTGTTTGGTGTGGACAACATCGGCACAAAGGTGTTGAAAGATCAATCGTATACCATCTATCCGAAAGAAGTGCAGCTCTATCTGGCGGCCACAGACAAAAACGTGGGCACGCAAAGCATTCAATACGCCATAAACGGCGGAAGACTGAACGCCTACACGGCACCCATCAAAAACCTGCCGGCCGCGAACTACAGCATCCTTATCAAGGCAGTGGACATGCTGGGCAACATGACGACCAAAACGATTGTGTTTGCGATTGAATAGTCACCAACAAAAGTTACGACCACAGCAGGCGAAGGCTTGCTGTGGTTTTTTTATGGCCGTAGACGGAGGGCGTTGAGAAAAAAACAGGCAATGGCTGTCCCACTGCAATTCTGTTTCAGTGTGCTGCCGGAAATTGGCACACAAGAAACTTTATGGAACATACAGTTTCGCCCATGAAGGAAATGTCACACGCGGGTGTTGGCATCTCTTAGTGGAATGTTGAGCGCAGGCCGATGGATAAATTTAAAACTACAAAATATGGAAAGCTCGGATTTTGATGAACTGATGAGTCTGGTTGATCGCTACGCGGGATACCTGACCGACGACCCGGCAGAGGGACTGAAAAGGATTGTGGATGAACTTGGCGTAGACTCCGCCCTGTTGCGCGGCATGCTGTCAATCATTGCCCTGCACCATAAGGAACATGCACCATACTTGCTGAACTACATGACGGTTGGCCTTGAACTTAAACATCGTGACAACCCGGGGTACCAGGAGCACCTGAAGTCGTATGCCCCGTTTCGGAATTTTGTGACCTCGCAATTGGACCTGATTGGACTCGCGCTGTTCCATGGAAAGATGACCACCGTTGAAGGCGTTATTGGCGAGATCGTTGAGGAGCTCGACAAGCTTGCGCACGACCGGCTCATCAGAACCACACCGGTTGTCAATACAGACGATGCCATATTTCAAGGAATTGAATCGTTGCAGAAAAGCCTGAACAGGCTCAGCGATTTTATCACCATTGCCAACGAACATAAGACGCTGAAAGAGATGGCCGTGATTCAGAAATTGTTCGACACACTAACGGCCGATGTGCAAAAGTATGTGTAACAACCCCGCTTCTGTTGTAGGCTGGCACTTGGAATGTTTGTGATGTTTAGGCAACGCCGGACGCATGGCATTGTGAGACGGGGTGAAGCGGGTAAGTGCGAAGGTGACAAAAATAAAAAGGCCGTCTGCAAGACGGCCCTTCTACCTAAACCTAAACCTAATAAACTCTATTGTAAAACTATTCGCGACCGGCCGGCTTCGAGCACGGCATAGTCTTTAAGATCTTTGAATGTCTGGGCGTCGAGGGCGGCGGTGGCGGGGCCGGAGTTTTCGGGGTTGTAGTTGCCTTCGTTGGCCCACCACTTTTTGGCGTTTTCGCGTGCCGATGTTTTGTCTACTTGTTCGAAAAGGTTGATGCAGGAGTCGGAGATCATCCAGGGTTTTTCTACGCTGCTGTATTTTTCGAAGATCATGTTGCGCATCTGGGTGCCGCTGCTTTGGTTCTTGAAGTGCGACACGGTGTAGGACATTGTTTCGGGTTCGGTCATCACCATGTCCCAGTATTTTTTGGATGCTACTACCTGGGCCGTTGTGAGCATGAAGCCAAAGCCCTCTTCGATGGGTTCTTTGGTGATGGGACACTTCGCCTTTAGTGTCGTCTTTTTCTTTTTGCCGAGAAGTTTATCCAGGAAAGCCATAATCAATGTGCGTTAAGTTTCGGTATGCTATATACTAGATACTCACCGATGGGTGAATAGTTGCATATTAGACTGATAATTCTGCAAAAATGTTACAAAAGCCGGTTTTTGCGTTAGAATCGGCCCTGTCTCCTCTGAAAACACGTGCTACTGTACGATTTTGTACAAAACGGTGACCGCTTTCGTGAAGCTACGATTTGGTGGCAGCAGTCTTCGCTTTTTCGGCTTTGAATTTCTGGAAGCGTTCATATTGTTCCAGGAACTCATCGAGCTTTTCGGCCGGCACTTTTTTGCCGATAATCTTTTTCTTGTTGTCGATTACGTATAGCGACGGCGTGGTGAGTGCGTCGTAGAGGTCGCCATAGGGGCCCACATAGGTGCGGGGGCCGTTCACGGTGATCCACGGCGTTTTCATTTCCTTGATGTAGTCGCGCATCTTGGCCATGGAGGTGTCGGCGCTCACGGCAAAGACTTCCACATCGAATTTCTTGCGATTATAGAACGACACCAGCTTGGGCGTTTCTTCACGGCAATGCCCGCAGTCGGGATCGAAGATGAAGAGGATGGTGTATTTGTTTTTGATGTCATACATGGACCTGGGCTTGAGGTTGCTGTCCTGCATGATGAGGTTGGGTGCGGTTTTGCCCACGAGGCTTTTGCGCAGACGGTCGGCGTGTTCCTTCAGGTTCTTCTTCATCTTGTCGTTGAGCCAGAAGTCCATTTCGCCGGTAGCGTAATATTTGTCAAACACGTTCACATATACTTCGTCGAGGCCCATGATTTCGGGTTGCTGGTATTTCATGAGGAGGATAAAGGTGATGTATTTGTAGGTTTCCTTGTTGCGTTTGGCTTTGTCGACCATAGCAGGAATGGCTTTGGAGATGGAGTCGGCCTGCGGCGCATAAAGCTTGTCGACGTATTCATACACTTTGTCGCGATACAGCGGCCGGGGCATGCGAAGCAGGGCGCTGTCGGCAAGGTCGAAGTTGTCGAAGAAGTGTTGGCGATACCATTTGAGCTGGAATGTGGAGTCGGTGGTGCCGTTGGCTTTCTTGGGGGCGTCGGGCACTTTAATGACCTGGCTGGCTTTGAGCACGGTGGCGGTGATGGTGCCGGGATATTTGGCGATGACGTCGGTTTGATAGGCCACCACTTTGTCGTTCACTTTGTTGAAGCTTTCGCGGGCACCTTTCTTTTTGTCTTCGGCGAGTGTACTGTCCTGGATCACTTTCAGGAACGGTTCGGCTTCGAAGTGGCGCTCCATGTTGAAGATCATGTTTTCGAAAAACACTTTGTTGTCGATGTCGCCCGTCACCTGCATGTTTTTCACATAGTCGTCGGTTTTGGTGACCATGGAGAATTGCTGGTCTTTGCCGACGGCCAGTTCGAAAATTTTAATTTTGTTGAGGACCAGGAAGTAGACGCCACGTTCGAGTTTCTTTTTGCCTTCGAACACGAACTCGCCCTTGCTGTTCACTTTGGCGGTGTCTTTCAGGTAGGTGCTTTCGCCGAAGTAGTTGCCCAAGTAGATGGTGGTGTCTTTGAGGCCTGCGATCTGGAACCTGATGTTGTAGCCGCCCTGTGCCAGACACGCCGTGGTGGACAACAGGAGGAAGCTTATGAAAACGAGTATGCGCATAGTTCTGTGTTTCGGGGTCAAATTTCAATAATTTATGGATACCATTCAACGCATTCATTCGCTGGGGTGAACGTTTGTAAACACGTTAACAACTTTTTAACAGCGTTGGCGGCGGGAGACCGCCAACGGGGGCGGACGAGTATTTTTGGTCGCTACCCGGCCAGGGGTAGAAGCGGAAAGCCCACAGCCGGGTGGGGTGTGGGTGGGGCGAGGACTTGGAGCGGATAGTCCGCCAGCTGGCGGAACGCCCGACCTTCTGCTCAACGTGTCCAAGTGATCTTTGAATGGAACTTTTGAACGTGAAAAAGTAAAGATTCGGCTTTAAACTTTCGCGTTTGCGGCGACAAAGCTCTAAACTTGGCGTTCGAAAAGCGGCTTGCCCATTTTAAACGTTCACCATGTCTCTGGCCATACACCAACTCACCAAAATTTACGGCGAACAGAAAGCCATCAACAACATTTCGTTCACGGTTCGGGAAGGGGAGATTGTGGGGTTTCTGGGGCCGAACGGTGCCGGCAAGTCGTCGACCATGAAGATTGCCACAGGCTATTTGCCGCCCACGGCGGGGCGCGTGGTGGTGGGTGGCTTTGATGTGATGGAGCAGCCCATGAAAGTGAAGCAGATCACCGGCTACTTGCCCGAACACAATCCGCTGTATCTCGATTTGTATGTGCACGAATACCTTCAGTTTATCGGCAGCCTCTACGGCCTCAGTGGCAACACGCTGAAGCAGCGCACGGGCGAGATCATTGAGCTTTGCGGGCTTGGGTTGGAGCAGAACAAGCGCATCGAGGCGCTTTCGAAGGGCTATCGACAGCGTGTGGGCCTGGCACAGGCGCTGATTCACGACCCGCGTGTGTTGATTTTGGATGAGCCCACCTCGGGGCTTGACCCCAACCAGCTGGCCGAGATCCGGAAGCTGATCAAAGACATTAGCCGCAACAAGACGGTGATTTTTTCGACCCACATCATGCAGGAAGTGCAGGCCCTGTGCGACCGGGTGGTGGTGATCAACAAAGGAGAGATTGTGGCCGACAACAGCCTCGACGCGCTGCTGCGCCAGCAAGGCAACGGGCAAACGCTGCTGGCCGAGTTTGAAGGCAACGTGACGGCCGCACAACTGGGCGCCCTGAAGGGTGTGCAGCAGGTGGCCGTGGTGGAGGGCTTCCGGTTCAGGATCACCACCGACGGCATCGCCGACCTGCGGCCGGAAATATTCCGGTTTGCTGCCGACAATAATTTGTCGCTCATCGGGTTGAAGCAGGAGGAGAGCTCGCTGGAGAACATCTTCCGTGAACTGACGGCCGCGCCCGTCAGCCCCGATGCGTCGGGGGTAACAAAATAAAATCTATTTTTGCGCCACGATCAAAAGCGGTATGCTTCAGGTACTTTCCAAAGAATTTAACAGCTTCCTCAACTCGCTCATCGCCTATGTGGTGATTGGTGTGTTCTTGCTGAGCATGGGGTTGCTGGTGTGGGTGTTTCCCGAAACGTCGGTGCTGGACTATGGCTATGCCGACATGGAGACGTTGTTCTCGGTGGGTCCCTATGTGTTTATTTTCCTGGTGCCGGCCATCACCATGCGCAGCTTTGCGGAAGAAAAAAAGGCGGGCACGCTGGAGCTGTTGTTCACCAAGCCGCTCACCGATTGGGATGTGCTGACGGGTAAGTTCCTGGCCAGCCTGCTGCTGGTGTTGTTTGCGCTCATTCCCACCGTGGTCTATTATTATTCCATCTATAGCCTCGGCAACCCCGTGGGCAATGTTGACACGGCCGGTGTGATGGGCTCGTATGTAGGGCTGGCGTTGCTGGCGGCGGTGTTTTGTGCCGTGGGGGTGTTTGCGTCGTGCATCACGCCCAACCAGATTGTGGCGTTTATTGTGGCGGCGTTTCTGTGCTTCCTGCTGTTTTCGGGCTTTGATTCAATGGCGTCGCTTAGTTTTTGGTCGGCCAATGCCTTGCAGGTGAAGCAACTGGGATTGCTCTATCACTATGAGTCGATGAGCCGTGGGCTGATCGATACGCGCGATGTGGTGTATTTTCTCAGCGTGATCTTTCTCACGTTGTCGATCACGAAACTAATCCTGGGGAGCAGACAATGGTGAAGTGGGATAGCCGCAAGCTGGGCGATGTGTTGATGTTCCTGAATGGAGCGGTGGCGCTGGTGCTGATCAACGTGCTGGTGTCGCACTATTTTTTTCGCATCGACCTCACGGAAGAGAAGCGCTACAGCATTAAGCCACAGACAAAAGAAATTCTGAACGCGCTGGAAGACGAAGTGTATGTGGAAGTGTTTCTCACGGGCGATTTGAATGCGGGGTTCTCACGCTTTCAGAAGGCCATCCAGGAAACGCTGGAAGAATTCAGGATCTATTCGAACAACAAAATAAAATACAAGGTCACCGACCCCGGTGTTGCCCTCAGCGAAAAAGCCCGGTCCGAATTTATGGCCGAGCTGGCCGCGCGCGGCATTCAACCCACCAACGTGATCGACAACAAGAATGGCGAGCGGGTGGAGAAGATCATTTTTCCCGGGGTGATCATTTCGTATGGCGGTCGCGAAAAAGGCGTGATGTTGCTGAAGGGCAACAAGGCCGGAACACCCGAAGAAGAAATTAACCAGTCGATAGAAGGCATTGAGTATGAAGTGGCCAGCGCCATCTATGAACTGACAAACGACGCGCGCAAGAGCGTGGGCTTTGTGACGGGGCATGGCGAATTGGACTCCGTGCACGTAGCGAGTTTGAAACGCGATCTGACCGAAGCCTATGATGTGAAGAAGGTGAACCTCGGCACACCGGCGACGCTTCAGGATGTGGACGTGCTGATGATTGTGAAGCCGACACAGACTTTTTCGCCTTCCGATAAATATGCGCTGGATCAATACATTATGCGCGGCGGCAAAGTGATGTTTCTCGTGGACCGTTTGAATGCCGCGATGGACAGTGCTTCGCAGGAAAATTACTTTGCGTTGCCCTACAATCTCGATCTCGACGACCAGCTTTTTAAATATGGCGTGCGCATCAATCCCGACCTGGTGTTGGATCGCACGTGTGGTTTGTATCCCGTCATCACCGGTCAGGTAGATGGGAAGCCGCAGGTGAAGTTGATGGAGTGGCCGTTCTTTCCGTTGCTGAATCGTTATGCGACGCACCCCATCACACGCAACCTCGACGCGGTGGCCCTCAAGTTTGTGAACAGCATCGACACCGTGAAGGCTCCCGGCATTCGCAAGACGGCACTGGTCACCACGTCGCCCTATTCGCGCACGTTCACTGCGCCCGTGAAGGTGAGTGTGAATGAGCTGCGCAAAAACGTGCGGCCCGAAGATTTTGTACAAGGCAACATTGCCGTGGGCTATTTGCTGGAAGGCAAGTTTTCGTCGCTGTTCAAAAACCGTTTCACCCCCGAAGGTGTGGACGCGAAAGACTTTCGCGAAGACGGCGTGTGGACACAATTGATTGTGATTGCCGACGGCGACATAGCCCGCAACGAAATTCATCCGCGCACGCGCCAGTTGCAGCCACTGGGGTTTGACCCCTTCACCAACCAGACATTTGCAAACCGCGATTTTCTGTTGAATGCGTTGGCCTACCTCACACAGGAAAACGGACTGATACAAGCGCGCAACAAGCGCGTCACCATTCGCCCGCTCGACAAGACAAAGGTTGTGGCCGAGCGCACGCGGTGGCAGGTGTTGAACCTGGCGGTGCCGTTGCTGTTGCTGATAGGCTATGGTGTGGCGCGCGCCTATTGGAGAAAGAAAAAATTTGCCCGGTTCTAGTATGCAGGAAAAAAAGAATAAGCGGTTGCTCGTGTTGCTGGTGGTGCTGTTGCTCGCCACCATGGCGGCTGTGTGGCTGACGCGGGAGGAGCATTCGTTTGAAGTTGACAAAAATCTTTTCAAAGCCTACGACCTGAAGACGGTTGACCAGGTGGTGCTGGAGTCGAGGCGCGGCACGGTGACGTTGCACTACAACGGCAGCCGCTGGAAGGTGAACGAACACTTTGATGCCGACCGCAACATGGTGGAAGTGTTGCTGGCCACGTTGCTGCAAGCCGAACCAAAACGTCCTGTGGCGGCCACGTTGCGCGATTCGGTGAGCCGGTTGTTGCAGGAACGCGGTGTGAAGGTTTCGCTGTCGGCGGCCGGAAAACCCGTGGAGACCTTTTATTGCGGCGGTCTTCAGGAGAAGAGTCAGACGTATTTTAGCAAAGCAGGTGGAGAACCTTATCTGGTGACCATCCCCGGATACAGGGTGTATGTGGCTGGCATTTTCGAGTTGCCCGAGAGCGGGTGGCGCGACAAGTTTGTGTTTGGCTTCAACTGGCGCAACTTCATGCGGCTGGAGGCGGAGTTTCCGGCGCGGCCGGCCGATAATTTTGCGGTGGCCTTGCAGGATCGTTTTTTCAGCATCCAGGGTCTGTCGCAAGCCGACACCACAAAGCTGAACGACTACCTCGACGACGTTTCGCTTTTGACCGCCGACGAGTTTGTTGCCACCACACCTGTGCTGGACAGCCTTTCGAAAACGGCGCCCATCATGACCGTGCGGGTGAAAGACATCGGGCAGCGCGAGTTCGTTTTGCAATTGTTTGCGCCCACGGCGCCACGACAGCCGTTCCGGGGTTTGATTGGCGGCCAGCAGTGGGCATTACTGGCTGAGGGCAAGGTAGTTCCCATCTTGCGGCCCAAAAATTTCTTCGGGAAATGAACGGGGCGTAAAGAGGTTTTTTGACGAGAAAGGGCGGTTTTATTATTCGGTTTTCTTTCTAACTTTACCCCCGCTTAAAAAACCAACCACTTTTTCACGAATGAAGTTCATCGTTAACTCTGCTTACTTGCTTAAGCAACTCTCCAACATTAATGGTGTGATCACCACCAATCCTGTGGTGCCGATACTCGAAAATTTCCTTTTCGAACTGGAAAAAGGTGGCCTCACGGTGACCGCTTCCGATCTTCAGACGTCCATGATCACCGAACTTCAGGTAGAATCCAAAGAGAGAGGCAGCATTGCCGTGCCCGCCCGCATCTTGCTGGATACCCTCAAAAACCTTCCCGAGCAACCCGTAACGTTCTCTATCGATGAGTCGACCTACAGCGTCGAAATCATTTCGGACAACGGTCGCTATAAACTTTCAGGCGAAAACGCCACCGACTTCCCCAAAGTGCCTTCGGTATCGAACGACTTCACGGCCGAAATTTCGACCGAAGTGTTGTCGCGCGCCATCAACAACACCATCTTCGCCACCAGCAACGACGAGTTGCGTCCGGCCATGACGGGTGTGTATGTGAACCTGGGCGACAAGAACACCACCTTTGTGGCCACAGACGGTCACCGCCTGGTGCGCTACAGAAGATCGGATGTGAAATCGGAGAACGGAAACTCCATCATCATCCCCCGCAAAGCCCTGAACTTGCTGAAAGCCACACTGCCTTCTGAAAATACAGACGTGAGCCTCAACTTCAACATGTCGAACGCTTACTTCAAGTTTGGCAACATCAAAATGATCTGTCGCCTCATCGACGAACGTTTCCCGGACTACGACAACGTGATCCCCGCGGTGAACAACATCAAGATGACCATCGAGCGCAGCGATTTGTTGGGAGCCCTGAAACGTATCTCGATCTACGCAAACAAAACCACCCACCAGGTGCGTTTGAAAATAACCGGCAGTGAGCTTCAAATCTCCGCCGAAGATCTGGATTTCTCCAACGAAGCCAACGAACGCCTTTCGTGCGAGCACGATGGCGAAGACATCGAGATCGGCTTCAACGCGAAGTTCCTCATCGAGATGCTCACCAACATGGACTCCGATAAAATCAAGCTCACCATGTCGGCACCGAACAAAGCTGGTGTGATTCTGCCTGCCGAAAAAGATGAAGCCGAAGACATTCTCATGCTGGTGATGCCGGTGATGCTGAATCAATACGTATAACAAAATCCTTTAACGGTAGACTTCGCATGAAATACGCGGCTGCAATTGCCCTGTTGTGTTTTTATGTAGCGTCACATGCGCAGTCGCTGTCGGCCCGTTCTCTGGGTGCTGGCGAAACCGGAATGATAAGTCCCGTGGTGTTGATGAAACCCACAGCCATGCGGCCACTCTATCAGGTGAGCCGTCCGCCGGGGCAACGCATGCGCACAGCCGGAACAATCATGACCCTCTGTGGCAGCGCCATGATTATCGGCGGCCTCGTGATTGCCGGCACGGCCGATCCCAACTCCGGACAGACCTATCAAAACAGCAACGGCACCTACTATACCGACGGCGAAATGCAGGAGGCAGTGGGTGTGCTGGGTGTTATTGGCGGCATTGGCCTCACGGTGCCCGGCATCATTCTGTGGACCAAAGGCGCGAAGAAATACAACCGCTACAAAGAGCAACAAACCTCCATCAACGTGACCGGCAACGGCCTTTCGTTGAGCTATCACTTTTAAGAACCCTCCGTTCGGGTGATGCCCGTTATGTTTCACCTCTAACCAATTCTATCAAAACAAGTATGAAACGTTTCATTTTGGTGTTCGCCCTGGTATGCATAACCCTGTGTACCCAAGCTCAGATCTATGCTTCCCTGAAACAAGAGAAGTCCACTGTGGTTAGCCCCATCGTTGTGCAGCCAACCAAGGTTGTCTATGAAGTGACAACTCCCCCGGGCCTTCGCATGCGCAATGCAGGACGGTTTATGACCATTGCCGGTGGTGCTTTGCTGGTAGGCGGCATCGCGGTGTTTAGCAGCGCCGACGAAAAATATTATACCTACACGTCGACAAACAACGGCACGGTGGAAGAAGGCGATCCCAAAGCTGCGCTTGGCCTGTTGATGATGGTGGCCGGTGGTGGCCTTACCATTCCCGGAGTTATTCTGTGGACCAAGGGAGCGAAGAAATACAATCGCTTTATGGAGAAGCAGGCCGCTTTGAATTTTAAGGGCAATGGTATTTCGGTGAGCTATCACTTCTAGAGACTCACGGGTTCTTATGTAGTCAATCTTTAATACGGTTTGAGCAAGGTGATGTGTCCTTCATCATCGAATGTTTCGTCGCGTACGAACTTTTCAACACACAGTAAAAAAACTTTGATACCTCTGGCCGATGGCTTCGGGCTGTGTATTTTTAGCAAATGAAAATCGGACTTCTGTCGGATACCCACAGCTACCTTGATCCAAAGGTCTTTGATTATTTTAAAGACTGTCATGAGATATGGCACGCAGGAGACATCGGCGATCATGCCGTGCTCGACCAGCTCTCTGCGTTCAAACCTGTGCGCGCGGTGTTTGGCAATATCGACGACAAAGTGATTCAGACTTCCTATCCGGAAGACATGCGGCTCACCATTGAAGGTGTGAAAATATGGATGACGCATATTGGTGGCGTGCCACCCAACTACAACCCACGTGTCAAGAAGTTTTTGCAGCAGCAAGCCCCCGATCTTTTCATTTGTGGGCACTCACATATTTTGCGCATTAAGCGCGATGCTAAATTCAACAACATGCTCTATGTCAATCCTGGTGCTGCCGGGCAACATGGGTTTCATTTGGTGAAGACGATTGTGCGATTTGAGATTGCTGCAGGGAAGATTATGAATATGGAGGTGATTGAATTGGGTAAGCGGGGAGTTATTGCTGAGTAATAAAGTCTTTTTCTGAACGGTTGGTGGGATAGCTACGGTTGTCAAATATTTCATTGGGCATTTTATAGCCCCGCTCCCGGGCCGCGGAGGCCCCGCATGTTCCCATCAGGGCTAGATCCGATCCGCACGTGCCATTGCCAGGCCAAAGATCGTATCAGGCCCTGATAGGAACATGCTGGAGAGAGGTGTGGGTGTGGGGTTTGTGTTTGTGAGTTCTTCGTAGTATGAAACAACATAAGTTAAAATAGCAGGGCCGCATCACCCATTTTGTAACAAGGCAAGAAACAATAACAACCAAGTGCCACATGAAATGGAATGCAATAGTTAAAGAGCCACTGAAGAATCCTTTTGGATTAAAAAACAGAAACGCTGACCGGGCAAACAGAAAAATCGTCAAGCAAACCTACAAGAGCTCGTCACAAAAAGCACACACAGGTCACGCTCCCACACCATTCTCCAGCATGTCTCCATCAGGGCCTGAGCCTACCTTAGGTCTGGCAATGGCACGTGCGGGTAGGGTCTAGCCCTGATGGAGACATGCGGGGCCACCGCGGCCCGGGAGCGGGGATATGAAATGCAAAAAGAAGCACCCTACTCTACCTTCTATCTCACAACACGTTCAATACAAAATCGAAGCCCCTACACCTTAAAGAAAATCTTCTTCTTATAAAGAAAGTAACACAAACCCCAGTCCAAAGCAAACAACACAAGTGAAGTAACAATGCCCATAAGCAACAGCGGCACGCTGAGAAATTGCATGAGCCCATTGGTAATAGCACTGATGTAACCATTGAACCAACGCGCAGCAACAATCTCGATGAAGAGATAAATGAAGAGCGAGTTCATGCCCACCACCGTGAAAAACTGCAAGTTGTTTCGATGTTTTTTAATGTCGATCCACCAATAGAACAACGCAAGGGCCAACAGACACCACCCACCCGATGCCAGCACAAACGAGCTGGTAGCAATGCGTTTGATGATGGGGGTGATTGTGACATCCATGGCATAGCCGACAACAAGAAACACCACGCCGGCAACAATGAGCCATTTCAATTTTTCGCGTTCAACTTTGTCAGACAGCAAGAGTTTGCCGGCCACGGTTCCCCAAATGGTGTGCGCTGCGGTGGGAAGGCAATTGATGGCTACCCAGCCTCCGTCGTTTATTTTGTTCATCAACACCAGGTCCATGTAGTTGCCAAAATTGTGTTGGTCGGTGAAGGGTTCGCTGAAGCCGGGAATGTTTGTGAAACGATAGAGTATTTCTGTGAGCACCAGCAAGCCCACGCTAAACACCACTTGCGACGTCATGGACCACCGGAATACCAGAAACGCTACCAGCGTGGTGAAAGACAGTTGGGTGAGCACATCCCATAGTTCGAACGACAAGCCGTCGGGACGCACAGCGTAATCTAAAACGCCCCAGAAAAATAACCACGCAGACCGTTTCAGTGTTTTCGTGAATGACTCGGCCCACGCCATGCCTTGTTCCTGCTGGCGGTGAAGGGAGTAGGCAAGGGCTGTGCCGGCCATGAACATGAAGCCGGGCTGCACCAGATCCCAGAAACGCAGGCCGTTCCAGGGATGATGGAAGAACTGGATAAAGAAGTACGACAACACGGTTCCTTCGGTAGCTTCGAACAAATGTTCATAGAGGCGTGTGCTTTCAAGGACCAGTAAGATCATGATGAGGCCGCGCATAAAGTCGAGGGAGAGCAGGCGGTTGTTGGTTTGGGGCGAGGTCATATCCGGTGTTTTTACGATTACGATGGTAAGGAGATCCTGAGGCAAGGACAAATCCGGTTTAGGTTGGTGAAACGTTTGCGTTGCATTTTGTGGATAAATAGATCGTTGTTTATCAGACTCCTACCTCTTTCTTTCCCTAACTTCCTACTAACGAAAATAGAAGTTCGTCATTTTGAATCACTCTAACCCACATTTTAATGAAACCTTTTACCCTTCAAAAGTGGCTGTGGTTGCTATTTCTTGGAATGGTGTCGCTTGCGCATGCGCAAGAGCGGACCATCTCGGGAAAGGTGACCGACGCCGACACAGGAGATCTCCTTCCTGGAGTAAACGTAGTTATTAAAGGAAGCTCGACAGGCACGAGCACCGACGCCGATGGAAAGTATTCGCTTTCGGTGCCCGGCAATGATGCGGTGCTCGTTTTCAGCTTCATCGGTTTCCAGACGTTGGAAGTGCCGGTTGGCAATCAAACTACCATCAATCCAACCTTGGGTCCCGACACAAAGGCCCTCGAAGAAGTGGTGGTGGTTGGTTATGGAACGCAACGCAAAGTGGACCTCACCGGTGCGGTAGGTTCGTTGCGCGCATCCGACATCGACATTGGTTCGAAACCCATCACCAGCCCTGACCAATTGCTGGGAGGCCGCGTGGCCGGTGTGCAAATCACAAACCGAAGCGGCGATCCCGGTGCGCCCATCGATGTGCGTATCCGCGGTGTAGGCACGGCCGGTGTTAACTCCCCGTTGTGGGTGATAGACGGTGTGCCTATCGTGCAAACGTCGAACATCACCGTGAACACGTCTTCTACAACAGAATCAAATCCCCTGGCGGGCATCAACCCTTCCGACATCGAGTCGATCGATGTGTTGAAGGATGCATCGGCCGCAGCAATCTATGGATCGCGTGCGGCAAATGGTGTGATTATCGTGACCACAAAACGAGGCAAAGATGGTAAAGCACAACTTACCTACGATGGCTATGTGGGCGCGGGAACACCGTGGAAAAAACTGGACGTGCTCAACACAGCAGAGTACATCAACATCCAGCAACAACTGGGGCGCGACTTCAGTCAGTTTGCAGGACAGCCCACTGTCGATTGGCAAGATCAGGTGTTCAGAACTTCGAAGGTTGTGAGCCACAACGTCGGCATCAGCGGGGGCAACCCGAACGCGAACTATTTTGTGGGCGTTGGCTACATGGATCAACAAGGTCTTGAACTGGGCCAGGGATTTAAACGCTACTCGATCAAAGCCAACTCCGACATCAAGGTTGGCGATCGCATCAAGATTGGCGAGTCCATCCTGTTGAGTTCGGTTGATCGTTCTATTCAGTCGGAAGACGCCATCTACGCGGCGTTCAACTCGGCCCTCAATCAACCTTTCTTTAAAGTATATGATCCCGCAGGCCCTTCGGGCTACAACGCAGAGACGGTAGCCAATCGCGGCTCGGCCGGCGGAAGCAATAACTATGTGATGCGCACCGATCCCAACTACAGCTACACCACCGTGTTGAGCCGCAAGGCCATGGCCAGTGTGTATGGCGAACTTGAGATTATTAAAGGATTGAAGTACCGCATATCCGGTGGCATTGACTACAACGTGGGCGATGGAAACTTCTATCAGGGCCCAATGGGATTTAATGGTCTTCCGAAGTCGTCACTGCTGGTGCAGGAACGTCCGATAGAAATGACGACCAACTTTAACCAGACACTCACCTACATAAAGACTTTCGGCAAGCACAACATCACCTTGCTGGCGGGGCATGAAGAAACAAATTTCCGCTACGACAAAGTGCGTTTGCAAGGCAGCAACCTCTTTAGTCCTGACATCAAGTTTGCTTCTACCGGAACACAGGTGGCCGGTGCCAACGAAGCCGATCAGTGGGCGTTGCGGGGATACCTCGGACGGATCAACTATGCCTTCAACGACAAGTATTTGTTCACATTCAACGTGCGCAAAGACTACTCCTCTCGTTTTTCGAAAAACAACCGGTCGCAGGCCTTTCCCTCATTCTCGGCAGGATGGCGCATCAGCCAGGAGTCTTTCTTCCCCAAAGGCAATGTGGTTGACGATGTGAAGTTGCGTGCGGGCTGGGGACAAACCGGTAACCAATTTTCCACTACAACATTCCCGTATCTCCAAACCCTGGCCACAACTATATTCTATGTTGTCGGCACCGGCGCGCAAGTGCCCGTGCGCGGTGTAGCGCCCATCACACTGGCAAACCAGAATGTGAAATGGGAAACGGGCGAACAGTTTGATATTGGAGCAGACATCGCCCTGCTGAGTGGTAAGGTTGATATCACGTTTGACTACTACAACAAAACATCGAAAGGCATTCTGTTGGGATTGCCGCCGGCCAACACGTCGGGATTCTTTTTGCCCATCGATGCGAACGTCGGCAAGATGGTGAACCGGGGCATCGAGCTTTCGGCGAACTACAACGGACAGGCTGGACAAGTGAAATACTCCGTTGGTGGAAACGTGACCACGGTGCACAACGAAGTGCTGGATCTGGGTAGCATTCCCGAGATCATCACGGGTGTGGGCGGTGCATCCACACACAGAACAAAAGTGGGCGAAGCCATCGGTAGCTTCTATGGCTACAAAACCGATGGTATTTTCCAAAACCAGGCAGAGATCGATGCCGCGGTTCCGGATGTGAACTCAGCAGACCGTCAGCCCGGCGATATTCGTTTTGTGGATGTTAACGGCGATGGCCGTGTGGACTCGGAAGATCGTACAAATCTGGGAAGCTACATTCCGAAATTCTTCTACGGTATCAATGCCTCGGCACGCTTCATGAATTTTGACTTCACGTTGCTGCTGCAAGGTGTGAGTGGACAAAAGGTATATAACCAGGCCCGAGCTGCCGCCGAAGACGAGAAGAGTGCCACCAACTTCTACCGGTCGGTACTGGGACATTGGTCGGGCGAAGGCACCAGCAACTCCATGCCACGCCTCACGCAATCGGACGACAACCAGAACACGCGCTACTCTGATCGATGGATCGAGAGTGGAAGTTTCATGCGCATACGCAACATCCAGCTTGGCTATGCTATTCCGGCCACACAGTTGAAGAACTGGACCGGCGGCATGATCACACGTTTCCGGATTTACGTAGCGGCGCAGAACCTCTACACGTTCACCAACTATTCGGGATTTGATCCTGAAGTGACACGCGGACAAAGCTTCCAGAAAGGCGAAACGCCATTGGCCACCGGCCAGGACGGAGGAAGCTCACCACAGCCCCGTATTATTCAATTCGGATGGCAAGTCACATTTTAACGACAACCCTGTTATGAAGACTATGAAAACAAAGATATCGCTGCTAGTGGTTGCCTTCGTCGTTTGCAATTCGTGTAACAACCTGGACCTTGTGCCCTTGGATAAAATCACGGCCGACAGCTACTACAAAACTGCACCCGAGTTTGACGCCGCCATGTTTGCGGCCTACTCGTCGATTCAGGATTTCTGGGGAACCAGTACCGAGACACTCGGTGAGATGGGCGAGTACTGGAAGATCACTGATGTGGTAACGGATGATGTGAACGCCGAACCAAACTCCGACAACATCTCGAAGGACGCGGACCGGTTGAACTTCCGCGCCAGCGACAAACCTTTTGCTGCGATCTATACGCAGATCTATGAAGGCATTTATCGCGCCAACACCGTGCTGGAACATCTGGCTATGGAGAATGAACTGAGCGACGCAGAGAAAAGTCTCTATGACGGCGAAGCGAAATTTCTCCGGGCATACTTTCACTTCGAAGCCTTGAAGCTCTGGGGCACGCCACCGTTGGTGATGGAAACGTTCAAAGACCTTTCCAAACTGTCGGTGCCGAATGCCACCAAGGAGCAACTGTACACACAGATTCTGGCTGACTTTAACGATGCGTTCACGAAACTGCCGGCCACGTGGGCACCTGAAAACACAGGCCGCGCCACCAAGTGGGCCGCGATGGCCTACATCGGCAAAGTGAATGTCTGGAAAGGCCAACCTGCCGACATGCTCGCGGCCATCACAGCCTTTGAAGCTGTGATCGACAATGGTGTGGGCGCTGCCGGAAAGTATGGACTGATCGACACGGACAACCCCGAGAAAGATCTGGAAGACGTGTTTGCGTTCGACAACGAAAACAACAAGGAATCGATTTTCGAAATTCAATATGGCGGACCACACTCCGACGACAACATCTGGGTGTTTGACGACACGCACTCCGAAGCGTTCAAAGCTTCGCAGGGCACAGGCCGTTCGTGGTTCTGGGATGCTGCCAACAACAGCGCCGCAGAATCGGCACCGGGTGGCAAGCTAGGCTATTGGACACCCACACAAAATCTGGTGGATGCTTTTGAAGCTGGCGACGAGCGTTTGAATTCGTTTATCTATCAGGCCGGCGACACCTACTACATCTGGAACAGCGCGGTGGAATCGTTGCCCTATGATCCGGAATGGTCGTCGACGGGCTATAACGTGAAGAAGTATTCGGGCAAGCGCAACTCGGTGGGTGGCGACTTCTCCGGAAATAACCAGGGTAACTTCAACAACGAACGCATCTTCCGCTTTGCTGAACTGAAGCTGCTCTATGCCGAAGCCCTACTGGCGAGCGGCCGTGCTGCCGAAGCCACAGACCAGATCAACGACATTCGCGATCGCGCGGGCCTTGATGACCTACCCGGCCTGGCCACTCTTGCCGACCTGCAACACGAGAAACGTGTGGAGCTGTGTTTTGAGGCGCACCGATGGTTTGACCTGGTGCGTTGGGGCCTGGGCCCTACGCTGTTCCCGGCCGACTGGAATGCTAAATATGAAGTATATCCCTTCCCGCAAAGTGAAGTGGATCGCACAAAAGGAACGGCAGGCGAAATCAAACAAAACAAAGACTACTAGATTCTTTCGGTGTCTATTTGGTTAATTAGAAAAACAGCGAAGGGCAGAACCCTTCGCTGTTTATTTTCATCGCAATCTATTATTTTACATATCGCCAAAACCTTTCTTCATGGTTAGAACACCGTTCCACAAAATGAGATTGCTACAGATCTGTTTGTTATATATTTTATTCTCCTGTTCCAGACATCCCGATCCTCTATTCAAAACACTTTCTTCTGCCGAGACCGGAATTGAATTTGCCAACACGCTCGTCTATTCCGATACGCTCACCGTGCTTGACTTCGAATACCTGTTCAACGGTGGCGGCGTGGGCATTGGCGACGTCAACAACGATGGCCTGCAAGACCTCTACTTCTCGGCCAATATGACGTCGGGAAAACTTTATCTCAACAAAGGCGATTTTAAATTTGAAGACATCACAGAGAAAGCCGGTCTGATCACCACTGCTTGGGTGAACGGCGTGACCATGATCGATATCAACCAGGATGGCTTCACGGATATATTTCTGAGCGTGGCCGGCACGCGTCACACACCGTCGCCGCGAAGAAAAAATTTGCTCTACATCAACAACGGAAATAACACGTTCACCGAATCGGCGGCGGCCTATGGTTTGCAGGGCACGGGCCACAACATTCAAACGGCTTTTCTGGACTACGACAAAGATGGCGACCTCGATGTGTACATCTTGCGAAACGCCTTTGTAGAGTATAGCCGGAACCGCGCACGACCCAAGTCGGTGAAAGGAGAATCGTCGACCACCGACCAGCTCTATCGCAACAATGGCGACAACACGTTCACCGATGTGTCGGCTGAGGCGGGCATCACCATCGAGGGGTTTGGGTTGGGCGTGCAGGTGTGCGACCTCAACGACGATGGATGGCCCGACGTATTTGTGTCGAACGACTTCATCACCAACGACCTCGTGTACATGAACAACCGCGACGGAACCTTTTCGAACCGCGCGGGTGCCATGCTCAAACATCAAACGTATAACGCCATGGGTAACGACGTGGCCGACATCAACAACGATGGCCTGGTGGATGTGGTGGAGGTGGATATGTTGCCGGAAGACAACCTGAGGTGGAAGGTGACCATTATGGGCAACACCTACGACGAATTTCAAAACGGACTGCATTACGGCTACGAACCGCAGTATTTAAGAAACACCTTGCAGATCAACAATGGCAACGGAACCTTCAGCGACATCGGCTACCTCGCGGGCATTGAAGCCACCGACTGGAGCTGGAGCCCGCTGCTGGCCGACTACGACAACGATGGGTTGAAGGATCTCTTCATCACCAACGGCTACCGGCAAGATATCACAAACCTCGACTTTATTAAATTCAGCGAGCGCGCCTTGCGCATGGGCACGGCAGAAGGAAACAAAAAAGAACGTCTGGATATGCTGGCAAAAGTGCCGGGCATCAAGGTTCATAAGTACATATACAAAAACAACGGCGATCTCACCTTCACCGATCAGTCTGACGCGTGGGGTTTCACAGAACCGCTCTATTCCAACGGTGCCGTGTATGCCGACCTCGACAACGACGGCGACCTCGACCTCGTGGTGAACAACATCGACGCGCCGGCCTCAGTCATGAAAAACACCACACCACACGAAGCCGGTGCGAAAACAAAGGCAAACTTTCTCCGTGTGAAGTTTCTGGGCACACCAAAAAACCGCGACGGCTGGGAAACGAAAGTGTATTTGAGATACAAGGGGAGATTGCAATACCAATACTTCACACCCGTGCGCGGATACCTGTCGTCGGTCGAGCCCTTTCTGCACTTTGGTGTGGACTCCGCCGCCGTGGTCGACAGCGTGGAAGTGATCTGGCCCGACGGTCGCTATGAGTTGCTGCAGGATGTGAAGACCAACCAGGTGATCACCCTGAACCATAACGCCTCAAAACCGCGCGACGAAAAACCGGAGCCGACTCCAAACACACCCTTCGCTGAAGTTTTGCCGGCGCATCAGGCCATATACAAACACGAAGAGAACGACTATGTGGATTTTAAAACACAACCCTTGCTGCCGCACATGCATTCGCGCAACGGCCCAGGCATTGCTGTGGCCGATGTGAACGCGGATGGGTTTGAAGATTTTTTTGTAGGCGGAGCGTCGCAGCATCGCGGGGCATTGTTTCTTCAAGACAAGGATGGTCACTTCAAAAAATCGGACCTTCCAAAAAACGACACCACGTCCGAAGACATGGGCGTGTTGTTTTTTGATGCCGACGGCGATGGCGATCCGGATCTTTATGTGGCGAGTGGTGGATCGGAAGAAACAAAAGACTCGCCGCACTACATCGACCATTTGTATGTGAACGATGGCAAGGGAAACTTCGCGCCCGCAGAAGACGTCATGTCTCCCTATGCACAAAGCGGATCGGGTGTGATTGCCGCTGACTATGATCACGACGGTGACCTCGATTTGTTTGTGGGCGGCAGGTTGATTCCCAGAGAATATCCACTGCCCGCTGCGAGCTATATTTTTCGAAACGATTCCAGACAGGGCAATCTTAAATTTACAGACGTGACCTCGCAGGTGGCCCCGGCTCTTTTAAAGGCAGGCCTCGTCACTACAGCACTCTGGACTGACGTGGACAATGACGGCTGGATCGACTTGCTGATGGTGGGCGAATTTATGCCTGTGACATGTTTAAGAAATGACGGTGGAAAAACGTTCGCACCGTGGGGCACGACATCGTTGGCAAATTCCAGCGGCTGGTGGAATAGTTTAACCTCCGGCGACTTCGACAATGACGGTGACACTGACTACATCGGCGGCAACCTCGGGCTAAACTCCCGCTACAAAGCCAGCGAAAAGGAACCGCTGAGAATCTACGCCAGCGACTACGACAAAACGGGAAGCGTTGATCCGGTGATGACCATGTATTGGGACGGAACACAACAGATCGTGCATTCGTGGGACGACATGGTGAAACAGATGAGTCCCATCCGCATCCGCTTCCGCACCTACCAACCCTATGCGGAAGCGACGTTCGAAGATTCGTTTCTGAAATCGGAAACCGACGCGGCCTATCATGCCAGCGCCCAATGGCTTTCAACAAGCTACATCGAGAACGTGGGCAAAGGAGAATTTAAAATAACAGCCTTGCCTGTGCAGGCTCAGTTTGCTCCCGTCTATGGCATGGTGACCCTGGATGCCGACGGCGACGGCAATGAAGATGTGTTGTTGTCCGGCAATTCTTATGCAACCGAAGTCTCCACCGGCCGCTACGATGCTTTCACGGGTTTGTTGTTGAAAGGCGATGGCCATGGAAACTTCAACGCACAGACCATTGGGCAAAGTGGTTTTGTGGTGGACAAGGATGCCAAGGGCATGGCGCGTTTGGTGGCGGCCGACAACCGCGATGTGATTGTTTCGGGAGTCAACAACGACGCCCTGCAATTGCGCGTGTCGCGCGACGCGGGGAAATATCTTCGTGCGTCGAACCGCTCGGCGTATGCGTTGCTGAAATTGAAAAACGGAAAAACGCGTCGGCATGAATTTTACTTTGGTTCCACGTACCTTTCCCAATCGTCGCGCACGCTGCGGCTGACGGACGACGTGGTGTCGTTTACCCTCTATGATTTTTCAGGCAAACCGGAACAACCATGATGCGAAACCTTGCAAGTGTTGGAATGATTGTGGCCTTGACCGCGCTGGTCTGTTCGTGCATGAAAGGACCAGAAACCGTTTTTGAAAAGATGTCGTCGGGTCACACGGGCATTCACTTCAACAATGTGCTGGATGAAGATGAGCGCGTGAATGTGAACACCTACATGAACATCTACACCGGTGCGGGTGTGGCTGCGGGCGACATCAACAACGACGGCCTCACCGATTTGTTCTTCAGCGGCAACACCGTGACCAGCCGACTGTACGTGAACCGCGGTGACCTCACCTTTGAAGACATCACCGAATCGTCGGGCGTCACCAACCAGCGGTGGGCCACGGGCGCGGTGATGGCCGACGTGAACGCCGATGGCTGGCTCGACATCTATCAATGTGTGTCGGGTGGGGGAGACGCTTCGAACCGCGGCAACCTGTTGTTCATCAACAATCGCGACAACACGTTCACGGAGTCATCAAAAGCCTATGGGCTGAACGAAACGCGACAGTCAATGCATGCGTCCTTTTTTGATTACGATGGCGATGGCGACCTTGATGTTTTTGTCATCACCAATCCGGCGTCTTATGAAAACAAAGTGAATCACATTCAACCCCGCAAGCTGAAAGGCGATGGTGTGAGCACCGACGTGCTCTATCGCAACAACGGCAACAACACTTTCACCGACGTGTCGCGCGAAGCCGGCATTCTCGCGGAAGGCTATAGCCTTGGGTTGGCCATCAGCGACATTAACCACGACGGCTGGCCCGACATGTATGTGTCGAACGATTTCATCGGCAATGACATCCTGTACATAAACAACCACGACGGCACCTTCACCGACCGTGCCGCGGAATATTTCAAACACACAAGCTTTGCCGGCATGGGCAACGACGTGGCCGACATCAACAACGACGGATTGGTGGACGTGGTGGAGCTTGACATGCGCCCCGAAGACAACAAGCGGCTGAAGCTCATCATTCCCCCTACAGGCTATGACAAGTATCAACTTTCGTTGCGCCTTGGCTATGCGCCCCAGTTCACGCGCAACACGCTTCAACTCAACCAGGGCAACAACACGTTTAGCGAGATCAGCTTTCTGGCCGGCGTGAGCAGCACAGACTGGAGCTGGAGCCCGCTACTGGCCGACTACGACAACGACGGTTATAAGGACTTGTTTGTGACCAACGGTTTTTTGCGCGACCTCGGCAACATGGACTACATTACCTATCAAAACATTTACAACACCCCCCTGGGCACAGTGCAGGCCAAGACCGACAAAAAACTGGAAGCCATTAAAGCCCTGAAAGGCGCTGCCCTAAAAAACTATGTGTTTCATAACAACGGCGACCTCACGTTCACCAACCAATCGGCCGCATGGGGTCTGACAGGCGAAGGCTTCTCGCACGGCGCAGCCTATGCCGACCTTGACAACGACGGCGACCTCGACCTGGTGGTGAACACGATGAACGAAGAAGCGCGCATCTATAAAAACAACAGCAACACTAAATTCCGGCGAAACTATCTGCGCATAAAATTCAACGGTCCGGCACAAAACAAACAGGGCATTGGTGCAAAAGTAGTAGCACGCTATGGAGGACATGAACAGTATCAGGAAAATTTCCTGAACCGCGGCTATGAGTCCACAGTGGATGGCGTGATGCACATTGGGCTTGATACGATTGCTGTGATCGACTCCTTGGAAGTGACGTGGCCCGACGGCAAGTACGAGTTGCTGAAAGCGGTGCAGGCAAACCAAACACTCATCCTGAACCATGCATCGGCCGTTGTTCAGGAAAATAACAAAGTGCCCATTGAAAAGGCGAAGTTGTTTCAGGATGTGTCGGCGCAGCAAGGCATAAACTTCACACACCGGGAAAATGACTTTGTAGATTTCAAGGTGCAGCCCTTGTTGCCACACATGCATTCGCGAAGTGGCCCGGGCATTGCCGTGGCCGATGTGAACGGCGACGGCCTGGAAGATTTTTTTGTAGGCGGCGCAGCCAGTCACGAAGGCGGCATGTTTGTGCAGTTGAAAGCCGGCTCGTTCAAAAAGGAAGCGACCACAACACTCGACAGTCTTTCGGAAGACGAAGGCGTGCTGTTCTTTGATGCCGATGGCGATGGTGATGACGATCTCTATATCGCGACGGGCGGGTCTGAGCAACATAAAAACTCCGCGCTCTATCGCGACCAACTCTACCTGAACGATGGCAAGGGAAAATTTACACCCGCCTTGGACGCGCTCCCCGAATTGTTGCAAGCCAGTTCAAGCGTGATCGCAGGTGACTATGATCGCGACGGCGACCTGGACTTATTTATCGGTGGACGCCTTGTGCCGGGAGAATATCCCATGCCCGCCGACAGCTACATTCTGCGGAACGATTCGAAACCCAACGCATGCCGCTTCACGGATGTTACGCGTGACGTGGCACCTGGCTTGCTGAAGGCGGGGCTGGTAACATCGGCGCTCTGGACTGACGTGGACAATGACGGCTGGGTTGATCTGTTGCTGGTGGGCGAGTTCATGCCCATCACCTGCTACCGCAACAACAACGGCAAAAGCTTTGCACGATGGGGAACCGAATCGTTCGCGCATTCGTCGGGCTGGTGGAACAGCCTTACGGCCGGTGACTTCGACCACGATGGCGACACCGACTATGTAGCGGGCAACCTCGGCCTGAACACACGCTACAAAGGCACCACGCCAGAGCCGTTATGCATCTATGCCAACGACTATGACAAAAACGGGTCCATCGATCCGGTGATGACGTATTATCTGCAAGGAAAAAAATATACCGTGCATGCGCGCGACGAACTGATCAGCCAGATCACGGCCATGCGGCATCGCTTCCGGAAGTATGAAGAATATTCGGAAGCGACGTTCGAAGATTCGTTTCTGAAATCGGAATTGGAAACGGCCTATGTGGTGTGTGGCGAATGGTTTCAGACCAGCTATATCGAAAACCTGGGACAGGGAAAATTTGCCGTGAAGGCGCTGGCGTTGGAGGCACAGTTTGCGCCGGCCCAGGGCATGGTGGCCGAAGACTTTGACGGCGACGGAAAGCTTGATGTGTTGATGACCGGAAATCTCTATGCCACAGAAGTCTCGACAGGCCGCTACGATGCTTCCGTGGGACTTTTGTTGCAGGGTGATGGGCACGGAAACTTCAGCCCGGTGAAGGCCTCCCAATCGGGCTTTTATGCCGACGGCGACGCACGTGGCGTGGCACGACTTGTTCAGCCCTCGGGGCAGGCGTTGCTGTTGTTGGCCAACAATGGCGCACCCCTCAAGACGTTTCGAACGCACTATGATCAGGCATTCCATCCCAACCCTGCGGATGCCTACGCCATCATTACCCGCAAAGACGGAACACGCAGCAAACATGAGTTTTATTATGGCTCAACCTACCTCTCGCAGTCGTCGCGTGTGTTGACCTATGCGGGAGAGATAACCGCGTTGGAAGTGACCACCTTTCGGGGAGAGAAACGGCGTGTGAAGTGATTTTTTGTGATGAGCGGTTGGCCGTTTCGATGAGATGGAAAATGTGTTGGTCTCTCCTGGGTAGACACGGATTTGTAAATGAATAAAAAATCAACGGACATGAATAAACACAACCGGTTCATTCTTCCTTTCCTTTTGGGAGCGGCATTCTTTTTCGCATCGTGCAAAAAGGAATATTACACGGAAGCCGACTTTGCCTCGGTGAAAAAAATTGACACCCACACGCACCTCAACGGCGAAAACACGGGCATATCCGAGCAAGCCAAAGCCGACAACTTCACCATCCTCGCCGTGAACGTGGACGTGCCCGGCTATCCGCCGCTGGATGAGCAACGCCGGTTTGCTCTGCACCAGATCAAATCCGTTCCGGGCACGGTGAGTTTCCTCACGGCGTTCACACTGCAAGGCTGGGATTCGGCCTGGACCGCCCGCACCATTCCGTGGCTCAAAGAATCGTTTGACCAGGGGGCGTTGGGTATTAAGCTCTGGAAGAACATCGGGATGACATATAAGGACTCCACAGGCCGGTTCATCATGGTTGACGATCCGAAGTTTGATTCGGTAGTGCAATACATCATCGATCAGGACAAGACCATTATGGGCCATCTCGGTGAACCCAAAAATTGCTGGCTTCCCATCGAACAGATGACGGTAAACAACGACCGCCACTATTTCAAGGAACATCCCGAGTATCACATGTTTCTGCACCCCGAGTATCCGTCTTACGAAGATCAGATTAACGCGCGCGATCACTTCATCGAAAAACATCCCGACATGCGTTTTGTAGGGGCCCACCTCGGAAGCCTGGAGTGGAGCGTGGACGAGCTGGCCAAACGCCTCGACAAATTTCCCAACATGGCGGTCGACATGGCCGAGCGCATTTCGCACCTGCAACACCAATCACTCGCCGACTACGACAAGATCCGGAACTTCTTTATCCGCTACCAGGACCGCCTCATCTATGCCACGGACTCGGAAATAAAAGACAGCTACAACAGCGACGACGTGCGCAAGCAAGTGCACGAAACCTGGAAGGCCGATTGGAAATATTTTGTGACCGACGACAAGATGACTTCCGAAAATGTGAACGGAGAATTTAAAGGCCTGAAATTGCCACGCACGGTGGTGGATAAAATTTACAGGGCAAACGCCATGCGTTGGTTTAAGATGCCGGGCTGATCTGGGTAACCGGCGTGTTGCCCGGGCAGTTGTGACGGCCGTGTTTTTATTTTATCTTGGCTCCCTAACTTGTTTTCCGAGCCATGCGATCCGTTTTTGCAATTACCCTTGTCGGTTTTATTGTCATCCCTTTTATATGCTCAGCCCAGTTCAATGGATTTCCTTTTGGCGAGGTGACCTACCGCGAACTGAATATAAAAACCTACGAGCAGGACACCTCCGCCGATGCCGTTGTGCTGAAAGAATTTGGCGAGGCCTACATGGAAGATCACGACGATATGAATCTGATTTTCCGCTATCACGTGAAAATAAAGATCCTGAAAAAGGCAGGGCTTGAGCGCGCCAATTTCGAAATACCGTTGCGCAAGCAAGACGAGCGAAAAGAGTTTGTCCGGAATGTGCAGGCCTCCACCTTCAACGTGGAAAATGGTTCGATGCGCGAAGTGAAGCTCACACAGAAGGAACAATTTTTAGAGAACTACAGCAAGTTTTACGACATCAAGAAGTTCGCGCTCCCCAACGTGCGCGTGGGAAGCGTCATTGACGTGTCGTATGAGATTGCGTCGCCCTTTCGCTTCAACTTCCGTTCGTGGGAGTTTCAGTCTGACATTCCGAAAATCGCCAGCGAATACTGGGCGCTTATTCCCGCCAACTATAAATACAACATTTCTCTGCGAGGTTATCTCTCGTTGAAAAGCAACGATAGTGAAATCAAACGCGATTGTTTCAAACCCGGAGGTCAGTCGGCCGACTGTGTGTTGATGAAGTTCACCATGGTCGACATTCCCGCCTTCAAAGAAGAAGAATACATGACGGCAAAATCGAACTTCCTCTCGGTTGTGAATTTTGAACTGGCCGAGGTTCACTATTTTGATGGGCACAAAGACAAGATCACCCGCGAATGGAAAGACATCGACGACGAGCTGAGGAGGGAAAACAAGTTTGGCATCCAGGTGAGAAGGGGAGAAGACATTGTTGACCAACACGTGAACGTGGTCATTGCCGGCGAAACCGACGAACTCGCGAAGGCCCAGAAAATATATGACTTCATAAAAGCGCACTATCGCTGGAACGACGTCTATGGCATCTACAGTGAGTTTGGAATCAGGAAAGCCTTCGAATCAAAAACCGGAAACGTGGGCGACATCAATTTGTCGCTGGTGGCGGCGTTGAAATATGCGGGCCTTTCGGCCGACCCGTTGATTTTGTCGACACGGAAAAACGGACTGGTGAATGAACTCTACCCGGTGGTGACGGATTTTAACTACGTGGTGGCCAAGGTCAACATTAAAGACAAGGTCTACCTGCTCGACGCCACAGAAGACTTTGCGTCTTTCGGCATGTTGCCCGAGCGCTGCCTCAATGGCAAGGGACGTGTGATGGCCGAGAAGGAATCGTATTGGTATGACCTGAAACCCGCAGACAAGGAGCGCACGGTCACCATTGTGAACCTCGCGCTGGCAAACACCGGTCTGGCCAAGGGCACCATCAACAATACCTATTTCGGTTATGAAGCAGCCACCCAGCGCGCCTTGATTGCATCCTACGGAAGCGAAAAGGAATACGTGGGCAAGGTCACCAAAAACTTGAACGGCATCACGGTGACCGGCTATCATTTCGAAAACGTGGACGACCTGAAAAAGCCCCTCATTGTGAAATACGATGTGGAGGCGGAGGTCTATGACGCCTCGGCCCACGACAACTTCCTGTTCAATCCCTTCCTCATGGAGCGCACGAACAACAACCCGTTCAAGTCGCCCGAACGCCTCTATCCCGTCGACTTTGGCCCGCCCCTCGAACAAACCGTGGTGCTGGTGATGGACTATCCCGAAGAACTGGAACTGAGCGAATTGCCGGAAAAGGTTGGACTGGCATTGCCGGCCGCAGGCGGACGCTACATGTACAATGTGCAGAATGTCGGCCATACGGTGACCGTGAACAGCTCGTTCCTCATCAACAAAACCGTTTATAGCCCCGCGGAATATCATTATCTGAAAGAGCTTTTCGACCGGGTGGTGGCAGCACAGAGAACGGATCTTGTCTTCAAAAAGAAATCCTGAGCGATGCGACCATTCGCGGCGACTTTGTTGGCGTTGCCGGGTCCGCCGAAGGTTCTGGCTGAGGGCCTAATGCAGGCCGGCTGTTCCCTTAATCTCCACATTCGGGCATTGATCGATTTATTTTGAGATTAATACAAGAATGGTGTGCCTTTATAGGAACCGTGCCTTACCTTTGAACCATCTTTGGTTTAAACGATCAGCTATGAAAACGTCTCTGGTGTTGTGTGCTTGTCTGCTGGCTTGTTCCCTTTCTTTTGCGCAGACGGCCACCGAAGCTGTTCAAGGTGCCCACACCTTACGCGAACGCTTCCTGCTCATGAAGTCAAAGTCGCAAAGCTATGGCGACTATAAAGTTATCAAGGAGTTTGTGCTGGACGGGGTCTGGAAAATTGTGACCGATTCGCTCACCGCCAAAGACGCTGCGATCCGCGCCGGCCAGGCCAATGTGAACGGTCTGAAAGCCGAGTTGAGCAAAACCGTGGCCGCCCTCAATGCCAAAGAAAAATCCATGGAGGACGTTATGTATGCCAGCACGCACATCACGGTGCTGGGAATAGATTTTAACAAAGGTGTTTTTCTCACCGTGGTCGCCTCCATTCTCGGCGGGCTCATCGCGTTTGTGGCCATTGTTTTTGGCCGCATGAAACTGCAAAGCAAATCGTTGAGCGAAAGAAACCTGGCCGTGAGTGCCCTCACCAACGAGTTTGAGGAATACAAGCACCGCGCCATGGACAAGCAAACCAAACTTTCGCGCGAGCTGCAAGACGAACGCAACAAGCTGGCGTCTATGCGGCATTCGTAGAAATATTCGGGAAGACAACTACCATAAGAATTTAAGGCAGGCCTGGGTCGGACGCAACGTGTTGCGGCGGTTCGGGCCTTCTGCTTTCCGGAAGGTTCTGTTGCCAGTAAAAAATCAAAGGGGCAGTTCCACAATGAACTTTGATCCCCGGTTCTCATCGCTTTCCACTACGATATTTCCATTGAGGGCGTTCACCAACTCTTTCACGATAGACAGGCCCAGGCCTGACGAACTTTCGCCGGCGGTGGGCCGGGCCGAGAGCCGTTGAAATTTGCCAAACAGTTTTTCGCGGTCCTGCTTCGAAATGCCCGGCCCCTGGTCGAGCACCTCGAACCGGATATAGGTTTCGGTGCGGATAACCGAGATGGCCACCTCGCGATAAGACGGCGAAAACTTGATGGCGTTCGAAATCAGATTTTCCAGGATGCGCGAAAGCATTTCGGGGTCGGTATGGAAATGAAAATCGGGCACATGGTCCTGGAGGATGAGGGAAATGTTTTTCTTCTGGGCACTTTCCCGAAACACCTGATACTGTTTTTTCAGGAGGGCACTGATGGCTACGTATTCCTTGTTCACCGTGTTGAGCCCTTGCTCGATACGATTGATGTCCAGCAGGTTTTTGATAAGCATTTGCATGTTGATGCTGGAGTCTTCCATCATGCGCAAATACTGCAATTGATCGGCCGTGAGGTTGTGCGCCTGCATCTTGATGAGGTTGATCAGCCCCAGCACACCATTGAGCGGACTTTTTAAATCGTGGGTGGCGATGCCGAGGAAGTGGTTCTTCTCTTCGTTCAGCCGGATCAGCACGGCATTGGCATCGAGCAGTTGCAATTCCAGCTTTTTTCGTTCGGTGAGGTCAATAACCGCGCTCCGGCTGGAGATGTATTCACCTTGGGCGTTGTAGATGGCGGTGGCGTTGATGAGCACTGGAAAGCATGTGCCGTCTTTTCGTTGCATTTCAAACTCCAGGTTTCTGATTTCTCCTTGTTGCTTGAAGGTCTGAAATTTTTTATCAAACAATCTCGCGCTGGTGGGTGTGATCAGATTTTTGAACTTCAATTTGCCAACAACCTCTTCCCGTGTGTAGCCCAGCCAGTTCAGTTCGGTAGCGTTCATCCGTTGCAAGGTGCCGTCTGCTGCAAGCGAATGATACCCGCACGGTGCGTTGTCGTAGAGGTCGCGGATTTCGCGCAGGGTGTCTTCGGCAAAGGCGCTGCTGGTTTGAAGGGCGTCGTAGAACGATTCGAGCTCTTCGAAATTTTCCTGGATGTCTTTGTTCAGCTTTTCGGTGAGATGATTTTTCTTTTCCAGTTCCAGGGTGCGATCGTGCACCTTTTGTTCCAGCGTGCGGTTAGCTTCGTGAAGACCTGTGAGCAATTCGCGGTTGCGCCGGTTTTGCAGCAGCAGCACATACAGTGCATAGCCCGACACCAGGCTGATCAGGAAAAAGCTGGCGTAGTGAATGGTGTCGTTGATAAAATAGATGGTGCGCAGCCGGTTGTTCCGGAGGTTCAGTTGCGTGTCTTCATAGTCGCGGATGCGGTCCAGAGCGCTACGCAAATGGTCCATGCTGATTTTCCCGGAGTCGTTTTTAATAAAGGCCACAGTGGCGGCTTGTCCTTGCGTTTGAAGCAGCGTGAGTGATTTCCGCAGTTCCTGGCGCTTCTGCTGCACCAGGGGCACGATGTCGCGATGAAACAAATCGCTCATCACCGGATTGTCGTCGGTTAGGCTGCTGAGCGTGTTCACTTTCGCATCGACGATGGCAATGGCGGTTTCGTAAGGCAGCAGGTAGGACGAATCGCCGGTGAGCACAAAGCCACGTTGCCCGGTTTCTGCATCCAGCAAGGTGGTGAGCAACGAATAGGATTCATGAATTACCTCGTGCGCATGATTCAACAACTGTGTAGTTTCTTTTTTCTCGGCCACATTATAATACTTAATGGCGCCGCTGAGCAGCGTCAGCAGTATGGATGCTACGAGGTAGTTTGCTACACGACGCATGTGAGGTTGGAATGGGCGTGTCAATAAGATACAAAATTTAATGCGTATATGCTAGAAAATCATGCCGGTTCGCCCGCGGTGACCATCCTTGGTTTGGCATGGTACTTAAATTAGTATTGCCGGATTAATCTTACCCCCGTAAGGACGCTGGCCAGTTCTCTATCACTTTCAGAGCCAGCAAGCTCTTGCGGCCCGGACCGGCAGCGCTGCCGGAATGCTCATGGTGGCAGGGGATGCACACCCAATGGTGTGTTGAGGCGGTTTATAAAATTTCGGGAAACCTTACCTTTAGCTGTAACCTAATAGGAAACCCTGAGTTTCCCATCTTGAAAACTTTTACCTCCGGATTTGGAAGCACTGACCGACAATGCCTTGATGCTGAAGGTCAAGGACAACGACCTTGACAAGCTGGGACTGCTTTTTGAGCGCTACAAAAGGCCGTTGTTTGGCTTCTTCTATGGCATGAACAAGGATGCCGAACTGAGCGAAGACCTCGTGCAGAATGTTTTCCTGCGGATTTTGAAGTACCGCTACCTCTTCCGCGGAGAGGGCGACTTCCGGACGTGGATGTATCACATCGCGCGCAATGTGAACCACGACCACTTCCGCAAAGACAAACTGAAGGCAAAAGATTCACTCGAAAACTGGCAGGAACGCCTGGGCACAGACGAAAACCGGTCGACCGAATATCAGAAAGATGAAGAATTGCAACTTCTCTCCATGGCCATGGACAGATTGCCGGAAGACAAACGCGAGGTGCTGCTGCTCAGCAAATTTCAGGACAAGAAGTATAAAGAGATCGGCGAAATCCTCGGATGCTCCGAGGGTGCCGTGAAAGTGAAAGTCTTCAGAGCCCTGCAGGATCTGAAGGCTGTGTATAGGGAATTGGAAAAACACATGTGATTTATGAACACCGAGAGAATACAAGAACTGATCGCCAAATATAACGCCGCCCAGGCCGACCCCGTGGAACTGAAGCTCATTGAAAAGCTGATTGAAGAGGGGCTGATAGACCTTGGCGAACTGCACGAATTGCAGGCTTTGGATGAGCGGCTCGACCGCATGACCCTGCCGGCCCCATCGATGCAGCTCAACGACACCTTCTATCACATGCTGGCCCAGGAGAAGAAAAGCGCAGCCGGATTTTCGTGGAAAGCATTTTTTGCATGGCCCGACTTTGCACCCCGCCTGGCCTTTGCTTCGGTAACCCTGCTGTTGGGTTTGGCCGCGGGCTTCTTGCTGCGGGCACCGGGGCAACAGAAAGATGAACAGATCGGACGCCTGGGTGAAGAAGTGCGCGACTTGAAAGAAATGATGATGCTGTCGTTGCTCGAAAAGGAATCGGCCACCGACCGTCTCAAAGCAGTGAGCCTCACCGAAGACATGGATCAGGCCAGCCATAAAGTGACCAGCGCCTTGTTGCAAACCCTTAACCACGACGACAACGTGAACGTGCGCCTTGCCGCCCTGGAAGCCTTGAAGCCTTATGTGAAGGATAGCAAAGTGCGCGAAGAACTGATTCGTTCCATCAGCAAACAAGACTCGCCCCTGGTGCAGTTGTCGCTGGCCGAAGTGATGGCGCAATTGCAAGTGAAGTCGTCGGTGAAGGAACTGGAAAAAATTCTCAAGAACGAGAACACACCCGTGGACGTGAAAAAGAAAATACGCGAAAGCATTCAGGTGATCATATAACGGTCTCCAAAAAAAATCGAAAACTACAACCGTATGAAAACATGGATAACCCTGGGACTTATGGCGATGGCGATGCTGCCACTGGCCGCCCAAACACACACCGAAAAAGTGGTAAAAGAACTCTCCTTCGAAAAGAAGAATGCCGCCAACGCGGTGATGATTGCCAACATCAACGGAAGCATCAAGGTGGTGGGCTATGAAGGCGAAAAAATTCTGGTGGAGGTCACCAAAACCATCAACGCCAAAAGCGCCGCGCGCCTCGAAAAAGGCAAGAGTGAAATTCAACTTGGTGTGGTCGACCTGGCCGATTCGCTCATCCTCTATGTGGCCGGCGAATGTGGATCGTTTGGCAAACAAGATCACAAACACAACAATCACAACAACCGGAACTGGGGCTATTCGTGGAACAACAACTGCGACAATTGCCGCCACGACTACGACTACAAAATGGATTTTGTGGTGAAGGTTCCCTATTCCATCAACCTTTCGGTGAGCACGGTGAACAACGGCGATGTGGACGTTGAAAATGTGAAAGGCGCCGTGATGGCCAACAACGTGAACGGAAGCATCCGCCTGCAGAATCTTATTGGCGAGGCCGAGGCCAGCACCATCAACGGCAACGTGGATGTGGAGTATGCAAAGAACCCGCCACAGGATTGCCGCTTCTACACGCTCAACGGCGACATCAATGCCTGGTTTCAAAAAGGGCTGGCGGCCAACCTTTCGTTCGAGAGCTTCAATGGAAGTTTTTACACCAACATCGAAAAGCTGGAGCCTATGCCGGTAACGGTCGAGAAGAAAGATTCCAACAAGGGCATAAAATATAAAGTGAACGACAATCGCTTCAAAGTAGGAACCGGCGGCGCAAACCTCGACTTCGAAACGTTTAACGGCGATGTCTATCTGAAGGAGAAAACAAATTAAGCATCAACAAGTAAAAACAACGGAGCCCACACCGGCGAAGGTGCACCTTCGACACGAGGCGTGTGTCTCCATCAAAACAAACGGACACGTATTCAAGACAAGAACGACTATGAAAAAGCAACTGATAATAGCCATCTCCTCCATAACCCTCGGGCTCATGCTGATCGCCACCTCCATCGCGTGGTCGCAAACCAGCAACCAATTCACCGTGCCGCTCACCGATCCTGGCAAGAAAGGAAAACTGAGAGCACACATCAACTATGGATCCATTACCGTGAAGGGCACGGCGCGCAAAGACATCCTGGTGAAATATTCGGGAGAAGCAGACGAAGACAAAGGTGGCGCCACCAAAGACGGGCTGCGCCGTGTGGGCGGCAGTGGCATGGACCTGGAAGTGACCGAGAACGAAAACAATGTGAAAGTGTCGTCCGATTCGTGGAGCCACAAAATGAGTCTTGAAATTGAAGTGCCCTCCGGCATGGACCTCGACGTGAAGACCTACAACGACGGCGATCTTGTGGTGAACAACATTCAAGGCACCATCGAGCTCACCAACTACAACGGCGAAATCACGGCCACCAGCATTTCCGGATCGGTAGTGGCCACTACTTATAACGGCACCATCAAAGTGACGTTCGACAAAGTGACTGAAGGAACCCCGATGTCCTACTCAACCTACAACGGCGATGTGGACCTCACGTTCCCGGCCACGGTGAAGGCCACCTTCAAAATGAAAACGGAACAAGGCGACATCTACTCGGGTTTTGATGTGAACTTTCAAAGCACGGGACCCGTGCAAAAGAAGGACACGAAGTCGGGTGTCTATAAAATCGTGATCGACGAATGGAAACGCGGCGATGTGAATGGCGGTGGCCCCGAAGTTACCATCAAGAACTACAACGGCGACATCTTCCTTCGTAAAAAATAAGCGTCAGTAAAAATTCAGGAGACACATCTCTGTGCGGCAAACCGGTTGTGGCACAGAGATTTTTTTTTTAGTCGCGGGTGATCACAAATTCCACGCGGCGGTTCAGCTTGCGGTCTTCGTCGGTTTCTTCGCCCACAATAGGTTTGGAGCTTCCGTAGCCGTGCGCATCGATGCGGGCGGCTTCGATCTTGAACTGATAGATGAGATAGGCCTTGATGGCATCGGCGCGCGCCTGCGACAACCGGAGATTCGATTCTTCCTTGCCCTGCGAATCGGTGTGGCCCGAGATGTTGAGCTTGAACTTGGGATGGTCGATCATGAAATTGGCCAGCTTGTCAAGATCCTGGTGCATGGTGGGCAGGATATCGGCCTTGCCGTTTTCGAACTCCAGCGATTTGAACGCGATGCTGCTTTCAAGCGGATCGGCCTCGCGGTTCATTTCGGTGTCGCCATCCATAAAGAACAATTCTTCGATGCGGAAGAAGTCGTCGCCCTGAATGATGAGCAGGTAGTTGCGTTTGTTGATGAGGTTGAAATCGAACGACCCGTCTTCGCGCAAAAACTTCGGCGCCACTTCCACACCCTTGTCCAGGTCTATCACCGACACAATGCCCTTGAAAGGTTTCTTGGTTTCGGAATTGATGAGCGACCCTTTCAGTCGCGCCGTGGCGTTGGGCTGAGCTTCCATGGGCACGGGGAACGAATGCAGGTCGAGGTTGTTGATGTCGTCGGCTGCGGAGCGCGCATAGTAGAGAAAGTGTGACTCGGAGTCGATGGTGAAATAATATTCACTGCCGGGGCCATTCACCAGCGGGCCAATGTTTTTGGGTTCTTCCCACGCCACACTGAACTTCTGCGCTTTATAGATGTCGAAGTCTCCAAACGTGAGTGGCTGCCCGTTAGAACTGAAGTAAAGCACATTGAAGGCATGGTGAAAAAACGGACTCACTTCAAAGCCGCGGGTGTTCACAATGGGGCCGAGGTTTTGTGCCCGCTGCCATGCGCCGGTTTTGTCTTTCACCGAAAAATAGATATCCGAATAGCCAAAGCCGCCGATCCGGTCGGAGGCGAAGAATAGTGTGTCGCCCGAGTGGGAGAGCGACGGCTGCGAATCCCACGAAATGCTGTTGATGTTGGGCCCAAGATTTTTTACATCGCCAAACGTGCTGTCGGGTTTGAGCACGGCCATGAAGATATCGCAGCTGCCGTGCGAGTCGGGCGAATTGCAGCGTGCGAAATACAACTGCTTGCCGTCTTTGCTGAGGCAGGCTGAGCCTTCATTGTAGGGTGTGTTGATGGTCTTGAATTCTTCGGCAAAACCCCAGTTGTTGTCGTCAACTTTCAGGGTGTAGAACAGATCTTCGTTGTAGGTTTTGTTCATCAGGTCCTTGCCCTTGTTGCGCTTGGAGGTAAACAGCAGCATGTTGTCAACATGGCCAATGGTGGGGCCATAGTCTTCCTTGTCTGAGTTGATGGCCTCGCCCATGTTGAGCAACACGCCCTGGGGAGGGCGCAGGGTGTCGATCTCTTTGCGATAGGCCACCAGTTCGTAGTAGTCTTTCAGGGGCACATACAGATCCTTGTCGTTTCGGGTGAGGGTGTCGAACTCGCTCTTCACCTGTTTGCCGTCAATGGTTTGGGGGAGGTGCTTGAGCACAAGCTTGTAGAGGAGCACGGCTTCGCCGGGAGGGCCCAGTCGCTGCGATAGTTTGGCCAGGTCCCACAGCAGTTGCGTGTCGCGCGAAAAGTTGTCGGGGCCGAAGTTTTTCACGTAGGGTTTGAGGGCGGCATATTGGCCTTCGTAGTCGCCAACGGCGGCCAGGGCTTTGATGTGCTGGAGCTTTTCGCGGTCGGTATAGTAGCGGACCTTGACCAGGTTGGGAAATAGAAAGATGTCAGATTGGCTGTAGCGTGTCAGGCTATCGTCCAACTGAACAACTCCGCCTTTTTTAAATTTCTTCTTCGGCTTCTGGGCCATGAGCGGAGCGTGAGCCACCAGCCAAAGGGCGGTGATAAAGATTAAAAAGTAGGTTTTCACGGAACCTTGTTTGGTAAAAAATCACGCCAATCCGATAAAGTTGAGACAATTTTGCTTCTTTTACAACTCTCTTGGCACTACTATTGTCCTTTACCCACGCCTGCCCAATTCCCGGCAGCGGGACGCAGGCCCCGTCAGTTTGACATTAAAAGGAACCATGTTTAAGGCACTACCCATACAACTCGTTCAGGAAGAATCGGATGACCTCATTCAATTGATTAATCCTGAGCAGGACTCCGAACTCAAGCCCGAAGATCTACCAGCAGAACTTTCGATTTTGCCCATCAAAAATACCGTATTGTTTCCCGGTGTGGTGATCCCCATCACGGTGGGGCGCCAGAAGTCTATCAAGCTGGTGAAGAAGGCCTACCAGGGAAATCGCATCATTGGCGTGGTGGCGCAAAAAAACTCGCAGGCCGAAGAGCCCACCATCGAAGACCTCTACCGCGCCGGCACCGTGGCCCGCATCATCAAAATGCTGGTGCTTCCCGACGGCAACACCACCATCATCATCCAGGGCAAGAACCGTTTCAGCATCAAGGAATTTGTGCAGGAGGAACCTTACCTCACTGCCCACATTCAACTTCAACCCGAACCCAAGCTCAACGCCAACAACAAAGAGACCAAGGCGCTGGTGCAGTCGCTGAAAGATGCGGCCACCAAAATCCTGAAGCTCAATCCCGAAATTCCCATCGAAGCCCAGGTGGCCCTCGACAACATTTCGAGCATGTCGTTCCTCGTCCATTTTCTGGCATCGAACCTCAACGTGGAAGTGGCCGACAAGCAAAAGATATTAGAAACACAAAACCTCATCGACCGCGGCACACTGCTGTTGCAATTCATGCTGAAAGACATCCAGATGCTGGAGATCAAGCATGAAATTCAGAAGAAGGTGCACACCGACATCGATCAGCAACAACGCGACTATTTCCTGCGTCAACAAATAAAAGTGTTGCAGGACGAGTTGGGCTTTGACGGACCGGACAAGGAAGTTGAAAAACTCCGGAAGCGTGCCGAAAGCAAAGTGTGGCCCAAAACCGTTGAAGACCACTTCAACAAAGAGCTCGACAAACTATTGCGCATCAACCCGATGGCCGCCGAATATCCCGTGGCCATGAACTACGTGGAGTTTATGCTCGACCTGCCGTGGGGCGACTATACCGAAGACGACTTCGATCTGAAGCGCGCCAAGAAAATTCTAGACCACGATCACTTCGGGTTAGAGAAAGTGAAGACGCGCATCCTCGAATACCTCGCCGTGCTGAAGCTGAAAGGCGACATGCGAGGTCCCATCCTTTGTCTCTATGGACCTCCCGGTGTGGGCAAAACATCGCTGGGCCGTTCCATTGCAAAGGCACTGCAACGAAAATACATACGCATGTCGCTGGGCGGCGTGCATGATGAAGCGGAAATCCGCGGCCATCGTAAAACCTATGTGGGCGCGATGCCGGGCAAGATCCTGCAAAACCTCAAGAAGGCACAGTCGTCGAACCCGGTGTTTATACTCGATGAAATCGACAAGGTGAAATCCGATTTCCGTGGCGACCCTTCGTCGGCCATGCTGGAAGTGCTGGACCCCGAACAGAACAATACCTTTGGCGATAACTACCTGGAGGTTGAATACGACTTGTCGAAAGTTTTATTCATCGCCACGGCCAACGCCCTCGACACCATACATCCCGCGTTGCGCGACCGCATGGAGGTGATTGAAGTGTCGGGCTACACGCTGGAAGAAAAAGTGGAGATCGCCATAAAACACCTCGTGCCCAAGCAGCTGAAAGAACACGGGCTGCGGACCTCCGATGTGAAAATATCGAGAGCGGCCATCACCAAAGTGGTGAACAGCTACACGCGCGAATCGGGTGTTCGAAACCTGGAACGCAAAATCGGAACCCTCATCCGCAGCATCGCCAAATCGGTGGCCATGGAAGAGCCCTTCGACAAAATGGTGACGGAAGAAACCGTGGTGAAAGTGCTGGGCACAGAAATCTTCGACGAAGAACTGTATCAGGGCAACGACATCGCCGGGGTGGTCACTGGCCTGGCGTGGACACAAGTTGGAGGGGAAATCCTTTTTGTAGAATCAAGCCTCAGCAAGGGCAAAGGCGCGCTCACCATCTCGGGTCAGCTCGGCGATGTAATGAAAGAATCGGCTGTTGCCGCGTTGTCGTATCTGAAGTCCAACGCCGAATCGCTCAACATCGACTATCGTATTTTTCAACAATACGACCTGCACATACACGTGCCGGCGGGTGCCGTTCCCAAAGACGGCCCTTCGGCGGGTATCACCATGTTCACGTCGCTGGCATCCATCTTCACCCAACGCAAAGTGAAAGCAAAGCTGGCCATGACGGGGGAAATCACGCTGCGGGGAAAAGTGTTGCCCGTGGGCGGCATCAAAGAAAAAATTCTGGCCGCAAAACGCAGTGGCATCAAAGAACTGGTGCTGAGCAGCAAGAACCGTCGCGACATCGAAGAAATCGAAAAACACTACATCAAAGGCCTGGTCTTCCACTATGTCGAATCGGTAGACGAAGTGCTGAAGGTGGCGTTGTTGAAGGAACAGGTGGAAAAGCCCATGAAGTTTGTCTTTGCCCAGGAGAAGGTTAACGCCTGAAAATTCTTATTTTTGGGCGTCGTGATAACCCCCACCCATTTGTAAAGATCAAGGCGTGCCCGTGCGGAGAAAACTTTTACTTTACCTGTTGGTGGCTCTAACCACACCTGCGTTTGCGCAGGACGGCGTGCGCAAGTCGTTCGAGTTTTTGCACATGCCCAACAATGCACGTCAGGCAGCCCTGGGCGGCCCCAATGTTTCGCTGGCCGATCGCGACCTCAACTTCTTTTTCAGCAACCCGGCCCTCAGCGGCGATTCGCTCGCCGGAACAGCCTCTGCATCCTATCAATTCTATGTGGCCAGTATCGGCCAGGCCACTGTGGCCTACGCGCATAAATTTAAAAAACTGGGCACGCTCAACTTTGGCGTCCAGCACCTCAACTACGGCACCATTAACGGCTACGACGCCACCGGCGCACCCACCGACGATTTCAAGTCGGGCGAAACCGTGTTGGTGGTGGGCAAGAGCCACCAGGTGCGGCACTTCCGTTTGGGGGTGAATGTGAAGATGGCGTTCTCCAACATTGCCGGCTATCGCGCCAGCGCCCTCATGATGGACGTGGGCGGACTGTTTGTTCACCCGTCGCAAGATTTGCGTGTGGGCCTGGCGGTGAAGAACCTTGGCGCCGTGTTGTCGCAATATTCGCCCACCAGCAGTGCCACATTGCCCTTCGATGTGCAGTTGGGTGTTACCTTCAAGCCCGAGCACATGCCGCTACGCTTTTCTATAACCGGCTATAACCTGGCGCGACGCAACGTGATCTACAACGACCCCGACGCCGCGCCCGGATCGTTTGATAAGGTGCTGCGCCGCCTTACCTTTGGAGCCGAGGTGTTGCTGCACAAAAATGTGAACGTGCTGCTGGGCTATAACTACCTGGTGCACCAGGAGCTGAAGCTGGCCAATGCCGGGGGAGGCGCGGGCCTCTCGTTCGGATTTTCGGCGCGCATAAAGTCGGTTGAGTTTGTGTTTAGCCGCGGCGGTTATGTGGTGGGCAATGCGGGCTACACCTTCACCCTTTCTAAAAATATTGATTCACTGTTGAAGCGAAGAGACCTATGATGGATTCAAAATATTTAACACCGAAACAGATCGTTGAAGAGCTTGATAAATACATTATCGGCCAATACGAAGCCAAAAGGAATGTAGCCATTGCGTTGCGCAACCGCTGGCGCCGCATGAACGTGCAGTCGGATATGCAGGGCGAAATTGTACCCAACAACATTCTTATGATCGGTGCCACAGGTGTGGGCAAAACAGAAATTGCGCGCCGTCTTGCAAAAATTGCCGATGCTCCGTTTGTAAAAGTGGAAGCCTCGAAGTTCACCGAAGTGGGCTATGTGGGCCGCGACGTGGAGAGCATGGTGCGCGACCTTGTGGAGCAAGCCGTGAACCTGGTGAAGGCCAAGAAAAAGGAAGAAGTGAAAGAGAAGGCCGCGCAAGCCGTGGAGGAGATTATACTCGATGCACTCATACCCCCGATGCGCCAAACGACTATTAAACCGACAACGGGTTTTTCGCAGGGCGAACCGTCGGAATCGGAAACACCCACCAGCGATGTGGAGCTGAACGAGCGCACGCGTCATCACTTCCGTGAAAAAATCAGGAACGGCGAACTGGAAGACCGCAAGATCGACATCAACATCAAGGGCACCGGCGGCAGCAACATCGGCATGGTGGGCGGCGGCATGGTAGACGAAGTGTCGATGATGAATTTGCAGGAGATGATCAACGGCATGATGCCCAAGAAAAGCCGCAAGCGCAAAGTGACCGTGGCCGAAGCACGCCAGATTTTGCTGGAAGAAGAAGCCGCCAAACTCATCGACATGGATGAAGTGAAGGAAGAGGCCATCAAGCGCGCCGAAGATGCCGGCATCATTTTTATAGACGAAATAGATAAGATTGCCTCGGGCAGCAAGAAGGGTGGCGGCGGCCCCGACGTGAGCCGTGAGGGCGTGCAGCGCGATCTGCTTCCCATCGTGGAAGGCAGCACGGTGAATACGAAACACGGCGTCATCAAAACCGACCACGTGTTGTTCATTGCCGCGGGTGCGTTTCACATTTCAAAACCTTCGGACCTCATTCCCGAATTGCAGGGACGTTTCCCCATCCGCGTGGAGCTTGACAACCTCACCAAGGCCGACTTTATCCGCATTCTGAAAGAACCCCGCAATGCACTGACCAAACAATACCAGGCGTTGTTTGCCGCCGAAGGGGTGGACATTGTGTTTACGGAAGACGCGCTGGAGGAAATTGCCAGCACCGCGTTCGCCATCAACGCCGAAGTGGAGAACATCGGCGCGCGTCGCCTCCACACGGTGATGAGCAAATTGCTGAACGAGTTTCTCTTCGACGTGCCCGACAAGATTTCGGCAAACGCCCACATTGGCATCAACGCTGTGATGGTGCGCGAGAAATTGAGCGACCTCGTGAAAAACAAAGACCTGAGCCAGTTTATTCTTTGATCGGATGCACAGGCTCAACGTTAACTCATATCACGTGCCGTCAAGGCTTTCACCTCAAGGTTTCAAACGGAGATGAAGGTTGTTGTGTGCATAGGGTTTTGGTTGAGTGCCGTCACGTTGTGGGCACAGGGCGACGCCGAGGTGTCGGTGAGTCCGCGGGAACGGTATGATTCGCTGCGCGGGATTAACATCAAACGTTATCCCGATCATTTTTTTGTGTGGCCGGTGTTGAAGCAACGGCGGCTCGACTTCACCATGGAAACATTGGCCGCGCCCAATCGCAAGGTGGCCTACAAATCGAACCGGCCCTTCGGGTTTGGGATGGGCGTTTATCTCTTCGAGATTGCGGCCGAGCTCACCTTCTCCATTCCGGTAGAAGAAAAACAAAAAGATCTCTACGGCGAGTCCAAAGCAAGCGACCTGCAACTGAACATCCTGGGCAAGCAATGGGGCCTCGACGTCTATCATCAGAAATACAAAGGTTTCTATATCGACGACCCTGCCGATAAAATACCGGCCAACACCCCGTTCCCCCAACGTCCCGACATCGAGACGCGCAACGTGGGGCTGACGGGCAACTATGTTTTCAGCAACAAGAAATTTTCGTTTCGCTCGGCCTACAACTTTGCCGAACGCCAGTTGCGCAGCGCAGGTTCGTTCCTGTTGTTCAGTTCGGTGACGTGGTTCAAAGCGCAGGGCGATTCGGCCATTCTCGGCGAACAGTATGCCGCGGAGTTTGGCGGCGACTCGCACATCATGCAGATTAAGTCCACTACGTTTGCCATCGCGCCGGGCTATACCTACAGCCTCATTCAACGGGGATTTTTTCTGAACGGCACGCTGGCCGTGGGGCCGGCACACAACTGGCTGTTCTATCGCCTGGAAGACGGCAGCACAAAAAACGACATCAAGTTTTCGGGTTTCATCACGGCGCGCATTGCCCTGGGCTATAGCGGCGACCGGTTTTTTGGCGGGATGAGTTTTGTGACGCAAAATCACACGGCCCAGTTCGACGATGTGAAACTTACCAGCTCCACCGGAACATTCAAGATACTCTTTGGCTATCGCTTCAAAGAGTTTGGCGTGTTAACAAAACGCGTCCGTGATCTGCCCCGGGCGTTGGGTTTCTAGCTAGTCTTCCTTGCTCTTGGGGTAGTCGAAGAACAACATCGTGCCTTTGCCCCAGTTCACATCGCTCCATTTGTCGAAATCAAATTCAAAGGCCACCACGCCGCAGGTCGGCACGTTGTCGATGTCCTGTTCGCGATCCATGAGGGTGTTCACAAAGTCGGTGAGGCCGGGGTTGTGTCCGAACAGCATCACGGTGTTGAGTTTGTCGTTGAGTTCCTGCACCGTCGAGAGCAGGGTCACTTCGTCGGCATGATAGAGCGTCTTTTCTTTCTTGATAGAATCCTTTGGAAACTCAAGCACCTTGGCGATGCGCTTGGCGGTGGACAGCGCGCGTTTGGCCGTGCTCGACACCATGGCATCGGGATGAATGTTCTTTTCTTTGAGACGCTTGCCCATGCGGGGTGCGTCGCGTTTGCCCCGCTCGTTGAGGGGACGGTCGTGGTCTCCCTGCAGCGGATCTTCCCAGCTGGATTTGGCGTGGCGTATGATGTAGAGTGTTTTCACAGCTTAAATTTACTTCTTAAATCTTATCTTTGGCCCTTCATGTCGAATGCTAAAGAAATAAGAAGAAAGATACGGTACGCCATAGTTTACCGATTTGTTAAGTTTTTGATTTCTCTGTCGGCGGCCATGCCCCGCCGCTGGTGGCTGAAATTCTGCCAAGGGCTGGGACGCATCGCCTACACGTTTGCCACCAAAACGCGTCACCAGGTGCTGGATCACCTGGCGTTTGCTTATGGCCCCGAATTGACCCCATCCCAGGTCAAAAAAATGGCCAAGAAAGTGTTCCGCATGCTGGGCGCCAACACCGGCGAGATGCTGCGCGCCACCCGTGTGAAAGACCTGGCCGGCCTCGAAGCCTTTCTGACAACCGAAGGCCTCGAGCACTATGAAGTGGCCACCAAAAAAGGAAAGGGCGTGATCTTTCTCACGCTGCACATGGGCGCCTTCGACCTGCAGGTAAGCAACATGGCCCTTCGCGGCCTCAACCCCAACATCATTGGCACACCCCTCAAAGACGAGCGCCTCAACGCCCTGCTGTGGGACTATCGAAACAAATATGGCGCCGTGGCCATTGAGCGCGGCCGCGAAACGTTCCGCCTCATCAAGGTGCTGAAATCCGGTGGCTCGGTGGCCCTGCTCATCGACCAGGACACAAAAGTGAAAAGCCGATTTGTGAACTTCTTTGGCAAACCCGCCGCCACCCCGGTTGGCGCCACCGTGCTGGCCCTGAAGACCGGCGCCGCCGTTGTGCCCACCTATGTTTACCTCGGGGCCGACGGCCTCCAACACATGCACATCCTCCCCGAAGTGCCCATGAAAATTACCGGCGACGACGAAGTGGACATGGTCTACAACACGCAGGTGCTCACCAATTTTATCGAAGCCACCATTCGCCAGCACCCCGAGCAATGGGTGTGGATGCACGAACGCTGGAAAACGAAGCCGGGAGAGGAGATAAGCTAGGCAAAGCGTCATTTTTGAGCAGGTCCGTTTGGGCGGCGATGGTCGGCCCCCAAAACTCCCGCAAAAGGCGTTTGCACGCTTACCGCAGGGCTCAACACTTTCGCGAATGCCGTTTAAACTCTTGCGGTAGCGCTCATGCAAGACGCGCCAGACGTTTGCACTGTCACGGTAGTGCTCATGCAAGACACACCAGACGTTTGCACTGACACGGTAGTGCCCATGCAAGACACACCAGACGTTTGCACTGTCACGGTAGTGCTCATGCAAGACACACCAGACGTTTACACTGACACGGTAGTGCTCATGCAAGACACACCAGACGTTTGCACTGACACGGTAGTGCTCATGCAAGACACACCAGACGTTTACACTGACACGGTAGTGCTCATGCAAGACACACCAGACGTTTACACTGACACGGTAAGGCTCATGCAAGACACACCAGACGTTTGCACTGACGTGGTAAGCCCCAATACTGGCACGGTAGTGCTCAATACTGTTGTATATGACGAGAACCTTTGCACGGTAGTGCCCAACCTTGTTGTATATGCCCTCGTGCGACTCTTTACTTAACTGCAAAGTTTTTTCAGTGTCAGGGCTTACTCTTGCCTTACGGAGCAGTGAAGGGTTCTGTCTCTAAAAGCATTTCGCAGGAACAGAAACTGATTTAGTAATTTTAAACCAATGAAAACGTCGCAAAAAAAAACGAACAGTGAAGAAGCTTCAGGAGAAGGGACCATCCAAGGAAAAGTTGGGTCGGGTTCTAAGCAGTGAGCAATTCAAAGCAAAAGATGACCAGGCGACGGAGATGATGAAGAACGCAGACTGGGACGAATGGATGAAGGTGTTGTGATCTCCTTCGGGCTCTGGCTCGGAGATGCGCTAGATAAGCGGAGCATTTTTGGCAATAAGCGTGAAAGCCTTTGGGTGATTTCGTAGGCTTACAAAATATTCTTGAATTTTTATGCACTGCAAGAATTTTTCAGTGGTGACGATTAATCTTATGGCTGGATTTTTCGTGTCCCCCCTGTTTAAAAAAGTTGTGCTATGGATTTGCCTCACTACGACATTTCACCCGATCATGAATATTTAACGTATACCTTTTGTAGCGAGGGGCCCCGGGGCAGGATCGGCAAAATAATTCGGTATAGATTGCTTCGGACATACTCATCCAAGATGTTTAATATCGTTGGGAGATGTAGAGCATGAAACCAATACGGTACGCTATGACGTAGTGTCAAACAATGGTGACAGAGACAAGATTTTGATGACAGTTGTTGAGTCTATTCGGATTTTTTTTCAGCATCATCCAAACACCTATGTGTTCGCATTCGGCAATTCTCCATCCAGAAACAGACTTTATCAAATTCTACTATCAAAACACTTAGAGGAAATTCCACTACGCTTTAATGTATATGGCTTGCGGAGGACGGAATGGGAAGAGTTTCGTAAGAGACAAAACTACGACGGTTTTATGGTGACCATCTAATTTAGTAACTTTATCAAAACAAACAGATATGAAAATGACTGCATCAAAAAAGAGCAAAACCGAAACCCTGAAAAGAAGCACTATTTCCAAAGCTGAAATGAATCGCGCTTTGAATAGTCCTCACTTCATGGAAAAAGATGAGAAGGCCGTAGAGATCTTGAAGAACTCCAATTGGGATGAGTTTGTGAAAGGATTGAAATAATAATTCACTTCCCACAAGTCACCACTTCTACGGGTGTGATCTCCTTCGGGCTCCTGGTTCGGAGATCTTGCCTAAGCATGCCCCGACGCTCCTTCTAAGAATCCTCTCCGGATTCAAACATCCATCCTCAAGTTAAGTCCTGAAATTGTCTTAAATTGCTTAGACAGACCGCTTATGCGGATGCCGTTCAAACGGATGGGGGCTTTATATTCCATAGCGAACTATGTAAACACCCGGGCTTTCGTTTCGGTATTGATCCTATTGACTTTTCTCTGCCGAATTTCTACCGCACAAAAAAACACACACCGTGTCGATAGCCTGAAGGGGCAAGTGCAACAGGCCACTTCTTCCGATATAAAAATCCGAACGTTGCATCTGCTCGCCGATGCCCTGGAGCCCGTCCTGGCAATCGGGTATAGCAAACAAGCCTTAGGCCTTGCTGAAGAAACAAAAGACAGCAAGTTGATTATGGAAAGCCTGACAAAACTGGGGGCGCTCTATGCCCGCACCAGCAACTATGAAGAGGCACGCGAAGTCCTGAGCAAGGCGGTTGGTATTGGCGTGACCGAAAAACACACGTCCTTGTTGTCTACGGTTTATCTGGAATTAAGCATCGTTTATGTGCGACAACAAAAGCTGGATTCTGCCCGCGCAACCTTAACCAAAAGCCTGGCGCTGAAGCGAAGCAAGGAAGATGAAGTGAACACCGGTTTTGTATACAACATGCTGGGGAATGTGGCCAAGGAAGAAAATAATTTTGAGGTCGCATCGGAACACTATATCCGCGCCACAGAAATCTTCGAGAAGTTTCACAACGACGATGGGCTCACACAAAGCCTGTCGAACATCGGCAACATCCAATATCTTTTGGGGAACCACGACAAGGCCGAAGCCTACGCGCTGCGGTGTGCCGACATTGCGGTGAGACTAAAAAGGCAATCGTCTATCGCGTATGCCAACCGGTTGCTGGGCAGAATATATCGCAAGCAGAAACGATTTGACGAGGCCCTGAAAAAATACGACGTGGCGTTGGGCGTATATCAGAAGTCGGGCGAGCGAAGAGAGTTGGGGGAGACCTACACCAACGTGGGCAACATCTATTTTGAACTTCAGAAATTCACCGTCGCGCTGGACTATTATGCAAAGGCGCTTCGTATCAAACGAACCATACCCGATTCGGTGGGCATGACCTACGACTTCAACGCCAGTGCCGACGCCTTGTTTGAGTTGAACAAACCCGGCAAGGCCATAGTTTACTTTGACTCGGCCATGCTCTTTGCGCGGAAGAAGCGCCTCGTGTCGCTGGTGATGGATGGGTACCTGGGCAAGAGCAAAATCTATTCGGCAGAAAAACAGTATCGCCTGGCACATGAAAATTATGTGCACTACACAACCCTGAAAGACAGCCTGGAGAAACTTCGCGATGAAGAGGCGGCCAATGAACTTGAAGCAAAATATCAAAGCGAAAAAAAGGAGAGCGAGATCAACGCGCTTCACGCAGAAAATCAAATCAAAACCCTGCAACTGGAGAAGCAGCGAACCCAGCGGGCCTACCTCGTTGGGGTTGCCGTGTTGTCGCTGTTGTTGATCGGCGTGTTGTTTAATCGCTATAGGATTAAACAACGTATGGCCGAAAAACTGAAACAGCTAGACTCCACAAAATCCAGGTTCTTTGCCAACATCTCGCACGAATTCCGGACACCGTTGACGCTCATCATCAGTCCGCTTCAAAAATACCTGTCGCAACCCGAAGCCGGTTTGCCGCCCGACGACATCCGCATGATGCATCGCAATGCCACGCGACTGCATGTGCTCATCAATCAGTTGCTGGACTTGTCGCGTATCGAGTCGGGCAAGATGAAATTGCAACTGGAGGAGCTGGATGTGCGTCGCCTGATTGACACGTTGTGTTCGGTCTTTCAATCGCAGGCCGATCAGCGGGGCATCGACTACCTGGTGAATGTGAACAGCGACGTTGCCGCCGGTTTTGTTGACCGCGATAAACTGGAAAAGATCATCTATAACCTGGTGTCGAACGCGTTTAAGTTCACCCCCGATGGCGGGCAGATTGTGGTGGACGTGAGCATGACATCGGTGCTCACACTCAGCGTCAGCGACAATGGCATTGGAATACCCGCGCACCACGTTCCGTTTATCTTCGATCGTTTTTATCAGGTTGACGATTCGCCCACGCGCTCAACCGAGGGCACGGGCATTGGCCTGGCGTTGGCAAAGGAACTGGCCGAAGTGCATCGCGGCACGCTACAGCTAACCAGCACAGAAGGTTCGGGAAGCACGTTCACGCTCACCTTGCCCATAGCGCGCGATCACTATCAACCAGAAGATTTCTTGCAAGCCCGCAGCGAGCATGTCGCTACAAACTCTTCTTGGTATGAACTGACGAATGCGGAAGATCACCCGGCAATGGAAGAAGACACAAACGAAGAACGTCCCCTTATCTTAGTTGCAGAAGACAACTCAGACATGCGATCGTTTATTCGCAACATCCTGAAAGCCGACTATCGGATAGCCGAAGCAGCAGACGGCGTGCAAGCCTGGGAAAAAACGCAGGCAATCATTCCTGACCTGGTGATCACCGATGTGATGATGCCACGCATGGATGGCACCACCTTTTGCGGAAAATTGAAGGAGACGTTGGCGACAAGTCACATCCCGGTGGTGATGCTCACCGCACGGACCGGTCAGCAAAGTAAGCTTGATGGCTTGCAGCGTGGTGCCGACGACTACCTGGTGAAACCCTTTGATGTGCAGGAATTGCAGGTGCGCGTGGGTAACCTCATTGAACAGCGACGAAAACTGCGCAAACTCTATCGCCAGGAATTTACACTACAGCCCAAAGACATCGTGGTGACATCGGTCGATGCGGGATTTCTTCAGAAGATACGGACCATTCTGGAAAACAAGTTCTCGGATTCCGGTTTTGGCGTGGAGGAGTTTAACCGCGAGATTGGGTTGAGCCGCATGCAACTGCATCGTAAACTGAAAGCGCTCACCGATCAGTCCACAGGAGAGTTTATCAGAACTTTCCGGCTGGAAAAAGCGAAGCAATATCTGGTATTGAAAGACGCACAGGTAAGTCAGGTAGCCTACGACTGTGGCTTTAACAACGTGTCGCATTTCAGCAAGACGTTTAAAGACCATACCGGCATGACGCCCTCCGAGTTTGTGGTCAGCGCAGTGAGCGTGTAGCCATGAAGGGCCACGCGGTGCGCAGCCCTGTTGGTTGGTTTGCCTGTGCACGTTCGCAGTATGTCACGACGTGTCGAAATGTCAATTGACGCTTCGCACTTGCCACTTGGGTGCGTCCTCGGGGCTGGATTCGTGCTGCAGGGTCATTACATTCGCCGCGTAGTTGAAGCCGGGTTGCGTATCGGAAATAAACCACCCCGGCATTCCCACACATTCTATAGCCACGGTCTTCACTCCTTTTTCGTCGGGCATTTTGTGGATGTAAAACATAGAATAGTCCTCACCCGTGGGAATGTAATAGGCCGGGCTGCCCACTGGAACAATTTTCTCGCCGTGAAGAATGAAAAGGTGCACCTCCTCTTTGTTCGTGGAAGGACCAGCGCCCAGGAAGAGTCTTTCGTCGTCGACTAATTGAATGCTATAGCATGGTTTCGCGCCGTCGCAAGGAATCTCGGCCACATGAAACAGGCAGTGTTTCTCCTTCACCAGTTCTTTCAGGGGATATGATTTTAATATATCCTTGCGAAACATGGCCGTCAGGTTTGTGTAGATGTAGGTATACTTGGCGACCGACGGGTCTTGTTCCTGGGTGGATTCATCTTTGGTGAAAACCCAGTCGTGAGGATAGCCAAGTTCCTCTGCAGGGTTCACATCCGGATCTACGTCCGAATCTTTTGAACAGGAGGTTGCCAGCAGCAGGCACAGAAGGAAGTATGTTTTTTTCATGATGAGGAGAGGGTTAGTTTGATTTTGGTTCTGAATAAAACAGTATCACAGTTCAGTCACGGCCCCGGACGAGCACACCTCGCTGCCCGAGCGCTCACCGCGTGGTGTTTGCCCTGGGCAGCGCAGCATGCGGCCTGGGTTCACATCGCCACGAGACGTTACCCACGACCTTCCGGTCTATCGATTAAAGCGTATAGATAGATGTCTTTGCAAATGCTCCGGAGCCGGATGCAAAACGTGAACTAAAAGTATGATCAGAATGATTCGAGGGGATATCGGATTTGTCCCAATTCATGTTCTGATTGTAACATGTTGCCCTGGCCCAAATGAAAACAGGGAGGCGGATTAATGTTGATCTACTTCGCGAACGCCGTGTTGAGTAAATATTCAACCAACTGCACCGCCGCGAGGGCCAGCACGGCAAGGATAGAATAGCGGACCACCGTGATGTATTTCGGCGATTCCTTGTTTTCTACAGAAATGAGAACATGCCGGACAATCCTGGCAAGCCAGGCCAGCACGATCAATGCATAGAGGATGTTGAAAATCATGTGACGATTTGTTGGAGCGGGAGCCAAAAGTACAAAAAAGTACAGGCGGGGTGGTTGGTGCCCTACCCGAAATCGGCCACAGCCTCAGTCTCTTATCGGTGTGTGTGGTTTCCACCCTCCAACAAAATATTCCTCCTTTGTGAATCCTTTATGAATATCCCCGTCGCTTTGCTATTTTGCGGCCGTTTTTAAGCCTAATTTTTTAAACCTGGATACGCGCATATGATTAAAGTTGGACAGGAAAGACTGTCGGTCGCAGATTTCGAAAAGGTTCTCTATCAGGGAGAACGTGTGGAATTGGATACTGCTGCGGTAGATAAAGTGGAGCGCAATTTTACCTTTCTCAAAACATATTCTCAGCACAAGATCATCTACGGCATAAACACCGGGTTGGGCCCTATGGCGCAATACAAGATCAGCGAAAGCGATCAGCGCCAGTTGCAGTTCAACCTCATCCGCAGCCACAGCTCGGGTGCAGGTCAGCCCATTGCCGAAGACCTGGCCCGCGCCACCATGCTGGCCCGCCTCAGCAGCCTCATGCAGGCATCGTCGGGTGTGCATCCCACGGCCGTGTCGCTGTTGCGTGACTTGCTGAACAAAAAAATTACCGCCTGCATTTTCGAACGCGGCGGTGTAGGCGCCAGCGGCGACCTGGTGCAACTGGCCCACCTCGCGCTGAACCTCATTGGCGAAGGCGAAGTGTTTGCCGACGGCAAGCTGCAGTCTACCAAAGATGTGTATGCCGCACAAAACATCCAGCCGCTCGACGTGCACTTGCGCGAAGGCCTGGCCCTCATGAACGGCACCTCGGCCATGACCGGCATCGGCATGGTGAACCTCATCCACGCCCAATATCTGCTCAACTGTTCGGTGATCCTTTCGGCCATCACCAACGAGCTGATGAAATCGTTTGATGACCATTTCTCGTCAGAACTCAACCACGTGAAGCATCACCCCGGCCAGTCGAAGGTGGCGGAAGCCATCCGCGGACTTTTGGCAGATAGCAAACTCATACGCAAACGTCCCGACCACCTCTACCATCGCAAGATCGAGGAGGCCATCTTCACCGACAAGGTGCAGGAATACTACTCGCTCCGCTGTGTGCCCCAGATTCTCGGACCGGTGTTCGACACGCTGGCCGAAGTGCGCAAAGTGGTGGAAGACGAAGTGAACTCCGTGAACGACAACCCCGTGATTGACCACGAACGCGAGAACGTGTATCACGGTGGCAACTTCCACGGCGACTATGTGGCACTGGCCATGGACAAGCTGAAGATCGTGATGACCAAGCTCACCATGCTGTCGGAACGCCAGCTCAACTACCTGCTGAACGACAAGCTGAACCAGAAGCTGTCGCCCTTCATCAACCTGGGCACGCTTGGGTTGAACCTGGGCTTGCAGGGCATGCAGTTCACCGCCACCAGCACTACCGCCGAAAACCAGACGCTGTCGTTCCCCATGTACCTGCACAGCATCTCCAACAACAACGACAACCAGGACATCGTGAGCATGGGTTGCAACGCGGCCCTCATGACACGCAAGGTCATCGACAACGCCTTCGACGTGCTGGCCATCCAGACCATGGCGCTGGCGCAAGCCATCGACTATCTGAAAGTGCAGCCACGCCTGTCTACGTTCACGCACAAATTCTATGAAGAAGTGCGCGGTGTAGTGGGGCCTATCCTCGAAGACAAGCCGCTCTACAAAGACATACAGGCGGTGCGCAAATACCTGGTGACGTTGGGAGCAACCACGAAACTATAAAATGAAATACGCTTTAGTTACCGGAGGATCGCGCGGCATTGGTCGTGCCGTGTGTGTGAAGCTTGCCGAAGCGGGCTTTCACATCCTCATCAATTATAAAAGCAACGACGCCGAAGCCGAAAAAACCGCGGCCCTCGTGCGCGAAAAAAATGTGACGGCCGAACTGATGAAGTTCGACGTGTCTAACAAAACCGAAGTCGACAGCGTGTTGGGTGGCTGGATTGAAGCCAACAAAGAGAAAGTGGTGGAAGTGCTGGTGAACAACGCCGGCGTCCGCGAAGACGCCCTCATGATCTGGATGACCGACGAGCAATGGAAAAATGTCCTGGGCTCAAGCCTCGACGCGTTCTACTATGTGACGCGCCAGGTGGTGAGCGGCATGTTGGCCAACCGTTATGGCCGCATTGTGAGCGTGGTGTCGCTGTCGGGTCTGAAAGGCATGCCCGGTCAAACAAACTACTCGGCCGCCAAAGCCGGGGTGATCGGCGCCACCAAAGCGCTGGCCCAGGAAGTGGCGCGTCGCGGGGTGACCGTGAATGCCGTGGCTCCCGGATTTATCAAAACCGACATGACACAGGATCTGAACGAGGCCGAGCTGAAAGCGCTGGTGCCCATGAAACGCTTTGGCGAACCCGAAGAGGTGGCCGATGCCGTGGTGTTCCTGGCGTCCGCCCGGGCGTCCTACATCACGGGCAACGTGATCTCCATCAACGGAGGACTATATTCCTGATCCGGATTTCCGAATTCCGGGGCCGAAAACGAAAGGTTTCACTTTGCGCGGGCCCGTTAGGATAATCACAAATTTAAACTATATTTTTGCGGTTTAGTGAAAGGTATGCATGCCGATAAACAAGGCGGCGGCGTCACTGTTAACATTTACAAGCATTTGATTTCTGAATGAACAGAGTTGTTATAACTGGTTTGGGGGTCTACTCGTGCATCGGCAAAAACCGCGATGAGGTGCTAAAGTCGCTTCATGCGGGCAAATCCGGAATCATTGTCGACCCGAAGCGCACCGAGATGGGCTATCGCTCCAGCCTCACGGGATTTGTGGAAAGACCCGTGCTGAAGGGCGTGTTGGATCGTCGTGCGCGCGTGATGCTGCCCGAACAGGGCGAGTATGCCTATATGGCCACCGTGGAAGCGATGCAACAGGCCGGTCTCGACCAGGACTATATCGACAAACACGAGCTGGGCATTATCTACGGCAACGACACTTCGGCCGCGCCGGTGATCGAAGCCATCGACATCATACGCGAAAAGAAAGACACCATGCTGGTGGGTTCGGGCAACGTGTTTCAGGTGCTCAACTCCACCGTGAACATGAACCTCGCCACCATCTTCCGGCTGAAGGGCATAAACTTTACCGTGAGCGCGGCTTGTGCCAGCGGCTCACACGCCATCGGATTGGGCGCCATGTTTATCCGGAACGGCATGCAGGACTGCATTGTGTGTGGTGGCGCACAAGAAATGAACGTGTTCTCGATGGGCAACTTCGACGCCCTCGGTGCATTCTCTATCCGTCACGACAACCCCGCGGGAGCGTCGCGACCGTTCGACAAAAACCGCGATGGCCTGGTGCCCAGCGGGGGAGCGGCCACGGTGATTCTGGAGAGCCTGGAGTCGGCACAGCGCCGCGGTGCAAAAATATTGGGCGAGGTGATTGGCTACGGCTTCTCGTCGAACGGCGAACACATTTCGAACCCCACCGTGCAGGGCCCCGCGCGCTCGTTGCGCATGGCCATGAAAAGCTCGGGGCTCAATTCGGCCGATATCGACTACGTGAACGCCCACGCCACTTCCACACCGGCCGGCGACGCCAGCGAAGCCCGCGCCATATTCGATGTTTTTGGCGAAAATCATACACCGGTCAGCTCAACCAAATCGATGACCGGACACGAGTGCTGGATGGCTGGAGCCAGTGAAATCGTGTATTCCATGCTCATGATGGAGCATTCTTTCATTGCACCTAACATCAACTTTGAAACACCCGACGAGGATTCGGCCCGTTTGAATATCATCGCGAAGACAATGAATAAAAATATTGATGTATTTTTGTCAAATTCCTTCGGATTTGGAGGAACAAACTCGAGTTTGATTGTTAAAAAGTGGAGCAACTAGTGATGGAAACAAAAGTTATAGTTGAAAAGATCAACGGTTTTCTGGTAGACGAATTCGAAGTAGACCCCGGGAAGATCACGGCCGCCGCGAACCTCCGGGAAACGCTTGAACTCGATAGCCTCGATTATATTGATCTTGTGGTGGTGATTGAAAGCAACTTTGGCTTCAAGGTGAAGCCCGAGGATTTCACAAACATCGACACCTTCCAAAGCTTCTACGATTACGTGGAGCACCGCCTGTCTGAGAAAGTAGCGTCCTAAGCCTATGCCGCGCTGGCAAGGCAGATCCAAGGGCAATCCGCTGGGGTACCGCATTTTTGTTTTTATCATCAAAACGCTTGGCGTGCTGCCGGCCTACTTTGTGCTGCGTTTTGTGGCCTTCTACTACTTCCTTTTTTCGTGGAGTTCGTCGCGTCACATTCTCCACTACTTCCGTCGCCGTCATGGCTATAGCACCTTCAAATCGTGGGTGCACCTCTATCGAAACTATTATGTGTTCGGGCAGACCCTGCTCGACAAAGTGGTGGTGATGGCCGGCATCGGCAATCGCTTTACCTACGACTTTGACGGCGAACAGAACCTGCGCGACATGGTGAAGGGCGGCAAGGGTGGCATTCTCATCAGCGCCCACGTGGGCAACTGGGAAGCCGCGGGCCATCTGTTGCGCCGCCTGGAAACACGCGTAAACGTGGTGATGTATGACGGCGAACACCAGCGCATCAAAGACTATCTGGAGAGTGTGACGGGTGGCCGCAACCTGCGCATCATCGTCATCAAAGAAGACATGTCGCACGTGTATGCCATGGGCGAGGCGCTGCAAAACAACGAGCTGATCTGCCTGCACGCCGACCGGTTTCTGGAGGGCAACAAAACCGCGCGCATGCCCTTGCTGGGAGAAGATGCGCCGTTTCCCGTGGGGCCGTTCCTGTTGTCGGCGAGTTTCCGCGTGCCGGTGTCGATCGTGTTTGCCTTCAAGGAAACGGCCACGCACTATCACTTCTACGGCAGCTCACCGTTCACCCGGGGCGACGACGAAACCAAGGCCGAATTCATGCAGCGACTGCTGTCGGCGTTCGTGGAACAGCTGGAACAAAAAGTGAAGGCCTACCCCGATCAGTGGTTTAATTATTTTAACTTTTGGGGAAAATAATCAATTTTTGCGCTGCCAATGTTAGCAAACCAAGACGAAATCATTCAATACATCCCCCAGCGCACACCCATCGTGATGGTGCACAACCTGGTGGAAGCAAGCGACGACCACGCCGTGACCCAACTGGCCATCGATCCCGCGAATATCTTTGTGAAAGACGGCCAGTTTATGGAACCCGGACTTGTTGAAAACATTGCCCAGACGGCCGCCGTGCACGTGGGCTATCAGTGCTCCAAGAAAAACATACCCATTCCCATCGGCTACATTGCCGCGGTGAAAAGTTTGAAGATCGATGTGCTGCCCAAACACAACACCACCATCACCACGTCGGTGGAAATTGTGAACAAGGTGCTCGACATCACGGTGGTGCAGGGCAAAGTGGAGCAGGAGGGGAAAGTGCTTGCCTCGTGCGAGATGCGCATCTTCGCTAAACTGCAATCCTGATTTTTGAATATGAACCTGAAAAGAATATTTCTGCTCATCACACTGCTGGCCACGCTGCCGGCGCTGGCACAGACCAAAAGCGATGTGTTTCGTCCGGAAGTGACGGTGACCTGGCTGGGTCTGGATTTTTCGAATGCAAAATTTATTGGCGACCGCGAGAAATTCGGATCCGAATCGGACGTGCATCACCTGATGGATTCGTGGAACGATTTGATCCTGAAAGAATCCGACAAGTTCGACATCGCCAAAGTGATTGACCGCAAGAAAGTAGAGAACTCGATCGAAGCCGTGAAGGGACGCAACTCCGAACTGGAAGCGCTCAGTATGTTTTCGGACCAGGAGAAAGACTACCTGCGCCTGAAGGTGAGCGACATCGAAGAGATCATTGCCGGCTACGACTTTCACGGACTGACGGGCATCGGCCTCATGTTTAACGTGGAGAGCTTTAGCAAAACAAACTCCGAAGGTTCGATCTATGCCACCTTCATCAACCTTGATTCGAAAGAAGTGCTGTTCACCGAACGGCTCACGGCCCCTCCGGGCGGCGCCGGTCTGCGCAACTATTGGGCAGGCTGTGTGCTGAAAGTGATCGAGAAGATCGGCAACAAAAAATATGGATTTGAAGCGTGGCGAAAGAAATACTATCGCCCTTAGAGACACGGCCTGTGAGGAAGCGCGTGACACCGAACGTCGCCAACAAATCCGGAACAAACCAAACGATTTACAGAATACGTGCTGACACACCAAACCGAAATACTCGTACGCTTCAATGAAGCCGATCCCCTGGGCATAGTCTGGCATGGACACTACCTGCGCTACTTTGAAGACGGCCGCGAAGCCTTTGGCAAAGTGCACGGCATATCCTACCTCGACTTCTACAAACAAGGCCTGGCCGTTCCGGTGGTGTCTGTGAACTGCGACTACAAAAAGCCGTTGCGCTATGGCGACTCGGTGATTGTGGAAACCATCTACATGCCCACACGCGCCGCCAAGCTGCACTTCGACTACCGCATCTACGACGCGGAAACCAGAAGCCTGGTGGCCACCGGCTCGTCAACACAAGTGTTTGTGGATGCCAAGAGCTTTGAACTACAATTTACCATACCGGCTTTCTTCGAAGCCTGGAAATCAAAACAGATCGGATGAAGCGGGTGTGGATGGTTGCAGACTGCATCGTGTCGCCATTGGGCTGGACCACCGCGGAGAACTATAAAAACCTTCGCGCCGGTCGCACGGGCATCCGTCAGATCAACGACGCGTCGTTTAGCAAAGATCCTTTCTATGGTGCCCTGATCGAGGGCGTGTCGTCTACCGAGGAGGTGAGTCGCTTTGAATATTTATGTCAGCGTGCATTGCAATCGCTGATGCAGACGGTGGCCCTTCCCCCGACGCGCACGGTTTTTATTTTATCCACCACCAAAGGCAACATCTCTTTTCTGGAAGAAGGTCGCGCCGATCATCCACGCATACACCTGCACGCCGTAGCCAAAATGCTGGCTGCGCAAATTGGCCTCACCAACTATCGCGTGGTGTCTAACGCCTGTATCTCGGGTGTGATGGCCGCCATTGTGGCGAAGCGGTTGTTGCTGGCGGGACAGTATGATCATGCCGTGGTGCTGGGTGCCGATGCCGTGAGCCGCTTTGTGGTGTCGGGCTTTCAAAGCCTGCAGGCCCTCACGCCCGAAGTATGTCGCCCGTTCGATGCGGCCCGCAAAGGCATCAACCTCGGCGAAAGCGCCGCGGCCATGGTGCTGACGGTGAACCCCGATGCGTTGGGTGCGAAACCGGTCATCAGCATAGAAGGTGGAGGTTTGAGCAACGATGCCAACCATATCTCCGGACCTTCGCGCACCGGCGAAGAACTGGGCTACGCCATTCGCCAGGCACTGGAAGAATCGAACCTTACCGAAAACGATATTGATTTTATTTCCGCCCACGGCACAGCCACACTCTACAACGACGAGATGGAAGCGAAGGCCTTTAACCGCACCGGGCTGGAGAACACACCGCTGAACAGTTTGAAAGGATATTTCGGACACACCCTTGGCGCCGCCGGCGTGGTGGAGATGATTATGAGCGCCGAAAGCCTGAAGCACGACGAACTGCTGCCCACCCGTGGATTTGAAACTCCGGGCACGTCGCAAGCTGTGAACGTGATTCAAACCCTGGAACAACGCCCGCTGAAGACCTGCCTCAAAACAGCGTCGGGTTTTGGCGGATGCAATGCTGCGATTATTTTACAGGAACATAATTTTTGATACATGGATTTTTACGACAAAGAACGACTCACGGCACTACAGGCCAAGGAAGAAGCGCAATGGATCACTTTCGCGCCGTTTGTGTTTCAGGCTACGCGCGTGCTTCGCAACAGCGGCATCCTCACCACGGTGGAAGCCCATCGCCAGGGCATCACGCTGCAGGAGCTTACTGAAAAAATAGACCTGCCGGCCTACGGTGTTCGCGTGTTGGTGGAAGCCGGTCTGGGCATTGGCTTGCTGGTGTTGTCGGAAGGAAAATACAAGATCACCAAAACAACCTACTTCATTCTGCACGACGAGCTCACCAAGGTGAACATGGACTTCACCCACGACGTGTGCTACAACGGCATGTACTTCCTGGAAGAAAGCATCAAGAACCAAAAGCCCGAAGGCTTGAAAGTGTTTGGCCAATGGCCCACCATCTATGAAGCGTTGTCGACCAACCTTCCCGACAAGGCCAAGAAGAGCTGGTTCGCGTTCGACCATTTCTATTCCGACTATGCATACCCCGAAGTGTTGCCCCATGTGTATGCCTTCAAACCCAAGCGTATGCTGGAGATTGGTGGCAACACTGGCAAATGGTCTATGGCGAGCTTTGCCTTTGATCCGGATGTGAACATCACCATCATGGATTTGCCGGGCTATGTGGAAGGTGCCAAAGGCAAACTGGAAGAGCTGGGCTATGGCCATCGCATTTCGTTTCACCCCGGCAACGTGCTGGACGAAACACAAAAGTTTCCCCAGGGCTTCGACGCCGTGTGGATGAGCCAGTTCCTCGACTGCTTCTCGGACGACGAAATTGTGTCGATCCTCACCCGTGCCAAACAAGCGCTGAACCCCGACGGACACATCTTCATTCTCGAAACCTTCTGGGACCGTCAACGCTTCGAAGCGTCGGCATTTTCGTTGCAGCAAACCTCGCTCTACTTCACGGTGATGGCCAACGGCAACAGCCAGATGTATGACTCGAAAGTGTTTCTCGAATGCGTGAAGCGCGCAGGCCTGGACGTGGTGGAAGACAAAGACTACATTGGCGTGAGCCACACCCTGCTGGTGTGCAAGCCGGTGAAATAACAAAACGCATATCCCGATCAAATACATGAGCAAACAAATAGATGTACTGGTAATCGGCGCGGGCCCCGCAGGGTCTGTGTCGGCCGCAATGGTTCACAAGGCAGGTTTGTCTGTGCGCGTGGTGGAACGCGAAAAGTTTCCGCGCTTCGTAATCGGCGAAAGCCTGTTGCCGCGCTGCATGGAAGTGCTGGAGGATGCCGAATTTCTGGACGCCGTGAAAGCAAAAAACTTTCAGCAAAAGTTCGGCGCCAAGTTCATGAAGGAAGACAAGGTGTCTGACTTTAATTTCTCCGACCAGTTTTCGAAAGGGTGGACGTGGACGTGGCAGGTGCAGCGCGCCGAGTTCGACCTCACGCTCATCACCGACGTGCAACGCCGCGGTGTGCCCGTAGATTTTGAAACCACCGTGACCGCCATCGCCTTCAACGAAGACGAAAGCTCGGTGACCACCGTGGAGCACAAAGACGGCACAACCGAAACGATAGAAGCCCGCTTCATCATCGACGCCAGCGGCTATGGCCGGGTGATCCCGCGCCTGTTCAACCTGGACAAACCATCCAACCTGGACCCGCGCAAAGCGGTGTTTGCCCACGTGCAGGATGTGCACCGGAACAACCACGACGAACCCAATCGCATCATCGCCGTGATGTATGCACCCGGCGTGTGGTCGTGGATCATCCCGTTCTCTACCGGCGTCACCTCGCTGGGGTTTGTGGGAAGCTTCGACTACTTTAATGCCATGGGTGGCGATCAGGCCTCGCAGTTCAGAACATTCATCGACGGCAATGCCTATCTGAAACAACGCTTCGGCGATGTGGAGTGGGTGTTTGAGCCGCGCAAGCTGGAAGCCTGGTCGGCGACCACCGACAAATTCTACGGCAAAGGTTTTGTGCTCACGGGCAACGTAACCGAATTTCTCGATCCCATCTTCTCGTCGGGTGTGATGTTTGCCACCGTGTCGAGCCACATCGCCAGCAAAATGGTGATCCGGAAACTGAAGGGCGAAAACGTGGACTGGGACAACGACTACACAAACTTCATCCGCCAGGGCGTAGACACGTTCCGCACCTATGTGATGGCGTGGTATGACGGCACCCTCGAAAAAATATTCTTCTCGAAAAATCCCGATCCCGAAATCAAACGTCAGATCTGCTCGGTGTTGGCCGGCTACGTATGGGATCAGGACAATGCCTATGTAAAAGATCACGCACAGTCGCTGAAACGATTGGTGAAACTCATCGACATCCAGGAACGCCTCGACGCGCTTTAATGGCACTGGGCATTACACGATATAGCCGCATCAAAGACCGCACCCTGGTGCGGCAGGGCGAGGTGGTGCACACCGGCGCCGACGGAAGCTTTGACGACTTTCTGGACAACGCCCTGAAAGCGCTGAACATTGCCTATCCGAAATTCTACAAGATGGACCGCGCTGCCAAGCTGGGCTTTCTGGGAACCGAAATGCTGGTGAACAACACGGCCGTGCTGTCGGGCTATGAACCGGCCCGGGTAGCCCTGGTGGTGGCCAATGCCCACGCCAGCCTCGACACCGACATCCGCTATTTTGAGACGACCAAAACAATGGCCAGTCCTGCCTTGTTTGTGTATACGCTACCCAACATCGTGATCGGTGAAATCTGCATCCGGCACGGCATCAAGGGCGAGAACGCATGTTTTGTGCTGCCCGCCTTCGACGCACAACAGTTGCACGACTACGTGACGATGGTGATGGCAACCGAAAAGACACAGGCTTGTGTGGCAGGATGGGTGGATGTGCTGGGCGACCAACACGATGTTTTCTTATATTTGGTGGAAAAAAAACAACAGCACATAAACGCGCTGGAACATACCGCAGAACAACTTCAAAAACTTTACGAGCACTATGGAACAGTTGATGGCCGATCTTAAAAAACAGATCATTGAGGCGTTGAATTTGAAGCACCTGAAACCCGAAGACATCGGCGACGACCAGGCGCTTTTTGTGGAAGGTCTCGGCCTGGATTCCATCGACGCCCTGGAATTGATCGTGCTGCTGCAGCAACACTACAACATCAAGCTTGCCAACCCGCAAGACGGTCCGCAGATCTTCAAAAGTGTGAGGACCATCGCGGAGTATATTCAAGCCAACAAACCCTCCTGATCTTGAAAGGTTCCGTGCACGTAGCCGGCATCGGCGTCATATCAGCCATCGGAAGTTCGGCGTCGGCCACACTGGCGGCGTTTCGCGAACAGGAGTCGGGCATAGGCCACATCACGCATTTCGATTCGGTGCACAAAAACGTGTTGCCGGTAGGGGAGGTGAAACTCCCCAACGAAGCCCTGTGCGACATCCTGTGGCAAGGCGCCCACGTGACGCGCACCGCACTGCTCGGCATTCACGCCGCGCGCGAAGCGGTGAAGAGTTCCGGCGTGGATGTGAAGCGCTGGCGCACCGGCCTCATCTCGGCCACCACCGTGGGCGGCATGGACAAGACGGAACATTTTTTTATTGACTATCTCAACAATCCCAACGCCGGAAAACTTCGGAACGTGGTGAACCACGAATGTGGCAAGTCAACCGAAATCATTGCCGACGATCTGGGGGTGAAAGGATTTATATCCACCATCAACACGGCGTGTTCATCTTCTGTGAACGCCATCGCGCTGGGCTCGCGCCTCATCAAACACGGCCTGCTCGACGTGGTGATTGCTGGTGGCAGCGATGCCCTTTCAAAATTTACCCTGAACGGTTTCAACAGCCTCATGATATTGGATCAGCAACCGTGTCGTCCCTTCGATGCAAGCCGCAGCGGGTTGAACCTGGGCGAAGGCGCGGGCTTTGTGGTGCTGGTTTCGGATGAAGTGCGACAAGCCGAAGGTGTAGCTTCGCGTGTGCTGGTGAACGGCTATGCCAACACCAACGACGCCTATCACCAAACGGCATCGTCGCCCGAAGGCCGCGGTTCTTTTGGTGCCATGCAAAAAGCGCTGGCCATGAGTGGCCTCTTGCCGCAGGACATCGACTACATCAACCTGCACGGCACGGGCACCTTGAACAACGACCTGTCGGAAGGTACGGCCGTGGCGCGCTTGTATGGTGAGAAGTATCCGCGCATGAGTTCAACAAAAGCATTCACCGGTCACACGCTTGGCGCCAGTGGAGGAATTGAAGCGGTGTTTTCGGTGCTGGCCCTTCAGCACCAATGCGTGTTTCCCAACCTGCGCTTCGAAACGCCGATCCCCGAAGTGGGGCTTGTGCCACAGCGCACCTTCGAAGAAAACGTGAGCGTGAAACACGTCATGAGCAACTCGTTTGGTTTTGGCGGCAACTGCTCGTCCATCATATTTTCCCGGAACTAACACACACCGGCAGTCCGGCATCGAATAAGCAAGAACGTATGGCGATCTATCTGAAAGGCAAAGGCAACATCTCACCACAGCAAACCTGGGGCGACGCGTCCTTGCTTGACCAGCCCAAGCCTGCAGCGGGCAACCGCCTGGCGTGTGTGGAGCCTGACTACACGCAGTACATGGACGTTCGCCAGCTGCGCCGCATGAGCCGCATCCTCAAAATGGGCGTGGCTGCAGGAAGCATGGCCCTGAAGGAAGCCAACATCACGGTGCCCGACGGCATCATTACCGGCACAAGCTATGGCTGCCTGGAAGACACGGGCATTTTTCTCGGCAAGATGATCGAGAACAAGGAGTATGCCCTCAACCCCACACCCTTCATTCAATCGACACACAACACCATTGGCTCGCAGATCGCGTTGCTGCTGCAGTGCCAGGGCTATAACCAAACCTACACACAAGGCGCATTCTCGTTTGAACACGCGCTGCTGGATGCGTTGACCCTGCTCGCCGACGAACCGAACCAGGCGTTGCTCGTGGGCGCTGCCGACGAAATCACCAACACCAGCCACACCGTTCAGCAACGCTTCGGAATATTCAAGGACGAACACAACACACTCGAAACGGTGAACGGCGAGGGCGTGGCGTATTTTGTTTTGTCGGGCGAGAAAGGACCCAGCGACGTGGTGGCCATCACCGCCGTGACCACACTCTACAACGCCGACGAAGCCACGTTGTCAGCCGGCATCGTACGATTTTTGAAAGACGCCGGCATCAACGCAAGCGACATCGATCTGTTGTTGCTGGGCACTAGTGGTAATGCCGCGCACGACGCTTTCGCGGAAACCATAGCCACCACTCATTTTGCAAACAGCACGCAGGCGCACTTTAAACATTTGTCGGGCGAATATCCCACCGCTTCGGCTTTTGCCGTGTGGCTGGCCGCGCGCATTCTCGAAACCAAAGCCGTGCCCCAAAACATTGTGGTGAAAAATTCGGGAAGACCGGTGAAGCGCGTGCTGGTATACAATCCCTATTTCACCAAATACCATTCTTTGATTTTACTGGAGGCATGTTGAACTACAGAACCATAACCCTGCTCTTTGTGGCCGGACTGGCGGCGATGCTGGTCTATGACGCGATGGAGACGTTGGCGTGGTGGTATTTTGTTTTGTGGGGCGTGCTCTACCTCTCTGCGCTGGCGTATGGTGCCACCGTGCTGTCGGCGGCCTTCTTCCTGCCGGTGAACTACAAAGGCCCCGAGGCCTCGCGCAGCATTGCCATCACGTTCGACGATGGCCCCATTCCCGGCAACACCGAACGGGCACTCGAGATCCTGAAAGCCCATCACGCGAAAGCGGCCTTCTTCTGCATCGGCCACCGCGTGAATGCCCATCCCGACCTGACCAAACGCATGCACGACGAAGGCCACCTGGTGGGCAACCACAGCTATTGGCACGCCGCCACGTTCGATTTGCAAACCGCTTCGAAGATTGAAAAAGAACTGGTGGACACCGACGCCGCCATCGAAAAAACCATTGGCGCAAAACCGAATTTTTTCCGCCCGCCCTATGGCGTAACCAACCCTATGCTGGCCACGGCCGTGAAGCGCGGCGGTTACAAAACCATTGGCTGGAGCGTGCGCTCGTTCGACACCGTGAGCAAAGACAAACAGACGTTGATGAACCGCGTGACCCGTTCGCTGAAAGGCGGCGACGTGGTGTTGTTTCACGACTATTGCGACATCACGCTGGAAATTCTGCCGGCGTTTCTCGACCACGTGGCGAAGGTTGGATTGAAAATTGTGAGGGTAGATGAACTATTGAATGAACGCGCGTATGGCTGATAAACTGAAGTTGATTTGTGGAGTGTTTTTCGTGTTGACAACGATGTTGTCTGTGACTGCGAAAGCGCAATATGCAGGCTATAAATCCGTGACGGATCTCGCGGCCTTCAAGAAACAATTTGCCACCGAGTCGTCCAAGGTGTCGTCCATCACCAGCAACTTCACGCAGGAGAAAACATTGACGGCGCTCACGGAAACCATCACGTCAACCGGCAAGTTCTGGTTTCTGCGCAGCAACCGCGTGCGCATCGAATATGTGAAACCGTTCTCATACCTCATGGTGATGAACGGCGACAAGATGCTGGTGAAGAATGATCAGAAAGAAAATCGCATCAACGTGAAGTCGAACAAGCTCTTTCAGCAAGTGAACCGCATCATGATCGACTGTGTGCAGGGAACCATTCTCGATAGCAAAGATTTCACGACAAAGGTTTTTGAGAACGACAAACTCTACCTGCTGGAGATGACACCCGTGTCGAAGTCGCTGAAAGAATTTTTTCAAACCATTGTGTTGCTGGTAGAGAAAAAAGACTATGCGGTGAAGTCGATCGAAATGAACGAACCCAGTGGCGACAAAACCACCATATCGTTCTCTGATAAAAAATTAAACGCACCCATTCCCGATGCGATGTTTGCTCTTTAGCGCCTGCTGCCTGTTGCTGATGCGCTGCGCGTCCGACTACAAGGGACTGCAGGCCACAACACCCGACGCGGCCTGCGCGGCGAAGATCGCTCCAACCCAATTCAACACCGGCTGGTACAACGCCAATGTGGATGTTTATGGCCGCCACATCAGCGGGCTGTTGCTCATCAAAAACATGCCCGACAGTTCGTTCCGCGTGGTGTTTACGAACGAGGCAGGCGTCACGTTTTTTGACTTTGGCTTTCTGGCCAACGGCGAGTTCAAGGTGCACAATGCCATACACCAGCTGAACAAAAAAGCGGTGATCCAAACCCTGCGAAAAGATTTTGAATTGATCCTGGGATTGCCCTTCCGGAAGGGAACGGTGCAACGCTGGACGAAGGACGACGAGGTTTTCTATGGCGTGGTTCAAAAAAAGGAAACGGCCTATTTTATAACCAGTAAAGATTGTGCTTCTTTGCGCAGGCTGGAATGGGGCGCCGCCCGCAAACGAAAGGTGACGGTGCTATTGCCGGGATCGCCTTATCCTTCGCCCGAGGTGCTGGAACTGAAACACCACACGTTCAACATGCAGATTAAACTGGCCCGATTCACAAAAGAATGATGTTGCTCAACGACTTTTATACACTCGTGCACCACGAAGCCACACCCGGCGTCGTGAAAGCAAAAATTTCCATCCGCCGCGACCATCGCATTTTCGACGGTCACTTTCCCGGGCTGCCCATCGTGCCCGGCGTGTGCATGATGCAGATCATCCGCGAGCTTATGGAGATCACCACCAAAAGAACACTGCGCATCGCAGAGGCCGACAACATGAAGTTTCTGTCGGTCATCAATCCCGACAATAACAAAGAAGTGGAGGCCGCTGTTACCTACACCGAGGGCGCGGACCAATGGGTGGTGAATGCCACCTTGTTTGCCGACACCGTCACCTTCTTCAAAATTAAAGCTACGCTGAAAACCGCCTGATGGAACCTGCAGAATTCCGTGCGTTATGTAAGCAAAAGAAAGTGTGCGTGCTGGTGCCCACCTACAACAATGAAAAAACGGTAGGGCAGGTAGTGCGCGATGTACTTGACTATACCGACCAGGTGATTGTGGTGAACGACGGCGCCACAGACACGACCCCACAAATTCTACAACAGTTTCCGCAGATCGACCTCGTGAGCTATCTGCCCAACCGTGGCAAAGGTTATGGCCTTCGTCAGGGATTTAAGCGCGCCGTGGAGGCGGGCTACGACTACGCCATCACCATCGACTCCGACGGTCAGCATTTTGCCGCCGACTTGCCAAAGTTCATGCATGCTCTAGCAGAACATCCACACGCCGTCATCATTGGTGCGCGCAACATGGAGCAGGCCAGTGTGCCGGGCAAGAGCAGCTTTGGTAATAAATTTTCGAACTTCTGGTTTTGGGTGGAGACGGGCTTGAAGCGCAACGACACACAAAGCGGCTATCGCCTCTATCCGGTGAAAGCCCTTCAGGGAATCACGTTCATCACCCGCAAATTTGAATTTGAAATTGAAGTGCTGGTGCGGGCATCGTGGCGCGGCATAGACATGGCCGAAGTGCCGGTGAAAGTGTTTTATGCAACGCGCGAAGAACGCGTGTCGCACTTCAGACCGTTCAAAGATTTTACGCGCATCAGCATACTCAACACGGTGCTGGTCACCATTGCCTTTCTCTACATCAAGCCCCGCGATTTCTTCCGGAGCTTTAAAAAAAAAATTTCGGTGAGTTCGTCCGCGAACAACTCTTCGGTGCACATGAATCCGACCGGGTCAAAGCCTTCTCTGTAGCCTTTGGTATTTTTATGGGCATTGTGCCGTTGTGGGGGCTTCAGCTGGCGCTGGCCATCGCGTTGTCGTTTGTGTTCAAGCTCAACAAGGCGTTGGTCATCATCGCCGCCAACATCAGCATTCCGCCCATGATTCCGTTCATTCTATTCCTCAGCTACTACACCGGCAGGATCTGGATGGGCGCGCACGCGCAAACGCTGCGGTTCAGCACCGACATCAACCTGCAGGAAATGCAGCAGAACTTTTTGCAGTATGTGCTGGGTGCCACAACGCTGGCCGTCGTGGCCGGTGTTATCTTTGGGCTGGTGACGTATGCCGCCTTGAAATTGTTTAAGCGTTCCCGATCCTGACCCATGGCCCAGTTGTTTCTTTCCCTATACGATTTTTTTCAGCGACGCAAGCCGCTCTTCTGGACTGTGTTTGTCGGCACCGTGGCGTTGCTTGCCGTGGGTGCGTCGCGCATCACACTGGAGGAAGACATTACCAAATTTTTCCCCGACGATCCGCGTGTTGAAAAACTGAACTATGTGTTCCAGAACTCCAAGTTTGTGGAGCGCATGGTGGTGATGGTGTCTATGAAAGACAGCACCACGACACCCGATGCCGACAGCCTCATTGCCCGCGCCGAAACCATTGTGACCCGCATCCACAGCGAGCTGAAGCCCTATGTGAAACAAATCACCACGCGTGTAGACGACGAGAAGATTATGGAGGTGTTCAAGTCGGTGCACGACTACCTTCCCATCTTTCTCACCGAAGACGACTACGCCCAACTTGATTCGCTGAGCCGCCCCGAAAAAGTGCGCAGCGTGCTGGAACAAAACTACCAGCAACTGATTTCGCCGGCAGGCATGGCGTTGAAAAAAATCATTGTTCAGGACCCGCTGGGATTTTCATTTCTGGCGTTGAAGAAACTTCGTCAGCTTCAGTACGACGAAAACTTTGAATTATACGACAGCTACATCGTCACCAAAGATCACCGGCACTTGCTGTTTTTTCTGCAACCGGTTTATGGTCCCAGTGAAACGGGCAAGAACACCGACTTTGTGGCGGGCCTTGAAAAGATCATGCAGGAAACCACGCCACAAGGTTCGCCGGTGATGGCTTCCTATTTTGGTGCGTCGGCCGTGGCGGTGGGCAATGCCACACAACTGCGAAAGGACTCGATGCTAACGGTGAGCATCATGGTGGTGTTGCTGGGGGTGTTGCTCATTGGCTATTTCCGCAAGAAGCGCGTTCCGTTTCTGATCTTCATACCCGTGGCGTTTGGCGGCGTGTTTTCGCTTTGCGGCATCTACCTGGTGCAGGGCACAGTGTCGATACTGGCGCTCGCCGCGGGCGCAGTAATCCTAGGCATTGCCGTGAACTATTCCCTGCATTTCCTCGCCCACCTGAAGCATACGCACGATGTGAAGACGGTGATCAAAGACCTCACGGCCCCCATGACGCTGGGCAGCACCACCACGGTGCTGGCCTTCTTCTGTCTGCAATTTGCCAACGCGGCCGTGTTGCGCGACGTGGGGTTGTTTGCCGGATTCAGCTTGATCGGTGCCGCCTTGTGTTCGCTTATTTTCCTGCCCCACTTTCTGTCAGCAACCATGTTTCCGGCGCACGATGAATCGGAGAGCCGGTTGGAACGCATGCTGATGTCGTTTGAATCGCCCCGTGTTTTGGTGCTGATTATTTTCCTGGCCACACCGGTGTTTCTGTATTTTGCGCAAGGCGTGTCGTTCAACAGCGACATGGGCAAGCTCAACTTCATGCACGACGACACCCGGAACGCGCAGGTGCGGTTAGAGACCATCAACAACGCTTCGCTTGGCGCGGTGTATGTTGTGTCGACCGGCAACACATTGGAGGCAGCACTCCGCAAGAATGAACAGGCCACGCCGGTGTTGCAGACACTGAAAGACAATGGCACCATTCATAAATTTTCGTCGGTGTCGCTCTTCCTGCTGTCCGACTCGCTGCAACGCCTGCGCATAGACCGGTGGAATGTTTTCTGGACACCACAGCGCAAAGCCTCCCTGCTCGCCGCCGTGAACACGGAAGCAACGGCGCTGAAGTTTTCGCAGCAGGTCATCGGAAATTTTGAACACCTGATCACCAAAGAATATCACCCCGCCACACGCGACGACATGTCCACCATCCGCGACGCCTTCTTCGACGACTACATTATCGAAAAAGACGGACGCGCCACGGTGATCTCGCTGGCCAACGTAGACGCTGCACACAAAGCTATAGCTTATGCGGCGTTGAAACCTGCGCCCGTGCAAGCCTTCGACCGCCAGATGCTCACAAACCTGTTTGTGGAATATGTGCATGCCGATTTTAATTTCATTGTCACGTTCACGGCGTTGCTGGTCTTTAGTGCACTGTTTCTTTCCTATGGGCGCATCGAACTCACGTTCATCACGTTCGTGCCCATGTTCATCACGTGGATCTGGATTTTGGGGATTATGGCGTTGGTGGGCATCGAGTTTAATATCATCAACGTGATGGTGTCGACGTTCATCTTTGGGTTGGGCGATGACTACAGTATTTTTATCATGGATGGATTGCAACAGGACTATGCCTACAATCGTAAAAATCTTCCGTCGATACGCGCATCCATTTTTCTTTCGGCCGTCACCACCATTGCCGGGTTGGGTGTTTTGATTTTTGCAAAGCATCCGGCGCTGCGTTCCATCGCGGCCATTTCCATCATCGGCATTGTGTGTGTGTTTGTGATGGCGCAGACGCTGGAGCCGTTCCTGTTCCGGTGGCTCATCACCAACCGCACAAAGAAAGGTTTCACGCCCATGACGTGGGCGGGCATTTTCAGAACCACGTTCACCTATGGATTTTTTGTGACGGGTGCATTTGTGTTGACGCTGATCGGGTTTGTGCTGCGGCTGATTCCCGTTGGAAAAAAATCCATACGCATTTTCTTTCACACGCTCATCCGTTGGCTCACTTGGTCGGTCATCTACATGGAGCCGAACGTGCGCAAGCGCATCATCGGAAAAGCGCCCGACACCTTTTTGCGTGCCCACGTGATCATCGCCAACCACGCGTCGTTCCTCGACATTCTGCTCACCACCATGCTCCATCCCAAACTGATTCTGCTCACGAACAAGTGGGTTTGGAACTCGCCCGTGTTTGGCGGCGTGGTGCGCTTGGCCGACTACTATCCCGTGTCGGAAGGTGCCGAAGACAGCATTGACCGGTTGAAAGACCGGGTGGGAGAGGGCTATTCGGTGGTGGTGTTTCCCGAGGGCACCCGTTCGGAAGACGGCAAGCTGAAACGTTTTCACAAGGGCGCTTTCTTTATGGCGCAGGAAATGAATGTGCCCATCCAACCCTTGCTCATTCACGGTGCCAGCGACGCCATTCCGAAGGGGACATTTTACCTGAACCCCGGCCAGCTCACGCTGAAATTTCTTCCCCCCATTGAGCCCGACGATGCGCGGTTTGGCGCCACCTATTCGGAGCGGACCAAGGGCATCAGCCGCCATTTCAAGCAGGAGTATGCCGCACTCGCCCGCGAGATTGAAACCGCCGACTATTTTTCACATCGGCTCATCAGCAACTACCTCTACAAGGGGCCTGTGCTGGAGTGGTATATGCGGGTGAAGCTTCGCCTGGAAAAGAACTACGCCCCCTTTCACAGGCTGATCCCCCTTCAAGCGACCATCCTGGACCTGGGTTGCGGCTATGGGTTTCTCAGCTACATGCTGCAATTCCTGTCGGCCGATCGCGTCATCACGGGTGTTGACTATGACGAGGAAAAAATTGAAACAGCACAAAATGGCTATCAGAAAACCGACCGTCTCAATTTCTTTTGTGCCGACGTCACGCAGTTTCCGCTGGCCACCTACGATGTCATCATCATCAGCGATGTGTTGCACTATCTTCCGGCCGAGGCGCAGGAAGCATTGCTGGTACGCTGTTTCCATGCGTTACATGCCGGTGGCAAACTGATTGTGCGTGATGGCAACGCCGATTTGAAGGAACGCCACAAGGGCACACAGCTCACGGAGTTTTTCTCGGTGAAAGTGCTGAAGTTCAACAAATCGACCAACGCGCTCAATTTTGTGTCCGGTCAAAAGCTAACCGATCTCGCCCGGCGTCACGGGCTGAAAGTGGCCGAACAGGATGATGCAAAGTTTACCTCGAATGTTATTTTTGTGATGGAAAAGCCATAGGCAATAAACCACCCGGAAAGCCCGCGTTGGGCTCCGGAAAACCTTAAAAAGAATCAATGGACGAATACGATGTGGTGATTGTGGGAAGCGGCCTGGGAGGGTTGGCGTGTGCTACGATAATGGCGAAAGAAGGCCAGAAAGTTCTGGTGCTGGAAAAGAACAAACAGATTGGCGGCAACCTGCAAACCTACGTGCGCGACCGGGTCATCTTCGATTCGGGTGTTCATTATGTGGGGGGATTGGAGAAGGGTCAGAACCTCTATCAACTTTTCCGCTACCTCGGCATCATGGACAAGCTGAAGATCCGCAAGATGGACGAGGACGTTTTCGACGCCGTGATTTTTGAGGGCGACCCGGTGGTCTATAAGTTTGCCCAGGGCTACGAAAATTTCATCGCCACACTGGCAAAAGAATTTCCCGACGACGAAGCCGCCATCCGCAAATACTGCGAGGCCATAAAAGAAATGTGCGCCAAGTTTCCACTCTACAACCTGCAAAGCGGCGGAAGCTTTCTCGAAAAAATGAGCGCACTTGAGCTCGATACAAAAACATTTGTAGACTCGCTCACCGAAAATAAAAAACTGCAGGACGTGCTGGTGGGCACCAACCTTTTGTATGCCGGCACGCCGAACAAAACACCGTTCTATGTGCATGCGCTCATCATGAACAGCTACATCGAAAGTTCGTGGCGGTTCATCGACGGCGGCTCGCAGATTGCACGTTTTCTACACCACGAAATAAACCTGCTGGGTGGAAAAGTGATCAAGCACATGAACGTGGTGAAGATCAAGGAAGAAGACGGACTGGTGCGCTATGTGGAAACCGACACCGGTCGCCGTTTCTATGGCAAACAATTTATCTCCAACGTGCATCCATCCCAAACCATGGACATGGTGGAAAGCTCGCTGATCAAAAAGGCCTATCGCAGCCGCATCAAGAGCCTGGAAAATTCGACGTCTACATTCTATGTGAATGCCGTGATGAAGAAAGACAGCTTCCCGCATTTTAATCACAACTACTACATTTTTCAGAACAGTGACCCGTGGCATGCGCAGGACTACACGCCCGACAACTGGCCGCTGGTGATCGGTGTCTTCTTCACCACCTCGTCAGACAACGACGTCTATACCGACGGCGTCACCATCATGGCCTACATGCGCTTCGAAGACGTGGAGAAATGGAAAGACACGTTCAACACGGTGTCGAGCGAAACGAGCCGGGGCGACGACTATGAAGCGTTTAAGAAAGAGAAATCGGAAATGCTGATCGACCTCATGGAACGGAGGTTTCCGGGCTTCCGGGCGGCCGTTCATTCCTACACGTCGGCCTCGCCGTTGTCGGCCCGCGACTACATCGGCACCGAAGACGGTTCGCTCTATGGTCTTACCAAAGACTATCGCGACCCCATGAAGACCTTCATATCGCCACGCACCAAAATCCCCAACTTGTTGTTAACGGGACAGAACCTCAATCTGCACGGTGTGTTGGGCGTTACCGTGAGCGCGGTGCTCACGTGTTCGCAGCTTGTGGGAATGGACTATCTGGTGGAAAAAATCAAGAATGCTTAAAAAGATCATAAAAATACTGGCCTGGTTCTTCGGGTTCCTCGTGCTGTTGCTGATTGTACTGGTCATTTATGTGCGCATCGTTTCCGTGACGACGCCTCCGGAAATCACCACTACAAACACCGACGTGGATGCGCTGGTTACGGAGCCGGATTCCGGTTTGTATAAAGTGAAAAACAACTGGTTTCGAAAAAGCGAAAGCGGCCTGTACGAACTTTATGTGGAAGGCGAACCGTATGAACGCGGCGTGGCCAACGGAAAGCTCACACGCGACCTGGTGCAATATCAGGAGCAGGTGTTCACCGATCAGATACACCGCCTTGTGCCTTCAAATTTCTACCTGGGCATGTTAAAGTATATGGTAGGCTGGTTTAACCGCGACCTGACCGACAATATTTCGGAAGAATACAAACAGGAAATCTACGGCGTGTCGCAAGTGGCTTCACACAACTTCGACGACATCGCGCAACCCTATCAACGCATCCTGAACTACCACGCTGCACACGACATCGGGCATGCGTTGCAAAACATGTCGCTGGTGGGCTGCACATCGTTTGCCACGTGGGGCGATCAGTCGGAAGACAGCACACTCATCGTGGGCCGGAACTTCGACTTCTATGTGGGCGATGAATTTGCCCGCGACAAAATTATTGCATTCTACAATCCCGCCAAGGGACGCAAGTTTATGATGGTGACGTTTGGTGGCATGACCGGTGTGTTGTCGGGCATGAACGACGCGGGCCTCACCGTAACCATCAACGCCGCCAAATCGGAAATCCCCACGGCGTCGGCCACACCGGTGTCGCTTGTGGCGCGCGAGATATTGCAGTATGCTACGGACATTGAAGAAGCAAAAGCCATTGCATCAAAGCGGAAAATGTTTGTGGCCGAATCGTTCCTCATCGGTTCCGCCAAAGACGGCAAAGCCGTGTTGATCGAGAAGTCGCCGGAAGCGATGGACGTGTATGAGGCTACCGGAAATCGCATCGTCAGCACCAATCATTTTCAAGGCGAGACATTGGGCAACACACAGCTCAACCGCGATCATGTGAAAACCAGCGCGTCGCCTTATCGCTACAAGCGCGTGGAAGAATTATTGAACGCGCAAGGCCCAAACACAATTGCCAAAACGGCAAAGATACTCCGGAACCAAAAAGGACTTTTGGGCGAAGACATCGGCCTTGGCAACGAGAAAGCCATCAACCAACTGGTGGCCCATCACGGCATCATCTTCCAACCCGAAAAACGTCTGGTGTGGATATCGACGGCACCGTGGCAACTTGGGAAATTTGTTTGCTACGACCTCAACAAAGTGTTTGCCCGCAACATGACCGTGAACGAGGAAATTATAGAACAGGATCGCACCCTTCCTGCCGATTCATTTTTGTTGACATCTGCCTATACGCAATACCTCAAGTTTAGTCCTTACCGTTTTCCCTTCAACCCGCGTCACGACCTTGTGCCCGACAGCGTGGTGAAATGGAATCCACAATCGTATCATGCCTACATGCTGGCTGGCGATTTTTGCTACGACCACCAGGCGTGGCAGCAGGCCATACCCTTCTATGAGGAAGGCCTGAAGAAAGAAGTGGCCACCGTGCAGGAGCGCGAGCACATGCAACGGAATCTTGAACACGCAAAAGCCAGCCTCAAATGATTGTGGGCGTGGGCATGGATATGATTGAAGTGGAGCGCGTGCTGGAAAAAGTGCGCAAGCCCAACGGCTTTCGCGAGAAGATTTTTTCGCCCGTAGAGATCGCCTACTGCGAAGCCCAACCCAAACCCGCCGAAAGTTATGCCGCGCGCTTTGCCGCCAAGGAAGCCTTTCTGAAAGCCACGGGCCAGGGGTTGCTGCTGGGCTACGAACTGGCCGAAATCGAAGTAGTGACCGATGAGAATGGGCGGCCGTCGCTCAATTTGCTGGGAAATTTTAAAGCCATCGCGCGTCAAAACAACTGGAATAAAATACATTTGTCCCTTTCGCACCTCCAGCATGTGGCGTGTGCGGTAGTTATTCTTGAGCAATGAACCACCTCCCCGAAATAGAAGTACAATCACCCGACGCTGTAAAGCGTTTTCAGGAAGAAAAATTAACCGCCACGGTGCGCTACCTCGCGCAATACTCGCCGTTCTATCAGCGACTGTTTTCAGAACACGGCGTGGTGGCCGAAAATATTACGTCGCTGGATGATTTGGCAACACTGCCCGTCACCACCAAAGACGACTTTCAAAATCACAACTGGGATTTTCTGTGTGTTGCCCGCGAGCGCATCGCCGAATACACCAGCACCTCCGGCACCTTGGGCAGCCCCGTGATTGTGGCGCTCACAGAAAACGATCTGCAACGCCTGGCCTACAACGAGAGCATATCGTTTGCCTGTGCCGACGGTTCATCGGCCGACCTCTATCAATTGATGTTGACGCTGGACCGGCAGTTCATGGCGGGCATCGCCTACTATCAGGGCATTCACAAACTTGGCGCGGGCCTCATCCGTGTAGGACCCGGGTTGCCGGCTATGCAGTGGGAAACGATTCAAAGGCTGAAGCCCACAGTGCTGGTGGGCGTGCCGTCGTTTTTGGTGAAGCTCATTGAGTATGCTGAACAAAACGGCATCGACCTGAACCAATGCTCGGTGAAGAAAGCCGTGTGTATTGGCGAAAGCCTACGCACAGCCGACCTCTCGCTGAATGCGCTCAGCCAAAAAATTGCCGATGCCTGGAACATCAAACTCTATGGCACCTATGCGTCAACCGAAATGCAAACCGCATTCACGGAATGCGGCGAAGGCAAGGGTGGCCATCATCACCCCGAGCTCATCATTGTGGAAGTGCTCAACGACAACAATCAACCCGTGAAGCCCGGCGAAGTGGGAGAGGTCACCATCACCACGCTGGGTGTGGAAGCGATGCCCCTGCTGCGCTACAAAACCGGCGACATGGCCACGGCCCACACCGAAGCCTGCGCCTGCGGACGCACCACGCTGCGTCTCGGCCCCATTGTGGGTCGCAAACAACAAATGATAAAACTGAAGGGCACCACACTATATCCCCCCGGAATTTTCGAAATATTAAACCAGGTGCCGGGTGTTGACGACTATGCCGTGGAGGTGGTGACGGGAGAATTGGGAACGGACGAACTGAACCTGCACATATTGACCAAGCCAGAACAGCAACCCAAGACGCAGGAACACCTGCGTGCAGCGTTTCAATCGCGACTGCGGGTGGTGCCGTCTATCGTGTTCACCACGCAGCCGGTGTTGGAGAAATTGCAGCATGCCGGCAGGAAGATTAAAAAATTTATCGACAGCCGTAAAAAATAAGAAAAGGCTGATGTTTTGCAACATCAGCCTCCTCAAACCTACTACCAAGAATCGTTAAGCGATTAGCTCAATCTTTTTTCAAGTTCGTCGATCTTTGCTTGTGCTTCGGCTTTGCCTAAAGAAAGCGACAGTTTGTAGAGCTCAAGGGCTTCACGTTGTGTTTCTTTCTTTTTCTTAGGGGCAAACTTGGTGCGTGATGCAGCCGTTTCCAAAGCTTGAGCTTGTGCGAAATACAGGTCGGCCTGGCTGGCTTTCGATTGTGCGTTCACTTCGTCAACGCGGGCTTCGAGGTTGGCCACATCTTGTTCCTTCATCTTGATGGTTTCAAGCTTGGTGGTCAGGATCGAATCCTTTTCGGTAACCGTTCTTGCCAGGGCGGTGTTCTCGCCTCTCATGCGCTCTACTTCAGTTTGCAGAGCAGCGATTTGTTGTGTGCTCAGTTCAAGATCTGATTTCAGTTTCTTGATGGTTGCGCCGAAGCTACCTTTCGCAGACTTCACGGATTTCTCAAGTTGAGCAATCTTGTCTTGTGTGTCTTTGATGTGATTGTTGATGCTTTGCAGACGGCTCTTGTAGTCTGTGTACGAAGTGCCTTCCACAACATCGGTGCGGAGCAACTGGCGGCTCGCGTCGATTGAATCGATGAGCACACCGATTTCATTCAGTTGCGCTGCCGTTTGCTGGCTGGTCTGAAGTTCAGTCTTCAGCGAGTCAACTTGTGCTTTAAGCTGTTCTTTTTCTTTCTTGTCACAGCTTCCCAATAATATCATACCTGCTACAGGTAATGCTAATGCGAATTTTCTGATCATAACCTTATTAGTTTAAGTTTCCTGATCAGTGAATTACAAACGGAGCGACAGAAAACGGCCAGCTCAAATTATGGCGACGAATGGATGATATCGGGGGTTGAACGACAAAAAGCAGGTCAGGGAGGGACATTTGGCCTTGGTGAGGTCCGGTTTTGTGGGGACTATTTCCACAACCTGGGTACCACAAACATGCAAAAAGCCGGACGTTTCCGCCCGGCTTTATCAATACGTATTGAAAAACAAAATTATTTCAGCGCCTTCTTAATGAACGCGCCCAGTTCTTTACCGGCCTTGGCATAGGCTTCCTGGATGCGTGTGCCGGTTTCGAAGTCATAGCCCATGGCCGTGCGGCCGGGCGACTTGGTGATGCTGATGCGGGCAATCACTTTCGAATGATCTTTCGCGTCTACAATCCACGCTTCGGCGTCGATGTAGGCGTTGGCGCGGGAGATGCCGATGTTGTAGCCCGGTTCGGTCTTCGTGGTTTTGAAGATAAGCGTGTAAGGTGATTTTTCATCCACTGTGGAAATGCCTGAAGTTTCTGAAAACAATTCACGGAACTGAGGCTCGAAGCGGTCTTTGCGATCTTCTTTCCACTTCACCGCCCACTTGTCGCCCTGGCCTGGTTCTTTGGCATTGTAGTCTTTAATCTTTTGCGCCACATACTCAGGCTCTGTGTCAAATTTTCCAACCGACATTTTATCGTACTCAAATTCAGTGCTGACGCCTTTCACACCTTTCAGCGGAGAGAGGTCGCCATCGATCAGCTTAATCTTTTGAGAATAGCCTGTCAGCGACAAGGCAAGGCATGCGATAAGAAAGATTTTTTTCATGAATGTGTTTTTTAATGTAAAAATGATCTTTGAACGACCGGGCAAGCGTCATCGTTGCCGCATCGAAGAAATAAAAAAAATCCCATTCCATAAACAGGTGCTCTATTAATATTCTATGAAGACGCCTTTCACGGTATAGGGCTTCGGGTTATGCCGTTGAATATGCAGCAAATCCAGAGGGAGCATGCTGAGTGCGTTGCCGTTTGTTGAAGGCCGGATGAAAATGAAAGCAAAAATGTAGATACGAAGAACGAACGTTGCGTATATTCAGGGCGAATAATGAAGAACGTATGAGAAAAATGCCGTGGCTTGCTGCCCTCTGCTGTGTGAGCATGGGTGCTACCGCACAAATCAAGAACATAAAGGTCGAAGATGCTCCTGCCGGCGCCACGGCCTTCGACGCCACCATCGCCATCACGGCCGATAAAATACCAAGCATCGTGGTGGCTATCCCACCCGATCGCGTCCTCTCTTCGCAGGATGCGCAAACGTGGACACCTGCAAAATTCACATCAACATCGGTCGTTGCCGGAAGCCCGCGTTTGCTGGCCGACAGCGATGGCGGACTCTATGCCTTTCACACGGCGAAGAATGAAAACAACTTCAGCCACATCTTGTGTCACATTTCGAAAGACGGTGGCAAAACCTGGGAAGAGGGCGCCAGCGCAGGCGGCAATCCTCCGAAAGATCAGCTCAACCCCGGCGTGTCGCTCGACAGCAAGAACAACCTGATGCTGACGTGGACCGAGTTCGATAAATTTAAAAGCGACGATGCCGCGTGCCAGTCGCGCATCATGATAAGCACATCGTCGAATGGAAAGAAATGGGCAAAACCCGTAGCCCTCTCGCAAACACCGGGCGACTGCAAAGACGATAGCGGCAGCGCCGAAGGATCGATGCCCGGCATGACGGCCGATGGAAAAGCATTTGTGGCATGGGCCAATCAGAATAAGATATTTATGGACCGCTCCTTTAACGGCGGCGACATGTGGCTGACTAACGACATCGGTGTGACCGAACAACGCGGGGGCTGGAACATTAAAGTGCCGGGCTATGCCCAGGTGAGAAGTCTCCCTACATTTATGGTCGACAAAAGCAAAGGCAAGCTGCGCGGCAGTCTCTATGTGGTGTGGGCCGATCAACGCAGCGGCACAGACGACACCGACGTGTGGTTTATGCGCTCACTGAATTATGGCGACAACTGGACTTCGCCCATCCGCATCGGCCAGGAAAGCAAAGGCCATCAATTCATGCCGGCCTTCACCATCGATCCGGAAAACGGCAACCTCTACATCCTGTACTTTGATCGTCATGCCACCACCGACACACAGACCGATGTGTATCTGGCGTATTCATCGAACGGCGGACAGGATTTTCAAAATGTGAAAGTGAGCGAGACTTCCTTTGTGCCCACCGAAATGCCCGGCGTTGAGATGCGCAACAGCATCGCCGCAGGCAAAGGCATCATCACTCCGTTGTGGACCCGCATCGACGACGGCAAGGCCAGCGTGTGGACCGCGGTGATAAAAGAAACCGACATCATTGCCCCGCCTGTGGCAGCGGGTAAAACAAAAAAGAAGAAGTAGCTCAAGGCTGCTTCTTCTTTATAAGACAAAGGTTACTCTGTGAATGCGGGCTGCTAGCAGTTGGTGCCGTCCACATCGCATGCGGCGCCTTTGGCCATCTCGGTGCCAATTTCTGCGAACGCCTGCACAAAGGCATCGGAAGGCTGCGCACCAGACACACCGTATCGGTTATTGATAATATAGAAGGGCACACCACTGATGCCCAGCTTCGACATTTCTTTTTCGGTGACTTCAATTTTTTCAAGCGCCGTGGTGTCGGCCAGCACGGCTTCGGCCGTCTCTTTAGACATGCCTGCGCCAACCGCTACGGCTACCAGGTTTTCGGATTTCGAAAGGTCTACGCCTTCGGTGAAATAGGCTTTGAAGAAAGCTTCGGTCATGGCCAGCTGCTTGCCTTCGTTTGCTGCGGCCTGGATGAGGCTGTGGGCTTTCCGCGTATTGGGCGACACGGTCTGGCGGCTGAAGTCGAACGCAAGCCCGTCTTCTTTGGCAACGCCCGTGACGTGTTGCGTGATCTGGTGATATTTTGATTCGCTTCCGAACTTGTTGGCCAAATATTCTTTTTGATTGGCACCTTCCGCGGGCATGCCGGGGTTGAGCTCGAAGGGCAAATAATGCACATCGAAATCGTATTCGGAGGCAACTTCGGCCATGGCTTTTTCAATTCTGCGTTTGCCGATATAGCACCAGGGGCACACCACATCGGAGACAATGTCTACTCTGATAACAGGTTTTATGATCGTTTTCATTACTTGGTTTTAACAACTTGGACCATAACAGCAGCCTTTTGTTTATGGTTCGGCAAGGCTGCAGCGTTTGATAACGGTCGCGTGAGCCATGACTCCCTGAAAAAAAATCGGCTTAGGATGGGCATTAAAAGTGGCCTAATTTAAGAATAGCGCAAGATGGGCCAACCCGACCACGGGCTTTGCCGTTCTGCATCTAGTTAATTAAAAACCTTTATCGTACTTTTGAAGGTCTATTAAAGCAAAAAATCAAAAAAATGACTGTTGACGAGAAAAAACTCCCTTACAAAGTGAAGGACCTGGCACTGGCTGCCTGGGGACGCAAAGAGATCAAACTGGCGGAAGCCGAAATGCCCGGTTTGATGGCACTCCGTGACGAATTTGGCAAGCAAAAGCCATTGAAAGACGCCCGCATTGCCGGCTGTCTCCACATGACCATTCAAACCGCCGTGCTCATCGAAACCCTGGTTGAGCTTGGTGCCGAAGTGACCTGGTCGTCTTGTAACATCTTCTCTACGCAAGACCATGCTGCTGCCGCGATCGCCGCTGCCGGCATACCTGTCTATGCCTGGAAAGGAATGAACGAACAAGAATTTGACTGGTGCATCGAGCAAACCCTCTACGCCTTCAAAGGCGGCAAGGCGTTGAACATGATCCTTGACGACGGTGGTGACCTTACCAACATGGTGTTGGATCGTTTCCCCGAACTCGTAGCAGGCATCCGTGGCATCTCTGAAGAAACTACCACAGGCGTTCACCGTCTGATCGAGCGTATGCACAATGGCAAACTTCCCCTTCCTGCCATCAACATCAACGACTCTGTAACCAAATCAAAATTCGACAACAAATACGGCTGTAAAGAATCATTGGTAGATGCGATCCGTCGCGCTACGGATGTGATGATGGCCGGTAAGGTAGCGGTTGTTGCCGGCTACGGCGACGTGGGCAAAGGCTCTGCAGCTTCGCTGCGCGGTGCCGGTGCACGTGTGATCGTGACCGAGATCGACCCGATCTGCGCACTGCAAGCCGCTATGGATGGCTTCGCCGTGAAGAAAATGGATGACGCTGTGAAAGATGCAGATATCGTGGTGACTGCCACCGGTAACTTCGGCATCGTGCTGGGCCACCATTTCGAATCGATGAAAGACAAAACCATCGTGTGTAACATCGGTCACTTCGACAACGAAATCGATGTTGCCTGGCTGAACAAAAATGCATCGAAAGATGAAGTGAAGCCCCAAGTGGATCTGTATACACTGAAGAACGGCCGTCAGGTGATTCTGTTGGCTGAAGGACGTCTGGTGAACTTAGGTTGCGCTACGGGCCACCCTTCGTTCGTGATGTCGAACTCGTTCACCAACCAAACCCTTGCACAGCTTGAACTTTGGACCAATACGAAGTCGTATGAAAACAAAGTATACATGCTGCCCAAGCACCTCGACGAAAAAGTAGCACGTTTGCACCTCAAGAAAATCGGTGTGGAACTGGAAGAACTTTCGGGCGAACAAGCCAAATACATTGGCGTGGACGTGAAAGGTCCTTTCAAACCGGACTACTACAGATATTAATCTGTATCCAAAATTGCATTCACAAAAAACCTGGGCCATCCCGGGTTTTTTTTGTTTTGTGGCACGTTGGTTGTTTTTACCTTCGCATTCTAATCAGGAACATTATCCCCAAGCCCAGTCTATGAGATCCATCGTCGTTCGCATCCTTCCCCTGGTGTTATGCATCGTTTGCTTCTCCTTCCGTCCGAAGCAGGGCGAGAACGTTGAGTTTGTTTGCATGAAGACCCACAAGGCCAGCAACACCTGTCACTTCAATTTCAAAGTTGACGGCGCCAAGTACCGTTTCGTAGACATCGGCTGCAAATACAGCAAGAAGGTGAGCGAGGTGGTCGAAAAAGCCAAGGAAGGTACGCTGGCCCTGGCCCTCGACTGGAAAATAGAATGTCCTGAGCCAAAGGAAAAAAAGGACGGAAAGGATTTTTAAATAAGTGCGGGCGACTGACACACGTAGTCGCTATGTCCACGAGAAGCTCTCATACGCCACAGCGTTTTCATCAAGCCAGTTTCGGATATCGCTGTAGCAGCTGTTGGTGTTAAAGCGCGATTGGAGATAGGAGAGGAGGGCTTCTTTAGATCCGGCGGGCAAGTGAACTAGTGCATAGAGTTTGTTCACCGCATCAGCCTTAATTGTGGTGATGTATTCATAGTCACTATCGCCCCACATTTCTTCCACGCTTTTGCCGATGTCGTAGCCTTCAACGATCAAGCTGTCTTCTTCATTAAAGTAAGCTTCAATGGAGACCTTAACCGAATCGGATTTAAAAGAGAACAGAAGTACGTTGTTCATGAAAGAAACAGATTAGTTCTTTTGAATTAGACGGTTAGTGAATTCCCAACGACTCCTGAATTCCCTCCAGCGATTTTCCTTTTGTCTCCGGTAAAATTTTCCACGCAAAGATGCCGTGCAGAATCATCATGACGGTGAACAACAGGAACGCATAGAATCCACCCATCTCCGACTTTTCGGCGAGCACAGGAAAATACCACGAGATGGCCGCGGCCATCACCCAGTGCGTTGTGCTTCCCAGGGTTTGTCCTTGTGAGCGGACTTTGTTGGGAAAAATTTCGGATATAAAAACCCAGATCACGGCGCCTTGCGAAAAGGCAAAGAAGGCGATGAAGCCCACGAGGTAGAGCATCACAGCATAGCCGCCAAACTGTTGTGTGTAGAACGCGTGCGTGACCAGCCCCAGCGACACCACCATGCCCACCGAGCCCACAATGAGTAATGTTTTTCGGCCGAACTTGTCGATGACGGAAATGGCGAGCAGTGTGAATATCATGTTGGTGACACCAATGGAAACGGCCTGCAACAATGCCGTGTCTTTGGCGAGCCCCGTCATTTCGAAAATGCGCGGCGCGTAATACATAATGGCATTGATGCCCGACAGTTGGTTGAACATGGCCAGCGCCACGGCATAGAACACGGGTTTGTTATACTGCCCGTTGAATACATTCTCCTTCACAGCGCCCACATCGTAGTGAAGCGACGCCTTGATTTTTTGAATGGCCTCCGCCGGTTTGGGCTCGCCGATTTCGGCAAACACTTTCGCGGCATCGTCCGCCAGTCCCTGCTTCACCAGCCACCGTGGACTTTCGGGCACGAAGAACACCATCACAAAATAGAGCAATGCCGGCGCGGCCTGCACACCAAGCATCCACCGCCAAGAATCTTCGCCCACACCGTAGAGCACATAGTTCGACACAAACGCGATGAGAATGCCACTCACCACCATAAACTGAAACAGCGCCACCAAACGACCACGCGAATGGGCCGGCGATATTTCTGAAATATACATCGGTCCCACCACCGAAGAAGCACCAACCCCCACACCACCGAGAAAACGGAACAAAACAAAGATGGACCATGTGGACGTGAGCGCGGTGACCAGCGATGTGACCAGGTACAAAAGACCAATGGCTTGCAATACCCTGCGGCGTCCATATTTTTCGGCGGGTCTTCCGGCCACCAATGCACCAATCACGGTGCCCATCAGCGCGGTGGCTACCGTGAAGCCATGGGACACTTCGTCGAGCATCCAGAGTTGTTGAATTGATTTTTCTACACCGGAAATAACCGCGGTGTCAAATCCAAAAAGAAAGCCGCCCAGAGCAGCGACCAGTGCATTGCGAAATGCGGATAGGGGTGTCTTCATGGTTCATGAATTGTTACGATTAAGGTAACGATCCACCGTCAAACGAACAATGAAGGAATTGCCAATGATTTTGATTATATACTGTGCGTGCTACGTTCGATCCCGGCTAGTGCAGGTTGGCCATTCGCCGTTGAAAGAGTGGTTTCAGCACTGCTTTGTCGAGCACCAGCCAGGCGAGCACGAGGTTGAGCGCGATGATGACGTTGATCATGGTCTTGCCGCTGAAGTCGACTGTGGGCAGGCTTCGCTGCACAAACTTCTCGGGCAGTTCCTGATTGAGGTTGATGGAGGTGTGCACCCCATCGAACACTCCCGCCGACACCAGCACCGAAGTTATGCCGATCGCCACCAGCATGCCGGCCAGTAAAAATATCCCTTTCCACGATGTGAACGACGTCTGACGACTGGCGGGATATTGATCGAGTTTGGAGAGCACTTGTTGAGTGAAGTTGCGCGAAGGGTTTTCAAGCGGAATGTTGTGCAGCCACGCGTCGGCCGCCTGCAATTCTTCCAGGCGTGCTTTCAGGGCAGCATCGTGGGTCAGCAAGATTTCCAGCGCTTGCCGTTCGGGAGCACTCAGCGTTCCGTCTATGTAGTGCAGCAGTTGTTCTTCGTCGGCTGGTGAATTCTTTTTCATACGTTATAAAGTTAACGCTTCCTGGTTTAATATCAGTTTCAGTTCGTCGGCAAGCCGCAGTCGGGCGCGGTGAATGCGCACTTTCGCGGTGTTTGCCTCAAGGCCCGTGATGTCGGCGATTTCCTCCAGCGAAAATTCGTTGAGGTAAAACAACGTCAACGCGGTGCGGTCGGCTTCGTTGAGCTTGGCCATGGCCAGTGCCAGATACTTGCGTTTGTCCATGCGCTCCAGCGAGCCTTCGGCGTCGGGCGAATATTCCAGCACGGTGTGTTCGATAGACTGAAATGTTTGCCGGTGTTTGCGCTTATAGCTGATGGCCGTGTTGAACACGATGCGATAGAGCCACGTTGAAAATTTTGCGTCGCGGTTGAAGGTGTTCAGGTGATGATAGGCTTTGATGAACGCATCCTGCGCGGCTTCTTCGGCTTCGCCACGGTTTTGCAGTATCTTCATGGCCAGCGTGAACGCATAGCTTTTGTGCTTGTTCACAAGCTCCGCATAGGCTCCGGCCTCACCGGCCAGAATCCTGTCGATTATCAAATGCTCCGGGTTACTACTTGCCATGACAACCTTTTGACGCAAACGCCTATGGCCAAGTTACAGCGAATCATCGGGAATTCAACGACCCCGGAAAGCGCCCTTATTAAGGACGTTTGAATGGACGCTATACGATCCGACGACGGCCGCTTAAAACCAGATCATATATTTTTTTGAAGGGCCGGTAACCTCGCGAAAAAACCCGGCGTCATAGAGGCAGATTCAACAAAAAACAAACTACTATGGAAGTCGAGATAATCGGGGTGTTTATCCCCATCGTGGCCACAATAGGCACATTCATCATGGTGATCTATCTGCGCAAATATGCCAACGAAGAACGGCTGGCCATGATCGAGAAAGGCATGGACCCGCATGTTCACACCCCCAAAAGCAATACGTCCATCCCGCTCCGGGCGTCGCTGTTGTTGATCGGCGCTGGGCTTGGCATTTTGATGGGTTATGTGCTCGACAGTTCGTTTAACATGGAAGAAGCCGGCTATTTCTCCATGCTGTTCATCTTCGGCGGTCTGGGCCTGGGCGGTTCCTACATCATCGAAGAAAACAAGCTCAAAGCCGGCAAATAGCAAGCACCCTGGTGTAACATAATATTCCGCAAGCAGGGCATCCCCCTGACACGTTACAGCATCGGATCCGCTCCGTGCTGTAACCGTCGTTTAGTCCCCTTCGTTTACAGTCAGTAGCAGCGCGGTGGAATCCTTTCACTTCGCGCATCCCTGCATTCAGGCATCGGCCTACATCTGCAGTTCAGTTTCTTCCGTTGGCGAGCCATGTTAGTTGCTATCGCTGCACGCGTCGGGTGTGGAATGTAGAACTATAATCTCACCCTGTAGAATCATCCTACAACTTTCAGTCAACACATTAGGATTATCAATTTTTTAAAGCGCTGATAAACAGTTGCTTATTTTCTGCGCTTTCGTTGGCACCGTCTTTCGTAATAGACTAATCAAATTAAATGTTCAACTAAACTTATAAAAGTCATGAAAAAAGTAATGTTCGCATTTGCAGCCATGGTAGGAAGTGTAGCGTTTGTTAATGCTCAAACAGCTACTGAAAGCAATAATGCCGTAGCCGCACCTACCGAAGTTCAGCAAACTGAAAAAACAAAAATCAAATCTGAAGAACTTCCTGAAGCTGTTAAGAAGTCTCTCGAAGCTCAAGAATACCGCGGATGGATGATCAGCACCGCATACAAAGCTGGCGATGTGTATGAAATCGAATTGAAAAACGGCGCTGAAACCAAAACCGTTAAGTTCAACAAAGACGGCAAGAAAGTTGAGTAATCGTTTAGCTCAGAAACGATCCTCACAACCTGTAAACACCGATTGGAAGAAAGCTGGAAAATATTCCAGCTTTCTTTTTTATTTTGGCCCTGAATATGGCCTCCATTCTAGTAATTGAAGACGATCTGACCTTTTCCAGGATACTGGAGGGCTTTCTCACTAAACAAGGATTCGCAGTCACGGTTCGCCACAAGGGCAACGAAGGACTTCAAGCCCTCAGAGACAACGCCGTTGACCTGGTGTTGCTGGACTATCGCCTGCCCGACATGACGGGCATGGACGTGCTGAACGAGATAAAAAAAACTACCGCCACCACCCAGGTCATCATCATGACCAGCTTCTCCGACATTCGCACGGCCGTAAAGGCCATGAAGATGGGGGCATACGAATACATCACCAAGCCGGTCAATCCCGACGAGTTGCTCATGCTGGTGCAACAGGCGCTGAAGCGCGACAACAACACGGGCACACCGGTGTCGGTGGCTCCCAAGATAGAGGCACCCAAGCAGTTTGTGCAGGGCACCAGTGCTTCGGCCAAACAACTTCACGAATACATCCGCCTGGTGGCGCCCACCGACATGTCGGTGATTATAGAAGGCGAAAGCGGCACGGGGAAAGAAAACGTGGCCCAAACCATTCACCGCCTCAGCGCCCGCGCGAAAGCCCCGTTTGTGGCGGTTGACTGTGGCGCGCTGTCGAAAGAACTTGCGGCCAGCGAGCTGTTCGGACATGTGAAGGGCGCGTTCACCGGTGCCGTGCAGGATAAGGTTGGTCAATTTGTGGAAGCGCACAAAGGCACCCTGTTTCTCGACGAGGTGGGCAACCTCTCTTACGAGGTGCAGGTGAAATTGCTGCGGGCCATCCAGGAACGCATCATTCAACCCATTGGCAGCAACAAGGAAACAAAGGTGGATGTGCGCATCATCACCGCCACCAACGACGACCTCGCCGAAAGCGTGAAGAAGGGAACGTTCCGCGAAGACCTCTATCACCGCATCAACGAGTTCAAACTAAAGGTGCCCGCCTTGCGCGACCGCCACGATGACCTTGATGAGTTTCTTAACTTCTTCCGGCTGTCGGCCAACGCCGAGCTGGAACGCAACGTGACGGGCTTCAGCAAAGAGGTGATGGACATCTTCCGCGCCTATGAGTGGCCTGGCAATTTGCGCGAGATGAAAAATGTGGTGAAGCGTGCCGTGCTGCTCACCAACGAAGGCCTCATTGCAACGGAGGCCCTGCCCGTTGAAATGCTCGACACCGTGCGCAATCCCCAACCCAAGCCAAACAACGAGCCACCGGTCTATGACCTCAAGGCCCTGCAAGAGTCGCAGGAAAAGGAAATGATCATCAAGACCCTGAAAGAAGTTCGGTATAACAAATCGAAAGCCGCCCGCATCCTCAACATCGATAGGAAGACGCTTTACCTGAAAATCGAAAAATACGGTATCGAATAGAATCGTTTACGACGACAGGGTGTTTACCTGGATGTTCATCAGCAACGCTTCCACATCGTCTTTGGCTTGCGTGAGCGCCGGCAACAGATCGGAAAGGGGCACCTCGTCCTGAAGTTTAACTTCAATGTCGCGCAATGTGGTGGAGAGATCAGACGATCCCATCTGCCCGATGCGACCCGCCAGTTTGTGAACGATCTCGCGCACAGGACCTGCCTGCATATGCTTCAGGTGTTTTTCGAGGTTCACCACATCAGTCTTTGTTTCGTCCATAAACTGTTGCAGCACCGATTGAAACAGGGCTTCGTCGCCCATGGTCATCAGGCGCAGCGTGGAGAGATCTGTTTCGATGGTATCGGCCATGTCGGTAGCAATGCCCAACACATCCATTAATTCATGTTCGCGAAAGGGCTTCGACAACACCACATCAAATCCTTCGTCCAGCAGTTGCTGGCGCTCTTGTGGGAACACATGTGCCGTGAGCGCCACAAAGCGTGTCGCTGGCGGATAGGTCTTCTTCAACGCACGACACAACTCCACGCCATTGATGTGCGGCATACGAATGTCCATAAGAATATGGGAGACGCCTGCCTGCGGTTTTTCATGGATAAGTTTTTCGGCCTCGCTGTAGGTGGTGAAATCCACTTCATGCTTTTGAAGGATGAGGCTGCACAGCCGCAGAATCATGAGGTCGTCGTCGACCACAATCACTTTTCCGGTGAAGGATTGTTTTGTTGCTTTCTCTTTCAGCGGTTGGCGCACGGCTTCGCCATCGGCCCGGTCGAACGGCAACGTGACGGTGAAGGTTGAACCCATGCCCGACTCGCTGTGAACGTCAAGCGTGCCACCCTGCGCCTCCACCAGCGACTTCACAATGGTAAGCCCCAGCCCCGTGCCGCCATAGTGACGGGCGATGAGCGCATTGGCTTGCTCGAATTGGTTAAAGATTTTTTCAAGATCCTCGCGCTGAATGCCGATGCCCGTGTCGCTGATCTCGAACACACAGCGGATGTCGCCATCGTTTTCGATTGTTTTCACGGCGAGCTTCACATAGCCTTTGGTGGTGAACTTGATGGCGTTGCCCACCAGGTTGTATAAAATCTGGCGCAGCCTGAAGGCGTCGCCATGTAGCAGATAGCCGTTGGGCTGTTCAACTTCCAGCAACAGGGTGAGGTGTTTGCGATGGGCCTGCACGCGCAACGCTGCCTCTACTTCGGAGAGGAGGGAGCGCAAGCTGAAATTTTCTTTTTGCAGCGTGAAGCTGCCGCTCGAAATGCGACTGTAGTCAAGCACCTCGTCCACAATGTGCAGCAGGTGTTCTGACGAGCTGTGTATGGCGTCGATGGCTTCGGGCAAGGTGCCCTGCCGTTGTTTCAATTGTTCGGCAAAGCCGATGATGGATTGCAGCGGCGTTCTGATTTCGTGGCTCATGTTGGCCAGGAAGCGTTGTTTGATCTGGCTCAGCTCTTCGGCTTCGTCTTTCGCTTTTTCCAGTTGCTCTTTGTAGTAGTTGCTTCGGCCGATGTCTACCCAGATAAGATAAACCAGCAAGGCGGCACCGAGGAAGAACGCCACCAGCAGGAAGCCGATGTTCGAAATGCTTTTGGTGACCAGTGCCACGGCACGGTCGTTTTTGTCGCGCATGTGGGCAAGCTCTTCTTTCTCTACTTCGTGCAGGATGCTGAGCAGTTTGTTGATGAGCAAACTATTGGCATGAATCAACTCCAGTTCCTGTTGCAGCAGTTTTTTGTTTTCGGCGCGCTGGTCGTTTTCCAGGTCGGTCATGATTTTTTCCACCTCGTCGATCGCCTTGTTCTGGCGTGCCACGGCAAGCGTGTCGACGGTCACGCTCAATTCTTCCTGCACCTTGATGTGAGTGGTGGGTGCGGTGTTGTTTTTCTTTTTGCCAAAGAGTTTGCCAAGACCCGAGCGTTCTTTTTGGGCGGGCACCGAGTCGCGGGTGTAGGTGGTGATGGTTTTCTTTTCGGTGGTGACCACGCTGGTGTCGACCAATATTTTTTCGTGTTGCAGAATGGTCGACAACGTGTCGAGCCGCACAGACAGACGACGGTTGTCGGTGAGGGTCGATTTCAGTTTGAGGTAGGCAAAGAAAAGACTGTTGCGTTTTTGCAGCACTTGTTTGATGTTGAGCAGCCGGCTTTGCTGGGCCGAGTCCCACTTCAGCAACCGCAGCGAGTCTATTTTGTCGCTCAGCGAGGTGGTTTGTTTGAGGAAGGCTTTATAGGGCTTTTTCGGGTTTCGGATGGCCTCTGCGCGCTGGGTTTGGTCGAGTGCCGTGATTTCCTGGAAAATGTCGTTCAGGGTGTTGAGCTTGGGGTTGGGCGCCGACAGTTCGTTCACGGTGTCCATCATTTCGCGAAAACCAAAGTGCGTGATGCCCAGGGCCAACAGAATGGCCACAAACGCCAGCAGGAACCCCGCCAGAATCTTTCCCTTTACCGATGTTGGATAGAATTTGTCTCTGAAATACTGCATAGGCTTTTGCGGTTCGCGCATCCTGTCATCCTTAACAAAAATCCGACCCGACAAGTTAACGACAGATTGTGTTTCGTGCGTGTTTTTAAGCGGTTTAAAACACAAAATTCAGCACGGTCCGATATGCGGGTGCGATCGCCGTTGGCTTTGTGTAGTGGAGGATGAACCATTACGGCGGTGCTGCGGGACGTTCCGCTAACATTAAACCGCTAGGAAATTTTGAAGGCTATCCTTTACTTTCAAACCTGTTAACCCTCGCGCATGAAAATACTAGTCATAGAAGATGAGCCTGCCGTGGTGTCGTTTATCCGTCGTGGCATGATGGAAGCTGGACACGATGTGCTGGTGGCCATGGATGGCGACACCGGGTTTCAGATGGCGCAGGCCGAAGCCATCGACGTGATTGTGCTCGATGTGATGCTGCCCGCCATGAACGGCGTGGACCTGTGCCGAAAGCTTCGTGAGAAAAAAGTAGACACACCCGTGATCATGCTCACGGCGCTGGGCATGACCGAAAACATTGTGGCCGGCCTGAACAACGGCGCCGACGACTACCTGGTGAAGCCCTTCAAGTTTGCCGAACTGCTGGCGCGCATCGCCGCCGTGTCGCGACGCAACAAAGCCGTTCCCGTCGCGAACCATGTGCTGAAAATTGCCGACATCGCGCTGGACACACGCAGCAAAACCGTGAGCCGGCAAGATATAAAGATCGACCTCACCGCCACCGAATATAAATTGTTGGAGTTTCTCATGCAGCAAGAAGGCCGGGTGCTTTCACGCGCCGAACTCCTGGAACACGTGTGGGGCGTGAACTTCGACATGAACACCAACGTGGTGGACGTATACATCAACTACCTGCGCAAGAAAATTGACAAGAACTATCCCGACAAACTCATCCACACCGTGGTGGGCATGGGCTATGTTTTGCGCGATGACAAAAACGCATGAGGATCAGAAATAAAATAGTGCTCATCTTCGTGGTGGTGACGGCTGTCACCCTGGTGATGCTAAGCGTGTTCATCTATCTGTTTTCCATCCGCCACGCGCATCGCTATTTCTATACACGCCTCAAAGTGCGCGCGTCCATTGCGTTGCACGGCTATTTGGAAGAAGGCCAGTCGGAAGGCGTGCTGGAGCTGCGCGAACGCCACTTGCAGATGCTGCCCGACGAACGCGAATACATTGTGCGCTACGACTCCACAACCCGGCAATGGAAGGGAAATGCACTGCCGATGCTTTCTCAAACCTTTTATGCAGGCGTGCAGGAGAGTGGTTATGCCGAGTGGGATAACGACTTTGTGCACTACGTGGGCGTGAACGACGCCACGGCGCCGGGCGTCATCAGCGTGGCCACGGCTCGCGACGATGAAGGGGCGGTGCAAATGCAATCGCTGCTCAACCTGCTGATGCTGGCCGTGGTGTTTGGAAGTGTTTTTGTCTTTGGCTTAGGTCGGTTGTTGGCGGCGCAGATCATCAAGCCGGTGTCCGACATCATCGAAGAAGTGAACCGCATCAGCGCATCCAGTCTCGACAAGCGGCTCTCTACCGCAAAGGGTGAAGACGAGATCGCCGCCCTCGCACAAACCTTCAACAGCATGCTCGACCGCCTGCACGTGGCGTTTCAGTTGCAGAGCAATTTCATCAGCAATGCCTCGCACGAACTGCGCACACCGCTTACCGCCATACTCGGGGAGTCGGACGTGACGCTGTCGGGAGAGCGGAGCTGCGATGAGTATAAAAAATCCATACAGGCCATTCGCACCGAGGCCGAAAAGCTGAACGATCTTGTTACCAGCCTGCTGCAACTTTCACAAGTGGGCTTCGACGGCAAGCGGCAGATGCTGGAGCCGGTGAGCGTGGATCTGTTGCTGATGAAAATCAAAAACGAGATCAACAAACGTTTCCCCAACAACCACCTGCACATCGAGTTGAAGGACGTGCCCGAAAATCCGGATGCGCTCGTGCTCATGTGTATCCCCACGTGGATGGAACTGGCGTTGCTGAACATCGTGAACAACGCCATCAAATATTCCGACAACAAAGATGTGCTGGTCACACTGTCGGCCACCGAACATGAACTCAGCATCCGCATCAGCGACCTGGGCATCGGCATTTCGGAAACCGACATGAAGCATGTTTTTGAATTGTTCTTCCGCGGCAGCAACAGCCAGGCATATGTGGGCCACGGCATCGGCCTTCCGCTGGCCGACAAGATTATCCGCCTCCACGGGGGCAGAATCGACATTTTGTCGCGGCCCAATCAGGGCACGACGGTGGTGGTGAACTTCAACCGCAACCAGATTAGAAAACGATAAGAGAAAAATTAACCACATTCTAATGTCGGCCTAACGCCCCTCTAATAGCGATTCTGCTTCTTTCTGAAAATTAAAACAGGAAGACTATGAAAAGCATATTGATCCCGACCGATTATTCTGAAGACACGCTCCAGGCATTGGAACTGACCTTGCGCAACGTTGGCGACACACCGGTTCAGGTGGTGCTGCTAAGTTTTTCGCCCCTTCCCGACGTGCTCGCCGAAAATTTGTTTCTGCCTCCCAACGAGGGACTAACCAGCGAACGGCGCAAATTTATTGTGGATGAATGGAACATGCGACAATCGTTGCTCGACACGAATATTCAACTCATCGAGTATCACGTCTACGGAGGAACACCCGCCATCCTTCAACAAATCATGGAGCTCTTCCATATCAACGACACCATTGTGCCGCACTCGTTTCAGAAAAGCGAACGCCTTGTTCACCAACAAGCCATGCGGTCGCTCAACCGGGCCAAAGCAAAAGTGACGTGGATGCCCGAACGCGAAATCGCCGTGCCGTTCCGTTTAACGGAAACCCATTTGTCGGTGTAGTGATACAACCAGGCAAAACAAAATTCAGAAGTTTTAAACACCGCTAAAGAAGAGACGATATGTTGCTGAGAAAGAGAATACCGTGGGTGTACTTGATGGCGAAAATAAAAGTGGAGACCAGCCTCGTGTTGATCTACTCCACGCTCATGGCTGTGTGGCATCGTGAGTTGGATATCAATCACATTTCCATTCCATTGGCCGTGCCCACTATATTGGGCACGATCATTTCGTTGCTGCTGGCGTTTCGTTCCAACCAGGCCTACGACCGCTGGTGGGAAGCGCGCATCATCTGGGGCTCTATTGTGAACGACTCGCGGTCGCTGATGCGCCAGATGCAAAGTTTCATAAGCGACCCCGACTATTCCGTGAACGTGAACCGTTTCATCGAACGTTTTGGCAACCGCCAGATCGCATGGGCCTATTCGCTTGGCCGCACACTGCGCGGGCAGCAAGCGTTCGAAGAAAAAGAACTCTGGCTCACCGCCGAGGAACGGATCTGGGCCGGCAAACACTCCAACGTGCCTAACGCGTTGTTGTCTCTCCACGCGCGCGACATCCGCACCGCCTTTCAATCGGAATGGATCAACCCTTATCAACAGGTGGAGTTGGACAGAACCGTCACGCGCTTGTGCGACTCCATGGGAAAATGCGAGCGTATCAAAAACACCGTGTTTCCCACGACGTATAGTTTATACATTCACTTCGCATTGTACCTTTTCATCGTGTTGCTGCCCTTCGGCCTCACCGCGTCCATGGGTTTTGTTCAGGTTCCCCTGATGGTCGCCATCTCGTCGGCATTTTTGCTGATCGAAAAAATGGCCATCTATTTGCAGGACCCTTTCGAAAACAAACCCACCGACACCCCGGTCACCGCCATCGCCCAAACCATCGAACGCGACCTTCGCCAGATGATGAACGACGACACACGCACCCCCCAAGCCGAAAAGCAAAGAAGCAGCGAACGCGAGATGGAGCAGGTGTATTATGTGCTGTAGAAATGAAGAATGAATAGTTGAAATAGGATAGTGTGAATAGTGAAGAGAGGATCGTGAATAGTGGGATAGAGGGATAGTTAATAGTGACTATTGGATAGTGAATAGTAGGATGACGAAGAATGGACGTGCAGCTAAATGAAAGAGAGCAGTGTGTTGTCCAATGCGGAGTCCTGCGCAAATGGATCAAACTGAAGGTCCAATTCAACGCTTAAAACACGGCGTGTTTTAAGCCCTTTCAAAACAAAGCCGGGGTGCTGATTTTGGCGAACCAAAATCAGCACCTCGCTTTGTTTCCCCCAAACGCTCACCTTGATAAGCTTTCCATAAAATACTCACGCTCGTGAGCGGAACACGCCACACCGAACTCGACGCACACCCTCCCTCGGTCAACCGAACCCCTTTCATCGCGAACAAAACCTCCAAACCCCAGTGCATTTGCTCCGGAATGGGTATTTTGCACATCCAAATGCTTTCCGCTACCTGAAAAAATACCCAACAACAGGGCTTTTTTTAGAAAATGGCACAATAATCCACCGCCACCATGCGACTCATGGAGTAACTAAGCGTGATGAAAGCAATGGACGTGGCCATGCAGATGAAGGAAGAGACATTTCTCCGGGAGAAAGACAAGTTGCTGGGGTTTATCCGCAACCGCGTCAACTCCGTGGAGGAAGCCGAAGACATTATGCAGGATGTATTCTATCAGTTCGTAGCCGGCTACGACACCATAGAATCCCTCGACAGGGTAACCTCGTGGCTGTTTTCGGTAGCCCGCAACAAGATCATAGACCGCTATCGTCGTGACGCAGCCCGTCCGAAACGGGCCGACCTTGAAATGCTGGCCGGCTCCGACGACGACGCGCCCCTGACGTTGCAAGACATTTTGCCCGACCTGGGCAATACTCCCGAAGATGCCTACTTACGCGACGTGATCTGGGATGCCATTATGGACGCCCTCGACGACCTGCCCGCCGAACAGCGGCAGATCTTTATCCTGAACGAAATTGAAGAACGCGGCTTCCGCGAAATTTCCGAAGAAACCGGCGTGTCCATCAACACCCTGCTGTCGAGGAAGCGTTATGCCATCCTCGCTTTACGTAAAAAACTACAACGACTGTATAAAGACATTTAAAGAATTTGAATTATGAACCGAGTATTGAAATTTGTGGCCTGTGTGGCGTTGGGCGTGTTGGCGGTTTTCCTGTTTGGATGGGTCACAATGTCGCTGTGGAACTGGCTCATACCCGTGTTGTTTGCCGGTCCGGTCATCACATTCTGGCAGGCCATGGGGCTGCTGCTGTTATCTAAGATTCTGTTTTCAGGCCTGGGTGGTGGTGGAAAACGGGGATGTCACCGACATTCCGCAGAGACCTATGCCTGGAAAGAAAAATTCTATAACAAGTTCTCGTCTATGAGCCCCGAAGAGCGGGCTGCCCTCAAGCAAAAAATGAAGGATAAGTGGTGTCGTTGGGAAGAGGGCGCTTCGGCCAAAGATTCGACCGGTTCAAACGGTTGAGGAGACATTTCGGTAAAAATCCACCAAAAAAATCTGAAAAAAGCTGAACCATAGGGCAAACTGAGCGTTCAAGGAAACTATGGAAACTTTTAAAATGTAAATAGTTTCCATAGTTTTGCAGCCCTTATGGAAGAACAAGACGTCAAATGGAAGATTTTAAAAGGAGCAGAAGGCCTCTTTATGCGCTACGGCGTGCGCAGCATCTCGATGGACGACATCGCCCGCCACCTCACCGTCTCCAAGAAAACCCTCTATCAGCATTTTGCTGATAAGGAAGACATGGTGACCATGGTGTGCCAGGTGCATTTGCAGGAAGGCCAAAAGGAATTTGACGCCATCCGGGCAAACGCCGAAAACGCCATCGACGAACTGGCCGGACTGTCGGTGTGCCTGAAGCGCAACATGGAAGAGATCAACCCTTCTCTGTTGTTCGACTTGCAGAAATACCATCCCAAAGCGTGGGCCCTTTGGCAGGAGTTCAAGCGCACGTGCATCTATGATTCCGTGAAGGCCAACCTTGACCAGGGCATAGAAGAAGGTTTTTACAGACCGGAGCTCAACAGCAAAATTCTCAGCCTCGTGAGAATGGCCACGGTAGAAATTGCCTTCGACGACCACACGTTTCCGCAAAAGGAGTTCAACCTCACCGACGTGCAGATGCAACTTTTCGACCACTTCGTGCACGGCATCGTGACCGAAAAAGGAAAGAAGCTCTACGAAAAATATAAAACCAAGAAAGCAGTAGAAACCCCGATCAACCAACGATAAACCTCGACAACATGAAACCCTTTTATCGAATTTTAGTACTAAGTCTAGTTGTGCCTTTGTGGGTCAACGCCCAGACCCAGCCCGACGAGAAGAGTTCGTTCACCCTGGACGAAAGCATTTCGTATGCCCTAGCAAATACCGTGAGCGTGAAGAATGCGCGTATTGATGCGCAGATGTCTGAAGCCAAAGTAAAAGAAACATTTGGCATCGGTCTACCACAGGTTAGCGGCAGCGTGGCCTTGCAGCACAACCCGAAACTGCCCCGGTTCTATTCCAAGTATACCGAAGGTCAACCGAGCATCATTGACCTGAGCACGATCCCCGGCATTTCCAACGGCGATGTTGTGGCGTTTCAAAACGTTTTTCAATTGCCCAGCAACGGCACGGCAGGCCTCACAATCAATCAACTGTTGTTCAGCAGCACCTACCTCGTGGGATTGAAAGCTGCAGGAACCTATAAGGATCTCGCCTACAAAACCGAAGAGCAAACACAAATCCAGGTGTTGGAGAATGTGACAAAAGCCTACTACGCTGTGCTGATCAACAACGAACGCATCTCCCTTTTTGATAATAACATTGCGCGCGTAGACACGCTGTTGAGAAACACGACGGCCCTCAATCAAAATGGTTTTGCTGAGGCTATCGACGTGGATCGCATCCAGGTGACGCTGAACAATCTCAAGACCGAACGTTTGAAATTTCTGAATTCTCAAAACCTCAGTTTAGGATTGTTGAAATTCCAGATGAACTATCCGATGGAAAAAGATCTGACGGTTGTGGGAAACTTGACAGACCTCACGGTGAACGAAAATTTGTTTAATGAGTACGAAGAAGGCTGGGACTATAAAAACAGGATTGAATACAAATTGCTGGATACACAACGCAAGTTGCAGGAGTTGGACATTAAGAATAAATACTCCAACTCCATGCCAAGCCTTTCCGGATATTTGAACCTTGGCTATGGCACACAATCGCCCACCATCGGTGGTCTCTTCAAAACTGAAAGCAACATCCCCAGCACAAGCGAGTTCGGTCCCGACAAATGGTATCCCTATACGGCCTTTGGCATAACGTTGAATGTTCCGCTGTTCACAGGCTTGCAGCATACTTATCAGATTCAGCAATCCAAGCTGTCGTTGTTGAAGATTCAGAACAACTACAACTCGCTGAAGCAAACGATCGACCTCAGCATTGAGCAGAACACAACCGTATACAAGAACTCACTGGAGACATTAAAGTCGCAACGTGAAAACATGGCGCTGGCCGATAAAGTAGCACGCGTCACAAAGATCAAGTACGAACAGGGCGTTGGCTCAAACATCGAAGTGACAGACGCCGAGAACAGCCTCAAAGAAGCGCAGATCAATTATTACAACGCGCTCTATGATGCCATCGTCGCCAAAGTAGACCTCGACAAAGCGTATGCAAAACTTGACCCTACAAAATATGCCGCTCAGCAACCGGCTAAATAAAGAACCAAACCCAATGAAAAATAACCATTCTATGAAATCCACGATATACACTCGATTCGTTGTCATTGTCGCTGCCGGCATTTTGGTTGCTTGCAGTGCCGCCTCCCCGGATGACAAAAAAGCCGAACTCACCAAGTTGAAGCAACAACAGGCAGACATCGGCAAACAGATTTTGAAACTGGAAACTGAAATTGCCAAAGCCAATCCGGATTCCGTGACCGTGAGAGCCAAAGAAGTGAACGTTACCGAACTCGCCGCGCGTAAGTTCGACTACTTTGTGCAAACACAAGGCAGCGTTGATGCCGAAGACAACATCCAGGTAAGCTCAAAAGCCATGGGCGTGATCACGGCCGTGTTTGTGAAAGAAGGCGATGCCGTGTCGAAAGGCCAGACGCTCGCGCAAATCGACAACTCGGTTATCCAACGCAACATCGAAGGCATGCGGTCACAACTCGATCTGGCCAACACCGTATTCGAACGTCAGAAAAATCTGTGGGCACAAAAGATCGGCACCGAAGTGCAATACCTGCAAGCCAAGACCAACAAGGAAAGCCTGGAAAAACAACTGGAGTCTATTCAGGAACAAAACAGCCAGACGCGCATCACGGCACCGTTCAGCGGAACCGTTGATGAAGTGACTGCCAAAATAGGCCAGAACATCGCACCCGGCATGCCCGCTGTGCGCATCGTGAACACCTCGAACCTGAAGTTGAAAGCCAAAGTGTCGGAAGCTTATGTGACCGAAATCAAAAAAGGAAACAAGGTGGTGGTGAGCATCCCCGAGTTGAAGAAAGAAATTTCGGCGACCGTAACCTTTGTTGGAAAAAGCATCGACCCGCTGTCGCGCACATTCCCCGTGGAAGTGAAACTGCCTTCGGAAGCCAACCTGCGCCCCAACATGACCGGTGTCATCAAAGTGATTTTCCACACCGAGCCCAACGCCATCACGGTGCCGGTGAACGTGGTGCAAAACATCAACAACGAAAAAGTGGTGTTTGTCTATGAGAACGACGGCAAGAACGCCGTAGCCCGTAAAAAAGTGGTGACGGTAGACGGTGTTTACGACAACCTTGCACAAGTGCAGGGCTTGAAGGCCGGCGACAAAATTATCTCGTTTGGCTACCAGGGCCTGAACGATGGCCAGGTGATCAAAACAAACTAAGAGGAGGTCGTGACCTCCCATGAAATGCTATAACCCAATACCCTTATGCATGACGTAGAAAAAGAATTTAAACCCACCAGCTGGTCCATTGATAACAAGGTTGCCATTTATGTGGCCACCGTTATCATCTGCTTGGCGGGTATCATGACCTATAACACCCTGCCGAAGGAGAACTTTCCCGAAGTAGTGTTCCCGCAAATTTATGTGGCTACCATTTATCCCGGTGCTCCCGAAGACATCGAAAACCTGATCTCCAAACAAATCGAAAAACAGGTGAAGTCGATTGCCGGTGTGAAAAAAGTGACCAGCAACTCGCTGCAGAACTTCTCGAACGTGATCATCGAATTTCAAACCGATGTGCAGGTGAAAGAAGCCAAACGCGAAGTGCAGGAAGCGGTAGACAAAGCAAAGAACGACCTGCCCACCGATTTGCAGGACGACCCCATCGTGCAGGATGTAGACATTTCAGAGGTTCCCATTTTGTTCCTGAACCTTTCGGGCGACTATGACCTGGCAACTCTGAAAGAATATGCCGAGCAAATGCAAGACCGCATCGAATCGCTGAAAGAGATTCGTCGCGTCGACATTGTGGGTGCCCTTGACCGCGAAATTCAAGTGAATGCCGACCTGTTCAAAATGGCGCAAGCCGGTGTGGACCTGGACGACATTTCCGGCGCATTGCGCAGTGAAAACATTCTGATTGCCGGCGGCCAACTCTCCGTCGATGGTATGAAACGCTCCATGAGTGTGAACGGCGAATTCACGTCGGCCGAACAAATGGGCAATATCGTGGTGGGTTCTACCAAAGGTGGCAAAGTATATTTGAAAGACATTGCCGAAGTGGCCGACACACACCACGAACAGGAAAGCTTTGCGCGCCTCGACGAAAAGAATGTAGTGACCTTGAACGTGGTGAAACGCGGTGGTGAAAACCTCATCGATGCGTCCGACCAAATCCTGGAAATCAAAAAAGATTTCGAAGAAAACATTCTTCCCAAAGGGTTGAAGATCACCATCACGGGCGATCAGTCTGAAAACACGCGCACCACACTGCACGATCTGATCAACACCATCATCATCGGCTTTGTGCTGGTAACCATCATCCTCATGTTCTTCATGGGGGCAACCAATGCCATCTTTGTAGGGTTGTCGGTTCCCATCTCAAGCTTTATCGCCTTCCTTACCTTCCCCACGCTCGGGTTCACACTGAACCTGATGACGCTGTTCTCGTTCCTCCTCGCCTTGGGTATTGTGGTGGACGACGCGATTGTGGTAATTGAAAATACACACCGTGTGTTCGACAACGGCAAAGTGCCTATTCGCAAAGCCGCCAAGATTGCTGCAGGCGAAGTGTTCATGCCCGTGTTGTCGGGTACGTTGGTGGTGCTTGCACCGTTTGTGCCGCTGGCCTTCTGGCCTGGTGTTATTGGTAAGTTCATGATGTATTTGCCCATCACACTCATTGTAGCCCTGTTGGCATCGCTGGTGGTGGCCTATATTATGAATCCCGTGTTCGCGGCCGACTTCATGAAGCCACACGATCACGATCATGAGAATCAGAAAAAATTCACAAAAGGATTTCGCATATCGCTGGTGGTGTTTGCCGCCGTGGCATTCCTGTTCTATATGACCGGATCGATCGGGTTGGGCAACTTCACCGTCTTCATGTTCGGAATCTACTCGCTGCATCGCTTTGTGCTGGAGCGTGTCATTTCGAACTTCCAGACCAAAGCATGGCCTGCCGTGCAGCATGGCTATTCCAACATGATCACTTGGTGCCTCGAAAGCTGGAAACCGTATCTGGTCATTGTTGGTGTGGTGGCGCTTTTCATCTTCTCGATCATCTTCACCGCCATTCGCAAACCCCCCGTGGTGTTCTTCCCGAAAGGCGATCCTAACTTTATCTATGCCTATGTGCGCATGCCCATTGGCACACACCAGGATGTGACGGACTCCATCACCAACATGGTTGAAGACAAAGTGATCAAGACCATTGGTCAGGACACCGCCATTGTAGAATCGGTTATCTCCAACGTGTCGATCGGTGCATCCGAAGATCAGTTTGCCGGAAGCCAGGTGCAGCCGCACCTAGGAAAGGTGACGGTGGCCTTCGTGAGCTTTGCAAAACGCAATGGCCGTTCGTCGCGACCTTACCTCGACAAAATTCGCGATGCTGTGAAAGGCATTAGTGGTGCAGAAATTTCGGTTGACCAGGAACAAGGCGGACCTCCCGCCGGCAAAGCCATCAACATTGAAATTGCCGCCGAAGATTTTGATTTGCTCGTGGTCACGGCCGATCGTGCAAAACGTTATCTCGACTCGCTGCAGATACCCGGTGTGGAAGAATTGAAATCCGATTTCCAAAGCGACAAGCCGGAGATTGTGATCAAGATCGATCGCGAAAAAGCAAACCGCGAAGGCATCTCCACCATGAAAATCGGAAGCATACTCAACACCGCCATCTATGGCTTGGAAGTGTCGCGCTTCCGCGATGTGAACGACGATTATCCGATCGAACTCCGCATCAAGGAAAGCCAACGCAACGACATCAATACACTCATGAACCTTCCCATCACCTACCGCGACATGAGTCAGGGGGGTGTGGTAAGACAAGTGCCGCTGTCGGCTTTTGCTACGATTGAATATTCAAACAGCTTTGCCGGCATCAAGCGTATCGATCAGAAACGCGTGATCACACTGTCGTCAAACGTGTTGTCGGACTTTAACCCGAACGAAACGGTGGCCGCGATTCAGGAAAGCCTGAAGTCGCTCTCGAAACCCGACGGCATCTCTATCAAGATGACGGGCGAACAGGAGAACCAGAAAGAAACTTCCGACTTCCTCGGCGTGGCCGGTATGGTGGCGTTGGGATTGATCTTCATGATCCTGGTAATCCAGTTCAACTCCACCAGCAAGCCCCTCATCATCCTGTTGGAAATTGTGTTCAGCGTGATCGGGGTGCTGATCGGCTTCTCGCTCTTCAAAATGGAAATCTCCATCGTTATGTCGGGCGTGGGTGTTATGGCGCTGGCCGGCATCGTGGTGCGGAATGGTATCTTGTTGGTGGAGTTCACCGACCTGCTCATCTCGCAAGGCATTGAACTGAAAGCCGCCATCATTGAAGCCGCGAAGACGCGTATGACACCGGTGTTGCTGACGGCAATGGCGGCCACACTGGGTCTTATTCCGCTGGCCGTAGGCTTCAACATCGACTTCGTGACCTTGTTCACGGAATTGAATCCGCACATCTTCTTCGGCGGCGACAACGTAGCCTTCTGGGGACCTTTGTCGTGGACGATGATCTTCGGATTGATCTTCGGAACATTCCTCACCCTGTTTATGGTGCCGGTAATGTATCTGTTGGTGGCCCGCCTGAAAGCCCGCGTTTTCAAAGCGAAACCCGCCGACGAGCATCATGTAGCAGAAGGTACTGTTTCAGAAGGTGACGTGGCGTTGAACTAAACGCAATGCATAAAAAGTAAAATACAGTAGACTAAAATTCAGCAAGAGTCGTCTTATAAAAGTAAGACGACTTTTGTTTTTTACTGGGTTTTCCGAATGCGCTGAAGTGTGAAGGATGTAGGGACAGCGCACCGGAACGTTGAAGAGTATGTGTTGATGTAAAAACAAGAGACGCGTTATCCTGGATTCACTTCGGTGAATCCAGGATTTAACGTTTTTGAAAAGCCGTTCATCAAAATGTGTTGGATGAAGGGCAACTCGGTTTGACAAGGCTCCGTTAGTGAGGAAAAATTCCCGCACACAATCCAGTTTTTCCAGTGAGCCATTTGTCGCACGCGAAACGTCCCGTGAGAAACAACACGCCCACTGCGAAATCAATGCAACGATGAAACCCCGTATTATGACAATGTTTTTTGTCTTCCTTATTTTTTTGTTGATCGATTATTATGTCTTTCAAGCCATCGTGGTGGTGTCGAAAAACTGGACACCGGGTTGGCGAGATGGCCTGCGCTACGGCTTCTGGATTCCCACTGTGCTAAGCGTCTTCGCGTTGCTGTGGTTGACGTTTGCCGATCCCTACAACTATCCACCCCAGATGCGCACGTTTGTGCTGACGGGCCTTGTGGCAACCTACTTCTCAAAGATTTTTGCCGTCGTCATTTTATTCATCGACGACATTCAGCGCGGTGTGCGCTGGGTTGTGGAGTTCTTCAACAAAGGTGCAAGCGGCGACACATCGGGCCCGGCCATTCCGCGTTCGGAGTTTCTGGCGAAGACGGCCATGGTGGCGGCGTCCATTCCGCTGGGAGCTATGGCCTACGGTGTCATCTCGGGTGCACACGATTATCGCGTGCGTCGTCAGGTGGTGAAGCTGCCCAACCTGCCCAAAGCTTTTGATGGTTTAACCATCGGTCAGCTATCCGACATTCACTCCGGAAGTTTCTTCAACAAAGTGGCTGTGAAAGGCGGTGTTGAAATGATGCTGAACGAAAAACCCGACGTGATCTTTTTCACCGGCGACCTCGTGAACAATGAAGCGGCCGAAGTGAAAGACTACATCGACATCTTTAATAAACTGAAAGCACCGCTGGGCGTATTCTCCATCACGGGCAACCATGACTATGGCGATTATCAAGCATGGGCCAGTCAGCAAGCCAAACAAAAAAACTTCAAAGACCTGATGGAAGCACACCGTGTGCTGGGCTTCGACCTGCTGATGAACGAGCATCGTTTCCTGGAACAGAACGGCGAGAAAATTGCCATCCTCGGAAACGAAAACTGGGGCGAGAAACGCTTTGCCAAATACGGCCGCCTCGACAAAGCTTATGCAGGCACAGACGAAGCCGCTGTGAAGCTCCTGCTGTCGCACGACCCCAGCCATTGGGATGGACAAGTGCGCCCCCAATATTCCGACATCGACATCATGTTTGCCGGCCACACCCACGGCTTTCAGTTTGGCGTGGAGATCGGTGGCTTCAAGTGGAGCCCGTCGCAGTATGCCTACAAGCAATGGGCAGGACTGTATCAGGAAGGTTCACAATACCTGTATGTGAACCGTGGTTTTGGCTACCTGGGCTATCCCGGCAGGATTGGGATGCCCCCTGAATTAACCATCCTTGAGCTGAAGCGCGTGTAGGTCATTCACATCGCCTATTCCCCGCTCAAAGGGTCCTCCCGGAGCCGACAGGTTTTGAAGGAAAAGTTTTCGATTTCTCGTTACTTTTACCATCAAACACCACAGCATGGGCGATGGACTCTGGTATCGGATCGGAATGGCAGCGGGCGGCATCCTGCTGATGGTGCTGGTTGACCTCTATACCTATCAGGCTATACGCACCCTGAGCCATGCCTATCACCGCCTCGTGAAAAACACTACGCGGGGATTGTTCTGGTTATTCACCCTGCTGGCCGTGGTGGCTGTGGCCTGGGTTGTCATCATCGACATCTCGAACGAAAAGCTGCGGCAGTGGGTCGTCATCGTGCTGGCCATTTTCTACTTCTCCAAGATCCTGCTCATTGTGTTTATTCTGGCCGACGATGTTCGCCGGGCCATCCGCATGGCACAACGCTATTTCAAGCGACGAAAACTGAAGCCCGGCGAAACGCTGGACGAAGGCCACATCACACGCTCGGAGTTTCTGACGCGCACCGCCCTGGTGGCCGGTGGCATTCCGTTGGCAGGCCTTTCGTTTGGCATTCTTTCGGGGGCTCACGACTTCCGTTTGCGCAAACAGACCATTTACCTGCCCAATCTTCCCAAAGCGTTTGACGGCCTCCGTATGGGTCAAATTTCGGATATCCACACAGGCTCGCTCTTCAACAAGACCGCCATCCAGGGTGGGGTTGAGCTATTGATGCGGGAAAAACCCGACGTGATCTTTTTCACCGGCGACCTGGTGAACATCGAAACCAAAGAAGTGAACGACTACATCGGCGTGTTCGACAAGCTGAAGGCCGACCTGGGCGTGATATCGGTGACCGGCAACCACGACTATGGCAACTATCGCACCTGGCCCACACCAGAAGCCAAGCGCAAAAATCAGCAAGACATGATTGCGGCCCACAAACAAATGGGCTACGACCTGCTGATCAACGAACATCGTTTCCTGGAAATGGGTGGCGACAAAATTGCAATCCTGGGCGTAGAGAACTGGGGTGTTGGCCCGCCGCTCCGGTTTCCAAAATACGGCAAGCTCGATCTTGCCCATGCGGGCACCGAAGAAGCTCCGTTGAAAATACTGCTATCGCACGACCCCACACACTGGGACGCGCAGATCAGACCCGACTATGGCGACATAGACCTCACCCTCTCAGGCCACACCCATGGCTATCAATTGGGTGTGAGCGTGGGCAGCTTCACGTGGAGTCCTGCACAATATCGCTTCAAGCAATGGGCTGGCTTGTATCAGGAAGGCAAGCAATATCTCTACGTGAACCGTGGCTTCGGCTGTGTGGGTTATCCGGGCCGCATCGGCATGCCCCCCGAACTGACCTTGATCGAATTGAAGCGCGGCTAGATCACAAATGCCGCAGCGCCTGAATGTCCGTCATCTCATCCTTCAGATTTTCATAAAGCCGTTCATACATCGCGAAGGTCTTGGTGTAGCGCTCATGATTTTCGGCTACTGGAAAATATGACACACGTTCTGCGGGACGCAAGGCTTCATAGTCCGGAACAAGCCCCAGCGATTTTAATCCCAGATAAGCTGCACCCAGGGCCGAAGCATCTTCGGGGTTGATGAGACAGATCTCTTTGCCAAACACGTCAGCCAAAATTTGTAGCCAGGCTTTGGAATGCACAAAGCCGCCGCTCACATGCACGCGCTGAATAACCAGGCCGGCCTGTTCCATGGCGCGCGCAATGCTGTAGAGCGCCAGCGAAATGCCTTCCACAACGGCGCGCGTGAAATGTGCCTGGGTGTGGAAATTACGGATCCCGAAAAATGCGCCGCTGGCGTCGCTGTCCCAGATGGGTGCGCGCTCGCCCAGCAGATAGGGGAGGAAGATGAGCCCGTTGGCTCCGGCCTCAACCTGATCTAGCCCGTCAAGCAACGCGGCATAGTCGTTTGAGGAATTGAGCTTTCGCTGGAGGAACACTTCGGCATACCACTTCAAAACATAACCGCCATTGTTGATGGGGCCGCCCGAGATGAACGTGTTCTCGTTGAGGCGATAGTTGAACGTCATGGCCTTGAAGTTGAACGTGGGCGTGACGTTGGCCACACGAATGGCGCCGCTGGTGCCGATGGTGAGCGCGGCAATGCCCGGCGACACGGCAAAGCTGCCCAGGTTGGCCATGCAGCCATCGCTCGAACCAATGAAGAAGGGAACGTCCTTCACCCCGGCAAGTTCGCTGGCCAGCACCGACGAGAGGCCCGTGCGCGAATGATGCGTGGGAACGGGCGTGCCCAAACGCTCTGGCGTGAGGCCGCACACCGTCAGGGCCGTGCTGTTCCAGGTCAACGCCGCGATGTCGAACAACCCCGTGGCCGACGCAATGGAGTAGTCCACTTCGAAAACACCGAAGAGGTTGAACCAAATGTATTCTTTGATGGAGATGAATTTGGCCACGCGTTGAAAAAGGGCGGGATCATTTTCTTTAAGCCACACCACCTTGCTGAGCGGGGCCATGGCATGCACGGGTGTTCCGGTTTGGCGATAGATGGTTTCGCCTTCGGCCGAGTCTTTGATGCGCCGCGCGATGGCCGCGCCGCGGTTGTCGGCCCACGTGATCATGTTGTGCAAAGGCTTTGCGTGTGCGTCCACAAACAGCAGGCTGTGCATTGCGCTGCTGATCACGATGCCCGCGGGCGTGTGTCCAACCTCGGCCACAAGGGTGTTGATACACGAAACAAATGCGGCCCGGATCTTCTCCGGATCTTGTTCGCTATAGATCGGTTCCGGGTTTAGGGTGGGGTAGGCGGCTTGCGCCGTGCCCAGCACATGGCCGGTGGTGTCTACAGCTACCGCCTTGGTGCTGCCTGTGCCGATGTCGATGCCGATGGTATACTTCATGCGCGAAAACTTAAGGGGCATGAAGATAGAGAATAAAAGCAAAAAGGGCACCTGTCGTACAGATGCCCTTCGGTTTAGGTTAGATAGAGGTATTTTTTACATAGAAGCTGCCTCCATCTCTCTTCTGCGTTTCGCGTCGATGGAGTATTTCCCGGCACCAAACACCATGAAGACAATCAAACCAACCAAGACAACAAGAGAAGCCCAGAGTTCCATATGATGCCCGATGGAGAGAAACCCTTTCGGATAATTCACCATGAACACAGCGCCGATAAGAATGGGCAACTGGATGAGACACACAATCCGCGTGAACAGCCCCACCATGATGAGTGGACCGCCGAGGATGTGTGCAAACACGACATAATGCGCCAGCGTGAGACCAGCAAAATACACGTTGATACCCGACGTGGTCATTTCCAGATCTTGCATATGGGTTATAAAGTACAATCCCTTGTAGGTAATGAACACGCCCAACAGCACACGAAAGGCATCGAGAAATCCAGGGCGATGACTATTGCCCCACCGCTCCACATTGGTGATCATATTCATAGCATTTCCGATTTGGTGAGATACAAAGTTTACAAAACTGCCCAGCCAAAATCAAGGCTTATCGCAAGATTAAAATTTGAAACAAGAGGACGGACGGGCAAGATTGTGTAGAGAAAGATACACACCGGGAAGATAGTTTTCTGATAGACTAAGTATAGTTCACAACGGTAGGGGTAGACAACAAAAAAGCCCCGGTTGTCCGGGGCTTTTTCTGATACAATATCGATGAATATTAATACTCGTTATTGCTTCTGCGGTTAAAACCACCGCCACCGCCACTTCTGTAGCCACCACCGCCACCACTGCGGGGTGCATCAGTTCTCGGTCTTGCTTCGTTCACTACCAAGGTTTTCCCCAGGAAGTTGAAACCGTTTAGGCTAGTGATAGCCTGACGGGCAGCAGCATCATCCGACATTTCGATAAAACCGAAACCGCGGCTACGCTGAGTTACTTTGTCCATGACAATCTTGGCAGAAGAAACTTCGCCATACTCTTCGAATAATCCCTTCAATTCCTGTTCGGATGCCTTAAAAGGGATGTTGGCAACGTAAATGTTCATTGTTAAAAAGAATAAATGAGAAATTAGTTAATGTAAACTGGCAGACTTGTGCTGGAACTACTGCTCGAAGGGGAGAGGGCCTCAGTAAAGCGTGACAATAAACATTTAAATGTAATAAGAATTTTAATGAAATGGAAAAAGATATGACCTCCATTCACCTTCTTTTACACCCATTAAACCCTGATTACTTCAGTTCCTGGCTGATGGTGGTCAAAAGATAGCCTTTGGGGTCTTCCGTATATTCCCAAAACATTATGCCCCCAAGATTGTTGTTCGTGGCATAATGGCACTTTTCAGTGATAGACATCTCATCGTCATACGAGATGAAGATCTTCTTTTCTGCATTGAATAGATAGGGAGCCTTGGCCTTGTCGTCCCAATAGCGTGTGAATCCTTTCTTGTTCACCGTGCTGTCTTTCAACACCGAATAGCCGCCGCCCCACCGCGCTTGCACGGCCTTTTGCGTCATACCCCTGTTTGTGGGGGTGGTGGTTGTCCATGATCTTGCATAGAACGCTACACCCATCACGATCTTTGAAGACGGCACACCGGCCGCGATAAATTCTTTCACCGTGCGATCGGTCGACAACTCTGCCGCATGTCCAACAGAAGGATAGAGGTTGGTGTGATGGCCCGTGATGGTATCGACACCTGTTTTGAAATCATAGCTCATGATGTTCACATAGTTCAGATACGCTTGTGCTTTGTCCATCTCGGTGTGTGCAATGAAATCGTAGAAGCCACCCACTGCGGTGGTGAGCAAATATTTTTTCTTTGTTTGTTTTTCCAGCACGTTCAGTTCTTCGCGAATGGCTTTGAACATGAGCGTGTAGTTTTGTTTGTCTTCCGGACGATACACGTTGTCTTCGCCGGGCAAGCCGGGATATTCCCAGTCTATGTCAACACCATCGAGCTTATACTGCCGCACGATGTCGACCGATGTCTTGGCAAAAAGTTTTCGCGTGGCGTCCGTCAGCACGGCGTCCGAAAATTTGTCGCTCCAGGCCCAGCCTCCGATAGAGATAAGAATCTTCAGATCGGGATTGATGCGCTTCAGCAAATTGAGCTTGCGAAAATTGGTGGAGTCGGTCGCTTCATTTTCGAGCCAGGCCTTGTTGTCTTTGATGTTGACAAAGGCATAGTTGATGTGTGTGATCTTCTTCGCGTCGATGACACTGGCATCGACAAGCCCGTGAAAGCCGCCCACGTAGGCGATCACCACCTTCTTGGTTTTGGGTGGAACAACGGCGTGTGCGGGATGTATGCTGCAAAGAAAAAGTAGCAACAGGATGCTGCCGGAGATGTTGTGTTTCATAATGTGTTCAGTGGATGATGGATTTTATAAATGGTAAATGTGCGCGTGTGTTACGTGTGTGTGATGTGCATGATGAACAATTGTTGTGGTGTGTGCTGTGTGTTGCAAAATAATTTACAGTGAGGTCTCGCTTAGATTTCAATTTAATTTAATTTGGCCTTTCGTAAAATGGAACGGCAATGATGCGCATTTATTTTTTGTTTCTCTTCTTCTCACGCACGGTTATTCATCTTTTAACACAAACACCTTCTGATGCGCAGGCACACGCTAACGTGCTGAGGATGCAGTTTGCCGGAAGTTCAACACGATCACGTCAATCGAAAACAACGTAATACACACCACCCTATGAACCACGGGCTCACCACACAACGCATTCTCTCCATCGACGCCTTGCGCGGCATCACCATTCTCACCATGATCTTTGTGAACGAGCTGGCCGGCGTGCAGGGTATTTCCGCATGGATGAAACACATGCCTGCCGATGCCGATGCCATGACCTTTGTGGATGCGGTGTTCCCCGCCTTCCTGTTCATTGTGGGCATGTCCATTCCCTTCGCCATTGCCAACCGCAAAGCCAAAGGCGACAGCACCGCGCAGTTGCAGGGACACATCCTGTTTCGCACACTTGGGCTGGTGGTGTTGGGTGTGTTCATGGTGAACGCTGAAGGAGGATATAACGAAGCCGCGATGAGTATGCCCATCGCGTTGTGGTCGCTGTTGTTCTATGCGGGTGTGATCCTTATCTGGAATGTCTACACAACTCCCAACGCAACGCTGAAGTATGTGCTACGTGGCGCCGGCATTGTGCTGCTCATTGCGCTGGCATTCCTCTATCGTGGCGGCGACGATGGAGCGGGACACATGACGCCGCAGTGGTGGGGCATATTGGGACTCATAGGCTGGGCCTATCTTATCGCCTGCATTATCTATCAGGTGTCGAAAGGAAATCTGGCAGCGTTGTTTGGCGCCGTGGTTTTTTGTTTGGGATATTATGCCATCGGGCGCACGCTCAATGAGGACTCCGGTCTGCAGGTGTTGTTTAGCCAGGGAGGTCATGCCTCGCACACGTCCATTGTGTTGATGGGAATAATCCTATCGATCATCTTCTTTCATGGAAAAGGAAAAAAGGACAACCGACGCTTTGCAGAGGCGGCTGTGTATACCGTGATTTTGCTGGTGGCCGGCTTTCTGTTGCGACCTTACTTTCACATTTCAAAAATCTACGCCACACCCACGTGGTGTTTGTATAGCGCAGCCGCGTGCACCATCATCTTCTCGTTTTTGTATTGGCTTATCGATTTGAAAAAACAGAGCGCGTGGACAACGTTCTTCAAACCGGCTGCGTCCAATCCATTGCTTACCTACATCATTCCGTTTGTGATCGCCGCGCTCATGCACCTGCTGCACGTGTCGTGGCCTGATGTTTTTTATCAAGGTGTTGCGGGCATTGTCTGGGCGCTGGTGTTTGCCGTGGCCGTGATGTCGTTGGTGACGGTGCTCAACAAACTGAAGATCAAATTGCAGCTTTAGGTTGCTCAGGCCATAACGGCCACCAGTGAAAGGAAAGGATTAACCAACGCTGCATCGCCTTTGAGCACCACATGGTGGTGGGCTTCGGCAGACGATAGTCCTTTGGTGAAAAGCTTCCAGGCGGTGTCGTCGTCCAGGATAACTTCGGCGTGATGTGGCACGCTTTCTTTCGTGATGCGCCAGTGTTGATTTTCGCGCAGCAAAAACCACGATCCCCCGGCTTCTCCCGTGATGTTTACTTTGAGCCCAGCCCCCAGCGGCGCAATCACATCGCGATAGTGATGGGGCAACGCCTGCACAAACGTGTCGAGCACGGGATAGTATAACTCCTTCGAGGCAATGCCGGGTTTGTTTACGGCCTCACGAATCTGTTGCTGGTGATGCCACTTCTCGGTGTATTCGCGCGCAATGTGAAACCAGTTGAACGAACGTTCTTCGCCCGCCCAGCCCACAGAAAAAATGGCTTCGCCAAAAGGATCCAGGGTTTGAAGATGTTCGGCATAGGCCTTGCCGGTGCTCTCCAGCAACTCGATGAGCACAATGGGACTGACGCGTTTGGCGGCGCGCACCCAATCGGCATTGAGTTGATTGAGATACTTGACAAGAACCGGATAGGTATTTTGTTCGGGAGGCGCCTCACCAAAGTAGCGGTCGCGCGACATGGCGAGGGTGCGCAGGTTGCCGTCGAGCAGGTGTGCGGCAATGTCTTTTACCGTCCAGAGTTTGGCGCGGGTATGTTGCTGCCATTCGGTGGGCGAAAGGGAACGCAGCAGTTCGATCAGCTTCTGATCGAGGAGGGGAAAAAGGTGCAGGGTTGGGATGGGAACTTTCATGGACCGGTGCATCAGCCTGTAAATATAGCAGGCGATGCATCAGTCCCTAGAAAGTGTGTTGATTTAATACGCGCGATCCACGATGCCGGAGCCGTAGATTTTCTTTTGTGCAGTTTTGGTGTTGCCCTTGTGCTTCACGGTGCCGCTGCCCAACACGGTGGCGTCGATGTTGCTCGACACGTTCAGGTTGGCGAAGCCGGTGCCGCTCACTTTCACTTTGGCAGTTTCTACGGGGCAGTTAAAACCGTTGATGCCACCGGTGCCGCTCACGGTAGCGTCTACCGATGTGGCATAGCCGCGGAGGGTGAGCAAACCGCTGCCGCTCACTTCGGCTTTCACGGTGTTGCCTTTGATGTCGACGTCAAGCGAGCCGGAGCCCGAAACGCCCACGGTCACATAGTCGGTGGCGATGGAGTTTTCGGAAATGATCTTGCCGCCGCCGTTCACTTGCAGGTCGTTCACGTTCTTCACGCTCACATAAAGCTTCATGGTGGGGTTCAGCTTGATGTCGTCTATTTTGGCCCAGAGGCTTTTGTTGGAGGTGTCGGGCTTGCGGTCCACGTTGATCATGAGGATACCGTTTTCCACTTTGATGTCGCTGACGGAGAATATTTCCGTGAGGGCTTCTACGGTCACTTCCTGTTTGTTGGTCTGCTTCAGGTAGACCGTGTAGTTGGAGTTTACATAGATGCCTTTGAATTCGGGGAGTTCAAGAACTTTCTTGGTGGTTTGCGCCAGCGATAACTGAGCAGCAAGAACCAGGGCAAGGGCGATAATGGGCCTGATTTTCATATCCATGGATTAAAATTAGAGTTTCAAATAACAGCAGGAGGGCGGGATAAGAAAAGCAGCCCGACGACTCAAAATGAAGTTTGTCGGCCACCTACCTCAAATCCCCGCACAATTGTCCGGAAATCTTACTTCGGTTTACGAAAGATGGCTTTCATGATCAGAATAAAGGCAATGCCGCCGATGCACATTACCAACAGGACGTCCGGCGTTATCATTTTCGTTGCGTGCATGCCTTTCGGGGATAAACTCAGATCACGGTTTTCAAAAGGTGATCCGCAGCTGAAATTTAATATCGTTTTGCACATTTCCCGCTATGGTGCCCGCAGAAGATTCAATTTCCTGCCGGTCGGCATAGCGGGTGTAGCCATAACGCAACCACAGGGTGAGGGCACGGCTCACTTTGCATTGCATCATCAGCACCTTGCGCACGCCGCGGCCATAGTAGGCGGGCATGGAGTAGGCCAGCCACACATCATTCTCATACACATACTGCCGGTTGTCGTAGTCGTCGGTGTCGAACAGCGCATAGCGGGCGGTCACTTCCAGGCTGCCGAGGTTTGCGCCCAGGTCTTGCATCAACACAAAGCCCTGCGTTTGTTTGCCCTGGAAGGTGAAGGTGCTCAGCTGTCCGCGTGTTTTCAGGTGAAGCGACTGCGCCACACCATATTCGATGTTGAACCGGAAGAGTCGCTTTGTGCCGTCGGCGGTGGCATAGAGGGGCGAGGTGTTTGATGCATTGCGGGCCTTCACTTCTTCGCGCGCTTCCACAAACAACACCACCGTGCGCGACGGCTGGTAGGCCACGCGCAACAATCCTTCGTGTCCTGCGGAGGGCGCATAGCTACGGAAGCGCAACCACGGAAACCGGAACAGGTCGATGTAGCCGGCCATAGTCCAGCGGCGGCTTGGTTTATATTTCCATCCGCCGTAAAACCCTTCTTCGTTTTGGGTGGTGCTGCCTTCGGCAAAGGCGTTTGAATAGAAGGCGTAGAAGTTGGCTGCAAACTTCCGGAAGAGCATAGACACATCGAGTTGTTGCGAAAGACTCCACAGCAATCCCGCTGTGCCTGCAGCCCCACCGTTGAGCGAGCGGGCATATTCGCTAAAGAACGTCAGGTTTTGAAACGTGTAGTTGAGAAAGCCACCCGCGTTCTGGTTTTGTGTTCCGGAAAAGGCAAACTGGTTGTAGGGTGCAGGGTTGGGTTGGACGGCCACGCCAAAGTCGACGCGATTGTACATGAGGCCGGCATCGAGCATGCCGGTTTTGAATTGCACCACACCGCCCCAGCTTTGGTCGGCGATCTGGTGCCGGGCTGCCAGTTCTTTTTCGGTGCGGTGCAGCCCTGTGTTTTGAAACGACGATATGAACGCGTCGTCTGCATCGGCCGACGCCGCGGCGTCGCGACGTTTGTGCGAATAGAAGCCGGTGATGTGCACATGCTTGTTCACCTCCACGGTGGCCGCGGCACCGCGCAGGTACCCGGCTTCGTAGACCGAGGTGTAGGGCAGCACGCCGATGTTTGTGCGGCGCACGGTGGTAATGGTTTCGCCACCTTTGCCAATGCCAAAGATGCCGCCCAACATGAGGCCTTGCCCAAACTGACTCTGATAGTCGCCGAGCACGAGATTTTTGAGACGGCCTTTGTTCTGAATCTGTGCATGAAACGAAAAATAGTCTGCGCCATAATATTGTTGTGACGGATTCCATCGCCACGGCTCGCCGGCGTCTTTCTCGGCTGTGAAACCAAAACTGAAATCACTAGGTCGACTGCTGCGAAAGCGAAGGTAGAGGTTGCCGGGCGATCCGGTGAAGCGCGAAGCAGAGTCGGCCTGCGCGGAATATTGCTGTGCATGTTGCAGACTTTGTCCGTAGCGCACGAGCATGTAGTTGTTGCTTTGTGTGCGGATGCGTTCGAGAAAAGATTTGTCGAGCGCAATGGTGGGGTCGGTCACGAACACGAAGGGTGCCACCTTGTGCAATGTTTCCACGTCGAAGCCGGGCACGGCCTGAAGTTCGTAGACCGAAATGAAGTTGCTCTGGTTGCTGCGATAGGCGATCAGGTTTTTGATCTGCTGCTCCGACAACATTTTGATGAACCGAAAATCTTCTTCGGATGCCGTGTTGAGGTTGAGCGGATGGGCCAGCAGTTGTGCCAGGTTTTCGTAGAGGTCGCTGTAGTCGAGGTCTTGATCGGGCACACCATACCATTCGTCGGCAAGCTGGTTCAGGTTCACATCCTGGCGCGGATATTCCTGCGCCGAAACCCACGGGCTCCAGCAAAGAACAACGATGACAAACCACGGCTTCATGGTTGCTTGCTGTTTACGCGATAGGCAACGGTGGCTTCGTGGTGTGCGCCAAACGTGCCGGTGTATTGAAAGGCATAGTCGAGCGCGAATCGTTTTGGCCGGAAGCCCAGGCCTGCAAAGGCGGCGTTGGGGTGGAGGTTGAAGCCGGTGCGCGCAAAAACTTTTTTGTGTACGCGACACTCCAACCCGGTTTTCCACAGCAGCGCATAGTCTAGATCTTTTTGCAACTCGGTGGTGACGCTGGTGTTGTCTGACGCTTTGAACGCGACGCCAGCCGTGATGACAGTAGGCAATCGCTCGTTGTCTGTGGTGGAGAGTAGGGGTTGTGTGAGGTTGGTGATGTAGGCACCCACCGATAGCCTGGACGTGAGCGTGGCAATGCCACCGAAGCTGACACTCACGACACCCTTTGTGCCAAACCCGGTGATGTTGTATTGCACATAGGTGGCCTTTGCCCCGAGCGACGCCAACCCAAACGCATTGCTGAACCCGACACTGAGCATGTGTTCGTTGTAGACATCGTCGCCAAAACGATAGACGCCCGCACCCACCACACCAAATGAAAGCGGTGTGGCCACAAGCGCCGCCGTGCGATTGAAAGGTTTGAACGACGGCACGGCATTGTAGGTGAAGGCGGCGGTAGTTTGTGTCACTCCCGAAAGGCCACCGATGTTGTTGAAGAGCGACCACTCATCGGCCGAGCAACCGGAAGCGTAGCCCATGCCCAGGGCGCGGGCACTCATTTGTGTGGAGGAACTTTGCGCGATGCAGAGCGGAGAAACAATCAGCATGGCGAAGGCTATCGGTGTGGCTTTCATGACAACGGTGATTTGTTATTCTGAAGTAACGGAATAGCTACTGGAAAATCAACAAAGATTTATGAAATCGTTGAGCGCGTGTTTGAACGTTGATGATGTGTGATGAAAAGAAAATTGATGAAGGAACACGTGTGAAAGAAACGCTGATGCGAATAACGGTGAATGACTAACGAATTGTGAGCTGTTGCTTTCGAATGCAGGTGTTTGATGTTGCCCGGCCAGGGATAGCAACGGAAAGCCCGGAGCTGCGTGGGCGTGTGCGGTAGGGCGAGGACTTGGAGTGGATAGCCCGTCCGGCCGCCTGATATGCTTTGTAAATCCTGGACGAGGAACTTCTGAGAATGGTGGAGTGGTGTTGAGTTTTTAAAATTCGCGGCGGAAGTTGAAGAAGAAGCCGTGGTCGCCTTCGCCGTTGAAGGTGTATTCGAGGCGGAAAACGGAATCGTAGGAGGCCACGATGTCGAGGCCGGCACCGGCACCGGAGATCACTTTGTCGGTGAGGCGCATGCTGTTGGTGTAGTTGGGATAGTTTTTAACGTAGCCCAGGTCGGCGTAGGTTTTTATGTAGATAGACAACGGCAGGTAGCGGAACTGGCGTATGGGCATGGCGTTGAGGTTGTAGACCTTTGAGAAGATGCGCTTCTTGAACGTGGTTTTGTTCACCAGGTGCCACGGACCTTCGATGATGTAGAGCTCATAGCCGCGCACGTATTGGCGGCCATAGCCCAGCGCGCTGTAGTTGGCGTAGGCCAGGTTTTGTGGTGTGCTCCAAAACACGAGGCTGTTGTTGGAGAGAAAGTAGTTTCGTTTGAATTCGATGAAGTGCGAGTAGGAGGCGTTTAGCTCAAACTTTTTCACATCGTCGTGTTTGCTGAAGCCCACTTTCACGAGGCCTGCTGTGAAGTGATAGCCACGCAGCGGATAGCCGATGTAGTCGCGGTGGTCTGACGTGAACTGATAGCCGAGGATGGCGAACCGTTGTTTCTTGAGTTCGTTGGTGAAATAGTTTGGTGTGAGGTATTGAATGGTGTCGGCGATGGTGGAGCTGCGGTATTCTACGCGTATGGCGTGGGTGTCGTAGAACGAGCCGCGGTAGGTGTAGGTGATGCCGCCGCCGCTGGTGGTTTTCAGGATTTGGTCGGCCTCGGCAAAAACCAGTTTGTGGTCGGCGGTTTTGTAGGCGAGGTTTTTGGTTTCGTTGAAGTCGGCGTTGATGATGAGGCCCTGGCGCTGACGACGGTCAATGTAAGGGAAGCGATAGGTGATGTCGAACTTGCGTTGGTAGCCGAATTGTGCCGTGAGGCGCAGTGTTTCGTTGCGACCGCGCATGTTGTATTGATAGAGGCGCAGGCCGTAGTTGACGCGGTTGAAGTCGTGGTTATAGTTTTGCCACCACTCGTTGAAGTTTCGGTCCGACAGTTCGAAGATGGGAGACGGGAAGGTGTACCAGCGTTCGTTGATGTCGATGAGCAGGTCGATGTGGTCCGACTCGTATTCAAGAGGTTTGATCTCGACGGTGTTGAACAGTCGCGTGTTGATGAGCTTGCGTTTGTCGCGCTCGATCACCAGCGGCAGCATGGCGGTCGACACTGTGTCGCCGGGTTTGAGTGAAAGCTCGCGCAGCACAATGCGGTCGCGGGTGATGCGGTTGCCCACAATGAAAATGCGGTTCACGTGCAGGATGTGGCGCGACGTGTCGGCTACCGGCGGTTTATGACGCGCGGCGCGTTTGGCCGAGTCGGAAACAGCCGGCCGCAACGATGCCGCCAAAGCACCGGAGACGCAGAAAAAGCTTGCAAAAAGGAAGAAAACAACCCGCATTGTGTACCGCTAAGACCCCCACTGTTGTAACAAGTTTAACGTTACTTTTCGAAAAATCTGGAATTTCAGGCTTCCTTTTTTCGGAACGACCACACCAGGATGATGATGCCGACGATGACCAGCGGTATGCTCAGAATCTGCCCCATGTTGAGTGGTAATTCGTTTTCGAACGCTTCCTGATTTTCTTTCAGGTATTCAAACACAAAACGCAGTCCGAAGCACCAGATGAGGAAGATTCCCAGCAGTCGTCCGGGGGGCAGCTTTTCTTTGTAGAGCGACCAGAGCCACAGCAGGAAAAGGAAGAGGATAACACAGGCAATGGATTCGTAGAGCTGTGCAGGGTGGCGCGCGATGCCAAAGGTTTGAATGCGCGCCGACAGCGTTCCGTCGGGCAGCTTCGACATTTGAGTGGTGGTGTTCACACCGGTGGCGTCGAAGTATTCATAGAGGCTGTTGTTGAGCAGGCCGCGCGCGGTGATGTCGGTGATGTTTTGTGCGGCCGTGGGCGATGCGCCTTTCTTGAAGAAGATGTAGATGTTGATGGGCACACGTCCGTTGGCGCCTTTGGGCAGCGAGTCGTTGCCTTTGTAGGCCACGTTGTCGATGATGCCTTCGGGGTCGCTGTGGCGGCTGGTGATGGCTTCGGTGAAGCGGTTCACAAACACCACGCTCCAGGGTTTTTCGGTGGGCAGGCCAATGATTTCGGAGTTGAAATAATTTCCCAGACGAATCAATGCGCCGGCCAGCGCCACGAGAATCACAATGCGATCGACTACCTGAAAGTAGGACTGACCCGGCTTGTTCTTGCGGCTGTAGAGCCACAACGCGAACAGGATGCCGATGGCGGCACCGTGGCTGGCCAACCCTTGCAGGCCGGTGAATTCAAAAGGATGAAGCTTGAAAGGCAGAAAAATGCCCAGAGGATTTTCGAGAATCAATTCCGGCTGATAGAAGATGACGTGGCCCAGGCGTGCACCAATGATGGTGGCGATGACCATGTAGATGGTGAGGGTGTCGACGTCGCGTTCGGGTTTGCCCTCCTGCTTGTAGATGTAATACAGGATCTGTTGCGTGATGAGAAACGCAAGGGCAAACAGGAGACCGTACCAGCGAAGGGGAAAGCTGCCGAGGGTGAAAATCTCGGGACTGCCGTTCCAAATGATATAATTCAGGATAGCCATAGGCGGCAAATATAATCCCTTAATCGAAAGTCTTAGCGTTTGCCCTGCCCGGCTTCACAAAAAAATAAAGAAGGAAACAGGGGTTGTTCGCCGGCGTTGGTTTGATGTCTGAGGGCGCGAAATACATCCTCAGACAGTCCTACAGCGCATTTAGCTGTGCCAACTCGTCGGCAAAGCCCGACGACAGAATGGGGAAGCGGCACCACGACCGCGGGTCCACGTTGATATCGTCGAGGTGGAAGGCGGGGGCCAGGCGTTCGCGTTTCCACTGGTTGGCCGCCCAGAGGGTGAAGAACTTTTTGAGGTGACGTTTCAGGGTTTCGGGTTCATGATCGCCGCGCATCGCTTCGAACACCTGCACGGGCGACTTCCGGTCCTGGATGGCATGCTTCTCTATTTCGGCCAGCACGCGATAGGGCATGAGGTCCGACTCGTCGGTTTGTTGTCGTTCGAGGGGGCGGAGTTCGGCTGTGGGTTGCAGGTTGTTCACGGGGTTCAGGCCTTCGTGTTGCAAGGCTTCTTCGGCCCAGCGCAGCCATTGCAGGATAAAGATTTTGCTGAGGCCGGCAATGGGGGCGAGGCTTCCGCTGGTGTCGCCGTCCATGGTGGCATAGCCCACGTCGCCTTCGCTGCGGTTGGAGGTGGTGAGCAGCACGGCGCGCTTCACGTTGGCCAGCATCCAGATGATGGGCGAGCGCGAGCGGGCCTGTATGTTTTGCAGCGTGATGTCGTCGGTTTCCCACTTCAGTTCGCGGCCAATGGCGCGGGCTATTTTTTGAGAATAGGACGACACTTCTTCGTCGATGTCCCAACGGTGAAACCCGGCGCCCACGGAGAGTGCAAGCGTGTGGGCAGCTTCGAAGGTGTCGGTCGATGAGTTGCGTGTGCCCTGATAGGCGCAGGTGAGAATTTGTCCCACGGCTGCTTTCCAATGTTCGGTTTGCGGGTTGAGGCGCAGAATGGTTTTGGTTTTCTCCCATCCCAGCTCGGCCACGGCGCGCTTCACCATTTCGGCCACCATCACGGCGCAGATGCTGGAGTCGGCCCCGCCGCTGAGCGAGAGCACAAAACCGTTGGCTTTGCTTTTGCGCACATAGTCGAACAACGCCAGCGACAACGCCTGGGTCACTTCTTCATTTCGTTCTTTTATGTCTGCCGAAATGAGTGCCTCGGTTTTGCTGGGATCCTGGAAGTTCACCTCGGTAGCCAGCACGTTAAAGGGCTGGTAGGAGAGGCGTTTGTTCACGGCCACGAGCTTGCCTTTTTGCCCGATGATGATGTCGCCGTCGTAGATCATGCGGCCGGCTTCGTTGCCCAGCAGGTTGGCAAACACATAGACGCAATTGAATTTTGACGAGCCTTCGTTCACCACTTCGTCTTCGCGCAACAGGCTTTTGCCCATGGCATAGTGGCTGGCGCTGGGGTTTAGGATGAGGTCCACACCGCGTTCATAGAGCCGGTAGCCGGGGCGGTTGTGTTTGCGCCAGGCGTCTTCACAAATTTCGAAACCCATGCGCACGCCGTCGATGGTATACATGAGGTCGCCCACGGTGATGGGTTCGCCGCCGTAGACGATGTCGCGGGTTTCGTTTTTCTGCCAGGCGTTGAACCAACGGGGTTCGTAGTGCACGCCGTCGCGGGCCAGGTTTTGTTTGAGGGTGATGCCCTGAATGATTTTGTTGCTGATCACACAGGCACCGTTGTAGGTGATGCCGTTCATGCGGATGGGCAGGCCCACGCTCACGGTGATGTTTTGACAATGTTCGCGGATGCGCAGCAACTCCTGCCATGCGCGCTCCGAGAGCCACTCGCTCAGGAACAGGTCTTCGCAGCCATAGCCGGTAATGCACAGCTCGGGCAGACACAAAATCTTCACCTCCTGGCGGATGCCTTCGGTGATGGCGTCGATGATGTTGGTGGTGTTATGATTCCAGTCGAACGGAATCTGGTTGACGGTGGCTCCTCCTATTTTCAAGATCGTGCAATTTCGGTGAAATCAAATGCCGGATGGCAGGTGCTGAGATAACGTGTCAGCTATTCAATAAATTCAGCATCTCGCAGGTTTTGAAGGCAGCGTCCTGTTCTGCTTTTTTCTTGCTGTTGCCATAGCCGGTGCCTTTGGCTTCGCTGTTCACCAGCACCTGGGCGGTAAATTCCTTGTGGTTGCGTCCTTTTTTCACGTTCAGAATTTCGAAGCGCACGTCTTTGCCTTCGCGTTGTGCCCACTCAATGATCTTGCTTTTGAAATTCGAATCGGAGTTCACCAGGTCGTCAACATCGTAGTTGGGATTGATGAGCTTGTCGATCACAAATTTTTTGGTGCGCAGATAACCTTTGTCGAGGTAGATGGCGCCCACAATGGCTTCGAGCGTGTTGCCGAGGATGACCTGTTGCAGGTGCGCGTTTTTCTGGTCGTATTGCACGATGTTGGCCACGCCAATTTTGCGGGCCAGCAGGTTGAGGGCTTCGCGGTTCACGATGCGTGAGCGTATTTCGGTGAGGAAACCTTCGGGCTTGAATGGAAACTTTTTGAACAGGAAGTCGGCCACTGCGGCGCCGAGAATGGCGTCGCCGAGGTATTCGAGGCGTTCGTTTGATTCTTTATAGCCCGTGCCATTTTCTTTGGCAATGGAGCTGTGCACCGTGGCGAGACGGTAAAGTTCGAGATTGGATGGCGTGAAGCCGGCGATGTTTTGGATGGCCGCCACCAGCTGTTTATCCGTTTTCGATTTTCCTTTCGGAATAGTGAGGATCTTCCAGACCAAGTGTTATTCGAATTGAGTTTTACCGGCTGCTAATTTAATAAATATCGGTAAAGGCCTGCAAGGGTCTTGAAAATCGATTGGTGCGACAAAGAAAGATGAGAAGGGAAAAGACAAGCTGAAAGGTGTGGCTTAGTCCACTTTTTTCAGAATGATGGAGAAGTTGTGGCCACCAAAGCCGAAGGTGTTGCTCAAGGCAATCTTCACATCGCGTTTTTGTGCGGTGTTGAAGGTGAGGTTGAGGCGTGGATCCAGATCCACATCGTCGGTGAAGTGGTTGATGGTGGGAGGAACCACCGATTGGTTGATGGCCAGCAGGCAGGCAATGCTTTCAATCGCTCCGGCCGCGCCCAGCAAGTGGCCGGTCATGGATTTGGTGGAGCTGATGTTCATTTTGTAGGCATGCTCGCCGAATACTTTTTGGATGGCTTTGATTTCGCCAATGTCGCCCAGCGGTGTGGAAGTGCCGTGGGTGTTCACGTAGTCGATCTGTTCGGGTGTGACACCGGAATCTTCGAGGGCATATTTCATTACTTTGGTGATGCCGGCGCCTTCGGGATGGGGTGCGGTGATGTGATAGGCATCGGCCGACATGCCGCCGCCGAGAATTTCGCCATAGATTTTGGCGCCACGACGTTTGGCGTGCTCGTATTCTTCCAGGATGAGGGCACCGGCGCCTTCGCCCAGCACAAACCCATCGCGGTCTTTATCATACGGGCGCGACGCTGTTTCGGGCGAATCGTTTCGCTCCGACAGGGCGCGCATGGCGTTGAAGCCACCCACACCGGCTTCACATACGGCTGCTTCGGAGCCGCCCGACACAATGATGTCGGCCTTGCCCAGGCGCAGGTAGGTGAAAGCATCGTAGATCGCGTTCGTAGACGAAGCGCAGGCCGAAACCGTTACGAAGTTCGGACCGCGGAAGCCATATTTAATAGAGATGTGGCCTGCGCTGAGGTCGGGAATCATCTTGGGAATGAAGAAGGGATTAAACCGGGGAGTTCCGTCGCCTCTGGCATACGACTTCACTTCTTCCTGAAAAGTTAATAACCCCCCGATACCCGAGCCCCAGATCACGCCAACGCGGTCGGGGTCAACTTCAGCTATCGGGAGGTTTGAATCTTTTATGGCCTCATCCACCGCCACCATAGCATACTGCGCGAATGGGTCCATTTTGCGGGCCTCCTTGCGGTCCATGAAATTACCGATGTCGAAATTCTTGATTTCGCAGGCAAACTTGGTCTTGTAAAGTGTGGCATCGAACCGCGTAATAGGAGCTGCACCACTCTTACCGGCTTTCAAAGCTTCCCAAAATTCCTGAAGGGTATTGCCGATGGGAGTGAGTGCACCTAGTCCTGTAACGACTACTCGTTTCAATGTCATGTCTTATGGGGTGTGTGTTTGTACTGAGGCAGTTACCAATTATTTCTTCACGTTTTGCTCCAGGTAAGAGATAGCCTGGCCAACAGTCGAAATATTTTCAGCCTGATCGTCGGGGATGGAGATATTGAATTCCTTTTCAAATTCCATGATAAGTTCTACGGTGTCAAGGGAGTCCGCGCCAAGATCGTTGGTGAAGCTCGCTTCTGGAGTAACTTCAGATTCTTCAACACCAAGTTTCTCGATGATGATCTGTTTTACTTTTTGTGCAATTTCAGACATGTTTTTACGGTTTAGTGATTTAAAAATCTGTGCAAATAAAGAGATTTGCGGCAATATTGTCAAACTTTTTTGATCTTGCCTGTTTGGTGTCAAAGCCAGCTTCCAGAGCCCGAAAATGAAGAAAAGCAGATTAGTGATCGACTATGAATTTGACTTCGAACTGCTCGGGCTAACCTCGTCGGCAAAAGGCTATAAACTGGCGTGGGAAGTGAACCAAGCGTTGAACATCCAGTTGGTGAAACAGCCCGATTTGGTGGTCGGCTTCAAAAATAACGAGGAAAAGAGCTTTTCCTACTATGCCTACGAAACTCAGCTCAATCGTTTGAAAATGTTCAAAAACCGCCCTTCCGAGACCGATCCCGGAAAGTATTTCCTAATCCCTGAATTTCCTCACTTCGATTTTATAATTTTGGCTGCTATGGAAGAACAGTACGCTCATCAGCAGTTGATTCAGTTGATCAAACCGATCGCCTCCATTCAGTTAGTATCCCTCATCCCGTTAGAAGGACTTAAATCCAAATCGAATTTTATCTTCTGAATCGCGATGCGTACGCCTTTTCATAACGACCATTCACCACTGATTTTACCTTTAACCTTATGCTAGAAAAAGTATCGTTCAACAAAACGAAAATTGTTGCCACCGTCGGCCCTGCCTCAAACTCGAAGGAAATGCTTCGCTCTTTAATTAAAGAGGGCGTGGACGTGTTTCGTCTGAACTTCTCTCACGGCACACACGAAGATCACCTCAAAGTGATCAAGAACGTGCGCGAACTGAACGCCGAAATGGGTTCACAGATCAGCTTGCTGCAGGATTTGCAAGGCCCTAAAATTCGTGTTAACGAAATGGAGCCCGGCATCGTCATTGAAGGCGGACAAACCCTCATCATCACCACACGCGAACTCCTGGGAAACCGCGAGATCGTGAGCACGTCCTATAAAACATTGCCCAAAGACGTGAAGATCGGCGACATGATTCTGGTTGACGATGGTAAAATAGAACTGAAAGTAACCGAAATCCGCGGCGATGATGTGGTGACCGAAGTGGTATACGGCGGCCCCCTCAAATCGCGCAAGGGCATCAACCTGCCCTTCACCAAAGTGTCGGCACCCTCGCTCACCGAAAAGGACATGAAAGACCTTGAGTTTGGCCTGGCCAACGACGTGGACTGGATCGCCCTTTCGTTTGTGCGCAAGGCAGAAGATATTCACTCCATGCGCGCCATCATGGACAAAGCCAAATCGCAGGCCCGCATCGTGGCCAAAATCGAAAAGCCCGAAGCCCTCAGCAACATCGACGAGATCATTGCTGCCACCGATGGGGTGATGGTTGCCCGCGGCGATTTGGGTGTAGAGATCTGGATGGAAGAAGTGCCCATGGTGCAGAAAATGCTCGTGGAAAAATGTAACCGCGCCGGCAAACCCGTGATCGTGGCCACCCAGATGATGGAAAGCATGATCGAAAACCCGCGCCCTACACGCGCCGAAACCAACGACGTGGCCAACGCCGTGATGGACGGAGCCGACGCGCTGATGCTCTCGGCCGAAACCGCCTCGGGAAGATATCCCCTGGAGGTTATCCGCAGCATGGTGCGCACCATTGCCTCCGTAGAAAAGAACGCGGATATCTACTACAGATTCCGCGAAGTAGACAAAAAATCGCCTACCTATATTCACGACAACTTTGTGCTCGCGGCGTGTAAGCTTGCCAAAGACGTGGGCGCCAAAGCCATTGTGGGCATGACGCAATCGGGCTACACCGCCTACCAGTCGTCGGCCTATCGCCCCAACGCCAATGTGTTTGTGTTCACGGCCAACAAGTCGTTGTTGAACAAGATCAACCTCGTGTGGGGCTCACAAGCCTACCACTACGAAAAGACCAACTCCACCGACGAAACCATTGCCGACGTAGAGGCCGTGTTGAAAGCCGAAGGTCACGTGAAGTCTGGCGACATCTTCATTTTCCTGGCCAGCATGCCAATCCAGGAAAGGGGAAGAACCAACACGTTGAAGATTAACATTGTGAAATAAAGCAAAGCCCTGATTCAGGGTGCTCATACAAAGGATGCCGTAGACCAGTGATGGATACGGCATCTTTTTTTGTGACTGATTTTTTTCTAACGCTTCGGCTCAACCATAATCACTTCCTCACGGTCCACCACCACCGCTCCCGCGGGATCGCCTTTTCGTTTGCGAACAAACTTTCGCGGCACCACCACCACAGGACACAGCGTGTCAGTTTTTCGTTTCGAGTGATAGGCCGCCAATTGCGCCGCGCGTTCGATTACATCTTTCGGGAAATTTTTGCCCGCTTGATGTTTGATGAGCACGTGCGAACCTGCCACGTCTTTGGCGTGAAGCCACAGATCTTCCTTGAAGCCATACTTCAGCGTGAGCACATCGTTGCTCTCGGCGTTGCGGCCCACCCAGATGCGATAGCCGTTAAATTCAGTTTCGTTGTAGGGGAGAGGCTTGGGTTGTTTTTCTTTGACGTTGGTCCATCCCAGGTCTTCCGAAAACGAGCGGATGTTTTTTAGCCCGCTCAGGGCTTCGGCGTCGGCCAGCTGGCGTTTCAGTTTGGCGATGTCCTTTTGTTTCGCATCCAGCAGTTGCTGGATGCGTTGCATTTCGAGTTGTTGCTTTTTTGATTTTTTATAGAACACTTCGGCGTTCTTCTGTGGTGAAAGATCTTTCTTCAGCTTGATTTCGGTGGGATGATTTTCGAGGTAGAAGTTGGGAAGCACCACGCGGTCCATGCCGGTTTTGATTTCGTGCATGTGGGCCATGATGAGGTCGGCCCACACCTTATAGTTGTTGTCGCCCTGAAGGGCCGCCAGTTTTTCGGAGGTCTTGGCAAAATACTCTTCGCTGCTGTGGAGCTTTGCCTTGAGCGAAGCCAGGAGCGACGACCGTTCGCGCCCCAATGCATCCTGCTGCGAATAGGTGAGGAAAAATTCGTTGATGGCGTTGATGGGATCCGAAAAAGTTTTCGCGATGTCCCCGATGGGCAACAACGAAAACGCGACTTTGCCTTCGAACGACGTGATAAAATAGTGGGGGTGCTCAAGCTCCTGCAACACGGTTTGTATGGCATCCCACTTTTCTTTGTCGGCCAGTGTCTGAAAATTTTTCAGATCCAGATAGCGCCACACCAGTTTCCCGAACGTGAAGTAGAGGCCGCCCGGATTTTGGATGTGCTGGGCAAATGTTTCGAACGACCAGTCGATGGTGCGGTGAAGTTTGGTACGGTCTATCGCTTCGTCTTCGAGAATGTTGTTTTTGAAAAGTTCGTCAATGCTGTCGCCCACAAACAGCACGATGTTAGAGCGGTTGCCGTGAAGTTTGAACAGCAGCGACACGTGGTTGTTGAAGTCGATCGAGAAGCTGCGCTCATTCTCAAACTGCGTGATGCCCGCCACCCGGTGGCCGATGAGGTTCGAAAAAAGGTCGGCGCTGTTCTTGCGCGCACGATGAAAATTCTCGGGAAAAGACACACACGAAAACGACGACAGCAAACTGGCTTTTATAAAAAACGGATCGCCGGCCGTTTCAAACCGGATGATGAGCTCGTCTTTGTTCTGGCTGAAACATTCCGACACGACCGTGTCTTTCAATCGCTTTTCGAGCGAGGTGGTGAGCTGACGAAGGAAGAAATAGTTGTTGTGCACAGCCGAAAGGTAAGAGTTTATTCGCGCACCACGCGGCCGGTGTGCGCAACAACGATCGGCTTAGTTCATTTCAAGCTGCATGCCGTCGTAGGCGAGCAGCACGTTGTCGGGCAATTTTTTTTCTACGGCGCCGTGCAGCCCCAGGCGGTGGCTGATGTGGGTCAGATAGGTGCGGCCGGGATTGATGCGTGCAATCATCTTCAGGGCTTCGTCGAGGTTGAAGTGCGAAATGTGGGGTTCAATCTGCAGCGCATTCAGCACAAGCACCTTGGTGCCGCGAAGGCGCTCAAGCGTTTCGTCGGCGATGGCGTTGGCATCGGTGATGTAGCTGAAATCGCCAAACCGGAAGCCCAGCACCGGAAGGTGGAGGTGCATGACCGGCAAGGGGGTTATGGGCACGCCGCCCACTTCGAATGGTTTTTCAGAGATGAGGTTGAGTGTTATGCGCGGGATGCCCGGATAGGCGTCTTTGTTGAAGGCGTAGGCGTATTCTACTTTCAGCTGGTCCAGCACCTGCTGTGTGCCAAACACGGGCATGTCGGTGCCTTGCATGAAGTTGTAGGCCCGCACGTCGTCAAGGCCGGCCGTGTGGTCGCGGTGCGCGTGCGTGAACAGCACGGCATCGACGCGTTTCACATTTTCGCGGAGCATTTGCTGGCGGAAGTCGGGGCCGGTGTCGACGATGAAGCTTTGTCCCCCGGTTTCTACGTGGATGGAGGTGCGGAGGCGTTTGTTGCGGAAGTCAAGCGATTGGCACACTTCGCAGGTGCAGCCGATCACGGGCACCCCCTGCGATGTTCCGGTGCCGAGAAATGTTATTTTCAAGCGGCTTCGGTGTGATGCAGTTCGTCGTAAAGCTTTTGGCTTTTGTCTGTGAACCGCGTGCCGTCCAGCACCACGTGCTTTATAATTTCCAGCAAGGCGTTGATTTTGCCTTCGGTGGTGTAGAACTTGTTGATGATGATGATCTTCTGATCCTTCAACACGCAATAACCCGACTTGAACGTGCCTTTCTCATACCGCAGGGTGTAGTCCGATTCTGCGATCATATCCTCGAATTTGGTCAAAAACTGGGTTGTGTACTTGATCATGCTACAGATATTTTCGACGGCAAGATAGCAAGAAACCGGGGAAGTCCGAAAGCCGCCCACCGGAAGTTTACCCCCGGCAAAAGAGGCTGTGAACCAGGGCAAACGGGTCTGTTTGCAGCGCGATCACTAGCCGAAGTTTGGCGCTGATATTTTCAGGATTGATGCCTTGTGGCGTAACTTGCGGTCTTGGAGAACAGAAAAAAACTTATTGTGGTGGCGGGCCCGACCGCCGTGGGAAAAACGGCAGTGGCCCTCGCGTTGGCAAAACACTTTCAAACCGAGATTGTTTCTGCCGACTCGCGCCAGATTTTTCGCGAACTCCACCTGGGCACCGCCAAGCCATCGGCTGATGAATTGGGGCAGGTGCGTCACCATTTCATCGACAGCCACTCCATCCACGAAGACTACGACGCGGCCCAGTATGGCCACGATGCGCTGGCGCTCATTCACGAACTGTTCACACAACACAACGAAGTGATTCTGTGCGGAGGCTCCGGTCTCTATGTGAAAGCCGTGTGCGAAGGGTTTGACGACATTCCCGAAATTGACCCGGCCGTGCGCGAAAAACTGACCGCCGAATTTCAGGAACACGGCATCGCCGTGCTGCAGGAAAAAATGCAGACGCTCGACGCTGAACTCTACGCGACGATCGACCGCCAGAATCCCCAACGCCTCATGCGCGCGCTCGAGGTGAGAATCGGCACGGGCCAGTCCATCGCCTTCTTCCGCAAGCAAAATAAACGCACCCACAATTTCACCATCATCAAAACCGGGCTCACACTTCCCCGCGAAGAACTCTACGGGCGCATCGACACGCGCATGGACCAGATGATTGCCGATGGCCTGTTTGCCGAAGCCGAATCGCTCTTTCCGCTGCGGGCACTCAACGCCTTGCAAACCGTGGGCTATCAGGAGATCTTTGATTTCATGGAAGGAAAATACAACCGCGAAGAAGCCATCCGCTTGCTGAAGCGCAACTCGCGCCACTATGCCAAACGTCAGCTCACGTGGTTCACTCGCGACCCCGGGGTGCAGTGGTTTTCGCCCGGGGAGGTTGAAAAGATTATAGAAGTCGTGAAGAATGCGTAAATCGTGTCATCGAAAATTCTGCGCCATCGCATGAAGGAAAATAAAGTATTGATCGTAACCTACTACTGGCCCCCCAGCGGCGGCAGCGGAGTGCAGCGATGGCTGAAGTTTGTGAAATACCTTCCGGGGTTGGGATGGACGCCCTATGTGTTCACACCCGAAAATCCCGCGTTCGACATCCGCGACGAATCGCTTGCCCGCAACGTGCCCCCTGAAGCCAGGGTGATCCGCTTTCCCATATGGGAACCCTACGAAGCCTTCTTCGCCATCTCGTCGCTGCTCGGCAAAAAGAAATCGGCCAGGCCCACCGACCTGGTGTCGGGAAAAAATAAATCACTCTTTCAAACCTTAAGCACCTGGGTGCGCGGCAACCTCATTGTGCCCGACCCGCGTGTGTTTTGGGTGAAGCCTTCTGTGAAATTTCTGGACACGTTTTTAAAAGAACAAAACATCACCACCATCATCACCACCGGTCCGCCCCACAGCATGCACCTCATTGGCTACCGGCTGAAAAAGAAAAATCCCACCCTGCGCTGGATCGCCGACTTTCGCGACCCGTGGAGCGAGTGGGGCCTGCTGGAAAGCCTCATGGTGGGCAAGCGCGCTCTGCGGCAACATCAGCAGTGGGAAGCACGCGTGCTGCAAACCGCCGATGCCGTCACCACCATCACGCCGTTTTATGTGCGGCGATTCGAAGCACTTGCAAAACGCCCCGTCACGTTGCTGACCAACGGCTATGATGAAGATGATTTTGCAACACTCGTCATCCGCCGGCCCGACACGTTTGTGATCCGCCACGTGGGCATCGTGAACGAGAAGTGCGATCCACGTCCCTTCATGCGCGCGGTGGAAGCGTTGGCAACAACCCACCCGGAGTTTGGAAGATTGGTGCAGATCGATTTTGTGGGCGAAGTACATCCTCAGTTCCGCGCGTTTGTGATGGCCTCAACTATCCTGGCCGGCATCACCACCTTCACGGCCTCGGTGCCACACCGCGAGTTGATCGCGAAGTATGGCGACGCGGCGTTGTTGCTGCTGGTGCTCACAGGCTATAAAGATGCCGAAGGCTACATGCCCGGAAAACTGTTTGAGTATCTCGCCACCGGTCTACCCATCCTGGCCACCGGCCCCGAAGCCGGTGACGCGGCACAGCTGCTCAACAAGACCAACGCCGGCCGCATGATCGATGGCGACAAACAAGCCGTGATCATCGAAACACTGGCGCACCATTTTGAACACTGGAAGCAGGGCACGGCGCAGACGAAGAAACATGCGGGCGAAGAATATTCACGCCGCGCCATTGCCCGCAAACTCACGGAAATGTTATGACGCGGTCCACCGCTTTCTATGAAATGATTTACTTGCACGCACAACGATACGCACAGTGATTAGCAAAGGGTTTATCAAAAGTTCACTTATCTACACGGTGGCCGGAACGTTGCCGATGGCGAGTGGATTTATTTTGTTGCCCTTCTACATCAACCAACTGTCCACAGAACTATACGGTGCACTTTCGGTCTATCTTGTTTTTTCGCTGCTGGTTCAGATTCTTGTCACGTTCAGTTTTGACACCTCGGTCTACATACATTTTCATGAGCTGAAGGCCGACGCGCAAAAGCTGGCGCGTTTTGTCAGTTCGGCCTTTGTGTTCATGTTGTTGATGGGGCTGGGCGTGGGGGTGCTGCTGACGTTCACCGGCGATTTTGTTTTCCGATTGGTGTTGTCCGAAAAAAATGTGGCGTTCTATCCCTACGGTCTGGTTTCGGTTGGGGCGGGCATCTTTCAGGCCATCTTCAAAGTGCACAGCAGTTTGCTGCAAAGCCGTGAGAAGCCCGAAGTGTTTCTGCTTTCGAATGTTCTTTCTTTCTCGCTCATTGCAACGTTAACCATCATCGGGTTGATGTTGTATCCGGGCAGTCTGATCGGACCTTTGGTGGGAAGATTTCTGGCGTCGCTCATTCCCGGTCTTTGGGCACTGGCCCGCATTTTTCGCGAGTTTGGTTTTCACTACGACTTCTCGTGGCTTCGGTCGTCGTTCAGCTTCAACGCCTACACGTTCATCTACCAGGTGCAGCAGTGGGTCATCAACCAGTTCGACAGAATTCTCATGCTTTTTTTTCTCACGCTGGGCGATGTGGGGGTATACGATTTTGCGATCAAGTGTTTGATTCCCGTCGAGCTGCTCATGAACAGTCTTCACAGTTCGTTCTATCCCAAAGTGGTGAGCACGCTCATTGCGCAGAAAGAGAAAGGCTCTGTGCCCGAAATCAATCGCTACTATCATGGCCTCACCGCCGTGGTGATGTTGCTGGTGTGTGGCAGCATCCTCGCGCTCCCCTGGGGCATTCACCTGTTTGCGCGCAAGGCTTCCTATCAGCAGGCCATTCCCTACATACCCTACATCGGGTTGATTTATTTCTTCCGGACCATGCGCCTGTTTTTCTCGGTGCCCTATGGCATCTTGAAATATTCAAAACCATTGCCCGTGATCTATCTGGTGATTTCGTCTGTCAAAGTAGTGGGCATGATTGTGTTGATCCGCTACCTAAATGTGTATGGCGTTATTGTGGCCTCGCTGTTGAGCGCGGCAATCGAAATTGTGTTGCTGGGCAGCAACATCAGGGGCATGTTCGCCTTTCGCTATAACGTATTCAAAATTGTGTTGGCGCCGCTCATCATGTTTGCGTTCATCGTGGTGCTGGAGCCGACGCTGGCAAAAGACTATCCCTTCATCACGCATGCATTTTACCTGGTCTGCTGTGGTGGATTGCTGTGGTGGGCCTATCGAAAAGAGCTGCCCCTCATCAACCCCCTCCGCAGAAATTTGTAACATTGCCTCCGAATTAATGCTAATTTGCAATTTGTAAAAAATGATCCCCGTCACGAAACCTTTTCTGCCACCGATTCAGGAATATGAGCAATACCTCCAGGACATCTGGAAGCGTAATTGGCTTACCAACAACGGACCTCTGGTGAACGAACTGGAGCTGAAGCTGAAAGACTACCAGGAGGTGAAACATCTCCTCTACGTCACCAACGGCACCATTGCCATACAGCTTGCCATAAAGGCGCTGGGGTTGAAAGGCGAAATCATCACAACACCGTTCTCGTATGTGGCCACCACCAGCAGCATTGTGTGGGAAGGTTGCACACCGGTGTTTGTAGACATCGACCCCGCTACCTGCAACATCGACCCCGCCAAAATTGAAGCGGCCATCACACCCCAAACGTCGGCCATCCTGGCCACGCACGTCTATGGAAATCCCTGCGATGTGGAGGCGATTGATGAGATTGCAAAACGAAGAAACCTCAAAGTTATCTACGACGGCGCGCATGCCTTTGGTGTGAAATACAAAGGCCGCTCCATCTTTGACTATGGCGATGTGAGCACGTGCAGCTTCCACGCCACAAAACTTTTCCACACCATAGAAGGCGGCTCGGTGGTCACAAAAGATCCGGAGTTGCTGAAGCGCATGGCCTACCTGCGAAACTTTGGTCACGATGGGCCGGAGCGGTTTGCCGAGCTGGGCATCAACGGCAAAAATTCCGAGTTTCATGCGGCCATGGGGTTGGTGAACCTTCGCTATGTTGACCGCATCATCGAAACCCGGAAACAACTGTCGGCGCACTACGATAAATTCATGGGCACCTTCCAGGGAAGCAAGCCTTCAGTTTCGGCAGATGTGGTCTATAACTATGCCTACTATCCGGTGATCTTTGATTCTGAAAAGCTCCTGGTTCGCGTGCTCGACACGTTGCAACAAAACTGGGTGCACCCCCGCCGCTATTTCTTTCCCTCGCTGGAAAATCTTCCCTATGTGGAAAAGCGCGGCGTGTGCACGGTGGCAAACTCCATTGCCCAACGGGCGCTGTGCTTGCCGCTCTACGACACGCTGTCGCCTGAAGAAATCGATATGATCTTCAGAATCATTCTGAGAGTTCAAAACAACTGAGGTCGCTATGGTGGTTGTGGGCGCAAAGGGGTTTGCAAAAGAAGTGCTGGAAGTGCTGACGCTCTGTGGCGACGTGAACGACCTCTATTTTTTTGATGACCTGTCGGCCGACATTCCTGAAAAACTTTTCGACACATTTCCCATTCTGCGTTCCATGGAAGATGTGAAAACTATCTTTCAAACCACGGGCGATTCACGGTTCACACTCGGCCTCGGCAACCCTGCACTGCGCCTGAAGTTGTACAGAAAATTTCTGGACGCCGGTGGCATTCTCACCTCAACCATAAGCCCGAAAGCCGATATCGGTCGCTATGGAATTTCCATTGGCGACGGGTGCAACATTCTTTCGGGTGTGGTAATCACCAGCCAGGTTGTGCTGGGCAGGGGATGCCTGGTGAACCCCGGATGCATTCTCTCGCACGATGGCGTGGTGGGCGAATTTGTAGAGTTGTCGCCGGGCGTCAGAATCACGGGAAATTGCACGATTGGAAACTACACGGTGCTGGGCACAAACGCCGTGATTCTGCCAAAAGTAACGGTGGGGAGCAACGTCATTGTTGGTGCCGGGGCGGTTGTCACAAAAGACGTTCCCGACAACTGCGTTGTGGCCGGTGTGCCTGCCGTTTTCAAAAGAGCCCTCGCGCCACTTTCTAACACCGCTCTTCGCTAAAGCATGAACCTTCATATCGTACCGGACAGTAGTTTCATCAATGCCTTCTACGATAATCTCAACGAGCTCGGGCTTTTACCCAACAACCGGTTTGTGGTTCGGACAAACGCCGCCAAACTGTCGGTGATCCGCCACGACCTTCCGTTTGCAAAATTGAACAGCACCAAATTCGCTGCGCTTGTAGGCGACACGTTGCAGTATGACCAGGTCTTTATCCACTACTTCACACCGCTGCTCTACCGTTGGGTAGCGCAACATAATTTCAAGGCCTTGCACTGGATGATCTGGGGAGGCGATGTGTATAACCTCAGGTCGCTGGAGCGGTTTTGTTTTTTGCCGTTAACCTATCAGCGTTATGTGAAGCGCAACACATCGTTGATGAACCTGCTCTATGAATTGAAGATAGCCGTTACGCAAACACCCTACAGACGAAAGGCCCTTTCGAAAGTCACCAACATCCTCACCTGGATGGAGCATGAATACCAGTTTGCGCAGCACCACCTTCCGGTGAACGCCGCACACCGGTTCTTTTTTTATGAGAACAACCAGGCCTATCACAAAATCGATTCGCTGGTGTCGGCCTCCACGCAACGCCGTGAAACGCCAACACTCATTGTAGGGAACTCAGGATCGCCGGCCAACAATCACCTCGACCTTGTTCACTACCTGGAAACGCAGGGCATAAAGGCCAATCTTCAGATCCCGGTTTCGTATGGCGACAAGACCTATATAAAATTTCTACGCGACAATCTCCGCTACAGCCTGGGAAGCGTGGAGTTCGTGGATCGGTATATGAAATTTGAAGAGTATGTGTCGTTTCTTTCCGAAGCCGACGGGTTGGTCATGAACACCATTCGGCCGCAGGGCTATGGCAACATTCTCATGATGATGTACATGAACAAACCCGTGTTCTTCAACACCGAAAACATCTCGCTGCCCGACCTCACAAAACTCAACATCAAATGGCATCCCCTTCAGGCCATTCCCGAAAACGCAGGAGGGGAGACCCTGAACCGGACTCAGGTTCAGCAAGCCTTCTCGCACGATCGGCTTCTGGAAGTTTATAGGGGATTATTCAGCAATAGTCAGTGAAATACTACATCGCCCCCGGCGATACCCCTAACATAACGGTTAAGTTTTTAGCTTTGTGCCGGAGCTATTGGCATCGTGCCGGTACACGTTATTCCTTCGGGCGTTATGGCTAAATACGTTTTAATTCTGTTGTTGCTACTCTCTGCAATACAAAGCTTTTGTCAGGTCGACAACGTCGGTGCCGGCAGAGCTATATCCTTTGACGGGGTGGATGACTACATTGACTTTGGAAATATCTACGACGACGTCGCCCTTCCCATCACCGTTTCATTCTGGGCCTACATCGATCCGTCCATCACGGCACTGGTGCCGATCTTCGACAACCAGGATGGTTCGTCTGTCTACAATGGATTTGCCGTGGTGGCTTCGCATGTGCATGTGGGCATGACCTATGGCGATGGCAAGGGAGGAAACAACCCGGCCTTCCGCCGATCGAAAGCCGCGCTCATGAGCGACCCCACCGGGAAATGGATAAACGTCACAGTGGTTTTCAGAGGTGCCACCAACATGGATATTTATCTGAATGGAATCAATGCAGGTGGCGACTATGAAGGCTACTCAAATGATCCCATGAACTCGAACTCTCCGGGCGAAGTGGCCAAGATGGGCTATTGGTTTAGCAACGGAAACTATTTTCGGTATAAGGGCCAGCTGGATGAATTCCGCATCTGGAATCGCGCCTTGAGCGAGTCTGAGATCCGCGAAACGATGTGCAAGAAATTGAAAGGCAATGAGACCGGCCTCATCGGCTACTGGAACTTTGATGAGACTTCGGGAAACATAGTGGCCGACAAATCGGTGAAAGGTTTTAATGGCACATTGATGGGCAATCCGCAACGTGTCTATTCCAGTGCACCCATCGGCGATGAGAGCGTGTATTTATATCCGGCGTCGTGGGGAGGCAACACGGTTTCGCTGGTGAATGGACTCGACAAACTAACCGTGTCTAACGTGCAGGGCACACCCGAGGGCGTTCACGTCTACACCGTGAACGACATTCCTTCCCAAACCAACGGACTAAACCTGGCCGAAGTCGAGAAGCCCTACATGGGCACCTTCGCCGCTGCCTTCGACGTGAACAATGTGATGGACCTGAACTATCAGTACGATGGCGTTTCCATCTGCAAGAACTTTCAGCGAAACAACAACAGCGTTGATGTCTGGGCCGAACAACCTTTGACAAGCATTCTTAACCGAACAGAGATTGTGAAAATACCGGCAAGCAATGCAGACTTCGACCTCGGTCCCGACATCGAAGTCTGCGATCAAAAAGCCATTACGCTTTCTGCCCCCGCTTCGGTTTCCGGCAAGTCCTTGTTGTGGAGCACTGGCCAAACATCGGCATCCATCGTGGTTTCCACGTCGGGCAACTATTGGCTTCGCGCAGGGGGCACCTGCAGCAAGGGGCGCGACACCATTTCCGTTGCCTACCTGAAACCCCCACCACCGTTTTCGCTTGGCGATGATGAGACACTTTGCATCCTCACACCGCGAAAGCTTAGCCCCCTCAAAAATCCGGAGGGCTACCAATTTGTGTGGCAGGATGGTTCCACGGACTCCACGTTTGTAACGAACACCTTTGGCGAATACGCCGTGACCGTCTCAAACGCTTGTGGCACCAGCAGCGACAAGATCACGCTCACGCCCGTGTTGTTTGACAAAAACAAGATTCCAAACATCATCACCCCCGGAAACGATTTGCTTAACGAACATTTCATGATCGAGGAATCGTTGTTTGGCGCGCGGTTCTCGGTCTACAACCGGTGGGGCGAACAGGTGTATGACAACCCGAACTATCGCAACGATTGGAATGGGGCGGGCCTGACAAACGGAATCTACTTCTACCTGCTCACCGGCGATTGCATTGGAAAAATAAAGGGCAGTGTCACGCTAATAAAAGGCAACTGATTAATCCTTAACTTTCGCTTTTACTGCACTCGCATGGACATCACCAAATTCAGCAAAGTACTTGTGCTGGCACCACACACCGACGACGGTGAGCTGGGCGCCGGAGGAACCATTGCCAAACTGATTGAAGGCGGAGCCGACGTATACTACGCGGCCTTCTCCACAGCCGAGCAATCGGTGCCCGACGGTTTTCCCAAAGACATTCTGAAAACGGAAGTGAAGAACGCCACCCTTCGCCTGGGCATCAAACCCGAAAACCTCATCATCTACAACTATGAAGTGCGCAAGCTCAACTATGTTCGCCAGGAAATTCTGGAAGGACTCATTCAGCTGCGCAAGCAAATAAATCCCGACCTGGTGTTGCTGCCCTCGCTTCACGACATCCACCAGGACCACAGCACCGTGGCACAGGAGGGACTGCGGGCCTTCAAGCAACGCACCATTCTTGGCTATGAGCTCATCTGGAACAACCTCACGTTCAGCACCAGCTGCTTTGTGCAGTTGAACAAGGAACACATCCAGCGCAAATGCGATGCCCTCAAAGCCTACGAATCGCAGCAACATCGCGACTACATCTCCGAAGAGTTTGTGTTCTCGCTGGCCAAAGCACGCGGTGTGCAGATCGGCAGCGCCTATGCGGAGGCGTTCGAAGTGATCCGCCTCATATTCTAAATTCGCTCAGGCGATGCGTGCCAGCGCTTCCAGGAAAATTTTCTGATTGTGTTCTGCACTCAGCTCGCGGGCGGCAACGTCGGTGTTGGCTTTGAAGCGGGCAATGTCGTTTGTGGTGAGCGCCTTCAGTGCGTTGGCCATGCCCTGGCCGGTGAAATCTTCCGACACCACGCCGATGTCATAGTGCTTCACAATTTGTGCGATCTCGCGCAGCGGGCCGGCCACCATGCCGATGCGGGCCTGAATGCAGTCGAAGAGTTTGTTGGGCAAGCCGTTTTCGTAATTGAAATTCACGGGCGGTATCAGAATGATGCCCAGGTCGTAGGTGGCATGCAACGACGGCACAATTTCGCTGCCCTTCAGTGCGGGCAGGATGTTGATCTTGCCGGTGGCAGCGGCTTTCGCCTTATAGGTTTCGAAGTATTCTTTGGTTTGGGGTGAGGCGCTGCCGGGAAGGAGGTAGATCAGATCCAGGGTGAACCGGTTGTCGAGTGCTTCCATCATGTCGATCATCAGCTCGGGCCGGCGCGACATGTTGAAGATGCCGTGGTGCACCAGGCGGATGGGATTGGCCACGGAGGCGTTGGCGTGGAGGTCGATGAACGGCGACGCGTTGGTGACGATGATGGGTTTCACACCAAAATGTTTTTCATATTCCGATGCCAGCCCATTGTTGATGGTAGACATGCCCGCCACGCGGGGAATGTAGTGCCGGCACAACGCCGTGTTGAAGCGTTGAAAAAAGATGCGCCAGTAGAGACGGTCTTCAAAATGACGTGGTGCGTATTCGTGGGCATCAAAAAAAACTTTGCTGTGCTGGCCGGCAATAGAGAAGGCGAGGGGCAGGGCCTCGATGTCGTTGGCCACAATGATGTCGAACTTGCGGTCGCGAAGCGTGGGCACATAGGACTGATAGTTGTGCAGCAACGCATAGGCAATGCGGTTGATGCCCAGCAACAGAAAAACAGAGGCCACGGCTTTCCGCAAAAAAGTAAGGTTTGTTTTTTTGATCACAAATAACTCGCGCCCCGGGTCGGGATAGGCATCGAAAACTGCGGCGGTGACGCGATAGGTTTCTTTCAGAAAATTTACCTGACGCGTCACGCGGGCGTCGTTCTTAAGGTCGGTGAAGCAGAGAACAAGCAGGGACTTCATGCGGAAAAAATTTCGTAAAGATGTGTGTTTTTATTTGGCCCGGCCCGGATTTTCTTTCACAAAAGACTCCCATGTTTTGCTCTTGGCTTTTGCATCGCCTTTCTGAAAATGGTGGCACAAGGCCACGGCCAGTGCGTCGGTGGCGTCGAGAAGTTTGGGAACTTCTTTTATGGCAAACTGCATCATCAGCATTTTGGCTACTTGCTCTTTGGAGGCGTTGCCATTGCCGGTGACCGACTGCTTCACTTTCTTGGGAGCATATTCCATGATGGGAATTTCGCGCGACAGCGCCGCGGCCATGGCCACACCTTGTGCGCGCCCCAGCTTCAGCATGGACTGCACGTTCTTGCCAAAGAAGGGAGCCTCCAGCGCCACCTCGTCGGGACCAAACTCGTCGATGAGGCTGATGACCCGTTCGAAGATTTTTTTCAGCCGCAGCTCGTGTCCGGCATACTTGCTGAGGTGAATAACCCCAAACTGCAACAGATCGATTTTGGGCTTCCGCACCAGGATGACGCCATAGCCCATCACGTTTGTGCCGGGATCGAGGCCCAGGATGATCTTCTCTTTCACAATATTTACCACGGCCCAAGATAGGTAGCGTTTATAAATTAGTGAAATTGCAAGGCATGGCCACCGTCATCTTCATCGCATTTGCCCTCTACACCGCCCTGGTGCTGGCACTGCTCGCGGGCTGGCGCAAAGCCATTCGCGAAAAGCCACCGGTGCAGGTGGGTGAACAACCGCTGGTGACGGTGGTCATTGCCGTGCGAAACGAAGCGCCAAACATCGCGCGGCTGTGGCGCGATTTGGAAGCCCAACGTTATGCAAAGTTGGAGGTGATTTTTGTCGACGACCATTCGGAAGACGAGACGTTGACTGCACTCGCGAGTTGTCACTCCGAAGTTATTTCCATCAAGATTCTGAAGAACACCGGTGTGGGAAAGAAGGCGGCGCTAACGCTGGGTGTTCAGTCGGCGCAGGGAACGCTGGTGGCCACCACAGACGCCGATTGCAGCCTGCCACCGGCATGGATCGAGACCCTGGTGGCCGCGGCTTCGGCACAGGGCATACACATGGTGTTTGGCGGTGTGCGCATTGAACCCCATCATTATTTTTCGTCGCTGCAATCGCTGGAATTTGTGAGCCTCATCGGTTCGGGGGCAGCCACCCTGGCGTTGGGTGCGCCCACCATGTGCAATGGGGCAAACCTCGCATTTCGCAAGCAGGCCTTCGATGCCGTGGGCGGCTATAGCGGCAACCTGCACATCCCTTCGGGCGACGACGAATTTCTGCTGCGTAAAATTGCGCATGCTTTTCCGGGTGGTGTGGCGTTTGTGCGGGACCCGCACGGGGTGGTGAGCACACTGCCCAGCCCAAGCCTGCATAGCTTCGTGCAGCAGCGCATTCGTTGGGCCGGCAAGTGGCGGCATCACCAATCGTTTGTTAGCAAAGCGCTGGCGGCTTTCATTGCCGTGTTTCAATGCCTTGTGTTTCTTCTTCCGGTGCTTGCGTTTTGGGGTGTTCTGTCGCCCACGGTGGCGTTGGTGTTGTGGAGTGCAAAGGCACTGGTTGAATATGGCTTCTTGCGCAGTGTGTCGGCGTTTCTTCGCCTTTCGTGGAGGTGGCCCGCTTTTCTATCGTTGTTGGTTGTTTATCCACTTTATATTTTGACGATTGGCATGATTTCGAACTTTCATTCGTTTGAGTGGAAGGGAAGAAAACTAAAATCCCTCACCGTCAGTCATATCAGCACGAAGTGAGTAAAACATGTTAACGCCTGTTAAAAGGGTTGTGTACAATTCGCTTTTCAGTTTAACTTTACCGTAACATGACCGAACAAACCCTCAAGGCTAAATTTGAAATCAAAGAGCTCGAGCTAAACGCGCTGCTGGAGATCACTCAAGCTATAAACAGTAACCTGCCGGAAGAGTCGCTCTACAAAATTTATAACTTCACCCTTCGCTCAAACCTCAACATCCAAAAGCTCGCGCTGTTTGTGCTCGACGACGAGTGGAGTTGCAAAGTGAGCTTCGGCACCAAAAAACATTTTCACCGCGCCGACCTCCTGCCGGCATTCAAGACCATACAAGACATTACGCACCTGCGCGAATTTGAAGACTGCGACTTCACCGTGTTCGACATCATCATTCCCGTGACGCACAAAAGCACAACCCTGGCGTTGGTGTTTGTGGGCGGCCTGGAGAAAGACGATCTGCGCTACGAAAACGAAGACGGCATCAAATTCATACAAGCCCTCAGCAACATCATTATCGTTGCCATCGAAAACAAAAAGCTGGTGCGCAAACAACTGGAGCAGGAATCGTTTCGCAAAGAGCTCGAAATTGCCAGCGACGTGCAGCAATTTCTTTTCCCCGACAAACTTCCCAACACCGAGTTGTTGAAAGTGGAAGCCAGCTATCTGCCACACGACATGGTGGGCGGCGACTACTACGACTACATACCCATCAACAAAAATCAATTCCTCATCTGCGTGGCCGACGTGAGCGGCAAGGGCATACCCGCGGCTTTGATGATGTCTAACTTTCAGGCGTCGTTGCGCACACTGCTGCGCCAAACACCCAACCTCACCGACATCATTGAGGCGTTGAATTTCCAGGTGTTGGAAAACACAAAGGGCGAAAAGTTCATCACCTTCTTTGCCGCCATCTATGACCTGCGGTTGAAGACCATGGTCTATGTGAATGCCGGACACAATCCGCCGATATTGATCGATCGCAAGAACGGCCTTCGGTTGTTGGAAGATGGATCGACCGTGCTCGGTGCCATGCACCCGCTGCCGTTTCTGAACGAAGGTTTTGTGACCGACCTCGACGACTTCCTGCTGTTCTGCTACACCGACGGCCTCACCGAAACACGCAGCGAAAAAGATGCAGAGTTTGGCGTGGAAGCGTTGCTGAGCTATTTCAGCGACGAGGAAACCTTCAACAAACCCCTGCGCATGATTCACCAGGACATCATCGTGGCGCTCGACACGTTCAAGGGAAAGAATGGCTACAACGACGACATCACCATCTTGTCGTGCAAAGTAGGCTAGTGGCTTCGACTTAAGTTTTTAAACACTGTGTTGTTTCGGGCTTCCGAAACAACTTCCGGATTTTGCTTATGCTCCATCGCACACCGTTCTTTCTGCCCATGCTCTATCCTTCGCTCACCTGGAGAGTGGAAGGAGCCCGCAAAGAATTGTACCTCACGTTTGACGATGGCCCCGTGCCCGGCCCCACAGAATTTGTGCTCGAAACCCTGGCGGCTTATCAGGCCAAAGCCACCTTCTTTTGCATAGGCGACAACGTGCGCAAACACCCCGACATCTTCAGGCGAATCGCAGCGCAAGGACACGTCACCGCCAACCACACCTTCAACCACATGAACGGCTGGAAGAACAACGCCACCGACTACAAACAAAACGTGCAACGCTGCCAGGAGGAAATGACACTCCAGGCCAAGCCTGCGCACAGCGTGGCAAGTCGCCCACTGTTTCGCCCACCCTATGGGCGCATCACCCGAAACCAGATTTTGGCGCTCCAGGATTTTAACATCATTATGTGGGACGTGCTGTCGGTAGACTATGCAAAGAGCCTGGCCCGCGAACGTTGTCTTCGAAACACCGTGAAGGCTACACGTGCAGGATCAATCATTGTTTTTCACGACAGCCTCAAAGCCGAGAAGAACATGACCTACGCCCTGCCGCGCCTGCTCGATCATTTCTCTGCGCTCGATTTCCAGTTCAAGACCCTGGCATGATCAAACGTGTTCTCATAGCACCGCTCGACTGGGGTCTGGGGCATGCCACCCGGTGCATTCCGCTGATCCGCGCATTGCAGCAACGGCAGTGCGACATTTTTATCGCCGGCAGCGGCGATGCACAGGTGTTGTTGCAGGAAGAATTTCCATCGCTCACCTTTCTCGACCTGCCGGGCTATCAACCCGAATACAGCACCGGTTCCATGGTGTGGAGCATGGCCAAACAGTTGCCCAAGTTTGTGCGCGTGATCCGCGACGAACACGAACTGCTGGAACGCCACGTGAAGCAACACAACATAGACCTGGTGATTTCCGACAATCGCTATGGATGCTGGTCGGCAAAGGTGCCTTCCATTTTCATTACCCATCAAAGCAACATCCTCATGCCAAAACGATTTGGCTGGTTGTCGCCCTGGGTTCGCCGACGCAACCACGCACTCATTCGCCGGTTTGCACAATGCTGGATTCCCGATGTTCCCGGCCACGACAGTCTTGCGGGCAGCCTCATTGCGTTTGGTGAAACCAGTGCGTTAAAGAATGTGCACTACATCGGCCCACAGTCGCGCTTCACGCCATCGGAGAAAACAGAAACGGTGTTCGACGTGGTCTGTGTGTTCTCCGGCCCTGAGCCCCAGCGCAGCCATTTCGAAAAGAAGGTGGTTGACCAGGTGAAGGCTTCGGGCCTCAAATATTTTATTGTGCGTGGACTTCCCTCGGCCCGCGAGCAGCAAGATGACCGGAATTGTGTTAACTTCCTGAAGGGCGAGGCGCTTCAGAAGGTGTTGGAACAGTCAACCTGCGTGATTGCCCGCAGTGGCTTCAGCACCGTGATGGACCTTGCCGCCCTGCGACGGCGCGCCATCTTTGTGCCCACACCGGGGCAGACCGAACAGGAGTATCTTGCCACACGCTTAATGAACCAGGGCGTGGCCTATGCGCAAGAGCAACATCGCTTCGATTTTGCAAGCGCATGGCAGGAATCGAAAAAGTATTCCGGGTTCACAGCCCTGCCTGCCAGCGGTGCGTTGCTTCAAAAAGCGTTAGACGTTCTGTTCGATGCAAAGGGAACGATGCCGTGATTGAAGCATACAAAAAACACGTTGGCCGCCAAACACAAACAACAGCCGTTGCGCATAGGCGAATAGACTCAACGCACGGGCAACCGAACCGATAGGCAACTACACTCCACACTATGCCGTTGATTGGGCACGACAACAACCGTAAAATTTTTTAGCTAAGAAAAGTATGAGACGCCTCCTGAAAAGTTTTGTGTATGCGTTCCATGGCATCTGGTCGGGCATTTCCGGCGAGCGCAACCTGAAGGTGCAAATTGGCGTGGCCCTGTTGGTGGTTGGCGCCGGATTTTATGTGCAGATCACGCCCGAAGAATGGTGCATTGTGTGTTTGTGCATTGGGGTGGTGATTGGCCTGGAGCTGATGAACTCGGCCATTGAAGAGCTGGTGAACATGATCACGCTGGAGCGCAACCCGCAGGCCGGCAAAATAAAAGACATTGCCGCTGGCGCCGTGCTGGTGGTGTCGTGCATGGCCGTGGTGGTGGGCATCATCATTTTTCGGAAATATTTGTTGTGACGGCCCCACGGCAACGCACCGGCAGGGATTGACCGATTGCATTTTTATTGCCGGTTTTATTCGCACTCTCTCCGCCAGACCTCGTATTTTTGAAACATGAATTTCTACGTCGACACACACGCCCACATCTATCACGAGGACTTTATTAAGGATTATGACGACATGCTGCACCGCTGCGAGGAGCAGCGCATCGGCAAAATATTTATGCCCAACGTAGACCACACGTCCATAGACCGCATGATGGAGCTGGAAAGCCGCTCACCCCAAACCTGCTATGCCATGATGGGCCTCCATCCGTGTTCGGTGAAGAAAGACTTTGAACGCGAACTCTACACCGTGGAGACCTGGCTGGGCAAGCGCAAGTTTGCCGCTGTGGGCGAAATAGGAACCGATTTGTATTGGGACAAGACCTTCTGGGAACAACAGGTGGAAGCCTTTAACGTGCAGGTGGCGTGGGCCAAAAAATATGTGCTCCCCATCGTGATCCATTGCCGCGAAAGCCTCGACGAAACCATTGCCCTGGTGGAGAAGGTTCAGGATGGACGCCTCACCGGAATTTTTCATTGCTATGGCGGCACCACAGCCCAGGCCGAACGCATCACCAAGCTGGGCTTTCTGCTGGGCATTGGCGGCGTGGCCACGTTCAAGAACGGTGGCCTCGATGCCATGCTGGAAGCGGTGAGCCTCGAGCATATGGTTTTGGAAACCGATAGTCCTTATCTTGCCCCGGTGCCACACCGTGGAAAACGAAACGAGCCATCCTACATTCCGCTGGTGGCCCGCAAAATTGCAGACGTGAAAAGAATGCCTGTGGAAGAAGTTGAAACCATGACCACCAAAAATGCGCTAGCGCTGTTCAATCCTGCATGATGAGCCTCAACAAAGTCAGCATCAACACGGCGCTGCCGGGCAAGTCGCGTGCCCGTATCCTCATTATCTATACCGGAGGAACCTTTGGCATGAACTACGACCGCGAGGGCGTGCTGGTGCCCTTCGATTTTCCCTACATTCTCGAGCAGTTGCCCACGTTGAAAAACCTCGCGCTCGAAATCACGGCCGTGTCGTTCGAGCATCCCATCGACTCGTCGAACGTGAACATCGAGCACTGGCAGCTCATCGGCAAAATCATCTACGACGAATACGAACAGCACGACGGCTTTGTGGTGCTGCACGGCACCGACACCATGGCCTTCACCGCCTCGGCCCTCAGCTTCATGCTGGAAGGCCTCAGCAAACCGGTGGTGATCACGGGCGCACAACTGCCCATTAGCGAGCCACGCTCCGACGCCCGCGAAAACCTGATCACGGCCCTCGACATTGCGTCGGCAAAACAGGAGGGCATGCCCCTGGTGCCCGAAGTGTGTATCTTCTTCGACTATGAACTGCTGCGCGGCAACCGCTCCAAGAAAGTGGAGAGCATGCAGTTCGACGCCTTCGACTCGGGCAACTATCCACCCCTGGCCACCGCCGGCGTGAAGATTGACTATAACTTTTCGGTGATCCGCTCGGCCCCCCGCTCCATGAAGCTGGAACTGCGCGACGCCTTCGAAACCAACGTGGTGATCCTGAAATTATTCCCCGGCCTGAACCGGCAGGTGGTAAACGCCATACTCACCACCCCAAACCTGAAAGCCGTGGTGCTCGAAACCTATGGCTCGGGCAACGCCCCCACGCTGTCGTGGCTCATCGAAGAGCTGAAGCTGGCCATTGAGCGCGGCGTGATTTTATTGAACATCTCGCAATGCCCCGGCGGCCGCGTGTTGCAGGGCCGTTACGAAACCAGCAAACGCCTGCAGCAAATAGGCGTGATTAGCGGCGCCGACATGACCACCGAGGCCGCCGTGACCAAACTGATGCTGCTGCTGGGCCAATACGGCCCCGAACGCACCCGCGACCTCATTGGATTGTCGCTGGCCGGAGAATTGACCTCGTGAACACTTGGAAACTGCGATTTTTATTGATTTCTTTGTGCCCCGTTTCCAGGCCCAACACAAAAGGAGAGGTGTCCGAGTGGTTGAAGGAGCACGCCTGGAAAGTGTGTATACTCGAAAGGGTATCGCGGGTTCGAATCCCGCCCTCTCCGCGTAAATGAATACAAATGAATTGAAACCTCAAGATCTGCTATGATTTTGAGGTTTTTTGTTTTCATCCCGGTCATTTTCTGATAAAAAAGATCAACTCCCAGGTGATAAATTCGGGGATACCACCTCTGTCGGAAATTGGTATCACCGAATGCCGAAACAGATTGGAAACGCACTTTTCTCAATTGAAAAGCTATCGTTCACCCAGGCTGTATAAGTCGATTTTTAACTTAACCTCGGTGATATGAACACGACAATTATCCTCGTTTCTTTTTCCTTTTCTTCTTTTTCAATGATGGATTAATCGGTTCTTGCCCGGATTTTTCAGCCTTCATCACATTCAAGAACTCTTTTGCAATGTCATGTATCCAGGTGGGTAGAGAAAGATCGCGGAGTTGAAGTTGCGGCAATTCTGAACCTTGTGGAGTAAGCGCATGCCTTTCTTTTTCACCAGCCGTCACCAGACGAGGCTTCTCTTCAAACCGCTTAATTAATGCCTGTCCACTATAGCCTTTCCCAAGATCGCTTCCATTAAATACCGCGCATTTCCGATTGTCGACCAAAGTCAATCCGTAAACCGTTCCATCTTTACCTTCTCTGAACCGGGCGTTGATTAAGCTCGAGGATTTGTGAAATGAAATCATACATACCAAGGAATCGAAAGCGGAACTAAGATATTCAGCCATGATTGACGATAGAGTATGGGAACTAATAACCCTTGGTAGCTTGAAGCGGAAAATCGAAGTTTAATCCAAATTTTAAACATTGATGGTAATACCTATTTTAATTTTTTTTTATACCTTCAGAAGCCCGTCTAAGTCAGATTCAATTAGATAAGTAACCCTAATTGAATATGAAATATTTACAAAACTTGGCTCGACTTGCCCTTTGGCTGGCGGTTTTATGTTTGCTGTTGCATGACTTTGCCCGTGCGCAAAAACCACCTCGGAAGCATCCGCAAGGGATGGATTTAAGTGACAATGCTAGAGCAGTTATCTCCATCTACGAAGATAGTTATGGCTCTGATACTTTGAAGTCTATCTATCTGGCTGAACACCCGTTTGTGGAGCAAGTTACATTTGTTGATGATCGTAGCAAAGTGATCATTTACATCAATCGCGACTCATTGTCCGGTTTCGCTGACTTTCTGGGGTCGGTATCGTTAACAGCGAAGATAAATAATCGCGCAATTGAGGTTAGTCCGTATTCTGAAGTTGGCAAAGAGTCGAAACCCATAGGAGTAAAAGGAGTTAACAGCAGTCGCGACTTCGCCTCGTCACTGTCGAGTTTTATTACAGAAACAAATCGATTTAACCATGCGACATTTTGTGAATTTCTAAACCGGTACAACGAGATAAACGACCGTCGTACGATCGACAGCAAAATCGCGTCATTGCAAACGAGGCATGATTTATTCAAACAGCTTCGGGAGGGTCTGCGGGCACTGATGATCACAACATCCGAAGGCATTAAGCAAGCCAATACCATCGACCCCGCCATTAAAATTGATACAGCCGTCTCGTCGACACAATTAATGCAGATAGTATCTGCGCAAGTGATGGCGTTAGAGATTGAGGCAAAGAAGTATCAGGCTGATGAAATAAGCAATTCTATGATAACGTCGATCTTGAAAGTGAAAACTCACCTAAAATTGATCAAAGGTTACATAGATTATTTCAGCAAAACAGATGGCGAGACAAGACGCGCGTATTCCAAGAGCATCGATAAAGACCCAATTTTCGTTCAGCACATTAGCGCCACGTTCGATTCGGCTATAAACAATTTCAACGCGGTCATCCAAAGAGTGCAAAAGGTACAGGCAAAAACCGCCCAACCCACGAACGCCGAACTAAGAAGCATGCAGATGCGATCGGCAGTCGAGGATATTGGGTATGTAACTCTTCAACTTAAAAACTTGAGGGACTTCGTTATGTTGCCCCAATTGAAAATAATCGAAAAACAACAGGATTCAGCAAAAATAGCGCAAGCGCGTTTGTTGTTTAACGCGAGAAATAGTATTAAAAAGAGCGGCCTATTCATCACATTCGATCTCCAGTTAAGTCAGGCATCGAACGACTGTTCCGGAGCAACCAATCAATTGGATCTTGAATTCCTAATGAGTCATCCACCAATTCGAGCTGCATACAATGAGTTTTTAGCTCGGACAGCGTCTCGCTATATTTTTGCAAAGCTTGAGCCTGCCGTAATCGATTTGCGAAAGGAGGATGCGAAAGAGGGCGACATTTTGCGCATCTACGTAGCTCGCTACGGATCGGAACCCAACGAAGAAGACCTATACAATTCGCGGCAAAACCGATCGGACAGTTTGAGGAAGAAAGAGGTGTTAATTGCTGCATACGATATCAAAGAGCTTGGGTTTCGGATGAAGATTGCCGACTCATTTTTACTTATTAACAGACTGCATGTGGATAAGGACGATTCGGATGTGTCACCATCGAAATACAAAGGGGCACCTGGAGTTTCGCTAATGTGGGCTTACGGCAGCGACAACGGCAAACGGAAGTTTTTAAAGTGGTGGGAGCCGAGCTTTGGGATCAATGTTAGTTACATTGACTTCTCAGAAAGTAGGGACGTCGAAATTGGTGTTGCTGGCGTGTTGGGGCTGTTTCGTAATAAGATATTTGTCGTCGCTGGCAAGAATCTAAACGTCGATAAGGACTCCAGCTACATCGGGCTTGGGTTTAGCTTTACAAATCTTGCGGGGAAGTTCGTTGACGCGGACAAAAAGTAACATATGTGAAAACTGACATAACCTGTAATAAATGGTACTCGATGTTCCTATGATTTTGAGTTTTTTTGTTTTTAATCCAGCATATCCAAACTTCGGGATCCGTAAGATGATAGCAATTGCAAGAGAAAGGTGTAATGACGAGGCAATTGCGTTGTTTGATATAAAACGTTCCGACAAACAAAGACTTTGAAGTGAAAATGATATCAAGATTCAGAATTAAAGACACATTCATTATTACCGACCGTGGGCTGGTTTTAGCAGGGACAATTGAGGAAGGTGTGGTTTATTTTGGCGACTATATTGAATTTGATGCATTTGGTAAGAAGAGAAAAAGGAGAATAAAGGGGGTTTCTTCCATGAGGAAGGCGGATGATGAGACGATGAACATGGGACTTCTTATTGAGTGTGAAAATGAAAGCGAAATGCTGGAACTAAGGAGATGGAGACCAGAGAACGAACTCGGGATTCTTACCAAGCATTGAAACGGTTGAAAGTAATCTGCTTCTTATTTGTCCCGTCGGCATTCATCGTCCACAACGTGCCATTCACATCGTCAACACCTTGATAGTCGAATTTTGAGTAAACGATTTTGCCGGAGGGTGACCAGGAAAAATGCGTAATATGTTCGTCGGTAATTGTTTTTAGTTTCGATCCGTCGGCTTCCATCCTAAAGAGCATGGAGAAAGCTGTTGGTGTGTTGGTGTAGTGACCCACAAAGGCAATGGTTTTGCCGTCGGGGCTAAACTGTGGAGGGCCGTCAAACACCACCTTGTTTGCATTGGGGTCGAAAAATGTAGTGGCCTCGCCGGTGCCGGTGTCATACTTCACGCCGCCGGTAAACACAGCCTTGTTGTCCAGGCCCCAATATGGCATACGGCCCAGGCCGTAATATTTTAAATCATCGCCGTTGTTGTTCACAACGAGGGTGCCGCAACTGTTTGGCGGCACGGGTGTGGTGGCACTGCCGCAATCTGTGTTGTCGAAGGCAATAAACGAATCGTCGGGGCTCCATGCAGGAAAGAAATTGCGGCCGCTCTTGGTGAGCAAAATAATGTTGGTGGTGTCAAATTCAGCACCATCAAACGGCATTTTATAAATCCCTCCACTAAAGCCAAACGCTATCCACTTGCCATCACGACTCCACACCGGCGTTTCGAGCATGGCCGGCAGCGCCCGCCGCTTGTTTGTGCCATCGCTGCCCGCAAGCCAAAATCCGACGGAATCTTCTTTGTAAGTGTAGGTAGCTTGCAGAGGGCAATCTTTGCCATAGCCATAATCAATCTCCTTGATGGGCCTGTGGTTGAAGCCAATAATGTCGCCGTTGGGGTGCCAAATGGGATTGCTGTAGGGCGCTGAAGGAACGATTGAAAATGGAGGACAACTGCCATTCTTTTCGCTCGCATCGTCGCCACAACTCAGCAACGTGAGCATTACAAGAATGATAACAAATGGCAAAAGAGTTTTCATTGTGCTAACGGCCCAAACATGGACCCGTTGGTTAAACACGCGTTTTCTTAATCTGTGGTTACCAAAGAGGGTGACATTGGTGCAACCGAATATAATTCAATATTAGCCTAAAGTCAAGAGTTCAAAAAGAGCGCGCAAGCAGCACATGTGTGTCAGGTTGTAGGTGGCAAGCACTCGAGTTCAAAGTCACCATCATATAGTGCCCACCGTCCATCGGCACGTCCTTCTATGTTTGCATAGTAGTTAAGAAACTCCTTTTCATCTTTCAAGTAGGCTTTATCTACGATGATGGCAAACTCACCTGTTTTCTTTAGTCGGACCACGGTGCCTACTGGATATTTTCCGCGTTCGTGTTGGAATGGCATAGTAGCAAATCGGTTTAAGTGGGACTTAAATCGTCGCTACGCCATAGCATTACAAAAATAGATTATTTTTTAAGAACCTTTATTGCTTTAGCGTTGACGGGATTTCAATTTCTTTTCTGTTTGGATAGTTTGGGTTAATCCATTTGTCCAAGGCAGATTTAGTTGTAAAATAGGAAAGGACGTGTAAAATGGTAAAAAGGGCAATTGACGCTATGATAACTTGAAAATAAGTAAATCTCATACTTGTTCTTTCGCGAGGGTTGTTGGCGTTATGAATTGTGAGAATGTATTTTAAAAATAACCAGTTTCCCAAGCTCTTGTTAGGTCTACCTAGCTTTGCTGACAGCCGCTCTAAGAAAATTAATAATAGAACGAAGAGAGCAATTGAGAAAATTACCAATACAACTATAATTACTATAAACGTTATTGGGTAAGAAAGCTTCATCTCATTAGTGAATGCATCACCACTACCTTCGATAGTTCCCGATATTTTTAACAGGGGTTCGCGGTCGGATTGATAAATAATCTGACCAATGCAGCCATCATTCTGTTCAAGGATTTTGAAATTGATGCTAAGCGTATTTTTGAGAAGCGAATCCAGCTGTAACGTCAGTCCCGTGACTTCTCTAGTTACTTTAATCAGCTTGACGCTCAATATCTTCGCGCTATCATCGGATAATTGAATAAATAACGGCTTAAGGATATCTTCATCTTTAATGGGTTCTTTACCCTGATTGAAGAAGTAAAACTTGGTAGAATATACGTTAGTTGCAATAGGTAGTCCTTCACTATCATAAATCTTGATAGGGGCGGATAGTACCAGATTCTTGGAGACAATTTCAGTCCTAAAGGGTTCTTCAAAGAACGTGGGAATTCTCTCTCTTTTTGCATCCTCATAGAAATAGAAAGAGGTGATGAAACTGATGATGGTCAGTATCCATGATAGGTACGTCCAAAATAATTTAGTTCTCATGGTTTTAATTTCCTATTTCAAAATACTGTAGATGTCATTTAAATATTTGTCTGCGAACATTATCCCCACACCTATGAAGCTCAAAATTTCAAGTTCTGTCGCCTCAAAGTAGAACCTAGTTAGATTCTTCATGTATATCTCTTGGAATATTTCTGCTTCAACTGATGCGAAAGAATTAACAGGAATTTTTTGGCCGTTAACAACATCATATGCGGTGGGCTCGAATGTTAGTTTGTCAAATTTAACTGTAATGCTATTTATTTGCTTGTGGCCGCGAATTGTATTGCCATATACAAGGCCGGAGCTATTGACGAGCGATAGATTCTCGATAAAACTATGGGCTAAATCAAATTCATGACAATTTACAATTATGACCGAATTGAAAACGCCCTGAAGAACTGAGGCATTTTCCGAATTCACCAGAACAAGATTTTTAAAGGGGTTACTATATTGGCAATCGATTATCGCATTCTTTCCGGTTCCAAAGTAGAAAGTGCTATTCCATTCGTCAGTAATCTTTACGTCACCGATAGACAATCCATGCGCCTCTTTAGCTTCCGTCATCGGCCTATTGTGACCGGACTTTCCAGAGTAGTAAAACAATCTCTTTATGTGTGGATTGTTATATGGTTGGACTGATTCCAGGATCGAAGTAATGTCGGCATGTAAAGGGGCTAGAAGCTTTATCGTGTTGTCTGCTTGAAAGCCTGACAGAGAATCCGCCCTAGGAAAAGATATGTGAACCTTATCCATATCCACGGGCTTGCCTAATGTAGGTACGATAATTTGTTCGTAAATGTCAAGGTATGATTTTTCGTAGATTGCTCGGAGTGCATGGAGAGCGGATGACATCCGCGTGTTCATGAATTTCTTAGGGTTACCGTATTTGCAGGTTTCGTAAAATTCAATAATTTCTTGATGATAGTATTTAGCAGCCTCAAGTTCATCGAAGCAGTCTGCTTTGCGGCTCATGGTGGAAAACGTTACCTAAGGTTAATATAGCCAATTCTTTTTAAACGGGGCTTCCGAATCCCATCACCACCCCGCCTGATGATTTCTCTTATACTCCGCCAACACCTGATTATAAACCCGCTGCCCCGGCTTAACTTCTTCCGATAAGCCGCCACCCGACAGGGTCTTTCACAAAAAATGAGCCCATCCATCCGCTCGAAAGCAGATTGATGGGCTCATGCCCGAAGATAGAAAAATTTGAAACGCTTACGCCGCTTGCACGGGAAAAAAAGTTAACCGTGCCAACACCGATCTAAAGCATTCAACCTATGCCAGCTTCTTGAACGGTATGGCCCGCATTTTTTGCGCTGCAGGGTCGCGCACTTGCGTGACGGAGATCACATAGTTTTTTACCGCCATCGAAATATCATAGAGCCCCGTGTTTGCGGCGTAGAGCACGGCGTTGCGCTCTATGCGCAGGCTCGTGATGACCGCCGCCGTTTGTTTGGCTTTCAGATTTTTTTCTTCGAGGTCCGCCACCAGCTTCTGAAGGGTCTCCACCTTCAGGTCGGCCTCGTTGGGTTTGTAGAGTGGTTCCTTGCTAATGCCATCGACAAACTCGCGAAAGTGTTTCACCTGACTATCGAAGCCCCGCTGCGACGACGACGCCGTGGTGGGCGCGGGTGGCGACGTCGTGTCGGTGATGGCCACCACTTTTGGTTTCACGCGCGTGCCGCGCATCTTGCGCACGTGTTCGCGCGCATCCACAAGATCTTTTTCGCCGATGCGCGCCGCCGCCAGCGCGCGCAACACGCGCGTGCTCATTTTCAGTAAACTTTGAAAAAGGGTTGACCGGGCGTTCACGTTCATATCATAGTCCGTCTTGGCGCTGCCCACGGCCGCCAGCACCGCCTTGGCCCGTGTGCTCAGTTCCGAAAGCTTGACCAACTGCAAATCGTCTTGCGCCGGATTGTAGCGTTCTTTCAGGGTTTTACATTGTTCAATGAGCACGTCAAAGTTTGCTACATTCTTTTCGTGGCTTTGTTCATTCGAGTTCATGGTAGTGAAATTTTAAAATTGGTTTAGAAAATAATTTCGTATGCCAACCCCCGAAACAACCCTCGGGCCAATTCAAAAACGCAGATTCCAGCCTGAATTCGCACTTTCAGTGTTTTGCAGCCAACGAAAAAACGAATCATCCAACGATATTTCGTCGGTTCAGTGCGCACTCAAGCAATGGCAAAGCGTGCACACGCCGTGGCTTGCCGTGCAGAAGCTATTGCGGTGCGTGCACTTGCTATGGTGCGGAATGCACGAGCCATTGCACCGCGTGGTTTCAGGAAAGATTTTTATAAATGAGCTTTTGGCGGTTCGGCACGCGCTGGTGCTGCGCGTGTTTTTGAAATGGAGAGGCTTGCACGAGCGAAAGGCCGGGCGAAAGTTGGTTGTGCGTTTTGTTTTTTCGCGTGTTCAGGGTTTGCATGCGCGAGTGCAGCGCGTGCGGGTGGGGGAAAGGGGTGGTGATGGAAAATGATCTGTAAACTATATCTCCGGCACTAGTTAGTTTACTTCAGAGCACCGGTTCGAACCAGGGGATGTGGCAATTTTTTCCGCCAGATCTTTATCTTCACTGCTGTGAGCGTGGAATGCTTTGGCCACGATAGGTTAATTTTATAGCAAGCACAAAGCCTGAAGTGCGCGAACCATTATTTAGCAGCGCGATCTTCCAGCAACTTTTGAAGCAAAGCAATCCGCTCGTCCTTCTCTTTTAGCAAAGCGTCTTTCTCCTTTAATAAAGTCTCGTACAACTTTTTGTTCTCAGCCAACAAAGCGTCGTTGGCATTTTCATAGGTGACAGTGCTATAGCTAATGCCAGGACCTGAGTGGTCGTTGAATATGTTTGAAATAAAAGCAAGGGTCTTCTCCTCATCAAAATGTTCAATGGCTGCGGGTGTCACATGCAGCGCCTTTGCCAATTGCTCAAGCAATGCCGGTTCTATTTCTTCCATAGCTTCTATCTGCGACACTTTCTTTTGTGTCCAATCTCCACCCAACGCTGCGGCCAAGGCTTCCTGTTTCAGGCGCGCCATGTCGCGAAAGCGTCTCACATTGCGACCTTGATGTGGTCTGGATGCTTTTTCAGAAAATTCATATTCCTTCATGTCAACAAATATATAAATAATGTCAAGTTTCCCCGATCATAATTTAGCCCGAAAACCGGATAAATTATGCCACGCCCTGCTGGCCGGTTTCAGTATGCGCACCGTGTTTCGTGACAAACAAAACCCAAACGTCATGAACGAGCAAAACAAAATCATCAGGCCGCTCCCGGAATTCCTCACCCAGGAAGTCATAGACAAGCTGGCCCACCTCCTCGACACCGCCTCGGCCAACGACTATCGCGAAACCCTCATCGAACTCTACCACGTCTACATCCTGCGCGAACACAACGCGCTGCACGTGAAATTCACCGAGATGGCCCACCATGTGGACTTGCTGTGCGAGCTACTGAAAATGATAGACGGGGTGCTTCATCCCCGGCCGCGGCGGTCAGGCATTGAGGAAACTCGGTTAAGGAAACCCCGGTAGCCTTGGAGCATGTTCAGCCGAGAGTGGACGGCGAACGCCTTGGTGATCCGCCTGTCGGGCGAACTGATTTGTTCACTGTTTTTGAATGTTCATTTTATATGAACAAAGAATAAAAATGAACAACAAGAATCAACATGACTTAGATATAGTTCAGAATAATATATACCCAACCGAAGTAACGCGGGTAACTTTGACAATCGTAGGTCTTTTTGACAAGTTTGATTGTCGAAGTTTGTCCCGCGCGTTTGGTTATTTAGACCTCTCCTCGGTAAAGTGTATTTGGCTTTTTATGTTCTCTGCTGTTTTTGCTCCCAACAGGTATCCGGCCTCAATTGAGGGTCGGTAGTGAATCCCTCCATAAAATCTTGATAGTCCTGCTTCCTTGCCGGCTTCTTCAAAATTCCTGAAGCTTCTTGGCCGAAAGCCCAGATCGTCATAGCTGTGATCGGTGAACTTGATGTTGCTGCCCAGCGTGTAGGTAAGGGCTTTGGCTGCGGCCATCGACACGGATGCGTGAGCCGCCGGATATTCGGGATGAGCTGGGGTAGTGATTAGCGACTGCCATTCCGGATGATTCATGTATCTGTGAACGTAAGTAATGGGCCGGAGCACGTTGTAGGTATATTTGGCTTTCCAGCAGGCGTTGAAGGCATCCAGTAGGGTGGTGGTCATTTGCGCGTATGCCTCCGACGCTTTGACCAGCGACAACTTTTCTGAATCGATGATCTGCCTCAAGATAGAAGCCCAATGCCCTGAAGCACCGTAGTACCTGCCGTCTGGAAAGTCGTCCCAGAAAAGTGCCATCGATTTTTGATCTTCCGTTAAAGCCAGCGAAGCCTGATATACCTCCTGCACCATATTATAGAAATCCGACGCAGGCGTAGCGGCAAAACTTATAGGAGGAACGGGCAACGTGTTGCTACCGCTGTTTTTTATGCACGTTCTATTCTGAGAAGCATACGGTGCAGCCGGTGCAGTAAATCCGGGAGGTGTGGGTTCCCACAATCCGTCACCCTTTGGCACCTCGTATGGCGGATATGTTTTTGCAGCACCGTCGCGCTTTGCCCATTCCAGAACAGCCGTAGCGATGGACACGCCAAAGTCAGCTCCTGTTTTGATCTGATCCTTCGTGAAGCCATCTTTTGCAAACACACTCAGGTAATAATTTTCAAGTGAGTCAATGCGATTTGTACTCGACGGATTGTCTGCATAGAAGTTCCGTAATGTGGAAGCGATCGCGGCATTGCCACTGGCTACACGACATGTTTTTTTCTCCGTGGGAGCGGCGGGTATATTCTCTAAATCCTGCAATTGATTTTTCAGCGATACGTAACGACCGTCGCCCGCTGCAACGGCTTCATAGAACGCGACGCTGCTATAGGCAAATTGTCGGTTGAGCTGTCCCTGACTTAAGCCCTTCGTCTTCCGGATCAGCTTGAGATGAAGTGCGATCCAGTCAGACAGTAGCTTTCCGTCGGGTTTGGCGGGAGGCAGCGCAAGACTTTCAGTTGTTATAACTGTCCACTGAAGTAAGAGCAGGAATACGATGAGGTATCTTTTTTTCATAATCACTTAATAGAGGGTTAGCGTTGGCGTTTACATCGATCAAAAATCGTAATGCCAAATTGCGTTGCCGGGGCAATAAGTTCTACCTTGAATTGTTCAAAGAATGCCCGTAACTGTTCAAATTGATCTGGGGAGGTCTATTGCACGGGAGAAGAACGTGGTCATCGCTATCGGTTAGCTGAAGCCAGAACTTCGGAAGGCATACATCCAAATTTTTCGGCAAAGCACTTCGAGAAATAGGAAGGATTGCTATAGCCGACTTCCAATGCTATTTGTGAGATGTTTTTGGTGCGTTGTTTCAACAACGTCAGTGATTTTTCAAGACGAATGTCCCTGAGAAAGTCATTGGGTGCCCTGCCGGTTAGTGCCGTCACTTTTCTGTAGAGCTGCGGCCGGCTCACGCCGATGTCTTTGCAGATGGTGGCCACATTAAAATTCTCATCGGCAAGTTTGGTGTCTGCAATGTTTAATAAATCGAAGACAAACGCTTCTTCGTGGCTGCCCAGAAATCTGATTTGACCAGACGTTTTTACGCCCGCACAAAGTTTACTGGCCAGTGCCGAGACCAGAATTTGATTGTCGAAAGCTGTGGTGCACAAACGATGGCTTAATCGAATAGCTTTCGAGAAAAATTCGCCATCAGGCGTCACGGGCTGGTCGGCACTGATGCCCATTTTGAAAAGTACTTTTGGCTGCTCTACGCTATGCTGTAGTTCGTCCTGGATTTTTGCAGCACACCGGATAGCGTCTTCCACATCGTTAAACACGCCGATGATGGTGTCGTCGGCTTCGGCTTTCTTTGTGCGCCCGCGATTCAACTTAATATTTTTGGAAACCGTTTCTTTTGCCCAGAATGGAATTTGCAGGCGCTGGAAGTCACTGGAATTTTTAGCGGTGGTAATGCCCCGTATAGACGCCACGAGCACGGAGCGATAGCCCTCGTCAATTTCCCCGTCTTCATGGCGCGTTAGTCCATGGTCCACTACCAATTTATCGCCCATAAAAAGGTTGAAGCTGCTCCCTTCCACTTCCGTCATCGCACAAGCCAAATTGCCATGCGCTATCTGATGTACGAGCTCGCAGGTTTTGGCATCGGGACCTTCCACCAGGCAAAAAACGGTACCCTCTTTTTGGTTTACCCAAAATTGATGGTATTTAACGCCATACTTTTCCTGAACGGATTCATCTGCCATGTGCGCGGAGAGCACGTCGTCAATTGTAACGTTCTCAATTTTATGAAAATCCATGTAGAGTGGCATACTCGATTGGCTCGGTTTAGGTATTTGAATATAACAATTATTTGGGTGGCCAGAAGGATTTAAATTTATTATTCCGGAGGTTGTCGCCCATACCAGAATTATTGTCTTTGGAAACCTTAACCCCTAGCGTTGCCATGTATCGCCGATTGTTGGTGAGTTTCTGCTTATGGGGTTTTACGATTGGGTTTCTCACTTGACTTCCACTCGTCAAATTTTTGACGGAGAGCTTCCACTGCGCGGGTACGATCATCGTTGCCATAGATAACTAAATTGAGCCAATGCTTATCTACATCTTCCGGTTGCGACACGGTGAGGAATGAACTTGATGCCTTTCTTTCTCCACATCTTTTGTCACCACCAAATTTTGCGCCTGCTTCCAAAGCAATCATCAATATATCCTCGATAGCGAGCGAATCTTTTTGAGCTTTTACCGCCGCATCAAACACCGCTTTCAAAACATCTGCACTTGTCAACATGTTGCCCTGCACGGAAATGCCGTGTCCTGTCAAACTGCCGGCATAAGAAATTGTTTTTGTTCCGGTATAGGTAACGGGATGGTCAACGTCGGTCAGGGAGAGTATGGCATATTGTTGGTTTTCGGGATCGAACTGAGGTTGTTTGAGCGTTTCAAGTATTGTTGCCGGTGCCGTTCCGCTCATAATCATCTCAAATCCTCGCAATTTTGCATAACCATTTGCATTCGCCTGCACCACTATCGCACCCTTGCCCGGCATAATGGCCCCAATGCCATAAACGCTCTGCGTGCACGAAGCTCCTGCAATTCCTATTTCTTTTGTTTTGGGATTTGCCACGATGATAGACCACGTGGCGAAAGATGAAAACCCTTGTGTCGCCAGTAAGAGTACTAAAAAGAGAGTCTTGGTTACGTTCATAGTTAACATGTTATGATTTAGACAGAACCAATTTACATAAGATGCTCTATACTTCAGCCATCCGATGGGTGTTTCATAGAGTGTCTTGCAGGTTGATAGAAACAAGAGCGTTCTTCCAAAGTCCTTAACGTCTCGCCTACAAAAGTGTTCGCGCACAGCTTGCCAACAGACACATCACTTGCCTTGTGACTGGAAAAATAGTTTTGGAGGTTTGAATTTATTGCTAAATTACTGTAGGGTCCGGCATCGTGAATTGATTTGCGTAGGGGGTAACCGGTCGGTCCGGGATGCGTTGTCTGATAGTTTCGTTTGGTTGTTTAGTTGATTTCTTTTCCTTGGTTTCTTTCTTTTTTGCCCGGCTTGTTTAAAGGCTTCATGCGTAGTGCCGGGTGCTTTTCCTTTTTTAGGTGTCAGACGTTGGTGATCTTTGTGTCTCTATGGTAAAAATTTTTGTTTCTGAAAATAACATTTGCTGGGAGAAGTCGGTTTATGAAGCGGTTGCGAACCGGCTGCCGCAGGCGTTGTTGGAGAAGGCCGGCAAATACAGGCGTTGGGAAGATGCACAGGCTTTCCTGATGGGAAGGTTGTTGCTCGGAAAAGGATTGGCGGCACAGGGTGTTAACGGCCACGAAGAAATAATTCAATACAACGCCTATAATCGCCCCTACATAGCGGGCGCGAACGTTGATTTCAACATATCGCACTCGGGCGGTTTTGTTGTTTGCGCGCTGGGATCAAACTGCAGGGTGGGAGTTGATATTGAAAGGATCCACGATGTGAACGTGCATGATTTTGCAGATTGTTTGACCGGCGAAGAGTGGCGCCGCGTGAACGCGCAAAAGGAGAGCCTGCCGGAATTTTTCAGGATCTGGACGATCAAGGAGGCCGTGATAAAGGCCGATGGCCGGGGACTGCAGATTCCGTTGAAGGAAATACAAAGTGACGAACAAATTTATATGGCCGACACGCTGTGGAGTATTTATCCGTTGCATATCGCGCAGGGCTATAAGGCGCATCTGGCCATCGACAAGCGTGTGGAAACCATCGAAGTTCACACCATCTCAATTTTTGATTAGTCTGTAAAAAAAGCTGAAAGTGTTTTTAACATGCCGTGGGGTCGAGGCACCAGAGGAGTGTTGTGAAATGGATGGAGGCGACAGGTACTTTGAAACCACATTGTTGTTGCAGTACTGTTTCTTCAAAAAAACCACCTATGATCACACATGAGTCGTACTTCATTTTGCGAACACCCCTCTTTCCCTATCACACCGCCGACCTGCTTGACATTGACGCTTTAAAATCAAAATTTTCAGACCCGATGGTGAAGGAAGCACTTTACCTGGCGTCGTCGGCGCTATATGCCAAGCTGGACCCATTCCTGCAGTCGGCACTAAGCGAAGGAGAGATGAAACGCGTGGCGTTCTCGCTCCAGAAATATTTGCTGCGGCTATCGTGCCGGCCCACGCCGTTTGGATTGTTCTCGGGGATAACAAAAGGAATCTGGTCAGACACTCCACAGACCATACTTCCCGCCAGCATTAAACGGCACACACGGCTCGACACAGACTTTGTTTCGACACTGGCGGCTGCCATGATGGCCCAACCGGAAATTGGCGATGCTGTGAAGTTCTTTCCAAACAACACCTTGTATGCCGTTGGCAACACCTTGCGCTACATCGAATACACGATCGAGAATGGCAGACGGACCTACAGCCTCTCCAACCTCGACGACAACGACAGCATTCGCCACGTGCTGGAGCAGGCGCGCCACGGAAAAAACAAGCGCGCCCTGGCGTTGAGTCTTGTGAACGACGACATCGATTTTGAAGAGGCCTATGGATTTGTGGAATTGATTATCCGAAACCAACTGCTCACCAGCGAGCTTGAAATCAACCTGACCCGTTGCGACTATTTTTCGAATGTGCAATCGGTGCTGCAACAGCATCGCATACCGGCGCCGGTGTTGGATCACATTCAGAAATATCTCACGCAACTCGATCGCCAGGTAGCCCACGAAAATCTATCGGTCTATCCCGCGCTCATGAACACGCTACGCCAGTTTGCAAACCCGAACAGTCCCGTAAACTATTTGCAGGTCGATGCATACCGGGATGGTACCGTGGCATTGACCCGGAACATTGCCGACACCGTTCAGGATGCTGTGGAGACGCTATCGGGACTGATGGCTCCGGAAGAAGGGAAAACGCTCGACGATTTTTGCAAGGCTTTTTACGAGCGCTACGAGCATCAAACCATAGACCTTTGCATCGCCCTCGATCCGGAAGTGGGTGTGGGATATCCCGTGCAATATTCCGTTCCGATCGAGGATTCGATGTTGCTGAAAGACATTGGTTTTGCAAGGGAAAAAGATGCCGTGGTGTTTACGTCGTCTGACTTTTATAAATTTCTGTTGGGCAAATATCATGAAGCGATACAGCACAAACAGCCCCTGCTGTTGACAAAAGACGAATTGCGTCCCTTCATTAAACCCGGCAAACTTCCCTCTTCATTGTATGCCTTTGTTTCGCTTCACAACAAAACCCTGGCCACCGGCGAGCAACACACCGATGTTTTCTTTACGGGCGCCTATGGCCCGTCGGCGGCCTCGCTCATTGCGCGGTTTTGTCACTTGCGCAAAGACATTGCAGATGATCTTTGTGAAACCCTGCGAAGGGAAGAGCAAAATTATGCCGATGCAATCTTTGCCGAAGTTGTTCACGCAAACGAGGCGCGCATCGGCAACATCTCTACCCGGCCCGTGTTGCGACCTTACGAAATACCCATTCTCGCCCGAAGCGGTGTTGACAACGATCACACGGTGTCGATCAACGATCTGACGCTCGCGCTGGTGGGAGGGCGGCTGGTGCTGCGATCGAAGAAGCTGGACCGCGAAATTATTCCGCGACTCAGTTCGGCGCATAACTTTTCCAACGACACCATTGCGGCCTACAGGTTCTTGTGCGACTTGCAATATCAGGGCATTCAATCGTCGGTGATGTGGGACTGGGGGCCTTTGAAAAACGCACCCTACCTGCCCACGGTGAAAATGGGGAACGTGATTTTGTCGGCGGCAAAATGGCAATTAACCGCCGGAGAAGTTGAGGCCATCGCAAAGACCGATAACGTGAAGCGTGTAGTGGAGGCATTGCGAAAAAAGCATGGCATACCCCGCCGGGTGGTGTTGGGGGAACGCGATAACAAAATACCACTTGATCTGGAGAACGACAGCCATCTGCCGGTGCTTCAAAAGCTGGTGGAAACCATAAACGTGTTGGAGGAGAGTATTACGAACGAAGGAAATTTGCTTTTTCGCGATGCCGCCGGAAATGGCTACAGCAACGAATTGATTGTGCCCCTGGCAAACAACGCGGCGCAAGGTCACCACACACCAAGCCGAACGATGCCGCTGAAGGCAAGGCGGTCGTTCGCGCTGGGTTCTGAATGGATATATTATAAGATCTATTGCAACACCAGGGCGTCAGATCAGGTGTTGCTGGCGTTGGTGAAGCCGCTGGCGGAGTACTTGTTGGAGCAGGGCATCGTTGACCGATGGTTTTTTATCCGCTATAGAGATCCCTTGAATCATGTTCGTGTCCGGTTCAACGGAAAAGGTTTGTTCTACCACACGGTGATCGCGGAATTTCAGAAGGGAGCGCATCGGCTGATGGAGGCCGGCGTGATTTCCGACATCCAGACAACCACTTACAGACGCGAAATTGAGCGCTATGGCGACGAGAACATCGACACCAGCGAGTCGTTGTTTTTTCTCGATTCAGAATCGGTCATTCAATTGCTGGCGCATGTAGACGACGAGGACTTGCGTTGGAAGCTGGGGCTGGCCCTGGTGAACCAATGGTTTCAGGTTTTCGACATGGGCGCGACTGAGCAACAGGCGATCGTGTATGATCTGCGACAGCAATTTTTCAAGGAGATGGATGTTACGTCGGCGATGAAGCGCTCCCTGGCCGACAAACTGCGGGGCTATCGAACGGCCATCGGGCAAGTGTTGCAGGGAGATGCCTTTGCGGAACCTATACAGGAAATTATTCTGACACGCGGTGTGGCTATGCGGCCTTTTGCTGCAGAGATTTTGAAGAAACAACGTGAGGGAACGTTGTCGGTGCCCGTGCCGTTGCTGCTGAAACACTACATTCACCTTTCGTTGAACCGCCTGCTGCCCGCAAACCCCCGCTATCATGAAATGGTGCTCTACGACTTTTTGTTCCAGCACTATCAGTCACAAGCGAAGCGAAACGTGGTGGTTTGACGCAGCTTCTATTTTTTGATGTTCATCACTTTTTCGATGCTTTGCAAAAATTGCTCAAACGAAAAGGGTTTTGTGAGATGATCGACCAGAAGAAGATTGTCGGACCGGAAAGCATCCATCTTTTTGCTGGATGGCGGCACACTCGACGTGATGATAAAATAGTAGGTGTTTTGTGATTCCACCGTCATTTTTTCGACGAGGTCGAAACCGGAGACGGACTCCAGATTTAAATCCAGAAACACAATATCCACGTGGTGAGAAGCGATGGCTTCGTATGCTTCTTCAACACTTTCACATTTTCCGATCAGCTTAAGTTGGTCTAACCGGGTAATGTATTTTTCCAGAAGCTGCAGGGCCAGTGGTTCGTCTTCGACGATGATGCAGTATAGTATTTTTTTCAAAACGGTAGTCCCTCCGAGCGACTTAGTGATTTGTATTTTTTGTTAAAAAGGGTATATTTGGTTACTTTCCTAAATGATCTAGACGAACTCATGAATATTGTCGACATTCTTCGACAGCTTTTAGACGTAGCACTTTGATGATAGGTCTTTTTTTGGAAGTTGTTGGAGGTCGTATTTATTGTTTTGTGAATGAAACCTAACGTTTGGCGGAAGCTTCAGAACACCCGAGAATATCTCAAATACCTTCGCATTGCCCTGCATGTTCTGTTCTGGTTGATCATCTTCTTTTTCTTTATCTATGTAAAGAAACCATTGATGGGATTGTCGCTTGGCATGACGGCCCTGGTGGAAGTGAAAGATGTTATCATCATTTCAAGCATATTCTATTTCCTGTCCTACTACGTTGTTCCCAAATTGTTGTTCAAACGGAAGTATCTGCACATGGCCCTTTGTTTGGTGCTGGTCTATTACTTCTATGCCTTTGTGGCGTTTGTTGAATATTCGCTTCTGCCGCGGTTTGTCGACATCCCCGGCAAGGGATATCATATGTATGCACAACGCTTATTGAACGAGGGCGTGGTTGGAATTTTGCGTCTGAAGGATGCGCCCGAAATCTTACTCGACCTGTCGTATTTGCTTTCGCCGGCCCTCATCATGAAATTGGCCGTGACCGTGCTCAACCTCAGCACACAGGCTTTCAAATTGGAGCGCGACAACCTGAATCTTGAGCTGGCTTTTCTAAAGTCTCAGATCAACCCGCATTTCCTGTTCAACACCCTCAACAATATTTATTCGCTCACGCTCGACAAAAGCGACAACGCGCCGGCGATCGTGCTGAAGCTGGCCGACCTGATGCGCTACACACTATACGACTCCAATGCTCCCAGTGTGCCCCTGGAAAAGGAGTTGCTTTTTTTTGCCAACTATGTGGAGCTCGAAAAAATCAGGCACACCAAGCGCGTAACCATCGATGTGGAGTTTTATGGAAACAGCGATGGCCTTAGCATCGCACCCCTGATCATTTTTCCTTTCATTGAAAATGCATTCAAGCACGGCATCAACAAGTCGATCAAGCGATCGTGGGTGAGCATCAGGTTGGGTGCCGAAAACGGAGTGCTGAAAGCCGAGGTGGGCAATAGCCGCTTCAGTCCCACACCAACGGAAAGAGAGAAGGAGAAGAATAAGGGCAAGAAAGTGGGGGGCATTGGCATTGCCAACGCCCGCAAGCGCCTGGACCTGCTTTATCCGCACGCATATACCCTGAATGTTGTAGAAGATGTGTCGTCTTTTTTGATAAATTTGACGATAACGCTGAAATAGCGTCAAGGTCTAAATTTGGTTACCAAAACCCCACACACCCATGTCCACGATCAGGTGCCTCATAATTGACGACGAGCCGCTTGCTCAAAATGTACTGGAGACGTTCATTCAACGCATAAACTTTCTTACCCTGGTAGGCAAATGCGATAACGCCATAGATGCCTTCGACAAGGTGAATGCGGCGTCGGTCGATCTCATTTTTTGTGATATCCAGATGCCCCAGATAACCGGTATCGAGTTTGTGAAGGCGCTCAAGGAGACTCCTTATGTGATCTTCACGACAGCCTACCCGGAGTATGCCCTGGAAGGTTTTAATGTTGACGCCATAGACTACCTCATCAAACCCATTCCGTTTGAGCGTTTTCTGAAATCTGTTAACAAGGTGAAAATGCAGCAGAAGCAGGGCACTGCCGACGCGCATGAAGGCCAGACCAGCCAGACCAATCACATCTTTGTGAAGCAGGACTACAAGCTGGTGAAGATCAACTATGACGACATCATCTCTATAGAGGGCATGAAAGACTATGTGAAGGTGCATACGTCGCAGAAGGTCATCATCACCCACATCACCATGAAACGGCTTGAAGAGCTATTGCCCAATACCCTTTTCTTCAGAAGCCATAAATCCTATATCGTAAGACTAAATGCCATAAAGGCTATAAATGGAAACGTTATTGAGCTCATCAATAACTTCCAGGCACCCATTGGGCTGCAATACCGAGATGCCCTGCTGAACCAACTCAAGAACATTTAACGTCTTTTAACGGGTTTCTTGCCGTAAGAAAGGCTTCCAGCACCCCTGGAAGCCTTGTTTTTGTGCCTTTTCAGGTCCACGAAAAGAACGTTGGTCTTTACATTCTTCAATTTTTCATGTACGTCTAATTTATAGACATGTTGGTCTAAAATCTTTTCAGACGGCGTGGTGGCGATGTTACTTAGTATCATCAACGCAGGCAAACACGGTTGATGTTTGAAAAAGTCGTTGAGAAAAAAAGTATTCAACAACCCAAAAGAAAAAACCATGAAAACTAACAAACTCACCCTCGCAAAAAGAACAGTAGCCCGCTTGAATGCCAACGCCAGCAACAACCGCTCCGTGGTGCTTTCATTTCTCCCCATGTGCACCGAGCTGAAGGCACGCGGCATCTGAAACGAAACTGTAGAAATTTTACCACACTCTAAACAACAACCCATGAAAACGCAAAGACTGTCCCTCTCCAAAAGAACTGTTGCAAGACTAAGCGGCCACGCGGGCTGCCATCGCTCTATAGTGCTGTCGTTCCTGCCCATGTGCACCGAACTGAAAGCGCGCGGCAACTAATCCTCACAAATTGAATCTCTAACAACCCCAAAAACAACAACCCCATGAAAACGCAAAGACTGTCCCTCTCCAAAAGAACTGTTGCAAGATTAAGCGGCCATGCCGGCAGCCATCGCTCTATAGTGCTGTCGTTCCTGCCCATGTGCACCGAACTGAAAGCCCGCGGCAACTAGCCTCACAAACAGAAACTCCCAGACCCAAAAAACAACCCCATGAAAACGCAAAAACTATCACTCTCCAAAAGAACTGTTGCAAGATTAAACGCACACGCCGGCAGCCACCGCGCTGTAGTACTGTCGTTCCTCCCCATGTGCACGGAACTGAAGCCGCGGGGCTGCTGACCGAAACACGGTCGCCACTATTTTCATCATTCATCGTCCCCCAGTAGTTAAAACGTGTCATCACCATGGAAACCCAAAAACTTACTTTCAGAAAAAGAACTGTAGCAAAATTGAGTGCATCCATGCCCTGTGGGCGCACGATAGCACCATCATTTCTTCCAACGTGCACAGCTTCCCAACCGGGTGGCGCACGATGACAACGAATACGTTGACATTCCGAAACAGAATGTTTCCGTAAGCCTTCACTTGATTTTCGACTCGTAATGCGAAGGGTTACTTGGCGTAGCACGATAACGCCCCAACCCCGAGGCCTGTATCCAACCCGATACGCAAAGGCAATCCAAAATTTGCTGCCGGTTCGTCCGACAGCACCAGTCTCTTTTTGCCTTGCCGGTTTTTCCTGGCACGAATAGCAAAACTATGAGCAAAAAATAACCCGTGTGACCCACGACGGCGAAGCCCTGCCCAACAGACAACGCCGCGGCATATCCAACTTTGTAAAAATGATTTTGTATGAACACATTTGAAATCCCCTGGTATGTTGTTTACACCTATCCCAAGCAGGAAAGGCGGATTTTTGAGGATTTGACCGAGCAAAACATCAATGCGTTTTTTCCCTGTCAAAAAGTGGTGAAGCAATGGAGCGATCGCAAGAAGAAGCTCAGTGTTCCGTTGTTTCCCAACTATGTGTTTGTGCAGATCTCACTCAGAGATCGTTTCAAAGTGTTTAACGTTCCGGGCATCACACGTTTCATTTCCGTCGACGGGCTGCCATCGGCTGTGCCGCAAAAGGAAATCACCACCATAAAACGATTGCTCGACGAAGACGTGAGCATCGAGAATGAAGAATTTTATGAAACCGGCGAAAATGTGAGAGTGACACAAGGTCCTTTTGCAGGCATGGTCGGTGTCTTGTTGGAGAAGAAGGGAGGTAGACGTTTCGGTATTCGCTTCGGCTCCATTGCACAAGCTATTTCGGTCGACATTCAATCCAGTTTTCTTGAAAAGGTCGACGCACTATAGCTGTCAGGTCAGTATAGCCGTAAGTCAAAAAAATCCCAAAAGTCATGACAAAAACAGTAGTTACTCAAGACATCAATGATGTGGCACCCCGCCAAGAGGGTGCGCCACTGTCGGTGCAGGAGCGCGTTTCACCAACAGCAAGCGAAGATCGCTTTGTGAGCGTTTGGAAGGAAGTTTTTCGACGGAATGACATCAACGTCAACGATAATTTTTTTAGCATTGGAGGCGACCCGATGATTGCCGTCGAAATTGCATCGCGTCTTTCACAACATGGCATCAGTGTTAAAATAAGCGACATACTCATTTACCGCACCATTGAAAAAATCGCGTCACACCAGGAGGTGGAAACCGTGAAGGTGCCGGTAAAGAACAAAAAGAAACCAAGCGAAACGCGAATCGCTCCCATGGAGAAATGGTTCTTTGAACAACATTTTGAAAACCCACATCACTATAACCAGTCGTTTGCGTTTGCACTCAAACGTCCTGTAGACAAGGCCATGCTTGAAGAGGCGTTTCGAAAACTGCTTCTGTATCACGATGGTTTGCGCGTTGGCTATGACGAAAGCAAAGGAACCACGGCGGTTCAGCCCGAGCATACGATGACGAATTTTGCGCTGGACGAATTTGTGTTTGAAGATCATCTTTCGCTGGTGCTGGAAGAAAACATAGACCAGGCAGCGACCTTGTCGAAATGGAAGGGCCAATTTGACCTGGCAAAAAATATTCTGATGAAAGCGGCCATCGTGAAGGTTCGCCACGGCGGCAGCTATTTGCTCGTCACCGCCCATCAATTGCTGATGGACAACACCTCGTGGCAGATTTTTATAAAGGACCTGTATTCGGTATATCATTCCCTGGAAGTTGGCAAGCGACCACGCTTGCTGAAAGGCACGGCCTCGGCCACCACATTGCACGACGAAGGTTCGGCCTGCGTGGAAAGCGCCCCCGACTATTGGGAAGTTGTTCACAACACGCCTTTCTCCATACCCCTTGATTTCGACACACCCGACTGGCGGTCGGGCAATGCTTGCCGGGTTATTGGCTACCTCGAAGCCGGCCCCACCAAGTTTCTCCTGGGCGATGCCCATCAACGCTACCACACCACGGTGCTGGTGGTGCTGAACGTGTCGCTTGCCCTCACCCTCAGCGAGTGGACGGGAGCCGACACCGTAGTGATTGAACAGGAAGACAGCGGCCGGCACATCTGCGGCATGGACTTTTCGAGAACCATTGGCTGGTTGTCGACCCTATATCCCTTGCGGCTTGCCTTGCATGGCGAGTCGCTTGGTCAACTGATCGAATCGCTCAAAGCGCAGGTGGATTCTGTGCCGCATTGCGACCTCAGCTATGGCCTGCAGCACTTTCAAAGTCATACCGACAACGAATCGTTTGAGCGATCGGAAGTGCGCCTGAAATATCTGGGAGCATTGAGCTCCGATTTTAACAACGAACTTTTTGATTTTCAACCCGGAGGCGAACTGGGCGATGTTGACAAAGAAAATCACATGACCACAAAGCTGGAATTTCTAACGATGGTCATAGACGGTCAGCTGCTGGTGGAGATTGTATACAACGCAAAAGCCCACGAGTGCAAAACCATAGAACGCCTTCGAAAGGGGTTCTTCCGAAACCTGAACCGGGTGTTACATCATCTGCAAACGGGTCGTTCCTGAGCCGGAATAAGAGAATGTTTTTGAATTGAACACTAACCGCCCCATCGGCCTTTCGCGCCGACAGGATAATGATATTTTTTTGCAATGAACAACACGCAACAACACGGCAAAATCAACAAAGCGATTTTTGTTGATAAGGATGGCACGCTGCTGGTCGACGTGCCCTATAATGTTGATCCTTCGCGGATGGAATTTTACGAAGGGGCACGCGAAAGTTTGCGCCAGCTTCAGGAACACGGTTTTCTCATCATTGTTGTAACCAACCAGTCTGGCGTGGCCAGAGGTTTTTTTACAGAAGAGGCGGTTATAAACGTGGGCAATGTTGTGGCAACGGAGTTGGCAAACTATTGCGTGACGCTCGATGGCTTTTACTTTTGCCCGCATCATCCGGCAGGAAGTGTGGCGGCCTATGCGCGGCCTTGCAACTGTCGCAAGCCCGCGCCGGGCATGTTGCTGCGCGCGGCCGAAGACTTTAACATCGACTTGCAAAACTCCTGGATGATTGGCAACAGCCTCGACGACGTGGCTGCGGGGCGCCGCGCCGGCTGTTTCACCCTTTTAATTTCGGACACTGAAACAACCCGCGATCGTGCGGGAAGCATACCTCCAACGGCAACGGCCACAAGCTTGAGCGAAGCGGCTGCCATCGTGCTCGAAAACCAACGGGTGCTGGTCTGACGGAAATGTTTTGCGGGAATCCTGCAAAATCCCATGTACGTCTAAAACGGATCCACGTTGGTCTAAAAGTTTTTCTGCCCGAGGGCATTCTGCCGTATTTAGAACCATGATAGCAAAACACACCCTGACCATCGAAAAAAAGCCCTGCCATCGTGAGCATCGGTTTTGTCGCGGGTATAGTTGTTAAGCAAGGCATTGCCAACCGATTGCTCTGAGGGCAGCGGTACTTTCCAAAGAATTGATAAAAAAATGAGAATGTGACTCACCGTTGGCGAAGCCCTGTCTGCACAGGTAGGTGCGCTGACCATCACACACTAATTGTTCACTGCTATGATACGCAACAAGAAAGTGTCTTTTTGTATTACCTGCAAAAACAGATTTCACCAGATTTCTAAAACGCTTGGCCAGAATCTGGAGGGAAACAAAATGCTGAAGGATATCACCGAGTTTGTTTTGGTTGACCTCAGCAGCAAAGACGGACTGCAACACTGGGTGTTGTCAAATTTCAAAGAAGCATTAGACGAAGGATACCTGCGCTATTTCTATACGGAAGAGATGCCCGCCTGGCATGCTTCCATTGCCAAGAACACGGCACACTACTATGGCATGGGCGAATTTCTGGTGAACCTGGATGGCGACAATCTTATAGGTGCCAACGGAAGTGCTTTTGTGCTTGACCAGTTCTTGCAGCACGGCGAAAAATTATTGCTCCATCAATTCGATGGCGACTATCAGGCCGGGAGCTATGGACGCATTGGCATGCACAACAAATATTTTCGCCACATCGGAGGCTATGACGAGGCGCTCGAACCTATGGGACACGAAGACATGGACCTCATCAACCGGTTGGCAGAGTTTGGATTGATGTATCGGCGTTTCCCCGATGCGCAATACATCGCAGCCATCAAGAACACAAAAGAAGACAGCATCAAGAATTGTGACTCGCGCCTGTCGTGGGAAGAAATGGAATTTCGCAATTCACGACGATCGTGCACCAATCTGCTGGCGGGCAGAATCGTATCGAACCAGGGTCATTTTGGCATCCGCAAAAATATGCTGACCTACAAATCGGGCGCGATGGTGCCCGTTGAACACATGGACCACTAAGCGTACCTAGTTTTACACACCGATGAAAATCATACAAAGTTTTTGGTCTAAGCCGTCAACGTTGAACCTGAGCAGCCGGAGCAACGGAGGCTGGGCCGAAAGAAAATATCAGTTGATGGCCTATTCGCTGAGCTGCCTGCAGCTTCGCAGATTCTATGACCAGGTGGAATTGGTGACCGACGAATTGGGTAGCCAACTGTTTGCCGCACTTGATCTTCCCTACACAAAGGTTGTGCTGGCGCTCGATGCCCTGAACGAATATGATGCAGACTTGTGGTCGCTCGCCAAAGTGCACACGTTTTGCAACCAACGCGAACCCTTTCTCCATGTCGATCACGACGTTTTTATTTTTGAAAAGCTCCATGCGGCACTGGAGCATGCACCGCTGGTGATGCAAAACAAAATGTTGATGCCTCCCGAATGCAATTTGATGTTGCTCGACATGATGGCCGGTTTTGCGTTTGTGCCAACATGTTTTTCGGACCATGCACAGAGCGATGAAGATTTTATCAGTGTTTTCAACCCGGGCGTGAGCGGTGGCAGCGATGTGGAGTTTTTGGAGGCATATGCCCGCGAGGTTTTTGCGTTTGTGAACAACAACCTCCACATCATCGATGCCCATCTTCCGTATCTGGAACGCGACCTGATGATGAGCTCGGGCACCAACAAAATCGATATTATGAATGCAATTATTGAGTCTTACATTTTTACCTGCTTCACCGGCAAGCACAACCGAAACGTTGCCTGTGTGCTGGACGATGCAAGCTACAATACGTTTCCTCAGGCGCAGTTCATCGGGCAGCGGGGAAGTAACGCCTACGTGCACCCCATTTTTGGGTTCAAGAAGAACATGACGGTTTGTGCTCAGCTGGAATATAAACTCCGCAAGCATCATCCCGATCACTATTTCAAGATCATTGATATTCTCGAAGAACTTGACACGATACAGCTATGAACGTAACAAAAAGTATTTCATTCCTGGAAGAAGCCATCACCCTTGGCGACAAAATAGCACGCCGTGGCGACAGCGTGCTGGATCCGCTCAAAAGCGATCGCAAGCAGCATGCTTCGGCATCGCTGGCAAACGGTGTTTCGGGCGTGACCCTGTTCCTGATCGAGCTCTATCGCCAGACGCAGGACCCACGGTATATTTCGCTGGCCAACCAGGCCGTGAAAAACCTGGTGCGGTTCGTGAACACACAACCCGCAGCCGACTATTCGTTTGCACACGGCCGAATGGGCGTGGCCTACACGCTGCTTCAGTTCTACAAGGTGAGCCTGAACGCAGTTTGCCTTGACGAAGCAAAAAAGATTGCACAAAAAAGCGCAGAGCAATATCTCAACAACCCCGGCACATTCAACACCTTTCACAAGGGACGAGCCGGCAGCCTTCTGGTGCTTCTTCACCTGCATGCACTCACCGACGAAAAATGGGTTCTCGATCTGATAAACCTCTATGTCAACAAACTCATGCGCGATGTGCGCCACGGCCGCCAGGGATTGTATTGGAAAAGTGCGCAGGTGAATGCACACAGCGAATGCGGATTTCCGCTTGGCGCATCGGGCATTGGCTATGTGTTGCTGGAGCTTGGTCGCTATTTTGAAAACGACACCTTCTACACCTTCGCCGAACAGGTCTTCTTCTTTGAAGACTATTACAGGAGCGAAGAGAGAAATAACTGGCCCAACCAAAGTGCTGAAACCCGTAATGCGGAGGATTATTTTATTCAGCGCGAAAATTTTAAGACAGGCAATTTCGAGGCGTTCCGGCAATCGGAAGACCTCGTGTCGTATAACGGTGCGGCGGGCATTGGATTGGCCCGAAGCCGCGCCTATGAACTATTAGGAAAAACACGGTATCGAACCGATATGGATAATGTATTTGACAAAGTGTCGACGACCATGAGCGACCTGCCGGCGTATGGACTATACGACGGAAAAATAGGCTGTGGCATGTTTGCACTGGAAGCCTACCGCATTACAAAGGATGTGAAGTATCTGCAGTTTGCCAAACGGACGGCACGCGAACTGAGCTATGGTGTTGACTATTCGACACAGGTTGAAGGCCGCGAAGATTTTAGTCTGTATCATGGCATGAGCGGTGTGGGATATTTTTATATGATGTTGCAAAACCCGTTCGACACCACATCGTTGGTGTTGCCCGGGCTGGAGTTTCCCATTGGCGACGCCCACGAAACAAGCGCAATGCCGTTCATCGGCATGTCGCGGGTCGAATTGGCAAAACGACTGTTGGGTAAAATTTTCTACCGCACCATTTTTATGTTGGAGAACCTGGCGCCTGCGGCATGGCGTGAATTTCTGAATGTGGCGATTGGCGAAGCAGACATCAAGAACAGATTCATGATGTTTGCAGAAGCCGTGATTCCCACCCTCGATGAGAAATACATTCAGGCGATTAGCGACATCTTCAACCTGGAACGTGCCAAGGTGCGACTGGAAGACAACATGATTAGCGAGTCGTTTGTGCAAATGAACGAAATCATGGCGTTGGAAAAAGCAGAGGCTTTGGTTGGGCAGCCCGACGGCCTTTGTGAAGATGTGTGGCTGTCGCTTGCCGACAACATTGTGCAGGTGCAAACCTCCATCAATCCCAACATGAAAGTGGATCTGGGATTTTCTGAAAACGTGTTCAAGAGCGATCGTCAACACACCGTGCTGCTAAAAGCAACAAGCCGGGTTTCGATGGTAAAAGACATTCGTCAGACAACGCTGGAGTTTAAAACACGCCGGAACGATGCACACGTTCAGGAGATCTATCCAAACAAAGTACAGTCGCTGTTGCTGTCGAGGCTGAACGAGTCTTGCCAGGTGAAAACACTGATGAACGACATTTCGAAAATTTGCCATGTGGCGTTGACCAGCGAAGATGCGATGACACCGGCCGCCGTGCTGCGACAGATAAAAGATGATCTCATTGCGGGCATCCTGGTGGCTAACCCCACGGCAAGTGTTTAGTGCCGATGATGATATCGTGACCATTGCTTATTTAAAATATGTTCGTATGAAAAAAGCTATTCTATTTCTTTTGGTATGGTGCGGAGCAATTCTTGCATTCGGTCAGGACAAGTATTGGGTCTTTTTTAAGGATAAGGAGTTTAAGGCCGACGTTTCGTATATCTCCCGTGAGGCGGCCATCAACAGGCAACGGCTGCAACTGAATGTTACTCAATATTCAGACGCGCCTGTGAACGAAGCCTATGTTCGCCAGCTGCAATCAGCCACCGGAGCGCAGATTATCAACTATTCGAAATGGCTCAATGCCGTGACGACGCGCCTCACCGACCAGCAAGCCTGTGACGTTGCACTTATGCATGGCGTTGTGTCGGTTCGGCGAGTGCAGAACCGGGTCACGCTGGCCGCAGCAAAGTCGTCGCCGGAAAGTTTTGCGTTGGGCCAGATCAATGCATGGGCCCTGGAAGAAGCCGGCTTGTCGGGCCGCGGTGTGAACGTGGGCGTTATCGATGGCAACTACTATTGTGCCGACATAGACCCGGCATTGCAACATGTTTTTGCAAACAAGCAAATCGTTGCCGCACGTGACTTTGCCGAATCGAAATCGCCGGGCGACTTGTTCAAGCCGCTACGGAACGACAATGAGATGCACGGCAGCGCAGTGCTTAAGCTGATTGCCGGCTACGACAAAAACAAGGATGAACGATTTGGTGCGGCACCCTCGGTGCGATTTTACCTGGCGCGCACAGAAGTTTCGGATAAGGAATTTAGAGGCGAAGAGGACTATTGGATCTCGGCCCTCGAATGGATGGACAGCGTTGGTGTTCGTCTGGTGAATTCGTCGCTGGGCTATACGTCAGGCTTTGACAATCCCGAAGAGAATCATACACCCGAGCAAATGGATGGAACGGCCAGCCCGATTTCAAGCGTGGCCAACATTGCCACACGCGACAAAGGCATGGTGCTGGTGATTGCCGCCGGCAACGAGGGCGAGAATCTCGACTGGCAGGTGGTGGCCGCGCCGGCCGATGCCAAGGGTGTGATTACCGTTGGCACCACCGATGTGTTTGGTCTCAAAAAGCGATGGAGTTCTATCGGCCCCAGTGCATTAACATATGTTAAACCAAACGTATCGGTCTATTCTTCAACCGGCACGTCCTACTCGGCGCCGGTCATCACCGGAATTGTGGCGTGTATGCTAGAGAAGAATCCTTCGCTAACGAGCCACCAGGTGTTGAACATTCTTCAAGCGTCCAGTCACCTTGCGGGCTATGGAAACAACTACCTGGGCTATGGGGTGCCCGATGCGCGCAAAGTGCTTGTGTTGCTGAGCGACAGTAACGCCGTGGTTGCGCCGGTGAGTGAAGAAGTGAAACAGGCGGGCAATGTTTTCAGCCTTCGCGTTCCTGAGTCGGAAAGTTTGTCGGCAGTGGTGTTTCACAAAGGCGACCAATTCTTTGTGCGCGACCAGGAATACATCGACATCATCAAAGAGAGCCTGTCGGTAACAAAGCCTTATCGCGCCAGACGATCTACCGTGGTATTGAAAAATAGAACCATTGAAATCATTTGGGAGTAGGTGATAACTGCAGCAATATGAAAACATTCAAGAAACAATATGTCCTCCTGCCGCTGGTGTCGTTGTTTGTAGCCGGCGTGGTGTCGGCACAGTCAAATGAAAAGCCGGCAATAAAAAATGTGAAGGCCAAGCTTGACAAGGCACACAACCGACTGGTGGTGCAATATGATGTGCGCGATAAAGAAGAGTCGGTGGTGAGCATTGCCCTGAAAATATCGGACGACGGCGGGGAATCCTATTTGGTGAACACAACTTCTGCGAAGGGTGATGTGGGATATCCGGTAAAGGTAGGGAAGCGCAGAAGAATATTCTGGAATCTTCCCGCGCGCGCGCGCATCGAAGACCTGAAGATTAAACTGGTGGCCGACGATCTTTATAAAATTGATATCCAGTCGATCGTGAACCAGGTCGACTCTGCGCGTGTCCGCAACCTCATTCTGGCCATTAACGGAGAGCGCAACTATCATTCGCCCCAAACCCTTGCACACCTCGGCGAGGTGCGCAAAACAATCGACAACAGCTACCGTGGCACGGGCATCACGCCCTACCGGCAAATATTTGCATATCCAAAAGAAGTGAAGGATCACGTGGGCGAGAACATCATCGGGCGCATTGCCGGGCAGTATGAAGAAAACGAAACCTATCTTCTCACCGCCCACTATGATTGCGCACCAAACAGCCCCGGGGCCGACGACAACGCCACGGGTGTGGCCGGCATGCTGGAGGCCATGCGCGTCTTGTCGCAATATGATTTTGAAAAGTCTATCAAGTTCATAAATTTCGATCTCGAAGAAGATGGATGTCTGGGCAGCAAGGCCTACGTTGACAAGAACGGCATTCGGCGATATGAAAACATTGCCAGCGTAATCAACTACGACATGATCGGATTTTCGTCTGACGAAGATAGCAGCCAATATATACCCGAAGGCTTTGACCAACTTTTTCCGGTGGCCTACAGCGAAGTGTCGCAGAATTATTTCAGAGGCAATTTTGTAATAAACACCTCCAACGAACAGTCTGTTGAATTCGGGCAACGATTCACCCAGGCGGCGGGAAAATATGTGCCGAACCTGAAAGTGGTTTCGCTCATGGCCGAGGGGGATGGAGAGGCAACGCCCAATCTTGCAGCAAGCGATCACTATGAATTTTGGGTGAATGGGTTTAGTGCACTTCACATCGGCGATGGCGGCGAGTCACGCAATGTGTACCTCAATGGTCCCGACGATGTGTTGAAGAATATCAACTACAGGTTTGTTTGTGATGTGGTGAGGGCTACGGTGGGAGCCTTTGCGGAAGTGGCCGGGGCACGACATGTTACGATCGTATACGTGTCGTTATAGAACGGGCGATGCCAAGGAAGCGCATTCCCGCATGAACGGATATTTTAAAATTTGTAAACTCAAAACGTAGCAGAATGATTAAGACGTATTTTAAAACGGCTATTCGAAATATGTTAAGGCATAAGTTTTATTTCCTTATCAATATTTTTAGTCTGTCCATCGGCATGACCAGCAGTTTGGTGATCCTGTCGTATGTGTGGGGTGAGCTAAGTTTTGATAAATTTCATGAGGAAGCGCAGAACGTGAATCGTGTGAACCTTGAATTGATATGGGGGGGAGAAGTGACACAACAATCCACCACGCCGCCGCCACTGGCACACACGTTGAAGGACGAATTTCCCGAAGTGACGGCCGCCACGCATATTTATAAGTTTGATGAAATTATTGTTCGCGATGGCGACAATTTTTATGCCGAAGAGGCGCTGGCGGTTGACTCCAGCTTCTTTAAAGTATTCACCTTCCCGTTTGCAGAAGGCAATCCGGCCACAGCGTTAAGCAAGCCCAACAGCATCGTGATAACACAGGAAACGGCCAGGCGCTATTTCAACGGAAAGCAATCGGCCTTGGGCGAAGTGTTGCAGGTGGGCAAAGACAATGTTGCCTACACGGTGACGGGCGTCGTGAAAGACATTCCTGAAAATTCTCACTTTCGCTTCACCATGCTCACGTCTATCTATTCGCTTGACTTTGTGCAGGAAGAAAAAGACAACTGGAGTTGGCCTCGTTTGTCAACGTATGTGCGGCTAAAAAACGGCACATCGGGATCAACGCTGGAATCAAAATTTCCGGACATGTGCACACGAACGATGGGGCAGCCGCTTGTAGACTGGAAAAAGAATGGTGGCGGCTACACGTTGTTTTTGCAACCCATCACAAAAATTCATTTGTATTCGGGACATCTGCTGAGCCACCTCGGCCCCACCGAAGACATCCAGTATCTTTATATACTGGGCCTCGTAGGCATATTTATTGTGCTTATTGCCAGCATTAACTTCATGAACCTTTCCACCGCGAAGTCGGCAAATCGTGCAAAGGAATCGGGCATCAGGAAAGTGTCGGGGTCAACCCGGTCCGATCTCATTCTGCAGTTTCTCACCGAGTCGGTGATGCTCACCTTCTTCGCACTGTTCATCGCCCTGCTGGTGGTCTATGCCCTGCAAAATCAGCTTGGTGAAATTTTAGGAAAGACATTCTATTTTTCCATGATTTTCCAGGATGTGCGCGTCATCGGATTGATCCTGCTGCTCACCATTTTCATCGGCGTCATATCCGGATGTTATCCTGCGTTTTACCTCACATCGTTTAGCACAGTCGATATCCTTAAAGGAAAAATCAAGTCGGGCATAAATGCAAAAGGCATTCGTAGCGCCCTGGTGATCTTTCAGTTCGCACTGTCTATCGGTTTCATCATCTGCACATCATTGGTATATCAACAATTGCAGCACATGCGCGAACAAAAACTGGGCTTCGACAAAGAGAATGTTGTGGTGATTGTGAATTCGAACGATCGGTTAATGGAGAGCAGAATGGCCTTCAAGCAAGAGTTGTTGCGCCAGAGCCAGGTTGAAAGTGTTTCGTTCACCAACAGCTTTCCCGGCAAAGAGTATCGCGTGTCGGCGCTTAAGCCGGAGGGCGCATCGCAAGACATCCTGCTCAAGTCTTCTTTCATTGACTACGACTATCTGCAAACCCTGAAAATCGATCTTCTTGCCGGACGAAATTTTTCACAGGAAATGACGTCCGATATGATGACCGACGACGAAGCGTCGGTGATCATCATCAACGAAGCTGCCGCAGAACAGATCAAGGTAGACGATCCCGTAAATCAATATCTCGACATGACGGTGAGCAACCAATGGAAATTCAAATTTCAAATCATTGGTGTGGTCAAGGATTTTAATTTTCAATCGCTAAAGGCAAAAGTTGAACCTATGATATTGTTTCTGGCGCCAAACGCAGCAGAATACATTTTGGTGCGCATCAAACCCGGCAACACACAAAGTGCCCTGGCAAAAATAAAGGATGTGTGGAATCAATTTGCCCCCAGCGTGCCGTTCGACTATTCGTTTATCGACGATCACTTCGATCAGTTGTATAAATCAGAAATGAGGTTGGGAAAAATCTTCAGCGTCTTTTCGGGGCTCGCCGTGATCGTCGCTTCCCTGGGGCTTTTTGGACTAACAAGTTTTACCACGGAACAACGCAGCAAAGAAATCGGCATTCGCAAAGTGCTGGGCGCGTCCGAGTCCAGCATTGTGATGATGCTGACGGGCAACATTGTGAAGCTTATCATGATTGCGTTCGTCATCGCCGCACCGTTTGCGTATGTGCTGATGAATCAATGGCTGCAAGGGTTTGCCTATCGAATTTCCATTCACGTCTATCCGTTTCTTATTGCCGCTGTGGTGGCAGTGCTACTGGCGCTGGTCACGGTAGGATATCAATCCATTAAGGCATCGTTGCTCGATCCCGTCGACACGTTGAGGAGCTAACACGGTCTTCTTACCTCATTTATAACGGCGCAGTTGAAAATTCGGGCAACTGTGCACATCCCTTCAGTCTTTTTTGTTTAACCAATTTTCCATCGTCCATATTCTTTGGTATGAGTGCAACACTAGTGTCAGTTTTAAAACATTGTCAGCGCGGCGCAAAATCCGGAATTACGTTTATCCGTAGTTCACAGGAAGAAGACACGCTGTCGTATGAGCAGCTATACAACAGTGCGATGTCGCTGTTAAAGTCCCTGCAAGACGCTGGTGTAGAACCCGGTCACGAAATGATTTTGCTGGCCGAAGATAACCGCACCTTTCTGATCGCGTTCTGGGCATGCCTGCTGGGAAAAATCGTTCCCGTGCCGCTCACCATGTCGGGTCAGGACGATCACAAACATAAATTTGTGAAGGTCTGGAAAACACTGTCGCATCCGTTTGTCTTTAGCGACGAGGCGTATCTGAAACGACTGGCGTCCTATTGCGCAGAAAACGAACTCGTGCCAGTATACGACGAGATCGCATCGCGTTTCATATCGCTTGATATCGCGAACACATCAGAAGGTGTTGGCCGTCGGTATAATCCTGATCCCGACGATGTGGCTTTCATCCAATATTCATCGGGCTCCACCGGCGACCCCAAAGGCGTGGTGTTGACACATCGCAACCTGATGGCAAACATCGGGGGCATCATCGACCGGTCGCAAATTGTACCCGGCGATGCAGCGCTCAGCTGGATGCCGCTCACACACGACATGGGGTTGATTTGTTTTCACTTGAGTGCATTGGTGGCCAACATCGATCAATATATTCTGCCCACGGCGCTGTTCATACGCCACCCGCTGTTGTGGATTGCAAAGGCCAGCGAGCACAAGGCAAGTTTGTTGTATGCTCCAAACTTTGGATACCAATATTTTCTGTCGACATTTCAGGATCGTGTACTTTCTGTGGACTGGGATCTTTCGCGCGTGCGACTGATCTATAACGGAGCAGAACCAATTTCCGTTGGTCTTTGCAAAGCGTTTATGGAAGCGCTGAACGTTTTTGGCCTGCAACCTTCGTGCATGTTTCCGGGCTATGGCCTTGCCGAAGCTTGTGTGGCTGTGGCACTTCCGAAGGTAGGGGAGCCGTTGAAAAGCTACACCCTCTCCAGAACCAACCTCAGCATTGGCGATCGGGTGGTTGAAGTAAATGAAGAAGAGGACGGTGTCAACTTTGTTGAAGTTGGTTTCCCTGTGAAAGGTTGTGCCCTTCGGGTGTGCCGCGACGACGATGGCGTGCTTGATGAATACTGTGTGGGAAATATTCAGATCAAAGGCGAAAACGTAACAGCCGGTTATTTTAACGACAAGGCACGAACCGCTGAAATTATGACGGCCGATGGTTGGCTGAAAACAGGCGACCTGGGTTTCGTGTGCAACGGCCGGTTGGTCATCACCGGCAGAAAGAAAAATATTATCATCGTTAACGGGCAAAATTATTACCCCCACGATATCGAACGTGTGGCCATCGCCGCATTGAATTCGGAACTTGGCCGCGTGGTAGCATGCGGTGTGCGCGATGATGAGCAAAGCAACGAAGAGTTGGTTTTGTTCATCCTTCACAAGGGATCGCTCCAAACATTTCTGCCCGATGTGCTCACCGTAAAAGAAGCCATAGTGGGCAGGATGGGCCTCATCGTCAGTCACGTGATTCCTGTTCGCAGAATCCCCAAGACCACCAGTGGAAAAATTCAAAACTATAGACTCGTCGGACAATACCGACACGGTGTTTTCAACGATGAGATAAATCAATTGCGTCAACTGGTGGAAGCCCAGTTCGCAACGGGCGAACGCGATGTGAACAATGGCGTGGCGCAGGTGGAAACGTTGCGCTCGCTGTGGGCAGAACTTTTTGGCAAGCGCATCAATGCTACCGACAACCTGTTTGAAATGGGCATCACCAGCCTGCAGGCCATGCGGTTTTGCGCAGCGCTGAAGAGCCGTTTCCAGGTGAACGTATCAATTCAGGATATTGCAAACAACCCAACGCTTGAAGCGGTAACAATTTTTATTCAAGCTCGTCCAATCGGGACTGTCGTGGGCATCGAACCAATTCCGGTTCAGGAAAGCTATGAACTTTCGCACGGTCAATACGACTTGTGGATGCTGAGCAATCGTCCTGCCATAGCAAGCGCACTCAACATCACCATTGCCCGGCACCTGGTGGGCGATCTGCAGGTGGACATTCTCATGAAGGCGATTCAGGCTTTGGCCAACCGCCACGAGAGCCTGCGGACTGTTTTTGTTGAACAGGACGGTGTGGCCCGGCAACAGGTTATAGCGGCCGGGGATTTTCGGTTTCAATTTATTTATGAAGGCCTTTCCGATGTTTCCGATCCGGAAGTTCGGAGCGTGGCCCAGCAAGTTGCCGACCGTTCGTTCGATCTGGCCACGGGCCCCCTTTGGCGTGTGGCCGTTGTCAGATCGGCAGCGCGCGAGCACGTGTTTGTTTTTAGCATTCACCACATCGTCTCCGACGGATGGTCTGTGTTGAAAGCACTGGATGAAATTTTTGCAAACTATGAAAGCTATCGCACGCAAAGCGCTTATCAGCAAGAAGCTTTACCGATACAACTGAAAGACTATGCGGCGTGGCACAACCACCAGGTTGCGTCGGGCGCATGGACGGCACACCGCCACTATTGGGTGGAGCTTCTTCGCGGGGCAGAGCCCCTTCAGCTTCCCTATAGCAGCGGCGGTGCCGTGGATCGTTATCAGGGACAGGTGTTTTCAAAACAGGTGCCCGCATCCACATTGTATGCGCTGCGTGACCTGAGCGCTGCACGGCAAACCACATTGTTCACAACCTTGGCGGCCTCCGTCAAACTGCTTCTGCACAAATACACAGGGCAAACCGACATTCTTGTGGGAACCGACATTGCCGGCAGAGACTGGGATGTTCTTGAACCACAAATCGGATACTATCTCCACACGCTGGTGTTGAGAACGTTGGTTGAAAAGGATGCGTCTTTTGAATCGCTGCTCGACCGTGTGAAAGAACAGGCGTTGCAAGCCTATGAACATCAGTACTATCCTGTCAACAAAGTTGCTGGCGAGCTGGGCTTGTCGGGCAATGGAGCATCGTTGTTCAACGTGCTCATCCTCTTCCAGGATTTTGACAGCAGTTTTAAAAATGCACTGGAAGGTGTGTCTATCGCGCCATACGATCTGGACGTTACGTCGGCCCTGGTTGATTTATGCTTTGAATTCGGCTGGCGCAACGATGCGTTGATGCTGGATATAAAATTCAATAGCGACCGGTTTCAGCTTTGGCAAATCGAAAACCTGGCCGGGCACTTTATCACACTAACCGACCTCGTAACACAAAACCCGCAGCATCGGCTGGATTCGTTCGACGTGTTTGCGCAGGATCGTGCGTTGGCCGCGCACACGCAAGAACGCGTGGCATATCCCGCGCACGAAACCGTGGTGGATTTGTTGCGCCGCGCATGTTCAAAATATCCCGAGCAAACAGCACTGATTGCGGGCGACACCTGCATGTCATACAAAACGCTCGACGAAAGAACCAACCACATAGCCAATGGGCTGCGTCTGCACCACGGTGTGCGCAGCGGCGATCGGATTGGGCTTATGTTAAAAAATTCTGATGACCTGTTGCTCGGGCTCATCGCCGTGCTGAAAAGTGGCGGCACCTATGTTTACCTTGATCCTGAATATCCCGCAGAACGCTTGAATTTTATCATAGAAGATTGCGGGATAAAAAATATATACACCAATGCCCCGACTCTGGCCGGAAAAGATCTGCAGGCAAATGCCGTGGTCGTCGAGGAGATTGAACGTTTACAGGAACTTCAGCCAACGTCTGAAGAATTTGAAAACGTCGACACCGAAGGTCTGGCCTACATCCTGTACACCTCTGGTTCAACGGGCCGTCCAAAAGGGGTGATGATTCGTCACAGCGCTTTGGTGGACTATGTTCGCACATTCACGAGCTACTTTGGCGTCACGGCCATGGATGTGGTCTTGCAACAATCATCCCTTTCGTTTGATGTGTCTATCGAAGAAATATTTCCCGTGCTTTGCGCCGGAGGCACGCTCGTTGTGCTTGAGAGCGGAGCAAAAGACATCCACACTTTACTGGAAACGCTTGAACGCGAATCGGTGAGCGTGTTGAGCACAACACCGCTGGTGATTAAAGCCATCAACGAATCGCCACAACGCGTGAACAGCCTTCGTGTGCTCATCAGTGGCGGCGACCTTCTGAAAGGAAATTATATCGACCAGTTGATTGGCCGCGTGGAGCTCTACAACACCTATGGTCCAACAGAAACCACCGTTTGTGCCACGTACCATAAAATTGAAACACTGGCCGATGCCGCCATCATCGGCAAGCCGATCGCGAACCGGTCGGTCTACATCCTCGATCAGGAAATGCAATACGTTCCCGCGGGTGTTGCCGGCGAATTGTATATCGGCGGCGCGGGCCTGGCAAAGGGATATAACAACCTGGAAGAAGAAACAGCGCGTAACTTTGTGTCGTCACCTTTTGCACCAAACGAACGGCTTTTCAAAACCGGCGACATGGCACGATGGCTTCACAACGGCGAAATCGAATTCATGGGCCGTCGCGATTCGCAGGTAAAGGTTGCAGGCTATAGAATCGAATTGATGGAAGTGCTGCAGGCCATCACAAAACACGACGCCATCGACGATGCCCACATTGTGGTGCGCAACAATGCAGCAGGAGAAAAATATCTCGCGGCATACATCGTGCTGAAAAATGATGAACCTGTGAAACTGGAGTCGATAGACATTCGACGCTTTTTGATGGACGAGGTTCCATTCTTTATGATACCGTCGTTGTTCATTGCCGTTCCATCGCTTCCGGTGACGACCCATGGCAAGGTAGACGAAAAGGCATTGCCTCAACCATCGGCCGACAACATCATAAAGGCCCATCCCATTGCATCGAGCCAGGAAGGTCAGGCGGTGATTGCACGAATGATAGCGCTGTGGCGCGAAGTGCTGGCAACGTCGCCCGACAACGATGGAAACTTTTTTGAACACGGAGGCAATTCCATAAAAGGAACACAATTGATCGCTCGCCTCAATACTGAATTTGGCGTGCGGATAACATTGAATGATTTGTTTTTATATCCGACGGTGCGCGAGCTGTCCACGTTGGTGGTGCACGCCGAGGCAAGGGAGAACATAGCAATAGAGCGTGTTGCCGAAGGTCGTTATTTTGAGCTTTCGCATGCGCAGAAGCGTCTCTGGGTGCTCGATCAGTTGAAGGAAGCAAAGACAGCCTACACACTCTCATGGGCGTTCACGCTGTCGGGAAACCTTGACACCGCAGCGTTTGAAGAAAGTTTCCGCGTGTTGTGCGAACGACACGAAAGCCTGCGCACCGCCTTCGAGGTGGTGAACGGCGAACCGGTGCAGGTGATATGTGAAAATGACCCTGCGTTGTTTTCGATCCAACATTTTCAGGTGCAACAACCCGCCGACCTTTCGGCTATCATTCGAAACGAAACGATGCATGCATTTGAGTTAACACAGGCTCCGCTGGTGCGGGCCAGGTTGGCACTGTTAGGCGACAATCAGTTTCTCTTTCTGTTCACGGTGCACCACATCATTGCCGACGGCTGGTCGGTAGAAATTCTTGTAAAAGAACTCACATCGCTATACAATGCTTTTTGCAAGGGCCAGACGAATCCGCTTCCCGAACCCGTCTATCAATACAAAGACTATGCAGCGTGGGAAGCCCGCCAATTGCGCGAGGGCGCACACGAAGAAGGTCGCGCATTCTGGATAAACCAGTTTGCCGACGAAGTGCCTGTGCTGGATCTTCCTACTGATTTTGCACGACCAAAAGTACAAACCTTTGCCGGCGACAAGCTCGGCATTTCGCTGCCGCAGTCGCTGCACGAAAACTTAAAGGCCATGAGTGCAAAGCAAGGCGTGAGTCTTTTCACGACATTGCTCGCCGGCGTGAAGGCGCTTCTCTATCGCTATAGCGGGCAGGAAGACATGGTTATCGGAACACCCGTGGCGGGTAGAAATGAATCGGCATGGCAAAACCAGGTCGGGCTGTTTCTGAACACGCTGCCGTTGCACACGCGCTTCAGCGGAGAGCAAAATTTCCGTGAGCTTTTGGCGGAAGTGAAACGTGTTGTTGTTGCGGCATTTGCGCACGACGAATATCCTTTCGATCTGCTTGTCGATGCCCTGGGCTTGCCAAACAACACCGGGCGCTCTGCGCTTTTCGATGTGATGGTGGGTTTCCAGAACAAGGAAGATGTGGTGGAACAGTTGAAGACGCTCGAAGGCGTTCATGTTACACAACATACCCTCTATCCGGCCATCAGTCAATTCGATTTATCGATCGATTTCTTTGAGCGGAAGGCGGGCGTTGATGTGGAGATCGAATTTAATTCAGACCTTTTTTCGCGGGCACGAATCGAACGCATGGCCGCGCACTTTCATCGCCTGATGGAAGTTGTGTGTGCAGATATTGATGTACCTCTTCATCGGATACCCCTCATGGCCGCCGCCGAACGCAGCCAATTGCTGACGGCCTTTAACCCGCGCAGGAATGCTTTGCACGATGCGATCACCTTTCAGGAAATGTTTGAAAAACAAGTTGAAGCAACACCCCATGCTGTGGCCGTTGTTTTCAATACCCGGAATTTAACCTATTCCGAATTGAATGAACACGCCAACCGGATCGCGCACTATCTGCGCGACGAAAGGGGCATTGTGGCAGGAGACCGGATCGGATTGTTGGTTGGACGTTCGGAAAAAATGATGATGTATGTTCTGGCGATTATTAAATCGGGAGCCACATTTGTTCCGATCGATCCGGAATATCCATTGGAACGAATTGCGTTTCTCATCGGCGACTGCGGTGCAAAACTTTTGCTGACCGACAGTGCGGCAATTCCCCAAACCAACACGCCCGTGTTGCCCGTGGCCACATGTCTAGAACAGGCCTCGACGTTTCGTGCCACCAATCCTGTTTTGCAAAGCAGGCCTGACGATACACTGTATGTGATCTACACATCGGGATCGACCGGTCGCCCCAAGGGCATGATGATTTCGCATCGAAACGTGGTGAACCTCACCGACGCCTTGCGACATGCCTATGGCCTCGATCAGTTTCCGGTGCGGCTGTTGCAAATGGCCAGCATGGCGTTCGACGTTTTCTTTGGCGACGTTTGCCGGGCATGGCTTCATGGTGGTTGCACGGTGGTTTGTCCCGCCGATGTGCGCCTCGATCCGGCGGGCCTCTACGACCTGCTGCGCGAACATCAAATCACATTTTTCGAGTCGACGCCCACGTTGATTATGCCTTTGATGAACTACATCAACGACGAATCGCTCGATATTTCGTTTGTCAAAATGGTGGTGCTGGGTTCGGAGGTATGTTTGCTGGAGGACTATGCCAGCCTGGTGCGCGCCCATGGCGACCGCATACGCATTGTTAACAGTTATGGCACAACCGAGACCACCATCGATGCATGCTATTATGAATCCGACGTGGCAAGCCTGCCCGTCAAAGCTTCGGTTTCGCCCATAGGGAAGCCGTTGCAAAATGTGAAACTATACGTGTTGGACCAACATAAAGAACTGGTGCCCCTCGGCGTCAAGGGCGAGCTCTACATCGGCGGTGCAGGTGTTGGTAAAGGATATTGGAACAGAGACGATCTTAATCAGGAAAAATTTATGGCCAGCCCTTTTGAAGCTGACGAAAGACTATATAGAACAGGAGACCTGGTGAAATGGCTCGACGATGGAAACATGCAGTACCTCGGCCGTCGCGATTTCCAGGTAAAGATCAGAGGCTATCGGATCGAGATCGGTGAGATCGAGAATGTTATTCGCGGCTATGCGGGCGTAGAAGATGTACGGGTGGTGAGCCGCACGATA
>NZ_JAERRB010000020.1 GCF_016735595.1 Chryseolinea lacunae
GCGAAGGATTCTGCGCGGCCACTCGCGAAGCCCTTGACTTATTTGGAGCGGTGGCTACCTTTGCCTAGTAGGAAGGAATCCCTAGCTCAACTGTCAGATCAAGTACTAGCTATTACATTTAAACCGGCAAGATGACGGTAAATACGCTCCCCTTTCCCTCCTCACTACTAACATGAATTTCGCCTTTCAGACGGCCGACAGCATCTTTAACAATATACAACCCGAGACCGGATCCTTTTATCGAACCCACATTTTTGGCGCGAAAGAAAGTCTGGAATAAGTCCGGAAGATCGGCTTCAGGGATGCCGATTCCTTGGTCTGTTATCTTTAGCATTAGCCGGGAGTTGCTCAAGGTAATATCAACCTGAATGATACTATTCTCTGGAGAATATTTTAAGGCATTGCCAACAAGATTATCGATGATTATCTTACTCAAATCTTTATCCATAAAAATGGATTGATCGTCAGGTCCTGATGAGGTTATCTGCAGCGTATGTTTTTGGCCTAGCACCTGAAAAACATCGTTAACTTGATTTTTGATTGTTCCGAATGGAATCGGTACCGGTTTAAAAGAAACTTTATTTGCATCAACCTTTCCGAGGTATAATACATCGTCGATTAAACGATCAAGGCAAGCAAGATTCATCTTGATTGAAGCTATCTTCTCAGAGATTTGATTGCTATCCAGCCTGTCGATGTTTCGGCTAAGGACATCGGCAATTAAGGAAATAGCAAACACAGGTGTTCTAAACTCATGGGAAACAACAGACACAAAGGTATTCTTTAACTTCGCTAAATCCCGTTCAACCTCAAGGGCATCGCGCAATTGGTTAGCCTGATCGTCAATGACGCGATATGAACGATCAAGATATTCATTTGATGCGCGCAATTCCATTATTGTCGCTTGCAGCTCATCATTAACCTTAAGAAGCTCTCCATTTTTGATCTCTAATTCCAGGGCTTGCTTTTCAATTGTTTCTTTAGACAGCAAGATCTGTGTTTCAAGCTCTTTCAATAGCGATACATCTGCAACATGAATAATAATCCCCAACACCTCTCCGCTAACCACGTGGGGGAAATATTTTGCCAGCGAGTGTCGGGTTCCCTTTTTATTGGGCAACGGTATCTCCCGTTCAAACATTTGGTCTGCTCCTCGAAGGGCCCCGAGAATATAGGGTAGATTTTTTTCAAACAGAGCCTCACCCAATAAGTCTGGCAAGGTCATTTTATTAACCATTAATTCCTTTGTTACACCAAACCACGTCAGATAGGCATCATTTGCGTATCTGCACACCAGGTCCCGATCCCAGTAAGCGAGCATCGCATCAACTTTATTTGCAACAAGATTTGCAAAAGTGTAAGTCATTTCATGCATGATAATGAACATTAGCAGCTTTAGACGGTTCAAACCGTGAGCTGTAACTAATATACGAATTAACGAACTGATATATTCAGACACATGCGTCAAAAGCAAATCAGTTTCAAAGAAAATGATTTACGAAATGTAAATAATTTCCCCCTGCAACACGCTAGACCCATACCCCTTCCATTATCTTCCATGATCGCTTTACCGTTAGACAAATTTGATTTTCAACAACGTCTGCCTTAATCTGAATCAGCGGCCGTCTCTTCTCTGATCTCTTCTCAGTTTCCAAAATTTCTTTTACCCATCTCAACTCTTCCTACAGGCAAATCAACATAAACGGCGTCCACCGCACCCGCACAGATCCAGACCCGAAAGCAGACTAATTGGCACACCACTTTTTTTTCAAAAACCATAAACACATTCTCTCCTAATCTTTGTACCTTAAGGTGCACATCGTTCATGTTGCAACAGGCGTGGTTCCAGCAACCCGTTATTTTAAAACAAAGATAAAGTCCCGTCCCCTTGTGAATATGGACAAAAAAACCAAAGTACTCATCGCCGACGATCATGGCCTCATGCGGCAGGGGCTCATCTCCCTGCTGAAAGACGAGACCGACATCGACATTGTCGGCACCGTCGAAAGCGGCGAGAGCGCCGTCAACCTGGCCAAAGAGAAATCGCCCGACGTCATCCTCATGGACATTGTGATGCGCGGCATGACCGGCATCGAAGCCACACGGTGGATCAAGGAACAGAACCCAAAAATCAAAATCATCCTCATCTCCAGCGAAGTCAGCAAAGACTTCATCACCCTGGGCATAAAGTCGGGCATCGACGGATACCTGCCAAAGGATTCAGACAAGGAAACGTTGTTGCAGGCCATCCACAAGGTCATGCAGGGCGAACGCCACTTCAGCGCCGAAATCACCGCACTGGTGTTCGAAGACTTCTACCTCAAGGAAAAAGTCGGCAAAGGCCTCCCCACAAAAAAAGCCAGCGAGCTGTCCAAACGCGAAGAAGAAGTGCTGGTGCTCATCGCCGAAGGAAAAACATTAAAGCAAATCGCCGAAATGCTCTTCATCAGCGTCAAGACCGTAGAAACCCACAAAATGCACATCCAGGACAAACTGGGCCTCAACAACACGGCGCAACTCGTCATGTATGCCATCGAGCACGACCTCATTGCCGTCAACAAAAAAAAAACATAGCCATCCTTTTTTCCGCCTCAGGAAAACCCTGATGGCCCGCAACGCAGTTCCTGATTTTTCAGAATCGGCACCCACCTGACGCATCGCGCACAGGCAATACCCACCTTTACCTCATCAAAAACAACAACAACATGATGAGCACTTCCACAGACAAACCCACCGTCGACCACGCGCTGCAATCGGTCCATACCCTGTCGGGGCTCGAACTGGTAAAAGCCAAAGATGCCATTGAACAATTCATCTACAGTTGCTCGCACACGCTGCGGTCGCCGCTAAAGTCCATTGCGGGCCTGGTGAACATACTAAAGTCAGAACAAGGCAATCCCGAAATAGACCCGGCCATTTTTCTGAGCTCCATCGAAAAAACCGTATCGAAAATGGAATCGGTACTCAACGAGCTGGAGCAGTTCCTCACCAACTCGCGGCAGTCGCTCACCATGCACGCCGTGGATGCCAAAACCATTCTCGACGACGTGTTGCACGAGTGTCGCGATGCCATCCAAACAGCCAACGTTCGGGTCACCACCAGCATCAAACAGCCCGTAGCGCTCTGCACAGACGGCAACCGCTTGCATGTCATGCTGGCCCACGTCATTTCCAACGCCATTCAGTTTCGCGATACCGCAAAGGCGCGCGCCGAAATACACGTGAACATAAAGGTCATGGCTTCGGTTTGCCTGATCCGCGTTCGCGACAATGGTGTTGGCATGACCGACGCCGTTTTGCCCCACATCTACGAACTTTTCTACCGCGGCTCGGTCCAGTCGGCCGGGGCAGGTGTGGGCTTGTATGTGGTAAAAGAAATCCTGAACAAAATCGGGGGCATCATCACCGTGCGTTCAGAAGTGGGCGTTGGCTCAGCCTTTTTAATCTCCGTGCCAAACCTGGTGCCATGAAAACGCTGTTGCTCATGGCAGGGTGTGTGGTTGGCATCACACACATGGCTTTCTCCCAACACGTGGTGGCCGGGCCCGTGGGCGAGAGCACCATTGCCGGAGTGCAAGTTGGTGCGTCTGTTTCCTACCTGAGCAAACGCGAATTCAGCCTCGGTGTGTTCTTCGTAAAGAGCGCAAGCCGTTCCGACGCATGGTCAACCCCCCATGTGGTTTTTTATGGCGTGCACACGGCCGTGCCGTTAATGCGCACATCAAAAATTGTTTTCAGTGGCACCTTCCGTGCGGGCTTGTCCAACCAGCAGTTCGTGGTGGTGGTGCCCGGTGCCGAAACCCGGCTCATGACAAACCGGCGCGTGCAGCTGGTGTCGTCGGTGGCATGGCGCTATGGCCACGCGGCGCTGGGCGCTGCACTCCTCCTCAAACTTTAGAATGGCATCACCTCATCACTATGAAAACGTTAACCCCGCTCCTCGTCTTGTGCGCCGCCGTGTTTGCCTGCGAGCACGAACCCGACCAGCTTTTCGAAACCTTTGTCATCAGGGCCGGCGATCACTACGCCACAGGCCGCCATGCCGAATCCTTGCAGTGGAACGTGCTGCGCTTCGAGGCAAGCTTTGACCAAACCGCCATCTATCAGTTCGACGACGCCGGCTTCCAGGATTCCAAAAACAAACTCATGGGGTTTTCCGATTGCAATTCGCTCCATCACCAAAACAGCGCCCGGTTTGCCTGGCAGTGGTATCACGATCAACTCGAAATCTACGCCTATTGCTACGTCAACGGCCAGCGTCAGGAAGCCTTCATGGGCGTGGTGCAGCCGGGCGAAATCCAGCGCTATGAAATCGAAATCACCAACCATGACTATGTGTTCAGGTTCAGCGACAAAGAAGTGCACATCGCGCGGGGTTCCACCTGCTCGGTGGGTGTCTATCAACTGCTGTGGCCCTACTTTGGCGGCCAGATGCCCGCACCCCACGATGTGTCTATCCGGATCAGAAGATTTTAACACACAACCGCTGTCAGGAAATCCCTGATCGCTAAGACCCCACCTGATTTTTCAAATTCCGAATCACGCTGATGCCTCGCGCCACGGTTCGTCACACCTTTGATGTATCAAACAAACCAAACATGAAAACCACCAAAAACCCCGGAAAATCTTTGACAATAGTCTTCTCGATTTTCCTCGCAATGATCACCGTAAACGTGATGGCGCAGTATAACGGAACCGGTTTTACCCGCCCGCGACGCCCCTACTATTTTGGCTACGAAATCGGCGTGGGCGTGCAGCACCAGATGTTGCACGAAGCCATGCAAAGCAAAGATCAAATGTGTGCCATCAGCGGCGGCCTCACACTAGGTGTCAAGCTGGCCAACCGGCGCGCAGCCCTCCGCCCGCACGTGGGCATATATTATGCCGGCGGCTCGGGCACGTATTCGCTCGATGTGCTCGAGGCAGGCACCACGGGGCAGCTATACTTTCTGCGCCTGGGCCAAATCAAAAATCACGGTCTGGAGCCCTATGCCCTGGCGTCAGTGTTCTATCAGCGCACAGCCTTTTGTGCTGCAGAATCGTCCACAACACAAACCAACTACAGCGTGAGCAACGAATCGAAGCTGGGCGCCGTGCGTTGGGCCAATGGTTCCGTGGGGCTGGGCGTGGAATATCAGTTGGAAAACGACGACTATCAATTCCTTCACTTCTTCCTGGAGGCTCGCTATGGCATGCCGTTCATGGTCACCGGCTCCAACCAGGACTTCACAAAAACCTCGGCCAATAACCTCATCAACGTCGCCTTCGGCGTCGCCCTGGGCAAAATTCGCTAACCCTGAACAACATCAACACCGGTTTATGAAAATCAATATGAGCACCACAGGCAGCGCCCCACACACCGAGCACTTTTTCGACCTCCACAAATTCATGCGGCTAACAGACCAGAACGACCAGATCATGTTCGAAACGTGCGAGGCCTTTGTAACCTACACACCCGCCATGGTGCAGGAACTGCGGCACGAAGCAGAACGATGCGACCCCGAAGGCTTGCGAAAAGCACTGCACAAACTCAAGTCCTCCACGGCCATGTTTGCCGTAGAGGGCCTCACCGTCGAAATGAGTGGGCTCGACAAGTGCGACTTCATGGACACCGAGGTGTTAAAACACAGGATCTGCCTGATTGTCGGCCATGTGGAGCGCCTGGTCATGGAAGTCCGGATGTTCCTCATGAGCATGACCATCACAGCGTCCAAAAAATTCTGACGACCATGACCATGAGCACCCTCGCCGGAAACCTTTCTCCCGAGCAGCGGCGGCTGCACGCCCTGCGCCAGGTCGGCATACTCGACACCGCACCCGAGCAGGACTACACAGACATTGTGGAACTTGCATCGCAGCTTTGCGACGTACCCATCGCGTTGGTGAGCTTTGTAGACGAAACACGGCAATGGTTCAAAGCACGCATCGGGCTGGAACTAACCGAAACGTCGCGCGACGTTTCGTTCTGTGCACACACCATTTTAAACAACGGCATCATGATCGTGCCCGACGCCACACAAGACGCGCGCTTCGCGCAAAACCCGGTGGTGGCCGGTGTGCCCGGCATCCGGTTCTATGCCGGTGTGCCCTTGCTCAGCACCGCAGGCTATGCGCTGGGCACACTCTGCATCGTCGACACAAAACCACGCGAGCTTTCCGCAAAGCAGATCGCCGGCCTCAACGGGCTGGCACGCATGGTCATGAACCTGCTGGCCCTGCGCACCCGCGTGGTGGAACTCGACGATCAGAAGGTTCTGCTCGAGCGCCAGAACCAGCAACTCCACATCATGAACCAGGAACTGCTCGCCACCGAAGAAGAAATCAGAAGCAACCTCGACCAGATCCAGGATTTGCAGGCACACCTCGAGCAAAAGGAAAGACAGTATCACGACCTTGTGGAAAACGCCACCGACCTCATCTATGAGCTCGACGCAAAGGGCATATTTGTTTTTGCCAACGCCGTCATGGAGGGCGTGTCGGGCTATACAAAAGACGAACTGTTGCAGATGCCCTATTGGGACCTGATCCACCCCGACCATCGCCAACGCGTTGTCGAATTCTACCGGCGTCAACGCAAAACGCAGGTCGAACATACCTACCTCGAATTTGTGTTGCAGTCGCGCAACGGCGATGAAATTTGGATCGGGCAAAACGTGCGCATGTTATATCAACCCAACGGCTTTGTCTATCGGGTAAGCGCCATCTCGCGAAACATCACCGCCCTCAAGCAAACCGAACAAAACCTCAAGCAAGCCAAAGAACGGGCCGAAGAAGCCACGCTGGCCAAGAGCGAATTTTTGTCGCGCATGAGCCACGAAATACGCACCCCCATGAATGCCATCATCGGCTTCACCAACCTGTTGCTCAACGGCGCGCTAAACGACGAGCAGCGCGAGCAACTGGAGTTGCTACAGTTTTCAGGCAAAAACCTGCTCACCATCATCAACGACATTCTCGACTTCAGCAAAATCGAAGCGGGCAAACTCACGCTAGAGCACACCGACTTCAACCTGCAGCACCTCATGCTCAACACCAAGCGCATGCTCGAACACCAGGCGGCCAAAAAGAACATCGGCTTTCAGTTTTTCTACGACGACACCTCTCTGCCCCAGCATGTGCGGGGCGATGCCGTGCGCCTGGCACAGGTGGTAACAAACCTCGCCGGCAACGCCATCAAATTCACCCACGCGGGCCACGTGCAGCTGGCCGTGGCCGATGCGGGCCTCGAAAATGGCAAACATAAAATACTGATCGAAGTGCACGACACCGGCATCGGCATCGCCCTCGGCAAAGTAGATTCCATTTTCAAAAGTTTTGTGCAGGCCGACACAGACACCACGCGCAAATATGGCGGCACAGGCCTGGGCTTGTCCATTGCAAAAATGCTGGTAAACATGATGGGCAGCGACATTCGCGTCACAAGCGTGCCGGGTGTGGGCTCATCGTTTTGTTTCACCCTGCTGCTCGACCCTGCCGCTTCGGGCGCTTCAGAGCCAACACCCGTAGCCCCCGCGTTGCAAACCCTGGAACCGCTCTCGCTGCGATTGCTGCTGGTAGAAGACAACCCCATCAATCAATTGATCGCATCCTCATTCTTGAGAGGATGGGGCATAGAGGTCGATCTGGCCAACAACGGCCAGGAGGCTGTAGAACGCGTGCTGCAACGCGGCTACCAGATGGTGTTAATGGATTTGCAGATGCCGGTCATGGACGGCTATGAGGCCACACAGAAAATACGGGCCATGGCCGACCCCTATTTCAAAACCATCCCCATCCTCGCCCTCACCGCCTCCGCCATGTTGGGCATGCGCGACAAGGCGATGAACGTGGGCATGAATGATTTCATCACCAAACCTTTTTCACCCGAAGATCTCTATCACAAAATCGTGCAACATGCCCAGGGTGGGCGCACTACAAGGTCTGCAACAGCGTTTGAATAGACGCCAGCATCACATCGGTGTTGCAGGGTTTTTTCAGAAAGCCGGCGGCACCCAGCTGCAGGCTTTTGTCTTCATTTTCCGGGGTGGCATTCGCAGAGAACACCAGCACCGGAATGGCCTTCAGCGCCGGGTCGGCCTTCACCGCCTGCAGCAGCGCAAACCCATCCATCCGGGGCATGCGCAGGTCCGTAATGATCAGGTCGGGCCGGTAGTCCAGCAAGGCGCGAAGGGCTTCGTCGCCATTCAACGCCGTAACCACGGCATAGCCCTCCATCAACAACAGCTCTTTCAGATTCTCGAGCACATCGGGCGTGTCATCAATCAACAATATCTTGTGCATCATGTTCCGAGGGGTAAAATCACCGTAAACAAAGTGCCGTCACCGGCACGGCTGCTAACCTGAATGTTTCCTTGCAAAAGATCAACCGCTTTCTTCACGATCGATAACCCAAGGCCCGTGCCCTGAATGGAGCCTACGTTAGACCCCCGATAAAAAGCCGTGAAAAGATTGCGCTGGTCCTCTTCCGAAATGCCGATGCCCCGATCGGCCACCTCAATCTTCAGGTGATACGACAGGGTTGAAATTTTCAGAAGCACCGTGTTGGCATGCGGCGAAAACTTCATGGCATTGGTCAGCAAGTTGATCACGATGTTGCGCAGCAGTTTTTCGTCCGAGCGGAAATCGCGCACGGTGCAGTTCATGTCCAGCGTCACGGTGTGGGTAGAATCTCTTTCGGAAAACTCCTGCAAAATCTGGCCAAAGAAATCTTCAATCACCACGGTGGCAAGGTGCGCCTCAATTTTGCCGGCGTCGGCTTTTCCAATAACCAGCAGGTCGTCCAGCAAAAACGTCATCTGCGTCACTTGCTTTTCAATGGCATCGAGCTTTCCGGCAAACGCTTCGGGTGTGAGCTTTTGAGCGTGTTTGCGCAGGAAGCCACTCACCAGTGCAATCGACGAAAGGGGGGTTCTGAACTCGTGCGAGGCGGTGCTCACAAACTTGCTTTTCAAATCCACCAGCTCTTTTTCCTTCAGCAACGCCTCATTCAATTCCTGCGTGCGCTCCCGAACCTTGCTCTCCAGGTTTTGGCGATATTCAATCAATTCGGTAATGTTCTGCCCCACCATAAGCGTTCCCACCGTTTCCTGGAGCGAATTTCTGCGGGGCGTGGCGTTCAGCAGGATAATCAGCGTGCGGTGTCCCTTGGTCACCATGTGCATCTCAATATTGCTCACCGGATGGTTCTCCACCACATTGCCAATCAGGCCTTCAAATGTGTCGCGCTGCTGCCCGGCCACAAACTGAATCAACTTCTTGCCAAACACTTCGTTTTTCGAAAAGCCGGTAAGCTGCGCCGTCACGTTGTTCCATTCGTTCACATAGCCATTGCGATCGGTCCCAAAAATGGGTGTGTTGGCATGCGTAATCAGGTCAGACAGTTCGCGGGCAATGGCGGTAATGCTGCGTTCAAATTCCTTCTGGTCGGTCACATCCTGCAGCGCGCCAATCATCCGCACAGGCTTCTCGCGCTGGTAAATCACATAGGCCCTGTCCAGCACATGCTTGTAGGTCCCGTCGGCGCAACGGTGTCGGTATTGGGCAATCCAATGCGTTTGCCCTTCGGCAAACGCGGTTTCAATGCCTTCCGACACGCGATTATAGTCATCGGCATGAATCTTTTCTTTCCTCCAGGTTGCCGTTCCGTCAACGCGTTTGTGTTTATATCCAAAAATGGTTTCCAGTCCATGATTCCAGATCACCCGGTCGCGCAAAAGATCCCAGTCCCAGATGGCGTCGTTGGTAGCCTTGGAAAGAATGTCATATCGCTCGTTAAACTCACGCAGGGCGTCTTCAATAATTTTCCGTTCCGTAATGTCTTGTGTAATCCCAACAAGCACATCCTCATCGTTGCCGGGCGACAGGTCCGCCTTGTGGTGCACCCAGCGCACCGCCCCATCCGGTCGCACAATGCGGTGCTCTGTTTCAAATGGCTTTTTTTCCCGCAAAGAATGGTCAAACAATTCAAGCACGGCGGCGGCATCGTCGGGATGGACGAGCGGTGCGAGAATGTTTTTTGCATAGCGCCCTGTTTTTTCATGCAGTCCATAGATGGCCAGCATTTCTTTCGAATAATAAGTATCCTCCGTTTGTGGATTGCGGATCCAGTGACCAATATTGGCCACGGCATACGAGCGCTCCAGCAGATTTTGCTTTTGCCGCATTTCAAGCTCCACCTGTTTGCGCGCCGTAATGTCAGAGATAAAAATCTCGCGCCGAAGGCGCACGCCTTCGCCATCCCTCATCTGGTAATATTGCGCATGCATCCACTTCACGTCATGGCCGGGCACAACAATGCGATACTCGGCCTCGGCAAAGTCGTCAATGCCAACTTGCTCCAGGGCCCCCGCATGGCGCCACCGGTCGGCCGGATGAATCGAGGCCTGCCATATTTGCGGATCGTCCAGAAACGTTTTTGCCGACTGCCCGATCAGCTTCTCGATAGACCGGCTCACATAGTGCTCACCCTGGCCTGTCAAATCAACAGACCACGCCAGGTTGCCGGTCAACTCCAGGATGCGATTGAGCTGTTCGTCTTTTTGAAGCGCAATGGTTTTGTTCGCCTGTTCCAATTGCAAATTCAACTCCACAAGCTGCTCGTTGATGGCCTGATACTCCTCGTTCGACGATCGCAGTTCTTCGTTAAGCGAGGCCACCTCGTTGTTGTTTTCTTTCCATTGGTGCGACACACGCGCAAGCTCATCCAAGATCTTCCGGCGCTGCATGTCGCGTCTGTTCAGAAGCCTCACGGCATAGGCAATCGCCAGAATAAACACCGTCATGATGCTGGTCACCAGGGCCGTCACACCAAATTCGGTAGAGAAAAGCCGCACACGATGCGTCCACAAACGCAGATATCCCAACGCAACCGGCAGAACAATCGCAAACGGCAACATGAAACGCGTCAGAAAGCCTCCTTCATATTCGCTGGTAAATTCGTTCATCCAGCCACGGCGCGGCTGGGCAAAAAGCAACGCCACCGACAGCAGCATAAAACAAGCCGCCGTGTGCACCGCCATCGGAAAGAACGGCCATGTCCCATCAAACTCCGGAACGTGATAGAGATAGCCCAGCATCGGAAACCAGGTGAGTAGGAAAACCAGCACGGCAAGAGATTGAAACCAGTAGCTTCGCTTGCGCAACAGCATCGCCGTGCCGATCAACACAAAATTCAGACCCGCGCTGGGTGCCATGGCGTTGGGGCCGTGCTGTAGCGCATCCGTGGCCACATGGCCTTTAAAGAGCAGCGTGTCCACCAGAAGCGAATGGTTTGCAAACGAAGCGAGCTTCATCGTCCCCAGCGCAATCACCGCCAGCGAAGAAAGATTTCTCAATCGCCTCTGCCACGGCGTTTTACTGAACTGTAAATAAATCGCTATCGACGCCAGCAGAAGCCCCGACGCCGTCATGGGGTTCATCGCCATCAGGTTCTTGACCGGCCGTTTCAAAACATCAACATCCAGCAACCAGCCGGCCAACACGGCACACGCCACAACGCCCACCAGCATGGACATTGCGCGAGAGAGAATGGTGTAGCGAAGTGTTGTCATCTTTTTTTTGTGTTCACCGCAAACCTGCAAACGTCTAGGAGCCGTCCTCAAAAACGCAACGGCAGCAACACCCTGAAGCGCGTGCCTTCGCCCAGGGTGCTGTGCAGCGTGATGCTTCCGCTCAGAATCTCGACGGCTTTTTTCACGATAGACAATCCCAGGCCCGTGCCTTCAATATTGCCCACATTGCTTCCCCGCTGAAAGGCCGTGAAAAGATTTTTCTGGTCTTCTTCCGAAATGCCAATGCCCCGGTCACTCACCTCCATCATCAGCTGGGTTCGGGTGTTTGACACACGCAGGATAACGGCGTCGGCACCGGGCGAAAATTTTATGGCATTCGTCAGCAGGTTGATCAGAATATTGCGCAGCAGTTTTTCGTCCGTCTCAAAATCGGCCATCGTGCAGTCAATGGTCAAGGCAATCTCGTGGGTATTGTTCATTTCCTGAACCTCACGCGCCGTGTGCCTGAAGAAATCCTCCACGCGAATGAAAGCAAGGTGCGTCTGTATTTTTCCAGCCTCCGACTTGCCGATCATGAGAATGTCGTCCAGCAGATAGGTCATGTGGTTCACTTGTTTTTCGATGGTGTCAAGTTTCTGAGCAAAGGTTTCGGACGTGAGTTTCTGGTGATGCTTCCGCAAAAAACCCGACACCAGCGCTATCGTAGACAGCGGCGTCCGAAACTCATGCGAGGCAATCGAAACAAATTTGCTCTTCAGATCCACCAGTTCCTTCTCCTTGCCCAGGGCCTCATTCAATTCTCGGGTGCGTTCCGCCACCTTCTCTTCCAGGTTTTGGCGGTAGGCAATCAGTTCCGTAATATTTTGACCCACCATCAGCACGCCGTCAATTTCCTGCTGCGCATTTTTGCGCGGAGTGGCGTTCAACAAAATAATCTGCTCATCGCCGGTGCGCGAAAGCATGGGCACTTGCAGGTTGCTGACCGGCACATGGGCCGCAACCTGTGCGAGAATCTGTCGCACAATCTTGTGGTCGCCTGCCGGAACAAATTCGGTCAGATTTTTCCGCATCACATCCTCGCGCGTGAAGCCTGTAAATTGCGCCGTCACATTGTTCCATTCGTTAATGTTGCCGTGCAGGTCGGTTCCGAAAATGGGCGTGTTCGCATTTTCGATAAGGTCCGAAAGTTCGCGGGCAATGGCCGTGATGCTGCGTTCGTGTTCTTTCCGGTCGGTAATGTCCTGCAAGGCGCCGATCATCCGCACGGGCACATCTTCCTTATAGAGAATGTAGGCACGGTTCAACACATCTCTGTAGGTGCCGTCGGCACAGAGCAGCCTGAACTCCGAGGTCCAGTTGTTATGGCGTTCGCTGAAGCCAAATTGAACGGCAACCTGCACGCGCGCATAGTCGTCGGGGTGGATGCGGGCCCGCCACCATTGTTCCACCGAACGGATCTCGCGTTCAGAATACCCAAAGATGGTCTCGATGCCGTGGTTCCACGTTTCAACATCCTGTTCCATGTCCCAGTCCCAAATGGCGTCGTTGGTGGCTTTGTCCAGAATTTCATAGCGCTCGTTATATTGCACCATGGCTTCCTCAAGAGCTTTGCGGTCGGTAATGTCCGACGAAATGATGCTCACATACTTCACGGCGTCGTGAATAACGATGGGTTCAAAGCGCAGCTCGTGCACCTCCTGCCCTTGCGCCGTCGCCACGGGCATCTCCATGGCCAACACCTCGCCGGCCCGGGCCCGCTCAAACAGATCGCGCACCGGCAAACGATCTTTCAAAAGCATGATCTCCCACACGGGCTGCCCCGCCATGGGTTTCTTGCCGGTCAGCTGCACAACCAGTTTTTCGAGCGCCGCATTAAACATCACAACGCTTCCGGCGGCATCCACCAGCAGAATCTCCTCGCGCGTGCTCCGGAAAATAATGTCAATATTTTCCTGGTACTGCCGAAGAATATCTTCCTGCTGTTTCAATTGTGTGATGTCGCGGCTAACACCAATCACACCGCTCACCTGGCCGGCTTCATCGCGAAGGGGAACTTTGGTGGTCAGTAGCGTTCGCCTGCCGAGTTCGTGACTGTAGAACGTCTCTTCTTTGTTCACCAGCGGCCGGTTAGTTGCAATCACCTGCCGGTCGTCCACCAGAAACGACTCGGCATCTGGCCCGAAATAGTCGACCAGCGATTTTCCCAGCGAATCCTGTTCCGACGCAGCGCCCAGCAGTTCCAGGTTTGCCTGGTTGTTCAGCAAATGGCGCAGGTCCAGATCTTTGATGTAGATATAGTCTGGAATGTTGTCGATGAGGGTTCGCAGCAGGTTGCGCTCCTGCGCCAACGCCATTTCCGCTTTCTTAATGGCCGTAACATCCGACGCCACGCCCACCCTGCGCACGGCAACCCCGTTGCCGTCGCGCTCCACCTGAAAGCGTTCATTCATCCATTGCACACGACCATCGCGGGTCACGATGCGATAGGTGCAGTGGGCCACATCGCACTGGTCCAGTTGCTGAAGGCAGGCCGTTTTCAGCGACACGTCGTCGGGATGAGCAAAGGTGAACCACTGCGAAAAGTCGGCAAGGATGTCGGCCAGCGCAATGCCCGTCAGCGTTTCCGCCGAACGGCTGATGTAACTGTTTTTCCCCGACGTGAGGTCCATCGCCCAGATCACATCATTCGACGAATCCAGCACGCGATTCAGCTGTTCGTCTTTCTGAAGAATAATGGTCTCCGATTGTTGTTGAATAAGATAGGTGGCTTCCGTCAGCTTGTCGTTAATGGTCGACAGTTCTTCATTGGCGGCTTGCAGCTCTTCGTTCGACGCCAGCAACGCTTTGTTGGTGCGCTGCAATTCTGCCGTGCGGTCCGACACGGTCTGTTCAAGATTGCGCCTGATTTCTTCCAGCGAAATGTTGCGCTGCTCCAGTTTGTTCACCAGGTCGGAGCTGTATTGGTGCATCACCTCAAAAGAGGTGTCGGTGCGCACCTGCATGCGCGGCGTGGCCACGGGATTTTCAAGCAGATTTTTTACCGACAAAATCAGCGAACGGATCGGCGCCGGTTTTCGCACAAACAAATCGGCGCCCATCTCCGACGCAATTTTTTCTTCACTCACCGACGTGTAGGTGGCCGTGTAGATAATGATCGGAATGTGGGCGAGCTTGGGATGGTTCCTGACCTTGTAGCACAGGTAGTAGCCATCAATGTTGGGCATGAGAATGTCGGTAATAATGAGGTCGATGGCGTGATGCAACAACACGTCCATAGCCTCTTGCCCGTCGCTGGCGGTCTTGATGCTATAGCCCTCTGCCGAAAACGCGGCGTCGAGAAGTTTAAGCGTGAGGCTGGTGTCGTCTACGAGAAGCAAGGTGAAAGGCATCATGCGAAGCAGCTTACAGGTAGGGTGTGATTTGCGCCTTGAACTTGCGCGTGTCAATGGGTTTGGTAATGTAGCCGTCGCATCCCGCAGCAAACATTTTTTCCTGGTCGCCTTTCATGGCAAACGCCGTGAGGGCGATTATCTTTATTTCTTTGGTGCGGGTGTCGGCTTTCAGCTTGCGCGTCAGTTGCAACCCGTCCATGCCGGGAAGCGCAACATCCATGAGGATGAGATTGGGCAGGATATACTCCAGCACCGCCAGCGCATTTTCGGCATCCATGCAACGCAGCACCGTAAAGCCTTCAATTTCGAGCACATCGCTGGCGAGTCGCAGATTCACAACATTGTCGTCAACGATCATTATGGTTTGTTGAGGTGTCATCGTTTGCTTGTGATTAATGTTGGTTTACCGATATCGGGAGCGTTATCCAAAACGTGCTGCCCACACCCAGCGTGCTCTCCACCCCCATTTCGCCTCCATGCAATTCCACGATATTTTTTGTGAGCACCAGGCCTAGCCCCGAGCCCTCGTGCAGCCGTGCCATGCCCGAGTCCAGTTGCACAAAGGGTATGAAGAGCTTCTTCATGTTTTCTTTCGAAATGCCAATGCCTGTGTCTTCCACCCGAATGGTGAAGGTGCTCGGGCCGCGCGGTTCCGTTATCAAATGCACCGCACCACCCACGGCCTTGTTGTATTTGATGGCATTGGACAGAATGTTGTAGAGAATTTGTCTGAATTTGTTTTTGTCGAGCTGCACCTCGTCGATGTCGCGCGACAACGCCCACGAGAGTTCCACATTCTTCTTGGCCGCCAGTGGTTCAAGGGTGTGCAGCACACCTTCGGTCACTTCCATCACCGAAAAATTCTCGACGGCCAGTTCGGTTTTGCCCGATTCTATTTTAGCGAGGTCCAGCACGTTGTTGATCAGTTGCAGCAGGTGCGAGCCGCTATCGTGAATGTCTTTCAGATATTCCAGCTGCCGAACATTCAGCGTCCCTACCTTTTGATCGATCAGGAGTTCTGAAAAACCCAGCACGGCATTGAGGGGTGTGCGCAGCTCGTGCGACATGTTGGCCAGAAACTCGCTTTTCAGTTTGTTGGCTTCAAGCAATTTTCGTTCAGAGATATCGATGATGGACGCCAGCACCATGTTGCCTTCTGGCGACTCAATAGGGTTGAGACCGATCTCCACCGGAAACTCGCTGCCGTCTTTGCGCAGGGCAAACAGATCGCGACCACCCCCCATGGGCCGGGCCTGGGGTTTGTTAAAGAACGCCGTGCGATAGTGGGGATGCATGCTGCGAAAGCGCGACGGTATGAGCGACTCCACTTCCTTGCCCAGCAGCTCTTCGCGCGAATAGCCAAACAGCTTTTCCGTCTCGCTGTTCACCAGCGAAATGTTTCCCTCGTTGTTGATGAGCACGATGGCGTTGGGAGCAGATTCAACAACCAGCCTGAACCGGGCTTCGGCCTTTTTGCGCTCGGTGATGTCAACAATGGTGGCCAGCACCATCATGCCTTCGGGTGTTTCGGTGGGGTTCAACCCAATTTCCACGGGAAATTCGGTCCCGTTCTTCCGGCGCGCAAACAATTCGCGCCCCGCGCCCATGGCACGCTCTTTAGGGGCCGAAAAAAAATGCGCGCGGTTGTGCGGATGCTTCCCCTTAAAGCGATCGGGAATGAGCATCTCCACAGGCTGATTAATGAGTTCGTGGCGCGCATACCCAAAGAGCTTTTCGGCCTGGCCGTTCACCAGCGTAATCATTCCCTCGCGGTTCATCGACAGCATGGCGTTGGGGGCAGACTCCACGGCCCGCTCGCCTTCGGTTTGTTCGCGCGAGATTTTCACAAACCCCACCACGGTGCCGGCGTTGTCGTGCAACGCCGTGATCACATCGCTGGCCCAAAGCGTTTTCATGTTTTTGCCAACACGCCAGCCTTCGTTTATCACCCTGCCCTGGCGGCGTGCTTCGTCGAGGAGCGATTCCGGGAGTTTCGAAATCTGGTCGTCGGCCATGTAGAACATGCGGTAGTGCTCGCCCAGCACATCCGCCGCCGTATAGCCTTTAATTTTTTCTGCGCCTTTGTTCCAGCTCCGGATGTTGCCGTTTTTGTCGAGCAGAAAAATGGCGTAGTCTTCCACTTCCGCCAACAGTGCGAACTCCGATTCAGGGAAGACATTCTTGCTTGCGAGGATTTCCATAACGTTGTTATTCTTGTTCCGCCTGAAACCACAAAGAATCCGGGTTGCGGGTCAAATCCCGATGCCGGGTAAAAATAAAAAGCCCATCATTCAACCATAACAAGGTTAAACTATTGGGCTCGATTGAAGGTAAACAATCGAGGGGCCACCCACAAGAGAAAGTTGGGCAAAGTTTGTGCAGGCTCAGGTTGCTCAGGGACTGAAGAAACACGCGCCGCCGTGGCCCTGCCCATCACCGCATCAGGAAAAACCTGATCCCTACCGAAACACCTGATTTTGCAAAATAGTGACGCCCCTGAAGGATACGCGCGTCAAAGCCGGCAATTTTGATCTGTCGTTCGCAAAGAGGGTTGGGTATTGGGGAGGCGACAAAACAGCCTCGCAAACACCCTGTGTGTTGCGGCCCGAAGAATGAAAGTTTTTTTATCCGAACCGATATGAATGCCAAAAGCCCTTTCAAGATTTTCATTGTCGAAGACGACCCCTGGTATGGCCAGCTGCTAAAGTACCACCTGTCGCTCAATCCCGACTATGAGGTATCGCTTCTCACTACCGGCAAAGATTGCCTCGACCAGCTTTCACAAAAGCCCGACGTGGTATGCATCGACTACAACCTGCCCGACACTACGGGCGACAAACTGCTGACTAACCTGAAGTCTGTTTGTGCTACACTGCCGGTGGTGGTCATCAGCGGGCAGGAAGAAATTGCCGTGGCACTAAACCTTTTGAAGCTGGGCGCCGCAGAGTATATCGTGAAAGACGAACACACCAAAGACATGCTGTGGAACACGGTGCGCCAGCTCCGCGAAAACGCCACACTGCGCCGCGAGCTAACCGAACTGACAGCGCTGGTGGAAACCAAATTCAGCTTCGAAAAAAACATCATCGGCGAAAGCCCGGCCTTGAAAAAAACATTTGCCCTCATGCAAAAAGCCGCCAGCACGCTCATCAACGTTTCCATCACGGGCGAAACAGGAACGGGCAAGGAAGTGGTGGCCAAAAGCATTCACTTCAACAGCGACCGAAAAAAGAAACCGTTTGTAACGGTCAACATGGCAGCCATCCCCGCCGATCTGCTCGAGAGTGAATTGTTTGGCCATGAGCGGGGCGCATTCACGGGCGCTGTGGCCCAACGCATCGGCAAGTTCGAAGAAGCCAACGGCGGCACCATCTTTCTCGACGAAGTGGCCGACCTGGATTTGAATTTGCAGGCCAAGCTGCTCCGCGTGTTGCAGGAACGCGAAGTTGTTCGTGTAGGCGGCAACCAGCGGGTAAAGCTCGACGTGCGCGTCATCACCGCCACACACAAACACCTGGGAGAGCAGGTAAAACAAAAACAATTTCGCGAAGACCTCTACTACCGCGTGCTCGGCTTGCCTATTGAACTTCCCCCCTTGCGCGAGCGCGGTCAGGACATTTTGCTCCTGGCCCAACACTTTGTGAACGAGTTTGCCGCGATCAACAAAATAAAATCGCCACAGCTGAGGCCGGAGGCCAAAGAGAAACTCATGCACTATAACTATCCCGGCAACGTGCGCGAATTGAAGGCCGTCGTAGACCTGGCGTGCGTCATGGGCAATGGCGCCGAGGTGACGGCCCATGACATTTGCTTTTCGCCAGCACAGGCCGACCAGGAATTTACGGTGCTCGAAAAAACCATGCAGCAATACAGCTGCGACATCATCGCCTTCTACCTGAAAAAATACAACAACAACGTGGTGCTGGTCGCCAACAAACTAGACATTGGCAAAAGCACCATCTATAATCTGTTGAAGCGAAACGAAATCAGTTTGAGTTAAACAACACCGCTATGAACCATGAAACACATCCCGAACCCTGTTTCGATCTCACCCTGATGCAACAGGCCAGCAACGGCAACCCGGCGTTCATGCAGCGAATGATCAATTTATTTTGCGTGCAAGCCACCGAAACAATTGCAGCCTGGCACACGGCCATCGCCGGCAACGACTATGATGCCATCCGGAAAATTGCCCACAAAATAAAACCAACACTCGATGCGCTCTGCATCGCCGAAGTGCACAACGACATCCGCTGGCTGGAGACCATCGACTCCCGCATAAATCTCCGGCACGACGTGTTGGTCGTGGTGAACCGGGTCGGGCATGTTCTCACCCATGTGGCGGAACAACTTCAATCAACCGGTCAATCTGCCACAAACTGAAACCGGTGGCGATAGATAAAAATTGGAAAGACATTCCACGCCGTGGAATGCATACCCATAAAATCGCGCTTCCGACTTTTCAAAGCAGGTTTTCTGGCGCGGCACGAACTTGGAAAGTGAAACGATAAAAACAAAGCAGTCATGCACCCGAACAAAAACATCAAAGTATTCCTCGTCGACGACGATGCCTTCAACCTGACCCTCACCCAACAACAACTCCTCAACCTGGGCTACGCAAATGTCGCGGCCTTCGAAAACGGAACCGATTGTCTCAACAACCTCGCCGAAAAACCCGAGGTCGTGTTTCTCGATCATACCATGGAAGGCGTTACCGGATTTGATGTACTCAAAAAAATCAGGCGGGTGAACCCCGACATTTTCGTAGTCATGCTGTCGGCACAGGAAAACATGAACACCGCCATCGACTCGTTGAAATATGGCGCGTTCGACTACATCATCAAGGGCCCACAGCAAGGCAACAAGATCGAGAATGCGCTGGAGCGTATCACCGAAATAATGGTCGTGCTCAAAAAAACAAAGTTGCCGGCATGGCGCAGGCTGTTGTCTTTCATCTGAGCTATGAAAAATCAAATCTTCCTGTTGCTGGCACTGGCCGTGCTGATGGCATCCTGCAAAACACAAAACCTCTTCGAACAAACGCGACATCAGCGTGAAGCCGCACAAGCCGCGGCCGACACCGTTTTCCGTTTCAATCCCCACTACCAATACACCCTCCGCAAAGACGACAAGGTGAGCATCAGCGTGTGGGGGCAGGACGAACTTAGCGTGGGATCCGAATACGGAATCTACAACTCTAACGAAGTGTACGGCAAATGGCTCCTGGTCGACCTCTATGGAAACGTGGTCCTTCCCAAATTCGGCACCTTCCACGTGGCAGGCTACACGCTGCCGCAGCTGAAAGACACATTGCAAAACCTGTATCGCAAGTGGATTGTGAAGCCGGTAGTAGACGTGAAGGTATTGAACAAGTTCATCACCGTGATGGGCGAAGTCAGAAACCCTACGGCGGTTCAGGTCGACAAAGATCACAACACATTGCTCGACCTTATTTCGCGCACCGGCGGTTTCGAATTCTATGCCGACCTGAAGCGCATCAAGGTGCTTCGCCAGGAAGGCGAAAACGTGCGTGTCACCAACCTCGACCTGACACGCGCCGAAGAATATCTTTCCAAAAACATTCAGCTTCATCCGGGCGATGTTGTCATCGTCCCCTCCAAGCACTATAAAACATTCGACAAGCGCATCTCTACCATCATTCCGTTCACCTCAACCATGACGGCGGCGGCCATTCTCATCGGCACGTTTTAACCCTCAGGCCATGGAAGAAAATTTCAGAATACTAAAACCCTATGTGCGCGGCTTTCCCCTCATTGTGCTGGCCATGGCGCTGGCGGTGCTGGCGGCAAACAAATACCTCGGCTATGTCACACCCCTCTACGAAAGCACCGTGAAATTGAAACTTGCCGACGTGAACGAGGGCGTGCCCAGCAGCAACCTGTTCAAAGACCTCGATGTGTTCGCCAACGCCAACAAGATCGCCGGCGAGATCGAACTGATGAAATCCAGCGTCATGATCGGAAAAGTCCTGGACAGTCTTGACTTCGATCTGGAGATCTACCGCATCGGCTCGGTGCGCAAGGTGGAGCTCTATCACGAATCACCCTTTCTCATACACTGCCATTTCACCGATGCAAGATTGTTCGACAAAACCATCGGGCTCACCGTTCACTCGGCGCAAGCCTACACCCTCGCCGTGCCCGGAGAACCGAAGGCATTTGCCGGCACGTTTGGCAAGCCCCTCGCGCTGCCCGGGGGCGATGTGCTGCTGGAACTCAACGCGCCCCTGTTGGCCCAACGTGCGTCCCTTTCCATTGTCGATCGCTATGCATTCGAGGTGATGAGCCGCGAAAAGCTCTACACAAAAATCATAAAGAACCTCGACGTGGTTTCCATCGACAAAGACGTGCCCGTGATCCGCATCAATTTCAAAAGCCCTATTCCCGAAAAGGCCGCGCGCCTGGTAAACCAGATGGCCCGAAGCTATGTGAACGACTACATCGACACCAAATACAAAGCCGCACGCACCACGGTCATGTTTCTCGAAGAACGGATCGCCGACATTGCCCGGCGACTGGCACAGTCTGAAAACACCATTCAAAAATATCGCGACAACCGCGACATCGTGAACATCCACCAGGAAACCGAAACCGATCTCCGGAAAATATCACAACTCAAAATCCAGCAAACCAATCTTAAAATGAACCTCGACGCCATCGAGGCACTCAACGCCTACATCGCCGATGGCAAGCAGAACTTTTTGGACCTGGCCCCCAACTTCGAAGCGTTCACCGACCTGCTGTCGACTGAAATCATAAAAAAACTGAAGCAATTGCAATCCGACAAGAAAGATCTGCTCCTGGTTTTCACACCCGAAGACGAACGCGTGAAGGTGGTGGACATGAAAATGAAGGACCTCACTTCCTACCTCGTGGAAAGCATTGACAACACCTATAAAAACATCCGGGTGAAATATGATCGGCTCACGACCGACATTGCCGAAGCCGAAAAAGTGTTTATCGGCGTGCCCGAAAAAGAAAAGATGCTCACCATACTAAACCGGGAGTTTGAAATCTACCAGCGTTCCTACAATTTTCTGAACGAAAAGAAAATCGAAGCCGAGATTGCGCAGGCCGCCCGCATCGCGTTTCACCGGATCATCTCGCCGGCCCTGCCCTCGCATGTGCCCGTGTCGCCAAACCGTCCCATCATCATCATTGTGTCGGCGCTGGCCGGCATGTTTGGTGCCATCGCACTCATCTTTGTGGTGCACATGGCCAAGGCCAAAGTGAACGATGTGCACAACATCGAACGAAATTCTCCCATAGAAATCGCGTTGCTCACGCCCTTTCTGGAAAAGCCTGCGGGCCTTCGCGAACATTTTCTGCGCGAAGCCATTCAACTCGAACTGAAAGGCGTGGCGATGCCAAAAACCATTCTGGTGCTTACCTCGGGCGACCGGCGCGAGGGACGTTCGTTTCATGCCTGGCACCTCGCCCAGGCCTTCGCCGCGCAAGGGCGATCGGTTTTGCTGGTAGACGTGGGCGATCGGCTCGCGGCACAATGCACAGAAACAACCGGCGAGGGCGTGCGCAACACAACCTGCGGCGGTGTGCACGGCCTCAGCCTGAGCGATCCCAAATACAGCGCCTACACAAAGGCGTCGCTGCGACAACATCTCGAACAACACGCGGCGGCGTTCGATCTGGTGGTGGTGAACAACGAACCCCTGAAAGGCGAGACACGCGCCCTCCTGCTGATGAGCGTGGCCGACGCCAACCTTTTTGTGCTCGACTCGCGGCGAACACCGCAAAGTCAGATCCTGAACGTGTCGTTGCTGCAAAAGGAATTTTCACTTCCCAACATGTGGTTTATCCTGAACCGCTGCGGCTACAACCCCAACGTGTTGCGGCAACTCATCGCATTTGTTCGCGCGCAAATCACAAACTATCGATCGCGATGAACACAAAACCTATCGCGCAAGGCAAACCGTGGTGGCGGCACGAAAAATTTCTCGTGTTGGCAGACCAGGCGGTGTTCAGCGGCGGCAGCTTCGGCATCACACTCTGGCTGGCCCACGGCATGATGCCCCACGACTTCGGACGCTTTGCATCGCTGGTGCTGGTGCTTTACCTGATCATCAGCGTGAGCAATGCCATCATCGTTCAACCCTTGCAAGTGTCGCTCGCATCACAAAAGCACGCCGCTTCCTATGTGGCGTTTGCCGTGGGCATGCAAGGCATTTTCACCCTGGTGCTGTGCGGAAGCGTGGCGGCACTATTGGGCTCGGAGATCGACCTCGTGAAAGACTATGCCGTGCATGCGGTGGGCATCACGGTGCTGACGGCAGGCTTTGTGCTACACGATTTTTTCAGAAAGCTTTTTCTGGCCGACGCAAAAATCGGCCAGGCGCTGGGCCTCGACGGTTGTGTGGTGACTTTGCAAGCCATCTCTTTTGCAGTCCTGTTTTTTCAGCATGCGCTTACGCTGCAAACTGCATTGGTGGCGCAAGGCATTGCCTATGGCAGCGCGGCCGTGCTGGCCTTTGCGTGGTCCGGTGCGTCGCGCGACTGGCGCGCCATGGAGTGGAAAGTTTTTTTGCACCTCCACGTGCAACAGGGAAAATGGTTTGTGTTCACGGCGCTGGTGCAATGGTGGTCGTCCAACCTCTTTGTGGTGGCGTCGGGCATTTTTCTGGGGCAGGTTGCGTTGGGCGCGTTCCGGCTGGTGCAATCTATGTTCGGTGTGCTCAACATTTTGCTGCAGGCGTTCGAGAACTATGTGCTGCCCCAGGCCACGCGCCACCTGCAGGTGTCGCACCACGAAGCCAAACGCTACCTGCGACACATCGGCACGCAAGGTGCCGTGGTGTTTGGCGGCGTGCTGCTGGTGCTCTTTGTCTTTGCCGAACCCGTTATGCAATGGGCCGGCGGTGGGCACTATAGGTCCTATGCTTTCATCCTGCGCGGCATGGCCGTGTTGTATGGAGTTATTTTTGTGGGCTATCCGGTGCGCATGGCCATCCGCATGCTGCTGCTGAACAAGGTCTTTTTTATCGGCTATTGCCTTTCGTTTGTGTTCAGCTTGCTCACCTTCAAAATGTTCCTGTCGGCGTGGCAACTCCAGGGCGTCATTGCCGGCCTCATTGCCAACCAGGTTATCCTGCTTTGTTTCTGGCAATATGCATTACAAAAGAAAAAATTTATACTATGGAAATAATTCATGTGGTGTTGGGCAAGGCCAATCCCGAGCGGATGAATGGCGTGAACAAGGTGGTTCATCAACTGGCCAGCAAACAGGCCGAGAGCGGAAGAACGGTTAGCGTGTGGGGCATCACCCCGTCGCTGGAACATAACTACGGACCCCGCAATTTCACAACGCGGTTGTTTGCCGCTCACAAAAATCCATTTCGACTCGACACCAACCTCGTGGTGGCCGTGATCACAAAAAAGGGCAACGCTGTTTTTCATTTACACGGGGGGTGGATCCCGGCATTTTCAACGCTGTCGAAGCTGCTGGCCGATCACGACATTCCGTTTGTGATAACGCCGCACGGTGCCTACAATACCATCGCCATGCGCAGAAGTCACACGTTGAAACGGCTGTACTTTTCGTTGTTCGAAAAACAATTGCTCAAGCGCGTGCACCGGGTGCATTGCATTGGCGAAAGCGAAGTGTCGGGACTGACAAAAATATTCCCCACGCAAAAAACATTTCTGCTACCCTACGGCTATGAGCCCGCCCCGCTCACCATTCACCACCCCGACGCGGGCAGCACCTTTGTGGTGGGTTTTGTGGGCCGGCTCGATGTCTACACCAAAGGCCTTGATCTTTTGCTCGACGCATTCCGCGTGTTCAACCGACGCCATCCCGACGCTGTGCTTTGGATGGTGGGCGACGGCCCAGACCGAAAGATGCTGGCGCGGATGATTGAACAACGCGAGCTGGAAGGTGTCGCATTGTTGTGGGGCAGCAAATTCGGTAAGGAAAAAGACGACTTGCTGAAACGCATGGACGTGTTTGCACATCCCTCGCGAAACGAGGGACTGCCCACCGCCGTGTTGGAAGCGGCCGCGCTCGGTGTGCCGGCCGTGGTCTCGCAAGCCACCAACGTGGGGCGATATGTGACCCAATACAATGCCGGCATTGTGATTGATAACGAAAACATTCCCGCACTGGCGGCGGCCTTCAAAACCCTCTATGACCGCAAAAAGAACGACACCTTGCACGAGCTCGGTTCCAACGGACGCTGGATGGTGGGCCAGGCTTTCAATTGGAAAAGCATCGTCACCGATTTTGACACGCTATACGCCTGCGCGTGAGTCCTGCAACCGACCATAGCCCGTTGCACGCCGCCTTTCTGAAAAAGGTGAATGTCTATCTGTTTATTATCCTCTTCCTCATGGTGGCCGGCTTCTTCACCTGGAGCGAGAACGTGACCATCACCCGCGCCATAAAAGTGGTTGGGCGCATGGGGGTGATGATCTCTTCCTACGGCATCTACCGGATGATTCTCCGCTATGGAGCGGTCGACGCCCTGCGCGGCAAAAACCTGCTGTCGCCCTTGCTCTACATGGCCTACCTGGTGCTGGGATTTCTTTCCTTTATGTGGAGCACCAATCCGGGCTTCAGCGCCTTGCAATGGTTCATGACGCTGCAAAGCCTGGTGTTTGGTTTTTACTTCGTGAAAAGCCTGATGCTGCTCGACGAATTTTTTCCGGGCCACGCCATCCGGCTCTACAACCTGCTGGGCAACGCGGTGTTCATTCTCATTTCCATTTTTGTGGTGGGCATGTATGCCGACCCCGACACATTCTTCAGGCTAACACACGGCGGCGAAGAAGCCCGGCTGGGCGGCTACATCATGAACCCCAACGAACTTGGCATGCTGGCCGGTGTGGGCGTGGCATGTCTCATCTTCGACATCTATCGCAACCACCACCGCCTCTGGACCATCACGAAGCTGATCGTGATTTTCTACGCCCTCTACATGACCGGCTCGCGCTCGTCACTCATTGGCGCATTGCTCATCATCTTGTTTCACATCAAACAATCCCAAAACAAACGCCTCAAAACCCTCATCATCGCCGGCATCCTCGTTGTTGCACCCCTGGCAGTTTATAAAGTTATCCTCAAAGACGGCGACAGCAGCCGGCTGGAAGAAGTGATGAGCATGACGGGACGCCTCCCGTTCTGGACAGCCCTCATTCAGGAGGGTTTGCCACGCGAGCCGTTGCTGGGGTTTGGATTTATGCGCATCGACTACAAGGAATATTTTCAAAGCACACACACCTATCCCGGCAAGATGACGCACAACACGTTTATGCAGGTGCTGATGAACCTCGGCTTTGTGGGCCTCACCATCATCATCTTCCAGGTCATGTTCACCCTGCGGGGTTTCATGGGCGAAGCCAACGAAAAAAAACTGATGCTCATCGGCATTCTCATTCCGGTGCTGATCAATTCATTTACCGAGTTCGGAATATTCGGAGAGTCCAACTACGGAATCATGTTCTATCAATTGCTGATTTTTTCAATCTCATTCAGAAGCGGTGGCGAGCTCACCTCGCGCCAAAAACTTCACTTGCAGGTAGCCGCCAAACGCCAGCGCACGCGCACGCCGGGCCAAGCTTTTCCACGCGGTGGAAAGTCTGTCCAGCACATGTGCTAAAAATGTGCTCCCGGTTTTTCAAAGCATTTATTCTCAAGGTGTTACAAGCCTGGCGCGGCAAATGGCAGACAGTTCGAAAGACGTGTTCCTTATGACTGTAAACGAGATCGTTGAAACCCTGGGCTATCGCATTGTGCCCGACCACCGCGTGCTGGTGGATGCAGAGAAAATCGACCTCTGCTATGCGAACAATCCCGATGGAACCCTGCGGTGGCTATGGCCGTCAACGCTGCGGCATCCGCTCTTCCTGAAGTTCTATAACGTGAGGGGCCGCAAGGCCAAATTTTTTGCCTGGGCTGTCACCCTGCTGTTTCGTCTGCGCGTGCACCGGCTGATGTTCAGGCACATTTGTTTGCACGTTTTGCCCACGGCAGATGCCGTAACCCCTGTGCAAGGCGAGTGGGCAGCTTTCGCCGGCACGCCCGGACCAAATCGGAAGGTGTTGATCTATGCAAAGAAAAATGGTGCAGGCTTTTTCATAAAGCAGGCCGTCGGCGAAAACGCCATGGCCGTGCTGGCCAACGAACACGCAGCGTTGTGCTGGCTGCGGTCACAACAACCAAAGACATTCCAGTTTCCGGAAGTGATCCAGGTTTCCGAAGGTCGTGTCAAAATTTCAGACGTGGCCACGAACGGCCAACGCACGTCGGCGTTTTCGGCGGCACACGTTGAGGTGCTTAAGGAACTAAAATACAAGTCGTGGCAACATGCAAGGTTGTGCCAGGTGGCGTCGTGGCAAGACACAAACAACACGTTCGCGCAATTGTGCCGGAACACCGACCCACGACTTCCCAAAGGCATGCTGCGAAAAATCGGTTTTCTACTCGAATCCATCAACGACGAAAAAGTAATCGAAACGTGTTTCGCGCACGGCGACTTCACACCGTGGAACATGTTTCAAGCCGACGGAAAACTATGCATCTATGACTGGGAGATGTCGCAGCACGCACCCCTCGGCTTCGATGCGTTTCACTATATCATTCAAAACGGCATCCTTGTGGCCCGCCACCCCTGGCGAAAGATTGAGGCCGACCTGCAGGTGTTGTTTGCCAACGAGCGGGCGTTCCTGGGCATGCACACCGCCGTGGAGCAATCGTTCTATCTGTCGCTCTATCTGCTGATGCATACCGTCTACTACCTCGACCTCTACAGCCGACAAAACCAGTGGCACACCCAGGTGCGTTGGCTGCTCGACACGTGGAGCGAAGCAATCAGTGCCGTGCTGGCCAAACACATACCCCATCGCGAACTGCTGTTGATGGATGTGGTGGATGTGCTGCGCGACGAAAACTATGCGGTGCTGAAATATGACGATACCTACCCCGAACACCTCAGCCCTTTTTCAGACCTCGATGTCTGCATTACACGTGAGGGCTACAAGAAGGCAGAACATTTTCTGGCAAACCATGCGCTCGTCAGGAGCCGGCAGGTAGTCACAAAATCGTTTATGGCCACCGAGCATCTCATCTTGCACGACGGTTCCATGTTGAGCCTTGATTTTATCTGGGAGCTGAAACGCAAGGCACTGGTGATGATGGATATTGACACGCTGCTGCGGCATGCCCAGGTGCGATGGCACGGTGTGAAAACACCCGCTACGCTGGACGATGCACAGTATGTTGCCTTGTTCTATAGCCTCAACCATGCACCCGTGCCGGCCCGGTATCAGAACATCCGGAGTGTTTTGCAATTGGCATCCGGCCCAACCCACGCCTTGCTGGCACACTACGTGGCCGAACCGTCGGCAGCATCGGGTGCCAACATCAGACAACACGTGAAGGCGCGCCCCGAGAACAAGGGCATTTGCCATGGCCTTCATCAGCTGCAGTATGCCCTCGACGTGGTGCGCGCAGCCATACTGAAACGCGGCATCGTGATCACGTTCAGCGGTGTGGACGGCGCGGGCAAATCCACCATCATCGAAAATGTGAAACATCGTGTGGAGAAACAATTGCGCCGGCGCGTGGTGGTGTTGCGTCACCGTCCATCGCTCCTGCCCATTCTCAGTGTGTGGACAAAGGGAAAGGCCGCCGCCGAAAAAGCAGCGGCCACCGGGTTGCCACGACAGGGCAACAACCGGAGCACACTCTCTTCGATGTTCCGATTTGCATACTACTACACCGACTACCTCATTGGACAGCTCTACATCCACGTGCGCTATGTTCTTCGCGGCTATGTGGTGCTCTATGACCGCTACTACTTCGACTTCATTAACGATGGTCGCCGCAGCAACATTCACCTTCCCGCATTTGTTGCCCGCTGGGGATTTACGCTGATACTCAAACCACAGTTGAACTTCTTTCTCTATGCCAACGCCGACCTCATTCTCCAGCGAAAGAAAGAGCTCGACAAAACCACGATCGAAAACCTAACCCGTAGCTACCTCACGCTCTTCCAAAAACTGAACGACGATGGCGATGACGATCGCTACGTGCCGATCGAGAACGTGGACATGGGCGCCACCCTCAACATCATTCTGAACCGCATCGTGCCATTTGTGCACACTTCCTGAATTGTTATACCATGAAAACACAGCTTGAGAAAATCATCAGACTGCGCAATCCTGCCTTTTGTTTCGACAAGGCGCTGAGTGGCGCCATGCTGCGGGCGTTTCTGTGGCAACAAGTGGTGCGCCTGGTGCGCGGATGGCGAACACTCCTTTGGCTTCAACGGCCGCAAGGTGCTTTGCTGGGCCGGGGCGTGTGCTTCCACTATCGTTCCAGGATACGGTGGGGAAGATTTATGAAACTTGACACAGGCGTTTGCCTGAGCGCCCTCGGCATCGAAGGCATCACACTGGGCAACCACGTGAGCATTGGGGCGTACAGCCGTGTGGTTGTGTCAACCTCACTAAACCACGTGGGGCAACACATCCGCATCGGCCACCATGTGGGCATTGGCGAGTTCGCCTATCTGGGTGGCGGTGGAGGACTGGAGATAGGCGACGACACCATCATTGGACAATACTTCAGTTGTCATCCGGAAAATCACAACTACCGCGACCTCACCACCCCCATTCGCTCGCAAGGCGTCACCCGCAAAGGCATTGCCATCGGAAGCAATTGCTGGATCGGCAGCAAGGTCACCGTGCTCGATGGCGTGAACATCGGCACAGGTTGTGTAGTGGCCGCCGGCGCCGTCGTGACTCAATCCTTCCCGCCGCATAGTGTCATCGGTGGCGTGCCTGCCAAACTAATCAACCACAGACATGCGTGATTCAAAAATCATCCTGGCCACAGCCTACGCAGTGAACCCCTATAAAGGATCGGAAGATGGCATGGGGTGGAACCTCATTTGCCAGATTGCCCGCTTCCGCCCGGTCATTGCTGTGACGCGCCAAAACAATCGCCGCCACATCGAGCAGTTCATGCAGGAACATCCCAACCCGCTCTATGCAAACATGGTGTTTGAATATTTCGACCTGCCCTACTGGATGCGCTTTTGGAAAAAAGGCGGACGCGGCGCAATGCTATACTTCTGGATGTGGCAACGCGCTCTTCCCGGATTCATAAGACAGCGGAAACTTGTTTTCGACATTGCACACAACCTGAATTTCCACAACGATTGGACACCCTCCTATTTGTGGAAACTCAAGAAGCCCTTTGTGTGGGGGCCCATAGGTCACCACCCCCAAATCCCCGCAGCATTTCTGAAGCCCTACAAGAAACGCTACCGCTTTTATGAAACGCTCACATGGCACGTCAAAAATGCATTCTGGAAATTTTCACCGGCGCTGCGCAACACCATATCGCATGCAGCCCATGTGCTGTGCATGAACCGCGCGGTGGCCAACGTCATTGACCTGTCGAAGAAACAGGTGAGCATCATGCCTTCGGTGGCGACCGAAGATCACAACAACCACCGGTCCCAACCCCGACAGAAGTTCACCGTGCTGTCGGCGGGGCGTCTGGTCCCTTTGAAAGGGTTCGATCTCACCATCCTTTCGTTTGCCCGTTTTTTGGCCACGTTGCACCCGGTCGAACAGGAGCGTTGTGAATTAATCATTGTGGGCAGCGGCCCCGAAGAATCCTACTATCGACACCTCGTGCAGCAACAGGGTGTGGAGGCCCATGTGCGCTTTTTTGCGTGGATGGAAAGATCGTTGTTGCTGCAACAGTATGCCGACGCTGCCGCCTTTCTCTTTCCATCGCACGAAGGGGCGGGCATGGTGGTGGCCGAAGCCCTGTCGTTTGGGGTGCCCGTGGTTTGTCTCGACAATTCCGGCCCCGGCGAGTTCATAGACGCATCCTGCGGCATAGCCGTGCCGGCAACTTCCGTCAACGAAACCATCAACGGACTGGCCGCCGCGTTGGGCGGTCTTCATGGCGATGAGCGTAAACGTCGCGCCCTCAGCCACGGCGCGCGGGCCCGGTTCGAATCGCATTTTCAATGGAACCGACGTGGCGATCAACTCGACCACCTCTATCAAAATCTGTCTGTATGAAAATATACGCTTTCCATTTACTGAACGATTATAGCGGCAGCCCCAAAGTGCTGATGCAACTCATTAAGGGATGGGTAAAAAAAAACATGGATGTCACGGTGGTCACAAGTTCAGGACGCGATGGCTTTCTGAGCAACCTTCAGGGCGTGCGTTATGTCCGCTACTGGTATCGGTGGGCGGCAAACCCCTGGCTTCGCCTGTTCAATCTCAGTGTCAGTCAGGCATTGCTCTTCTTCACGCTATTTTTCAAAGTAAAAAAAGGAGACGTTCTGTACATCAACACCGTGCTGCCGTTTGGCGCGGCCTTTCTGGGCAAGGCAAAAGGTTGTTGTGTTGTGTATCACATTCACGAAACCACCATGCGCCCGCCGGTGCTGAAAAAATTTCTGTTTGGCATTGTCAGGTGGGCTGCCGACCAGGTCATCTATGTGTCGCACGCCCTGTCCGAAACCGAGCCGATGCCCGGCAAAAATGTTCAGGTGTGCTACAACGCCATGGAAGACTCGTTTCTCGCCATGGCCGAACAAAACGTGAAGCCCCTTGGTGCGCCGCGCAATGTGCTGATGGTTTGTTCGCTCAAAGTGTATAAGGGGATCTATGAATTCCTGGCGTTGGCCGAGTGGCATCCCGAATGCCAGTTCAGGTTGGTCGTGAATGCGTCGCGCACCGACATCGATCGTTTTGTGCAAGGCGTGGTGGTCTCCGACAACGTGGAGATCTTCAGCACGCAAACGGACCTCCACCCCTTCTACCGCTGGGCCGACGTGGTGGTGAACTTGTCGCGCCCCGACCTATGGGTAGAAACCTTCGGCCTCACCGTGCTCGAAGGCATGGCCTATGGACTTCCCTGCATTGTGCCGCCGGTGGGCGGCATCGCCGAAATTGTTACCGACGGCGTGGTGGGCTTTCATGCCGACTCCCGCAACCTGGCGAATGTGTCCGTCATGCTCAAGGTGCTGCTGAACAACAACCACCTCTATCGCTACATGAAAGCAAAAGCAAAAGCCCGTGTTGAGCATTTTCGCGAAGCGTCGATGGAGGCGCAAAGCTTCGCGATGCTCTCGCGTTTGTGTGGCGGAAAGGCATTCCACGACGTGGAAACGATCCCGCAGAAACCTGCCTGGTTTGCTTCCAGGCAGCCTTTTATCCATTGGCACACGAATGGTATTTCGCCCGTCATGAAATCAACACCACACCCCCGCGAGAAAAAGAAAGTCGCCGTGATTGGCACGGTAGGATTGCCGGCAAACTATGGCGGCTTTGAAACACTCGCCGACCACCTGGTGAAAAACCTGGGCGATCAATACCACCTCACCGTATATTGTTCCGGTCGAAAATATCCAAAACCCAACCGGCTCAAAAACTATCTGCAGGCCCGTCTGACATACGTGCCCCTCGATGCCAACGGCATTCAAAGTATTGCCTACGACACGCTTTCGATTTTGCACGCGTTGCTTTATGCTGATGTGTTGCTGATTCTCGGCGTGGCGGGCGCGTGGATGCTGCCCTTTGTGCGGCTCTTCACCAACAAAAAAATCATCATCTCGATCGACGGCATCGAGTGGAAGCGCGACAAGTGGAACACCCTGGCCAAATGCTACTTGTGGTGGGCCGAAAAATTGGCCGTCCGCTATTCTCACATCGACATATCCGATAACGAATCCATACAAGACTACACGGCAAAACGCTATGGCACCCTCAGCCGCATCATCGAGTATGGCGCCGACCACACACTCCATGTCAGTCCTGCATTTCAGGACAAGGAGCAGTATTCCTTTCTGCGCAAGCCCTATGCATTCAAAGTCTGCCGGATCGAACCCGAAAACAATGTGCACGAAGTGCTGGCGGCATTTGCCAAACTGCCCAGGCATACGTTTGTGATGGTGGGCAACTGGGAGAAGAGTGCCTATGGCCGCGACCTTCGAAGAACCTACAAGGACTTTGCAAACCTCCACCTGCTAGACCCCATCTATAACCAGCGAACACTCGACATGCTGCGCGGCAATGCGCTCGTGTATGTACACGGCCATTCCGCGGGCGGCACCAATCCCTCGCTGGTAGAGGCCATGCACCTGGGGCTTCCCGTCATCGCCTTCAATGTTTCCTACAACCGCACGACCACCGAAGACAAAGCCCTGTATTTTAGAAACGCCGAAGAGCTTGTTCAAATCATCGAAACCACATCGGTGCATACGTTGAAAGAACTCGCCAACACAATGCGCCAAATTGCCATGCGCCGGTACACCTGGAAGCTGATCGCTTCAAAGTATGCGCACCTCGTTCAGGAAGTGCTCACCGCGAAAGTGAAACCCTCTATTGCCGCAAAAGTGACAACGATAGACGAGGCCGTGCTGGCGCGTTACCAGGCAGAGCACCTTAAATTCAGCAATACCTTCTACGAAAAACGATAACCATGAAAATGATCTTCGAAAACTTTCTTCCCGCAACGGTGGCCCTCATCTTTTCCATGGTTGTCATTCCCGTGTTCAAATCCCTGGCCTGGAAAGTGGGGCTCGTAGACCGGCCAAATGCGCGAAAGGTTCATGACCAGCCGGTGCCGCTGGTGGGTGGCATTTCCATCGCCGTCACCACCGCGTTGGCCTTGTTGCTGAGCCCCGCATTTTTGCACGCCCTCAACCAGCACTGGGCGTTGCTTGGTGGCGCGCTGGTGCTATTGGCAACGGGCGTGCTGGACGACCGGCTGAACATCAAACCGGTGTACCGGCTTTTCATTCAGCTGGCGTCTGCCTACGTGGTCTGTTCGTCGGGCATACGCATCACATCCCTGTACGGCATTTTTGGTATCGACGAAATTCCGCTGGCACTTCAATATGGCCTGACCATGATCGTGATCACCGGCGTCGTCAACGCCTACAACCTTATGGACGGTGTGGACGGACTCCTGGGAGGTCTCACGCTGATCGGATTTTCGGTGCTGGCCATCATTGCCTTTCAACTGCGCCAATATGATCTCGCCGTGCTCTACATCACGCTCGTGGGCGCCGTCATCGGATTTCTGTATCACAACCTCAGCAAAAACAAAATCTTTATGGGCGATGGCGGATCGCTTTTTCTGGGGTTCATACTTTCTGTGTCGGCCATCACGTTGCTCAACACAGCCGGCACCGGCGGGCCGGTCGAACAAGTGAAAGTGTTGCTGTTGGTGTCCGGCATTTTTCTCGTGCCCGTGCTCGACTCGCTGCGCGTCTACCGCTCACGAATAAAAAAAGGCGTATCGCCTTTCACTGCCGACAAAACGCATCTGCACCACCTCTTTCTTCAACTCGGCCTCACGCACAAAAAAACATCCATACTCATCAGCATCACCGTAACCTGCGTCCTGCTCATCACCGCGGGTTTGATTTATCTGATTCCCGTCACGTGGGTAATTCTGTCGGCCGTGTTGTTGTTTGCCGCCGTAACGTCGTTGCTCAACGTGAACCGTTCTGTGGTGGAGTGGAAAAAAATACTGGAAAAAATGGAGTCCGGCAAGTAGTGGAGAAATCCAAGCGCCGTTGGCAGTGTCATCATTTAAGCCTCCACAAAAAACCGCCTGCCGATTTGCTTCGCCCGTGAATCACCGAAGAAATGCACGACACCTGAATGCCTTCGCTTCGGGACGCCGCCGAAAGACTGGGAAATTCGCCAAGCCTTTCCCCATCGATAGAATACTTATAAATCGACTTACTCACCCGCTTCAACTTCGCGAGGGCCGAACCCTGGAGAGTTTCCAGGTTCAGTTTTTCAACCACCTTTCCATACCGCCACACAAAGCCTCCCGCAGTTCTGCATTTGCCGGTGGCTGCCGCCGAAATACTTGACGACGTCACCCCTGTTCTTCGTTCCGCCTCCTGGCCGCTCCTAAACTCCGCAAGCTTTCTACCGTCGCGGTCATATTGTGTAACCGCACGCGCTTTGTTTTGTGAAGGAGTTTTCGCAAGCTCACCAAAATAGCGATTCCCCTTTGTGCGCCACACAAACCCACCTGCCGATCGCTTCGGCTTGTCTAAAACTGTCGATATACCCGACGTATCTATCGCGCATGCTTTCGCCGCTTCTGCCAGACTTGAATATTTTTTTATCACCTTGCCCGACAGCGCATATTGAACAACTTCCTTTCCGTTTCGCGCACCGCGACTGGGTCTAAACGATGAAGACATCCGGGCAGGTGCCACCGCATAGCGCCGCGCACGAGCGCCGTCACGTTTATTTTTAGCCCTTGGATTCTTCTTAATTTTCTGAGCGAAGCATCCATACTCACCTTGATAGTCTTCGTTTTCAAAACGCCACACAAACCCATACGACAATTTGGATTGTTTGCTGGCGCAATGGAGCAACGCCGTGTTGCAAAAGCCCGTTGCCTTGCAAGCCTGGTTCACACTATCGTAGCGTGCAACCCTCAACCCTTCGGGCGTATATTGCACAATGCCTTTGGGCCTGTTCCGGATCGTATCTTTCAGTTCCCCGTCGTAAGTTTCTCCATCATATCGCCAAACATAGCCACTGCCAAACCTGAATTTCCGCAGGGCTGCGCCACTGATCGTTTTGCCGCTGATCTTTGTCGCGCGCGCGGCTTCCGTAACACTCAAAAACCTCGCTATTTTCTCGCCCGCAATGCTGTATTGCGTCACGGGTCTTTCTCTGGAAAAACCCGACTGTTCACCGCCGTAGTAGTCGCCCTTGTAGCGATAAACAAATCCCCGAAGTTGCAGCACTTTTTTCTGTGCAGCCCTCCTCACACTAACACGATGGGTGCCGGTGGCCTTCGACGCCATGGCAATGCTTTCAAACTCAGCTATCTTCTTTCCGTCCAGCGAATATTGTATAATCGGACGCTCCGCGTTTTTGCCCGTTCTTGGCTGTCCCTTTTTTTTGGTAGTTCCTGATTTTGGAAGACGCCCGATGTGCAACACATGCCGATACACGTGAACACCATCCATCAACACAAGATTCTTATAATGATTGTTGCAGTTATCACCATCGCGATGAACTACGCGCAAGTGATCTTCCTTAAAATCGATCGGCGCAACAAACACCTGATACACGAGCCTGTTCACAAGCGCTCTCAGCCTTCTCCCATTATACCGGACATTCACAGCCAATTGTTCCATGTAATCTTTCGTATAGGGATTGTAGCGTCTCGACATAACCTGCTTGCGAATGCATTCCTTCGCCGGACACACCTTTCCAGTTGCCTTCCGAATCTCCTGCGACAACATCCAAACACGTCCATAGTTGGAAACTGCCAGGTGGCCGTCAAATCCGGGAACATCCAGCCACTTTTCTCCCTTCATGTTTTCAAGCGAAAGATTCCGGAAGGGATACCGGTCATAATCTTTGTCTGATTTCAACGTACGGTCTGGGATCTTATTCATTGTGATTTCTTCTTATTGACACAACGTTCTCTCCATAACAAACCACCTGCTGCAGCGTGTGCAGCGTTCCGGTGCAAGCCGGCGTCTACTCTTTCGCGATTTTAATATTCAATCGAAAACCTGCTGCCATCAGGTGAACAACATACATTCCCGAGGCATATTCATGAATATCAAAACTGCAGCGATACACCAAACCGTTGTCGGGCAACGCCACGGTCTTCACAACCATTCCCAGTGTGTTGGTCACCGCTATGGAGGTTATCGGTTGTTCCGTTTCAACATAAAACACACCGGTGGTGGGATTCGGGTAAATTTTTATTCCCGACCGCAGGGCGCTTTCCGTATCGGTAACGGTAAACACCCTGGCACCTCTGCGTTCGCAACCATTGCTAAGCACCGTCACGCCATAGTTTCCACTCTCGCCCGGCACGATCGTCGAGGTTGTTGCGCCGGCCATGGCAACGTCATTGAAATACCACTGAATGCCACGGGTTGCGTCAACGGAAAACACACCATCAGCTTCATGGATCGGCACCGGCACCGGCGGTTTCTCAAATTGCAGTCGGAAGCGGCCACTGTTCTTTGATGCCGGTTCCTGACCCACCACAAACGGATAATGATAATCCGGACCGATGGCGACCGAATCGTGCGTGTAGGCATCGACTAACCAAATGCCTACGTCGCCCTCGAACGAATCGCGATTCGAAAAAATCAGTTCATAGCTTCCTTCCTTCAGGTTGTCTAACGCCAGCAAAACGGTGGCTTTGCATTCCAATGTCGACCAGGAGTTGATGGCCAGTTTTTCGTGGTCACTACTATACGATGCCACATTGACGGAACCATTCATCAGTTTCCAGGCGTCTGCGCGGTTGTTGAATGCGGGCGTGGCATCGTCCCGGAAGTGCACAACCGTTTCGTCTTTCAAGGCTCCCTTCGTCAGCGTAACACGCAGCAGATTGTCGATCGTGCCTTCCCTGAAAAAGATCGTTTGCGTACCGGCAACTTTAACATGTTCGTTGGCTTCCAGCACAGGCGCGCCCGCGCCATCGGCTTTGGTCCAGAATCCCTGACCCGGGGCAATGTAGCGCGAGCCGCCGTTGGTGCCGGTCACTCCGTTCCAGGTTGAATATTGCAGAACGCCGCTGTCGTTGTCCGATACATAAACGGTACCGTCCACATTGGTCTTCGTCCAACCCGTGGCCGCATTCCAGTCAATGGTCGAGGGAAACGGATTGCCCACCAGGTTCCAGCCGTCGTTGGCCACCACCGTCGAAGACGTAAACGAAACAGGAAAGATCACGGGCGTCACGTTGCCGGTGTTCACCCTGCCCCGAACATCCCACAAGGTTGAAGCGAGCAGATTTCCTTTCACCAGAAACGGATATCCCCTTCCGGGCACAAGTGTTTCTGTCGCGGCGCTACTGGGAAAATCGACGTAGCCATCGTCAAGGTCCGCAACGCCGCTCCGGTTCAAATCGGTGACAACGCTTTCGTTATACAAGAACATGGTTTGCGCTCTTCCACATCCCGTGCAAACACTGCTGCCGGTGAACGAACCCATGATCGGAATTTCGTTTTGGATGTCGGCCACGCTGGCCCGTTCAACCGGCGAGGCGATGTAGCGGTAGAGGCTGTTGTTCACACCCTCTTGGCTCATGAAACGCTGCACGGTCACCGCGCCATTGATCTGTGCGCCGGCAGGTAAAATGGCGACCGCTGCATCCTGAGTGGGGTCATCGCCGGAAGAAATAAGCGTGAAGATGGCGGTGTTGTTGCTGCCGTCTGCGTCAAAAAAAACATTGCTGCCCAGAGTCAACACGCCCCCAAGATGTTGATCGCTCTCCACCCGCACACCGGGGTTGGCTGTATTGGTTATGGTGATGTTGTGGAAGTCGGTCACGGCCGAACCACCCATGTTTTGGACACCCGTGCCGGAAAACACAACGGTGTTGCCATTGGCCGTGAACGTACCGCCATTGTTAATCCAATCGCCCGACAGCAAGAGATCGGAACCGTTTGAGCCTACCAGACTACCCGATGTCAGCACGAGATTGCCCGAAATGGTCAGCGGATTTCCCGCGTTCAGCGTCAACACCAGGCCTGCATGGTTGAGGGTGAGATGATTCACCAAACCCGCACCGTCCACGTTTATTGTGTGTGGCCCCGTCAGGGCAATGTCGTCCAGGGCAGTAGGCTCACCGTTAGGGTTCCAGTTGTTGGCATCACTCCAGTTAGTCGTCAGCGCCCCGCCATCCCAGGTTTTCAGGTTGTTCACCAGCACAAGGAGCGCTGTGGTTGAATAGAGCGGACACCCCCCCAGGGCGGCTATGGTATAGGCAACTGTATAGCTACCCGCCAGGCTGGTGTTTAGCGTAACCTCACCCGTAGTGGATTCAATAGACAGCCCGGGCGTGGACGAATAGCTTCCGCCGGGTGTTCCCGAGAACGTTACGGGCGCTGTGCCAACCGCAACGGTGTAGGGAGAACCGGCATAGCCGATAGTAGCCACCGGCGCCGACGTCACCTCCAGCGTTGTCGTGATCGCTTGCGTCAAACAGCTGCCTGCAGCAGGTATGGTGTAGGTAACGGTATATTGTCCGGCCGCGCTGGTGCCCAACGCAATGTCGCCCGAGGTTCCGTCTATCGACAGCCCCGGAGCCGAACTATACGTGCCACCCGTGGTGCCGGTAGCCGTCACGCTGGCCGTTCCGCCGCTGGAACAATACGGCGTCAGTGCATAGGCAATCGCAGTGCCCGCATGACAGATCTCGCCAATTGCAAAATCGCCCGACGCGGTTATTCCGTTGGCCTGTATGTTCGTGGGGTTGGGCAGCGATGCGTTAACCGCGGACCATGATGAACCATCGTATTCCTGTATGCCGAATGCCGCGCTGTTGGCACCCGCATCCACATCTGTTGCCGCAAAATTAAAGGTCGCGTCGTATTGGGTAAACACGATACCGTTGTTGGTCAGCGTCCAGTAGCGGTTCACACTTTTGGAAGGATCAATGCCCGAAGCGTTCACCGCAGGATGTTCGCCCGCAGTGCTTGAGGCCACCAGGCTGCCCGCCGAGGTAACGCTGGCAAACGTTGTTGAAACCGGTGCATAAAGAATTGCATCACCCACCTCAAACGTCTGGGTAGGGGCACCTGTGGCCACATACTTTTGCAGGTTGCCCTGCACCCAACCGGTGGCCTGCGATGCCCCCACCACCGAACCGGTAGCGGGCTGAGTCAGCGTGTAGTGACCGGTCTGCAACCGGCCGGCAATAAAATTCAGGACCCCGTTCACGGATACCGACGAAGACAAGGTGGCCACCCCTGCCGAGTTGTTGATGGTCACATCCTGAAAAGCCGAGACGCTGTAAACATCCTGCAAGGCCGTGCCATGCAGAATAAAAACCGATGTGCCGCGATTCAACATGCCACGATTTGAAATATTTCCGCCAACGTCATACGTCAGGGCACCGGCATGAAACACCGTACCGCTGTTTACGGTAAAATTGTTGGCGATTGTCCAAGGGGAAGACGGTGTGATGCCGGCGGCATGCGTATTCGACACCAGCACATCACGAAAAGAAACCGGTGTACCCGCAAGGGTTATCGCGCCGGAGCCGCCAAAATTTACCAGCCCCGCACTCGAGAAATTGCTGCCCATGTTCAGGGTGACGGGCGAAGCCGGAATGAAATTTAAAACACCGAGGCTTGTGATGATGCCGTTGTTGGTTAATGAACCGTATATAGTTTGCGTAGTCACACCGGCATTAAAGGAGGCGCCGCTGCCCACGGTCAGCGCGTAGAGTATTGTCCAGTCCACACTCGGATTCACACCGCCCGTGTTGTTGATATTCAAAAATCCATACTGTGGCGTCGATGTTGAATTGAGTACCGGCGAAACCGAACCGTTAAAGTTCACGATCAGCGCAACGGTGCTCACCGCGTTGATCAGACTCAGGGTTTGCTGAACATTGCCGGTAAACGTTGTGGTGCCCAGCGTATTCAAAATGCCATTGTTGATCAGGTCGCCGTTCAGGGTCGTAAAAATTCCGGCGCCCGAAACGATCGATCCGGTGCTGGTGATGTGGAGCACATCGTTGTAGGTAATGTCGGCCAGGTTAGAATAGCTGCCACTGATAATAACCTTGTTGAAGGTGGTGTTGCCCGAAATGGTTTTGCCCACGCCGCTTTGAAGCGTTGTGCCGGCTGAAGGAATATACGTTCCGTTGTTCACCCAGTTGCCGTTCAGGGTAAGGGTTTCTGCACCGCCGTCAAACGTCGCGCCGCTCTCAATGGTCAACGTGCCCTTCACGTTGATGGGCGACACCAATGTTTTCAGACCGCCATTCCTGAAAATAAGATTGCCAAACTCCAGTCCGAAAATAAACTGGGGATTAACGCCGTTCGCAATCACCGTGCTGGCCACGTCGAGCGTGCCGTTAGAAAAATTGAGCGGCGAGTTATTCGCGCCAACAATAAACGTCGCCGGAGCCGCCAGCGTGATGGTACCTCCCTGCACCGTCCGGTTGCTGTCGAACGTTTTGATATCAAAGGTTCCCGACGCAACGGTCAGGTCGCCATGAATGGCAATGTTGCCGGTGAGCGTCGCCGTGGTGCCCACAGGTTTGTTAATGACGAGGTCATTAAACGTGCTCGACGAAATGGATTGTGCGCCGGCCCCGTCAAAAATTTCCTGGCCGCCATTGGCAACAAACGAGCCGTTGTTCAACCAGTCGCCGCCAACGGTCAACGTGTTGCTGTTGTCCAGAATTCCTCCCGGCGCTATCGTCACGTTTCCGGCAATGGTCGTGGCGGCATGGTTGTCCAGTTCACCTGCCGTCACCGTTACATTCCTCCCGATGGCAACAGCGCTATTGATCGTGGCCAGTCCCGCCGTCTTGTCAATCACCAGATCGTTATAGGCCACGTTGGCGATGTCCTGGTTGGCGTTTCCCACATAGGCCACAGTGCCTGTGCCTGCAGCGAACGTGCCGCTGGTACGCACAAAGTCGCCATGAAGATTCAAAACACCCGCATTGACAAAGGTTATGTTGGCCCCGCCCGATTCGGTCAGCACACCGTCAATGTTCACCGTGCCCAACCCGATGGTAAGGTCGATGGCCTGACCGTTCACACCGTCGCTCAGAATCAAATCGCCGTTCACCGTGAGGTCCTGGTTGTTCAGGTTGATGGTGTGCGTAACGCTCGCGTTCCAGTTTCCGGCAATGTTGCCCGAGGTGGTGAGCGACCCTCCACTGGCCACCGTGAGGACTACCGCCTTGGCGCTTCCAAAGATTATGTTATTAGTGCTCGCCGCCGTGCTGATGGTGGGTTGGTTGGTAAACGATATGTTTCCCAACGCCACAATATCCAACGCCGACGGCGGTCTTGATGCAGAACCCTGCACAACCGTCCAGTTTGCCGCGGTGTTCCAGGCGTTGCTCACACTTCCGTTCCATTCCACAACATTGGCATTGTCAGAAAACGTCCAGCGGTTGGTGATGCTGGTCAACCCGCTTCTTTCAACATAATTGGCGGTGGTGCTGTTTCCCGATTTGCCCACAGCCACCCACGCGCTGCCATTGTAGTGCCACAATCCCATAGAGGCTTCGTTGTTCCCATTCAGTTCGTCGTCATCATACGACAGGCGCAACGTGGCCGTGTAGGTTCCGGCCGGAACGGTGATGTCATACTCCTCATGGGCCGAACCGCCAAACGGGAAATCGGCCACTTCAGCGTCCGTCACAAAAACGGTGATGCTGGTAACGCCCGATACCGCCGCAAAGGTGATGCTGTTCTCCGGATTTTTAAAGGCATAGGCAACACCGGTGGTAAACGCATGGGTTCGTTGAATGAACCCGTAAATGTCTCCGTTGCCCGTGCGGGTGGTGGTGATGGTTAACGTGTTCGAACCCGTTAGCAATGTTCCGTTTGTCATGTTCACGGTGGCAGCCGACACATTGCTGGCCAGCGTCAGCTCTGTGCTTGCCAAAGCATGGTTAACGGTCAGAATATTGAATGTGGTTGCGCCGATAATGCTGGACGTGGACGTGCCCAAAAATTGTACGGTGCCCGCACCGGCAACAAAGGTTCCGTTGTTCACCCAGTCGTTGTAAATAGAATGCGTAAACGCCCCTCCCAAAAACGTGGTGCCGGCACCGATGGTAAGCGTGTTAAATACGGAAAGGGCCGCCACGGCTGTCTTGCTGTTTCCTCCCGACAGCGTGAGGTTGTCATAGCTCAAGCCATTAACATTCTGTGGACCCGCACCATTGAAATCCACCGTGTTCGGAGCCGACGACGCAACATCCATCACACCCGAGGTAACGGCGAGCACACGGGCAACCCCCAACACCGAATTGGCCGATAGCGTTAGCGTTGTGCCGTTCAGCGTCACGTCAAAAAGATTGGCCGTTCCGCTGAGGGTGGACGTGCCCGTAAAGACCGCCGTGCCCGCGGTGGCAGACAGCGTTCCGTTCACGGATAGGGCCGACGCAATAGAAAAATCAGACGTGGCCGTCACCGCGCCGGAAATGGAAAGCGTGCTGAAGGCCATCGTGCCTGCACCCGATATGGTTTTTGTGGCACCGCTCATCGTGATCGACCCGGCACTCGCCGTCAGGCTTCCGCTAACCAACAAGTTGCCATGGAGCGTTAGCGACGATGCCGTGGTCACCGTGCCGGCAATGCTCAGGTTCTCCAATGAAATTCCACCACCCCCAAGGGTGGCTCCCGCGCCCGTCATCTGCAACGTGGTGCCCGCCAGCGAAACGGTTGAGCCCGAACCCGTTGTTGCCAGATTTCCGGAAAGACTTATCAGCGGCGACGACAAAACAATGCCTGAGCCGGTCACTGTTATGCTATGGAAATTCTGTAAACCCGATCCACTCACAGCAATGCCTGAGCCTGTGAACGTAACCGTGCCCGTGTCGCCGTTGAAGGTGCCTAGTGTTGTCCAATGACCACCCACCGAGAGCGAAAACGCACCGCCATTGCAGGTGGTGGATGCACCGATAGAAACATTGCCGCCGACAATCAGCGCAGAAGCGGCCGTCACCGTAACCGACGTTCCTGATCCGGTCGTGGTGCTAAGATTGCCCACGATGGTCAGGGGCGTCGCCGGAAATGTTTTCACAACGGCACCACCCGCGCTGCTAAGCAAGAGGTTCCCGTATAGCTGATTGGAAACGGTTTGATTTGTCCCCGCATATTCTACCGTGCTGGCTACCACCAGTGTGCTGGTGGCATAGTTGGCCGGATACGTATTTGTTCCCCCGATTCTCAACGTGGCATTGTTGGCCACACTAAGAATGCCCCCGGCAGTTGCGCGGTCCGCGGTGAACAACGCCAGGTCCAGCGTTCCTGACGACACCGTGAGATCACCGGCAACACTCACGTTGCTCGCCAACGTGACCGTGTTCAAGGTGTTTGCCGCTACAACGTTGTTGAACGTGGTGGCAAATGAACCACCAATGGTCTGGGCGCCCGTTCCATTAAAGGTTAGTGTAGAGCTTCCCGCAGCAAGACCGGTTGTCGAAGCGTTGTTTGTCCAGTTCCCCTTCACCACCATATTGAAGTTGTTGGTGTTCAACGTGCCCGCCGCAAGGATCACGTTGTTATTCACCGTAATCGCGTTGGGCAACAGCAGGCCGCCCGGATTGCTGACTGTCAAATTGTAGAAAGAGGTCAGTCCGGAAAAAATCTGTGGTCCTGAAGTGCCGTTGAAATTCACCGTGCCAGTGTTTGCCACAATGCCATTGTTGGTGAACGTGCCCGAAATGTTCAGGGTGCCTGTTGCACCAATGGTCAGCGTAACACCTGCATCAAGGGTAAGATTATTACTGGTCACGCTTGTGGTTATCGAAGGCATGCGCACAGCCGTGGCCCCGATCACCACGTTGGTTGTGGCCGTGGGCACAACCCCGGTGCACCAGTTGCCGGCGGTTGCCCAGTCTGTGCTGACGCTGCCGGTCCATTGCCCGCTTGCATTGATCACCACCGTGGCCGCATTCGACTCGTTTGTGGCCACAAATGGAAAGGGTGACACGTTGTTCAAACTGGTCAGACTTGCATTGCGGTAAACATAATACGTTCCCGGAACATTAAAGGGCGAAGCAGCCGTCGACGGTGTGAACGTGGCCGACGTGGCGCCCGGCAAATTTGTGCGCGCGCCACCCGCAGTCGTGCTATAGCTCCATTGATAGGCCGGAGAAAATATCCCCGAAGGCAACGTTCCAAACGTGTTGCCACTAATCGCCGAAGCCGCATTGCCAACACAAACACTTTGCACCAGGTTGGTGGAAAGCGTATTGGAAAATACCGATGTCAGGTTTTGAAACATCGCCTGATTGCTGCCGTTGCTTTCAAAATATTCATACAACAAGGCACTGGCGCCGTTCAGGTTTAGGAGAACCGAGGGCCGGTTTGCAAAAGACTGATAAGTAAAACTGTTGAAAACCAACGTGCCGTCAACCGTCAACCGGTTGCCATCGTCCGATCCCAGGTCAACCACATACAGCCCTCTTTTTGTAGAGGTCATTCTATACTTGACGGAAAATGACTCCGTATAGATCGATCGCGTGGTGGCGCCGGAGGTTACATCGAAACAGGTAAGCGCACCACCAAAGGATTCATTAAAGTTCTCCGTTTCCGTGTAGTGCCCAACGTAGCTGCCAAAGCTTATGCCATCATAAACATGCCCGACCCACGAACCTAAAGCCGTCGCATTCTGATCGTCTGTTGAATTCGCGTACGAATTGACCGTGACAGAAATGGACGACACACAACCCGAAGTGCCCAAAACATTCAGCGTATAAGTAGCCGCCGCAAGCCCGGCAAAAACAGGAGACGACTGATAGCCGCCGCCGTTGAGACTATACGTATAAGGCGGCGCCCCGCCGGTCGCTGCCGCCGTGATCGTTCCTGTGCTACCACCTACACACGTCTCGGTTGCTGTTGCCGTCACGCTTGGCGACCCGGTGCAAAACGTGGTCTGGTTGCCGCTGATCGCACTGCTCAGAGCACCCTCTGTAACGGCTTGCACTTTCCAGTAATACGTGGTGTTGGCTGTTAACCCGGATTGTGTGGACGACACTGCATTGGCTGCCGTCTGCGCATTAAAGGTATACGTTACGCCGTCGGTGGAACGATAGATCACAAAGCCCGTTTCGTTCGAAGACAAATCGACCCAGTTCAAGGTCATGCCCGTACTGCTGATGGACGAAAATGTTAAGGTCGACGGCGCCGCAGGCACGGGCGCAGCAAAGCCATACGTTTTTCCCGTCGACGGCTTGCTGGTAACGCTTGACGCCGCAGTAGAACTCACGGACGATCCGGCATTGTTCACCGACAAAAAATTGCCCGAGCCCGTAGCAGTCGCGGCAATGCCGATCGACGCCGAGGGCGCATTCGCTGTGCCCGATTCGGGCCGGTATATAAATTCAATTTTCCCGCTGTTTTCATACAGACGCGTTTGAAACGAAATGGTATTGCCACTGGCGCCCGTGGTCCACTTTACATTCAGACACTGAAGCGTAAAAATCCGGCTCCCCGCAGACCCGGTGGTCACATAAGAAACTTTTGTGGCGGGCGACAATTCAAGGTTGTCCCACAGCGGCGCAAGCACAGGCCTTGGCGCATCACCACCGCTAAGATTGTCGGTCGGCGTTGCCGTGGAGATGTTCGCGCCCAGCGTGAGCCATCCGTTGGTGCTGGCCGAAAGGGTGGTGTAGCGTGTCCCCATATACCAGAAATCAAAGCCGATGGGGATGCCGTTAAAGTAACCTTCATCAGCCGTACCAATACCGCCAGGGCTTACGCCTCCCGATATCGAAGAGAAACTTCCATTGCTGGAGGTGAAGGTATAGCTGGTGATGGACTGCGAAAGGCTTATGCTGACAACGCTCATCAGCAAAGCCACCGAACATACTAATTTCCGTAACATGACTCTTAAATTTTTAGCACACAATAACTCCACAAACAATCAATAGCATTTGTAACTGTACCGTGAAATTGTAGAACACCAAAAACATGATGGCAACAACTGCTAACTTTTCTCGTGTCTTTGACGGTCTTTAACTTCGTAGGAGGTCGATACTTCTCTCAGGTGAGAATATTCATCTTGAAAAATTTCAATTCCAGAATGGAATTGCTGTAATGAACTTGCTTGCGAGTTAAAGGTAGAAATTAAATTCGTGATTTGTCAACACAAATCAATCAATTTGTTCCATCGCCTAACAAATAAAGCGAAGCACTATAACTGATAGCTCTGGGACCTTCAATGGCCCTATATCCGCGAATATATTTTTTTCAGGCACGAGTGCCAAAACTGTGCTACAAAGCCAACTTTCATTTCCCAGCAATGAATCTCAAACCAACATCACCCTCGTCGCCAGTCATTGACCACGTTATTTGCCTCGACTCTATAGTTAATCTTATACCAACTGCGTTCATCTGATTTCAACCACAATTAAGTCAAGTAATGATAGCAACGCATATCCCAAATGCCTACCTTACATGAATAGAGCCCATCTATACTTGTTCGTTCGTGTGTTATGCTGTGTGCCTTTGAATAACTAATATGCCTATTTCACAAGTGCTCTATAATTGTAATTTCTCAACCAGCCCAACCGCATCTTGTAACGACGCGCTCCATTCAGAAATTCCAAATTAGAAAGCCTTCCACCAGACGTAATCAGGGTGACGCACACCGGAAATAACATATGGTTATTCAGCCCCCAACTTCGCGGCAAGAAATTGTCGAGATGCCGTTGTTGGAGATAACGTATTGCCTTAACTTAAAAAACAAACCCATAAACACCCTTAACGTTATGAGAAAATTCAGCATAAGTTTATGCGTGCTGTTAACCCTGTCGGGCTCGTCATTCGCACAACCCGGAAATCCACAAACCACGCCGGCGCCAGTTCCCCTGCTGGGACTTGATATCCTTTTAGTGGCGGGTGGACTGATAGGCGTCACACGCCTTTTGCCAAGACGGTCGCGTCGAAAAAAAATCCAGTGATCGAAAAAAAATATATGTTGCCGAGTCGGTAAATGGCCGGAGTTTTTTTTCCGCTGGAGCAACTATAGTGTTCTGCTGCCAGAAAATTGAGCGCGCGTTGTTTACGCAATATTTTTCTGAATTGCTCCTGCGTAATCAGGTCGTCAAGCCGTATGCACGAGTTGCCAAATGATGCGTGAATTGAACCGGAAGGATTTTGAAAAGCCGCAGATCGCTTTCGCTCTTCCGAGAGACTCACTAAAAATTCTTCACCAACGATCGCAAATACTGAACTGTTTTCATGCCGCTCTCATAATCCGACGGTTTCACCACATAGTCCAGGGCGCCAAAACTCAGACACTTACTTTTTTCATTGTCGTTTTCCGAAGTCGAATAAATAATGACGGGGATTTCTTTATAGCGAAGCGACCGCTTCAATTCAAGCAACGTTTGTGTCCCGTTCAGAATAGGCATATTCAAATCCAGCACAATAATCTCCGGCAGCTCGTTGTCTGCCAATCCTTCCAGCAGTTCTAATGCCGTCTTGCCGTCGCTTGCGAATTGGAGGTAGTGTTTCAGACCAAGATCCGAAAAGTAATCTTCCAGTATCACATGGTCCTCCACGTCGTCGTCAACAATCAATATCGGGGCAGTTTTCCTCATCATAAATCTTAGTTGACAACGGCTGCCATCGGCAGTTCAATCTCAAAGGCCGAATATTCACCCGGCACAGCGGTGGCCGAAATGTGCCCGTGGTGCAGCTCAACAATCCGTTTGCATATAGACAACCCGATGCCGGTGCCCGGAAACTGATCGCGCGTGTGCAGCCTTTCAAACAGACCAAAAATCCGATCCTTATATTGAGGCTCAAAGCCGATGCCATTGTCTTTCACCAGGAATACAAATTTTTCATCCGTTTGACTCACCGAAATTTGAATGTGGGGCACAACCTCCTTCTTGGAATATTTCAATGCGTTCGATATCAAATTACTGAACAACTGCCGCAGGCGCAGGGCATGGCCGTTCACCAGGGGCAACGGCCCGATGTCGAACAATGCGCGCTTTTCCTGGATGGTTATTTCAAAGTCTTTCAGAATATCCTGCACCGTCACATTCAGGTCAACCGGGTTAAAGTCCAGCTTTTGCTGGTGCAGTTGGGAATAGTTGAGCAGGTCTGTGATGAGCTCCTTCATGCGCGACACCGCGTTGGTCATGTTCTTCAGCATGTTCAGCCCACTGGCGTCGAACTTGTCGTGATATTTTGTTTTGAGGGCGTCGGCATAGAAGAAAAGTTTTCGCAGCGGTTCCTGCAGATCGTGTGTGGCCAGGTGCGCAAATTGTTCCAGCTCGTAGTTGCTTCGGTTCAGTTCCACAATTTTGGTTTGAAGTTCCTGCTGGTTCTCAAAAAGTTTTTCCTGCACCTCCTTCAGGTCCATGTTGTCTTTCAGCGTCTTCTCGGCCAGCCTGTGCGCGTCAATGTCGACCATAAACCCCATCCATTTCACCTGGGCGTCCTTTTCATTTTTCAAGGGCAAGGCCGTGATCATGTGCCACACAAAATTGCCCGAGCCTTTTTCTTTCAACCGATACTGACCCTTCAACGGCGTGGCCTTTTGAAGCGCAGCGGTCACCGCCCGGTTAAACGTGGCGTAGTCATCGGGATGAACGATGTTTTGCCAGGCCGCAGCCGTAATTTCTTTTGGCGGGATTCCCAGAAATTGTTCAATCCATTTGTTACTGTAGGTCAACTGTCCGCGGTTGTTGAGCGTGAACATCATCAGGGGCAACGAATCGGTCAGGGTTCGGTAGTCGTCTTCGCTGTCGCGAATTTTATCGGCAAATTCCTGCAACAGCAGGTTCTTTCTTCGCAGTTCGTCGTAGGGCGAAATGGCTGGCTCGTTTTTAAAATAGTCTGCATAAGAATCAATCTTGCCGGGCGTGAACGTGCCCGAAAAATTGAGCAGGTGTTTCATCATGATCTGAATTCCCTTGGGGGTCTTGATCACTTCAATGTTGCCCACCAGGCGTTTTGCATAGTTAAGGGCTTCCTGGCATTTCAAACTAAAGTCTATAGAGTCTTCAATGCGTGCCACCAGATATTTTCGTGTGGCCGTGCCGTCTATTCCCAGTTTCAAAGAAGCACCTTCGCCATGTTCAATGGCACAGCGGGCAATCTCCGATATGGCGGTGGCAATGGAGGTTTGGATGATTAATGAAAAACCCGTTAGCTCACACACCTTCATCACCCGCTTGTGCGCGAGAATCAGATCCATATCATTTTCCAGACTTACAGACACGATTTCCTTCATATCAATTCACTTTAACAATCAATACCGACGCATCGTCGGTTCCCCGCACATGATCTTTATAGATGCAAGCCGCCAGTATGATGCTGTCATACCGAAAAACGGAGGGAAAGCGGCCGATATCCCAACGCGTGTTTATTCCATCCGAGCACATAATCACATGCTGGTTCCGCTCCACAGGATACACCGAACTGTTCATGGAGTTTGGAATATTAAGTCCAAGCGTGCCATTATACGGCATATAGTTTTTGTATTGAATACCACTAAAGACGCGCGTAAGAATATTCCCGACACCACAAAATTTCCAGGTTCCTGCTTGTTTGTCGCACAGCGCAATGGTGGCCACAAGCCCACGGGTTTTTCTCACGTAGTCATGAATATTTTTCAGTATCACCACCGGGTCGTTCTCCGGGCTTTGCAAAAAATATTCAATCGCCTTGTCAACGGCAGTCTTGGCGTGCGGGCCGTGCCCCAGACCGTCCCCAAAAAACATGCGATAGTGTGTTGGGGTTTCCTGAATGCAATAGCCGTCTCCGCATTCTGTTTCGCGTGGTTTATTAACCATGAGCGCCCGCGAAGAAAATTCAAAACCGGGGCTGTTCATGGCCTTTGTCTGTGTTTGTGTCGACACCATTGCATACACAATCGTGCCCCACCCGGGAGTTGAATACAGCGCTGTGGTGGTGCTGAGGCGCTCAATGGCTCCCAGTCCCTGCCCTAGCGTTGACGACGTGGAGTAGCCGTCTTTTTTCATCTTCAGTGTGTCGGCCATTCCTTCACCCCGGTCCAGACAAAGTATTTCAAACACAGAATCACTCTCCCCCACATCAAAGGTCCGGAAGAGCAGGTCCCCGCTTCCCGCGTACTTGATCAGGTTAGACGTGAGCTCCGACACAATGATATCTATTTCACCAACCTGCTTTTGACTGAAGTGTCGCTTCAGATTTCCGTGGTGAATTTCCCGTTTAATGTAAGACACATAGCTTCGCTCTTCAATGCGATAGCTGCTAAAGGGCTTAACCATTTTTCCATTTTATTATCGTGACGGTTGTCCCTTTTCCAATTTCTGTTTCTATGTTGAACTCGCTCACCAACCGTCGTGTGCCCGGAAGTCCAAGCCCCAGGCTCTTGCCCGTTGAATAGCCGTCTTTCATCGCCAGCGCAATGTCGGGAATGCCCGGCCCTTCATCTTTGAACACTAGACGTATTCCGTTCTCGCGCCCCTTGCTGATCACTTCAATCAACACCTTGCCGCCCTTGGCATACTTCAACATATTTCGGGCGAGCTCGCTTGCTGCGGTGATAAGCTTTGTCTGGTTCACCAAACCCATACCCATCTTCGCGGCAGTCTCCTTTATCCGGTTGCGGAATGGAATCACATCGATTTCGCGCACCACGGTCATGGACTCCTTATTCAGTGTCACCATCATCCTCAGGTATAAAGCCCGTCTCCTTAAGGTTGATTTTACCTTGCAACAGGCTCATTCCTTTCTCCACATTAAGCGCACTATACACGCCCGTTAGCGGAAGGCCGAGTTCTATGAGGGTGATGGCCACCGCGGGCTGCATACCCACAACCACAGTCTCGGCGTCCAATATTTTTGACATGGTGGCAATGTTGCCGATTATTCTTCCCATGAAAGAATCGATAATGCTCACCGCCGATATGTCGATGAGCACACCCTGGGCTCCTGTCTTGTTTATCATCTGAACAAGATCGGCTTCCAATGCTTCGGCCAAACGATCATACAGATCGACTTGAATCGTCACCAGAAGAAGCTTGCCCATCTTTAGGATTGGAATTTTCTCCATATGCGTTACTCAACTATCAGTGGGTTCTTCTGCTTTCGTGTCACCTGAAGCTGCAAAATGCCGAACGCAGTTTTCAACGCGCTGGCCAGCGATGCCTTGGTAATCACGCCGCTCAGGTCAATGCCCAGGTGAACAACGGTCTGCGCAATCTCAGGCCGGATGCCGCTGATAATACACTCGGCGCCCATGAGACGTGTAGCGCTCACCGTCTTAATCAGATGCTGCGCCACCAGTGAATCAACCGCCGGCACACCCGAAATATCCAGGATAGCAATGCTGCTCCCGGTCTCCACAATTTTTTGCAACAGGTTTTCCATCACCACCTGGGTGCGGGCACTGTCCAACGTGCCGATAATCGGCAAGGCCAGAATGCCATCCCATATCTGTATCACAGGCGTCGATATTTCGGTGATTTCGTCGGTTTGCCGCAATATCACCTCTTCACGTCCTTTGATAAACGTTTCAAACGTGGCTACGCCAAAGAAATCAATCAGCTTGTTAACCTTCAGCGATTGATCGTATAACACCTGTGGATCTCTGATTTCCTGTTGAAGAAGAACAAGCAACGCTTGCTTGAGGCTGAACACAAAAATTCCCGTCTCACGCGAAGTATAACCCTGCTTCGCGCGCGATATAGAGATACCGTTAAGAATATCGGTCACAGAATCAAAATCAGGGCTATCCGGAGTGTCTATGTTTTCATCCTTCAAATTGTCTACTAAGGCCGTAACAAGATCCTCCGATTGCATCCTCAGTTCGTCGTTGTTCATCAAATCTTCTCGCAACGTTTCATCTGTCAACTGGAAATTCATCCACATATCTAGAATCTTTTTCTTCTGCTTTTGAAGAATCTTTATGGTTTCATTTTTCATAGTGGTTGTTAGGAATTAACACAAGCTTGTAAGGTATGGATTCGAACTTGATAAACGCCACGGCACCTATCTATTTCGCCGGTTTTTTAAATAACCTGGAAAAACATTCTCCCTTTGGGGAATTTAATACACACATTTAGCGCGCTCATCTCATAGTCCACAAGCGCTCGTATTCTATATCCTTCCGGCATCAGATCACCAACAAGCTTGCTGATCGCTAAACTGCAGACATTCTCCCACGCGGCTCTAAAGAAATCTGGGATGTTTAGATTCGTAAAATGGCCGCTGGATCCATACGAATTGCAACGCCGTGGTTGTCGGAGCAAGAACACCAACGCCATCGCTATACGCCAATAAATCACTGAAACCAGTCCGTACAATCACCAACAACATCACCTGCAAGCATAGCCGAAATGTTCTTCCGGGGCCGAAAGGCTATTCGCCTACCTGAAACTAGCCAGGGAAGTTACCATCATAGTAAAAGAAAAAATCCTTCAGCCCGAAATTCCACACTTGTCATCCCTGAAAAGCCTGACGTCAGTCATTGAATTTTATTTTCAAAGACACAAATAACAACAACGGCTTGCCAATTCAACCGTGTTCCATTATATTCATACTGGAGCCCATCGCATAACCTCGTGAAAGGATTATGTGATGGGCTTTTTGCTTCCAGCAATTTCGAACACGCTTGCTAGGGACAAACCCTTTAAACATTAACGCAATCATCCAGTGCCCTCAAAAAAAAACAATCGTTATGACCGCCACAAAAGAAATCCGCCCGGAAAACATTTCGCACGAACTGGCCGAAGCAATATCCGAAGAAATTCCCTCGGTGGTCTTGCGAAGCGTCTACAACGAAAACACAGTGCCCTCTGAAAGTGAATGGGTAACAAAAAACACTGCCATCCTTATCTTTCACGGCATCGGAAATCAACTGCCGCTCGAAACCCTCGATCAGTTTGGTCGCGGCCTGGCAAAGGAATATTCACTGCGCAAAGACAACGACTTGAGCCTTCACCATTGCGTGATCGTGAAAGACAAAGATTCCGACTCGCCCTGGTTCGACAACATAGTGCGCATCAAGAACAAAAATTCTCCCCATCACATCGACATCTACGAATACTACTGGGCCAACTTCACCGAAGATCAGGCCAGCTGGACCGACATCAGCAACTGGATAAACGGCGTGGTGAAGGGCGCGAAAGGTTTCTACAAAGAGCAGGCAGCCCTGGGAAAGGAATTTAACGATCGAAGTATTTTTTTCGACAGCAAAGGCCAGTTTAATCCCACGGTATATTGGCTGGTGCTGGGTGTCTTCACAAAAATCATTCTCCTCGTAAACCTGGCCATATCGGTTTTACTGAAACTACTCTCCTACATTCCCCTGATCGGCAGCGTAGCCACAAGCATGTTGAATGCATTCCTGAAATTAGGCGCCAGCAAACTCGCCAACGTACTGGGCGACATTTGCATCTACAATGTGATCGATCCAAAATCCAAGTTCTACGAAATCCGCAGAAAAATATTGGACGGCGCAGTCGATTCGATCAAGTTCCTGATCGAAAAAAGATTGGAGTCAGAACAATATAAAGGGCTCGAAAACAAAAGAATACCCAGAGAGTATGAATCGGTCATCATTGCGGGTCACTCCCTGGGCAGCCAGGTGTCATACGATGCCATCAACAAAATCAACCTGTTGGTAAATCAGGAAATGATCGATGGCTATGATGCAAAGGGAAATTGCAACAACCTCGCCAAAACAGAAAGCATTAAAAAAATATCGGATCAGCTGCGGGGGTTCGTAACCTTTGGAAGCCCGCTCGACAAAATTGTTTTTTTCCTCCGCGAAAAAACACCGCCCGAACAGATCTTCCGGCAACAATTGATCGAAGCCTACCACTGTTTCAAACAACAGCGCTGGAGCACCATAACCATTCCACCAAACCTCACACTCAGCATGTGCATTGTGCGCTACCTCGACGACATTGGCTGGCGAAACTACTACGACAAAAAAGACTATGTGAGCGGACGATTGGACTACTACAAAAACGTCGCGAATGTGCAATGCGATTTCCCCGGCGTAAACCTATTCTCCTTCACTCACAGCAACTATTGGGAAGAGAAGCTTATGTATCGCGATTTGATTAAAACGGTCATCAATGCATAAGCGCAGACCAGAAGCAAAATTGTAATCGTATCTAACAAACAACGACATGCATCAAAAAACTCGTCGCTAGGGATGCGGCGTCAGATATCCATTAACCAAATCCACAGCCTTTTCTTCACTCACCTGAAGGTGCCATTCATTTTTGGGCATCACAGCCACGATGGGTCCCATTTTGCAACGATCGGTGCAGCCGGTTTTGATCACCTGCACGTGTGGTTTGAGGCGGCGGTGCTTCACCTCACTCTTCATTTGCTTATACAAATGTTTTCCGCCCGACTTCTTACACTTGCTTCCACAGCAAACGTAAAACACGCACTCAGGTGATCGGGAGAAATGTTTCATCCTTTCGTTGATTTAGAAACGCAAGGTAACGATTTAACCTCACTTCAATCCGGAAGCGGCATAAAACAGAAAGGCTGTCCATAACCATGAACAGCCTTTCATAATTTTCAGAATGTCTGGGATCAGTCCTTTTTCAGATCGTGGATCTGGCGGTCGATGTCGAAGATAGCATCCTTCGCGTTCATCTGATCGAAAATCTCGATGCAGCGGCGGGCCTGCTTTTCTTCTTCATATTGTTCGTCGAGATACCACTGCAGGAACCGTGCGGTCTGATAGTCGCGCGCTTTCTGGCAATGCTCGGTCATCTTGTTGAAGTTCTCGGTGATCTGGATCTCCTGGTCCAGCGCCAACAGCAGCACCGAACGGAGGTCGGTGAAGTTGCGTTCAACGTTACCAACTTCGGGCGACACAGCCAGCGCACCGGCATGTGTGATGTAATGAAAAATCTTCATCATGTGCTCGCGCTCTTCATCGGCCTGCTTTCTAAAATATTCGCCGGTTCCGCGAAGACCCTGGGCATAGCACCAGGCCGACATCGAGAGATACAAGGCAGACGAGTGTGCTTCCACAGCCATCTGTTGATTGAGAATGCCGAGAACACTCTCCTGAAGAGAAGTTTTCTGACGAAGTATAGAGGTTGAGTTCATGTTCGGATTTTGGTTGATCAATAGAAAAGGATATTCCTTCCTCAACAAAGATATTTCGAAGGCACACAACCTCCCAACCAAAATGGATTAACGATAGTAATTTAGAAGAAGTCTAGTTCAACTCAGACAACTCCAGTGTAGACTGGGGGAAGATGGCACAGCGGACAAGAAGGTCCTGCAGCTTCAGCTCATACATCATCTGACCGTAGAGTGTTCTCAACCGGGCAAAGTCACGGAGGCTAACCACCACTGCGCTACCCCGGCCCGAAAGCGGCACGCTCACGCTGTCGCAAGCATTGGAAAGGTTAGAGAGCAGCGCTTCAATGTCGGTTCCCACCATGGACGAATAGGTGAGCATGAACTCGCAGGTAGATTGCTTAATAGCCTGATCGTCAATCACTAACGTGAAAGAATTTCCGGCATGGGTAAGCGAAAGCGGAAGAACTTCGGTAAGAATGTGTTCCAAGCTGGTCCAATTTTGATGCTCAAAAATACACCCGGATTTGGTTGATACCAAGGCTAATTAGAAAAATTCTAAATAATACGTATTTTCCTGTAGGCGACCCGGGCACACCCTACCCACCCCAAAACGGCATGAGAACCCTGATCATACTTACGCTAATTCCTGTATTGCTTTTGACAGGCTGTGCAGATAACGACCGGGCACTAACCGGCACGTGGAGATTTGTGGCCGATCAACAGATCGACAGCCAGGGAAATGTGCTAATGGAGGACCTCAACGTCGATGGCCTTCTGATCTACACACCCGACGGCAACATGAGCGTTCAACTCCTGTGGCATAAAAAACGCGAGCCTCTCCTCACAGACTCGATAATGCAGCACGACGGCACGTCGACGGGCATCGGCCTGGGCGACAATTCATGGACACCCGAACAAAACCGAATTTGGATCGATACCTACGACGCTTATTTTGGCGAATACACCGTTGACTGGGAACACCGCGTGGTTACCCATACCATTACCGGAAACTTACGGCCGGAGAAAAACGCAACGGAATACAAACGAAAATTTGTGCTCCGGGGCGACACCCTGTTTCTGAAAAGTGTTGATCCCAGGCAGCAGTGGCAAGTCATGTGGTTACGGAAAATCGACTAAGATTGCAGCACCAAGGTCAGTTAGATGAATCCAGTGAGAAAGGAACGATTCTCCCGTTGCAAAGAAAAACCAGGGATGTTCAACTATCAGACAACTATAATCACCTCCCTACGTTCACGGCAGAGAAATAAATTCCCAATCACGTTAAAAAAACATCCCTTAAAAAAACAAACCTCATGGCAAACGTAAAAACAACGATCGAAGAGTGGAAAGTGAAAGACCTGGAAGACGGTTCTGCAATAACCATCAACGTCATCGACTGCACCGAACTGGGCAACGAATCGAAACCCGGAATTCAGGTATGCTACATGGGCAACACCATCAACTATGAACCCTTGCTGGTAGAACGCCTGGCCTACAAAGCAACCAAGGCCGGTGTCACCGAGCTGCTGCTGGAAGACAACAGCTGGATGGTGCACGAAGATCAATACGTGAAAAACTATCTCGTTCTCGGCTCTCCCCTCAAGGCACGCGTAGAAGTGAAATCGCGCAGCTCCAAGCCGGTCACAAAAGAATATGCCCTTCCTTTCGAGGTATAGGCCCATCTTGTCAACAGCTGAATGAGTAACTCCGACAAGCAAGCCTGCGGTGCACTGGCCAGTATCATCCTGATTCACGTCGCCGTTCTGCTTACGGGGTTACTCACTTCCCGTTTCTTTGTCATTGTCTATTTAAACTTAACAGCAAGTGTTTCACTGCTGATCTACTGGGCGCAAAAGCAAATCCGCATCCAACAACACATTGTTGAACGTCGGGAGATTCTGGTGTTAGGATTTGAGGTGTTGATCGCTGGCTACTCCATCTTTACATTAACGGCAGAGCCCACGTGCACATTGACTGCTGTGCACGTTGTCTTGCTATCCATTCATCTTATTGCGTTGTTTGCGTTTTTCATTTTTATGCTCACCTTCCGGATAAAAAAGTTGTTCTGAACCAGACAAACCGGAGATCCCACAAGTCGATCAGGGAACTTTGAAAAAATTCCCGTCGATCAAAAAAATCTTCGTGAAAAACACCGGACCCCAAAAAATACACGAAAAGGTGTATTGTCTCACCCTACGCATAGCGTCACTTTTGAATAGCCGTCTCTCAATCGCCGGATCGCATTCAACAACCACTTCTTTAGTTTATCTTTCCTGTCTAACGATCACGCATGCGGCGATCAGCCATTCAAACCCTCATCATCGCCCTGATTTTTTCGGGGGCACCATCGCTGGCGCAGGAAGTGAATTTCGCGATCGTGAAAAGCGCATCCGAAAACATGAGCACACAAGTGCTCAACATGACACAGGACGCTCAAGGGTTTCTCTGGTTTTCTACACAACGCGGGTTGTTCAGATACGACGGTGCGTCCTATGTTGGCTATCACCACGAACCGTCCAACCCACATTCGCCGGCACAGGAAACCATTGAGTGCCTCACGGCAGACAGCGCGGGTTTCATATGGTCAGCGCCACAGTGGATGGGCCTTGATCGCCTCGATCCCGCATCGGGCACCTTCCGTCATTTCCGACACGACCCAACCAACCCGGCCAGTCTGGGCAACGATTCGGTCATGGCGCTCCTCACCGATCGTGAGGGAACGTTGTGGATTGGAACCTATCAAGGTCTCGACAGGCTGGACAAAGGAGCATCCGATTTTGTGCACTACCGCCACGATCCTAACGATCCTTCATCGCTGAGTTTTAATGCCGTGCGATCGCTCTATGAAGATCGACAGGGAACACTCTGGGTCGGAACGGGAAGTGTTTTTAATCAGGGCAATCCGCGATTCAAAAGTGCCGGCGGCCTGAACAAGCTCAACAGAGCTACGGGCAAGTTCACGCGCTATGTAAACGACGCTGACGATTCCCTTACGTTGACCGACAACCGCATCCGAACAATTTTTGAAGACAGCCGTGGCACGTTCTGGGTAGGCTCCGCCGGTGACGGACTGCACACGATGGATCGTGAAAAGGGGACTTTCAAAAGACATCGTTTCGACCCGTTGCATCCTGATAAACTTAGCAGACCTGCGCTGAAACCTGCCTTGTTCTGGTCGGAAGATCACATCGCCTTCATCACCGAAGATCACACGGGCAAAATATTGATTGGAACATTTTCGGCGGGCATCCATGTATATGATCCACTAACTAAAAAGGTAGCATGGTATGGTACAGACAAGAAGGCCTCCGGCAAACTTGAAGACGAACTTTTTTGGACAGCCTACAAAACGCGCGACAACACCGTGTGGATCAGTTCGTGGGGATCCAACCTCTATAAAATTGCGTCCGGACAAAATCCGGTGTCCTACAACAACACAAATAGAATAACCATAGGCTTTGTTGAAGACGACGACCACAATCTGTGGATCGGCACAAATGAAGGACTGTTCTGCAAAGACAAGACGGGCAACGAAGTGCAATACCTGGTCTCGCCACAAGATCCAACGTCGCTCACCAACCTCACGTTTCCCATAGACAAAGACGGCGACAGACTTTTGGTACAATCCACCTTCGGCCTCTATTTTTTCGACGTACAGAAAAGACAGTACACCAGGTTTCTCCATTACGATCCCAACAACCCAAACAGCGTTCCTTCCGACACGATTCCCCGCGTCAGAAAAACCACCGAAGGCAATTTGTGGATTGCCACCTATAAGGGGCTCGCATTTTGGAATGCAACGTCGGGGGCCGTCAAACGTTTTTTGAACGATCCACACGACAGCACCTCACTCATCAACAACCAGGTTGTGTGGATCGAGTTCGACAGCAACAAAAATCTTTGGATCGGAACAACGGGTGGGCTGTGCAAGCTTGAAACGAGTACAGAACGTTTCAAACGATATCCCGCTATTGTGGGTGTGCTCAACATCATGGAAGACAGCAAGGGAAATCTCTGGGTGGGTGGTCAGGATGGGCTTTTCAAATACGATGCCGGCAAGGATGTGTTCACCAAATTCAAAGACGAATTCTTCATCCTGCCGCCGCAGTTGCAGGCCGGCTGGCTCATGGAAGATCAGCAAAACAATTTCTGGATGGGCACATCCGAAGGCATCGTTCAACTGCGCACGGGCAACAACCTGAGGCCTGTAGTGTTTGGGAAACCATTTGGCGTGGATGGTCTGCGCCTCACGGGCGGCTATGTTCGCCAGGATGGAACGTTGGTGTTTGGCGAAGCCGCTGGCTATTTCGAAATAAACCCTGCCCTGCTCACACCAAACAACTCTTTTCACCAGGTTGCCATAACACATTTTTCACTCAACAACGAGCCCATGCTGCCCGGCACCGGCATACTTTTCGAGGCACTGGTCAACACGAAGGAAATAAAACTTGCTCACAATCAAAACACGTTCGCGTTCGAATTTGCCGGCATCGATTTCAACAGCGAACGCCAGGCACCTCATCTTGTATACATGCTGGAAAACTACGACAACACCTGGCGCAAGGCCGGCAGCGAAAAAACGGGCCACTACTTCAACGTCCCCGCAGGAACCTACCGCTTCAAGGTCAGGGCCTTCGATGCCATTGGAAATGCAGTGGAGAAAACCATGGTGATTATTATCACACCGCCGTGGTGGCGGAGCTGGTGGGCCTATAGTCTACTGTTCATTGTGATGGGCACCACGGCCTATGCCGCATACAGTGGCCGCGTGGCAAAACTGAAAGAACAGCAGGCAACACAGATTCGTGTCATGGTGGCCACACAGGAGCAGGAACGCAAACGCATTTCAAGAGATCTTCACGACGGCGTGGGCACCCGGCTGTCGGCACTCAAAATGTTTGTTTCCACGCTGCACGAAAAAGCCGCCCTGCAAAACGACAAAGAGATGACCACCCTTGCCAAAAGCTCGGAACAATTCATAACCGAAGTGATCTCCGACGTCAGAAGCCTGTTGCTGAATCTCAGCCCCTCCGTGCTTGAAGAGTTTGGCTATGTCACGGCCGTGGAAGGATTAATCAACAAACTGAACGAGACAAAACAAACATCTTTCTCACTAACCCTGTTTGGCATGGAGAACCGTCTGCAACAGGACTATGAACTTGCCCTCTACAGAATCACGCAGGAACTTATCAACAATGCACTGAAACACGCCGAGGCAAAACATGTTACCCTTCAGATTGGCCGCCGCGACAACAAGATCATTCTCATGATTGAAGACGACGGAAAAGGTTTCGATGTCACGGCCCACCGTCACGGCTACGGCTTGCAAAACCTGGCTGCCCGAACAAAACTCATGCAGGGCATCATCACCATCGACTCCATTCCCTCGAAAGGCACAAGTGTATCCATAGAGATCCCATATGAATTTAACACCCCATGAGCAGCTATACGTTTTCGTTGAACATATTGATTGTAGACGATCATCAGATGATAACGGATGGGCTGTCGCAAATCCTCCGGTCCGAAAAAACAATCGACCAGATCCACATGGCAAAGAATGGTTATGAAGCGATTGACATCGCGCGAACAGAAGCCATCGACATCATCATTATGGACATCAACATGCCGAAGCTCAGCGGCGCAGAAGCCACAAAAATCATAAAGGCAGAATATCCCGCCATCAAAATCATTGTGGTGAGCATGCTGGGCGAAGCGCCGGTGGTGAACAAACTCCTGAAGGCGGGCGCAGACGCATTCATCCACAAAGACGCCGGAAAAGCAGAGCTCATCAAAGCGATCGACAAAGTGATGCACAACGAAAAATATGTGAGCCCCGAAATTTCGATGAACCTCTTCAACCACCTCAACGAAACCGGAAAAACCGCCGCCACCGAAAAACACCTCACAAAACGCGAGCTTGAAATTATTGGTCAGATCTCCAATGGACTTACCAATAACGAAATCGCCGCAAAACTATTCCTCAGCAGCGTCACCGTCGACACCCACCGAAAAAACATACTCGCCAAACTTGGCCTCAAGAACACAGCCGCCCTCGTGCGATACGCCGTGGAGAACAAGCTGATCTAAACTGTTCCGTCATTTTATTGCTGATTGCCTCTTGGTGCTACTCCTTTTGGAGTAGGCGATAATTACACCAAAAGGTGTATTGAAACCCCTATGCCAACGCGACACCTTTGAATGTCTTGTTCAAGCATCCGAAGGTTATCTGCACAAAACGTCGCGCCGTTAACGTGTGACCCTTTGTCATCATGAACGTGTCCGCTCATGAGTGACTAGCCGGCGTGTACAGCACAAGCATCCTCGTAAAAAAAACAAAACCAACCACTCAGAAAATGAAACGAATTCCTGGCATCCTTTTCCTGATCGCACTGAGCGTTTCACTAAACGCCCAACCCCTGTCCACACAAGACCAACACGTTGTCGACAGCATCATGAACGCAAACTATAAACCCGATGAACCGGGCGCCGTTTTGCTGATTGCAAAAGCCGGCAAGCCCATCTACAGGAAAGCCTTTGGGCTGTCTAATCTGGAGTTTAACGTGCCAAACAAACCCGAGAACATTTTCCGGATCGCTTCCATGACCAAACAATTCACCGCAGTTTGTGTGCTGCAACTGGCGCAACGCGGAAAGCTGAATTTGCAGGACGACATTAAAAAATATTTGCCCGACTACAACAGCCACGGCCGGCGCATAACCATCGAACACTTGCTAAGCCACACCAGCGGCATACCCGACTTTGCAGAGAAAAAAGATTTTCCCGCCCAAATGGTCCTGACCCAATCGCCCGGCGAACTCATGAATTTTTTCATGAACGACTCGCTCACCTTCGAACCCGGAACAAACTGGGGCTACAGCAATTCAGGCTACGTGGTGGCCGGCCTGATTGTTGAAAAAGTTTCGGGCCTCCCGCTAAACGAATACATCCGGGAAAACATTTTTGCACCGTTGGACATGAATCACTCTGCAATAGGCAACTATGATAGCCTGGTGCGGAATGCGTCCTATGGCTACATCAATGCCGCCAGCGGAAAATACATGCCGATTCTCTACATGAGCTGGAGTTGGCCCTACGCGGCCGGCAACATCATCAGCAACGTAGACGATCTTCTGAAATGGGACAACGCGCTGTATACTGAAAAAATTCTGAAGAAGGAATGGACCGAAAAAGCCTGGCGATCGGTGGTGTTGCCTGACGGACAAAACGCCAACTACGGTTTCGGATGGACCAGCAACAACTATAAAGGCATTCAATTTATTGACCACGCCGGTGGCATGGCCGGTTTCAGTTCCGATGCCATACGCATCCCTTCAAAGCAGTTATACATGGTCATCCTTTCAAATAAACCCATTTGGACGGTGCCGGTCTTGTCGTCAATAGCCTTGCAACTGATACATGCACCAAGGCAACCCATCAACCACCTGACTCAAAAAGCACTCAACGACTACACGGGCGTGTATGCCATCAGCCAATCGTTCTATGCCAAGGCCCCGGGCGAAACCTTGTATCAATATTTCACGGTGCGTGATGACACGCTGTTTGCACAATCGCCGGGTTATCCCAAAAGCGTATTGGTCAATGTGGGCAAAGATCTTTTTGCATGGGCATGGTGGAAAAATTCGTATTGCGAATTCCGGCGCGACAAGAAGGGCAAGGTGATTTCGGCGGAGTTCTATAACGAGCCCGTCCAAACCGGTCCACGCAACGTGCAAAAGAAAACCGACCTTCCCCTTCCAAAAGCAAAACAGGCCGTCACCCTGGCCGCTGCAAAACTGGCGTTGTTCAGTGGCAAATATGATTTCACAGGCGGACTTGTTTTGTCTATAACAACTGAAGGAGACCGAATCTATTTCCAGATGCCCGGCCAGCAAAAGGAAGAGTTTTTTGCCGAGAACGAAACCAACCTGTTTTCAAAAGCCACAGACAGCACCATTGAATTTACCGAAGACAAAGGCAAAATATCCGGAATGGTCTTTAAGGTTCAAGGCACCCAATATCCCGGCAAAAAGATGGAATGACAGGCTTCGCCAACTACTGACCAAATTGATCTAACTTGATACTACCTGAGAAACAATGTTGTCGGATTTTTAAACCCTCAATCCTATGAAAAATAGTACCTTCCTGCTCACGTCCCTCTTTCTCTTGTTCGTCGGGTGCAAAACTGCCGCCGACAAAGCCGACGTTGCCACACCCGAGTCGCTGGGCATCTCGTCGCAAGCTATTTTGAATTTTATTGAAGCCGCAGAAAAGGAACGCAAAGATGAACTGCACAGCTTTGTGCTGTTGCGTCATGGACAAATTGCCGCGCAAGGATGGTGGAACCCCTACAACCCCGACACACCACAACAGCTTTTCTCTCTAAGCAAAAGCTTTACCTCCACCGCCATCGGCATTGCCCAGGCAGAAGGTTTATTAAACATCAACGACAAAGTGATCTCCTTCTTTCCCGACGAAACCCCGAAAGAACCTTCCGACAATCTGAACGCCATGCGCATTCGCGACTTGCTGACGATGACCACGGGCCACAACGACGACGCCACCGACCGGATGATGCAAGACACAACGGGCTGGCTCAAAGGATTTCTATCACTTCCCGTCGAGCACAAGCCCGGAACGCACTTCGTCTACAACAGTGCGGCCACCTACATGCTCTCGGCCATCATTCAAAAAAAATCCGGTAAAACCCTCTTCGATTACCTAACACCCCGGCTCTTCGAACCCATGGGCATTGAACACGCCTCCTGGGAAACTTCGCCCGCAGGAATCAACATCGGTGGCTGGGGCCTGAAGGTGCGCACCGCCGACATTGCACGACTCGGTCAGCTCTATCTGCAAAAAGGGATGTGGGAGGGAAAACAACTTGTGCCGGCGGCATGGGTGGAAGACGCTACAAAAAAACAGACCTCAAACGGCAGCAACCCAGACAGCGATTGGGAGCAAGGCTATGGCTATCAGTTCTGGCGTTGTCGTCATGATCTATACCGGGGCGATGGAGCCTTTGGGCAATATTGCATTGTGTTTCCTAAACAGGATGCAGTGCTGGCCATCACATCCGGCACCAACGACATGGGTGCCATCATGAACCTCGTGTGGGACCACCTGCTGCCGGCAATGAGTGAACAGCCCGTAGCAGAAAATACAAATGCCTTCACGGCCTTGCAAAAAAAACTTGGCGATCTAAACCTCTCCATAATAAAAGGAACGGCGGTTTCGCCACATATCGAAACCATGTCCAACCACGCCTACACCCTGCAACAAAATCCCGACGGTTTTGCCAGCATCACATTCGATCTCAAACCCGATGCTCCGGTCATCACGTTTAGCATGCCCGATAAATCTTTTACCATCCCCGTCGGAAACGGCGCATTGAAGACCGGCACATACATCGTTCCGTTTGTTGGAGAAACTCCCGTGGCATCAAGCGGTGCCTGGATATCGCCCGACACGCTGCTGTTCCGCACCTATTTCTACGAAACACCTTTATACTTCACACACAAGGTTGCGTTCAACAAAAACGACATAACCATTTTCCGCACGGGCAATCTGGAGTTTGGTCCGCTAACAAGAGTGGAGATGAAAGGGACACTGAAATAGCACCGTCACGAGTCGTCACGACAACTTGCGATAGAGAATCACTTCTCTTCGGTCTTTGTATTTTCTGATAGCGATCGCCATGAAGCTAGCGTGTAACGATGAAGTTGTTCAGAAAAGCCTCGTCGATGTCGCGGAGGAAGTGTGGTTCGAGATTAGACAACTGCTCAAAGCCCTCCGCGGCTTCCGGTTTTTGTCCAGAAGCGCAAATCTTTTTCCGCACGACCTATGTGTAATTCGAACACTTTGAGTATATTCGTTTCATAGAGCCCATCTATTCTGCAATCGACATTGCAGAGAGATGGGCTTTTTCATTTTCCTAAACCTGTTGATCCACCATGTTGTTTCCACCAATCCCGATCTGCTCGGGTGTCGCCGCTGATTTTAATGTCCATCGCTCATCCATTCCCTCCGAAACGCTCCCTGTTTTGAAAACCGGCACAACGGTCCACTATTCGCCGCGGCGTCTAAACTACTCCAACGATACTTTTATCAATGCATTAAACACCTAAACCAAACACCCTTATGAAAAAAAGTTTTTATTCACTCCTGGCGATGGCCACAGTATTCATTTTCATGAACTCCTGCGACATGGAAATGGTGGCACCCGAAAGGGACTCTACAGGAAAATCACTTACCGCCGACGGAGACATTTTAATACAGCCGCTGGCGTTGCCGGCCGTGGGGCAATCTAAAGTTGCCTACTATGCTTTTGATGCCACCCCCTCCGGCCAGGGAATTCTTCCCCTAACAACGTTTACCGACAATGCCAACGTAGTGATTGTGTTCGAAGGAACGTTGTGGGAACTGGCCGATACCGTTCACTACAACTCCGGCTGGATGAACAACGCCTACTATCACAGCAAACGACAAATTCTGGCCGACATCCAAACCCTGCGCGCACGGGGCGTGAAGGTGCTCATGAATGTTGACGACGCCGCGTCATGGAGCACGGCAACGCCCTTCACCACCTACAACGGAACGGCCTACAACGCCACACAGTTTGCGTCATTCATCAACACCTGCGTCACAACCGTCGGCTTCGATGGCATCTCGCTGGATGTGGAACACGGCGCAACGGCCAACACAAACTACCGGAATTTAATCGCCGCACTGGGCGCCTACTTTGGTCCGCTCTCCTCAAGTCCCAATGACAAAATGTATACGGCTGCCGTCTACTCCGGTGGCGCACCCGGCCCTAACTTCAGAGAAGTGTCCATGAGCCAGTATCTCAACTTTGTGATGGACATGGCCTACAGCACCGACAACTTCACCTACTGGTCTGCCACGCTCGGCAACTCGAGAGTGATGGAAGGATATTCGCATCAGCTCAGCCCCCTCAACACCGCCATTGCCAATGCACAATGGCATCCCACTCCGGAGAAAGCCGGCATCATGGTCTTTGCCGCGAACGTGAGCAAGTCCTATACAGACGCCATCTTTGCAGCCTTGAGCGGCGGCGGAACCACACCTCCTCCTGCCGGATCCGACATCACAAACTACGCCGGCACGCTCACCGCACAATACCAAACCGGTTCACCTTCGGGCGAGGACTACACCAAGGTGATCGACAACAGCACGGGAACAAAATACCTCACGTCACACAGTGCCGCATGGCTTCGGTTCCAACCGGCTACCGCAGCCGTTGTTGTGAAATACACCATAACCTCGGCGAACGATGTTCCGGCACGCGATCCCAAAAACTGGACACTCCAGGGCTCAAACAACGGAACGTCGTGGACCACCCTGAACACGCAAACCAACCAGACGTTTGCCACACGCCTGCTGACCAAAACCTACACATTCACCAACACAACATCCTATGCTTACTACAGGCTCAACATCACTGCAGTAGGCAGTGGCAGCATCATGCAAATGTCGGAGTGGGAACTGTTCAGAAACTAGACAGCGATATGCGTAGCTTGATCACGTAAAAAAAAACAAGCACTTCAAAAAAAGCCGGGTGATGAACCCGGCTTCTTTTTTTTACGGCGCGGGCAAACAACTACGCTGTCGTCATCCACCCTCCTTTTGTCGCAATAGCACTCGCCGCATGTTCGTGCAAGCCGATACTTTTGTTACGCTGAACACCTGTAAAAAAATTAGTATGAACACAACACTCAAAAGCATCGGCGCCGTATTAGCAGGCCTGATTTTCATCGTCATCTCACACACGGGCACAGATGCCATTCTCGAAAGCGTCGGCGTTCTTCCGAAAGGACATTTAAACGTAGGGCCAGCACTCATTCTCCTGGTCATTTTCTACCGCACGGTGTTCAGCATCGCGGGATGTTACATCACCGCCAGGCTGGCTCCTTCCAAACCCATGAAGCATGCATTGATCCTTGGCTCTATCGGCGTGTTGCTCAGTGCAGCGGGAGCCATTGCAACAGCCAACATGCAGCTGGGGCCAGCGTGGTATGCGTGGAGCCTCGTGGCCATTTCGCTGCCTGCAGCATGGCTTGGCGGCAAGCTCCATCAAGCCAAGGACTAGGGAGTTTGTTAAGAGACGATCGAAGCATTCCGTTGGAAATCCGGATGCGTCATCAATGCCGGGTTCGGCAGTTAGTTGAGAACAATATCATTCGGCCGATAATGGTTTTTTAATAATACCCTAACGAAGCAAGCTCAGCGTCCGGTTTGCTCATGCAAAATCATAGTCTCCGGAAAAAAGGTCACGGTTCCGATCGAAATGTCGTGCATGCCGCCGATAATACCTATTTGTCCCTTTTCTATCATTTCTTTTAAGATTGTACTTCTCTCCACAATCGATTTCACTGTCCGCTTCACATTGATGATGGCCACGTTTTCTACAAACTCTGCGTTGGTCGACGTGCGATTTTCTTTGGTCGTGGTTTCATCATCCACGGCCGGTCTGATTTTGGTGAGCAATGCGGTGAGGTTACCCATCTCAACATGATCGCAGGCACCTTTCACGGCCCCGCATTTTGTGTGTCCTAAAACAACAATAAATTTTGCTTCTGCCACTTTGCAACCAAATTCCATGCTGCCCAGAATGTCTTCGTTAATAATGTTGCCCGCAATGCGCACACTGAAGATATCACCCAGCCCCTGATCAAAAATCAGTTCAGCCGACGTGCGGCTGTCAATGCAACTGAGAATAACGGCAAAGGGATGCTGACCATCGGATGTTTCGTTGGCTTGCTGCAACAAATTCCGGTTCACTTTCAGATTGCTGACAAATCTTTTGTTCCCCTCCTTTAAAAGAGCCAATGCCGCAGTCGGCGTGAGGGCAGCCTGTATTTCCTTTGTCAGCGTTTTCATTTCTCCTTTGGTTTCAGATTCCATGGTCGATTGTCGAAAAAGTATGCATAGCCGAAGCCGATTTCTTTGCTCAGAGCAACGGTCAGCTACGTTCATACGGTCGCCATCGTCACATAATGGTCCAAATTACGCGCGGAGGTCATTACAAACAAAATACAGGCAAAGGAATTTATTCTTGCTTCAGGCACTCGGTCGGGTTTGTGCGCGATGCCCTCACCGTTTGAAGGGCTACCGTAAACAACGCAATCAGCAGGGCAAGACAGCCCGATCCGGCAAAGAACCACCATTCAAGCTCAATCCGATAGGCAAACCCCACCAGCCATTTGTGCGTGATAAAATAACTGAGCGGCAGGGCGATCACGATGGCAACGAGAATGGTTCTGATGAAGTCGCTTGAAAGCAACCGCACAATTCCGAAATCGCTTGAGCCGAGAATTTTGCGAATGCCGATCTCTTTTATCCGGCGTTGTGCCGTGAAGGCCGCCAACCCAAAAAGTCCGAGACAGGAAATAAGAATGGCAAGACCGGCAAAATATTTTGAAAGTGCGGACACGCGCTGCTCCGACGTGTAGAGTGCCTGGTATTCGTCGTCCAGAAACGTGTAGTCCAGAGGGAAGCCGGGATTGTAAGTCTTATAGAAGGCAGCAAGCCGTTGCAGGGTTTCTTTTTCCTTTCCCGCTTCCAGGCGTGCCATGATGAGGCTGGGCGGTGCAAAATGTTTACGGTGCATCACAAAGAGCTGCGGCTTCACTTCCTCGTGGAAAGATTCAAGGTGAAAATCTTTCACAACGCCAATGATTTCAAGATCCCCAAGGCCTTTCACATGTTTGCCGATCGCATTGTCGAACCCCATCGCCTTGGCGGCGGCCTCGTTCACCACCACCCGCGTGGTGTCGCTCACAAAATCGTTAGAGAAGAACCGCCCTTCCTTCACTTCAAGACCCACTGTTGAAAGAAAATCAGAATTCACGGCCATCAGCTCGGCCCGTGCCTTGTCGTCGTTTGCTTTGCCTTCCCAATTGAGGCCCACCGACCAGTTGTGCCCCGTCATGTCGCTGGTGGTGCTGGCCGCATTCTGTATGCCGGGAATTCGTTTTATCTCCGAAAGAAAAGTCTCTGCATTCTCCTTCACACGTCCCTCAATTTCAAAATAGATCACGTTGTCTTTTTCGTATCCCAGGTTTGTGTTTTGCACAAACTCAATCTGCTTATACACCACAAACACCGACACAATCAACACGATCGACAACGTGAACTGGAAGGCCACAAGTCCTTTGCGAACCCATAGCTCTCCGGTGGAAGTCGTCAACTTCCCTTTCAACACGGCAACGGGATTGAAGCCCGACAAGTACATGGCCGGATAACTTCCCGCCACCAGCCCGGTAACAAGCGTGATGCCCGTTAGCGCCACAACAAGCTGCGGCGTCAACGTGAACGCCAGTTCCTTCCCGGTTATGATATTGAATTGCGGCAGGGCCAAGACAACCAGCCCGATCGCCACCACCAGCGACACCAAAGTCATCAACATAGATTCGCCGATAAACTGGATCGCCAGTCGTTTCCGGCCCGCACCCAAGGCCTTCTTCACGCCCACTTCCTTTGTGCGCACAGCCGCCTTCGCCGTAGACAGGTTCATGAAGTTTATGCTCGCGATAACGAGTATGAACAGACCAATTGCCGAGAACAGGTTCACATAGGCAATGCGTCCTCCCGACTGCACACCATTTTCAAAATTGCCGTGCAGGTAGTTGTCCGAATAGCGCGTAGCGAGCAACTGCGGTGCGTTCTTGTCGCCGTTGTTCCGCGCCTGAAAGAAGGTTTTAAGTTTAGCATTAAAGGCAACGGGATCTGTGCCTTCACGCAGCACCAGGTAGGTGTGCGGCCCGAAGTTATCCCACTCCTTATACCAGGGTGTCACATCCAGATACGTATCAAAAGGAAGAACGAAGTCGAACCGAACCGACGACGCTGTCGTTGTCTTCGCGAATACCCCCGACACCATGTATTCCCGTTCGTGATTGATCGCAATGGTTTTGCCCACCAGCCCCTCGGTTGTGCTGAACAGCTTCATGGCCAGCTCGTCTGATATAACGATGGAGTTTTTGTCGGTTAACACCTGCTTGGCTTCGCCTTGCATCAACCCGTAGGAGAACATTTGGAAGTAGTCTTTCCCAGCATACTCTCCGGTGGCTTTTATATTTTGTTTATCGACCGTGAGAATAAACCCATCAAACCCGCGCCAGTTGGGAGGCGCCACGGCTGCCGCATATTCAATCTCGGGCATCTCTTCGGCCAGTGTCTGGGCAAGTGGTCCCGGTGTATCCACTACGGTATTCCATCCACCGTTCGCCGGCACGTTTGTCATCACTTGAAAAAGCCGCTCGTTCTTCTCGTGAAATTTATCGACCGACAATTCATCGTTGACCCACAGAAAAATGAGCAGCGCAGAGGCAAGCCCAACGGAGAGTCCGACCAGGTTGATAACAAATGTTCTTTTGAAGCGAACAAGTCCGCGGAAGATGATAACAAGGTTGTGCCGTAACATAGGGTTTGGTTTTGGACCTGGAGTAGCAATAAGGCTGCCCGAATAGAAAAGTCGCAAATCTGCCCGTGCCGGGAGGTGTGTGCTGTGTTGCATGTTCATTCATGCACAAGATTCGTCTGAAACTGAACAGTGCAGTTCGTTGTCACAACCACAGGCCGGGCATCAACAATCACGTGAATTATTCCCGGTGTTTTTATTTTCTTTTCATCTTCTTGTTTATTCTTGCTGTTCAATTCAAAGACCAGGAATATCACCGTGTGCCCCATCCTAACTTCACCCTTAAGAATCATGAATTTCAAACGTATTCTGTTTTCACTGGCGTTCTTTTCAGTGACAATAGCATCCTTGGCGCAGCAAGTGCTGCCCTATAAAAACCCCACCCTCCCCATCGACGCCCGCGTCAAAGACCTTCTGGGCCGCATGACGGTGGAAGAAAAATCGTGGCAACTTTTTATGATACCCGGCGACCTCGACAACGCCACGCCCGATCAGTATAAAAACGGAATCTTCGGTTTTCAAGTCAGCGCCGGATCGCAGGGCACAGACAACACACAGCAACTCCTCAAATACAACACCTCCGAAAATGGCGTGGCCCTTGCCCGCAAAATAAACGCGGTCCAAAAGCATTTCATTGAAAATACACGGCTCGGAATTCCCATCATCGCCTTCGACGAAGCCTTGCATGGACTGGTGCGCGAAGGAACAACCTGCTTTCCCCAGGCCATTGGCCTGGCCGCCACATTCGATACCACCCTCATGCGGCACGTGGCAAGTGCCATCGCACAAGAAGCAAGCATACGCGGCATCCGTCAGATCTTGTCGCCCGTTGTCAACATTGCCACCGATGTGCGGTGGGGTCGCGTGGAAGAAACCTATGGCGAAGATCCTTTTCTCACATCCGAAATGGGTGTCGCCTTTGTCACTCCGTTCGAAAAAAGAAACATCATCACCACACCCAAACATTTCATCGCCAACGTTGGCGACGGCGGCAGAGACAGCTATCCCATTCACCTCAACAATCGCTTTCTGCAAGAAATCCATTTCCCGCCATTCATAGCCTGCATCCGGCGCGGCGGTTCACGCTCAATCATGACCAGCTACAACACCATAGATGGCACGGCCGCCACCCTCAATGATTGGCTGTTGAACAAAACCTTAAAACAGGATTGGAAATTTCCCGGCTTTGTCATTTCCGATGCAGGCGCAGTGGGCGGATCGATTGTTCTGCACAACACCGTCGCAGACTATCCCGCCTCCGGCGAGCAGGCAATCAACGCCGGACTCGACGTGATTTTTCAGACGCAATACAAACACCACGCCCTGTTCAGCCCCGCCTTCACCAGCGGACACATCGATCCAAAAAAACTGGACGAAGCCGTGAGCCGCGTGCTCAAAGCCAAGTTCGAACTGGGCCTGTTCGAAAACCCCTATGTGAGCGAAGCAACGCTGACCGCACCCCAGGACAGCCGTTCTCACAAAACGATTGCCCAAAACGCATCCCTGGAGTCGATCGTCCTGCTCAAGAATGAGCGTCAGGTTTTGCCAATCGGCAAAAACATTAAATCGATTGCCGTCATTGGCAGCGAGGCCACGGCGGCACGACTAGGTGGCTATAGTGGTCCCGGAAACGGCGTCATCAACATAGTGGACGGCATCCGTCAGCGCGCCGCGGGCGTGCCAGTGTCTTATGCCGAAGGTGTTGGGCCAACCACAGTGGAATGGACCGTCATTCCCTCTCAATATTTAACCGATGGAAAACAACAAGGCCTTACCGGAAATTATTTTAACAACGTGACCCTGGCCGGAACTCCCGCGCTCACACGCTCCGATGCACAAATAGATTTTCTCTGGACCTTGTCTTCACCCGACAACGCCATCACCAACGGCTTCTACTCCGTGCGCTGGACCGGCGAAGTTCGAGCACCACAAAGCGGCACCTTCAAAATCGGACTGGATGGCAACGACGGCTATCGTATGTTCATCGACAACAAACTTGTCGTAGATCGTTGGAGCAAACAATCCTACAGCACACAGCTCGCCGACTTTCGGTTCGAAAAAGACAAACGCTATTCTATACGCATAGAGTTTTATGAGCCCACCGGCAATGCACACCTGAAGCTCATTTGGAACGTAGGCGTAGCAAACGACTGGCAAACTAAAATAGAGCAAGCCGTGAACACCGTCCGCAAAGCCGACCTTGCCATTGTAGCCGTGGGCATACAGGAAGGAGAGTTTCAGGACAGGGCCATGCTAAGCCTTCCCGGACATCAGGAAGAACTCATTCGCCAAATCGCAAAAACCGGAAAGCCCGTCGTTGTGCTGCTTGTTGGCGGAAGCGCCATCACCATGACAAACTGGATAAATGATGTCTCCGGCATTGTCGACATCTGGTATCCCGGCGAAGAAGGCGGAAAATCCGTGGCGGCCGTACTCTTTGGCGACTACAATCCCGCAGGCCGATTGCCCATCACGTTTCCTGTACATGAAGCACAACTCCCGCTCGTCTACAATCACAAACCAACCGGCCGCGGCGACGACTACAACAACCTCAGTGGTCTGCCACTGTTTCCCTTTGGCTTCGGACTCAGCTACACAACGTTTACCTACACCGACTGCCGCCTCGACAAAAAAATCATGACCCGCGGTGAGTCCACTTCGTTACGCGTAACAATCTCCAACACCGGCACACGCGATGGCGACGAAGTGGTGCAGCTGTACATAAAAGACATGCTCGCCAGCGTAGCACGGCCTGTGCTCGAGCTAAAAGGATTTCAGCGGATTCACCTGCGCGCAGGAGAACGCAAAGAAGTTGTTTTCAACATCACACCCGACCTGCTGCAGATGCTCAACGACAAAATGGAATGGACCGTAGAGCCCGGCGCCTTCAAGCTCCTTGTGGGCGCTTCCAGCAGAGACATCCGTTTGTCTGAAGCGCTAACCATTTCAAAATGATGGTTTCAAATAGAAAATGAGTTTCATAAGATAATACGTATAGAAATGGAAAAGAGCAACTTGAATTTGAGCGCGCGTTTCACCCGCAACACAAAGGGAAACCTGGCAAGGCTATGCTGTGCATTGATCGTGGGTGTGCTCGCCATGCAATGTTCACCACGCCAACCGTTGCCTGAGGAGCAACCGATAGCCCTCATCCCCCAGCCCATACAGCTGCAACCTGACGCTGGCCAATTCACGCTCAACAAAGAAACCACGCTGCACAGCAAAGGCAAAGAAGCATCCGGTGTTGCCGCATACCTGGCCGACATGATTTCCGATGCTTCCACGTTTGCCCTGAAATCTGACTCTACGGGAGATGCATCACAGAACAATTCAATCCTGTTAGAAATTTCGGGCACGGGAGGACCTGAACACTATTCCCTCACCGTCACCCCAACCCAGATTCATATTCAGGCTTCCGATGCTGTAGGCTTGTTCTATGGTGTGCAGACGCTGCGCCAACTGCTGCCCGCTGCTGTAGAGAAAAAAAATAAAGCAACAGAAGCCTGGTCTGTGCCCGCAGTGTCCATCCAGGATCAACCGGCCTTTGCCTGGCGCGGTATGCACCTGGATGTTTCAAGACATTTCTTTTCGGTGGAGTTCATCAAGCAGTTCATCGATCGCCTGTCGCTCTATAAGTTCAATACGCTCCACCTTCACTTGTCCGACGATCAGGGATGGCGTTTGCAAATCAATCGCTACCCCGAGTTAACCGAGAAAGGTGCGTGGCGGGTTTTGAATAATCAGGATTCGGTATGCCTCGACAAAGCCACCACCAATCCCGATTTTGCCTTACCCGAAGAGTTCTTCAAAACAGAGAATGGCGTGAAAGTATACGGTGGTTATTATTCCCAGGAAAACATTCGCGACATCGTGGCCTATGCCCAGAAGCGCTTCATCACCATCGTTCCCGAAATCGATATGCCGGGCCACATGAATGCAGCCATCCCTTCGTTTCCCGACCTGACCTGTATTGACCAGGGTGGCTGGGGGAAACTTTTCACCGTGCCCCTTTGTCCCTGCGAAGAAACCACCTACGCGTTTGTTGAAAATGTTCTTTCCGAAGTGGCGTCGCTGTTTCCGGGGCAATACATTCACATCGGTGCCGATGAAGTAGACGAGAGCTCGTGGCTGAAGTCAAAACCCTGCGCGGCATTGCTGAAAGAAAAAAAGTGGAAAACATCGCGCGAACTTCATAGCTATTTTGTGAACCGCGTCAATGCCATCGTAACCAAGCTCGGAAAAAAAACCATCGGGTGGGATGAAATTGTCGACGGCAAGGTCGACTCCACCATCACCGTCATGTATTGGAGAGGCTGGGTTCCCAACGCACCCGCCGTGGCCGCCAGTCGCGGACACAACGTCATCATGAGTCCAACGTCGCATTGTTATTTTGACTACGAGCAGGACGAGAAAACAACCGAACATGTCTATTCATTCAACCCCGTTCCGGAACAACTGACGGGAACAGACGCCACCAAAATCATCGGGCTCCAGGCCAACATCTGGACGGAGTATATCCCTACCGTTGCCCGTCTCGACTACCAGACCATGCCCCGCATGATGGCCCTGGCCGAAGCCGCCTGGAACACCACAAAAGACTGGAACAGTTTCAACGAACGTCTGCAACAACACTACAGCCGTCTCGACCAGATGAATATCAAATACCGGCTTCCGGATCTTCCGGCGCTGGAAAAACACGTTGTGTTCACCGACACGGCACAGCTTGCATTAACCCTGCCGGTCGGCGTTGTGGAGACGCGTTTCACTACCAACGGTGGAGAGCCAACCACACGCTATGAGCACCCGATCCGCATCGACTCCACCACCACCGTGAATTTGTTAACGGTGGGTTCCGGAGAAAGACCCGGCAATCGCTACACCATCCGCTTCGAACAACAAACCTACCTGGCGGCTGTCAGCACACAAGACCTCCTGCCCGGTTTGTCATGCCGCTATTTTGAAGGTCCCTCCTACAACTCGGTTTCCAAAATCGATGCAAAGGATTTCAAAAAACAAACTGTTGCACCCAACATCAGTCTCCCCACATATCCAAAAGCAAACAGCTTTGGCCTGATCTTCGAAGGATTTATTGACGTGCCGGCAGAGGGCATCTACACCTTCTACCTCACCTCCGACGACGGCAGCGTGTTGCAGATTGGCGACAGAATGGTTGTGAACGATGATGGATATCACAGTGCCCGCGAAGTAAGCGGCCAGATTGCCCTGGCAAAAGGCGTTCATCCGATCACGCTGAAATATTTTGAAGGTGGCGGAGGTGGCTCCCTGCGCCTGCTCTACAAAGGACCGGGCATCGACAAACAAGGTATCCCCGATGGCGTGCTGAAGCGAAGCAAATAAAAAAAACTCCCGGTTTCAGGCAACAAAACCGCCGTGCGGCTGTCTGTGAGTTTGATGGCGATCGACGCTCGTGGATCGTCATGCAAAAAAAATATTTTTAACTTTGGTTATAGAAGGTTTGGCACCTTCTATAGCCAAAGTAATATCGGAATGACAGATCTTGAACAATACATCAACTCCTACTTTTGGCGTAAGTCAGGACGACGCAAAAAAGATTGCCACTTCCTTTAAGCCACAGGCCATCAGGAAAGGAGTTTTTTTTAAAGATGGGAGAAGTGTGTGAACGAATGAGTTTTGTTGAAGCCGGATTGCTTCGGGTGTTTGTTTGCTTGGGGACTGGCCGTGGGGGCACTCTATTTTTTAGTGAAGAAAGATATTCGAGGAGCACTTGTTGTTGGTTTGGCCGTATTAAGTCATTGGTTTCTTGACTTAATTGTCCATGTCGCAGATTTGCCGCTCACGCCCTTTGGAGACACAAGGGTAGGCTTTGGCCTATGGAATCATGTGGCGCTGACGTTGCTCCTGGAAGGTCTGATATTTTTCATCGGACTCTACTATTACACCTCCACAACAACGGCAAAAAACAGAATTGGAAGCTGGGGACTTTGGTCATTGGTTACACTACTGATTCTATTTACACTATCGGGACTTTTCACACCGCCACCCACAGGACCCTTGATGAATCTTTTTCTCTCCTTCAATACCTTGCTGGCAATTATTGTGGCACTGGCCTATTGGGTCGATGCAAACAGAGTGAAAGCCTGATCTGAATTCGTCTTCCTCTTTTCTAAGTGATGATGTCCTGCCTTTGTTTTTTGTCTATTTCTCATCGCTGGAAGCGCGCAGGCAACGTCCTGTGGCATCGTTTTATGCCCGGCAATAGGTATCTTGCCAGGGCCCATGTGCCCGCACCTGAGGCTAAAATAAAACCAGCGGATGGATCTTATTCTTAAACGATACTTTTCACGTGCCTTCAAACCACTCAGGCGCTATCGCTACATTCTGTTGCTGATTGTGGTGTTGCTGGTTGCAGGTGTTGTTGTTCTCGTTGTTACCCGGCCCACCGATAGTCTGGTTACGCATCAGGTTAAATCAGAAGTCATCCAGGTGGAGTCCATCAATCAGGTGGAGTGGATTCAAAGTCCCCTGGTGAAACCGTTGCTCTACACTCACCTGTCTGGGCTCGACAAGCTGCCTGTGCGTAAAGCCAAGGCAAAATTTATTGCCGCCGTGCTTCCATCGGTGCTCGTGGCAAAGCATGAAGTGGAGCAGCGCCGAAAAAAAATTCTCTGGCTGCGCGATCACCCCGTTTGGACAGACCAGGACAGTGCCTTCTATCTCGACATGAAAGGACGCTATCGGGCCCACGACATAAACGATCTGCTGGTGCGCACGGCCACGCTGCCCACAAGCCTCATCCTGGCGCAGGCCGCCGTGGAAAGCGGCTGGGGCAAGTCGCGCATCTTTCTGGCAGGCAACAACCTGTTTGGGGTCTGGTCCTACAACGCAAAAGATCCGCGCATACCAGCACTGAAGCCCCGAAAAAATAAACGCACCTACCTTCGGTCCTACCTCGACATGTCGCAATCCATTGTCCACTACTTCGAAATCATTGCGCGCTCCAGATCTTATCGCTCGCTGCGCGAGGCGCGGCAGCAAACTGAAAATCCATTCGAATTACTGCCGCATCTATCTCATTTTTCAGAGCGCCGCACAATCTACACGAACGAGCTCAAAAAAATTATCATCAACAACAACCTCACACAGTTCGATACCTACCAGATCGACCCGCTATACCTGGTAGAAAACTAATGTAAAAACATCATGTCTATCGCCCGGTTTTCATATTGCCTGTTTTTCCTGAGCACCTGGCTGGTGCAGGGGTGCGCAGGCAGTCATCGTGATCCGGAAAATCAATCAGCCACGCAACCCGAGAAGGAGGTGTTGTGTTTTATCTACCACCGGTTCAACGACAGTCGCTACCCCACCACCAACACACCGGCCCGCGACTTTGAAACACACCTCGCCTATCTTACCCAGCAAGGATTTACTTTCTACACGTTCACAGACGCCGTCAAATATTTACAGTCAGACGAAGCCCCAAAAAAAATTGCCGTCATCACAATCGACGACGGATACCTCAGCTTCTTCAACCACGGCTTGCCCCTCCTCAAAAAATACCACGCACCGGCCACCCTCTTCATCAACACCAAAACCGTTGGCAGCGGCGACTTCATGACCTGGGCCGATCTGAAAACGTGCATGGACAATCAACTGGAAATTGGAAACCACACACACTCGCACGACTATTTTCTAAACAAACCGGAAGGCACGCGCTACCAGAACTTTCGCGACGAAATAACGCTGAGTCAATCGCTCATCGAAAAACATCTGGCGGTGAAATCAACAGCATTTTCATATCCCTATGGCGAGTTCGACACGCGCATGAAAACGATCGTGAAAGAAGCAGGCTTCATCGCGGCCGCCGCACAGAACTCCGGGGTGATGTATAGCCGTGGAGATTTCTTCCAGTTTCCCCGGTTCCCCATGTCAGAAGCCTATTCCGAAAAGTCCAAGTTCATCGAGAAGGCAAACATGCACGCCATGCCGCTAACGGCAATAGATCCCGACAACACGGCACTGCCGGCAAACAAGCAACCCACACTAACGCTCACCCTCAATCCGGAGAAGCTGCAATTGAAAAGACTGCAGTGTTTTGTGCAGGGAGGCACATGCCGCTTCACCGTGGTGGATAAAAACAAAGGCATCGTTTCCATCCAGGCAACACAACCACTAGCAAAACGGCGCAGGACGTTGTATACCATCACCATCCCCGACAAGGATGGAAAGTGGCACTGGTATAGCCACCTGTGGATCAATCCGAAAATGAAATAATCCCAGCGGATTCGGACGGTATAGAATCAAATTGTGCAATCAAACAATTGCCACATTTGTAGATATTGTGGCAATTGTTTGATAATCCCCCGTCGCTAACCCGAACCGAAAAAACAAAAGCCCAAATATTATTGAACGACAAGGAACGCAGTGATCTCGGCGATTGACACGTTCAACGTTTGTCATTTCAAAAATGACGACTTCGCCTTTCATCAAACAAATTGTTCAACTCACCATAATTTTAATATATTCGAAAGCTAATTCCTTCAATACCATCAAATATCTCCCATCATGCAAAAAAACAATAAACTAAAAGGTGATTTTTCGCGCAGAAAATTCCTCAAACAAAGTCTTGTTGCGTCATCCGTTTTCATAGTGCCCAGGCACGTGCTGGGAGGTGTGGGTTTCACCGCGCCCAGCGATCAGCTTGTCATTGCCGCGATTGGCGCAGGAGGAAAGGGCGCCAGCGACATCAAGAACGCTTCGGTGAACGGACGCGAAAGAGTTGCTGCGTTGTGCGACGTTGACTTTTCAGGATCAGCAAAACGCTCCGTAGAAAACTTCCCGAAAGCCAAGCTGTACAACGACTACCGAATCATGCTCGAACAGGAGAAGGATATCGATGCCGTAACCATTTCCACGCCCGATCACGTGCACGGACCGGCTGCAGCATTTGCCATGCAGCGCGGCAAACACGTCTATGTTCAGAAACCCATGACCCACAACATCCGCGAGGCACGCCTGCTCACCAAGATGGCCCGCGACAAAAAAGTGGTAACACAAATGGGAAATCAAGGCGGCTCAAATCCCTTGCACAGCATGGTGCAGCGCTGGATAGATTCCGGAAGCCTCGGCAAAATTTCGAAAGTACAAATCTGGACAAACCGTCCCGTGTGGCCTCAGGGTTCCGCCATGCCTGCGCCCGACGAAAGCAAAAAACCAAAAGACCTGTACTGGGATCTTTGGCTCGGTCCCGCTGAGTTTAAGCCCTACACCCCCAACCTTCATCCCTTTAACTGGCGCGGCTGGTGGGACTACGGCACGGGTGCGCTAGGCGACGTAGGCTGTCACCTCATCGACATTCCCTTCCGGGCACTCGGACTCAAATACCCCACTGATGCAGAATGCAGCGTGAGCTCCATCTACTCGCAAATGTGGACACCCGACTATCATCCCGAAGGCTGTCCTCCCTCATCGTTCATCACCCTTCACTTTGCGGCAACAGAAAAAAGCAAATCCCCAATCGAAATGACCTGGAGCGACGGTGGCCTCCGACCATCACGGCCCGAGATCATTCCGGCAGACAAAGACTTTGGCGGCGCCAACAGTGCCAACGGTGTGCTCATCATCGGCGAGAAAGGACTGATCACCACAAACATCAACGACAGTTCGCCCATGATGCCCAAACTTTACCTCAACGACGGCACAACGGAGTTCGGTCCCGAGACCGCATCTACGGAAGAGCCCGAATACGGTCACCAACGCAAATGGGTCGATGCATGCAAAGCAGGCTTCGGCAGCAAAGAGCACAAGGGCCTCACGTCATCGTTCGACTATGCCGGACCAATGACCGAAACGGTGTTGATGGGCAATCTTGCCATCCGCAGCTACATGCTGAAAAAACAAACGGGCAATGACGTACAGTTCTACGGCCGCAAAAAGTTGCTGTGGGATGGCGACAACATGAAAATCACCAACCTCGAAGAAGCCAACCAGTTTGTAGGAAGAACCTATCGCAAAGGCTGGGAAGTGTAGCAACAGCGCGGATGGCAGATCATTTCCAACACTGAAAGTATCGCCGCCCGGCATTATTTCGATTTACATCATTCTCAATGAGGTCCTCCCATTTTAGTGTATACTAAAATCGGGAGGACCTCTTCGTTTCTCCCCCTTCCCCATTTGGAATCATCCGGTTGGGCGGAAAATTAACAGACCGTTACAGACTGCTGTTCAACCGCTTACAAAGAAACCGCTCCAACCTCACGATAATTTTTCTCATTTCATGAAACCTCCATAAAATGTGTTCCGTCTAATACATAAGAATATTATGTATTAGACATTTATGCATTCGCCAGAACTACTGAAAGGAACACTACAAACCATAATACTTAAGGTATTAAAAGATCATGGCAAAATGTATGGCTATGAAATCACCCAACGGGTCATGGAGCTATCCGATGGACGCATTTCACTCACAGAGGGCGCCCTCTATCCCACCCTTCACAAGCTGGAGGCCGAAGGCATGCTAAACACCGAAGTGGTTAACATTGGCAAACGCGTTCGCAAATACTACACCCTCACCGCCGCGGGCAACGCCACGGCCAAAGACAGGGTGAGTGAGTTTCTCGATTTCATCGAAACCATGTCGTCTGTCTTACAGGTAAAGTTTTCGTAAGCCAAGGCAATGCCCCAGCTCACCAACGACCATATCGACTACATCATCAAAGACCTGCACTACCGCGGCGTGGTGCTCGATGGATTTCGTGAGGAAGTGATCGATCACATTTGTTCTTCGGTCGAAGCGGAGATGCTAAACAACAAACGTTTCATCGATGCCTATCACCACGTCCTGAAAAAATTTGGCCACACCCATGGCCTTCGAACCACGCAACAGCAAGTTCTTCAAACAGACAATAAAACAGCGAAAATCATGCTTAAGAACTATTTCACCATCGCGCTCAGAAACCTCAGCAAACATCGCTTCTATACATTCATCAACATCACAGGCCTGGCCATCGGCATAGCTTCGTGTTTGATCATCACCCTTTACATTTCACAGGACCTTTCGTTCGACAAACATTTTGCAAACGCCGACCGGATCTACCGCCTCGATTCAGAAACACATTTCAACGGCAACCACTTCAGCCTTGCCGTGGCTCCTCCGCTTGCCGCACCAACCCTGCTGCACGACTATCCTGAAATAGAAGCCACTGCAAATTTCCGTCAATGGGGATGGCGTAGAGTGAGGCGCACAACCGACAACATAAAGGAACAATACACGGTGTTTGGCAGCAATGGAATATTCAAAACATTTTCGTTGCCGCTGCTCCACGGAAACGCGGCCAACGCCCTCACCGAACCCAACACGGTGGTCATGAGCCGAAGCAAAGCCGAACAATATTTCCCCGGCGAAAACCCGATCGGCCAAACCCTGATCATCGACAACAAAGACAACTATAAGGTCACCGGCGTCTTCGAAGATTTTCCCGCCACCACGCACTTCAAATTCGATTTCATCTTTGCCATGCCCGGGCTCGAAGACAGCAAAGACAATTCCTGGCTCAGCAGCAACTTCAACACCTACATACTTCTCCGAAACGGTGCATCGCCAAAAGACCTTGAAGCCAAATTTCCAAAAATGGTCGAGACCTACATTGGCCCCCAGGTAAAGTCATTCTTTGGCAACGATTTTTCGATGCAAGACTTTGCCGCCAAGGGTAACAAGATTCAATACATGCTCACGCCCTTGCTCAGCATACACCTGCATTCCGACAAAACGGGCGAGCTCGGCACCAACAGCGACATAACCTACGTCTATCTGTTTGGTGCGGTGGCTTTTTTCATTCTCACCATTGCCTGCATCAACTTCATGAATCTGTCCACCGCACGCTCGGCCAATCGCGCAAAAGAAGTGGGCGTGCGAAAAGTGTTGGGTTCACTGCGGTCGCACCTGGTGCGTCAGTTTCTGATGGAGTCTATCTTGTTAAGCTTTTTCTCTTTCATGATCGCCCTGGCCATTGTCTACCTGGTGTTGCCGGCCTTCAATGTGCTGGCAGAGCGCAACCTTGTGGTTCCCATAACACCGCTGTTCGTGGCCACGCTGGTGTTGGCCGCCCTGGTCATTGGCCTGCTCGCCGGCATCTATCCTTCACTATTTCTGTCTGCATTCAAACCGGTCAATGTATTGAAAGGCAAAGTGGCGTTGGGCATGAAGAGTGGCGCGGTCAGAAGTTCGCTGGTAGTGTTTCAATTTATGATCTCAATCTTTCTGGTCATCGGAACCATCACCGTGACCAAACAAATGGATTTTATACAGAACAAAAAACTCGGATTCAAGAAAGACCAGGTCATCATACTTCACAACGCAGAGCTTCTCGAAAATCAACACGAAACATTCAGGAACGAAATGCTAAAGGTCGCCGGAATAACCAACGTGTCGGTGGCCGGATTTCTGCCCATTGCAGGATGGGGACGTAACGACAACAGCTTCTGGCCCTATGGCAAACAACCCTCACAAGAGAACCTCATCTCCATGCAAAATTGGGCGGTCGACACAGACTACATATCAACGCTGGGAATGGAGATCGTCCAGGGACGCGATTTTTCAAGAGCATTTCCATCCGACTCCACAGCCATCATCCTCAACGAATCGGCCGTGAAGCGCTATGGATTTAAAGATCCCATCGGCGAAAAAATTGTTACTGGAAACAACGGCGATTTCGGCCACACCATCACCTACACCGTCATTGGCGTGATGCGCGATTTTCATTTCGAATCGCTCAAACAAAACATCACGCCCCTGGGCATTCACCTGGGCAAGAGTGGCTGGAGCATGTCCATTCGTTTTGCATCGTCAAACACAGCCAGTGTCATCCAGGACGTAGAGAAAACGTGGAAAAAATTTCAACCAGGCCAGCCCTTCGAATACACCTTCCTCGACCAGGCCTTTGGCAAAATGTATACGGCCGAAAAACGACTCGAGCGCCTCTTCGGAATTTTTGCCGCCCTCGCCATCATGATCGCCTGCCTTGGTCTGTTTGCCCTCACAGCCTTCACCGCCGAACAACGCACCAAAGAAATAGGCATCCGAAAAGTATTGGGCGCCTCCGTGGCCAGCATTGTGCTGCTACTCTCAAAAGAATTCGGAAAACTGATTGTGATCTCCTTCATTCTGGCAGCGCCCCTGTCATGGTATGCCGTGAACCGGTGGCTGGAGAACTACACCTATAAAACCGAAATCGGCATTGCCGTCTATCTGTTTGCCGGAGCGGCCGCCTTTCTCGTGGCATGGCTCACCATGGGCTTTCAATCCGTGAAGGCTGCACGCAGCAATCCGGTTAATTCATTGAGGAGTGAGTAACGACAACATCCCTTCAAGGAAAATCCGCTGCGTCAGCAATACAAGTTTATACAAAAAACAGCGTCACTAGCTTCCAGCCTGCCGCGGCAACTCCCATGCTGCTGCAGGCTTCAAAAGCTTCATGGGCAAGCTCAAGGCTTGGCACTAGTTGCCCGGCGGCAACAAAAATCCCCCGCAATCAGCACCACCCCAAGTTCTCAGCGGCACCTGCAAGGCCAGCATGGAAGTGTTTGAAAAAAAATCTAACTTGTATGTAATGCATGTACAGGTGAAAATGAGCAATAAAAAGCATGTCCTGATACTGTTGGCGACATGGGCACATTTGCTTTGTAGTGCGCAATCTCAAGGTCTCGTCCCTGAGCAGCTATTCTTCAAGCGGATTTCTACTGACCAGGGCTTACCACAACCATCCGTAAATAGCATCCTCCGCGACACACGTGGCTTTGTGTGGATGGCTACCGAAGACGGCCTGAGTCGTTTCGATGCTGCCGAGTTTCGAACGTTTCGTCACGATCCGTCAGACTCCACTTCCCTGAGCCATAACGTGGTTCATTTCATTCAGGAAGAAGAGGCTACTGGCAATCTGTGGATTGGAACCGTGTCTGGCATAAACTATTTCGATCGCTCGCTTGAACGATTCAAAGTATTTAAAGCAAACAACCCTCCCGGTACAGTCTACACCAATGCCACGCTCGACAAAAAAAGGCAACGCTTGTGGTTGGCCTGCACTGTCGCCGGGTTGAGGTACATCGATCTGTCAAAGCAAGTCATCGTTGATTATAAAAGCCCCGAACTCGACCATGAAACGGTATGGAATGTTCAGCTGGCGGGCGATAGTCTATTGATCGCCACACTTCGCGGTGTAAAAATTCTGAACCTGCAAAACCAACACGTTTATCCATTCTACACCGGGTCGCCGGTGAGGTCGCTGCTGGTCGACAAAAACGATCTGTGGTTCGGAACAGAGGGGCACGGGCTTGGAAGATTTGATCGCGTCACAAAAAACACAATCTATTATAATCGTGAAAATGGCGGAACCAACAACAATGATATCTGGTCGCTTGCAATAGACAAAGACCATAATCTATGGATCGGCACAGATGGAGGTGGACTAAATGTACTCATGCGCGGAACCAAAATTTCCCGCTGCTATGTGCGCTCAGAATTTAACGATCGCAGTCTAAGCTACAACACAATCCGTTCGATCTTCATCGAACCCAATGGAGGTGTGTGGCTTGGCACCTACAACGGCGGTGTGAACTATCATGAAAACAAGCCCATTCAATTTCGTTTGTATCGCGAAGATATCTTTAACGAACATTCATTGCGCAACAACACGGTGTCCGCGTTTGCCGAAGCAAAGGATGGAACAATTTGGGTAGGCACAGACGGAGGCGGCCTTCACTACCTGAAGGATGGCATCGTACATCGGTATTCATTGCCCGCAAAACTGGCAGGTGTAAATGTGATAACAGCGCTGCAAAGTGACGGACAGGGACTATGGGTGGGCTCGTTTCAGAATGGATTGATTTATCTTGATGGGCATGGCGGCTCGAAGCAATTCAAACACAAACCCGGCGACCGCACTTCGGTTGCCGCCAATACCGTGTGGGCCATCCAGAAAGATTCGCTGGGCTACCTGTGGATAGGGACTAATCGTGGCGTCAACCGGTTTGATCCAAAGACAGAAACGTTCCATCACATCGATCACCCGCTGAACGGAAACATCGACAAGCTTTTTAAAGACATTCAGGCGCAAACAATTCTTATCTCTTCCGATCACACCATGTGGGTTGGATCGTATGGTTTGCTCATGGCATACCTGCCGGCATCAGACTCCGTTATCGAGGTCAAAGGACAAGATGAAAAAATACGGTCACTGCCCGATCTGCGGGTAAAAACCTTACTGGAAGATGACGGGAAAATATGGATCGGCACCTACGGAAGCGGCCTCTGCCAATACAACATTGCAACCCACTCCCTCCACGTCCTCGACGAACGCGATGGACTGCCCGACAACATCGTCCTTGCCGTGGAAAAAGGAGAGCCCGGAAGTTTATGGTTAAGCACCAACAAAGGCCTGGTTCACTTCAAGGAAGCAGACACCATTTTCACCGTGTTCGATGCCAACTATGGCGTGCAGGGCACGACCTTTAACCGGAACGCTGCTTTGCGAACATCAGACGGTCGTCTGCTGTTTGGGGGCACACATGGTTTCAATATATTCACACCACGTGCCATCACAGACAATCATAGTTCGCTGGAAGTTGTATTCACCGACTTTAGTATTTTTAATAAACAGGTAAAACCGGGGAGCGATCTGTTAAAACAAAGCATAACCGAGACACAAAAACTTGACTTGCCACACACAGATTCGCGCTTGCTGACGTTCCACTTCTCGGCTTTTAACTTTTCGTCGCCCGACAAAATAATCTACGCCTACAAGCTGGAGGGTTTCAACGACGACTGGCAAAAGGTAGGTAACGATCATAGTGTCACCTTCACCAACCTTGATCCTAAATCCTACACACTCACGGTGAGGGCCTCCTTTAACGGAAAAGTATGGGGACCGGAGAAATCGCTCACCATACATATTCAAACACCCTGGTGGCGCACGGCCTACTTTCGTTGGTCCGTACTTCTTCTCTTTGTTATCGGGGCCTATAGTTTTAATCGCTATCGCATCTATGAACTCAGCCGGCGAAAGAAAGAACTGGAACATCTGGTAAACCTGCAGGGCCAGGAAATTAAAAATCAAAATCACGACCTTGCGGCACAAAACGAAGAACTCATAGCACAAAATGACGAGATGGCTGCCCAGCAGCAAATGATCACCGAGCAGAACATCCAGCTAAGCGAAGCAAAACAACGCCTCCAAACAATCAACCAGTCCCTGGAAGAGGTGGTCGGTCAACGCACGGAGAAGTTAAACGAAACTATCCTTCAACTTAACAAAACCATCAAAGAACTGGATGCCTTTGTCTATAGTGCCTCACACGATCTCATTGCGCCTATGAAATCTGTGACCGGGTTGATCGAACTGGCCCGAAGACAAAATCAGAACCCGGAAGTCAGCATCCTCATCGATCACATGGAACGAAGCGTCAAAAAGCTCGAAGACGTAGTCCTGAACATGATTCAATACTCGCAAAATTCGAATTTGGAAGTAAGCTATGAACCCGTAAACGTCTATGATCTGATCCAGGAAAGCATCGCCGATTTAAAATTCTATCCCGGAATGGAAGCCATGAATTTTGCCATCGATTTCAATAAGGATGCCAGCGTAATGATCGACAGGAAAAGGCTTAAAATCATTTTGAACAACCTGATCGGCAATGCCATCAAATACCGCGACGATCGAAAAGAGTCAAATACCGGACAAATAACATTCGAGAATGGGAAAACGATCTGGAAACTTGAAATCCAGGACAATGGCATCGGCATTGACAAACACTACCTCTGCCGCGTGTTCGAAATGTTTTTTCGCGCCACCGATCGCTCGCAGGGCTCCGGCCTCGGCCTCTACATCGTAAAGGAAACCGTCGAAAAACTTTATGGGGAAATCTATGTCGATTCCGAAAAAGGCAAATGGACCAAATTCACAATAGCCATCCCCCACGAAAACATCTACGTCCGGAAAAAATAAACCCCGAAAGGCATCAAAGACACAAAAACCGCGCGACGTGAATAAACCCTATTCCGAACGGGAAGTATACAGAAAAAAACACAAGAAAGATATGCGGGAAGTTAGGACAAAGCAACATCACAATGACACCACTTGCCAGCGATAGTCGATCAGGGGCGCGATGACGACGTGAGTTGACTTGGGAGGGAGTTTAAATCCTGCGCGCGACATATTTTGCTGCTGCCCTGAATCTTTTTGTGTACCCAAGCCGTTGCAATGAAGAAGAACTTTCTTCACGCAAAAGGCTTCGAATCAAGAGCCGTCACACCAAAATTTTTTCCGATACCAAAAAATGGTACATCGCTAAATTCAGGGATAACTAAAAAGTTTCCAGAAGGTCATCAGATTTCCACAACACCCTCGCCCTTCTTTTTCGACACGCCTTTTCCAGCCAGGAAAAGATACATTCGTTGTGTCGTCCAATTTTTCCGACCAAAGATCGATTAATACGTTGGTGTCGTGACCACATTTCATAATGCGATCCTCAACTCGAAAGAGCGTTTTTCTCAACTCATTTTAGCATACTCAGGTAAAGTTTAAGCAATTCTGCTTTTAGACAAAAAGCCGGATAATGTTACAAGTGCACAACGAATTTTCGATGTGGGGGTTATGTGCCTATATAAACATAAACGCATAATGAGAAGAAGGATTTTTGGTTTGTTAGGGGCTCTGCTCTTTCCGGTGGCGGTTATGGCCCAGAGCGGCTGTAAGTTCACAATTTCTACCGCAGCAACGGAGTGGCAATTTGATGGAGCCGCCAAAGGCGTGAAACCCGGCGATAGAATTTGTTTCAAAGGAGGAACCCGCACCGGCATTAAACTTATAAATATCCATGGCACGGCAGCCCAGCCGGTCATTATATCGAACGAAAGCAACAGCTCGGTCATCATTAACGCGCCAGTGTCTTACGGAAACGTGGTTGAGGTCGATAACGTCACCTACGTGAAGTTCTCGGGGGGCAACAACCCGGCGGTTAAATACGGAATTGAGATCATCGGCGGACAGATGGGCATCAACTTCCAGCAGCTGAGCTCCGATTTCGAAGTAGACCACCTCTATGTTCACAACACGGGTTGTGTGGGCATTGTGGCCAAGACCGACCCCACATGCGACGCCACCACCTGGAAAGGCCGTTTCACCATGAGGAACACATCGTTTCACGACAATCTCGTCAGCAACACCGGATGCGAAGGATTTTACATCGGCAACTCACACTACGACTCGGGCGTAGGCATGACTTGCAGCGGCACCAACCTCACGGTGATGGAACACGATGTGGTGAACGTGAAGGTCTATAATAATACACTACAAAACATCGCCAGCGACGGCATCCAGATCGGGTCGGCCATTTCGGGCTGCGAAGTGCACCACAACTCCGTTACCAACTACGGCACAAGCAATAACTATGGACACACCAATGGCTTCCAGGCCGGCGGCGGCACCACACAGGCAAAAGTACACGACAACATCATTGACACCGGCAACGGCTATTGCTTCTGGGATTCAGGAGGGGGTGGCATCTACTACAACAACATTGCCCGCAACGGCTTGCTGGGAGGTTTCTCCTTAATTGACTATGCCGGCAACTACGCACCCACCGGGTTCATGGTAATGAACAACACCATCGTGAACTGCCCGCAATTCGATATCCTTATGTATAGCGAAGCCCCGGCAACGTCGCGCATTGCCAACAACATCTTTGTCACGAACCAGGCCAGCGGCTACACGTATATCAAATACAACAGCCCCACGGCAAAAGCCCGCACGGTAGAAGCCAATAACCTGATGACAAACAACATTGCCAGCGTCAAGTTTGCCAACGCGGCCGCCATGGACTATCACCTTTTGTCGGGCTCACCGGCCATCAATGCAGGCACAGATTTAACATCCTATGGCGTGACCGTCGACAAAGACGGCAAGGTGCGCATCGGCGCCTACGACCAGGGCGCTTTTGAATTTGGAGGAGCATCCAATCAGTCTCCCGTGGTCAATGCAGGTGCAGATAAAACCGTGACACTGCCCACATCTACGGTTGCCATCACCGGCACCGCCTCCGATCCCGACGGCTCCATCAGTTCCTACACCTGGACAAAGGTATCTGGTGCAACCGCTACATTAACAAACGCCACCACAGCCACCTTGAGCGTGAGCGGCCTGGCAGCCGGCACCTACGTGTTCCGCCTCACCGTGAAAGACAACGCCGGAGCCACAACCAGCGACGATGTGACCGTGACGGTTAGCGCAAACAAAATTCCTACGGTAAGTCTAGGCGCAACACTAAACATCACCACCACAACAGCTACGCTCACGGGCACGGCCAGCGATGCCGACGGCACCATTGCCTCCTATGCGTGGACAAAAGTATCGGGCGGCGCGGCAACACTCACCAATGCCAACACGGCCACATTGAGTCTCAGCGGCCTTGCCACCGGCACCTATGTGTTCCGCCTCACCGTGAAAGACAACGCCGGGGCCACCGCCTACGCCGACAGAACAGTGATCGCCGTCATCACCGGCACCAACGCAGCACCAACCGTTAGCGCCGGCGGAACCAAAAACCTGATGTTGCCCGCCAATTCAGTTGCCCTGGTGGGAAGCGCGTCCGACAGAGACGGCACCATCTCATCCTACACATGGTCAAAAGTTTCCGGCGGCACCTGCACACTTTCCAACACAGCGTCATCAACAGCTTCGGTAAGCGGCATGGCAGAAGGAGCATATGTGTTCCGCCTCACGGTGAAAGACAATGCCGGCGCAGCAGCCAGCGCCGATGCATCGGTGAGCGTTTCTGCAGGCGCCATCACCCGTTTCAGCTTCAGGCCCACGGCAGCCAGCATCAGCGGCTGGATTAGTGTGGCCGGTGCACCCCACGCCAGCGTCATCTCGGCAACCGATCCGTCCACCAAAATCACCGTCAGCAGCGTAGCCACCGGCCAGTGGAACCCCGCCGTCTACGGCACATCAACCAGTTCCTATGCCGGTGGTGTCGCCAACGGCACGATTCAACCGGCTGCCGTGGTGCAGAACAACTGGTTCAACTACAACGCAGCCTATGGCACCACCGTGAACGGCGTGCTGCAAGGCGACAACCTGAAACTGACCCGCCTCAACCCCACTCACAAATACACCATCCAAATGGGTGCATCGCGCGCCTCAGGCAACGGCACCCCCGATCAATACGGCACCTTCGAATACCGCGTAGGCGGCGTGATCAAGACCCTGAACGTAACCAACAATGCCACACTGCAAGTGGAGTATGCATCCCTCACTCCCAACGCCAGCGGCGAGATCGGCATCAGCGCACGCAAGATGGCGGGCAGCGCCATGAACTTTGGCTACGTAGGCTGGGTAGTGGTCATTGACCTGACACAAGAACAAGCGCTTAGCGCCAAAGGCATCAGCGTGGCTCGCTCTTTTGATGCAGACCCCGTTCCCGTAGCGCCTGCAAATGACTACCCTGGGATTGACTCGACAACCACAGTCACCACACCATCGGAAGATGACTTTGTGTTTCTGGACAACCATTATCCCGCTGGTTACGACTACACCGTCGTCATCTTCAACGGCTCCGGTCGTCGCGTATATCAGGGTAAGTGGAGTCCTGAATTGTACACGCAGATTTTTATACCGGGTGAGTTGTATATCTATCACGTTATTCAGAATGGTAAGAGGATAGATACGGGGAAGACGGCGATTGTGAATTAATAGCAAAACGCACGCACCCGAGATTGGGTGCATGGATAAAAGAGTTATCGCGAAAGCTACTAACAGCTTTCGCGATAACTCTTTTTATGGGTAGCTGGTGATAAGCCTAAGCGAATGAAAGGAAGCAAGATTTAATGGGCGAATGCACTTTGTTGTTAGCCGTTTTCTTCATCTCCGTCCTCTCCTTAGAACACCGATTCTGTTAAAGTCGATCACCTTCGTCAGCATCGCGTCCCACAGTTGAAAATTCTTTTGTCCTAGCAATACTTTGATTAAAGTCTTGACTTCGTCTTTGGGTGTTGTCCCGAAGATCGTCTATCGTTGATAAGGTGCAGTGTGGTGAACGTATTGGTTTCGCGGGCGGTCAGGGTGAGCGGGGCGAAATTATCGCGATGGCCTTTAAGGGTCTTTCACATAGCCATCGAGATAATATTTATTGAGGGTGTTATTCGATAAGATTTTGCTTGTTTCAAAAAATCCATTAGATCGACTCTTTAATCCAATTCATAAAAGGTGTCGCCTTAATCTTGCTGACTATTATCGGTTCCGGGGTCTTAAGAAAAAGCTTAGCAATAAATTTTCTTGAGAAATACCTTTCAATTTCCTGAATGCTATTCCGATGAATCAGGTACTGGCGATTGACGCGAAAAAAGGTTGACGGGTTCAACTTTGACTCGAGATCGTCCATCGTTTCCTGGATAAAATACTGCTGTTGATTGAAGAGGTAAACCGAAACAACACCATTGTTATAATACAAGTAAGCTACATCTTCGGCTTTCACCGGCATGATCTTATCCCGCACGTTGATAAGCAAGGTAGTCTGATAGGAAGGTCGGAGTTGTCTTATCAATGCTTCCAGTTGATTAGCTGATGGCTGCCTCTTTGAAAAAGCAGCTTTGAGTTCGTCATATTTGCGGAGACTTTCCTCCACCTTAGCGGGCGTCATCGGTTTAAGCAGATAGGAAATTCCATTCGCCTCAAACGCCTTCAAGGTGTATTCGTCAAATGCAGTGCAGAAGATGATGGGTGATGAAAGGTCTATGTTCTTGTATATCTCAAAGCTCAGTCCATCGGACAATTGGATATCCGAGAAAATGATATCAGGCGGGTCGTTCTGTTGAAACCATTCGGAGGCTTCCTCGATGGATCCCATTGTTTTAACGATCACAATATCTTTTCGGATCTGCTCGAGTATATCCTTCAACTCGTTAGCCGCCTTCGGCTCATCTTCTATAATGACGGCGTTAATCATACCAGCACCGGTAATTTTACTATAAAATGCGTAGCCGTTTTTTCAATCACAATTTCCTTGTTAGCCAGCAATCCATAGCGCTCATGAATATTTTTCAGACCGCTCTGTGATGAATCATTGGGCAGGGAGTGTTTCAATTGAAGATTATTTCTAACCACGATAAACTCATCATTGTCGGTTATTTCAAGGTAGAGTGGTCTGGCGGGTGACACGATATTGTGCTTTACCGCATTCTCCACCAGGGTCTGCAATGCTAGCGGAGGCAGAGAGGTTTTCCGGGTTCTCTCACCAATGCTGATCTCCACCTGCAATCCACTTTCAAACCGTTCGCTTAAGATGTATAAGTACGACTCGGTAAACTTCAGTTCATCCTCCACCGCAACCATGTCGTTCTCTTTGTATTGAAGCAGGTAGCGATATACATTGGATACCTCACCGATATATTCTTTTACCTTCTTTAAAAAAAGATATGGTTCCGGCATTAACTAAACAGGGGTTGAAACAGCGAAGGAAATACAATCTGGCAATCGGGGTGGTTGTATCTCTGTTCATCTCCCTGTTGGCTACCGTTCCCCGGATTTTGAGGACAGAGGAATGCTCAATCTTTGCTCAACACCCACGCAATCATGGCTTCGGCGAGGAACGCGTTTTCCTGGTATTGATTGTAGGGGATGCGTTTTCCTCCTTGCAAATCGAAAGTCAAGATACTCAAAACTCCCGTTTGCGAAGCTTCATAGGTTTCAAATTTACGCTTTAGCGAGTACCCTCCTCGAAGGGTGACCAGCCAATGCCGGGTAAGTTGATATTCGACCCCGCAACCAGCATTCCATTGTTTTTTTTGGAAATAACGGGATTCATAGTCTTTCCTGGACAGTCGGTAGGTAGCATTATCGGGCTTAAGAAAGAAAGTTAACCCAACCTTAGGCCTAAGTGCATACCGCAGTTGGGTATTTAATGGTAGAGGCCCCGTCATCCTTAGCCGTGGGGTAATACGCCAGTGGAAGTCAATGAACGGCGCCACAAGCACACCGAAAAACTGCTTGCTAAAGGCGATGCCATACCACATGGTGAATTTCTCGTGAAGCTTGGTTTTGTACCGCATACCGACCGAGTAACGGAAGTCTTCGTTCGATACATCCTTGAAATCCGAATAGACACCGGCTGAAGCAAAGCCGAGAAGCGCATGCCCGTTGTCAAAATTCCGATTGAAGAGGAATTGAGCTGATATTCCCTGAACACTGAGGTCGCCAATCAACGGGCCGCGGTTTGTCCAGAGTGACTCGTACCCAATGCCGCCACCAAACATACTACGACCCTTCATTTTCAGGGGAAACTTCACGTTGAAATCCACCGCGTGCAGGGCATCGCGCTCGCCATTCAGCATGACGGGCGATATAGAATATTTTACATGAAAAACTTCCTTGTCGAATTGCGCCATGGCATGGGAGGAAAGACAGGAAAGGATCAGCATTAACCTTTTCATTCTATTTTCCAAGTATAAAGAGCAGACCTACCAGCATGGTTTGTTGGGTACTCCCACGGTGCCGCCGCACGCACGAGCGCCGGGTGCTTCCGTTGAAAGGCTTCCGCCAGGAAAAACGCGTTCCCCATGCCCAGGATAAATACCCGCGAGATATCCGTTCTGAAATTTTGCTGAACCTGGAAAATGATTTTTAACAAGAAATTTTCATCCCATCGCAGCGAATCTGCATGATTGCCGGATGCCCATTGGTTTCTTAGTCCCACCGGAAAAACAATCAGTGCTGGCTGGCTTAGTTGCGACCAGTCCAATTTTGCCAAGGCCATGGGAAGTATATGGCTATCGTGCAATAAAATAACCATCGGCAGGTTAGACACTTCCGGCGCGGGAGTCTCCAGCAGGTAGGATCGCGGGAGACTATCGGACTCAATCGAAAAAAAATGCTGTGCTTCTACGGCAAGGTTGCACCCGGAAAGAAAAGTAGCGATGACAAAACCTGCGAACCTCATCGCGTATGCTGATTGACGATGACACCGTCGGACATTTCGATGATGCGGTCAGACTTGGCCGCAAAATCGTTGTCATGCGTTACGGTGATGACAGTCTTCTGCTGCTCCCTGCAAAGTTGCTGAAGCATGTCGAACACAATGGCGGTGTTGCGTGTGTCGAGGTTTCCGGTTGGCTCATCGCCCATAACAATGTCTGGATTGTTGATCAAGGCGCGGGCAATGGCCACTCGTTGCTGCTGCCCCCCGGAGATACGCGAAGCAGTCTTGAGCGCCTGATGTCCCACGCCCAATAGTGTTAACTTTTCATAAGCTTGTTCCTCGATCTGCGCACGGGAAAGCTTCCCAAGCCTTAAGGCGGGAATCATGACATTCTTCAAACAGGAGAAATCTGGCAACAGGTAGTGAAATTGAAATACAAATCCCAGGTGCGCATTTCGAAATGCAGCCAGCGCGTCCTGCTTTTTACCGGTGATATTTTCACCGGCGAGCTGCACGCTGCCGTCATAGGCTGTATCCATCGTGGATAGTATGTAAAGAAGTGTCGATTTTCCACAGCCGGACTTGCCAACAATAGAAACAAATTCGCCTTTCTTCACCTCAAAGGAGATGTCTTTCAATGCTTGAAATTTATCAGGAGCATAGAAGTACTTATTGATGTGATTTGCTTGTAATGCCATGATCATAATTTTTATCCACGAATGATTTCAACAGGGTCAACATGGGATGCACGTAATGCCGGCACATAGCCTGCAAAGAAGGACGTGATGATTCCAAACAGGGCGCCCTGGATATAGTGCTTCGCATAAAAAGATACGGGTAGGTACTCCAGGTTTCCTTTTCCGATATATATCATGGAGCCGGTTTTAGACAGCAGCCAGCCCAGGAGTATACCGGTGAAACTTCCAAGAAGTCCGATAAAGAGTGCCTGGAAAATGAAAATGGCCACCACATGCCTGCCTGCAAACCCGGTAGCTTTCAGGATCGCGATCTCTTTAATTTTCTCATAAATCATCATATTAAGGATATTGTATATACCAAAGCCCGCGACAATGAGGATGGTAATTACTACCGAGTTGGCAATCATGTCTCGAATCATCCGGGCGGCAATGGACTGCTCATTGGCAGATTGCCACGTTTCCACGCGGTAGCCCGTGACCAGCTCGAACTGCTTTCCAATACGGTTGGCCTTTGTATAGTCCTTCAGGTTTACATAGATATCGGTGATGTAGCTGCGGTCTTTTTTTAGCAACTGCTGCACGACTGAAAGGTTGGCATAACATTTTGTTTGGTCCACATTTTTGATGGTGGTCCGGAATATCCCTGAAACGTGAAGCACCTTGGTGGAACCCTTCGACGTGGTTAATGTAATATTATCTCCCGTCTTCAGGCTCAGGTTTTCCGCCATACCAGAGCCGATGATGATACCGTTGGGATCGGTGCTCAGGTCCTTTACCGTGCCGGCGATCATCGTCGAGGTGATGTCGAACATTTTATCCTGCTCCAGGATGTTTACACCCGATACATTCCCGTTCTCTTGGAGACTGCCGTTCGAGCAGATTATCGTGGCCGTAATCTGGGGCGACACGGCCAGAGACGCCGGGTTCGTTTTTAATGCCTGTAACAGTGTGTAGGGGTCGTCTATGCGTTCGTCGCTGTTGACCATCTTCGGATTACTGATGAGATTTGTAGAGGCCTTGCCGAGGAAGTGGTTAAGCCGGTCGCTGTTGCTGATCTGATGATCACGGTACAGGCGGATGTGCGGCGTGGCACTTAACGTCATTTTTTCAAAGTATTCATTGGTTCCGCTGATAAGTGAGTTCATGAAAATATACATGCTGATGCCAAACGTGACACCCAGTGAGGCCACAAGTGTTTGCTTCTTCTTTGCGATGAGGTAGGTCAGTGCAACCTCGGAATTAATGTTGATGCTCATCGTTTAGGAGTGTAGAGGAAACCTATGCTGAATCCGTTACTGTCATGACCGGGGTTTCTGTCATCGCTGGGATGATCCCCGTTTGAAACATGCACGTGCCTGACACCAACGATAAGAGCCAGGGATCTTTCGAGCGTGATTTCTGCGCCAACGCCGTATTTAGGTGACCCATTAAAGTGGGTTCCCATACGCTCGTCCCCGAAAAACCCGGAGGGTTGTGGAAATTCATCCAAGAACACAATAAGGCCTGCACCGCTTTCAAAATACAATCGCCACTTTTCCTGGTGCACCAGGTAGAACCTCACAAATGGACGGAGGCCAAACCCCCAGGTGTCATTCACATTATCGCGTACGTGGTATGCCGAAACCTCACCTCCAAGCGCCATCCATCGCCTGGCAAAAAACAACACTCCGGTATTGTTCTGAAAAACAGACGTTTTGTTGGCATAATAGCCTCGAGAAATTCCGCTTTCGTTGAAATAGGCAAACCGTGCTCTTTGGGTTGAGTCTTGGTGAGTAAATAGCAAAATCGCTGCGGCTGCGATGGCGGGTATCCATAGGCCATTTCCCGTATGAAGAGAAATGGGAGAAACTCCCAACGGATTTTGATACCACTTGGTGAAAGGTGGCAACTGGCCTATTGATGGCTTCGCAGATTGGCCATGCACAAATCCGCTCATCAGAATCAGGAAAATGATGGAGCCGTACCTCAACATATTTAAAATGGTTTTAAGATTTTATCCTCCGGGGTAACTCCGCTGATCACTTCTACCCACTCGGTTGAGATGATCCCGGTCTCCGGCGTAATGGTGTCCCTTACATTTCTACGCAAGACGACTACCTCGCCATTGGGGCCGAGGCAGGGACGGGGCATGAGCAGCGTTTTGGCTTTATGGTTCACAATGATATCGCCCTGAAGTAGAGTTCCTGCGATTGAGCCCGGCAGTAATTCATCAACGCTGGCTTCTACTCTGAAGGATTGTGTTTCAGTATCAAAGTAGGGATAGATGCGGGACACTTTAGCCTGGTAGCTTTTCCCTTTAGCCGTGTTGAGTTCTATCAGCACGCGTTGGCCTAGCTTTATTTTCGAGATACTCCCCTCATCTACGAATAACATCACGATCAAGGAATCGGGGTGACCGAGCAGAGCAACCGCATCGCCTTTACGTACAAGCTCACCCGGTTTCTTGAACACTTGATAAACTCTCAGCCAGTCGGGTGACCGCAAGGTATAGTAGTGATTCCCCACTGAAGAGGATTGATACTGGCTTTGGGCCTGAACGAGCGATTGCTGGAGATTGAGTTGAGTAGCCTCAATATTTTCGCGGATAGACTTTTCATTGTTCACGTCCAGTTCATACTCAAGTTTTGCTTTATCGAGGTCTACCTGGGCCACAGACTTCGTTTCGAACAAGCGATTTAACCGCGCGTACTGCAGCGAGTCGAGGGCACGTTTTTGTTGAGCCGTCTTCAAATCAATCCGTAACTTTTGCAACACCGGAGATTGAGGTGAAGTGTTTTGAACGGTCAATTGCAGATTCTTTTCCGCCGCATCCTCCTCGATCGCTTTTGAACTATTGTCGAGGGTAAATAACACAGCGCCATTTGCTGCCACATCAGACTCTTTCACGAAGGCATGCCGAAGATATCCTTCCGTGAACGAGGTGAGTACTCGCTGCCCGACCGGTTCAAGATGCCCTGTGGCGAAAATTGCTTCCGTGATAGGTGCCTCCCGCGGTGTGACCCATGTGTCTTTCTCCTTGCAGGAATTACAAAAGAGAACCACCAACGGTAAAATAGGGACTAGATAGTTTTTCATGTCAGAAAGTTTTTAATCGAACCTGTACCTGCGCGTAGCGGATGAAATAATCAGATAGGTACTGGAGGTATTGATTTCTGTAGGTGATGTAATCCTGATAAACCTCCAGCCGCTCATCCACTGAAATCTGACCTGCATCCAACCGATGAGCGGCATGGCTGTCATTTAGGTGATACAGTTCCAGAATCTCCTTGGCGCCTGCCAAGGCGGTGTAGGCCTGCGTGAAATCATTAACCAGGTTTACATCGTCAATGGCGGTATTGGATAAAATGCTCTCATATTGCCTTTGCTTTGACTCAAAATCGATTTTAGATCGGTCAAGCTGATACGACCTGGTGTGATGCGCCATGATCGGAATGCTGAGGCGTAGCCCCCAATACTGTTGCGGCAGGCTGTTGGTATTGCCAAACGTCATGAAATCATTGCCGGTCACCTGAGCGTTAAAAGCATAGACTGCGGAAAGAACCGGACTAAATGCAGACCTTGAGGATTGGACCGTATTTCTGGCCGTAGCCATCTGGGCGTAGGCTAGCTTCACTGCCATTGCCGAAGAAGGCTCAAGTGATAGGTCTTCTATGTTTTGTCGTGCGACAGTATCTGCCGGAAGATTTAGTGAATCATCCAACGGCAGTTCCAGCAATTGCTTGAGTTGGTTCAAGGCAGTTTGCCCGTTACTCCGGGCAACATGAAGGGTTAAGGCTGCCGCCTTCACCTGGATGGTTGCCAAATTGAGTGTGACTTCACTTACTTGTCCCAGCGCAAACAAATGAGCTGTGTGTTTCAGGGTCTCATTGGAGGCGGCCAGACTTTCCTGTGCCAACGCCTCCGCCTCGTGCATCAAGTGATAGGTGAAATAGACCTGCGCCGAAAGCTGATAGACCTCCTGCTTGCTGATCTTCCACTGGCTTTCGCTGATCACCTCATTATACCTGGCTCCCCGCACGGTATACCAGTTTGAGGGATTAATCAAATCAAGTTGGGCGTTCAGGCCTGCGGTATAGTTGTAACGCTTTCCGAATTTCTCCTCGACATAAACGCCGGGCTCGCCCCCAAACAATTCGGCCGGAACCAGCGTGGGCTGAATGGTGACATTATCTGTAAATGCTCCGTTAAGGCTGATGCTGGGAAGTAGATTTCCATAAGCCTGTCGCACAGCACCCGCCGCAACCTGCCGCTGGGCTCCGGTGGTGACTACCTGAACATTGTGCTGTTCAGCATACGCCCACACTTCCTCCAGCGATCGGAATACATGTTGGGCGCGAAGCTGACCACACCAAGCCAGCAGGAAAACAAGCAACGCGAACCGTACTTTCATGACCTTACTTCACCCTTGTCCAGTAGACCGATTTTGACATGCCCCCTTTCGAAGCGGTGATTTTTAGTTTATCATCGCCCTCGAAAGAAATCACACATGACAGATCACCTCGGGCAGGCGTTACCGCAGTGCCGTGAAATTTCTTTCCGTTCCAAACGAGTTCTTTGAAAAGCAGGTCACCCGCTTTCAATTTTGAATCATCGGACACCCATACCAGCTTTCCAAAATATTTACCTTCGACTTCATAAAAATCTGTTTTGCGCGTGCCCTGCTCATTGGTCCAGATACCCTTTAATTTCTCTGGGACCTGAGAATGGCCTTGAAGTGCCGCCATAGACATCAGCCAGGTCAGACCAGTGGTAATGAGGTAATTCTTTGCTATCATTTTCATTTCTGTTCAGTTTTTATGCAAGTGTACGGCACCGGTGGCGGCAGATTCCGGAGAACCTGTATGAAATGGACAATGTGCCGGATGAAAAGGACAGGCCGTCAAAAACCATAGTGGTAGAGAAAACAATCGCAACACTCAACGCCGCCGTTTCCAGGGAATATAAAGTGGTGGCAGAAATAGTAACAATCGGACAGCCTACGGAGATACCAGGCGTTACAACAGCTGATCAGCAGTGTAATGAGTAGCCACGCCAAAGCGAGGCCGAGGTCGTCTTTCTCCTTTTGCTTCATCTTGAGGATAAAATCCAAGGTTACCGGAAACCAGTTTCAGTGTTCTTCCAAAGTGAGATGAAGCAGACAAAAGGCGGGATGAGATGGCCTTCAACGGGGGAGGAAACTCCTCCCTCATGCGACGCCGTGCGGGTAATTCACGGCCACTATGATTGAGAATTATGTGATCATGCTATTGCATATCGAGCAACCAACTATTACCTCACGCTCAAATCCTGATTTTCCTCACCGCTCGAGACAGGCCAAGTCTCCGCAGCATCAACATTTGCCCTTTTCAATTCCGGCCTTATCCAGAATCAGTTCCAGTGGGCAAAATCGGGTGAAGGAAGATTGCAAGAGATTGAGCCCGACAAATGCGGTCATCCCCAGCCAATAGATACTTACAAAATAAGCCAGGGTGATGCTGATCAGTATCATTATCCCGGCCACCGCTCTTACAATTCGTTCTCTCATATCAATGCATTTTTAGTTTCAATGTTAATTTCCGTGTACGTCTGCCTTCTTTGTTACTTCGCAGCGCTTTCAATTCACTGCATGCCCGCTTGATTGCATCCTTCCCGGAACAGCAACAGGAGTCACTCGTCTAGTCCTTAGTTGATGTAGTGGCTGATGTCCGTTGTTATGATGCTATGGGTAACTTGATTTATCGACCGGCAGAATAAAAGCATGAATCAGAAACCCTGTTTCGTCATCAGCATTGAACTTCTTTACCAACGCCAAAGCTTTATCCGCTTTTTCTTCATCGGTGAAGCTGAATAGAAAAACAGAGTCAAAATTCTCGCCACCACTACTGAACCAGTTATCCAGCAGGTTAGGCGTACGATGATCCTTGAATCCAATGGTTTCTGTTATACTGAATACGCTAATCCCCGAAAGGTCCATGATTTGCGCCACCTTCTTTTGATGTTCTTTTAAGCTCGTTATCATCAGGAGTTTCATATCTCTTTGTGTTAACGTTATAGCTGTTGTTTAGCGGTCTGCTTGCGCATCATTTTGAAGTACAAGAGCGGCACGACCAGCAGGGTGAGAAACGTTGAGGTAATGGTTCCGCCCATCAGGGAGATCGCCAGTCCCTGAAAGATCGGGTCGAACAGAATGATGACGGCGCCCAACACCACAGCACCGGCCGTTAACAGGATCGGTGTTGTACGAACGGCTCCGGCTTCAATGATAGCCTGTTTCAACGGAATACCGTCTTCCAATCGGATGTTGATAAAGTCAATGAGCAAGACTGAATTTCTAACCATCACACCCGCGAGCGCTATGAATCCGATCATGGACGTAGCCGTGAAGTAA
>NZ_JAERRB010000021.1 GCF_016735595.1 Chryseolinea lacunae
AAACTGCTCCAGGGCTTTTTTCTTGATCTCCTCTAAATTGAATTCCTCTTGCTTTTTCTTTTTCATATTCTGTATCAAAGTTGGTGTTTTTTCACGCTTTGACACAGTTCACTTTACAGCCTCTTTCAAATTGGAAGTCATCGATAGGCAGGCTTTCGCTAAGCTCGCCCAGTGCTTCAGAAATTTTAGATTTAACAAGGGCGAAGTCGCGCTCCTCTACTAAAATACGCTTCTTCATTATTCCAAATTGAATAAACCTTTTCCGATCTGTTTTATAGCCGTTGATGCGTTCGCCGTCTTTCCCCGTAATCCATCTATACAACACAATAGGAATTCTGAAGATAACTTCGACCACCATTTCAGCAGCTATTTCTGCGATGAATTCAAACATAAAGATTGATAGGATTAAGCATGGGGCTTATTCAATCAGCGCGTTTTATCTGCCCAGCACGCTCTAGTAAATATCCTCATTTAGTCCACTCAACTTAATAAGATAAACGCCCGCTTCCTTATAACGATCTTCTGGCGACCATCGGTCTACAACGTGGTATTTGTTTCGAAAATGGGCCTCTATGATCCATTCAGAACCATCCAAACCCAAGACGTCCTGTGTAGGTGCCATTGTCCAGTAACCCGCGCGGCGCAATCGGCTCTCAAATTCATTCCATTCACTCATCGATAGCACCTTTGTCTGATTTACCTTAAGGTTAGCATGCCGGTCTGGGGGTTGAATTGGATAACTGTTAAGCTCCTCGATTTTTCTAGTGGTATCGTATGGTTCACCAACTTTCGGTAGCGCAAATTGTGGTATGATCCTCGTTGGCATAAAGTCCGGTTGCCTGTCGAGCTGCTTAACCGTCATCCACACCTTTCCGCCGTTTTTATACAATGTCAAAAAGACTGGCTCATGAAATGAACGTAACCAACTAAGTCTATAAATATCCCGCCCCAGATAGTAATTAAAAAGAACTGGTTCCATGGATGGGAATAGCTGACTGGAATACCATTGCAATCTGAATGTATCGAGGCCAGTTTCCAATGTACTGTCACTAAAAACTAGTTTAATAGGAAAGAAAAAGCTTAAGGAGTCGATCGGTTCTCCGTTTGATTTGGAGATTTTTTCATTATTCGGATAGCTATACTGTCCACGCTGTTTGTCGCAACAAGTAAATATCGATCCAATCGCTACCGATGTTAATAACAAAACAATTTTTCGCATAAAACCCATTTCTAAAACACCCTACTCTAAATCTCCAGTGCGTTTACTTCTTGTTTCGACTCTATTCACATACTTTACTTTAATATCGCAAATTTTTCATCAAACATCTTGCTCAACTTCATCGTCTCCTTACTCATTGTCCTCCAATCACACATTGAACTATATTCGCAAGACTGCTTCACGCTCCCACCGTATTCAATCGTCACCTTTAAATGTCCAACATAGTCAGTACAGAATTTCTCAGGTAGGAACACGTCGTTTGTCAATTTTTTCGTCCACTTATAGACACTATCAGCTTCTTCCTTCCGGATCTTTACACTTTCCGTACGGATATTAATTGGAATCCAGATTTGTCCGGTTTGCGTCACAGAATCTTTGTAGTCCCAGCGTTTTAAAACGATCGAATCCTTTTCCCCATAGATTGTGAATTGTTGTCCATCCGTTTCCAAAAGTATAACACCCCAAAATTGAGAATACCGATCGGGTAATCTATTCACTTGACAACTTATGAGAACGACGATGATAATTGCGATTAACAGAAAGATTTTTTTATCAGAAGCCATGGGGTAGTTGTCAACAATACTTAAGTAGATATTCCAAGAACGCGCGTGATTATCAAAAGTCACAAGAATTTCAGGACCTAGCGAACCGAATTTTTTTCATCCAACCAGCAGTGGTACAGCAGCCATCGAAATTTCGCGCAAAAAGTTATCTGTCAGATAACAGATATTCTACCTTATTTGAAAGTTTTCTAATTTTTGACACTGAAGATTTTCAGCGCCCTTCCAGAAATTTGTAGTCCCGACAGGAATCGAACCTGCATCAAAAGTTTAGGAAACTCCTATTCTATCCATTGAACTACGGGACCCAAAAGGAAAACATGGGAAAAATCAATGGTCGCAAAGATATAAATAATGAATAAACGGAGGCTGCCTTTTGGTTCTTTTTACGAGGCCTGGGCGGTTTTCACGGGTTCGCGGTGGCCCACCCAGGTGAATCGTTTGGTCACATAGTCGGGGTTGGTGAACGAGGCGTTGCCGGCCGGGTTGCCGCCCGTGACGTGGAAATCGGAGAAGGCGGCGTGCTGGTTCATGTAGATGCCGCCCGTGAGGTTGAACGACACGGGGGTGGCGGCCAGCGACATTTCGTCGGCAATTTTTTCGCGCACCGTTTCACTGGTGGTGTAGGCGCCGCACGAGATGGCGCCGTGCTGCAGGGCCATTTCCTGCGCCAGCGCTATAGACTGATCTGTGTTTTTGGTTTTGATGAGGAGCACAATGGGACCAAAAAGTTCTTTACCAAAAACCTCTTTCTTGCTGGCGTCCACCTCCACCACAACGGGTGTGGCCACACGCGCATTTTTGAACATGGGGTTTTCGAAGGCGCGGCTCTTCAGCCACACTTTGCCGTCGATGTTTTCGGCTTCGGTCACGCGCTCGCACGTTTTTTTGTTTTGCACGGCGCCCAGCACATACGGCCCTGCCTTGGGGTTGTCGATGAGGCCGTTGATGTTGTCGGCCAGCTTTTGCGCAAAGGCGTCGAACGAGACGGTTCCGGCCGGAGTTTGAATGCCGGATTCGGGGATGTAGAAGTTTTGGGGGGCGGTGCACATCTGGCCGCTATAAAGGTTCACGGAGAACGCGAGGTTCGCGGCCACTTTGTCGGCGTCGTCAACCGAATCGAGTATGACGGAGTTGACGCCCGTCTTTTCGGTGAACACGGTCTTGCCTGGCAGTGTTTCGAGATAACTTCCAAACACAGAGTTGCCCGTGAAATCCACCAGCTTCACCAGCGGATGTTCGGCGAGTGTTTTGGCAATCGGGTTCTCCACAGTGTCCACCGCCAGCTGGCAGCTGTTTGGGTCGATGTTGTTTTCCTGTAGCACGCGTTGAATCTCTGCCACAAAAATCGCGATGGGCAAAATGGCTCCGGGATGTGGCTTCACAATGACGGGGTTGCCCGTCATGAGGCTTGCATAGATGCCCGTCACCGAATTCCAGGTGGGAAATGTGGAGCATCCAATCACCACCGAAATTCCTTTCGGCACGGCGCGCCACTCTTTGTTCAGCTGTATGTTGAACTTGCCCATGGGCTTGTCCCACACGGCGCGCGATGGAAAGCGTTGCAGTTCTTCATAGCCTGCGGCAATGGCTTCCAGGGCGCGGTCGGCGGCGTGTGGCCCAGAGGCTTGAAAGGCCATCATGTAGCCCTGGCCGGTGGTGTGCATGGTGGCGTAGGCGATTTCAAAAAAACGCGTCTTGATCCGGGCAAGCGATTCCAGCAACACGCCGGCGCGATCGTTCACACTCACCTTGCGCCACGCGTTGAAGGCGGCCGCAGCGCGCGTGGTCAGCACATCGGGTGTGAATGCAGGATATGAAACGCCGAGGGCGTCTTGTGTGTAGGGCGATTCTTCCTGCCCTATCCATTGCGTTGGATTGGGTTGAAGCAGTTCTCCAAATTTTTTGCCCAGGGCTTGTTGAAACTTCTCTTTGCCTTCGCTGTCGGCCGATTCGCCATAGATTGCCGGTGCCGGTGTTTCGGGAAAGGCTGCATAAAAGGTGCGCGCATGCAAGGCGTCGATGGCCTGGTCGAGCATGGGCTTGTGCGTATCAAAAAGACTCATGGGCAGAAAGGGTTTTAGTTCGAACAGTGCGGGGTTACTAAAGAGAACCGGCGTGCGCAGTGTTATTGCTGCGCCGCGCCGAATACTTTCTTCAACAACTCGGTGGTACGGGCCACGGGATCCTGACGGATATTCTTTTCTTCTTTCGCAATCATGGTGAACAGGCCTTCGATGGCGCGGTCGGTTGCGTAGTCGTCGAGGTTCGGGTTCACGTCTTCGGTGAATGGAATCTTGTTGTAGGAGTTCACAATGTCGCCATAGTATTTGGTGGCGTTCACCTTGTTCAACGAGTTTTGAATGACGGGTTTAAATTTTTCTTTCAGCTGTGCCGAGGTGGTGCGCTTCAGGTATTGTGTGGCGGCGTCGGGCTGGCCTTTCAAAATGCTCCAGGCGTCCTGGATGGTCATCGACTTGATGGCCGTAATGAAAATCGGTTTTGCTTCTTTCGCGGCATCTTCGGCGCCGCGATTTAATGTCAACACAAATTTGTCGACCTCGTTGCCCAATCCCACCTGGCGAAGTTTGTCTTCCACCTTTTTCACTTCGGGCGGAAATGGAATTTTGATTTCAGGATTTTTGAAATAGCCATCCAATTGCGACACGATGTCGGAGCCGTTGGAAATGCCTTTAACAAGTGCTTCTTTCAAACCCTCGGCAACTTCGGCGGTGGTGAGTGGCTGTTGTGTTCCGATGGCTTTGTTCACTTCGCCAAGCGTTTGGCTGATCTGTGCCGAGGTGCAAGCGCCGGCGCCTACGATGATGGCTACTGCAAAAAATAATCGTTTCATACGTTCGTTAAAAAATTACATGACAAGTGATGGAAACCGCGGCCTTGTGGCTCGTCATTTTCCTGGTCTTGCAAGGTAGAAAAGTCTCTCGCTAATCAGCAAGACCGGCTGTCGCTTAAAATGCAACGACATGAGTTCCAAGGGGGTAGTTTAGGATGGGCCACCGGCCAGGCACGCCGGCGTGATCTCCGCAATGGATTTGAATCCCGACAACCCAAGGGTCAGGTCGAAGTCGGTCATGAAATTGCGCAGCACCTCGGTCACACCGCCTTCCCCGGCAAGGGCCAGGCCATACACATAGGGCCTGCCGATGCACACCGCCGTTGCGCCCAGGGCCAACGCTTTAAACACATCGGCGCCGCCGCGCACACCGCTGTCGAGCAGGATGGGAATCTTTTTGTTGACCACATTTGCGATCCCCGGCAACGCATCGAGTGTGGCGATGGCACCATCCACCTGGCGTCCGCCGTGATTGGAAACAACAACGCCGTCCACGCCATGGTCCAACGCCTTGCGCGCGTCGTCGGGATGAAGTATGCCTTTCAACAAAATCGGCAAACTGGTGATGCTGCGCAGGAATTTCAGATCATCCCATGTGGTGCACGGGTTGGAATAGGTCGACACAAATGTGCGCACGGCCTTGATGGGTTTGCCCGACAGCAGCTTGCTGAAAAAACTTCCGCCGGGATAGTGCTTCACCATCGACACCAGTCCGCGCAGGGATTGATAGGTGACACGCCGCTTCATGTCCGGCGCATCGTCGGGAAGGTCGAGCATTTTTTGAAACACGGGGTCCGATGTGTATTGCGCGATGCCTTTGCCTTCCAGAAAGGGCAAGTAGGCAATATCGAGGTCGCGCGTGCGCCAGCCGAGCAGCGTGGTGTCGAGTGTCACCACCAGGGCCGAACACCCGCAGCGTTCGGCACGCTGCACAAAACTTGCCACAAGGTCGTTCGATTTGCTCCAGTACAGCTGAAACCAACGGTGCCCCTGGTGCATGGCTGCCGCGCATTCTTCCATAGGGCGCGATGCCTGGTTCGAAAAAATATATGGCACATCCAACTTCGATGCCGCCCGTGCCACAGCCACGTCGGCTTCGGGATGCACCATTTCCAAGACGCCCACCGGCGCCAACAGAAAAGGCGAAGGAAGTTTTTTACCAAACAATTCTACGGAGGTGTCGCGCTGACCCACATCGCGAAGCATGCGGGGAACGATCTTGTGTTTTTCGAACGCCTGGCGGTTGCCACGCAGCGTATCTTCATTGCCGGCACCGCCCGCAATGTAGGCAAACGCCTTTGACGACATCGCCTGTTGTGCGGCCATTTCAAGTTTGTTGAGGTCGATGTTCACCTTCGGCAACACGCCGGCAAAACCATTCAGGTAAATTTCTTTTTGCCACATATTAACAAATCAGAAGATTAAAAACAGGAAGACACGTCTTCACGATCTTTAGTCACGCTGCAGCATGACCGTTCTGAAAAGTTAATCAATTTCTGTGGTTAGAACCTTCTACTTTCGCCGCCGCTCCCACACATAAATCAACCCGATGCCAATGCCCGGCCGGTATTGTTTTAGGGTGAAGGGCGCATCGAGCGACCCGTTTGCTTTGAGCGTGCGCCCCAGACTGGGTTGGAGCACAAACGTCAGACGCGGGCCGATTTCCAACTCCACACGGTAGAGCAGCTGATAGTTGAGGTAGTTCGAAGCTGCGTTGTTGTAGGCTTCGCCGTCGCGTTCTTTGGAAAGTCCCTGCTGGAATTGCAGCATCACGCCTACTTTGTGTGTGAGGCGATGTTCTTTGAGGGTATACAACAGGCCGGCCTGCACCCCAATGTTTTGCATGGAATAGCGAACCGATTTTTGCGCAGTCTCCGGCGTTGCCACAAAGCTGAGGTCGTCGTCTCCGCTTTCAACAATGACGTTGCCGGTTTGATAGGTATACTGCAACGTCTGCGACTGATGATAGAACGAAAGACCACCCACATATTCAAACTTCTCCGTCAACCTTCCTTGAATGCCGGCCTCAAACGAAAATCCCAACCGATCGCCCGAGAACATCGGCGGGTTCGAAAATTTCTGGATCACCACTTCATCCTGCGACAGCGGCGATACGGTTTGGAACGACACACTGGGGGTGAGCAAGGCATACACACTGATCGGCGTTCTCTTCTTTTTCTTTTTATTGTAAGGTTCTTTGTTAAGTTCTGCCGGAGCGGCGGCAGAGTCGGCCTTGCGCAGCGGCTCCACAAATTGAACACTGTCGTGCGGCGTGTCGCGAGGTGTAACTTCCGTATTAATTTTGGAAGCATTCACAACAGCGTTAGCATTTGCCGACAGAGATTCGTCTGTCGTTGAAACGAGAGCCTTTTCTTCAGCACCAGTTTGTGTCACTTCATTTTCTTTGGATGATTTCACAGGCGATGAAGACTCCGAGTATTGCCCGGAAGCAGAGGTGGCAAGCAAAGCGCCTTCCGAAGGTTTCGCACCAATCTTACCAGATGATCCAACGGAAACAGGTTCATTCCCGCGACGTCGGCTATTACCTGATGCATAATTGTCCGACACAGGCGGCGCAACCCCCGAAGCACCCGCACGTTCAGAGCTCGCGTCGGTCAACTCCTTTTGTTGCTGAGCTGAGGATGCGAATTGATCCATGTCTTTCCCCAATGTCGACGCCTTGTCTTCGGCAGCAGCATGCTTCTCTATCGCAAGTTCCTTCGCAGCATGGCCAGCACCTTGTTGTTGTGCCTCGCCCGCAAGATCATTTTCTGGCGACACACGTGCACCTTCCGGCGTAGGCATCGTCACTGCCCACCCTAAAGCCACCAGCACGGCCACTGCCGAGGCGCGGTTGAGCCACGGTGCCCATACCGGTTTTCGTGACGGCGTTTCGCCTGCAATTTTTTGCCACAGGTCGTCGTCCGGTTCTTCCGTGTAGTTGGCCAGGCGTTTCTCGAGCGCCCGGAACGCTTCGTGTTCAGGCAAATTTTTCATAGTAGTGTGTCAAGTCCTGACATTTTAATCTTTTTTTTAGCAGGTGCTTTGCGTGATGCAATTGTGATCGCGAGGTGCCCTCGGTCACGTTCATCATCGCGGCAATTTCGGCGTGGCTATAGCCCTCCACAGCATAGAGGTTAAACACCACGCGACAGCCATCGGGCAATTCATTCACGATGGCCACCAGGTATTCGTCGGAGAAATTTTGCAGATCGGTGTAGGGCTCGTTGCTTTCCTGTTCTTCGTTTTCGAAGGCCGGCGCAAAGAGCATTTCGTGTTTCCGGGTGCGGTGGTAGTGGTTGATGGCCGTGTGCACCACCGTCGACTTCATCCACGATTCCAGTTTTTCGGGCGACTCCAATTGGTTGAGGTTGGTGAATATTTTTATGAAGGCATCCTGCAGCACGTCTTGCGCCTGTTCGCGGTCGCGTGTGTAGCGACGGCACAACCCCATCAGCTTGGCGCGGAAGATGTCGTAGAGCATCTTTTGCGCCTTGGGTTCGCCGCGTTTGCAACGTTCAAAGAGATCGTAGGTTCGAATCATTCAGAATGGAGAAAGCCTCCTCTTGTGACAGAGGAGGCAGGGTGTCTTTTTTATTTTCTATCTTCTAATGGTTCACGTTCACCGTAACCTTCGCTTGCCGACACGTATTGACCAAACACAACTCATAGCGAAGGCTGTCTATTCTCGACGATCCCACCGGCAGATCCTGATCGGGCACATAGACAATGCCCGAACTCAGTATTCGTGTTGTGCCATGCGCGGGTGCTTTTGTTACGTGCACCGTATACGCTCTCCGGAGCGAATCGCAGAACTGATCGTTCAGAAACACGCGGAGCAATACCGTGTCGCCTTTCAGGGTATCAAGCTTGATGTTGAACGTGTCGGCGAAGGGCGTGAACTGACACGGCACGGGTTCCTCCGGCGCAAAACTAGCTTTGATGTATACATAGGCGTAGCTGACCTGACCTGCGCTTTGACGGGGCTGTACCTTATAGATAAGCGTGTCGCTGTCGGTATAGGTTGGTCCGGCCGTGTAGCGAATGCGATTGTTCACCACGGTGGCCGTGCCCCGGTGTGGTGCCGAATACACCGATACTTCATAGTCAAGCGTGTCGAAGCCGCAGATGTGGTCGTTGGCCAGCACATTGATGTTGACGGTTGCTCCCTTTTCAACGCCGCGCACATAGTCGTCGGCCGCATAGATGCCACAGGGCAGTTGCGTGGAGTCGGGTTCCACGATGATGATCACCGTGTCGCGTTGCAGAATCTGGTTGTTGCTCGAAAAGACGGTGAACTCAAAGGCATCGCGGCTTTTCACTTTCCGGTTGCCCGGTGTGTATTGCAACAGGCCTTTGCCCAGCGACGACAGCTTTCCTTTGGTGGGTTGCGCCGTGACCGTGAGTGTGACCGGCACGTTGCTCTGCACTTTTGAATTGAGGTCTATGATGGATGCTGTATTGCCGTTCACGACGATTTCCGTTCCTTTCACTTCGGTCACCGGGTCAATCACGTCGGGGTCTTGCTTCAGGGTGTCGCAGGCGGCAAACAGGATGGCAACGGTGATGGCGAATAAAATCCTGAAAAGAATTTCTGAGTTCAGGAATATTTTGCTTGTTTTCATGTTTGTAGGGGATTAGGGCTTTCAACGGGTAAGACCAGTGACGGGGAAATAACGTTGGACGCCGCAGAAAATTTTTTTACTAAAGATAATGAGCCAGACCACGATCACAGCAGAGCTGTTAACCATCGGAGATGAACTTCTCTATGGACAAATTACCGATACCAACGCACAATGGATGAGCGCCGAACTCAGCCTCGCCGGCATCAAAGTAGTGCGCAAAACCACAGTAGGCGACCTGGAGGACGAAATTATTGGCGCCTTTGCCGAAGCCGAGAAGCGCGTCGACATCGTGCTCATCACGGGCGGCCTGGGTCCCACCAACGACGACCTGACCAAGCCCTGTCTCGCCAAGTATTTCAACTGCGGCCTCAAGATGCACAACGAAGCCCTGGCCGAAGTGACAGCCTTCTTTACCAGCCGAGGCCGCGAGCTTACCGAAGTGAACCGCCAGCAAGCGGCCTTGCCCGAGTGCTGCGAAAAGATCACCAACAAAATGGGCACCGCCCCCGGCATGTGGTTTCAACGCAACGGAAAAGTGTTTGTGTCCATGCCCGGCGTGCCCCATGAAATGAAACGGATGATGACCGACATTGTCATTCCCAAGCTGAAGCAGTCGTTCAAAACACCCGTCATCGTGCACAAGGTGATCCGCACGGTGGGCATCGGCGAATCGTTTCTTGCCGAAAAAATTGCGGCCTGGGAAAACGCGCTTCCACCACACATCCGCCTTGCCTATCTGCCCAGCCTGGGAGAAGTGAAACTGCGACTCACGGCCATTGGCGACTCGAAAGAAAACCTGGAAAAAGAAACCGACGCCCTGGCCGAACAACTGCAGCCGCGCGTGGGAAGCTTTATCTTTGGCTATGGCGAAACACCGCTGGAGGTGGTGGTGGGTCAAATGCTGCGCGAACGCAACCTCACCCTGTCTGTGGCCGAAAGCTGCACCGGCGGTTATCTCTCACACCTCATCACCAGCGTGGCCGGTTGCTCCGACTATTACCTGGGCACCATGATTCCCTATTCCTATGAAGTGAAGATGCGGCAGCTTGGCGTGAAACCCGAAGTGCTTGAAAAATATGGTGCCGTGAGCGAGCCCACCATCATTGAAATGGCCAACATTGTGCGCGCCAAATTCAACACCAACATCGGCGTGGCCACCAGCGGCATTGCTGGCCCGGGCGGTGCAACACCCGAGAAACCCGTGGGCACCGTGTGGATTGCGTTCTCCGACAAAGACAAAACCGTGACCCGCAAACTTCAGCTTTCGCCCGACCGCGGCATCAACATCAAGATGGCCTCGGTGGCGGTGTTGAACCTGATCCGTCAGAATCTGAATCCACTTTAGGTATATACATTGACATTATTCTACGCATCTGCTCATTCGGATAGATTCGAATAGCAGATGCGTTCTTTTTTATATCACCGGTTTGTTACTCCGTTTCATGGCACCGTGTTTGCTCCCACACCACTTCATAAGGTTGTGAGCGGTGTTGCTTATTGGTCAATCCATCCGTGATTGATTTCCTGTTGAATTCAACTTTAGTCTTGTCTGTCTGCTTGCCGCGCCTCCACGTATATCGCATAGTGAAGCGTTATGGCCGACCGAATCGAACAACGTACGGGTTATTATCAATTCTGCTATTCGCATGAAGAAAAAAGAACAACGCCACGTCATTTCGTTACACAACAACTTATCTTGTGTGTTGCAAACATTCCCAACCATGCTCGAGCAGGCCAAACGAAATTCCGCCGTACTCATCCGCTGCTTCACGAGCCGTTGTGCGGCCTTGTTGTTTGTTATCGTTATTGCAGCGGCTGGGGCCCGGGCACAAAGCGTGGTGTCTGGCAAAGTGATTGATAGTCTGAGTGCGCAGCCTATCGCCTTTGTAAGTGTGACGTTGGAAGACGGACGACACGGAACCAATTCGGACATCGAGGGGAATTTCAAACTGCATGTGCCTGCGGGATATTCGGGATGGGTCTATTTCTCGCATGTGAGCTATCGAAAGATCAGGCTGCCGTTGTCGGCCCTTCACGCGCGGCAAACCATCCGGCTCAAGCAATCGTCCACGGTGCTCACGGAACTGACGTTTCTGTCGGGTGAAAACCCGGCGCACAAAATCATACGCAAAGCCATCGAACATAAAAAAGAAAACGACCCCGACGAACTGAAGTCTTACTCCTACACATCATACTCGAAGTTCCTGGTCTCTCCCACCGAGCCCGATGCCAAAACCGATTCGATCGTTAATAGTCTTCAGCACAAACCCGACTCGATCAAGCTGAACAAAGACCAGAAGTCGTTGCTGCAATTTGACAGCCTGGCAAAAAAATCGAACCTGTTCATCAGCGAGTCGGTGAGCGAACGAAAGGTGCTGAACCCCGGGCAGGTGAAAGAGAAACTGCTCGCCTTTCAAATCTCGGGCTATAAAAGTCCCATGTTCAGCAGCGCCGCCATGGACAACCAACCGTTCTCGTTCTATGACGACAACATCAAACTGTTTGGCAAGGAATATCTCAACCCGCTCACACCCGGCACCTTCAAACACTATGACTTTTATTTGATGGACACCACGTTCTATCAGGCCGACACGGTGTATGTTATTCAATTCTCGCCCCGCAACAAAAAATTCTTCAACGGCCTCGAAGGCATGCTCTCCATCGCGGTTGACGGATACGCCGTCAAAAACATCATCGCCACCTCGGCCGACTCCATTGCCCAGGTGGGCCTGCGCATTCAACAAGACTATGAAAAAATTGACAACCACTGGTTTCCCGTACAACAAAACACCGACCTCGATTTTCACGAACTGATCTTTGCGGGACGTTCGCTGAAAGCACAACAAAGCAGTTTTCTGAAAGACATCAAGATCAATCCTCCGCTAAACCCGAAAGATTTTGGCGACATCACGCTTGAGCTTGCCAACATCACCAAAGACCTGAACACACTCACGCTCGATCGCTACCGCATTCGTCCGCTGGATGAAAAGGAGCTGAACACCTACACCTTTCTCGACTCGGCGATGCGCAAAATCCGCTGGATCGATGGCGCCTTCGAAGCGCTGGTGACGGGCTATGTGCCGGTTGGTTTTGTTGACGTGGACCTCAGCAAAGTGGCATCCTTTAATCAATATGAAAACACACGACTGGGTCTGGGGCTGTACACCAACGACCGCTTTTCGAAACTGGTGCGCGTGGGAGGTTATTATGGCTATGGACTGCGCGATCGTCAATCGAAGTATGGTGGCGAGGTGAAGTTCACGTTCAACCGGAACCGGGATTTATTTTTCCGGCTTGCCTACGCACACGACATTTATGAAACAGGATCGCTGCACGAAAACAACGAGGGCCAGTACCTGAGCAATGCATCGTTTCGAAAATGGGTAGCCTCGCGGTTTGATGCCTACACATCATACCGGACGGAGGTTGGCTACCGCATTCTGCCCAGTGTGCACGCGCGCCTGTCGTTGCAGCGTCAGGAAATTCGTCCAACCTATGCCTACACCTTGGAACAAAATGGGGAACCCGTTAGCGTGTTCAACCTGACGGAAGCTCAATTGGCCGTGCGCTATGTGCGTCGCGAGAGCTACACGTTGCTTCGGGGGAAGAAGATTTTTCTTTCGCACAAGTATCCCATCATCACTGCGTCTGTCACCAAAGCCCTGAATCTTTTTGATGCACAGCATTTCAGGTATACGATTTATGATTTCACCCTGAAGTATCAGACCAACTACTGGGCCATCGGCAAAAGCATGATCACCTTCAGCGGTGGTCTTGTGGACGGTGTTGCTCCCTATGGGCGACTGCTGAACGGGCGCGGCGCACAAACGGCATCGTTCTATGTGGAAAACTATTTTCAGACCATGGGGCTCTACGAATTCACGGCGTCGAAATATGCCGCCGTTTTTTTTCGTCACAATTTTGGAAACGTGTTGCTGAACAAAAAATATTCGAAGCCCGACCTCATCCTGTTTCAACATGCCGGCATCGGCACACTCGACCACCGCGAGCTGCATGACGGTGTAGAGCTAGCGAGCCTCGACAAGGGCTATCTTGAATCGGGCATCGCGCTCGACAACCTGGTGCGCGTGCCCTACATCGGGTTGGGCTATTTCAATTTTGGTGGCTCCGTGTTCTATCGCTATGGGCCCTATGGCCTGCCCGACACACGCGACAACCTGGTGTTCCGTTTCAGCTTCACCTTCACATTCTGAACGGTCGTTCTGTAGCCTGACCAATCGTTCGTTCATGCGCGTGCCGCGCTGTGAAAACATGCTTCCAAAAGTTCGTGTGGCCCCTCGTGTTGGGTGAAGGCAAAACGCTGGCCCGGGCCGACGGTTTCAGGGTGCTGGCGGGTGTTTCCGGATGCGTGGCATGGCTTCCACTTTGTTTCTCGTTTCATTCGGAACGCCAAATAAAAATTTGATTTTCAAGTGCCGAAAACGATCTCATGGCACGTCATACTTTTAAAATACAAAAGTGCTAACTTGCGCCAAAACCACGGAAACACTCATGGCGCAAGTAGAACTCATCATGCCTAAAATGGGCGAAAGCATTATGGAGGCCACTATTTTATCCTGGCTTAAAAAGCCCGGCGATAAAATTGAACAGGACGAATCGGTGCTGGAAGTGGCCACAGACAAAGTGGACACCGAAGTGCCCTCGACGCATGCCGGCATTCTGAAAGAAATTCTTGCCAAACAAGGCGATGTGGTGAAGGTGGGAAGTCCCATTGCCATCATCGACAGCAACGGCGAATCGGTTACGGTCACCGCATCACCCGCTGGCGAATCCAAATCGGCCGCTATACCTACCGTTGCAGCGCAGGCTTCGGCTGGCGTGCACACCAATGGCAACGGAGCGCACAGTTCGCATGCCCCCGCCGATTTCAAAAGCAGCTCACGTTTCTATTCTCCGCTTGTTAAAAATATAGCCAAAGAAGAAAGCATCACCGTTGCCGAACTGGAAACCATTGCCGGCTCGGGTGCCGAAGGTCGCGTCACGAAAAAAGATGTGCTCGACTATGTGCAACACCGCAAGCTCGGCGCCACCGTGCAGGCCGTGCAACATTCCGTGAGTGTGAACACAGCGCCCACCAGAGTTCCCGTCTCCATCAGCGGTGCCGACGAGATTATCGAGATGGACCGCATGCGCAAGATGATCGCCGAACGCATGGTCGATTCAAAACGCATCGCTCCCCACGTGACATCGTTTGTGGAAGCCGATGTGACAACCGTTGTGTTCTGGAGAAACAAGATGAAGAACGAATTCCAGAAACGCGATGGCGACACGCTCACGTTCACCCCGATCTTCATCGAAGCCGTGGCCAGCGCCATCAAAGACTACCCGATGATGAACATCCAGGTAGACGGCGACAAGATCATCAAGAAAAAAGAAATCAACATCGGCATGGCCGTGGCATTGCCCAGTGGCAACCTCATCGTGCCCGTGATCCGCAATGCCGACACCTATAACATCAGCGGTCTGGCCAAGATCGTGAACGACCTGGCCAAGCGCGCACGCGACAACAAACTCAAACCCGACGAGCTCTCCGGTGGCACGTTCACCATCTCGAACGTGGGATCGTTTGGCAACGTGATGGGCACACCCATCATCATGCAACCCCAGGTGGGCATCATTGCACTGGGTGCCATCCAGAAGAAACCTTCGGTGATGGAAACGCCCTATGGCGACGTGATTGCCATCCGTCACAAAATGTTCCTCTCCCACTCCTACGACCACCGCGTGGTGGACGGCGCTTTGGGCGGAAGCTTTGTGCGACGCGTGGCCGACTACCTCGAAAAATTCGACGTGAACCGCACAGCCTGATCGGCCTTTCATAAGAAAAGGGGCAGTCAACGGGACGCAACGCAGACAATCTTGCGCGAATCCTTACGTGGCTGCCCCTTTGCCTTGTATCCTCCTTTGAATTATGGAAATTTGGATTTTACTTTAGTCCATGTCCAGCATTGTATCATTCATCAGCCGCAAAGGAGGCACCGGAAAAACCACCAACGCCATAAACCTGGCCACCACGCTGCACCACATGGGCAAGCGTGTGCTGCTGGTAGAAACCGACACCAACTACACCCTGAACACCCTCCGCAAAATGGAAGTGTTCAAAGCCAAAGAGGGCGCCACCGGCTTCGAACTGCTGGGCTCGGACGACGGCCGCGTGGCCGACGAGCTGGCCCAACTCAAAGCCAGCAAAAAAAATGACATCATCATTGTTGACAGCGCCGGCAAAACCACCGACGAAGGCATCAAAAAACTTTGCCTGGTGAGCGACGTGGTGGTGGTGCCGACCAGCCTAACCCAAAACGACCTGCTGGTGACCTACCAAACCGTGGCCGACCTGGCCCCGGCGCGACAACTGAATCCACGGCTCAAGATCGCCATATTGCCCAACCGTATCCACAGCGGCACAAACCTCTATACGGTGCGCGAAAACCTGAAGAACCTCGATGCCATTATACTGCCGGTGATCGTGCCGCAGAAAAATCTTTTCGTAAATTTCAGTACGCTGGAAGCCGAAAAAGCCTACCAGCCCATAGCCCAAGCCATTCTGAACACCCTCGCATGAGCAAGAAAAAAAACACGTTAAAGGACCTCGACGAATTTTTGAAGCAGCAGGCAGCCACCCTGGTGTCGCCCACTCCCTTGCGCGAGAAGATCGAAGAAACCACGCCGCCGGCACCCAGACCGGAACCTGTGGCAACGGCCCCCGTTCAGCATGCACCCGAAACCAGCGCGCCAGTGGCCACCGAAGTGACCAGCGCCACCATTCTGGAAGACCTGAAGACATTGTCTGACAAGGAAGGCGTTTTTTTTCGCCAGAAGTTCTACGACCTCATCATCCAGTCGCTCGAAAGCCAGAAGAAGTCGCTGCCCGAAGACAAAATGCTCATCAACACCGCCCTCTATCTGAAAAGCGGCAGCCTCTGGAAAGAAGCCATCCGCGACTACTGGAAAGAACAATAGCACGCCACCCACCGCTGGTAGTTTCGTTTATGTTGCTAAGTTTGCTTACGCAAAGCCTTCCCGGTGAAGGCTGTATCATTCACAACAGACAAAACGAACACTATGAAGTTTGGAACGAAAGCCGTGCATGCAGGAGTGGAACCGGACCCGACCACGGGCGCCATCATGACTCCCATCTATCAAACATCGACCTATGTGCAGGAGTCTCCTGCCAAACATAAAGGCTATGCCTACGCGCGTGGCGCAAATCCCACACGCAATGCCCTTCAAAAAAGTATTGCAGCCCTGGAGAACGGCAAGTTCGCCATCTGTTTCTCGTCGGGCATGGGCGCCACCGACGCCGTCATAAAATTGCTGAACCCCGGCGACGAGGTGATTACCACCAACGACCTCTATGGCGGCTCCTACCGCATGTTCAAAAGAGTGTTCGAAAAGTATGGCATCAAGTTTCACTTCATCGACCTCACCAAGTCGGCCAACATCGAGCCCCTCATCAACGACAAAACAAAACTCTTCTGGCTCGAAACGCCCACCAACCCGTTGATGAACATCATCGACATTGAGGCTTGCGTGGCGCTGGCGAAAAAGAAAAATATCATCGTAGCCGTCGACAACACTTTTGCTTCGCCCTATTTGCAAAACCCGTTGGATCTCGGTGCCGACATCGTGATGCACTCCGTGACCAAATACCTGAGCGGACATTCGGATGTGATTATGGGCGCGTTGGTGATAAACGACGAAAAGCTGTACCAGGAACTGGCGTTCATTCAAAACTCGTGTGGCGCCGTGCCAGGCCCGCAAGATTCGTTCCTGGTGCTTCGCGGCATCAAGACGTTGCACCTGCGCATGGAACGGCATTGCTTCAACGGCAAAAAAATTGCTGAGTATCTAAAGGCGCATCCCAAAGTAGGCAAAGTGTATTGGCCCGGTTTCCCGGAACACCCCAATCACACCGTCGCGAAAAAGCAGATGAAAGATTTTGGCGGCATGTTGTCGTTCACGTTGAAAGACGACAGTCAGCAAAAAGCCACGACCCTCATGGAGAGCGTGACCGTGTTTTCGCTAGCCGAGTCGTTGGGCGGTGTGGAGTCGCTCATCAATCACCCGGCCTCCATGACACACGCCAGCATTCCAAAGGAAGAACGCATCAAGAACGGCCTCCTCGATTCGCTGATCCGCCTGAGCATTGGGGTGGAAGATGTAGAGGATCTGATTGAAGATCTCGACGCAGCCCTCGCCAAAGTGTAGGCACGGCCTCCAGTGAAACGCATCGCGCGGAACCCGATCGGACAAGATTGGCGTTCCGCTTTTTTTTAATCACAAATTTTTATGTCTATTTTTAAAAACACACCACAACGCCACACACCCTTCACAACAAAACCCTAGCTTAATCAGCACCGACGGCGTTGAGCCTTTAAGCTTCATCGATATACACAAGGCTCGACACGTCAACCTAAACCTTACAACCAACGTGGTGAAAAAAAATTTCAAGCTGCTCTATAGCATCCCGGTTATCGTGGCAGCACTCGGCTATTTTGTAGACATCTATGATCTCTTGCTCTTCAGTATTGTTCGAATCCCCAGCCTCATTTCCATGGGCGTTGCCGAGGCCGATCTGCAAACCCAGGGAGAACATTTGTTGCGCTGGCAAATGGCCGGACTGCTGCTCGGTGGACTGATCTGGGGAATTCTGGGTGACAAACGCGGACGGTTGTCGGTTCTGTTTGGTTCCATTCTGCTGTATTCATTGGCCAACATAGCCAACGGCTTTGCGGCAACCGTAGAGCAATATGCATGGCTTCGCTTCATTGCCGGGATCGGATTGGCGGGCGAGCTGGGCGCCGGCATCACATTGGTTTCGGAAACTTTGCCCTCGAATCTTCGCGGCTATGGAACCACCATCATTGCCACGGTAGGGCTGATGGGCGCCGTGGTTGCCAATTACCTATCCAGGCTGTACGACTGGCAGACGTCGTATTTTATTGGCGGCGGATTAGGATTGATGCTGTTGGTGGCGCGGGTGAGTGTGTTTGAGTCGGGCATCTTTCTTCAGACAAAAGAGAAGGCCGTGCAGCGCGGCAACTTCTTTCAACTTTTCACCAACAAACGCCGCTTCACCAAATTCATGGGCAGCATTTTCATCGGCCTTCCCATCTGGTTCTCCATCGGCATCCTCCTCACCTTTGCACCCGAGTTTGCCAAGCCCGAAGGCCTAAACATCGTGGGGAAAGTGATCTCGGGCGATGCCGTGATGTTCGGATACATTGGATTGGCGATGGGCGACCTGACCAGTGGTTTGGTGAGCCAGCTCTTGGGTTCCCGCAAAAAAGTGGTGGCCGTTTTCATCAGCCTCACCTTGGCGTTCATACTGCTCTATTTGTATATGCCCGTGCGCACCGCGTCATTTTTCTATTTTACCTGTTTCGTGCTGGGCGTCGGAATCGGCTACTGGGCTTTGTTTGTTACGATCGCCGCCGAACAGTTTGGCACCAACCTGCGGTCGACCGTAGCCACCACCGTACCCAATTTTATCCGCGGAACCGTGATTCCGCTGACCATACTTTTTAAATTTTTACGCGTCGACCTGGGTTTGGGGATGATCAACGGCGCGCTCATTGTTGGCGTGGCAACCATAATCATCGCTTTTATAGCGCTACGGGCCATTGACGAGACATTTGGCCGCGATATGAATTTTGAGGAGGTGGACTAGCACTACGCGGTGCCAAAATGGTTCTTGTGAAAGATTAACTTTATTGCAATCTTTCCATGTAAAAAGAACCCGCGTGGCGAAGAAACCCCTCATCCTCTCTCTTTTTCTTCTTTCTTGGTCGACTTTCACCCTTGCCCAGAACCTTCATTTGATCGATAGCCTGTCGCGCCAACTTCGCTCGGCAGACGGCAAAGCCCGGTTTGAACTGCTGAGCGACCTGGCCTGGGAATATCGTTTCTCTTATCCCGACAGCACGGTGCACTATGCACGGCAGGCCTTTGATCTGGGCCAGAAACTGAAGCTCCCCACCGGACTGGCCGAACCGCTCAATTTTATGGGCGTGGCGCTGAACTATAAAGGCGACCGCCTGGGCGCTTTCGACAACTATACGCAGGCGCTCAAGGTGGCCATGGATCAAAAAGACTCGCTCCAAACTGCCTACTCCAACAACAACCTCGGACGACTTTTCTTTGAACAAGGACTCCTGGCGCGATCCTATGACTACTTTATCCGCGCCCTTTCCATCTTCGAAAATCTGAACGACTCATCGGGCCTTGCCTACACCTATCAAAGCCTGGCCAATCTTTATAAATCGCAGCGCGACTACCCAAAGGCAGAAAGCAACTATCTGAAGGCCATCAAAATCAGACTTGCCCTGGGCAACACACGCGACATCATGTCGGCGTTCTCGCAAACCGCTCGGTTCTATCAGGACAACAACCAGCACGACAAAGCCCTTCGCTACCTCCACCTGGCTGACTCTGCCGGACAAGTGATTCACGACGAAATCAACCTGGCCGAGGTGCACATTTCGTTGTCGGAGACTTTCCTCAACAAAGGGCATCTCGACGAAGCCGAAGCCATTTGCGCAGAAGCACTGAAGGTGATTGCCGAAAAGAAAAACATGCGCATGCTGCCGCAAGCCTACATTTCGATGGGGCAGATCATGTTTGAGAAGCGGGACTATGTGCAGGCGAAAAAACAATTCAACCTTGCGCTCGCCATCGCCATGACCACAAAAGACATCGCTTCAAAAATGGAGGCGCACTACTTCCTGTGGAAAATTTCGGAGAAGGAGAAGAACAAACTTTCGGAACTGAGCAACCTCAATGCCTACCTGCTGCTGAAAGATTCTATCAAAGACCTTGACCTGGCCCGCCAGGTAGAACGCCTGCAGTTCGAAATCGAGATCGAACGCAAAGAGCAGGAAAACGAATTGCTGAAAGTGGACCAGGTGAAAACCGACGCCATCATCAAACAGCAACGCCTTTCCAACATCATTCTGGCCATCATCATTGTGGCCGTGAGTTCGCTGGGTTTTATTCAGTGGCGCAGCAGCAAGAAACGCAGAGAGATCAACGAAAAACTGGCGCAACAAAATCAGTTCATCCAAAACCAGCGGCAGGAAATCATAGAGCAAAACGAAAAGCTTTCGCGCCGGAACCAGCAGCTCTCCGACATCAACCACGAGAAAGACACGCTGATGAGCATTGTGGCCCACGATTTAAAGTCACCCCTGAATCGCATCAAAGGCATTGCCGACCTCATGGAAATTGAAGGCGGCCTCAGCAAAGATCAACTCAGCTATGTGCGCATGACCAAAGACACCACGCAGCTGGGCCTGGCCCTCATCAAAGACTTGCTGGATGTGCACATGCTGGAAGAAAGCGTGGTGCCCAACTATTCCACGTTCGACATCAGTCATTTCTTACTGGAGAAAACCAATACGTTTCTGCCGGCTGCCGAAGCAAAGAACATACACCTTCACATTGCGCGCGTAGAAACCATCGAAGTGCAACTCGACACTGACTACCTGCACCGCATCATCGACAACCTGCTGACCAACGCCATCAAGTTTTCGAAACGGGAGACCACCGTGGCTGTTTCGGCAGGAAGAGAAAACAACGAACTTTGGATTTCGATTGCCGATCAAGGCCAAGGTTTTTCGGAAAAAGACAGGCTGCATCTGTTCCAGAAATTTAAAAAACTGAGTGCCCGTCCTACCGCCGGAGAGTCTTCTAACGGCCTGGGTCTTGCCATTGTGAAAACATTGGTGGATCGTTTGAAAGGCAGCATCGACCTGGTGTCGGAACAAGGAAAGGGCAGTGAGTTTATTATACGTTTGCCGTTGAAAAATTAATGCAAACTACGGCGACTTGTTATAGCCTTGATATGCTACATATGAAGCCTTCGTTTTCCAACGCTACTGCGGATCATTCATACCCCACATCAATCTAAAGTGTTCTTCAATGGGAATTGTGGTGCGCGACAACGCCGCCATGTTCCTGCCTTCGGCCGTCCACAAAAATGGATAGAAGCTAAACACGCGATCGCCCGCAAGGTGTTTCACTTCCTCCCGCCAGTTTTCCCAACGCAGTCCTTCATAAAATTCGGCGAGGTCGGCTTGAAAACAGAAGTTGAGAAATTCTGAATATGTTATGCTTAGTGGTTCAAACTCCAACGTGGCGGGCGACAGATAATAGACATGCCCGCGATCATCGCCAAGACGACCGCCGTTCAAAATAAAAAATCCACCAATGGCATCGTCGGCTATTAAAAGCAATCCTGGTGGCTGATCGTCGTTGTGAAGAATCGTGTTGTTGTTCCAATCGGGAAGTGTGCGCGGGAGTTGGATGCTGCCCGATCCCAGAATTCTGATCCATCCATCGTCGACCAGAAGACCGCCTGTTTTGTAAACAATGCTGCCCATGGGCGAGCGTGTGGTTACCTGAATTTTATAGAGTGCATCTTCTGCGCGCACAGGATCGGCCGGCAAAATCACAACGCTGTTTTTGGCAGACGCGATCCACTCCATCACCACCGGCCAGGCTGGATCATCGTTGTCAATCAGTTCACTTACGGAACGCATGGAGGTTAGGTTGCTTGAAAAGTTTCAAACCAAAACATACTACACTACCATCCCTGTTACCAGCGAGGTCGACAAGATTTCATGACGATATCTTTGCGCAAGAAAGTGTGATGACACAAAGTCAACGATCAACGCTATTTCCTTCCAATGGCGTAATACAGCACTGGGCCAAGCACGGGCAACAACACCACGGCGATGACCCAGAGTATTTTCTTTTCGTTGTCCTTGTTGCTTTTCACGATGTCGACTATCACAATGACGTCGAGCACAAGAATGAGAAGTGATAGTAAGCGTCCCATGTATGGTTTGATTTTAAGATTTCAGATCATCATTTATCTACCGCGTTTCGCGCTACAAAATCAAACTTTCCAACCTTTTCGTCACACAGCGTGTCGCGGTCACGTTAGAAAATTATTTCATTCTTTTTGTAACCATTTGCTTTACTCCCGCCGTATAAGCCCCTATTGTTTTCGATATGCATATCCGGAGAAAAAGCAACACACGAAAGTAAAAACAAAACCCACAAATCATAATTTTAATATGACCCTTACCCAAAAAACCCTCTCTATTTTTGCCTTCTCTGCACTCCTTGGACTGTCGGCCTGCAGCAATGACGACGACAACGTCAGCCAGCCCTCGAAGGAAGATGCCAAGACCACCCTTGCCAAATTTAACACCGATGCCAAAGCCGATCTGCAAGGTCTTTCCGACGCGCAAGGTTTCCTGGCCGTAAAAGATTTCTTCGCCCTCACGGCTTCCGATGATCCGTTTGGTCGGGCAGCAGCTCAAAACTCCAAACATTTCTTCCGCGACAAAGGAAAAGAATTCCGTTCTGTGTTCACTGCCACCAAAGCCGCCACAGGCCGCACACAAGGCGATGAACCATTCGACTTCGACGCCAACACCGGCATCTATGGTTGGGACAGCGCGTCTGAAACGTTCGCGAAAACCGGCGAGGCAAACATCATCCGAATCCAATTCCCTACCGAAGGCTCTGCCAGCAACAATGCCGAACTTCAACTGACTGCCTACAGCGAAGTGGAAGTATACGACGAAGAAAATCAGGAATACTATTACCAACCCGAAGTGCTGAAAGCAGCGCTCCTGGTAGACAACGTAAAGCAAGCCGGTCTCGACCTCAACGCCACCTGGGACGACTATGGTTTCCCCCTCACTGCCAACATCAGTGCGCTGGCCAAGCCCTTCACCGTGACCGTGAAATTTGACGTGAGCAACAGCGTGACCTCATCATTGAACATTGCCTTGCTGCGCGACCAAACCACACTGGTGTCGACTCAAGTGGTCGCTACCTACAAAGACGACAGCAAAGCCGAAGAAAGCCTGAAGAAAATCGACGGCTTTGTGCAAGTGCGCAACCTGAAGCTTGAAGGCACCATCGACGTGGAAGCTGCTAACAAAGCTGAAGTAGATTGGAACGCCATCGTGAAACTTGCGCTGAAGAGCGACAACGATAAACTGGGCGACATCATTTTTGTAGAAGAAAACGAAAAGCCCGTAGCCTACCTGCAATATGCAGACGGCACAAAAGAAAAACTCGAAACCGTGCTGAAGCCCGTGCTTGACGAAGTGGACGGCCTGCGCGACGACCTGGAAGTGAACGGCTAGTTTCAGAAATATTTACAGGTTTTAAAAAGTCATCCGGTTCGGATGACTTTTTTTGTGACCGCTTTTTTTGCGTTATGTATGGCGCGGTCGGTTCAGGTTATACAAAGAAAACTTGCTATATTTCCTTTGTCGCACACACGTTTGCCGGGTGATCGGCCGTTTGAAACTAAAGCTCTCCCTCCATGAAAACATCCATCCTCATCCTGATCGTTGTGGGTCTCACGATGGGCTGCACGGAAGACAGCGCGCCCCAATTTGAAATCGGAAGCGGCTTTGAGATCTACCTCACGGTGAAACCGTATGCCCAAAACGAGACCATCGACTACAGCAAAATCAATTTCGACACGTTGCAGCTGGAAAGCACCCCCATGCTACGCTACAACGACCTGAAACGCTACGACAGGCTCACCCACAAACTCACACTAAACATCTCGCACGACGCACTTGCCCTGAACGAAGCAGGCGTGCGCGGTCGCATGTTCGTGGTCACGCTCGACAAAATTCCGGTGTATGTTGGTTTCAAATGGCGTGTCATCTCCTCCATTCCGCCAAGCTGGGTTTACATCGAAGAACCCTATGCCGAACTCGACCATTTGAGTGACAACGAGATTGTGATCGGCGTGCCATCCAACATCGCGGACCCACGTCTCGACCAACGCATCGTTAGCCGGCTAAAGGCTGACGGAAAGATCAATTGATTCCGGCATTCAGCATACACCTCAATCCTAATCAGGCATTGTATTTTTTCCGATAGTCAACCGGTGTCATGCCCGTGATGCGCTTAAAAACATCGCGGAAGGTTTGCGTGTCGGAATATCCCACCTGAAGCATCACCTCGGTGATAGACTTGCGTCCGATCTCCAACTGCTTTTTCACGGCTTCAATTTTCACCCGCTGAATATACTCCACCACCGTGTGGCGCGTGGCTTTCTTGAACCTGCGCTCAAAGGTGCGGCGCGTCAAGTTGAAGCGGTCTGCAATTTCATCGACCGTTAACTTCTCGGCATAGTGTTGTTCCACGAATGCCTGTGCTTTTAGAATCACATCGTCGTGGTGATCTTTCAGCCCGTGAAAAATAATGAAGGGCGATTGAATGGTGCGGTCGAGGTCGATCACAAAATATTTCGCCGTGCGAATGGCCATCTCCCGGTTTGTATATTTCTCCACGAGGTGAAGCAGCAAATTCCAATAGGCATTACACCCGCCGCTGGAATACAGTCCGTTCTGATCGGTGATCACTTTCTCGTCCACCAGTTTCACCGATGGATAGAAGTGTCTGAATTCATTTGCATACAACCAGTGGGTTGTGCATTGTTTCCCTTTCAACACGCCTGAGAACGCCAGGAGAAACGCGCCCGCACAAAGGCTGGCCACTTCCACGCCGTTCTTGTATTGTTGCGCAACCCAATGTGCATAGTCACGATTCACGTGTGTGGCACTCATCATGTCGCCGGTGAGCGAGGGGATAATGATCAGATCGGTTTTTGTTACCCGGTCGAGGGTGAGGTCGGGATGAATGGAAAACAAGCCATCGTTCAACGTCACCTCGGGGCCAAGGCCAACCAGTTGAATATTAAATAGCGCCGGCTTTTGCGCCTGCGCCAGAAATGCATTCACCATCGAAAACACGTTTCGCGTGTCGGCGATGGAGGCCATCACGGAATTTCGGAGCGCGAGTATGGAAATGGTTATCATGTCACAAACGTAGGCGAAAATTTTGTCGCAATCACCCACCTAAGATTGTCGCAATTACACTTCACGTGTGTCATCGTCTGCCAATACCTTTGATCTATCAAAAAAAGAACACATGCTAAGCACTACCCCCTACCTCCATTTTATGGGCAACACCGAAGAGGCCATGACATTCTACAAGTCCGTGCTGGGCGGTGAGTTCACCATCTTTCATCGTTTCCGAGATGTGCCCGGAAGCGAAAAAATACCGGCTGAGGATCAGGAGAAAATCATTCACGCATCGCTCACGGTCAACGCAAATTTCACGCTCATGGCCACCGACTATCTGTCGTCGATGGATCAGCACCTAGTGCTGGGCAACAATTTTCACATCTGCCTGCACACCGAAAGCGAAGCCGAAACGGAACGCATTTTTGAAAGCCTGTCGCGCGGCGGCAAAGTGGAAATGCCATTGAACACAACTTTCTGGGGAGCATACTTTGGCATGTTCAGCGACCGGTTCGGTGTGCATTGGATGTTGAGCTTTAACGCTTCGTAAGCATTCGCCATCGAAATAAAATCACTGCTTCCCTACACTTCGACAAGACATACAAACTCTATAAACATTTATGATACTCAACATCATCCTCATCATCCTGGCCATCGTCGGTGGCCTTGTTGCTCTCTTCCTGCTCATCGCGGCGTTTTCAAAAAAGAAGTACACTGTGGCGCGAGAGATTTCCATTGACAAACCCCGTCAGGAAGTGTTCGACTATTTGAAGCACCTGAAGAACCAGGATCACTACAGCAAATGGGTGATGGAGCTGCCCGATAAAAAGACCACCTTCACCGGCACAGACGGCGCGCCAGGATTTGTTTACACATGGGACGATCGCAAGAGTGCTGGCGCGCAGGAAATCAAACGCATTGTACCCAACGAATCCATCGACATGGAGATCCGCTTTCTCAAACCCTTCAAAGGGGTGGCACAAGCCTCACTCTTCACCAAAGAACTTCCCGGCAATGGCCAGGGACACACGCAGGTGAAATGGACCTTCGCCAGCCAAATGCCCTTCCCCATGAATGCCATGATGGTGTTTATGAACATCGAAAATTTCCTGGGAAAAGACCTCGACCTAAGCCTGGGAAATTTGAAGGCGGTGTTGGAGCGTCGGTAGTAAAAAAAAACAGCGCCGCCGTTGCTCAAGTCGGTTGCGCTGCCTTCATACTTTTGATTAAATGTCGTGTTGAAAAAAATCAAAAGAGAGATCCCCTTGACCTCTCTTTGACCATTTGCCGAGAAAAAGTTGCAATGCCCACGCATTGCACGGCGGAATGAATTTTTTTGTCTATCCAGTTACTCAAACAACCTGGCCCCTTGGCCTTCACTAAACTTGTCTCAAAGATGTTGGATTAGGTTGACGTAAAGCTTTCCAATCGATCGATTTTCCTACTTGCGTCAGGGCATCTTTCAGAAACAAAATCCTTCGGGCAAATACCTCTCGCACAACCCAATGCCCACCCGCCAATTCCGGGAAGTCCACCCCAATTCAGCCCGAATTACCCCGGAAAGCAATTCATTTGGTTCAAAATCTTACTTGCCAGGGCTAAATGACCGGCTTTAAGTCAGGGGGATGTGGAAAAAACACCCCACCAAACAGACCGCATTCGCAATCCTTCTTCCCTATACCGATAAAAATCACTTTATTGTTCATACAAACCTTACCTACGTTTCTCCGGCTGATTTCAGGTTGAGGCATGACATTCGGCGTCATAGATTCAATGATTATCCTGTTCGCATGAAAAAGATCATACTCCTGTCGCTCACGCTTTTTGTGACGCTCGCCCTTCGCGCACAAACATTCGACTATGGCAAAATAGAATCACATCCACGGTTGCTTTTAAAAAAAGGTGAAGAAGCCGGGCTGTTGAAAAAGATCTCGGCACACCCGGAACTTCAACGCGTGCACGACCACATTCTGAAAAACTGCGACAAGTTTTTGAGCGAAGCTCCCCTCGAACGCAAGCTGGAAGGCAAGCGTCTTCTTGACGTTTCGCGCAGCGCCCTCAAACGCATTTTCTATCTGTCGTATGCCTATCGCATGACCAAAGACAAACGATATGCACAACGTGCCGAACAGGAAATGTTAACGGTGTCGGCCTTCAGCGACTGGAATCCCGCACACTTCCTCGACGTGGGTGAAATGACCATGGCCGTCGCCATCGGCTACGACTGGCTCTTTGATGTGCTCCAACCAAGTTCAAAGCAAATCATCCGGCAGGCCATCGTCGCAAAGGGTTTTGATCCCTCGCGCGACCAGCGCTACAACAGCTGGCTAAAGGCCGATCACAACTGGAACCAGGTGTGCAACGCCGGCATTGCCTATGGCGCCATGGCCGTGTTTGAAGACGAAAAAGTTGCCGCCATCGAAATGCTCGAACGGTGTATGAAAACCATCGTGCTGCCGATGCACGCCTACGCACCCGACGGCGCATACCCGGAAGGTTATAACTATTGGGGCTATGGCACCGGCTTTCAGGTGATGTTGAATGCCGGCATCGAATCGGCCTTCGGCACCGACAAAGGATTGTCGGCCATGCCCGGCTTCCTCGAATCGGCGCGCTATATGGAATACATGACCGGACCCACCGGAGCCAGCTTCAATTTTTCTGACGCGCGCGAGCCTGGCCAGGCGAACGTTATGATGTCATGGTTCGCGTTCAAACTAAAAGACCCGTCTTTGCTTTGGGTGGAACGGCAATACTTGCAACGGCCCGAATTGAGCGTGGGCGAAAATCGTCTTCTTCCCTGCATGGTCATCTTTGGCATTCACACAACGCCCAAAGCCGTTCATGCTCCGGCATCGAAGGTGTGGATCGGCAAAGGAGTGACGCCCGTCGCGCTGGTGCGCACAAACTGGAATGCCGGAGAAGGCCTCTACCTGGGCGTGAAGGGCGGCAGTGCCCACACCAACCATGCACACATGGATGCCGGCTCGTTTGTGTTCGATGCCCTCGGCGTGCGTTGGGCCATGGACCTGGGACTTCAAGAATATTATTCGCTCGAAAAAGAAGGCGTAGACCTTTGGAACAGAAGTCAACAGAGTCAACGGTGGGAGGTTTTTCGGTACAACAATTTTGCGCACAACACCCTCACCCTGAACGATAAACTTCACCGCGTCGACGGCTTCGCGCTGCTCACCAAAGCGTTTACCAAACCCGACACATTAGGGGCCGCGTTCGATCTCACCACCATCTTCAAAGACGACCTTGAAAAGTGCACACGCGAAGCGGTTATCGTGCAGGAGAAATTTCTTCTGGTGAAAGATATTTTACAAACCGGCGACGCACCCGCCACCATCCGGTGGACGCTGGTGACGGCCGCCACGCCGTCCATCCTGAACCCGAACACCATCGTGCTTACCTCGGGAGGAAAAAAACTTCACATCGTGGTGGAGTCTGCCACAAAAATTGACTTGAAGATCTGGTCGGCCGAACCCACGCATTCCTACGATGCTCCAAACCCGGGCGTGACTCGCGTTGGCTTCGAAACCCGGATGGACAGTCATCAAAAAAACACGTTGCAAGTAAAACTCATTCCGCAACCCTGAGTTTGTCAGCGAACGGCATGCTTCACCACCACTTTCATGACGACCGTTTGCTTCCCGGCGATCGTTGACAGCAGATAAAGGCCGTCGGGAAGCGTGGCCGTTTCGATACGATAAAGGTTCGGGGCAAACGCTGTGGCCGCAGCCGGAAACTCGCGCCCCATCACATCCCATAGTTTGAATGTGACGGTCGCCTCATTTGCCTGAACGATCACACCTGCATCGGCAGGGTTAGGATAGACCTTGAATGCGCCTTCCAGCGTTTCCGTTGCCGTGATGGTGACCGGTCTGATACGAACATTGTCATACATAGTCGACTGATAAATTTGCCGTGTGTCGTCGTCCTGCACAAAGGCGATCAATGTTAGGGCACCCGCATCGTCAAACCTGCGCGCATCGGGCGTCCACACTACACTCGATTGCGACGAAACGGGAAGCGTGTTCTGCAACACCACGGCTGTGCCGACAGCATCGGGCAACATCTCACGCACCACATAATAATAGCTATGGTTCTCTACATCCACTTTCTTTTCCGCCACCACAATCCGAATCATGGTGTGCCGGGAAACATGCTGATGAATGGTGTAGGGCACAACGACGTCAACGGCACCATCAACCCGCTGTTGTACCGAGATGGCACCAAACGTGACTTTCGAAAATTCCAGTGTGTGATCATCGAATTCATGCTGAGCCGGTGCCTGAAAAGGATTGGCAATCGGTCCGCCATCCAACACCAGTTGTGGCAACGCATCGGTCACGCCATAGTAGGCCGCACGCGCATGATGGACGCTTGGGTTCTTATCATTCAGGGGATCGGCGGTGGGTGCATTCAGATGATACTCGAGCCGTGTCATTCCGGGTCGCAAAGCAGCGGTTGCGCCCTGCAAAGAAAATGTGTTGAACAGGTTGTTGTCGGCGTCAAGCGAAATGTTGGTGAACCATTCCAGCATCACCACACGATCGCGTTCGGCCAACGTAAAATTGTCGAAGCTGAAGCCGTCGCGCGGAAGGTTCAGGTTGGAGTCCTGACTGCCCAAGGCCACACGAAAGCGCACGTGCCTTCGATTCCCGGGAAGCACAGGCAAATAATTTTCTAACGGTATGGCCGATGTTCGCCACCCGACTGCATCGCCGTTGCCTGACCAGCCATATTGATTCAACACCTGGCTGCCCGGGTTGCCGGGAATGCCCCGGTGATCATACCATCCCAACGCCTGGTCTGTTTGCCCGACCGTGACCCACTCCGGGTCGTTAAAGGGCTGATTGCTGGAATCCAACTGAATGACCACGCCATCGAGTTGCTCCTGCAAAAGGCTCCGGATGTTTAACCCCAGCACGGGACTCTTCATATTGCTAAGGTCGAAGCAGGGACTATGCACCCACGATTTTTCATTGAGCGCATAGTGCAGGTTTGGTACTTTCGATGCGTTTGTGAACCAGGCCTTACCAACACCCGAAGCATCGCCGTTCAACACAAACCCAACGGGCATTCCCCATTGCCACGACGACGGTGCCAACGAAGCATCCGACACTTCGGTTATCCATCCGTTGGCGCCGGCATCAAATGTTTCGGTATAGGGGATGCTGGCCGTGCTTAAGGCGTGAACCTTGTAAACGGTTTTTACTTTCTCGCTATAACAATCATTGTCGGCCGTGACTTTAAACTTCACTGGATAGTCTCCCGCAACGGGATACTGAAATTCGGTTTCCGGGTTCGCCGCCCGGTATCCGTTGCCATCGAAGTCCCACAGAATATCTTTTACGTTTGCCGTATTCAGGCCCGCGATGGCACCCTGAAAAACAGTAGGCTGATCGTTGCACACATTTTCCCATTTGAAGTCAATGACCGGGGCTTCCTTAACCACCAGCCCGCTTTCAAATGCACCGACACAGGTCTTGAACTCATCGGGGCGAAGGCGAAAACTTTTATTATAATTTAGTTTCACGGTATAATATCCCACATGGCGATAGGCATGCTTGTCTGGCTGCACTTGTGGCCATAGCACAGGGCTTTGGGCCGGCCCATCGCCAAATTCCCATGCGTATTCGTCTACGGACTGGGTTGACGGTTGAATGCTGATATTGAACCCCAGATCTTCACCAACGCACCCCTCGCGAATAGAAAATGACAGTTGGGGAATAGACAACACCGTGAGTTCGGCTTCAAGCGTGGCGCATGTACCCGTTCCAATGGTGTAGGTCACTACATTTGTGTTCCCGATGATTTGAGGATTGAGAAGAACTTTAGTGCCGACAAAACTCAGCCCGGAAAGCTGACCGTTCACACGAAAATCACCTCCGGCCGGTGATGCTTGCAACTCCAGCACGGGATCGTTGCTGCACAGCACAGACGCATCCACATGATTGGTGTCGCGAAAGTGAAACGACACCGGACTGGCCAGCACATCGAAAGGGAATTGTAAGGTTATCTGAACCGAGTTCACCACCCTTTCGCCTCCGGGGACTGAGGGATCATATTCAATCGTGTTTTTGTCGTAAGTGATGGAAATGAAGTATCTGCCGGGGCCTCCGGTTTGACTCAGTAGATTTGGATTGAGTCGGAATGTATTGCCAAGAACGGTGAACCCCTCCGACTCCCGCGACCCTGAGTAGGTTCCCCTTGCGCCCACGATCTGGATGGGGAAATTATATAGAACCTTATACGCCTCACCACGCCGCTGGAGTGGGCCCACGGCATCCCGGGGTTCCAGCATGGTGATCTCATACACACGGTCGTGTGGGCAATAGGTGGCTTGCAAAACACCAAAGAACGCGTCGGGGGTGAAGGGTACGGCCAGCACCGGTGGCGTGACGTTGGCGAACATCAGGGCCAGCAACATCGACGGGAGAATGGGGTTGCTTGGTATGTGCTTCATAGGAAAACTCTTTCCCGCGGGAAAATGCACCGTGAGAAAGCTGTTGCAGTATAGGCCGCGCCACTGCAAAAGAATTGCAGTGTAAAAAAAGTCTTTCACGGCAGAGAATCTGGTGGTCAACGAAGGTAACTGGCCGCCATCCATCCTAAACCTGCAAGCATGACACGACAATCTTTAGTATCTTACTTCATCACTCAAAAACGCCCTCACCCCTATGTCAATACGAAAAATCCTCCTGCTGCTCATTCCCATCGCGCTGTTTTCGTTTCGGCCGGAACCCGTTCGACCAGCGAAATGGACAAGCCTGTTTAATGGAAAAAACCTGGACGGCTGGAAAATGAAAATCGTGGGCCATCCACTCGGTGAAAATTTCGGCAACACGTTTCGCGTGGAGAATGGAATTCTGAGCATCCGCTACGATCAATACAAAAGTTTTGACAACACATTCGGTGCTTTGTATTACGACAAGAAACTAAGCAACTATCGGCTTAAAATGGAATATCGTTTTGTGGGAGAAACCGCGCCGGGTGCTCCTCCGTGGGGCTTCCGCGACAGCGGTGTGCAATATCACAGCCAGGCGCCAACGTCCCTGGGATTGACGCAGCCTTTTCCGGTTTGCCTGGAATACAATCTGCATGGCGGCAACGGAAAAGAGGACCGTCCAACGGGTGAGCTATGTGCCAATGGAACATACGTGCAAATTGACGGAAAACGGAACGCTTCGTTTTGCACCGAGCCTACGGTGAAACGAACCTTTCACGGCGACGAATGGATAACCCTTGAAATCGATATCCGCGACGGCAAGATCAAACACTTTGTGAACGGCGACGAAATTCTCCAATTCGAAAACCCGCGCTACGACCTGGGCAACGAAATCGCCAAAACCCTGGTGGTAGACAACGACGACCGGGTGAAAGCGGGCTACATCTCCCTGCAATCCAACAGCCATCCCATTGACTTCCGAAAAATCGAATTGCTGGAATATTAGCCTGGCCGCTAGACGCTAGCCTTCGGAAAACGCCCCGGTGAACGAATTAACACTCTGAAGCCAACGATATTTCGTTGGCGCCGACGAAATATCGTTGGCTAGTTCTTGAAAAATGTCGTTTTCAGCGCTTTTAGGCAGATTGCGTACTGGACCCGGGTTTGTTAGGGCACGACCAAAAACTGGTCATGACCTTACACAATTACCCCTTCCGCTATCAGGAAGTTGCCCGCAGACTTCGGGATGAAGTGCTCTGGGACAAAGAACGTATTCGTCAGGTGGTCGACGCCACGCTTCAGCACATGGTCGGGCGCGACGAAAAACGTGATGTGGTGCATTGGATCAGCCCAGGCCAACTGGACTTCCGGCTCTACATCATCAACGCCTTCAAGGGCCGGTTCATCTTGGGCACCTGGTTTCGCGACAACCAGGGTCTTCACTTTGCGCGAATCGACGACAACAACTGGGTGACCGTGCACCGCACGCATCTCTTCAAGCGTTTCTCCTCACGCTACTTCCATAAAAAACTGGACCCTGAAATTGCAGCTGAACAATTTTTCTTTGGCGCCTCGGGCAACGAATTCTATGTCATTGAAGAAGACACCTCCCTCACAGCAATTCCAATTGTCAAAGCCGTTCAGGGAGGCGTGGCCCTGGGGCAAACATTCATGAATCACGAGCTCAGCATCATGAACACCTATTTGCCCTATCATAATTTGTCTTGCGAAAAAATGGCAAAATACAAGCAACACGAAACCCGCGACATCCTGCTTGAACGCATACGGCTTTTATCGCCCGATGTCCTTCGCGCGCTCTTTAAAAGGGATCCGTTCTCCTAGTCACGCCATTTGCATAGCTTTTCAAAATAGCTGAACTTGCTTTGACCATACCAAACACAACACTATGGAAGGCATGTTGAAACCCGATACATTGAAAGGTAAAACCATCATCATCACCGGCGGCGGAACGGGCCTCGGAAAATCGATGGGCAAGTATTTTCTTGAGTTGGGTGCCAACCTCGTCATCACCAGCCGAAAGTTGGAAGTGTTGCAAAAAACCGCCGACGAACTGATGACTGCCACGGGTGGAAAAGTGCTGGCCGTGGCCTGCGATGTGCGCAAGTATGAAGAGATCGAAAACATGATCCGCCAAACCGAAACCACCTTCGGACAAATTCACGGCATTCTCAACAACGCCGCCGGCAACTTCATCAGTCCAACCGAACGCCTTTCGCACCGCGCCTTCGACATCGTGGTAGACATTGTGTTGAAGGGCACATACTACACCACACTTGCCGCAGGAAAACATTGGATTGCCAACAAACAACCCGGCACATTTCTGAACATCGTGACCACCTATGCCTGGACCGGCTCGGGCTATGTGGTGCCCTCGGCCTGCAGCAAAGCCGGTGTGCTGGCTCTGACCCGTTCGCTGGCGGTGGAGTGGGCCAAGTATAAGATCAGAAGCAATGCCATTGCGCCGGGGCCTTTCCCCACAGAAGGTGCGTGGAGTCGCTTGCTTCCTGGCGATCTCGTGAAAAAATTCGATCCCGTAGAACGCGTTCCCCTGAAGCGCGTGGGCGAACACCAGGAACTTGCAAACCTTGCCGCCTACCTCATGTCTGACTACTCAGCCTACATCAACGGCGAAGTGATCACCATCGACGGTGGCGAGTGGCTGCGCAGCGGTGGCGAGTTCAGTCACCTGGAGCTCATTCCCGAAGCCCTGTGGGACCAGCTGGAGAAAAGCCGCGGCAAGGGGCAATAGCATGGACGCCGTGTGTTATTTTTGAGCTATGGAATCATTGGATCCGTTGCTCGAAAAACGCCTGGCCGAACGCCGCGACAAAGGCCTGGAACGAACACTGAAGATCGCCAGACCCGGACTGGTTGATTTCACCTCGAACGACTACCTGGGACTGTCGCGATCGCCGGAACTCTTCGAATCCATTCTCGCACACACCAGTTCACCCCAACCCAACGGATCCACCGGATCACGATTGCTATCCGGAAACTCAGCAGCACACGAAGCGCTTGAAAAAAAACTGGCGACAATCTTCAAAAGCGAAACAACACTCTTGTTCGCCGCCGGCTACAACGCCAACCTTGCCGTCCTTTCTTCACTACCCCAACGTGGCGACACTATTCTCTACGATGAACTGGCACACGCCAGCATGAAAGACGGCGCACGCCTGAGCCTGGCCAAGCGATTAAACTTCAAACACAATGACCTTCACGACCTGGAGCAAAAATTAAAAAATGCCCAGGGTCAGATCTTCATTGCCGTGGAGTCTATCTATTCCATGGATGGCGATGAATGCCCGTTGCGCGAACTGACTTTACTTGCCGAAAAACACAACGCCATCATCATCCTCGACGAAGCCCACAGCACCGGTGTGATGGGACACAACGGAAACGGCCTCGCCGTTTCACTCGGACTTCAGGATAAAATAGGTGTCAGAATCTATACGTTCGGAAAAGCCATGGGCATACATGGCGCGTGTGTGGCCGGATCAAAAAGATTGCGCAACTATCTGATTAATTTCAGCAGACCCTTTATATACACCACTGCGATATCGCATCACAGCGTGGCCACCATGGCGTGCGCGTTCGACTATCTTCAGCAAAACATGCCTCTGCAAACGATGCTGCGCGAGCGGATTATGCTTTACACAAAATCTGTAGCCGATCTTCCGAACCGAACGTTCAGCAACAGCGCCATTCAAACCGTGATCTTTCCCGGCAATGAGGTGGTTCGACAGGTGGCCTTGAGTCTGCAGCAGAAAGGATTTGACGTTCGGCCCATTCTTTCGCCCACGGTTCCAACCGGAACAGAGCGCCTCCGGATTTGCCTTCATGTCTACAACACGGAAGAAGAGATAGCGCGTCTCACACACGAACTTCGAACACTGGCGTTGTCCGGTGTGATGAATAACGGCTAACTTTGACTGTATGAATTATTTTGTCACCGGCATCGACACCGACAGCGGCAAGACATTGGTCTCCGCCATTTTATGTGAAGCCCTTGAAGCAGACTACTGGAAGCCGGTGCAGGCAGGTTTGCCAAGAGACAGCGACACCGTGAAGGGGCTGATCTCCAACACGGCAACGCGCATTCACCCGGAAGCGTACCTGCTGCAAACGCCAGCTTCACCACATGCCGCGGCAAAGATCGATGGCGTTGAAATCAGTCTCGACAACTTTCGCTTGCCCGAAACCATGAACACACTCATCATTGAAGGCGCCGGCGGATGCCTGGTGCCTTTGAACGACCGCGACTTTGTGATCGACATTGCGCGCCGCCTGCATTCGCAAATCATTCTCGTGGCCGATCTGTATCTGGGCAGCATCAACCACACGCTGCTGACCTGCGAAGCATTGACCAACCGAAAGCTGCCGGTGAAAGGCATCATCTTTAACGGCGACACCAATGCCGAAAGCGAGCGCATCATCCTGCACCACACTGGCTGGCCACGACTGCTGAACATATCCAAAGAAAAAAACATCACGCGCGAAACGGTTCGGCACTATGCGCATCAATTGAAATCATCTCTGGCATGAACAACCTGCTTCAACTCGACAAAGATCATATCTGGCATCCCTTCACCCCCCTCACCGGCGGCATTGAGCCGGTGTTGATTCGTTCGGCGCAAGGCATCTATCTGCACACCGACGATGGCCGTGAAATTATGGACGCCGTTTCATCGTGGTGGGTGAACCTGCACGGGCACGCCAACAAAGACATAGCGCAAGCCATCGCAGCACAGGCGCTGACGTTGGAGCATGTGATCTTTGCCGGGTTCACACACGAGCCGGCCATTGCGCTCGCCAAAAACCTGCTGAGCATCCTGCCTTCCAATCAATCCAAAATATTTTATTCCGACAACGGCAGCACCGCCGTGGAAGTGGGACTGAAGATGGCTTTTCAGTACTGGCACAACCAGGGCATACAAAAACGAAAAGTCATTGCCCTCGATGGCGCCTATCACGGCGACACGTTTGGATCGATGTCGGTTGGTGAGCGCGGAATGTTTACAGACCCGTTCGCGCCGTTTTTATTTGATGTGATCCACATTCCCTTTCCCGATGCAGAGAATGCAGAAGCGGTTGTAACGCAATTTCAAAACCTGGTGGCCGGTGGCGATGTGGCGGCGTTCATCTTCGAACCGCTGGTGCAAGGCGCTGGCGGCATGCGCATGTATGATGCCACCATCCTGAACCAATTGATCGGCGAGGCACAACACCACAACGTGCTCTGCATTGCCGACGAAGTGTTTACCGGGTTTGGTCGCACGGGCAAACTTTTCGCTTCGCATTATCTCTCGCATGCGCCCGACATCATGGCGGTTTCAAAAGGCATCACGGGCGGTTCCATGGCGCTGGGCGTGACCAGTTGTTCCGAAAAAATTGTCGCTGCCTTTCAGTCAGCCGATTTCATGAAGACTTTTTTTCATGGACATTCCTACACCGCCAACCCCCTGGCATGCGCCGCGGCCAATGCCAGCTTCGCCTTGCTGATGAAAGATGAATGCCAGGAACAGATCAACACCATTGCGCGCGAACACGCGGCCTTCAAATCAAAAATTGCCAATCATAGGAATGTGAAAGTAGCCAGAAGCCTGGGCACGATACTCGCCATAGAAATCAAAACTCCCGAAGGCAGTTCGTATGCGAATGCTCTACGCAAAAGAATATATCCATTCTTCCTGGAACGAAATATCTTGTTGCGTCCATTGGGCAATACAATCTATGTATTGCCACCTTATGTGATTAAAGTGGAAGAACTTCGGAAGATTTACGACTGCATCGAACTATTTCTGGACGCGCATGTGAATTGAGCTTAGAGCGGTTTAATGGTGAGCGCTCGCCCTAATGCCGAGAACACAAGAACCTTGTCAAAGTCAAGCGGGCGCACGGCCACAAAGTTGCTCTCAATGGGAACGGTGGTGATGAACTTGCCCTGGCCGTCATACACAAACGACAATTCCTGACCCGTGTCGGTGACGGAAATATAGGACTTGCCGCCACCAAAGTTGAGGTAGTTGATGACGGTGTTGCTGTTGGCGATGAAATCACTCACCACGATTTCCTTCAGGTCTTCGTCAAATACCGTGAGCTGTTTGGTTTCCTGACGCACGATCAGATAGTCTTTAAAGTCTTTCTCGCGCACCAACCTGAACTGCGCATCCACCGTGTTCTTCAGCAGCGTTTCGCGGCTATGAATCTTGCCGTCGAGGGTGAACTTGATGCGGAAACCGTCGCGCGAAATAACCACAAAATAGGTGTTGTCTTTGCTGCTGCCCGACTCGAGATAGTAGTCGCCGGCGGGTCTTGCATTCAGATTAAGCGGGAAACCTTTCTGCACTTCTCCACGACGATTCAGGATGTATACATTGCCATCCTCGCGAATGGCTACGATGTAGTCTTTGCCGCGGATACGGTGATGGTTGGCCGACGCGAATAACGTTTCGCCCAGGCTCTTCGGTTGCCATCCTTCCAGGTTTTTACCATCCTTGTCGAACATCCACAAGTTGCCCGAACGCCCGGTTACCAGGAATCTGTATTTCTTGCTGTGATCGTAGTCAACAATGCTGACAAACTCGATGTCGCGTTCCTTGATCTTCACCGGGAACGGCTGAACATATTTGCCCAGGCGGTCCACCACGTGAAGCATGCCCGGTGTGGCAAAGAAGTATTGCAGCTTGCCGTTGTTGAAATAATCAACCTGCAAAACATCGCCTGAAATAGGACCATCGACTGGTAGCGCCCAAAGAACTTTTCCTTCCGGAGAAACCAGGCTCACTTGTCGCGACGAATCCTGCACCAGCACTTCATCGCTCTTGTTTACGTGGCTCTTCACCACAAACGCACGCGCCACCGCGTGATTGAAGTTGGTGATATACTTATCGGTCGACACGGGCGCTTCCGGACGCTCTGCAGTGCCACCCGGTGCTTTCTTGTAGGACCACGACACGTTTGTATAATAGCTGTCGTTCAAATGACTGAACTGAACGGCGCCCATCTGAAGAGACTTCAGCAGCGTTTTGTTTTGCTGAATAAATTTTTTCCACCGGGGTTGCAACGAATTTTCGAGCACGTTCCAAACCCGCGGCGTGTTCACATATAAGCTAACATTCGATTCAAGCAATGTCGATTCCAGGAATTTGTTTTGCGCAACCGACTTGCCCCAGGTATCTTCCTTGTCGATGTCTTCCAGGAAAAGTTTCAACTCTTCCAGGTCTTCGCCGATGAAGATGGCATTGCCCAGGCTGGTGTAGTAGCTCGTGTTGAATCCGGAAACCAGAGGCCAGAATATTTTCTCCGGGAATCTATACAAGGGCAGCTCGCGGATTTCATAGTCCGAATACTTTTCATAAAAAACAGTATCGACGCTGAGTTGCTGCGACAGCGAGTTGAACGCGTTCATCCATTCGTCGGCACCTTTCTTTGTGTTGATGATCAGGATCTTCGACGTGGTTTGGCCCTTCGACTCCATCCAGCAAACCCCCAGTTCGCCCGACAGATTGCTCCGGAGTTTGCTGACGTCAACTTTCAACGATCGGGCTATCTGCTGAAGTGTGTCGCGAATGAAGGTGTTCTTTTTCGTAAACGCTTCCAGGTCGCGGGTGAAGCTGGCGCCGTCGCTGATGCCATAGCTGGCAAACATGAGCGAGCGATTCGACACATATTGCTTCAGCGTAAACGGCACAGGTGTCTGGCTGCTGAACGACGACAAAATGTAGTTGGGATGACTGGCACTATCGACACTGAAGCCGTTCAGAACAAAATCGTTGTTGTCGTTGATCTTCACATCCAGCAACGCCGAATGTCCGAATTGCTGCACCATGGCCGAGGGAGTGTCGTTGGTGAAGAGCGAAAACCATTGGGTGAAGTTTTTAAGATTCAGGTAGATGTTGCCTCCGTCGCTTTTCACCTTGGGAAGTTGATAGATCGTGCCCAGGTTTGTTTTAAAATTCTGATCGGAGTTGTAGGTACGGATCACGTCTTCGATAAGCATGGGTGCAAAGCTGCTCACCCAAACATGATCTAGTTTTATCCAGGAGAACGTGCGGTCCTTCATAGAGAGCTCATAGATGCGAATGCCGCTATACTCGTGATCGGAAAGATCGACAGCTCCCTTATATTTCTTGAGCCTGTCGAGCATGGCGTTGAATTCATGATCGACCGTGGGTGTGGCCGGGATGTAAAACACAAAATCGAAATCGTCTTTCTTGGTCACGTGCAGCGACACGAGGGAGCCGGGTGTGATGTGGCCCAGCACAAAGTCTGTGACCTTGCGCAGTGAGTCGGTTTCGGATGGAAGAACGGCTTTATTGATGATGTTAAGAACCGGCGAATGCGTTAGTTGATCCACACAGGTTTCGCAGGGGCTGCCTTCATAGACGAGGATGGTTTCGGTGGGAACGAGGTCCCACGAACTTGGCGCCGGTTTTCGAAGAAACGTATCGTACAGAAAGTAGCCTCCGGCCAAGAGCAGGGTTACTCCGATAGTGATCAGTAATGGAAGTCTTTTCACGGGTTGCTGAAGCGTTTCAAAAGTTGAATATAGGCGTCAAAAAATCAATCACCAAGACGCCGACCCTATCCTACGGTTTGGGCAACCACGCGGGATGCTGGTTCCGTAAGCACTGGGACATAATCCTTTAACACTAAAAACCTTGTCGAGGTTATCGACTTTCAAAGATAGACATTTCACGCGAAGGAAGCAGAATGGGATTTTTGCCGTTTGGGATGGGCTACTGAGATGGAAGTGGTTAGTCCAAGATCGTCGTGAAAGTTTCCATGCAACCGTTGTTCTGAGCTTGTCTCAAAACAAAAAAGCCTTGTTGATTACTCAACAAGGCTTTTGATAAAAGATAGGCAACGACTTACTCTCCCGGGTGTTATCCAAGTACCATCAGCGCTGGCGGGCTTAACTGCTCTGTTCGGAATGGGAAGAGGTGATCCCCGCCGCTATAGTCACCTTAAGG
>NZ_JAERRB010000022.1 GCF_016735595.1 Chryseolinea lacunae
GTTCCTCCATCATACTGTTTGAGAATTGACACAATCTGTGTCTCTGTGAATCGACTTTTTTTCATGTTCCCTAAAGTTAAAAATTCCTACTTTTGAATTCTTCGCTTTTTAGGGAAGCTTACGGCTGTACTCGCGGCGTTAACGGACATTTTCATGATTTCTCTATATTGCAGTTGCTGTTAATATTTATTTGACGTTCTTAAAGTGAAACCGTTATTTCCTTACCAAAACCTTTCTCTTGTTAATTTGGCCAACGAGAAGTGGAGAGATATCCCCGAGTTTGAAGGATTGTACAAACTCTCTAACTATGGGCGAGTGAAGTCCCTACCCCGTGAAACTATGATGAATAGTCCAAATGGAGGAAGCTACATGTCTAAAGAAAAAATTCGGAAGGCTAAAGTTGATGTTAAGTTCAATAAAACAACACAACAGAATATCTATAGCTTAGGCATGACCCTTTATCGAGATGCAATTGCTTATCACTACTCGTTGCCACGTCTGACCTACTATGTATTTAAGGAAAAATTCAATCTTGAAAATTCTTCTGAGCTGATTTCATTCAAGGATCATGATGGAAGAAATACGCACATCTCTAATCTGGTAAGGACAACCATAGGCCAGATCAAACTTGCTTCGTACAGAGAAAAGCGCGCCATCAGCCATTTGTCAGTACTCAGTAAGCCTGTCACCCAATTTGACGGACAGGGTAAAGTGATCGCTCATTTTCCAAGTATGTATGAGGCCGGACGATTGACAGGTTTTAATAGCCGTAACATAGCCGAAGTCGTTAGTGGCCAGGGACACATGTTCAAGGGTTATTTCTGGAAGGCAGGAATCCATCGCAGGAATTTGAGTTTAACTAAAATCCGACGTAACACTGAACGTGACGAAATAAACACGACGCTAACCAAAAGGCTCAAGATCAGATTCAAGGATAAGAGTTCGATTCCTGCCATTGTTAATTTGTCCCTTGCAAGCATGCCAGGTGAAAAATGGAAAGCTGCTCCCGGTTATCAGGGATTATACTTGGTCTCAAACTATGGGAGGGTAAAGGCTCTCGGAAAAATCACGCAGGGGTTACAGCAGAAATGGATGCCCGAACAGATTCAAAAAATCATGGTGGATTTCCGGAAAGATAGAAAGGGAAAATGGGTTGCAGGTTCCACGTTTGCCTGTATGGCTGTTGAGGGAAGAAAAAAGCAGGTGTCCATTCCGCGGCTCGTATATTTTCTATTTGTAAAACGGTATGATATTGCGGATACCAACGTGCGGGTATACTACAAGGATGGAAATTCATTAAATGTCAAATACTCCAACCTATGCCTATACGGTGGCGTCCGGTCTTTCGTTAAGCAGAAATAGGGTTTAATGAAGTTTGATTGAAAAATGAAAATACAAAGCGGCGTTCATCGTAGAAATATTTTCTTGGTCTCGTGAGAAGAATGTTAAAAAAAAATCCTACGTTTGAATTGTTCCGCCCGTTGGCAAAGAAAGTTGTGTGTAAGATTGCGGTTCATCAATAACATCCATTTGGAGGGATGTTTTCCTTCTACCCGTCGTTTGATAGCCAATCAGTATTTCAATAAAGTTTTTGAGCCTGTCCAAATAATTTTTAATCTATGAGGAAGTTATTCCTAAGTGGCATTGCCATGTGCTTGGCATTGTCTCAAGTGGTTGCGCAAACCATTAGCCAGCAAGAAGCTGTCAACAAGCTCATGCCAAAGCCATTGCCACCGTCACCCAACGTTGCGGGGTTGGGTAAGTTTGGTGACTATCAGGTTAGCCACTTTAGTGGGCTTCCGGAAATATCCATTCCACTCTATGAAGTGAAGAGTGGGAGTCTAACATTACCGGTCACATTAAACTACCATGCCTCTGGCGTAAAACCTACTGACGTTTCCGGCTGGGTAGGCACAGGATGGAGCCTGTCGGCTGGGGGGCAAATTTCGGCCAGCGTGCGCGGTCAATCCGATTCGGAATACTTTTACTATTATCCGCTGAAGCCTGATGCCACCACTTGCAACGACTTTGCGTATCTGAAAAATATTGTGAACGGCTCCATGGACACAGAGCCCGACGTGTATGCCTATTCCTATCCCGGTGGGTCGGGCAAGGCAATGTTTTTGAACACAGCGGCATACGATCAAGGATTACCTAAACCCAATAGCGGCCTGGCATTCCTGATACCCTATGCGCCGGTTGTGTTGAAGCAGACCGTGCCAGGCACCCAATTTGAATTGACCGACGCCACCGGCAACCTCATTCGCTACGGCATGGACAAGCGAAACCGGAAGCCCACCGAGAACACCGTCACCTACACGGGCGGACAGCAAAGCCACGCCACCACGGCGTTCTATATGACTGACATGATAGCGCCCAACACACGCGACGTCATCTCGATGACCTATCAGGATGTAGGCGATGCACACATGAAAGACATCACCTATGCCTATACCATAACCGACAACTGCCAGAGCGAACCCGGCGCCAGCGGCCCTAGTGGGCCTGTCCTAAAACCGTGTCCCACGCAGTTGTACACACCTCAGAAAACAACGATCGACATCACCGCAGGTCAGATCGGACTTGACTCCATAAAATTCAAGACCGGCCTTATACGATTCTTTCTCGGCACAACGCGATTGGATGTGAATGCGCTGGAGGCAAGACCGCTTAAATTCCTGGATCGGATCGAGATCTATGGGTTGATCGCGGGTGCCTACACCTTGCAAAAAGTGGTGAAGTTCAGCTATTCGTATTTTAAAAATCCAGGCGGCCAGAACACGGCGCTCAAACTCGATGCTGTGTCATTTCAGGACAACGCCGGCGTGGTGATCCAGCGCTACAGGTTCAACTACACGACAACCACTTTTTCGTGGACAGCGGGCACAGATGCAACACTCAATGGCCGTGACTTGTGGGGCTACTACAACGGAGCGTCTAACACGGACCTGTTGTTGCCCCGCACGGTTGACTATCAAGACGTGCTAGGCTCGCCTACCACCAAGACGTTTGGAGGCGCCACTAACCGCGCCGTGAACGAAACCCTGATGAAAGAAGGCGTGCTTTCACGCATCGATTTTCCCACGGGCGGATATACAAAGTTTGACTACGAAGCTAATCGGTATTTGAATGGATCTACACCCACCCTCACCGGCGGCCTTCGCGTAACAGCCATCACCAGCGCCGAATCGCTCACAGCGCCGGCCACCGTAAAGACATATAAGTATGGGGCGAGTGAGTCGGGCTATGGCACAGCTAATTTCTCGGATTATCAATATACCTATTTCACCGAGCAGGCGTGGCACGAAGAGAAGTGTATTCCGGAAGATGCTTCGCTGAGCTATCGCCTGAGAACATACCAGTCCAATTCGTCATTCTACCAGGATGCTTTTGATGCCGCGCCGGTGCTGTATGGAACAGTGACGGAATATATTCAGAACGGCTCCAACGGAAAGCTTGGCAAAACGATTTACACCTACAACACAGTGACAGACCCGGCCGATCAGCTGGTGCAAGGCTCCAACAAATATTATCACAATAGTTATGCATGGAAGCGAGGACAGTTGACGGGAAAGGCAGTCTATGACAGCCTTGGGGCGATCGTATATTCTCAATCGATCACCTACACGCCTTACCAGGAAACGGCCAACACGATTGGGCTTGGCGTGTTTAGATTCTCACCCCGCGCCGACGAAGTTTGTATCACAGGCATTTGCTCTCTTTCCAATCACTATTTCACCCAGACCTTCAAAACACAAGCATTTACACAATCCACCGGCGTTTTCCTGCCAACAACAATTTCTGAGAAAACCTATATGAATGGCAATGCCAGCAGGTTCGTAGAGAAGCTGACGATAAATACCTATGAGCTCACAAACTACCAGGTCACAAATACCACAACAACGCAAGGGAATGGGTATGAACAGCGCGTGGTCGTGAACCGATATCCCTTTCAGATGCAGACGATGAATGAGTCGGCGACCAGCGGTGCGGCAAAAGGAATTGCCATGATGCGACGAAAGCACATCGTGGGGGTTCCGATAGAGACATATGCGTATCTGCAGAAGAACGACAACACCAACCAGCGTGTGGTGTCGGGCCAGGTCACCACCTTCAGGCAACACACCGCCGATACCAGTTTTGTGGTGGCCGACAAAATCTATCTCTGGGAGTCGGACACGGCCATAGCTAAAGCGAACTATGTTCAACTATCGATCAACGCAGCCAAGAACGGCGTGACCATGGACGGCGTCTTCAAGCAGCGTGTCAGTTTGCTGAGCTACGACTATGACGGTAATTTACAGATGGTGCAAAAAGACAACAACCCGGTGTTGTCCTACTTGTACGGCTACAACGGATCGGTGCCCATTGCCGAGGTAGTGAATGCGCAGAACACACAATATAAGATTGTGACCACGAAAATTCCGTCGACTGGTAGCTTGCCGGTTACGTTGGGCACATCGTCAGCCAATACGATAACGGGCACCTACAATTTTAAGATTGACTACGCCGGACCGGTGACCCTGAAACTCGGTGTGCCGGGGAGCGTGGCGACAAACTTTAATTGCATGGGCGCCGGGGCGGCCAGCGGTTCCCTGCCAATTGGTGCCTGCGGCGGGGGGACGTACACGATTAATGGCGCGGCCGTGGGCGACAACTACCTGACCGTTACAGTCTACAACACCCCCGGTACCCCGGGTGGCGTCGGTGCCTGCGGTGAGATCATTTACCCGAAGTACATCACGCAGGTGAACACGTTTGGAACAATTGAATTCCTCACCGAATCATTTGAGGAGAACACTGCTGCCAATGTACTACGAAATGCAACTGTAGCCCACAGTGGCGAGGCCTACTACAATGGCGACTACACGGTGGTTTTCACCAAGCCAAATACCCGAGCGTATTTCGTGGACTACTATTATCTGGATGCTACAAACAAATGGGTTTACATACAAAAGGTTTACAACACCACGTCGATGATTCTAAGTGAGGGCAGTGCCATCGACGACGTGCGCATCTATCCTCAGGATGCGCAGATCAAAACCTACACCTACATCCCCAACGTGGGAACCACCTCATCGATCGATCCCAACGGCAAAGGCCAATTCTATAGCTACGACACCTTTGGGCGCCTCAAGGTCACGCGCGATACGAACTTCAATATTTTGAAGATGTATGATTATTACTACCGCTATCAACCCTAAACCTATCCTTACAGGTGTCTAGTGTCAAATTCTAATACTTGAATCTATGAAATCGTTATATATATTTCTCGTTCTTGTTTTTGCATGTTCATCACAACTTGCCGCACAAACCCTATCGGAAGTCAGCAACACGTGCGCCGGAAATTGGGTTTCACTGTATGTTGGCGGTGGCGGTAGTAATTGCACAGGTGTTGTGGTGCCAAATGCCAGTTGGTGGCATTTTTATCCGGAGCCGACGGAAAAGGAATTTGGCAGTGGCTACAATTCTGTGAATGTTCGATGGAGCAGTGCCGTGGCTGATGTTCAGGTCTATGCCGGCTATCAATGCATGCAGCAAGCCACGACGGGAACAACCAACACCATTCATTTTTCGATTTTGGCAAACGTTGCTTCGCCGACGCCCACTGTGAACATAGCCGAAACTCAAATCTGCGAAGGAGGGTATATTAATTTTAGTGCAACCTGTCCCAACCCTGGGCCAAACCCGACCTACTCATACTACCTCGACAACAGTACCACACCCTTCTATTCTGTTTCGACTACAGGTACTCAAAACACCGTGCCTCAATACAATAGCGCAGGAAATCTCGCAGCCGGCACGCATACCATTTACGTGAAAGTAAACAACTACACAGGATGCGCCAGCCCAGCTTCTGGAAACTCTCCCACCAAAAGTTTTTATATCACTCCCAAGACGATTGTTGCTGCAAACTGGACCGACGACGGAGAAATTTGCCAGGCAACGCATCCTAACTTGAATGCCCACATTAGCGTGCAAACGCCCGTGTCGAACCTGACCTATCGCTGGCTCTACCTGGGCAGCTACGGGCAAACCACCACAGACCCCAACCATGTTTACGTTAACCCGAACGACAATGCGGACATTGGTGTGCAGGTAATGTCGGATCAATGGTGCACAGATTTGCCAAAAGTATTTCCGCCCAACCTCGCCTACGTGAATGTGGCGCAAAGCACCGTGCCATCGCTAGACATTGTGATCCCGAACAACAAGTATACCTACTGCCCCGGCGAGAGCATAACGGTCCGTTCGTCACAAGTAGGAAGCACTTACACGTGGAAGATCGGTACCACAACGCTTACGCAGACCACACAGACCATCACCATTCCGGTGACCGACAATGCCAGCTCGGCACAAGAATATAGCTCTGGTGAAGTGATCTCGCTGCATGTGACGGGCATAAACTCTAACGGTGGATGCTTGTCGACAGACCAGGCCGATGCTACGTCGACTCCGCTCAATCTTGTTGTAAATGCGTTGCCCAACGTGGCCACCACACCTACGGGCACGGCCCGCGTGTGCACCGGCTGCACCAAGACCATTGCCCTCACCACACCCGGCCCCACAGGAACAACCTATCAATGGTACCGAAACAACGTAGCCATCACCAGCGCCGAGCCGGGTTGGAACACGTCTTCGTTTTCGACAAAGACACTGGCAAGCTACAAGGTGACCGTGACAAAGCTTTGCACCAACACGTCTGCGGTGGTGACCCTCATTGCCAATACACCTCCGGTGGTGAATGCTGGCGGCAACAAGTCAGTTGCATTGCCTACCACCACGGTGGTGCTGAACGGTTCGGCCAACGACCCCGACACAGATGGAACCATAACGGCCATGGCCTGGACCAAGGTGATAGGCCCGGCAGCCACCATGGCCACGGCCAATGCCAACCTGAACACCCGAACGGCAACATCGAATCTGACGCTTACCAATTTGACAACCGTGGGCTACTACCTGTTCAGGCTCACCGGCACCGATAATACCGGCGAAGTGGTGACCAGCGACGCTGAGGTTATTGTGTACCCGCAGAACAACTACAACTACGTGCGCACGGAAACGTTGCTGACGCCTATCACCAACGCTGCGGGTGTGATGGCCATGACCATTGGCAACCGGAATGAAACAACAGAGTATTACGATGGCTTGGGACGCCCGCTGCAGAGTGTGGTCACGCAAGGTTCGGCCAACAACAAAAAAGATATTGTGAGCCCGATCGCCTATGACCAGTTTGGCCGGCAAGCGTTTAGCTACTTGCCCTATGCGTCGACTGAAAACAGTGGCGACTACAAGGCCAACGCGGTGGGTACCACACCGGCAACCTACCTCACCTCGCCACAATACACGTTCTATAACACCACAGGCACAGACAAGGTGGTAGACGACCAGAGGCCTTTCGGGACTACAAAGTTCGAACCCTCGCCCCTAAGCCGCCCCGACAAAGAATACGGCCCAGGCAAAGCATGGGCGCCGACAAATTCGGGAGGCAACAACAAGTTCGTAAAGCACTCGTATTTGAGCAACATTCACGGCACCGCGAGCAACACCACCGACGAAAAAATCATCGCCTGGAGGGTGTATCGCACCGGCAAAATTGTGAGGCAACCCGTCAACACCGGACTTATCGAAACCGGCGGCCACTACAGCACGAACCAGCTGACCGTTGACGTTACCTACGACGAAGCCGGCAACGCCGTGCGCGAATACACCAACCGCGAAGGGCAGCTGGTGTTGCGCAAAGTCCAGCTAAAAGGCGGCGCAACTGCGCCTCTGAATGACGTGACTCAATGGACACAAACCTACTATCTCTACGACGACTTTGGCGACCTGCGCTATGTGTTCCAACCCGAGCTGAGCAAACTGGTGTACGCATCAGACACCTTCATTCCCTCGGAGACACAGATCAGACAATTTGCATTTCGCTACGTCTATGACAACCGCCACCGCATGACGGAGAAGTGGCTGCCCGGGGCCGATCCTGTCTATATGGCCTACGATCCGCGCGATCGTCTGGTGATGACGCAGGATGGGGCCCAACGGGCCAAGTCACCCATTCGCGAGTGGACAGTGATCAAATACGATATATTCAATCGCCCCATCATCACCGGGTTGATGCCCGACCCGTACGGATGGTCGCTGCCGTTTGTGCAGACCTACATAAATAATTTCTACAACAACCTCGCTACCGGCAAAGCATGGTATGAAGACCGGGGAAGTGATATACATGGGTACACGAACAAGTCTTATCCCGATCAGTTGTTGCCAACGGAATGCATCATGGTAATGTACTATGACGACTATGCGTTCAAGAATGCTGTGCGTAAACCGAGCGACTATGCCTACCTGGCCAGCGACGTAACAGGCCTGCCGGCGAAGGAACAGACCGTAGTGGACGGTCAGGTTACCGGATTGAAAGTGCGGGTGCTGGATGGTGAAGCCTATGGTGAATTGCAATGGCTGACCACCTATACCTACTATGATGATCAGTATCGTGTCATCCAAGCCGTGAGCGACAACTATAAGGGAGGCAAGGACAGGACGTCGACGCTTTACGACTTCGCGAAACCTCTAAAAATAAAAACCACCCACGATGCGCGCGTGGTGAAATGGACAAGCCTGGTGAACGCTGTCATGGAGGGCAACAAGATTGTGAAAAAGACAGGCGCCACCGACACGTGGGATGCCAGTGCTGTGTCAGCGGAAGTGTTGGCAGCAAGCACCAACGGAAGCGTGGAGATAGCAGCTTCTGAGGAGTGGAACTATAGAATGTTTGGTCTTGCCTCTCAAAATCCCAACGGAAACCCCGCGTTGGTAAACTATGGATTGATTTTGCAAGGCGGCGGAAACCTGGTGAAAGCAGAACTGGGAACCTACACGGCCGTGGGAACATACTGTTCGGGCGATACTTTGAGAATTGAGCGTGTCGGAAATCAGATCACCTACAAAAAGAATGGTGTGGCGCTTATAGCGCCGACCACTGGATCCACATCGGCATTGAATGCAGTATCGGTTTTCTATTCGCTCAACGCATCCATTGCATATTGCAGGGCTTCGTTTGCTTCGAAGACTACATCTATTGTCGCCGAGCTGGAGTATGACCACATGAACAGGCCAACCACACAATGGCACCAAGTGGGTGTCAATCCCAAGGTGGTGATTAGCCGCACCAACTACAACGAACTCGGCCAAGCCGTGGAGAAACGACTGCATGGAACAAATGCCGCGGCCAGCGATGCAAAAGAAACAATAGACTATCTCTATAACATTCGCGGCTGGCTGAAGTCCATCAACGATCCCCAAGCAAGTGCAAAATTGTTTGGCATGACGCTGAACTACGAAACGCCTTCCGCAAATGGGGGCACCTCACAGTTCAATGGGAACATTTCGGAAACGATATGGCGAAACGCCGGTAGTTCATTGCAATCCTACGGCTACTACTACGACAGTTTGAATCGCCTCAAAGATGCGCGATACTTCAACGTTGATGCTCCTGCACTGAACGGCCGCTACACCGAAACCATCGGCGGCGTTGGGGCGAAGGGCTACGATCTGAATGGCAACATCAGAAAACTTACACGCATGGGCCGCACATCCGCCACCGCGTTCGGCACGATGGATGTGCTAACCTATACCTACACCGGCAACCAGCTCACCCGCGTAGACGACACGCAGCCGCTGAACGCTGCCGAACAAGGGTTTAAAGAACTGGTAAAGGCAGCCAACGAATATGTCTACGACACCAATGGCGCCATGACAAAGGATGAAAATAAGGGCATTCAAAGCGTAGGCTATAATTATTTGAATCTGCCCCGCAAGGTCAGCAAGAGCTCGACAGACTATGTGACCTACGTTTATGATGCCACTGGCCGGAAACTTTTTCAACAGATGTACAGCAGTACAGGCAGTAGGCGAACGGACTATGCCGGCATGTTTACGTATCAAAACGACTCCTTGAAATTTGCTTCGCATGCGGAGGGTCGGGTAATGCTCACCGCCGCCACGCCGGAGTATCAATACATGCTCAAAGATCATCTGGGCAACGTGCGCCTGACATTCAGCGACAAGAAAACAACAACAGCGTATGCCACCGATCTGGAGACTTCAACAAACACCGATTTTAGAAACTACACAAACCGTAGTTCATTCAACCTGTTCGATCACACAGATGCCGGCACCGTAAAGACATACTCGCAACTTCTCACTGGCGGGGACAACAGCCAGGTAGGGCTTTCAAAAAGCGTAGCCGTAAACACCGGCGATGCATTTGATCTTGAGGTATATGCCAAATACGAGGGAGCATCAACAACGCCCACGAGTCCAAGCGCACTGGTGACCTCTCTTATTAGCGCCTTTGGCTTGACGGCAGGAGGCGCCGGCCCGATTGACGGTGGTGCTGCGTATAGTGCCTTTAACACTACATTCTCTCCCGGACCTTTTGTTGGCAGTGCAGCTCCCTATGAAGATGGCACAGCACCGAGAGCGTATCTTAACTACATACTTTTTGATGAGAATTTTGTGCTGCAGGATTTTGGGTTTGACCAGATTAGTGTGAATGCCAAACAAGTTGGAGCCACGCCCGTTATCGCACACGACCGGTTAAAACTGCATGTAACGGTGAAGAAGAAAGGATTTCTGTACGTATATTTAAGTAATGAACAGGCGGTTCAGACGAACGTGTATTTTGATGATTTTAAGGTAACCTACAATACTTCGATTGAGAGTTATGATTCCTATTATCCGTTTGGGTTGACGTTTGATTCTTTCCAGCGAGATAGTGGCTTCAAGCAGGACTATAAATTCAATGGCAAAGAATCACAAACGGAATTGAATTTAGGATGGATGGACTATGGTGCGAGAATGTACATGGGTGATGTTGGAAGATGGTTTGTACCAGATCCTCTGAGTGACAAAAGCCGTCGATGGACGCCTTATCGCTTCGCATTTGATAACCCGCTTCGATTTATTGATCCTGATGGAAAATTCGAATATTCAAATGGTTATCAGACAATGAATAGCACGACCGAGACAGGTGCTGTCGAGCACAGTGGTTCCTTTGAAGGACTAGCGAGTGATGTGAAACTGGGAAGTTCAGCCAGTCAGAGCGTCGTGGCTCCGGTTGAGATGGAAGATGGAAAAACTACAGCAATTGAAATACCGAATAGGAGGTTAAGAGAAAAGGGAGATGAACCTGACAGTCAAACCGAATCGTGGCAAGAAATTAATCTAAGATTTGGGGACAGCTTTATTTTGAAATATGTAATGCAACTGCGCTCAACACCATTTGACCTACCCCAAAATGTCCTGCTTAAGCAATTGAAGAACAGAATTCAGCGAATGGCAAATAGGTTGTTGGATGATACAGACAAACAGTACCAAATGAGACTTTTATACTATGAAACTGATGTTGTAAATGAATCCGGCCAGGTTATGCCAGGTGGGGAAGCTGTTTATCTTATCCCAGAAAATGAATGGAGTATGGACCCTATTTACGGAAATCCAGCATATTTGACTGGGCCTAAGTCCACTCAATCAATTAAGTTTTCTACAGAGACATCAAACGAAGTGCTCTTGAGATTGTATTTTCAGAGGGTTCCAGTTCTATTTTAAAATGGAAAGAAGATTTTTAACTCCTTTGTTGATTCTGCTTTTGATGGCAGGAAACATTCATGCGCAGGTTGATTCTGTGGGTGCTTTGATGAAAACCATTGTTTATGAACCTAAAATTTATAAAAGAATTTTTTTTGCCTATCAAGGCAAAGGTACCCCACCGACGGTATTGACACCGGGGAAATATGCGTTCATTACCCCCGACTCGGCCTTCAGTAAGATTTATCCTTTCATTCAAGAAAAACTATCGCGAAGTTGGGGGAGCGAGCGAAAGTTGTTTACAATTACCTATTTGAAGGAGCCCTTGGGGACTGTGTATGTTAGTCAGCAATGGTTTGTAGACGAAAATATTGAACGGATAATTTTGTTTGATGATATTAAGATGTCGTCAAACAGGGCATTTGTTGCGTTTCATGTTGTACACCGATATTCGAACGGAAAGTCAAAAAGAATCTACACGTGGATAAATGTTCATCTAGAATTGCAGGCTGGAGAATGGACGATCAAAAGAATGAAAATTACGGACCCTAAAATTAATCGCGGGAGTGTCACTATTGAAAAAACATCTTCTGACGTGAGGTCGAAGCATCGTGTAAAGCATAGTCTCTGAGAAAGCTTACATGATGCTGTTCTAACTACTCGTGTACCTGGGGGATAACGCTGTTTTACTAATGCCATTTTAAACAACGGTTCCTGGATTTAAGTATAGATGAGGTCTTTTGTGCGGGTACACAGGAATGCATATTTGAAAACCAGATGAAAACAGTTGTCCTTCTTGTTGTAGTTCTGTTGGGCAACGTGGCTCGTAGGATATATATATTCTTACCGACGCACTTACCGGAGTTGCAATTGACTTTCTATCAAATTGATAGTGATATGCTGTTTATCATAGAGCATCAGCAGGATATGTGTTGTAGAAGTAATGCACGTTGCCAAACCAGAAAATGAATGGTTGTTTGCTGTCGCGAACTTCTTCAACAACTGGCGTGGCAATCATCTTAGTGTTGAGAGAAAAAAACTCAGGCTGCGCGGCGCTCAGCAAGGGTAAACAGTTTGGCGAAAAAATCACCTCGCGATTTAAGCTTGTGGGCTTTTTGACAAGGACACAGTAATCGAGATTATCCAGCGGATCGGGCTTCCCAGAATTTAGAATGAAGGTGTATATCCAGCGATCTAGTTTTTGGAATTGATCTTGTGACAGCGTGGCTTGAATCCAGGAATCTTTCATGAGTAGGTCTTGCTTTCATTTAGAATCAATGTGGCTGCGAGCAGAGGGCATTTGATGCTTTATCTTTCCCGAATTTATAAAAAAATATCATGATTTAATGATGAGATTGAAATCAGAATGAAACTAATCGTTGTGCTTGTTATATTTCCGTTGAGTAATGCAAACTATAAGCGGGCAGTTGTCAAACGTGAAGGCCGCATTAAACTAATTCTATGAGAATAATTATCCCGCTTCTAGTTCTGCTTTGCGATGCAAGTATTTCGCTTGCACAAATTGACAGCCTACAGGAAATCATTGGCGCAGCGTTTTATGAGGAGCGAATTAGTGAGAAAATATTTTTCGACTACCGCATTAAAAAGAAGATCAAAACCAGATATGTCCTTCCTGAACGTAGATATGCATTCATTACGCCAACTCTTGCATTTAGAAAGCGATATCCTGATGTTGTTGACAAGCTGGGTGTAAGTTGGTGGACGGAGAACAAATGGTTTTCAATTGATTTTATTAAAAACAAAAAAGGAGATATTCTGATAACCAATGACATTTTTGATAGCGATATTGAGTTGATGGTCGCCTTCGATTCGATTGTTGTTCAGAAACAACTGGTCAATCTGGTTTTTCATACGACCAGTTATGGGAGGCGCAAGAACATGAGCAATCGATATGTTAAGATTGAATGTTCACTGAAACGAAGGGGACGCACATATAGGGTGAAAGATCTAAAGATAACACCGATCGACTGTTGCTTTGGGATTTGGGACCCTGAGAATGCGCCTAAGAATTGAATGGGCGGCCATTAATTGGAGATTCCGGCCCCATTGAACACTTTGTTTCAGGAGGCGTGACCAGCTAAAGTTAGCTGAGGACTTGAACTTCTTCTAGGTTTCGAACCCCTTGATTGCTAGACCCGTTTCTGGTCAAATGGTGGCGGAATTGGGTGGTCAGTGATCTGAAAATTGATGGTCAGGACAAAACGGAAAAAGATGGTCAAGCACTTCGGATTCTCCAGTTTGATGGCACGTAAGGAAATTGGTCATACTTTTTCAGGACCTCCATGCCAAATTTATTCACATATATCTCTTTGTGAGCGTTTCCTGTTTTACTCTCGAAGTAAGTAATCGATGTGTTGTTTAAATTGTATCCGTGGCGCCTGAGCGATTCCCCAATTCTTTGTAAATCCCCGTGACGCGGCCCGCCAATGGAAACTCCAAATATTATCAGATCTCTGGTGCGTTCAAGCTCTGGTGAGCTTGAAAGATCTATATTATAGAATTCCATAAATTGTTCGACCGACAAGCCTATTGGGTCCCCATACCTAACTTTTAGTTTTAGGTTTTTGTAGGCTGAAGGAATTTGGATTTGTTCATTTTCGTCGTTATCCTTTACCCAATTGAGGAATATTCTGAAGTCTTTAAAATGCTTATGGATTGAAGGGCCGCCAAGTCCGGTTCCTTTCAGGTAAATGCGAAAGTTGTCTAATAATTCGCGCTTTAGATCTTCCAGAAAGATAAGTCCCATCTTGTCTGAAAACATTTCAAAATGCCGCCAGGTCGCGCGATATGAATTTATGCCGGATCCTATTTCGCGTTCTTTATTTTTTATGAATTCCGCAAAATGTTCGGCAACTGTTTTCGACTTTGCTTCGACTTGGATTTGCCCTTTTTGATATTCTTGCTTTACATAATCCACTTCCGGGTTAATAGAACGAGCCTTGAAGGACATAACAATGGCGTTGAATTTAGCTTGCATGTTTTGAAGGAGTACGTTGTTTACTTGAATTTTTGTCCTTTGGTCTGGCTTTAATGAGGCAAGTGCAGAAAGTTTGTACGCCTCAATATCAAAGTCGTAAATACATGCTATCAACTTTGGGTCGACTTTGATGTCAGGATTGATACGCCACCTTTTCTGGTTATGCGTGTATTCAACGATAACTGGTGCCTCGCCTGCTTTGTCTAAGTAATAGTGTTTGATGAAAACATTGACTTTTCCCATTTTCCTGATTTTTTTGGAATTTTTGTGGATCATTTGAGGCCATTTTTTTTACGTTTTTGGCCTGTCTGTCAGGAAAAATTTTCCGGAAAACGCTGTTTTCTAAGCAATGATGAGCACTTTTGTGAAATGTAGGAAACGCCTTCCCCTACGCTCGAGACCTCAAATATTGAGTGAAATGGCCCCTTTTAGGGGCTTTTTGCTTTGGTGGTCAAGGTATAGGTCAAGATAAACCGGTTAAATCATTTAGCCCGATTCGAATGAAAATTGAAACCATCACGGATATAGACAATCTGATTACAAGTGAAATACAGGAGAATAGTGGGCTTGAATACAAAAGGGCACAAGCTATTGATGACAAAGATGAGATATCCAAGGACGTTTCTGCCATGGCCAATGCTGGGGGTGGCACGATAATTTACGGAGTTGCCGAGTATCCCAAGCAACACGCTAAAAGCTACTACCCCGAACGCCGTGACCCCATCACAAATCGTAACCATGAATATTTGGAGCAAGTTATAAACTCAAACATTGAACCGCGAGTAAAAGCTTCTGTGTTAGCGATATCCGATCCAAATGGAGGGTTCATCTTCGTTGTCAATGTCGAGCAGGGTGAGACTGCTCATCAGGCGAAGGATAATAGGTACTATCGACGATATAACTTTCAAAATCAGCCAATGCGAGATTATGAAGTTAGAGATATAATGAACCGATCTAAGCATCCTGTTGTAAGAATGTCATTTCGTTTCGAGGGTGAACTATTGATTGCGACTTTGGTCAATGAAGGCCAAGTACTTGCTCGCAACATGCGCTGCCTCTATAGAATTCCAAAATTTTGGTTGCGAGATTCTCCTATAGGGGCATCTGTTGAACTGATTCGTCATACGCTTCGAGGAGATCATGACTACCACATTATTGACGATGCAGTCGACCACGTACTTCATAGCGGATTATCGATAGAAATTAAACGTCATATCATTACGGAGATGTTTCATAAATCAACAACGCAACGTCTCAGCTGGCCCAGGCATCAACCTATTTCGGACATTGCGCCGGTAATCTATTGGAAAGTTTATGCGGATAATGCAAAAGCCGTCGAAGGCGAAATGTCATTTGATGACTGTCTAGCTAATTCTAAGAGGATTGGTAACACCCAATGAATGCTTTGGGGTCACTTAAGTTTTGTGTTGTCCGTTAAGCAAACCGCTCATGTGTATCGACATAGGCGTCAAAGTTGAGCCCAGCTACGAAATTGGCGAAGGAGGCATTGAAGTAATAGGCGAGTGAGTCTTGAACGAGTAGGGAAAGGGCATTTGTCCAAGGCCGTCGACTAGCCCTCTGCTAAATAGTTACCTGATTACCCATTCCGTGTTGGGGCATTCCGTGCTGAGTACCTGACCCATGTTGCGCGAAGGCTTGCTGATAAAGTATGTTAGGATTCACGATCGGAATAAATATTCCGTCTAAAAAAGTTCCCTGCGTTTGCGCAATGAGTAGACCACGAGTAGTCGATATCTGCGTCCCTAAGAAAATTGGCATAATGAAATTGGGATTAATTTTTTCTTTGATTTGATCAAAATCTCCTATTCTATATTCGCCATTGGTTCTAATTGTTCCGAGAGATACACTTTGAGTTTGGTCCGAAAAAATATTTACGATTAGGTCGATGGTAAACTCACCGGCATCTTTTGGACTGTCTGTAATGTTAAAAACAAGTTGAAAGTTTACCTTGTTTGTATCATAAGGCTTTTTTGGTTCTACTAGTTTGAACGAAAGCAGCCTAATGGCCTTAATTTTAACGTTTACGTTTATTCTTTCCTCGGATTCCATCCTTAGATCTTAGTTAAATTGGTGACACATTGTATCAAAATCAAACGATTCATACTCAGATTGAATCAATACTTTGCTTTCTTTAAGCACCTCCTCCTTGACGTGCCCTTTGGTAGAGAGTGTGAAATTAGTCTCCCCATGTGCAATTTGGAAAAGGAAGATTTGAGGTGCAGGTAAATCGATCAATTTTTCGCCCAATACAGCCTCAATTTTCGCAATGGTACGAAACGTAAAGTTGTGCGTACCTGTCATCCATTTACTGATTTGGGATTCCTTCTTTCCTAGATCGTTCGCAAGTTGTCGCCTAGTCTTCCCCTGCTTTAAAAGGATTTCATCAATGCGTTTGGCAACGTCAGAAGAAAAATCGACAAGCCGCTTTATGTGTGTCGGAGTCGATTTGCGAAATTCTTCTAAGCCAGCATGCTTTTTCATAATTTGATATCAAAAGTGAGTTTGCCCGTGAGTTTGTTACCGTCAACCATGATCTTGTCTTTATCCAGATACCGGAGAATTTTGTTTCCAGTTTTCCTTACGAAATTGACTTGTTCATTTAGTATTGGATCATCTTGAAATGTTCTGGTGTTTTTTTTTCCACCTCCACCAAATAATAGGAAAGTGCGTTCAATGATGTAGCAATAAAGACGCAGGTTTGATGGTTGAAAGGGAATTGCTTTAACAAATACCCCTCCTTCATCACGGAAAAACGGGTGACTCGTTCCTTCATTTCCGATTCTTTCCATCCAGTATGACAGTAAATGACAGTCAACCGAATGGCTCTTGCTAAACTTAGCCCAAAATTTTTCAAATTCGGAGTCAGCCTCGTCTGTGAATCGTAGCGTATAGAAGGTGGCATTTTTATGCTCCTCCAGTAATTCTATTGTAACGGAACGCTTCACTTATAGGTTAAGTTCAAAAGTATTCGAAAAGTAGCGATTAAAAAAGCACAAGGTCGTATGATGTGTTAAAAAACTGATAATCAGTTAATTAAATATATATTTTGCTTGAAATATTACCTAGCGTGGAAATTCCGAGCAAGCTGACCACCAATTTCCGAGGCCAAAGTTAATTGGAAAATTGAGGTTTGATCGGTATCGATTTTTCGGTTAGTAATAGCCGCGTTTTAGTTTTGGTTTTCAGTTAAATCTTCCGTTAAGATAGTTCTTTTCTTTCTCATGGATTCTCCCTTGAGTTCCAAGCGGTGAGCGTCATGGATGATTCGATCCAGAATGGCATCTGCTATAGTTTGTTCTCCGATTACTTCATGCCATTTATTTACCGGCACCTGGGAGGTGAAGACGGTGGAACGTTACCGTGTCTGTCTTCGATAATTTCCATTAAGATTGTTCTACTTTGCTGATCCAATGGCTGGATACCAAAGTCATCGATAATAAGCAGTTCCTGCTTTTCCATCCTGGTAATTTCTTTTAGGTATGTGCCATCTGCCTTGCCCATTTTCAGCCGAGCAAATAGCTTCGATGTGTGCTCATACAATACTTTATATCCCAATGAACAAGCCTGATGGCCGAGCGCGGAAGCGATGTAACTCTTTCCGATACCGGTGCTTCCGGTGATAAGTATGTTCTCTTTTTTGTCAATAAACTCGCAGTCTGCCAGCCGCAGAATATAGTTCTTATTCAAATCTCTGGGGGTATCGAAGTTGATTTGCTCAACGGCAGCTTTATAACGGAATCTTGCATTCTTCACATTACGGTTGAGTTTTCGATTGTATCGCTCATCCCATTCGGAGTCGATGAGTATCGATAGTAACTCATCAGCAGTGCACTTATCGGTATTGCCGGATTCCAGGCTTGTACGGAACGCGCGCACCATTCCGTGCAGCTTCATAGTTTTCATTTTTTCCATTGTTTGTTCATTCATAGTTACTGTGATTAAGATTTAACATTATTACTGATAGTAGTTTTTGCCTCGGATGTTCTCGTGTTCTGGCATGGGGAGTTGTCGGTCTTCTTCCAGATCAGACAGATCCAGTCCGCGATTAAGAATATCTTCAATCGCCCTGAAGTGATACAACCCATAGGCATGAGCACGTTGGCAGGCTTTGATCAATCGCTGGTGACCAACACGCTTGCCAAAGGATAATATCCCCTGACAGGATTTGTAAGCTTGTTCAGGGTGTGGCTTCTTATTGAGAACTTGAGCGATGTAATACTCTACTTCTTTGCCGATACTGCGGGCCTGCGAGAGGAAGTAATCGGGGTTCCACTCAGCCAATACCTGGTGTTGGGTAGCCATGTGAGCCGGATCTGTCGTATAGTTATGAGCGCTACGCACGCGTTCATGTTCAGCTATACGTTCATATTTATAAAAGATCTCAACCTTGGATTTGCTGTAAAGCACCCGCACTTTTTTGCTGATATAGCCATACGGTACACTGTAGTAATGTTTATCGATACTTAAGCATACGTGTCCGTTCTTCATCACGGTGGCTACTGATGAGGACCTGAGTTCAAAACGTTTTTCTGGTAAAGGCTGCAGCGTAGCGCGCTCCATCTCATCGAACTGTTCCTGACGTGAGTAATTGCGTCCTTTAAAAGCAGTTCGATTATGAACTTCCAGCAATGCTCTGATCCGTGCGTTGAGTTCTTCCAGCGAAGTAGAGAGCTTTTCCGGAAGGGAAGCAAAAATGCGTATGTAGGTGATTTTTACTGCTCCCTCTACCAATGCTTTGTCTTTGGGTTTATAGGCACGGGCCGGAAGAACAGCCATGCCGTAATAATCAGCAAAAGCTTCAAAGTTTTCGTTGAGTTTAGGTTCGTAACGATTACTTCTGATTACTGCAGACTTGAGATTATCCGGAACAATTGCATTAGGCGCACCGCCAAAATAGCGTACTGCATTTTCGCAGCAACCGATAAAATCCTCTACACGCTGGCTCTCTACAGCTTCTACATAGGTGAGTTGACTAGCTCCAAGAATAGCGACAAAGACCTCCATTGTTTTTACTTCACCACTATCCGCATCGACTACTTGTAACTTCTCGCCCGTACAATCAACAAACATCTTGTCTCCAGGCTTGTGCGCCATGTGCATGCTGGGATGTACACGCTTTTTCCAGAGGTTGTAATGATGATAAAAGGAAGTTCTGCTAAAGCCCTCAGGATATTGAGCGTGATATTCGTCCCATAAGCGTAGCAGGGTAACGCCACGCTGACGCAATCGCTTTTCCTGCTGCTTTAGAAAATCATGAAGAGGTAGAAGACGATCATCCACGATCGCCTCTGGCTCTTTACAGAATAGTTCATCGAGCTCCTTGTCTGGCAGTTGGTTAATCTGTTCCCAAGTGGTTTTAAGCCCGGAAAATACACGGATATACTTTTTAACAGTATTACGCGATAGGCTGGTCGTTGCGCTGATCTGAAGCTTGCTCTGTCCCTGACAATACAGTTTAATTACCTGTCTGAGTTTACTCATATGGATCGGGTTATTGGCCATGTGTAGATTGATTTACGTCAGGCACAAGTAGCCCATTCAATCAACCTTTGGTCAACCGATCTCGATACTTTTTTAACTCAATTTTTGGTGGTCAATTTGACGCGGAAATTGGTGGTCACTTTACCGCGAAATCAGGTGGTCACTTTGATCCGGAAATTGGTGGTCAGCTTACTCGGAATCTCCACCTGAACATTCAATGATTTTTAGTGGCATGCCATTCTCTTTTTTACCCTGCAAAAGTAAAATCGTTAGCAAAGTTAGGATCAGCGCTTGGGTTCCGGTGTCAAGGACAAAGCAAGTGTCGATCTATAGTAAATATATAGCACTGAATCGACATCCTTGACACCGAACCGCTGATCCTGTCGATATGCTATATTTTACAATACATCTTTTCGAAGTGCATGGTAAAAAAGTGAATGCCATGCAAACACTAAAAATCAAAACACACCGAATGTCGAATGAGTATGAAGGTCATCATTTCTTTATCTTATCCAAAGGCTACCATGCCGGAAAGCCACTGGCTAAGCCTTGTCCCAATTGCTTTGTTATAGTCACTAATTCGGAAGAGGATAAGAACAAGCTCTTCTGGATTTGCTATAGCCTGTGGAAAGCAGGAAACTATATTCCGCTACTTGTTGGCTCCGTGATTCCTTTCGTTCATATCAAAGATGTTCATCATGAAATAACATCAGCTGTTCAAAAAGCATTGAACCGGCCTCATGAGTTTTTGAACCTTGTAAAGCAGCTACAGAATCTTCATAAGGTTGAAAAATGTCTTGACCTTCAGATCAAACTGATCACAGGAATCAAAGCTAACATTGCGAGAAATTTCTGGACCGGTTAAGCGGTATGAAACGCTTACTTTATTTCTGATATCAGCCAGGATGGTTCTCAGGTCTGAAACCACGTTTGAGAATGTATTTCGTTTAAGTAAGATTGTGGCACCCAACATCTCGCATTCATTGATTTCCTGATTTGACAAGTTTGTCGAGTGCATTAAGATTGGAATATATTTCAGGAGTGGGTCTTTTTTATAACACTCAGACATTCTATGCCATTCATTAACGGCATGTTATAATCCAGGAAAATGACGTCGGGTTTTTGTTCTAATTTTGAAAGCCGTCAATCGTTTCTTTACCATTATAAGCCACAATGAGGTTAACCTTTTGATCCAACTCCAGCAACACCTGTTTAAAAAGGTCTAGATCATCCTGATCGTCATCAACAGCCATGACAGTGAGTTGCTTCATAAGGATAAACCGTTAGCCTGAAGTGCAAAACGGGTTCTGAAAAATTCAATCTCTCGTCCCCTTTTTAAGGACAAGAAAGACCAAAAAGCGGTTTTATGGGGGTTTAAGCTCAAATTCCAGCCAATTTCAGCTCTTCTTTGACTTCTTCTCCAGCACTACTTCTTGCGGATTTCTGTCAATTCGCAGGCCTTGAAAGACGGGGTGGCGGACACTGCCATCCTCCGTTATTTCGGTGAACTTGATATTACATACCAGCACCGGGTTAACCCAAGTCACATCGGCTGAATCTTTAATAGGCACAACGAGTGGGGAGGTTTTCCTTTCAAGCCCTTTTAGTTTCTGATATATTTCTTTCAAAGATCTTTCTGTAAAGCCTGTCCTTACTATCAAAAGCAGGCTGATCCGAGAGCTGAGCTTTCATGGGTTCGATGAAGGAAGTATGTTTCCTTCCGCCCTCTATTCGTGGATATTTCATATGTCAAGATAACCAAAAAGTCCAGCCGGTTTTCCGCTGAAATCGAGTTACTATATACTATATATAGAATATATATTTCGAATAGGAGGATACCTAGCGAAATTAATCTTGAAGAAATTTTGTAAAAGTGTAGTGACTTCTCTATCTTAATTTCCGAATAGAGCCCATCTCCTCACGATTCTTACTTTTGCTAAGTAAGAACCGTGAGGAGGTGGGTTTTTTTATTTTTTTAATGTAACGACAGAGATGCAGGGTTAACTCGGCAGTTGGATGAATTATTGTCTCCTTTCAGGGACTAGCGGAGGAGTGTAATCCGAACTCTCGTAAGATGGGTATAAACATCAAGAAAATGTTCGATGAGTATAAATGTATTATTTCAAATCTAACTGCATGAGTCAAGATAAATGGCTTCGAAGCGTAGTGATATTAGTTTCTATTCTCACTATAGCATATATAGTCCCACACTTCTTTAAAGATGGAGAACGTACTATTTCTATTGAAAGTCCGCAACTATCAGGAATAAGTGCTCTAATTGCTAAATCCGATTCAATACCGAAGGAAAAAGTAATAGAGAAAATTGAAATTTATTTGGGCGGTGCTATCGACGAACCAATCTTAACCGACATCCCCTCACTGTTAAGGCCTTACGACATCAAAGAATTTATCACGGTGTTGACATCAGTGAAATTAAAACTGAGAAGTTTCTTTTGGCTCGGCGGACCATATCAAGCTTTTGAAATTATCTTCTGGTCGATTTTTGGTGTGCTCGCCAGTATTTTATATACAGGGAGTGAAGCTATTCGCGACAAAGATTTTAGAAGTAACGAAGTTGCTGTTCATGTCGCTAAGTTATTTTATGCTCCTCTCTGTACAATTGTCATCATTCTTAGTATTGGGGTCTTGTCTGCAAATGGAGACGTTTCTATTGAAAAATTTCAATACTGGCTTATTGTCTTGTCATTTATTTTGGGTTTTTTCTCTGGAAGAACTGTTGAACTTCTAAACAGAATAAAGGACCTCATTTTGCCTCTTGGCAAATGGTCGGATGCAACCACCTCATCTAAGATTGCACTTAAGGGAAGTATTGTGCTTGACCCAGCCACGACACAAGGGATTGCAATTGATTTGACTAAATCCGCTGTAAAAATCTTATCAATGTCAGATGCAGCATTGAATGATATTACAAATCCGAAGGCAAATGGAGAATTTCTTTTCAATGGCCTGGTGCCGGGTGATTATATCATCCATGTTGAGTATAAAAATGGCAACGACGTATTCGAAGGGAGTGCGCCTGTTAAACTTCCGCTAGCAAATGAAGAAGACGTGATTAGTGTTCCGCTTTCGAAGACCGTCTAATATTATGAATCAATCAAGACTATCACAGATATATAACAGTGTCTTGCCTCTCTTAGGTAGAATTATCGGCTTAAACGGGATAGATATTGGTATGCGCCTTGAAACACAAGACCTTGCTGTTCGATTTCATATTGACGATACATTTATTGCAACTGACGATATGGTACACTTAATGAATACCAATGACATCGGGATTGTCAAAGCCAAGTATCAAATAAACAGTAAAACGTTGAAAACTCCCATTTCCGATGCAGAGCGAGTAAAACGTAAAGATCCATTGCAGCCGGGAATTAGCATTGGTTGTTTTGAGTGTGGAACACTCGGGCTATTTGTTAAAGACGCTTACAACATGCGAACAGGTTTTGTTACTTGTTATCACGTAATTAGTGGATGGCAGGGGATAACTGTTACACAACCCGGCCCTGGAACGGACGGTGGGAATTTTGATATTGATTTAATAGGGACACTTGAGAGATTTCTTCCGCTTTCCCTTGGTTTTGACGCGGCTCTTGTAGGATTGAATACTCTTAGAAAATTCAACAATATACAATTCGGTACCAACGAAGATTTGAGAACGGTAGAACCCATCAAAATTGACGATTTACTGACAAAGTCTGGAAGAACGACGGGTGTAACGAGCGGTAAAGTCCAAGGCAAGGGTGCATTTTTGATTGATTATCCGTTTTACGGCAGCCAGGTAATATCTGGCTATACTATAGCCCCGGTCAATTCTGGCAAAATATCAAGTGAGGGTGATTCGGGAGCGATCTGGTACGATGATAAAGCTAAATCCGCAAAAGGCCTTCACTTTGCAACCGATATCAGTACTGGTTTTGCATTAGCCTCAAGTTTAAGTGAAATCTTCCCCTTGCTACAAGTTAAACCACTCTAGATTGTAACCTACTAAAACCCCCGATATGAAAAGATTAAAACTTGTCTTACTACTACTGTGTACATTTCATTACACGTTAGCACAAAATGCCTACTATGATGCTTTGATGTTTTACGATCTCAAAATGAATAACGCGAACGTCATATCACCGAAGTTTTCAAATCCAACCCTAATCAACAGTTTTCTTAATAATCCTTTCGATCAGACCATTACTGCACAATTGAAAGATTACCTCCCGGTGTTGCGGAATGAGTACATTATCCAAGCTGCGTCGGGTTTTGCAACAAAGTTGAATGGATTGCCCGGACTAGCTCTTTCAAAGGGGGGCATTTCCCCAAGTTACCAGTCGATGATTATCGATGCAGTAGCCAAGGTTGTTGCTGAGGATTTTCAAGAGGGATTGAACGTCGTTTATATAAACAAGTTTAAGAAAAAACTTGACGGCATCGCTGAACTACGAGCGTTTTTTCCGGCTACTTATAAATTTTTTCAAGACACAAACCCCTTTGATTACCCAAAACTTGGACGTGATTTTAAGGCAAAGTTTGAAGAAGACTTAAAGTCATTAGTGTTAAATGTGAAGAGGTTTATTGATGACACTCAAAGCGCTCCTTGGAGTACATTTAAAACAAGTCCATATTATCTTCCATATTGCGTGGCGTCTGACATTGGCGGCAAATTGATTGCTGGTAGCCACCCTGTTGAAATTCTCGACTATCTTGAATTACAATACGATCTCAAACGGAAAACAGACAATCGTTTCGACCCATATTACAAGACAGTGAGGCTACTAAATATAGTGCAACTAAATTTCCAGAAAGGAAAGGACAAGAACCCATCGCCGTTCTCTACGCAATTTGAAAATGTTTGGATACAATATAAGGATCTTAAGTTGCTTGCGGATGCTCCCGAAAAAATATGGTATCTCATGGGATTAATTTATCAACAAGATCCCGTGGTATTTAAGTCATTAATGCCTGCAACTACGCAAGCAGCAATTGAAAAATTGTATAACGACACAATTCTACCTTCCATCGACCTATTAATGAATATAGACAATGCAATAGGGAAAAAGAATCTGTCCGGGGAGGACATGGGACAGATGCTGACATCAGTCTTGACGATTATGCAAAATTACAATAAAGTATCAGGCCTAATTATCGACCATAATCAATTGATAGTGGTATCTCAAAAGCTCATTCAATGTTATACTGCTATTTCGGAAAAGGATTATAATTCACTTGTTTCGAATGTCGTTTTTATACTCGATCAGATAAATAGGGATTTTAACAAAAACCAGCAAACTGCTGACGTTCTAAAAGTAACAGCTTTGTTGATGAAATATGGTACGTTCATAACTGATGTTGTAAATGCGAAAAATTCCGATGACTTAGCTTCAGCATACCGGAAAGCAGCGGTGAATCGTGGAACCTATATTGATAAGAGATTTAGTATATCAAGTTTGACTATCTCAGCACATCCAGGTGGTATTGTCGGTCTTGAGCAACTGAGTGGGAACGATGAGTGGAAATTTAATGTAGGAATAACCGCGCCAATCGGATTCGAATTTACGTGGGGGTCAAAAACAAAATATGATACAACCAAGAAAACGGCTAACTATACTGATGGATCAGCTATCAAAACCCTAAAGGGAAGCAGCAACGGTTTCATGGTATCATTCGCGGATATTGGGGCTGTCTTCAACTACCGTTTGAATGATAAAGATTCAGAACTCCCGCAGGAACTAACCTTCAAACAAATTTTTTCTCCGGGTATAGCTTTTCATCACGGCTTTAAAAACAGTCCCATAACTTTTGGTGTGGGAATTCAATATACTCCTGAGCTTAGAAAAGTCGAAGAGGAAGCTGTAACGATTGAAGCGAATTCCTTTAAGGCGTTCCTCAGACTTACCTATGATCTTCCTCTTCTCAAGATATACTATAAAAAAGAGAAATAATGGAACCCACAGAAGTAAAGGCCACCTTTAAGGAACTTACAAAGTATATCAATGGTGTTTTTATTCTCCTCTTGATTGTGTCTGCGTATGTAATCCAGCGAAGTTACATGGCCATACCGTTAGCCGAGGCCGTTTCGTCCGAATTTGTCGATCAGGCAGAATCTTCGCAGCAACAGCCACAGGTAGGTGCAAGCGGTTTGAGCTTCACTTATGGTGCGATGAATATCTTTTGGCCTATAGTTATTTTTGCCTTTCTCTTTTTGCTGGTACAAATGACTATAAAGCATGTCTACTTATGGCAGATACTTGTTGGAGGAGGCACGTCAGCAACGACATTTGATTCTCTCAATCTTTATCAGGAAGTTCAATCTGCATTACTAGGAAAAATCCTCTTGGTAGTTTCGTGTTTTTTGCCACTTTTTGCAATCATCCTGCACGGTATATCCGGATATTGGATTTTTAGCATCATCAGTACTGAGCAAATTCATGCGGTAGAGTCGCAGGAACTTCTGATATGGCAATTTTATCTCCAATTATTAGTCACTGTAGTTTCGTTGGGCCTGTCTATTATGTTGCCTTTTCGCCTGGTAAAAATGATAAAAACGTTTAAGGTATGAGATATATCTATATTCTAGTTTTAATGATATCTGTGCATCATGTGAATGCGCAGACCAATAGTGGGCCATTTTCACTTGTCGCAAGCGAAATCGATGGGCCGAAGCTTTATGTGAGATTGGCAAATGATGCGCTTAAAATTTGTAACAGGGTATTGAACAGCGATGAATTTAGGGGGGAAGTATTAAGAGCCAAATTCGATTGGGAAGAACTGGGATCTTACTATTTTATACCGAAGGCAATTCCAAATGACCAAGTTCTAAATCTTCTTTACAGCAAAAGCTACACAATGAAGATCGAATTTAAAACTGGAAGGGGATACAACTGGCGAATGAGGAGAATGTATGGAACTTATGGTATAACGAACTTAAATGTACCTGAAACTAAATCTCTTATCTGGTGGCTTAATCCCACTGGCGATTACAAGGGTAGTGTTCGGGATTATGCAGCGCATATTGCTCATGAGTATTGTCACATGCGCGGGTTTGCGGATAAGGCAAAAGATCCAGATGACTTTCAGGATGTAGTACCATATTCTATAGGAAATATCGTAAATCGACTCCTGCAGACGGGAAAATTCGACTGATAACTTTTTGTAAGTTGTTAAGTTACTTAAGATAAATTTTTGGTTCATTTTTTAGAGCAAATTTCGGCCTTTTTCCGGACGTCCAGCCAAAAGCTTCCGGCATAAAACGGCCCCTGCCTACGGCCTGCCTTCCAATTTACTCCTTTGCCTTTTGGCGTAAGCACTTGTAAGCTCCCCTGAAGTTCGGCCATTTGAAAGTTGAATACAAATGTTCAATTTTAAATGGTTAAGACGATGAAAAAATCAAAGTTCACAGAGACACAGATAGCGAAGGCGATCAATGAGCACGAAGCTGGTAGAAAGGCAGAAGACATTTGCCGGGAGATGGGTATTACAAGCGCCACATTCTATAAGTGGCGTCAAAGGTACGCAGGCATGCAGGCCAGCGAAGTAAAAAAGATGAAAGAGCTTCAGGAGGAGAACGCTAAACTTAAACGGATGTTTGCCGATTTAAGCTTGGTTCACGAGGCCTTGAAAGATGCGGTTGCAAAAAAGCTCTAACGTCTGACGAGCGGGGCGTGCTAATCCAGTTCATGATTGAAGAACATGGTGTTAGCCAACGTCAGGCGTGTAAAGCCCTCCAGGTGCCCCGTAGCACTCAGCAGTATATTCCAAAGGCTAAGAACGACATAGAGGTGATAAATGCCTTGAGAGAACTCGTGGAGCGGCATCCTTCGATTGGCTTCTGGCAAGCCTACTTCCGCCTGAGACGGAAGGGATTTGTGTGGAACCATAAAAAGGTCTATCGTGTGTACACGGCATTGAAGCTCAACATCAGACGACGCTACAAGAAACGTCTTCCCGCA
>NZ_JAERRB010000023.1 GCF_016735595.1 Chryseolinea lacunae
TTTCGTTTTGATTAACTTAGATTCTGTTCTCATTTTTCTGACAGTTTAAAGGGTTTGACTTTAGATAGTTTGCACTTCTAAGTTAACCCAACTGTCAGATTAAGTCGGAACTACTACATTTTAAAGGTCTTCATCGCCCGCAAGTTTCAACTTCACTGCCAGAATGTGTTTGCAAAGGCCCCGGTCGGTCTGGTGACTGGTGAACCAGGGGCAGGTGCATTGATCTTTCTCACCACTATTTACCATGAGAAAGATATTCTACGCTTCCGTTTTGTGCATTAAGAACAATCTCAAAAACGCCTCCAAAGCTTCTCTCTTTATCCTTAAAGTGCCCCCACATAATCCAGTAGTTTTCTATTCTAAACACATGAAACGGTTTTTGTCTGCGTATTTGAAACCTACCGTACTTTGAATACAAAACTATCTCGCAAATTCTAGTTGCTTCTTCTTTTGTTAAATCCAACTTCAATCCGTTAGAATTCAGTTTAACAATATGCATATCCGTGATTTTCTTAGCAAGTATCTCTCTTGCCAGCAGGCTATCCTCTGCTAGGCCCTTGTTTTGAGCACTCACGTCCGGTTGAGATAGCACAACAAACAAGACAATAAGATTTCTAGCTAATATCATACGCATAACCTGGATCAACTAATTCTTGTTGTTTATTTTTTATTCTATACTCGTTGCTGGCGCTTCCAGAAAGAGTCGTTCATTGCCATAGTAACCTAAAAAGAGGGAAATATTAGGAATCGTGGATGAATACAATAATGTGGATGATCCTGCATTTACGTCAAACTTTAGGTGCAGGTCACCATTGACTATTACATCACCCTTATAGCAGCAGTGAAAAATATCAAAGAAATAATGCCAGGTTGGGCCATCTATGATCTTACTCTCTAGCAATATTTTCTCTAATTGCACCTTGGTCAAAACCCATTTAGAACACCTCTCCTTATCTAGGGTATAAAATTTCATAGTAGTGTCTTCTACCTTCTGAAAGGTGAGAACATTAACTTTATGAATGACTATTGCAGAGTCGGCGTGTTGTTCAACATTAGGTGTCAGTCTTTGAGCTACCGCTACGGTATCAAGCTTTGCCGCCGTCATATCGTCGTTTGCTTTAGACTTGCAACCGGCACCGATAATAAATGGAGCAACTAAAAAGAAGAGTAACTTTGCCATGCTATTAAAATTAATTTTCATAAAACCCTTTTAACTGTATATCTTTTGAAGCAGCCGGAACAGGACTGGTGACGCTATTGTACTGTGTTGCCGCGTTGGCCTTGTCGAGCAAAATATTCTCAATCGCATCATATACAACTTGTCCTTCTCCTCTTCTTTTTCTCTGAATACTCTCATGATTAAAAACATCACTCTTTTTCAGATTATAGGTCTGCATCAAACTATTTACCAGTCAAGCAACTGCGTTTATCTGCCTTTCGGTCATTGGCTCCCATACATTCAAATCATAATCATACATACCAACCACTTCAATCCCTATTGACTTTTCATTTGTTGGCGAGTCTTTATACTTATCATTATTTATCACATGAACAGTATGCCTATTTAAGCTGGCTGCCTGATAAATCCTTCCATCCTTACCCACCAGAAAATGTGTACCTATTCCTTTGTCCTTGAAAGATGAAAGAGTACTCTTGGAATTTGTGGATACTGTCCTGTGTAAAATAATAGCTTCAATGGATTTCATATCCTTCCTTTCCAGAGCAGTGACCTGGCGCGTTTCTATTCTCCTCGAGTTAGTTATCATGCCTTCAGCATTTATGTGCAAAGTGGTGCCATAGACAGAGATATTCTGACTATAGTGAGCCTGTGCCGCGCCCTGATTTTCAAACGGACCGCCTATCGATGCCTTCCCTCCATTTCCATCATTTACAATCCACTCTTCAAGACCATCTATGTCGATGGCCACAATGGGCATATTGCCAGCAAACTGGTAGGGAGTGTACCACGGATAATCCTGCTTCAACGGATCCACAGACAACGCGAACACCACCGGATCAACTTCATACGAAGAAAACTTATCATCCCTCATAATCGACAATATCTTCTTCTTTCGGGTGTCGAACACCGTGCGGCCGATGATTACGATGGGATTGTTCTGCGAACTTTCGTCGAACAGGCCGCCCGAAAGACTCACTACGGATTTCGCTGGCGAGATGGTATTGAATGCTTTTGGTGTCCGGTCTGCGGGCACGTGTGGTGCACGGCCCTGAGTGTGCGCCAGAATCAGTTCCTTAACATCGTCGGGTATCTGGCGATAGCCCCATTGATGCAGGTTGGATAAGATTTTCACATACGTGGTGTCGGTCAGCAAATTTCTTCTTTGCGCGCGTTGTTCATATACCTGGGCTTTGAGCAACCAGGCATTGAGGTTGCGGGCATCGTGCTGCAGGGCTTTGTTGGCACAGCGAAGCATAAAATGATCGGCAGTGCGGCCAAAGATTTGTTCGTAGCCCTTGGCGAGATAGACGAGGCACAAGGCTACAGACTGCTGCGGTGTGAGGCTGCGCATGGCGATGTTGCTCACAACGCCCTCGCGCGTGGCGTTGGTCAATGCCATGATGGAGCCTGTGCCGGGGAAACTACGTGTGGGCAACTCTACATTATAGAGATCGCCCTTGGGGTCGTTGTGCTGAATGTAGATGTGGTGTGGTGCCGTGGCCATGTTGGCGTTCGAATGAAGGCGTTCGGAAAAAATATTGAACAGGGTCGCCATGGCATAACAATTTCCTTTTCCGGTTTCAAGCAGATGGGTCACTTGTGTGTTGCGCCAGTCGGCCGTGCCATAAGGGTCGTCGTTGCTGTAGACAACCGGGAAGTGTTGCAGTGAAATGGCACCGGCCCGTAGGTTGACGGTATCGGTCAAAAAGGAATAGATGGCCCAGTTTGCAAGCGCCTGGCGATAACGCTCGCGAACTATCTGGTCGTCTTCAAGGTCAATAACAAACCGGTCGCCTTTAAACTTCTTGTAGTCGTAGTTATAGTTTTTGTTGGCAAGCTCCTGGATGATGCTTGTCTGAAAGGCGAGCGCGTTCAGGAAGCTGGCGTAGGATAGTGAATCTTGCCGATAGGCATGCTCCGTAACAAATACTGCCCGCTCATAGCGCAAGGGTTCATCGCCCTCCAGCATGGCTGCAAGTTCGTGGTAAGCATTCTCAAAAAGGGTTGTGTCCCGAAGATCTTGTGCCGATGCAGGCCACCACATAAAAGCACATAAGAGCAGGGCAGCCATTTTTTTTGAGTTCATAGGTATCAAGGTTTAGGGAAGACAAAAAGATTGCGTGCGGCTTTCGGATCCTGACCGGTGGGCAGGCGTCCTTTTTTTGTTTGCTCGTCAATCTTTGCATTGAAGGTTTGTGAATATTCCATCCATCCCAGGTCGCGCAGGGTTTTGTCTATGACCAAAAGTTGCGCATAGGCATCGCGCGTCTCGACCACCGTGCCGACCTGCCGGGCATCACGCACTCCGTTCTTGCGCATCAGGTAAAAAAGTTTCGCACCGGCCAAATCGCCTCGCAGTGCCCAGCCCTGCAAGTTTGACTCACCAGGGAAATACGCCATCGCAGTGTCCACACAGCGGTTCACAAAATTTTCTTCTACGACTTGATATTTCTGCAAGAAGTTCTGCGCCAGATCCAGCAGGGCTGCTGCAACGATTTGTTTTTTAGTAAGTGTGTCCAGGTAGACATGATGCTGCAAGGCGTTCGTTGTGATTTGCATGTGGTCGATATACCATGCATCGGTTATGCTGTAGTGTGTGGTGGGCTCATAGTTCTGAATGGCACCATCCTGTGATTTATATTTTATAAGGGCATGGTTGGGGGCATAGGAGAGATAGGCTTGCACTCCCAATTGTTCTGCCAACAGCAAATACACCATGGGCAAGGTGTTGCACTGCCCGGTGCCGGTGGCGAGTGTTTTTGTGACGAAAGAATTTCTGAGGTCTTCTTCCGCCATGAAATCTTTAAAGTCATACACAAAAGGCAGGTGCATTTCCACAGGTGCTGGCACGCGGTCGCGTGTCTGACCATGCAGCATCAGAGAATCACCCAGAAAAGACTGAATGCCAAAGTGCAGCGCTTCCCGGTTTGAGAGACTATAGCCGTTTTGCTTTAGCCACATGCGAATGAATGTGGCAGAGCGCCTGAGCACGTTGGTGTAGTCTTCGTAGGAAAGATGAAGACCACCATAGGCATGCTCAAGAATATAGTATGCGTCTTTCAGAGAAAGGGGAATTTTTCCTAAGAGCATTTGTTCCAACAGCCGTCGCGCCTGCTCATACGTTTTCAGTCCGCCACGAAATATTTTTTCAGCACGGGCCGCTTCGTTGGCTTCTTCTATTTCCTTTAGTATGGCTTTTGTGTCGGCATCATCGTCATTGGCCGGTCTGGGCGAAATAGAAACCGGTCTTGGCGGCGATGGGGCCATGGGCGCGGGTGCACCGGTCGTAACCGAAATGGGTTGCCCCCTTTGGTAGGATGGCAATTCCAGCTTCCCAATCTGTGCAGAAGCCGAGGAAACTATGCAGACAAGGAGAATAGCCTTGCGGAGACAAGAAGGATGAGCTTGCATATTGATAGGGCTTTGTATAGCCCTACCGGCATCGAACCCCGATCGAACTACATATCAATAGTAGCGTTCACCACTGCAACGGGATTGCAGTGTGAAATTATTTTTCATTGCATGCGCTTCATAAAAACTATAGTAAAACACAACAAATTCGAGGCAGGCGATTGAGCGTCTTACTATTCAAGTCAAAAACTAACAGCGTGTCGCACTCAAAACTTTTGGCACGAACCGATCACAGCCGACGAAATATCGTTGGAGCCAACGATATTTCGTCGGGTGAATAACAGCACGCAATGTTGCCAGAAAGGTTGCGGAACAACGCAAATTTATTTTTTCGTTTCACTTTTTCAGTGCATTCGTACACTTGAAAACCAGACCTTACATAATGTTTCAACATCGGTTTGTTCTGTTCGTCACGGAATTCACCACATCGTCAACACAATGGGAAAAACCCGTTGCAGGGTTTGCTGCTTTCGTTATGTCTCATGGGATTTTCTTCGCGCTGTTTACGTCATGAGGTTTCAAGGATGCCCTTTTGGGTATACTGGTTGCGCATCCTTAATGCCCAAAGTGGTTTTCGTCACGATGGCTGCTTCTCTCATCACAGGGGTTGCAGTTTTCGTCGTGCTGTTTGCTCCTTTCGATAAACTGTTTGCTCCTTCCGGCAAATATGTTGAAGCAAACTGTATGGAGCCAGGTGTTTCAGGTCAACAGTTTGAGACCTTATGTGTACGTGATGTGCCTTCGGCTTGCGTGTTGGCAGCCAACGGCCTTGAGTTTGTGAAAACGTATTTAGCGAAAATCATTTCTCATCTGAACGTCCCTCCTTTGGTTTGCTGCCTCTTGTTTTAGGTGTGCCTGAAGCTCTTTATAGTTTACCATTTGTGTTCTTTATCGTAGTCAAAAACGACGTCCATGTGCTTTTTTGCCACCGCGCTGGTAGAACGGGACCGTTGTTGGGCACTGCGTGGCTGTTCGCTTAGAATTTTTTTCGTGTTTGTGCGCTGGAGGTAGGTGTGATTTTTTTGATTGAATCTTACATGGAGATTGTTGCACGTCACGAAGCAAAAAAAAGAGGTTGGCAAAGGGTTTTCAAATTTGGTACGGCGCTTGCCAAAGGGGTTGGCATAACAAAATTTTAAATTCAAAATTTATGAAAACCATTGTTCGCGTAGCACTCAACCATTCAAATCTGTCTGACGAGGCGCTCATCGTAAAAATGCAAGGCATCATCAAGTCCATGACAAACAACGCAAATTTTCCGGCACCCCTGCCCGAACTTGATGCCTTGTCGCTGGCCTTAACGGACTACGAGGCCGCGCTCGTAGCCACACAAACCACGGGGTCTAAACAAGACACCGCGCGGAAAAATGAACACCGCAAAAATCTTCAACAGGCCTATCGCGTGCTGGGCAATGTAGTGGATAACAAAAGCAACAACGACCTCGCGGTGTTGCTTAGTTCAGGATTCGAGGCACGCAAATCGCCCAGCGCTCCGGCCGGACGATTAGACAAACCCACCGACATTGAAGTGCAGGCCACACAGCAACCTGGAACAATCAAAATCAGTGTCGGCAAAATTTCACGGGCCCGAATCTACATGTTTCAATATGCCTTAGGGGCTGTAACAGACGAGAGTCAATGGATAAGCGTGACCAGCACGGTGCGCACCAAGGTGATTGATGGGCTTGAATCAGGGAAACAATATTCATTCCGCGTAGGCGGGGTGGGTACAGATCCTTTCATCTTTTTCTCTGATCCCGTGATTCGGTTTGTGGCGTAACGCTCATGGATGAAGTAGTCGTTGCTGGTTCTGAGTCTGGATCGGCAACGGCTTCTTTTGACAATCGATTTTTGATTGTATCGACAGAGATACATTCATTATAGCGCATAAGGCAAAGTTGAATGTCGTAGACTTTGTTTTGAAAATTATCCAGGAACACGTTGAGTTCGTTTGCTTCGGCGTTACTGCCCTTTATTCTTCCGCTGGCGTTCCATTTTTCAGGAAGGCAGCTCCTGCCAGTTGCTACCTCCGCTCGTTTGCCGGTAGGTTTATAAAAGAAAAATCCCCTTTAACGTCGCATTAAAGAGGATTTCTTTCGTTTTTATTCGTTAACAGTGATCCCGCCGGGGCCACTTATACTTGCCCTAATCGTTTGACGATCAGAATTTTACTTTCTAAAAAATCCAAAAGATACCGCGTAAATTCTGGTTGCTTTGGCGTTCAATGACTACCCTGCAATGACCGATTTATGATTCTCAAAGACAGGAAAAGAGACGGCAAATTGCGCCGGGAAAGCCCTAAATTTATGAGTGAGATAAGATAGCGAATCTATTGCCAGCATTCGATCTGTAATAAACTTAGCCCCTAAAGAAGTTAAGTTGATAATTAGAGGGGCAGTGGTTATTTTGGTCGAGTTAGCAGTCTACTGGAAGCACCAGTGACTTACATTCCCAAGTTTTTACTCCGGCATGCGCAGCTTGCGGTAGCATTGACCGGCATTTTAATAATTCAAAAAAGGATATGATGAAAAGTATCGTTGAGTTATTGGAGCGTGCAAAACTCTATCCGAAAAAAGTGTTTGCCGTGCTGCACGATGGGGAGACAATCACCTACGGTAATTTACTTACCACGGTAGGCAAGTTAAGCGTAATTTTTCGGCAACTAAATCTGAAGCAAGGCAATAAGATCGTATTGTCGACAAATGACAAAAGAGCGCTTGCCGAAATTACCATTGCTGCATACAGGTTTGGGTTGACTGTGATATTAACGGATCCCAACGCCAAGGCTGACAGAGTACACTCCATCATCGAACAGGCTAGTCCCGACGCATTCTTCATTGACCATGACCTGGTTGTGGCATGGAGAATGGAGGCAAAGAATACCGTTGAGATCAACACTACCCGCGAAGAAAAAAAGAATGTTTTCAAAAGCATCTTTTCACGGAATACGACGGTTGCCGATCTTCAGTCTGATCGCACATATCCAGCTTGTTTGAAAGGCCTCGAAAACACACCGCCGACATACGCACCATGCATTGAATCGACAAGTGTCGCCTATATGATGTACACGTCCGGATCCACCTCCGATCCCAAAGGTGTAGTGATATCGCATAAGAATTTGTTCTCACACCTGGAAACGCTGAAGAATGTTTATGGAATGGATGACAAAGTGAGGATACTGAACGTCCTGAATTTATATCATACGGACGGGATCAACCAGGGACCTTTGTTAGCATTCTATTGCGGAGGCACATGGATAAGTCCGTTCAGGCTGGACACCTCCAGATTGGACCTTATCTACGACGGCATCTACAAATATGAGGTCACCCACCTGTTCGTTGTGCCTACGCTACTGTCCTTCTTTGAAAAATATCATGAAGGTTTTGAAGATAGTTTCAAGACACCTGAATTTAAATTCGTCGTCTCTGTAGCCGCATTGTTGGAAGAACGATTATGGCATTCGGTTTCCACTATATTTAAGATTCAGGTCGCAAACATTTATGGTCTCACCGAAACGGTAACAGGAAGTGTCTATTGCGGACCCAGCGCAGACACCTTTAAGATAGGCACAGTAGGTAAGCCTGCCGATTGCAGCATCAAAATCATTGACGACGAAGGGCAGGAAGTCAAGAAAGGTGAAAAAGGTGAACTTCTGTTGAAAGGTGATCACGTGATGGTCGGTTACTTTAATAACCCCGAGGCTACTAACAAGGTGTTGATCGACGGGTGGCTCTATTCCGGAGATATCGCACGTGAAGACGAGGGAGGATTTATCAAAATCGTTGGCCGAAAAAAGAGTATGATCAATTCCGGGGGATTCCGGATTCAACCAGAAGAAATAGAAGAGCTCCTTCTCAAACTCGATGAAGTAGATGAATGTAAAGTTATTGGGCTAAGCGACCCGATCCTGACGGAAAAAATGATCGCGTGTATAAAGCCAAAGGGCAATGCGGTAGTGGATGAACTTGTGATCTATAAGTTTTTGCGCGAAAATCTTGAACCCGAAAAAGTACCTCAGGAGATGTTTGTTATCGATTCATTTCCTCGTGGCATCAGCGGCAAGATCCAGATAGAGGAATTAAAAAAGATCGTGATTCAAAAACACGCCGCACCGATTACAAAAAGCGAAGGAGTTCTGGAAACAGTAATCAAAAATGCCGCCACTATTTTCAAGGTCAAGCATACCGACATCACCGAACTGAGTTCAACACGAACAGTTTCCGGGTGGGATTCGCTGAATCACCTGGCCCTTATAACCCGACTCGAACAAGTATTTGACATCAAGTTTTCAACTTCTGATGCTATGGTGATGACGTCAATACGTGCCATTCAAAATGTGATTCAAAAAAAGCTACAATAGATGACTGATGATGCACCTCCGCTACGAACATGGGCCTTCCCTATCCTGGCAAGTCTTACTATTGTACTTTCATTTCTTTACTACAGCTATTCGAACAACGGACCTTATGCCAAAACGGTAGCGCTCTCGAATAAGAATCTCGAAAGGGCATTAATTGAAAATACCCGCGACACATCCGCGTTATCGATCGTAATCTTTGGCTCTTCCTTGACAGAACACGCGCTGGTAGATCCTCGCGCGCTTGAAGACAGTATTTACAAGCTGACAAACAGAAAAGCGAACGTGCTTCGTGTGGCGTTGAGTTATCTTACCCCCAGGGTTGCTCAGTACATTGACTTTTTTGACTATATAGTCAAATATCCCCCCAATTATTTGTTCGTTGAAAATTTCAGTTTCAATCTGACGCATGGCGATACGACCGCCCTGATGCCCGACCCCATCAATCTGGCCCTGCTGAACGTCCGGAATATCGTTCGGAATGCAATTGGCAAGCCCGCACAGGATAATTACTACGTGAAGTGGTATACCTTCGACGAAAAACCACAACCCGATGATTTCTACTACACGCACGAGTTTGACAGTATGATGTTCAAATCACTCCTTCATTCAAAATCTTCGGTCAGAAAAATAGGGCAAAACAACGTTATCAACGACGCATACGATGCGTTGGCAAAAAAAAACACAAGAGTGGTTCTCCTGGACATACCCATGAATAAATTGTTTCCCCATAATTTCATGGACCAACAAACAACGTCTGAGTTCAACAAGCTCTTGACAGTCTATAAAACTCAATATCATGTTGATTATTGGCGCTTCCCTTACGCTTTGGATAATTCATTTTTCACCGACGGCGTTCACTTGAACTCAAAGGGAGGAGTGCAATATCAAAAATGGTTTGTGTCTGAAATTGCGTCAAAAAAATGTTATGAGGCTACTCATTGAAGCCATATTGTTCGCAATACCCATGATCCTATTGGCATGGACGTTGCCAAAAAAGTATGTATTGCTTTCCCAGATCATTATCACTGCACTTTTCATCGCGTATCAATCACCTTTATCTTTTGCCATTCTTGGCACGATCACGTTCGGCAATTACTATTTATTGCACAAAGCGGTTTTGCGAAAGTCGATAAAGTTTGTGATCAGCCTGGGGATTTTGGTGTTGCTTATTGTGTCAGCCAAAATTCTATTTACCATACATGACCATTGGATAATCCCCCTTGGGATGTCCTATTACATTTTCCGAAACATCCATTATACAATTGAGAGCTACAACGGCAGGATTCAAAATGAGAGTCTGCTGTTCTATCTCGCCTATAACTTTTTTCTGCCTGTGCTGATCATTGGTCCAATCAATCGTTATCCGGAGTTCATACGGGATTGGCAAAGAAGACGAGTAAACAGTGAATATTTTTCACTGGGATTTCAGCGCATTTTATATGGCTTTTCGAAGATCATGATTATCGGGAGCTACATCCTCAGCTTAAAACTTTCGGCCATCATTTCCAACATAGACGAAAGCAAACATTGGCTCAAGGTATACCTGGAGACAATCACCGTAGTGCTGAATGCATACTTCCAGTTTGCCGGCTACTCTGACATCGCCATCGGCATTTCACTGTTGCTTGGTTTCCGTGTAATGGAAAACTTCAATTTTCCGTTCCTGGCCAGTAATATGCAGGAGTTTTGGTCAAAATATCACATGTCGCTTACCTCATTTTGCCGCGACTATATTTATACTCCTCTTGCTTCTTACTTCAGGAGACCAATGTTGGGGGTTTTTATCACGATGATCATCATCGCGCTATGGCACGAAATCACCTTACCTTTTTTGATCTGGGGATCGTTGCAAGCTTTCGGAATTTATCTGGCGTTCATTTTTAAGGATACGCCAACTTCACTGGTTAGCAAGAACCTGGGAAGAGTTTTTGTATTCAATTACTTCTGCCTGAGTTGTGTGATCATCGACTATGAATTAGCAGAAGCGCTTGACATTTATAAAACCTTGTTCTTTATTAACTGATCATGTATAAATTCTTAACAACCTTTCTTCCAAAGCCCCTTGCCAACATCGCCATGGCCTTGTGGTACTTCCTTCTGATCATTATGAACTTATACTGTGGAATTGCCTTCGCGCAAGGAACGTTTCAGTACGTAGGTTGGTGACGGAGGTGCCTGTTTTAAAAACCTTCAAGTTTCTGCTCAAAGTAGTTTATCATCCACTTCACGGTGACAGTATCGCCCCGCATGCGCGAACTGTAACCCAAAAATTTCCCCCGAATATAACCGGCAGAATCTATTGCCAAGTCTCCAAGGGGCACCACGGCCATATCCTTAATAAAATCAGTCGTATCGAAGCGTCCGTTTTTCGCCTTTTCAAAATCGATGTTGAATGGCCCTGAAATGATCTTCATCGAATCGTAGACCACATCGCCTACATACTTGAAAACCGCAGCATTTCGTTCGTCTTGTCCAATTGTCATGATGCGCTGATCTTCTAATAACGCACCCTGAACATCGAAGCGTTTTTTGTAAAAATAGTAGTAGCTATTCCCGACAGTCATCACGTAATCTTCCGTTTCCACTTTTCCACTATCGCTCAAAAAATAAAAATAATGGCGTCCGTGAATTTTACCTTTGTTAAACTCGCCAGCTCTCGCAACAAAGCCATTATCATAGTAGGCCCGGTACTTGCCGTGCTCACGCCCGTCCTTGAAGCTCACCACATAGTCACAAGTACCATTCTCCCGAAAGCCTTCCTTCGTTCCATTTAAAGTATCATTTTGATAGGACCAAATGACTTTAACATTACCGTTTGGATACTTAAGAATGGTTTGCTTTGTTCTATCGCACGACAGCATAACGAGGAAAAGAAAAAACAGCAGAAACAGACTGTAAATATTTACCATCATCGACGATCGTTTTGTGGCATAAAATTCATGGTCGTTCAACATGATCTCTAAAGTTTCATTTATCCTCTGTCTTATTCAAAGCAACATCAAGCGCCAGCGGAAAGAAGGCAACGAGTCCATTAGTCCATGGGTGCGCTACAAATACTGCCCCCGGAATTAAGCGAAAGTTGTGCTTGTAAACATCACTTCTCCACCACTAAAAAATCAAAGACATACTTTTGCGTCCTGAATATCTTTTCATCATCTCTCGTGAGAAGTGTTATCTCCTCAAAAGTCTTCATTCCCGGACTCTTGGGCGTAAAACCAATATAAATTGTATCATTCTTCACCACAAGACCTTGTTCACATCCGCTCAATCGCGTGCGGGCATCAAAGGTATATGCTGCCGTATCCACCGAAGGATTGTCGACCGCGACACAACCCACGTAGGCATCAATCAAATCAATCGTAGTGTCTTTCAGAAATATTTTCACAAGATATTCCTCGTCTATCAACGCCGAGTGTCGGGCAATTCTGCCTACTTCGGGTGACTGCCAGGATTCGCCTGTTTTTGTTTTTTGATTTAGTGTCAACAGCTGTCGGCCACTGGTATACTCAACCACACTTTTGCTGTTTGTTTTTGCAGTGCAGGAAAAAAGCGACAACAAAGCTATTGCGGGGAGGATTTTCATCATATCTAGTACCGGTTTACACAATTCCGCGCACAATCAAAGTCACATTTGCTGAAATCATCCAAATAACAAAACAGAAAGTCCAAAATTTCAAAACGATTGTATTCCAAAAATATGTCAGCCCATCTTCTTTGGGACCTCTCGCAAATCCTGTAGCAAAGTGGCCTTCTTTAAAATAAAAGAAAATGCCCGTGAACGTCATTAGTGTTCCTATGGGTACTAGCAGCTGCAGATACTTGATCCAGAACATGCCCGTAAAAAATCCTATCAAGAACAATAGTATGCCATATCCGATTAGTCTGTTAATGTTTACTATTTCCACAACGTGATTTATGTCCTTGACAGCGCTCTCCGGGAATTTATCCACATCATTCAACAGCACATTTTCCTCTTTCACCAGCACGCTGTTAATTCTCGGCTGCAAAAACCAAATGCCGATGGGCCAGAGTACTATAAGAAAAAATTCACCGAGGCAATCTCCTACGTCCGCCTCAGCGCCTTTCTCATACGACCTCAAACATCTTACGGGAAACATCATGATATGCAAGAGCGCATAGACCGCATAAAAACCTGGCAAGGCAGCCAGACCTTTTAACGAAAATACGCCGTCGGTCAGTGTTTTGATGACAGCAACGACCACCAGCATAATAAAAACGTTAATCACAAAAAGGTTATAGTTAAGCTCAATTTTGCGTGGCAGTCGTTGATAGAGTCCGTGGCCGATCATGAGCAGCCAAACAAAATAAAAAACACCTCCTGCAAAAGAAAGTATTTTAGTCACTGTCGGGTTGCCAATAAGGGTAAAATCACTGAGAACCGCTGCAGTCATCAGGAGCAGGAATGTCTGCCAGTGTTTTAGTCTTAAAATAAATCTCATATCTATTACCGATGTTGTTCTGTACTAACGGATTGTTTTATCGGGTATGTCATTGATCCATCGTCGTCAACTCACTTCTCTCCTTTATCACCTCCAAAATATTCTGCTGAATATCCTTCATAATCCAACGTCCCCAGATGCTGGCATAGAAGTTAAAGGTGGTGGTTATCTTAAATTCGCTGTGCAGGTGCAGACGGAAGTTGTTTTCGGACAACGGCTCAAGTTCGTAGGTTCCCTGCAGCACGTCGAAGAATTTTCCGCCAATGAGGATGTGTTCGTCGAAGGTGGTTGAAGGGATTTCGTGGGTGTTGGGGGTGATGGAGAAGGTCATTCGTTTCTGGTGGTCGTATTGCAGCACGCGTTCGTCGAAGATCAGTCCGCCTTCGAATATGGCTTCGCGTTTTGCGCCCACGCCTTCGAAGTCGAGTTCGGCTTTGATGGGACGGGGAATTTGCAGGAAGTTGGTGAGCACGCCGTGATCTTCGTGCGTTTCGATTTGCCGCACGCGTGTCACGTTCTGCCAGATTGTTTCTTTAGGTGCCGCAATGTCGATGTAGGTATAGGCTTTATAGAAACCGGGAATGGAACCGATCATTCGCTCTACCGGGGCAATGAGGAATGGCAGCAAGAGGGCAAGCGAGAGATACAGCTTGTTTGTTTTGTCTGACTTCTTCAGCCTCATGTAGCCGGCCGTTAAGCCACCGAGGCTGGCAAACACCAGGAAGATGGGCAATATCATCATCCAGCACGCCCAACCTTCCCACGACAGGAGAAGTGTTAGGGCCAGGAACCCCAGAATGGGCACCCAGGGCATGAAGATGCGATATTTCAAACTCCTCACGGTGGCGATGTTGGAGAGATAGATCGTTAATGCGCCAACGCCATAGGGCACCAAAAGAAAAAACGAAAGGCTCATCACACTAAACAGCGTGGCCATCAACTCTGCCCCGAAAACAAATCTGGACACCAAAGCCAGAACAAGGGGTATTCCAACAGCAAGCAACGCCCGGCTCATTTTCACTTCCATCGTGGATCAACATTTTAGGTTGGAAAACGGTCTTCCAACGGCGGAGCGAACATAATTTGTAATAGCTAGTACTTGATCTGACAGTTGAGCTAGGGATTCCTTCCTACTAGGCAAAGGTAGCCACCGCTCCAAATAAGTCAAGGGCTTCGCGAGTGGCCGCGCAGAATCCTTCGCACGCC
>NZ_JAERRB010000024.1 GCF_016735595.1 Chryseolinea lacunae
GTGCTCATTGATCGCCTTCGCTATCTGTGTCTCTGTGAACTTTGATTTTTTCATCGTCTTAACCATTTAAAATTGAACATTTGTATTCAACTTTCAAATGGCCGAACTTCAGGGGAGCTTACACCATGAACTTATCCTTCGAAATGGCTGTAGGCTCGTGAGATTTAGCCTTAGAGACAGGTGCCCCCTTTAACTTGAAGAGAATGTCTTTCGAATAAAGAATCGCAATAGCGACAACATAATAACCAGCCGCTACGCTTCCGATTACAAACAGGTACTCCTGCCACGAAATTGATTTGAACATAGAACCTCCGTTTTTGAATTACGGAGGTAAAGGTGTACTACCTCAAAAAGAAAAGATACACAGTTGGGTCACAGGTGGGGACGATTTATTCTAAATCACCGGGATATTCTCAATGTCGCTCTTACTTAAGACTTTTGAACATACGCCATGCGAGTTTGCTCGAACCCATGCCTTACCTTCTTCAGAAACAAGAAAGTGGAACACTCTTTTATTAATAACAGAATCACCTTTGAGTACATATATACAATCTGATACAGGAACGCGCCCCTCATTTATAAAAGCTGCCTTCCCAACACACCCACGGCCAACTCGTACTATAATTACGTCACCTGGCTCGGCCATAACGTACTTATTATATTTTCTCGTTGTCTTAAAACTTAAGATGTCTCCGTTCTTAAAAGTTGTCGAATGCAAAAAACTATCCTTTTTATTCTGGAGGTCCTTATGAGTCAAGTTTCCTCGAAACACCGATATATTGTATTCTCTAATTGATGCACGACCTCTCGGAACTGACAAATTATATTTGTGAAATGAATAATCCATACGGTCTTCCAAACTCCCAAGATCCACTTCGATTTGGTTTGAACACTTGCCATCGATACCTGAGATCAGCATAGGAATATTTGGATTCTCGGATCCATTTTTTCGCAAATACAAAATGTGAGTCTTTGCCTCTGTTTTAGAAAAAATACCCGAAGGGAGCTCGATAAGCGCATTGATTCTATATGCACTAAGAATACTTGCGCGAAAAGCTAAGAAGTCTTTTCCAGTCATTATTGAATCCGGTAAAATTATTCCTAATTCTCCGCCCTCCCTTAGCAACTTCATATTCTGTGCAAGGAAAATAATATCAGACGTTATTTTCTTAAGATTTAAACAGTCGTACAATCCAGTCTCAAATAATAATTGAGCGTAGGCATCTTTATCTTTAATGAATTGGTAAGGCGGATTACAAACAGCAATATCTACAGTTTTTTTGGGTAAATACAACGATTTTTCGATATCCATCTTTAAGCCATTTGCGTGATGGACCTTTATAAATGGATAGTTTTGAGTGATGCTTTTTACATTGCTCTTATCTATATCAACACCCACAAAGTCTGTTGTTGTACCCCAGCGGTCGTATGCAGCCCTTATCAGAGATCCTTGGCCGACACCTAAATCCAAAACTGTTGAAGGTGCGGCAACCTCGAGATAATCCACCAGCAATTTTGAAAATATGTCTTCTGTATAAAATTGTGAAAGAGAGTTCATCTACTTTAGTTGATTTCTATGTTGTACAAATTCCATGACAAAATTTCTTTCGTTCTGCCTCTATCCTTCGTTGGGTGATCATATAGGACTCCGATATTTGGATTATTAATTGCGAACAGTGCAGTTCCAATCGATGTAGGCTTTGTGCCGATTGGAGCAACAAACATGCTTTCGTTTTTTTGGATACCACTTTTAATCTCCTCTAAAGCAACATACGCGCTTAGTGGATTATTAGCTCCACAATAATGTATTCCACCGGAAATCTTCCGATCATTCATTGTACCAATATTATTTGCGAAGGAATCGATCTCCCAACCTGACTTGAATGCAGGGACGCCAAAAACCACCACGCACTGCTTTGGATTGATCATTTGATAATCCTCCATAGCCCTATCTAGTCTTGATGACTCGAACCCGACAAAGAATACGACCTGTTGATCTATCTCATCACTGAGTATTTTTGAAAATCCCGGTATCGCCTTGTATCCAAGAACCTCGCCAGAGAGATCGAACTCCCTTCTATGCATTACTAGACTTTTACTCTTGCGTTTATAACCCCCGGGTTCAAGGTATAAAATTGAAAATGATGTACTCCCAGCAATCTTCAAAGCATTTAATACTGTCAAAATTTCTACGAACCCCATAGTGGTAGCCTCAAGTAGAATAGAGCCATTTATGTATTGTGACAAATGCTTTGGTAAGTCATCAATAGAAACAGTATTACCATCGATTATGAATTCAAATTCATTGGCGGAGTATACAATTTTCATGACGCTCTTCGCCACAGAGTTCACATACTTAGCGGCTTCGGTACCGCGATCATCTAAATGATCGCCAACAAAAGCTAGGTCCCATTGATTGCGTGAAAACACAGGGCTATCATCGTGTTCCATCTGTATTGTCATACTAAAAGAGTTTAAGCCCAGAGAATAGTGTCATTGGCGATTCCTTCACATCCACATTCCATTCTTTGATATAACGCTTGAGTAAACTTTCGAATTCCTGCAAACTGCCTTGGGTAAGTGTGGCGAATTCGTCAGTTCGAAAATCGAGTTTGCGTTTCTTCCTGTAGCTTATATGAAAATACGGTGCATAGATAGGATTCAAAACATATTCTGAATCCTCTAAATGCAAGTCAGACTTCTGCTTAGTCGACTTTGTCTCAAATAGAACAGACCATTTTGTTGCTTCTTCGAGAAAATTCTCTTGCTCATCTGTCAACTGCTTAGATCCTTTTGAAATTGAAAAATGATTTTGCTCGGGCTCGCTTTGCGCAGGGCGTTTGTGAGCTTGATGAAATATTGTTCCGATCCGCATTACGAATGCATGTAACTGATTACCGTGTTTTCCAAAGGTTTTAATTTCGCCTAAAAAAGCTGTACTCGCTTGAAGAGCGGCATCAGCTTGTTCACGAATGGTAATGGATTGGCCGGAAAAGAAATCATCGAGAGAAATATCGGCCCTGCTAATTGATTTGTGGCAAAGCTCAATTAAGTGCCGAATGTTACCATGTGACATCTTGCAAAATGTCTTAAAGCCAGAGTATAATGGGCAAATTCTATTCAATGGTTCATACATATAGAGGATACAACCAAATAGATTGTTATGAATCCATCCGGTGTCTCCGGAAAACTTATTATCCTCTCCCGCCTTTAACTTATTCAACTGCACGAGAATATCCTCTGGCCTCGCTTTTTCCCTATTAAGCAAGGCGGGTAACACTACCAACGCCTCTGGTGGTGTATCTTTGACGAATTGATCAAATATTGACAACGAATTCTTTTTCTGGAGTGCGCTTTCAATTTGCTTAATGACACGATCAGAGAGGACTTTATCGTTTATCATTTCGGCCGCCACCTGCTTTGGTGGAACCGATGGGAATACCCTATTTGCAAAACTTAAAACAGTCTTCTTATAAGCATCAGTTTTGCGACTCTGTAATTTGGAAACGTCCCTTAAATCACTCGCCAGCACTGGGCTATTTTTAAGTCCATATTCTAACAGTCGGATGATCAAAATTTCTGCCGCAAAAACGTCAAAGCTCTGTTCTTCTTCATAGAAAATTTCCAAGTCAAAAAGCCTATAATCGTGTATGTCAGATAACGCCTCATTGCCGATGGTCCTTCTTTCCTTAAAAGCGTTTCTCTTCATCGCGAGATTGAAAACAAGTGGAGCTTCGCTATGTTTTAACCATGTATTAATGATGCGCTGTTGATATGGCAACAAGTTTTCGTATTCATCTAAATAGACAGAGAATACTGAGTTCTTAAGCACTGCGACTTGCTCAGTAATGATTTTTATCAACGCTTCTAGGAAGCGCTTCGACAAGAAAATTGGCGACTCAAGCCGGTTGATATTATTCAACCATGATTCAAATTGCCATAATTTATTCAACAGAACATTTTTAAGAGTATCGAAATCTGCGGGCAGTTCCGAATCAAAGTTTTTGAGTTGTGAAAAATTGATCAGCCGAATTTTGTCATAGTTGATACTATCGAAACTTGAACTTGATATCGTCTCAAGGCTTTTAAGTATTTCTAACCCAATCAGCAAGGAGGTCATGTGCTCAAACGCAGGACGCCACTCTTCTTCTTCCTTGTTCCTTTTGGACATCATACTCACAAACTGAGTATCTACCCTCCAATAAAGGCCCACATGAAGAAAGTCCTCTGCGCTTAACTCCTTCCTAGATTGTGAGAACATAGTCTGATGGGAAAGGTACCGCAAGAGCATAGTCTTGCCACAACCTCGACCTCCTATTATAACTCGGGGCTTTTTTGCCTTAATCAAATCCAATTGGTCAAAGAAGGGTGGGATCACAAACTTTTCCCAAAGATCGTAGCCCAATTCTTCGGCTCTGTTTTTTGCCAGCGGTCCATCTTTATAATTAGACATTATCGATTAATTAAGGGGTTCCAGTTATTCTCAGAAAAATGCAAGATACCTAAGGAATTGTCGGGTATTGCATGGTTGAAGGCGAAGGTCAATTCCAGGTTTCCATAACCAAACTCACGGTCGTCATCTAAATTGAAGCCCTTCTTTCTTAGCATGTCAAGGTAAAACGCGCGCGCAGTGGTTACGCCATTGTTCCCATCATCGAAACATTGATTAAATAGTGAATTGGAATCATCTAAGAGCTCAGCCTGAATGATATGAATATAGGGACAGTAATCCTGAATTTCTTTCACACCTTTATAGTGTGCGACTAAAGGTGCATATATCACACAGCATTGCGTCAGCAGGGCTTCATAACTAAATTCTTGGCGAACTTGATGTAGGACTCCATTGAATTGATCGCCTGTACCCAAAAAATCATCAACAAAAATGAATTCACGAACACCGGAATCAAAGGCAGTTTTAATGTCGATTGGTTTGATTATATAATTTTGATTTAACTGATGAGCCCGCTTTAAGATTCTTGCTACAATCGATGCGCTCTTAATTGGTGAATCTTCCTGCCGCATAACAGAGACCAACCTCACCTTGGGGTCAGTTACTTGTTTTAATCTTGCAATAAGATTGGTATCAACAGGAAGCTTTTTCCTTCGGACAAGGTTTGGAATTTCCTTATAAAAGAGCTGAAAAAACAATGATTCCGTTTGCTGCTCTGATCGAAAGATTAGGCAATCTAGGACGCATGCTGCAAAGTAACGCTCTTCGTCAGTTGAAAAATTATTTAGCCACTTACGCAGTTGATTCTTTTCGATCCCGTCCCAAATGTTCAGGTCAATGAGATTATTGCAACGTTCTCTAATTGAATCATAGTAAATCTGGCCATGAAGAGGCACAGTAAAAACATTCGACATAGGCAGGTCACGGGGTTTACAGCAAAAACCCACTTTTCCAGCGCTAACGAAGGAAAAATGGGCTCGAAACAAAGATACAATTTCTATGTGCCGACACAAACGTAAACGATACCCTACTTGATAAGGTCAGCCTTTTTAAGATTTTGCAAAGCTTTTTCGGTCTTCTCCTTAAACGGCACTACTGCCCCTTTCTTCAACTTCCCAATGAAATTCTGAAGCTCCCCAAGGTTCTCCGATTTCAATCCCTTCTTATCTTTTACCACTGTTCTCATTGTCTTCGTTTGATGGTTCAATTTACGATTTCCTTCTTGTAATTAAAAGATATTCGAAATCCATTCCCGGCTCAAAAACCTCGATTTTGCCTCGAATTAAGCCTTTTACCACATAAACAGGCTCCGATGTGCTTCCAATGCCGTTGCACCAGGCCTCTGTAAATTGCCAACCGTTGCCTCGTACTTCCCTGTATGTATACCGTGGCGTCTGGGTGAACTTCAAAGAAGTCTGTTAAGGTAGATGGAGATTCCGAGTAAGCTGACCACCAATTTCCGGATCAAAGTGACCACCTGATTTCGCGGTAAAGTGACCACCAATTTCCGCGTCAAATTGACCACCAAAAATTGAGTTAAAAAAGTATCGAGATCGGTTGACCAAAGGTTGATTGAATGGGCTACTTGTGCCTGACGTAAATCAATCTACACATGGCCAATAACCCGATCCATATGAGTAAACTCAGAAAGGTAATTAAACTGTATTGTCAGGGACAGAGCAAGCTTCAGATCAGCGCAACGACCAGCATATCGCGTAATACTGTTAAAAAGTATATCCGTGTATTTTCCGGGCTTAAAACCACTTGGGAACAGATTAACCAACTGCCAGACAAGGAGCTCGATGAACTATTCTGTAAAGAGCCAGAGGCGATCGTAGATGATCGCCTTCTACCTCTTCATGATTTTCTAAAGCAGCAGGAAAAGCGATTGCGTCAGCGTGGCGTTACCCTGCTACGCTTGTGGAACGAATATCACGCTCAATATCCTGAGGGCTTTAGCAGAACTTCCTTTTATCATCAATACAACCTCTGGAAAAAACGTGTACATCCCAGCATGCACATGGCGCACAAGCCTGGAGACAAGATGTTTGTTGATTATACGGGCGAGAAGTTGCAGGTAGTCGATGCTGATAGTGGTGAAGTGAAAACAATGGAGGTCTTTGTCGCTATTCTTGGAGCTAGTCAACTCACCTATGTAGAAGCTGTAGAGAGCCAGCGTGTAGAGGATTTTATCGGTTGCTGCGAAAATGCAGTACGCTATTTTGGCGGCGCGCCTAATGCAATTGTTCCGGATAATCTCAAGTCTGCAGTAATCAGAAGTAATCGTTACGAACCTAAGCTCAACGAAAACTTTGAAGCTTTTGCTGATTATTACGGCATGGCTGTTCTTCCGGCTCGTGCCTATAAGCCCAAAGACAAAGCATTGGTAGAGGGAGCAGTAAAAATCACCTACATACGCATTTTTGCTTCCCTGCCGGAAAAGCTCTCTACTTCGCTGGAAGAACTCAACGCACGGATCAGAGCATTGCTGGAAGTTCATAATCGAACTGCTTTTAAAGGACGCAGTTACTCACGCCAGGAACAGTTCGATGAGATGGAGCGCGCTGCGTTGCAGCCTTACCAGAAAAACGTTTTGAACGTAGGTCCTCATCAGTAGCCACCGTGATGAAGAACGGACATGTATGCTTAAGTATCGATAAACATTACTATAGTGTACCGTATGGCTATATCAGCAAAAAAGTGCGGGTGCTTTACAGCAAATCCAAGGTTGAGATCTTTTATAAATATGAACGTATAGCTGAACATGAACGCGTGCGTAGTGCTCACAACTATACGACAGATCCCGCTCACATGGCTACCCAACACCAGGTATTGGCTGAGTGGAACCCCGATTACTTCCTCTCGCAGGCCCGCAGTATCGGCAAAGAAGTAGAGTACATCGCTCAAGTTCTCAACAAGAAGCCACACCCTGAACAAGCTTACAAATCCTGTCAGGGGATATTGTCCTTTGGCAAGCGTGTTGGTCACCAGCGATTGATCAAAGCCTGTCAACGTGCCCATGCCTATGGGTTGTATCACTTCAGAGCGATTGAAGATATTCTTAACCGCGGACTGGATCTGTCTGATCTGGAAGAAGACCGACAACTCCCCATGCCAGAACACGAGAACATCCGAGGCAAAAACTACTATCAGTAATAATGTTAAATCTTAATCACAGTAACTATGAAT
>NZ_JAERRB010000025.1 GCF_016735595.1 Chryseolinea lacunae
CACGTTCTTTGAATGGATGATAATTGATAGCGGACCCATGGAACATTATAGCCGCGAGGTTGGGATGTTTCGTGATTGATTTCTTGAATAAGAAAAAGGATAAACGAGAGTCCAGGTTTCAAATGAATATTGTAGTCTGGCTAGACAACTCGCAAGAGGAGTTAGCTGGATGTGTGTTGGGAATTTGAATCGCAAGATGAGATGGAACTGACACGAAAAGTTTTTACAATGGAGAGTTTGATCCTGGCTCAGGATGAACGCTAGCGGCAGGCCTAATACATGCAAGTCGAACGGTAAATATTTAGCAATAGATATGAGAGTGACGTACGGGTGCGTAACACGTATGCAACCTACCCTTTACAGGCGGATAGCTCGGGGAAACTCGAATTAACCCGCCATAATATAATTGGATGGCATCATCTGATTATTAAAACTTCGGTGGTAAAGGATGGGCATGCGTCTGATTAGTTAGTTGGCGGGGTAACGGCCCACCAAGACGATGATCAGTAGGGGAACTGAGAGGTTGATCCCCCACACTGGCACTGAGATACGGGCCAGACTCCTACGGGAGGCAGCAGTAGGGAATATTGGTCAATGGATGGAAGTCTGAACCAGCCATGCCGCGTGCAGGAAGAAGGCCTTCTGGGTTGTAAACTGCTTTTGCCAGGGGATAAAATGACCTTGCGAGGTTAATTGAAGGTACCTGGTGAATAAGCCACGGCTAACTACGTGCCAGCAGCCGCGGTAATACGTAGGTGGCAAGCGTTGTCCGGATTTATTGGGTTTAAAGGGTGCGTAGGCGGCCTATTAAGTCAGTGGTGAAATACTCTAGCTTAACTAGAGGGGTGCCATTGATACTGATGGGCTTGAGTACAGATGAGGTAGGCGGAATTGACGGTGTAGCGGTGAAATGCTTAGATATCGTCAAGAACACCTATAGCGAAGGCAGCTTACTAGGCTGTAACTGACGCTGAGGCACGAAAGTGTGGGGATCAAACAGGATTAGATACCCTGGTAGTCCACACTGTAAACGTTGATTACTCGCTGTGTGCGATATACAGTACGCGGCCAAGCGAAAGCGATAAGTAATCCACCTGGGGAGTACGCCGGCAACGGTGAAACTCAAAGGAATTGACGGGGGTCCGCACAAGCGGTGGAGCATGTGGTTTAATTCGATGATACGCGAGGAACCTTACCTGGACTAGAATGCCCTTGACCGATCCAGAGATGGATTTTTCCGCAAGGACAAGGAGCAAGGTGCTGCATGGCCGTCGTCAGCTCGTGCCGTGAGGTGTTGGGTTAAGTCCCGCAACGAGCGCAACCCCTATTCTTAGTTGCCAGCATGTAATGATGGGGACTCTAAGAAGACTGCCCGCGCAAGCGGAGAGGAAGGAGGGGACGACGTCAGGTCATCATGGCCCTTACGTCCAGGGCTACACACGTGCTACAATGGCGTATACAGAGTGTAGCAAGCCAGCGATGGTAAGCCAATCACAAAAAGTACGTCTCAGTTCGGATTGCAGGCTGCAACTCGCCTGCATGAAGTTGGAATCGCTAGTAATCGCGCATCAGCAATGGCGCGGTGAATACGTTCCCGGACCTTGTACACACCGCCCGTCAAGCCATGAGAGTCGGGAGGACCTGAAGGCAGTTGCTGCAAGGCGCTGTTTAGGGTTAAACTGATGATTAGGGCTAAGTCGTAACAAGGTAGCCGTACCGGAAGGTGCGGCTGGAACACCTCCTTTCTGGATCCACACTTAGGTGTGGAACAAGGAGACCGACGACTCTTGTTGGGTTCGCTATCAATTACATTTATTCGAGATTTTATGGAAGGACAAAATCCGGGCTTGTAGCTCAGGTGGTTAGAGCGCTACACTGATAATGTAGAGGTCCGTGGTTCGAGTCCACGCAGGCCCACGGAAGACTGGGTTTGGGTGAATCGGACTAAAAGGATGAGCCTAACTTCTTGAACCAAATGAGTCGGAATCCCTGGGGGATTAGCTCAGCTGGCTAGAGCGCCTGCTTTGCAAGCAGGAGGTCATCGGTTCGACTCCGATATTCTCCACAAAGGAGTAGTGAGTATTGAGTAGAAAGTATTGAGTAAGAAAGCTGGTTAACGGGAAGCGTTACCAGAGAAATTGAAAGACTAGGTTTGGGAGTTTAGAGGCGATAGAATTGAGATTGGTATTAAAATACCAAGGACTCAAGACTAAGGACCCAAGACTAACGAAAAACCACATTATCAATCCCTACGGCGGGCTCAAGGAGATAAGCCATCTCAGAGCCACCTGACTAGGAGTAAGATTGATGAAGGAGTTCATTGACATGCTGATGAAAGAGTAGTAAAAGAGTGTGTATGGGAGACGAAGCGATTCGTCGAACAATACAACAAACGAGCACATAGGTGAGTCCTGCGGAGAGATCTGACAGGACGTCGTAAAAGAAGTAAATAAGGGCGTATGGGGAATGCCTAGGCTCTCAGAGGCGAAGAAGGACGTGATAAGCTGCGAAAAGCTACGGGGAAGCGCAAATAGCTATTGATCCGTAGATGTCCGAATGGGGCAACCCGGCGTGTTGAAGACACGTCACTGTAGCAATACAGAGCAAACCCAGGGAACTGAAACATCTAAGTACCTGGAGGAGAAGAAAACAATCGAGTGATTGCGCAAGTAGTGGCGAGCGAACGCGTAAGAGCCCAAACCTAATTAGTTACGGCTAGTTAGGGGTTATAGGACCACATAATTGAATTAACATGAAGTTGAACCGGGTGGGAAACCGGGCCATAGAGGGTGATAGCCCCTTAAGCGTAAGATGTTAAGGAGAGGTGGTATCCTGAGTAGGGCGGGGTCGGAGACGCCCCGTTTGAATTTGCCAGCACCATCTGGTAAGGCTAAATACTCCTGAGAGACCGATAGTGAACCAGTACTGTGAAGGAAAGGTGAAAAGTACTCCGAATAGGAGGGTGAAATAGAACCTGAAACCATACGCTTACAAGCGGTCGGAGCTGAGAGATTCAGTGACGGCGTGCCTTTTGCATAATGAGCCTACGAGTTACTGTCACTGGCGAGGTTAAGCGGCTTAAGCTGCGCAGCCGGAGCGAAAGCGAGTCTGAATAGGGCGCATAGTCAGTGGGAGTAGACGCGAAACTTTGTGATCTACCCTTGGTCAGGATGAAGTTCCGGTAACACGGGATGGAGGTCCGAACTAGTAAACGTTGAAAAGTTTTTGGATGAACTGAGGGTAGGGGTGAAAGGCTAATCAAACTGAGAAATAGCTCGTACTCCCCGAAATGCTTTTAGGAGCAGTGTGGAGGTTGAGTTTGTTACAGGTAGAGCTACCAATAGGACTAGGGGGAGTCACATCCTACCAAATCCTGATGAACTCCGAATGGTAACAAATATACTCTGCAATGAGGGCATGGGTGCTAAGGTCCGTGTCCGAGAGGGAAAGAACCCAGACCTGCAGCTAAGGTCCCAAAATCTACACTAAGTTGAACTAAGGCGGTTCAGTTGCTTAGACAGCCAGGATGTTTGCTTGGAAGCAGCAATTCATTTAAAGAGTGCGTAACAGCTCACTGGTCGAGCGACAGAGCATCGATAATAATCGGGCATCAAGTGTAGTACCGAAGCTCAGGATTGTACAGCGATGTACAGTGGTAGGGGAGCATTCTAACAACGGCGAAGTCGTCTGGTAATGGACGGTGGAGTGGTTAGAAAAGCAAATGTAGGCATAAGTAACGATAAGGCAGGCGAGAAACCTGCCCACCGATAGACTAAGGGTTCCGCGGCAATGCTAATCATCCGCGGGTAAGTCGGGACCTAAGGTATAGCCGAAAGGCGAAGCTGATGGCCAATGGGTTAATATTCCCATACTAGCATATTGAGCGATGGAGAGAAGGAGGAGTGACAATTCCGCGCCCTGACGAAATAGGGCGTTAAAAGACGTAGGTATAGGGTTGGTAGGCAAATCCGCCGACCTTGCTGAAATCCAATAGTACGAGGAGGCTTCGGCTGAATTGATAGAGAATGTAAGCAGACTTCCGAGAAAATCTTCTAAGCATATTGATATGGTACCCGTACCGCAAACCGACACAGGTAGTCAAGGAGAGAATCCTGAGGTGCTCGAGTGAGTCATGGCTAAGGAACTAGGCAAATTAAACCTGTAACTTCGGGAAAAGGGTTGCCTCCTCTAGCAATAGAGAGGTCGCAGAGAAATGGCCCAGGCGACTGTTTAACAAAAACACATGGCTATGCGAAATCGTAAGATGAAGTATATGGCCTGACACCTGCCCGGTGCTGGAAGGTTAAGGGGGGACGTTAGTCGCAAGGCGAAGCGTTGAACTGAAGCCCCAGTAAACGGCGGCCGTAACTATAACGGTCCTAAGGTAGCGAAATTCCTTGTCGGGTAAGTTCCGACCTGCACGAATGGTGTAACGATCTGGGCACTGTCTCAGCCATGAGCTCGGTGAAATTGTAGTCACGGTGAAGATGCCGTGTACCCGTCACGGGACGGAAAGACCCCATGCACCTTTACTATAGCTTCGCATTGACATTGGGTAGATGATGTGTAGGATAGGTGGGAGACATTGATCCTGCGGCGCTAGCCGTAGGGGAGTCAACGGTGAAATACCACCCTTTATTTATCTGATGTCTAATCCGCAAGACCTGCGGAGACAGTGCGTGGTGGGTAGTTTGACTGGGGTGGTCGCCTCCGAAAGTGTATCGGAGGCTTTCAAAGGTATGCTCAATACGCTTGGTAACCGTATGTGGAGTGCAATAGCATAAGCATGCTTGACTGTGAGACTGACAAGTCGAGCAGGGTCGAAAGACGGATATAGTGATCCGGTGGTTCTGTATGGAAGGGCCATCGCTCAAAGGATAAAAGGTACGCTGGGGATAACAGGCTGATCTCCCCCAAGAGCTCACATCGACGGGGAGGTTTGGCACCTCGATGTCGGCTCGTCACATCCTGGGGCTGGAGAAGGTCCCAAGGGTTAGGCTGTTCGCCTATTAAAGTGGCACGCGAGCTGGGTTCAGAACGTCGTGAGACAGTTCGGTCCCTATCTGTGATGGGCGTAGGAAGTTTGAGAGGATCTGACCTTAGTACGAGAGGACCGGGTTGGACCAACCGCTGGTATACCGGTTGTGGCGTCAGCTGCATCGCCGGGTAGCTACGTTGGGACGAGATAAGCGCTGAAAGCATCTAAGCGCGAAACTCACCTCAAGATGAGACTTCCATTAAGGGACGTCAGAGACTATGACGTTGATAGGCTGCAGGTGTAAAGGCAGAAATGTCAAAGCTGAGCAGTACTAATTACCCGAACGCTTCAGAAAAGATAAAATACAATTTTGTCAAGAGCGACACACTATGTGCTCGTAAACTCTTCTATTCTTTCATCAGACCATGTCAACGATATTAAACAGGAGCCTCCAGATTGAAAAGAGTCTGGAAGACCTTAAGACCTTAAGGTGACTATAGCGGCGGGGATCACCTCTTCCCATTCCGAACAGAGCAGTTAAGCCCGCCAGCGCTGATGGTACTTGGATAACACCCGGGAGAGTAAGTCGTTGCCTATCTTTTATCA
>NZ_JAERRB010000026.1 GCF_016735595.1 Chryseolinea lacunae
CGAGTTGTAATTGAGGGTTATGTTTTCCAACTCCTTTTGCGAAGCACTTTGTTGCTTGAAGAGTTCGGTATAGCGCTCATAGTCCTTTTGTGCATCGCGCAGCGCCGCTTCAGTTTCCGAAACCATGGCGCGCGCCTGCGCGCGTTTGGCAAGAATGTCGTCATTGCTGATGGTAACCAGCAGCTGTCCCTTTTTCACTTCATCGCCAGGTTTTACTTTGATGTCCGTTATGAAGCCCATCATACGTGTACTGATCATGGCCGTTTCACCGGACACAACCTGCCCGCTACTCTGAACGGAGTGGACGGACTGTTTTCCTGCCGTGGTCACGGTCACGGTTACGGGCCTATCCTTTTCCCCATCGTCTTCCCGCTGGTCATGCGAACAGGAAGAAAGAATGACAAGAGATACAAAGGCAAGGTTAACAGTGTGAATATATCGTTTCATGGTATTCGTTTATTTTACGGATGTCGTGGTCAAGAAAAGCCGGTAAGAGGCGGTTGTATTGTATTGATAAATAGCCTGCACGAACAGCAATTTTTGTTGTGCAAAAAGGGATTGTGACTGTAATACATCATTCGTTGTCACCAGCCCCTGTTGAAATCTGTTTTGAACAATGCGAAGGGCCTCCGCCGATTGACTGACGGCAATTTCCTGTCGCTGTATCGCGAATAGAGCGTCCTGCAATTGGCGTGCAGCCTTGTTCAGCTCCAGTTGAGCCTGCTCCTTTTGCAGGGCGAGTTGCTCCACCGTCTTATCCCGTTCGATGCGTTGCTCCGAAATTTTATTGCGAGTAGTTGTGCCATTAAATAGTGTCCATGATAGCTGTGCGCCCACCAAATAAGAATTAGACCCAAAACCGAAAGCTTCACGGTCGTTGATCATATACTCGCCAAAAGCATTTAGTTTCGGCAGGTACGCCATCTTACCGGATTTGATCATTTTTTCGTGAGTGGTCACTGCAGACTGCATGGCTCTGAAATCAGCGCGATCGATAGGTATCTCTGCCGGCGTGTTGTCGATCGGTGTTATGCGGGCGATGGAGTCAACCTGATAAATGACACCTGCTTTAGCGCCCATCAACAGCCCCAGGTAGTCAGAAGCATTCTGAATATTGCTTATTGCTTCGGCCAGCTTGTTTTCGGCAGACTTTACCTGAACCTCAACCTGCAGGACATCTGACTTTTGCAAGTAGCCTTTTTCGAAGCGATTAGTAGTGGCTGTATAAATTGCATTAATGGCTTGAAAGGCATCTTTCAAAACACTTTTGGCCTGATGTGCCAGTTGCAACTGTGCATAAGCTCTTTGCACTTCGAAGGACACGTACTCTTTAGTACGTTTTGTTTTAAAGGCATAGGCCAGTTGTTGCTCCTGCGCGGCCTGGCGCATCGCCCACATATCCAGGTTCAGGATGGGTTGAAGCCATTCGGCCTTCGTTACAAAATTTTGTGTAGCCGATGGTTCGTTTAGCAAATACGGATTAAAGTCATTCTGGGTAATAGCTTGTTGCTGGAGTTTAAACCCAAAAGCATTTAACGGGTTGTTGCTGCTCATGCCAGTATAGCTGAGTTTGATTTGCGGTAGAAATACCGCGTTGGTTTGTCCATACTTGGCTTCCGCCGCGGCTTCATCGAGCGTTGCCAGATGTATCTCCTTGTTGTTTTTGAGCGTGGCCTCTAATGCCTGATCCAGGGACAGCGGCGCGACCTGACCTTGGACTGACAGGGCGCATAGAATGCTCCAGACCAGTGTCCCCAATACTACTTTGTTCATGTGTCTTAGAATTTGATACAAAAGTAGCGTGAGGGTAAGCCCCGGACTGTGACTTGGGTCACGTTCAGATTTTTTTTAACAATTTTTACTGGGATTAAGACAGCAAAAAAAAATGAGGGTAACGCAATGTTGCGCTCCGTCACGGAAACCTCAAGGATGGGTTCCTATGGATGATCCTTTGAGTCTTCTTATCGGCGGGTTTAAACATATCCAACAGCAGTCCTCCCATCACGGTTCCGTAACTGGTGCTATTGACGGCGATTCGAATGCTTCCGCCGAAAGGGCATCCATCCTTTGTGACGAAAATAACCATATTAGATCATGTGGTTACAACAAAATATCAATAATATAGCTATCAACACATTATGCAACCATCTGAAATATTCAAACAGCTTTCAATTTACCAGAAACCTGCCTGGCGGGGTGTGAAAATTCGAAATGATCACTCAATGTGACTCATTACCTTTATTCATTCCGCAGATATTCGCCTGCGCAATGGTCTACACCTCCTGCATTTCAACTATTACGATTGGCTTCATGATGACCCGTGACTTTATCGAATTTGAAATTAGGCATGCGGCCTCCGACTTATGCAACACCCTTTCCGCTCGTTCACGGTCTTTTTCTTCCACAATGGTGAGCGTAGGCTCAAGAATGATTTCACTCATTACAAGTTTTCCGTCCACCTGTTCCAATTTCCCTTTTGATTTACAACTGAACTTTACAAAGTTCAATTTTGAATTTTCTGCTACAGATAAAAAGGTGGTCATTAAACAACTACTTACAGCGGCCGTAAACAAATGCTCTGGTGACCATATGCCGGGCATGCCTTTGGGAAACTCAGGAGGCGTTGCTACCTCAATACAATTGACGGAATCCCTGTTCAATTCAGAAGAACACATGATCCCCTTGCGTTCCGTATTCCAGTTTATTTCGACATTATAGTAATGCGCTTCCATATCACTTTGTTTTTACCTTTTCAAGGGGTAATGGCTTTGTACAGAAAAACCAGTCGGAGCATGTGATGTCATCTTTATTTTCCATTCTTTCTTTAGCAACTCCACAAGAGCCAGCAGTAGGTACAATCACATCATCGCCTGGCCGCCAGTCGGCAGGTGTTGCTATACCGAAAGTATCGGCCGTTTGCATAGCAATCAAAGCTCGCTTTAACTCGTCAAAATTTCTGCCCATGGAAAGTGGATAATAAATAATGGCCCGAATCATTCCTTTCGGATCTATGAAGAAAACCGCTCTAACCGCTTTAGTGGAACTTTCACCAGGTTGGATCATTCCATATTTTTTAGCCACCTCCATACTTATATCTTCAATCAATGGGAATTTGACCTCAATATTTTTCATTCCTTTAAACTCGATCTTTTCCTGTATAGTTCTTAACCACGCGATGTGGCTATATAATCCATCGATTGACAAGCCCACGAGCTGACAATTCAAGGCAGTAAATTCAGGTTCCATTTTCGCGAACGTCATAAACTCTGACGTACAAACGGGAGTGAAATCAGCCGGGTGACTAAAAAGAATAATCCATTTATCCTTATAGTCATTAGGGAAGTTGATTTCACCCTGAGTGGTAACGGCTTTAAATTCAGGAGCTTTATCCCCTATGCGTGGCATAGCTACTACTTGTTCAATGGGTTCCATTTTCGTTTAATATTTTTTTCTTCCTGCTCGATTTTGTGCGCATTTTCATTTGCATGTAACATTACGACACCTCACCAATAGTTTAGGTGATAAAAGTCACAGTGAATACTTTTCTTTCCTGACTTTAGTCAGGATGATTCACATGGTCCAGACATCATTTTGAACGACGCTAGATTGGGCGGTCTGCCTACCTCTAGGAAGCCGGTCTTTTGATATTAAATGCGCTGAAGTGGGATGGAAAAATTCCAAGGGACAAAATCAAGGTGACCGTGGAGGATGTTGGGTTACTCTAGAAGGTGAACTCAACTGGAATTATGAACGGGAAGCAGCAAGAAGGGTCGTGTCCGCCCTAACAGGGGTGAAAGGCATTTTTAACAATATGAAAATCAAGCCCACATCACTTGACGTCATTGAGGCCAAGGAAATTAAAAACGCATTGTCGCGCAATTGGTCTATTGATACCAGTGACATCAAGGTGACTGTACTGGGCACCAAAGTAACCCTCTATGGAACGGTTTCTTCCTGGTTTCAACGAGAGGAGGCAGAACGTATCGCCTGGAAAGCGCCAGGCGTGTGGGCTGTGGACAATAATCTTATCGTCGAATACGATTACTCTATAGTTGACTAAAGTAAAACGGAATAGCAATCTTCCGTTTTCGTTAAAAATATACGTATAAAAAGTACCAACACCTAGATCAGGTTAATTATTCAGAATTCTAACAGGTTATAGAAAAAATCGAAACAGACCTCATACCGCAAACTCGAACGGAGCTGACTGCCGATGGTTTTTGACAAATTGTGAGTAAGCATTCCTTACTCCTAACAACGATTGACATATGTACAATGGAAATTGCTCTCCAGATTCGTCTGGGATTTCAAACCAAGTCTGTGGATTGCTATCACAACGCTAACAGCGATTGCCGGATGGGTTCTTATATTGCCCCCTCCATTCTAATCATCTTCTTATTTGCCAAGCTATCTCATAACAACCATTATACGTCAGTCTTTGTACAATGTCCGCCGGCGCCGCCTTTGGCAGCATGATCGGAACAGCGCAGTTCTACATCATCCGAAAATTCTTTAACGACGCTACAATTTGGATTTTCGCGAATGCCATTGCCTGGGTGTAAGCTCCCCCGAAAATTGGGCCACTCAAAAGTTTCCTTTTCAGTCTATAAGCAAAGCTAAGTGACCGCTCCATGGATATCAAGACCAAGGCGAGCGATTGCCTGCGGCAATCGGTCTTG
>NZ_JAERRB010000027.1 GCF_016735595.1 Chryseolinea lacunae
GAGGCTGTAAAGTGAACTGTGTCAAAGCGTGAAAAAACACCAACTTTGATACAGAATATGAAAAAGAAAAAGCAAGAGGAATTCAATTTAGAGGAGATCAAGAAAAAAGCCCTGGAGCAGTTTCGCTCGGGCAAATCTTTGTATGGTAAAGACGGCGCATTCGCGCCGATGCTCAAAAGCTTTCTGGAATCTGCCCTTGAGGGTGAACTCGATTCTCACTTGGATGGAGGCGAGCGTAAAGAAGGTAATCGTAAAAACGGCAAGACCAGTAAAACGGTCCAGACCTCAGATGGTCCCGTTGAGCTAGAGACCAGCCGTGATCGCCACGGTACCTTTGAGCCTGAACTGGTTAAGAAGCGTGAGACCGTTCTGGCCGACACACTAGAGACAAAAATACTAGGGATGTATGGCCTTGGTATGAGCTTGCGGGACATTAGCTCTCACCTTAAAGAGATGTACGATGCGGATATCTCCCACAGCACGCTGAGCGCCATTACCGATCGAATTATCCCCACCATCAAAGAGTGGCAGGCTCGACCACTGGAACCAGTCTATTGCATCGTCTGGATGGACGCTATGCACTACAAGGTTAAGGATGAAGGCAAGATCGTTTCTCGCGCAGTATATCATATTTTAGGTATCAACAGCGAAGGGCGTAAAGATCTGCTCGGTATGTATGTCTCTGAGAGCGAGGGTGCCAACTTCTGGCTAGGAGTGCTATCAGACTTGAGGACGCGTGGCGTCGAAGATATCCTGATCTCGTGCATCGATAATTTGAAGGGCTTTGCTGAGGCAATCCAAGCAACCTTCCCACAGGCCGAGGTTCAGAGCTGTATCGTTCATCAGATCCGTAACAGCCTGAAGTACATTGCCAGCAAGGACCAGAGGCTCTTCCTGGCCGACCTCAAAGAAGTATATCAAGCAACCACCAAGGACCTTGCCGAGCAACAGCTCGATGGGCTCGATCAGAAATGGGGGAAGAAGTATGCTGTGGTCATTGCCTCTTGGCGGAACAACTGGAACAAGCTGAGCACTTACTTCAAGTACGATCCTGCTATCCGCAAGCTGATCTACACAACCAATACCATCGAGGGCTTTCATCGCCAGGTCAGGAAGGTGACAAAAACCAAAGGAGCTTTTCCATCTGATATGGCCTTGCTCAAATTGATCTATCTGGCATATGGGAACATCCGAAAGAAGTGGACTCAACCGCTTCAGAACTGGAGCCTCACGGTGTCACAGCTATCGATTTGGTTCGAGGGAAGGCTGAA
>NZ_JAERRB010000028.1 GCF_016735595.1 Chryseolinea lacunae
TATCGTGCGGCTCACCACCCGTACATCTTCTACGCCCGCATAGCCGCGAATAACATTCTCGATCTCACCGATCTCGATCCGATAGCCTCTGATCTTTACCTGGAAATCGCGACGGCCGAGGTATATAATCTCACCGGACTCCGTGCGCATTCCCAAATCGCCCGAGCGATATAAGCGTTCGTCTGCACGATAAGGATTGTTGATGAACCGTTCGTGTGTTAAGGCCGGTCGGTTGAGGTAGCCTCTTGCCACACCGTCGCCGCCCACAACCAGCTCACCCACCACGCCGATCGGCACCAACTGTGCTTCGTCGTCCATCAAATACAAATTCAGCGTTGGAAGCGGCAAGCCGATGTTGCTGATGCCCGAATAAATTTCGTCGTGTCCCAATTCTTTATAGGTCACGTGCACAGTCGTTTCGGTGATGCCATACATGTTCACCAATTTCACATGGGGATATTGTTCGTGCCAGTCGCGCAGCGAAGCAGGATTCAACGCTTCCCCGCCAAAAATCACATAGCGAAGACTAAGCTCGGGGAGAGATTGGCGCTGAAACACTTCGGTCGTTAAATTCTTGAATACGGTCGGCACCTGATTGAGCACGGTCACTTTTTCGCGCACAATCAACTCCACATAGGAAGCGGGGTCGAGTGCAGTCTCGCGTGAAACCACTACCAGCTTGCCGCCATACAAGAGGGCGCCGAATATTTCCCACACAGAAAAATCAAAGCAAATGGAATGAAAGACCGTCCAGGTATCTTTTTCTGAAAAAGAAAAATTGAAGTGGTCATTAAACAACAACCGCACAACATTTTTGTGCTCGATCAAAACACCTTTTGGTCTGCCCGACGATCCTGATGTGTAGATCACATACGACAGGTCGGTTTGGCGGTTGATGTGAACCGGGTTGTCTTTTCCTTCGGCCGCAACGTCGCTCCAGAATTCATCCAGGTATACGCGGCTGGTTTGGGGTGAGAAGAATTTATTTTCGAGACCAATGGTTTCTACGATAAGCACTTTCACGGCAGCATCGTCCAGAATATAGTTGATGCGTTCTTCCGGATACTCGGGATCGATGGGCACATAGGCGGCACCCGATTTCAGAATGCCCAGTATGCCCACAATCATCCACTCCGATCGCTGCACCATCAGCCCAACAAGATCGTCGCCCTGC
>NZ_JAERRB010000029.1 GCF_016735595.1 Chryseolinea lacunae
CCCCTTGTTGGAATGTGGGATACTCGGTGTCGGCCTGTGCGGCTGGGAGTCTTCCACATTTCAACAGGAACGCCCGTGGCGTAATGTTATCTAAGCTGTCATGGGGTCGAACATTGTTGTATTTCCAGATGAACTTCTCTGTCTCATATCTAACCTGATGTAAGTCATCAAACAAGTAAGCACCCAGAACTTCATCGCGATAGGTTCTGTTGAAGCGCTCGATATAGGCATTCTGATTTGGCTTCGCTGGCTGAATAAATTTCAACTCAACGCCATTGCTCTCGCACCATGGCTTCAATGCAAGGAACTCTGGCCCGTTATCCACCCTTATTCGGGTGGGTTTCCCACGCCATTCAAATATCTGACTGAGTTCACGGGCTACGCGCACCGAGCTGATTGAGGTGTCTACCACAATATTTACGGCCTCGCGATTGAAATCGTCCAGGATGTTCAACGTTCGAAAAGATCTACCGTTGGTTAATCGATCAAACATAAAGTCCATTGACCAGACCCGGTTAGGGAGCTCTGGTTGGTACAAAGATTCCTTTGTTCTCGAAGGCAAGCGCTTTTTGGGCTTTCTGCGAATGTTCAAGTTGAGCTGCGTGTAGATTCGATACACGCGTTTATGATTCCAGGGCATAGCCTGACCGCGCATGTAGTGAAACATCTTCCAGAATCCCCAACGGCGATGCTCTTCAGCAAGACGCGTTAGAACATCCTGAATCGGTGCATCCTGGGGATCAATGGTGCCTCTGTAATAATAAACCGACGAACTAAGTCTCATAAGCATACACGCCTGTCGAAGACTTACCTGATGCTCTTGCAGGTAAGCCACAGCTTGTCTTTTCTCGTCAGGCGTTAAAGCTTTTTTTCGATGAGATCTTTCAAGGCATCACGCTGAATGCTGACGTCGGCATACATCCTTTTGAGCTTGTTGTTCTCTTCTTCAAGCTCTTTGATGCGTTTGAGTTGGCTCGCCTCAAGTCCGCCATACTTCGCTTTCCAATTGTAAAGTGTTGCAGTACTGATGCCGTGCTCACGGCAAAGATCCGCGGCGGAGGTTCCTCCATCATACTGTT
>NZ_JAERRB010000003.1:0-113302 GCF_016735595.1 Chryseolinea lacunae
TGATGCGTTTGAGTTGGCTCGCCTCAAGTCCGCCATACTTCGCTTTCCAATTGTAAAGTGTTGCAGTACTGATGCCGTGCTCACGGCAAAGATCCGCGGCGGAGGTTCCTCCATCATACTGTTGAGAATTGACACAATCTGTGTCTCTGTGAATCGACTTTTTTTCATGTTCCCTAAAGTTAAAAATTCCTACTTTTGAATTCTTCGCTTTTTAGGGAAGCTTACGAGTGTACAAAACAGCGTTTTTACCCCTTAAAATTGAAGGATTATGACTTTTGGAGAGAAGTTAGCGTATAGCAGAAAACAGAAAAAGGCTTCCCAGCAGGAGCTTGGCAAGCTCTCCGGCATTTCCGGGGATATTATTGGCAAGTATGAACGCGACGAGATGAAGCCCTCTATTGAGACTGCCAAGAAGCTGGCGGATGCCCTGGCAGTTTCGCTCGACTACCTGGTGGGTGATGCTGAACTTAAAGTGCTCGATAAGAAAACGCTGCAGCGCATTGAGGAGATCGAGAAGCTGCCCGAAGAAGAACGCAAGGTGATTTACAAGGTCATTGATTCGCTCTTGCGCGATACCAAGGCTAACCAGGCTTATTCTTAGAAAAAACTAATCCCTAAATAGAGATCAAACAAGCTATCTCGATGAAGACTCGACACATATCACATGGATGATTATTCAAATCAAATAAATGAACCTTCCGAGGAAGTAAAAAAGGAAGCCCTAAAATATCCCAATGGATATATTTATATTCTAGAAAAAGAGTACCAGGGCAAAGATGACGTTCCTGCAGATAAAATATTAGGGGCTTGGAAGGTAAACGAAACAGGAGTAATTGTCGGCCCTTTCATTCTTAATCCTAACTATAAACACAAACTATCTTAGACTGTCTAGCCAGGCATTGTAGTAATTTCTTTGCTGTTGTACAGTGCCAATTTTATCAAGATCAGCGGGCTCAAATATATCAACCAAATTTTCTTCTAAAGCCTGCTTACCAATAATCAACACGTAGGCATTAGTCCCTTTGCCCATTAGTCTTGACATTCGAGATGGATAAACATCGTACCTTGCCCCATTGCAAAGAATCTTCGTATTATCCTTTTCAAAAATTTCTCTTATTTGAAGTAAGCAAGCAAAATAGTCTTCTCCTACAACAACTCCGCTAAGTTCTGATTGATTGATTGACCACGAAACACTAACTGTTGCACCATCCATTTTCCCAAGCGCAAACATTATGCTTGTTATTGACCCATCTGCCCTTCTTATCTGTATCGTTTTCAAAACAGAATCTATCGTTTAAAGAGATTATTAGGAATGTACGGACCTGTGAATGTGAGGTTGGGGCCTATTTTTCGTGCACCTGCAATTTTTGAAGCTGGGATAGCCAAAGGCACAGCTACCTCTAACTCATTAGGGAAAGGAGCCTTGGCCCCCAAAGCGGCGTTTACATCAACAGACCCCACTGGCGTTCCTATAGTATATACATATCCTCCCTCTCCTGCAAATCGTCTTGCTGTCCTTGGTGATTTTGATGTTGGGATATAACCACTATTTATTGGATTTCCCATTGCATGCTCTAGTAAATCCATATTGGTACCTCTCGCTGTAAATCCGCCTTCAGCAAAAATTTGAGATGGCGGTCGAGTATCGCCTCTAAACACATATGAAATCGGTTTTATTGCTGAGGCTCCTTCCGCAACGTCGTCGACCTTGCTCGCAATCGCGGTTTCGCTAGATTCACCAGCCTCCATAACCATCTGCTCAGCCTCCATTGGAGCGGTTGCCATTTGCGCCATGAACATAAGACCCGTCTCCAGATTCTCCTGGTCACTCGCATCTTTATTACCAGTAAGGTTATTAATATTAGATCCTACTCCTGAAAAAAACGAATACAATCCCTGTACAAATTTATCCAAAAGGGTAGGCTCTTTATTTTGATCGGGATTGGTTTGGTCTTTCGGCCCCATTCCATCGGGATCAATAAATCGTACAGGATTGTCAAAGGCGTAATTATATGGACTAAACCGCCTCATCTTATCTGCTAACGGATCAACAACACCCCAACGACCAATGTCACTCATGTACATCCTGGCGCCGTAGTCATTCCAATTAAGGCCAAGGGCATCTTGCAACTCCTTGCCGTTATATTGATAGCGATTAGGTACTGAGTATTCTCTACGATGTGAGTTGTAAGTAAGCCCAAAGGGATAATAATCATCCTGCTGCACTACGGGGCTTTTGATCTGCTCCACCCTAAAATCATCAAAGAACACCTCAACCTCTTCCCCATCGAAGCTGTCGTTGCTCAAATATACAAAAACATAGCCAGGCTGCTTGATCTCAAATGAAGCCTCGATCTTCTGGTGGCTAACGTTTGTGCCATCCTCTTTTCCCGCATCTGCCACCATCTGAATGGCTCCCCCGTCCAGGAAATGGTCTTCGCGGTCAAAAATAATCCAGTTCAAATAACCTCGAGGTGCCTCGGTCGATTCGTCTCCTTTTTGAACGAGACCGTCATACGGAAACACATAGATACCAAGGCTCCCTTGGGCTCCACCATCAATCACAGGGCTACCTGCGCCACCCTGGGCGATGGCGCTCATCAAATTGGTCAGGGCCGACTGCCAGTTGGAATGACTGGGGTCCACATACTTTGCATACACCTCGGCATGAATCACGTCGCCGGGCATCACGCTGAGCGAGCGGGCCAAACCGGTTCGTTCGTTGGCAAAACCACTGAGGCGGGTTGAATATTTTGTTGTGCTGTTGGGTGTGTGGTTGAACAACTCGCTGTTCACCTTCACCGCTTCGTCCACAAAAAGGAATTTTGACTTTTCTTCAGCTTCTTTTGCCGGTTCCAGGGTTGCTGTTCCTGCGTCCGTTTCTGGTTTGGTGGTGAACGTCAACCTCACGTTGCCCAAATGATCCTTCAAATGATATTGATATTCATTTGTCTCCTCTTTTGTCTTTGCGGGTATGATGCGCCCTTCGCCGTGGTTCACAAATTTCAACGTATCGTTCTCCAGGAACAATGGACCAATATAGTCGCTCCGCTTCGTCATCGCGTTCTGGGCATCAAACACCTGCTGGGTTAGTTTGCGGCCGGTGGCATCGTAGATGTACTTCACATACTCGCCATTGGTTTTGTTCACGCGGGCTGGTAAGTTGAGGTGGTTATAGACTATGCTCTGAACGTCTTTGTTCAGGTCACTCACCATGTTGCCGTTGGGGTCGTAGCTGTAGTCTAACGCGGTGTTGGCGCCGTCCTTAAATCCTTCGGTATTCACCGAAGCATCGCTTACCGACATCAGTTTGTTAGACCGCAGCAAGTCTGCGCCATAGTTATAGGTGAGATTGTCAATTTGTCCATTCTTGCCGGTGCGCTCCAGGCCACGAATGTTCCCGTTCAAATCATAGCTGGTAATGGCCTCTTTAAATGAGGGAACTGCTGCCCACGTCAGGTTTTGTTCAAGATGTTCGGCACTGTTGAGGCGGTTCATCGCGTCGTAGCTATAGCGGTAGGCTCTTTGGGTGGGGTTGTTCAATCCGCCCAGACCCAGGTTATTGCTCCAGCGCGTGGCCGAGATGTTTCCGTTGTAGGCAACATCGTCTATGCTGGTGACGCTTGCCATGGGTTTCTCGTAGCCCAACTCCATTCCGAAAAGGTCTTTCACGTTGTCCTTGTCATCGGCCGAAAGATCGCTTTTGTTGATGCGTGTGAGCCAGCCACGAATGTTGTAGCGGTAGTCTACCGACTGTTTGAATTGGCGGGATGTGTTTGGTGGACCTGCAATAGGGTCGGCAGGATCGGTGTTGTGGAGTTTCTTGGTGATGAGTTGGCCCAACTCATTGTAGTCGTTGGCCACCAACAATATTTCATTTGCATCGCCGCTGGTCTTTTGCCAGGTTTTGGTCAGGCGGCCGGCGTGATCGTAGTCGAGGCGATTAAAGATATCAATCTTCTGTTCTGTGAGCGGCACCGGGAATGAAACGCTCAGTTCACCGATGGTCGATGATTTTGTGTTGAGCACGGCCTGGGCACGATAGCTCTTCGTTGGCAATGTAGCTGAGCGCACGCTAAACCCTCCTGTTTTCGAGTATGTCAACACCAGATGACCGTTCTCCAGGGTGGTTTCAATCCTGAAGACATCATTGACGGCGTAGGTTCCCGACGCAACAGTTTGGCTTCCTTCCACCACATCGAATGTTCCGCCTACTTTTAGATAGAATCCAAAATCCAATTGATTAGGCACTGAAATGGGTGAAGATGATGCCAAACCTGCCGCGCGTGCGGTGGTGGTTTCCAGTGCTTTGAATTGCATCCAGCCTGTGCCCGACAGCACATTCAACGTTCCTGCAGCACCACTCCAGACGTTGCTTGTGGCTGTCTTTGTGATTGTTCCGTTGACCAGAGAAACCGTGGCAGAGTATCCCCACTGTAATGTATTTGCCAATGACTTGTCTGCACCGAATGACGCACGTGCAGTATGGATCGATCCAGACGTCAATGACATGTCGACGATGAGTGGCGTTACAGACGTGCTTGGGAAGAGATGACGTACTTCTCCGTTGACCTTTACGTACACCCGTGTCGCTATCCGCTCTACACGAATCACATCCCCCTTTTTTATGTCTCCCAAAAATCCGGTTTGAGTTCCACTCGCGTAGGCATAGAGTTTTGACAGGGAAGTAGTGTAGGCTGCAAACAGAATCTTGGTATATCCTGCATCTGCATCAACGTCGGTCAGTCCCATCATCACAACCGACGTGCCGTCGTAGACGCTTTCCACCCATCCGTTTTGCGAAGCTGCCAACACCTGGCTCGACGACGCGCCAGCACCCCATGATTGCGTGCCGTTGTAGGTCACTTTGTTGGTTTCGTTATCCAACATGCAGTTGGCCAGGCGGGCCCAGACCACATCATAGCTTTGATGAGCCGTGGTTTGTGTTTTCGTGACTTTCCCGACAAAATCATACTGCGAGGTCGTTCGGGATACTTTTCCTTCATGATCTTCTGCCACAGTCTGAATGACGCGATATTTGTCGTCGTAGTAGCTCACCGAACGCATCCACGATGTGGCATCGTTCAGACTCCTCACGCTGGTGCCGGTTATTTGCCCTTTAACGTTGGCAGATTCTTGAGGACTATAAGCGGACAAGTGATTGGATACAAGATCAAAACGAGGATCGGCATACAAGGTCTTGAACTGATAGTCATCGTAGTAGGTCACGATGAGTGGTGTGACCAATCCAACGGTAGTAACGTCGGCAACATCTGGAAAGGTTCTGTTGGTGTAGCCAAAGTTTGTGGCCGAGCCATCGTAGGTTTCATAGTACTTATCGTAGCTATCTATTTTTGAATTTACAAAGGCCTGCATACTGACAGCGTCGACCACGGTATTGTTTTGACATTTGTAGAGGCCCGTCATCACGGGGCGGTTCAGTATGTCGTATTTCGTGAAGCTCCACTCGTTTGTTGGGCGTTGATTGGCGTCTTGGGTCAACACCAGCCTGTCGCGGTTGTCGTATATCATATAGGTCCACTCCGCTCCCGGTGCCTTTTTGGCAATCATGCGCTTCCGGGCGTCGTAGCGATACTCGAAGGCCCAGTTGTTGCGTATGGTTTGGTCGACTGTTACAATACTTTGTTCGAAGTCGCCTGCCACCGAAGGAACTGCACCGCTCGCCGAATACATCGAAACATCGGCATATAGATCTTTGGCAAGCGTTGTGGTCGTAGACCACTTTTGCAATCCATTTATGTAGTAGTTCATTTTCGTGACACCACCTGCCGTTTCACGGCGTATCTCAAACACATCGCCAGGTTGCACATAGCCGACATATTGCTTTACACTTTTCTCAAATATGGAGATAGCTCCCGTGGGGTAGACAATGTAGAATCCGAATTCCGTGTCGGCACCAGAAACGGCGGTGTTGGTGCTGGCTAATCCTAAAACATAGGAGGCAAACACCGTGGGTGCTACAAACTGTATCGCGCCATTTTTGCCTGCAGCAATTTTGTTGCGCGAAAAAGCACCTGCGTTAGAAGCGTTGGTGGTGCCGGTCTTTTTGATGTCATAATTTTTGTCGCGCACCATGTTAGACAGCGATCCCCATTGTGCCGGGTAGCCTATGGTGTAGGTATGGGTGGCGGTGCGGCCCGAAGCATCTGTAACCGTTGCCACTACCGAAGTGCCTGCCTGCTTTCCGCTCAACACCACTCCTGTTTCGCCCGTAGACCAGCTCACAGCATAGGGAGCCTTGCCACCGGATATGGACATGGTGATGCCCGCATTTTTTCCATTGGCATCGGGTGCTTTGAAAACCGGCGTCATGACCAACGGAGAATCGAATGAGCTATAGATAACCGGGGTCGCGCCCTGATAGATTGAAGCCTCTATGATTTGCTGCTGACTGGCGTTTATGGCTACCGAACGGACGGATACTCCATTGCGGTAGAAATTCAGATAGCCCCCTTCGCGCGCGATGCGATAAACATCACCCACTCGGAGTAGGGCCACGACACCTTGTGGCAGATCTTTTTGATACGCTATGACGCTGCCGCTACCGTTGCATACAAGCCCATTTTCAATACTGCTGCTGGAGCCGTCGATGTCCTGCACAGAAAGGCCGATATCATAATAATCACCAGCGGGTCTACCGATTTCAAATTCAATCCAACCATCCGCGCCAGGCATGAGCATATTCAGACTGCTTGCTCCATACCATGTATTTACAGCGGCATATCTAACCAACGAATTGTCTTCCAGTATGTCCAGTCTACTGCTAACTTGTGTCCAATCAACTTTATAGCCAAGACCGATTTGGGTTGATGCACTTCGCCCCTCCGCATCGGTCACCGTCACGGCATACGTGCCTACAGGTTTGTTTTCTATTTTATTCGTTGTGCCCCCTGCTCCCCAATTGTAAGAATATGGTGGTGTTCCACCGACAGGAGAAAGAAGTATGCTGCCACCGTGCGTCGCGTCTTCTACAGGTGCGATTTTTTTCCGGATCTGAATTTGAGAATCAAATGTCGGAATCACCGTGGGAACAACAGCGCCATCGTGATAGACCGAGACGTCGATCATAAAATCCGCGCCAAATGCTGTATAGGCAACCGTTCGCAACAACATGCCGTTGTGATAGTATTTAATTGACGGTCCCGACTTTTCGATGCGAAAAACATCACCCACCGCAGCACGACCAAAATTACCCGTTCCCGAAACGTTAGCACCTGATTCTAAGATCGTGATGTCCCCGTTCGCGACGTAAATACTATATTCAATGCTTGTGTATGAAGCATCCAGGTTCCTTCTCGACAATCCGATCTCATAGGCCATAGAACTGGTCCAGGCAAACTCGATTGAACCGTCCGTATCGGCCCGAAGCACATTAGTCGAAGCAGCGCCAGCATCCCAGGCATTGTTGCCCGTCTTTGTTAAACGATTAGTTGCATCCACCGCTACACCACCTACCAAATCTGTCCACGATGATTTATAGCCCAGCGTTACGGTCTTTGCGCCTGTCCGACCTGACGCATCCGATACCGTAACCGTGTAGGTACCCGCCACTTTGTTAGTAATGCCGGACGTGGCTTCTCCACTGCTCCACAAATAGGTATAGGGAGGAGTTCCCTGACTAACAGACACCGCAATGCTACCCCCTGTGCCACCATAGCCTACGGGTGTTACCGTATGCGCAATATTCAGCGAAGCATCGAAGCTCGCCTGAACGATAGGCGTCGTTCCGCTATACAGGGAAGCATCTACCATAAAGTTGCTATTATACGTATTGGGCAACGTGAGGTTCCGCAGTTCGGTTGCTCCGCGAAAATACTGAAGCACATTGTTCGTACGAACGATTTTAAAGACATCGTTCACTGCCGCCGTCACCCCTGTGGAAATTGGCGTTCCTGATTCGTAGATAGTAACAACACCACTGCTAACCGCGATTGCATAGTCGATAGTTGTGAAATTGACATCCTTATCCGTTTTCGACAATCCAAACATATAGGCACCCGTGACGCTAGTGATTGTAAATTGAATCGAACCGTCTACGCCAGCTTTCAAAAGGTTAGTCGATGCTGCACCACTGGTCCAACCGTTGGCTCCTACTTTTGTGAGCGACTGGTTGGCGCTCACAGTTATTCCAACAACGTTTGTCCATTGAATCGGGTAGAGCGACTGGGCTTTCAGAAAACCAGAAAGTCCTATGTGTAAAATTGTCAGTAATAGAAATATTCTTTTTTGCATCGACATCAAGTATTAACGGTGTGTTGAATTTCAAAATTGGCCTCAGCTATCAGAGATGGAATCAACATATCTTTGCCATCAAATTAAATTTCATAACAATGAGAAGGGAGTAAGACAAGAAAATATCATGCTAAAGTCCGTTGCGTTCCTTGATTTCTTTAATTGCCTCTGGAGGTAACACGATAATTAGTTTATCAAAGTCATCGTAGATATAGTAGGTTTCTGCGAATAGGATATTATTGGTGCTGACCTCAACACCGTATTGAACTCGCTTAAGCACAGTCTTCCCATCGTTGTCAACGTATTCGACTACTTGATTCCCTTGTTCATCCACTGTTCCATTGGCATACAATTTATTTGATGGATAGTAGTCACCAGTCGTAAGAACGTTAGTATCGGTATTATAAAAAAACTCAAGCACATCATTCTCACCATTCATTTCGTAAAGCTTATGGATCGAGTGATTATGAGTTGGATCAATATTGGGGTACCAGGTTTCGCCAGGTTGTCCTATCCTTTCAGGTCTATTTAATGGACTTGATTCAAAAACGGTTTCAGCATAAGGTCTAGCATCATCGGCCACGTCATCCGTTGCATTGTTATAAAAATTCGCCGAGGTACCAGTATAATTTCCATTTGCATCAATGAGATTAGGTTTATACCAACCCGGTCTTCCTTGCTCCGCCACGGTCACAGGCAAATATTTACGGTACTCTCGGCCATAGCCATCATACACCACAGGCTGAACAACATCATTATATTCTGGAGAGGCCTTCGTTGACACCGTTTGCATAGGCCGCCCCAACCCATCAAAATATTGTATAATTTGGCTCACTGACTCAACGGTTAGAGCACTAACATCGTCAGAATTTGTTACTCCAGGCTTTAAGATTGTATTGGAAATAACATAGCTATAATTATTATATGAGAACGGGGCAGAGACGGCAGTACCCGCTACACCCGCTGCCGTAACGGTCACGGTATATAAACCCGTCTCCACAATAGATACAGTTCTATCAGTGCCAATAACCACATCTCCTTTTTTCCACACATAGGTTGAATATTCGCCCGTTTCCAAAGTAACAGAACCAAAAACACCAGTATTTGTCTTCGTAGTAATCACTGGTGTCGTCGGTACATTTGTAGTGCTAGCTCCCGGACCAGAAAAAAAAGACTCCGACAAAGTCAGCAACAAGAAGTTAACATTCGCACTACAGACCGGTCTGTTCGCAACTATGTTCCGTCCTTGAGCATAGCTAATAATGAAGAGTAAGGAGGTAATTCCAACTCGTAAACAAAATTTATTTTTCATTGTTATATATTTCACCTTTTTCAGCAATCAGTGAAAAGTTTAAGGTCATTATTTCATAACGCTTCTACGCTTTGACGGCTCATCATTTCGATTGCCAATACTTATACTCAAATTCTTTAATGATATTTCGTTTTTCGTCCCGCATCAATTTAAGCCTCATCAGTGAGTCATATTCATAATATGTGACTTTGTTATTCGCATCACTTTGACTTGTCAATCCTATTAACGGATCATACGTATAGGTTGTCATTTGCGCACTCTTAGGAAAAAACCGAATATCGTCATACTGACCGGAACCCAGGTTTATAGAATAACTCCCATTTGTCACAACTACATTTTGCTCTGTCAGAATCCAATCAATTCCTGATTTCATCCAATAGCTGAGAATATAATCACCATTGCTCAGGGAGACTAAATTCTTTGAGTAACTACCTGTAAAGCTGTGGTGGCCAGTCTTAGAATTATCAATTGAGCCGTTTCCATTGCCCTCTTCAAAATTCTCAAGAAAAACATCTCCCACCGACGAATTCGCGATTTCTGCAATAAGGAACTGCTGATCATAGCCCCATTTATATGCAGTGGAATAATTCTGTTCAAGTGACTGCTGCAGCAACCTTCCTTTTTCGTCATAGTTAGTAAACCGGACTCGTGTTGTATACCGAGGGTCCTTTAGAAACTGACCATTTACTATAGTAGAAAAACTAAAGGAATTCATCGGAGACTGAGATTCAATAGCCATCACCTGATTTAACGTTGGGAGGACTTGATTAAAAGTATTTAATAGACCGCCAACATATTTTCGGGTATTTGGCGTCCGTACTGGTATTATTTCTTTGTAAGATTCAACTGGAATTACAATGTGTCTATTTTGTAGGTTTAAAATTCCCATTGCGATACCATCAAGATTTGATTGATCTTGCAATCCAGTGTAATCCTGGGGAAATTTATAATATAGATTATTAGTATCGCCATTGGATGCCGTGACCGACTTAGCTATCATTTGAAAATGGCCGTTGACGACATCATAGGTGTATTTTTCCGAAAAGGTCAACGATTCATTTCCAAGATTATCGTACTGGTAGTGATCTTTCCGATCCAGAGTATTTCGATTTACCGGAATAGCAAAATGATGCGCATTTATCTTAAAATATCGCTCAGAATTATACCCACCTCCAATGGGTGCCGCCAACCCCTGATCAAAAAGCATTTGCCAAACTTTGGTTGAATTGTTCGCTGTGTAAATATATTGATCACGTGAAATGGGGGCCATAACATTGTTGGTCCACTTAAAATATCTCTCCTCCAGTAAATCACCTCTTCCTCTTGTAATTGCTGGAATTGGCGTGATGATAGGATTCACAACATCCAATCCTATTTGATTTGAATAATAAAGCATCGTATTCACATTAATACTGCCTGAATTATTATAATAATATTCAGTCATCCCATTCGGAATATTGTCAGCATCCAGATCTGAAATTTGCACTCTGCCATATCCAAAATAGGGCGCATCTCTTCCGTCTGAAAACTCATAGATAGACTGCCCATACCGGTAACGAAAAGGGTTGTCATAGTAAACCGGAGTTCCACCACTAACAATTGAATAATAATCATGTCCCACCGGCGACACGTAGATCGGTATATCATCGGCAGTTCCATCTAAGTATGTATATTTTCGGTTAGTCGACTTGAGTGTTATAGGGTCAAGCGTACTAATATTGCCAACTCTCAAGCCACCAAGGTAGCGTGTAACCATTTCAAGTGATGAAGTGCTCGACGCCTTTGGCACATAAACTGTCCGACGTATTTCGCAACTGTTGAAAAAATCTACCGTAGTTGGATCAAAAGAGATGTTATAAGAGCTTCCGCCTTGAATGACGATTGACGAATCTTGAACGGCCGTTCCACTTAGTGTGTTTATTCTCTTTAAGAAGTTACCGTCTTTTTTTATAACGATATCTAAAAAGTATGTACCTAAAGGGTATAGATTATTGTCACGATATACCAGACAATAAATCTTCAATTTCTTTCCGTTCCACGCGGTTGCGGCCGTGAAATTTCCATTTGCATCAACGAAACCCGAGCTATTGACTACTGACGAAGCGTCATCCTTAAAAAGACTACTTGTTTCATCGCTATAGTGAATAACGGTTTCTTGCCGCGTATATTGATTATTCGCATAAGAGAAACCAACCTTTACACCAGTGGGGTATTGGATTGAAGTCAAAATATTTGCTTGCGAAAATGCCGGATTCGCATTTCTATTGGCACCGGGCAAAAATTCGGTTGCCTGCGATGGTAACGTGATCGTAGCTGGAGGAACCAATTGCTGATTCTGTGCCCCATTGAAAAAGCCCCAATGATCAACCGCAAGAGAAAGTTTCCCCGGTAAATTAAGTTGTTCATTGTAGGTGAAGATATATTTACTATCGACTTCATTCGACACCAAATTTATCTCACTTGTTCCTTTTAGTTTTAGTCTTTTATTATGATTGTCTGACGTGTAATTAGTTAAGCTATTGACCACGAAATTGATTTCAGGGATGCCAGAGTAATAACCTTGATTTGCTATAAAATAGTCATTATTATCAAGGTTCGTTTTCTTCACAAGTCTATTTTCCTTGTCCCTCACCTCTACAGAAAATAAACGTCTTCCCCCTTGCAGATCAGCACGTTGATCATCATACAAAAACTTAACATAACCCGAAGAGAATTGAATATTATCTATATTAAGCTGATGATACATTGTAAAGTGAGGAGTAACCAACTCAAAGTTTTGCTGGATATTAGGCGAAGAATTTCCAACGCGATACGTTTCGGAAATGCTAGGTAACGGATGAACAAAAGATTGAGTAGAGTATAGATAATTGAAATTAATTTCTCCATATGTAGCAGACCTTATCTTGGTCAGATGCCACGTGCTTAATGAGGATGCCGTCCCTGTGGTTAATGCAGGATCGACGCTATTGCTATATGAAAACTGCCGTTGAGTAAAGTAGTAAATTGTTCCTGACTCATCGGTAACCTTCCAATCAGGATAAGTTCCATTTGGGATAAGTTCTATTTTTAAAGCCCCATCGCCTAAGACAGTAGGCTTAAAATTATTGTCAAAAATAAATTTACAACTTCTATTGCCGAAGTTTAAAACATAGAGATCTGACGCAAAGTCCGGTGCAGTGCCTTCATTACCAACCTCAAAGTAATTGAAGTATTCCTTTGCAGTATTTGCATGTGGCAAATTTAGCCCAGAGAACAAGATGCCTGAGTAGTTACTGGATGTAAATTGATGAGAATCACTTCCCCAGGCATAATACCATTGATCAATACTGGTTATCGGCTGTCGGGAAGTTGAAAGAATCGTAGTCGGAGCGTCCGGCATGTCGACATAAGTATCCGCAAAACCACCTTGAAAATCTGGCCGGCCTCGTGTTATTGCTGTGATCGAACCGCCAGCGCTAAGAGCCCACCCTAGGCCCACTTCACTGGCATCCTCCTTCACCTTGATTCCTCCGGCGTGATACTGAATCGAGATGGGAAATGCTACAGTTCCCTCATTGATAGTATAGATAGGGACCGAAATATTGGGAATACCTGTAAAATTGCTCACCGGTACCTGGCCAAACTTGGTAAGGGCGCTAACATCAGGTGGTGGCGGATTTACAATATTTAGCGATGGGCCCGTCTGGCATTTGGCATCCAACTGACATGCAAGTAATAACGCTAGTGCAAAAAGCCAGCTTAGTTTATTAATCATAGAAAATTCATCAAATAACAATAGACACAAAATGCTCCTCCGTATTTCTATTGCAATAGAAACGATACGGCTTACTCAACATATTAAAATCCAGAAAAGTGTGATAATAGAATATCAATCAGAACTTCACAAATAGCCGCAGCACTAAACTAACACACAATTTTTTACTTGCTCCAATGGATGTAAACTTAAACGTTTTATTTTATATGCAAAACCTACTTTTAAAAAATTTCTTTCGCTGCTTTGGATTCCATCCATTGACGATACTTACTCAATGTATTGGAAAATCCGAAGTGGCTGACCATCTTTTTCCGTTTTGCCCTGACCATCAATTTTTAGATAACGTGACCATCCAATTCCCCCACCATTTGACCAGAAACGAGTCTAGCAATCAAGGGCTTCGAAAGCTAGAGGATATTCAAGCCTTCAGCTAACTTTAGCTGGTCAAGCCGTCCTAAAACAGAGTGGTCAATGGGTGGGGATCTCCACCAGGGCTCCCCTCATCTTTGTATCTAATTTGCGGCCTAACGAATAGCCTTTCCTGATAATTGAAGTCCCATTTTCCTACATGAATTTTGACTTTGCGTGAAGGTGGAGAATCGGTGCACTGAAATTTCCAAGCAGCCCAATGAATTGAAAATCAAAGAATAAAAAATTTGGAACGACTCCCTCTTGGCACTGTTGACTAAATATCCATCAACCATACCGGATGGAAATAGTCTGACCCTTTCGTAGTTCCATAAGTTAATAATTCTCTACCTTCTAATCTCCTCTTGAGAAGCATCAGGATCGAATTGGCTATCTTTAGTTTATCCTCATACTATTTGCTAAATCATTTAAATGACGATTTCTATGGCCGCAAAGGGAAACGAATTTGAACTTCAGGTTTTGCAGTACCTGCGCAGTCTGTTTGGCGAGTTAGAATTTCCAATTATCGAAGCACGCAGGCAGAAAGCCGGCACGCAAAATGGTTTCGATATTAGGATTGGATTTTTAGATCAAAATGGGCGAGAGCGCAAATTCTATTTTGAATGCAAGGAATATAAAACGAGTATTAGCTGGAATGAAATATCCGTAAAACTTCAAGAACTATATGCCTCCAATCATCAAGCAGACGGATATATCGCGTTATCCCCGTACGTCGATTTTTCCAACATCCAAATAAATATTATTGATTCCCTTCAGCGTACACTAAAATGCCCGATTAAATACTGGACGCCAGAAAATAATGTAAAGGAATACTTTTCTCTGAGCGACGACCTTTATTTCAAGCTGTATGGCGAACGTGTTTCTTTGAGTGATATTGACAGAACCCATATCAGGCACAAACTGAGAGCATATGTGTTAAATATTCTAAGAGAAAGAGATGAATTGGTGACTAATTCATCGACTAACAAAATACCCCGGGAACTCACACTCAAAATCCCCAGGATTCACGAGGATGACATCATAGGTAGGACTAGGGAATTGCAGGAGATACATACTCTGTTATTTAGAAATAGACGCACGGTATTAATTAACGGCCTTGGTGGAATAGGAAAAACTACCATAGCACAGGGGTACGTGAGTAAATACTATAACGAGTATGAGCATATCGCTTGGGTCTCACAACTTACGGGGGATATTGTCGATGATTTAATAAATACAGAAGGCCTCTTGAAAAATCTATCGATATTAAAATCGGGCAAAGATATCATGCCACTTTTTTACGAGCTCATGGGTAAACTAAAATCGATCCCTGAAAAGCCAAATTTGTTAATTCTGGACAGCGTGGATGAGACGCTGACGGACTTTAAGGATATTTTGCCTGGGCAGCCTACCTGGCATGTACTTCTTACTTCGAGAGAAACTGTGCCTGGCTTTTTTTCAAGGGAACTTGGCTTTTTAGAACCTAAAGAGGCTGTCGCTTTGTTTCAAAAACATTGCCAGTTGATCAGGGATGAAGCGGAAATTTTGAGCATTCTAGGCGTCGTTGATTACCACACGCTTACAATAGAAATTCTTTCGAAGACGGCCCAATTTCAAAGGACCGATGTTTACGCTTTGAAAAATGCGATAGAGGCTGACCTTCAGGCCAACGTATATATTGATCATAAGGGAGGTAGAATAGATCGCGTTCAATCGTATCTCATCTCTATTTTTAACCTGAGCAAATTAAGTGAAGATGAGTTATGGGTGATGAAGCAATTTGCATGTTTACCTACAAATTTTCATGCTTATAATTTAGTCCATAAACTAATCAGCCCAGGATTTGACCGAAGAACGATGCTGTCGGAAGCACTAAATCGGTTGGCGCAATTGGGATGGATTCTGCACAATAAGGAGGGTGACGCTTATAAAATGCACGTGGTGATAAAAGGCGTTGTCATTAAGAAGTTGTCAATACTATTGCATGACGTTGCTGGGCTGATGACTGTCATTTCTTATAACTTGGAAATACAAGGTTACGAGGATCCTACCGAAAAATTTGTTTGGATCCCTTTCGGTCAATCCATTCTTCGTCCATTTGAGAATGATACCTCCGCAGTAGTTGCGCTGTTACAAAACCGGCTTGCTCTCATTCTGAATGTTCGAGGAAAATTTCCCGAGGCGAAGGAAATATTGGAGAAGGCACGGCATTCAGATGAACAGCGTCACGATCTTGGTGCCGCTGCATTCACATACTCAAATCTTGGATTGGTTTACCAATCGTTGGGGGACTACCGGAATGCGCGAAGGCTTCTGAAGCAAGCTGTAGACGAAAGCGTTAGGCTCTTTGGGGCCGACGATCCGATAACGCTTTCCAGGAGCCAGAATTTAGCAGGTGTCCTTATTGAATCCGGAGATCTTATGCAGGGGCGATCGTTGTTGGAAAATGTTATAAAGTCGAACGAGAAGCGCCTTGGCATCGACCATCCTGACACAACCAATGCATATGCTAGTCTGGGCGCAGTGCTTTATAGTATTGGAGAATACTCCAATGCACAAGCGATGCTAGAGCGAGCTATTCGGCTATTGGAAGATAATTTTGGTCCGGACCATTCAAATTTAGCTCAGGCTTGGTCGCATCTTGCATTGGTGCTTCTGGCTCTCGATAAAAATGCAGAGGCCGTATCTCTTTTTGAAAAAGTCAGCAATGCAGTTGAGAAGAAATTTGGATCTGACCACCCGAAAAATATTACAAGTTGGAGTAATCTTGCTGTTGCTTTAACACAAATCGGCAACTATTCACGCGCACGATTCCTTGTAGAGAATGCCCTAAAATTGGCGCAACAAGTGCTCGGTCCCAATCATCCGGACATCTCTGCAATTTATTTAAGTATTGCTAATGTAATGAAGGCCCAAGGGGACTTTGCGGGAGCACGACCGCTTCTTGAAAAGGCTGTTGAGCTGGATGAATTGAATTTTGGGTTGAATCATTTGAATACTGCGATAAATTATGCCAACCTGGCGATAGTACTCAAAAGGCTTGGAGAATTTGTTACTGCTCGCGAGTTCTCTACAAAAAGCCTTGCAATTATGGAAGCTACGTTGCCGGAAGGCCATCCGTACATTGATAAGGTTCGGAGGACCAACGAATCTCTACACTCCTAGCCGTTCATTTTCCCAGTCGGCACACGAGCACCCATTACGGGCCGGTGATTCTCAACAAAGTGTTGAGTCGAGAATTGGGCCCACCTATATGGCAATCACAACTACCCCTACCGAATTGGCTCCCGTACTATTTCAATATAAGAAAATCGCGTTCCGTTCTACATCTTGTTAACCGAAACAATTCACCCAATGGGTTTTGGAACTATTTTAATACATTTTTCATTGCTGTAACAATTATGCAACTGAAAAACCTGATCACCGATGCCAACCGGGAACTTTATAAACGAGTGACCGAGAATCTTCCTATTCAATTTAAGAAATCAAATAACAATTCTTGGGGATCGAACAAAGAAGAAAAAAGAATCATCATCAGTCACTGTGAAACAAATCATCCTGAGGCTTCTTTTACCCATGAACTGCTTCACATTGACACTCAAATGCAAGGCTACCGTCGACTTAGGTCTGGCCTTTCCCTAAACAGCGCAGTATTGGAACAGTTACCCTTTCTCTGTGAAATGATCGACAACGAATTCCAGCATCACAAGATGTATTCGAAGTTTCTTCAATTAGGATATCCTCCCCACGAATTCTATAACGACGCGGACGCCCAGGCTGATCAATATGTCTCAAATGGAATAGAAGCCAAAGGGCAATCCCTGACTTCCATTACGAGTATCTACTTTACGCTAATTGCACCAGGTGGGTCCATTCCGAGTGAAAGAATAGCTACGTTGAAGAATGAATTCAGGAAGTATGATCAAGGGGCGTTCCGCGAACGCTTCGACGATATTGATAAGATCATCCATGCATGGACGGTTGATTCAACGTATCATGCCGAGCGACATATTATTGATGTGCTCAATGTACTTGGATGCGGAGACACATGGGTTAGTTATTTTCACAATGCAGAGAACTTCCCTCAAGACGGATTTTTTACAACGCGAACATTTACCATTGATGATATCAACAAAGCCTATGCGTCCAAGTGACCAATAATTTCAGCTATTATAAACGTGATGAAAAGGTTAGAAGCTCTTGATAATTCTATTTGAATACTCGCTTTAAGAACCTACAATACAGCATATGTTTTATCCTTTGTTATGCACAGTTGCATACGCACTTACTCCAACCCAATTTTAGCATGTCTCCAAGTTCCACATCCGATACATTACTGTCCACCGATATAGGTTCTTCCTTTGTACCCATAAACCCTCTATTCTTTCCTGTTGGTCCCCCATTAATTGTCGGAGCAAGTCTAATTTTGCCATCTTTTTCACTAATCATCAGATGAAGGGCATTTCTATAATGTTCCTTTCTGTTTTTGAATCCTGCTTTCTTCAAGTAGTCGGTATACTTGCCGTCAATATCTTTTGTCATTTTCAGGTCGTCTCTGCTCTGTCCAAGGTGATGTCTTAGCGTTTGTCCGAGAAGAATTGAGTCCCCATCAGGGTGAAGTATTGTGAGATACGTAGATATGATACCATACGAGTCCTTTATTCGGTCAACCGTTTCAATGACTATTTTGTCAGGATACAACGTGGCACCCGCACCTAACACTTTCGGCTTGTGTTTCTTTTGCCCTAATTTAAATATCTCCAAAATGTTCATATGCAATTGTGCATAACGTTTTGTGCATAAGCAGTGGCGCGAATTCGAAGCGCTTCACTGTCCCACGACACCAAACGTTATTTGAAAAACTAAACTACAAAATTACACTGAACCCCGCCATTGATTATGCACGTTGTTATAGCCTGTGCTTTTTGGAGAGTCCGAAGTGGCTCACCATCTTTTGCCGTTTTGCCCTGACCATCAATTTTTAGATCACGTGACCACCCAATTCCGCCACCATTTGAACCAGAAACGAATCTAGCAATGAGGCGGCTCCAACCACCCTAACCCTAGGCCAAGTTCAAGCCCTCCGGTAACTTTAGCTGGTCACGCCCTCCTGAAACAAAATGTTCAATGGGGTCGAAATCTCGGCAAGGGCCGCAAGATTTCTAAATGGCAGAAAATATTTGAAAAAAGCCCAAAAAAGGCGAAATTTGACCAAACCAAAGTTCGTACGACTTTCGTTGAACGGATATGTATAAGGCCTACGTGTATCACAATTTTGAAGAAAAAGAGGCTCTTGAAAAAGAGCTACTAGCCAAGATACCGGCCAAAAAAAGGAAAGCACTGTCAAAGGCACTAATGGACTTTTTTCACAGGCCTGTCGCAGAGGACAATTCTAATGTCCTCCCTCCATTGAAAAATAATAAAAAATGATCAGTGAAGAAGGCCGTAGACATCTGATTCGAGTTTGCGACGTTCTGAACAAATATGACGTTGACTACCTAATCATCGGTGGCGCTGCGGTAAGCCACTATGGCTTTAGTCGCCCATCGGGTGTCGGCATAACAGGCGGCAATAATATTGATCTTGATTTCTGGTACAATCCAACGAACGAGAACTATCTGAAACTCCTAAGCGCCCTTGACAAACTAGATGTGGAGACGACGTCACTGAGAGAGTTAGTCTTCGATTCTAAGAAAACGTATCTAAAAATAACACTCGACGAGTTTCATTTGGACTTCTTGCCCACAATGCAAGGATTAAAATCATTTAGAGACAGCAAGGCAACGTCAGAGAAAACAAACTATGATGGAGCAGAGGTGAGATTCTTGTCCTATGATGACCTCATTTTAAATAAGAAGGCAATCAATCGAAAAACAGATCAGTCGGATATTGAGGAGCTGGACAAGATTCGAAAGGGTAAAAAGCATAGTCGAGGAATATGATTGAGCCTCTGAGCTATTACATATTATACTCTTTATCCGTTGCTTTTCCCAGCTACGTCACCATGCATGATTTCAAGATGAGTGAGGATTTTGGTTTGTATTGCACCGGGTGGAGAATCGGTACACCGAATATAGCAATGGTTTGCAAATTTATTGAGCCCCACCAATTTGAAAATCCCCAACAATTCCCTTTTGCCCACTCCTACGATGTTGGACTATTGACCGATGGCGAGCAAAGACGCAAGGACAACATCTAGTTATTTAATTTTCCGTTACACTACACGAAACATCATCCCCTACTTTCTTGCTTATCAGCTTTATCAGTATTAACAATTCGTCCATAGTACTTATGCCAGACAATGCCTGCGTTTTTGGGAACTGTTATCTCAATCATGATCATACCTGGAAAGGTCACGCTATCTGTTTCAATCTTTAAGATAGGCACGCTAGCGCCGTCAATGAATAGTCGTTCATCAAGGTTCACATTTCCTTTCACGAGTGTTCCTGTCAGAATATTCCCTATTCCTGAATGATCATGAAATCCGTTAGTCAATTTAATTGTAGCCATTGTCATTCTTTTTTGAAAACCCTACCTGAATCCCACCACTGTCCAGACGTGTCAAAATTGTAACCTGCATTTTTTTGGCCCGTTGCCAGAACCACGTCGCCCCAAGCAGCTTCTCCCAATCTTGATTACTTGTGACCAAAGGCGCAGCAAGGAAAATCAACGCGCCTGAGAGAAGTCTTCCCCATCGTCACTCCGTCAGCGCTATATATTACATTTATTCCAGATTGTCCCAATGAACTAGACACAAGGCCTATAATCAAGTTTTCTCCTTCTTCCTTAGTGAATTGAAAGCCCATTGGTATGAATCTAAATCTTATCCCAGTTGGGATAACTACAGGCCCACTGTTGGAGAATCCGAAGAGACTGACTATCTTTTTCCGTTTTGCCCTGACCATGAATTTTCAGATCACGTGACCACCCAATTCCGCCACCTTTGACCAGAAACAAGTCTAGCAATCAAGTGGTTCGAAACCTAGACGTAGTTCAAGTCCTCAGGTAACTTTAGCTTGGCACGCCATCCTGAAACAAGTAGTCAAAGGGTTCTGGATTCTCACCGACTATCGGGCAGGGAAAATGGGACACATTACGGAAGTTGACTGCTAAGCAAGCAATAGTTTTCATATTAACCCGTCAATGCACCATCGCATTTGCCTGGAGTGCAAGCAAGTCTACCAGGTCCAGGAATGGCCGCCGGCAGTTCGTACACAAAAGTTCTTCCAGCTTGTCTTCGCGAAACGCCAGGTCGTTGAAGTGATGCATGATCAACGGCTGCACAGGGTCGGGCACGTCGATGCCGGTCAGAAATCCGGAGAGTACCGTGCCGAAGCCTACGCTGGGGCCGATGTGCCGGAAGTCGGGCGTGTTTGTTTCCTGCCGGTGACAGCCTGTGCATGTGTTCAGTGAAAAATGATGACGGGCTTCAGGCACCACACCCGGGGCATTCCATCTTCCGTTTTCAACGTTGGCCTTGGCGCCAAGGAATGGCACTTGGGTGTGGGTCATCTGGTCTTCCACCGTTAGGGGAACGCTATGTTTGTCGGCGATTACTTCGGCCTCGTGGGCGTTAATCCACGCTACCAGGTTATTCACATCCGGTGGTGTGTCTACGGCCGAGGCTTCGTTGAACTTCTCACTCGGTTCTTGCGCCGTGGTGGACAATACAAATTGATGCGTGTCAGGATCTAATTTGAACTCGCGCATTTCCCAATGACCCTCGGTGTCAAGCCAAAATTCGTTGGTGCGCACTACTTTCAGAGCGCTGCCATTGGTGCGCGAGGGGTCGGCATTGGCTGTTGCAAACACATCCGTTATTGCTTTCAAGGCGCTATTGTAAGCCGGAGAGCCAAGGGGTTGGTTTTTGAGATCGTACCATCGTTGGGCATAATCTCTCAAATCGACACAGGTACGGATCGGAATGCTGTACTCAAAAATGAGGGTTCCCATGGTGTCGCCATTGGGAGCAACCAACGCGAAGACAAAACGTCCTTCACCACTGTTGAGCTGTCCGTAGCCCATATTGCCCCGCAAGTCGAGCCGGTTCACAATGGCAACAAGCGGCGCCCTGAGTTTATAAGGATCGATTGGCATATTTTGCCAGTTGGAAAGATCCCAGGTAGTCGGATCAGGATGGCTGCTTTCTTCAACAAGATTAATGATCACCTGAACAACGTGCCCCCGCGCAGCAGCCAGATCTGAATTGACCATCATATCGTGCTGGAAGATCAACAACAAGTTTTTCAGCAGCGTCGACGCACTCACGCCTGTAACGGCTTCGTTGGCTACGTTGTTCAGCAGGGTGCCGAACGTCCAGGCTCCCGTGTTTTGCGCTTCCGTGCTGCTCACTACGCCGGCATTAACCACCATCAGCGAATGCTCCGGCGACACATCGAGCAGTGCTCTGCACAAACGGTTGGGTGGGGTAGGAATTCTTCTGCCCTTCCTGAAATCTTCGAGACGGATGTCTTTCAGGAACGACACGTCGCGCTGCACGACTTCGCGGCTGTTGAACCCAACCGCCATTTCTTTTTCCAACAGCCCGCGATTTTTCTCGACGGCAGCAATGTCTTGTTCCAGCGCATCGAGGTCGTCGTGCATGGCGATGGAGAACTTGCCGTCGTCGGCCTTCTCATCCACGCCCTTGCCATCGTCGCGCAGCACGACTTTGCCCGACGCCAGTTCGATGGCGTGATAGCGCGATTTGAGAATACCTTTACCGAAGTCGGCGATCACCAGCAAGTTGTTCACTTTGTCGTCGAGCTTTTGAATGACGATGTTTTTGGCGATTGGCGGATTCATTTCAAAGGCAGGATTCACTTCCTGGTCTTGCGACAAGTCAACACCACGCATGCCCACGTCCGGTCGCACTTCGATCTTTTTGCAGGAGACCGGAACTAAGGTGAGCAACAATAGAAGTGAACCCAGCAAGCTGAGTTTTTGAACGAGAGGGGTTTTCATAAGAGAGGGTTATGATTTAATCTTTGATCAAACGGTATGGTATATATCAAACTATCCGCCAGCTTCGCCTTATCAGGCGCCAACCGGATTAATAATACGAAAACTGATACGTCCCCAGGTTCTGCTGGCTGTTGCCATGCACCTCGTCAATAGTAGCCTGAACAATGCTCACTTTGGTGGGATAACTCAGCACATCATAGGTGTACGTAAACGTAGACGTGATCGTCACAAAGCTGTTGGCCGTATCGGTGCCCTTAAATACTATAGACGTGGGATTGTTCTGATCTCTGCAGATCGTCTCGTAAAATTCTTCATCCGGATACGAGGTAAGTGACAAGTAATACAGGATACCACCTTGAATGTTGAACGGGTTGTTACGATTGTCAAAAACGTTGGTAAGATTATACCCGGCCTGTTCCTTCCACGTCACCACTTTCGTGATGTTGCTGCCTGTGTACGTGTACGAATTTTTGTTTCCGTACGGCTCCGGATACACAAGAATGCCATAGTCGGTGCCGTTGCGTGTCAGTACCTGCCCAGACGCATTGTTCGTATAATCAATGTCGGCAGTCTTGTCCACCACCAGGAAATTCTCATCGGGATAGAACGCCAGGTGCTTGTTGATGATGCCCGATGCGCTGTATGTGAAGAAGCCTTTCTCCACTGACACCGGTGCTTCCATGGCATATGTCTTTGCCTCATAGGACGAAGGCAGGCAGTCGCCACCATAATAAACCTTGAGGCGCGTAACAGTACTGTCACCGCGCGACGCCGCGTCGGCATAGCTCACTTTGACAATACTGTCGATCAGATTGTTCTGGTAAAAGAATCTGAACCGCTCTTTTACAATAAGGGCCGCGTCGGTGTGAGTGATTTGTTTCACCTTTCGCTGGCGTGCGAATGCGGCATCGCATCTCTTGCAAGGAGTGTTGTCTTCGCACCCGGAAAATATAATGGAAGATAACGCCAGGCAGATTATCAAGCTGCCTGAGTGGAGAGGGTTTTTGAAGGCCTTTTTCATTTTTCTACATATTAAATGAATTTATTTTTAATGTATCTTAAGATAACAAGACCCATTCAAAGTAAAAATCCCGGATTGACCTTTTTCCAGTGAGTCAGATTTTACCCAGGTGTCCAAATAGGAACTTCATCGATGTGCGGTTCGCCACCGAAGCCAGTGTACCATCTGCTTTCGAATCTTATTTTTCCGAATAAAGAGAAGTTTTCAATTCTGTTAATAATGACAACAACATTTGAGATGATTTCAGACGATAGAAAAATTCTCTCGAAAGGCAGAGGCGCTTCGTAAACTTTTCTTTCACTTCAGAGAGTAGTTCCGACGTGATCAAATTGACGCATAGAACATTTCCTTTGGATCAGTCGAAAAATAAAAGACCCTCCTTCCAAATAGCCATATTGCTGTATGCACCTTAGTCGAATGTCTTTCCATTCTTCTGACAATAGCTTGAACTAATCTATCAAGTTTTCGCTCCACATCGCCTTTAGGTGACGAAATGGTCCAAGTGACATAACTACTCAATCCCCCGTTCATTATTTCGCAAGATGTCGATGTAAGGAAAATAACTGCAATTAATATCCACGTCCTCATGAGATGTTCATGGTCAAGTAAAACAAAATAAATAACACAATTTTACTGGCTGCGCATTGCATTAGCGACCAAGTCACAACTAACTACCTGGATCTGCGAGTACAATGAGCAGCGGACACACACCGGGAAGTATTGCTACGGAAGGACGCCTTGGGAAACCTTTACCGCCACAAAGGAAATCGCCCTTGCTAAAATGGCTGACCAAAGTTATCAATCAGCATGAATACACTTTTTCATTTTCTCGTGGGCCGTAAACAGCCGCAAGCGGAAAAGAAGTCAAGGGTGGCTTTGGACGTGCGAAGGGTTTTGCGCGGCCACTCGCGAAGCCCTTGACTTATTTGGAGCGGTGGCTACCTTTGCCTAGAAGGAAGGAATGCCTAGCTCAATTGTCAGATCAAGTACTAGCTATCACACATAAACCGGTGTTGTTCAAGCTTCAAATGGTTTAGAGGTTTCTATTTCCCGATACAAAATGTGCTCACTACAGAATGTCAACACGTTAGGTGGCGCGCGGAACGACCACTTTGACAAAATCCTCATCCCTGAATCTTCAATTTCAATCACAAATTCTGCTCTGTTAAAAGAACTGACAAGTTTTTATTTCTATGAAATTATTGTACAGATTGAGGATGCCCACATTATCGGATTTAGGCTGCCTCGCAAATGGCTTTTAGTCCAGCAGGCTCAAAGGGTTTAGTGATAAATCCAGAAACCCATTTGTGGGCAAAGGCTCGATCCTTGTCGGCCTGTGCTACAGAGGAGGTAACAATGTATAACTTTAAGCCATTCAAACGCTGCGACCATTTTTGTTCCACAATTTCAAGAAAACTCCATCCATCCATAATTGGCATTTGTAAATCCAGAAAAATAACATCCGGTAAAAGGTCTGGCATATGCACTGCCTTCATTAACTGTTCTAATGCTTCCCATCCATTTTTAAAATAGGAAATAGACGACACACTTTCCATTTTACCTAAAATTCTCGCCATGAGAAAACGTTGAATGTCATCGTCATCTACTACCCATACTTTTTTTTGATGGATCATACGTGTGCCAATTGAAGTTCATGTGATTTTATATTTTTATCCAACAATCCAAGCGCAAGTAATTGATCATAAAAAAGCTTTTCGCCCAAAACATCGTTTTCGATGACATACCGAACACCAATATATTTTATGGGTTTACGCTCATCATCCAACACTGGTGATATAATGGCATCTACCCAATAATGACTTCCATCTTTTTTTCTGTTCTTCACGATGCCGCGGAAGACCTTTCCTGCCTTAATCGTTTCCCACATCAGCTTAAAGACTTCTTTAGGCATATGTTCATGGCGCACAACTTTATGAGGTTTGCCAATTAATTCTTCGCGACTGTACTGAGATACTTCACAAAATTTATCGTTCACATATAAAATATTACCGTACAAATCTGATTCGGACATAATGGTGCTGGTGTTTAGCGCAGCTACTCGTGCGTCTAGTTCGCGGTTTAGTTTTGCGGTCTCTAACATCTGCCTCTGAATTTCCTCCTGCGTTGCCTGAAGCTCTTCCATGTTTTGCTTGAGCTCTTCTTCCTGAGCGCGTAATTCTTCAATGTATTGCAACTGATTGTTTTCTGCCTTGATTCGCTCGCTGATATCTCGCAATATACCCGTGAAGATTTTCTTACCGCCAATATTGGCCACGTTGACAGCCAATTCAATGGGTAATGAACTTCCTGATTTTCGAACAGCTACCATTTTACAGGTTTGTCCAATGCAGTTTGTGATGGCAATTTCAAAATTATTGACCCTGAATTGATCATGGATATCTTGCTGCGATTGTTTAACAATGGCATTTATATTTTTTCCGATGATTTCATTTTCAGCGTAACCAAACAATTCAATACCGGCACGATTGATCGAGTCGATTTGGCCATCCTCGTTTAGCGTTATGATGGTATCTACAGCCGATTCCAGGATTGCATTAAGTTTGGTATTGTGTATCATTGCCTCCCGTGATTTCCGCTCCACTGCTTCCTGAGTAGCATTAATTTCTTCCAGGTTTTGCCGCAATTCTTCTTCCTGTGCGCGCAATTGTTCTGCTTGCTCACGACTATCGGCCAGTAGTTTTTTTGTTACCTCATTTACTTTTATTCCACTGATTGCCGAGCCTAGAATTTCTCCCACCCTTGACAAGAAATCCATTTCGTGTTTTTTCCAAACTTCAAACGTTGCTACCTCGATAATGCCTTCAATCGTATCGTGATTTTTCAGTGGCACGAGTATAACACACCGGGGAGTGGCTTCTCCCAAGCCGGATGTAATGCTCACATAGTTTTTGGGAACGTCTGTCAGGTAGATAGTATCTCCTTCGATATACGCCTGGCCCACCAAACCTTCACCCGGTGTGATGGTTCGTTCAATAAATTTCCTTCTTCCATAGGCATAACAACCTCTTAATTCGAGGACAATATTTTTTGGATCTTCATCATCGACAATAAAAATTCCGCCTTGGTTAGCACCCATATACTTGACCAGTTCACTGATGAATTGATTTAATACATCATCGATTAGTTTGTTTTGTTGACGAACAATTTCCGAAAAGCGAGCCAGGCCAGTAGCAACCCAGGTCCGTTGCCGTTCTTCTTCGGCTACATGCTGCATTTGTCTTTTCATATGCAACAGCTCGCCCGACAGGTTGTTTTGATTCAGTTCATTTAGCTCAAGTGTCATTCCTGCGTAATCTGTGTCAAATTTTCCTTCGCCAATATCTTTTATGAATCTGGTGGCTTTCTTTAATTCGGACTCAAGATCTTCTAATGCGGTTTCTGTTCTATTTTTTCCGCGATTGAATAAAAAGGAAGAAACAAGATCCTCAACGGTTTGGAATGCCTGAAGTAATTGTTTTTCGTTCTTTATTTTTTGATGAAGGCACAAGGCTACCATACTGACAACAACAATAGCAGAAGAGCTCATTAACCAAGGCGAATTAAAGTTGCCCAATGACTCCGTTGCAAGCAAACACAATACGATAACGGATAGTAGTATTGGTGGTAATGTTTTTTTGATGTGAGTTTTCATAAGGATTTTGTTTTCAACAAAAATGCAGCGACTGGCTGAATAGGAAGTATGACTAAAGTCAGTTTTAGGAAAAATCAGGAAAAGCCTGATAGTAAGGAAGGGGTTCCCTTAGTAAATAAATCCGGCACGACCTGATTGCCTGATCTTAGCCGACGGCTAGTTTTGTGTAGCAAAAAAATAACAAAATGTTGAACGAACATGAAAATCTGGAACATGCGTTATCGGCATCTTCTATTTTATCGCGAACTAATTCAAAGGGGATAATTACAAGCGTTAATGCAAACTTTGTTAAAATAAGTGGCTATTCCGAAACGGAATTAATCGGCAGCAGCCACAATATCGTGAACTCAAACTACCATCCGAAGCAGTTCTGGGTAGACATGTGGAAGACCATTAGTATGGGAATTAGTTGGAGAGGTGAGGTTCGCAACAGGGCGAAGAATGGAAGTTTCTATTGGGTTGATACCTTTATATATCCTTTTATTTCCAAATCAGGAAAGCCTTTGGAATATTTTTCCGTGAGAAATGATATTACAGAAAAGAAAGGATACGAGTCAGATATACTTCAGCAAAATAAATTGCTTGCTGAAATTACATGGAAGCAATCTCATGAAATGAGAAGACCCGTTGCCAGTATCTTGGGTTTGTTGCAACTCATACAGAGTGAATCAAGTTTGTGTAAAAATCAAAAAGAAATTATAGACCGATTAAAATCTTCTGTTGATGAACTGGACCTACAGATAAAATCAATCGTTCGGCAAGCGGAAAAGGGAGAGTTAAAATCGATGAAGAATTATTTCGTAGCGTGTCCTCTATGGAGCAGATCTCATGATCTGTACTCCAAGAATGACGGTGTACTTCTTCAGCAGCGACAGCAGGCGTAGCAAAGCACAAATTGAATTTCTCCTGACCGGAATGAAGGTTAAGGTTTACAAGACGAAGGGACGTCTTGATCGCGTGTCATTTCACATGAAAACTTCATGACGATGGGGGCTGATTCAAACCCCGGAAAGGATTTCCGCCACGCCTCGAAGTGGAAGCCATGAACGCCTATATGCCACCGCTTGCTCGCCTGAACTTTCCCGACCAGGGCCAACGCGAATGGGTGGGGTGTGTTTGTGGGCGCGAAAAAAGAATATCGCTTCATCAAGAATATGAAGGGCATGGCAATCATTATGTTGCGCACGTTTGATAAGCAGCACAAGAGTCCCTATGGCGATGTGCTGAATGTGCAGTTTGGATTTGAGTTTCCTATAAAGAAGAAAGTGAAGAATAATGTTTAGTGCCTGTACAAGCAGTTCAGCGACTGAACATGTCTAAAAAATTTGCTACCTTTATTCCTATTACGAGTTGAACTAACAGTGAAAGGTGGAAATTCGGTGCACCAAGATTTTTGGCGCCTTCGAACAAATTGAAATACAAGAGGTTTGATGAAGCCAAAAACTCCCTCCTCCTCTGCAACAACAAAAACTGAAAAGCCCCGACCAGGTCGGGGTTTTTCGTTTTGTGCCCGCCCCGAATGAAGCGCCTCGCTTCCATGAGGAGCGGGCACAAAACGAAAAATGAGCGCAGCGAACTTTTCAATTTTGTTGTTGACACGCCCCCAAAGGGATCATGTCCTACATAATCCCCCACGAACTAAAATCGACATTCAATAAGACCAGCGTTTTGACAATTCCCGACAAAACACTTCCCGGGCGACAAGTCACATCGCTACTTCCCTGCCAGGCAATTTATAACTCTAACACCATGTATCGCAATCGGCAATACATTGTATTTAAACGCAATGCTGTCGCCTCTGATTGATTTACCAAATTTAAAAATTGACGACTCTGCAATTCTACTCTCATTGATTTCGTACTCGAGTTCGACGGGCGCAATTTTCAATGAAGACATATACGACGGATATCCTGGACCGACGTTGTCAACTAACATGGTGTCAAGGGCATCTGTAACGATCGAAATGTTTTCAAAATGAGGGTTAAACTGTATCGCTTCATTGAAATTGGCTTTGGCAAAATTTCCATTACAATTCCTTTCATCAAATGATTTTGTCGGCACGAAGTACCAATGATCTGGATCCGTAAACAGAATAAATCCTTTCTCCAGTTTGTGCCCAATATTCCTTTTCGACGAACAACTAGTCAATGCTTCAGAAATGACTGCCAACAAAACAATACAGAAAATTCTTTTCATTATTTCTCGCTGTTATCTTCAATCAACGTTTAGATGGAACCAAAATAAAGTCAACGAATTTACATCGACAAATTGCTTATAAACACAACTCTTGAGAATTTACTCAACAGAATTGATCCATTGTCTTATTACTAAGTATGCTTTGCATTCCGAAACGTACAATTTTTTATGACCGCAGAAATGTTTCTTTACTATTGAGAAATCAGCCATTTACAGCGGCTCTCGGTAGCTAATCATACTATAAAAAATAGGAGCCAGATGCATTTAAGAACAATTTTCGTGGTAGTTAGCCTGGCAGTAGCAGCATTGAATGCCTCTGGCCAAAGCTTCGATCTGGACGGAACAACCATGATAAAACTCACCATCAGTCACCCTACCGGAGTTGTCCCAATTTCCTTTTTCACCTGTCATACTTTTCCCGTATTTGATTGTGCCGAAGTCAGGGACACGATTTCTATGGACCAAAAATCCGTAAGCGTAAACGTGCCGGTTCGTAGTTTACAAGAAGGTGATCTTACAGTGGGCGATAAACGCCTTCATCTTTTAATGATTCCAGGTGACACTATAGTCATCAAGTTGACCAATTCGACACGAGACGCTATGGTAGACTATGTGGGAAAAACAAAAGATGTGCAGCTCTACTATCTTTACAAGGCCCGCCAATTCCCAGTTTCTGTTGCGCAACAAATGATGAATGCAAGCGCCAGCACAACGACCCTGGTCGATTTCAAAGCAAAGGCCGATATTTTATATCTTCAGGAGGAGAAATTTTGGAAGTCGGCAAATGATAATACAATAACGATTGAAGGCAAGACCGTGCAGACGAAACAAAGTTTGCCCTCCTGGTTCATCAGATATGAAAATGACGCGATGCGATACAACAATGCCATGAATCGTGTGTATGCCATCGGATATCAGGAATTTATTATGAAAAAGAAGATGGATATCCCAGAAGGATATTTCGATTTCCTTAAATCAATTTCGTTGAGCAACGAGTTAGCTGTGCACGACGGCGCTTATGAAATGTTCCTGCTTCAATATTTTGGCTTTAAGTCTGCTCGTGGCAAGGGCAACTATGGTCATCATAAGGAATTTCAATTGGCCGACGAAGCATTGAGTGAAAGGGTGGCCGGCTTTTATAAGTTATCGTCCATCAGCACATCGTTGGGAGACTCGCCATCTAATGTCATTCAGGACCTGGACAGCATAAAACTCCTAGCAACCTTTCAACACCTGGCAGACTACTTACGCAAAACAGCTGAGGCGAAGGTGTTGGCGTTGAGTGCACACGACAATGCTCCGGACTTCTTCTTAGAAGATGAGATTGACTCTCTTGTATCATTAAGCCAGTATAAAGGCGAAGTTGTTTATCTATCGTTTTGGTTCGCCGGCTGCAAACCTTGCGTTGAAGAATTTCCTTTTGAGAACGACTTAGTGAAAAAATTCGAAGGGAAGCCCGTAAAGATCATTAGCATTTGCACGTACACCAACAAGGCAAAATGGCTAGAGATGATCAAAACCCACAAATTGAGAATGGTGAATCTTTTTGCAAACAAAGCCTGGGGAAACAAAATTAAACAGAGCTACAAGATTGGTTCATATCCACACTACGTCCTGATTGGCAGGAATGGCCACGTCATTCAGAATTTTGCCAAACGTCCAAGAGAGATTTCAAATGAAATCCAAAAAGCCCTGGATCAATAAGGCTACTGGCGCTTTATTTGTAGTAGTTCCGACTTAATCTGACCGTTGGGTTAACTTAGAAGTGCAAACTATCTAAAGTCAAACCCTTTAAACTGTCAGAAAATGAGAACAGAATCTAAGTAATCAAAACGAAATTAGGTCTTATAAATCTGGCTGAACATTTAGGTAATGTCAGCCAGGCATGTCGAATGATGGGTTATTCCCGCGACAGCTTTTACAGAACCAAAGAACTCTATGATACGGGTGGAGAACTGGCTTTGAAGGAAGTCAGTCGAAGAAAGGCTATTCCCGAAAATCGAGTCGAACCAGAAATCGAAGACGCGGTTGTTCAGATCGCTATCGAGCAACCGGCGCTGGGGCAAGTACGTGTTGCTAACGAGCTTAGAAAGCGAGGTGTATTCATTTCTCCGTGCGGAGTTCGTTGTGTATGGCAGCGTCATGATATGGAGACATTTGCCAAGCGTTTAGCTGCACTGGAGGGTAAGGTTGCTCAGGAAGGACTTATCCTCACAGAAGCTCAAATGATTGCCATGGAACGCAAGCGAGAGAAACGCGAAGCCTTCGGGGAGATCGAGACAGAGCATCCAGGTTAACTTAGGCGCTCAGGATACTTATTATGTTGGCAACATTAAAGGCGTTGGCCGAATCTATCAGCAGACCTTCATTGACACTTACACCAAGGTGGCATTTGCCAAGCTCTATGATCGTAAGAATGCTATCACTACAACGGACATGCTCAACGACAAGGTGATGCCATTCTTCGAGGAGCAACAAATTCCTTTATTGCGCATGCTCACAGATCGAGGTACGAAGTATTGTGGCAAGGCCGAGCATCACGAGTATGAACCCTATCTGAGAATCGAAAACGTAGAGCATTCCAAAACAAAAGTTAAGAGTCCGCAAAAGCAATGGAATCTGTGAACGTTTCCACAGGACCATCCAAGATGAATTCTATGCCTTTGCTTTCAGAAGGAAGCTTTACAATTCGTTAGAATCGCTCCAGACAGATCTTGATCAATGGATCAGCGAGTACAATGAGCAACGGACACACACCGGGAAAGTATTGCTATGGAAGAACGCCTTGGGAAACCTTTATCGCCACAAAGGAAATCGTTCTTGCCAAAATGGTTGATCAAAGTTATCAATCAGCATAAGTACACTTTTTTATTTCTTCCTCGTAGGCCGTAAACAGCCGCAAGCGGAAAATAAGTCAAGGGTGGCGTTGGGCGCGCGAAGGATTTTGCGCGGCCACTCGCGAAGCCCTTGACTTATTTGGAGCGGTGGCTACCTTTGTCTAGGAGGAAGGAATGCCTACCTCAACTGTCAGGTCAAGTACTAGCTATTAAAGTTAATTGGCCAAGAATTCTCGCCGCTCACATTTGAACGCTACACCACTTCCAACTAAGATGCAACGCAGACCACCAAAACCCATTCTTGGTGAAAAACAATGCCACACTTGTTCCAATTTTCGATTTTTTAGCAATTCATTTATAACATGATACATGGCTAAGCTATTAGCTTACTTCAAGCCTTTCAATTTGTTTTAGTAGTCACCTTGTTTTCCGTAAGCTCAATCACCTTTGCAGCTTTTATTGTGCCTTTTTTAAAGGCAGTTTTTCAGACCAATAGGTATCGAGATTTATTCTCGGACTTGGTTCGAAGTTTCGCGAAATTATCAGATATTTTTTTGGCTGGTAGTCTGGATTAAATGTTCCGACTTCCTCGTAGCGCAGACCAAAACGCGACCTTCTGTATATTAAGAATTCAACTGTATAACCATCCTTTATCCACGTCGTATCCCTTGGCACTTTGAAAACATGATGCGCAGCCTTATTTGCTTTAAACGCCAACAACAATTTCCCATGCCAATACACTCTGTATCGCTCACCACTCATGTTTCCTTTGAAAATGACAGTCGCCGAATCCAATTGCGCGAAGCAGGGCAAGGAGACAAAAAGCGCAACAGTAATAATTGTCAGCTTCATATATATATATATATATGGTTTAACGTTCAAATCTATCTACCTCTATAAAAATTCCACCTATCAGAAAAAAGCGGCCTCCCCTGATTACGATCCATGAGACCTCCTTTTCCATACCTGTCACCTAAATTACCGTTATGACCCAGTTCATGAGAAGCGACTCGTCCTCCACTTGGATTATCCTCTCCGCCGTATTTGTTTAAATCAACTGGTTTGCCTCGTTCGGAAAGAGGCTTAAACTGGTCAGCATCGGCATCATTCCGATCCATTATTTCACCTAGGTAACTATAACTAAAATCAACATTTATTTTATTGCTACCTTTTTGTGCCTCACCTTCTTGACCAAGTTTGTCACTATCTGAGTTAATCACCATCAAAAATTCCGACGGCTTTACGGCCCTTTCGTCATCAACTACAGTAATTTCCCCGGTGAATTCGACTTTCGTTGAAACAACACGTCCTTTTTTATCAGTTTCAGTTTTGTTCCATGTGTCTTTCATTTCCCTGGCCATCGTTTCCCCAGCTTCTTTTACTTCAGCTTTCGTACCCATCCTTCCCTGATTGTCTCCAGAAGATTTATCAACAATTTTTGCGTTATGAATTGTTACTGTCGTTTCGATTCTAACGGCCCTTCTAAAAGAAATTTGATTTAATTGTCGACCATTTTTATCAAACCTTTTCCTGTCAACATATACCCCATCCGCTGGCACCATTCCATCCGGATCTGAGAATCGCATCGGATTATCAAACGCGTAGCAGTAAGGACTGTACCTGCGCATTATATCCGCCGCAGGATCTATTGACATAAAACGGCCTACCGACGGATTATATTGTCTAGTTTGAAAATCGTAGATATCCAGTTCCAAATCACCTCGTTTTTCTTTACCTCCAAAGAGGTAGTTATTTTCAAGTGTATTGCTTTGCTGATATGAATTTGCCGTCAAACCGAAGGGATAAAAATCCGATGAACTTACCACATTCGATTTTAAATGCTCCACTTTAAAATCGTCAAAAAACACATCAACCGGTGTATCATTTTCATTGCTAAGATAAATATAAGCATAGCCTGGTTCCTTCACCACGATCTGATCTGTTCCGTCAAACGCCAATCTTTCGTGCGGTACATCTGCTCCAGTCTCTTTTGCAATTGTTGAAATTTGGCGTGAGCCAAATCCATTTGGAATTGGGACCATGTCCTTATCGAAAAGAATATAGTTCAAGTAGGCTTTCGGTGGCGCGCTCACCTGCTCGGCATGGTTGGTCGGTATAAACGGATATGTGCCACCACCAATGCTCCCCACATTTCCGCCGTCAATTAACGCTCCTGTAGGAGCCGTGCCCAAAGCCAAATTGCTTACTAAAGCTGCCAGTGCCGGCGTCCAGTTATTGCTATTCGAGTCTATGTATTTAACCCATACCTCGACATTGACTACATCGCCGGGACTAACACTGAGTGAACGTGCCAAACCATAGCGTTCGTTGGGGGTGCCCGCCAGACGTGTGGAATAGGACGTTAAACTGGCGTTTACACTCACCACGGATTGGGCACTGAAATTCCCATCGATGCTCGTGGCCGTTATTGTTACGGCTCCTGTGGTTAGCGCCGTCACCAATCCTTTGCTGTCGACTGTGGCCACTTTGCATCGCTTGTTGTCCACTTAACATTTTGCTCAGAGGCTGTGGTGGGTGTGATGGACTTTGAAAGTTGACCAGTCTGTCCAGCAACAAGCGACAATCGCGAAGGCGAAATGATCAAGCTAGTCGCAGCAACCCAACCTGTTGTTACGTCTTTCACAGTAACTTTGTCAATCCAAACATCGATGTTTACTCCTTTTGCCAAATAAAAAGATAGTACAGAATTTATTTCATCTCGTACGGCGGCATTGGAACTCACAAATTGAAACGGTCCAAAGGTTTGGACGGTGGTTGTCAAACTCACTGTGCTTGTCCAGAAGTCCGTGTTCGACGTTGTGCCGTTGACTGCTGCTGTGAGTGTTCTTGCTGATTGGGCTTTTGCCATGAAACTGATTTCGTAGGTTTTTCCCGTTTCGATTCGGAATGGCAAGGCACTTGACGCTTCAATGTAGTGTTGCCGTTGGATGAGACAAATTGAATTTTTCAGTCTTGTAAAATGAGTTTGACCTTTCCGCGGTGAAAAGGTAAGGGCGATAGCTAACCTCGTGGCGGAGGCGAGAGCACAGAATGATTGCGCTGGAGTAGCGAATACTCTTTTTCAACAAATGAAAGCAAGATACACCAACCTGCGTCGGCCGATACAGACGTCGATTCTACAGAAGAGCAGTTCTTAAATAGTTTTGCGAATAAATCTAAGGTATGCTGCGCGCTTGCTGGTAAGTTATTGGTGAGGTTGGCATACTCGTGAAGTACATTGACCAGTTTCTTCTTTTTATGATCTTTGATGCACACCATAAACAGTGTGTCATTTTCGAGGCGCTGCTTTACAAGATGATAGTATTCGCCCCGGTGTTCAAATTCACCGTCCACCCTTTCGTAATCTTTTTGTTGTAAAGGATAGGGAAGCGAGATAGGCACCGAGATAACCACGAGGTCGTTTGACGAATAGTTGTCTGCATCCAAGCGAACCAGAATGTCTTTCTTCGCCCGTGATTTGGCCACCCAATAAACCAGGTAGTAACCGCCCATGTTAAACAGGAAGATCGAAAGGAAGAATATGGCAAATGCCTTTTTCAGAGGTTCAGGGTTTCTTGGATATAACTAGTTACGAATAATCTACGGAGACGACAAAAAACATCAGGCCGTTTGTTGTCTCTATTGAAATAATTTGAAAATTAAGCCACCAAAATCGTCAAATCCTAAATAGTCTTTCAGATTTGGGCCCGATGATCAACCGCACCCGAAATCTGGCGGTCAGGCGTCTGCAAAACTATGGGCCAATACAAACCGAAATGTGATTGTCTGTCATCTCAGAATTTCCTGGCCATGGAATATCGCAATAGCTACAAAATATTTTTTACTCTTCTACAGCGCAATCCATCGTTGATATACAAGGTCATTAAGATGAAGGCCATCTACCGCATAGTGAGCGTCCAAGTCAAACGAAACCTCCCCTACCGAAGGTTAAGGTATTTAGTTCACGCCGCAGAACTTCAAATACAAATCCCCGTTACACTGAATTTAATCTACCCATGAAAGCAACCCCACAAATCAATTCCATTCCCATTCCGTACAGGGGAAAAACATTCCAAATCGAATACTTCCACCGCACCGGAAACAAAGAGACCGTTCTATTTATACATGGCTTGGGTGGAGCGAAAGAGAATTACTGGGAAGCGTGCAAAGCAGATATATTAAAAGATCATACCCTCATTTGTTTCGACAACCCCGGCACGGGAAACTCAACCTATTTCGACGACCTTCTTTTAAACATTGACGATCTTGTCGAGATAACAAGCCTATTCATCGATGCGCTCGAGATCAATAATTTCATTCTGGTTGGCACAAGCATGGGAGGTTTAACCACCTTGCTTTATCTGCAACGGGGAGGAAGTTCAAAGGCAAAAGCCTACATTAACATAGAGGGGAACCTAATGCCCGAAGACTGCATGTTTTCAAGCCAGGTAGTGAGTCATGACTATGAAAGCTTCCACAACATTGTTTATCCCAGGACAATCGTCGACATGAAGAAAAAAGGCAACACGGGCTACCACATCATTGCCAACAACCTTCAGCTCAACACGAACATACTGTCCTATTACAACTACAGCTTTCAAACCGTTAGCTATTCGGCCAGCGGCGATCTGCTACGGCAATACATAAACCTGGACATGCCCCGGCTATTTATCTACGGTTCGGAAAACAGGAACCTGTCTTATCTACCTGAGCTTCAAGAAAAGGGAATGGCCACGAAGGAAATTTCAGACAGCAATCACTTTGTGTTTTATGATAACCCAAAAGAAATGTACGACGTGATTGGTGAATTTATTCATGCATTGGAGCGTACACTCACCACCAATTCCACACCATAAGTCTTCTGAGATAAAGCTCTATATCAAAAATTTACACAAGGGCTGAAATATTGTCCCTACGCCTTTCTTCAAATTAGCTTCAAACTCTTCCAGATATTTAGCTGATTTTTTGGGGTCGGTTTCAAAGTACAGTCTGTACAACTCAAATTTTGCATCATTAACTAATTCTTTCGCAAACGCCTTTCCTCTCGAATATTCTTGTCTCGCGATCGCATTTACTCCAAGTTTAATAATCCTTTTAAAGCAATATATGGCAATATCAGTTTGACTACTTAACTTTCTTATCTTCCCCATAGTGTATAGTGTCTCTGCATTGTCATCTTCAATACTAAAGGCTCTAATAATATATTTCTCGGCCATTCTCCATTTTCGAAGATTTATTTCCTTGCGCATTTTATTGCTGCCATCTTCAAATAGACTTTCATCCAGATAAGTCTGAGCAATGCATTGAAGCAGATAAAAATTATTCCCATAATCCAACTGCATTATGCGTGCCCTTGCTTTAACCGAATCAAATGCGACTAGCGCTCGATACTTAGCCATCATTAAATCAAACCTGTCCTTTTCCACACTAAACCTTTTTGATTCTTCCTTCTTTTTTTCTGCTTTTGCCTACTTCGCTTTTCTTTGGGCATGCACGCGAAATTTACCAACAATTCCACTTCCGCCCACCTCCATCCCAAATTTCACCCCACCCATACAGCTTTCACCCCAAAATCACCATCCACGCCCAAAACCGAACTTCATCCCGTATTTTAGATCTTCACACATCTGAACTATGCTAAAAGAAACACAAGTCCTCATCATCGGCGCAAGCATCTCCGGGATGGCAAGTGCGGCCTCGCTCAAAAAAAGAGGAATAGCCTATAACATCATCGAGAAGCAACAACACACCGCCCCAACATGGAAGAATCACTATGATCGGTTGCATCTGCACACCAGCAAAAAACTGTCCGGGCTACCCTATAAGTCTTTCGACAAATCGGTTCCACTGTATCCGTCCAGGCAACAGGTTGTCGACTACTTAGCCGACTATCAAAAGGAGTTTGATATCAATCCCGATTTCAACACCGAGGCGCTATCGGTCAAAAAGCACGATCACCATTGGCTCACCGAAACATCGGGCCACACCTACAAATCAAAATATGTTATCGTGGCCACAGGTCCGTTTGGAAAGCCCAAGCCCGTCCAATTCAAAGGAATGGAAACCTTCCCCGGAAAAATCCTACACAGCTATGGCTACAAAACCGGCAAGGACTTTAAAGGCCAGAAAGTATTGGTAGTGGGGTTTGGCAATTCGGCCTGCGAAATTGCCATAGACCTATTCGAACAAGGCGCAACGCCATCCATGTCCGTCCGGTCGGCCGTGAATGTGGTGCCGCGCGACATCTTTGGCATTCCCATTCTGCAACTGGCGTTGCTCATGAACTTCATCCCCGCGAAGCTGGCCGACAAAATGAATGCACCTTTAATCAGGCTATTGGTGGGCGACATCACGGGGCTGGGTCTCAAAAAACTTCCCTATGGTCCGCTTGAGCAAATTGAAAAACACGGATCCGTGCCATTGCTCGACATCGGCACCATTGCACACATCCGAAAGGGCCACATCGCCATACGCAGCAACATCGACCACATCCAGCACAACACCGTTCACTTTCAAGACGGCAGCCACGACAACTTTGATGCTATCGTCGCCGGCATTGGCTACTATAGAGACTATGCAGAAATCATCGAAGTGGATCACACCCGGTTCCTCGATCTGAACGTGAGCGTCGACAAACAAAAACACTTTGGCAAAGACGGCCTATACTTTTGCGGGTTCTGGATTTCTCCCACAGGCCAGATACGTGAGATCGCGCGCGACGCACAAAAAATAGCGCGAGACATCAGTCAGAAAATCACATCCAATCCCTGACAAAGCCATTGCTAAATCCTCACTCACTTCGAAGGGAGCCCACCGGGTTGGCCAGCGCTGTCTTCAAGGCAATGGACACAATCACACCAATAGAAATAAGCAATAGCAAAACAGGAGGCGCAACAAAAATAATCCACTCCATGCCGATGTGAAACGCGAACGTCTGCAGCCACCAATCAGCGCCTAGCCAAATCACAGGCAACGCTAGGCCATACGCCAGCAGCACAATCTTCACCGAGTCGCGCGAAAAAAGAGCGAGAATGGAAATCACGGGGGCGCCAAGCACTTTTCGGATACCGATTTCTTTTATGCGCTGCGAAACCGAAAAAATGCCAAGTCCCAACAGACCCAGGCAAGAGATCAGAATGGCCAGCGCGGTCAGCACAGAGAAGACCTGCTGAAATTGATGTTCCGTTGTATACTGCTGGTTGAAGTAGTCGTCCAGGAAAAAATATTCAAATGCATTGCCGGGAAAGGCCGTGGCATAGTTGGCTTTAATCTTGGCGATGGTAGCCGGAAGGTCTTTTGTGCTCACGCGCAACGAAATGCTCGGCCATTGCTCATACGAACCAAAAACATACACGATCGGATCGTAGGTGTCTTTCAGCGAAGTCTGATGATAATTTTTTGTGACCCCAATAATCTCTCCGGTAAATTCATCCCAAAGCGAAAACCGCACCTGCTGGTGAAGGGCATCTTCAGGATTTTCGAAGCCAAGATTTTTGGCAAGCAGTTCGTTGATAATAATTTTATTCTGTTCAGGTCTAAACGTCCGGTCACGGGGCGCTATGAGCGACGAGGCGTTGGGAAGATTTGGAAACGAGAAGCGATCGTCCTCCGTAAAATTCCGGCCCGCCACCAGCGGAATTTCATAGGTCGGAAAAAACTGATCATCCACGGTCTGGCTGTAGGCCGAAACCCGGTCAAGTAAATCATGACCAAACAACCTGATGGAGTTAACATAAGGCAACGTGCGACCAGGCACGTTCGTAGAGCGCGCCATTCTTATCACCTCGGGCAGTCTGCCCTGCAGGTCCTTGAAGTGCGTAAACCTTCCGGCAAGCGTAGAGTCAACCGCCGAGGGACCTTTCACAATCAGCATCTGTTCCGAACGGTAGCCCAGGTCCTGTTCGTGCATAAAGTCAATCTGCCTCGAAACGGTGATCGTTCCGGCAATCAGCACAATGGAAAGCACATACTGAAATCCCACCAGGCCTCGTCTCAGCCGTATTCCCGCGGCCGATTTGGTAAATTTTCCTTTCAACACAAGCGCGGGCTTGAAAGACGAGAGGAGCAAGGAAGGATAAAGCCCCACCACCACAATGCCCACCAGTAGCGTCGCCACCGGCGCCATCCAAAACGAAACGTTCGATAGTTCATGGGTCGACATCAGAATACTGCCAATGGGTGAACCACTCAGTTGTTCAAAGGCCGGAAGCAGCATCGTCACCAGGCCGGTAGCAAGAAATATCGAAATCCCATTAATCAACAGGGCATCAACAAAAAACTGAGCAATCAGTTGTCCGCGGCTTGCACCCGAAACCTTGCGCATGCCAACTTCCTTGCCGCGCTCAATGGCTTTGGCCGTCGAAAGGTTAATGTAGTTGACCCACGCAATCACCAGAATAAAAATACCCAGCAGGCCCACAAAATAAACGGTGCGCTCACTCCCGTTGCCGGCCATTTCATCTTGCAGGTGCGAGGTCAGGTGAATGGCCTCAATGGGTTGCAGATCAACCACGGTGCCAAAGCCATATTCAAGTTTCTCCTTGGCAAAGAAGGGCTCCAGAAAAGGTTGAAATTTCTTTTCCAGCGCAAGTGGGTCCGTGCCGGGAGCCAGCCTTATGTAGGTAAGAAAATCGGGCCATGCCCACATGTCTGCTCCAAAATTTTTTACGGGATACGAAGCCAGCAAATCGAAATTGAGGTGGGTGTTAGGCGGCAAATCTTTCAACACGCCCGTCAGCGTATAGCCGGTGCCATTCAAGCGCACGGTTTTGCCCAGGGCCGGCGTGTTGCCAAAATATTTCGTCGCGGTCTTTTGGGTCATCACCAGCGAGAAGGGTTCCTTCAGGCAATTGCTTTTGTCGCCTTCCACCAGGGGCAGATCAAAAATGTCGAGCAGCTCGGGGTCAGCAAAAAACAGTTTTGTTTCATCAAAGTTCACGGGCAATGCTCCGGCGGGTTCATAAGCCACCGTGGTGGCCGGCTCAAAAACAGTAGACGCCGAAATTCTGGCAGCCGCTTCAATTTCCGGAAAGCTGCCCTTCAGCGCAGGCGCCAGCGCCGGATGATTTCCTGCACCTGCCCTGTGCACCACACCGTTTTCTTCATAGCTAATCGGCAGCCGATAGGTGCGCTCGCTGTGGGCATGAAACGAATCAAAACTATGTTCCGCCAGCACATAGAGGTAGATCAAAAACACCACCGTCATGCCGGCGGTGAGCCCGGCGATGTTGATGAACGAAAACACCCGGTTGCGTAGCAGATTTCTCCAGGCTACCAGAAAATAAGACCTTAGCATATCAAGATTTGGATTGTTGGTGCTGTTGCCGTATTCCCAATATCTTGCCAGAAAAAAGGTGGTTGATTTGTGAAATTTGGTGGGGTGGTTGGGATGGGGCGTCCGTTAGTGAGCAATGTTGGTCGGGTAGATACATTCGTCCTTTGCTCATTCAACCTCAATGCCCTCCCGACAACTCATCAAGCCGTCGCCGCTCTTGTTCACTTAAACTATCCATGCCGTTCGCGGCAATCTTGTCAAGCAGGCCGTCCAACTCTTTTTGTTTCTTAACGCGCTCCGCGTTGTAGCGCTCATCCTTGGTTTCATAAGACCCGGAACTAAAATACGTTCTGTACACATACACGCCAATGCCGGCAAGGGCGAGCATAAAAAGCAGATTCATACAATAACAATTTTAGTAAAGCTCTGTAGTAGTTTTTTTATGTAGTGTCTCAATTGGGCGACATTCTTCCAAAGCCCTTCATCCAAATAAAAATACTCAACCTCTTTTTAACTGCCAATCACCCATTCATATTAAATCGCACAGCCCATGCAACCTTTCGCACCCCACAGAAGTCTTCTGGATTGTAGCTCCTTCTCCAGGGCTGCCGGGCCCTAACAGCACGTCATTTCAAAACGCTGTCCGGATTCGCTCAACGCAATGTGGAATATGGACATCTCCGGAGAAACCCGGCCTGCACAGGATCGTTCAGGGCCGTTTTGAAGCGTGGCATATAGATTGGGTTAGTGCACACTGGATCGAAATCAACTAACAACACCTTACCCCCATAAACAACATGAAAAAAATACTTTTCCTTTTTGTCGCGCTCGCCGTTAGCCTGGCCGGCCTGGCGCAAAATAGTCCCTACCTAACAAAGTCGCTGGCAAACGAAAGCGTGAGCGAAGTCTATGCGCGCACATCGGGTGGCGGCATAACCGTTTCGGGAGTCAGTGTCAGCCAAACCCGTGTCGAGGTCTATGTTCAGGGAAACAACAACCTTGACCTTTCAAAAGACGAAATCAAAACAAAGCTCGAAGAAGACTACAACCTCAACGTGTCGGTGTCGGGCAACAAAGTAACGGCCGTTGCCGAACCCAAACATCAAAACATGAATTGGAAAAAGGGCCTCAGCATTTCTTTCAAAATCTATGTGCCTCAAAATGTATCCACCGACCTCAGCACCAGCGGTGGTGGCATCGACCTCACCAACCTGTCGGGCACACACAATTTTTCAACCAGCGGCGGCGGCCTCGACCTCACAAAACTCACGGGCACAGTGCGCGGCAAAACGTCGGGTGGTGGCATCAACCTGGCCGACTCGGGTGGTGAAATTTCACTCTCCACCAGCGGCGGCGGCATCGAGGTCAGCAATAGCAGCGGTCAGATCCGCCTCAACACATCGGGCGGCGGCATCACCCTCAACCGACTCGACGGCACCATCGACGCTTCTACCAGTGGCGGCCCCGTGCGTGGCGACAACATCAAAGGCCAACTCACAGCCCACACGTCGGGAGGAGGCGTAACGTTGCGCGAACTGTCGTGCAGCGTAGATGCTTCAACCAGCGGCGGCAACATGGAAGTGGAGATTAGTCAACTCGGCAAGTTTGTCACCGTTTCCAACTCGGGCGGCAACATCAACTTATCATTGCCCGCCAACCACGGCCTCGACCTGAAGCTGCGCGGCAACAAAATCAAAACAAACAACCTCAGCAACTTCAGCGGCGAAATGGACGACGACAACGTGAACGGAAAACTCAACGGCGGCGGCATCCCCGTCAACGTCCGCAGCAGTGGCCACGTAACCGTAGCCATCCGATAAACCACCAGCACGTTATTTTGAGTGTGAAGATTAAGACAAGATTAAACCACCAAACCGACATTTCTTTTCAAGGTGTCGCTTTGGTGGGTTAATAATGTCTAGGTTTGTGCAAACAACAACCATGCACAAACTCATTCCATTTCTGGCAAGCCTGCTCTTCCTCCTCTCCTGCAATAGCAACGACGACTCAAAAGTTTCCTTTACCGAAAGTTTTGTCCAGTTAAGCACACATAAAATCACTACCTATTCCGTTGCGGCAAACAGCAACTATCTCGTTGTTTTCGAATCGGGCCTTGGCAACGATCACACCGTGTGGCAAACCAAAAACGTAGCCGAAGCCATCAGTGCCAAAATGGATGTGGTGGTCTACGACCGGGCAGGCTATGGCACCTCCACCATCGACAACACGCCACGCGACATCAACAGACTCAGAATCGAACTCGAAGCAGTCGTAAGCAAATATGCCAACGGCCGAAAAGTAATATTGGTTGGTCATTCTTTGGGAGGCATGATCATACGCGACTTTGCCGTCAAAAATCCCGACCTCGTTGCAGCCCTGCTGTTTGTCGACCCTTCGCACGAATACTACCTTCATCCCACACAAGCAGAAGAAGACGCGCTCTACAACTCAATTAACAGCAGCGCGGGTCCGGATTTTGGCGGAACAAGAGAAGCCCGGGAACTCATGGAAGACAGTCAATACACAGCCACCCTGCCCAACCTGCCAAACATTCCGGTAGTAGTGCTCACCAGCATGCAACCCGATCCCACCCACACCACGGCCGACAAACAAAATCTGTACGATGCCCACGAGCTGCTAAAAAGCGGCGTCACCGACTTCACACACATCGCCACCACCAACGCAGGCCATTTCATAATGGTAGACGAACCTGCCCTCGTGATCGACAACTTCAATTTGCTGGTTCTCAAATTGCAATAGAACTGTTGCAAACACTCAACCTCATCTCCTACACACCGCGCTCGTGCAACGGTACGCTGGGCGTCGCCAGATTAACAAATTGTTAAGCCACCTACACTGGCGCGTTTTTTGAATAATTTGGACAAAAGATTCACCTCACTTCGTCTAGCCTTACCTTGAAAACCACACCTGTTATGCGCAAGAAATTATCCCCACACAATCTCTATCGTCTGTTCACCTTTCTTATCATAAGCGCATGCCTTTCTGCCTGCTCCGAACCCGACAACAACTTCGATAGATTGCTCACGCTCGATCCACAGGTCATTCCCTACGTCGCACAAAACCATTGGGTCTACGCTACCGATGTTGACGGCAACATTCTGGATGTGAAGAAAACAAACGGCCGCGAACAACTCACCCTCACCTCGGCAAGGCCTGTAGGCAAATTCAACCTCACCATTGTCAGCAGCAGTGTTCACACAGATGGAATAACATACATTAATATAGAGACCTACGCCGATGTAGACAAAGGCTCAACATTCGCACCAATAGCTGGACTCGGTTTCTCCTGGAGTGACTCAAGTTCGGTAGACGTTAAACTCAACGGCTACGATGGACTGCCATTGGCAGTTTGGGCTGCCAACCGCAAGATCTGCTCCGTAAGGAAGCAAACCATCGTCGGCGGCACGTTCAACGCCAACCTTATCATGCGCGGCTCGCCTTCCGATCTATTGCTCATCAGCTATCGCAACGGAATTCCTGTTTACGCAAAGATGCCGGGTGCCAAAAACGGCGACCAGATTGAACTTGACATGAACAACAACTTCACACCCTTCGAACATCAGCGCAAACTGGACTTCGAGGGATACGCCAACTACGGATCCATTGCAGGTGCCTACCTCGACAACGATGGAAAACTCGCCTCTTTATTTCTCAATTTCATCGACACTCACCGCCTGGGAGACCAAGCGGCAATGGAACAACCACGGATTGGTTACATAGACGGTTTTGACACCTACATGTTGAACGTCACAAACGCCCAACCCTCGGGTTATGTAAGCTATCTCAAGCAAGGCGACATCGCCGCTTCATTTGAGTCGTTCACCATGCCAACGTTCTCGTTTAAAGTCCTCAACACCAACCTCCCCGCATTCGCCTACCAATTCTCCGAAGATTTCACATACTACACCGCCAACTTCAAATACGAAACCAACACGCTTTCCATGCACTGGAAAATCTCTGCACCCCAAGGCAGACAAATAACGCTCGGCGACATTCCTGCCGAAATCGCGGCAGTCCATCCCCGGATCCGCCCCATATCTTTTGAGTATCACGACTGCACACTAACGAAAGTGATCAGTGGCGACTCGTACCAGGAAAGCATTCTTCGCCTCCAACGCGACCTGTCGCGTGACATTGAATTGTACACGTTCTTGCCGCTCAATAATTGAGGGATGCAATCACCACACACAATTGAGTAAGTCAGGCGGGATCCACGATTAAGCATGGCAGTTGAATCCGTTCAGCTTCTCCAGTTCAATTTTGTACTTCCTCAGAAAAACCTACGCATGTAAACTCGTTCATGCAATCAACCTTTGTCTACGGGGGTCGCATGCACTTCGCGTGGTACAATGTCAAAAAATATGAGATAACTTTCGGACCAGTATTGAATCGATGAAACAAAAAATATCACTCTACGGCCTACCCCTACTGATGATTGGCGCAGCCACATGGGGATTTACAAGCAACGTGTTGCCTCCGCTGGTGTGCGGTTTTATCGTGCTCTTCGCTATTTTTGCGTTCATACAAGAGTATCGAGACCAAAAGAGCGATCAGGAATTTGCTAATATTTCGGCGCTTGACTTGCCGGTCCGCGAATCCCTCACACTGAAACCTGACAGGGAAATCATCATTTTGAAGGGTTGGATGCTTCCATCGTTTGCTGTAGCCCTTGGCATATTCTTAAACTATCCGCTGAATCTTAACGACATCAACATTATTGGAGCCATTTGTTTTGTGATAGGCCCCTATCTCCTCTACCATCTCGCTTTCGTTCAAGACAAAGTTTACTACACGCTAGACTCGCTCGGCGTTCACATCACAAGGCCACTACTGTTCTCGGCCCCCGTCACAAAAGTAATTCCCTATGGATCCATAACGGCCGTTTTGTTCACACAGTCGTTCTTTGAAGCACGCAAAAACATTGGAACAATTTGCATCGCCCACGAACACTCCGACACCGATGATGAATACTACGCCTGCAAGCTGGTCGGTGTGGCCAAGTATAAAGAGATTGCCAAACTAATTTTGGATCGTGCCAATCATGTGGCGACTAAACAGGCCGATCCATTGCAACAGTGATCAACGACTCAACCGCCATCCGGCAATGGATGCGCACACTACAACCTCGGATCCACCTCCTCACTCTCCAACGCCAACACACCAAACACACATTCATGCACTCGTCTCAGAGGCTCCTTCATCACAAAACGCTCCAAGCCTTCCACGCCTAATGCAAACTCACGCAAAGCAAGCGAACGCTTTCCGGAGAGACTTCTGTTTCTTAACCTGTCGAGGTTTTCAGACGCTGTGTATTCAGGTCCGTAAATAATCCGGAGATATTCTCTACCCCTGCATTTAACAGCCGGCTGAACAAGGCCTTTCTTCCCAGCGGCCACAAAATCATAAGGCTTAATAACCATGCCTTCGCCACCTTGTTCCGTAAGCGCCGTCCACCAGGCAACAGCATCGTTCACTTCCACCTCATTGTTAACGTCCACTATCCTGTGGTTGGTCATCAGGAATAACCCCGGGTCAGCGTCGCAGATCGACTTGATGGTGTCCATGTGCCACACGTGGTTTTTGTCAACGTGCACCGATCCTTCTGTGGCCAGAATGTGAAAAGGTGCCAGCGTCAAATCATCAGCGCTGGTCACAGGCCAGCAGTAGTGCTGATAGGCCTTTGTATAGTCGGCCACCATCTCCTGTTTTGCACTAAATCTTTGAAGCAAGTGCGCCATGCCCTCGATATTCCGTTTTGCTGTTTCGTCCAGCACCGACACCACATCGTCAAGCGCGATCTTTGCAGCCGTGCCTACGGATGCATACTGATCTTTCAACAAGGCCTGAGCCTTCACCGACCAGGGCATGAGTTCAGCATCCATACAAACCCAACCGGTATTCAGAGTTTCCCAAAAGCCCGATTGTGTGAGAGCCTCATGCACGCTGGCTATGAATTGTTTTTTAAGAGCGGTATCGTTAAAGAAATTTCGACCGGTGCGGGTGTAGCATACGCCTAAACCTTCACCGTCAATTCCAAAACGTGTGCGAATCGTTTCCTCATCTTTTCCAATAACAATCACGGCCCTCGACCCCATGTGTTTTTCTTCACAAACAACCTTCTCTATCCCCTGGCTGCGGAAATAGTTGAAGGCCTCGGCTGGATGTTCGAGATATCCTTCTGCCTTGCTCGTCTCGGAGGGCGACATGGTGGGGGGAAGATAGACAAGCCATTTCGGATTCAAAGCAAAACGACTCATCACCTCCAGGGCTGCTATTGAGTTTTCTTCCTTGATGGTGACGCTGTTCCTTAGTCTGGTGGTCACAATTCGTTTGCCCGTCACATCGTCAATGTCGAGCAAGTCGTCGTGTTCGTGCTGATGGGTTAACCCATTTTGTTGCGTCTCAAAATCAATCGGTCTCGCAGGGATCTGATAAACCGCTTTGGCTTTAACAGAAACGAGCTCCTCTTCGGGATATCGCAAGGCTGTTAACTTGCCGCCAAACACACAGCCCGTGTCGATGTCAATCGTCCTGTTCAGCCATTGTGCTTCGGGCACAGGTGTGTGGCCATACACAACCTTGGCTTTTCCGCGATATTCCAGCGCCCAGTTGTAGCGCACCGGCAAACCAAACTCGTCGATCTCGCCGGTGGTTTCGCCATACATACAAAACGATCGCACAGCGCCACTTCCCCTTCCCTGCATCTCTTCTCTCAACCCCGCGTGTGCCACAACCAGCTTGCCGTTGTCGAACACATAGTGACTCACCAGTCCGTGCAAAAAGTCCTTCAGCTCATTTTTAAATTGCTCGCTTTCACCACTAAGTTGCTCAACCGTTTTTTCCAAGCCGTGATTGACCAGCACGTTTTTTCCGTTCAGGTATCTCAGCAACTTTGCGTCGTGATTGCCGGGCACGCAAAAGGCCACACCCGACTTCACCATGCTCATCACCAACTTCAAAACGCCGGGCGAGTCGGGGCCTCTGTCAACCAGATCGCCAACAAACACGGCCCTCCTTCCTTTTGGATGCGTCACTTCAAATCGCAGGTTGCCCTCCGCTTCAGTCCTCACCACATAGCCTAACGTGCCGAGCAATTCGAACAGTTCTATAAAACACCCGTGCACATCGCCGATGATGTCGAGCGGACCAGTCACTTCTTTTTTGTCGTTGTAAAGTTTCTCTCTTTCGATCTTTTCGATGCTTTCTATTTCCTCAACAGAGCGCAACACGTGAATATGCCTAAACCCCTCGTCTTTTAACTTTCTGATAGAACGTTTCAACTGAGCGCGTTGCTGGGAGATCACATGGCTTCCAAAATCCCTGTCGGAGCGTTTTTTGTTTCTGTCTTCGCATATGCGTTCGGGCACATCCAGCACAATCGCCACCGGAATGCAATGAAACTGTCGGGCCAGTTCAGTCAGCGATGCTCTCGATTCCGACTGCACGTTTGTGGCGTCGATCACCGTCAGCAATCCACTCTTCAATCTCTTCGATGCAATGAAGTGCAGTAAATCGAACGCATCGCCGGTAGCCGCCTGATTATTTTCATCGTCCGACACCATGGCGCGACAACGATCAGACGATACGACCTCGGTGTCTTTGAAGTGCTTTCTGGCAAATGTAGATTTTCCGGAGCCACTGATTCCGATCAGTGCAACAAGAGAAAGCTCCGGTATGTTAAGTTCGTTGTTCTTCATTTCAAATCAATTTAAAAACTGCCATTTGCGATGGTCCACCCACGCCCTCCACAACATCGCCAAGAGGCTTTGTCTGCACCTCATATCTATTGCGGTCGCACACACCATTTGCCCAGGCTTCGAATTCGTGGCGCGTCCATTCAAACCGGTGATCGGTGTGTCGCATGTCGCCAGCTTTCAGGGTCTCAAACAGCGCGTTGTATTCGCGGTTTGGCGTTGTGACTACAACCGTTTTGGGGCGGGCAAATTCAAACACAACACGCTCAAACGTTTTGAGGCGATTCAGATCCAAATGCTCGATCACTTCCACAACGGCGGCGGCGTCAAACCCATCAAATCGCCTGTCGCGATAGGTTAGCGCACCTTGCATCAACGAGATGCGCTCTTTCTGCATGGGCGCCAGGTCATAGAAGTTGATGCGCTGCATCGCCTTTTCAAGTGTTCGATGCGAAACATCGGTTCCAACAATGCGAACAAATTGCTTTTCTTTCAAAAGCATCTTCAGCAGTTTGCCTTCGCCACAGCCGAGGTCGATAACCGTTTTGGCTCCCGATGCCATCAATTCACCCAGAACTGCCTTGAGTCTTTTCGTGTGGAGCTTTTCCTTTTCAACATCAACCTCGTCATTTTCTTCATTCGTCGGTGCGTCATCGCCTTCAACAAGTCTACTCAAGGCATTTCGTGTCAGACCGGCAATGTTTCGCAGATAACGTTTTGTGATTTGCTCTTTTTCAGGGTGATCGCCCAACCAACCCTGGCCCTTTTCAAGCAACTTTTCAACTTCGTGTTGGCTAACCCAATAATGCTTCTCGTTGTCGAGCACGGGTATCAAGACATACAGATGCGAGAGCAGGTCTTTCAGCTTCGTTGTGGCTTTCAGTTGCACCGTAAAATATTTGCTTTGCCCCCATTCAGAAAACTGAGCATCCAACGTGTGGCCCTGAACAGTCACTGCATATCCCAACGGCTCAAACAATTTCCGTATCAACAACTCCCCACCCTTTGGCGCCGACACTACCGAAATGTTCACCTCAAAGGGCATCAGCACATCTACTAGCTCTGGTCTGTTTGCACATTTGCCATTCATGGCCGTCGAAAAAGCTTTCGACAGCGCTACACTCATAAAAGAAGATGCAACATAAGGTCTGTCGTTCACGTATTGCCCCAGCGAAAATGATTCGGAGCCGCGGTCGCCTCCGTTTCGCACCAGGCCAATAGCATCAATGTCGAGCAGAATCGCCGCCGTGCATCTATCTTCCTGCGCCTGCGGATAGAACACATGGGCGTGTCCGTGCGACAATTCAATAGACTGCAGTTTGTCAGGATGCTTGTGGAGCAAAAAACCTAAGTCTGTTGCGGGTGAGTGGGTTGTAGTGATTGTTAGTAACATATCTCAAAAATAAAAGAAGCGCGCATGTCCTGAACGCATCACTAAAAAAAAAGGGTTAATCAGTTTCTTTCACAAGCTATCATCTCCAAAATTTCCACCACTGCTTCGGAACCGGTTCCGTTTGGAGCGTCTCTTCTTTTGGCTTATGCCTGTCAAAATCAGAAAGTTTAAAATTGGGTGTTGCATCCTCCGCCCTTTTTATATCGCGCAAAAGACTGGCCGCATCGTCTTTCAAATTTTGGATAACTGATTTTAGATCAAGGCCATTATAGCCAATATTATCAATATCATGCTTGTAGTAACCCATGTGTAATAGAAATTCGCATTTATCATCGTTCAAGCCCAGGCTATAAAAATCATCGAGAATGCGGTCGCGTGTTTCGCGCTCGTCCACAAGGTCCTGGAGATTGGCTTTCACTTTCCAAAGGAGAAATTCATCCTCGTCAAAATATTTCAGAAGCGCTTTTTTGAATTCATATCTTGCCCTGCGTTGGTTGTAGTTAAACGAAAACAAATCCAAAATAAGGGCTTCTCCCATCCGTTCTGATAGTTCTACAGATCCATAAAGCCAATGCTCGAACACTTTAATGGGAAGTTGTTCCTCAATAACCTTGAAAATATTCTGCTTAAGTTCTTCGGGTAGAGTCATCTTGAAAATAGATTACGATACAAATATCAACATCAACTGCGCAGTCTTTTTGCGTAGCGTGTCAATTCCACCGTTTTAGCCGCAAGAAAATATCAAAACAGTCGGGCAAAAGTGCGCATTTGTAACAAAAGGAAGCCTTCGATTTGATGAAGTGGAGGAGGTGCTATCTTCATTAAGTCTAGAAAATACGTTCTATGGCCGCCTTTCCGCCTTCATTTTTTTCTTTGCCTCAACTAATTCATAATACGCCCTTAGCGTCTGCTTCATCACTGCGTCGTTATCAGCTTCAATCTTTTTGCCTCTTCTTTCAAGTATTTCGGAATAGATGGCAAACTCATCATCCGAGAGGTCATCCAAACCGAGTTCCTTTAATATTAGAGAGTCCAGATGAGGCAGGAAGTAGCAATCGTCAAAGTCAACTTTGTGCAACGCGTGGAAGAGTTTGCGACTTTTTAGCTCCTCCCTGATAAGAAATAGGGTTGATTGAGTGTCCTCCGACAGCCTTACTAATGGATACCTAAGATTTTTGGATGGCATAAATACATGGTTTATATACCAATATACCCATTTTGGACATATGTCCAAAGTGGTTGTATGGTCATATTTGTTTGAATGGCCAAACGCAAATCAAAAACTGAAAAGCCTGTCTACAATAGGATCAAAGAAGTTTTGGAAGATCTTAACAAGTCTCAAACTTGGTTAGCCGAACAGCTTGACGTAGACTTTCAAACCGTTACCCGGTATGCCAATAACCACCGTCAGCCAACAATTGAGAAACTATTTAAGATAGCAGCTATTCTGAAAATCAATCCTCGTGAGCTTTTGAATAGCTAAACTTTTCAAGGCATAGCCACTGGCGTCACCCAACGCTCACTTCTACCATTTCAACAACGGCCTTCGTGCGTTTCTTTTTTATCTGCCACAGCGCCAGGAAGCTGAACAGCGAAAGCGTAATCCAAAGAAAATCCACTACAAAAAAATCAATCCTTCCATCAAACACGCACAACCAAAACCAGTTGCCCGTAACAACACCATTCACCACCGGAACAAACAATCCCAGCACTGCACCACTCCACAACGTCACACTGTTGGTTCTGGCATTATTGCGCCACCCGCTGCACACCACAGCAAGCACAAGCCACACAATAAAATACACGGAATACAGCAGGGTTTGTCGCTCTGCATCAAACTCACTCGGAACGAGCTTCGTCACAATAAACGACAGCGCCGTTACCGGATACATCGCCAAACAAATGCTGAGGAAAATGTGGCCGACCATGCGGTTAAATTTCTTTTGCTTTTCGGGAATGCTTTTTTTGTTGCGAGCCTCCAGCCACACCAGGATGCCGGTAATCACCACAAAGCACGACAGCAACCCAAGCCAGAAACTGACATAGCGCAACCCTGTGCCCGCATAGTCGCCATAGTGAAGGCTGTATAACAAATGTTTCACCTTCTCCACATACGAGGCCCCTTCGTGCGGGTCGCGGCGATGCACAATTTGGTTGCTGGCCACGTTCAGGATCAGTTCGCCCTGGCTGGTCAGCTGCACGTTGTTGGCCAGGTGGCCTTCGGCCAGCACATGCATGCCTTCGTCGCCATAGTTGTGCACAATAATTTCGGCAACATGATAGTCGTTCCACTCGTGGTGCGCGCGATCCATGAAGGCGTTGATGTGGACCGGAGCTGCCAGCGGCTTGTGTTTGAATTCGAATTGCTGGTGGTTGTAGCCAAGGTCGTCATAGACCTTAGCATCGTCGCCGTTGTAGAGCACAAGGGCATTGGGAATGAGCAACAAAATGTTGATCATAAAAAACGCACCCGTCACGGCATAGATGGCCTGAAACGGCAGGCCTATAGTGCCCAGCACGGTGTGGGCGTCGGTCCAAACGGTTTTCAGTTTTTCGCGTGGGCGGAAAAGATAAAAGTTGGTCACAATCTTTTTCCAATGCACCAGCACGCCCGTGAGCACGGCAAAAAACAAAAACAGCGCTGTGAAGCCCGAAAGAAAATATCCGGTCGGGTAAGGCACCTGCGCAAAGAAGTGAAGACGGTAGAGGAACTCGCCCAGCGTATAGGAGTTTTCGTACGAATAGGTTTTAAACGTCTCGGAGTCGAGGTAAAGAAAGTCGCCTTCGCGCCCTTGCTTGTTCAGCAGGGTGTCTTTGGAGGGCGTGAGGTAGACCGACACGCGGCGCTCGTCGTTGGGTCGGGTAATGGTGATGTCGCGACCGTAGAGGTTATATTCTTTGTGAAGGGTGTCGAGAGCCTGGTCCAGGTCGAGGTCAATGGAGGTGCGCACGTTCACCACATCGCCGCGTTCCCAGTTAATAATCTCGTTGCGAAAAAATGCGAAAGAGCCGGCGAAAAAAATAACGTAAACCAGCACACTGATCACGATGCCGCTCACGGTGTGCAGGTCGAAAAAAATATTATACGATCGTTTCTCCATCGCCTGTGTTGAAATGTTAGTGGTGAACCACCATGAACCCGGGGTTGTATGTTTTGCCGAGATAGATCACCACGGCACACAGCGCGGTGAGTAAAATATAAAGGCCCCACACCTTCCAGCCGTTGCGCGCCAGAAACGCCAGCACCATCAACACCGCCCAGAGAATGAAAGCCGTGAACGTAGCGGTGATGATAACGTTCACATGGTTGAGCCACGACGCCAACGCCAGGTGCACCGCCATAGACAGCATGTAGCCACCCAGAATGGCCGCCGTAATTTTGGCAAAGCGCTGGCTGCGCGATGCGGTGAGGTGTTTTGGATTGGCCGGCATTAGTGCGCGCGGGGATTAAGCGGACAAAGAAGAACCATCGTGCTGCCCACCACCATCAACACCACCACAGCTTCCATAATGCCCGCACCCAACCCATCGCGCATAGCAAAGAGCGCAAACGATGCGAGCAAAAAGGCAACGCCACACACTTTGGCAAGTGTGCGGCGTGCTTGAAACCAGCGGCTGATGGCGTCGCTCCAGACCCGCGCGCGTTGAGAACTGTTATACAACAGATAGAATCCCAACACCTGCAGTCCTATATACAGAACGATCATCGCCTGAAAATTTAAAATTTATACACCAGGCTAAGCGTTGCATTGCGCGGCTTTTGTGGATTGATGGTTGAATAGCCGGTGTAGTAATACTTGTTTGTTATGTTGTTCAGGTTGAAGCCGATGCGATACTTGCTGGCGTTGAAAAACACCGAGGCATTGCCCACCACATACTCGGGCAAATAGAATGTGCCTGTCACCTGGCTGTCGAGAATGGCGAGCTGGCTCGAATAGTTTCCACCAATACCAAAACCAAGACCTTCGAGGCTGCCGGCCGTGAGCGTGTAGGTAGCCCACAGGTTCACCTGATTTGCCGGACCGGAATAGATCGGACGACGTCCGGTTTCCAGCCAGATGTTTGCTTCGTCACCTCTCACCACTTTGCTGTCGTTGTGCGAGAAACCGGCCAGCAGGGCCAAACCTTTCACGGGGCTGGCGTTCACATCAAACTCAAAACCTTTGCTGCGCACTTGTCCGCCTTGCAGCGAAGGTGTTGTTGCCGTGCCGCCCGTCACCACGTTGTCGAGCGTAATGTCGTAGTAGCTGATGGTACCATTGAGGCGCTCGGCCAACAGGCTCATCTTCACACCCGCTTCCCATTGGTTGGCATGTTCGGGCTTGAAGGTTTGCGTGATGCTCGGACCTTGACCATAGGTGCGCGAAGCCACGTTTTTGAAACCGTTGAGGTAGTTGGCAAACACCGAAAGGCGGTCGGGCAACACCTGGTAGATCAAACCAAACTTTGGCGACAAAGCCGTTTGTGTCTGGTCGTCTTCTTCTGTCAGGATGTCGCCTTCGTTGTCGAAGTAGTCAACGCGCAACGATGCCTGTGCCAGCAACTGCGGTGTGATGTTGATAACATCCGAGAAATAGGCGCTGTATTGACCATCGCGCGTATTGTTGGCGCTGGGCGTTGTGGTCGACAAAAGTTTGTCGATCGATGAGCGGGTCAGGTAAGTAGGCGCCATTTCGTCGCCAGTGTAGGGATAGATGTAGTTCACATCACCTTGCGCATTCACGTTGTGCACCCACGACCAGCCCGAACCGTTGTCAACCAGGTTGCGACCATAATAGTCTAACCCCACCACCAGGCGGTTGCGCATGTTGCCGATCTTGAAATCGCCGATAAAATTTTGCTGAATGTCGGTCACCAGTGTTTGCGCCTGCATGTTGGTGATCCACAGGGCAAATTCGCGTTTCCCGTTTTCGGTGTCGTAGAGATACGAATAGTAGCCGGTCGATTTTGCCGAACCGCGCGAGATCACGGTCTGTGATGTCCACTGATCGGAAATTTTGTAGGTAGCAATAGCCTGCAGGTTGTAGCGCGGGTTCTTCATCGACAAGTCGTTGCTGGTGAGCGACAGCTTGCGGTTGTAGTTCAGGTCGTCGAGGTTTTTATATTGCAGCGGTGTGTCGCGACCCAGGAACAACATGGCCTGGTTTGTTTTTTCTTCCTGCATAAATTCCGTCACAAACGTGAACGACAACTTTTCGCTTGCCTTATAGGTAAGGGTTGGTGCAATGAAGAACGAATTGCGGAAGCCCGCATCCTGAAAACTATTTTCGGTTTGATAGGCCGTGTTCACACGCAGCAACACGTTGTCGTTGCCAAGCGGCGTGTTGATGTCGGCCGTGATGCGGTTCAGACCAAAGCTGCCGGCGATGTAGCCAACGGAGCCACCAAAACCATGATAAGGCTTTTTTGTAACGGTGTTGATCAAACCACCATACGACACGAGACTGCTGCCAAACAATGTTCCCGAGGGGCCTTTCACCACTTCAATGCGTTCGATGTTCGAAGGATCGAGGCTGCCGTTTGTGAGACCGGGCAAGCCGTTAACAACCGTAGCTTGTGCTTCGAACCCGCGCAGGGCATAGTAGGACGCACCGTCGCCACCGCGACCAGTCGACTCCCAAAGTTTCTGAACACCGGGCACGTTGCGCAGCGCATCGTCAAAATTGGTAACAGCCTGTTGAATCAGGATGTTGTTTGGCACTGAATTGTAGACCTGTGAATTCTCCAGATTTTTGAGTGGCATCTTCGACACATAGGGGCTCTCTGCCGAAAGTCTTCCTTCCGACACCACCACTTCCTGCAGTTCCGACGCGTCTTCGCTCAGCACAAAATCAGCAACGGTTGTTTCGCCCGCGCGAACTTCAACAGTTTGTTTTTGTGTTTCGAGGCCGATAAACGAAGCCACCAGCGTGTAGCTTCCGGGAGCAACGCGGTTGATGGTATACTTGCCATCGGCCCCGGCCGTAGAGCCCTTTGCGCCATTGCCTTCAATGCGAACGCTCACAAACTCTGCGGCTGTTCCGTCCGATGTCTTCACTGTGCCACGCACCGCCCCTGTTGTGGCCGTCTGCTGCGCACTTGCCGTGAGGGCAACGCAGAGCAAAAGGCACCACATGTATAGATATTTCATAATAGTAGTTGGATTTTTGAATTGAACCGCAAAAGTACCAGCAACCCCTGGCTACGTCAATCACCTCACAGAGCGTTTCGGCCTACCCTGTAGAGGGTAGGTGGTATCATGATTTTAGGGGAGGAGATCGGGAGGGCTGGGCCGTTTATTAGGCTCCTTTCTGTTCAGCCACCACAAATTTTGTACAGTCGTTCTTGAATTCGTCATTATGATCAATCAATATGGCTGCCCCTGACCGGCCAATTTGTTTCCTTACCAGATTGAAAGCCTCTTGGCCGCCCATAGGATCACTTCCCATTAAATCGAAAACAATTTTGTCTGTCCAGGAGAAGACAGACAGTAAGGACAGCATCTTTCGTGTTCCACCGGGCAATGTTGAAATGCACGTGTCCGGCCTTAGCCGTTCCGCTTCATAGATTTGTTGTGCAAGGTCACTGGTTGGGTTTGCCGATTTTTTTATATAACGCCCCACCGTGAGTGGATAAAAGAATCTTGTCCAACCTTCTTCGATGATGTGATTTGCAAATTTCAATTTCGCCTGAACGGCCACGGCGTCGTGCTCTTCCGTTCCTGTGAAAAAATCCACCAGCCGAAAAAGTTGTCGGGAAAAATGAAACCCGCTAGGTAGTTGAATCACCACGATAGTGCCTCTTTCCAAGGTAAACGGCGGGATGTAAAGATTGTCTATTTGTATCCCATTCGAAACAAGAACGCTCTCTGAATTAATATCCATCAGACTTACACGTAGAGCGCTTGGGCACAACCCACCAACGTTTTCCAAACGGTCGTGGCGGACATCTCGATAGCTTTTTCGCTGAGGCGGTCGTAGGTGTCGGTTGGTTTGTGATAATGTTCAAAGATGGGTGCGCCCGAAAGAATTTCCGTCAACGTGTCGCCGCTAACATCAAACGCCAGGGCTTTATAGTAGTGTTCGGCCACTTTTTTGTCCTGTTCCGAAATGCAGGTGATCGTGAAAACATCTTCCAGTCCGGCTTTTCGAAAGGGAACGTGATCGGCCATGTTGGTCACAATCTGGTCGAAGCGGGCTGTGGCAATGTCGTCGCGCTGCGCCACGGCTTCAAAAGTCTCGAGTAACTTGCCGACTCGTGTGTTGGTCACAGGCCACAGCGCAAACTGATCGCCCTTGCCCACCAACTCCATGTTCAGCACGCCAAGCAGATCGGCCACACCGTGGGTCTTCACGTAGGCGCCCGACCCTTTCAGCCCGGTTTCTTCCTCATCAAAGAAAAACACACGCAACGGCCACTCCGCCTCCGGGCGACGGATGTGCCGTTCAATGATGGCCAGGCATACAGCAATAGCGGAACCGTTGTCATTGGCCCCTGCCGTGTCAACCACCCTGTCGAAATGAGACGCGATGGCCAATCGTTTTGTTCCCTTCCCCAGGTCAACAATGAGGTTGGTTCCCGTCGCATACGTCTCTTTGCGATAGGGCACATCCAACGATTCGAGGCGATCGATAATGATGTCGAGCCTTTCGTAGTTCATTTTGTTGTCGAGCGATTTGATCAGGTCGAGGTGCGTCATGGAATTTCTGGATTTGATGTCTACAGTCTTACCGGAATGACTTGGGATGGCTTCATTTTTTTATGACCATCACAATGTGGCGAGAATACGGAACTAATCCATGTGTGATCGATTGAAAATTCTCACATTTTTTCAACAGTTCCATTCACCTAAAAAACGTCACAACCACGCAACGCCTGTTAAGACAAAGCAATTTTGTCTATTATATACATGCTGAAAAGAGAACTTAAGTAAAAAAGCCGGAGAATGTCCGGCTTTCTTGTTCGCACGCATTTACAGGGCTTTCCATTTTGATTTCCTGAAGCGTTTCCAATTTTTCTGACAATTGTCAATCTTGGCGTTGGAAGTTTCGCATCCGTGGGGGAAACAATATGAGCATCCCCGTTCGTCACCATATGCGATTCGGGCAACCCGAACATTCGAAATCTTGATCGGCAGATCAACAAGTCCGAATTCATTTACACCAAATGCATCGCGCATCTGTTTTTGTTTTTTCATAAAGAGCTTGATTAGGATTAACCTAATGCAATGCTCCTTTGAGGGTGGGTTTGAGGTTTTTCATCGTTGTTTATAAAAGTATCAATTGATTTTAGCGTCTGCAAATTTCATCATCCAACCTCCTAATCCTCCAGCGTAGTCTGAATAACCAACGTCTGCACTCCAAAAATTCCTTCCACGCGATCATCAACCGGCCAGTAAGAAATTATTCTTGTATCAAAACTGAAGGTGGGCTCGAACACCGCCGTGGTCGAAAACAACCCTGCAATAGGTGAGCGTTTCACCCTAACATTTATTTCTCCCTTCTCTCCCGGAAGAACACCCACAGTGCCGCCGTTGGGGTTGTGTATGGACGTGGTCACAATGTTTGCATCGCCAGGGTAGTTGGGAATGGGATAAATTTTGTCTTTGTATTGCACCGGCGACATGCCCGTGATGGGATGATTGCCCCGGTTTGTCCACGTGGCAATGGCGAAGAAATTCTCTACGGCTATGCCATCGCCCGTTTTCACGTTGGCCGTGGTGATGGGCGAATCAAAACGGATAGGGTCCTTAATGTCTACAATCACATTGTAGTTCTTCGACTTTGTGCCCAGCGAGTTTTCGGCTTGCAGATAGAAGTGTTTGGGATAGCTAAAGTCGATGCTGGTGCCATTTGCAGGATACAAATCGAAACCGCTTCCGGTGGTGTAGAAAAGTTTTGCGGCATCATAGGTCACCGTCGGCGTCAGTTTGCTGAAGTCTGTTCCTTCGGGCACAATCACATAGATGGCGTTTTCAGAATAATTGTCATACTCCATTATTTTCACCGCGTCTATGGTGGCATCAAGGCCGGGGTTCTTACTTTTTTCGAATGCAAAGCCCGTCACTTTTGCGTTCACAAAAAACGGAGCGCCGCCATAAACAACATTCACATCATAGTGAACGACCTTTGTGGGTGAATTCGTAGCCGAAATAGTGTAGCGCACAGCGCCCTTCGAAAAATCCTTTTGCTCGCCCACAAAGGGAGAGACATTATATTTATTGTTGTCGAGATCTGCCTTCTTCAGGCTTAACATCAGGCTGGTTTGCGAACGGGGAATGGTGATTTCAATCTTTCCGGCTTTTGTTTCCACACCGTTCACCACCTCAGGATGCACGATGCTGATGTCGAGGTAAACCACCTCATTTAATGGAAAATCCTTGAGTCTTGCTTCTTCCCAAAAAACATCTGGCGCATTTTCCACGGGATCGTCAGAACTGCAACGGCTGGCCAACACGACAATGCTGGCAAACACACCATACAAAAGAGCAACTTTGAGAGAGGATAATACATTCATGGTATGCTTTATTGAAGATTGTTTCGTTACGGCTTTAAACTTAACCACTTTTATTTAAGCAGCATTACGTAAAACCGAGATCGTTGTTGTAAGAATTCAGGGATAAGTTTTTTTTACTCGCATCGTAGTGTATCCACCGGGTTGGATTTGAATGCCCGCAGCGTCTGCGAAAGGATAGTTCCCACGCCCAACACTACTAACATAATCATCGCATTCACCACACTGTCAAACACCCCGACCTCGATCTGATACTAATTGCTTTGCAAAAATGCTCTGTCAAAAAACAAAATATGTAACGGAATGGCCATGACAGCGCCAACAAACATCAAACCCAAATATGCCTTCGAGCAACACGAGCTGAATTGTGGAAGCCATCGCCTTGCACACGCCGAGTTCCTTTGCGCGGGGTTTCGGCTTAAACTGGGTTGTGGCCTGATATGTCCTTATTTTGAGAAGAAGTACAAAACCACCCCAGAACAACGCTGGACTAGGTTGGGCCGGGCCGCGCCATACCCGAATTGACGCCTTAGCGGGTTTGCCGATACCACAAAAATCGCTACCTTAAACCTTTAATTATTTTTTAACATACACCCTAGTTTCGTCCAACGTGAAGACGATTTTTTTGCTGGGGAATTTGAGTACCAGATACGTGAGAAATGGGTGTTGCCTTTCGCGCAGATACCAGATACATGCATATGCCAACGCTTGACTTTGTGGTAAGGCAAAAAGCCTTTGTCCTGGGGATGTTCCTGATGCTGCTAAGCGCGGGCTATGCCTATGGCCAGAGTTGCAGCTGTCCGCCCATCGCCACGTGTGGCTGCAACGTGGGACTCACAAAACTGAAAGTTCAATTCAACGGCCTGCTCGGACTAACGGTGGATGTGCGCGACGCCGGCGGCAACCTATTCACCGGTCTTGTGTTGCTTCCCGGCAGCACGTTTGAAGTGGAAAGCTCGGCAGGAACCGGTCAGCCCTTTGTTGGCGACCTGGTGACCATCCGAACCACCTTGCTGGTGGTGGCACAAATCAACACGTCGTGCACCACGCCCGTCACCATCGGCACAACGTTTGGAAGCTTCACGGTGATTGACGGCGAAAGCGTAGGAGCAAAACCCATTTGCTGCGACGTAATGGAAACCACACCGCCCGTCATTTCGGGTTGCCCGGCAAACATCAATGTTCCGGCAAATGCAACGAGCTGTGGCGCGATCGTGAATTGGACAGCACCGACCGTGAACGACAATTGCGCCATCGCCAGCTTCAGCAGCAATCACAATCCCGGCGCATTCTTCCCGGTTGGCATCACACCCGTGACCTATACGGCAACCGACAACTATGGAAATGTTGCGACCTGCTCTTTCACGGTAACCGTAACCGACAATGCTATCCCCGTCTTCACGGGCTGCCCGGCCAACATGATTGTGCCCGTCGACGCTGCCACCTGCACCGCCGTGGCAACCTGGGTGGAGCCGACCGTTTCCGACAATTGCAACGCCACACCCTTCGTCGCACGATCGAACAGCCCCGGCGAAACGTTTGCGCTTGGTGTGCACACCATCACCTATGCTGCCGACGACACCAACGGAAATATTGGAATATGCTCGTTCACCGTAACGGTGGTTGATAACACAAAGCCTGTGTTTGCCGGATGTCCATCAGACATCATCGTGCCCGTAACTCCGACCACCTGCAACGCCGTGGTGAACTGGGTTGAGCCGACCGCATCCGACCACTGCGACGCAACACCCACCCTTTCAAAATCAAATAGCCCCGGCGAAACCTTCACGGCCGGTGTGCACACCATCAACTATTTTGCAGTCGACGACAGTGGCAACCAGCAAACCTGCTCGTTCACCATCACGGTGGTCGACGACACCAAACCTGTTTTTGCAGGGTGCCCTTCAAACATGATCGTGCCCGTGAACCCGGCCACCTGTGATGTGGTGGTGAATTGGGTTGAGCCAACTGCGTCAGACAACTGCGATACCACACCCACCCTTTCAAAATCAAATAGCCCCGGCGAAGCCTTTGCCCTTGGCGTGCACACTGTCAACTATTTTGCCGACGACGACAGTGGCAACCGCGAAACCTGCTCATTCACCATCACCGTGATAGACAACACCGCGCCTGTGTTCGCGGCGTGTCCCGGCAACATGATCGTGTCTGTCAATCCGCTCACGTGCGATGCCGTGGTGAACTGGATCGAGCCCACCGCCTCCGACAACTGCGACACAACGCCCACCGTGCTGAAGTCCAACAGTCCGGGCCAAACCTTTACGCTCGGCGTCCACACCGTCAACTACTTTGCTGACGATGACAGTGGCAACCGCGGAACCTGTTCGTTCACCATTACGGTGATCGATGACACCCAGCCCACGTTCACGGGCTGCCCCGCCAACATCGTCGTATCTGCCGATCCCGTAACGTGCAACGCCGTGGTGAACTGGATATCCCCGACAGCAACCGACAACTGCGATGCAACACCAACGCTTAGCAGCACGCACAACCCTGGCGCAACATTCGCACCGGGAGTCTATACCGTGAGCTATTTTGCCGACGACGACAGCGGAAACCGGGGAACTTGTTCGTTCACGGTGACGGTGACAGACGACACCGATCCCGTGTTTGCAAATTGTCCAACCAACCTCGTTGTGCCGGTCAACGCCGCCACCTGCGATGCCGTGGTGAATTGGGTCGAGCCCACCGCCACCGACAACTGCGACGCCACACCCACCATCACGCGATCGAACAGTCCGGGAGAAACATTCGGTCTTGGCAGCCACACCATCACCTACTTTGCCGACGACGACAGTGGCAACCGTGCCACATGCTCATTCACCATAACCATAATCGACACCACCAAGCCCGTGTTCAACAGTTGCCCTGCCAACATCATTGCATCAGTGAATCCGACAACGTGCAATGCTGTGGTGAACTGGACACTGCCAACAGCCGCCGACAAGTGCGACACATCGCCAACCGTCACCAGCATGAACAGTCCGGGCGAAACCTTCGCGCTGGGCATGCACACCATCACCTATGTGGCCACCGACGCCAGCGGCAACCAGGAAAGCTGTTCGTTCACCATCACCGTGATAGACGACACCAACCCCGTGTTCGCGGGTTGCCCAGCCAACATCATTGTGCCCGTGGATGCTGCCACATGCACGGCCGTGGCAACATGGATCGAACCCACAGCAACAGACAACTGCGACACCACGCCTACACTCACACGTTCCAACAACCCCGGCGCAACGTTCGCACTGGGCGCACACACCATCACCTATACCGCCGAAGATGACAGCGGAAACAAAAGCACGTGCTCATTCACCGTAACCGTGATTGACAACACCAGTCCCGTGCTGGCAAACTGCCCTTCCGATTTCACGGTGTCGGTGAACCCGGCCACCTGCAACGCCATTGTGAACTGGACCGCACCAACAGCAACCGACAACTGCGACACCACCCCCACCATCACCAGCTCCAACAACCCAGGCGCCACGCTGGCATTGGGCTCGCACACTATAACGTATTCTGTTGAAGACGACAGCGGAAACAAAAACACATGCTCATTCATCGTGACCGTGATCGACGACACAGCGCCCACGCTCACCGGCTGTCCTGCAAACATTATGGTTTCTTCAGACCTGGCCTTGTGCGGCACGACGGTGACCTGGACACCGCCCACCGTGAGCGATAACTGCACAACGACAACAACCCTAACAAGCAACTTCAATTCCGGAGACTTCTTTCCTCTCGGCACAACCACAGTAACCTATAAGGCGCAAGACGGAGCAGGCAACTTTGCCGCAGAATGTTCCTTCACCGTGACCGTGACCGACAACACGCTGCCCTCCATTGCCGGTTGTCCTTCTGATATTTCTATTACAGCCGATGCAGCTTGTGTGGCCATTGCCACCTGGACCGAGCCCACCACCAGCGACAATTGCGGCGCCACGCTTACAAGCGATCATGCGGCCGGAGAAGTTTTTGCATTGGGGACAACAACAGTGACCTACACCGCCAAAGACAACGCGGGCAATATGGCCACATGCTCGTTCGATGTAATTGTTAAAGACGATACCGATCCCGTGTTTGCAAACTGCCCCGCCAACATTGTTGCTTCGGCCGACCCCACGGCATGCGGTGTGAACGTGAGCTGGAGCAAACCCACAGTCTCCGACAATTGCGCGAACACAATCACGGCTACATCCACACACAACCCCGGCGATTTCTTTGCCGTGGGCACAGCCACCACGGTGACCTACTCGGCAACAGACGGCGCAGGCAACACGGCCACATGCTCATTCACCGTCACCGTAGGCGATGCGGTGACGCCCGTCTTTCAAAATTGCCCCACCAACATTTCAATTCCTTCGGACGCATCGTGTGGCGCCATCGCCAACTGGGCTGCGCCGATTGCTACAGACAATTGTGGCATCGCCAGCGTGAGCAGTTCGCACCAACCGGGCGAGCGATTTGAAATCGGCATCACAGCTGTGGAGTATATAGCCACCGATGTTCACGGCAATGTTTCATTCTGTCGCTTCACGGTGACGGTGAGAAATGAAGACACGCCGTTTGTTACGGGCTGTCCACAGGATGTGCTTGCAAGAGCAGGCGAGTCGGGCGAAACGGAAGTGACGTGGACACCGCCCACAGCCTCCACCCGTTGTGGCGATCTTACGTTTGTGGGTTCGCATCAGCCGGGCGATGTGTTTGCCGTGGGCACAACCAAAGTGAACTATGTTGCCACCAACGACGTGGGCAACAGCGTGACGTGTTCGTTCAACGTTGTTGTCAGGTATAAAGACCTGGCATTCGACGTTACCAAAGTTGTGACGCCCGACGGCGACGGCATCAACGACGAATGGATTGTTAGCAACATCGAAAATTTTAATCGCAACAAAGTGATGATCACAGACCGCTGGGGCAGTGTGATCTTCCAGGCGTCGGGCTACAACAACAGTAACGTGGTGTGGAAGGGCGTGAATGGCGATGGCGCCCAGGTGCCCACGGGAACGTATTATTATTTTATTGAAGTGCATTTCCTGGAACAGCAGCTGAAGAAAAGTGGATTCATCGAATTGGTACGATAGCATGAAAACGAAATCACCATATCGTTTCATAAGACTACTCATGCTCGCAGGCATGCTCGTCGTGTTTGCACCGCAGGCCATGGCGCAGCAAAAAGTGCAGTTCAGTCAATACATGTTCAACACGCTCGTCATCAATCCAGCCTATGCGGGTGCCGACGAGGCTCTCAGCCTCACGCTCATCCATAGAAGTCAATGGAACGGGCTTGAAGGCGCACCCACCACCCAAACACTTTCGGGCCACACACTCTTCAAGAAAAAACATTTTGGCGTGGGCGCTACCATTGTGAACGACAAAATCGGTGTTCATCGAAACCTGAGCATACTCAGTGACTATGCCTATCACCTCCAGGTGGGCAAAACATCATTCCTGTCGATGGGGTTGCAGGCGGGCATTCACAACACGCGAGCCGACTATGCCTCGCTGATGGGCGGCGTCACCAACGACCCGAAACTCAACAGCGCCAGCATATCGCAAACGTTCTTCGACTTTGGGGCGGGCGTTTATTTCCGGAGTTCCCGGCTTCACGTGGGACTGTCGGCACCGGAGTTGGTGCCCGAACGGATTTCATTCAACGACACGGTGAGCGTGCGCCTGAGCCGCACAAATTTTTTCCTGTTTGCAAAATACAGGATAACACAAAACGAAAACATAGACTATGAGCCGTCGCTCCTCTTGAAATACATGCCCGGTCTTCCGCTGTCGTTCGACGTGAACATTAACATGATCTACCGCAAGGTGCTCACGCTGGGGTTGTCGTATCGCAAAAGTGAATCGGTCGACTTTCTTTTCAAGGGGCAAGTTACCCCACAGTTTCAAATCGGCTATGCCTACGACCACGTTATCGGCGACGTGGCCCGCATCAGCAATGGATCGCACGAAATTATGGTGCAGTATCTTTTCAAGTATGTTGAAACAAAAGTGTCGTCGCCCCGATGAGCCTGCGCATCACATCCCTCACCCTGCTGCTGACGGTCGTGCTCTCGACAACCGCGGGGAAGATGGCGCTTGCCCAGCAAACCATTTTCGGTCTCTTCCGAAACGACGTGAGCCTTGGCGACAAGTACTATAAGGAAAAGAATTTTCAAGGCGCCCTGAAGCTCTACCTCAGCGCAGCACGAAAAGACAGCGACATTCAACTGCGCGTGGCGCGATGCTATTATGCGTTGAAAGAATACGACAAGGCTGTGTACTACTACAACAACTATCTGAAAGTGAAACGCTCGCTGCCCTGGAGCGACACGTTCTTCTATGCCGAGGTGCAGGCCGCAAGCGGCAACTACAAAACGGCCATTGACTATTATCAGAAACATCTGATCAACAAGCCCGACGACGAACTGGTTATCCGCAAAGTGTGGCGCCTCAGCAACATTCAATATCTCTACGAAGATTCCATTCACTATGCGGTGCGTCCCATTTCGGTGAACACCGAATATGGAGAGCTGTGTGCCGTGTATTTCAAAAACGAAATCGTGTTCATGTCAAACCGGAAGGAACCTGAGCTGGTAGAAACCGTGAACGCCGCCATCAACGCACCGTTCTACAAGATCTATTCTTCGCGCGTGCTGGCGGGCCAGAGTGCCAACGGCGGACATCAGTATAGCAAGGCCTCGCAATTCAGCAAAGAGTTTGTGTCGCGCTTCAACGCCGGGCCCGTCATTTTTTACGATCACGACCAGAAGATGGCGTTTGTGTCTACCGCGCACGAAGCGGGCAACGGAGGAAAGCGGAGCCTTCAATTATACTTTGCCGAATGGAAGGAGGGCGAATGGAAAGTAACGGAACCCTTCCCCTACAACAGCCGCTATCACTCCATCAGCGATCCCGCCATTAGCGACGATGGCAAGCTCTTGTTTTTTTCTTCCGACATGGGCGGCGGGTTCGGAGGCCGCGATCTCTACCGATCAACACTTGAAGACGGCAAATGGACACAGCCCGTAAACCTCGGCGAAACAGTGAACACACCCTACGACGAATCGTTCCCCTTCCTCCATCAAAACCGTACGCTCTATTTTTCGAGCAACGGGCACGCTGGTTTAGGAGGGCTCGACATATTTCAATCCGCCATCAAAACCGACGGCTATAGCGAACCCCAAAACGCGGGCTACCCCATCAACACCAGCTTCGACGACTTTGGCATGGTGGTGGATTCGCTCGACATGCACGGCTACTTTTCGTCGAACCGAAAAAGTGGTGGCTACAACGACGACATCTATGAATTCGACATGGACCTGCAAAGCTACCCCGTCACCATCGAAGGCGTTGTTAAAATCAAGGAGCACGCCTGGAGCGATTCGTCGTCGGTAACGGCCATGCCGCACGTGCGCATATATTTGGTAGACAACCTGCGCAATACGGTGGTCCACCAAAGCGTTGCCAACAGCAAGGGCGCATTCTCGCTGGTGGTTCCTTACTACAGCGAATATGTGATCCGCGTGGTAGACGACAACAACAAGGAAAACGTTGTTGTGCTTGAAATACCCAAACACCAGAAACAATTGGGTACACATGAAATTGTATTTGTAAAAGACACCTTCTAGTCATGACAATCCGGTGCATTATGAAGCGACCTCTGAAACACAAAACGAACCATCACAACGCCAATCGTCCGGCAAAGAACTTTCGCCGCTGCGCAACATTGCTCGCGGTGCTGCTGCTTTCCGTCACAGCATCAACAGCACAACTGCGGCAATTGGTGCAGGTGAAAACATTCGACGAAAAACTTCAGCCACTAAAGAATGTTGAAGTATCTATCAACAACAAAGAATTTATCTCCACCGGCAACAAAGGCGTGGTGTTTACCGAGCTAACGGAAAGCGACCTGCCGGTGAAAACCATAAAAATCAAAAACGAACAGTTTGAAGCGTCGGCCTGGAACTATAGCAAGAGCATCCTGGAGATTGTGATACGCAAGAAAAACTACCAGGTGGCCATCGTCACGTTTAAAGATCAGAACAACGTTCCGCTGGGCAATCTTCCGGTAACGTTCAAAGGAAAAAAAACAACGCAGGTTTCCACCAATGCCGAGGGCAAGATCGAAATTCCGCTGGCGCTCGACGAGAAACTAAATTCAGCAGATCAGTTCACCGCCAAGGGCTATGATGTTATCAGCTTTCAGGGCGGCGACAAAGAAGGCGTGGTCACGGCAACCCTCGTAAAACCCGTGGTCACACCCACAACAGATCCCGTTGTTGCATCCACTGCTACCAAACCCACAACCCCTCAGAATGCTGTCACCAGCAAAGACTATTTCAAAGACTTCGACATCTCGAAGCTGGACTCCATTCAATCGCTGACGGTTTTCTATGCCATTTTTAAAAATCTTTCCATAAAAACCATGGATGCCGAAACCAAGGCACGGCTCGACGCCAAGTTCAAACAACTGGTGGCCCAATTGCAGGATTCGGTTCGCATGGACAGAGACGCATTCGTCGGCCGGATCTCTGACTCGTCGTTTGTGAGCGAAGACATCAAAAACCTTTTGAAACAAGCCACCATCGAAAACCAAAGTCTGAAAACACAGCGAACTGATTTTGATGAACGAATCCGAATCATCGACCGCAAACTTTCAAAAGGCATCATGAACCTTGACGAAAACACAAGGGCCATGCTCTTCTCGGATCTGATGGCTTTGGAACAACTGTTGAATGAAAACGAAAGCCGCTTCTATAAAAACCTGAGCGACTATCGGCAAATCATCAATGGTCTGAAAGAAAAGTATTTCGATTTCCGGAAGCTCGAAACCAAACTCTCCGAAAGTGAGGCCCGCCGTTTGGAAGAACAGCGCACATTCCGCCGGCAACTCATCGGCATCTCTGTGGTGGTGGTGGCCTTTGCCATCCTCATTGTGTTGCTCATCACCTTCAGCACGCGCTTGCGCAAACAAAAGAAAGAGCTGATCGTGGCCAACGCCGAAGTGAAACGCATCAACGAAAACCTCGAACTCATCGTGCAGGACCGCACGCGTTCGCTGGCCGAATCGAACCGCGAGCTCGACACATTCCTCTATCGCGCCTCTCACGATTTGCGTTCACCCGTGTGTTCCATCATCGGCCTGTGCAACATCGCCATCCACCTTTCTAACGGCGAACCAAAAGAATTGGTAGAGCGCGTGGTCAACACCACAGAGGGCATGGACAAGCTGCTGAAAAAACTCAGCATCATCAGTGAGATCAATCAGCCCACGGGCTATTCCTCCATCACACTAACCGACATTGTTGAAGACGTTCAATACAAATTCAGAAACCTGATTGCCGAAAAGCATGTACAGTTTCTGGTGGACTGCCCGGCCGACATCGTTTTTCAATCCTATCCGAACCTGATTGAGGTGGTGATTACCAACCTCGTTGAAAACGCACTCATCTTCAGCCTCATGCGCGACGGCCAGCAGGCACGCGTAGAATTTAAAGCCGCTGTGAAAGACGACCAACTGGAATTCATGGTGCGCGACAACGGCATCGGGCTGGACGATATGATCAGGCCGCGTCTGTTCGACATGTTCTTTAAAGGTCATCCCGACTCAAAGGGCAACGGGCTGGGTCTTTACATTGTTCAAAAATCTGTGCAGGCACTGGAAGGCAGCATCGTGGTGAAATCGGAACGCGATGTGTTTACGGAATTCGTGGTTCGTCTTCCGCTGAAGACTGTGCCGGTAAGCGAAAAATGGAAAGCAGAGGTGGCTTAGTGGCTACAACAACCGAAGCTCCGTAGCGATCTTAATCAGGCCCACAACATTTTTTGCCCCAAACTTCTGCATCAGGTTTCTACGATGGGTTTCTATGGTGAAGGGACTCACCATGAGCTCTTCAGAAATTTCGGTGCTCGTTTTTTCATCGGCAATCATACGCAACACTTGCTTCTCGCGCTTGGTGAGCGGCGGGATCGGCTTAAGCTGGTTGGCCGACGGCTTTGCTATGATTTGTTTGATCTGATCGCTAAAGGAAATTTGTCCCTGCAACGCCTCGGTGATGCACTGAATGATCTCAGCTGCCGTGGCGTTCTTTAACAAGTATCCACTCGCCCCCTGCGAAAGCAATTGCAGCACAAGACTTCGGTCGCTGTGGTTGCTGAATCCGAGCACCACCGTGCCGGGCGACAATCGTTTTATTTCCGCACACAGCTCCACACCGTTGGCATCGGGCAGCGTGATGTCGAGCAGCACCACATCAAGGGTTTGCTTGTTGCTGGCCAGGTATCGCAAAAATCCGGCGCCGGTGTGGTGCTCCACTATTTCCTGAACCGGCAAATCGCGGCTCAATATTTTTCGAAGGCCTTCAATAACGATCGGGTGATCCTCAACAATGGCGATAACGATGGGGCGACTATGCGGTGACATCGAACTCTATATTAATGGTGGTGCCTTCTTCTGCCGACGAGGCTATCTCTATTTTTCCGTTCAGGTATTCCACGCGCTTCCGCACGTTGGTCAACCCAATGCCGTTTCCCTGTGGCATGTCGCGCACGTCGAATCCTTTTCCGTTGTCTTCCAACGTAATAAAAAACATGTTCTCGTTTTGACTGCATTGCACCAAAATCTCCGACGCCTCTGCATGACGCAACGCATTTGTCAACAATTCCTGCACGATGCGATACACATTCACCTGCGTGTCTTGCGGAATGGTGGTGTTTATTCCAAACGCCTGAAACTCCACCGGTGTGGTGTCGGAACTCACGGAGTCACACATGTCTTTCAGCGCAGGTTCAAGACCAAGTTGCAGCAATGCCTCGGGCATCATGTTGCGCGCAATACGCCGCAGCTCGTTTGATGACACATCCAGCTGATCGATCACCCTCAACAGATCGTGATCGATGGCCGAGTTGATGCTGACAAGTTGCGACAAACTTATTTTCACACCAGCCAGCCGGCTGCCCAAACCGTCGTGAAGGTCTATGGCCAGTCGCTTGCGTTCCTTTTCTTCGCCCTGCATCAAGGCCCTCGTCACTTGAATCTGTTGCTTTTGTTCGGCCTCCTTTAGTTGTTGCTGATAGTGCATTTCCTTTTGCGCCGACAGCTTTTTGCTGTTTCGATAGAGCACAAAGGCAAACACGAACGTTACCGACAGAAACAAACTAAACGCGCCCAGCAGACCGTTGGCAAGTTTTGTGTTGCGCGACTCCAGCTCCGTTTTTTCCTTCTCGGCATGAAGCACGGCAATTTTTTTCTGACTCTCTGCGTCTTTGTATTTCTTCTCCAGCTCCACAATGTCGTTCTGAAATTCGCTTGCATACAAACTGTCGCTCAGGTCAATATATTTCTCTGCCCAGCGAAACGCCTCACGGGTGTCGCCCAGGTTAGCGTAGGTTGTGTACATCTCCTGGTAATAGATGCGTTTGTCGGTGGTGAACACCAGCGGGCTCTTCAGCAAATCGCTGAGCACGGCCGCGGCCTTGCGATAGTCTTTTTGGTGCGACAGGGTTTTATATTTCACAAACAGAAGCCTGTTCAACGAACGCTCTGCACCCAACGCTTTGGCCATGGCAATGCCGGCGTCAAAACTTCGGTTGGCCAGTGCATAATTTCCCCGCTTGTCGAAGTAGGACCCTTCGGCAAAATAGTAGATCAGATACAGGTTGGAAGTTGGATGCGGTTCCAGAAAATGAGCTGCTTTGTCGAGGTCGATTTTTGCCGAGTCATATTCCTGGAGAAACAAATAGTTTTCGCCGGCAATGATGTAGGTCTCCACCCGCTCCACAACATTCACGGGATTGTCCGTTGGTGCCTTCTCGAGGGCAGCGATGGATTGTTTCAGATAAGAAGCCGCCTTCTCGCGTTGGTTGGCGTTCATAAAAACAATGGCGATAGACTTGTGTGTCTTTGCCAGCACCATGGCGTCGCCGGAGCGCAGCGCAAAAGTTGCAGCTTTGTTTGTGAACGCATCCATGGCCTCCGCTTCGCTGCCTTTAATTTGCTGAAGGGTGCCAAGGCTGTTCCACAACATCGCCCGCAGCTTGTCGGCCTCGGGTTGCGAAAAAGGTGTCAACAAAGAATCTGCGCGACGCAAGTCCTTTTCAAGGGCCACCATGTCGTTGGCTTTGTATTCGATCATGGTTTTATAATACGCGGTAGCGGCATTCAGAAAAGCCGAACCCTTGCCTAGTTCTGTCGCCTGTAGCAGATATTTTTGAGCCTGGCCCACGGCATTGGCGCGTTTGTAGTGAAGCGCAATTTTCAGATAGCCATAGGCACGCGCGCTATCGCTGGCGGACTCAGCTTCTTTTTTCAAGCGCTGCACATAAGTAGAGTCTTCGCCCAGCGAATAGATTACCTGGGCCGTGGCACAAACACTCAGCATCACCCCCAGCATGGCCACACACAGTTTACGCATCATAGAGTAGAGAAGTCGAATCAACAAAGACCCGGTGATAAGAAGCAAAATTTTACGCATAAAACTAAAAACACCAGGACAAAACTCAGGCATCCGCTCAGAATCTAATGGAAAACCAGTAGAAAAAAACCATCGGTTCACGTTATTGACGGCCGTTTTGAGGGGGGATACTTTTGCATACAAACTAAAAATAATCCCTATGAAACGTGCAGCATCGATAGTCTTCCTCAGTCTTTTGTCTACGCTATTTTTCACATGCAGCAGCAACAACGATGACCCTACGCCAATAGCCGACGCAACCCTTGGCACCTTTGCCGGCAACATCCAGGTGTCGGACGATCCGCACACAAAAGTGGGCTATGTCTACAACGCAAAAGTGACCGTGATACGCTCCGGTTCCACCGGCACCGTGAAGATTGTGGGCGATGCAGGATTTAGCCGCGAATACACCGGCACACTCACCACGCAAGTAGCCGGCATGTACGACATCGCCATCAGCAAACAAACCAAGCCCCAGGAAAAAGTAGCCGGCGAACACGTTCTGATCATGAACAATAAACTCACCATCACCCTCGACGTTGCCAACGACGCCGTGACCGTGCGCGAAAATCCCACTGCCACACAAACCATCCAGATCACCGGCAAGTTGCAGATGATTGGAACGGACATGTTGCTGGAGTAGCACCGCGTATCGTCACAATTTCCAGAAACAAAAAAAGAGGTTGCAGCGTGCTGCAACCTCTTCTCTTATACCGCTTTTTTTGATCATGCATGACGATCCCAGAATGGCGGCGGCTCAATGCCGAGGCCGCGCAGGTAAACATAGCCCTGGCCGCGGTGGTGAATTTCGTTGTCGAAGAAATACATGATCAGCCAATATACTTTGCCTTCCCACTGGCCAAAGGCTTTATCGGTTTCCTGAAAACGTTCGGGTGTGATTTGCGGCCAATAGGAGTTGATCTGCTCCGTCACACTGTCCCACAAATCGAGCAATTCCTTTTTGGTGGTGGCTTTAAATTTTTTCTCCGACTCGGCATACGGAATCCATTCGCCCGTCGCCAGGCCTTTCACGCCCTCGCCGCCCATGCCAATCATCTCCAACACCAACGCCGAAAACGGACGCATGCCGCCAATGGAATAGGTAAACAGTTTATCGTCCGGAAACACTTCAATCAACCGGCGGGTGAGGCCGCGATGACCTTGCCAGTGGGCCAGAAAAGTTTCAGGTGACATGAAGGTTGCTTGTGTTTTTTCGGTGGTTCCCATGGGTATTTGAGTTTTTGTTTTAATTATAGAACAAAGAAACTTCCCCGGGGTGACAGCCCTATGTCAGCATGAAAAATAAAATCGAGATTCTTTTCATATTTCTTTCAGTTCCGTCATTTTCTAAAGAGCCGCTTGGCCCAATGCCCCTTCCACAGCCACAAACCCGACAACACAATCACCGGCAAAAACACCCACCGCACCATCCACGTGGCCTGTTCTATTTCGGCCACCGGGCCATACACATAGCCAACAATGGGAATGCTGAGCACAAGGTGCACCCAGCGAATGACGATTCGTTCCGTTGCCGCTTTCATTGGCTCACCACACGAGTCGACGATCTTGAAATGGCCACCATCAGCAGCACCACGCTGGCCAAGCCCATCATGGGGCGATGCCACGACAGGGCTATCCACCGCGACGTTTGTCGCGCAAATTCCTGCACGTCGGCAATGTCTTCAAAAGCGAAGAGCTGTTTTGCGAAGAAGATGCTCACGATAGAAATGTAGAGATACGAAATCGAAACCATGAGCACCAGCCGCTTCCGGTTCGGATCTTTCCAGTTGAAAATCAGCGACAGAATCAATGTGATCAAAATCAGGGCATGCAGGGGAATCCAGAATCGCGTGGGCTGGCCCTGATTGCTGTTGATAACATTGTGAAGCGCATCGGGCGAGCTCAGCATGGCCGGGATGGCAAACATGTGTTCATAGAGACCTGTGCCGTTTCCAATGGCAAGAAACAACGCACAGGCAATCAACAAGGGTGTTGCAAGTTTTGCTTTCATAGTTATTCTGTTTTTTGTTTGATGTTTTGGTTTGTGTCGCAAACCAAATGGTTAAAAAAATTTAGAGATGCAAATAATCCTTTATAGCCTCCACATAGTTCTCGAACGCCTTGCGCCCTTTGGGAGTGAGTTTACAAAGCGTTTGGGGGTAGTTGCCTTTCACGGTCTTTTCGATATCAACATATCCTTCGTCGTTGAGGCGTTTCAGTTGATGGCTCATGTTGCCCTGTGTGGTTTTGGTCACTTCCATCAGGTAGCTAAAATCTGCCTGCTTCAGTTTCACCAGCACCGACACAATGGCCAAACGCACCGGCGTGTTCAGCACCGGGTCAAGTTCGTGAAATGTCATAGCCGGGGTTTAGCATGTTTAAGCAGATAGCCCGGCACCAGATAGCCCGCCACAATGGCGATGCCATGCACCAGCGCTTTGTCCACATCGGGCACCAGGGCGCACACCACCGAGGCCAGCAGAAAAATGGCGCCGCCAACCTGCACGGGCCTGAAGCGCATCACCAGCCCCGTGGCCAACGTGCCAATGCCCGCAACGATGAGGGTATACGTGAACGGCGGTATGTTTTGAAAAACGCTGACCAGCACCACACACACAAACCCAATGCCCAGCACAAGCCAAAGCTTCTTGATGAAATAGTTGAGGTAGGTTTCGGGCACCGTGCGCTGCATGCGTTTATAATAGAACAGGGTGGTGACCACACCGATGACGCCCGCTGCCGGAAGGGGATAGAAAAAATGATCGGCGCCGCTAACAACTTCCACAGCATAGCGCAACAGACTGGCACCGGCAATGAGCCATCCCCAAAGCATGAACACAAAACTGTGGTGATTGATGTTGTCCGTGGTTTTGTTGATCACGTCGCGGATGAGCGCCAGGCTGTCCTGCGGGGTTAGTGTTTGTTCCTGTTCCATGGTTTCACAGCATTTAGTTTGAATATACGGATTAAAATAAACTTAGTTTGCCCCACAAACCAAATTATCAAAAAAAGGCCTTTGTCGAGGCAAAAATGAATTATCAGACCCGTTTTTTTATGTTTTTGGCAGGAAAGCAAATGCAGGCGCGCACGCGTTCCACTGTATGGGTCGGCAATCGGGTGTAGAATATTTTGAATCTTTATGGAATTTTTAAAATTCCGCATCCTAGGGACTGTACAACATCAAATTGTTATGAAAGCAAAACTTGTTTCCTTGTTCCTGATTGTCGCCAGCGTTCACGCCACCGCCCAGCTCAACGACGATTTTACGATGCCAAAAATCTGGGCCAACGATTTCACGATCGTGCTTTCGTTTGGTGGCAGCATGGATGGCAGCAGCACGTTGCTCACCTTCACACACGACACCTGCACCTATGTGAAGAAGATTGGCATGAAGGCCCCGAAAACAACAAAACACTTACTTCTGGAAGCCGACCGCACAGTGATCCTGAAAAAACTGGAAGAACTAAAGGTCGCCAACATCCATTCTGAGATGAGCATCGCTCCGGTTAACGACGGCTGGTCGACCTCGATGTGTTTTGGCTCACACTGCGTGAGCGGAGGAACGTCGACAGAAATGAGTGCGCACGACAAAGATGTGTATGCCGAGGCCTTTAACTTTTTGGAACTATTTGCCATACAAAAGGGCCGACAAAAAAAATAGCGCAGGATGCCTCTATCACTTCGGTTCAAAAATTCGGGTGTTCTGGTCGTAGATCAACTGTCACCCGTTGCTCGACTTTTCAAAAATCAACACCAGGTAGTTGTTCGTCGTCGACGCAATGGTTCCAGCAGAATCTTTTGTGGTGTAGGATTCGCTATTCCACTTTCAACCCATCCACGGGGCTCGCCTTCAAAACCTTTCTAACCTGCGACGACACCACCGCCACCAACACCCCCACCAAAAGCAACATCGCCAACAAAATGGCCGACAGCGAAATTGGCATCGGGTCGGGATACATGGAAGCGAACAGGGCCTTGATAAGCACATAGCTCACCGGCGCACCCAAAGCCAGCGACACCACCGTGAGCACTACATACTGCTTGCCCACACTGGCCGCAACGTTTCTGGCATTCGCGCCCAGCACCTTGCGAATGCTGAACTCGCGCGTGCGGCCCGACACGTTGAGGGTGACCAATCCATACAACCCCAGGGCTACCAACAAAATGGCAATGCCCGCCACCGGGCGACCAAAGCGCGCCTGAATATCAACACTGTCGAAGTACCACGTGAACAACTCTTCCTGACGGCCGCCGTCAAAAGGTGTTTCAGGAAAAAGCGCAGTCCAGTGGGCTTTTAGTGTGGCATAGGTTTCTTGCTCGGCACCGGGCTTTGCGCGCAGTGTGAGGTAGCGATATTGATCTTCGGTGGCCATGGTGAAAACCGTGGGAACCACGGGCTCATAGAAACTATCGGCATGAAAGTCTTTCACCACGCCAATCACTTCATAGCGCGCGCCGTCCATCTCAAACACCTGGCCCACGGCATTGGCCACGGCCATATTTTTTGCAAAGAGCTGGTTCACCACGATGCGCTGATGGTCGCCTTGCTGGTGATCATTAAACACGCGGCCTGCCACACGCTCAATGCCCATCGTTTCAAAATAGGATGCGTCTACCGAAAGCCGCTGCACTTCATATTGTTTGCCCGGTGCTATTGCCACAGCGCTGGCCATATCTTTGCCCAAATGATGACGCGAGGCCGACACCGACAACACGTTGGGATCTTGCAACAGCTTTGCTTCCAGCTTGCCAAACGCCGCGGCGTCGGGCACCGACACATAGAGCGCGTCGCGTTGATTGTAGCCCCAGCTCAACGCCGCCTGGTAGCCGATGTTCTGCGTGAACGTGATCGCCCCCACAATGAACACACAGGCCAGCACCAATTGAAAACTGAGAAATAGTTTGGTGAGTGGATTTTTCTTTCCAAACTGCACCGACCCTTTAAAGATGGTGGCCGCTTCGAAACGACTGATGTAAAACGCAGGATACAATCCCGATGCCACGCCCGTCACCAACAACACGGCCAGCAAAAACAACCACAGGTTTCCATTCACCAAACTCACGTCAACCTGGCGATGCGTGACGCCCGTGAACCACGGCGCAAAAACAAACACACCCAACACCAACCCCACCAGCATGGCAAAAAATGTGATCACGATATTTTCCGACAGAAATTGCACCACCACCCGAAGCCGGTTGGCACCAATCACCTTGCGCACACCAATTTCTTTAAGTCTCCGCGCCGCTGACACAATGGCGATGTTGATGTAGTTGAAACACGCCAACCCCAGCATGAACACACCAATGATCGACAGCGCCACAAACGAGGTCACCGGTGCGTCAACGGAAATGTCGTCGCGAATGTCGGCCGATTGCTCATGCAAATCCGCCAGCGGCACAAAGGCAAACCTTGCAATGGGCCGGTCTTTGAGGGCTTCGTTTTGCAGGCGCTTATATTTTTCCATGCCGTGCGCAATGGTGGCCACTTGTGCGCGATCGCTCACCTGTACAAACGTGGCATTCACAAATGCCTTCCAGTCGCTGGCGTTGTAGGTGGAATCTGCTACGCGCATATTCTGGTCGTTGATCAGAAAGTCGAAGCCAATGGCGTGCGCCCGTGGAAACTTTTGTGCTACGCCCGTCACCATAAAAGCCTTGCTGTTGGTTTCATCAAACTTCACGAGGATGTCCTGCCCAAGAGGATTTTCGTCACCAAAATATTTGATGGCCATTTCCTCGCTGAGAATAATGCTGTTCACATCGGCCAGCGAGCCGGCCGTGCCCCACTTGAGCGGGAAGGTGAACATATTTAGAAACTGCGCATTGGTGTAGCGCACGCGTTCGTGAAAAGTGTTCGCGCCGTGTTTCACTACCACGCCGCCGTCTTGCACGGTGCACATGTTGCGGACGTTGGCAAAGTCGGCCTTCATCATTTCGCCCAACGGCCGGGGTGTGCGCCCATACTGATGCGTGGCCCCGTCGATGTCGCCAAAGAATGTGACGAGATACACGTCGTCTTTGTTGACGTGAAACCGATCGATGCTGCGGTCATATTCCACCACAGCAAACACCACCAGGCAAATGCCGATGGCCACCGACAACCCAAACACATTGATGAACGACGTGAGCGGGTTGCGTCCCAAACTTCTGAACGATGTCTTAAAGTAGTTTCTGAACATAGCATACTGATTTAGCGGTGGTAGTATCCTGAAATGTTTCAACAACACGGGCCTCAAAAGTCCCAGCATGTCGAGCGCATAGACACGCTTCGCCCGGCGAGCACCGATGCTTTCTATATTATCCTGGAAGATCTCTTCCATGTCGCCTTCAATTTCTTCGAGGTATTCTTTTTTCAAAAAGAACCGGAGAAACCGAAGCACCCATCCTGGCGGAGCAATTTCATTTTGTGGCATCATAGATCTTGCACCTGTTCGCGCCCGCGCGCCGCTCTATTATATATATAGTATATGCGTAATTAATAGTCCAACCTCATCTCGCCCGACAATCTTGGAATGGCATCCCACAGTCCCGCCCGCACATCGCGCATTTCGGCCAGCACCTTGTGGGCATAGGCCGTGGTGGCATAGATGCGCTTGCGTTTGCCCCCGCGCTTGGCCGTGGCCTCGCCAAACTCCGACACCAAAAAGCCCTTCTCTTCCATGCGCTTCAACGCCGACTGAATGGAACCCACACTCAATTTTTCTTTGAGCCTTGTCTCAAGTTCGCGCTTGATCTCCACCCCATAGGCCTCTTGCTGCAACGCGGCCACGGCGAGCAAAACCAGCTCTTCAAATTCGCCCAGTTTCGTTATTTTCATAGGATAACATGATATTGTACGTGATTGCAGTAAATATAGTTTAAATATTATTCGTGATTGCAGGTTTTATTGAAATAAAAAATGCTGTCGATTGAATTTTCTATTAGAATATAAAATATAAAGAAGTTTGGGCCACCAAACTACATCGCCATTGTCCATGCCGAAACTTGTCACGCTCCTGTTATTAACCATTGCCGTTTGTTCACTGAAAGCCCAGACCTTAACGCGCGATAGCGTTTTGGGCAGCTGGATTTGCCGCCAGGTGACAAGCCACGAATTGGATCCCTCTATCCCAAATTCGCCTGCGATGATGGATATGGCCGAAAAGACATTCCTGAACTCTACGTTCACATTTGACAGCCAGCGCTTTCTTTTTCACACGGCCAACAAGAACGCGCCTATGGCCATGGCTGAAATGATGAAGGCATTCAACAATCAGAAATGGTCTCTGGACAAAAAAGAAAACCTCATTCACATCGGTGATCCACGTGAAAACATAGCCCGCTTTCTTGTGAAGCGAAAGGGACGTTTACTTTTTGTTATTATTGATGAAACTCCGCTGCTGCTGATGTTTGAGAAAATATGATGCGCAGGGTATGTATTCTCAGCATCGCTGAACTTCACATTCTAGCCTGAAACTCTCCAACAACTTTTAAGAACGCAACAAAATCATTCATTCCACCCGGTTTAGAAGTGGTGATGACTTCTTGCATGCCACTGTCGGATTCAAAATGATACTCTGAATAAAGACATATTGGAATGCGGCGATTGTTGGAAAAACGACGGTCAGGACCACCGCTTTTGTTTATATACTTCCAGGTATGATCAACAATTTGCGCGTCAGCCGGAACAGTATCCTCTTCAATGAACCGGACATTCTTGATCGAGACATTTATGTTTTTATAAAAAATTCCCGCAAACTCTTTACCCCGCTTTAAAATTATTCGCTCCGGGAAAAAATACAATTCCGTATTTCTCAACCCTATGAATGGCACGGCAACGTTGGTCTTCAAATACACTGATGGCAATTTATGTGCAGCAATCATTTTGACCGCTTCACGCGACACAAGAAGGGATGCCCCACCATGATACTTTCTATCGTCCACCCCCCTCGCATGAAGTTGCTGCCAGATTTTTTTCGACTGCAAAAACTCATTAAAATATTCCAGAAATTTCTTGTGAAGGCTATTCACTTCATTGTCCAGTGCGTAGACCAGCTCCAACGTCTTCCTCCGTCTATCAACTCTTTTCAGATATACACACCATGCCAGCGAGAGCACGATTAGCAGAAAAAACAGCCAACCATACACCGGCTCAAGTTGGAATCGATTTGCCGTTTCGCGATACAAGAGCACTTCTTCGCGCCTGCCAAGGTCACCACGGACAAATCCAGTCTCGCCGATTTTCCCCAGATACACTTCAACCCATTCTAATGTATCTCGCCGAACGTTAAATTTCTCCTGTTCCCTTGCATTTCGTATCACGTCGCTCTCTTTCGAAGGCGCGCTCCTGATGTGGATGTTTGCCTTCGTGATCGTGAATTCAGTTTTGTACCGTTCATTCGTTTTCACCACCACGAGTCCGCGCAAGCCAACAAATAGAACCAGGGCAATCGTCGGCCAGATACCCAATATCTTCAAGTAAGAAACCTTGTTCTCCTTTGATTCCAGCTCTTTAACAAACGCCTGCGAATCTACATCAGTAACGTCGTCCAGATCGGCCGACGTGATTGTGTGTAGCCGACCATCAGAAACTTCATTTCCAGGATAGATCGGCTGCGGTTTGATGGGCGACGGTGTGTTTGAATCTATTCGCTGTGTGTAATAAATGCCCTTGGCACCTAAGGTCACATACGTGCCCCGCGAACTCATTCTGACCCGTGCTCCTTTCACACCAAACGACAACCCCAAACCAGACTTTGAAAAGCTTAGCCGAAACGGACCGGCAGTCATTGATTTTCTAAAAGACCATCCCATGAGCAAGCATTTATTTTGGCATCGACATTCGCTTAGCCGCGATGAACAATCGCGTCGTTCACGGCATTCACAATCTGCAGAATGTAGTTTCGGTCTTTGGAAATGTAGCCGTCGGCCTCACCCGAGTTGCTGTTGATTCTCACTGAATAGCTATCCTTCAGCAGAAATAATAAAACCAAACCCACAAGGGCCATCACAATACCGGCCACGCGCGTGCTTTCGCCAATGATGAGCAGCAGGCCGGCGATCAGTAGAAAAAGTTGCAACCCTTTGCTTCGTTTGATGCGGTAGAGGCACACCGACGAAATGTTGTTCATAGCATACGTCTTGGCCTGCGTAACAAATCGGGATTGTGTGATGGTGACGTTGGCATCCTGAAAAAATACCGTTTCCTTGTTTTCCATGCGCGTTTAGATTTGATGAATCAATCACCAAATAATGCACGGCACGTCATATTCATGACAAAATTTTCCCAACGGCCCAATTGTGTTTCCGGTTTAGGGGATTGTGTTTTCTGAATAAAGCTGCTTTGCTTATGCTCAACGTTGATTTCCCAGGTCGTCAAGACTGAGATTCAAAATTCCCGCCACGCGAATGCCCAGATTGTTTTCGCTACGATGTTCAAAATATTCCGCTACCCTCCGGTCTTCAAGGGAAGATGATTCTTTTAGAACATTAAGGTCGAACGCTTCATGTGTCAGCTTTTCATTTTCATCGTGCCTCACCAACACAACCCGGCCACCAATGGGATCAAAAAGCGACGACACACCAGAAAAAATTCCCTGCAGAACTTTGGGACGGATGCCCGCACCAACTTTATAGACATGATGTATCATTTTGCCGTTCGCCGCATGCATCAACACAAAAAGGCATCCGTTCGAAAGTTTCACTTCACCCTCAAACACAGCGACAGGCCCCAGAAGCTTTAGCCAAATTTTCTGGCCGTCTCCATAGATGCTTACGGGCGACCTTAAGATCACACTCTGCTCGCTGTTTCGTCGCACATAGCTATAGTACTCACCAACGCACGAAGCCAACACCTCGTCTAAAGGACTATCCAAACTTTGACAGAAGTCTTGAAATCCTCGAAAGCCAAGGTACTCTGATAAAGTATTGAGCTTTTTCGGCTGAAGGTTCATTTCTGCTGATTTGGATCCCTTCAGCTTCTCCTTGTCCCGAAACAAATTCTCGTAGAGATAACGCTGCGCAATACCGTTGCCTATCGTCTCGCTCATTTCTGCGAAGCCGGGATAGTCCTGGCTACATCCTGTCTTCTGAGATAAGCTGTTCAGAAGTTGTTCGATATGGCTGGCTTTAACTTTCATAGAATCGGTTTAGAAGTCTTGTAAAAAAAGCGAAAACAAATGAAGAATTCGCGAAATCAAATACACGGTGTCAACACAAAAGCGCCTTCCACATCCGCCACCTTTGTTGTGTTCTTGAACAACTGATCAGTTAACATCTGTTGGAGAGCGTTTGCAAACCTTGCCTGATTGGGGAGCAAGCTTGCGAACTCCCGCCTACAGACCCCAACCAAGAGCAGCCAAAAGTCGCTACCCGCTGGCCAAAGACCATGCGGACTCAAATTTTTCTGAAGCACGCTTCAGGTGGGATTTCCATGCCTTTGCGCAGCCATGGCAGCGATCATCATTCACATTTCAAAATTTAAAAAACATGAAAAATCTGAAATATGCCTTCTTGATTGTGCTCGCTATTCTTGCTGCGAGTTGTACGGAAGAGGAAATCGGTCCGCTCCATGAAGACGACCCTATTGCCATTCCGCCACCTCCCAAACCCAAGTAGGTGAGAGATTTAAAAACGGTGAGGTGCCAAAACACTTCACCGTTTTTGCTATATTCGCTAAAGTCTATGAATAAATGAAGCCCTTTCTCTGGCTTATCGTTGTGGTAAATCTCCCATTCGCCGGCATGGGACAGTCAAAAACAGATAGCTTAAAGACCTTGTTGAAAATAGCCCGCAATCAAAACAACAAAACAGAAACTGCATTTTACCTCTCACACATCGGATGGCAATTTTTGGAAAAGGGAAAACTTGACAGTTCCCTCTACTACTACAGTCAATCGCTTGCCACAAAATCTTCCAAATCAGAAGTAGCCGCTTCGGCATTGGAATGTATCGGTGTGATTTATGGATCAAAAAATTATCCAGATAGCAGCATTAAATACTACAACAAGGCAATTGGTCTTTATACCGAACTCGGCGACACCACACGAGGCATCGTCATCCAAAACAATCTTGCTATTATCTACCGGGACCTTGGACTCTATGAAAAGGCGTTGGAAATTGCTTTTGAGGGATTAGCTACTCTGGAACATAAAAATCCAGACCGCCTACTCGCTTCATTCTACAACACCGTGGCTTCGATCTACCTGAAAACTGATGACTATCAGAACACGCTACTCTACTACGAGAAGGCATTGCAGGTACGCAAAACAATTGGCTACACAAAAGGCATCGGGCAATCTTACAACAATATCGGCGAGTTGTACATCACGCAAAGACTTTACGACAGCGCCCTCACAAATCTGACCACCGCGCTTGACGTGAAACGAGGCGGCGGCGATAACAATTCACTGGCGGTGACCCTTGCCAACCTTGGTAAGGTGTTTCTAGAACTGAACAATCCCAAAAAAGCCAAGCCTTATCTCGTAGAAGCCTTGAGCATCAAAAGAAGCTCCGGCGAACGCGCCGGCATAGTCACCACATTAAACAGCCTTGGCAAACTGAACCTTCTTCAAAAGAATTATTCACAAGCCGAACTATACCTGGATGAAGCAGAACAACTGGCGCGCGTGTCTGGCGCACCCGATCTGCTCCGCGAAAATCTCGCGCTGAAGGTGGCCACTTACAAGGCCACCAACCGTTTTCATGAAAGTCTTCTCACCGCCGAGGAACTTTCAATTTTGAAAGACAGCCTCCTGAACAAAGACAAAATGGAAAGTTTGCTCTCCATGCAAACCCGCTACGAAACCGAAAAGAAAGAACAGCACATCCAGCTTCTGCAACAGGAAAAAGCAATGCAACAAACAGCGCTCCAGGGAAAGCAAATCTGGATTCGATCGCTTGCCATCATCTGCATTCTCATTGCGCTGCTGGCGTCCGCACTCTTCTACAACTACCGGCTTAGCCAACGCAACAAGCAGCGCGTAGAGACTTTATTGAAAGAACTGCATCACCGGGTGAAAAACAATCTCCAGATTCTCTCCAGTGTTTTGACGTTGCAATCACAAAGACTCACCGACGCCGCGGCCCTTCAGGCTGTGAAGAGCAGCGAAGGCCGTGTGAACGCCATGGCCCTCATCCACAAAAAGCTTTACACCGGCGAACAGTCGCTTGACATTAACCTGAAAGAATACATTACCGAGCTCATTCAATACCTGATACAATCCTATGGCTACGCCCAGAAAGAATTGAAACTCACCCTTGACGTGGCCGAAATAAAACTTGATGTAGACAAAGCCATCCCCATAGGCCTGATCATTAACGAACTGGTGACAAATGCTTTCAAATACGCCTACAACAACCAAGCCTCACCGGAGCTGAATGTGAACCTAACCCTGTCGAACAAACAAAATCTGATGCTGGAAATAAGCGACAACGGACAAGGCATGCCCAAGAACAGACCATCCGATCAGTCTTTTGGGTTGAAGATGGTAGACATACTCCTTCAGGAACTTCGGGGCAAACTGAACATTGAATCAAAAAAAGGAACTGGTTACTTTTTTCAAATACCGATATAGACAACTGTGGAAGACATCCGAGTATTGATCGTTGAAGACAACTTATTGGTCGCCGAAGGCATCGCCGCCCTTCTAAGAAAGCATGCTTTGCTAGTGGCTGGCATTTGTGCCTCGGGCGAAAATGCCATTGATCAGGTGTCTACGGCGAAACCAGACCTTGTCCTGATGGACGTGGCTCTTGCCGGGAAGCTTGACGGGATTGCAACAGCCCAGCGTATTCTTTCTCAAAACTCAATTCCCATCATCTACCTGAGCGATCATATCGATCAGGCTACTGTTGACCGGGCGAAAGAAACCTTGCCTGCCAATTACTTATCGAAACCTTTTCAGGAACCGGATCTGCTCCGCGCAATCGACATTGCCATTCACAATGCCAATGCAAACACGATTAAGAAAGAGAAAAAACTATCGCCAAAGCATTTTTTTCTTCGCACAAACAGCCAGCAATTCGTAAAGCTGGCCTATGACGACATCCTATACATTGAAGCTGACCGAGCCTACTCCACTGTGGTCACAACACATCACAAATACAAACTTGCCGTAAGTCTCAACCATGTGCATGACCAAATTGATCATGCGGATTTTCTCCGTGTGCACCGATCGTATGTCGTGAACGTGAATCGAATCACGGCCTTAGATGGGAATGTTATCAAGCTGAATGAGCATCAGGTGCAAATGAATCCTGACGCGAGGGCGTTGCTCATGAAACACATGAAATTTATTCAGTAGACTCCGGAAAGATCTGACAGGGCTCCGGAAAAAAATTGGAAAGCATAGGCGCCGAATACATAAACTTCATATACTAAACACCCGGGGTATGGCTTCTCCTTCCTATCAGTATGATGTCTTTGTTTCACATGCTGTAGAAGACAAAATTTCTATCGCCAACGAACTGGCTGATCGTCTTCAAAAGACCGGGCTAAAAGTCTGGTACTCCGGAAATGAACTCATCATCGGAAAGAGCATTGAAGAAACGATCAACAAAGGCCTGGCCCAATCACGTTTTGGGATTGTCATTCTAAGCCCCACCTATTTAAGCAAAGACTGGACAATACGGGAATTCTATTGGCTCATAAACCAAAACAAAAACACAATTCTTCCGATACTTCACAACATCACCCTGAAAGAGATTGTGGACAAATATCCATTCATGGCGGATGTTTATTGCATTCATTCCGACAAGGGCATGGACTATGTTGTGGATGCCATAACGACACGGATCAAAGGCGACACGCCTGAGCCAAAAAAACGAAAACTCTCACATTATCTTGGCGTCGGAATGGTTGCCTTAGCTTTGTCTGGCACCTATCCAATATACAAACAGTTTCAACCCGCGCGATCGTCGGCCACACCGATAGAAACAGCAATTCAAAACAGAATCGCCGATTTCGAAAAGTCAGTTGTAAAAACTAGCGTGGATGAGTTGACAATGGCCGGCGCCACACCCAGCTCAACAGGAAAGATCGACACCCTCTTCACAAGCTATGTGAACCTGAAAGCACACTTTCGGAACGAATACGAATTTTTCAATGGCTTCACCAGAGTGAGATTCAAAAAAAACGTTGGCCCGGCACTCCGTATTGAAATCGATTCGTTGGTCCCGATTACCCACTACAAATTTAACTCGCCAAAGGTCTACTTGCTCGATGCACCAAAGGGGTCGGCATCGCGAGAGGTTAAATATGCTTTTATTTGCCCCGACGCCGTCACGTATTCGCAGAAGCAAGTTCGCTATCCCGACGAAAACACATGCCTGGTCACCGTGGCCTACGATCACTACATTCGCTACATCGAAGTGAAACTCACGTTTGCCAGCAACAAGGAAGGAACAAAAAAACACCAGATGGCGATATTGGGCTTCTTGCCAGAAGAAGAGTATGTGTTTCACAAAACGGGCGACGAATGGAAACTTGCGGAAATAAAATAAAGCCGAACGGAAAGCAAATCATCTAGTCCGGAAAATCAACCCTATAAGTATCTGCAGGGGCCGTAGATTCATTCCGAAATGAATCCGTTCGCTATGAAAACCGTTGCACGTCCACAGTCAACACAGAAGACCTTCTGGATTGTCTGCCTGTTATTCTCTCTCACGATCCAATTTAATGCACGCGCACAGTCCAACCAGGATGTTGTCTACATCACACGTACCGGCGAAAAATATCATCGCGAAGCGTGCCAGTATCTCAAACGCAGCAGCTTTGAAATAGAGCGAACCGACGCCATAGAGCGTGGCTATTCTCCTTGTAGCGTTTGCCGCCCTGGCGGAGCAGAAAATTCACGCGCACGACAAAACAATACGCCTGCATCCGACGAACAAAGCGAAACCACCCGCACACAACACACCGCGCAACAGTGTTCCGGAACTACGAAAGCTGGGGCGCGCTGCAAACGCTCCACAACAAATGCCAATGGAAGATGCTACCAACATCAATAATCGAAATACCATGATGACACGAACACTTTTTAGCGTATTGATCCTTTATTTAATGATGGCGTGCGGCAGTGCCTCTGAAAATGTCTGTCCGGATGCCAGTTGTGCCAACTATGCTACTCGCCCCGAAGCGCAAGCCGCGTATGATAATGATCCGGATTGTCTGAAGGGATTGCTCAGCAATGACAAGGTATGCCCCAACCTCCCTCAAACATCAACAGTGCCAACACCAATACCACCAACGGGAGGCAGCTCGTGCCCGACCACCGCCAACTGTGGGTGTTCCGGCAAGAACAAATCGCAATGCTCAGGTCCCTGCTGCAAGTGGGTCGTAGGCGCGGGATGTCAATGCCTTTAGGGACGATTCAATTGCGCATTCCTCGGCTTGCAAATATTCAAGCCGACAAATGAACAAAATTCCAACTAACATACCATGGAAGATCCACAAAGAGCCATCGTTATTCTCCTGATCGCATTGGCTGTTCTTATTCTCCTTTTTCTAGCCTTGCGGGCCATCATGCTATGGTACTGGAAAATAAACAAGATCGTTGAAATCCAACAAAAGCAATTGAATGTGCTAGCCGATATTGCCCGAAGTTTGAGACCGAAAAAGGAAGTTATTTCGCCAAGCACACCGACTCCAAAAATCAACCAAAAATAAACATGGCCCGATACTACGTGAACATCATCAAGCAAAGCAATGGAGACCGTGAGGTGCACAAACTCACGTGCCCATACTTCCCTTCAAAAAATAATTATCTCGGCGAGTTCCCCACGTGTCAAGAGGCTGTGACAGAAGCTAAAAAATATTACGATCAAGTTAACGGATGTTACTATTGCACAACCGAATGTCATTCGGGCTAAGGCAAATGTTGCGTATCTCTATGATAATATTAGTACGTGCTATCATTGTTGGTTCGACCAGCCATAAAAATCCTTTCTAATAAATTTTTTCTTAAACGGGGTTAGCAATCGTAAACAGGTAAAACATCCAGCGGCCTTTCGGGGTTATTTCCTAGACACAAAGAACGACACGTCTGTGGCCATCACGAAAACAATTTTCTTCACCCATAGCGCCGGAAGTCAAAACGGTCCTGGACAGGGCAGCTTCGATCTGGTGCAATACCTGCGAAAACAATTAGGCGAGCACGTCGTCATCCACTACCCTATCGTTGAACATCCAGACGAACCAAGCTACCAACACTGGCACAACATGCTCGCGAAAGAGTTTACAAAATTACCCTCACCTGTCATTCTTATGGGCCATTCACTAGGAAGCTCGGTGCTATTAAAATATTTATCGGAGAATGAAATTCCTGTCACGATCTCGGCCATGTTTTTGGTGGCCACACCGCATTGGGGGAAGAACCTCGCTGAGTTTATGCTGAAAAAGGAATTTGAAAAGAGCTTGCCCATCACCTCACCGATCCATTTCTATCAGAGCAAAAACGATCCGGTGGTTCCCTTCCGTCATGTAGACTTTTACAGAGAAGCGTTGCCACACGCCATCGTTCGCGAACTTACTTCGGACGACCACACTTTTGCGGAAGGTATTCCGCAGTTGGTTTCGGATGTTCGTGATCTTTTGTAGCGCTTCACGGGAGTTGATTATTTTTTAGATGTATCCTTATTTGAGTTTCCTATGACATCGTCCAGCCAAAACTGAGACCCCAGAAAATTATCCTTCGAAAACATTTTCTGCATTGTTACCCGATCGAAATAGGTACATCCGGAACAAACCCAAACTATTCTTTGGGAATTCTTGGCTTTTGAAATCAGATTACTTTGTGCCTCGGTTAGTTCAAATTTCGTCAACTGCACCAGTCTCTCCAGCGCAATAACGGCTAGGCACCTCTCGGCAGGATTTTCAGCATCCAGGAGAGACGCTATCGCTTCGTAGTTTCGACCGTTCAGTAATGTTGTCACTTTCACTACGGCTTTTGTGGGTTCACCAACTTTATAGCAACCAAAACCCACCATTCTGCTTTCGTTTCTGTTTCTTTGCTGTGAATAGCCGAAATTGACAACACACACCAGAAAAATTATAATCATGAATATCTTCATCTCCACTTTATACTAGATGCCGATCGGAAAGTTACATACTATCCAACTACGTTCGTGTCTTGTCAAGAAAATCCGAAAGCGAATCTGCCAGCTTCTCCATACCTTCTCTTTCGATCACTTCGCCATCGTCGCTCACATCGTGATAGATTTGAAAAACCGGGGGATTGTCGCTCCCGTCGTTCTTAATAAAAAATGGATTGCCGCCTCCGGATGGGTCGATGCCGAAACAAAAATAGCCGAGAGGTTTCATGGCCAAGCCCGGGTAGCACTCCACAGTCTCGCTAAAAATCTCGGCCGGTCTCGCCCATTGCACCTGAATGCATCCATCATAGTCTTCGTCGGGAGCGTGTAATGGAAAATTAAACTCAGCATTCACCAAGGGATAGGTGGCTAATAATTCCAAAAACCAAAAAGGGAGGATGCCGTCAAGTCTTTCGTTTAGCGCCTTCAATGTCTCCCGATCAACTGTTTCACCTTCGGCCGTCGTACCTTTTGCGCGCTCAACAAAACCATCCAGCGATTTCTTTAATTGTGAATTCATTCCTGTAAGTTAAGCCGTTTCAATTCCGGGGTTCTAAAAATGGCCGAACGCCGCTATGGACCAGCTACCGGAAAGATAATAGTAAACAGGATTACTTTAGCCGCCATATTAATTCTTGCTCTCCAAAGCCCAAAGTCGTAGCTTGTCCTCAACGCCAACGTTACTTACACCAAACGTGGCGTTGTTCCCATATTTATGGCCCCATCAACCTCCAACAAGCCTTTCGAAGACTTTCCTGAAATTGGCGGCCTCATGGTTTCCAAAATCATTGCCGACAACAAACGCGTGGCCATGTTTATGTATCGCGAAAAACCTTCGGACGAGATGGACAGCGGGTGGCGAATTTTTTCCGGCTACGAAACGCAGGAATACACCGACAACCCGGACAACACGGCCATTTACGGAGCACAAACCATTCTTGAAATCGACCCCTCCATTGCCGACCTGCTGCTGAACCCGGTGGGGTCTGTGTTTGAACGCGAAGACGAAAACTCGGAATGGTATGAGGTGGACGATTTTGAAATGGATGGCGACTACCTCACGAGAATAAAAATAAGCGATCATTGGTCTATCGAAATCAACAATCTTTTCACCCAACACCTGGAGCCTGAAGGCGATCTTGTTTTTGTGATGAAAAACAAAACAGTGCGCGTCGCGATCTGGAACTACAAAAACCAGACGCGGCAAGAGGTCTACCAGCTTCAGAAAACACTACTAGCCGACCGCGCCGACGACGACGCCCCCATTCTTGAAACATTCGAACTGAGCGACGACAACGCCGCCCGCATAGGCTTCATCATTGAAGAATCGGACGAAGAGAAAACCTATAAGGTGCTCTATGGCTTTTCGGTCGTGGACGAGCAGGTATTGCAAGGCGCATTCTATTTCGACCATGACCGCGACAAAGACTGGGCGTTGAATACGTGGCGCAACATTGTGTGGGAATGAGGGTCTGTTCAACTTATGACAGCCCCGACATACCCGCAACCCTCCCCCATCTTCTTCAGCACACGTTTTCGTTTCCCTGTGCGCTTGAATATATTATTTTCTCACGCGTCATCTTGATTTAGGATGGTGCCATGCATTGTCTTCGACATAGACCTTAACCACCAACCTATGGCCGACCTCAATGCCTTGCTACAATCCGTCGCCGTTGCCCGTCAACAATTTGTTGCCGCGGCGTCGGGCCTCACCTATGCACAATCACAATTCAAACCGTCGCCCGACACGTGGTCGGTAGTAGACAATGTGAAGCACATGGTGTGGGCCGAGATGGGTGGCATCAACGGCATGTGGAAAACACCCGATGGCGTCAAAGCCAACCGGCTTCGTGTTTATTTTCTGCAGAGGAAAGGAATAAGCTTTCATGCCGTGGCTATCATTGCAAAATTAAGCATCCTCTTCGAGCAGGCTTCTCACCAACAGGTCATAGTTTGCCCCAACGGGTAACATCGTGTCTGTTACCAGTCTGGTGCGCGAAACAACGCACGGTATATTTTTGAGGCTGTCTGTCGACACCTTGTCAAAGCGTTCGTAATAAAAACCGATGCCGCGTTTTTGCCATGCGGGCAATGTGTTGAAGTTGATGCCCAGCTGAAACAGCAGTTCGTTTTTTTCGGCGGTCGAGCGGCCCTTCAGGGCTTCGGTTGCTTCGTTCACGGATGCGCCGGTGTCTCTCATTTTCCAATAGCACCATGCACTCAACGCATTGCGATGAGCGTCTTCACTGCGCCACCGAAAGTAGTCCACCACCAGATCGGACGAGGGCAATGGAATGATGCGACAATCAAACACTCCAAGACTGCCCATAGCCAACGTGAACCGTGCACTGGCTTCGCCCGACAAAATAGAGATGAGCTTTCGCGTCTTTCGTCCAAAGCTGTCGTCGAGCCTGTGAAAGAGCAGTGATATTTCGTCGCTTTGTGTGAAGCCGTAAACGACTCTAAAGCCACAGTCCATGGTGTGCTTCACGGTGTCTATCATGGCATCGCGAAAGCGCTCGTCGAATGGGCGCTCAAGTGCCAGTTGTTCTTTGGTGAGTTTTGTGAAGCCGCGGCCGTCCAGGCGGGCTATCATATAGAGTCCGGGCAGCACGGTTTGATCCATGTTTGTTTCATAGACGCGCATCTTCTTGTCGAGTGTATCAAACTTCATTGTTCCAGGGGTTGATGGTAAAGGTGTTGTCTGTTAATGTTACATAATAGAGTTCGTCAAATCCCTCAGCGAACGCGGGCAGCTCAAGTTCTTTGTGTTTCGCGATCACACCCACGGGGTCGATTTTTTCTTTTCCTTCGCGCCGTGCATTTCGTTCAAGACAATCGGCAAGCCTTGATTCAAAATAATAGCCCTTCACGGCAAAGCCATTGGTCTTCGCGTCGGTTATGTGCGCGGCACGTTCGGCTGCTGAAACGTTGGTGTTGTCGAGCACCATGCGTTGTTGCATGGCGAAGCACAGAGCCATGAGTTGCCGTTGTTTGTTGCGTGTATTCAAAAGATCAAGACTCACGCGCACGTGTGTGTTGAAAAGTCTCGCTTTGCAAAAGGTGCTCTTGCCGCTTGCGGGGATGCCCATTATCATAATCAATTCCATAGCTATCAGCGTTTAAAAACAAAAAGGCCCGGCATTTTTTTGCCGGGCCCTTCGCTAACACGTTTGTGATGTATTCACACGTGCCAACGGCATCGCCCGGCTAGAGCATGATGTTTCCAGGCACAACCTGTGAAACTTTTTGCAGCGCGATGACGTATTGTGTTTATCATGAAACAAAAGTAATCTTTTTCGAAGAATCTTTGTGATGATTCAGAAATTGTTGTTTTACTTTGTGTCAACAGAAACGAAATGAATTTCATCTCCAACATATCATTACTTCACGGACAAACATGTTGTCAGCATACAGCGCATGTGTGTCCGGATGAATTGTTATGATGTGAACGTTATAAATCCATAACAAAAAGCCCTGGCTCATGTGTCAGGGCTTTTTGTTTATCTATCGGTTTCGTAACAGAAACAGAATGGAAGAATATTGTTAAAACATGTCGGCGTACCCAAGTGGCTTAAGGGGCCTCTCTGCAAAAGAGGTATTCATCGGTTCGAATCCGATCGTCGACTCATCGTTGCTGGCGAATCGCCAACGACTGTTGCGTCAAACCCATAACTTAGCAAAGGGCAATCACCTTTGCCGCACCCGCATGCTTCACCTGTTCAACCACACCATTTGCCTGCACAACACCGAAGCAAATGCCAAGCGACAACATGAGGCTATAACCTTCATCGGGCGGCACCAGACTTTCGTGCAATGCCAGCGTTGTTTCAGCTGATCCCGATTGCGCAGGATTCCATTCCGTCACCGCATGCTGCGGCGCAAAGCTGTTGACATATCCTGCCTGTGGTGCGTAGCGGCCCAGGTCTTCGTTGAACGCAAAGTCGGGCACAACGGCCAGCACCGCCTGGATGCGGAACATGGGATAGTTTTTGGGCGGCGAGAAATTAATGCCCGGAAGCAACGCCGGAACCATGATGTGAGCCGTGCGCATTTCACGCGACAATGCCACATTCGTTGTGGTGCGCAATATACTGTCGAACGGTGCACGCCTGTTTAACGAGAACCCTTCGAGAAGGCGCACGTTTTTTGAAAGGGTTATTGTTCTTCTTCCCAGGTCGCTCACCAAATCGTTTTTCTGAACAACCTTGAGCATGGCGTTGATTGGACCACTAATGTTGAAGTCGGCCAACGCCTTTTGTGCACCGAGTGCCCGCCGCACGCGCGCCCCCATAGCCGAACATCCTCCAAACTCGGCCATGTAGCGACGCGGTGTGGCAAATGCCGGCGATGTTCTGATTTGATCCTTGCTTGCGCCGCCTCTGGCGCGCAAAATAATTTTGTCGCTACCTCTCATGCGATAGGCCGAGACGTTGCCAAGCCTGCCGGTAAATTGAATGTCTTCCAGGTGTGCCATAATGGAACTTGTTTTAAAGATTACATGCAAACGATCCGATTGAGGGTCGGAAAAAAAATAGCGAGGAGGGCAACTTTGCTATTGATTAAAAATAGTGATTGCCTTGAATTAAGTCAATATTAATCCAGCGATAATCCACACCTTAATAATACTGGGTTATCAGTGAGTCATCAGTGGGTTATCTCTGGATTATCTCTTGGTCATCTACACGTTGCGGACGTATATTTTATGCTGACAGACGATCTGTATGATCGGTTAATGAAAAAAGCTTTACGCTTATCGGCATTCCAGCAACGCTTTTGGTATCTTCAACAACTCAACCTACCGGATCACTTATGCGCCGTTACCTTTTCATACTTTATCTGGTGACCACCGCCGCCCTATGCGCTGCACAGCAACAGATTCTGCTTGTGGGCACGCATCATCAATCGCCAAGCGACCCCTTTCCCGCAAGGAAATAATATTTCACATTTTTTTAAAAATTACTTCTACTGCGCAAAAAGACTGCGCAGTGGTCGCGAACCTTTGTATCATCAATTTAAAAACAAAGGATATGCGATTCAATGTATTCACCAAACAGGCAGGCGTTAAGAACCACGAAGATGCACAGGCATTTGCCATGGACGCACGCATGGAACTTTACAGCACCCTGGTGACCACGGCGCTGAGCAACAGGTTCTATGAATCGGCCGACGAGCGCATCGATCGTATCCGAACATTGATTGCCAAAAACGATCCGGTCTTTGTGGCCCGGCTGGCCATCTATGCGCGCACAAAAATGAACTTGCGCAGCGTGCCTTTGGTGCTGGCCGTTGAGTTGGCCAAAATCCATTCGGGAAATGCGGCCGTGCGCAAAACGGTGAGCGGCGTGGTGAAACGTGCCGACGAAATCACCGAGTTGCTGGCCTACTATCAGGTGGCCAACAAACGCAAAGGCACAAAAAAACTGAACAAGCTGTCGAAGCAAATTCAGCATGGACTTGCGGTGGCATTCAATTCGTTCGACGAATATCAATTTGCAAAATATGACCGCGCGGCCGACATCACGTTGCGCGACGCGTTGTTTCTGGTGCACCCCAAAGCGGTGAGCGACCAACAACAGTTGGTGTTCAACAAAATCGCGAAGCAAACGTTGCAAGTGCCCTATACCTGGGAAACCGAGTTGTCGGCCTTGGGCCAGCAAAAATTTGCCAGCACGTTTGCCAAAGCCGCCGCCTTCCGCGCCAAGTGGGAAGAACTGATTGCCAGCAACAAGCTTGGCTACATGGCCTTGCTGCGAAACTTGCGCAACATGCTGGAAGCCGAAATCTCCACAGACGCCGTGGCGCACGTGTGCGCGCAACTGGCCGATCCTGTGGCGGTGGCCAAGTCGAAGCAGTTGCCTTTCCGTTTTTTGGCGGCGTGGCGCGAAGTGAAGGTGTTGGAGTTTGGTGCTGTGCCCTTGGTGCTTGATGCGCTTGAGAAAGCGGTGACGCATAGCGCGCAAAACATCCGTGGCTTTGACGCCCACACATCGGTGATGATTGCCTGTGATGTGTCGGGCTCCATGCAGAAGTCGGTATCCGACAAAAGCAAGGTGATGAACTACGACATCGGTTTGATGTTGGCCATGTTGTTGCAGTCGCGCTGCCAACATGTGCAAACGGGGATGTTTGGTGACACGTGGAAAATCATCAACGTGTCGCGCAGCAACATTCTGGCCAACGTGCAGGAATTTTATTCGCGCGAAGGTGAGGTGGGTTATGCTACCAATGGCTACCTGGTGTTGAAGGATCTTTTGGAACGGAAGCAGGTAGTGGATAAAGTAATGATGTTCACGGACTGTCAGTTGTGGAACTCGGATGTTGGCGATGGTGCGCAAATAAGCATGACGGCTTTGTGGAAGCAATATAAGGCCATGGTGCCGCAAGCGAGGCTCTACTTGTTTGACCTGGCCGGGTATGGCAAGACGCCGATCAGCATTCGTGAAAACGGCGTGTATTTGATTGCCGGATGGTCGGATAAGATTTTTGATGTGTTGGCTGCGGTTGAAGACGGAAAGAATGCGTTGTCTGAAATTGAGAACGTTGTGTTTTGAGGAAATGCTCTCCTTCGGTTTTTTGAAGGAGGGCATTTTTGAAAGGCCTTGGCTCCATGAATGACTTGGATGAATGCTTATAATATTGACTTGTAAAAAGTACTTAAAAGAAACATACTGATGTCGTAGAGGCGAGATTCTTCGATGCCTTTGAGGGGAGGAATCACATACTTTGGGTTTGCCTGGAGAAAGTGGTCCGGGTTCAACTCCCGGCTTATCATGCCCCGGTGCTCGGCTCGATTTTACTCGGTGTGTTTTTTTTTGAAACATTGTGAAGAATGCCGTCATGTGGAAATTCTTCGTAGGGCGGGTAAAATCCGCGCAAGGTCCACGCAAACTTTGCTTCTTCACAAAATAGTGGTGCCGTACAGGCGGGGTTCTTCGCATTGAAAACAAAGACCTGCCTGGCTGATTGCCCATTATTATGGATAACAAACCGGTGCCGTAGGATAGCGTTTCTTCGTAACTAGAGGGTTGCAGGTTCGAATCCTGCTCCGCCAAAGGGTGGGTAGCTCAACGGTTAGAGCATCTATGAGTGCTTTCCGATTTTTGCCTGGTTTTATTTTTTCTATTGACAACATTTTTTCACCAGACCTCCTCATGGTGCTTGGTGTTAAATAAATAAGCCACGTGCCATGGGTGCACGGGGCCTATTTTGTTTTTGTTCAATTCAATATTACACCTACCCTGGCAGCTTCTCTTTCACACCTTCCACCATTTGCACAAATTTTTGCAACTGCGGGCTGCCGGAGTTTTTTAGTTCGTCGAGCACCACGGCAGAGATGAGGCGGGGCCAGAAGAAGGAGGAGTTTACGTCGCCGGTTTTTTCTTCGATGCTTTGGAGTTTTTCGCCAAGCACTTTGCGGATGGGTTCGGGCACGGCCGGGTCTTGTGATGCAACTTTCAGTTTGCCCAGGCCTTGCTTCACGCGGCCGCCGTGCAGGTCGGCTGCGGCGTCGGTGAGGGTGTAGGGCCAGTGAATACCGGTTTGGTTAGCGAAGCCGGCCCAATAGAATTTTGACTGATCAAAATCTTTTTCATAGGCATTGAGAATGCCCATCAGCATATAAAACATTGTGGCTTCATATTGCACGTTAGACGACGCGCTTCGCTGCACCTGCAGGTTTGCGGCTTGCGACTCTTCGCGGGCCAGCGAATCCCACCCTTGTTCATACATGGCGATGGAGCGCAGGGAGCGCGCCAGAAATTTCACGTCGTTGTCGGCGCTCTCTTCGGCGATGTCGGCTTCGGCAAAGGCGGCGGTGGGTTTGGCCGAGATGGTCCAGAAATATCCGAGGAGCAAGTGTGCATATTCGGCGTCGATGGGGCCGATGGAATCAGGCGCCTGGCTGTTATACAAGGTCACGGCCGGACCCACGGCAGCGCGCGAAGCCACTTTATAGGTGGTGAATGTGAATCCGGAGTGGAGCTCTTCATACTGTTCGCGTTCCGTTTTTTTTCCGGAGCACGACATGGCACATACAACAACGAGGGCTAAAAGAATTTTAGTCAAGAAAACAGTGAGGTTCATGGGGAGTTTTATGGCGTTCTGAAATTTGTGGGCTCAAAGATGATGTGTTATGCCATGATTTACAAATTCCGCCTCCCGGAAACCGGTATGCCTGGGCACAGGGTTGGCGACTTTGGAAATTTGTGTGCCCAACAATCCGAACTATCTTCCCAACTTCGCGTTTAACCTCGTCAATGCTTCTGTGCCTCTTGCCGAACGAAGCGCTTCACTGACAAACACATCCATGCACGACTTTAGCTCCAAAGAACTGTATCTCGCCAACGGCGGAAACAAAATCTATATATATAAGGACGGTTTTGGCGATGTGTATAGTGCAACACCCGAAGAAGAGGCGGAGTGGGCCAAGGAGGTTGTTGCCCGGGCGCTGGGTCGCCTCGACACAGAAACCAACAGCACCGGCCTCACGTTTGCCATCAACGATTTGCTCTTTCATAACTATAAAGGCCTGGAGAGCCTGTTGATTGAGAAAATGAACACAACAACCCCCGTGCGCCAGATCATCTTTGCCACAGCGTTGTGGAAGTCGTTTCACAACGTGCAGAGCTTTGACATTGTGTACAACAATTTTCAGGAGCATCGCCACGAGTGTCTCGACGAGGCCTTTCACGGTCTCATTGAATTTAAGAAAAGCCATCCTGCCCACAAATTCATCCTGTGGTGTTTGACGGGCACCGACAGTCTTCTTCAAACCAAAGCGCACACCACGGTGTCGATGTGGGCCTACACGGGCTTGCCTCAACTTCGCTCCAACAAATTGCTGGAAAGACTGACCCCCGAAAATACCGATCCAGCAGTTTTTGCCGAAGCAATAGAAGAATTAAAAACCATCCTGACAAAGGCCTAAACGTTTCGCCACGGCAACGCAATGTGATTTTTAGATCGTAAGTTGCGCCCTTAACCATGCCGTATCCAACATTCGAAAATGCGCTGCCCGACGACGCTCCCGGAGGTTCGGGCAAATCGGGGAAGGAGTCGTCTTATAAGGTGGCGACGCCCTTGCTTCCGGCAGTTGCTGGCAGGGCCACACGCGTGGTGGTGATTGGCCGACATAAATACTACAGTCTTTTCTCCGTGCAGCTGGTGGAGTTTCCGCTCAGCACAGACGGCGCGCTGAAGAGCGGTATGCAGGTGCTGAAACCCATGGACCTGGTGTGGAGCAACAGCCACCCCGACGAGCTGAAGTTCTATTTGGCCGTAATCAAATTCCAGTCGCTCTACGAAAAGTCGGCGCGCGATGTGGAGAGCCTGAAGGCGCTGGTGAAAAATCCTGTGGGCTATGCCTTCTATGCGCACGACCACAACGTTTCCGAAAAGGTGAGTCACCGCTCCGTGTCTCCCATCAAAATAAGCCTAAGCGAAATAAAAATTGTGGTGGTGGTGAATCGCGAACACACGCACTACACGATCGACTGCGAGTTGTCTGTCAATGGGGCGCGTCATCCGCTTCCACGGGTCGACATTCAATACGACTACTTTGTGGTTTCCGAAAATCGGTGGCACCTTTGCGACAATGTGCATGCGCTTAATGTGCTGTCCTATTTCAAAGAGTGTGGCGATTCGCTCACGTTGTCGTATGACGCGTTCAAAACATTTCAACACGATGTGCTGGCCAAAATGGAATTGCACACCACCATCGAATATCCCTACCTGAACAAAACGGTTGCTGGCACGGGCACCGTGGAAGATGTTGATGATCTGGAGAAGATTATTTATTTGATGGATCAGGACACACACGTGTCCATCAACCCTGTGATTAGGTATGGCAACACGGAAATTCCTGTTCTTTCTAAAAAACAACTCTACACCGAAGACACGGAGGGCAACCGCATCAAAGTGGAACGGAACGAGCATGCTGAAGATGAGTTTATTGCTTTGCTGCTGAAGCAGCATCCGGACTTTATGGAACAGCTTGACGATCCTTTACTTTATTTCTACGTCAACAAAAAATCATTTCTCGACGCCGACTGGTTTTTGCCGGCGTTTGAAGATTGGCGCAAACACAACATCACCATCCTCGGTTTCAATACGCTGAAGGGCAACACGCTCAACCCAAACAAAGCCACCATCAACATTATTGTGAACAGCGGCATCAACTGGTTCAACACCAAGATCTCGGTGGCGTTTGGGAAAACGAAGGCGTCGTTGCGCGAGATTCAGCGGGCTGTGAAACGCAAGAGCAAGTTTGTGCAGCTTGACGATGGCACACAAGGCATCATTCCGGCGGAATGGATTCAGAAATTCAGCAGCTATTTCGAGGCCGGCGAAATTCTGGATGAGCAAACGCTGCAAACCAGCAAGATGAACTATTCGCACCTGTCGCAGCTCTACACCGAAGCAGAGCTCGACGACGAAGTGCGTGCCGAAATTCAGAACTACAAAGCCGCGCTTGGCAACGTGGCCACGCTCAAACCCATTCACGTTCCGGAGAAGTTAACGGCACAGTTGCGGCCCTATCAGCTCACCGGCCTGAACTGGCTCAACATTCTGGACGAGATGCGTTTCGGCGGCTGTCTTGCAGACGACATGGGGCTTGGAAAATCTATACAGATCATTGCCTTCATGCTGATGTTGCGCGAGAAGCGCGCCCCTGAAACACATCTGCTTGTGGCTCCCACCACGTTGCTTTATAGTTGGCTGGATGAGTTTAGAAAGTTTGCACCGTCGCTGAGCATACACGTTCATCACGGGGGAAGTCGTGCCAAGCAGACTACGCGTTTTGATTCGTTTGATGTTATTCTGACGTCCTACGGAACGTTGGTGTCGGACATTAATTTTCTGCGGAAGTATGCGTTCGGGTATGCCATTCTCGACGAGTCGCAAAACATCAAGAATCCATCGTCGCAGCGCTACAAGGCTGCGCGGCTTTTGCATTCGCGCAATCGCATCATTTTGTCGGGCACGCCGGTCGAAAACAATACGTTCGATTTGTATGCGCAATTTTCGTTTGCATGTCCCGGACTGCTGGGCAATCGCCGGAACTTTCGCGACTTGTATGCCACGTCTATCGACAAGTTCAAAAACAAACGTAGCCTGCTGACGCTGCAATCTAAAATCACACCCTTCATGCTGCGGCGCACCAAGCAGGAAGTGGCGAAGGACCTGCCCAAGAAAACGGAGATGGTTTTGTATTGCGAAATGAGCGAACCTCAACGCGCCGTGTATGCCACCTACGAAAAAGAGCTTCGCGACTTTATTGAGTCGCGCAACGAAGACGACCTGGCCAAAAGCACCATCCACATTCTGAAAGGGCTCACACAACTGCGCCAGATCTGCAACTCGCCCTCGCTGGTGGCCGACGACGCGTTTGCCGAAGATCACTCCACCAAAATTGATGTGCTGCTGGAGCGTATACAGATGTTGTCGCGCCATCACAAAATTCTGGTGTTCTCGCAATTTGTGTCGATGCTCGAACTGATAAAGTCGCGTCTCGACGTGCACCAGATTCCACATGCCATGCTCACGGGCAAAACGCGAAACCGCGACCGTGTGATCGACACGTTTCAAAACGACGCGTCGCTTCGTGTGTTTCTGATCAGCCTGAAAACCGGCGGCACCGGTCTGAACCTCACCGCCGCCGACTACGTGTTCATTGTTGACCCGTGGTGGAATCCGGCTGTGGAGAACCAGGCCATCGACCGTGTGTATCGCATCGGCCAGCAAAACAATGTGGTGGCCGTGCGCCTCATCTGCAAAGACACCGTTGAAGAAAAGATGATGGTGCTGCAGGAATCCAAAACAAAACTGTCGGCCGACCTGATCGACACCGACAAGAACATTTTTTCGATGCTGCACCGAAACGACTTTCTGGCGTTGACAGATCGCTGACGCTTCTCCTGAAATTCTACTACAATCATCAACAAGACTGCGCCGATCACGCACCTACCGCCGATCACGCACCTACCGATCTCAAAAATATTTTCCGTTCCGTTGCAACATTTTCCAGGCCACGCGTGTCTCACGGGGCAAACGCATCCTATCCATGTTCCGTAACTACCTCAAAACCGCCTTTCGCAGCGTCATGAAACGACGCTTCTTTTCTTTCATCAACATCTTTGGACTGGCAGTGGCCATGGCATTGTCGATGGCCATCATCATGCTGGTGGCCGATCAACTGATGTATGACCGGCACAACACACAGCGCGAACGGGTTTATCGCATCAACAGCATTCCCATTGGGCATCATGGTGAACAACACACCGAAACGGCCACGTCGGCTCTGCCCCTGAAACAGGAGCTGAAAGACAACTATGCCGGCATTGAAAAAGCTGCACGACTGGTGCGTGGCTTTGGCAACATGTGGATCGAAATCGCGCAGAATGTGAACATCCCGGTGGCGGGCTATTATGCCGACCCGGAAGTGTTCGACGTGTTTGAATATCAGTTGGAATATGGCGACACGAGAACCGCACTCGTCGAGCCCTACACCGTGGTGCTTACAAAGAAGGCCGCGCGCAAATTATTTAAACAGGAAAATCCGGTTGGTGAAACGTTCAAGGTGGGCGAAGAAGGTCCCTACAAAGTGACGGGTGTGCTGATGGAAACGCAAAACAAGTCGCACCTCGCCTTCGATGCCCTCGCCAGCATGGCCACGGTGAAGAGCCTTGAAGCCGAAGGCAAGCGCCATAAAAATCTTGACAACTGGTATAACTTCACACAGGGCTGGCTCTATGTGGTGCTGGATAAAAATCAAAGTCCTGAAGCTCTTCAACTGGCGCTTGACAAGATCCAGAAAAAATATTTCACCACACTTCCCAAACCCGACACACAATTAAAGGTGAAGTATGCCATACAAAACCTGATGAACATCACGCCCGGGCCCATGGTAGAAAATCCCATCGGGCCGTTTCTTCCTTGGGTGTTCATTTATTTCTTTGCTGGTCTTGCCGGAGTAGTAATGCTCACGTCGTGTTTTAACTTCACTAATTTGTCGATCGCGCTTTCGCTCACCCGTGCCCGTGAAATTGGCATCCGCAAAGTGACCGGTGCACAGCGGTGGCAAGTGTTTCTGCAATTCATTTCCGAGTCGGTGCTGTTGTCGATGTTCGCGTTTGTGGCAGCCATTCTGATTTTGTTTTTGCTGAAGCCGTTGATGCTGCAGTTGAGCTTTGCACGCATGATGATGTGGAGCCTGGAAATGAACTACGCGGTGTTCGGGGTGTTTGTGCTGTTCGCATTGGGCGTTGGTTTGTTGGCAGGCATTTTCCCCGCGGTGGTGCTCAGTGGGTTTCAACCGGTGAAAGTTTTGAAAGGCATCGGCACCATGAAGCTCTTCTCGCACATTGGTTTACGAAAAACCCTGCTGGTGGCACAGTTCACCTTCTCACTCATTTTCATTCTGACGGTGGTTGTGGTGTTTAACCAGCTCAAATTGTTTCTGAAGGCCGACCACGGATTTAGTATGGATCAGAAAATTGTGGTGGGCTTGAGCAACGCGTCGCCCACGACCTTGAAAACGGAGCTGCTCAAATACAGCAACATCGAAAGTGTGTCGGCCGTGTCGCACGTGCCCGCGGGTGGCAGCAGCTACAGTTCGGGTTATAAAAAATCGATGGACGAAAAAGACTGGACGGAGGTCTACTACTATTCAACAGACGAAGACTACATCGGCAACATGAATCTGCAACTGGTGGCCGGCAACTATTTCAAAGCCGAAAGCGGTGAGGCCAACAAAGATTTTATTGTGCTAAACGAAAATGCCGTGCAGGCTTTTCACTTCAACTCGGCGAATGAAGCGATTGGCCAGCAAATTATTTTTCAGGACGACTCCACGCGCAAGCAGATCATTGGTGTAGTGAAAGACTACAATCACCAAATGTTGCTCGACAAAATTCAACCGATGGCCCTCATTGCAAACCCGAAAGAATACACGCTGCTGCAAGTGAAATACAGCGGCACGTTTCAAAATGCCGGGCAGAGCATCGAGAAAGCCTGGATGGCCACAACGCCGGCACTGAAAGTTGACTACAAAGATTTCGATGGCGAGGTGCACAAAATCTACGACATCCTATTCGGCGATCTATTCAGCATCCTCAGCGTGATCGCCTTCCTGGCCATTACCATATCGTGTCTTGGCTTGTTGGGCATGGCCACCTATGCCACCGAAACGCGCACAAAAGAAATCTCCATCCGCAAAGTGCTGGGCAGCAGTAACGGCGAATTGATTTATCTTTTGTCGAAAGGTTTTGGATCGATGCTGTTGATCGCCATTGTGGTGGCTGTGCCGGCTGTGTGGTTCATCAACAATTTGTGGCTTGAGCAACTGGCCTATCACGTGTCGGTGAATGCCGTGACCATCGGCATCGGCATTGCAACGTTGATTGTTTTCGGAGTAGCCACCATTGGCTCGCAGGCCTGGCGTGCCACGTATGTGAATCCCGCGCAGAATTTGAAAGGTGAATGAGCGTCGATATGTTCACAAACACAAAGAGACTGCTTTGATGGCAGTCTCTTTTGTTTATGTCGTTCCTAAAAACATGGCCATCACTCCGACCTCAACCGGTTTGCCGGGTTTGTCATTGCCGCGCGAATGGCATGGTAGCTCACAGTGCTCATGGCAATGAGAACCGAAAGCACTCCGGCGATGGCAAACACATCCCACGAAAGTGGAGTTTTATAAGTATAGTCCTTCAACCACTGCTGCGCCATGAACCACGAAAGCGGGGCAGCGATAACGAACGATATCAGCACAAGCCCCACCACGTTTTGAGTGAGCAGGCGGAAGATGTTTTTCATAGACGCTCCCATCACCAGGCGTATGCTGATTTCTTTGCCCCGCTGTTCCACCATGAACGCCGACAACGCGAACAGTCCCAGACACGCCACCACAATGGCCAGGGCTGCAAAGCATGTGAAAATTTTTCCGGTGCGGTCCACATCGGCATACATGCGGGCATAGCGTTCGTCCATGAATGCGTAGCGAAAGGGTTGATGGGGCATAAAGCGCTGCCACACTTTGTTGAGCGCCGGAATAACGCTGGCCATGGCCGATGACTTCACCTTCACCGAAGCAAACGCCCCGCCCCTTTCCAACACAAAACAAAGCGACCTGATTTGTCCCTTCATGGATTCGAAATTAAAATCTTCCACAACACCGATCACTTCATATACCTGGCCTTTTGTGATGCGGTGGCCGATGGGTTGAGGAAGTCCAAGATCTTTGGCCATCGCCTGGTTGATGATGATGGCCGTGGCATCGGAAGCTCTCGTGTCGAAGTCGCGACCCATGGTGATGTTCATGCCCAGGGTTTTGATATAGTCTTCGTCTACCGACCACTCCTGTGCGTAGACCGCCACATCTTCTTTTGATCTTCCTTCTTTCCAGAAGGCGGTCTGGCCGCGGTTTGTGCCACTCACCGGCAGGTAGCTGCTGATGGTGACATGCTCCACATCGGCCAGTTGCAACACTTCGCTCTTGAAGGTTTCGCGTTGTTCGCCGAGTGTGTTGGTGCCTTGCACAATAACCACTTGCTCCTTATCAAATCCGATTTTGCTGTTCAGTATGAACTGCATTTGTTTGTTGATCACAAACGTGCCCACGATGAGCACGATGGATGTGGTGAACTGAAACACCACCAGCGCGCCACGCAACGATGAGCTTCTGCTTCCTTTGCTGAGGCTGCCCTTCAGCACATCAACAGGTTTGAATCCGGAAAGATAGAAGGCGGGATAGAGTCCGGCGATGATGCCCACCACGAGGGCGGCCATCAACAACATGGGCAAGAACCAGAGCGTTGTCCAGGGCAGTGCCAGTTGTTTGCCGGCCAGTGCATTAAAGAACGGCAAAGCCAGCGTCACCATGCCCACGCCCAAGGCGAACGACACAAGGCTGTAGACAACCGACTCGGTCAGAAACTGGCGAACCAGGTAGCCGCGCACAGAGCCCACCACTTTTCGCAGCCCCACTTCCTTTGCACGGTTTGCCGACTTGGCCGTTGACAGATTCACAAAGTTGATGCAGGCCAGCAATAAAATGAAAACGGCAATGCCGCTGAACAACCACACGTAGCGAATGTCGCCATGGTGAAGTTCGTCCGACACTCCTGCCGTGTTGATATAGATGTCACGCACAGGCTGCAGTCCAAAGAAATGATTCTTCTTTATGTCGGCGGCCGATTGATCGCCGTTGTTTTGCAGATAGGGCAACAGGTGATCGTCGCGCAGCGATTGAAGCTTTAGGGTGAGTGCGGCCGGGTCGGCATCGGGCCGCAGTTTCACATAGGTGTCGTAATTGAAGCAACACCAGCTGGTTTGTTCGCCAGGCCAGAACTCTGCGTTGGTGAGCGTGATGAAAAAATCATAGTGGAGATGCGTATGTGCAGCAAAATCTTCCATCACTCCGCCAATGGTGTAGGGGCGCGCGTTGTCGTCGTTGAGGATCACGGTCTTGCCCATGGCCTCTTCGTTTGGAAAATATTTTTCGGCTATCCGTTTCGATATCACAATGGAGTTTGGCTTGGCCAGCGCGTTGATGTTTCCTTCCACAAACGGTATCTCAAGAATGCTCAGCAACTCATTGTCGGCATAGGCAAATCCTTCTTCATACGTATTCTCCACGCGGTCTTCGCGCCGGAACAAATTGCTGCCGGCCTGATGCCACTTCTGCGGCACCAACCGGCCAACCTTCTCCACTTCGGGATAGTCTGTTTTAAAAATCTGTGCTACCACCGGCGATGTTGACGTCCACCGTTCGGCCTGTGCACCACGATAGTCGTTGTAGAAACGATAGATGTGATTGCCATCCGCATAACGTTTGTCGTAGCTCAGTTCGTTGCGCACATACAGGAATATGATCATGCAGGTGGCCAGCCCCAGGGCCAGGCCGCCAACGGTGATGCCGGTATACATCTTTTGGCGGGACATGGTTCGCCAGGTGATCTTGAAATAGTTTTTATACATGGCTAAAGTATGATGAGATGTCGACTCTGATCTTCGCCGGATGGCAAAGGGTTGCAGAAAGAAGAGTACGTTGCAGATGAATAACAAGTCGGCTTTTCGTTTGCCAAGCCTGGCCCTGCGCCGGTCATAAAGTTCCAGCATGTCGCCCAGGGCTGCATCGGCCAGGTGATCGTTGCAGAACCATTGAAAAAAACGAATGGCCCACGTCGGTGGATTTTGTTGATGCGGTTTGTGCGTCATGCCTGCGTGACCTCCCACACTATTTTTGGAATCTCTTTCCACATCTCGTTTCGCATCTCGCGCGATTCGCTCAGCACTTTTTTGCCGGCTTCTGTGAGTATGTAAAGCCGCTTGTCTCTTCCGCCACGCACGGCGGTGGCGCCGCCCATGCGCGACTTCAGGTAGCCTTTGTCTTCGAGGCGAAGCAAGGCTTTGTGAACGGAGCTCATCATGATGTTGCGGCCGGTTTTCTTTTCCAGCTCGTCTACAATGGCCAGGCCGTAGGCATCGTCGAACAAGATTCCGACGGTGAGCAAGACCAGTTCTTCGAATTCTCCCAGGTAGGTACCTTTCATTTGTTTCACCTTTGCCTATAAAGACGGTCGCGGCGATAAAAAGGTTGCATGGATGTGTTCAGGCCTTGAAAATCCTTATGGATTGTGGCTTTTCATTGGGCCAAACCGCAAGACGAGCCTTTTAATAAAGGAGCCAAAGCAGAAGCAGGAAAATGGCCAGCAGAAAAGCCACCCACTTCAGGCCCCGGGCTTTTGGCGGGAACTCATAGCTGCAGATCGGGCAGGTTTTGCTGTTGGCATCGACCTCCATGGCACACGAGGGGCATTCGATTTTCTTCATTTTATAAAGATAAAAATTTGCCGGCACAGGTTTGGGATGGGCTGCGCTCGGTGGTGGAAAGCACACGCATGGGACTGGCCAATTTGCAAAAACGATTTCAAACTGCTGGGAAACTACACGATGAACAGCACGCCGGAGGAGCGTTCTTTAGCGCGGAGCTGCCGTTGATTTAGGCGGTATATACCTTATCGTTTAAAAAAAATCCTAAACGTGGTTCCTTTATCAATTTCACTTTCCACTTCCACACGACCGCCCAAAGAAACCACCTGATTTTTCACGAGGTATAGCCCCATGCCTTTGCCCTCCACGTGGTTGTGAAAGCGGCTGTAGAGTGTGAATATTTTTTCTTTGTGCAAGCCCAGGTCAATGCCCAGACCATTGTCGCGAACGGTCAGGCAAATGTGTTTTTCAACAACCTCCGATTTAATGCGGACAACGGGGCACCTGTGTGGATAACGATACCGGATGGCGTTCCCCACCAGGTTAATAAGAATGCTGTCGAGGTAAGGTTTGACAGTATGGATGAACGGGGCACCTGAAAAATCCTCCTGAATCACCGCTCCCGTTTCGTGTATCTCTTTTTCCAGGTTCACTCGTACCAACCGCATCTCCTCCTCCAGGCTGATGTTGGTGAGGGTGGAAGTGTTATCTTTTCTCAAGACCAAAATGGTGATCAGATCTTTCACCACGGTGTCGAGTTCGCGCGTTGCAAAAACCAGTTTGCCCACAATGTCATTTTGTTCTGCCGGGTCGGGTTTCACCATCTCCAAAACATTTCCCAATCCCAGGATGCGGGCAACAGGAGCCCTGAGGTTGTGAGCCGAGATGAATGCAAATTGTTCGAGCTGTTGATTATACTCCACCAGATCCTTTGTTCTTTCTTTCACCTCTTCTTCCAGCGTTTCGTTGCGCAGTTTGATTTCGTCATTTTGTTTTTCAATGATTTGCCTCGCCTTTTGAAGTTCGCCGTTCTGCGATGCCAGCTCTTCCTGCTGAACAGACAGATCGTTGTTCTGCTTTTGAATTTCCTCCTCGCGGCTAACGAGTTCTTCGTTTGTGTTTTGAAGTTCTTCGGTTCGCTTTGCCACCAGGCCCTCCAGCTTCCTGTTTTGCCGTTCAATGGCTTTCACCCTCATTTTGTAGTAGCCCCTGGCCATGCCCACAACGAAAAGCACGGCCATTGTTCTGAACCACCATGTCTTCCAAAGGGGCGGCAGAATGTGGATGACCAGCGTTGTTCCTGATTCGTTCCACAGGCCATCGTTGTTGCAGGCTTTAACCCTGAAGGTATACGTTCCCACATCCAGGTTGGTGAACGTGACCGAGCGATGGTTGCCTACATAGTTCCAATCCTCATCAAAGCCCTCCAGCATGTAGGCATACTGGTTCTTGCGGGTGGCGGTGAAATTTAACGCCACATAGTCGATGGCAAAAAAGATGTATTGCGGTGGAAGGGAAATTTCGCGCACCTCGCTGATCTGTTGTTTTAAGATGCCGTCTTCACCGCCAACTTTAACCGATTGGTTGAAGAGTTTCAGGTCTGTTATAAAAACAGGAGGAACATGAGGGTTGTCTTTTATGCTATCGGGGTAGAAAAAATTAACCCCTTTGCCTCCAAAAAAAAGCTGTCCCTCTTTGCTTCTGAAACAGGCATTGGGCCTGAACTCTTTGCTCAGCAAGCCATCGTTGACGTCGAAGTTTTTAAATGTCTCATCCACGGGATTAAACTTCGAGATACCCTGCGTGGTGCTCAGCCAGAGGTTGCCCCAATCGTCTTCCAAAATTCCGTTCACGATGTTGTTTGGCAATCCGTTCCCTACCGTGTAGCGCTTCACAAATTTTTTCGCTACCAGCAGGTGCAGGCCGTTGCTTGTGCCAACCCAAATTTTTCCTTTCCGGTCTTCCAGAATACAATTCACCAATCCACCCACCTTAATGGAATCCATGTTGCGCCCGGTGTTGAACCTCACTATTTTTTTATCGTTCGCCTGATATTCCGTTAGCTCTTCAATGGTGCCGATCCAGACATTCCCTTTGCGATCTTCGTAGACGGTGCGAATGAAGTTGTTGAATTCGAATTCGTTTTGCGTGTGCCTTTCAAACTGGCCGGTCTTTTCATCGGTCAAAATATTTAGTCCCTGGTATGTGCCCACCAGCAAGTGCCCAGTTTGAGTTTGTTCATTTATAGAAAACACATTTGGATTGGAGAGGCTGTTGGGATTTTTTTCATCGGGCAGATAGTTCATGAAATAATCATGCTCTTCAACATACCGACTCAGACCTCCACCCCAGGTACCCGCCCACAGTTGATGCCGGCTGTCTTCAAAAATCGACAGCACCGGATCGCCACCCAGGCTGTTTTTTTGGGATGTATGTTTGTAGTAGCGGAGCTGCCGTCCATCTCTCACGGCCATTCCACCTTCGGTGCCAATCCAAAACCGGTTTTTAGAATCCTGCCAAATGGCATTCACCACATCGTTTTCCAGGGGCACATCGAGCTCCGAAAATTTTTCTTTCAACCTGTCAATGACGCACAATCCTTTTGAATAGGTGCCGACCCAAATTCTTCCCTGCCGGTCTTTATAGATAGACCAGATGGAATTGTCGACCACAGAGGTGGGATCGTTTTTGTTGAACAAAAAATTGGTGAACTCGCCGTCTTTTGTATCCAAGCGACTGAGCCCGCCATTTTCAGTACCAATCCAAAGGTCATCGCCGTCTTCACAAAGATTCAGAATGTTGTTGACCAGGAACGACGTTTTGTTGTCAGTGGATTTTGTTGTGAAGTTTGTAAAGATTTTTTTTCGCGGATCAAATTTGCTCAGCCCTTCTGCCGTGGCAATCCAGATGTTGCCCCGGGCGTCGTGAATGGCTTTGTGAAAAAGATTGCTCACAATGCTGTTTGGATTTTTTTCGTCGTGGAAGTAGCGCTCAAGACTGTTGTTGCGCATGTTCCACTTAAAAAAACCGGTGTTGTTGGCGCCCATCCAGAATTCATCTTCAGACGCCTGCCAAAGAAACGCTATGGGGTTTGTGGATGGAAAGAGATCGAAGTGTTCCCAGTGATTGTTTGCACGATTCAGCCTGGACACAAAAGCCTGCTTCGATTTTACGCCAACAACCCAGATGTTTTTGTTTCGGTCTTCCAGGATCTGCGGAATGTCGCAGTCGAATGAGTAGGCCGCAATTCTGGTGAAATTATCCTGAGAATTGTTATAGGTGTGCAACCCGCCGTTGAGCGTGCTCACCCAAAGCGCGCCCTGGCTATCTTCATAGATATTGGATATGCCGTTCTTCAGCAGGCTGGTGGTGTCGTCGGGATGGTTACGATATATCTTAAAGTCATAGCCATCAAAGCGGTTCAATCCATCTTCGGTGCCCACCCACAGAAAACCTTTCGAATCCTGGAGAACGCAATTGACTTTGGAATTGGAGAGCTCAGAACTTGCCTCTATTCTTGAAAATTTCACTTTCTTAACACTGGGTTGAGCAAGTGCCACCTCACAAAAAAGGATTGCAAGCGAGAACACCAGAAAATGAAAGTGTTGAAGACTCATACATTATCGTCTCTCCGAAAGACGGATCATTCCTTTTGAATCAAGAATTCACAATCATGCAGGTATTCTGAATATAGAAACACTCCGTCTCCAGGCTTGAAGGCGCCATTGATGTTTCCGGGTTCCTTTTGACAGGGCAATTCCAGGCGGGCTCCTTTTGCCTGGATGTGTTGTGTTGGAGGAAAAATTTTCCTCTATACTAAGATAGCAGAATTTCGGACTTGGCCGCGCATTGGTGGGCGAAAACTGTAGAACGCGGGGCCTGTTTTTTAATGCGTCATGCTGGTGAATCATACAACACAGCACACATGCGTGCCGCAGTTGATTTTTATCTAACGTGGTCTTAAATTACCAGGGCATGATGGACTGGATATTTGATCACATCACTGGCAAACTTTTGTGGGCTAGCTTATTTGTTTTGGGAGGAACCTCCGTCGTAATTACACGATTCGTAATTTCCCGAATTGAAAAAAACACAGCTCTAAAAGCCATAGAAAAAATCAAGACAAGGCCATCATATGCAAAAGAAATAGCAGACTCACTTGATATACCCTATGGACAGAAACCCAACTTCAGTCTAAATCATTTTGAGATTTTAAAAAGTTATATACGCGATCGTGCACAAATCGGCGAATACAAAATTATATATACAACAGAGGTGACACCTTCCGACCTTCTTGTTTTTACCCGCATTTCCTTCGTCGACTTTGATGTAAACGTCATGGGGCAGGCTTCAGACGTGAAGAAAGATGTGTACGTAACTTTTTTAGTCCGCTATGACCATGAAGATCAGCAATTCCTGGTACAGTCAAATCTTCACTACACGTCAACAGAGAAGTTTCACAGAGACAGATTCACCACTGCGATATTCACAGGCATTTAATCCGGTATTCATTAGAGATGGAGGTTTTGACGCCCGTAGACCTGACGGACGCGACCTTTACTGTTGCAGAATCTCTCTTCGAATAAACATCCTTCCTCGTGCAGTTTTCAACTCCCGCTCCCGCTTCATCGCTTCTCCCTTCGTTTCAAATGCCTCTGAGAATACCAACCTCCACGGACGAAATTTCATGGTCCATCCCTTTGTGGCAAGTTCGTTGTGTGACTTTAGTCTGGCCTCAAGATCGGACGTGAAGCCAATGTAGATTTTGTTCAGCTTTGCCGAATGAAGAACGTAAACATGGAATGGCATAAGATTGCTAGGTATTTTTTGATGCCAGCCTCATAACGGTATACCTAAGGTACAAAAATAGTGTGTCTCATTTCCTTTGACCTCCCTTACAGTTTCGATAGAAGTTTGATCTGAGCTCCGGGCGAGCTATGAAATGCCTTTTGCTGCTTCCATTGCAATTTTTTAGTGTCCTAAAAAAGAACATGAGGATTTTTTTCATTCAAGCGCCAAGCTGACATAAAATACCAATTGTGACGTCCACTTATAAAAATCAAAATCCACTCCATCAAAATCATGATTAAAAGGTGGCAGCTAGCCTCGATCTTCGTTATGATCTCCCTAAGCCTTAAAGCTCCGCAACTGGTAGTAAAGTTGTTCGAGATAATATTCCCCCGCTACTTTTACTGGGGCCGAGCGACCAACTACTACACTCACGATATATTTTTTAGAATGAGAAAGGAAGTCTCTTAATCTTCTTTCTCCCTTGAACCTGCGTCTACCACCTGGCGGATACGAACTCAACACTTAGGGTCATTTTCTTAAAAACAGAAAAGACGATCTTTTGGATCGCCTCTCTTCTAGTAGCGGGAACAGGACTCGAACCTGTGTTCGCCAACTGGCGGATATGAGCCCAACGAAAGTATTAAAAAAGAAAAGGCGATCTTTCGGATCGCCTCTCTTCTAGTAGCGGGGACTGGACTCGAATCTGTGTCCGCCAACTGGCGGATATGAGCCCAACGAAAGTATTAAAAAAGAAAAGGCGATTTTTCGGATCGCCTCTCTTCTAGTAGCGGGGACAGGACTCGAACCTGTGTCCGCCAACTGGCGGATATGAGCCCAACGAAAGTATTAAAAAAGAAAAGGCGATTTTTCGGATCGCCTCTCTTCTAGTAGCGGGGACAGGACTCGAACCTGTGTCCGCCAACTGGCGGAT
>NZ_JAERRB010000003.1:113400-813644 GCF_016735595.1 Chryseolinea lacunae
ATATGAGCCCACGAAAGTATTAAAAAGAAAAGGCGATCTTTCGAATCGCCTTTCTTCTAGTAGCGGGGACAGGACTCGAACCTGTGTCCGCCAGCTGGCGGATATGAGCCCAACGAACGTATCAAAAAAGAAAAGGCGATCTTTCGAATCGCCTTTCTTCTAGTAGCGGGGACAGGACTCGAACCTGTGTCCGCCAGCTGGCGGATATGAGCCCAACGAACGTATCAAAAAAGAAGAGGCGATCTTTCGGATCGCCTCTCTCTAAGTAGCGGGGACAGGACTCGAACCTGTGACCTTTGGGTTATGAGCCCAACGAGCTACCAACTGCTCCACCCCGCGATATGTTTTTGTAGGAACTTCTTTCCTATTTGTTATTCTCTCTCTCTTCTGAACCTGTGTCCGCCCCTCGGCGGATATGAGCCCAACGAGCTACCAACTGCTCCACCCCGCGATGTATCTTTAGTGAAAACCCTTCCGGCTTTCTATATTCTTTCAACTTTATTCGTCGATTTAAAGTTTCCGGAGGCGGTTATTTAAATCGTTCGCAAAAGTAGGTCGCTCACATTTAAAAAACAAGTTACCTTTGCAAATCATTATGGCAGAAACATCTTTTAAGTCTGGGTTTGTGAGCATCGTGGGGAAACCCAATGTGGGCAAGTCATCGCTCATGAACAAGCTTATGGGTGAAAACCTGTCGATTATCACGGCGAAGGCGCAAACAACGCGACATCGCATCATGGGCATCCTCAACGGCGACGACTATCAGCTGGTGTATTCGGACACGCCGGGCATTCTGGAGCCAAAATATTCTTTGCACGAAGCCATGATGACCTACGTGAAAGTATCGTTGCAGGACGCCGATGCCATATTATTGGTGGTTGCCCTCGAAGACAAGTTTGAGCCCGAGTTGTTCGAACGGTTTCTCAGAATGCAGACACCCATCTTTTTGGTCATCAATAAAATTGACAGGGCCAAGGGGTCGCAGGTGCTCGACAAGGGCACCTATTGGAAGGAATGTATCCCCAACATCCAGGAAATTTTGCCGGTGTCGGCCAAAACGGGCGAGAATGTGGACCAGCTGTTGCCCAAATTGCTGGCGCTGATGCCCGAACATCCGCCGTTTTTCCCAAAAGATGAATACACTGACCGCACAGAGCGGTTCTTTGCCTCGGAAATTATCCGCGAAAAAATATTTCTCAACTACGAGCAGGAGATTCCCTATAGCACAGAGGTCTCCATCCAGTCGTTTAAAGAAGCCGACGACATCATTCGCATCAGCGCCACCATCTATGTGGAACGCGACTCGCAGAAGGGCATCATCATTGGTAAGGGCGCCAGCCTCATAAAGAAAGTGGGCATCGAGGCGCGGCAGGACATGGAAGTTTTTTTCAACAAAAAAGTTTTCCTCGAGACCCACGTAAAGGTGGCCGACAACTGGCGCAAGCAGGCGTTCAAGCTCAAACAATTTGGCTACCTCGAATAATTAAAAGAAAAAGATTTTACTCATCATCACTCAATACTAAAGATGTCAAACATTGTAGCAATCGTCGGCCGACCCAACGTGGGCAAGTCCACCTTCTTTAACCGGTTGGTGGAAAAGCGCCAGGCCATTATGGACAACATGTCCGGCGTGACACGCGACCGTCATTATGGATATGCCGAATGGATCGGAAAATATTTTACCGTTATAGATACCGGTGGGTATGTGACCGGCTCGGAAGATAAATTCGAAGCACAGATCCGCCGCCAGGTGAAGCTGGCCATCGACGAAGCCACCGCCATCATTTTTATGGTGGATGTGCGCGACGGCATCACCGGGTTCGACAAGGAGTTTGCCAACATTCTGCGCACCTCCAAGAAACCCATCTTTGTGGCAGCCAACAAAACCGACACTCCCGACAAGGCCATGCTGGCGGCCGAATTCTATGAATTGAGCTTGGGTGAGATCTATCCCATCTCGTCTGAGAATGGCAGCGGCACAGGCGAACTGCTCGACGAAGTGGTGAAGACGTTTGCCACCGAAGGTGTTGAAGATCCTGACGCGGGCATTCCCAAGATCACCATTGTGGGTAGGCCAAACGTGGGCAAGTCGTCGTTTCTCAACGCTTTGTTGGGCACGGAACGCAGCATCGTTACCGACGAGGCCGGCACCACGCGCGATGCCATTCACTCTTACTATAAGATGTATGGCCAGAACTTTATCCTTATCGACACGGCCGGTGTGCGCAAGAAAGCCAAGGTGAAAGAAGACATCGAATTCTATTCGGTGCTGCGCTCACTGCGGGCGTTGGAAGAGAGCGACGTGTGCATCATCATTGTTGACGCCGAGCGCGGACTCGAAGCACAGGATGTGAACCTCATCAGCCTCGCCGAACGCCAGGGCAAGGGCATGGTGATTATGGTGAACAAGTGGGACCTCATTGAAAAAGACTCGAAGACCTCGGACAAATTCAAGAAAGAGATCGAAGAAAAAATAGCCCCCATAGACTACCTGCCCATTGTTTTTGCGTCGGTTTTGACCAAACAGCGCATTTTCCAGGTGATCGAGAAAACGGTGCAGGTATTCGAAAACAAGACCAAAAAGATACCGACCTCCAAGCTGAACGACCTCATTTTACCGGAAATTGAACGCCAGCCGCCCCCGTCCATCAAGGGCAAGCACATCAACATTAAGTACATAACCCAGGTAAATGCACGGTTTCCATCGTTTGTTTTCTTCTGTAACCTGCCGCAGTACATACAGCCTTCCTATGAGCGCTTCCTTGAAAACAAGATGCGCGAACACTTCGATTTTGAAGGCGTGCCCCTTCGTATAATCTTCCGTAAAAAATAAATTTTATTACCCCGCTCCTTGGGAGTGGGGTAATACTATTATATTTGCGGTGAATTTTTTAAAACCTGTAAACTATGAAAAAATTGATCGCATTTGTAGCCGTGTGTGGCTTCGCTTTGGCATTTGTTGCTTGTGGCAAGAAAGCTGAAACTGCTGAAACTGTAGATTCTGCTGCTGTTGCTCCTGCACCTGTTGTAGCTGACACAACTGTTGCTGATTCTGCTGCTGTTGCAGTTGATTCTGCTGCACACTAATCAGTCTGCAAAGATTTGACGAAAGGCTTTAGGATACTAAAGCCTTTTTTTATTTCCTTCACTTTTTCTATGACCGCCGACAAGGTTTTTACTATCCTGCAAACGCATGTTCCAGCCACGGCGGTAGACTACTGCTTCGCGCTCTGGAAAGATAGTCCCTTCGAACTGAAGCTCACCAAGAGCCGGCAAACCAAAGTGGGCGATTTCACCAGCAAGCATACCCGCGCACACCCGCGCATAACACTCAACCACGACCTCAATCCCTACCTCTTCCTCACAACGTATGTGCATGAGGTTGCTCACCTCCGTGTGTATGTGAAGTTTGGTGGCCGTGTGGATCCGCATGGCGAGAAATGGAAGACCATGTTCACCGATTTGCTGGTGCCCCTGCTCTGGGAAAGTGTTTTTCCGGACGAAATCTTACATGAGCTGCGCCGTCACATGATCAACCCGAAGGCTAGTTCTTTTGCCGACACCGAGCTCACGGCCGCCTTCCGGAAGTTCGACAAAAATGCCCAGGCGCTGGCCGTGCTGTCTGACATTCCCGAGGGCAGCATCTTCAAACTTCAGGGCAAATTCTTCATTAAAGGCAAGCTTCGGCGCACCCGGGTGCTCTGCAAAGAATTGAAGTCTAAACGCGATTATCTGGTTCCCGTAGACGCGCTGGTAAGCAACGTTCAGTTGAGCCTTCTTTGAACAAGGCTGTCTACGAGGTCGAAAAAGTTTAGCGGTTGCAGCGTCCGCCAATGGGGAATCTGCAAGGTGCCACCCATGTTCACATAAGTGTCGATGTGATATTTTTTGAACTCGTCGAGAATGAAGTCGGGAAAAGACACCGCGGCAATCCAGCCATCTTCCACATCTTCAAACCACTCTTCATAGTAGCTGTCGTCGGAGCCGTGAAAGTTGAGAATGTTTTCGCCGATAAGAATAAACTTGTTGATGCCTTCATTGACCATGACCTCCAGCAGGTTTCGCTTCAGGGTCATGATGTCGTTGTTGAGGGTGTCGTTCCACTCGCCAATGAATTCGATCACGGTGAATCCCTGCGCATAGTCGGCGTAGAGAATTTTTACATAGAGTGTTTCGGAGCCTATCGAATCCCAGGCCGGGTCGATGTAGTAGCCATAGATGGTTTCTGAATATACATCGTGATTATATTCCTTGCCGTGAAAGGGTGAACGCTCGTCGGCGGCAGGGTCGTAGTATTTCAGCCAGTTATAGTAAGGTTCAATTTGATGCATGGTTCCGACGACTGTCTACAGCTTTTCTCACAGAACCGTGTTGCTGTAGTAATTGTTCGGCTTCGGCATAGGGAATTTTCAGTTCGTCCATCACCATTTTCACGCCGCGGTCTACCAGCTTCTCGTTGGTGAGCATCATGTCTACCATTTTGTTTCCACGCACGCGTCCCAGTTTCACCATCACGGTTGTGGAGAGCATGTTGAGGGCCAGCTTCTGGGCGGTGCCGGCTTTCATGCGGGTGCTGCCCGTCACAAACTCGGGCCCGGTGATGAGTTCTATCGGGAAGTCGGCCGCGGCGGCCACCAGCGAGTTGCTGTTGCACACCACGCAGCCGGTGGCTACCCCGTTGATGCGCGCGTCGTTCAACCCGCCAATCACATAGGGTGTTCGTCCGGAGGCGGCAATGCCTACCAGCACATCCTGCCGGTTGATAGAGTATTCTTCAAGATCTTTCCAGGCTTGTGTGGCGTTGTCTTCGGCGTTCTCCACAGCCTTGCGAATGGCACCGTCGCCACCGGCAATAAGGCCTATCACTTTGCCATGCGGCATGCCGTAGGTAGGCGGAATTTCAGACGCGTCAACCACGCCCAGCCGACCACTGGTGCCTGCGCCGATATAAAACAGCCTGCCGCCGTGGGTCATGCGATCGACGATCACGTTCACCAGGGCTTCGATTTGGGGAATGGCTTTTTCAACGGCCAGGGGCACCGTCTTGTCTTCGCGGTTAATGTTCACCAGCAGGTCGCGCACACTCATGTGCTCAAGGTCCGTGTAGTGCGATGCACCCTCGGTGGTGGACATACTAGTTCAGGTCTTTTTGGTGGAACAGTGTGAGGCCGGCTATGGGGCCTTCCAGAATATTTTTCACGGCGATGCCTTTGTCGGCTGCTACCTGGCGCAGGATGTCGCTGAAGTAGAACGAGATGGAGCCGGTGAAGTGCACCTTCAGGGTCTTGTAGTTTTCATACTTCATCACGTTGTTCTCATAGAACTCGGCAAAGCTGCTATAGACAAGCTGATAGCAATAGGGTTCTTTGAGGTGCTGGAAGATGAACTTGGTGAAGCTGGCCAGGAAAGCGCTGGGTCGTTCCTGCTGGTATATCTTCTCCAGAAACTCTTCGCGCGAAAGCGGGAAACGTTCGTGAAATTGCTTGCGCAGTCCTTCGGGCATGAGGTCGCGGAGATAGTCTACCAAAAATTTACGACCGATGTTTGCACCCGAACCTTCGTCGGCCAGAATCCAGCCGAGGTTGGCAACGTTGTCCACAATGGTTTCTCCATCGTATAAACAAGAGTTTGACCCGGTGCCCATGATGCAGGCAATGCCCGGCTCGTGGCCACACAACGCGCGCGCCGCTGCCAACAGATCCCACCCGATCTCGATCTGTGCCTCGGGGAAAAATTCGAGGAAGGCGCTCTTGATGGTGAGTTGATTCTTGGTCGACGAAACGCCGGCGCCATAGAAGAAGATCTTCGTGACGGGGTGCTTGATCTTGGGGAGCAGCACTTCGTGTACGTTGCGTTTCAGATCTTCAATGGGTTGATAATACGGATTGAAGCCGGGTGTTCCGGCCTGATCAATTGTACCATCGGTTTCGAGGAGCCTCCAATCCGTTTTGGACCCTCCGCTATCGGCTATAAGAATCATGTGCTGGTGTGTGTTCGTTCCCTCATGGACATCGTGTGATGCTCACGAGAGGCAAAGCTAAGCTATGTATTTAACAGAAAAAATAGGAAGGCCTAATGTGTTCGTGTGCGCACAGATTTTTTATCCGAACACTACACTTTGGTTAACACATCACGGCTTTAGTTTGCCGACCACTACGAATTTGTCGAATACCTGTGCAGTGTGTGGTGCGTCTTTCAGTTCGTCGGTCAGGTCCTGGCCAGCCCAGTGTTCGTAGTGTTTTCCTCGGAGCCAAAGGCGCGAGCGGGTCACGTCATAGATCAGTCCGTTGAGGGCAACCCACACTTCGGGTTTGTCCTGGCCGTTGCGTAGTGCGAGATACGACCGCGTGTATTCAGGGAGGTTGTCCATGTCACCTTCCAGCCGTTAGGTTGCTGTGGTCTTTCACCAGCGTGGTAAGGAATTGCACCGGAGGAAGATCGGACTGAATGCCAAGCAAGGCCTTTAGTTTTTCGGTCACCGCTTCTACCGGCTCATAATTGCCATGATCGCGGTTGGCCTCGAGGGCGCGTTGAATGATTTCAATGTCGCGGGAGTTGAGTTGAACGGCTTGTTCGAATGTTGGAACGTAGGTTTCTTCGGCGGTGATGAACACTTCGTTGGCCGTTACTTCCTTTTCTTTGGTGAGCTTCACCACCGTGGTGCCGGCCACGATGTCGCCAAGCCGTTGACCTTTGCCTCCCAACGCGATGATGACCACCGCGATGACGCCCGAGAAAAGTCCGAAGTCGACAATGCAGAAAAGCCAGCGCAGCAGAAAACCTCCCACCGTGGCCGGTGTGCCGTCGAGCCGCATCACTTTAATTTTCATGACACGTTTGCCCGGCGTTTGCCCATCCATAAAAATCTCGAACAGCAATCCGGCAAACAGAAAGGGAATGCCGATGAGGATAAACCCGACAATTATAATCCACATATAGTCGTCTTCACCGAATTTGTAGCCCGAATAGATGAGCACCACCGCGATCATCAACACGTAGAGAAACAATATGATGCGATCGATCAAATAAGCGCCTATGCGTTCGCCAATGCTGGCAAGGGGATAGTCGATAAAAACATTTTGTGTTGTCTGTACCCGAATGGTTTGCATCCACTTCTAATTTTGTGCAATTTTCAAATTAAAGCATTAACCATGAAAGTTTCTTCTCTTCTCCTGGGAATTACCTGCATCATTCTTACATCCTGCCAGGAAAAGAAGGCCGTGTCGGCCGACGACGCCCTTCGCGCCCAGGCCGAAGAGCTCGCCCATAACTACATTCTTGTCGACACGCACGTTGACCTGCCCTATCGCCTCAAGGTGAAACACTTCCGCCTCGAGCGCGAATACCTCGGCATCCCCGTGAGCACCAAGGAAGGCGACTTCGATTTTGAACGCGCCAAAAAGGGTGGACTCGACGCACCCTTCATGTCAATCTACATTCCTTCGGCATATCAATCGAAACCGGACCAGGGTAAAGCGTTGGCCGACTCGCTCATCACCATGATCGAAGGCATCGTGACGGCCATCCCCGACAAGTTTGCCCTGGCCAAAACACCCCAGGAAATTGAGGCGAACACCAAGGCCGGAAAAATTTCCCTGCCCCTGGGCATGGAGAATGGCGCGCCCATCGGCAACGACCTGGCCAATGTGAAATATTTCTTCGACCGCGGCATTCGCTACGTCACGCTTACCCACGGCAAAGACAACCAGATCTGCGACTCGTCCTACGACACGCTCAACACCTGGAAAGGCCTGAGCCCCTTTGGCGAAAAGGTGGTGACCGAAATGAACCGCGTCGGCATCATGGTAGACATCTCGCACGTGTCGGACAGCACATTCTATGACGTGCTCCGCATAGCGAAAGCGCCCGTCATCGCGTCGCACTCGTCATGCCGCTTCTTCACGCCAGGCTTTCAACGCAACATGTCCGACGACATGATCACGGCCCTCGGCAAAAACGGCGGTGTCATTCAAATAAACTTTGGCGCATCGTTTCTCGACTCGCTGGCCCGCATCAACAAAGACTTGCTCGACTCGCTCGAAAAAACACTGGAAGCCAAAGGGCTCAGCTCCAAAGACTCTGCCGCCCAACCCATCATCGATCAGTTTGCCAAAGACCATGCGGCGCTCTATTCGGATGTGGAACGCGTGGCCGACCACATCGACCACGTGGTGAAACTCATTGGGGTTGATCACGTGGGCATCGGCTCGGACTATGACGGCGTGGGCGACAGCCTGCCGCTGGGCCTGAAAGACGTGTCGGATTATCCGAACCTCTTTTATGTGCTGCTGAAGCGCGGCTACACACCCGCCGACATTGAAAAGATCTGCTCGGGAAACATTTTCCGGGTGTGGAACAAGGTGATTGAAGTAGCCGGCGCGCCAAAAGCCTGACCGGAAACTGCGCGAAGAGAATACGATTCGTTATTTAACAATAAGTCTACAGTTGGAATCATGAAGGAGGCGGCTTTTATCAAACAGAATAAATCGCGCTGGGAAGAATTTGAGAAGGTGATGAAGAACCAGCAAAACGTGCAGCCCGACCGTTTGGCCGAATTGTTTCTCCAGATCACCGACGATCTTTCGTTTTCCAGAACGCAATATCCCAGCAGCCGCACAACAAATTATCTGAACGCGCTGGCCAGCAAGGTGCACCTCGAAATCTATAAGAACAAAAGAGAGGACCGCAATCGTTTTGTCACCTTCTGGAAATATGAATTGCCCGAAGTGATGTATAACACGCAAAAGCCCTTGCTCTATGCGTTCATCATCTTTATGGTGGCCGGTGTGACCGGCGCCCTCTCCACCGCTTTCGACGACACCTTTGTGCGCCTCATTCTGGGCGACGGCTATGTGAACATGACACTCGAAAACATCAAGAGCGGAAACCCCACAAAGGTCTACGATGAAATGACTCCCTTCCTGATGTTCCTGGCCATCACTGCAAACAACATCGGCGTTTCGTTTCGTGTCTTTGTGTTTGGTGTATTTGCTTCGGTTGGCTCGGGCTTTCATTTGTTCTACAACGGGCTCATGGTGGGCACCTTCATCATGTTTTTCTTTATGGAACAACAGCTCAGCCACGCGTTGCCCGTCATCATGCTACACGGCACCGTGGAGCTTTCATCCATTGTCATTGCCGGCGCGGCGGGGTTCACCATGGGCAACAGCCTGTTGTTTCCGGGAACCTATTCGCGTGTTGTGTCTTTCAAAGCGGGCGCCGTGCGCGGACTAAAAATTGTGATGGGACTGGTTCCCTTCTTTGTGCTGGCCGGCTTCATCGAGTCGTTCATCACACGCTATGCCTTCATGCACTGGACCCTCAAAACACTCATCATCGTGTTTTCGGCCGTGCTCATGATCTACTATTTCGTTATATATCCCCAGCGTCTTAAACACCATGGAAAATTTTAAAGTAATCGAGTTTCACAAAGTCCGCGACTTCAGTAATAAGGTCAGCACCACGTTTGAATTTGTGCGGCAGAATTTCAAGAGACTGGGCAAAAGCATGCTCTACATTGCAGGTCCACCCGTGCTGATGGCCAGCCTGCTGATCGGCTCTTTCATGAGCGAGCTCATGAACTTCTCGCGCATAGCAACGAACGCGGCCATGGGTATGTCGCCTTTTGAAAGCTCGTTTCTCGAGCCCACCTTCTGGTTGCAGATGGTGCTACTGGTGGTGTTTGGTGTGGTGGCCGCGGTGATGTCGTTCTCTACATTATATAACTACCTCTATCTGTACAACGAAAAGAAATCGAACGATATCGAGGTAAGCGAAGTGTGGGACCGCGTGCGCGCCACCTTCTGGATGTATTTCGGCACCATATTTCTGTTCTATATCCTCCTGATTGGTGTCGGGCTTATCCTGATCATTCCCCTGGTGGTGCTGGCCAAGATATCGTCTGTGCTGATGTTTTTTGGGGCCATCGCCGTTTTCTGTGCCCTCTTCTATCTGATGGTGAGTGGAGCGCTGGTGTTTCCGATCCGGGCATTCGAAGACAAAAGTTTCTTCGATGCCGTTGGCCGCTCGTTTGTGTTGGTAAAGGGCAAGGTGTGGAGCACGTTCGGAATCATGTTTGTGCTTTCCATCATCGGCAGCATCATCTCTTATGTGTTCATCATTCCCTGGTATGTTCTCAATGCTGTGAACATGCTTCACACGGTAGATTCGTCCCTGGTAGACGCACCATCGACGGCGTGGGAAACCGTCACGATCATTTCGTATGCGATATACTATATGGTGCAGATCCTGCTCTATGCACTGCCCAACATCGGCATCGTGTTGCAATACTTCAACCTCGTGGAGCGCAAGGAAGCCAAAGGCCTGCTGGGCTCCATCGACAGCCTGGGCCAGGACCAGCCGACGCCAGCACAAGACGAACAATTTTAACCCCTTCGGAGATCGTGAAGCACAGCGTTGCCCTGATTTTGTTTTTTCTATCACACGTCGTTGTCTTTGCACAAGACGATTCGCTTGCCGTTGCGCAGGATAGCCTCGTCACCACATCCGACACCACGGATGAAGCTGGTGAAGAACCCGAAACGTTTGTATATGAAGAGGAGGACGACAAACAAAAAATTGCACCACCCGATTCGCTTGCGGTCAATGCGCGACATTTCGATGATGCCACGCTGAAGGAATTGAAAGACGATCCCGCCCTACGCTACAAGCAACCACCTACTGTGGGCGAAAGCTTGTGGCAACGGTTCCTGGATTTGCTCGCCGAAATGTTCGGATCCATTCTGAACGGCGCCGTGGGCACAAACTGGGGCCGCGTCATCACCTTCCTGATTGGCTTTGTGCTTGTGATTGTGATTATCATGATGCTGCTGCGCATCAACGCCTTCCGCATGTTTTATGCCGGCGAAGGCGCCAACACCATGAAGTATAATGTGCTGGACGAAAACATTCATGAGATGGATTTCGACAAGCTCATTCAGGAAGCCCTGGCACGCAACGACCATCGCGCCGGCGTGAGACTTATCTTTCTCTATGCGCTGAAACTGTTGGCTGACAAAAATCTTATTCACTGGGAGCGCGGCAAAACCAACCACGACTACCTGGCCGAGCTGAAGGGCAACGATGTGCGTTCGGGATTCAACGAGTTGAACTATTATTTCGAGTATGCGTGGTATGGAAACTTCAACATCAACCGCGAAATGTTCGCGTCGGTGCAAGAGACTTTCAAAAACTGGCGAAACTCGTTAACCTAGCGTGGCCCCATGAAAAAGGACTGGAAATATATTCTCTATATCGGCGGGGCGTTTGGGCTGTTTCTGATTTTGAAACTGATGACACCCAAACAACACGACTGGACCGTGACGTTTGCCCGCAACGACAAAAATCCATTTGGCGGCTATGCTTTTGGCAAACTCCTGCCCTCGATTTTTGACGGTGCCAACATCAGTCACGGTTTCAAAACCATCTATGAGTTGAAAGACTCGCTGGCCCCTACCGACAACCTGCTGATTGTGGCCGGCAATTTCACCAGCGACAAAGAAGATCTGAAGGTGATGTTGAACCACGTGAACAAGGGCGGCAACGTGTTCATTTCGGCGCACTACTTCTACGGAAGCTTTTCGGACACCCTTGGTCTCTCGACCCACGACGATTTTTTTGACGGCGAAGACACCGGCGCCGACCTTCTCCAGAGCCACGACTCGTCGGCGCTGCAATTTGCCGCCTTGTCTATGGACACCACGGAGCAATTCTTCTATCGGAAAAACAACATCCACAACTACTTCCGGAACTTCGACAGCACGCGCACCACGGTGATTGCACGCAACGAAAGCCGGTTGCCCGTGACCGTTCGCGTGCGGTGGGGCAAGGGCAATTTCATTCTGAACTCCACGCCCATGGCGTTCACCAACATCTATCTGCTGAACCGCGAGAACCACGCGTTCATTGCCAACACGCTTTCGTTTCTGCCGCCCCGCCCAGTGCACTGGACAGAATATTATCAAACAGGCCGCATGGAAATTTCGACACCGCTGCGGTTTGTGCTCACCACAAAGCCGCTCAAGTGGGCCTACTACATTGTGCTGGGCACGTTGGTGCTGTTCATGCTTTTTGAAGCGAAACGAAAACAACGCATCATCCCCGTCATCACGCCCCTGGCCAACACCACGCTGGAGTTTGTGAACACCATTGGCAACCTCTACTATCAGCGTGCCGAGCACAAGAACATTGCCGAAAAAAGAATTCATTATTTCATGGACCAGCTGCGCACCCGCTACTGGCTGTCGAACATCACATTCAACGAAGCCTTTGTGCAAACCCTCACGCAAAAATCGGGAAAGCCCGAAGCTGATGTGCGCGCACTGGTGCACACCATTGTGCACATTCAGAGCCGCGACAAGATTACGGCCGATGAGCTACTGGACTTTAATCAAAAAATAGAGAAGTTTAACGGTTAAGCGCCCGAACGCAAACACCGTGTTAATAATTATGTAAACTGCACATCATGGAAGAAAATGTATTTCAAAGCCGTCTCGATCTGAAAGCCCTCAGCGAAAGCGTTCACAACATCCGCGAAGAGATCGGAAAAGTTATTGTAGGTCAGGAACAGATGGTGAACCTCATCATCACCGCCATCCTGGCCGACGGCCACGTGTTGATTGAAGGCGTGCCCGGCGTGGCCAAAACACTGACGGCAAAACTGGTATCGAAAGCCATCTCCGTAAAATTCTCACGCATCCAGTTCACGCCCGACCTCATGCCATCCGATGTGCTGGGAACGTCGGTGTTTAACGTGAAAAATTCTGCGTTCGAATTCAAAGCCGGTCCCATCTTTTCTAACATCGTGCTCATCGATGAGATCAACCGCGCCCCCGCTAAAACACAGGCCGCGTTGTTTGAGGTGATGGAAGAACGCCAGATCACCATCGACGGCAACACGCACGTGATGGAGCCTCCCTACATTGTGCTGGCCACACAAAATCCCATCGAACAGGAAGGAACTTATCGTCTGCCCGAAGCGCAGCTCGACCGTTTTCTTTTCAAGATACAAGTCACCTATCCATCGTTCGAACAGGAAGTGTCGATCATTGCCGGGCATCATGCGCGCAAGGGCGTGGCACCAATCGGCGATGTGAAGGCCGTGTTGAATGCCGGCGAAATCGGCACCTATCGCCAGCAGGTGCAGCAACTTCACGTCGAAGAAAACCTGCTGCGCTACATTGCCCACATCATACACGAAACACGCAACAGTCCGGCGCTCTTCCTGGGCGCGTCGCCTCGTGCGTCGGTGGCCATCCTCAATGGCTCCAAAGCGTTTGCCGCCGTGAACGGCCGCGACTTTGTGACCCCCGAAGACATCAAGTTCATTGCCTTGCCCGTGCTGCGCCACCGCGTGATGCTGACTCCCGATAAAGAGATGGAAGGCGTGACCACCGACGACGTGGTGAAACAAATCATCGACAAAATTGAAGTTCCCCGCTAAGTGAAATTGCTTCGCGCCCTATACCTCAACAGCCGCCTGTTCATCGCCATTGGCGTGGTGGTGGCATCGTTCCTGATCAGCTTCATTGCAGACGGGTTCATCGTTGTGCCGCAGGCCCTGTTCTTTTTGTTGCTGGCCCTGGTGGCGACCGACCTGCTGTTGCTCTTCCGCACCCGTCGCGGGTTGCATGGCCATCGGTTCACTCCCGAAAAACTTTCGAACGGCGACGACAACGAAATCCGCATCCACTTCGAAAATTTTTATCCCTACAAGGTCACGCTGCAGGTGATCGATGAAATTCCGCATCAGTTTCAGCGACGCGACCTCACGTTCGATCTTGTGCTGGCCCCCGGCGAAAGCAAAGTGCTGCGTTATTTTCTGCGTCCTGTGAAACGCGGCGAATATTCGTTTGGCGCCGTTAACGCGTTTGTGCGCTCACCCCTGGGGTTGTTTTCGCGCCGTTTCCGTTTTTCGGACGATGCGCTGGTGCCGGTGTATCCATCGTTCATTCAGATGCGCAAATACGAATTGCTGGCCATCTCTAACCGGCTGGTAGACCTGGGCATCAAAAAGATCCGGCGCATCGGGCAGAACATGGAATTTGAATCTATTAAGGAGTATGTGAGCGGCGACGATTTTCGCACCATCAACTGGAAGGCGACGGCACGCAAGAATCATTTCATGGTGAATCACTACCAGGACGAACGCTCGCAGCAAGTCTACAGCCTCATCGACAAAGGCCGTGTGATGCAGATGCCGTTCAACGGGTTGAGCCTGCTGGACTATGCCATTAACGCCAGCCTGGTGATCTCGAACATCGCCCTGAAAAAATCGGACAAGGCAGGACTCATCACCTTTCAGGACCGCATCGGCTCCATGCTGCCTGCCAGTCGCCAGAACAACCAGATGTCGCAAATTCTGGAAGTGCTCTACAATCAGAAGACGGCCTATCGCGAAACCGACTACTCAGCACTGTTCACGCAGGTGCGCCGCAAAGTGACACAGCGAAGCTTGTTGCTGCTGTTCACCAACTTCGAATCCATCTACGGACTGCAACGCCAGCTGCCATACCTGAAGCGCCTTGCACAGCAACATTTGCTGGTGGTGATCTTCTTCGAGAATACCGAAATGAAATCGCTGTTGCAGGAACCTGCCCATCAGCTAAAAGAAGTCTACTACAAGGCCATCGCCGAAAAATTCAGTTCCGACAAAAAACTCATTGCCAAAGAGCTGGCCCAACACGGCATCCAGGCCCTGCTCACGGCGCCCGAGCATCTGACCGTGAACACCATCAACAAATACCTGGAGCTGAAGGCCCGGGGCATGATTTAGGGAATATTAAATTTCGTGTGGAATGCAAAATACTTCAGGGAAGCATTCTTACCTTTAATAGCGTAGGGTGTATTCATTGTTGCTTAACGATTAAAACTCATGCAGGCACGGTTGGTGATGACGCTTTTTGGAGTACTCCTGCACTTCGCAGTGCAGGGCCAGCCTGTGGAAAAGAAAACAGCCCTGAGCAGCCACCCCAACACTGCGTCGCTTGCCGGCACCGTGTGGGCCAAGCTGAAACCGGAACACAAAGGTTTGCTGGAACGCAAACAAACGGGAGGGCGCCTGCCCGCCACGCTGCAAGGCCTGTACATAAAGCCCCTCCTGACCCAACCCACCATTCAAAAAAGCGCCGGCCGCATGGGCCCGCGAACTCCCCGTGTCGACATCTCCCTGTTCTATCACATTTCGTTCGACCCTTCCAAACCGGTCGACGATGTGGTGCAGGAACTTTATGCGTCAGGTCTTTTTGAGATTGTGGAACCGGAGTATGTGGTCACTTCGATGATGACACCCAACGACGAGTTTCTCGCGGAACAATATTGGCTGGAGACCATACACGCCTACGAAGCGTGGGATGTGACACAAGGCGAACAAATGGTGATCGCCGTTGTGGACACGGGTGGCGACCTTGACCATCCCGACTTGCAAAGCCAACTCTACATAGACCCCGCAGAACCGATCGACGGCATTGACAACAACGGCGACAACCTCATCGATAACAATCGGGGCTGGGATTTTTCCGGCGCCAAAGCTTCGTTGGTGGGCACGCCGGGATTTGAGGGCGACAACGATCCGTCGGTGCCAAAAGGAAAACTTTTTAGCCATGGCACCATGGTGGCCGGATGTGCCGCGGCAGCCACCAACAACACCACGGGCATTGCCGGCGTGGGTTTCAAGAGCAAGCTCCTGTTCACCAAACACTATTCCGACGATCAGCCCGACAACGCCACCAACTATTCCTCCAATCTCTACGACGGTGTGGTGTATGCCGCCACACACGGCGCAAAAATCATTAACTGCTCGTGGGGCGGAAGCAACGCCAGCGCTATTGCACAGGAAGTGATCCGGTATGTGACCGAAGACCTGGGTTGCCTGGTGATTGCGGCCAGTGGCAACAGCAACGTGGAGTCACCACTCTATCCGGCCGCCTATGACCACGTGTTGTCTGTGGCCTCGTCTGATGAAAATGATGTGCGCTCGTTCTTTTCCAACTATGGCGGAACGGTCGACATCATCGCGCCGGGCACCAATATTTTCACTACCATCTTCAACGACGGCTACGGCCTGGATTCGGGAACATCGTTCTCTGCGCCCATCGTGGCGGGTGCCGCCGCGTTGTTGTGGTCGCTTCATCCCGACATGACACCCGACCAGGTGGCCGAACAGCTTCGCGTGTCGTCCGACGAAACGATCTACGAAAAAAATCCGACCTACCTCAACAAGCTTGGCAAAGGTCGCCTCGACATTGCGCGGGCCTTGTCGTTTGAGAGCCCGTCTATCCGCGCCAGCCGGCAGCGGCTTGTGAAAGACGATGGCACGCCGCCCGATCGTGGCGACGAGGCCAATCTGTTTTTCGATTTCACCAACTACCTCAAGGCATCTTCCAGCGGGCTCACCGTCACGCTGTCGTCATCGTCTGCCGCCATCACCATCACACAAAATACGGTGACACTGGGCACGATAACAGAAAACGCAACGGTGAACAATACGCTCACACCGTTCAAGCTCACCCTTTCGCCCACCGCACCCGTTGACCAGCCCATCGAAATTTTGCTGACGTTCAAAGATGGATCATACACCGACTTTCAGTTGCTGAACTTTGTGGTGCCATCGTTTATCGACATCAACGAAAACAACATCACCACCACGCTCAGTTCCGCAGGCCGCATCGGCTTCTCAAACCCGGAGACGCAAACCAACGGGTCCGGATTTGTGTACAACGACAAATCATTACTGTATGAAATGGGGGTGATTATGGGCACATCGTCTACAGTACTCTTCAACAACGTGCGCGGCAGTGCCGTGGGACAGTATGATCAGGACTTCACACCGGCAAGCAAGATCATGAAGATCACTCCGGGGCAACGGTCGTTCAGCGAAGTGAGTGGTGCGTTTCGGAATGCTGCCGACGAAGCGTCAAGCTCGCTCCTGGTGTCCTACCGCAGTTTGGTGTGGACAAACGATCCTTATAAAAACTTTGTCATTGTTGAATACAAAATAAAGAACACCACCGACACGCCCATGAGCGATTTCTATATGGGACTGTATGCCGATTGGGATATTGACGGGCAAGGTGCCGGCGACAGGGCCTCATGGAATGCGCCCACACAACTGGGCTATGTGTATCCGGCGGTTCCCTCCTCGTTGCCCACGGTGGGCATACAAGTGCTGAGCAACAACCCCCAATATTTCGCCATCGACAACGACCAGAGCCTGGCCGGAAATCCGTTTGGGGTATACGATGGCTTCTCGGATGTTGAGAAATTCACATCGCTTTCGAGCGGTCTCACAAAAACGGAAGCGGGCAATCCCACCACCGGCGGCGACGTGAGCCATGTGGCGGCCTCGGGCCCTTACGCCATTGCTGCCGGCCAGGAAATTACCATAGCCTTTGCGTTGCACGGCGCCAACAACACCAGCAACATCATCTCGTCGGCCAAATATGCCGACTCGCTCTATAACTTCACATTCAACGCGCCCATGCCCGTGGTGGCCGATGTAGAAACCTGCTACGGCGCCAGTGCCACCCTACATGCCACGGGGGCAACCAAGTTCAAATGGTATAAAGATTTCACGGGCGGCGCACCCATTCACACCGGTGCCGACTTCACCACTGCCGGTCTTTTTGATGACTCCGTGTTCTATGTATCCAACGCCACCAAGACCTACGAAAGTTTGCGCACCGCCGTTCAAGTGAAGGTGAAGTCTAACCCCGAGATCACAGCGTCGCGCAACCCCGTGTTGTGTCAGGGTGAATCGGTTGTGTTGTCGGTGAATGCTGCGGATGAATATACCTGGAGCACGGGCGCAAAAACCCAGAGCATAGAAGTGAGCACCGGCGGAACGTATAATGTGGTGGTGCGTGACAACGCCCTGAGCTGTACGTCGCCCGATGCCATCACCGTCACGGTGAAGCCAACGCCGTCGGCCACGTTTCACTACACGGTAGAAGACGAAGCCGGCCTGCGCATTGTGCTCACACCCGATCAAGCCAACCAGGGCGATTCCTTCTGGGAATTTGGCGATGGCGACCAGAGCACAGAAACAAGTCCCGCGCACACCTACGCAGCCTTCGGACGCTACACCGTGACACACACGGTGACCGCGCCCAACAATTGCCAGAAGGTGGTAACCGCGATGATTGATATTGTGACCAGCACCGAATATGGCCGGGGCGGAATGTTAACAGCCTATCCCAATCCGGTTACCGCCAACGCCATTGAGTTGAATTATCCGGGATGCGAAAACAGCACGCTCGATGTGTTTAACGCCCAAGGTCAACACGTGCTGCAGGAACTTGTGCCCGGGTTGCTCGAACACCACGCACTCGACCTCTCAACACTTTCCAATGGCGTTTACACACTTCGTGTCACGGCCAACGACGACCGCCGCACGCTGAAGATCGTTGTGGTGCGCTAACGCTTACTTCACCTTCGAAAAATCTTTCGACAATTTCTGAATGGCCTCTGTGCTTAGCTCACTGCCCGAGCGGATCACCACGCGATAGCGAAAGGTTGTGCTCTCGTCTTTCTTCAAAGCGAAATTCAATTTTTCAGTGCCCTTGCTGAACACGGCCTGGCCCAGCGGATTGGCCGCAAACAAGCCATAGCCACGCGCATGCCAGTAGGTGGGGTAGCCCACATTTTTTGGATGATCGAATATGGTGATCGACACGGGCACGCGGTTTATTTTTCCGCGCAGGCTGGTCCACGTGCCACGGGTGCCCCACACGTCGTTTCCTTTTTTGCCTTCACTGCTCAGGTATTCGCCGGTGATGCCGTCGTTGTTGATGGCGGGCACCGAGGTGTAGTTGCCCTTGTTGTCTACAAATATTTCAGGTTCAGTTGACGGATGTTCCAGTTGACGAGCCACGCGGATTCCCAGAAATCCATCCTTCACATCGTTGAAGGCAACCGTGGGCACCACCGCGGTGAGCGTGCTGGAACGGTCGATGATGAAATTGTCATCGTCAACACGAAAGGTGTAGTGCGTCACTTCATTCAGCAAGGTTTTGCCGCTGCGGTCCACCCAGTGTGCGGAAACTTCAAGATCGGCCGAATTTTTTCCCGTGGTATTTTTCAAAACCGATTGGTGTACAATACTGCCATAGTGTGCGCGCTCCTTGAAGGGAATGGCCGTGGAGTTGTTCCAGAAATCAAGACCGTTCACATATTCGTAGTTCATCCACAAGCCGATGTGGTGAGGATGGTCTACGCGCTCACCCGGACGTGGGGCGAGGGGAAAGCCGCGTGTGACGGTGACGCCCCCCAGGCTGTTGATGGGATAAAGCACGGGCTTCATCACCGAGTCGGCATAATAATATGACGTCAGCAGTTTGCCGTCGTAAGTCACGTCGATCTGTTTCTCGTTCATGTGATCGATGAAGCGGAAGCCGTCGCCTTTCTTTTGCGCGAGAAGGGAACCTTGCAGTAACAGCATTACAAAAAACAGTAGGGGCTTTTTCATGGGTATGAAGTTAAAAAAGTCTCCGCTCGTTTGACGAGACGGAGACTTTTTGGTTTATAAATTTTCAAGTGTGACGTCAGAATTTGAACGCCTTTCCGTTCACCATCACTTCCTGCGTTTTCTCATCGAAGGTGGCGCGGGTGCCGGCGTGCGATGCGGCCGTGGTCATGATGCTGGCGATGGCATGTGAGTAGCCGGCTTCCACAGGGGCGTTGGGTTCCTTGCGGCTGCGCACGCACTCCATCCAGTTGCGCATGTGCGCCGAGGTGAGCGAGTCGCCGCCGGTGTTGGCAGAGGCCACTACCTTCTCGGCCGATGCCGACAAGTCCAGGTCGGGCAACAAATTGGCGTGAAGGCCCATCACGTTGGCTGTCTTTTCGGAAAGGCCACCGCGTGCCGACACTTTGTTGGTGTTGAGGTTCAGCTCGCCGCCGTTGGAGTAATAGATTTCCGCAGGGTTCTCGTCACCATTGTGCATGCGCGACGCGAACGTTACCTGGAAGCCCGATGTGGGATCGTTCTCCGGTCCATAGTCAAACACAACCGTGGTGGTGTCCCAATTGCGACGACCGTCTTTCCATTGGTAGATGCCTCCGTTGGCCACGGCGCTGCGCGGATGTTTGAGGCCGCTGAACCAATGCACGGTGTCAATCTGGTGACTCATCCATTGGCCGGGCTGACCCGACGAGTAAGGCCAGAACAAACGGAACTCAAGATATTTGCGGGGATCGAATGCTTCTACGGGGCGGTTCATGAGAAAACGTTTCCAGTCGGTGTCCTGCTCGCGCAACTTGGCCACCAGGTCGGGGCGGCGCCAACGGCCGGGCTGGTTAACATTCCACGACAGCTCCACCATGGTGATGTTTCCAAATTTTCCACTCTTTATAAAATCATCGGCCGCGTGATAGTTGGCGCCGCTGCGGCGTTGCGATCCGATCTGCACAATTTTCTTCGACTCCTTCACGGCTTTCAACGCCGCGCGGTTGTCTTCCATGGTTTCGGCAAACGGTTTTTCGGTGTAGGTGTCGCATCCCGCTTTCACCGCTTCAATGGTGTGCAACGCATGTTGAAAGTCGGCCGTGCTGATAATCACCGCGTCGATGTCTTTGGTCTTATACAGTTCGTCGTTGTTTACACACGCCTTGATGTCGTGTCCGAATTTTTCTTTCAGATAGGCCTGGCCTTCTTCGCGGCGCAGCTTCCACAAATCAGACACGGCCACGATATCGAAGTTCAACTCCTTGTGGTGATTCATGAACGAAGGCAGCAGCGAGCTTCTGAAGCGGTCGGAGAATCCCACCACCCCCACGCGCACACGGTCGTTGGCGCCGATGATGTTGGCATAACTCTTCGCACTGAATGCCAGCGCACCCATGCTTATGGCGGACGACCGCTTGATGAATTCCCTTCTCGAATGATGCATATTGTTTTTTTGGTTTGAGGTTTACGGAAATCTTTATGTTTAAATATTCTGACGATTTAATTCTTTCACAGCATGGTCGCAGGCACGCGCCGTCAGCGCCATGTAGGTGAGCGACGGGTTCACACACGACGACGACGTCATGGCCGAGCCGTCGGTGATGAAAACATTTTTCACCTCGTGCATCTGGTTAAACGCGTTGAGCACCGACGTTTTCGGATCGCGCCCCATGCGGGCCGTTCCCATTTCGTGGTTGGCGTTGCCGGGAAACGATGTGTTCATGTGCGTCTTCACATTTTTATAGCCCATATCGTTCAGCATCTCGCCCATAGACGACGCCATGTCGCGTTGCATGGCATTCTCATTTTCTTTGAATTCGGCATCGATGGTGAGCGTGGGGCGGCCCCACTTGTCTCTAACGGTAGGGTTAAGCGTTGCACGGTTCTCTGCATAGGGCAAACATTCGCCATAGCCGCCAAAACTGATGTTCCACGGTCCGGGGGTTTGCACGGCCTCCTTTAAGGAAGCACCCAGCGCAAGATCGTCGGTGAACGAACGCCAACCGGCCCGCGATGCTCCGCCCTGATAACCATAGCCGCGCAGAAAATCCTTGCGCTCGTGTTTCAGATTTCTGAAGCGGGGAATGTAGAGCGCCGTGGGACGACGGCCGGAATAATATTCGTCTTCAAAGCCTTCTACCGCCGCACTGGCTCCGGCGTTTTTGTGATGATCCATGATGTTGCGGCCCACCTGGTCGCTGCCGTTACCCAACCCGTTGGGGAAACGATTCGATGTTGAGTTGAGCAGCAAATGTGCCGTGGCCATGGTGGCGGCATTCAGAAAAACGATGCGCGCATAAAACTCGATGACCTCGTTGGTTTCGGTGTCGATGATTTCCACGCCGGTGGCTTTTGCCTTGGTTTCGTCGTAGAGCACGCGGTTGGCCAGCGAATGCGGGCGCAGCGTGAGGTTGCCCGTAGCAAACGCCGCGGGCAGGGTGCTGGCGTTGGTGCTGAAATAGCCGCCATAGGGGCACCCCCGGTGGCAGAGGTTTCTATATTGACACACCCCCCGGCCCTTCACCGGCTCGGTGAGATTGGCCACGCGCGAAATGGTGACGGCCCGCTCGGGATGAAGCTTTCCCATGCGGGTCTTAAAATCTTCTTCCACGCAATTCATGGCCATGGGAGGCTGAAACACGCCATCGGGCAGGTGGGGCAGATTTTCTTTGTGGCCGCTCACGCCGATGAAGCGCTCAGCGTAGTCATACCACGGCGCCAGGTCTTTGTAGCGGATGGGCCAGTCCACGCCGTGGCCGTCGCGCAGGTTGGCTTCGAAATCCAGGTCGCTCCAGCGATAGCTGAGCCGACCCCACAAAATGGACCTTCCGCCCACAATGTCGCCGCGAATCCAGTCGAAACGCTTCACCTCGGTATAGGGATTTTCGAGGTCGTTTATATAGAATGCCTTGTTGTCGCCCTGAAAGCTGAAATGGCGGGCCTGGATGGGGCTGTTTGTTTTATCTTGTTGCGTAAGCTTGCCACGAAGCGGAAATTCCCACGGATCTTTTGTGGTGGTGGGATAATTGGGGTGCTCCAGGGGCTTGCCACGTTCCAGCAGCAACACCTTCAGTCCTTTCTCGCACAGCTCTTTGGCGGCCCAGCCGCCCGAAATGCCCGACCCCACAACGATCGCATCGTACGTATTCTTCGCTTTCGATTCGACATTCAGATTCATATTCAATTCTTATGACGTTAAAAGTTGGAAAAATCCCCATCACTTCGGAAGAGAAAGTTTCAAACGGTAGCAAGAGCCCTCAGAAGTAACCAATAATTAATCTTGGCATTTTTGAAATCATTCCGATCTGTGGTTTATTTTTGCGCAATTTTGTTCACCCCATTCCCATCTTAAACAATGCCAAGAGACAGAAGTATTCGCTCAGTACTCATCATCGGTAGCGGCCCTATCATTATCGGTCAAGCATGTGAATTCGATTACGCCGGATCTCAGGCGTCGCGATCGCTGCGTGAAGAAGGTATAGAAGTGGTGCTGATTAACTCGAACCCTGCCACCATCATGACTGACAAAGTGACGGCAGACCATGTTTATCTCAAGCCGCTTACCAAGAAGTCGATTCGCGAAATTCTGGAAAAGCACCACATCGACGCCGTGCTCCCCACCATGGGCGGGCAAACCGCGCTGAACCTCTGCATCGACTGCGAGAAAGCGGGCATCTGGCAACATTTCGGGGTGCGCATCATCGGGGTCGACATCAAAGCGATCGAAACCACCGAAGACCGCGAAAAATTCCGTTTGAAAATGATCGAACTGGGCGTGGGCGTCTGCAAAGGCGGCACCGCCACATCGTTTCTCGGCGGCAAAGAAATTGCGCAGGAAATCGGCTTCCCCCTCGTTATTCGTCCATCCTACACCCTGGGCGGAACCGGCGGCGCGTTTGTGGACACGCCCGAAGAATTTGACGACGCACTCAACAATGGCCTCCATGCCTCGCCCATCCACGAAGTGCTGGTGGAGCAAAGCATCATGGGCTGGAAAGAATACGAGCTTGAACTGTTGCGCGACAACATCGGCAACGTGATCATCATCTGCTCGATCGAAAATTTTGACCCTATGGGCATTCACACCGGCGACTCCATCACGGTGGCACCGGCCATGACCTTGCCCGACACGGTCTATCAACACATGCGCGACCTCGCCATCAAAATGATGAATGGCATCGGCATGTTTGCCGGCGGTTGCAACGTGCAATTCTCGCTTAACCCCGACAACGACGAACAGATCATCGGCATCGAGATCAACCCGCGTGTGTCGCGCTCGTCGGCCCTCGCATCAAAAGCAACGGGCTATCCCATTGCCAAGATCGCCGCCAAGCTGGCCATCGGCTACAACCTCGACGAACTGACCAACGCCATCACCGGAACCACAACGGCCTATTTCGAACCGGCCATCGACTATGTGATTGTGAAAGTGCCGCGCTGGAACTTCGACAAGTTTCACGGCACCGACCGCAGACTCGGTTTGCAAATGAAATCGGTGGGCGAAGCGATGGGCATCGGAAGAAATTTCCAGGAAGCTCTTCAAAAAGCCTGTCAGTCGCTCGAGATCCGCAGAAACGGATTGGGCGCCGACGGCAAAGAACTCACCAAACAAGATGAGTTGCTCTATAGCCTGGAACATCCCAGCTGGAACCGCGTGTTCCATATCTATGATGCCCTGAAGCTAGGCATACCGTTGAAGACCGTTCAGAAACTCACCCGCATCGACCGCTGGTTCCTGAAACAGATTGAAGAACTGGTGGAACTGGAGAAGGTGATTTCCAAATATGAAATCAACACCATTCCCGCCGACCTGATGCGCAAAGCAAAAGAGAAAGGATATGCCGATCGCCAGATCGCACACTTGCTCGACTGCTATGAAAGCGACGTGTTTAAGAAACGCAACGACATGGGCATCAAGCGTGTCTACAAACTGGTTGACACCTGTGCTGCAGAGTTTGAAGCGAAGACACCGTATTACTATTCGACCTTTGATGCGGAAAACGAATCTGTGGTTTCCGATAAGAAAAAAGTAGTGGTGCTGGGTTCGGGCCCCAACCGCATCGGCCAGGGCATCGAGTTCGACTACTCGTGTGTGCACGGCGTGCTGGCGGCGAAAGAATGCGGCTACGAAACCATCATGATCAACTGCAATCCCGAAACGGTTTCGACCGACTTCGACATTGCCGACAAGCTCTATTTCGAACCCGTGTTCTGGGAACATCTCTACGACATCATTCAACACGAAAAACCTGTAGGCGTTATCGTTCAGCTCGGCGGACAAACCGCGTTGAAGCTGGCCGAAAAACTTCACAAATACGGCATCAAAATTATCGGCACGTCGTTCGACGCGCTTGACCTTGCCGAAGATCGCGGACGTTTCTCGACGTTGCTGAAAGAACTGGCCATTCCCTATCCTGAGTTTGGTGTAGCCCAAAATGCCGACGAAGCCATTGAAGTATCAAAAACAATAGGCTTCCCGTTGCTGGTGCGTCCTTCGTATGTGTTGGGCGGACAGAGCATGAAGATTGTGATCAACGAACAGGAGCTGGAAGACCACATCCTCGACATCTGGAAACACCTTCCCGAAAACAAAGTGTTGCTCGATCACTTCCTCGACGGCGCCATCGAAGCCGAAGCCGACGCCATCTGCGACGGAAAGGATGTGTACATCATCGGCATCATGCAACACATCGAGCCCGCCGGCATCCACTCGGGCGACTCGTATGCCGTGTTGCCTCCATACAACCTGGGCGACCTGGTGGTGAAACAGATTGAACACTACACGCACAAGATCGCCCTGGCGCTTGAAACGGTAGGCCTCATCAACATTCAGTTTGCCATCAAGAACGACAAGGTATACATCATCGAAGCCAACCCGCGCGCCTCGCGCACGGTGCCATTCATCTGCAAGGCCTACGACGAACCGTATGTGAACTTTGCCACCAAGGTGATGCTGGGCGAGAAGAAAGTGAAAGACTTCACGTTCAACCCGACCAAGAAAGGCTACGCCATTAAAGAACCGGTGTTCTCCTTCCATAAATTCCCAGATGTGAACAAGGAGCTTGGCCCCGAAATGAAATCGACGGGCGAAGCGATCTACTTCATCGACGATCTTATGGACGATTATTTCATGAAGATCTATTCGGAGAGAAACCTGTATCTGAGCCGCTAAGCTCATTGGCAGATCTATGAAATTAAAGCCCTTGTTGAACGACAAGGGCTTTTTTATGCTCTGATCCGTCGTCATGTTCACAAGGGAGGCAAAGTTATGCGACACAATTTTCCTTCCGGATATCCGTCTATTGCAACAACGGGAACAGAAAAACCGCGACAGCAACCGCAAACGCGCTGACCCGTAAGATTTTACATAATAATTGCCCGATTAAAGCTGAACCTATACCTTTGTTTTCCGGTTACGGTTTAAAGTAAAACGCCCATGTACAAATTTCTCATTGTCGTCTTCCTCGTGTCGTATGTCATCTACAAAGTTGGCGGATTGTTTTTCCGTGCTGGCGCGGCATCACAGCAATTCCGCAATCAGCAGCAACCCAAGCGTTCATTCGATCCAAACGAAGGAACGGCCAAGAAAAGAACCAAGGGCGACGCTAAAGCTGGCGAGTACATCGACTACGAAGAGATCAAGTAAATTTCTGTCTCGCCTTTCTTTCCGCATCACCGCGAAAATCATTCTCCCGTGAAAATCCAGTTTCAAAAATATCAGGCCACCGGCAACGACTTTGTGATCATCGACAATCGCGATGCAAAGCTGTCGTTCAGCAAAGCGCAGATCGAAACGCTGTGCGACCGCAAGTTTGGCGTGGGTGCCGATGGATTGATGCTGATTGAAACACACCCCACGCTTCATTTCAACCTCGAATATTATAACAGCGACGGCACGCAGAGCCTCTGTGGCAACGGCAGCCGCGCCGCCGTGGCGTTTGCCGCCCAACTTGGGTTGGTCAACGGCAAGGCGTCGTTCAATGCCTACGACGGCGAACACAAAGCCGAACTCTTGCCCGCGGGCATCGTGCGTCTGAAAATGAATCCCGTGGCCGGGGTCAAGAAACTCGGCGACGACTATTTTATCAACACCGGCTCGCCACACTTCATCAAATTTGTGAACAATGTGGACGCCTGCGATGTGTTTGAAGAAGGTCGCTCCATCCGCTACAGCGCCGCCTTTAAGCCCGGCGGCACCAATGTGAATTTTGTGGAATGTCTCCCCGGCAATGTCATCAACGTGCGCACCTACGAGCGGGGTGTGGAAAACGAAACCCTGAGTTGTGGCACGGGTGTGACAGCGGCCGCCCTAGCGGCACATTTCAAGGGCTATACGTCACCCGTAAGCATCAAAACCAAGGGAGGAGACCTCTCCGTTGAATTCAAACCCGGCCAGTCCGGCACATTTGAAGAAATTTTCCTCGTTGGACCTGCCAAAATGGTCTTCGAAGGCAGTTTGGAACTGTAATTGTTCATCCTGAATCTCAAAAAACAAATTAACTTTAAGCCCCTATTTGGGCAGTTAACCTTTTTGCGGATTCCGACATCGAAACCTCCCCGATCGACCGTTTCTAGGCTAACCTTAAACTGACAAACGACTGACGTATGCTAAAATTCATTGCCAAAATCTTTGGAACAAAATCAGAAAAAGATATCAAGCGCATCATGCCTTTGGTGGAGGAAACCAAGCAGGAAGGAGAAAAGCTGAAGTCCATCAGCAACGACGACCTGCGGAACGAAACCCAAAAGGTGCAGGCGCAAATCAACAGCGAACTGAAATCCATAGACGACCAACTGGCAGCGCTTCACAAAAAGATAGCCGACAGTCCCGAGCTTGAGATCAACGACAAAGAAGCCATCTTCGGACAGATCGACACGTTGGAAGAAGACCGCAACAAACAACTGGAAAAAGTGCTGTTGAAGGTGTTGCCCAAAACGTTTGCCATTGTGCGCGAAACCGCCCGCCGCTTCAAAGAAAATGCATTCCTGGAAGTGACGGCACAAGACTATGACCGCCAGTTTGCCACAACGCAACAAAACATAAAAATAGAAGGCCACAAAGCCATCTGGGCAAACCAGTGGATGGCCGCCGGAAACCTCATTACCTGGGACATGGTGCACTATGACGTGCAGATCATTGGTGGTGTGGTGCTACACGAAGGGATGATCGCCGAAATGGCAACGGGTGAAGGAAAAACACTGGTGGCCACGTTCCCCGCATTCCTCAACGCATTGTCGCGTCGTGGCGTGCATTTGGTGACGGTGAACAACTACCTGGCTGTGCGCGACAGCGAATGGATGGCCCCCATCTTCCAGTTTCACGGCATCACCATCGACTGTATCGACAAGCACGAGCCCAACAGCGAAGCCCGCCGCAAAGCCTACCAGGCCGACATCATTTATGGAACCAACAACGAGTTTGGTTTCGACTACCTGCGCGACAACATGGCCCGTGAGCCACAAGACCTGGTGCAGCGTTCGCACCATTTCGCCATGGTCGATGAAGTGGATTCGGTGCTTATCGATGAAGCCCGTACACCCCTCATCATCTCGGGTCCTATTCCCCGTGGCGACGAACACGAATTTTATGACCTCAAGCCGCGCATCTTCAAACTTGTGGAAGCGCAGAAAAAACTGGTCAACGAATATTTGAACTCGGCCCGCAAGCTCATCGCCGAAGGCAACGAAAAAGAAGGTGGCCTCCCCTTGTTCAGAGCGTTCCGCGCCATGCCCAAGCACAAGCCCCTCATTAAATTCCTCAGCGAAACCGGCTCGAAAGCCATCCTGCAGAAAACTGAAAATCACTACCTGCAAGACAACAAACGCAACATGCCCGAGGCCGATCAGCCGTTGTATTTCGTGATCGACGAAAAAGACAACAGTGTTGACCTGACCGAAAAAGGCATCGACCTCATCACCGGCGAAGGCGAAGATCCCAAGTTCTTTATCCTTCCCGAAATCGGCACCGAGTTGAACCGCCTCGAAAATGATTCCACCCTCGACGACGCCACACGCTTCCAGAAAAAAGAAGAAGTGATTCGCGACTACCAGGTGAAATCGCAGCGCATCCACAGCGTGAACCAGCTGCTGAAAGCCTACACGCTTTTTGAAAAAGATACTGAATACATTATCGTCGACGGCAAAGTGAAAATTGTTGACGAGCAAACCGGTCGTGTGATGGAAGGCCGTCGTTATTCAGACGGGTTGCACCAGGCCATTGAAGCCAAAGAAAATGTGAAGGTGGAAGATGCCACGCAGACCTACGCCACCATCACGCTCCAGAATTATTTCCGCATGTATCACAAGCTGGCCGGCATGACCGGAACAGCCGAAACCGAAGCCGGAGAACTGTGGGATATCTACAAACTCGATGTAGTGACTATTCCCACCAACCGGGGTGCCGTCCGCAAAGACTACGACGACTTGGTATATAAAACCACCCGCGAAAAATTCAACGCGGTGATCGACGAAATTGTGAAGCTCACGCAAGCTGGACGCCCGGTGTTGGTGGGAACAACCTCCGTTGAAATTTCCGAATTGGTGAGCCGCCTGCTGAAATTGAGAAAGATCAACCACCAGGTGTTGAACGCCAAGCAGCACCAGCGCGAAGCCGAAATTGTGGCCGAAGCCGGTAAGCCCGGAACGGTGACCATCGCCACCAACATGGCGGGTCGCGGAACCGATATCAAGCTCACACCCGAGTCTCGTGCTGCGGGCGGGCTGGCCATCATTGGCACGGAACGTCACGAGTCGCGTCGTGTAGACCGCCAGTTGCGCGGTCGTGCGGGTCGTCAGGGCGATCCCGGAACATCGCAATTCTATGTGTCGCTTGAAGACAACCTGATGCGGTTGTTCATGCCCGAACGCATTGCCAAATACATGGACAAGCTGGGCCTGAAGGAAGGCGAAGTGATTCAACACTCCATGGTGACCAGCTCCATTGAGCGGGCTCAAAAGAAAGTGGAAGAAAATAACTTCGGCATCCGCAAGCGCCTGCTGGAATACGACAACGTGATGAACTCGCAGCGCGAAGTGATTTACAAGCGCCGCAAGAACGCCCTGTTTGGCGAACGTCTGGAGCTCGACATCCTCACGATGCTCTACGACACCTGCGAAGACATGGTGATCAACGCCAAAAACGCCAGCGACTACGAAAGCCTCCGCCTCAACGCACTCAGCACCCTGGGTCTTGACTACGAAATTTCGAAAGAGTCTTTCGACAAAGGCAATGCTGCAAACCTCACCGACGATCTCTATCACAAAGCCCTTGAGCACTATCATCGCAAAAACAAAATGGTGGCCGAGAAAGCCTTGCCCATTGTGAGCGACCTGTTCAGAGCCCGTGGCGCAACAGTAGACAACATCATGGTGCCGTTCTCTGACGGTCAGAAACAAATTGGCGTGGTGACCAACCTGGCCCGCACCGTAGAAACCAAAAACGACGAGCTGCTCAAGTCCATGGAAAAGATGATCGCCCTGGCCATCATCGACCAGCTGTGGAAAGAACACTTGCGCGAAATGGACGACTTGAAACAATCGGTTCAGAATGCGGTCTACGAACAGAAAGATCCCTTGCTCATCTATAAATTTGAAGGCTTCGAATTGTTCAAACGCTTCATCGCAAAGGTGAACGAAGACACCATCTCGTTCCTGATGAAGGCCGACATACCGGTTCAGAAAACAGACGAAGTGCAGGAAGCCCGCGCGCCCCGCACCAAGGTGAGACTGAACGAACAAAAAGAAGAATCACGCTCGTTGCTGAGCGGTGGTGGCGGAAGCAGCGACGACGGTTCGCAGCAACCCCAGCCCAATCGACCGCCACAAGAAAAAGTGATGCCGGTGAAGTCTGACAAGCTGGCCAACCGAAACGACAAGGTGAGCGTGCAATACACCAACGGCACCGTGTTGCGCGACGTGAAGTACAAAAAAGTGGAAGACGATATTCTCAACCATCGCTGCATCATAATCGACTAGTCCTATGCAAACAGTGCGTTATTCGGTTTACCTGTTGTGCGCGGGCCTGATTGTGGCCGGCTGTGCCTCACAGAAAAAAAGCCCCGGCACCACAACCACCGGCACGGGTGGAAAATATTCCGAAGACTTGTCGGCTTACCGCCCGAAGCAGGAACCTGTGGCGCCCGCAACCCACGGCACCACCACCGCGCCTGTGCAAACACCCGACAGCCGAAAACAAACGGCGTATGTGGAACCCAAATACGCTGTAAACAAGAAAGTTGACATCGTGCTGGACAGCATAGACCGCTACAACCTGCTGGCCAATGCTGTCGATGGTTTCACGATTCAGATCTATTCGGGGTTGAAACGCGAAGATGCGCTCAATGCTAAGAAAAATCTGACGTCGCAGCTTCCCGATCTTGATGTAGACGTGCAATATGCGCAACCCAACTTTCGTGTGAAGGTGGGCAAATATTTTAACAGGCTCGACGCACAAAAAGACTACATGGCCGTGAAAAAACACTTCCCTACCGCCATCATCATTCCCGACAAAGTGGCCGTAAACTAACGCGACACAGTAAGTCCTTACGGAAATATTTTTGAAGACTGCCCCACCGGCAGTCTTCTTTTTTTTAGACTGCAATCTGGTTGCAGTGTGTTGACGTAAATCGCTTTCAGAAATTTATTCCGCGCTGCTATGTTCACATCATCGCTTTTGGCCATCATGCTCGTGCTGTCGGTCATCGTCATTTTCCATTTGTTGATTATTCGCTACGACGCCGAGCACGAGATTAAAAAATTACGATCCCTCATCGAATCCGATAAAGATCACTATCGCTCGGAGGTTGTGCACGAGCTTATCGACAAGTATGAAGCAGAGATTCAGCAAATGGGCGCCGACCTGCACGACGACCTCATTCAAAAACTAACGGTCTATCGCCTTTATGTAGACAAACTGGAGTTGGCTGAAGACATCATCACCGTGCAGATGATCACATCACACATGAAAACAGATTTCGCGGACATTGTGCAGTCGATCCGGAAAATTTCAAAACGACTCATGCCCGAAGCAGAGGTGGGATCTTTCGGCGGCATGCTCAAAGAATTGTGCGAGCGCGTGGAGGTTCCCGGTGTGGCCTTTGTGAAATTTGCCTCTTCGGGAAAAGAAAACTCCGTGAATCAGTTGCACCGCCAGCATCTGATTCGCATTGTTCAGGAGTTGGTCACCAACATCACCAAACACACCGTGGCCTGGCACATCGATGTGTTTGTTGAATTTCTGGCAGAAAAAATAATCATCCGTATCGAAGACGATGGCCGGGCATTCGACAATCTGCAAACGGCCCTGAGCCAAACCAACGCGTTGTTTTTCTCCCTGCGCATGCGCCTCAGTACCATCGGGGCCACGCTCAACTTTAAAGCCGGCAGCCACGGCACCATTGCCACATTGGAATATCCACTGCTAAACATTCGCGATGTTGTTTTTAAATGATTCCGTTTCGAAACGCGTAGGCAATGAGCTCGGCTGTGTTTTGCGTTCGCGTTTTTCGCAGCAGCCGGCTTCGGTTGGTTTCGGCCGTGCTGATGGCAACGCTCATTTTTTCGGCAATCATTTTTGTGGGAAGTCCTTCCACGATGCCGCGCAGCAGCATCTTTTCCTTTTCCGTCAGCTGCACGGTGGGGGTAAACTCGAAGTGTCGAACATTTTCCTGAATCAATTGCACAATTTGGGGCGAATAATATTGGTCTGTGCTGTTAACCGCTGCGATGGCCTTGCGCACTTCGTCGAAACCGTTCAACTTTTGTACAAAGCCATGAATGCCCGCGCGAAGCAAATTCAAGTGAATGGCCGATCCCACCAAACCCGACACGACCACAATTTTTACACTTGGAAAATTCTTGACAATCCTGCGCACAACATCTACGCTAGGCACACCCGGCATTTTTGCATCTAGCAACACGATGTCGATCCTGTGTGCCGCAAGTTGGTCCAGCACTTCGTCGCCCGAACCCGCTTCATAAATGCGTTGCACATTGGGTTCCCTTTCAAGCAATGCTTTAAACCCCTCTCTCACCATAAGGTCGTCTTCGGCCAGAAGGAAAACATACTTCCTGTTATCCGTATCGATTTGCATGCGTCCAAGATCCTTAGAAAACACAAACGCAGCATGCCCGATTTTCTGCCTATTTATAAATGCCACGTCCGCAAACAGGCGCGCCGTTTGCGCATAAAAAAAGCCCTGGCGCGAGGGGCCAGGGCTTTCCTTTAGTTCAAGTTTATTAATCCCGATCAGCTGGACGCAGCGAGTTTATCCACGAAGCAATTTTGAGAGCTTCGCCTTTTGGCACCTGCGGCATAGGAGCCATCGGTGTTTCATGCTCAGGCCAGTTTTTCGGCTCAGGATTGTAGATCAATTGCACAATGCGTTCGTTGCTGTATTTGCGTTTGGCCACATCGGCAAATGCCGGGCCCACCTGGCGCTTGTTGGGTTGGTGGCACGCCGTGCAAGTATTTTTCACAAGCAGCGGTTCAATCTCCGCATAGGTCGGCACTTTTGCCGACGCGGCTGCCGTGGTCTTCGTGGTGGTTGCCGCTTTCACGGGAGCTTTCACTGGCGTAGGGCCTGTGCGTTTTGTGCTCCACTCTGCCGCAGGCAACTTGGCGCCTTCGGGAATGCTGTTCAGCGTGTAGTAGGCCGTGGCATGCAACACCGGCACGCCGGATTGTGTGCGGATGCCACCCACGTTGATCTCGTGCAAATAATATTGACGCAGGTTGGCTAATTGCAAGCGCACTTTCAAACCATCGTCCGATACCTTCACACCTTTGATGTCAAGCTTCTCTTCGTTCACCGTGGGGCTTCCGTAAACGGCATGATACTTATAGATGAAGCTGCGACCGCGATAGCTCGACAGGTCTTCGGCAAGTTTCTTGTCTACAGGCTGCGTGAATTCTATTTCGAAGCCGTCGGGCTTGGCGTGTACTGTATACATTTCCATAGGCACCTTGCCTGTCCACACGAGGCGTTGCAAACCCGAGTTGGTGGTTCCGGCCGATCCCCAGCCGCGGTTTGTTTCACCCACAAACATGGAGCCGTCGTGACCCCAGTTCATGCGCAGCACGCCCGACTGGAAGCTGCTCTTGAAGTCGAAGGCCACACCTTGAAATTCGCCGTTCACTTTTTCCATCACCACACGCATGATCTTGCTTTGGCCCTGATCGCCCACAAACAGCTGGCCCGCAAACGGACCGAATTTCCCTTGCGTGTCGTCGCTCACAATTTCAGAGTTGGAAATGCCCAGCACACCGTGCGGCAGCATCACTGCCGGCATGCGTGTTTCGGGAAATTCTTTTTTCACCTGATAGAGGTAGGCGGGCGTTTCGTCCACTACGTTTTCTGGTTTCACATACTGTCCTTCGCGCTTGAATTGGCGAGGGTCGAACTTGGCGTATAGCTGCTCCGTGGTCAATTTCACGGGCGAGCCGGGCAGGTTTGTCCAGCGAAGGCCGGCGGGGTGACCGGTGAAGCTTCCTTTGGTGAGGTGATAGATCGAGCCGGTGCCTTGCCAATCGCCCTGGTTGTCGTCATAGAAAAGTTCGCCGTCAATCATGCCCAGCCCGCAAGGCGAGCGCATGCCGGTGGCCCATGGTTCAAGTGTGCCATCAGGGTGAATCTTCATGGTCCAGCCGCGATAGGGCACACGGCTTTCGCCACGCCACCACTCTTCGTCGCCAAAGGCCACGTTGCCCGTCACAAAGAAGTTGCCATCGGGTGCAAGCTTGGGTCCGAATGAATATTCGTGGTAGTGACCGGAGAGTGGCCAGGCATACACGGTTTCGTATGCGTCCGCTTTGCCGTCGCCGTTTTTGTCGGTCAGTTTGGTGAGCTCACCGCGTTGCGCGGCATAGAGCGATCCTTCGTGCCACAACAAACCCAGCGGTTCGTGCAGACCCGATGCAAAGAGTGTGAATATGGGCGATGATCCCGATGATCCTTCGGCCATCGTCGCGTTTTCAATAACCCATACATCGCCACGACGCGTGCTCAATGCAATGCGGCCGTCGGGCAAGGTTGCTACGCCACCCACTTCCAGCAGGATGCCTTCGGGTGTGGGGATGGTGATGATTTTATAGTAGTCCTCTTCTTGAGGAGTAGACTGTGCTGCAACCTGGAAGGCCGAAAACGCCACCAGACCACACGCCAGGAATTTCTGTAGGATATGTTTCATGTTCTTTGCTTTCAAAGGTGATTACCAGATGATGGAATATTTCACGGTGGTGTCGACAGCCACAATCAATTCCTTTTTGCCGTTCACGTCGCGCACAACGGGTTGGCCACCTGTCACTTTAATATAATACTGTTTATTATCGACGGCATACGAACCATCGGCCAGTTGTGTGATGTCGCTGCCTTCGCCAAGCTTGTAGTACAAGCCGGTTTTTGTGCCGCGGTTTTTCACATTCACTTCGTGCGTGATGATGCGGTTCTGATCGTCGGGATAAATTTTATCTTCCACGTCAAGACCTTCATACGAATATTTGAACACGGGGCGGTTCGTCAATTCATCGAGTTCAAATCCTTTTCCGCGATGACCATCGTTTTTCACCAGCGCATCGATTGTGATGACGGGGAAAGGATCATTCTGCGATGCCAGGAAAGCAAGCGGCTGATTGTTGAACAGGTATTGTGCTGCACCGCGCGGTTGGAACGAGCCGTCGCCGCGATCGTGCCACATGGGCGTGGCATCCACAAACGATCCATGCCAAACACACACGAGGTTGCCCGATTTCATATCGTATACATAATGTGTTCCGCTGGGGTCGGCCACGCCAATGGTGTGCGTGAGGCGTTGCTTGCGATCGCCTTTGAAGTCGAGGAACGCGCGCAACAATTTTGGTTGGCTGCCGGCATCCACATAAATGGGCGACACGGGTTCATCGTCGGGTGGAAATGAGTTGTAGGCATGCAACGGCTGTGGATAGGTGGTTTCACTTTTCACCGTGAGTCCGAGACGCGGAGGCATCCACGAGGCTTCTTTATAGTTATAGATTTCGAATGGATAGGTTCCGGCTTTCAACGTGATCGAAACCCAGTCGCGCGACGAAGCATCGGGGCGTTGCAGGTTGGTGAGCTCCTGGTTGTTGATGACAAGCCTGCCACCGCCGGTGTGCGCCAGTTGAAACTGATAGGTGCCGTCTTCCGGAACATTCAGGTTGCCCTTATACGAAACACCATAAGCATCTTCGTTTGCCAGCACTTCGCAGGTCAGTTGAGGAATGGAGCCCGAAGCAGCAGGTTTCAACGTCGTGAAATCACTGATGGTTTTAAAGCTTCCGTAGTAAGTGTTGTAGGTGATGTCGCTCAGCGAGAATGCAACTTCCTTCATGAGTCGATACTGCATGTTGCGGATGGCCACCGGACCATGGTCGCCCTGAATGAGCAAAGGGCCCATGGGCTTCTCATTGTTTTCGATAGGTCCACCGGTTGGCAAAGGCACCTCCACGTTGTCGTGAATGAGCACACCGTTTAGTTCAACAGAAACAAAACGAGCGTTAGTGATTTTTTGTCCGGCAGCGTTGAAGCGCGGTGCACGGAATGCGATTCTAATTTTCTGCCACAGACCCGGTGCTTTGGCCGGGTTGCTGAGCGGGGCTTTGCCCATGTAGATTTTGTCTTTCGCAGTTTCCCAATTGCGGTAGATGCCACCGATGTCAGAGAACTTTGGATCTTTCACACCCCAGCTATCATAGAGCTGCACTTCGTAGCGACCTTGCAGATAGATTCCGGAGTTGGAGCCTTTGGGCAGCATCACCTCAAATTCCAGCTCGATGTCGCCGTGTTGAAATGCCGATACAAGATTGTCCTTCTTGGTTTCGTCGTTGATGTTCAGCAATATTCCCTTGCCGGGCTGAAACGATACGGCCTGAACGTGTTGTGTGGCGGTTTCGTCTTTCGAGCGCTTGCTCTTCTTCTTGGTTTCCGGAGCAGCACTGGTGTGCGCTTCGTGAACGTCTACATTAGGGTTCATGGTCACATCGCCCACGATCTGCCAGTTCCCTGCCTGGGGCCGAAAGTCAGACATATCCCCGAAGGATACTTTCTTTACGGCCGTCTCCTGTGCATAGACACACACTGCGGTGCATCCTGCAAACAAGAGCATAAAACATCTCTTAACATACTGCATGACAAAAGGATTAAAATGAAGTGCGCTAATATCATAGGATGGAACTGCAATCGCAAAAATTGTTTGACAATATCCCGAAAGGAATTCACCATCATTTCACTTCAATTAAAGAATGCGAATGGATACCTTTGTTTTCTGAACAACTTTCCATGAGCCTGCTTCAACAGATCAAGACACTTTCTCTCGCTTACAGCGATAGCGTGGTGGCATTTCGCCGGCATTTACACGCACATCCTGAACTTTCTTATCAGGAATACAACACCGCAAAATATGTGGCGGCGCAACTTCGCGAGGCGGGCATCGAACCCGTGGAAGGCATTGCCACCACCGGTGTGCTTGCCGAGATAAAAGGCAAAAATCCAGACAAGAAAACCATTGCGCTGCGTGCCGACATGGACGCGCTGCCTATTGAAGAAGCCAACAACGTTTCCTATAAATCCACCAACCCCGGGGTGATGCATGCGTGTGGTCACGATGTGCACACGTCGTCGCTCTTGGGCACAGCCAAAATATTGAAAGCGGTGAGCGATCAGTTCGAAGGCACTGTGAGGCTCTTGTTTCAGCCGGGTGAAGAAAAAAATCCCGGTGGTGCATCCTATATGATTCGCGATGGTGCGCTGGAAAACCCAAGACCACAATCTATTTTAGGACAACATGTGTTCCCGTTATTGCCCGCAGGAAAAGTGGGCTTTCGCGAAGGCATGTATATGGCCAGCGCCGACGAAATTTATCTGAAGGTGATCGGCAAGGGCGGACACGGTGCCGCGCCCGATCTCGCCATCGATCCCATAGTCATTGCATCACACATCATCATCGCATTGCAGCAAATCATTAGCCGCAACGCCAACCCGCGTCAACCCACTGTGCTCACGTTTGGAAACATTATCGGTCATGGTGCCACCAACATCATACCCAACGAAGTGAACATTGCCGGCACCTTCCGTGCCATGAACGAACAGTGGCGCGAGTCGGGCCTCACCAAAATCAAGAAGATGGCCGAGAGCATTGCCGAAGGCATGGGTGGCCGCTGTGAGGTGGACATTTCGCGAGGCTATCCCTATCTCGAAAACAACCCCGAACTCACACGACGCATACGTGCGGCTGCCGTGGAATATGTGGGCAGCGAAAACGTGTTCGACATCGACATTACCCTGGGAGCTGAAGACTTTGCCTACTATTCACAAATCATTCCCGCCGCCTTCTATCGCCTCGGCACACGCAATGACACGAAGGGCATCACCTCCTATGTGCACACACCAACATTCGACATCGACGAAGATGCGTTGAAGATCGGCCCCGGACTGATGGCCTGGATGGCATTGAAAGAACTGGGGAACTAATAGTTTAGTATTGAGTAGTTAGTATTGAGTATTGAGTTTGTCGGTTGGGGGTTGTCCCATCCATTTGAAACTGGCATGCACCAAAAAAGAAGGTGATGTGCTACCGTAACATGTACGCTAATACATCACCTTTATTAAAACTAAGGACTAAATACTAAGGACTAACTACTGAAGATTACTCCACCGTTACCGACTTCGCCAAATTTCTTGGCTGGTCCACGTTGCATCCGCGCATCACCGCAATGTGATAGGACAACAACTGCAACGGAATGACAGACACCAACGGCATCAGCGCTTCGTGCACGGCAGGCACCTGCACCACAAACTCCGACATGGCCGGAATGAGTTTGTCGCCTTCGGTAACCACGGAGATGACGCGACCCTTGCGGGCTTTCACTTCCTGAATGTTCGAAACAACTTTTTCGTATGAGCTGTCGCGCGTGGCGATAAACACCACCGGCATTTCCTCGTCGATCAACGCAATGGGGCCGTGCTTCATTTCTGCTGCGGGATAACCTTCGGCGTGGATGTATGAAATTTCTTTCAGCTTCAACGCGCCTTCCAGGGCCACGGGGAAATTATAGCCACGACCGAGATAGATAAAGTTGCGCGCGTCTTTGAACGTTTCGGCGATCTTCTTGATCTCGTCGTTCAGGGTCAATGCTTTTTCAACTTTGGCCGGAATGGTTTCCATCTCCACCAGCAGTTCGTGCAGCTTCTGTTCGGTGATGGTGCCTTTGCGCTGTGCTACGCTGAGGGCGATCATGCTCAGCACGGTGAGTTGTGCTGTGAACGCCTTTGTGCTGGCCACACCGATTTCAGGACCGGCGTGCGTGTAGGCTCCGGCGTGCGTGGCGCGCGCGATAGACGAGCCCACCACGTTGCACACACCAAAAATGATAGCGCCCTTCGACTTGGCCAGCTCGATGGCCGCCAGCGTATCGGCCGTTTCGCCCGACTGTGAAATGGCAATCACCACATCGCCTTCGCGGATCACCGGGTTGCGATAGCGGAATTCGGATGCGTATTCTACTTCTACAGGCGTGCGGCAAAATTCTTCAAAGAAATATTCTGCCACCAAACCGGCATGCCACGACGTGCCGCAAGCCACAATGAGGATGCGGTCGGCGTTTACCAGTTTGTTGATGTATTCGCGCAAGCCTCCCAGCACCAGGCGGCCATCGGCCGAGTTGAGGCGACCGCGCATACAGTCGCGGATGGAGCGGGGTTGCTCAAAAATTTCTTTCAACATGAAATGCTCGAAGCCGCCTTTTTCGATGGCTTCCAGTTCCAGGTCAACGGTCTGGATATACGGCGTGAGCGGCATGTTGGCCGTGTTCTTCACACTCAGCTTTCCGTCTTTGATAACAGCAATTTCCTGGTCGTTCAGATACACCACTTCGTTGGTATACTCAATGATGGGTGTGGCATCGGACGCCATGAAAAATTCGTCTTTGCCGATGCCCAACACCAGCGGGCTGCCCTTGCGTGCCGCAATGAGCAACGAAGGATCCTCAATCGACATGATGACGATGGCATAGGCACCCACCACCTTGGTGAGGGCTAGCCGCACCGCTTCTTCGAGTGTGCAATGGTTGTGATCCTTGATGTCTTCAATGAAGTGAATGAGCACTTCGGTGTCGGTGTCGCTTTGAAACGTGTGGCCTTTGTTAACGAGGTCTTGTTTCAGGGCACCGTAGTTTTCGATGATGCCGTTGTGGATGATGGCAATTTTGCCACTGGCCGAATAGTGCGGGTGTGCGTTTCGGTCGTTGGGTTCGCCGTGGGTAGCCCAGCGTGTATGCCCCATCCCAATGTTACTCTTCAGGGGTTTGTCCACGAGATATTTCTCGAGGTCCGACACCTTGCCTTTTTTCTTGTATACCTGCAGGCCGTCGTTAAGCAACGCAATGCCCGCACTGTCGTAGCCCCGGTATTCAAGGCGCTTCAATCCTTTTATAACAATTTCATGAGCCTCGCGAGGCCCGATGTAGGCAACGATTCCACACATAAGATTTTAGTTTGCGGCTGTTGTTGGTTTGGTATAAAACACTTTCAGTTTGATGCCGCTCTTCGGAAACACAGCACGGTTCACAGCTTTAGAGCTGGGCGCTGCGGGCGAGAGCGTGGGATACAGAGCGAAATACTTGAACGGTGTTTTCCGGGCATCCTTCACGGCCATCTGTTGGCAAAAAAGCGTTATGATGCCGTTGTAGGTCTTTGCCGTGCTGTTGTAGGGCAACACCGACGTGCGATCGCCGCTGGCATAAAACGCACTGTCGTGATCCACCACAGGCACCGAGCTCGATCCGGAATAGTCGATGCGGGCAAAGCCGCGATACAGCGCAGCGTCGGCCACGTCTTGCGGGTTTGTTGTTGAATAATAGTTCAGGTGATTGTTGCTCAACAGCATGCGCAACGAGAGGGCTGGGGGCGGCGCAAGGTCGGACGTTTGCACGTTCTCCACGATCAATTCTGCCGAGTTTATGATGACGTTCGGCACGGTGTCGGCAAATTCATAGAACTTGCTGAGGTCGAGGCGTGTCATGAGGCCCGTGCCTTGCTGCACATAGCGGTTGCTGCCATCCTGCAAATATTCCGTCCAGTATTGGTTCACGTCGTTCACTTCGGAGCCGGAGCGATTTCCTTTTATCTGGTTGAAATTTTTGAGATACGACAAGCTGCTGAACGAAAGCGAGAAGGTGAGGCTGTCTTTGTCGCCTTCGTGATACCACACCACAATGCGCGACTCGGGCGAGGTGGGGTTGAAGCCGATAATTTTGTCGCCGGTTGCTTTCACCGCAATGCCTTTGAAAAGCTTTGTGAATTCGTCGTAGTGGATGTAGAGCGAATCAGCTTTATTGGCCGCGTCGCGGTAGCGCACCGCCACATCAAAAATCCGCTTGCCAAACTCGGCGTTGATTGGAATGGTTTGGTAGACTGCCGACGTGGGTGGCGTGGTGAGGTAGTTGTTGAAATCAGTCACGTTCACACCAAACGATTTGGAGCCCAACAGCGTGGTGGCGGGAATGTCCGTCCGGTTAAAATAGGACGTCACCAGTGTGTCTTTCATTTCTTCGTCGAGTTCGTATACCGAAAAATTCTGTAGCGACTGCGTAGCAGATCCATAGGTATAGAAATCAAAACCGAGGCGAAGATGCACCGAGTCGAACTCTGCGGTGGGGCCGATCTTGTTTAGTGTGTTTGTGAAAAACTGTGCAAAGGTTGATGCGGTTACATCGCCAAACACATTGTCGTGGTAAGAGCCGACCATGAAACGATTGGTTTCACCACCAAAATAAAAGTTGGACGTACGGATCGAGTCCAGCAGAATGACGCTGCTGGTGACTGGAATTTCTACGTACGCGACTTTATACTTTGAATTTGGGTTTCGATATCCGAGACTGCTGATATCTTCTTTACACGAGAAAAAAAATAAGGCAACTGCCAATACTGCCAGTTGCCCTACACGGTTAGCCCATAAGTTCATTATAGAGATTATAATACGATTCGGTTGAGTTTTCGTCGTTGCCGAAGTTTTCGACTTTCTTTTCTTTGATTTTCTTGAAGAGGCCTTCCAGCTTCTTGTTTTCTCCCGCCACGATCACGGCATCCGAAAACTCAACGCCCAACTTGATGAATCCTTCGAAGTCGGCCGACTTGAGGTTGCCCAACATGTTGTCTTCAATGTCCATCATTTTCACTTTGTCCATGATGTCTCCCTTAAACTTGTGGGAGAAGAAGTTATTGTAGATGGTGAAAACGGTTTTTGTGTTTTTGAACAACGGGTCGTTTTTGTAGGTGGTTTTGAGATACAACGGAATAAAGCTGGTAATCCAGTCGTTGCAATGCACCACGTCGGGAGCCCATCCTAATTTGCGCACGGTTTCGATAACGCCCTTGCAGAAGAAGATGGCGCGCTCGTCGTTGTCTTCATAGAAGTTGTCTTCTTTGTCGTGGAAAACCGATTTGCGATGGAAGTAATCCTCGTTATCGATGAAATAGACCTGCAGTTTTGCATTCGGAATTGATGCTACCTTAATAATCAAAGGCTTCTCCTCATCACCAACAGCTATGTTGATCCCCGACAATCTCACAACTTCATGTAACCGGTTCTTACGCTCATTGATAATCCCAAACCGAGGCACCAGTATCCTGATCTCCATTCCCCTTTCTTGCATAGCCTGTGGAAGTTTGCGCACAAAGTCCGCTACTTCGGAGGTTTGCAGAAACGGGTTGATCTCGCTGGCTACATAAAGAACTCGAAGTTTTGACATATTGATTGAATTTAAAGTAGAATGGAAAATTGAGCCACAAAAGTACAAAAAAATACCCCCTCGATCAACTTATTTTCAGTTTTCCCTATATCTTTGCGCCCCTTGCCAAAATGGCCTAAAATGGAGATTTTCAAGCAGATAGCCCCATTCCAAGCATACCTTAAAGACGCCAAACTGGCCGGTAAAACCGTTGGATTGGTGCCTACCATGGGCGCCCTGCACAAGGGTCATATTTCCCTCGTAGAAACGTCTAAAGCGCATAATTCGCTTACGGTAGCCACCATTTATGTTAATCCAACCCAGTTCAACAACCCGGCCGATCTTCAGAAATATCCGAAGACTCTCGACAAGGACGTTGCATTGCTCGAAAAAGTTGGATGTGATGCCCTTTTTTGCCCAGACAACGAAGAGATGTACGATCACCCGTCGATGCTTAAGTTCGATTTCGGCCAACTTGACAAAGTGATGGAAGGCGAATTTCGCCCCGGACATTTTAGTGGCGTGGCCTTGGTGGTGTCGAAACTTTTCAACATCGTTCAACCGCACCAGGCCTATTTCGGCCAAAAAGACTGGCAGCAGTTTGCCATTATCCGCGCGCTGGTAGACGAACTGAAATTTGATCTTGTATTGCATTCTGTGCCCACCATGCGCGAAGCCGACGGGTTGGCCATGTCGTCGCGCAACCTTCGCCTCAGCGAATCGCAGCGGCAGCATGCCGATGTGCTCTTTAGAGCACTCACACAGGCCAAAGAAGCCCTTGTACAAGGCCAGGAGGTTCGCGTTGTGAAGAAGATGGTGGCCGACATGGTGAACAACGAACCCGAAATGAAACTGGAGTATTTTGAAGTGGCCGATCGCAAAAACTTAACGTCGTTGACCAACGTTAAAGATGCCAGCCCTGCCATTTTGTGCATCGCTGCGTTTGCCGGCGAAGTGCGACTCATCGACAACCTGTTTGTGGGCTAGATGCGCAACGCAAACTTTTCTTCCATCATTATAGTTTTTCTGTTGAAACAAAACTTTTAAAACCTTGAGAATAGAAGTTTTAAAATCAAAAATTCATCGCGCCAAGATCACGCAGGCAGAATTGCACTATGTGGGCAGCATCACCATCGACGAAGATTTGATGGATGCCGCCAACATGATTGAAGGCGAAAAAGTGGCTGTGGTGAATGTGAACAACGGCGAACGCCTGGAAACCTATGTCATCAAAGGTGAACGCGGGTCGGGCATGGTGTGTTTGAACGGCCCCGCTGCACGCAAAGCTCAGGTGGGAGACATTGTGATCATCATTTCATATGCATCTATGAAATTCAAGAAGGCCAAGACGTTCAAACCCACCATCATTTTCCCAACTCCCGATAATAAACTACCTTGAGCGGAAATTTTTAATGTAGTCCCGTGCCCTCAAGCCTCAAGAACGTCCTTCAGTACACCCTTATCCTGGCCCTAACGGCGCTGCTCATTTGGTTCTCGCTTCGCGGTCTCACCGCCGGCGAAGGCGAAAACAAATGGGATTACCTGAAACACACCTGGGACGCCGCACACAAAGGGTGGCTGCTGCTCATGGCCGCCATTGCCATGCTGAGCCACGTGGTGCGCGCCGAGCGCTGGCGCATGCTGCTCACGCCGTTGGGCCGAACACCAAAGCTGCGCGACAGTTTTTTATCGCTCATGGTGGGCTACCTCGTGAACCTGGCCATTCCCCGCGGCGGCGAAGTGTCGCGCTGCTATAATCTCTACAAGCTCGAAGCTATTCCGGTAGAAGAATCGTTTGGCACGGTGGTGCTGGAGCGCATCGTGGATGTGTTGTGTTTGCTCATCCTTATCGGCATCTCGTTCATCCTGGAATCTCAAAAACTTTTTGCATTCATCGAAACATTGCCCATCGGGCAGGGCGATCATCAATCAAAACTCACGGCGCTACTCTATATAGGCATTCTTGCCGTGGTGTTGTGTGTGGTTGCTTTTTTTGTGATTCGAAGAAACAAGAAGGTGAACGCCTGGGTGAAAAAAACATGGCACGGCTTCAAAGACGGCGTGTTGTCGGTGTTTAAGCTAAAGAACAAGTGGCTGTTCATTTTTCATTCGCTGCTCATCTGGTTTCTCTATTTCGCCATGAGCTATACGGTTGTCAAAGCATTTCCGGCTACCAACGAGCTGGGCTTTCATGCGGTGATGAGCCTGTTTGCCATTGGGTCCATTGCCATGGCGGCACCGTTGCCCGGCGGCACGGGGTCCTATCACGTGCTGGTTCCCCAGGGACTTGTTTTCCTTTACGCCATTCCGCAAAGCGAAGCCGTGGCGTTCACGTTCATCTTTCACGGCTGGCAAACGTTTATCATGATTGTGGCCGGCGCCATCTCGCTGGTGGCCACTTCGTGGCTGGTGAAAAAAAAATCGTAGCCCCGCGTTAAACCTTTCCTCCTCAACTTCCTCTAAGCTGCATTATTCCGGAAACGGAAAAAGAAATCTCTACAGCAGATGCAGTGGAGCCTTCACGTGAATTCCAGACTGGCCAGCTTGGGTTCTCTTTGTTCTATATCATAACCAAGAGTTTAACCTTTAAACAACATGAAAATGAATTTCTTAAAATCAGCCTATGGCGCCATGGTGATTGCCGGCCTGCTTGCCGTGTCGTGTAATCGCGATGAAGATGCCCGCACGGGCACCGACGCTGAAGAAGAACAAGCGGTAGAATCGGTTTCGGTAGGCGAAGATGCCTCTGACGACGCGTTGGAAATTGCCTACCAGGGCGAAAATCAACTGACATCCACCGGCGGCCGTGTTAACACGATGTGTGCCACGGTGACCGACGACAAAGTGAACAAAATCATCACCATCGATTTTGGCGACGGTTGCACCGGCCCCTACGGCCGCGTTAGAAAAGGTAAAATCTTTATCGCGTATAGCTCCGAAGTTGGCGACAGCATTGCCAACCGCATCATCACCTTCGGAAACTATTTTGTGAACAACAAGGGCGTGACCGGAACCATTGAGCTGCGCGACATTTCAGTGAATGCCGAAAACCACGTGCAGTCCACCAAACGACTGAAAGACCTCACCGTCACGTTCCCCAGCGGCCAGAACATTGTGTTTAACGGCGACAGAACGCGCGAGTGGATTTCGGGCTATGGCGACGATGACATGTCGAACAATATTTATCGCATCACGGGTTCGGTGAGCGGCGTGGCCACCAACGGCCGCAGCTTCACACAGGAAATTGTGGAGCCCATCATTGCCGACTGGTCGTGTGCCGCACAAGGCAACTTCGCCCGGGTGTCGGGCGTGGTAGAGATGACCAAACTGAATGGCTACAGCGTGCGCAAGCGTACCGTTGACTATGGCGACGGCACTTGCGACAACATCATTACGATAACAACCTTCCGCAGAACATTCAAAATTACGGTAGAAAACTAAACCAGTTGGCTCGGTTTCCAGGTCATGGTTCGTGGAGCATCGCTTCACGGACCATTCTTTTTTTTGCCTACCCAAAGGGTGTGAAACCGAAAAACTTAATTCCGTTCGTCCTTTGTTGCTCGCGATTCGTACTTATTTTTACCGGCGGGCATCATGGCACAAGAATCATCCCAAACAAGCACCTTCATTGAATCGCTCCTCAAACTGACGCGGTTTGGCAACCTTGTGATCATCGGGTTTGCCCAGTATTTCACAGCGCGCTTTCTTATCGGACCCCACACGTTCACCGACATTCGCCTTTTTATTCTTTCCGTGTCTACGGTGATGATCGCCGCGGCGGGCTACATCATCAACGACTACTACGATGTGAAGATCGACTACATCAACAAGCCGGAACGCGTGGTCATTGGCAAACACATCACGCGGCGCTATGCCATTTTGTTTCACGTGGTGCTCTCGTCGCTCGGCATCGTGCTGGCCTTGCTGTTGTCGTGGCGACTGGTGGCCGTGAATGTGTTTTCGGTTTTCCTCTTGTGGTGGTATTCCAACAGTCTGAAACGACTTCCCTTCGTGGGCAACCTCACGGTGGCCATGCTCACGGGGCTTTCGATCTATGTGGTGGATCTGCTCTATGGCACGCACAGCGCGCTGGTGATCATCTACGCCCTGTTTGCTTTTTTCATGACGCTGGTGCGCGAAATCATCAAAGACATGGAAGACCTGAAGGGCGACAACACGTTTGGATGCAAAACCCTGCCCATTGTGTTGGGCATGCGCAAAACCAAAATGATCATCTATGGCATTCTCGCGGTTTTCTCGGCCACGGTGCTGGTGCTGAACCAGCTCTATGCGGCCCTGCCCTTTCAATATTACACCGTGTTTCTGTTTCTGCCGCTGCTGTGGCTCTTCTATCGTTTGCTGCGGGCCGACATGAAAAAAGATTTTTCGTGGCTTAGTGCATTTTGCAAGATCATCATGCTGTTGGGCATCAGCAGCATGGCGTTTGTGTAGGCCTTGCATTTTTTGTTTCCAAATCTTCCGCGATCTTGCGGCCCCGAATGTTCGGGGCACTGACGTAATCAATGGGCATGTCCACAGAATTCAAAATCGCCATCTTCGCTTCCGGCAGCGGCACAAACGCCGAAGAGATCATGAATCATTTTCGCGAACACGCACGGGCCAGCGTGGTGTTGCTGCTCAGCAACAATGCCGAGGCCTTTGCCCTGAAGCGTGCCGAAAAATTTGGCGTGGCCACAAAAGTGTTCACCCGTCAGCTATACAAAGAATCGGAAGTGGTGTTGGAATGGCTTCGCGAAAAGGAAGTGACACACGTGGTGCTTGCCGGCTTCTTGTGGCTTGTGCCGGCTTATCTGACTAACGCATTTCCCGACCACATCATCAACATACACCCATCGTTGTTACCCAAGTTTGGCGGCAAGGGCATGTATGGCATGAAGGTGCACGAAGCCGTGAAAACCGAAGGCGAGAAAACCACGGGCATCACCATCCACCTGGTGAACGAACATTACGACGAAGGCCGCATCATTTTTCAGGCATCCTGCGAGGTGTCGGCCAGCGACTCACCCGAAACCATTGCGTCGAAAGTGCACGCGCTGGAATATGCGCACTTCCCGCAGGTGATTGACCGGTGGATTACCGGAAAGGCCTAAGCCTTTTTCACCACCCACTCGAAGTCTGCAGGCTTCGGAAAATTTTCATAGATCTTTTGAATAAACGGATCGGGCACCGTGAGCTTGCGCTTCACCATGTCGATCCAGGCAGCATCGATGTTAATGATGGCGGCCAGTGTGCCGTCGGCCTTGTGAAAATTGTGGCGGATGCTCCAGCGGCCATAGTCGGGCGTGGCTTTCACCAACTCCACGTCTACCGTGATCACATCTTCGAGCAATATTTCGCGTTTAAAAATGGCCTCCTCGCGAAAGAGCACCGGTCCCATTTTCAACTCTTCCAGCTTTTCGGTGGTGAGTCCATTTTCACTGAGAATCATCATGCGCACGGTGGCGCCAAAATCATAATACGCCGAATGGCGCAAGTGGCGGTTGGCATCAATGTCGGCCCAACGGATCTGGATGGTCTGTGAATAGCGGGAGCTCATGTTCTTTTTTTTACGATCGAAAACTAAGGGTTCTGCCGCACACTATGGCGCGTTCACTTCATTAAAATTTCCCGGGTCCTCTTCTGTCCAGCTCATGGGATAATGTTTGTCTTCGAAGGCCAGCGCGTCGGTGGTGAGGAACAACGGTTTGAAGGTGTCGAGCATCACGGCCAGCTCGTGTGTTTCTTTTGCGCCAATGCTTTTCTCGACCGTGCCCGGATGTGGTCCGTGAGGAAGCCCACCGGGATGCAACGTGAACGAACCGCGTTCAATGCCCTTGCGGCTCATGAAATTTCCTTCGGCATAATAAAGCACTTCGTCGCTGTCGATGTTGCTGTGGTTGTAGGGCGCGGGAATGGCCAGCGGATGATAGTCGAACAGGCGGGGCACAAACGAACAGATCACAAAGTTATGTCCCTGAAAAGTTTGATGGACCGGAGGCGGCTGATGCAGTCGCCCTGTGATGGGCTCGAAGTCGTGAATGGAAAACGCGTAGGGCCACAGAAATCCATCCCAGCCTACCAGATCCAACGGACTGTAGTCGTACACATACTGATGCAGGAAGCCCTGCTTTTTGATCTTGAGCAAATGGTCGCCCTTGGCGTGGTCGGTCACCAACGTGTGGGGTGGACGAATGTCGCGCTCGCAATAGGGCGAATGTTCCAGCAACTGCCCCAGTTGGTTGCGATAACGCTTCACCGTTTCGACCGGCGATGCCGATTCGATGATGAGCAACCGCAGTGGACCTTCTTCGAATTCAAGTTTATAGATGACCGTGCGGGGAATAACAACATAGTCGCCTTTTTGGAGGTCGAGTTTGCCAAAGGGAGAGATCAGCGTTCCTTGTCCGTCGTGCACAAAGATCACTTCGTCGCCTTCGGCATTTTTATAAAAGTAATCCATGGTACGCTTTGAGGGTGCGCAAATGGAAAGCGAGCAGTCGTTGTTCATGAGCAACACCTTGCGTGCGTCGAGATAGTCGCCGCCGGTGGTTTGCACCTTCGAGGTGTTGAGGTGCGTGTGGCGCAGAGAATAGTCGGCGATGCGCGTGGGGCCGTATTTCACCGGCTCGGCAACCTGCTTCACGCGTGTAGGTGCATGGTGGTGGTAGAGGATGGAGTAGATGCCGGAAAAACCTTCGGAGCTGACCACTTCTTCCTTATACAAACTTCCGTCGGGTTGACGGAATTGCGTGTGCCGTTTTGGAGGCACCTGCCCCAGGCGATGATAATACATACGTGTGCGCGGGTTGGTTGTAGTCAAAATTAAACAATCGCGCTGTCTGTTTGCACCGTTCGGAAGACTGTTCTGCGAATTCGATTTTCGCCAAATAAAAAATCCCGGCATGTTCGTCATACCGGGATTTGCTTAATAATATTTTTTGACGCGCTTACATTTTTCGACGGTCCAGTTCGGTCGGGATGCGATCGAACAGTTTCATTGCCTGCAAAAACACCTCGTTTGTTTCGTTCATCACCTGGAAGAACTCTTCGTTCGACCACACCTTGCGGGCAATCTGGGCCTTGATGTGCACCTGGAACAATCGCTTCTTCAAGCGCAGCTCCTTGCGGTCGGGCTTTACCTTGTTGCGCTCGCCCACTTTCACAAGGCCTTCGATCATGTCGTCGGTGACGGTGAAATTTTTCAGGAAGCTTTCAACACCTTTTTTCACCAGCTCATCCTTGTGTGCTTCGGCATAGCTGAAGGTATATTCCAGGATGGAGCTTGATGTGTAGAGCTCGTTGAGGTAGTGACTGTTTTGGGTTGTGTCGAGCGGAACAAAATAGTCGGGCATGATGCCGCCACCGCCGTAGACCTTGCGGCCATTGGGTGTGGTGTATTTCAGCGAGTCGTTGAAGCGGATGCTGTCGGCGTGAAAAAATTCGCCGTGGTTGTAGCGGCTGATGATGTCGCGCGAATATTCATCTTCGTCTTCATAAGGTTTCTGAATGGAGCGACCCGTAGGGGTGTAGTAGCGCGAAATGGTGAGGCGAAGCTCGGAGCCATCGCTCAGGTCGAACGGTGCCTGCACCAGGCCTTTGCCAAAGCTCCGGCGACCCACCACCAGGGCGCGGTCGTTGTCTTGCAGCGCACCGGCCACAATTTCGGCGGCCGAGGCACTGCCTTCGTTCACCAGCACAATGAGCGGCCCGGTTTCAAACGTGCCACGATCGGTAGACAGTGCCTCGGAGTTGTATTTTTTCTCCTTGCCGTTAGTGAAAACAATCTTTTTGCCTTTTGTGAGGAAATCGTCGGCCATGTCGATAGCCATTTGCATGTAGCCGCCGGGGTTGCCCTGCAGATCGAGCACCAGCTTTTTCATGCCTTTCTCTTTTAGCTTTTCAAGCGCGCTATGAAATTCTTCGAACGTTGTAGCGGCAAAGCGGTTCACCTTGATGTAGCCCGTTTCGGCGTCCACCATGTAGGCCACGTCCACGGAATACTGTGGGATTTTGTCGCGCACAATCTTGTAGTCGATTTCTTTTCTGCCGCGCAGAATGGTCACGTTCACCTCGGTTCCTTTCGGCCCTTTCAGTGCTTTCATGACATCGGCCGATTGAATGCCCACGCCGGCGAGCAGCTTCTTGTCAACTTTAATGATTTTGTCGCCGCTTTGAATACCCAGCGCTTCGGAGGGGCCGCCGCTGAGGGCCGAAACCACCACAATGGTGTCGTGGAAGATGCTGAACTCAACACCGATGCCGTCGAAATTGCCACGCAGGTCTTCGTTGGAGGCCACGCGATCAGCCGCGGTGATGTAGGCCGAGTGTGGGTCAAGTTTGTTGAGCATGTGCTGAATGGCGTCGTCCACCAATTCGGCCGTATTTACGGTATCAACATAGTCGTTTTGAATCTGGGTCAGCACTTCGCGAAACTTCTGCACCTCGCCCCCCACGTCGCTCGATCCCTTTGGCGCATTGAGCCGCGCGCCCACAAAAACCCCCGCTGCCAGCCCCAGGCAAAGCACCAGCGGAAGCCGGATTTGATATTTAGAATTACTGTTCTCCGTCATCTGGAATGGATTAAAAAAAGTATTAACGAACCGCTAAAATAAATGTTGGCGGGCAAACTCAATAGCATAACGCCAAATTGGCTGCCGCCGGCGACTACCTTTTCCGGAGAAAAGGGCCATTTCCACCCCTAAAACAACAGCTTGCAAATCCCCGTTCTTCGGTCCGGAAAAAAAGCCGGATACAGGAATTTTCGTTTATCTTTACAAGAATCATGAGTAAGGAAGCCTTGAAAGATACGCGCATTTCTGAGCTGGTGGACCGCAACTACGTTCACGCCTACGTGCTGTTTTATTTTGGCATCCGTTTCTACGAATATTCCGAACTCACGCTGAACGAGGTGTGCCTGCAACGCGGCCTGAAAGTGGAACAGGTGATTCGCGAAATGGAATCGCCCACGCACCTGCAGGAAGCCGATCTACCGCTGGTGTCGTATCCCATCGACCTCATCATTGAATACCTCAAGCATTCGCATTTCCTCTTCATCAAACACAAGCTGCCCTACATTGCCCGGCTGGTAGAGAGCTTTAAGGCAAACCACGAAGACTTCAAAACCGTGGAACGCGATCTGAAAATCGTGTTCCCGCTGTTTGTCGAAGATTTCATCGCCCACATCTACGAAGAAGAAGACACGCTCTTCAGTTTCATCCAGGCCTTGGAGCGCGCCGTGAAAGGACGCTACATGCCCGGCAAGTTGTATTATCTGCTGGAGAAAAATTCCGTCCACAAATTCGCCATGGAGCACGAAGCACACGACGATGAAATGGAAGGCATACGCAACATCACCAAAGACTATCACCTCACACCCCACGCGCCGCTGCATGTGAAAGTGTTGTATAACGAATTGAAGGGCTTCGAAAAAAGTCTCATCACACACGCCCGCATCGAGAACGAAATTCTTTTTCCCAAGGCCATGGCCCTGGAGAACAAAGTGAAAACGGCCTTCTTCGAAAAAGCCAAGTTCAACTAACGACACGTCATCTTTTCTTCTGCTTTTTAATTTTTGATGGAACCCATTCCCGGCGATTTTTTATCTCCCGAAGGATGCGTGATTTTCTCCGTTTTTCACAACGCTGGGGCCGGTCGTTAACACACCGGAAATCTTTGTCGCTAAAAACATATTGCCACACGCATCCTCAGCGTTCTCCATCCGTTCCTTAACCTACTATGCGAAAAGTTATCCTAAACCTCGCCCTGAGTCTCGACGGTTTCATTGCCGGCCCTCAGGGTGAATACGATTGGTGCTTCACCGACGCCGACTATGGCATGACCAACTTCCTGAACAGCATAGACACCACCGTGATGGGTGGAAAATCGTACAGGCTTCTGCTGCAATACGGTCCGCCTTACCCCGAGTACACCAACTATGTGTTCACGCGCACCGAGAAAGGCACACCCTATCCCAACGTGGTGTTTACCTCCGACGACATTCCCGACGTTGTGCGCGCGCTCAAAGAAAAAGACGGCAAGAACATCTGGCTGTTTGGCGGCGCAGAGATCATTCATCCGTTGCTGGAAGAAGACCTGGTGGACGAATTGATGTTATCCATTCACCCGCTGTTGCTGGGCGATGGACTGCCGCTGTTCCGAAAACTGAACGAACGGAAACTCTTCAAGCTTACCGACACCATTGCCTACCCCTCGGGACTTGTGCAGTTGTATTATAAAAAATAAGTACCACACGCATAGTGTTTCCGTTAGCAGCGGCAATCATACTGTGATCAATTGTTGTCAGAGGTCTTTCGAGGCGTGCACGTGAAACCTTCTGGTTTGCACAAAGATTTGTAGCTTGCATGCACATCGTCAACCATGGGTAGAGTTCTCGCCATCGATTATGGAACCAAACGCACCGGCATTGCCGTGACGGACCCCTTGCGCATCATTGCCACCCCGCTCGACACGGTGGCCACTACCGAACTGCTGGCCTTCATCGCGGCCTATGTCAAAAAGGAAACGGTGGACGAATTTGTGGTGGGCATGCCCAAAACATTGCTGAACGAAGATTCGCAGATTGCACCCCTGGTGCGGGTTTTTGTGGAGGAACTGAAGAAAGCTTTCCCCGACAAGGCCGTGCACCTCGCCGACGAACGTTTCACCAGCAGCATGGCCATGCGCGCCATGATTGACGGCGGCATGAAGAAAAAAGACCGGCAGGTGAAGGGCAATGTGGACAAGATCAGCGCCACCATCATTTTGCAGTCGTTTTTGGAAGCACGCCGGTAATCCTATCTCACCCCAGACCTTACGCCGCAAAGATTTTCACCGAAAAGTGGTCCGATGGGAGCGCGGTAAATAAGCTGCGGTTATTAAATTTGCACATGATTTACCCTATTGTTATGTATGGCGACCCGGTTTTGCGGCAACGGGCCAGCAATATCGAGCCGGGCACAGACGTACATCAGCTGATTGAAGACATGTACGAAACCATGCACAATGCCAGTGGCATCGGGCTGGCGGCTCCCCAGATTGGAAAAGGCATTCGCCTGTTTGTGGTGGACGGCAGCGTGATTGAAGACGAGCCGGCCATGGCCGATTTCAAAAAGGCGTTTATCAACCCGGTGGTGCTCGACGAAACCGGCGCACCGTGGGAATATGAAGAAGGCTGTCTCAGCATCCCCAACATCCGCGAAAAAGTGACACGTCGCGAGCGCGTCACCATCAAATATTTCGATGCCGACTGGGTGGAGCACGAAGAACGCTACGACGGCATGAAGGCCCGCATCATTCAGCACGAATACGACCACATTGAAGGCAAAATGTTTGTGGACTACCTCACCCCCCTGAAGCGCCGCCTCCTGAAAGGAAAACTCTCCGACATTTCGAAAGGAAAAGTGGACACGGAATATCGCATAGCCGCGCCGTTGAAGAAGTAGTTGCATGGGGCCGGGTTTGGCCGTTTGCGCCTGGGCGGAGGTCTGGTTTTGTGACTTTTCCGGATAAAGAACATATGATAAAGATCTCCTCTCGCTTGCCCGATGTGGGCACGTCCATTTTCACGGTCATGTCGAAGATGGCGCTCGACCACGGTGCCATCAACCTGTCGCAAGGCTTTCCGGATTTCAGTATCGATCGGAAGATTATCGACCTGGTGCATCGCTACATGCTGGAGGATCACAATCAATATGCCCCCATGCCCGGGGCGGTGGCCCTGCGGCAAGCCATTGCCGGCGTCATTCAAAAAACGTATGGACATGCCGTTGATGCCGACACCGAAATCACCGTCACACCCGGCGCCACCGAAGCCATCTTCTCGATCATTGCCGCCTTCATCCATGCCGGCGATGAAGTGTTGTTGTTCGACCCTTCCTACGATTCATACGATCCCGCCATTCGCCTCAATGGCGGTGTGCCGGTGCACCTGCATTTGCGTCAACCCGACTTTTCGATCGATTGGGACGATGTGCGTTCGCGCATCACGAAGCGCACGCGCATGATCATGATCAACACACCACACAACCCCACTGGCGCCGTGCTGACCGAACACGATCTTCGCACGCTGGAGAGCATCGCGCTGGAACACAATCTTCTGGTGTTAAGCGACGAAGTGTATGAGCGGCTCATCTACGATGGTGTGGCCCATCAGAGCGTGTTACGTTATCCAGCTTTGGCGGCACAAAGTCTTGCCGTGTTTTCGTTTGGCAAAACGTTTCATGCCACGGGTTGGAAAGTTGGCTATGCGGTGGGTCCGGCAGCATTGATGAGCGAAGTGCGCAAGGCCCACCAGTTCATTGCGTTCAGTGTGAACACGCCCGTGCAGCTGGCTCTCGCCGAATATCTGAAGACCCCGGAGCATTATGAGACGCTGGGGAATTTCTATCAGCAGAAGCGCGACTTCTTTTTGGATCAGATAAAGGGTTCATCGTTTGAACCACGGGCCTGTCGAGGATCTTATTTTCAGCTGGTGTCTTATCGAAACATTTCGTCGCAGCCCGATGTGGCCATGGCCGAAGAGCTGACGAAGAAATTTAAAGTGGCGGCCATTCCGGTGTCGGTTTTTTATCACGACAAGACCGACAATCGCCTGCTGCGGTTTTGTTTTGCCAAGAAGGAAGAAACCCTGGCCCAGGCGTGCAACATACTCCGGAAGCTCTGACGGGCCGCAAAACAAAATCTGCCCCTGCACATTCCACCGGCCGATTTTAGGTTCTTTCTGTCCTCCCGCCAAAAAGCGCTTCACATTTCACCCGGCATTTGTTTTCTTTGCGGTCCGGATAATTATTACCTGCCATGCACGATCTAAAAATCACCTTAATTCAGTCGGATATCAATTGGGAAGACATCGACGCCAATTTATCCATGTTTGAAGAGAAGATCTGGCAAATCAGCGGATCGACCGATGTGATCGTGCTTCCGGAAATGTTCACCACGGGGTTCACCATGGCGGCGCACAAATATGCCGAGCACATGAACATGCGCACCTTCAAATGGATGAAGCAAATGGCCGATCAAACCGGCGCGCTCATTCTGGGCAGCTTCATTGCCACGGTGCACGACCGCTACTACAACCGTTTGTTGTGGATGGAGCCGGGCGGAAATTTCAAGACCTACGACAAGCGCCATCTTTTCAGAATGGCCAACGAACACAAAACCTACTCGCCCGGCGAAAGCCTCCTCATCGGCACCTGGCGCGGTTGGAGAATTTGCCCGCTGGTGTGCTACGACCTGCGTTTCCCCGTGTGGACGCGAAACAAGTGGGACATCACCACCAAAAAACTTTCCTACGACGTGGCCATTTATGTCGCCAACTGGCCCATTACCCGCATCGACGCATGGGACACGTTGCTGAAAGCGCGCGCCATCGAAAACCTCAGCTACATGGTGGGTGTGAACCGCGTGGGGCAGGACGGACAAGGCATTGAATATAACGGTCACTCTTCGGTGATCAGCCCCAAAGGCGACACCATCTATACCAACGAAGGCATGGAAGCCATTCGCACCACCGAGCTTAGCGCCAACGCGCTGTCGGCTTTCCGCGATCGCTTCCCGGCCTACATGGATGCCGACGATTTCACCATCGAGTTTGAAGAGTACGAAGAATCCGACTACCTGCCTGGGTAAGGCGGCTTGCTTTTACCTTTTTTCATTTTCCCCTTTCGCTGCGTTCAAGTGTCTGAAAATTAGTGGACTCCGTCTTTCGTATTCGGTCCGCAACGCCTACTTTTGCACCTCATTTTAATACCCTGAAACCTCCATGTCTACCCGCAAGATCACCCGCGCCTTAATCTCCGTATTCTATAAAGACAACCTCGAGCCCATTGTGCACACGCTGGCCAAGCAGGGTGTGGAATTTGTTTCCACCGGTGGCACGCAGGAGTTCATTGAGAAGCTGGGATACCCGGTGGTTCCCGTGGAGAAATTGACGGGCTACCCCTCGATCTTTGGAGGCCGTGTGAAAACCTTGCACCCCGCTGTTTTTGGTGGCATTCTCTATCGTCGCGAAGACGCCGGCGATTTGAAACAGGCAAAGGAGTTTAACATCGCGCCACTCGACCTTGTGATTGTGGACCTTTATCCTTTTGAAGAAACCGTGGCCAAAGGCGGCACCGAAGAAGATATTATCGAGAAGATCGACATTGGCGGCATCTCGCTCATTCGTGGCGCGGCCAAGAACTACGAAGACGTGCTCATCGTTTCTTCGCGCACGCAATACGGCAGTCTGCTTGAGCTGCTGCAATCCGGCAATGGCGACACCACACTGGCCGATCGCAAGAAGTTTGCCGCCCTGGCGTTTGGAGTCACGTCGCACTACGACACGGCCATCTATAACTACTTTAACCAGGAGTTTCAATTTCCCGGTTTCAAGAAAAGCATTCAGGAAGGACGCGCCCTTCGCTATGGCGAAAACCCCCACCAACGCGGAACCTACTATGGCGACCTCGACGGTTTGTTTGAACAACTGAATGGCAAAGAACTTTCCTACAACAACCTCGTGGACGTTGACGCGGCCGTGAACCTGGTGCAGGAGTTTGATGGCGAGACAGCGTTTGTCATCATCAAACACACCAACGCGTGTGGAGTGGCCGTATCGTCGACGGTGAAAGAGGCCTACCTCAAAGCCTTCCAGGCCGACACGCTTTCGGCATTCGGTGGTGTTTTGGCTACAAATCGTAAAATCGACCTGGCCGCGGCCGAAGAAATTAACAAGCTCTTCTTCGAGATCCTGATCGCACCGGCCTACGACGACGACGCGCTGGCGTTGCTGAAGTCGAAAAAGAACCGGATGCTTTTGTTGCAGAAGCAGCCGTTGAAAGAAACCGTTCAATACAAAACCCTGCTCAACGGTGTGATTGAGCAAGATCTCGATTTGAAGACCGATGCCAAAGCCGACCTGAAGGTGATGACCAAACGAGCGCCCACGGCCAGCGAGGTGGATGCTCTGTTGTTTGCGAGCAAGATCTGCAAGCACACCAAGTCAAACACCATTGTGCTGGCAGTAGACGGACAACTTATTGCCAGCGGCGTGGGTCAAACGTCGCGTGTGGATGCGTTGAAGCAAGCCATCGAGAAGGCAGCATCGTTCGGATTGTCGGTGAACGGAGCGGCCATGGCCTCCGATGCATTCTTCCCGTTCCCCGATTGTGTGGAAATTGCTCACCAGTCTGGCATCCGTGCGGTGATTCAGCCGGGTGGTTCTGTGAAGGATCAGGACTCTATTGCCGTCTGCGACCAACACGAAATGGCGATGGTCTTCACCGGCACGCGTCATTTCAAACATTGACATGATCGCTCGTGTTGATTAATTCTTCGAGCGTAGATTTCCGGCGGTAGAAAATTTTCAGTGGCGCTAAAAAACTTACATTTTTGAAGCGTTCGTCTTTATTTTGGTAAATTAGATGCAATTTTACGATCCACTCTCCAGAATATCAGGCGTTCACATTTAAAACCATAAGGCAAAAGACATACATGGCATTTTTTGATTTCTTCACCAGCGACATTGCGATAGACCTGGGCACAGCAAACACACTGATCATCTATAAGGATAAAATTGTCGTTGACGAACCTTCTATCATCGCCCTCGACAAAGTGAATACGAAAGTGCTGGCCATCGGCCGTGAGGCGATGCAGATGCACGAGAAAACGCACGATCACATCAAAACCATCCGCCCGCTCAAGGAAGGTGTTATCGCCGACTTCCAAGCGGCCGAGATGATGATACGCGGTCTCATCAAAATGATCGACACAGGCAAGCGCCTCTTCCCACCTTCCTACCGCATGGTGATCTGCATTCCTTCGGGCATCACGGAAGTGGAGAAGCGCGCCGTGCGCGACTCGGCCGAACACGCCGGTGCCAAGGAAGTATACATGATTTATGAACCCATTGCCGCCGCCATAGGCACGGGCATCGATATTGAACAACCCATCGGCAACATGATTGTTGACATCGGGGGCGGAACGACCGACATCGCGGTGATTGCCCTTTCGGGTATTGTGTGCGACCAGTCTATCCGCGTAGCCGGTGACACCTTCAACCGCGACATCCTCGACTACATGCGTCGCCAGCACAATTTGCTGATCGGCGAGCGTTCGGCCGAGAAAGTGAAAATTGAAGTAGGCTCGGCGCTTACGGAACTCGACGACGGACCTCCTGACTACGAAATCCGTGGCCGCGATCTTATGACCGGCATTCCGAAGACCATCAAGATCAGCTATTCTGAAATTGCATTCGCACTCGACAAGTCTGTTTCGAAACTGGAAGAGGCTGTGTTGAAAGCACTGGAGACGTCGCCTCCCGAATTGTCGGCCGACATCTATGAGCGTGGCATCTACCTGACCGGGGGTGGAGCCTTGCTGCGGGGACTCGACAAACGCCTGGCGTTGAAAACCAAGCTGCCGATTCACGTGGCCGACGATCCGTTGCGCGCCGTGGTGCGTGGCACGGGCCAGACGCTGAAAAACATTCAACAGTATCGTGCAGTGTTGATGACGTAAGACATGGAGCGGCTCCTTCTTTTTGTATTTCAAAACCGCGCCTTCTTCACCTTTCTAGCTCTAGAGATCTTTTGTGCCTGGTTGGTTGTGCAGAACAATCAGTACCAGGGCACCAAGTTCTTTAACTCCTCCAACGGGCTGGTGGCCGCCATGAACAACTTCTCGCAAGGGGTTCGCGACTATTTTCAGCTCAGCGAAGTGAACCGCATGCTGGCGGAAGAAAACGCCGCACTGAAAAAACAACTGGGCCGTCCGCAGCGCGCCATTGCCTATCCCCTCGATTCTCTGACCATCCGCGACTCGGTGATGGTGAAGCAATACGACTTCATCAGCGCCAAGGTGGTGAACAACCACGTGGACTTCTTCAAAAACTTTATCACCATCGACAAAGGCCAGGATGCCGGTCTTGAACCCGGCATGGGTGTGATCAGTCCGCTGGGGGTGGTGGGCAAAGTGAAAACCGTATCCAAACACTATAGCGTGGTCACCTCCATACTGCACATCGACTGGATGGTGTCGGCCTTGCTGAAACGCACCGGCGATTTTGGCACCGTGCAGTGGCAGGGAACCGACCCCGACCACATCGCCCTCAAATACATCCCACCCCATGTTAAACCAGTGGTGGGCGACTCGGTGGTCACGTCGGGCTACAACGCCATTTATCCCGAAGGCGTCATGATCGGCATTATCGAAGACGTGAAGCTGCGAAACGGCTCGCTGTTCTATGACATCAACGTGAAGCTGAGCCAGGATTTTCGCAAGCTCTCGTTTGTGACATTGGTTAAAAATCATTTGCAAGCCGAACAGGATTCGGTGGAGCAGGTCATCCAAAAGCTGGAACGATGAGCCGTGTAAGCATTCTACAGATTGTATCGTTTTTTATCTACCTGTTCTATCAGGTACTCATCCTGCAAAACGTGGTGCTGTTTCACACGGCGTTCTGCTTTTTGTATGTAGCCTACCTGCTGTTGCTGCCCGTAGAAACCAATCCGCTCATTTTGATGGCCATTGGTTTTGTGATGGGGTTCACGGTAGATCTTTTTTATGAAAGCATGGGCCTCCACGCCTTTGCCTGTGTGCTTGTGATGTATGTGCGTAACTATTGGCTCAACAACCTCACCCCGCAGGGTGGCTACGACAGCAGCGCAATTCCGTCGCTGGCGCTGAACGGCCTGCAGTGGTTCATGGTGTATATGACGCCCATGTTGTTTCTGCATCATGCGGTGTTGTTCTATATGGAAGCCGGGGGCTTTGGCATGTTTTGGTTCACGTTGTGGAAAACAATCACCAGCACTTTTTTTACATTATTCGTAATTTTAATAGCGCAGTTTTTGTTTCCCAGCGGAAGAGGCCGCTAGGTTCCGGGCATCTGCCCCACCTTGTTTTTTTACGCCGTGTTGAAGGACTTTAAAATTGGTTGAAAAATGAATGAAGGCCGGAAAGAAATAATTCAGATCGTTTTTGTGCTGGTGGCGTTTGTATTCCTCATCAAACTGTTTTTCATCCAAGTGGTGGACGATCGCTATGCACAACTTGCCAATAGCAACGCCATTCTCCGCCAGATCGATTACCCGGTGCGGGGCTTGATCTATGACCGCAACGGAAAGCTTTTGGTATACAACACGCCCGAGTTTGACTTGCAGATCATTCAACGCGAAGTGAAAAACCTGGACTCGGCAAAATTCTGCGAAGTGTTTTCCATGACACCGGCCGGGCTCCGTCAGTCGTTCAAAGAACTGAAGGCCAAAAAAGAATACAGCCCTGTTAAGCCCACCATTTTCCTCACCAAGCTTTCGGCCCGCGACTTTGCCAAGATCGAAGACAACATCGACGAGTTTCCGGGCTTCTACATTCAGGCCCGTACCACGCGCGCCTACAATGCCCAAGCGGCAGCCAATGCCATCGGCTATGTGAGCGAAATTTCGAAAACAAAACTGGAACGCGACAAAACCGGCATCTATAAACAAGGCGACTACATCGGCCAAAGCGGCATCGAGGCGTTCTATGAACAATATCTGCGCGGCACACGGGGCGTGCGCTTCAAACTGCGCAATGTGGACGGCATCGAGAAAGGCTCGTTCCGCGACGGCGAGATGGACACACTGTCCACCCCAGGTCAGGACATCACCAGCACCATCGACCTTGAACTTCAGAAATACGGCGAGTTCCTGTTGAAAGGAAAATCGGGAAGTATCATCGCCATCGAACCCAAAACAGGCGAAATTCTGTCCATGGTGTCGGGCCCTTCTTACGATCCCACGTTGCTCACCGGCAAGAACTACAGCTCCAACTTTGTGCTCATCAGCAACGACACCAACAAGCCGTTGTTCAATCGTCCGCTCATGGCGCAATACCGCCCCGGGTCCATCTTCAAAATTGCACAAGCCATGGTAGCCTTGCAGGAAGGTGTGATCACTCCCGAGACGCGCATCCGCTGCGACCGTTCCATCATTGACTGTCACGGTCCGCACACCAACGAAGATCTTCGCGGCGCCATCACCAACTCGTGCAACCCCTACTTCTGGGGTGTGCTGCGCCGCATGTTGAACCAGGGCAAGTCTAACAATCCCTTCGACGACACGCGCGTTGGCCTGGCCGAGTGGAACAAGCACATGTCGAGCTTTGGCTTCGGCACACGTCTGGGCATTGACCTTCCCAACGAAAAACGCGGACTGGTGCCAAGCCCGGCATACTATGACCGCGCGTATGGCGGACGCCCCTGGAAATTCTCGAACATCTATTCCATTGCCATTGGCGAAGGTGAAAACCTTGTGGTTCCGCTGCAGATGGCAAACTTCGCCGCCACGGTGGCCAACAAAGGATACTACATCACGCCACACCTGGTGAAAGCCATCGGCCCATCGGGCAAACCGCTGCCCGCCTATGTTGAAAAACATTTTACGACCATCGACTCGGCCTATTTCCGCGTGGCCAGGGATGCTATGGAGCGTGTGGTGGAAGCGGGAACTGCGCAGTATCGTGCAAAGTTGAAAGACGTGATTGTGTGTGGCAAGACCGGCACCGTGCAAAACGAACCACGCCCCGATCACTCGGTGTTCATTGCCTTCGCGCCAAAAGAAAACCCGACGATCGCCATCTCGGTCTATGTTGAATTCTCCGGACAAGGTGGACGTGCGGCGGCCTCTATCGCCAGCCTCATGATTGAAAAATATTTGTATGGCGCCACCAAGCGTCCTCAAATTGAAGAGTATGTGTTGAAAGGAAAATTTCTCTGACGGATGCGGAAAGACGAATTTATATCGGACAAGATCGACTGGGTGACCGTGGGCCTCTACATGGCCATTGTGTTTGCGGGCTGGCTTAACATCTATGCCGTTACCTACGACCAGAACGAGAACCTTTCCATCTTCAACGTCACCATCAACTCCGGACGACAGCTTTTGTTCATTGCCGGATCGGCCATCATCATCATGGCCATCCTCATCATTGACATGCGGTTTTATGAAACCTTTGCCTACATTATTTATGGTGCGGTCTTATTTCTGCTGCTCCTTGTGCCCATCGTGGGAAAGGAAGTGGGTGGAAACAAGGCGTGGCTTGGCATTGGATCGTTTGGTGTACAGCCGTCGGAGTTTGCCAAGTTTGCCACGGCGCTGGCGGTGGCGAAGTATATTGGGTCCGTTGGTTTTCGCATGGACCAATTGCGAAATCAGCTCGTTCTTTTCGCGATGATTGGTGGCTCCATGGTGTTGATCCTGCTTCAGAAAGACACGGGAACAGCATTGGTGTTTACGGTGTTCACACTGGTGTTTTTTCGTGAAGGCATGTCGCCCCTGCTCATCATCATGGGCGTGGTGGCTGCAGTCATTTTCATTCTCACGTTGTTGGTCAACGAATATTATTTGTTCACGGGCATTGGCATCATACTGGTTGTCGCCATCATCATGGGCAAGAAAAAACCAAAACGCATCATGCTGTTGACCGCCGCCGCCATCGCGGTTTGCTGCGTGATTGTGAGTGTGGACTATGTAGTGACCAATGTGCTGAAGCCTCACCAGCAAAACCGTGTGAAGGCGCTGATCAATCCCGATGCAGACCCGCTTGGCTTTGGCTGGAACGTGACGCAATCGAAAATCGCCATCGGCAGCGGTGGCTTTCTGGGCAAAGGCTTTTTGAAAGGCACACAGACAAAATTTGACTTCGTGCCCGAACAAAGCACAGACTTTATTTTCTGCACCATCGGCGAAGAACACGGCTGGATTGGAAGCCTCTTCATCATGAGCCTGTTCGTGGCCTTGTTGCTGCGCATTTTGTTTTTGGCCGAACGACAGAAGAATCGCTTCGCGAGGGTGTATGGCTATTCGGTGGCGTGTATATTCTTTTTCCACTTTGCCGTGAACATCGGCATGACCATCGGGCTCTTTCCCGTGATTGGTATTCCGTTGCCGTTCTTCAGCTATGGTGGTTCGTCGCTTTGGGGCTTCACCATCCTGCTCTTCATTTTGCTGAAGCTCGACATCCACCGCATGCAGGTGTTGCAGCGGATTTAGCAGAAGACAACTTTTAAAAAATCTAGACTTTCAGTTCGGTAGGTTCGGACACAAATGCATCGCCACGATATTGCCTGGACCAGCGCACAATGAGCGGCACCAGCAGTACTACCGGTGCCAGCCACGCCACAACGGGAGGCAGCGCGGTGTTGTTCACCACAATGAATGCCGTGAGCGCTGCGATGTAGCAACCGATCATGCGTTGCAAGTGCGCGACAAGCCAGAATCTTTTAGTGCGTACTTTGCCTTGATAGTGGTTGATATCTTTCCGGGCCAGTCGCAATCCAAAAAATCCAAACACCAGAAACACGGCGCCAAAGGTCTGACCACCAAATACAAATTCACCACCCTTCACGATGAAGGCCAATCCAAACACGATCATGCTCACGGTGAGTATCCAGTCGATGAGGGCAGGGCGTTGTCCCTTGCCGAGATTTTTCAGCGACAAATATCGCTGGCCCGTTCCCACCAGGTAGAGCGTGAACACGCCCACCATAAACAGAAAATAGTTTAGGTGCAGCACGGCCAACAAAAGCGACGAGACGCCGGCGATGAGCATTCCATATAGAAAAACGATGCCCACCTTGCGATGAAGATTGTCACCTTTGCTTCGCACAATGTTGATGGAACCTGAAAGCAAACCTGCGGCGCCACCGGCGATGTGAAGCACCAATAGCGGCGTGAAAAATTTTTCCATGCGTTTTACCGTTGAAAAAGATTTTAAAAAGGAGGATTATAAAAACCGGCGCTCGACCAGTTCCATAAACTCATGGAACTCTTCGCTGTCGCTGTCCCACCCAACAGAATGTTCTTCTTCGATGTAGCGCAGGGCCGCCTTCAGATTTTCAAACCGGTCGAGCTGGTCGATGGCGCGGCTGAACAATTCGAAGTCACCATGAAAAAGCACTTTGGTGAACATGAACTTCTGGTTGATAGTGAGGCTGTCGCGAATCTTGTCGATTTTAATAAAGTTGTCGATCACAGCAGAGCGGGGTTGCCGGTTGATGGCCTCGTTGAGCGTGGGTTGTGGTTGAGCTTTGGGTTGATTGGTGGCCGCAGGCCTTGGTTGTTGCTGTGGTGGCGCGGCGGCTTTTGAAGGCTCGGGGGGACGCGGCGTTGTTTTTGTCTCCGCTACAATCAACGGCGGGGCCGGGGATGCGGGCGGGGGTGTTGGCTTGGGTGTGTTGGCAGGAGGAGGAGTGAACTCCTGCACGGGTGTGCGGGCCACATAGAAACGGTTTGCGTCCAAAGGCACCACGGCCGAAAATTTTTCGAGGTATTCCTCCACGTCTTCCGGGTTGAAGTTGACCTCTTCCAAAATCTGATCGAGTATGGCAAAGGCTTCGTTTCCCGAGATGTCGGTGACGCCCTTTTGTTCCAGTCTTTGCAGCATGCCCTCCAGTGGCGCTTTATTCACTTTGAGGTATTTAATTTCCTCGCGGAAGGGAGCCACTTCCAGTTTGTTATTTTTCCCCGTCAGGGTCATGGCAAAAAAATCGTAGGGATCGAACACCACCAGCAGCGTTTGGCTCACGGCCTTTTTCAGCAGCGGCGCAAAGTGGGCCTGGTCGATCGAAATATTTTGCGACAAGGTGCTCATCAGGTTTTCGAGCGCCTCTTTCACTTCTTCGTTTTCATAGTCGAAGTAGGAACTTTTCAACTTCCGGGTTTCTTCTTTCCACGACTTGAATAATTCGCGCACGATAAAAAGATTCACCTGCTGTACGTTGCACAGCGATAGAATCTCGGAACCTGTGATTCTTTCCTTCGAAGAAAAAAATCCCTTCAGCACTTTGTCGGCGTAGGCATCTCCGTAGAGGGCGATGGCTTCCAGACTAATCTTTTCGTCCATGCGGTTATTGTCAGATTAATACTTTGGCTATAAAGTTAATGGATATTCAGCAATGTGCATTATCCGGGGGCGTCCCTTCGGTCCGTTGTTTTTATGTTTTAACTTTTCGCTTCCGAACGCTAATTTCCGCCATGGCCACCATCGTCATCGAAAATCTGTTTCAGAAAACGCTGGAGGTTCGCGACACCTCGAAAACCCTGTTGTACCACCTCCACACCAACGGACTGGACTGGCCTCACGCCTGCGGGGCAAAAGGGCGCTGCACCACCTGCAAAGTTAGGGTTATGTGCGGCATGGACCACATTTCGGACCCGACGGCCGCCGAAATAAAATACCATCGGCAGGGCCTGTTGCACCCGGACGAACGCCTGGCCTGTCAGTCGGTCGTGACGGGCGACGTTTGCATTCGGGCGCCCGACGAAAGCAAGTTGCCGCACGTCACCTACTCATCCTAACCCAAAGGCACGGGCGCTGCATAAACTTCGGGTCCGCAATCCACATCTCACGACTAACCTCTACCTTTAGGGCCATGTTTATTGAACCCCACCTTGGCGGAAAATTCAGGCAGGAGCAGGCCGGTTGGATCGAAGTGATCGCGGGCTGCATGTTTTCCGGAAAAACGGAAGAGCTGATCCGGCGCCTCAACCGCGCCATCATTGCCAAACAACAAGTAGAAATTTTCAAGCCCGTGATCGACCGGCGCTACCATCACGAAAAGGTGGTGTCGCACAACGAAAACGCCATCCGTTGCAGCCCCGTGAATTTTGCCAACGACATTCTGTTGCTGGCCGGCAACTGCGACGTGGTGGGCATTGACGAGGCCCAGTTTTTCGACGAGGCTATTGTGGAGGTTTGCAACACCCTGGCCAACCAGGGCAAGCGCGTGATCGTGGCCGGCCTCGACATGGACTATGAAGGCAAGCCGTTCGGACCCATGCCCAACCTGCTGGCCGTGGCCGAGTTTGTCACAAAAGTTCATGCCATCTGCGCACAAACCGGCGAGCTTGCATCGTTCTCTTTCCGCCTCAACAGCAACGACGCGCAGGTGATGCTCGGCGAAAAAGGCGAATATGAAGCGCGCAGCCGCACAGCCTTTCGCGAAGGCATGAAAGAACGAAAAAAATGAAGTCGTCCATCCCTATTCAATTCTTAAAACAAAGTATGCTCAAACGTGCAGCAACGTTGGCGATGCTGTGTTGTGTTCTGCTGAGTCAGCACACGGCTTCTGCGCAAGCCGACATTCCCATGGGCACCTGGCGCATGCACGTTTCGTATAGCGCGCTCAGCAACATTGCCATTGGCAATCAGAAAGTGTATGGTGCCGCGCGCAATGGCATCATGGTGCTGGACCGGGCCGACAACAGCATGACCACCTTCACCAAACTGGATGGCCTCAACGGCACGGGCATCGCCGCCATGAACTATGACGCGACCACCCAAACCTTGCTGATCGCCTATGAAGACGGCAAGCTGGATGTGGTGGATGCCGACAACAGCATCGCAGGTTTTGATCCCACAAAAAATTCGACGCTCACAGGCTCACGTAAAATAAATCACATCGCATTGAAAGCGAACCTCGCCTACCTGGCCACCGACTATGGCGTGGTGTTGTTCGACCTTGCCCGCAAGCAGGTGAAGGAAACCTGGCGCGACCTCGGTGCAAGCGGCCAAACCCTGCGCATTCTTCAAAGCACCTTTACCAGCGACAGCATTTTTCTGGCCACCGAAAAAGGAGTTGTCGCCGGAAACCTGAACGACAACCTGCTGGACTTTGCCAACTGGAAACGATTTTCGTCGGGCGAACTAAATGCGCCTATCCAGTCCGTGGCGGTGTTCAACAACAAGCTCTACGCTGCCATTAACACAGCAGGTCTCTACACCTACCAGAACGGAACGTGGGCAAAAGAAAGTTACCTGCAAGGTGCTACCTTTTCTTCGCTGAATGTTTCGGACGACCGGATGACCATTGTCACCAACACACAAGTGTGGACGCTATCTGTAAGCGAAGCGCTCGCACAAATTTCCGATCCCCTCATCACACTTCCACGCATGGCGCTGGCAAGCAACGGCGCACTGTGGATTGCCGACGGACAAAACGGATTGGTGTCTAACGCCACAGGAAGTTATGTGCGCTATGTGCCCAACAGTCCTTCCAACACCACCGTGACCCGGTTGACTGCGCAAGGCAAGCGGTTGTTTGCTGTGGGCGGAGGGTATTCATCAACCTTTACCGCGCTGGGCAAGCCCGGCCTGCTCGACGTTTTTGAGAACGGATCGTGGACCACGCAAACGTCAAGCCTAACCGACCTCACCGATTTTTCGCTGCAGCAAACCCATGACTATGCGGCTTCCTTTGGCTTTGGCCTGCAGCAGCGCGACGCCACTGGAACCGTCAAAATTTTTGATGCCACCAACAGCACACTCGTGAGCACCGGTGCACCGGCGCGTGTGAACGTGACGGCCCTCGCACCCTCCACGGATGGGCTATGGGTATCGAACTATGGCGTATCCAATTCGCTGCACCTGTTGAAACCCGACAACACCTGGCAGGCATTTTCGTTTCCCGCCACAGCATCGCGCTATCCGTTGAAGCTGGCCGTTGACTTATATGGTGGCGTGTGGATGGTGCTGAATCCCGCGCAAGGCGGAGGCCTGCAGGTTTTTAACAAAAGCGAAACGGTCTACCTCACCGATGTGGTGAACGGCGGTGGGCTGCCCAGCCGCTCCGTGCGCTCCATTGCCGTGGATCGCGACGGCCTGGTGTGGGTTGGAACGGACCTTGGCGTGGCCTACTTTCTCGATCCCTTCAATGTTTACAAGCCCGGATCCAATGCGGTGAAGCCAATCTTCGACGATCGTTTTCTCCTGAAGGATGACAAGGTGACCGCCATCGCCATCGACGGCGGCAACCGGAAGTGGATGGGCACCGAACGTGGCGTGTGGCTCTTCGGTCCCGACGGTCAACGTGTGATTCATAATTTCACCACGGCCAACAGTCCGCTGCTCTCCAACATCATTCGCGACATTGCCATCGACGCGCAAAGTGGCGAAGTGTTTTTTGCCACTGCCGAGGGACTTGTTTCATTTCGCGCCGATGCAACAGAAAGCACAGCAACCTTTCAGTCTGTGAAAATATTTCCCAACCCAGTGCACGGCACTTTTTCAGGCACTGTCGGTATCAGTGGTTTGGCCACCGACGCCATCGTGAAGATCACCGACGTGGCGGGCAAACTCGTGTGGCAGTCGCAAGCCAACGGTGGCACGGCGTCGTGGAACATGCTCGACTATACGGGCCGTCGTCCGGCCACGGGCGTATATCTTGTCTTTAGTGCCACACCCGACGGCGTGGAGAGTTTTGTCGGAAAAATTGCTTTGATCGATTAACGTCTTCGCGCATCTCACGCTTGTCTTTGTAACTTTCCGTCATGCTGCACAAAACCCAGGGCGTCGTATTCCGATTCACGAAGTATGGAGAGACCTCCATCATCGTCAGCATCTTCACCGAGGTGTTTGGATTGCAGAGCTACATCGTGAACGGCGTGCGCAGCAAGTCGGCCAAAAATAAAATCGCGTTATATCAGCCCCTCACCTTGCTGGACCTGGTGGTTTATCATCGCGAGAATGCCAACATCAATCGCATCAAAGAGATAAAGTGTTTCTATCCGTATCAGACCATTCCGGTCGACATCAAAAAATCGGCGTTGGCCATTTTCATCAACGAGGTGCTGAACAAAACGGTGAAGGAAGAGAGTCATGCACAGGAGTTGTGCGGGTTCATTATCGAGTCGCTGCAAACGCTGGATCAACTCACGGAACACTCCGAAAATTTTCACCTCATGTTTCTCATGAAGCTGAGTCGTCTTCTCGGCTTTGGCGCCTACAACCTTAATGAAGTGCTGGGTCCGCGCGCCTCAGACAACGACACCGAAAAACTGTTGGAGCAATTCATCCACGCAAACTATACCGATGTTGTTCTGCTCACCAACCAACAACGGCGAACCATTCTGGAGCTGCTTTTAAAATTCTATGCCGACCACATCGACAATTTTGGCGAGATGCGTTCGGTGCAGGTGCTGCGTGAAATCATGGGATAAAAAAAGAGGTGAATCGCTCCACCCCTTTTTTATTTTTTTATGTCGGCAACATTATCGCTAGATTATCCGAGGCGCTTGGCCACTTCATTCCAGTTCACCACGTTCCAGAAGTTGGCAACATATTCGTTGCGCTTGTTCTGATACTTCAGGTAGTAGGCATGCTCCCACACGTCGAGGGCCAGGAGCGGTGTGCCTTTCAGTTCGCTGCTGTCCATGAGGGGATTGTCCTGGTTGGCGGTGGAGCCGATTTTCAGCTTGCCGTTGTCGCTCACCAGCCAGGCCCATCCCGAACCAAAGCGTGTCATGGCGGCCTGTGTGAATTGTTCTTTGAATTTATCGAACGAAGAGAACGAGGCGTTGATGGCATCGCCAACCTTTCCGGTGGGCGCGGCTACCCCGGAAGCGGGGGCCATCACCTGCCAGAAGAAATTGTGATTCCAGGCACCGCCGCCGTTGTTCTTGGCTTTGGCCGACAGCTTGGAGGCATTGGCAAAGAATTCTTTTTCAGTGGCGAAGGTGATCTTGTCGGCGGCAATGGCTTCGTTCACGTTTTTGATGTACGTAGCGTGGTGCTTGTTGTAGTGGATGTCCATGGTAGTGGCATCGATGTTGGGCTCCAACGCATTGTAGGCATAGGGCAACGCAACCTGTGCGAATTGCACGGGCGGTAAGCTATTGGGAGCGCCCGCTGTGGCCGGGGCTGCAAAAGATGTTGCTTTGGCGATGAGCGGCGAACTTACGGTGGCAACCACTGTGGCCCGCAGCGAATTTTCGATAAACTTCCGGCGTGATGTATTCATATTTAAGGGTACGTTTTGTCTGAAGTAAATTTACCCAAAAATATTTAGCTTGCTGAGCCAATCAACATCGCGCATTACCTATGGAAGAAATATTGTATGACGAAATTCCCTCCCTCGATCTGGCCGACTTCTACGGCGATGATCCCGCGAAAAAGAAAAAGTTTGTAGCCGACCTGGGTGCTGCCTATCACAACATCGGCTTCGCCGCAATCAAGCACCATTTCCTGACTGCCGAATTGCAAGACAAGCTCTATGCCGTCATCAAAAACTATTTTGCATTGCCCGACGATGTAAAGAAAAAATATGAGCGCACCGCGCTGGCCGGCCAACGTGGCTACACCGGCAAAGGCAAGGAACATGCAAAAGGAAGAAACACCGGAGACCTGAAAGAATTCTATCACGTGGGGCAGGAGCTTCCGGCGGCGGAACTGGCAAAAGAAGGTTATCCCGAAAACGTGTGGCCCGACGAAGTGCCGGGCTTTAAGGCTGTAGCCAACGATGTGTATCGCGCCCTCGAAAAAACCGGCACCTACATGCTTCGCGCCATCGCGCTCTACCTGGAACTTCCTGAAAATTATTTCGACGACAAAATCAAGAACGGCAACAGCATTCTCCGCCCCATCCACTATTTCCCCATCGAAAATCCCGACGCCGTGCCGGCCGATGCCGTGCGCGCCGCCGAACATGGCGACATCAACCTCATCACGTTGCTGATGGGTGCCAGTGCCGATGGTCTGCAAGTGCTGCGCCGCGACGACAAGTGGATTCCCATCACGGCCCTGCCCGACCAACTGGTGGTGAACGTGGGCGACATGCTGGAACGTCTCACAAACAAAAAACTAAAATCGACGATACACCGCGTGGTCAATCCTCCCCGGAGCCTCATGAACACGCCGCGCTATTCCATTCCCTTCTTCATGCATCCGCGTTCGGAAATGAGTCTCGCGGCACTGCCCGACTGTGTGGATGCCGAACATCCCAAAGCGTGGGCCGACATCACCGCCGGCGAATTTCTGGATCAGCGCCTGCGCGAAATCGGCCTGAAGAAGTGATGACCTCCCTGACACGCTAAGCAGTGGTGGTTCAACGCATCCGATATTACATCTTCCTTCGCGATGTGCTCACCCTTGCCCTTACCACATTCGGGGGGCCACAGGCGCACCTCGCCCACTTCCACAAAGTGCTTATCGACAAACGGCACTACATCACAGAAGAAGAGCTGATGGAGATCAACTCGCTGTGCCAGATCTTGCCCGGGCCAACGTCCACCCAAACCCTCACGGCCATCGGTTTCAAAATCGGCGGACCAAACCTCGCCTACCTCACGTTGCTGGTGTGGATCATTCCGGCTGTGTCGCTCATGACGGGCGCGGCCATCATCATGTCGGGCATTGAAGCCAAAAACTGGTCGCTTGATTTCACGCGCTTCATTCAGCCCATAGCCGTAGGGTTTGTGAGTTATGGCGCCTACATGATCAGCCTCAAAACCATCAACACCAAAACCGGCATCGCGCTCATGGCCATGGCGGCCGTGGCGTCCTATTTTTTGCAAACGCCCTATGTCTTTCCCATCATCCTGCTGGTGTCGGGCTTGATCACCGCGTTGAAATACAAAGCACAACCCAAAGAGCTCGAGCAAAAAAAGGTGGTGGTGCCCTGGAACAACTTTGTGCTGTGGGCAGGCGTGCTCATCTTCGCCGCGGTGTTGGGGGGCATCACCAAGGCATTGCCTATCCGGTTGTTCGAAAATTTTTATCGCAACGGCAGTCTCGTGTTTGGTGGCGGGCAGGTATTGGCACCGTTGCTCTACACCGAGTTTGTGCAGTATGCACCAAAACCCTATCACCCCACGTCGCACGAAGAATTTCTTTCGGGCTATGCCATTGCCCAGTCGCTGCCCGGTCCGGTGTTTTCGTTCAGCTCCTACATTGGAGCGCTGTCGATGCGCGACCATGGGCTCACAGGAAAGTTGTTGGGTGCGTTGGCCTCGGCCGGTGGAATATTTTTGCCGGGCACGTTTCTTATCTTCTTCACCATACGTTTCTGGGAGAGTCTCAAAAAATACAGGGCTGTGCGCGCCTCGCTCGAGGGCATCACGGCCGCCAGTGCGGGACTTGTGGCCACTTCGGCCATCATCATGTTTCAGCCGTTGGAAAACACGGTGTTAAATTTCGTCACCACCGTCGTCACGTTCTGCCTACTGGCCTTCACGCGTATTCCGTCGCCGCTCATCATTGTCGGCGGATTGTTGCTGGGATTTATATTAAGGCGTTAGCAAGAACTTTCGAAACGCCCATTGCTTTTCGCAATCCGTCATCCATCAAGAAAAGAAAAAGGAGGAAAGATTACTTACGGCTGCCGTAGAAAAGCGTGAGGAACAATGTAGGATACATGGAATAGTTCTTCGTGCCGGGCATCATTTCTACCGTGCCGGAGTAGGCATCGAGGAGGAAGCCAGCTTCAAAACCGGTTACCTGGCTTTTGATTGTTCCTAATTCAAAGTTCATGGCGGCCTTGAAATTCAGACCGGGTTTGATTTTGGAGTCAGACAGTCCTTCAAATAAACGGCCGGTGCCGGCAATGTAGTTGATGTTGATGCTGGGATTGTAAGGTGCCCGAACCGTGACGCCGCCAGAGCCGTTTTCGGGATAATATTCAACATAGTAAGGCGCAACGATGCCAATTGTGGGGCCCAGGGCAAATACACCTTTTATTTCAACACCTTGATGCGGAGCTTTTTTGAAGAGGATGATGTCGCGGCCGTATTGCAGGCGGATGGCGTAGAGATAGTTCGACTTGCCGTAGATGAAGAGGTTGCCGGTTTGAACGGAGTTTGTTCTGCGTTCCTGCGGGTGCTTCACGTTCATGATCTCCAGACCAAAGGTTTCGAGCACACGATCGTTTAGCTTGTGGGCTTTTTTAAACACCAGACCGCCAATGAGGCCGCCCGAAGTATTTTTGTTGATGCCCCACGTGAATTCCGATCCATAGTCATAGCTATCCTGGGTTTGGCCAAGGGCCCCAGCAACGATCAACATCATGCAAAGGGAGAGGAGGGAAAACTTTTCGCGGCACAGCATCTGAACTCGAATCTTTACGATAAATTTAGGTTTAAAATTACCTAACGCAAGCACTTCACTATAAGTATTCTCTATGGTTTCTATGACCGGGTATTACAAGGGCGAATTGAGAACCGAACTCACCCACCTCAAATCGGGCAACGTGGTGATAACGGATGCACCACCCGATAACAACGGCAAGGGCGAAGCTTTTAGCCCTACCGACCTCACGTGTGCCTCCCTGAACAGCTGCATGATGACCCTGATGGGCATTCTGGCACAGCGCGAAAACATCGAATTGACGGGTCTTCGTTCCGAAATCGTGAAAATTATGAACCCGGCACCCCGAAAAATCGCCGAAATCCAGATCACCTTCACCCACGACAACCTCGTGGCCACCGACGTTCAAAAAGAAAAACTGAAACGTGCCGCCCTCACCTGCCCGGTGGCCCTCAGCCTTTCCGAAAACGTGAAGCAAAACATAGTCTTCAACTTTTGATGGCGTCGCGAATGGCGCGATAGTCAATGGCCATGTGCGAGCGGTCGTAGACGGCCTCACCGTTTTCGATGATGAGCACCTGCGGTGATTCGTGCTCTACCTGAAACTGCTCGGCAATGCGGTTGGAGATGGCGCGGAACGAAATCAGATCGAGGAAATAGGGTTTCATGTCCATTTCGTCGTCCTTCCAGTTTCGCTCCAGGCGGTCCAAGGCCATGCGACTGACGGAACAACTGGTGCTGTGCTTGAAGATCAGCACCCGCTTATTTTTGGACTCCTCCAGGATTTGTTCCACCTGCTGAGGAGAATTCAACTCGCTCCACTTCATAACTTATTAGTCATTCCACATGCCCTCTTCACCTTTGTCGTAGCGGGGCTTTCTGCCCTTGTCTTTCAGGTGTTCGGGTTGTGTTTCCTGTTTCTTGAATAAACGCGCCCACCACAGTTTAAAGTTCGTGAGCATGTCTCTTTCTCCGTCAACGTTGTTTTTGTTTGTTTTGATGAACTTGGTGTCGGGGTGCAGCGCGCGGTTCTTTTCAAACAGCTCGAACTTGCGCATTTTGATGTTTCCCTGATAGGCCTGCGACCGCGCAAAGGCCTTGCTTGGTTCGCGTGTCCGCTGCGCGTCTTTGGCGCTGCTGGGGTTGTGTATGTAGTCCCAGTTGCGTCTCACACTGCGGGCATATTCGCTGGCCTTCACCGTGGCTTTGGTGGGCTTTATGCCCGGCATCGATCCTTCGGCGGCGTGAGGGCGTTTGCCATATTCTTTTTGTTTCACTTTCACCTGCAGGTTACCGGCCTGATAGGTTGCCTCGGTGGGTTTCAATTTCAGCAACGCGTCTTCGTGCGAATTTTTATTTCGAACATAGGCTCTGCGTTTTTTCTTGATCTGCAATCCCTGAGAGTCGTCGTTCAACGGCATCTTCGACACCAACGGTTCTTCGTTGTTATTCCACAATTTGCCGCTCACACTTCCACCACCTTTTTCGGGGCGATGGCTCTTGAGGTTGCCTTGAAAGTAGCCTTCCTTTCCGCCATTCTTGGGGAGAAGCTGCGGAAGGGAATGTCCTTTATTGTTCCAAAGTTTTCCACTCACACTTCCCCCGCCTTTGTCGGGGCGATGGCCTTTCAGATTTCCCTGAAATAACGCTACCTGTGCACCGCGTTTGAATGTGCGGGGCAGGGCTTGCTGATTGTTGTTCCAAAGTTTTCCGCTCACGCTTCCGCCTCCTTTTTGAGGGCGGCTCGATTTGATGTTGCCCTGAAAAAGTGCTACGCCAGCGCCTTGTTTGGGTGCGCGCGGTGGCAGCGGCTGGCCCTGGTTGTTCCAGCCCCCTCCACTCGCACTTCCGCCTCCGCGATTGGTGCGGCGGCCTTTCATGTTTTCGTATTTGCGCATCCCATTGATGCCCATGCCTGGACCCTTGGGAGGCAACGGACCAGTGCCCGTGCGGCTTTCTCCGGATTTGGTTGCCGAAATGTGACCACCTCTGAATCTGCCTTTGAATGGACGATCGCCACGCGAAGCAGAGTTATAACGCTTGGGCAAAATGGGCGTGCCCTCGACCGATTTCTTACTGGTGAAATTTCTTCCGCGCACGCGTCGGCCAGCCACGTCGCCCGTCCACGCATTTTCGCCGCGGCGTGTAGCCGAACGGTAGCCGCCCGATCCACCTTTGTAGGGCCTGTCGCCTGCTCGCGATCTGCGCCCGGCGTAGGGTTTGAAGGTTGGGGCGATGACGCCGCCATGAGGTGTTTCAAAATTTTTGGAGCGCAGTCTTCGTCCGGCCAGATCGGTTGTGGTGGCCTTTTCGCGTTTGCGTTTAGGACGCGGAAAGTTTGCCCATACGTTGATGCTTTTGCGCGCCGTGAAAGATTGTGATCCCGATCGCGGACTGATACGTGGCTTGGCACCGCCTTGTCGCGGCTCGGGGCCCTGAAGCCGCTTCAGCCTGTTGAGCGCGCTGCGGTTATTCACCACACTTTGGCTGGAGCGTGGCTTTGATGAAGGGTTGTGCGTATACTTTCCGTATTGCGGATAAACGTTGCGTGAACTTCCGGTCGACTCGCGCGAGCGGATGCGGCGACCCGTAATGTCGCCCTTCCAGGCTTTTTGCCGACTTTGGGGTTGGCGTGAAAAAATTGGCCGGATGGGTTTGCCTGGACGGTCACTGCCGGAGGCTCTGCGGCGCGAAGAAGGCGAACGATTGGCATTGCTGGCCATGGACCGCTCGCTTGAACGAATGCGTTTTTTGTTTTTCGAACGACGGCTTGGGCCACTGCGTGCTCCGCCAGTGTCGGGCTTGCGTGACGCGGGAGGCCGGAAGCGTGTTTCGCGGTTTGAAGGCGCCTTGTCGCCCTTGGTGTTTTGACTATGGGCAACGGCCGAAAGGCACATCATTACGATGACCAATCCCAGGAATTTCCAGGTTGCTGAAAAAGTGGACGAGGTATGGTGCGCGTTTGCGTTCAAAAAATGGTATCAGAAACAGGCTAAGTTAAAGAAAAATCCTGGAATGCTTTTCAGGCCCCGTTCTGGTCTTCAAAACGCCAGCCGAACGGGCTTTCTTTTCCGGTAGCCCGAATTAAAATTTCAGCAGGTCTTCAATGGCCGCCTTCAGTCGTCCCTTGGGCAAAAAGTTTTGTTCCAGGGTCGGGGCAAACGGAATGGCCGTGTCGAGCGAGGCCACCCGTTTCACGGGGGCATCGAGCCACGAAAAGCAATTTTCATTTATCCAAGCACTGATCTCCGCGCCGATTCCTCCCGTGAGGGTGTCTTCGTGGAGGATGAGTACGCGATTTGTTTTCTTCACGGTTTCGGCCACCATGTCGGCGTCCCAGGGCAACAAGGTGCACAGGTCGATGAGGTCGGCTTTCACCCCGGGCATGCCAGCCAGGATTTCGGTTGCCCAATGCACGCCCATGCCATAGGTGATAATGGAAAGATCGCTGCCTTCTAAAACGCGTTTTGCCTTTCCAATTTCAACCGTATAGTAGTCGTCGGGAATGGTGTCTTTGATGGATCGATACAAGAACTTGTGTTCGAAATACAGCACAGGATTTGGATCCTCCAGGGCTGCACACAACAGTCCTTTGGCATCATAAGGATTGGAAGGGTAAACAATTTTTAAGCCCGGTGTGTGAAAGAACCAGGCTTCGTTGCTCTGCGAATGAAAGGGGCCCGCGGCCGTGCCTGCACCGGTGGGCATGCGCACCACCACATCGGCGGCCTGTCCCCAGCGCCAGTGTGCCTTGGCCAGGTTGTTCACAATCTGATTGAAGGCCTCGGTCACAAAATCGGCAAACTGCATTTCCACCATGGCCTTCATGCCTTTGATGGACAACCCCAGGCCTGCGCCGGCAATGGCCGACTCGCAGATGGGCGTGTTGCGCACCCGTGCCTTTCCAAATTTTTCTACAAAACCGTCCGTGATTTTGAACACGCCTCCATACTCGGCAATGTCTTGTCCCATCAACACCAGGTTGTCGTGCCTCTCCATGCTTTGACGCAATCCGTCGCTGATGGCATCGATGAAACGCTTCTCCGATTTCTGTTCGGATGCCGGCGCCACCACGGTCTGCTGAAAGGGCGCATGCACATCGCGCACCTCGACTTCGGTGTTAGGCTCAGGATGTTTTTCTGCGAACGCAGTAGCCAGACCTTCTTCGATTTCTTTTTTTATGTTCAGCCGGAGCTCTTGGGCAAACAAGGCATCGATCACGCCTTCCTTCAGCAAAAATTGCTCGTAGTTTTCCAGGGGATCTTTTTTGGCCCACTCGTCCATCAATTCCTTCGGCACATACTTGGTGCCCGAAGCTTCTTCATGTCCGCGCATGCGGAATGTACGGCACTCCAGCAGCACGGGTCTGGGTTGCTCGCGCAGGTTTTCGGCCAGCAGCCTCATGGTGTCATACACTTCCAGAATGTTGTTGCCGTCGATGCTGTAGGCGTCGATGCCATAGCCGATGCCCTTGTCGGCAAAGCTCTCGCAGCGGAATTGCTCCTGGCTTGGGGTGGACAATCCATAGCCGTTGTTTTCGATCACAAAGATCACGGGCAAGTCCCACACGGCGGCCACATTCACGGCCTCGTGAAAATCGCCTTCGCTGGTGCCGCCGTCGCCGTTGAACACCACCGTCACTTTTTTCTCGTGCTTCAGTTTGCTGGCCAGCGCGATGCCATCGGCCACACCGTTTTGCGGGCCGAGGTGCGAAATCATGCCTACGATGTGATGTTCGTTGGTGCCAAAATGAAAGGAGCGGTCGCGCCCTTTGGTGTAGCCCATGGGTGTGCCTTGCCATTGGGCAAACAACCTTTCGAACGGCATGTTGCGTCCGGTGAACACACCCAGGTTCCGGTGCATGGGCAGTATGTATTCGTCTGCTTCCAGCGCCTGCGTGATGCCCACGGCAATGGCTTCCTGCCCGATGCCGCTAAACCACTTGCTGATTTTGTTCTGACGAAGCAGGATGAGCATTTTTTCTTCGATGAGGCGGGGACGAAGCAGGGCTTCATACAGATTTTTCAGGGTGCTGTCGCTTAAATGCTTTTTCTGGAAGATCATAGGCACGAGAAAATGTGGCGCAAAGTTAATCGAGTTTTTCAGTCCTGGATTGGGTTGAGTGCCTTTTACAAACCTTTGAAATGCAGGGAAAAACATCTATACTGGCTACTGGATCAACATCTTGTACATGCGTTTTATATCCCTGGCCGTGCTCATGACCCTTTTCAACGGGGTGTCTGCCCAGGAATATCGCTTTCGGCAATACCGCGTTGAACAAGGCCTTCCCAGCGATGTGACGAAAGCCGTGATGGAAGATTCGCTGCATTTTCTCTGGATGGCCACCGACGACGGCCTGGTGAAATACGACGGCCTGCAGTTCACCACCTACAAGAATGCCATGCACAGTCAATATGTGAAAGGCTTTCTGAAAACACACGACGGACGTCTGCTGGCCATTGGCGATCTGGATGTGATCGAGATCCAAAACAAAGTCGATACGGTGCTTTTCAAGACGCTTCTGAGCGGGGCACGTGGTCCAACCGATTCCACCGTTTGGGCTCCCAAGACAATTTTCGAAGACCATCACAACGTTCTCTGGCTGGGCGAGTCGCAGGCGGTGGTGCGCTATGACGGGAAGTCGATGAAGCGGTTCACATTCGAACCGGCCGACCGGTCGCCGATATTTATCCGTTCATTTTCATTCTTCGAAGACCCCAAAGGAAATCTATACACCGTGTCCTATACCGGCAATGTTTTTCGCTACGACGAGTTGCTCCGCGATTTTGTGCGTGTGCCTGGCACGTTGCCACGCGACGTGAATCATGCCTTGTTCCGCAATGGAAAACTACTGGCGGCCTGTCGCAGCGGGTTGTTTGAGGCCGAAATGGAAGACCTTCATATCAAATCCGTCAAAAAGATTTTGCCCATCCTCAACGCTTCCTATATCATGGTGACGCCGGAAGCGCTTTGGGTGTGCACGTTTGAGCAGGAATTGTACAGGCTGGCCCACGACAACTACTTCGATCTTGAAGTGCTGGACTTTAGTTTCAAAGGCATTAACCATTGCTACGAAAGCGCCGAGGGCGACATCTGGGTCTCGACCGACAAAGGATTTGTGCTGGTGCAAAAGGAAATTTTTCTTCAACCCGATCTGCATTCCGAAGGCCATTTCATTGAAGGCATTGCGCACGACGCGAAGAACCTCACCTACTATTGCACAAAAGAAAACCTTGTGCAGCTGAAGCCCGTGATGGACGGCACCTGGGAGCACATCCTGCTGTATTCGAACACCGACGCCTATTTTCAATCTATTTCCACCAGCAAAAAAGGACTTTGGGCCAGCAGCATCGCCGATGTGTTTTTGTTTGTGGATGGCAAACTGGAAAAGCGATTCAATTTTGCTCAAAATGGAAATTTCGTGCACGACCTCTATGTGGACCACAACGACAACGTATGGGCATGTCAGTCGGGCACCAACCAGATCGCCATGATCACGGATTCGCTGACCGTGCGTCATTACGAAATTCCGATTTCGGCGCAAAGCGAAATCAACCTGGCGCGCGAAGGCCCGGACGGCATCTATGTGGCAGCAAACGGCATTGGGAAATATTTGTTCTTTAAACCTCACAGCAGTTCGACCTTTCGGAATGTTAGCCATCCCGTTATGTTCCCCACGCAAGGCGACTTCAATATCGTGGACATGGATTTTCAGGGCGAGGTGCTCTGGATTGCTTCTACTGAAGGGTTACTGCGCTACGACCGGCAAGACATTGCGCGGGTGGAGCTCGGCGAACAGTTCTCTGATTTTTCCGTCACCTCGGTTGAAACACTCGACAGCACGCACATCATTTTTGCAAATTCCCACGGCGTGTTTTGCTATAACGTGCTGACGGGTGAGTATGGGTTGTATGACGAAAACTCCGGGCTGCCGTCGAATGCCGTGACGGATCATGGCATTTCTATCGACCCGACGCAACGGGTGTGGATCGGCACATCGTTCGGACTGGCCTACACCGAACAATCGCTCACCGAAAACAAAGCCACCGTGACGCCCTATTGTGTGGGCGCGCAGGTGAACACACGGCAGGTGTCGTTTGTGCACGGGCTTCACGCGCCTTACGGTTCGTTTGTGAACATACAGTTCTCGCCCATCACGTTTCCGGAAAACAAAATCAACATGCAGTGGCGTCTCGACGGCGATTCTACCTGGCAGAAAATGGAGTTCCACGAAGTGAGCCTGTCCGAATTGTCGGCGGGCAAACACGCAGTGGAAGTGCGCGCCAAGAAAAACACGGGTTTAGGCTGGAGTGGCATCCGGCGTGTCGAGATTTTTGTGACCGAGCCATTCTGGCAACGCGCCGAGTTTTTCATGCTGGTGACGTGCGCGGTGCTGCTCATTTCGTGGGCATCGTTCACGGTGAGTTCGCGCATCATGCGCAAGCGCAAAGAGTTTCTGCAAAACCTGGTGAACAAACGCACCGAAGAGTTGCAAAAGGCAAACGAAGAGCTGATCGTGCGCAACAGCGAACTCGATCGGTTTGTCTACAGCGCTTCGCACGACCTGAGCGCGCCGCTCAAATCCATTCTCGGACTGATTCGCGTGGCGCGACTCGACGACCCCGGCGACAATCACAAGAACTACCTGACCATGATGGAGCGCAGTGTGCTGAAGCTGGAAGAATTTATCCGCGACGTGGTGAGCTATTCGCGCAACACGCGCATGCCCGTGAAGCTGGAGGCCTTCCGCTTCGACGACATGGTGAAAAGCATCCTTCAGGATCTGCAATATTCGCCGGGCTATGGCAAAATTCAATTCCTGGTGAAAGACTACACACAAGCCGAGATCATCAGCGACACCACGCGCATAAAAATTGTGTTAAACAACCTCATCTCCAACGCCATCAAGTTTCACGACTTCGACGGACCACGTCAACCTTTTGTGAACATAGAGCTGCGGCACAAAACAAAGTATTATGTGATGACGGTGGAAGACAACGGCAAGGGCATTGAAGAAAAACACCTCGGCCACATCTTCGAAATGTTCTATCGCGCCACCGAACAATCGCAGGGGTCCGGTCTTGGGCTCTACATTCTGAAAGAGACCGTGACAAAGCTGGGTGGCTTTGTGGAAGTGCACTCCGTTTTTGGCGAGGGTACAACGTTCACCATCACGCTGCCCGACCGCAATCACCTGTCGCAGGTGCAGGCCGTTGAGCGGTGATTGGCGGAAACTTGAAACTCCTGTCACAAACATCGCCAGGTTTATTACTTTTGTGCCCGATGATAACTTTTTCAGAATTTCAACTCGACAACGGCTTGCGGGTGATCGTGCACGAAGACCCCACCGTGCAAATCGCCGTGATGAATATATTATACGACGTAGGATCCCGCGATGAGCGTCCAGACAAAACCGGCTTTGCCCATTTGTTCGAGCACCTCATGTTTGGCGGCTCGGCCAACATTCCCAACTACGACGAGCCGTTGCAGCGGGTGGGGGGCGAAAACAATGCCTTCACCAACACCGACATCACCAACTATTATCTCACGCTGCCCGCCTCCAACATCGAGACGGGTTTCTGGCTGGAGAGCGACCGCATGAACGGCTTGTCGTTCGATCCTAAAGTGCTGGAGGTGCAGCGCAAGGTGGTGATCGAAGAATTTAAACAGCGCTACCTCAATCAACCCTATGGCGACGTGTGGCTGAAGCTGCGCCCGCTGGCCTACCGCGTGCATCCTTACCTCTGGGCGACCATCGGCAAGGAAGTGAGCCACATCGAAAATGCCACCATGGACGACGTGCGCGAGTTTTTCTTCCGCCACTATGTTCCCGACAATGCTGTGCTGGTGGTGGCGGGCAACGTGACGGTGGAGCAGGTCAAGACGCTTTCCGAAAAGTGGTTTGGCCCGATCCGTCCCGGCAAACAACCACGCAACCTGCCTCAGGAACCGAAGCAAACACAAAAACAATTTCTCGACGTGCACGCCAGCGTTCCGGCCAGCGCGCTCTACAAAGCCTATCACATGCCCGGTCGTTTCGACAACGACTACTACACCACCGACCTGCTCAGCGACGTGTTGAGCCGCGGGCAATCCAGCCGGCTCTATCAAACGTTGGTGAAGGAAAAAGAAATCTTCACGTCCATCTCATCGTTTGTGATGGGAACGGTCGATCCCGGGTTGTTTGTGATCAGTGGTCGTGTGAAAGACGGCATTTCGCTGAAGCAAGCCGAAGAAGAAGTGAATGCCATTGTGGACGACATCCTGGTGAAGGGCGTTGACGAAGACGAGCTGGAGAAAGTGAAAAACCAAACGGAGTCCACATTGGAATTTGGCGAAGTGGAAGTGATGAACCGCGCCATGAACCTGGCGTTTGCCAAACTTTCGGGCGATGCCAACCTGGTGAACGAAGAAGCAAAACTCATCAACGCCGTGACCACGGCCGACGTGCAGCGTGTGGCCAAAAACATTTTGCGCGAAGAGAATTCAAGTGTGATGTATTATCACGCCGAAAAGAAATAACATTCACAACACGATAATCACGATCACAACATGAAGATACGCGTGGGCATGGGCTTTGACGTGCACGAACTGGAGAGCGGCAGAAATTTCTATCTCGGTGGTCTGCAACTGCCGGATGCGCCTAAGGGTGCCGTTGGACACTCAGACGCCGATGTGCTCATTCACGCCATTTGCGATGCCCTGCTGGGCGCAGCAAACCTGCGCGACATCGGCTTTCACTTTGCCAACACCGACAACCGGTGGAAAGGCATGGACAGCAAATTTTTTCTGAAAGAAGTGACACGCCTGCTCGAAGAAAAAGGATGGCAGATCGGAAACGTGGACTGCACCATTTGTCTCGAAAAACCCAAGGTGAACCCACACGTGGAAGAGATGAAAAAAATTCTCGCGCCGCTCATGAACATCACCGAAGACGACGTGTCGATCAAAGCCACCACCAACGAGAAATTGGGCTATGTGGGAAGAGAAGAAGGGGTTTGCGCCTATGCGGTGGCGCTCATTCAAAAAGCCTGATGCCACTGAAGTTAATCACCACCGCCGACGGATCGCACTCGCTGCTGAACGAGGAGTTGAACGAAACCTATCACTCCGTGCACGGCGCGCTGCAGGAGTCTGTTCACGTTTTCATTGCGCACGGCCTGGTTCACCGGCTAAGCACACCACACGAAACACCGTTGGCAATTTTTGAAGTAGGCTTTGGCACGGGGCTCAACGCGCTGCTCACCCTTGACTTTGCAGAACAACATTCACAGGCAATTTCCTATACTTCCATTGAAGCTTTTCCCGTGACTGCCGACGTTTGGCAAACGCTGAACTATGCTGCCACGCCCGAACAAAAAGTGCGTTTTGAAATGCTGCACCACGCACCGTGGGAAACTGCGCAAAACCTGACGCCCCATTTCGCACTCACAAAATTGCAAACCACACTCCAAAACGTGTCGCTGCCGCCAGCGTCGTTTGATGTGATCTATTTCGACGCTTTCGCGCCCAACAAGCAGCCCGAATTGTGGACGTTCGACATGCTGCAGAAAGCCGCGCGCTTGCTGAAACCCGACGGTGTGTTTGTGACCTATTGCGCGAAAGGTCAGTTGAAGCGTGACCTGAAAGCGCTGAATCTCACAACGGAGACCCTACCCGGCCCGCCGGGGAAAAAGGAAATGGTGCGGGCCACAAAACCGGTGCAGGTTTAGGGTGAAGTCGTTGCAAAACCATACAGTGAAAGGTTCTTAAAATGAGAAAATATCAAACGATTTCGCTGTTTATTAGATTTTTCAAAATTGCAGACCCTGCAATCGTTGACGTTTTGTAATATTTATAACGTTTTGAATCATTTCTAAAAAGATTCAAAAAATTGGGCGAAGGACCTGAGGGGCCCCAATTTCCTTCTGTTTGTTTAATAAATTCAAAACTCCGTTCTGCCCTGAGCGGTGTATTTTTACGACCAATTAAACGACCAGAAGATGAAAGAAATGACCAGCCGTGGTTTGTACACCCCTGAACTGGAACATGACGCCTGCGGTATTGGCTTTGTGGCCAATGTCAACGGCACCAAAACCAACCAAAACCTGCGTGATGCGCTGTCGATGCTCGAGAATATGGAGCACCGCGGAGGTAGAGGTAGTAGCCCCAAAACCGGCGACGGTGCGGGGATACTGATCCAGTTGCCCCACGAATTTTTTGTTGAAGAATGTAACCGTCTTGGTTTCGAACTGCCAGCGCCCGGCGGTTATGGAACCGGCATGGTGTTTTTTCCACGCGACAAAAAAGTGATGAATGCGTGCCGCGAGGTACTCCGCAAGAACATCAAAGAACTTGGACTCGAATTGCTCGGCTACCGTGTGGTGCCGGTCGACCACAGCGTGCCCGGACCCGGTGCCGCCGAAGTGGAACCGATCATTGAGCAAGTGTTCGTGAAAGCCAAAGACGAATCCATTACTGGCGACAGCTTTGAACGCAAACTGTTCATCCTGCGCAACCTCACCTCACACGCCATTGCCCGCGATGTGAAAGGCAGCAACAAGGAATTTTATATCACCAGCTTCTCGGCCCGCACCATCATCTACAAAGGCCAACTGCGCACCGAGCAGCTTCGCGAATATTTCTTCGACCTCCAGGATCCACGCCTCAAAACTGCGCTGGCCCTGGTGCACTCCCGTTTCTCTACCAACACATTTCCCAACTGGAAGCTTGCCCAACCGTTCCGCTTCATCGCGCACAACGGCGAAATCAACACCATTCGCGGAAACGTGAACAAGATGAAATCCAAAGAAGCCCTCTTCAAATCCACGTTCTTCACCGACGAAGAACTGAAGATGCTTCTCCCCATCACAAGCCCCGACGGATCGGACTCTGCCAACCTCGACGCGTTGGTGGAAATGCTGGTGTTGTCGGGCCGCTCGCTGCCCCACGTGCTCATGATGCTGGTGCCCGAGGCCTGGCAAGACAACAAGCTGATGGACCCGCACCGCAAGGCGTTCTACAAATACCACGCGTCCATGATGGAGCCCTGGGATGGACCCGCAGCGCTGGTGTTCACCGACGGCACGCGCATTGGTGCAACTCTCGATCGTAATGGCCTTCGCCCCCTGCGCTATTGCGTGACCCGCTCCGGCCGCGTGATCGCCGCATCAGAAGCCGGTGCGTTGCCGGTTGATCCAAAAGACATTATCGAAAAAGGCCGCATCACGCCTGGAAAAATGCTGATGATCGACACCGATCAGGGCAAGATTCTGGACGACGAAAAAGTGAAGCGTGCCGTATACGAAGGCAAGTCGTACTACAACTGGATTATCCAAAACCGTTTGAAGTTGCGTCTCGAGCCCGAACAGGAATGGGTGGAAAGCAGCTTCGACGAGAAGACGTTGGTGCAACGCCAGAATGCCTACGGCTATACTACTGAAGACGTGAAGACCCTGCTGCTTCCCATGGCCGAGAAAGGCTATGAGGCCATTGGCTCCATGGGCGACGATACCCCGCAGGCTGTGCTCTCGAAAGAAAGCCGTCACCTCTCCAACTATTTCAAACAACATTTTGCGCAGGTAAGTAACCCGCCCATCGATCCGATCCGCGAGCGCCTCGTGATGTCGCTCTTCACACGCGTAGGCTCAAGCCTCAACGTGCTCGAAGAAACACCGGAGCACACCCGCCAGATCCACATCTCACAACCCGTGTTGCTGAATGCCGATCTCGAAAAGTTCAAGCATTTGCAAGATCAGGGATTTGAGTGCGCCGTGATCCAGTGCGTGTTCAAAGCCGACGATCAGCCCGGCCGTCTCGAAGAAAGCATCGACCGCATTTGCGCCGAAGCCGAGAAAGCCGTGCGCGCCGGAAAGAAAATCCTGATTCTGTCAGACCGAAAAATCAGCAATGAGTTTGCACCTATCCCTTCGCTGCTCTCGGTTGGCGCGGTGCATCAGCACCTCGTGGCCAAGCGCATCCGCACACAAGCCGGTCTTGTGGTGGAAGCCGGCGACGCGTGGGAAGTGCATCACTTCGCCACCATTGTGGGCTATGGCGCCAGCGCCGTGAACCCGTATATGGCGTTTGAAACCATTCACTTCCTCAACAAACACGGCGCGTTCTACAAGCCGCTGCCCGACGAAGAAGCGTACTCGAATTTCCAGAAAGCCATCGGCAACGGTTTGCTGAAGGTGATGTCGAAAATGGGTATCAGCACCTTGCAGTCGTATCAGTCATCACAAATCTTCGAAGCTCTCGGGCTTGGCAGCGATGTGGTGGAGAAATGTTTCCGTGGCACCATCAGCCGCATTGAAGGCTTGTCGTTCGACGACCTGGCGAAGGAAGTGCTGGTGCGTCATGTGCTGGCCTACGAAGTGGAAAGCAAAGAACTACAAGTGGGTGGTGTGTATCAGTGGAAACGTCGTGGCGAGAAACACTTGTTCAGCCCCGAGGTGATTCACCTGCTGCAACACTCAACCAAAAGCAACAACTACGAGCTGTTCAAAAAATACGCGCAGAAAATCAACGACCAATCCAAAGACGTGCTCACGTTCCGCGGGTTGTTCGAATTCAAGAAGCGCAATCCCATTCCGCTCAGCGAAGTGGAACCGGTAGAAGAAATCTTCAAGCGGTTTGCTACGGGCGCCATGTCGTTCGGATCGATCTCGCACGAAGCCCACAGCACGCTGGCCATTGCCATGAACCGCATCGGCGGCAAAAGCAATAGCGGCGAAGGTGGAGAAGATGAAGCTCGCTATGAGAAAAAAGCAAATGGCGACTGGGAACGTTCGGCCATCAAGCAAGTAGCCTCCGGACGTTTCGGCGTGACCAGCCACTACCTTGCCAATGCCGACGAGCTCCAGATCAAAATGGCGCAAGGTGCAAAGCCCGGCGAAGGCGGACAGCTGCCCGGCCACAAAGTAGACGAATGGATTGGACGCGTGCGTCACTCAACACCCGGTGTTGGGTTGATCTCTCCTCCTCCTCACCACGACATCTACTCCATCGAAGATCTTGCGCAGCTCATCTACGATTTGAAGAATGCAAACCGTCAGGCGCGTATCAACGTGAAGCTTGTGTCGCAAGCAGGCGTGGGTACCGTAGCGGCCGGTGTTGCCAAAGCAAAAGCAGATGCCATTCTGATCTCCGGTTCCGATGGTGGAACGGGTGCATCGCCCATCAGCTCCGTGCGTCATGCCGGTCTGCCTTGGGAGTTGGGCTTGGCTGAAGCACACCAAACGCTGGTGAAAAACAATTTGAGGAGCCGCGTGGTGTTGCAAACCGACGGACAGATCCGTACCGGTCGCGACATCGCCGTAGCAACGTTGCTTGGTGCCGAAGAGTGGGGTGTTGCCACCGCTGCGCTGGTAGTGGAAGGTTGTATCATGATGCGCAAGTGTCATTTGAATACTTGTCCTGTTGGTATCGCCACACAAGACAGCGACCTGCGCAAACTGTTCACCGGCGATCCCGATCACGTGGTGAACTTCTTCACATTCCTCGCCAACGACCTGCGCGAAGTGATGGCCGAGCTTGGCTTCCGCACCATCAACGAAATGGTGGGCCGTGCCGACATGCTGCGCGTGCGTCAGGACATCGATCATTGGAAAGTTAAGAAGCTTGACCTGTCGCCTATCCTTCAGCGCGAGCCCGTGCTGGAACACATCGGCCTGTACAAGCAGATCGATCAGGATTTCGAATTGGAAAAAGTGCTCGACTGGAAACTGGTGGAAGCGGCCCGCGCTGCCCTCGACGACGGCGAACCTGTTCAGGAGAAATTTATTATCCGGAACACCGACCGCACCACCGGCGCATTGCTTTCGAACGAGATCTCGAAAAAATATAAAGGCAAAGGATTGCCAGAAGAAACCATCCACTTCCAATTTAAAGGATCGGCAGGCCAGAGCTTCGCAGCGTTTGTGGCACCCGGTGTGACATTCGAACTGGAAGGCGAAGCCAACGATTACTTTGGAAAAGGATTGTCGGGTGGTAAGCTCATCGTATATCCCGACAAGGAATCGACCTTCAAGCCGGAAGACAACATCATTGTGGGCAACGTGGCCTTCTATGGTGCAACCTCTGGCGAAGCCTATATCCGCGGACAAGCCGGCGAACGTTTCTGCGTGCGCAACTCGGGCGTGACCACGGTGGTAGAAGGTGTGGGCGACCACGCGTGCGAATACATGACCGGTGGTCGTGTGGTGGTGCTGGGCAAAACAGGACGCAACTTCGCCGCCGGCATGAGCGGTGGCATTGCCTACGTGTTTGACCCCGAGCGCGCCCTCGAACGCCTCTGCAACAAAGACATGGTTGACGTTGAGTCCATGGAACCCGAAGACAAGGCCGAAGTGAAGGCCATGATCGAAAAACACTTCAAGTATACCGGTAGCGATCCGGCCGAGTGGATTCTCGAGAAATGGGAAGAAGCTTCCGAGCTGTTCGTGAAGGTGATGCCGAAAGACTACAAGGCTGTTTTGCAAAAAGCAAAAGCCAGCAAAGCGTCGGCAGCAAAGGCAGAAAAAGTAAGTGTTAAAAATTGATCAACAGAAGATGGGACAGATAGATGGATTTATGAAGTTCGATCGCGAGATGCCAAAGTCGCGCGATGTGAAAGAACGGTTGAAAGACTATAAAGAAGTTTACACACCGCTCGATAAAGAAAAAGTGAAACAACAGGCATCGCGCTGCATGGACTGCGGCGTGCCTTTTTGCCACAACGGTTGCCCCCTGGGAAATAACATTCCCGATTTCAACGACGCCGTGTATCAGGGCAAGTGGGAAGATGCCATCAAGATCCTCAGCAGCACCAACAACTTCCCCGAATTCACGGGAAGAATTTGCCCCGCACCCTGCGAAGCAAGCTGCGTGTTGAGCATCAACAACAAGCCGGTCACCATCGAGTATATCGAGAAGACCATTGCCGAGCAGGCATTTGAGAAAGGCTACATCAAAGCCAATCCTCCCAAGCACAGAACCGGTAAGCGTGTGGCCATTGTGGGCTCCGGCCCCGCTGGACTGGCAGCAGCCGCACAGTTGAACAAGGCTGGCCACTGGGTCACCGTGTTTGAACGCAGCGACCGGATTGGTGGATTGCTTCGCTATGGCATTCCCGATTTCAAATTGGAGAAGACCGTGATCGAGCGCCGTGTCCGGTTGATGGAGCAGGAAGGCATTGTGTTCCGCACCAACGCCCACGTGGGTGTGAACATCAGCGCCAAACATTTGCAAGACGAGTTCGACGCCATTGTGATGTGCGGCGGTGCTTCGGCCCCGCGCGATTTGCCCATCCCAGGCCGTCAGTTGAAAGGGGTTCACTATGCCATGGATTTCCTTCCCCAGCAAAACAAGCGCGTGGCAGGCGATCGCATTTTCTCGGGCGAGATTCTGGCGACCGACAAAAACGTGTTGGTGATTGGTGGTGGCGACACAGGCTCCGACTGTGTGGGAACCTCTAACCGTCACGGTGCAAAATCGGTGAACCAGATCGAGCTGTTAACGAAGCCGCCGGTGAATCGCCACGAAAACAATCCCTGGCCGCTTTGGCCGATGGTACTCATGACCTCGTCGTCGCACGAAGAAGGCGTGGAACGTCAGTGGGCCATCCTCACCAAAGAATTCCTCGGCGACAACAACGGTCGCCTCACGGGTCTGAAAGTGGTCGACATCAAATGGGGTGTGAATGCTCAGGGCAAAATGGGCTTCGAAGAAATTGCCGGCACCGAACGTATTCTGCCTTGCGAACTGGCCCTGTTAGCCATTGGCTTTGTGGGGGCTGAGAAAGGCGGCATGGTAGAAGAGCTGAAGCTTGAGCTTGACGAGCGCGGCAACATCAAAACCCAAAACTACATGTCGAACCAGGAAGGCATCTTTGCCGCGGGCGATGTTCGCCGCGGACAGTCGCTGGTGGTGTGGGCTATTTCGGAAGGCCGCGAAGCCGCCCGTGCGGTAGACACCTGGCTCACCGGAAGCTCGTCGCTGGAAGCAAAAGACGAATCGTTTGTGCACATCTCGCAAGAGGCTGTATAAAGACAACTGAAACATAACACAAAGCCCTCTCCCGAAACGGAGAGGGCTTTTTATTTTCGCATGGTGTAGTGTTGAACCTCTTGAGGTGATTTATAGTTTAACAACCGGAATTACTTTCTAATTTTGCGACCATAAAAAAATTAACGCCGTGGCAGGAAAAACCGTGAACGTGGGAATGGTGCAGATGTCGTGCACCGCAGCACCCCAAGAAAACTTATCGAAAGCAATCGCCGGCATTCGCGACGCCGCCGCCAAAGGAGCACAGATTGTTTGCCTCCAGGAGCTTTTCACTTCGCTATACTTCTGCGATGTTGAAGATTATAACAATTTCAAATTGGCAGAGTCCATTCCGGGCCCGTCAACCGACGCACTCAGCGCCGTGGCCAAAGAACTTGGCGTGGTCATCATCGCGTCGCTGTTCGAGAAACGCGCCGAAGGTCTCTACCACAACACCACCGCCGTGCTCGACGCCGATGGCGCCTACCTGGGCAAGTACCGGAAGATGCACATCCCCGACGACCCGGCCTATTATGAAAAATTTTATTTCACACCCGGCGACCTGGGCTATAAAGTATTCAAGACAAAGTTCGCCACGTTTGGCGTGCTCATCTGCTGGGACCAGTGGTATCCGGAAGCTGCCCGCATCACGTCGCTGATGGGCGCCGAAATTTTGTTCTACCCCACCGCCATCGGTTGGGCCACATCGCAAGATGAGGAAACCAATGTGGAACAATACAACGCCTGGCAAACCATTCAACGCAGCCATGCCGTGGCCAACGGTGTGCACGTGGTGAGTGTGAACCGCGTGGGCCTCGAACAAGATGGTGCCATGAAATTCTGGGGCGGTTCGTTCTATGCCAACCCGTTTGGAAGTGTGTTGTATCAGGCTTCGGCCGACAAGGAAGAAGTGAAGGTGCTCACGCTCGATCTCGCCAAGACCGATCGCTACAGAACACACTGGCCATTCCTGCGCGACCGCAGAATAGATTCGTATAGCCCCATCACCAAGCGGTATATCGACGACGAAAAATAAATTCAATCAAAAGACAGCGCAGGTGCAGACAGACTCACCGCGCTGTCTTTGCCTTCAGCCTTTCCAAAAATTTGATATTCAGATAAAGCCATCACCTCATGTCGAGCATTCACCTTCCTGACTTCCGAACTTCAAAACTTTCTGAATTCAAAACGGTTGGGTTTTCCACTACACAAACGCCTAAGCAACTCGGCTATCATTTTCCCGCAGAGTTTGCACCGCACACCTCCACCTGGTTGAGCTGGCCGCACAAGGAAGCGTCGTGGCCCGGAAAAATTGAAACGATCTATCCCCTCTATGCGCAATTCATCAGTCGTGTGGCCGAAGGCGAAATCGTGAACATCAACGTGGTAGACGAGGCCATGAAGGCGAAGGCATTGCGCTTTGTTGAAGCTGCCGGTGGCAACCTGGCAAACATCAAATTTCATTTGCACCCCACCAACGATGCGTGGTGCCGCGACCACGGCCCTGCATTTCTCATCAACCCTAAAGCAGAACAAAAGAAAATAATTGTCGACTGGGGATACAATGCCTGGGGCGACAAATATCCTCCCTACGATCTGGACGACCAGATTCCCACATGCATCGCGCAACTGTTAAACTTACCACTCGTCTATCCCGGCATTGTCATGGAAGGCGGCTCGGTAGATTTCAACGGCAAGGGCACGGTGCTCACCACCACATCGTGTTTGCTCAATCCCAACCGAAACCCATCGTTCACACAAAAAGATATTGAAGAGTTTCTCTATCAGTTCTACGGTGTTGAAAACATTCTCTGGCTCGGCGACGGCATTGTGGGCGACGACACCGACGGGCACATCGACGACATCACGCGCTTTGTGAATGCGGATACGGTGGTGACCGTAGTGGAGTCGAACAAGCAAGACGATAACTACGAGCCGCTGCACGAAAATCTGAAAACACTAAAAACACTGCGCCTCGAAAACGGCAAACCTCTCAACATTGTGGAGCTGCCCATGCCTTCGCCCATCATTTATGAAGACATGCGCCTGCCCGCTTCGTATGCCAACTTCTACATCAGCAATGCCTACGTGGTGGTGCCCACTTTCCGCGATGCCAACGACGACAAGGCGCTGCGCATCATCGAGCAATGTTTCCCCGATCGCAAAGTGATTGGCTTGGATTCGCTTGATATTATTTGGGGACTGGGGTCATTCCACTGCCTCAGCCAGCAGGAGCCTGCCGTTTAGGCGAACGTGTGAAACGCCGTGGGGGTTAAGCAATGTTGTAGCGGCACGTCGAGCGCGTTCACGTCGTCGATGCGCTCTACGGGTTCGAAAAATGAAATGCCAACGGTCTTGCAATCGGGCCGGCACGTAGCCAGAAATTTGTCGTAGAATCCCTTTCCGTATCCCACGCGTTGACCACGCTCGTCGCACGCCAGCAACGGCACCAGCACCATGTCTATTTTCTCAGACGCTGCAGGAACACCCTGTTTTGGTTCGGGGATATCCCATTTGTTTTTCTCGATCTGATGAAGCCCTTCAAAGAAAATATTCTCTAAGGTTCCGGATGAAGCTTCTATGCGGGGAACCACCAGCCTCACATGCGGAAACTCACGACGAATGCGATCCACAATGATCCAGGTGTCGGGCTCCTTGTTTTTCTGCAGCGGCAAAAAGGTGTGCAGCACGTTGATGAACGACAGGTCGACGTTGAAGAAAAAGTTTTGGTAGAGCTGAAAGTTCAGCTGTGCATAGTCGGCCTCCGTGAGGGCCTGGCGTTTTTGGAGATACAGTTTCCGGAGCGCGTCTTTGGTCATGTTTCAAAGATAGCAGGCCGGCCGATGTCAACCCAATGTTTAGTCGGTATAGGAAAGAATGTTGAAACGATAGTCGAGCGGGTCGAATGTTTTGAGCAGGTGCGAAATGAACTGCGGGTCGCGCTGATGGAAGTTTAAAAAATTGTCGGTGCGCTCCTGCAAGCTGCCATTGGGAAAGAGCGCGTCTTTCACCGCTTCGATCTGCCTCAGCTTGTCGCTGTGCTGGCGTTTCTCGGCGCGCAACAGCTTTCGTTCAATTTTCTCGAGGCTATTGAGGGCTCGCTTTCCTTCGGCGGCCACAAAAGGCTCCAGTGTTTTGTCTATCGATTCGGCTCGTGCCTTCAGGGCAGCGAACAACTCATTCACTGCCGTGCGCTCCTGCCCTACCGTAAGGTTGCGTTCGGAGTTCGACAGCACCCAATGATTGAAGATGTAGTTCTTTTCTTCGAAGAGATCTTTCAGCTGTAGCGATGTCTTCGAAAACTTGCGCGCCGTTTCGTGATCCATCACCATCCCGAAATTGCGGGGCATGACCATGGGGAATGGTGTTTTAAAATGATCGAACACCGCTTTCAACTGAAGCCAATAGATGACCTCGGCCGGTCCGCCCACATACGACACGTTGGGCAAAATCATTTCCTGATACAACGGACGAAGAATAACGTTGGGGCTAAACTTCTCAGGTTCTTCATCGATCATCTTTTCAATTTCCGTCTGTGAAAAAGACAGCGTGCTGTCTACCACCACAAAACGATCGCCCTGCTTTTCGATGCGACTGCGAATGCCGTCGGCCAGGTAGAAGAAATTTATGTCGCGACAAAAGATCTGTGTCTTATAGCCAAGCGCTTCAATGGCTGCGTTGGTGACGTCTACCAGTTTTTTGGGTGCATGTTGCAGCACGTCTTCGCGAATCACATTTTTGAAAAGTGATTTCAACGACCGGTCGTCGCCATCAATCACCACCAGGCCTTCGTTTGCAAACAACGCGTTCACATAGTGACGCACTGCGGCGCTGAGTGTTTTGTTTTTTGAGTATGCTTCTCTGAAAACTTTTGTCTCACCCGAAATTTCGTTGGCAATAGCCTCCAACCCTTTTGTGTTGAAGCGGCCCACCGCTCCGCTCTGCTCGGTTTCCCAAACAATTTTTTTTCCGTAGAGCTTGAAGTATTTTATCTCTTCATAGTCATGATCTTCCGACGCCATCCAATATACCGGTACAAAATCGTAGTCCGGATAACGCGCCTTCAATTGCCGGCACGTGTTGATGACCGTCACAATCTTGAAGATGAAATACAACGGGCCGGTGAAGATGTTGAGCTGATGGCCGGTGGTGACGGAGAATGTGTTTGCGTTTTTCAGCCGCTCGATGTTCGCATCCACCTCAGGCGACACGGCAAGCTTTCCGTATTGTATGCGCAGCGCATTCACCAACACCTCGCGATGCGGCGACGGAAACGAAGATTTTTTTTCTTCGATCTGCGCCTGAAACTGATCCAGCTGCGGGAAGCGATTATAGAACGGCTTGAGGGTATCTTTTTGATGCAGGTAGTCGAGGAAGAAGTTGCTGAACGCGCGCGTTTCAGCCAAGGAAACCTTATCAAGCTGCATGGTGTGGGCAAAAGTTGGTGGGACTCTTAAAAACCATAATCCGAATAACGGCAATTTATGGATTAGGTTTAGGATTTTACAGGCGTTGGTGGAAGCGCATCGCCGGTCAAATCAAACTCTGTGGCCGAAGTCACTTTCACGTTCACAAAATCTCCTAATCGCAGGTAATCGCCCGGGCTCTCAATGATCACCTCGTTGTCAACTTCGGGCGAATCGAACTCTGTGCGTCCCACAAAATTTCCACCTTCCTTGCGGTCGACCAACACCTTAAACGTCTTGCCGATCTTCTGTGTGTTCAGGTCGAGCGAAATGCCTTCCTGCAATTCCATCACCGCTTCAAGACGTTGCTGTTTCACTTCAGCCGGCACATCGTCGGGCAAACTGTAGGCGTGAGTGTTTTCTTCGTGCGAGTAGGAGAACACCCCAAGGCGATCGAAGCGCGACTTCTCCACGAAGTCCATCATCTCTTCAAAATCTTTCTCGCTTTCGGTGGGGTGGCCTGCAATCATGGTGGTGCGTATGGCAATGCCCGGCACTTTTTCGCGTAGCGTGTTCAACAACGCTTCTGTCTTATCGCGGGTGGTGCCACGGCGCATCACTTGCAGCATTCGGCTGGACGCGTGTTGCAGGGGTATGTCGATGTATTTGCAGATGTTGCTGCGTTCGGCCATCACATCCAGCGCATCCATGGGAAAGCCCGTAGGGAAGGCGTAGTGAAGGCGTATCCATTCGATGCCTTCAACATCGGAAAGATTGCGCAGCAGGTCGGCGAGGTTTCTTTTCTTGTAGAGATCAAGGCCATAGTAGGTCGAGTCTTGTGCGATGAGCAGCAATTCTTTTGTGCCGTTTTTGGCAAGATTTTTTGCTTCCAGCACCAGCTCTTCCATGGGGCGCGATATGTGGCCACCGCGCATGATGGGGATGGCACAGAACGAACAGGGTCGGTCGCAGCCTTCGCTGATTTTGAGGTATGCATAATGACTTGGGTTGGTCAATATGCGCTCGCCCACCAGCTCCTGCTTATAGTTTGCTTTAAACACCTTGAGCATGCGCGACAGGTCGCGTGTGCCAAACCAGGCATCCACTTCGGGAATTTCTTTTTCGAGGTCGTCTTTGTAGCGCTGCGACAGGCAGCCCGTCACGTATACTTTGTCGACAATGCCCTCTTCCTTGGCATCGACATAGCGCAAAATGGTGTCGATAGACTCCTGCTTGGCGTTGTCGATGAAGCCGCAGGTGTTGATGACCACCACGCTGGCATCGTCGTCTTTCGATTCGTGCACGGCGTCGATGCCGTTGCCCCGCAGCTGGGTTAATAAGACTTCGGAGTCAACCAGGTTTTTGGAGCAACCCAGGGTGACGATGTTTACTTTGGTATTCTTGTTTCCCTTCGTTTTCAATGTCGTACGCTTCTCTATTTGGACTGCAAAAATACTAAAAATTAACGGGCACGGAATTTGGGCTTTGGGGCGTTAACTTATCTTTACAGCCGGATCCATAACCATGAATAAAGTCGCCTGGTTCATTTTTTTAGCGTTAGCAGCCTTTTCTTGCCTGGATCAGCCCGATTGCTTTCGGTTAGACAATAGCGAATACGGCATAAAATTCAGGGTTATCGGCTATGGCTCCAGCAGCGACACCCTGGCCAGCATCGTGATTGATGGAACCGGCATCGTATACGCGGCCGATACGGTGCCCGTCACCAATGCCATCGCGCTTCCCCTTAGCCCCGCCCGCCAGGAACTTTCCTACACGTTCACCTGGAAAAACGGTAAAGTCGACAGGCTTCATTTAGGCTATAAGGCGCAGATCCAATTTGTGTCGCAAGAATGTGGTCAGCGCTATGTGTTCACCGACCTCACCGTGCTTGAAACCACTTTCGATTCCACCCACGTTTTCAACGCCAAGCCCGTGCAGCCCGTAGACGTGAACATCGAAATTTTCCGCTGCGCCAAGCCCGATCATATTGGCGTGAACTTTAAGAAATTGCTCACCCAAATCGGCACCACCACCACAACGCGCGACAGCCTGGCGCCCATCAAGGCAGTAACGGCTTTCTTCCGTGGTCCCAACGGTTTGGTCCCTCAATCTGTATACCTTCCCAACGACACGCTGAAAGAAGTTTTTCTTCCGCTAAGTGCCGACCACGACACGGCACGTTATGAATTTGATTTCGGATCGGTGAAGAAAAACCTGGTCATGATCTATCGTCGCGAACTGAAAACATCGCTCATCCAATCCTGTGGACGATACACCGTGTTTGCCGGACTGAAAGTGGGAAAAACAGTAGATTGGGATTCTACCATTGTTAAAACAAAAATTCTGAAAACCGTCACCAACGATCCAGCCATACTCAACCTTGAAGTCAATCTATAACATAGCGCTCCTGGTGGCCCTGGCCCTTCCCGCATTCGGTCAAAAAAAAGCGGAGAAGGACACCGTGACCGTGAAGCCCAGCTTTGTGCCCACCGGCGTGCGCATCGGCACCGACGTGATTGCGCTGGCCAAGACTTCATACGACAAGACTTTCAATGGCTGGGAGATGAACGCCGACGTGGATTTTAATCGTTACTATTTTGCCGTCGACGTTGGCTCGTGGGGACGTAAGTATGCGGCCGATTCGGCAAACTATTCAAACACCGGACGCTATTTTCGTGTGGGTGCCGATGTGAATTTTCTGAAGAAAGATCCCGACAAAAACATGTTCTTCCTCGGCTTGCGCTATGGCAACGCCACGTTCTCAGAAAACATGTCGGTGATCCGACACGATCAGCAATGGGGAAACCTGAGCGGGTCATACGAAAACAATAACATTCGTGCCCACTGGCTCGAACTCACCACCGGCCTTCGCGTGAAAATGTGGAAGATGATCTGGATGGGCTACACGGCCCGCTTCAAGTTTGGCCTGGGCACCAGCAGCACACCCGTGATGTTGCCACACGATGTGCCCGGCTATGGGCGCACGGATAAAACGTCTTACTGGGGTTTCAACTACCAGATCTTTGTGCGCATTCCCGTGCGCAAATCACCCGCTGTTCCGGCGGAAAAGTGAGTCGACAAATTCGGTTTTGTTAAACGGCTGGAGGTCGTCGACTTTTTCGCCGACGCCAATGTATTTCACGGGAATTTTAAATTCGTCTGAGATGCCAATCACAACCCCACCCTTGGCGGTGCCATCGAGTTTGGTGATGGCGAGGGCCGTCACTTCGGTGGCTTTTGTAAATTCTTTTGCCTGGATCATGGCGTTCTGACCTGTGCTTCCATCAAGCACCAGCAACACTTCGTGGGGTGCATCGGGAATCACTTTCTGCATCACACGTTTAATTTTGGTGAGCTCGGCCATGAGGTTCACTTTCGTGTGAAGTCTTCCGGCAGTATCCACAATGATGATATCTGCATTTTGATCGACGCCTTCTTTCACGGCGTCAAAGGCCACGGCCGAAGGATCGGTGTTCATGCCTCTCGACACCACGGGCACGCCTACACGCTCGCCCCACAATTTTAATTGATCAACCGCGGCAGCGCGGAACGTATCGGCGGCGCCAAGCACCACGCGTTTGCCTTTCTTCTTGAACTGGGCCGAGAGCTTGCCAATGGTGGTGGTCTTGCCCACACCATTCACGCCCACCACCATAATCACATAGGGTTTCTTGTCGGCAGGCGTATCGAAATCCGCCACATCGTCTGCGTTATTTTCTGATAGCAGCGAAGCGATTTCTTCTTTCAGGATGCGATCGAGCTCGGAGGTGCCCAGATATTTGTCGCGGGCCACGCGGGCCTGGATGCGCTCAATGATTTTTAGTGTGGTGGTGACGCCCACATCGGAAGAGACGAGAATCTCTTCCAGGTTGTCGAGCACTTCGTCGTCTACAGTAGCTTTGCCCACAAGGGCCTTGCCCAACTTGCCAAAGAAGCTTTCTTTTGATTTCTCGAGGCCTTTATTGAGCGATTCTTTTTTATCGGAAGAGAACAGGTTGCCGAATAATGCCATAGCGGAGGAGGGATTGTTTTAAACAAAAAAAGTCCCGCGAGGGGACTTCTTGATTTCTTACAGAATCGAACTACTTCTTGGCCAGAATTTCTTTCACCAAGTCAGCGGCTACGATTTCTTCTTTGAAGGTGTAAGCGCCAGTCTTTTCAGACTTCACTGCACGGATCACTTTAGCATAGCTTTTGCCGTCCGTTTTCTTGAGGGATGCAACTACTTTCTTTGCCATGGTTATTTAATTTCTTTGTGAACTGTATATTTTTTCAGCACGGGGTTGTATTTGCGCAACTCCAAACGCTCCGTGGTATTCTTACGGTTCTTGGTGGTGATATGGCGGCTCATGCCCGGCATGCCCGTAGCTCTGTGCTCTGTGCACTCTAAAATCACCTGGATCCTGTTACCTTTCTTTGCCATGATTCTTTATGTTTTTAATTACAACACGAGGTTGCCATTAGCTTTTGCTTCCTTAAGTACTGCTGTGATACCATATTTTGAAATGGTCTTGATCGCTTTGGTAGACACTTTCAGTGTTACCCACTTATCCTCTTCAGGAATGTAGAAGCGTTTCTTTTGAAGGTTCGGTAAGAATCTTCTCTTGGTCTTATTGTTCGCGTGCGAAACGTTATTACCAACCTGAGGTCTTTTTCCAGTTATTTGACAAACTCGTGCCATATCCGCTTTGTTTAATTATACCCCTCCTAAAAAGGGACTGCAAATATCGATAAAACCGTCTTAATATTCCAAAGCTCGCTGCAAATAATCAGCAATTCCTTTAAAAAAGCCTGAAAATGAGCCATTCCGGCTCCAAATCCACGAAATTACCGACCGTCAAATCGGTGTCTTTTAGCTCTTCAGGGGGCGTGCGCGGTGGTGACACCCACCCCTTTGCAGCCCGCGGCCACGCCCGCCAGCGAATCTTGAACACCACGCAGTGCTTCGGATCGAAGCCCAGGGCCTCCGCCGACTTCAGGTGCAAAGGTGAGCGATCGGCCTAATAAACCACCAGACGGCTCACAAATGATTTGTTGTTCTCGGTGAAGCGGATAATGTAAACCCCCGACGCCATGCTACCCAGCCGATAGGTGAACTCTTCGCCACCCGGCACCCGGATGCGATCGGTGACGCGGTGACCCAGGCTCGAAAAAATCTGCATCTCCACACTGCGGTCGGCCTTGACGGTGATGGCCGAATTGCGCAGCGTTGGATTGGGATAGACGCTGATGACGGGATTCTCCGGCAACGACTCGCCGCCGTCGTGACGCAACAGGAATAGCCCTCCCAGCGCATTGCCAATCACCACGCTTGGCTTGGTGGTGTTATATAGATTAACTGGTGCCGTCCAGATGCGGCCTCCAAAATTCCGGTTCTCATATTTATCAGCGTCGGCCAACAGGGCGTTGTAGGTGATGTCCCTGATGATGTTCACGGCCAATTTCGTTTGATAGACCGTACGGAAATCGCTGATGATGCCAATGTGTCCATCCTGGTCGCCGATGAGCAGGTCCGATTTTCCGTCGGCATCCAGATCGGCCACCGAGGTCGACAGGTTTTGCCGCAGCACTGTGGAGCTGAGTCCCAGAAACGCGTTGGTCACCATTGTGAAGCTGTTCACCTGTCCGTTGTTTTTCCAATACTCCAGCGAGCCGTTGCTCTTTCCCACCAGCAAGTCGCCAAAACCATCCTGGTTCACATCCACCACGGTGATGTTCTCCGATTGAAAAATGGTAAAGCCTGTGTTCTGAACCGGTTGCCCTCCAAAATCAACACCCAGCCCTGTCTTGTTCGACACATAATATAAAGCTGTGCTGCCCTGAAGCGTTGTGGCGGTGAACACCAGATCGGTTTTTTTGTCGGCGTCGAAGTCGGCAAATTGAATCTTGAGGTTATAGATCGACAGCGCCGAAAAGCCAAACATGTCGTCGTTGGCCAACGTGAATTCGGGTTGGCTGGCGGTGCCTGTGTTTTTATATAGCTTCACCGTGGCAAACACACTGCCCGGATCCGATGTGTTCTGACTCACAAACAAATCGTAGTCGCCGTCGGCATCATAGTCGAAAAATGCGGGAACAGAATTATCGCCCACGTCGACCATGCGGTCCTGCAAAAAGTTGTCCTGCGAAAAGGTGAACACCGGTGCGGCCGATGTGCCTGTGTTTTTATAAAACCAGTTCGAATGGCTGAGGTCGCTGTTCAGGTAAAGTTTTGCAAAGATGTTGGGGATGGACACAATATCTTTCCGCCCGTCGAAGTCCAGGTCTTCATAAAACGCCGCCGGATACACAAGAAAGCTGATGGGCTTTAGTTGTGGAAAGGTAGACGACGTTGTGATGACGGGCGCATCGAGCGTGCCCGTGTTGGAAAGCAGATACAGGTTGCTGCAGGTGGCCTCCGAAAACAGCATGTCGAGTGTAGCATCACCGTTGACATCCATCACCAACAGGCTTTTGCCTCCAGCGTGCTCGGGTCTGCCACCAGTGATGGGCGGACATGGATCGCCGTTGAAGGCGAATGTGCCACACGAACACTCCGTCACACCACCCCACTTCTGCGTTTGTCTTTCAAACACCAGCGAGTCGCATCGGCCATAGCGCTCCTGGCTAAAATTTTTGTGATACTCCACGGTGCCGTCGCCCACAAAGCGAACGTCGAACAAATCGAGATCGCCATCGCCATCGGCATCGAGCAGCGAGGGCAGGTCGTCGAATTGCAACTGCACGTTGATGAGTCCTGAAAATCCTTTTGAAAGCAACACCTGGCTTTTGGTGCCGCCCGGGCCGCTATAAAACAGAAATTGTTTCCACGACGGTGTTTGTCCCGATGCCGTGGTGTTTGTAAAAACTTTGATGCCCAGAATGTCGCCGGTGAAAATATCTTTCTGTCCGTCGCAGTTGAAGTCGCGCAGCAGGAGCCAGTTGGTGATCTCGGCAGGAAAAAACGATTCATACTGCGGCGCGGCAACGTAGGTGTTGTCGCGATTCAAAAAGGTGATGACGCGGTCGGCCATACGATCGAACAACACAAGGTCGTCTTTGCCGTCGTGGTCCAGGTCCATCGTGTTGTATTGCGCCGCGTTCAATCCGCCCACCCAGGGCATGTTCACGGCTGTGCCGTCGCTGTTTTTCACGGGCACATCGGCCACCATCTCGTAGGTGAATTGCGCCTGTAGCGAAACGGGAAGAAGCAACAGGAGAAGTCGGAGTAGGTTGGTCATCAAAAAATATTTTTCTGTATCCTTAACGCAGCCCGGAGCCACCTGTTATCTTTCCCGCAAGATACTTTTCCAGCCCCACAATCCCTACCCGCCTGGGATGACCGGCAGACTAAGTTTCGCGACGAATTTTACCTTTGACACACATGACCATCGAAAAGTTGTACACACTATACCGTGAATCGGGGCAGGTCTCGACCGACACCCGGAAGATTGCCCGGGGATCGATCTTTTTTGCGCTGAAAGGCGACCGCTTCAACGCCAACACCTTCGCGCAGCAAGCCCTCGACGCGGGCGCCTCACACGTGGTGCTCGACGACGCGGCCTATGCCGTTGACGGGCGATGCATTGTTGTGGAGAATGTTTTGGAAACCCTGCAGAAACTGGCGCGCCATCACCGCGACCAACTGACCATTCCCGTGATCGGGCTCACCGGGTCCAACGGCAAGACCACCAGCAAAGAATTGCTCAACGCCGTGCTCAGCAAAAAATTTAAGACCTATGCCACCCTCGGCAACCTCAACAACCACATCGGTGTGCCGCTCACGCTGTTGGCCATCGATGCCTCGGTGCAACTGGCGGTTGTTGAAATGGGTGCCAATCATGTGGGTGAAATTGCGTTGCTCTGTTCCATAGCCAATCCTACGCACGGATTCATCACCAACATTGGCCGTGCACACATCGGCACGTTTGGGGGATACGAAAATATTATCCGCGCCAAGTCCGAATTGTATCAGCACCTCATCACCACAAACGGCACGGTGTTTATCAATTCCAAAAATGAAATTCTCGCCAACATGGCCAAGCGTTTCAAAAGCCCGGTGTTCTATCCGGCAGCGGGCGACTACTATCACGCCGAACTTGTTGATGCCGATCCCTTCGTGAAAATTCAGGCGGAAAACGGCGACACCGTGTTGACGCATCTGATCGGTGGCTACAATTTTGAAAACATCGCCGCGGCGCTTTGCATCGGAAAACATTTTGGCGTGCCCGAAGCCCAGGCCAACCAGGCCGTGGCCGACTATCAGCCCGGCAACATGCGCTCGCAGATGATCAAGAAAGAAACCAACACGGTGATTCTCGATGCCTACAACGCCAACCCCAGCTCTATGCAAGCCGCCATCGAAAACCTGGCGGCCATGAATGCCGAAAAAAAAGTTGCCATTTTGGGCGACATGTTCGAGCTGGAAGAAGAAGCCGAAAAAGAACACAGGCTCGTGGGACGCTTGCTGAAAGAAAACAAGTTCGACAAAGTCTACCTCTGCGGGGCGCTCATGAAATCGGCAAAAGAAGAATACCCGGAGGCCATCCTTTTTGAAAACAAAACGTTGTTAATGGACGAACTGAAAAACAGACCCCTCAACAACGCCACCGTGCTCGTGAAAGCGTCGCGCGGCGTGGGCCTGGAAACCGTAGTGGAATTTCTGTAAGTCAAAACCGGTTTGATCATTATTCATCCATAAAAAAGAAAAGTCGTCATGGCGTTTGAAGCAACATTGAAATTTCTGAAAGACATCCGCAAAAACAACAACCGCGAGTGGTTCGAAAAGAAAAAGCCACACTACCTCGAGTTGAAAGCCGACTTCGACGTGTTTGTGGCCGAACTGCTCAACGCCATAATTCCCTACGACGCTTCCCTGCAGGGACTTGATCCAAAAAAACTGAGCTTCCGCATCTATCGCGATGTGCGCTTCAGCAAAGACAAAACGCCTTATAAAACCAACATGAGTGTGGCCCTGTCGTCAACAGGCAAAGGCATGGGCACACCGGGATATTATTTTCAGCTGGAGCCCGGCAACAAGAGCTTTGTGGCCGTGGGTCTGTTTCAACCCATTCCCGAAAACCTGGCCAAGATCCGCCAGGAGATTGACTACACCGGCGAAACGCTGGGCAAAATTGTGAACGACAAAAAATTTAAATCGGTCTTCGGAAAATTCTGGGATGAAGACGCGCTCAAGACCGTGCCCAAAGGCTACGCCAAAGACCACCCGCACATTGAATGGCTGAAACTGAAAAGTTTTATCGTGACCCACGAGTTCACCGACAGCGAAGTGCTCGACAAAAAGTTTTTGAAAAAGCTGGTCGACACCATGCGCGCAGCCAAGCCGTTGAACGACTATTTGAAAGAAGCTATTTCGTAACGTCTAGTTATCCCAGTCGAAGTATTCGTCTTTTTCCAACTCCACTTCCTTCTTCTTTTTGGTGCCTTTGTTTTTGAAGGCGTCCTTCAGTTCCTGTACTTCCTTTTTCAGATCGGTGGCGATCTTTTTGCGCACGGCTTCGGTGTCGTAGGCAATGCGGTAGTCGTCGGTGGTGCCGGTGATTTTCAGAAAGAGTTTGCTCTGGCCTGAGCCGTCTTCCTCGAGGGCGGCGCGGGCTTCGGCCGAGTTGATGCTGCGGTCGTTGCGCAAGGGCGCGATGATGTGATACTCGATGTGTTGATCGAACGTGTGTGTGCCGCTCACCTTAATGGACGTCACGTTGGTGCGCACTTCCATCTGGGGAATGTAGATGGTTTTGTTTTCGATGTGAATGTCGTTTTTGATGTCGGAGAACCGCAGCTTGCTGAGGCCTTCGTCGTTCAGAAAACGGTTCAGCTTTTTCATGGGCTCGAAATTATTCAGCTCACCGTTCTTGATCGTGGCCGTGATGTCGCTGATGAGCGTTTCGTTGAAGAGCTTCAGGTTTTGATTCAGCGTCATCTCCAGGTTCACGTCGGCATACGTACGGCCTTTCAGGTGTTTGTCCTGAATAAAATCCTGGTCAAAGTTTTCAAACACGTAGAACACGCTGTCAACATAAATGCCCTCAAACTTGGCGTTGCTCACCACGTCGATGGCTTTGGGATTATGAGCGTCTACGATGCCGGCCAGCGTCATGTCGCCGCCCATGGCATGCAGTGTGATTTTGCGGGCCACCGCCATTTCGTTTTTCACCAACAGGTCGCCTTTGATGTTCTCGGCATGAAAACGCTTGTAGCGCAGGCCCTTCACATCGCAATTGAAATTGAGGTTGATGTTTCGCGAAATGCCAAACTCGTATTGCTGATTTTTGCCCGCATGCGGTTTCCCAAAGCCGATGGCAAACAGCTGATCCACGTCCAGGAAATTAGACTTGAGGTCGGTCTCGATGCCGATGGGTTGATTTTCGAACAGCAGGAACGTGACGATGTTTTTGAAGAACCCGTTGAACGTGAAATCGCTGTTGCCCATGAAACCCGACACGTTGCTCAACGCCAGGTCGTTGTTGCTGAACTGCAGGTTGCCCATGAGGCTGCGCAGTTTTATTTTCTCTTCGCCATAGGTGAGGCCGATGTTCTGAAGATCGATGGTGCCCTGTGTAGACACCTGTTGCGCCGTTGCCCGCTTCTTCAACAACGCCACCCGCCCTTTGAACGACACATCCACAAGCAAGGCCCCCGACACGTCGGTGAGGTTTTCGATGGGATAAAAATTAAGCACCGATGCCGCATCCACGCGACCTTTGAAGTCGCTGATCACTTCGGGATTTTCAAAGTCGTGCAAAATGAAATTCGCCGCAAAGGATTCGCCGTTCAGTTTGCCGTTGATGTTTTTCAACACCAGAGAAGCGCGGCTCACGTCCAGCACTTCCGGCGACGCAAACGAACCGTCGAGGCTGGCGTCTTCAATGCGCGACTTGTAGTCGGGATGAAACACGGTGGCGTTTTTGAAACCGAAGTCAATGGAGATGCCCGGGCTGCGACGGTTGCCGATTTCGCCTTTCAGCTTCGCGTTGAAATAAACATCGCCCGAGCTTTTATATTTTTCCAGTTTCTTCGAGGCCGTGCCGGGCACAAGCGACAACAAGGTTTGGATGTCGGTGTCCTTGCCCTTCACCACCAGGTCGATGTAGTTCTTCTTTTTCCAGGAATACGTGCCACTCACATCGAAGCCCGCGTTGCTAAGATTCAATAGCGACGGTTTGATGGTAAGTATTTTTTGAACGTCGTCGTAGGTTAGCTGGCTCTCCACATCAAACACTCTCCCTGCCAGAAATGACGTTCGGTTCACTTCGATTTTCTCGGTCGTCAAATCGCCGGCGGCGTCGATGTTATAGATGTCGCTTGCCGTGTGGATGGAGGCCACCAGGGCTTTGCTAAAAAACGAAAGGCGCTGTTCGGACCGGTTGTCTGTATAATGAACGCGGGTGTTTTTGAGGTTCACGTTTTTGAGCTCGAAGGTGATGCTGCCCTTTGTTGCTCCCCCTCCGTCGCCCTTCGCGATCGTGTAGTTATTGACGCCCTTGTCGTCTATTTTCAGGTTGGTTTCGCTGTCGGAAATCTGGAGGCCTTTTATCGCATAGTTTTCGTTCCAGACGTCGACCAGGCTCAGTTGGAAGGAGATTTCGCGGGCTGTGAGGAGCGGGTATTGGCCGGGTTGGCTATCTTCCACATACACGTCGTGCATCACAATGGAAAGCCTGGGGAAGTTCTGCCACACCGAAATGTCGATTTTTCCAACTTTCACGGGGGTGCTCAGCTGCTTGTTGGCTTCGCGAATGAACTGGTTGATGATCTTATCCTTGAATAAAAACACGGATACCGTGAGCGACACCACCAGAACACCCACTGCCAAGGCCAGGTACAAAAGGATTTTCCGGAAGGTTTTCAAAAGCTTAAAAAATGGTTAGGCAAAAATACGAGACAAATTTCAAACCAAGGGTTCAAAAAAGGCCGATGGGCGGTGTTTTTGAGGCGGATATTTGTTGAATGAGCGGAAAATCCCTGTTCTGAGCCACTGGACCACGAAAAGGCAGCAATTTTTTTACAGATCTCGCAAAGTTTTTTGCACAAATAAAAATCTCTACTACATTTGCAGTCCCAAAACGATGGGGCGAACACAAAATTAAGGGAGCTTAGCTCAGCTGGTTCAGAGCATCTGCCTTACAAGCAGAGGGTCGGGGGTTCGAACCCCTCAGCTCCCACATCTAGAAGCCGCTTACGGAAACGTGAGCGGCTTTTTCGTTTTGAGTCATCCTGAAAATGCACGTAGCATTCACGCTCGACATCTCACAAACCGCTGGCTATCCAATACAGTTTGTTCATAATTGCTCAATGCATTTGTGGCTAAATTTCCACGCCCACATAAACCTCTCGCATCTTTAACAGCCCTTGCAACGCCAAATCACAGCTCCATCGGTTTGGGATGGTTGTTGCAAGGGTTTTCATTGCAACGTTTAAATGCATCCCATTCATGGAGAAGACAACGCGGCGGCTTGTGGTGGTGTCTAACCGGCTACCGTTTCAGCTGCAGGAAAAAAATAAAAAGGTGTCGCTCAAGGAAAGCGATGGTGGGCTGGTGAGCGCCCTCAAAAGCTATTTCGATAAAGACAATTCAGACAACGCATTCACCGAAAAATGGTGGATCGGTTCTGCCGATTTCCCGGAGAAGCGCTGGGAAAACTACAAAGGGCAGAAACAACCTGCACAGGCATTTGAAGTCGAGCCCATCTTCATCGACACCAAACTTTATAACCGCTACTACAACGGCTTCTGCAACGCCACGCTGTGGCCGCTCTTTCATTATTTTCCTTCGTTTGTGGAGTTCGACGACGAAACGTTCAAGAGCTACGAAGACGTGAACCAACTTTTTGCCGACAAGCTCCTCGCTTTTCTCAAACCCGGCGACGTGTTGTGGATTCACGACTATCAACTTATGCTCCTGCCCGGCCTCATCCGCAAGGCCCTGCCCGATGCCACCATTGGTTTCTTCCTGCACATTCCGTTTCCAAACTTTGAAATTTTCAGACTCATGCACCGCGCATGGAAAGAAAAAATCATCAACGGATTGCTGGGTGCGGACCTGTTGGGATTTCACACCCAGGAATATGTGCAACACTTTCTCAAAACCGTGCGCATGGTGGCAGGTCTTGACCACACCTATCGCTCTATCTTTGTTGACAACCGTGTGGTGAAGGCCGAGCTTTTCCCGCTGGGCATTGACTATGAAAAATTCCACGAGGCTGCCAGGAAACCGGAGGTGCTTCAGCAAAAAGACGTGATCGTTAAAAACTTTGGCGAGCGCAAAATCATTTTTTCCGTCGACCGTCTCGACTACACCAAAGGTGTGACGCACCGGCTGTCGGGCTTTGAGCAGTTTCTGGAAAAGCATCCCGAGTGGCACGAGAAGGTGGTGTTCATCATGGTGGTGGTGCCGTCGCGGCAAATCATTTCCAAATACAATCAGCGACGCAAGCTCATCGAAGAGCAAGTGGGTCGTGTCAACGGAAAATATTCAACGCTCACGTGGCAGCCCATCATCTATCGGTATAATCACCTTTCTTTTGCCGAGCTGTCGGCGTTGTATCAGTCGGCCGACATCGGATTGATCACGCCCCTGCGCGATGGCATGAACCTGGTGGCGAAAGAATATGTGGCCAGTCAGATCGATGGTCGCGGCACGCTCATTCTCAGCGAGCTTGCCGGCGCGGCCAGCGAACTGGGCGAAGCCATTCTGGTGAACCCGGTCGACAAAGCGGAAGTGGCGCAATCCATTTTCAGCGCGTTAACACAGCCCGAAGAAACCGTGATGCAGAACATGAACATTCTGCAACAACGTCTCAAAGAATACACCGTCATTCATTGGGTGAACGACTTTCTGAAACAACTGGAGGAAGTGAAAGACCAACAAGAAATTCAACAAACAAAGTATGTGGGCAAAGCCGCCCGCACCTCCATTGCCGAAGCGTTCAAGGCTGCCGACACCCGGCACCTGTTCCTGGACTATGACGGCACGCTGGTGCCCTTCGCGCGTCACCCCAAAGAAGCCGTGCCCGACAAAAGCCTGCTGCGCCTGCTTGCCCGGCTCTCGGCCGACGACCGCACGCAGGTCACCATCATCAGTGGCCGCGCCTATCCTTTGTTGGAGAACTGGTTTCACGACCTTCCCATAAACATTGTGGCAGAACACGGTGCCGCCATACGCCAACCCGAAGGCACCTGGAAAAACGAACTTACGCTTGACCAGTCGTGGAAGCCACTCATCCGCCCCACCCTCGAACTCTTTGCCGCCCGCAGCCTCGGCTCGTTTGTGGAAGAGAAAGACCACACACTGGCATGGCACTATCGCAATGTGGATCCGGAGCTTGGTTTTATCCGCTCACGCGAATTGGTAGACACGCTCTATCACCTGGTGCGCAACGCCCAGCTGCAGGTCATCGACGGCAATAAGGTCATTGAAGTGCGCATGGCCGGTGTTGACAAAGGTGTGGCGGCGCGAAATCTTATCCTGGAACATCCCTCCAATTTTATTCTCGCCATTGGCGACGACAAAACCGACGAAGACATGTTCAAGGCCTTGGCCGACAAAGGCATTACCATAAAAGTAGGACAAGGCCACACGCAGGCACAATTCACCGTGCCCTCACAAAAGGAAGTGCTTGGGCTTTTGCATCAGCTGGTGGATTGAATCTGATATCTACGTAAAAATTATTTCAGCTAACAATACCCATCGTTTCATCTTTAGTTGAAAGATGGCCGCAATTTTTTATGCCTGCGGTGAACAGCACGGCAAACGAATTCCTACCTTCACCTTCTGAAGCCGGTCGATTTTTATCCGTCAACAGAAATCAATGGCGGTTGCGTCATCGAACGGCTTCAAAGCGATAAATTGGTTTTATAAAACTGAACATCGTGCGTCACTTCGGTAACGCAGACGTAAGTTTAAGCTGTCACTCTCAACGCCATAACATCATGAACCGAAGAAACTTCATCACCAACACCGCGCTAACGGCCACTGCCCTGAGTCTGGCCGGCACGCAGGCGTGGGCAACGCCCCAGCCCAAAAACAAGCTGCCCCAATGGCGGGGTTTCAACGTGCTGGATTTCTTCTCGCCCAACCCGGCCGCCACACGCGATGCCACCACAGAGGAACATTTTGAATGGATGCACGACTGGGGCTTCAACTTTGTGCGCGTGCCGGTGGCCTATCCCTACTATCTAGACATCGATCGCACCAAAGACATCAAGCCCGACGACACCTATAAGATTAACCTGAAAGCCGTGGAGCAGATTGACGCCCTTTTGGAAAAGGCCCACAAGTTTAATCTTCACATCAGCCTCAATCTTCACCGCGCTCCGGGCTACTGCATCAACGCCGGTTTTCACGAACCCTTCAACCTCTGGAAAGATCAGGCCGCGCAGGACGCCTTCTATCACCACTGGAATTTCTGGGCCAAGCGTTACAAAGGCATTTCGCACGACAAGCTCAGCTTCGATTTGCTGAACGAACCCGCCATGCGCGAAGACATGAACAACCAGCTTTCAAAATCGTCGGCCGTTCCCGGCGAGCTCTATCGCAAGGTGGCAAAGGGCGCGCTGGATGCCATTCACAAAGAAAATCCCGAACGCATTGTGATTGCCGATGGCAACGAGGTGGGCAACAAGGTGATTCCCGAGTTGGCAGACCTCAACATTTCGCAAAGCTGTCGCGGCTACATGCCCGGCGCCATTTCGCACTATAAGGCACCGTGGGCCATGAAGGATCCCGAACACGCACCCGAACCCAAATGGCCGGGCCAGGTGGGCGACAAATACCTGAGCCGCACCATGCTCGAAGAATATTACAAACCCTGGGGCGACCTCGTGCAAAAGGGCGTGGGTGTTCACTGCGGCGAATGCGGCTGCTGGAACAAAACACCTCACAAAGTTTTTCTCGCCTGGTTTGGCGATGTGCTCGACATTTTGAACCAGCACAAAATCGGATTTGCCCTGTGGGAATTTATAGGCGACTTTGGCGTGCTCGACTCGCGGCGCACCGACGTGGCCTACGAAGACTGGCATGGCCACAAGCTCGACCGCGAACTGCTGAAGCTGTTGACCAAACACGCCTGAGCATTTCACGCCACGCCTTCCACCACAATCATGTTGGCCGTGGAAGCCGACTGGCGGATGGCTTTGGCCGGCGTGTATTCGGGCGACGACCACCAGGTTTTGGCCCGCTCTGCCGAAGGAAATTCCAGTATCACCACGCGGCCGGGCTGCCACGTTCCTTCCAGTATTTCGGCTGCGCCACCACGCACCACAAACTTTCCACCATAGGGCTGCATGGAGGCGAGCGTCAGTTTTTTATAGTCTTCATAGCGCACCGGGTCGGTGATGGTCACGTCCACAATAACATAAGCTTTCATAAGGCGTTTATTTTTGTTTGAATCTTTTCAAAAGTACCAGCCCGATGCCGATTTGTCATCGGCGGAGAAATGAAATCTGTCGAAAAACAGGCACTAAATTCGGGTTGAGGCATAGCCGTTTGTGCCCGTTATTTGTTTTCTTTGCGCACAAATCACATATCATTTTATACATGAAAATATTCGCAGTTTGCTTGCTGCTCTGCTTGAGCACAACCCTCTTCGCCCAATCCAAAAAGGAGCTGCAGGCGGAAATCACTTCCCTGAAGTCACAGATCGTTCAACTTAAAATGGAAAAAGTGGTGACCATAGACACCACCAACGCGCATCAGAAAGCCAGCTACGGCCTGGGCGTGCTCATGGCCACAAACCTGAAAACACAGGGTGGCGATTCGCTGAACGTTGAGTTGCTCAACGCCGCCATCAAAGATGTGTTTCTGGGCAAGACTCCCAAGATGACCCAGGAAGAATCGATGGCCGTGGTGCAGGAATATATGACCCGCGCCATGGAAGCCAAAAGCGAAAAAATGAAGTCGGCCGGCATAGCATTCCTCAACGAAAACAAAACCAAGGAAGGCATCAAAACCACCGCCAGCGGCTTGCAATATAAAGTGCTGGCCACCGGCAAAGGCAAAGCTCCCCTGGCCACCGACAAGGTAACGGTGCACTACACCGGCAAGCTCACCGACGGCACCGTGTTCGACAGTTCTGTAGAGCGCGGCTCGCCCGCCACCTTTGGTGTGAACGAAGTGATTCCCGGCTGGACCGAAGTGCTTCAGCTGATGCACGAAGGCGACAAGTGGGTTGTGTTCATCCCCCAGGAACTGGGCTATGGCGAACGCGGCGCCGGCGGACAAATTCCTCCTTATTCTACATTGGTTTTCGAAGTGGAGTTGATCAAAGTGAACTGATCCATTTCCAACTCACATAAAAAAATCCCGGACACATCGTCCGGGATTTTTTGTTTCTACAGATAGCTGAGCCACCATTGTTCGCGATGTTGGCCTTTGTATTTTTCATACCACCGGCACAGCGGATAGAGCAACGCCACCACGCCAAACCATACTGCATACACCACAGGCAAGCTAAAGCCATACCCTTTCAAACCGGGCGAGTCCGTTACCCACGTGCTGAAGATCATGTCGCTGAAACTATAGCCGGTGAGCAGGGCCGCGATCACGGCAAGTCCGTGAATGAGGTAGATGTGCAACAGATAGTAGAACATGGGCACGCGACCCAGGGTGACCAGGGCCTGCGCTACGCGGCTCCTGAATTGCTCGGCGGCCGCGAGCAACAACAATGCAGGGCCAAGCGTGACCAGGACGTATAACAACGACGGTGGATATTTGGTGACGTTGATGAACGACAACACCGTGAACACCGGCGAAGATTGAACCGACCAGTGATTTGGATCGCCATAGCCATTGAAGAACCGGATCACAATAAACAACGCGATCGACGACGCCCCGAGATAAGTCAAAATCTTTTTGCGCGATGCCGCGTCAAACGACGACGTGTAAAACGTGCCAAAGCAATAGCCCAACAGCATGATGCCCGTCCAGGGCAACAGCGGATAGCCGATGAACAGGTTGCGATCGGGACTCAGGGGGAAAAGGTGAAACTCGTGCAGCACCGACCAGAGTATGGCACCGGCACCGTTGCCTTCCACATGAATGCCATCCAGCAAGTTATGTCCTGCTACCAACATGAGGCCCAACACCAGTATGGCCCGGAACGGCAGGTGGATGCACACCGACAGGATGACCATGCCCATGCCCAGGGCCCAGATCACAAACAGCGACGGTAGCGGAAACTGAAAATTAAAGAACCATGCAAAGTTCACAATGGTGAGCTCCAGAAACACCAGCCACAGCCCGCGCTTCAGCAGGAAGGCGGTGAGCTCCTGCTTGCCCTTGCGTGTGCCCACAATGAAGGCCGACGTGCCGGCCAGGAACACAAACACGGGTGCACAGAAGTGCGTGAACCACCGTGTGAAAAACAAAGCAACGCTGGTCTGCGTGAGGTCGACAGGGTTGTAGAGAAAAGCATCGGCGTGAAAATAGTCACGCACGTGGTCCAGCGCCATCAGGACCATGACGAGACCACGAAGAAGGTCAATGGATTCGATTCGGGTTGTTGTAGATTTTAACATGTGTGTGAAGGAGGTTTGCAGTATTTGAACGACAACGTAAAAAAAAGGATGACGTTCTTCGCGGCGTGATCGTGAGATTTTTTAACGAACGCGCTCAAAAATTTTCACCATTCGCAGAATTGCGCAAGAAACAGGTTGATGAAATCGCCGACCTGGAGAATGTAACTTTATTGGTTTCACAAAAACGGATCAGCGTGGCATTATTCAGGGATCACTTCCACATCTGATCGAGGCACCGCGAACGTTGCGCCTACGAACAAAGACGTTGTTATTTCTTTTTCAGATTTTTTAATGTCTCCATCAAAAAATACATTTGGCTCGACATCACATCAAAGTTTATGGGGAAGGCGTGATGTTGTTGAATGATGTAGGTGTGATAGATTTCGATCAGCGTGTTCCGCAGGTCGTCGGGCGATGCATACTCGAACAGGCTGTTGATTTCGCGGATTCCGTTTTTGGTGAGTTGATTGACGGTTGTGCTGGGTTTCGGATTTTTTTTCTTGGCCGCCATAAGGGTGTTGATTCAAATGGTGAGGGAATATACCAAGAATACAATACTGTCAACAAATATGATGACACATTTTTTACACAATTCCCTGATCTTACTTTAAACAATATCATCATCGTGAAAAAGGAGGAACTGGCGCGAAAAATTGGGAAACGTGTTATCCAGCTGCGCAAAAAGAAGGGATGGACACAGTCGGAGCTGGCGCGCGAGTGCTTCAAAGATCGGCAAAGTATCGAGCGCGTGGAGTCCGGCAAGACCAACCCCACGGCCTACACGCTCTACGAGGTTGCCTCCGCATTGGGCATTTCTCTTGCCGAATTAGTCAAAATATAATATGAATTCTCCTTCACGCGCCGTCGGTTGCGCATGCGCCCATCCTTTCAGAACTGGAAATTATTTCAGCAGACCGCTGTTTAAACGCAGCAATTCTGTTTCGGCCAGCTTGGCCAGGTAGCGCGCGTTGATGAGCCGGTTGTAGGCATCGGCAAGACTTTGCTGGGCCGTGCGCAACTCAATGAAGGTGGTGGCGCTGCGCTTAAAGCTTTCGAGAGTGATGTAGAGGTTTTCTTTCGCCACCAAAATGTTCTCCTCCTCAATCAACAACACCTTTTTAGCATTGTTGTAGTTCACATAGGCATTCTTCACGCCCACATCCACCTGAATCTTTTGTTGCTCATATAAAATCGTCTGGCGGTCTACCATGATGTGTGCCTGCTGGATGTTGCGCCGGTTGGCAAATCCGTTGAGGATGGGAACGCTCACGGTGAAACCGTAGTTGAATCCCTTGTTTCTGTTATAAAGCAGCGTGAAATCGTTTATTACCTGGGTGTTGATGTTTCGCGAAAAGTTGTAGGCCGACGTGAAATTGAAAACCGGCAGCCGTTCGCCTTGCCGCTCGCGCAAAGCCAGCGCGGCCACATCCATGTTTTTGCGATACGACAGGAGACTGTAGTTTGTGTTCTCGATGTTGGTGGCAATCTCTTCCTCTTTCAGTTCCAGGTTAATCACGATGGTGTCGGTCACGTCATAGACCGGCGGGAGCTTCATGTTCACCAGGCCGTTCAACTGGTCTTTCAATTGTTGAATGATGGTTTGCTGTTGAAGCACCGACGTGCGCTGGGCATTCAAATCCACTTTGGCCTGGAGCAGTTCGGGTTTGGCGCCGGTGCCCACCTGCAGGCGGCGGTCGGCAAGTTTAACACGCTCTTCGCTCACCGTCATCTGTTCCACAATGGCCTTGAGCTGTTGCTCCTGGCGCACCACGTTATAGTAGTTGTTTACGACCTGCGCCACGGTGTTCACCATCTGCGCCTTCACGTTCAGCTCGCCCTGTTGTTCAATTTCCGAAAGGCGCGCACGCGTGGCAAACATTTTTGCCCCGTCGAACAGCGTCCATGTAAGTTGCACGGCGCCGTTGAGGTTGTTCGACTGGATGCCGTTGCTTTCCCGCTCTGTGTTGTTGGCCAGGCGTTGCTTTTGGTCGGAGTTGTTCCAGATGCGCGAGCCGTTGGCGTTGATGACGGGCAGAAAAACCCCGATCGAATACTTGTCGTCTGCCGAGGCCGACTCCGCATAGTTCTTATATAACTTCACATCGTAGTTCTGCTCCAGCGCCAGGGCCACAACCTGATCGAGCTCTACCTTTTCCTGTGCCCGAACGGGTTTCGAAAAAACGAATGCACTTCCGACGACAACTATTACTAACCTAAGCTTCATAAACCAATTCTTTTTGATCGGGAGTTTGTTCCTTGTTGGGTGGTGTTGACGAACCAAAATCAATATGTTTTCTCTGCCGCGAGAAGTAGGAATATATGGCCGGGATCACAAACAACGTGAGCACGAGGGCAAACATAATTCCCCCGACAATCACAATGCCCAGCGGCCTGCGGCTGGTCGATGCAGCACCCAACGACAAGGCCAGGGGCAACGAACCCAACGCCATGGCAAGGCTGGTCATGAGAATGGGACGCAAACGGAGACGCGAAGCTTCCAGCACGGCATCGAGCCGCGTCATGCCCTCTTCACGTTTTTGGTTGGCAAACTCCACGATGAGGATACCGTTCTTCGTCACCAGACCGATCAGCATGATCATGCCGATTTCTGAAAAAATATTCAGGGTTTGTCCAAAAATGAAGAGCGCAATAAATGCTCCGGCAAGTGCCAATGGCACGGTGAACATGATGGTGAGTGGATCGACAAAACTTTCGAACTGCGCAGCCAGAATAAGATAAATCAGCACGAGCGCCAGCAAAAAGGCAAACAAAATGTTGCTGGAACTTTCAGCATAGTCGCGCGAAGTTCCGGCTAACGATGTTGTGAATGTATCGTCGAGCAATTGTGTCTTGATCTCTTCCATCACCTTGATGCCATCGCCAATGGTTTTTCCCGGAGCCAGACCGGCAGAGACAGTAGCCGATTTGTAGCGGTTGAAGTGAAAAAGCGAGGGTGGTGTGGTGGATTCCTCCACGGTCACCAGGTTGTCGAGCGACACCAGCTGACCTGAGTTGGTGCGCACATACAAGCTCTTCAAATCGTCGGGGTCGTCGCGATCCAGACGTGCCACCTGGCCCATCACCTGATATTGTTTTCCTTCTTTTGTGAAATAGCCAAAGCGCAGGTTGCTATACGCCAGTTGCAACGTCTGGGCTATATCCTGTACGCTTATGCCCAGCTGTGCTGCCTTCAGGCGGTTGATCTCCACCTTGAGCTCGGGTTTATTAAATTTCAAATCGATGTCCACGCCCTGCAGCACGGGGTTGTTGTTTGCGGCTTCCAGGAATTTTGGCAGCACCTGTTGCAGTTTTTCAAAGTTGTTGTTCTGAATCACAAACTGCACCGGCAAACCTCCACGGCGATTCACAGATATGGTCTGTTCCTGAATGGGAAACGAACGACCCTGTGGAAAACGTCCAAGGTTTTTGCTGACTGCGTCAACAATCTGCTGTTGCGAGCGCGAACGATCGGGCGGGTCGGATAATGTGACACGAACAAAACCGCTGTTGGCCGAACCCGAACCTGAGAAACTCGGCGCCGTTACCGACAAGGCGGTTTTATATTCAGGAATGGAATCCTGAATGTAGGTCACCATATCCTGAACGTATTCATCCATATAGTCATAGGACGTTCCCTCTACGGCCGACATCTGCAAGCGGAACTGGTTACGATCTTCCATGGGCGCCAGTTCAGATTGCATGTTCATCCAAATGTATATAGCAGCACCGAGGCACACTCCAATGATTACAAACGACACCCACCGCACACGCATGAACGACGCCAGCATTCTGCTATAGCCATTTTCCATGCCTGCAAAGAACGGCTCGGTGACGCGATAGAACCACGAGTGTTCATGATGACTGCGTGTGAGCTTCACACTGAGCACGGGTGTGAGTGTGAGCGACACAAAACACGACACCAACACCGCACCCGCCACCACAATTCCAAACTCACGGAAGAGGCGTCCAACAAAACCCTGTAGAAAAAGAATGGGCAGGAACACCACGGCCAGCGTGATAGAGGTGGAAATGACTGCGAAGAAAATTTCTTTCGAACCTTCGAGCGCTGCCTGATATTTGTTCATGCCCTGCTCGAGTTTTTTGTATATGTTTTCCGTCACCACAATACCATCGTCCACCACAAGACCGGTAGCCAACACGATGCCCAGCATGGTGAGCACGTTGATGGAGAAGCCCAGCAGGTACATGATGAAGAACGTAGCAATGAGCGACACCGGAATGTCGATGAGCGGGCGGATGGCGATGATGAAGTCGCGGAAGAACAAGTAGATGATGAGCACCACCAGCAGAAACGAGATGATGAGCGTTTCTTCCACTTCTTCGATAGACCGGAGAATGAAGATGGTCTGGTCCATGGCGATGCTCAGCTGGATGTCTTCCGGAACTTCTTTCTTGATCTGGTCGAGGCGTTTGTAGAATTCGCTGGCGATCTCCACATAGTTAGAACCCGGCAACGGCACAATGGCCAAACCGATCATGGGGATGTTGCTTTCGCGCAAAATAGACTCTTCATTTTCCGGACCCAGCACGGCCTCGCCAATGTTCTTCAGACGAATGTCGCCCTGCGGTGTCGATTTGATGATGACATTTTCGAAGTCGTCTTCCGTATAGAGTTTTCCGAATGTTCTCACGGTGAGCTCAGTGGCATTGCCCGATATTTTTCCGGAAGGAAGTTCAACGTTTTCTTTGTTGAGTGCGGCCTGCACATCCAACGGTGTGAGGCTGTAGGCGCTCAGCTTCGAGGGGTCGAGCCAGATGCGCATGGCGTATTTTTTTTCGCCCCACACCTGCACACTGCTCACGCCAGGTATGGTTTGAAGACGTTCGACCAACGTGTTGTTACAATATTCCGCGAGCTGTAGCGGATTTCGCGTGCTGCTTTGCACCGTCATGGAAATGATGGCGTCGGAGTTGGCATCGGCTTTCGACACCACGGGGGGATTGGTGAGATCCTGTGGAAGCGAGCGCGACGCCTGCGACACTTTGTCGCGCACGTCGTTGGTGGCGGTCTCCAGATCAACGCCAAGTTCGAACTCGATGTTGATGTTGCTGTTGCCCTGGCTCGACGACGAGGTGATGTTCTTGATGCCGGCAATGCCGTTGATGGATTTCTCGAGCGGCTCGGTGATCTGCGATTCGATGATGTCGGCATTGGCACCCGAATAGTTGGTGCGCACGTTCACGTTGGGCGGATCGATGGCGGGATAATCGCGAATGCCCAGAAATTTAAAACCGATGATCCCGAACAGCACAATGATGATGTTCATCACAAACGCCAGGACCGGACGTTTTAAACTTAGCTCTGATATGTTCATACTTTCAGGACGTTTGAAAAAAATGATTCGTTACCGCTGGCGCGACACCCGGGTAATCTTAATCTTTATGTTCGGCCGAATGGCCATCAAGCCTGTGGTGATCACGGTGTCACCTACTTTCACTCCTTTCAAAATCTGGACGAAAGCCGAATCGCGTATCCCGGTTTCCACAACCGTGTAGGATGCGCTGTCTTTGCGGAGCACGATAACCTGTTTGTTGCGGGCGGTGGGAATGATGGATTGTGTGGGCACCATCAAGGCCTCATCGTCTTTGCCCAATTGCAGGTTCACTTTGGCAAACACACCCGGCACCAACTCGCGGTGATTTTCGTTTACCACGGCACGCACTTTCAGGGTGCGTGTGTTTGCATCTACGCTGTTCTCGGTGGCCATCACCGTAGCTTTGTGATAGTTGTCGCCGCCATCTACTTTAAAGCTCACCACATAGCCCTTCACAATTTCTTTGGCATACTTCTCGGGAATGGAGAACTCCAGCTTCAGTTTGTCTACCTGGCGAATGGTGGTGATGATGTCGGCCGGCGCGATATATGAACCGAGGCTGATGCTGCGCAAGCCCACGGTGCCTTTGTAGGGCGCGCGGATTTCTGTTTTTGATATGGATATTTTTGTGGCTTCGATGTCGGCCCGAAGGTTCTCAACATCCAACGCACTGAGGTCGTAGTCTTGCTGGCTGATGCCGTTGATCTTTAACAGTTCGGCACTGCGCTCTTCTGTTTTTTCTTTGATCTGCAATTGCACCTGAAGTTTCCGGAGCTGTGCCTGCAGGTCTTTGTCGAACAGTTTCACCATAATAGTACCTTCGCTCACCTGGCCACCTTCCTGAATGTTCAACTGCACAATGCGGCCACCCACTTCGGCACGAATGGGTGTTTCTTCGAAGGGAAGCAACGATCCGGGCACTTCAATGTTTTCGCTCACCGAGCGTGGCGACACCACAAAACCGTCTACGGCAAGTGGTCCCCTTGCTTTCTGGGCATTCCCTCCCCCGGCACCTTCTTTTTTCTTTCCGCACGACACCAGCACCGCCAGGGTCAAACCTATTCCAACAAATCTCAAAACTGAATGCATATACGTAATGGTCTCGATAGCGTAATTAAAAAAGGGCAGATGTTTTTTCAGGAACGTGAAGAAGCCGTAGCGGAGAGAAACTGATGATGCAACGCCACAACCTGTGGAATCAACAACTCGGTTTCGTTATTAACGATGACATGATCGGCGCGTTTCATTTTTTCTTCTTCCGGCATTTGATTGCGGATGATTGCTTTTATCTGTTCGGTTGTGCGTTGCGGATCGCGCTGCAACACACGTTCAATTCTCAACGCTTCCGGAGCCACCACCACCATCACCTTGTCGAGTGTTTGATGCGATCCTGCTTCAAACAACAATGCGGCTTCCTTCAACACATAAGGAGAATTCGCGTTTTGATTTACCCACCGCGCGTAGTCTTCGCCTACCCGCGGATGCACCAAGCGGTTTAATCTTTCGAGCTTGTCCACATCGTTGAAAACCGCCTTGCTCAGGTATCCACGATTCAGGCTCCCATCCTCATGGAACGACAATTCTCCGAATTCTTTCTTGATCTGTTGCACGAGTATTCCATCGGTGGTCATTAGTTCTTTCGCGTGGCTATCAGCATCATACACGGGAATACCCAAGGCCTTGAATATGCTGCACACCAGGCTTTTGCCCGATCCGATGCCGCCTGTGATGCCAACTTGAAGGGGGTGTGCCACGGCGCTAGAATTTGACATAAACAGAGTCGAGACCCACCACGCGCGAATAGGGTGGAAGCCCTGTGAGGTAGGGCAGAATTCGTTGCTCGCCCCGTGCAAAATTTTTGAGGTCAATCACCGCCTTCACCGAGTCGAGATTAAACGCTTTCACTTCTTTTTGCGGAACGGCCACGATGCAGGGAATTTTTTTTCGCTCGATAAAAGCCCACGCGCGCTTCGGTGCATTGATCACTTTCAGCGAAACCGAGTCGGTCACTTCCATCAGCTGATCGACCGAGAAGGTCACCGACACCGTGGGCGGGTCGCGCTTGATGAGTTCGTCGTTCAAAAATTTAACTTCCACATCGTCATGAAAATTTTCGTCGAGGTTGCGCTCCTGAAGTTTCAGGTATACGGGATCGCCCAGGCTGCGGATAAGCTTTTGGGGTCCTTCAATAAACACCGAGTCGGGCACAATGGAAACGGGGCTTGTCATGGCAAAACCACCGCGAAACAAAATGGAGGGCGAGTCGAGCCGCAGCTTCACCCACCGCGTGGCCTTGGGTTCGATGGCCAGGTGAAGCGTGTCGGTGATCACAAAGTTGATTTGAAATTCTTCGAGCTGTGTAGAGAACAAGGCGGGGAGCGCGCTGCCCACAATCTTCTTCACATCGGCCGGCCGGTCGAGGGGAATGACCAACGCGGGCACCTTGAGGCCGGCACTGCGGCGAAAAAGATTCCACCCGATGCCCGACACGTTGATGCGCACCTGACGGGGCAAGGGACGCACGGGCACAAAGTTCTCGTGGTCGTAATCAAACGCTAACGGAAAATTAATGTTGGTGGTGTAGTTCTTGTTGAGCGCATTAAAAAACCAGAACACCATCGCTGCAAAAATGCACAGCAAAATGGCGTTCCAGTTTTTCCGGTTGAAGCGAAGGATGTTGAATATGGATTTGAAAAAACTCATTGCTTAAACCCGCCGAATTATTTTCACAGTCCACATGCGTTCCATTCACAGCGCACCGCCGGGAGGTTATTCCCTTGTTAAATTTTTAGCGGCCTATTTTTTTGCGTTGGCTGCCTTGGTGGCTTCCAGCGAAATGGCAGACCGGTTGAACTTGATACGTCCGCCTTTTTCCACTTCAAGGATAAACGTTTCCGAATCAATCTCTGCTATATAACCATGAGCGCCGCCGATGGTTACGATATAATCACCTTTCTTGATCTCGTCGATGAATTTCTTTTGGTCTTTGGCTTTCTTCTGCTGCGGGCGGATCATGAAGAAGTAGAACACGATAATGATACCCGCAAACACCAGAAGTTGTGGTTGGAACCAGCCCTGTGGTTGCGCTTGGGCTTGCAATACGATTGAATACATATGTTGATTTTTTAAGGGGTCAAAGGTATCTCAATTAAAACAAACATCCCAACCTGCCCGGGCAGATTGGGATGCTCTATGCTATTGGGTGACTGCTGCTTACTTGGCAGGGCCGGCTGCAGCCTTGGGTGTTACCATCGCTTTGAAGCGCAACACGGTCTGTTTAGGCCAGGTGTTGGCTGTTACGGTCACCGTTTTGTTCTGAATCTGTGCTTTGCCGTTGCTGTCGAACTTGGCCTTCACAAAGCCTGTTCCGCCCACGGGAATGGGATCTTTTGTCCAGTCGGGCACCGTGCATCCGCAAGAGCCTTGTGCGCCCTGGATGATGAGGGGTGCTGCACCAGTGTTCTTGAACGCGTAGGTGTATTCCACCACGTCGCCTTCGTTAATGGTGCCGAAGTCGTGGTCCATGGTTTTAAATTCCATGGTGGGCAGCGGACCTTCGGGTTTTGCTTCCGGGGCCGGGCTGGTGGGCGCGGGGGTCGACACGCCGGGAGTTACAGTGGGTGTCGCTGATTTTTTTCCTTCCAATTCGGCCAAACGGCTTTCGAGCTGGGCAATTTTTTTCTCCGCATTCTTGTCCTTGCAGGCGGTGGTCATCACGGCCACAAACGCCAGGAGCATGACAGACTTCACTACATACTGTTTCATATTCATTTCTGATTTATCGATTCTATAATTTTTTTTACGCTTTAATGCTTACGCCTTCTTGCCACGGATTTGTTCCAGCAGTTCGTCCACATCTTCCAGCAGGCGCTCGGCTTTGTTCTTGGCTTCGTCCACCACTTTCTGTCCCTGCGATTTTGCTTCACTGGTGAGCGGCGTTTCCTTTCCCGACACAAAATCGTTGATCAGGTCCTGGAGCATATTACGGTACTTGTCAAGTTGGAATGACAACTTTTCGCGGGTATTCGTTCCCTTGTCGGGCGCATAGAGAATGCCAAGGATTGCTCCGGCTGCCGCTCCGAATAAAAAAGCCATCAGTGTGTTTCCGCTCTTTTTGCTCATAAAGGTTTAAAATTAATTAGGGTTCCTCCGCAAATTCAAAATTTTAACAATTTTTAACAAATCGACCTTCTTTCTTCCCGGATCTTCAGGCGATTGACGCGTCGAAAAGGATGCTTACTTGTTGTCGATCAACCCGCGACCGCTCTTTTTCATGGTGCCGGTGTCTTTCAGGTCTTTGGCAATCACATCCAGGATGCCGTTGATGAACTGGCGGCTCTTGGGTGTGCTGTAGTTTTTGGCAAGCTCAATGTATTCGTTCATGGAAACTTTCACCGGAATGTTGGGGAAGATGAGCAGCTCGGCGATGGCCATTTCCAGGATCACCCGGTCGGTGAGCGGCAAACGGTCCACTTCCCAATTGCGTGTGTTGTTGGCGATCAGGTCCTTGTATTTCACGTCGAGGCCAGCCGACGTGTCGTAGAGGTTTTCAATAAACTGCTTGTCGTCGTCCCAGTTGATAGACAGGGTGTGCAGTGTCAGCGGTGTGTTCGCTTCGGGATCGTATGACTTAATGGTTTTTTCGACCATGCCCTTCACAATGTCTTTATCTTCGGCCCAACGCAACACTTCTTCTTCGAAGAAATCGTTGATCACGGTTTTGCCGAGCACCACTTTTTTGTAGAGGTGGTTCACAAATTTTTTCTGATCATCGAGCGACGGGCTTTTCTTGTCGAGGTAGTTCAGGTATTCATTTTCCTGACGCACCACATCGCGGAACCACACTTTCACACGGTCGGCTTTGTCTTGCCAGTGGCGGCCCAGCTTCAGCGCGTCTTTGCGCAGGGCTTCGCTTTCCACAAGGCCTTTGATCCAGAGGTTGCTCACAAAGTTTTTGTGGCTCACCTTTTTGTCGGCCGCGGCCAGTTCGGCAAACACGGGCACCAGGTTGAGCACCTCGATGTATTGATCGTAGATCCGCTCTACTTCACTCACCAGGTTCTTGCGAAAGAAATCGGTGTCTTTTTTAGATTGCTTGGTGTAGAAAAGGAAACAGTCGTTCACCACCTTTTTCACTTTCACATCTTCGTGATCGACGGAAGTTTCGTGGTTGGCGAAGGCGGTTTCAAAAAGTTTGGTGGCTTTTTTCTTCTGGGCGTTCAGGGCGGGTTTGTCCTGCACCTCCATGGAGTTTAAATCGGGAAGAAAGGCTTCGGCGATGTTTTCGAGGCACAATTCATAGTTCGCATCCTTGCATTGCTGCAGGGCGAAAAGGTTCTGCATCACTTTGATTCGAAGGCTTCTTCTGTTAAGCATGGGAAAGAACAGCGTTAATTAAAAAAATTGCATCCGAGTGGTTTGCCCTTCTCCGAAAGCGGGCGCAAGCAAGTTCAAACGGTTGTTATGTCCCATTGTTATTCCACCAAAGGCAACGGGGGCACAAAAATAAAACATCCCGTCAGGTTTCACTAACGGGATGCAGATTTGTTTCACGATAACGTTTTCATGGGCACGCCATCGCCCCAGGCCTTGACCTAGCGCGACACCTTCACCAGGCTCATGTCGGCAATACGCTTTTCGCACAGCTTGATGGCCGCTTCCTGGCTCGACAGCTTTTCTTGCGACGCCAGGTTTAGGATGCTCAAACACGTGTCGTAGATCTTCTCGGTTTGCTCCATCACACGCTGACGGTTGTAGTGGCCCAGGTATTCGTTGTAGACATTGATGAGGCCCCCGGCGTTGATGAGGAAGTCGGGTGCGTAGGCGATGCTGCGGTCCACCAGCATGTAGCCGTGGCGCATTTCGTCTTTCAACTGGTTGTTGGCGGCACCGGCAATGATGCTGCACTTGAGGCGTGCAATGGTGTCGTCGTTCACCGTGGCTCCCAGGGCACAGGGAGCATAGATGTCCATGTCGAGGTCATAAATGTCGTCCTGGCCCACGGCTTTCACACCGTGCTTGCGCACCACATCGGCCACTTTGTCGGCATAGATGTCGGTGATAAAGACCGACGCATTTTCTTTCACCAGATGTTCCACCAGGTGCATGCCCACTTGCCCGATGCCTTGCACACCGATCTTCTTTCCGGCGAGGCTGTCGTTGCCATACACTTTCTTGGCGGTTGCTTTCATGCCCAGGTAAACGCCATAGGCCGTAACGGGCGAAGGATCGCCTCCGCCACCCATCGATTCGGGAAGACCGGTCACGTGTTTTGTTTCCATGGCCACATATTCCATGTCGGCCGTTTTCATGTTCACGTCTTCTGCCGTGATGTATTTTCCATTGAGGCTGTTCACAAATTTTCCGAAGCGACGCAGGAAGGCTTCTGTCTTCATGGTCTTGGCGTCGCCAATGATCACCGCTTTGCCACCGCCCAGGTTCAGTCCGCTGATGGCCGCCTTGAAGGTCATGCCGCGCGACAGGCGCAAAACATCCGTGAGTGCTTCCTGTTCTGAAGCATAGTTCCACATGCGCGTTCCTCCCAGTGCAGGTCCCAGCACCGTGTTGTGAATGGCAATGATGGCTTTGAGGCCGGTGGCCGCATCCTGACAAAACACGACTTGCTCATGACCCAGTTGTGCCAGCGTGCCGAAGATGCCCGCGTGCTGCACTTTTTCAAGTTCTTTAATTTCCATCGGATTTGTTTTACGTTTGATTGTTGTAGTTTTAAATCCCTGTGAAAGGAGCCCCTTTATCTAAAGGAATACGCAAAATTACATCGTTTCAAACGTTTGCGAGAACTATTGGAAGGATATTTCGTTTTACAGATTGCCCACCAAATTTTTTTGAATGAAAGAATTAAAGTACCTCAATAAATACCTGTTAAAATATAAATGGCATCTCCTCCTCGGAACGCTGTTCGTCATCATCTCCAACGTTTTTCAAATCATTCCGGGCATCATCGTGCGTCACTCCATCGATCTGGTGGTCGACAACATTCGTATCTATCAGGCCTTTCAGGGCACGCCTCAGCAACAGGACTATTTTAAAGTGTTTGCCTTTGGCATCCTTATTTATGCAGGACTCATTTTGCTGATGGCATTGCTGCGTGGCCTCTTCCTGTATTTTGTGCGACAAACCCTCATTGTGATGTCGCGCCTCATTGAGTTTGATTTGAAGAATGAAATTTTCGAACACTATCAAACGCTTCCCCTCAGCTTCTATAGACGCAACAACACCGGCGACCTCATGAACCGCATTGCCGAAGATGTGGGCCGTGTGCGCATGTATCTCGGTCCTTCTATTATGTATGGCCTCACACTCTTCACGCTGTTCCTGATTCTCATCCCCATGATGTTTCAGATCAACGCCGAACTCACGTGGTATGCACTCAGCCCCTTGCCGTTTCTTTCCATCAGCATTTTTCTGGTGAACAATAAAGTGGAGAAACGTTCAGAACAAATTCAGAAAAGCCAATCGCGCTTGTCCACGTTTGTGCAGGAAGCGTTCAGTGGCATCCGGGTGCTCAAGTCGTTCAACCGCGAGAAACAGTCGCTCTCCAAGTTTGAACTGGAAACCGACATCTATCGCAAGCAGTCGTTGAAGCTCACCAAAGTGCAATCGCTTTTCTTTCCGCTCATCATGGCCCTCATCGGCATCAGCACCATTCTCACGGTCTATGCCGGCAGCATGCAGGTCATTAAGGGCAACCTCACGTTTGGCAACATTGCGGAGTTCATCATCTACGTGAACCTGCTCACGTGGCCCGTCGCCAGCCTGGGGTGGACCAGCAGCCTGGTGCAGCGTGCCGAAGCATCGCAGAAACGCATCAACGAATTTCTGAAGATCCAAACCAACATTGTTTCCGAACAACACCTGGAGCGCGAGCTGAAAGGAAAAGTGGAATTCAAAAACGTGAGCTTCACCTATCCCGACACGGGCATCAAGGCATTAAAAAATATTTCGTTCACCATCCGGCCCGGCGAGTCGCTGGCCATCATCGGCACCACGGGCTCCGGCAAAAGCACCGTGTCGTCGCTGGTGTCGCGCATGTATGATGTGCGTGAGGGTGAAATTCTGATCGACGACACGCCCATTGCCTACTACGATCTTCACAGCTTAAGAACCCAGATCGGTTATGTGCCGCAGGATGTTTTTTTGTTCAGCGACACCATCTATAACAACATCGGCTTCGGCATCAAAGACCCCGAAGAACACAAAGTGATTCAGGCCGCCAAAGACGCCGATGTCTACGAAAACATTGTGGGCTTTCCCAACGGGTTCAGCACACGCGTGGGCGAACGGGGCATCACGCTCTCGGGCGGCCAAAAGCAGCGCGTGTCTATTGCCCGCGCCATTGTGCGCGAACCCAAAATTCTGATGCTCGACGACGCCCTTTCGGCCGTGGACACAAAAACGGAAAACAACATTCTCAACAGCCTGAAGCGCATCATGCAGGGCCGCACCACCATCATCATTTCACACCGCGTGTCGTCGGCCAAGCTGGCCAACAAAATCGTGGTGCTGGTCGATGGCAATGTGGTGGAAGAAGGAACACACGACGCGCTGCTGGCACGCGACGGCATGTATAAGGATCTGTATGAAAAACAAATGCAGCTCGACGAGGCCGAAGCCAAAGACTGAAAATCTGTCGAAAGAAAATTTCTTTGAAGCTTAGAATATAAGGCGCGCACCCACGGCGCCAAACGGTCGCGGCGTGAACCGGTCGGCGAGTTCCATCATGACGCTCACTTCGCCATACACCATCAGCGGGATGTCTTCGAACGTGTATTCCACACCACCAATGCCCTCGGGACCAAAGTCGATGTCGGTTTTTGTTTTGGAAAGAATTTGAGATGGCACTGTTCGTTCATCGTAGGTGTAGCGCACGCTGGCAAATTTCACCATGGCGCCAAGTCCCCAATACCAACTTGCCTTGCCCTCGTCGATGCCATCGACCTGGAGGTCGTAGTGAAAAAGATAACGCGCCTGCAAATACAGCGCACTCTTCAGGTCGTGCGAGAGATAGTCGACATTGTCGAAGTAGTGATCGAATGATTTTTTATAGTACGACCCACCCCATCCCGGAGGTGCCACGCCTACGCCAAATTCAATAGCCCGGTCGTTGTCGAAATATTTCTTATAGTTCACGGCCAGCGGGTTGCCCAGGCGCACACCCACCGCTTGCTTTTGTTGTGCCCATGCCGCAGTTGTTCCCAAAAGGAATAGAAAAACGCTGAGTCGTTTCATAAAAAAGTAAGAATCAAAAATAAGTGAGTATCAGAAAATATAGCGCAGTCCTACGCCGCCTTCGGCACGACGCCAGCCCGGATCGGCCTGGATGTCGGCAAAGTATTCCAGCTCCATGAACGCGGAGATCGGAATTTTGAAATTGGCGTATTCAATTCCCACGACAGCCTGCGGCCCCATGGTGAAACGCGTGCGTTCGAAGCGACCGAATTTGTCGGGTGAAAAAACGTCGGCTTTATAGGTGTAGTCGTACTGCAATTTGGTGTTCTTCCACTCCCAACCTGCCCCCACATAAACCTGCAGTCCTTGCGACACCATGGAGGCGTCGATGTGATAGAGCAGTTTCACTTCGCCGATGATGTCGGACAGCACTTTGTGGGTATAATAGTCGATGGAGGCGTCGCTGGTGGCGAAGGTGTCGCGGATGACGTATTGATCAAATTTTTCGCGGAAATAGCGGTTGTAGAGGCCGCTGGAGGCTTTTCCGACGTCTATGGCAACAGCCATTTTCTTGTTGAAATAATATTTGTAAGTAACGGCAAAGGGGTCTCCCAGTTTAATGCCTAGCCCCTGGTAAGGATATTTGCTGGTCACAAAAATGGGGCATATCGTTTTGGCTTTTGCGCCTCTGACCTTATTCGCCGGCCCGTAACGTTCGCGGGTATACATGCTTTTGCCGCCATTGTAGATACGTGCCTTCTGTGGGAAGGTCGTAAGCGCGGAAAGGCACAAGCCCAGGACGATGAGAGTTTTTTGAAAGTGCATTAAGGACAAATATAAACGTTTTGTCATTCTCAGCAGGACTTCAAACGTTTATTGCGCCGATGCCTAACTCAAACAAACTCCTTATACTGCATCTTGTGGAGCTGGGCATAAAACCCTTCCTGCACCAACAGGTCTTCGTGACGTCCGATCTCCTTTATTTCGCCGTGGTCGAGCACGATAATCTTGTCGGCCTTCTGGATGGTTGACAGGCGGTGGGCAATCACGATGGACGTGCGGCCGTTCATCATTTTGGCAATGGCCTGCTGTATCATTTCTTCCGTCTCGCTGTCGACCGACGAGGTGGCCTCGTCGAGAATCAGGATCTTGGGATCGTAGACCATGGCACGGATAAACGATATCAGTTGGCGTTGCCCCACACTGAGGGTTGCGCCGCGTTCCATCACATTATAATTAAGTCGCCCCGGCAGGCGATCGATAAACTTTCGCGCGCCCACAAGGTCGGCGGCGTGCCACACCATGTCTTCTGTCACTTCCGGATGCCCCAGTGTGATGTTGTTGAAAATGGTGTCGGAAAAAAGGAACACATCCTGCAACACCACCCCTATGTTTTTTCGCAACGCACCCAGGTCGTAGGCCTTGATGTCGACGCCGTCTATCTGAATGGATCCACGGTTGATTTCATAGAACCGGTTCAGCAGGTTGATGATCGACGACTTGCCGGCGCCGGTAGCCCCCACGATGGCCACGGTTTGGCCCGGGTGGATGTCGAGGGTTATGTCTTTGAGCACATAGTCGGGATCGTTGTAGGCAAACCACACGTGATCGAATTTCACAGCACCTTGCACATGGTCGGGTTTAAGCGCGCCGTTTTCCTGCACGTGTTCTGTGGCATCCAGCAAATTCATGATGCGGCTCGAGCTCACAATGCCCATCTGCAACGTGTTGTAACGGTCGGCAATCATACGAATGGGCCTAAAGAACATTTGAATGTACATGATGAACGCTATGAGCTTCCCAATGGTGAGCCCGGTAGCTTCGTAGTTAACAATGCCTTTCGCACCATACCACACCAGCAACCCGATGCCTGCGGCGGCAATGATTTCGGCCACGGGATAATAGATTGAATAATAGAGCACCGAGCGCAAGTTTGCCTGCTTGTGGTCTTCGTTGATCTCCTTGAATTTTTCGAACTCGCGTTTCTCGCTGCCGAAAATCTGCACGATGTTCATGCCCGTGATGTGTTCCTGCACAAACGTGTTGAGGTTGGCCACCGCGTTGCGCACATCGTTGAACGCTACTTTTATTTTCTCCTTAAACACATAGGTGCTGATAAGCAATAGGGGTATGGTTGACAAGCTGAGCAACGCCAGGCGCCAGTCCTGATAGAACATGAAGCCGAGAATGAACACGATTTGCAACAGATCGCCCACCATGGCCGCCAGTCCTTCGCTAAATACATCGGCCAGCGTTTCTACATCGGAGATGGTGCGCGTCACCAACCGGCCGATCGGGGTCTTGTCGAAAAATGTCAAGCGCAGGCTGATGATGTGTTCGTATAGTTTTGCGCGGATGTCGCGGATCACCTGCTGGCCAAGCCAGCCCGACACGTAGGTGTGAATGTATTGCGCAATAGATTGAAAGATGAGCAGCCCGAACAAAATCCACATCATGTTCACCATGGCACCGTAGTCGCCAAAGGCCACGTCGTGGTCGAGTGTGTATTGAATGAGGAAAGGGCGCGTGGGGGTGAGCACGCCCAGCACAAAGGTGAGCACCACCACCACGGTAAACCGCCACCGGTAGGGCGTCACAAACTTCATCAGGCGCCGAAGCACCGACCAGTCGATGATGTTTCCACTGCTTACTTTTTCTTTCTCCACCGTGTAGTTTCCTCGTTATGCGTTGTGGTCGGAGCCATTGAACAGCCCAGGCCTTAAATTTCTTTCACAAACATCGAAGGCGGATATTTCACCTTCGATAGATACAGGCCGTAGGGAGGCACGTTGGCGCCGGCTTTTTTACGGTCGTGGCTTTGAATGATGGCCTGAAATTCTTTCACCGTGGTTTTTCCCGTTCCCACATCCAGCAGCGTTCCCACCACCGCGCGCACCATGCCCCGCAGAAACCGGTTGGCTGTGATGGTGAACTCCAACCCATCGCCATCGTCGCGCCACGATGCCTTTTTGATGTCGCAAAGAAAGTGATTTACATCCGTTTTCACCTTGCTGAAACACTCAAAATCATGCTCGCCCACTAATAACGCAGCGGCCGTGTTCATGGTTTGAACATCGACGGTCTTAAAATAATGCCACGCGAGCTCGTTGCGAAAGGGATTTTTTTTGCGGGTGATGCGATAGTGATACGTGCGCTCCACGGCGTCGTAGCGCGCACTGGCGTCGTCTTTCACGCGGCGGATCGATTGAATGGCGATGTCGCGCGGCAAAAAGGAGTTCACTTTCTGGATGAGCGATTCCGTTTCGAAAGGCTTTTCGATGTCGCAGTGAAAAAACTGTTGCTCGCAATGCACGCCCGTGTCGGTGCGGCCGCTTCCCACAATTTTGACTTCTGTGCGAAACATCTTCGACAGCGTGTCTTCCACCACCGCCTGGATGCCGGTGGCGTTGGCCTGACTTTGCCAGCCTGCATAATTTTTACCGTTGTAGGAGATCTCGAAGAAGTAGCGCATCTCGGAATATCAGGAAGAGGGATGTGTAATGCTAAAAAAGTTGTGCGTATTGATGATGTGCGATAAATGTCCAGGCCTGTCTAAACGAAACGTCGCCATCAACTCAATATCTCATATACCACGGCGGCGCCTTGCCCCACGCCAATGCACATGGTGGCCAATCCATATTTCACACCGCGCTTGCGCATCTCGTGAAGAAGCGTGCCGCTGATGCGAACACCACTGCACCCCAGCGGATGGCCCAGCGCGATGGCCCCGCCGTTCACATTCACGATGTCGGGATTGAGACCCAGATCTTTGAGACACGCCAGCGACTGCGACGCAAAGGCTTCATTCAATTCTACCAGACCAATGTCGTTAATGGAAAGGCCCGCGCGCTTCAGCGCTTTTTGTGTGGCGGGCACCGGGCCTACGCCCATATAGGCCGGATCGACACCGGCCACGGCCATCGACACAACCCTCGCCATAGGCGATAGCTTATAGTGTTTCACCGCGGCTTCGCTCGCCACAAGGCACGCGGCGGCGCCGTCGTTGATGCCCGAAGAGTTTCCGGCGGTGACGGTGCCGTTCTCCTTAAAGGCAGGCTTCAGAGTGGACAGCTTTTGCAGGGTTGTGCCCCGGGGATGCTCGTCTTTTTCAAACAAGGTGAACTCGTCTTTGCCGTGCGGAATGCTGATGCCCACCAACTCTTCGCGAAACCTTCCAGCTTCATGGGCCGCGATGTATTTTGTTTGGGATTGAAAGGCAAACTCGTCCTGTGCCTCGCGGCTTACCTTCCAGGTGGACGCTACGTTCTCTGCCGTCTCGCCCATGGAATAAGGATAGTAGAGCGACGACAATTGAGCATTGATGAAGCGCCAGCCCAGCGTGGTGTCGAAGAGTTGGGGGTTGCGCGCGAAAGGTTCGTGGGCTTTGGCCATCACATAGGGCGCGCGGCTCATGCTTTCCACACCGCCGGCAATGTATAGGTCGCCATCGCCGTGCATCACAGCGCGGCTGGCGTCCATGATGGCTTGCAGACCCGAGGCGCACAAACGGTTCACGGTGACGCCACCAACTTCCACGGGCAGGCCCGCCAACAGCAGGGCCATGCGGGCCACGTTGCGATTGTCTTCGCCCGCCTGATTGGCCGCGCCAAAGATCACGTCTTCGATGCGCTTCGGGTCAACGGCTTCGTTGCGCTCCAGCAGCTTGCGGATTACGTGTGCCGCCAGATCGTCGGGCCGCACAGACGCGAGCGATCCCCCATACTTGCCGATGGGCGTGCGAAGGATGTCGATGATGAAGGCCGTGTTCATGGTGGACGTGCTGGAAAAATTCGAAAGCTTTACACGATGAATTTTATTTACTTTGCCGGCAAGTTAAAGCAACGCACCTATGTGGCAAAGAATTCAAACTGTATTTCTGGTAATCGCAATCATCGCCCTGTTGGGCAGCGTGGTGTTCCCCATCTGGTTTCTGGAACAAAACGGAGAGCAACACGTGCTCACCGCCTTCTATTATAAAGTGGGCGACAACTATCAATATAATCCCTATTCGCTCACCGCCATCCTTGCCGTTGCCTCGGCCACCGTGGCCCTCATCGAGATCACAAAATATAAAAACCGCCTCACCCAAATGAAGCTTGGCGCCCTCAACTCGTTGTTTATGGCCATGACCATTGGGTTTGCGGTTTACTTCGCCATTCAAATGATCAATTCGCTGCAAGCGGGTGGTCAGTATGGGCTGGGCCTGTGGCTTCCGGGCATCGCCGTGATCTGCAACCTGGCTGCCAACTTCTTTATCCGCAAAGACGAGCGCCTGGTGCGCGACTCCAACCGGCTTCGCTAAGCTCTGACATCCTGTCACACCCGGTGTGCTGGAACAAAGTTTGCCATCCCTGTCATTCACAGGGATTTTTTATTATTTCCCGTCATTGTTATCCTTAACCAGAAAAAACTGAACATATGGCAGCCGTAACAGAAGAAAAAGGTACCATCTCGATTCACACCGAGAACATTTTCCCCATCATCAAAAAGTTTCTCTACTCCGACCATGAGATCTTCCTCCGCGAGCTGGTGAGCAACGCTGTTGACGCCACGCAAAAGCTGAAGAAGCTTGCCGCACTGGGCGAATTTAATGGCGAGCTGGGCGACCTCACCATCGAGGTGAGCTTCGACAAAGACAAGAAGACCATCACCGTGAGCGACAAAGGCCTTGGCATGACCGGTGAAGAGATCAAAAAATACATCAACCAGATCGCCTTCTCGGGTGCTGCCGAGTTTGTGGAAAAATTCAAAGACAAAACCGACGCCAAAGACATCATCGGCAAGTTTGGTCTGGGTTTCTATTCCGCCTTCATGGTGGCCGACAACGTGGAGATCATTTCGCGTTCGTTTAAATCGGCCGAAGACGAAGCGGCCCGCTGGATTTGCGACGGCTCAACAGAGTTTCAACTCTCCGCCGCCACCAAAGCCGAACGCGGCACCGACATCATCCTGCACGTGAATGCAGACTCCGAAGAGTTTCTGGACGAGTGGAAACTGAAAGGTATACTCGACAAATATTGCAAGTTTCTTCCCGTCGAAATCAAGTTCGGCACCAAATCCGAAAACGAGGAAGACGGTGTGGACGAAGCCGGCAAACCCAAATACAAAACCGTTACCACCGATCGCATCATCAACAACCCTTCGCCCCTGTGGGTGAAGTCGCCCAGCGATCTGAAAGACGAAGACTATCTCGCATTCTACAAAGAACTTTATCCCTTCTCGGAAGATCCGTTGTTCTGGATCCACCTCAACGTGGACTACCCGTTCAACCTCACCGGCGTGCTTTACTTCCCCAAGGTGAAGAACGACTTCGAGATGCAGAAAAATAAAATCCAGCTCTACTCACGCCAGGTGTTCATCACCGACGAGGTGAAAGACGTGGTGCCCGATTTCCTCATGATGTTGCACGGCGTGCTCGACTCGCCCGACATTCCGCTGAACGTTTCGCGCAGCTACCTGCAAAGCGACGCCAACGTGAAAAAGATCAGCGCCCACATCACAAAGAAAGTGGCCGACAAACTGTCGGAGCTCTACAAGAAAGATCGCGCCGACTTCGAGAAGAAGTGGGACGACATCAACATCTTCGTGAAATACGGCATCATCAGCGACGAAAAATTCTATGACCGCGCCAAGGACTTCACGTTGTTGAAAAACGTGGACAAACAATATTTCACGTTCGACGAGTACAAAGAAAAAGTGAGCGCGACCCAAACCGACAAGGACGGCAACGTGATCTACGTCTACGCTTCCGATGCGGGCAAGCAAGACAGCTTTATCCAGGCGGCCAAAGCCAAGGCCTACGATGTGCTGTTGCTCGACGGCGTGCTCGACAACCATTTCATCAACACCCTGGAACAAAAACTGGAAAAGGTGCAGGTGAAACGTGTTGACAGCGAAACGGCCGACAAACTTATCGACAAAGACGAAAAACTGGAGAGCGTGCTGAGCGACACCGAGCAGGAGACCGTGAAAGGTGTGTTCGAAAAAGCCATTAACAGCAAAGCCATGACCGTGGCCGTTGAGTCACTTTCACCGCAGGATCTGCCGGTGGTCATCACCATGAGCGAATTTATGCGCCGCATGAAAGACATGGCGAAGTTGGGCGGCGGCGGTGGCTATGCCTTCATGGGCAACATGCCCGACAACTATAACGTGTCGGTGAACGCCAACCACCCCATCATCCAGAAAATTCTGAAGGCCGAAACCGACGACCAGAAAGCACGCCTGGCCAAACAAGCCTACGACCTGGCCCTGCTATCGCAAAACATGCTGACGGGCGCGGACCTTACCAACTTTATCCGCCGCAGCGTGGATATGGTTTCGTAAGAAACTTGTCGACCAAAACGATCATTCAAACCCCCGGAGTTTCAGAAAGCCCGGGGGTTTATTATTTTTACAATATCACAAACGCCCGACCGTTAAATTCCCTATGAAATTGCTTCGGAAAATATCGTTCCTCGCCATGCTCGTGCTGCCCGCGCTGTCGTGGGCGCAACAGCAGCCCGAAGAGCAACCGGAACAGCGCTTCACCATCGACACGCCCGCCAGCCTCGATTTCACGAAAGAGGAAGAACCCGTGAACACGGGCAAGAAAAAGAAACCCAAGAAAAAAGTTTTCTACGGAGTGAAAACCAAGAAGGGATTCACCCGCAAAGGCGTTGACGACAAAGTGACCTATGAGCTCTTCTTTTACCTGAAGAAACCCGAGAAACCGCAGACGTTCGTGCGCGACATCTATTGGTATGACTATACCCGCCGCGAGATCAGACGCACCACCACCTTTGATCCCGAAAAGGGTGTGTTGCTGCACGGCCCCTACGAAAAACGTCAGGGCGATGTGGTGCTGGAGAAAGGCATCTTCTACAAAGGCACCAAGCACGGCCGCTGGATGAAATATCATCGCGACAGCGTGCTCTATGACAAAGAGAAATTTTATCGCGGCTGGCCACGCGAATCGACGGTGACGTATTACGATCCGCACGAGCGCAAGCACATGAAAGAAATGACGCCCATCGAGTTTGGCGAGAAAGAAGGCTACTACTATTTCTTCCACGAGAACGGGCAGCTTGCCGTGCAGGGCGAATATCAGTGGGACGAAAAAGTGGGCGACTGGACCGAATACTACGCCAACGGGAAACGCAAAAAAATTGTGGCCTATCCCAAAGAGCCGTTCGACGAAAAGATGCAACCCTATGTGAAAGCCGAATGGAACGACAAGGGCAAAGAAATTTACCGCAACAACAAAATGGCGAAGTGACCCTTCGCCATTTTCTTTTCCCCGCTGCTGTCCTTCAAAATTTTACGCACCCGGCCCGCGCAGCTGAATCTTTTTTGCCAATTTGCGACCACCAGTTTCTTTAACCTTTCCCGCCATGCCCATTCCCGACAGGACCACGATCGAAGCCGCCCACGAACGCATCAAGCCCTACATCCACCACACCCCGGTGATGACCTCGGCAGGGGTTGATGAAGCCGCGGGGTGTCACATTTTTTTCAAGTGCGAAAATTTTCAGAAGATCGGAGCCTTCAAGGCACGGGGCGCCATGAACGCCGTGTTGTCGTTGTCTGATGCCGAGCGCGCCAAAGGTGTGGGCACGCACTCGTCGGGCAACCACGCGCAGGCCCTGGCACGGGCGGCGAAAATTATGGGAACAAAGTCCTACATCGTTATGCCCCGCACGGCGCCGGAAGTGAAGAAGCGCGGTGTGCGCGGTTTTGACGGTGAAATTTTTGAATGCGAGCCCACACTCGCAGCGCGCGAATCGACACTGGCCGAGGTGGTGAAAAAAACCGGCGCCGCCGAAATTCATCCCTTCAACAACTATGAAGTGATTGCCGGCCAGGCCACCGCCGCCAAAGAACTGTTCGAAGAAGTGAACGACATCGATGTGATCATCGCGCCCGTAGGCGGTGGCGGACTGTTGAGTGGAACGGCTCTGGCCACAAAATATTTTTCGCCAAAAACAACCGTGATCGCGGCCGAACCCGAAGGCGCCGACGACGCGTTCCGCTCCATGCAAAGCGGCAAGATCGAACCCTCCCAATCTAACTCCATCGCCGACGGCCTGCTCACTTCGCTGGGCGACAAAACATTTCCCATCATTCGCGAGAACGTGAAGGAAGTGATCACCGTGTCGGACGCCGAAATTGTTTCGGCCATGCGCCTGGTTTGGGAGCGTATGAAAATTGTGGTGGAGCCGTCGTGTGTGGTGCCACTGGCGGCCGTGCTGAAATCGAAAGCAAAATTTGCAGGCAAACGCGTCGGCATCATTCTCTCCGGTGGCAATGTGGATCTGGAACGGGCGCTGAAGCTCATGACCGAATGAAACTCGACACGCACCCTTTCGAACGCTACCATCATCCGTTGTTGCCGCAGCAAAAGTTTTTGATGCGGCAGGCACGCTATGGGTTGTTCACCGTAGTGCTCATTGTGGCCTCGCTTCTCGTTGGCGTGTTGGGCTATCATTTTTTTAACGAGTTGTCGTGGATTGATTCGCTCGTGAACGCTTCCATGATCCTCACGGGCATGGGACCCGTGGACCCGCTAAAAAACGATGGCGCAAAATGGTTTGCGTCGTTCTATGCCATCTTCAGCGGCGTGGCCTTCCTCAGCATCGTGGCCATTTTTTTGTCGCCGCTCGTGCACCGTTTTCTTCACAAGTTTCATCTCGACGATGGCAAAAAATAGAAAAACCATCGCCTTTCGACGATGGTCTTTCACACCTGTAAACTAAAATCGTCCGTCTATTTCGCTTTGAACTGATCGAAGCGCGACGGTATATCTTTCTTTGGAAAAACGTTGTTCTTCATTTCTGTGTCGGCCAACTCGAAGTTGGGATCGAGCACAATGTTAGTCACTTCTTTTTCTTTGATGAAAACTTTTGTGATCGTGTTCTCATTGGTTCGCCAGATTTCTGCGGGGATGCGCTCAATTTCTTTCGACCCGTCTTTGTAGGTCCACTCAATGACCAGTGGAGTAACCAACCCTCCCACATTTTTAAACTTCAACTGATAAATGTTTTTGCCCTCCAATCGCTGGCGGATGGCGTTGTCGTCGGTTTGGCTTCTGAACTCACCCTTCAGGGCTTCGGAAGTGTTGGTGAGCGTGAGCGGTTCGGGTCCCTGGCTGAAATCGTTCTTGCCGTCTTTTTCGGTGGCGAGGTCGCCGCGTTTTGTCTTCAGTTGTTTTTTTTCCGGATCGGCGGTTTCATTTTTCAATTGATACCACTTCACATCGGCCAGGTCAACATCCACATTGTCGTTGGTATAGAACCAGCCACGCCAGAACCAGTCGAGGTCCACGGCCGAGGCGTCTTCCATGGTGCGGAAGAAGTCGGCAGGTTTGGGATGCTTGAAGGCCCAGCGCTGGGCATATTCCTTAAACGCCCGGTCGAACAGTTCCGGACCCATCACCGTTTCGCGTAGCACGGTGAGCGCCGCCGAAGGTTTGGAGTAGGCATTGGGCCCAAACTCCGAACGCCGAATGTTGTCGGACGTGGTCATGATCGGTCGCATCTGGCTCTTGTCGCCGCGCATAAACGGAACGATCCCTTTAGGCGTGCCGTGTGTGCCGAACAATTCGGGATAGCGTGTGCGAATGGTTTCTTTTTCCAGGAAGGTATTCAACCCTTCGTCCATCCACGACCATTGGCGTTCGTCGGAGTTCACAATCATGGGAAAGAAATTGTGACCCACTTCATGCACCACCACCTCCACGAGGCCGGTGAGTGTTTGTTTGGAGTATTCCCCTTTTTTGTCGGGACGTTCGCCATTGAAACAAATCATGGGATACTCCATGCCCTGGTGCGCTGTGTGCACCGAGTAGGCCACAGGATACGGATAGTCGATGGTGCGGCTTGAATAGAGTTCCAAAGCGTTCTTGATGGCCTTGGTCGACTCGCGTTCCCAAAGAGGATTGCCTTCTTTTGGATAGAGCGATTGCGCGAGCGGCGTGTTGTTGCCCACCTTCACCGCCTGTGCGTCCCAGATAAATTTGCGCGATGTGGCAAACGCAAAGTCGCGCACATTGTCGGCGTGAAATTCCCACGTGCTCTTCTTAGTCGACTTTGTTTTTTCTTTTTGCGTCGCTTCTTCCTGCGTCACAATAAGCACGGGCTTGTCGAACGTTTTCTTTGCGCGCTCCAGGCGTTCCAGTTGTTCTTTGGTCAACACATCCTTGGGATTCTGAATGGTGCCCGTGGCGCCCACAATGTGATCGGAAGGAACTGTGATGCGAACTTTGTAATTGCCAAACACAAGGGCAAACTCTCCCTGACCCAAAAACTGTTTGTTCTGCCAGCCCTGGTAGTCGTCATACACACACATGCGGGGAAACCACTGCGCGCAGGTATACACATAGTTGTCGTCGTCGGGAAAATATTCGTAGCCGCCACGACCGTCATACACCTGGTGGTTGTACTCGGTATAGCTCCATGCCACGCTGAACGTAAATTTCTCGCCGGTCTTCAACGGTGCCGGCAAGTCAACACGCATCATGGTGTAGTTGATGGTGTGAGGCAGAGTTTTACCCGTTGCGTCTTTCACGTGTTGAATGGTGTAGCCTCCGGTGTAGTCAGACACGGCCACACCTGTGGTGTTGTCGAAGAAACTGGCGGGGATTGAATCTTTCACCACGCCTGTTTTTGTTTCGCTGGTCATGCTCTTGGGCGCAAAGATGTTCTGGTCCAGTTGCAGCCACAAAAAATTCAGGGCGTCGGGTGAGTTGTTATAGTAGGTAATGCTTTCGGTGCCGGTCAGCTTTTGTGTTTTGTCATCAAGCTCCACGCTGATCACATAGTCGGCACGTTGTTGCCAGTAGTTTTGCCCCGGTGCGCCGGAGGCTGTGCGGTAGCTGTTGGGTGTGGGGAGTGTTTCTCCCAGCTGTTCAAACTTTCCCTTCCATTCCGGTTGCTGTTGGGCTTGCAGTGTGTGTGTCAGGCCCAGGGCAACGATCCAAACAAAAATCCTCTTCATCACTTTTCTTTCTTATTTAGAGCTGTCTTTATAAAAACCGAAGCGTGCCGGAAACAAATCCGGCACGCATCGGGTCAATGCTGTTTATCTTTCTGCGGTTCACCATCGCGGGTGAACTACTTCGTTTTCTTTTTGAACTCGTCGAACTTCGTTTCGGCCTGACGCTTGGGGAACACGTTGTCCTGCACGTTAATGTCGGAGATTTCAAAATTAGGATCCAGCACAATGTTCACCACTTCTTTCTCCTTCACAAACACCTTCGTGATCTTCTGTTCGTTCACGCGCCAGATCTCGGCGGGAATTTTGTCGATCTCTTTCGTGCCGTCTTTGTAGGTCCACTCGATGATGACCGGCATCACCAGGCCACCTTTGTTCGACAGCGTCACTTCATAGATGTTTTTGTTGTCGAGCTTCTGCATGATCGCCTTGTCGTCTACGCGGCTGGCGAATTCGCCATTGAGACGCGGGTCGGTTTCGATGAGGCTGAACGGCTCGGGGCCATTGTTGAATGAATCATACTTCTTGCCATCGCCTTGCGCGAGGTCGCCTTTCTTGGCCGTCACGTCTTTCTTCTCCAGCACAGGCTGCGAGGTGCGGAGGCGATACCATTTCACCTGGTCGATCGATTGGTCAACATTGTCTGTGGTATAGAACCAGCCTTTCCAGAACCAGTCGAGGTCAACGGCCGACGCGTCTTCCATGGTGCGGAAGAAATCGGCAGGCTTGGGATGCTTGAACGCCCAACGCTGCGAATATTCTTTAAAGGCCTTGTCGAAAAGCTCGGGGCCCATAATGGTTTGACGCAGCATGAACAACGCTGTGGCAGCTTTTGCATATTGCTCGGAGCCAAACTGGATCACTTGCTCGGAGTTCGTCATCAAGGGACGCATCTGGCTTTTGTCGCCCTTCATGTAGGGAACCAGATCGGCGGGCTTGCCGCGTGTGTAGTTCAATTCAGGATAGCGTTCCAGTTCGGTGAGCAACTGCACGAAGCTGTTCACTCCTTCGTCCATCCAAGTGGTTTGGCGTTCGTCGTTGTTCACAATCATGGGAAAGAAGTTGTGGCCCACTTCATGCACCACCACGCCAATCATGCCTTGTTTTGTTTTTGTGCTGTAGGTGCCGTCTTTGTTGGGACGACCAAAGTTGAAGCAGATCATGGGATACTCCATGCCGATGCTGGCCGCGTGCACCGAGATGGCCACGGGATAGGGATAGTCGAGCGTGTAGCGTGAGTATACTTCCAGGGTGTTCTTCACTGCCTTTGTCGATTCTTTCTCCCACAGCGGGTTGCCTTCTTTGGGATAGAACGACATGGCTAAGGGTGTCTTGCTGCCGATTTTCACGGCTTGTGCATCCCAGATAAATTTACGCGAGCTGGCAAACGCAAAGTCGCGTACGTTCTCGGCGTGAAACTCCCATGTTTTCTTTTGGGCCGATTTTGTTTTTTCTTTTTGTGTGGCTTCGGCCTGTGTCACAATCACCACGGGGGCGTCGTAGGTGGTCTTTGATTTTTCGAAGCGTTCAATTTCTGTTTTTGTCAAAACGTCGGCAGGGTTCTTCAACACACCGGTGGCGCCAATGATGTGATCGGCCGGCACAGTGATGCGCACTTTGTAGTCGCCAAAGGGAAGCGTGAACTCGCCGCGGCCCAGAAACTGTTTGTTCTGCCAGCCTTCGTAGTCGTCATACACACACATGCGCGGGAAGAATTGCGCGATGGTGTAAACATAGTTGCCGTCTTCCGGAAAAAATTCAAGACCGCTGCGTTGGCCATACACGCTGCGGTCGACGATGTTGAACGACCACTCCACGTTGAACGAATATTTTTCGCCGGTGCGCAACGGCTGTGGAAGATCCACGCGCATCATGGTGTTGTTGATGAAAAACGGAAGGGGTTTGCCATTCACTTCTTTCACACCTTTCACATTGTAGCCTCCTTTGAAATCGGAAACCTGCACGGCATAGGTCTTCGCTGCTGCTGAGTCTACCACAGCGCCGGTGCCGGTAGTGTTCAGCGAATTTTCGGATGCAATGATGTTTTGATCCAATTGAAGCCACAGATACTTCAACACATCGGGCGAGTTGTTGGTGTAGGTGATGGTTTCGGTTCCGCTGATGCTTTGATTGTTGTCGTTCAACTCCACACTGATCACATAGTCGGCCTTTTGCTGCCAGTATTTTGTGCCGGGTGCGCCCGAACCGGTGCGATACTCGTTGGGCGTGGGAAGCGTTTGTTCAAGCTGCTCGAACTTGCCCTGCCACTGCGGCGCCGTTTGCGCAACCGCTACGTGAGCGAGTATGACGAGCGCATACATCAAAACATGTTTCATAGAAAAATATATTAGGTTAATGAGTTCTACTTTTGAATCCAAAACATATGGTCCTTCATGAGGATGAGGGCTATGCCCGCCACCGCCGATGATATAACCATCTTCCAGTCTCTCCTGTTCACATTAAACAAATCGACCAGGATAAAACAAACCGACATAAACAACACCACGATGATGATCTGCCCAAACTCCAACCCTAGGTTGAAGGCCAGCAACGGGGTGAAAATGTTTTCATGTTTTCCCAGAATGCTGCGCAGGTAGTTCGAAAAACCGAGTCCGTGCACCAGTCCAAAAAACAGGGCATAGAAATAATTCATCTGCATCGCTCCCCCCGACAAATTGTTTTCGTTTTTGAAAAGGTTTGATACCGCGGTGATGAAGATGGTGAGCGGAATAAGAAATTCGATGAGGTCGGCCTTCACGTTCACAATGTGCAGCGTTGACAGGCCCAGGGTGATGGAGTGCCCAACGGTGAACGCCGTTACCAGAATGAGAATCTGTTTCCAGTCGCGTGTGATGTAGAGTGCGCAGAGCGCTACGATGAAGAGGATGTGGTCGTATCCGTTTGCATAGTCCAGGATGTGATCCTTGCCCAACATGAAATACACTTGAAATTCCGTCATAAACGCCAATCTGTCCCTGGAAAAGAGAGCAAGTATAATAGATATTTTTTATTTACGGAATGACAAATGAGCAACCGGATGGCTTTTTACGATGAGCGGCAAAGCTAGTTTGCGCACCCTGATATTATTCGAAATTAGGCTCGGTATTTTATTCGGTATTTTAGCGGAAAGCATAATCTTTGTGCCGTTCCCAACTTCAAACGAATGCTCTCACTTTTTGGCTTCATCTCGACACTGCAAGGGCTGCTTTTTTCGGTCATGCTTCATCCCCTTCACGTTTCGGTGACCGAAATTGAAATGGACGAAAAAGAAAAACGACTCGAGATCATGATGCGCGTTTTTGCCGACGACCTGGAGACGTCGTTGCGCGAAGACTTGAAACAACCCGCGTTCGACATCGAGAAACCCGATGCCACAGCCCTGGATGCCATCGTGGGCAGCTACCTGAAAAAACATTTCACACTCACCCTCGACAACAAGGCGCACGCGCCAAAATATCTCGGCCACGAACTGGAAGGCGACGCCTATATTTTTTACATCGAAGTGACCGGCGTCAAAAAATGGAAGACCATTCAGGTGCGCAACGACATCATCATGGAAGCGTTCGATGACCAGTCGAACCTGGTTCATGTGACGGTGCGCGGAACCGTGCGGAGCCTGCGCCTCACCAAAAGTGTGCCGGCCGATAAGCTCACATTCGATGTGAAGTAAAATCGTGCGCCGGATGCGGCGCACCATAGCGTAAAAAGTCCCATCTTCGCGGGAAAATTTCCTTGGCTTATGCAGAAGATCCTTGTGGCCGTGATATTCCTCGGCGTGTTGCTTGCGGGTTGCAATCGTGAGAAAGACGAATGTGTGTTTGTGCCGCCCGTCGAAGACAAGGTCACGCTCTCGGTTCAGCAATTCCAGGATTCACTGGTCAACCTAACCTCGAAAGAACAGATGGTGGGTTTGCTCACGCGGCAGCCGCTGCTGCGCGACTATATTTTCAGGCGCACCGAATATCCCTCCGATTCTGTTTTCATCAACGACCTCTACGCCAAGCTCAGCAGCCCGCACATGGACACCCTGGTGCTGGAAACCAAGCGCGTGTTTGGCGACCTCTCGGGCCTGACACAACAATTTGAAGAAGCCTTCAGCAACCTGAAATATTATTATCCCGACTTCACACCGCCCAAAATTCAAACGGTTGTTTCAGGTCTTGAAACCGACATGCTGGTGTCGGACACCCTCATCATCGTGAGCCTCGATTTCTATCTGGGACAAGGCGCAAAATACCGGCCCAAGATGTATGACTACCTGCTGCGCAAATACGATCCCAACGACATCGTGCCGTGTGCCATGCTCATCTACGGCATCAGCGATCGCTTCAACAAAAATCTTTCCGGCGACAAAACCGTGCTGGCCGACATGATGGCCTTTGGCAAATCGTTCTACTTCGCCAAACACATGCTGCCCTGTGTGGCCGACAGCGTTTTCATTTGGTATACACCCGACGAAACCCGTGGCTCGCGCAACAACGAAGACCTCATCTGGGCGCGCTTCATCGACAGCCAGGTGTTGTATGCCACCAGCCACAAAGTGAAACAGGACTATCTCGGCGAACGGCCCGTCACGATTCAGGTGGGCGAAAAATGTCCGGGGCGCATCGGGCAATGGGTGGGCTGGCAGATCGTGAACAAATATGCCGAAACACATCCCGACGCCACGCTGCCCCAGGTGATGAAGGCCGCCAACGCGCAAAAACTCTTCAAGGACTCGAACTACAAACCGAAAAAGCGATAACCTTTTAGGCGATAAAGCCAAAAGCTCAACTATCTTTGACGGTCAAAAAATCATCCAATCAAATTATACCATACTTATGCGCCAAAAAATTGTAGCAGGCAACTGGAAAATGAACAAGACCCTCGAAGAAGCCAACATCCTGGCTTCCGAAATCAAAGGCATGGTAGCCGATGAAGTGAAGGGCGATGTGAAAGTTATTTTCTGCGTGCCCTTTCCGTATCTGGTTCCCCTCAAAAATCTTTTGGGCGCGGATCCACGCATTTCCCTTGCCGCACAAAATTGCAGCGAACACGAGTCAGGTGCCTACACCGGCGAAGTGTCGGCAGCGATGCTGAAATCTATCGGTATACCCTACGTAGTGTTGGGTCACAGCGAACGTCGTCAGTATTTTGGTGAAGACGGAAAATTGCTGGCCAAGAAAGTTGATGTGGCATTGAAGCACGGTCTCTTGCCGATCTTCTGCTGCGGCGAACCATTGGAAGTGCGCGAAAGCAACGGCCACGAAGCACTCGTGAAAAAACAAATTGAAGAAAGCCTCTATCACCTCGATGCGGCGGGCATTCAAAAAGTAATTATCGCCTACGAACCCGTTTGGGCCATCGGCACCGGCAAGACGGCAACATCGCAGCAGGCACAAGACATGCACGCCGTGATCCGCAGGTCGCTGGCCGCAAAATATGGCGAAGCGGTTGCCAACGAAATCACCATTCAATATGGCGGCAGCGTGAATGCAGCCAACGCCAAAGAACTCTTCTCGCAACCCGATGTAGACGGTGGTCTGGTGGGTGGCGCGTCGCTGAAGTCGCGCGAGTTTGCCGACGTTATCAAAGCCATGTAAATTCATTTCGGCGCCGGCAGCGTTTCGCTTGCCGGCGCTTTTTCTTTTTCCCTGATTTCTTTTCCGGTTTTTCCCATCACGCCATTTCTGTTTCTCTATGTACTACTCTCGTCTGCAGGTGATCTGCGATCTCGATTTTTCTGAACTCATCATGGCCGAAGTTGCCGAAGCGGGGTTCGACACGTTTATGGAAACAGAAAAGGGATTCGAGGCTTATGTGGAAATGGAGAAGTATGACAAAGAATACTTGCAGGCCATCAAAGACAAATATGCGGCCCTCACCCCCGTGGTGTTTTTTCAGGACCGAATCCAGAAACAAAACTGGAATGAAGAGTGGGAAAAAAATTACGAGCCCATCATTGTCGACGACCGCTGCCTGATTCGCGCCGACTTCCATAAGATCGAAAAGAAATATCAATACGAACTCATCATCACACCCAAGATGTCGTTCGGCACGGGCCATCATCAAACCACCTACCTGATGATAAAAAGCCAGATGGACATCGACCACCAAAACAAACGCGTGATGGACGCCGGGTGTGGCACATCCATCCTGTCGGTGATGGCCTCGAAGCTCGGCGCGCGCGAAGTGGAAGCCTTCGACATTGACGACTGGAGCGTGAGCAACGGCCAGGAAAACATCGACGTGAACGGCTGCACCAACATCCACCAGCAGCAAGGAAAGCTGAGCGACCTCACTTTCGAAGGCACATTCGACATCATTCTCGCCAACATCAACAAAAACGTTTTGCTGGACGAGATCAAACTCTATCAAGGCTACCTCGCCCCGGGCGGTCATCTCCTCCTCAGCGGATTCTTTACCAGCGACATCCCCGACCTGTTGCAAGAAGCATCACCCTTCGGCCTTCGCGAAGTGACGCGCGACGAACGTGAGCAATGGGCTTCGTTGCTGTTGCAGAAGTAAACGAAATCGATTTCCCATTTACGGCACGTGTGTGAAACGCACAAGATGAATCGCGCCTAAAAATTATACAGGAGGTTTATAATGCTTCGTGGCATCCTGTATCTTACAGATGATTCATTTTCCCCTTGCCCTATGAAGCCTTTGCTACGCATTCAATTGTCGGCCATGATGTTTCTCCAGTTTTTCATTTGGGGCTCATGGTACGGGCAAATGAGCAAGTACCTCACCAACCAACTGCATGCCACCGGCGACCAGGTGGGAAGTGTCTATGCCGCGTTCTCATTTGCCATGATGGCATCGCCTTTTTTTGTCGGGCTGCTTGCCGATCGCTATTTCGCCGCACAAAAAGTGTTGGGCGTGCTCAACCTGCTGGGCGCGGCCATGCTGTTCGTGCTGGTGAATACCACCGACCCCGATGCTTTTTTCTGGATCATGCTGGTGTATTGCTTCACGTTCACACCCACCATTGCGCTCACCAGCTCCATCGCCATGCAGCAAATGAGCAATCCGCAAAAAGAGTTTCCGTCCATTCGTGTGTTTGGCACAGTGGCCTGGATCGTGGTGGTGAATTTTATCGGCTTCATGTCTTTGGGCGATAAGGTTGCCATCTTTCAAATCTCTATGATCGCGTCTGCCCTGCTGGGTGTGTTTGCGTTCTTCCTTCCCAACACACCGCCATCGTCTACCGACGCGGCAAGTTTTGCACAGATTATCGGCAAGGATGCGTTTGTGCTTTTCAAAGATCGTTCGTTCAGCATTTTCTTTCTGTCGTCCATTCTCATTTGCATTCCGCTGTCGTTCTACTATACGTGGGCCAACCCTTCGCTCACCGATTCCTACAAGGCTGCGTTTCCAACCGCAGACCCGACAGGTTTTAACATCGAAAACAAAATGTCATTGGGGCAGGCATCGGAAGTGATTTTTCTTTTGCTCTTGCCGCTGGCCTTTCAGAAATACGGTGTGAAAAAAATTCTCATCATCGGCCTGGTGGCATGGATCACGCGGTTCCTCTTTTTCGGCTATGGCTCGGCCGACACGTCGTCGTGGATGCTCTATGCTGCCATCCTGCTTCACGGAGTGTGCTACGATTTCTTTTTTGTGACAGGACAAATCTATACCGACCTGAAGGCGGGCGAAAAAATTAAGTCGCAAGCCCAGGGTCTGATCTCGCTGGCTACCTATGGCGCCGGCATGTTCATCGGTTCCATTGTGGCCGGCAAAGTGAAAGATGCCTACACCTCGGGCGACCCGGCCATCACTAACTGGACCAATGTGTGGCTGGTGCCGGCGGGCATCGCCGTGGTGGTGCTGCTACTGTTTGTTTTGTTCTTCCGCGACAACACGCGGAAGGCGACCGGCTGAGAAAATCAAAACTATTTCATAACGACAACTACAACCAACGCCAACGAACTATGAACATCGCCATGCTAGGCTCGGGCTTTATCGGCCGGTTCTATGCCGAATCCATTCAAGGCTACCGAAGCAAAGACAAAATTGTGAGCATCTATTCCCGTCGCGAAGAAAGCACGAAGAAATTTGCCGACGACTATAACGTTGCGTTCTCCACCACCGTCATGGAAGACGCCATCAACCGCCCCGAGGTAGACGTGGTGTGCATTGCACTGCCCAACAACCTCCACGAAGAAGCCGTGATGCTCTGCTGCAAACACAAAAAGGCAGTGATCACCACCAAGCCCCTTGGCCGCAACGGCGAAGAAGCCAAACGCATGCTGCTGGCCGTAGAGAAAGCCGGCATCTTCAATGGCTATCTCGAAGATCTGGTATACACGCCCAAGTTCATCAAGGCACAGGAGAGTGTGAAGAAGGGCGCCCTGGGTCGCATCCTCTGGGCCAAGTCGCGCGAAACACACCCCGGCCCCCACAGCGATTGGTTCTGGGATATCGAACAAGCTGGCGGCGGCTGCATTCTTGACCTTGGCTGCCACTGCGTGGAAATTACCCGTGGCTACATCGGCAAAGACATCCTGCCCGTGGAAGTGATGTGCTGGGCCGACACGCAGGTGAAACCCATCGATGCCGAAGACCACGCCATTGGCCTGATCAAATACGAGAACGGCGCCATCAGCCAGTTTGAGGTGAGCTGGACTTTCCGCGGTGGCCTCGACCTGCGCGACGAAGTGATGGGCACCGAAGGCACCATCTGGATCAACAGCTTTATGCGCACCGGCTTCGAAATTTTCACCACCGGCAAAAGCGGCGACTACCTGGCCGAAAAATCAGAGAGCGATTCGGGCTGGATTTTCCCCGTAGGCGACGAGCTGAACGAGCTGGGCTACAACCACATGTTCATGGACATGTTCCAATCGATCGAGCAGAACAAAGAACCCAAAGAAACTTTCTACGACGGCTATGTAGTGAACGTCATTTTGGACGCCGCCTACAAGTCGGCCAAAACAAAACTATGGGAACCCGTGAAGCTCGACATCTGGCGCGGCCGCACCGGCGTTTCCAAAGACAGCCACCTCGAAGAATACGATGCCGAACATTATCTGGTGAAGGAAGAAGTGACACACTATGGCGCCAAAAAACTGATTCTGAAAAATAAAGCAAGTGGCAAAATCATTCAGCGCACACTCTGATGGCTAGCGGAAAAGTGAAGCGAATTTTTCGCCGAGTATAGCGCGCGAATATTTTCTTTCGGCCAGCAGGCGTGATGCTTGCTGGCTTTTTTTTAGCCGCTCCACATCGTCGAGGAAGGGTCTTATTTTAGTCACGAAGTCTTCGGGATGCTGGCGGTCCACATACACGCCGCATTGGTTCTGCTCAATTTCTTCGCGTATCCAGCCCCCAAAATTCACCACCATGAGCTTGCCCGCCGCAAGACCATCGAAGTATTTGTTGGGCGAGCCCGTTTCCAGAATGGGCAGCGGCTTGTAGCACACAAACGACGCATCGGTCACGTTCATAACCTCCTTCACCCCTTCCCGATTTTGAAAGGGAATAAACGAAAAATTAGCAAGACCAAGCTGTTTCGCGACGGTCTTCAGGTTTTCGAGCACAGCGCCATCGCCACACACCACAAAATGAACGGGCAGCGATGCTTTCTGTGAGGCGCGTGCGCAGTCCATAAAATAATCGAGGCCATTGGCCAGCCCCACGGCGCCGATATAGGACACCACAAATTTTCCGGCCACGCCAAATTTCGCCTCCAAAGCCGGGTCTTTCACCGACGGCTGGTAGAATTCCGTGTCGGCCATGTTGGGTACCAGGTGCACGGGTGTGCCGGGTGTTTTCTTCACGATTGCCTCCTGTATCATGGGCGAAAGTGCCACCACCGATTGGGCGCCCCGATAGGTGGATTTCTCGAGGTCGTAGAGAAATTGTTTGAAAAAATAGTTCTTCACAAACCCCATTTGTATGGGGGCGTCGGGCCATAGATCGCCCACTTCAAAAATGTAGGGAATGGCATAACGCGTCTTCAGCAGTCGTGCAGCCAGCCCCACCGTTAGCGGAACAGAAATGGCATAACAAACCCCAATGCCTTCAAGCTTCGCCGCCAGACTCACCGCCGCCCGCACATAGCGCAGAAAAGCCATGCTTCGTTTGCCAAACCCGAAGCGATTGTCGTAGGCAATGGGCAGGTAGTGCACTTCAATTCCCTCTACGCCCCGCTTCACGTACGCTTTCTCGTTGTGCGCCGTGATCACCACCGGTGTGTGGCCGGCGACCACCAGGGCTTTTGCCAGATAGTACGACCGCAGGGCTCCACCGGACTGAGGCGTGTTGAAATGCTGGTGAAGAATCAAAACTTTCACGGTGCAAAGAAAACAATGTTTCACAGCCCGGCCGCGCACCGTCCGCATTTTTGTGCCCCCAACCGGTCGTCCTGAAACGGTTTTATTTTATGGGCCTCACGTCGTAGTTTCAGGACAAACCAAAATTAGTATATGAACAAACCCCTGATCACCCTTCTGCTGGCGACGCTCGCGCTGGGCGCCGCGCATGCCCAAACAAAACTCTTCAACGGAAAAGACCTCACCGGCTGGAAGGTGGCCGGCACCGAAAAATGGTATGTCGAGAAAGGCGAACTGATCTGCGAGAGCGGTCCGGACAAGCAATATGGCTATCTGGTATCTGAACAGGAGTTCAAAAACTTCGAATTGACCGTAGAATTCAAGCAAGAGTCGAATGGCAACAGCGGTGTGTTTTTTCACAGCTCCGTGGAAGGCACGAAGATCAGCGGGTGGCAGGCCGAGGTTGCGCCCCTCAACAAACACACCGGCGGCATCTATGAAAGCTATGGCCGTGGATGGCTGATACAGCCCAAACCCGAGCTGGAAAGCAAATTAAAGGAAGGTGATTGGAACCGCATGGTTGTGCGGGTGCAAGGCGGCGAAGTGAACACGTTTTTGAACGGCGTTCAGATGATCACCCTGAAAGATGATAAGATCGGGGAAAGTACAGGAAAAATAGCGCTACAGATACACGACGGTGGTGGTGTAAAAGTGCGTTGGCGCATCGTTGAGGTGAAGGCCTTATAAAAGAAACATCCGGGAAGGGCCTTAGCGCCCTTCTTTGCTTTGCCCGACGCTGCGGGCGTAGCTCATGATGTTCAATACGGTGCCGGCCGAAGGTTCAAGCTGCGCGGCATCCATGTTCTTTTTCAGGACATACAGCTCATTATAAAGAGCTTGCAAATCGCTGTCACAAATGAGGGCTTTGTCAATCTCCCTCGTCTCCTTCTCCGTAGTCTCGTGGTATAAATACCTGATCAAGTCCGTTTGAGTAAAAGTTTTTATCATTGGCTCTGTGTTTCACCATCTTTTTCCGCAGATTGATGAGTGCATAGCGCATTCTTCCCAATGCCGTGTTGATGCTCACCCCCGTGCGTTCCGCGATCTCCTGAAAGCTCATTTGTAAATAATGCCGCATGATGAGCACTTGCTTCTGTTCTGTCGGCAGTTCTTTGATGTAATCTCTGAGCTTCGTTCGTGTATCTTTAAAAATCTGCTTCTCTTCAATCGACTCTTCTGCAAACTCCATAGAGTTAAAGAGTCGGCTTCCGTCTTCCAGTACTACCTCGGGGTAACGTTTGTTTTTTCTGAAGTTGTCGATCGCCAGGTTATGCGCGATGCGGCTGATCCACGGCAAAAATTTTCCTTCCTCGTTATAGCGGCCACCACGGATGGTGTTGATCGCTTTGACGAAGGTTTCTTGCAAAAGATCTTCTGCGGTGTACCGATCTTTCACAATCAGGTAAATCGCTGTATAGATCCTGGATTTATGCCGGTGTAGGAGCATATCGAAAGCTTCTTCGTTACCGTTTTGATAGAGCGACACGAGCTGGGAGTCGCTTAATCTGCTGTCAATCATTCTTTCTCACTTTAAGGTAACGTAGAGATCTGTTTCGATATTGTTTTGGGTTAGTGGAACAAATAGGTTTGAAAAGATAGAAATATTTTGAATCAGCGCAAAAAATTTTCAAAAAATTCTTGCCTCTCATACAATTTCTTTAGCTATTTGCTCGCAAATTCTGCGTCTTCAATAGTATGGCCATCAGCAAGAAAAAAGTTATCAAAAGTCTCGAAAATCTCTCCGAAGACCTTCAGGAGTTGATTCGCGACCAATATCCAAACGGATATGAGGGAAGCATCACACGCATCACCAATGCCAAGCGTGAACCCATCTTTGTTTTCCCCCTGGAAACCGAGGATGCCACGTATCTGGTAAAGGTGCCCGCCACCAAAAACAGCGATGGCGAATATGATGTGGAGTCAAAAGGAGGAGAGCCCGCGGGCGACTTCGAAAAAGAGGACGACAATTTCGACAATAGCAGCGACGACTTCGAAGGCAACTCTGCCGAAGGCGATGGCGACGACTATGACGAAGAGGGTGGCGGCCGCCGCGGGCGCGAAGCCAGCTACGATCCGGACTTTGACAGTTGATTCGAAAGAATATTTCATAAAAGTGAACACCATTCCCACGGATGGTGTTTTTTGTTTCCGCTGCATCCTCTCCACATTCGAGTGAAATGACGGCTGAACGCCGCGGGATTTTTTCGTCGATTTTTTTTGTGCCCCTTGTCTTGTGAATCAGCAGGGCAAGGCCCATTTTCGTTTACTTTGAATGACCACTAAAAAACAATCCGTGTCTAAGACCCTCGCTGCCAAAACAAACGATTCTCACCTCGACGACCTTGACCCTCGCGAATTCATCATCATCAAACGGGCGCGGGTCAACAACCTGAAAAATCTGAGCGTGGCCATACCACGCAACAAGCTGGTGGTCATCACCGGGCTGTCGGGCTCCGGAAAATCGTCGCTGGCATTCGACACGCTTTTCGCCGAGGGGCAACGCATGTATGTGGAAAGTCTTAGCGCCTATGCCCGCCAGTTTCTGGGCCGCATGGAAAAGCCCGAGGTGGACTATATCCGGGGTGTGTCGCCGGCCATTGCCATCGAACAAAAGGTGAACACCCGGAACCCCCGCTCTACCGTGGGAACCACCACCGAGATCTACGACTACCTGAAACTGCTCTTTGCCCGCATCGGAAAAACCTATTCGCCCATCAGCGGCAAGGAAGTGAAACGCGACACGGTGACGTCGGTGATCGATTTTGTGAACAAACTGCCCGTTGGCACCCGTGTGATGGTGGCTTGCCCGCTGCACATAAAAAAGGGCCGCAAGCTGGCTGATGAGCTGAATCTGTTATTGAGTAAAGGTTTTGCAAGGGTTCTTATCAACGGCGAAGTCAAGTTTATTGAGGAGTTGGCGGCCCCGGCCGAGGGTGGCAAGAAAAAGAAGGCCGCCGCCGCGTCAGACGACCTTGTGGAGATTCTTATCGACCGGGCGTCGGTGAATCCCGAAGACGAAGACACCACGTTCAGGCTATCCGACTCCGTGCAGACGGCCTTCTTTGAAGGTGAGGGCGATTGCCTGATCTATGCCGAGGGCCAGGACAAAACCCGATTCTCAGACCGATTCGAACTGGACGGTATGCGGTTCACCGAGCCGTCTATTAACTTCTTCAGTTTCAACAACCCGTTTGGCGCCTGCCAGACCTGCGAAGGTTTCGGGAAAGTGCTGGGCATCGACGAAGACCTGGTGATTCCGGACAAGTCGCTGTCGGTCTATGAAGGCGCCATTGCGCCGTGGCGGAGCGAAACCATGAGCGAATGGCAGAAGCCATTGTTAAAGAACGGCATCAAGTTCGATTTCCCCATCCACCGCCCCTACAACGAACTGACACGTGAGCAGCAGGACGTGCTGTGGAATGGCAACACCTACTTCGAAGGCATTCATAGCTTCTTCAAGTCTCTCGAATCCAAAACATACAAGATTCAATACCGTGTGCTGTTGTCGCGCTATCGCGGCCGCACCAATTGTCCCGATTGCCGTGGCACGCGTCTGCGCAAGGACGCCCAGTATGTGAAGATCGCGGGCCTGTCCATCACCGACCTGGTGCTGATGCCCATCGAAGACATGCTGGCACTTTTCCCCACGTTGTCGCTGCCGGAATTCGATAAAAAAATATCCGATCGCATTCTCACCGAAATCACGTCACGCCTGGAGTACATGGCCAAGGTGGGCCTTGGTTATCTCACCCTGAACCGCCTCACGTCCACGCTGTCGGGAGGCGAGTATCAGCGCATCAAGCTGGCCACGTCGCTGGGAAGCGCGCTGGTGGGGTCTATGTATGTGCTGGACGAACCCAGCATTGGCCTGCATCCCAAAGACACCGACCGCATGGTGGGCGTGCTGAAGTCGCTGCGCGAGCTGGGCAACACCGTGATTGTGGTGGAGCACGAAGAAGAAATTATGCGGGCGGCCGATCAGATCATCGACATCGGGCCGGATGCCGGAAGCCATGGCGGCGAACTGGTGTTTCAGGGCTCGGTAGACGACATCGACGGCAAGGTTAACTCACACACCACCGACTATCTCAGCGGCCGCGAATCTATTGCCGTGCCCAAGGCGCGGCGCAAGTGGAAAGATTCCGTGACGGTGGCCGGCGCCAGAGAAAACAACCTGAAGAACCTGACGGTGAAATTTCCGCTGGGCATTTTAACGGTGGTGACGGGCGTGAGCGGCTCGGGAAAATCGACCCTCATCAAAAAAATTCTATACCCGGCCATGGGGCGCCTCTCGGGCACCGTGTCGGAAACGCCGGGCAAATACGACAAGCTGGAGGGAGACTTTGCGCGCATCACGCAAGTGGAGTTTGTGGACCAGAATCCTATCGGCAAATCGTCGCGTTCGAACCCCATCAGCTATGTGAAAGCCTACGATGCCATTCGCACGCTCTATGCCGACCAGGCGTTGTCGAAGCAACGCGCCTACAAGCCTTCGCATTTTTCATTTAACGTAGAGGGTGGACGCTGTGAAACCTGTCAGGGTGAAGGCGAGATCAAGATTGAAATGCAGTTCATGGCCGACATCTATCTGAAGTGCGAAACCTGTCAGGGCAAACGCTTCAAGCAGGAAGTGCTGGAGGTGGAAGTGAACGGCAAAAACATTTCCGACATCCTGGACATGACGGTGGAAGACGGTCTTGAATTTTTTAAAGACAAGAAACCCATCTACGAAAAAATCCTTCCCCTGAATGAAGTTGGGTTGGGCTATGTAAAGCTGGGGCAATCGTCAAACTCCCTGAGCGGCGGCGAAGCGCAACGCGTGAAGCTCGCTTCTTTCCTCGGCAAAAACTCAACCGAAGGCAACATCCTTTTCATCTTCGACGAGCCCACCACGGGGCTTCACTTTCACGACATCTTCAAACTGCTGAAGGCCATCAACGCCTTGGTAGACGAGGGGCACTCGGTCATCATCATCGAACACAACCTGGAGGTGATTAAGTGCGCCGACTGGATTATTGATCTTGGTCCTGAAGGCGGCGAGAAAAAAGGAGGAACGCTTATGTTCGAAGGCACGCCGGAAGAAATGGTGAAGAAAGGAAAAGGATATACGGCGGAGTTTTTGAAAAAGAAGCTGAAGGGCTAGCTCATTTGCTAAAGCTTTGTAACGCGCTTTGGTGAAAATAAAAATGGAGGTCACAAATTGTGACCTCCATTTTTATTGTGTCATTCCAAATAAGGGGATGGAAAGCTGATTGAACAAGGTCAAATTTTTAGCGAACGGTTTTACCAAGTGAACTCGATAATCACACCTGCCGCGCTATCAACGCTTCTGTGAAAGATCTTATCGCTTTCTTGTTTTCGTCGCGACCATTCACGGCCTCAAGGCTGCGGAAACCTTTGGCAAAATAATAGTCAATTTTCTTCTCGGTGAGCGATTGAATTTCAAGTGCGTCGTAGAGTGACTTTACGGCTGTTACTTTCTCCTGCTTTTTGAATTTTTTGGCCGTCAGCCATGTGTTCAGTTCTGTTTTCTGGCGGCCTTTTGCTTTTTCGAGTGCCTTGATGAGCAGGAATGTTTTTTTATTGGCAATGATGTCGCCGCCCACTTGTTTGCCGAATTTTTTTGGATCCGCGTAGGCGTCCAGCAAATCGTCTTTCAGTTGAAAGCCGATGCCGATGTTGGTGCCGAACGCTCTCAGTGCGCGACATTCCTTTTCGTCGGCACCCGCCAGAATTGCTCCAAGCTCCAGACTGAAACCCAGCAGCACGGCGGTCTTCAGCCTGATCATGTTGATGTATTGTTCTTCCGAAACGGTAGGCTTCGACTCAAACTCCATGTCCCATTGCTGGCCTTCGCATACTTCGGATGCGCACTTGTTAAACGCTTTCAGTACGCGGTGCAGTTTGCCGGCATCCAGCGACAGCAACATGTCGTAGACTTTCACCAGCATCACGTCGCCCGAGAGGATGGCGGTGTTCACGTTCCACTTTTTGTGCACGGTCATTTTTCCACGACGCAGGGGCGCCTTGTCCATGATGTCGTCGTGCATGAGGGTGAAGTTGTGAAAGGCTTCTACGGCAACGCCATAGCGCACCACCTTTTTCACATCCGATTTATAGAGCGAATAGCCCAGCAGCACCAGCATGGGCCGCAGGCGTTTGCCGCCCAGGGCCATCAGGTAGCGAATGGGTTCATAGAGCGAAGCCGGTTCTTTTCCGAAATGCTGTTTGCTTATTTCTTGTTCGATCCACTGCTGATAGCGGGATAGGGAAGACTTGGACGCCATGGGTTATTCTGCTTCGGGCTCGTTAACTTTTGGAGCAAACACAAGGTCGATCAGACGTTTGTCGATGTCGGTTTTCTTCACCAGCACCCGCACGCGGTCGCCCAATGTATAGGTCTTGCGCGTTTTGCGTCCGGAGATGCGATAGTTCTTCTCGTCGAATTCGTAGAAGTCGTCGGTCATGTCTACCATGCGGATCATGCCTTCGCATTTTGTTTCCACAATCTCCACATAGATGCCCCACTCGGTCACGCCAGAGATAAGTCCGTCGTATACTCTCTTCTCGGCCGAAGCCATGAACTCCACTTGTTTGTATTTGATGGAAGCGCGTTCGGCATCGGCGGCGCGTTTTTCTCTTTCCGAAGAGTGCACACACTTCAGTTCATATTCATTTTTGCTCACGGGCTTTCCTTCGTCGAGATAGTGTTGCAGCAGGCGGTGCACCATCATGTCGGGATAGCGGCGAATGGGCGATGTGAAGTGCGAATAGTGCTCGAACGCCAACCCAAAGTGTCCTTTCACATCGGTGGAATATTTTGCTTTCGCCATGGTGCGAATGGCCAGTTGCTCCAGGATGTTCTGCTCGGGCTTGCCTTCAATTTCCGTCATCAGCTTGTTGAGCGACGAGGAGATTGAGTTTTCGTCAATGGTCATTTTGTGACCAAAGCGTGTGGCGAACACCGAAAAGTCTTTCACCTTTTCCGGATCGGGATAGTCGTGGATGCGATACACAAACGTGTTCTTCTCCTTGCCCTTGTGCAGGTTATAGACATAGGTGGCCACTTGCTTGTTGGCGAGCAGCATAAATTCTTCGATGAGCTTGTGGGCATCTTTGCGCACTTTGGGAATCACTTCCAGGGGTTTTCCTTTTTCATCGAGCCTGAACTTCACTTCGGTGGTTTCGAAGTTCACGGCGCCTTTCTTGAAACGGTCTTTGCGCAGTTTTTTTGCCAGCGTGTTCAACAACACCAGCTCTTCCGAAAGCTCGCCTTTGCCGCTCTCCAAAACTTCCTGTGCGCCTTCATAGCTGAATCGCTTGTCGGAGTGGATGATGGTGCGGCCAAACCATTCTTTTTTGATCTGTGCCTTGTCGTCCATTTCGAACACGGCGGCAAACGTGAGCTTGTCTTCGTGTGGACGAAGCGAGCACAGTTCGTTCGACAGTCGTTCGGGCAACATCGGTATGGTGCGGTCCACCAGATAGACCGATGTGGCACGGTCGAAGGCTTCCTGGTCGAGCACGGAGTTCGGTGTCACATAGTGTGTCACGTCGGCAATGTGCACGCCGATTTCATACAAGCCGTTGTCGAGCTTGCGGAACGAGAGCGCGTCGTCAAAGTCTTTGGCATCTTCGGGGTCGATGGTGAACGTGGTGATCTCGCGAAAGTCCCAACGTTTTTTGATCTCCTCTTTGGTGATGTCTTCGTCTATTTTCTTCGATTCGTTTTCAACGTTTTCGTTGAAGCGGAAGGGCAAATCGAACTCGGCCATGATGGAGTGGATCTCCGCTTCATTTTCACCGGCTGCGCCCAGCACCTCCACAATCTTTGCTTCGGGCTTGCGGTCGTTGTCGGCCCACGAGGTCACTTCAATCACAACCTTGTCGCCGGTTTTTGCACCGTTAATGTTTTCGGGATAAACAAAGAAGTCGGTATGCATCTTCCGGTGATCGGGCACCACGAAGGCGAAGTTTTTTGAAAGCTCCACCTTGCCTGCATAACGCGTTCGGTTACGACGCACCACTGACGTTACTTTCCCCTCGGGGTGTTCGCCGTGGCGTGTCGGGAAAACGGTGACCGTTACGGTATCGCCATCTACGGCCGAGCCGAGGTCTCTTCCTTTCACATAGATGTCTTTCTGATCGCCACCCAGTTTCACGTAGCCAAAACGCGAGCTCACATGGTCTACCACACCCGTGAGGGCTTCGGCTTTGTGATTGGTCACGTAGGTGCCGTTGCTCAGTTGCTGCACGGTGCCTTTTTCTTCGAGGTCGTCCAGAATCTGGCCGGCCATTTTGGTGTCGTCTTTTTTCTTAAGACTTAGTTTCTTGGTGAGTTGTTTGTAAGAATAGGCTTTGCCGGGGTTTTCGCCCAGCACGGCGAGGATGGCCGCTTCTAATGTTCCCCGCTTGTTTCCGCTATTTTTAGATTTCTCTTTTGTGTTTTTCTTTTTACTCATTGTTGTGTTTTTCACATGTGTCACCACAGGGAAAATGCTTTCCGGTGACAAATTGTTATTGATTTTTAATTTACTAAAAGATTGAATTGATCTGGGGAGGAGGGGCAGGGCTGGTCTGCACCTTGAGAGTATGGTTTGAGGATCATTGGGCTTCGCCGTTGCCCTGCTGGTGTGCCGTTAGGTAGCTCTGGACATCGCATCATGTCCGGGGTATCCAAACTTATTTCTTCAAGCATAACTCGCCGGCCGCGGTCATTCAACATTGTTTTATGGGTACGAAGGTACAAAATTTTTTCGTACGCATCTTCATGCCCGTTTTTGGTGCTCCTGGGGGACGATCGCCGATGAGGGATTAGTCGGAGTGTTTGTGAACCAGCGGCTGACTGATGAACACGCTTCTCATCTTCAGATACAACTGGGCCAGCACCACCACATCGCGCACGCAATAGTCTTTTATCTTCTCCAGGTTTTTGTCTTCATAATACACCTTGTTCACCTGACTGCCGTCCATGTCGCTCTTGCTGGATGGCACCTGGAAAATGGCCGCCAGCAGATCGAGCGAGGTGAAGTGTTTATAGTCGCCAAACTTCCACATCTCCATGGTGTCGAGGTGCAACACTTCCCACGGTTTCTTGCCCATCAGGTTTAGGGTGGGCGGCAGCGGGAGGCCGTTCACTAGCAGGCGGCGGCAGAGGTAGGGATAGTCGAACTCTTTGCCGTTGTGAGCACACAGTTTCAGCACGGCCGGGTCGAGCTTTTCCACCATCATCTTAAACTCCGACAGCAGCTCGCGTTCGTCGTCGCCATAGTAGGCTTTTGTTTTGAGGCCCAGCTCTCCGTTTTCGGTATCGAAAAATTTTCCGACGGCCACACAGATAATTTTCCCGAACTCGGCGTGTATTCCGGCACGGTCGTGAAAGATGCTTTCGTCGGTTTGTTCGCTGTCGCGTTTAAAAAAATTGGCCTTGCGCGACCATTGCGTTTTCAGGCGCTCATCCAGGGCGTTGTAGTTGTCCGTGCTGGCCACGGTTTCAATGTCGAGAAATAAGAGGTCGCGAAGTTCGGGCAGCATCACATCGGGGCGTTGTTGGCTAAAAGTAGAAATTACGGCCGATCTTCAAAAATTTATTTAGGAATGTAACACACCTTCCATCTCAAGTTCCTTGATGAACGAAATGTTCTCCTCGCGGATGGAGTCGGGCACAAACACAAAACGCTTGTCGAATATTTGTGTCCCAATATAGTAGCTCACCCAGTATTCGTTGTTCAAATGAAACACGGCGGGGTCGATGAGTTCAATCAATGTGGCGCTGTTGGGCGCTATGGTGTCGAGGAAATGGCGGAGAATGGAGGTCTTTTGTTCTTCGCCGTCTTTGTGGCCGTAGCCCTTGCTGGCCACCAGCGTGTTTTCGATGGCTTCGTCGTTGTTGTTGATGAGATAGACCCTCCACTCAAAATGGTCTGCGCTATTCAATTTGCGCGCCACGGCCAGGGTCACGTTTTTTACTTCCGGGATTTTAATGTCTTTGATCATGGCTATTCCTGATTTTTAAAGTCTCTTCATTCAGTTGTTTATAATTTCCATTTCAAATAACCGGGCAATATGTTTTTGCAGCATGCCCTGCACTTCTATGACATCAACGGGCCGGCCAAGTTCTTGTTGCAGCGAGGTGACGGCCTTGTCGGTGATGCCGCAGGGGATGATGTGATTGAAATACGACAGGTCGGGATTCACATTCAGCGCAAAGCCATGCATGGCCACCCAACGACTGGTCTTGACCCCGAGCGCGCAAATTTTGCGGGCCTTGTGATCTTGTGTGTAATCAATCCACACACCGGTGAGCCCTGGAATGCGGCCCGCCTCCACGTCATATTCTTTCAACGTGAGGATCACGGCTTCTTCCAGGAAGCGCATGTATTGATGGATGTCGGTGAAAAAATTTTCGAGGTCTATCACCGGGTAGCCCACAATCTGACCCGGTCCGTGGTAGGTGATGTCGCCACCGCGGTTGATGTGATAGTAGGAAGCATCCAGGTTTTTCAACTCGTCTTCCTTCAACAGAAAGTTATTTTCCTTGCCACTTTTGCCCAGCGTATACACATGGGGATGCTGGCAGAAAAGCAGGAAGTTGTCGGTGGCCTTGTGAAGATGTTCGGGCAAATCGCGATTGCCGGCCTTGATGGCGAGAATTTTTTCGAACAGCGACGACTGATAGTCCCAGGCTTCCTTGTAGTCGATGAGCCCAAGGTCGGTTACGCTGGTTTTTTTATTGATGTTGGAATTCACGCTCAGAATTTCGCTTGATTGATTTTTTCGGTTGGATTCATGATGTAGGTGACGTACGAATGATCGGGCATCAGCTCGACAACACGAAAACCCCGGTAGGCAGTTCCCCAGTTGCCGCCAAAATGAGAGTCGAACATGTAGGGCACGCCGTCTTTCATCTTCACGTTGTCTTCTTTGTGTTCGTGGCCGTGAAAGACTCCGCGCACGTTTTTGGAGGTGCTCATCAGGCTCAGAAACTCCGGCGTTTCCAACGAGAAGCTCTCCCATTTCGACTGCGGGATGTGCACAAAAACAAAGATGTTTTTTTTCTTCTTGTGTTCGTCCAGTTTGGCTTTCATCCACGCGAGGTCGGGGCTCAGGTATTCGCCCTTCTCGTTAGACGACGTGGCCAGCAGCAGCACGTTGTTGTTCAGCACCACATCGTGGTTCACGGGCATGCCCCACACGTCGTTCCAATGCTGATCGCTCACCATGTCGTGGTTGCCTTTGGTGACGTAGTATTTCACCGGCAGTTTGTCGAGCATGGCTTTGGCGGGCGGCAGAAAATCTTTGCCGTCGTGAATCACGTCGCCGTTGATGACGCAGAAGTCCAATGGATTCTGAGCGTGAAACGAGGTGACGTTTTTGATCATCGTGTCATACATGCCCACATAGTCGGTGCCTTCCTGGCCATAGTGGCCGTCGGAAGCCACCACAAAGCGCAGCGCTGTTTTCTTGCCCAGGCGTTGTGCTTCGGCGGGCGTGAGGTTCAGCACGCTTCCGCCCAGCATCACCAGCGATGCAGACGAAACGTTTTTGATGAAGGTTCGGCGCGACAGGCTCATAAATCAGGATTTATCAATTTCAAAAGTTCTCTAAAAACGAAAGCGGGTAGAATGTCGACGAATAGAAAGTCTTTGATAACACCGTTTATTTCTCTTCGCAGGTTGTGCTATCTTCCTTCAAAGGTATTACATAGTTGTGAGCGACAAAATGAAAACCGGCACCTACGGCGAGAATCTTGCCGCTGACTTTCTCAAGGCCAAGGGCTTTGATATTGTTGCCCGAAACTACCGTCACGGACGCGCCGAAATAGACCTCATTGTGCAACGGGGCAACTGGCTCATTTTTGTGGAAGTGAAAACGCGTTCGTCAGTTTCCTTTGGCTACCCCGAAGAATTTGTTGACGAGGCCCAGGCACGACACATCTTCCACGCGGCCGAGCACTACATTTTTGCAAACGACTGGCAAGGACACATTCGCTTCGACATCGTGTCGGTGCACCTCACGTTGCCTCCGGAAATTTTTCACTTCGAAGACGCCATAAATTAACGCACGCTTAATATCTGACGGGCGTCAATAAAAAATTTAGTGCGCCTCCAGCCAGTTCAGTCCCACACCTACCTCCACTTCCATGGGCACTTCCAGGTGCACCGCGTGTTTCATGAGGCTCACAATGTTTGGTTTCACAATTTCCACTTCGTCTTTGTGCACATCAAACACCAGTTCGTCGTGCACCTGCATGGTCATTTTCGATTTCAGTTTTTCTTTGGCCAGCCAGCGGTGAATGTTCACCATCGCGATTTTAATGATGTCGGCAGCACTGCCCTGGATGGGTGCGTTGATGGCGTTGCGTTCGGCAAAACCACGCGTGGTCACGTTGCGCGAGTTGATGTCGCGCAGGTAGCGCTTTCGGCCCAGAATGGTTTCTACAAATTCTTTTTCGCGCGCGTTGTTGATGGAGTCGTCCATGTAGCGTTTGATGGCGGCAAACTCGGTGAAGTAGGACTGAATGATTTCGGCTGCCTCGGTGCGTGATATGCCCAGGTTTTGCGACAGACCAAACGCGGTGCTGCCATAGAGGATGCCGAAGTTCACTTCTTTCGCTTTACGCCGCATGTCGGGCGTCACTTTTTCGAGTTCCACCTTAAACACTTTGGCCGCGGTGGTGGTGTGGATGTCGCGCTTGTTGCGGAAGGCTTCGATCATGATCTGATCTTTCGCAAACGACGCGGCAATTCTCAATTCAATCTGCGAATAGTCGGCCGACATAAAAAGATAGTCATCGTTGCGCGCCACAAATGCCTTTCTGATTTGTCTGCCTTTTTCGGTGCGGATCGGAATGTTCTGCAAGTTCGGGTTGTTCGAGCTCAACCGGCCCGTGGCGGCCACGGCCTGACGATAGTCGGTGTGAATGCGGCCGTCGGCTTTGCTCATCATCTTGGGCAACGCGTCCACATAGGTGGAGCGAAGCTTTTCGTATTCGCGATAGTCCAGAATTTTTTTAGCGATGTCGTGCTTTGGGGCCAGGGTGGCGAGAATGTCTTCGCCCGTGGCGTACTGGCCCGACTTGGTTTTTTTGGGCTTCTCAATCAGCTTCATTTTGTCGAACAGAATGTCGCCTAGTTGTTTGGGTGAGCCGATGTTGAATTCGGTGCCGGCCATTTTGAAAATGTCGTACTGCACTTTGTCGCTTTCGCCTTTCAGCTCTTCCGACATTTTTGCCAGTGAGTCCATGTTCACCTTCACGCCTTCAAACTCCATGTTAGCCAACACATACACCAACGGCATTTCGGTGTCGCTCATGAGCTTGCTCACGCGGCGCTCTTCCAGTTCGGCCTGCAACTTCACGCGCAACTGCAACAGGTTATCGGCACGTTCGCAGAGACGGTCTTTCAGGCTTCCATTTTCCAGCAGGTCGTAGGCAAGGTATTGGGCACAGATGATGGGCAGGTCGTGCGAGGCTTCGGGTTCGATGAGGTAGTGGGCAATCATGCTGTCGAACAACGGCCCGGCTACTTCCACGGCGTTCTTTTTCATGATGATGACCGAAGCCTTCAGGTTGTGGCCCACTTTTGTGATTTGTGCGTCGGTCATCACCGGTGCGAAAATCTTTGCTGCGTTGGTCGCTTTCTCTGCCGAATCGATGGGATAATAGTAGGCTTCGTCGGGGCGGTATGAAAAGGCGATGCCGCGCCATTGATAATCGAAGTTGGCCACGTCGTCGGTAATGGTGTCGATGGCGATGTGGCGTTGTTCTTTCAACTTTGCCACGAGGCCTTCCAGTTGACTTTCGTTTTCCACCTGCGTGTATTGCACCGTCTTTGATGACAGCGATTTCCGGTCGCCGGCCAGGGCTGCTTCCTGTGTGTTTTCGGGCTGGCCAAACATGGAGAGCTGCGCCACTTTGGGTGCCACGCGGGGCACTTCGGCCATGGCTTCACCAAAGGCGCGCGCCGAGATGGACTTAAATTCGAGGTCGTTGAAAATTGGTTTCAGTTTCTCGGCATCGGGACCGCTATAGGCCAGTTCACTTTCGTTGAACGCCACAGGCACATCGGTGATGATGGTGGCGAGTTTCTTCGAAAGGATGGCCTGGTCGCCGTAGGTTTGCACCAGTTCTTTTTGTTTGCCCTTGAGGTCGGCGGCGTGGGCCACAATGTTTTCTACGGTGCCATATTGCTTCAACAACACGGCGGCGGTTTTAGGGCCAAAGCCGGGAATGCCCGGAATGTTATCGGACGTGTCGCCTTGCAAGCCCAGCATATCGATGACCTGCGACACATTTTCGATGTCCCATTTCTCGCACACTTCCTTGGGGCCAAGCACATCTACGGCGTTGCCCATGTAGGCAGGTTTGTAGAGAAACACGCAGTCGGTCACCAGCTGGCCAAAGTCTTTGTCGGGTGTCATCATATACACTTCAAAGCCTTGCTTGCAGGCCTGCGAGGCGAGGGTGCCAATGATGTCGTCGGCTTCGTAGCCATCCATTTCGAGAATGGGGATGTTGAAGCCGCGGATAATTTCTTTCACGATGGGAATGCCCGAGCGAATGTCTTCGGGGGTTTCCTGGCGGTTGGCTTTATATTCTTTGAAAATTTCGTCGCGAAAAGTTTTGGCCACGGTGTCGAAGGCAATGCCGATGTGTGTGGGGCGCTGTTTCTGCAACACTTCCATGAGGGTGTTGGTGAAACCAAAGGCCACGGAGGTGTTGATGCCTTTGGAGTTGATGCGGGGTGTTTTTGTGAAAGCAAAATGTGCGCGATAGATCAGCGCATAGGCATCGAGAAGAAAGAGTTTTTTATCGGGTTTGCTCATGTTGCAAAGTATTGTACAATTCGAAAAGAAACCAACGTTTCTTTCACGTATTGCCACCCGATTTCCGCTAATTTTTAAGTATCGGTTTCAGCACCTCACCGCTCTTGCGGGATGCCGTCAACACCAATAAAAAAGCATGAAAAAAAGCGTGACAGGATTTCTCCCGCCACGCTCCTTACCCACTATTTGACAGATTAAAGATTTTAGATCAATTGGTTATGCCTTGCTTTTTGGTGGCGGCACAGTTGTGCTCAAACGAATAGTCGTCGTCGGTGTCGAGTATATACTTGAAGCTGAGCACGTCGCCGGCCAGACTTCCCGAACCCGACAGCACGATGGTCATGGTTTTTCCTTTGAAGGTTTGATGGGGGATGTCGAATGTTTTTCCTTTGATGGTGGCTTTCACGGGCACATACATGAAGTCGCCAAAGTTGCTGATCTCCACAAAGGCGCCACCGTCTTTCGACGTGGTGATGGTCACTTCATAGGTTTCGATCTCGTCATACTCGTCGGTGTCGGTCACGGTGTAGGTTCCCGCAAGCTTCGACGCATCGGCCGAGAAATCTTCGGCGGCTGCATCGTCTTTGCTACAGCTGCTGAGAATAAGGGCTACAATAAAGATTACAATGCCTACCAGAAAAGGGTAGAGCGAATCAACGGATGTGAATTTGCTGGCCAACGTGAGGGGAGAAGAGGGGGTCATTTTTTTCATAATCGTGTGAACTTTGTTAATAGGGTGATTTGATTGCTGCGCGCTCCGAAACAAATTCTGAGCTCGTGATCAAATACGGGAAGGTTGCTGCTTTGGCTGGGCAAAAGGGTTAACAAAAGGTTTACACCCCCAACTTTGGGGGTTGACCATGCGTCTACAAAAACCCTGCGAAACTTGGTTTTCAAGGTTAAAAAAGTCTTTTTTGTTCAATGCACACGTTTCCGGAGAGGAAACGGCCGCCCCAAACCATAAAAATCTTTTTTGTTCATGAACCCCATCCAACAGTTTGTCCGCTGGGAAGCCGAAAAGCCTGAGGCAATTTTTCTACAGCAACCGCTCGCCGGGGTGTGGAAAAAATGGACCTATCGCCAAGCCGGTCAGGAGATCCGCAGCATGGCCACCGCCCTCGCCGAACGTGGCCTTCCTCCCCGAAGCCGGGTAGGCATCCTTTCAAAAAATTGCGCACACTGGATCATGGCCGACCTGGCCATCTGGATGGCCGGACATATTTCTGTTCCCCTCTACCCCACGTTCACGGGCAACACTATTGCACAGATTCTGGAGCACAGCGAAACAAAAATTCTTTTTGTGGGCAAGCTCGACACCTGGGAAGACCAGAAGGCGGGTATCCCAACGGGTGTGGCCTGCATCGGATTCTCGACTTATTTGAAAACTCCCTTCCCCGCGTGGGAGGACCTTGTGACCACGCACCCGCCGCTGAAAGAATTTGCATCGTGGACGGCCGATGAATTGGCCACGTTAAAATACACGTCGGGCACCACAGGCAACCCCAAGGGTGTGATGCTAAATTTTGGAGCGTTTCAGTTTGTGATGAAGGAGGGCCTGAACGCCATCGATGTGAAACCCGGCGACAACAACCGGCTGTTTTCCTACCTGCCGCTGAGCCACGTGGCCGAGCGATCGCTGGTGGAAATGACCGCCCTCTATTCGGCCTCCACCATCTATTTTTCTGAGTCGCTCGAAACTTTCGGAGCCAACCTGGCAGAAGCGCAGCCCACCATTTTTCTGGCTGTGCCCCGCATCTGGGCCAAGTTTCGCGAGAAGATCCTGGAAGCCATGCCCCAACCTAAACTGGATAAGCTCCTGAAAATTCCGTTGGTGAACTTGCTGGTGAAAAGGGCCATCAAGAAAAAACTGGGTCTTGCCAAATGCAAATGGGTGATCAGCGGCGCGGCCCCTGTGGCACCGGAACTGCTGCGCTGGTTTCAAAAACTCGACATCATCATTCGCGACACCTATGGCATGACCGAGAATCTGGCATTCTCGCACATTAACCTAAACAAGGTGAAGATCGGCACGGTGGGTCATGTGTGGCCGGGCATTCAATGGCGCCTGAGCGAACAGGGCGAGTTGCAGATGAAACACCCCGGACTGATGATGGGCTACTATAAAGACGAAGCCCTCACAAACACGGTACTGACAAACGACGGCTACTTAAAAACCGGCGACAAGGGTGAAGTGGACCGCGAAGGTTTTTTCACGATCACGGGCAGAATAAAAGATCAGTTCAAAACCGACAAAGGAAAATTCGTGGACCCCACTCCCATCGAAATGCAGCTGCTTCAAAATCCCGACATCGACCAGGCGTGCGTGGTGGGCATGGGCATTCCTCAACCTATTGCCTTGATCAATTTGTCGGCAGCCGGCAAATCAAAATCGAAAGACGCCATTCGCGACAGCATCGCGCAAACCCTTGAGCACGTCAATCCCTCGCTGGAGAGTTACGAAAAACTGGAAGCGGCCGTGATCATGCAACGCGACTGGACGGTTGAAAACGGAATGCTCACCCCGTCGATGAAACTGAAACGCAACGAGCTCGAAAAAGCAAACCTGGAAAAATATCCGGTGTGGTATAAGATGAAAACGGCTGTGGTGTGGGAATAGATTTTTACGAACACCATCCAAACGAGAAAGGCCCCGGCAAGTCGGGGCCTTTCTTTTTTCTCGCGTGAGAATATTTTTCGATTGACTATTTCAGTCGCGCCTTAAAAAATGCCAGCGTGGTTTTGTAAGCATCTTCTGTAGCCGCTTTGTCGAAGATGGGATTGCTGGGGTTGGCAAAGCCGTGATCGGCGTCATAGTTTTTCACCGTCAGGTTTTTGCCGGCGGCTTTCATGTTAGCTTCAAACTTTTTCACGATTTCGGGTGTGATGTATTTTTCGCGCGAAGCAAAGATGCCCAGCACATCGGTGTTCAGTGTTTTCAGTTTCTCCACATCATCCACGGGCATGCCATAATAGATCACACACGCCACGGCCTGCTTGCCGGCGTTGAGTGTGGCCACCAGCGACTGTCCGCCACCAAAGCACCAGCCGATGGTTCCGATTTTTGCTTTTGGTCCGGCATAGGCAATGGCGCCTTTCACAATGGCGTCGCCACGTTCCTGCTTGAATTGCTGCATATACTGTCCCGCCAATGTGCGGTCGGCGGTAGCTTTGCCGTCATACATGTCGAGGGCAATCACGTTCCCGTTGCCGAGGTCTTTGAAGAGTTCGTCAGCTTCTTTTTTGATGTGATCGTTGAGGCCCCACCATTCCTGGAAAACAAAAATCCAGTTGTCGGTTTTTGTTTTGTTCAGCACCAGGTAGGCATTGGCATCCTGCCCGTCGGGGGTTTTGTATTGAATCATTTTGCCGCCCTCCACGCTCACGTGTGTGTAGGGACGGGGCGTGGGATGTTCGCGGTTGAATTTTTTGTTGGACGCAAAGACCGCGAACTTGTCGGTCGACGATGTGTGGCACACGGTGATGCCATCCTGGCTAAACGCCCTGGCGGCGAGCAGCACGAAAAAAAGCAGTAGATAGATTTTACGCATAGTGTTTCAGGTTTTGTACACTCCTAAACCAACACGCCCCCATTTTAGTTTTCAATCTTTCCATTGACCGGTGATCACTCTGTCGTAGGTGATAAAATCGGTGTTGATCGGTTCAAATCCATTTTGGCGGAGCAGCAATGCAATCTGGGCGCGGTGATAGCTGGAATGATTCACCAGGTGAATCATGATATTTTCAACGTTGTTGATGTAGGGGTCGTTGGTGTAGTTGTGATAGGTGAGCTCGCGATCGAAGTTGTCGGTGCTCTCCACAAACTGCAACCAGCGTGTTCCAATTTCTTCGGCCATGCTCACCAGTTGTGGAAGGTTGTAGGTTCCCCAAAGTTTCACTTCGGCCGGTGGCAGACCCTGAATGCGGTGGAGCCACAGATACTGGGCGGCCACCACGTGGCCCATGATGCTGAGAATTTTTTCGTCGCTCACGTTCTGACTGGTCAGCGCACTTAACACACGCTTGTTCGCCCAATAGTTGTACTGATAGAGTTTAAGGAAATATTTTTTCATGCGTTGAGAGATTGATGACCCTGAAAACGGTCGGCAATTTAATACGGTTTTTGCATGCGACGTGTCAAATGCACGACGCGTTTTAAAAAACATTCACGCAATTTTCGAAAAAAGATTATTGAATCAGATTCTCACGTCGGCCAGTTGGTCCAGCATCCAGCCGGTCAGGCTCAGGCGTTCGCGGGTGGCGGGCAACACTTCATGTTCAATCTGATCGCTCCGAAAGCACACCAGTCGCCCCGCCACGGGAAGGGTATCTAACGTTTCTTTGTCGAGGTGCATGCGCAGCTGGCCACCTTCATTTTCGGTCCAATCCTTGTTAAGGTAACAGATAACAGAAAGGCGGCGGTGATCATTTTTTTTGAACTGATCGAGGTGCCGTTTATAGTATGCACCGGCCGGATAGACGGTGAGGTGCACCTCATAATCTTTCAAGCTCAGGAAAAGACTTTGATTGAGAAACAACACCAATTGGTTCAGCTTGTCGAGATAGGCCAGCACCGGTGCGGGCGATGTATTTTTATCGAGCCATTGAATATAGTCACCGCGGATGGCTTCGTTAATCTGCAAGCCATGGTCTTTGCCAATGCCGGCTTTTTTGAAATGGGCCATGCCCTCGCGAAAAGCGTCGAGTGTCACAATGGCGGTCACCTCGTCGGGGCTGAGGAAATTGTCGATCACGGCATATCCGTTTTCGGCTAGTCCGTCGGCAATGGCATTAAACTGGCTGTTCATTGTAACAAATTTATAAATAGAATGTCTATACTTACTACGCGATGCCATCATCCATTCTGAAACACCGTATGACTCAACCGGATACCTTTTCAAAACATTTTCGTTCAGGCTCTTTTTTCATTCCAAAAAGCCGTGCTGCATTCAGCTTGCTCCTGTTAACCTTCGTTGTGCTGCTGGCTGGCTGCAACCGGCCCCACGAAGAAATTGTGCTCCGGCAAATTCGCGATGTGGTGGTAGATGCCAACTCAGAGCCCATGCTCAGAGCAAACGCCATCTTCTTCAACCCCAACAAGGTGCGCGGCAAGTTGAAACGCATCAATGTCGACATCTATATCAACGGCAAAAAATCGGCGCGTGTCGATCAAAAGTTGAGAACGGAGATTCCGGCGCAGAAAGAATTTTCTGTGCCACTCGAAGTGAAACTCGCCATCAAGGAACTGGGCTTCATGGATACGTTGCTCGGCATGATCGGCGGCAAAAAACTCGAGGTGCGCTATCAGGGCTATCTGAAATTAACCTATCACGGATTTCCCATTCGTGTGCCGGTTGATTATACGGACAACATTCGTATCAGCTTCTAGATTCAACAAGCGTTCACAGCCTTCATAGCAAACAGAAATGTTTGTCGCATGTATTCACGCTAAACCAAATCTGGCAAAGGTCGACGTTATTGCGCTGAAGCTTACGTTTTCTTCAACCGATGTTTGCGCGCATTCCACAACGCTTCCTTTCTGATGGCGTCGTGAATGCTGGTGTTCACTTCATAGCCCACCAGCAGCACCACCGTGATGAGCTGTATCCACACCATGAGCGCAATGAGCACGCCAATGGAGCCATACACTTTGTTGTAGGTGCTGAAGTTGGTAACATAATATGAAAACCCATACGACACTCCAAGGCTGAACAAGGTTGCCAGCAGCGAGCCGATGGAAAAGAATCGCCAGTTATAGTGAATGGCCGGCCCGAAATAATAGATAAACGAAATGGCCAGGAAAAACGAAATGAAAATCGCCAGAAACCTGGAGATGTGCAGCAACGTGACCGTGAAGCTGGTGAGCCAATCAAATTCCGGCAAGTGGGCCATCACATAGTTCAGCATGAATTGCCCCACAATGAGCAGAATGATGGCGAGAAACAAAACGATGGCCATGTTGATGGTGAGTCCCGTGGCGATGAGCCTTGTTTTGAGCCCGCCACGGTTTTCGTTGGTGCGATAGCAGGCGTTGAATGCCCGCATAAGCGCCATCATGCCGTTGGTGGAAAGGTAGAGCGAAAACACAAACCCCAGCGACAACAAGCCTCCCCGTTGGTTGCTCACAATATCGAGCACGGTCGACGAGATCACTTCATACATGCTGGGCGGCATTTGTTCGCCCACAAAGTTCATGATGCTGGTGGTGTTGATCTCGGGAAAATAGTCGGTGATGTAGGGAATGAGCGTGAACAGAAAAATGATGGCCGGAAAAATGGCGAGAATAAAGTTGTAGGCCACGCCGTTGGCCCGGTCCAGAATCTCATCGTCCATGAGGTTGTGGAAAAATATTTTCAGGATTTTATAGAGTGAAACATTCTCGTGCTTTTTGAAGCGCACCCTTTTCAGCCAGGCGATGAGGAGGCTGCCCGGGCTCCAGTGAAGCAGAAATCGTTTATACTTATATCTCATTTAAAAAACGGCTCCAAAACGTTTGCCATAGCTTGCGGCGGCCGGCAGGGTCGGTTCGTCTGCTTATCAACAAAGGCCAACAGCGTTTCGCCCTGGTGAATGAGTTTATTTTCTTCGTTAAAAATTTCGTACTCAAACCGGATGCGCACCGTGGGCTTTTCGCGCAGCGTGGTGACAATGCGCAGCAGCTCGTCGTAGCGGCCGGGCGCAAGATACTTCGATTTATTCTCCAACACCGGCATGATGATGCCCATTGCTTCTATTTCGCGATAGGTCAGTCCCAGCTGGCGCAAACTTTCCACACGCGCCACTTCATAATACATGGCATAGAATCCATAATAGACATAGCCCATCTGGTCCGTTTCGCCATAGCGTACGCGTATGCTGGTTTCGGATTGATACATGCCTAGTGCTGTTCCTGTTTTCTCAACGCTTCACCTTTCTCCTGCTCGATGGTGAGTGCCTTCTGATAGCGGGCCGCGTTGCGCATGTGCTCTTCGTAGCTGTTGGTGAAATTGTGGAAGCCCGAAAAATCTTCGCGGGCACACATGTAATAGTAGTTGGTCTCGGCACGGTTCAGCACCGCATCGATAGAACGGATCTCCGGCAAATTGATAGGACCCGGAGGCAGCCCGGGATATTTATAGGTGTTGTAGGGCGAGTCTATTTGTTTGTGGCCGTTCAGCACGCGCTTCAGGGTGAAGTCGCCCACGGCAAAAACCAACGTGGGGTCTGCCTGCAGGGCGATGCCTTTGCTGAGACGGTTCAGGTAGAGGCTTGCAATGATGGGGGCTTCTTCGGGTTTGATGCTCTCGGCCTGCACAATGGAGGCCAGGGTAGAAACTTCGATCGGTGTGTAGCCCAGCGCCTTTGCTTTTTCCTTGCGGGCTTCCGTCCAGAACAAGTCGTATTCCTTGTGCATGCGGGCCACCAGGTTTTGGGGCGTTATGTTGTTGTATACTTCGTAGGTGTTGGGGATGAACATGGCCATCACCGTTTCTTTGTTGAAGCCCGAAGAATTGTTCATGGCGAAGGCGATGAGGGCCGCCTGAAATTCGTCGGGTGTCATGATGAGGTTGCGTGTGATTTTTTCGGAGAGGTCGGGAATCAATCGCACGTTGTTGAATGTTATCTTCACGGGTTCGCGCTTTTCGGCGCGCAACGTTCTTAGTGCGTCGAGGTTGGTCATGTTTTTTCGAAGCACAAACCGCCCGGGCTTCACATCGTCGGAATAGCCGGTGATGCGCGCCAGGAAACTGAACGAAATAAGGTCCTGCACAAAATCGCCTTCGTGCATTTCGGACTGAACGTCTTTGAACGTCGCTCCTTCGGCCACCAGAAACAACCGGTCGTCTTTGCCCACCAGAATGTTGGGGGTGTAGATGATCTGGAATCCATAGAAGGTGAACGAAATACCCAGAACAGATAGCAAAAGAAATAGAATCAGGCGCTTATTCGGCTTCATAGCGTAATAATAGGGTCCAAAAATAAGGAAAGGTTATTAGTTAACCGATAGTAAAACACGGCATACCCGCTTTTAGGTTTCCGGGATGCGCGACCGGCATTTTTTTTGCCGCAACATGCACGATCGTTTACCCGTATGGCCGATTTATCTAACTTCAAACTTCCAATGGCAGCAGAATTTTTAACCATACATCCGCAAAATCCAGAGACGCGCAAAATTTCGAAGGTGGTAGACGCCCTTCGCGACGGCGCCATCATTGTGTATCCAACCGACACCATCTACGGCATTGGCTGCGACCTCATGAACCGGAAAGCCATCGAACGGCTGTGCCGCATCATGGACATCAAACCCCAAAAGCTCGACCTCTCGTTCATCTGCAACGACCTCAGCCACATTGCCGAATATGTGCGCCGCATCGACACGCCCGTGTTCAAGGTTTTGAAAAAAGCCCTGCCCGGTCCCTACACGTTCATCCTGGAATCGAGCAGCAAGGTTCCCAAAATTCTCGACATCAATAAACGCACGGTGGGCATCCGCATTCCCGATCACAACATTCCCCGCGAGATTGTGAAGTTGCTGGGCAACCCGCTCATCACCTCGTCTATTAAAGACGACGATGTGATCAAGGCCTACACGACCGACCCCGAAGAAATGTATGAAGACTTTAAAAATGAAGTAGACATCGTGATCGACGGCGGACCCGGTGGAAACGTTCCCTCAAGCGTTATCGATTGCACCGGCGACGAAATCACGATCATCCGTCGTGGCCTGGGCGACGTGGACAAGATCGTTTAAGAAAAAACTTTTCCTTACTGCGAGAACACTGTCTGCCCGTTCAGCAATTTCTGAATGGCGTTCTGGGTGATGGCCTTGATGTTGGCGCCCGATGTGCCACCCATGCCATTGCTCGAACACCAGTCGGTGGAGCTGGTGTTGACAATGATGCCCGACGTTTTGGTTTTCTGAACCACCAGAAATGTGGCCACCGTTTCGGCGTTGCCGCGAAAGCCGCGGTCGAAGCCCACCAGTTCTACCTTCTCAAAATTTAACGTGGCGTTGTCCACCACCGGGTAGCCGTCGGCATCGGGATCTTTCATCAGCGGAGCGCCGTCATATTCGGATGTGGGGCACGATATGATGTCGCCTTTTTTAAGGTTAAGGCCTTGCAACAGCGGCGATGTGGGCGTCACAATTTTGTAGCCGTTCCAGCCGTTGTCGGGTTTCATGCCATAGCCTCCATGGGGGAAGTCGGCTCCAAGGCTGGAGAGTATGGAATATTGCAACGACTCCTTTGTCCATTCGATGGTCTTGAGCAGTTCGTCAGTTTCCGGATCGGCGTCGTGATTTTTGTAGCAGACCAGGTTGTTTTTGTCGGCCGTGTAGCGCACCTGCCACCACATGTTGTTTCCGGAGAGCACGAGCGCATGGCCACCGTTGTCTACATAGGCATCGAAGTTTTTCCGGCCGGCGCGGGTCCAGTATTCGTTGTGGCCCACCACCACCAATATCTTGGAATCTTTCAACAAATTGGCGTCGTCCAGATCGATGTCGGCCACGTAGCCGATTTTCACATTGGTCATTTCGCTAAACCATGTTAGGCACACCGTTGAAAACGGCTGCAGGGCAATAGGCCTCAGAAAGCTGACCTGGGGTGGACGGTCTTGTGGGGAATAGAGGCTTTTGCCACCGCTCTCGCTATAGGCATTGGCCGTGTTGGAGGGATAGACGATCAGGAGATCGACCGCTTCTTTTCTGCGGACGATGAAGGGGATTTTGCCTTCAATAAAATACATCCCGCTTTTCACTTTGGCGGGAATGGGAAATTTCACCGTAGGCAAAAACCCGAACCCGTCGCGCGAGGGATTGTTGCCCACCACTTGCTGCTCGGTGAGCGGCGACGCCACCGAGAAGGCCACGTTGCCTTTCACATCATAGATGTCGAGGCGGCAGAGTTGCACCGCGGCAGGACTTTGGAGAAACGCCGTTACTTCTTCGTCGGGTGCATAAGATTGTTTGCTGGTGTATCCGAGTGTGACATTTGCGCCACAGGCATTTTTAGGAAGATCGTCGGGAGGGTCTACAACGGGTGGCGGATTAACCACGGGTTCTTCAACCTCGTTGCGACAAGAATAGAGAAACGACAATACAACAAAAAGAAGACAAGAGGTGAGAACCCCCGAGCGGCGCCATCGATTGAACATAAGAGAAAACAAGCTTGGTCAAGTTTACGGGGAATGTTGTCAAATTCAAAGTTTTCCTACATACGCCATGTCTTTATTCCACAATTTGAAGACTTGCTCCTACCTTTGGTTAACAACAAGACCCAACGCTGTTTGACTGCCCTCATCGAAACACAATATCTTCCTCCCGTGGCCTACTTCGCGGCCTTGCGCGCGGCCCACGAAATTGTGTTAGAAAAACATGAGCACTACGAGAAGCAAACCTACCGCAACCGGTGTTACATCAACACGGCCCGTGGACAGGAAACATTGATCGTGCCCACCACGGCAAAGCATGGAAAAGTTGTCATCACAGAAGTGCGTGTGGACTATACGCAGAAGTGGCTCAACAACCACTGGCGCACGTTGCAGTCGGCCTATGGCAAGGCGCCTTTTTTTGAATATTACAGTGAAGACCTGGAGAAGATTCTCTTCAAAAGGCATTCGTTTCTATATGACCTGAATTACGAATTGCTGTCAATGTGTCTCAGGTGGTTGAAGTGGGATGTGTCAGTAAAGGAAAGTTTGTCTTATACAAAATTACCCGACCAACCTAAATCAGACCTTCGATCGGCCATAAACCCGAAGAAAGCGGCAAATCTCAGCCGGTTTTACCAACCGGCTAAGTATTATCAGGTATTTGGCAACACCTTTGCAGAGAACCTAAGCATCGTTGACCTGATCTTTTGTGAGGGGCCAGAAGCTGCGCGGATTGTTCAAGTATCGACAGTCGTAAAATGAACAAATAAAAAGCGGCGGGCGTTTGTACCATATTAAATCTTCAGGATTCAATAGCATTGAACACACAAAATACTTTACATTTACATTAACCATCATTAAACTTTCTCTATGGAAGCTAAATTTTCCAATCGGGTCAAGGAAGTTATCTCACTGAGCCGGGAAGAAGCGTTGCGCCTCGGGCATGATTACATTGGAACGGAACATCTTGTTTTGGGCATGGTACGGGAAGGCGAAGGCGTGGCCGTAGGGGTGCTGAAAAAACTGGGTGTGCCGCTGGATGAACTCCGCAATGAGATCGAAAAAATTTCCAAAGGAACTGCTACACACCAGATCAAAAACCTCGCGAACATTCCGCTCACGAAGGCTTCCGAAAAAGTGCTGAAGATTACCTACCTGGAAGCCAAGATCTTCAAAGCCCAACTTATCGGCACCGAACATCTCCTCCTTTCCATACTCCGTGATCAGGACAACCTGGGCACCCAAATTCTCAATAAGTTTGACGTAAACTACGAGACTGTGAAAGAAATGTTAGAATATCAAAACGAAGGGCCCATGGCCTCTCAAGACACCGACGATCCGGACGATGACTCGTCGAAGATCTTTGGCGCGGGCGGCGCAGGTGCGCCCGGCAAAGAGAAAAAAGGAACCGAAAAATCCAGAACTCCCGTGCTCGACAACTTTGGCCGTGACCTCACTCGTTTGGCCGAAGACAACAAGCTCGACCCCATCGTGGGCCGCGAAAAAGAAATTGAGCGTGTAGCGCAAATTCTTTCGCGTCGCAAGAAAAACAACCCGATCCTTATCGGCGAACCCGGCGTGGGCAAAACGGCTATCGCCGAAGGTCTCGCCCTCCGCATCATCCAGAAGAAAGTTTCGCGTGTGCTGTTTGGCAAGCGCGTGGTGACGCTGGACCTTGCTTCGCTGGTGGCCGGCACAAAATACCGCGGCCAGTTCGAAGAACGGATGAAGGCCGTTATGAACGAACTTGAAAAATCGCCCGACGTGATCCTGTTCATCGACGAGCTCCACACCATTGTGGGTGCCGGCGGCGCATCAGGCTCGCTCGACGCTTCCAACATGTTTAAACCGGCCTTGGCCCGGGGCGAAATCCAATGCATTGGCGCCACCACGCTGGACGAGTACCGTCAGTATATTGAAAAAGACGGCGCACTTGCCCGCAGGTTCCAAATGGTGATGATCGACTCCACTACACCGGAAGAGACCATCCAGATCCTGGACAACATCAAAGAAAAATACGAAGATCACCACCACGTGATCTATACCAAAGAGGCCATCGAAGCTTGCGTGAAGCTTTCGGATCGCTACATCAGCGACCGCTACCTTCCCGACAAAGCCATCGACGTGCTGGACGAAGCCGGTGCGCGCGTTCACATCAACAACATTCACGTGCCCGAAGACATCGTGAAGTATGAAGAGGCCATCGAGGAAGTGAAGAAAGAAAAGAATCGCGTAGTAAAAAGCCAGAAGTATGAAGAGGCTGCACAACTCCGCGATCGCGAGAAAAAACTCATCGAGCAACTCGACATTGCCAAGGTGAAGTGGGAAGAAAAAACCCGCACCGAAAAATACACCGTCAACGAAGACAATGTTGCCGATGTGATCGGGATGATGACGGGCATACCCACCAAGCGTATCGCACAAAAGGAAAGCAGCAAGCTGCTGAGCATGGGCGATGAGCTGAATGGCAAAGTGATTGGCCAGGAAGAAGCCATCCGCAAACTGACAAAAGCTATCCAACGCACACGCGTAGGCTTGAAAGATCCGAAGAAACCCATTGGGTCATTCATCTTCCTGGGTCCTACCGGTGTTGGGAAAACAGAGTTGGCCAAAGTGCTGGCCACCTACCTGTTCGATAAAGAAGATTCGTTGATCCGCATAGACATGAGCGAATACATGGAGAAATTCTCCGTGTCGCGTCTCGTGGGAGCACCTCCCGGCTACGTGGGCTATGAAGAAGGCGGACAGCTGACCGAAAAAGTGAGACGCAAGCCCTACTCGGTAGTGCTGCTCGACGAAATCGAAAAAGCTCACCCCGACGTGTTCAACATCCTGCTGCAAGTGCTCGACGATGGTATCCTCACCGATGGTTTGGGTCGCCGCGTAGACTTCCGCAACACCATCATCATCATGACCTCCAACATCGGGGTGCGTGACCTGAAGGATTTCGGATCGGGCATTGGTTTCTCGACTGCGGCAAAACGCGAGAGCGACGAAGAGCACATGAAAGCCACCATTCAAAATGCCTTGAAGCGTGCTTTCAGCCCTGAGTTCCTCAACCGTTTGGACGATGTGATCGTGTTCAACTCGCTGCAGCGCGAACACATTCACAAAATCATCGACATCACGCTGGGCAAACTGTTCGATCGCATCACACAGATTGGCTACACCGTGGAGTTGACCGACAAAGCGAAAGACTTCCTGGCCGAGAAAGGATACGATCACCAATTTGGTGCCCGTCCGTTGAACAGAGCCATTCAGAAATATCTCGAAGATCCCGTAGCGGAAGAGATCCTGAAAGGCGAAGTGGAAGAAGGCGGAACCATTCTGGCCGACTACGATGGCAAAGGCGATGTGCTCACCATCAAAGTGAAGAAAGCCAAAGCTTCTTCGAAAGAGAAAAAAGAGTAACAAACTCGATCCATAAAAAAAGAAGGTGTCTCAAAAGGATACCTTCTTTTTTTGTGTTGATTTTTTTCTTGATGGTATCCTCCTCCGTGGAAGCCTGCTAGTAGCTTCCGAAAAATTTTCGGGCAAACCACTCCACGCTCACCATGAGCAGGAGTATCCAGAAAATCCATTTGAGGTTGATGAGCGAGTGATAGGATTCTTCGGAATGAATGATGCTGCGCGCTTCGGCTTTTTGGAGCTCGGCTTTCAAGGGCTCCAGGTTAGCCGCGGTGTAGAACTTGCCACCGCTGCCGGCGGAAAGTTTTCGCAGGAGGTCGAAATCGGCCGTGAGGTTTTGCAGTTCGGTTTGGCGTTGCACCACGGCAAATTGGCCTCGCACTTGTTCGGGTTTTTGATCGAGCGTTGTTTTTGACGTGTAGCGATACACACCTTCTTTCAATCCGCCGATCTGATAGCGGATGTTGCCAGGGCTGGTGGTGTAGGCATACTTTGTTTTTTTTCCGGCTTCATCCGTCAGCTCGATGTTTATGGTGTGGCCAAAAATGGGTTCGAAGATGTCGTTGTAGACCTGGCTTTCGAACACCACGGGTTCGGTATCCGAAAATTCCTGTTGAATGGGGTAGCTTCTGAATTTGCGTTTGTCTTCGGAGGTGCTGAGGTATTGCACGAGCTTGCTAAACACTTCGTCGAACGCCTGCGAGTTTTCATTTCGGTCAAACTCGTTCAGCTTCCAGCGCCACAGTCCTTCACCCAGCATGATGGCTACCTTGCGCGTGTTTTGCACATCCACCAGCAGCAACGGTTTTTCGGTGGTGAGGCTTCCCACTTTTTGAAAGAGCAATGGGGTGGCCGTTGGGGGCATGCGCACTTTGCCAAAATGCACCGACACCGGCGGATAGCTTGCCATGAGCGCGTTGGTTTCGGCCGAGATGATGAAGTGCGAGAACGCGGCGTTGGTGGCGGGCGTCACTTCGTCGTAGTCGCGGGGCGGCACTTCAAATTTCAGCGGCATGTTCTGTTTGCTCATCGCCAACAGATCGGTTTGCATACCCACAATCACAAACAGTGCTGTGGAGCTGCCCGCAAATTGCTGGAAGAGTTCGCGTGTTTTTCCGCGCAGGTCAGGCGACTGATGAAAGATGGCCAGGTCGATCTGGTCGGGACGCAAAAGGTTTGCCGGTTGTTCCTGAACACCGGGAATGTGCAACAGAAATTCGTAGTTCGGATTTTTGTCGATCACCTCGCGCAACGCCTTGATGTCGGGATGTGGCGACGGCGCCACCACCAGAATTTTCTTTTTGCCTTCCACCACTTCCACAAAAATGGAAGCGTTGTTGTTTCGGGCGTTGGTTTCTCCTTCTTTCAGCTCCACGCGCACGTCCAGTTTTTGTATGCCCTGGTCGTTGGCCTGGGGTTGAAAATCGTAGGTGAGCAGGCTGCCGGTGTTCGAGATTTTTGATTGTGTTTCCAGCACTTTGCCCGCCTGCAACAGCGATACTTTGATGGCTTGATTCGGAAGATTTTTCACCATCACCTCCACACGCACCGGAAACTTGTTTCCCTGATACACAATTTTGTTGTAGGCAATGTTCTTGATGAGGATGTCGGTGCGCTCCAACGTGTCGCCTATGCCCACGGTATAGATGGGGAAGTTGTAGGTAGTGTAGAGCGGCGAGATGCCTCCGTTATAAATTCCGTCCGACACCAGGATGACGCCGCCGATGCGGCTGCCTTCGAAGCGGTTCACAATTTTCTTTAATGTGCCACCCAGGTCCGAGAGTGTGGCGTTGAAGGTGGGGCGTTCAATTTCCTTTCCGGCCAGGTCCGTCACACGGGTTTCGTAGCCTTTGTCTTGCAGCAACTGTTGTGTTTCGGCCACCTTTGTTTCCAGTTGGTGTCGGGTAGTCGAATCCGTGGTTTCCTTCACGGAGGTAGAGTTGTCGTAGACCACCAGAAAAAGCGGGCGTTCAAATAGGTTGGAGATCTGTTTCACCACGGGCCCGAGCAGCAGGAACATGAGGAAGAAGGCGAGCACGGCGCGGCATCCAAAAAGAATCCGGTTCCACATTTTGCTCCACGGATGGCTGGTGCGGTAGAGCAAAAAGGCAAAGCCCAGGCCCAATATCACACAAACCAGAATGTAGGCCGGCGACGATTCGAATATGATGCGTTGTTGGTGCATGTGGGGTCAAGATAAACTAATAACCATATTTTTCCTTCCAGCGCGTGCGCAGGTATTTGCGCAGCTCGTCTTCGCGGGCGTTGTTGCCCGGCTCATAAAATTTGGTGCCTCTCAATTCGTCGGGCATAAATTCCATCGACGCGAAGTTGCCTTCGTAACTGTGGGCATACTGGTAGCCTTTTCCATAGTCCATGTTCTTCATGAGCTTGGTGGGCGCATTGCGGATGGCCAGCGGCACAGGCAGGTCGCCGGTTTGCTGAATGGTCGCCATGGCTTTGTTGATGGCCTCATAGCTGGCGTTGCTCTTGGGTGAACTGGCCAGATAGACGGCGCACTGTGCCAGAATGATGCGTGCTTCGGGGTAGCCAATCACGTTCACGGCGGTGAAGGTGTTGGTGGCCATCACCAGCGCCGTGGGGTTGGCGTTGCCAATGTCTTCGGAGGCCAGAATCACCATGCGGCGGGCAATAAACTTCACGTCTTCGCCGCCTTCCACCATGCGGGCCAGGTAATAGACGGCCGCGTTGGGGTCGCTTCCGCGCACCGATTTTATGAAGGCCGATATGATGTCGTAGTGTTGTTCGCCGCTCTTGTCGTAGATGGCAATGTGTTTCTGGGCAAGCTCCATCACCAGGTCGTCGGTGATCACCACATCGCCTTCTACCGAGTCGCAGATCAGCTCCACGAGGTTCAGCAGCTTGCGGCCGTCGCCTCCCGAAATGTTTAGCAGGGCCTGGTGTTCGATGATGTTCACAGTCCGGTGTTTCAGCTCTTCGTCGCGGGTCAGGGCCTGGCGCACCAGTTCCATGAGCTGGTCTTCGCCGAGTGGACGAAGTGTGTAGACCTGGCTGCGCGAGAGCAACGCCGAGTTCACTTCGAACGACGGATTTTCGGTGGTGGCCCCAATGAGGGTGATGGTTCCTTTTTCTACCGCCCCGAGCAACGCGTCTTGCTGGCTTTTGTTGAAGCGGTGAATTTCGTCTATGAATAAGATGGAGCGCGGCGACAATTTTGCTTTTTCAATCACCTCGCGAATGTCTTTCACACCCGAGCTGACGGCGCTGAGGGTGTGAAACGGTTTTTTCACTTCGTTGGCAATAATGTTGGCGATGGTGGTCTTGCCCACGCCGGGGGGTCCCCACAGGATCATGGAGGGAATGTTGCCGCTTTGGATGGCCTTGCGGATCACACCGGTGGGCCCGGTGAGGTGCTCCTGTCCCACCAGCTCATCGAGCTTCCTGGGGCGCATGCGCTCTGCAAGAGGTTGTCGCGAGTGTGTTAGCATGGCAGGATTTGGTGTTAGTCGATAAACAGATTCAACTGCATTTGAGTCTTCCGGTTTAAACGAAAAAATGTCGCCCGAATTTCTTCCGGAAGGCGATGATTTAAAGTTTTGAAATTACGGAAAAGTGAAGAGAAAAAGTCGCTAGGGCAAATAATGATGAATGGTATCCAGCAACAGCGCGCGCTCCACGGGTTTGGCCAGGTAGGCGTTGAATCCTTCCGACAGAAAACGTTCTTCGTCTTCGGGCAGGGCATAGGATGTGACGGCGATCACGGTGATGCCGGCCGTTTTTGGATTGGCCCGGAGGATGCGCAAAATTTCCACGCCGTTCATCTGGCCGTTGCCCAGATTGATGTCCATGAGAATGATGTCGAACGTTTCCTGCTCCACCATGGCCAGGCACGACACCGCGTCGGTGGTATGGGTCACCTCATAGTGTGGCCGCAACAATTTTTTCATCACCAGCGCGTTGATGGCATCGTCTTCCACGTAGAGAACTTTTTTCATAGCATTTTGTAGGCGGGTAACACAATTTCAAAAACGCTGCCTTCATCTTTGGCGGATTGCACCCGAATTTCTCCCCCCAGCAGTTCAATGTATCGTTTGGATATCGACAGACCTAATCCCGTGCCTTCATAGTTGCGGCTTCGCCCCGAGCTTTCCTGTTCGAACGAGTTGAAGATGCGCGGCAAAAATTCTTCGGAGATGCCTATGCCCGTGTCTTTCACTTTGATAAAGATCTTGTCCTTCATGCGCGTGGTCGACACCTCCACGCGACCCTTGTCGGTGAATTTAATGGCGTTGCCCACCACGTTGTAGACCACCTGATAGAGCATATTCTCGTCCGACAAGCAGAATAACTGCTCCCGGGAGGCGCTGAAGGAAAACTGAAGTCGCTTGTTTTTTGCCAGCGTTTCAAGTGGCGCAATGCACTCGCGAAGCAGCACGTTCACATCGATCACGTTCAGCTTCAGTTGTTTTTGTTCGGCTTCGATGCGGGCCAGGTCAAGGATGCTGGTGATGGTGCTCAGCAACCGCCTGCCGCTCTGTTGCTGAAGCTGCACATAGTTTTTTATTTCCGGATTGTCGGTCTCCATTTCAATCACCTGGCTGATGCCGAGAATGCCATTGATAGGCGTGCGAATTTCGTGCGACATGTTGGAGAGGAAATTGGTTTTGAGCCGATTCATCTCTTCGGCCAACTCCTTGGCTGTGCGCAACTCTTCTACCGACGTGTGAAGATTTTCTTTGGCCACTTCGTAGGCCTGATGATAATGATAGATCAGGTAGGTGATGATGAAGAACACCACGCAGAACGTGATCGTCGCTTCCATAAACGCCAGCTGTTGTGGCTCGGCTTTTCCCATCTGGTAGCCGCTGTTTTTCCCCACTTGGTGCACCAGGATGGGAATGAAATGAATGATGGCATAAAAAATTCCAGCCCTGCTGCCCAGCACATGAAACGCGAACAATATGTTCAAGATGGTGAGCAAGGCCACAAAGAAATTAAAATCGTCGAACAGATAGATGTTGATGTTGTTGTTGGCCCATGAAACCAACAGCAGCACGTGGCAGATCAAGGTAATGGAATGTGTTGCCCGTATATAGAACAACGCACTGCTGAAAATGATGAGGATAACAATGGTTTTGATGAACTGGTAGTGAAACCCCCTTGCCAGATACACAAAAAAGAAAAGGACCATAGAGGCCACCGACAGCGCCACCACGTTGAACACAAGGCGTATGCTGGCCTGCTTCAGCACGTCGGATTCTGAGCGAAGGTAATCGCCAATAAAATATTCGCGAAGGAAATTCATGCCGGTTTTGTCGCGCGTCCTGTCACGTTACGCCCTGGAGTTTACGATACACAACGGTAACCCACGTCACTTGCCAATCTTCTCGTACGAGGTGATGATTCCCTTGATGAGTGAGGAGCTGAAACCCTGATGTTCCATTTCATTCAAGCCGGCAATGGTACAGCCCTTGGGGGTGGTCACTTTATCGATCTCTTCTTCCGGGTGGCGATTCAGTTTCAACAGCAGCTCGGCCGCGCCTTTCACCGTTTGTGCGGCAATGAGGTTGGCCGTCTTGGCATCGAAGCCAATCTGTATGCCGCCTTGCGTTGACGCGCGTATGAACCGGAGCGCGTAGGCAATGCCACAGGCTCCGAGCACGGTGGCGGCGTCCATCAATTTTTCGTCGATGGTGATGGAGATGCCCAGCTGGCTGAACAACTCGGTCACATAGTTCGACTGCTCGGCCGAAGCGCCCTGGTGGCAGAGGCACGTCACCGATTCCTGGATGGCGATGGCCGTGTTGGGCATGGCGCGGAACAACGGCGTGCCGTTGTCGATGATCTCCGCCAGGTCTTTGATGAGAATGCCCGTTACAACGCTGATGACAATATGCTTCGAAGGTTGAATGTTTTCTTTGAGTCCGCCCAACACTTCGCGCACGTTGTAGGGTTTCAGTGCCACGATGATGACGTCGCTGTTGCGAATGGCGGCCGCGTTGTCGCTGGTGGTGGTCACGCCCAAGGCTTTGAGGGGTGCCAGCGCCTCCACGTTGCGGCGGGTAACGGTGATTTGCCCAGGCGAAACAAACTTGCTCTTGATCAACCCCTCTGCAATGGCAGCTCCCAAGTTTCCTCCTCCAAGAATGGCAATCTTTGAATTTTTCATGATCGTTCTTTCAAATGTCTGCGTTCGTCCGCGCTTTTAATGTCTGTTATGAGCGGAGGATGAAAATTAAAATACTTTAACTTGCTATCGCAACATTCCTTCACATTAATTTCTATCCGGATGGATTTCCTCTATAAACCCTGGCCCTGGTATGTGGCCGGTCCCATCATAGGGCTGTCGGTGCCGGCCTTGCTTCTGCTGGGCAACAAGAAGCTCGGTGTGTCGTCAACGCTTCGTCAGATCTGCGCCGCCTGCTACCCGGGCAACCTCTCGTTTCTCCAATACGATTGGAAAAAAGACAGCTGGAATCTGTTTATGGTGGCGGGCATTTTGATCGGTGGTTTTCTGGGCGGCGTTGTGTTTGCCAACCCCGAGCCCGTTGCACTGGCACCGGCAACGGTAGCATGGCTTCGCGAACAAGGTCTTCACCAGTTCGACGGCCTGTTGCCGGGCGAACTGTTTCAGTGGCAGGCGTTGTTTTCGCTGCGCGGATTTTTGCTGATGGTGGTGGGTGGTTTCATGGTGGGGTTCGGCACACGCTATGCGCGCGGCTGCACGTCGGGCCACGGCATCATGGGTTTGTCGGCGTTGCAATGGCCATCGCTGGTGGCCACGGCGTCGTTCTTTGGTGGCGGCATTTTGTTCAGCTATTTTGTTTTACCCTACATTCTTGCCCTATGAAAAACCTGCTGTACCTGACCGTGGGCATCGTCTTTGGCCTGGCGCTCACCAAGGGCGAGGCCATCTCGTGGTTTCGCATCCAGGAGATGTTTCACTTCCAAAGCTTTCACATGTATGGCATCTTCATGACGGCCGTGCCCACCGGCGCACTGTCGTTGTGGCTGCTTCAAAAATTTCACGCAAAGTCGGCCGACGGCCAGCCCATCGACGCACCACACAAGCCCTATCATCACGGGGTGATTTTTGGGGGATTGATCTTTGGGTTTGGCTGGGCGTTGACAGGCGCGTGCCCCGGCCCGTTGTATGCACAAGTGGGCGCCGGCTACCTGGTGACGCTGGTCACTTTTGCATCGGCCCTTGCCGGCACGTGGGTGTATGCACGCGTGTATGCCTATTTGCCCGACTGACCCAACGCGAGGTCTGCGAAATTCTTTCTGCGTTCATCCCCTTCGTGATCTAACGAATGACAACCTTTGCAGGGCGTTGTCGTAAGACATAGATTCCTTCCTTCGGGTGGGCCAATTTTTTTATGGAACTGAAACTGCAAACCGGCTACAAACAAATTCTCGGGATGGCGTTGCCCATCTCGCTGGCCATCTTTGTGCCGCAGATCAATTTCATAACCAACAATGTTTTTCTCAGTGGTCTGGGCGAAAAGGAGTTGGCGAGCGCCGGCATCACCGGCGTTTATTACCTCATCTTTGCCGTGATTGGCAACGGGCTCAACAACGGCCTGCAAGCCCTCATTGCCCGGCGCGCCGGCCAGAACCTTCCAAAGGAAATCGGTCGCTTGTTTTTTCATGGTGTGTGGATCGCCCTGGGCATCGCAGCGTTGGGCATTGCCATCACCTATATTTTTGCGCCCACCATTTTGCGGGCCACCATTCACGATCCCGAAATTGCCACACAGGTCATCAACTTCTCCATGATCCGCATCTGGGGGTTGCCTTTGCTATACCTCTATGTGATGCGCAACGCTTTGCTGGTGGGTACCAACCAAACCCGGTTTCTGGTGTGGGGCACGCTGGCCGAAGCCGTCACCAACATTGTGCTGGACTATGGCTTCATCTATGGTCACTTCGGGTTGCCCGCCCTTGGGTTCAACGGCGCGGCCTATGCCTCTATCATTGCCGAAGCAACGGGGTTGCTGGTGATCTATGCCGTCATTCACATCAAAGGCATTCACAAGTCGTTTGCTTTTCTGGAGCAGGCCCATTTCGATTTTTCGGTGGTGAAGCTCATCCTTGTGCAATCGTCGCCTTTGATTCTGCAATACGCCATCAGCATCATGAGCTGGGAATTTTTCTATATCCTCATCGAGCATCATGGTGCCGAGTCGCTGGCCATTTCAAACACCATGCGCAACATCTTTGGGTTGTCGGGCATTTTTGCGTGGGCGTTTGCGTCTACCACCAACACCATGGTGAGCAACATCATTGGGCAGGGCCGGCAAGACGAGGTGATGGGGTTGATCTGGCGCATCGTGAAGATCAGCTGCCTGTTCTCGGTTGTCATTTCGGTGGCGCTCAACGTGTGGCCCACCTTTTTCCTGTCGTTCTATGGGCAGGGCGACGGGTTTATTGCGCACGCCATTCCCGTGGTTCGCATTGTGTCGGTGGCGGTGATCATGATGGGCTTTTCAACGGTGTGGCTGAATGCCGTGACCGGATCGGGCAACACGGTGGTGAACCTCACCATTGAGTTTATCACCATCATCCTGTATTGTGCCTATGTGTATGTGACCCTGGAATATCTGAACCTGCCCATCACGTGGGGCTGGGCTTCGGAGTGGGTCTATTGGATATCGCTGTTCACCATGTCATTCTTCTACATCCGGTCGGGCCGGTGGAAGGGAAAGAAGATATAGGCGCTGCGCTTCAATCTTACTTTCTCTTGTAATAATAGAGATACGAACTTTTACCAAGATTTTTTTCGCTGATTGTATAGAACCCGGCATCGTCGTGTGCCCAGGTGATGGCCTCGCCCTGTGGCTCGGGGTCGTATTCAATTTGCTGGGGTGCTGTGGCCAGCGCTTCCGTTAGGGGTTTGTCTCCGACGTTCCAGTAATAGATCGTCTCATAATTTTTCATGAGCATTTCCGTGCCCGATGCCGACAGGCTGGCCGACACAATCTGTGTGATGGGAAGAGAAACCAGTTTCTCGGCCGTGAGCGTATCGGTGGTTGACTGTGGGTAGGGAAGCGTATAGACGATCACCGGATTTTCGCGCTTCGACAGCACATAGATGTCTCTGGTCTTCGGGTTGATCATGAGGGCTTCCGAATCTTTGATGGCATCCGGAAATTTGAAGGTGATGGTATCGAACGACGCGAGGGTGAGGGTTTGCGTGGTTGAATCAAGGTCGGGCTCTTCAAAACGATAGAGGTGTTTCAGCGGATAGATCGCGTCGTTGTCGCCGATCTCGCCCACATAGACATATGTTTTTGTGGAGTCGGGACCGGGGCCAACGGCAATGTCTTCCCAGTCGCGGTTGGTCACGCCGGGCAGCTTGCACGTGAGTTTGATGTTCAGTTTCTGGTCGACTAAATAAATTTCGGCATCGTTTCCACTGTCGTTGTGTGTCCACAACAGGCCGGGATGTTTTTTGCTGGCCGCCAGGCCCGACAGTTCCACCAGTTTGTCGTGTGTGGCTTCGGCCAACGGTTGGGCAACGGCAAAATCGATGTTTGCGTTTTCAATCGGTTTCCGGTTTTTGCAAGATGCCAGGGCCATCACAAAAACGCAAAGAACGAGGTGCTGAAGCTTCATCCACGAGGTGATTAAAAGTGAGGCACGAAGAAAGGAATTTCCGCAGGCAATTCGAAACACTTTCCCATTAACAAATCGTGAGGCTTCCCTTGTTTTGTTAGATGGTCATTAGAAAAGGCAACGCTTCTTGTACGCCCCTTCCATTCATAAAACTTGCATTGCAATTGTTGGTGGGTTCTGCGTATTTTCCATGAACCTAACCTGAACCCGCTATGCGCACGAAACTCATTATGCTCGTGGTGGTTGTGCTCACAACCCTGCAGTGCTCTTCGCCATCATCGTCCTCGTCCGGAAACATCTCTTTCTCCATCTCTTTCACAAAAGAAATGAGCGACCAGGTCCAAGACGGCCGCCTGCTGTTGTTGCTGGCCAACAACAATGCCACAGAACCCCGCTTTCAAATCGGCGACGGGCTGTCGGCACAGCTCGTGTTTGGTGTTGACGTGGAGGGCATGAAGCCCGGCGACAATATCGTGGTAGACGAAGCGTCGGCGTTTGGTTTCCCCGTTCAACATCTCTCCGAAATTCCGAAGGGCGACTACTATGTGCAGGCGCTCATCAATCGCTATGAAACCTTCAAACTCAAAACCGGCCACACTGTGAAACTTCCACCCGACCAGGGCGAAGGGCAGCATTGGGAAAGCAAGCCGGGCAATTTCTATAGCACGCCGACCAAGGTCAGCATCGATGCCACGCAGAAGCAAACCGTGACGCTGGTGATGGACCAGAAAATTCCGGCCATCGTTGAGCCGAAAGACACGAAGTATGTTCGCCACATCAAAATTCAGAGCAAGCTGCTCACAGAGTTTTGGGGCAAGCCCATGTTTCTGGGCGCGCACGTGTTGTTGCCCGAGGGCTTCGACGAACATCCCGATGCGCACTATCCGCTCATGATCTATCACGGCCACTTCCCCTCCGACTTTGGCGGCTTTCGCGAAACACCTCCCGACCCCAAGATGGACACCACCGACTATGCCGCACGCTTTGGCATTTATGGCTACAACAAATTTCAGGAACAAGAGGCCTACAATTTTTATGAACAATGGAAAGGCAAAAAATTCCCCCGCTTCATCATCATCGAAATCCAACACGCCAATCCCTACTACGACGACTCATATGCTGTGAACTCGGCAAACCTTGGTCCCTATGGCGATGCCATCATGAAAGAGCTGCTTCCGGAAATTGAAACAAAGTTCAGGGGCATTGGTCAGGGATGGGCGCGCTTCACCTATGGCGGTTCCACCGGCGGATGGGAAGCCTTGGCCGTGCAGATGTTCTATCCCGACGACTTCAACGGATGTTTTGCGGCATGTCCCGACCCGGTCGATTTCAGATCGTATTGTCTTGTGGATATTTATAAAGACAAGAATGCTTATTGGTATGACGCGCCCTTCAAAAAAGTGCCCAAGCCATCGCACCGGAACTACCTCGGACAGATTCAGTCTACTATGCAGGAAAGCAACCACCTTGAACTGGCGTTGGGCACGCACTCGCGTTCAGGCCAACAGTGGGATATCTGGGAGGCGGTCTATTCGCCTCAAGGTGAAGACGGCTATCCAAAACGCATCTTCGACAAACTCACCGGCGACATCGATCCGACCGTGGCGGCCTATTGGAAAGAACATTACGACCTTCGTCACATTCTGGAAAGAGACTGGGCCACGCTGGGGCCAAAGCTGCAAGGCAAGATCCACATCTATTGTGGCGACATGGACAACTACTATCTGAACAACGCTGTGTATCTGATGGAAAACTTTCTGAAGAAAACACATTCACCGTTCTACAAAGGCGAAGTGGACTATGGCGACCGTGCCGAACATTGCTGGAACGGCGACCACGATAACCCGAACTACGTTTCGCGACTGCGCTACAACACCCAATATCTTCCCAAGATTCTGAAACGCATCCAGGAAAGCGCACCCAAAGGCGCCGACCTGAAGAGCTGGCGCTATTGAAACGACCCACAGCATTCCAACAAAAAACGAAAGCCGCCCCGACAAGTCGGGGCGGCTTTTTTAAGATCTATAAACTGCTGATTTCAAAGAAATCAAGAATACATTTTCGTGTGAAACATCCATCCCAGTTCCCGGCAAACCCGGAATCAGGTAGGGTTAGTTGTTTAGGCCGACATTCCAAACAGGCCGGTGTAGAGGCCCACCACGATGGCCACCACGATCCCGAGGATCAGTAAAATTCTTCGTTTCGTAAACATGTGCAAGAGGGTCATAGCTTTCTGACACTAAAAGTAGTCGAAAGGTTGGACGGCCCCTATAATTTTTCACCGACCTGCACGATATCGAAACTGAAATGACGAAAGCGCGTGCCGAGGTGAAAAGCCCTCACGCGTTTCTTCAACCATCAAACTCCCCGGGAACCGTGAGGTTACTTGGTAGAATAGCCCTTGTTGATCCCTTTCTCCACGGCGGGAATGCCGCGACGCATCCATTCGGGCATGGGCGCGCCTTTCAGGTAGTGATCGAAGAACTGACTCATCCTGATCTGGAAGTCGATCCGGTTTTCGCGTTTCACGGGCCAATGGGGTTCGCCGTTGTAGTTGAGCATCCATGCGGGCTTGTTGAGGCGGCGAAGGGCCATATACATTTCTATTCCCTGATACCAGGGCACATGTCCGTCGGCATCGTTGTGCAGCAGCAACAGGGGTGTTTCAATTTTGTCGGCAAAGAAAATAGGCGAGTTTTCTACGTAGCGCAGAGGCTTGTCCCACAACGTGGCGCCCAGGCGACTTTGCTGATGTTCATATTGAAACATGCGGCTCAAGCCGGTCTCCCAGCGAATGCCACCATAGGCACTCACCATATCGGCCACCACGGCGCCGGCTTCAGCTGCTTTAAAGAAGTTGGTGCGCGTCACCAGGTAGGCCGTTTGATAGCCGCCCCAGCTGTGGCCTTGCAAGCCAATGTTTTTTTCGTCGACAAACCCAAGCGAAAGCAGTTTGGTCACACCGGGCATCACACAATTGTAGGCACTTTGGCCGGGATAGCCCACGCGATAGACAATGTCGGGAACGAAAATGAGATAGCCGTTGCTCGCATACATGGCGCGGTTCACCGACGAGCGCAACGGCTCGGGCGACACATGCTGATGAATGCCATCGCTGTTCTTCTCGTAGTAATAAACAATCATCGGATACTTTTTCGACGCATCAAAGTTGTCGGGCTTGTAGAGCAGGCCTTGCAGCGGCACATTGTCGAGCGACATCCACTTCACAATTTCAACCGTGCCCCACAGGTACTGCTTCATCTGCGGATTGGCATCCGATAGTTTTTTTGACGACGACGGCGCAAAATTCAAATCCGACACCCACACATCGGGAAACTCCCGGAAGTTTTCGCGTGTGAAAATAATTTTGTCGACTTGTTTTGCTTTTGTAGCCACCGCATAACGATGGTCGGTCATCAGCAATCGCGTCAGCGAATTGTCTTTCAGTGAAAGTTTATAGTAGCCCGACTGTTTTGTGGTTTCGTTGAAGGCCGACAGCAACAACGGCTTGGCCGGATCGATGAAACGTTCTTCGGGATCGAGGCGGATGTAGCGAAACACAAGCTTCTGTTCGCGACCAATTTTTGTGATGTTTACCGGTGCTGTTTTGTTTTCGGGATCAACACTCCAGATGTCGTAGCGGTCATACACGAGCAACGCTTTGTCGTCGGCCGTCCAGCCCAATGCACCATAGGCGTCGGGATAGTCGGGAAGATCATTTTCTTCGTCGGCAAATCGCACGGCGATGTTTCGGGTGAGCGATGTTGTTTTTTGCGTAGCCACCGAATAGCTGAACCAGCTGGTGTCGGCAAGGTTGAACCAGCAGGCATAGCGTGCTTTCGGCGACAGGCTGGCGTTGCCTTTCACGTTAGAGAAGATCTGTTGGCGCGCGCCCGTGTTCACATCAACGACATAGGCATCGGTGTTGGTGGAAGGATCATAGAAGTCGGACCAGCGATAGGGCAGGTCGGTGTTGGCCAGTGCCACGTCGGCGTTTCCTTCATCGCCCAACACAATGGCAGGAATTTCTTTGCTGCCCAGCATCACCAGGTTCTTGCTGGCCAGGTGCACGACCGACCAATAAGACTGTTTGCGTTTCGCGTCGAGTTGTTTGTTCTGTTGCGTATAGAGCACGCTGTCGCGCGCACCCCACACTTCCACGCTCACAATTTCTTCGGGCAACAAGGTTGTGTCTTGCACCACGGGCTGGGGATTGACGCCCACAAAAAGTTTGGAGCCATCTTTTGAAAACAACGGTGCTGCATGTTCGCTCACAATCCATTTTTTGGGAAGGGCCGTCGCAGTTTCATCTACCAGCAGCGACGCTTTGGGTTCGCCCGTTTTCCAATAGAAAAGTTTTGGCAAACGTTGTGGTGCTTTGGTGGTGTCGAGGTCGGCCACGAAGGCCACCTGGGTTCCATCTTCGTTCACCGTCAGGTTTTTGAATTTGTGTTTGCTCTTGCCTTCCAGCAGCGCTGTCAGTTTTTCTGTTTGCAGGTCATACCAATACACACCGGGTTTCAGGGTGCTGTCGTTGCCCGTGGTGGCAAAGAGCAGACCTTGTCCGTATTTCGCGAACGTGAAGTCTTTCACAAAGCCAAAGGTTGTCTGCTTTCCGTCAGTGAGTTTTTTCAACACCAGGGTGTAGCCGTTGGTGTCGTTGTTTTTCCTGGGAGCTTTGGGTTTTGTTTCTTTTTTCTTCACCGTGTCGGCAACCGCGGGCTTTGGTTTGTCTTCCGGTTTTGGTTTCACTTCCTTTTTGGCTTCGAGCTGATAGGCCACCCAGCCGCCAACTTTCTCGGGCACCTTATAGGTTTTCACGTCGGGCACCTTTTCTGTTTTGCGCGAGGCAATGGTGTAGATGCCCAGGGTATCTTTCGGAAGGTCTTCCTTTTTCTTTTTCTGACGGCGCAGTTCTTTCACCACATTTTGCTGCGGCTTGATTTTGAACACGGCAAACTTGCTGTCGGCCGTGAGGTTGATTTCAGCTGCGCGTTTAATCGAGTCTTGTGCATTGGTTTTAAGATGATAGAAGATCACCTTGCCGTCGCCGTCCTGCGGGTTCACCGTGAAAGCCACCAATGTGCCGTCAGGGTTTATGGCTTTATACGGAATCTCTTTCCATTGTGCGAAGGCGTCAAACGTCAATGGCTTTTTGGGTGCAACGTTCACGGGCTTTTTTTGCGCGAACAACGATAGCGGTGCGGCCAGCATGGCCAGGGCTAAAAACTTCTTCATGTTCAAAAAGATTATGGAAATACATCTGTGACCTGCACATCGACTTGATCGCGTCAGGACAAACCGTGATTCTTGTTTTTGATTTAAAGGATTTATACAAATGCACTCTGTCCGGTGATGGCACGGCCAACAATCAATGTGTTGATTTCTTTTGTGCCTTCATACGAATAGATCGCTTCGGCATCGGCCACAAAACGGGCGATGTCGTTTTCGATGAGAATGCCGTTGCCACCAAAGAGTTCGCGCGCGTGGCTCACAATGTCGCGGGTGCGCAGGGTGCAAAACACTTTGGCCAGCGAGGCATGTTCGTCGGTGAGTTTTCCATTGTCTTGCAGCTGCGACAGGCGGCACACCATGGTTTGCATGGCGGTGAGGTTGCTCAACATCATCACCAAAAGATCCTGCACCATCTGGAAGCTGCTGATGGTGCGGCCAAATTGCTTGCGCTCGTTGGTGTAGCGAAGCGCGCTTTCGTAGGCACCACGTCCACAGCCCACGGCTTGCCACGCCACACCGGCGCGCGTCATGCGCAACACTTTGGCGGTGTCTTTAAATCCGTTGGCCTCCTGAAGACGATTTTCTTCCGACACCTCGCAGTTGGTCATGGTGATGAGCGCATTCTGCACAATGCGCAGCGCCATCTTGCCTTTTATCTTTTCGGCCTTGAAGCCGGGCGAATCTTTTTGCACGATAAAACCTTTCACATTTCCATCGTCGAGGTCGCGTGCCCAAATGATGATCACGTCGGCAAAGGTGGCGTTGCCAATCCATTTCTTCTGGCCGTTAATGATCCACTTGTCGCCTTCGCGTTTGCAGGTGCACGTGAGGCCGCCCGCTGCACCCGAGCCTACTTCGGGTTCGGTCAGGCCAAAGGCTCCGATCAGCTCCATGCGTTGCATGCGCGGCAGCCATTTTTGTTTTTGTTCTTCCGAGCCGCAATAATAAATGGCGCCCATGGCCAGTCCGCTTTGCACACCGAAGAATGTGGAGATCGAACAATCTACACGCGCCATCTCCATGGCCAAAAATCCTTCGAGCAATGCCGAGCGTCCGGGGCAGCCATAACCTTGATACGTGAGGCCGCAAATGTTGAGCTTGGCCATCTCTGGAATGATCTGGTGTGGAAATTCATCCTTCAGCCAGAACTGATTCACAATGGGCCTGATCTCGCGTTGCATGAACTCGCGCACCTGCAACACAATGGCTTTCTCTTCGGGCGTCAGCAGTTCGTGAAGGTCGTAGAAGTCGCCGTCCACTTCGGGAAACTCGTGTTTCTTTTTGCCGGCCTCCATAAACTTGATGAGCTTCTGCAAATCTTCTTGCTTCATGCTGCTCACCAGGCCCACCATTTTGTTGAGGTCAACTTTTTGCGACAGCTTTCCAATTTTTTCCAGATCAAGTTGTTGCAACAGGCCTACGGTGGCTTTAAATTTTTTGAAGATCGACATACAAAAGTGTTTAGTGGGTCGGAATTGGTTTTTCTACTTCAGGAGCTTATCGAACGTGTTGGTAGCCACATAGTGATAGTTTGGCCGTGCCTTCTCATAGATTTGTTGCGCCTTCTTTTTGCCTTCGGGTGTTTTTACCAGTTCGGTATAGAGCGGCGAGAGAAATTTGCGGCGGCCTGTGTGGATCAGAAAGTCTTCGAGCTTGGCATCGGCCGGCGCATAGTGGTTGCGGATGGTGACCGCGAGCCACACCGTCAGAATTTCGGCGTTGCCCGATGCAGTGAAATGTCCGAGGGCGTCGAGCGCTTTCAGTTGATCGGCCGTGAGTGTTTCGGGAAGGTTCTTTATGAAATGCAGCCATTCGTGTGTGCTCCACTGTTTTGTGATCGATGCATCGACGGTTGATCCGGCTTTCCATTTCGCCAGAACATCGTCCACTTTCGTGAACCGATCCGACGATGGTGTGGGGCAATTTGCAGGCAGGCCTTCCGTGAAGATCCAGGCGTTAAAGTTGGCGTCGTCGAGGGTGATGGAAAAATTGTCTTTATAATATTTTTTGATGTAAGCGATAAACGTGTCGGTGTCCACACCGTGGAAGGCGTTGGCTTTGAAATAGTCTTTCAAAAACGCATCAAACTTGTCGCGGCCGTGTTCGGTTTCGATAGAGCGCAGAAAGAAGTAGCCTTTCACATAGGCGATGTCGCTCACGCCTTCGTCGGGACTTCTGCCTTCCAGGTTCAGTTTCAGTTTGGTGTCGGCATAGTGGTTGTCGGCTTTCAGGTCTACAATGGTTTGCTTCAGATCTTGCAGCGAGAGCACGGCCAGCATTTCAGAATAGTCCACGCCATAAAGTTTCTCCATGATGCGATGTTCGAAATAGACGGTGGAGCCTTCGTTGAGCCAGAAGTCGTTCCACGTGGCGTTGGTCACCAGGTTGCCCGACCAGCTGTGGGCCAGTTCGTGTGCAATCACCGAGGTGAGTGAGCGATCGCCAGCCAGTAGGGTTGGCGTTGCAAAGGTGAGTCGCGGATTTTCCATGCCTCCAAAAGGGAAGCTGGGCGGAAGCACAATCACGTCGTAGCGTTCCCAGGGGTAGGCGCCATACAACGCTTCGGCTCCGGCAATCATCTTTTCCATGTCGGCAAATTCCCAGGCGGCAGTGTCCACCACCGACGGTTCGGCATACACACCGCTGCGGGCGCTGATGGGTTTGAAGGCAATGTCGCCCACGGCCAACGCCAACAGGTAGGCTGGTATGGGTTGCTTCATGTCGAAATGATAGGTGCCCGTTTCATTTTTCTGTTGCGGGTTCGAAGCGCTCATCAAGGGCAGCAGTTGTTTGGGCACGGTCACGTCGGCTTCGTAGGTGAAGCGCACGTTGGGCGAGTCCTGGCAGGGCACCCAGCTGCGCGCGAGAATGGCCTGCGACTGTGTGAACAAAAACGGTTCGCGTTTGCCTGCGGTTTGTTCTGGCGAAAGCCATTGCAACGCTTCTGCGTCGGGCGCAGTTTGATAGTGAATGTGCACGTGTTTCACACCGGGTTTGATGAGCACGGCCAGAGGCTGGCCCATCAACGTGTCTACATTGCCAAGTCTGAAGTCGGCGCGTTGGCCGTTGTCTATGGTGACCGAGTCAATCGCCAGGCCTTTCGTGTCGAAGATGATGATGTCGGCATCGTCTTTTGTTTCGATCTGCCACGAGGCGGTGGCCTTGATGGTGTGCGAAGCAAAGTCGACAGTGGCGTTCCATTTCAAATGTGTTACGCGGGCGTTGTCGGGCACGGCAAACGAATGGGGATCTTGTGATGGCATAACTTCAGTGTGCTTTTCGGAAGGTGAGCAACCCAGCATGAGGGTCGCGGTTAGCAGGGATAAACTTACAGCAAGATATTTCATGGGCAATAGAATTCGGTTCAAAATAAGTTCATCACACCCGGCATCCAACAACAATCTGATGAAGGGTTGTGTTTAAACGCAGGGCGTTGGAGCCGAACGAAATAACACCCGTTTTTCTTTCCGCGCTTGCCACGCAATGGTTATCTTTCCTTTGTCCTACTTTAAAAACCCAAACATCATGAAAACCACCAAAATCATCCTGACGGTCGTTGCCCTGCTGGCCCTGGCCAGCGCGCTGGTGTCGTTCAACCAGGCCGAAAAAAAACGGATTGCCACCACCAAACTCACCCAGATGGTGTCGGACTGGGAACGCGCCAAAGCCTACACCCTGGAGTACATCAACGCGGCCAACGACGATGCGATCAACTTCAAGCCCACACCCGAAATGCGAACCTTTGGCCAGCAGATGTTGCACCTTGCCGAAGCCAACTATGGTCTGGCGGCAGCCGCAGCCAGCAAGCAAAGCCCCGTGCCCTTCGGCTCACTCGAAAAATCGGATCAGTATAAAACCAAAGCGGCGGTGACCAAAGCCGTTTCCGACAGCTATGACTATGTGATTTCCACCGCCAAGGGCCTGGACGAAAAAGCACTGGGCGAACCCGTGAAGGTTTTTAACTTCGACCTGACCCGCGAAACCGCCATGGCCAAAGTGTTCGAGCATCAAACCCACCACCGCGGACAAACCACCGTCTATCTCCGTCTGAAAGGCATCAAACCTCCGGATGAAAAGTTGTTTTGATGCGAAGTCTTCAATAAAAGAAGAACCTTACTGAAAACAGAGAGGCCCCGACAAGTCGGGGCCTCTTTATTTTTTTACGTTTTTCTGAAATCACTTTCCGGTCTCGATGCTTTGATTCCACTCGTAGACCTTGTCGGATATTTCGGTGAGCAGGTTTGGACTTTTTTCCAACGCGTTGCCAATCACAATCATGTCGGCTCCGGCCTCCAGTGCGTTGAACGCTTTTTGACTGGTGTTGATGCCTCCGCCAACAATCAAGGGAACGTTGATGGACTTGCGCACGGTGGTGATCATTCTGGCATTGATTTCTTTTTCGGCACCGCTGCCGGCGTCGAGGTAGATGGATTGGAGGCCCAGCATTTCGCCGGCCATGGCCGTGCATGCGGCCAATGAATATTTGTCGTCGGGAATGGGCGTGGTGTTGCTGATGTAGGCCACCGATGTGATGCGCCCGGAGTTCACCAGAATGTAGCCCGTGGGGATCACTTCCAGTTTTGTGTTGCGAATGATGGGCGCAGCAATGACGTGCTGACCGATGAGCAACTCGGGGTTGCGGCCCGAAATGAGCGACAGGAAAAGCAACGCATCGGCTGTGGGCTCAATCTGCATGGAGTTGCCCGGGAAGAGCACCACCGGTATGGTTACATTTTCTTTGATGACCTTGACCACTTCGGCCAGGTTGGTGGTGGTGACGAGGCTTCCTCCCACGAAGAAATAGTCGATGCAGTTTTCGCTGGCCAGGTTCACAAGTTGAAGAAGCCTCGCCGGATCTTCCGCCTTGTCGGGGTCGACCAAAACCGCGATGGATTTTTTTCCTTGTTCGTGCTTGTCGCGCAGGGTTTTAAGGACGTTCATTCAGTTCGGCTTTCTTTTCGAATTGTGCCTGAATGAAGTCGCCGAGTTTTTCTTTGGCGATGCCCAGCAGAAATACCGTGGCCTGGCTGGCAATGGCCGAACCCACCTGCGACATGATGCCCGGGGCATACGTTTCCTCCACCTCTTCTACTTCGGCGGCCGGTGCTTTGGCCTGCACTACTTTTATTTTCGATGCTTTGGCTTTCGGCTTTTTAGACGAACCCGAAAACTGGCGCATCAGCACATAGGCTGCGGCCAATGTTCCGCCAATGATGAGGGCGTTGGTGATTATTTTTTCTGTCTTGGCAGAGATCAGCTTCACTTCGTCTTCCAGTTCCTGGCGGTGACGTGCCGATTTCTTCAGCAGTTCAATTTTAGGATCGTTCGATTCCAGCAGTTCCATACGCTACTTTTTCTTTTTCTTCATGATTTCAGCCAGTTGCTTTTCCAGCGACTCCGAAAGTGTGTCGCGGAACAGCACCAACAAAATTCCGATCAACAAATAGAAACCCGCCACGGTGGCAAAGCCCCCAAATGTTCCGAGCGACTCGCCGATTTTGTAGGCCACGGCGATGCTGATCAACACAATGAAGAGTGAGAACACCACGGTGAGCACCATAAACAGCAAGACCCTGGCCAATCCCTTGGCCACCTCTTCCTTCATCTCCAGCTTCATCAGCTCGATGCGGGCTTCCACATAGCCGGTGATGTTTTCGATGAGGCTGTCCAGTTTCAAAAATTTCAGAATTGAGTCCTTCAGCACAATAGTATACGAGAGGATGCAATATAGAGAGAAGATTGGAATATCGGGGAATCACTCCATCCCAAACCGGGTCAATTTTTCGACCACCGTGGGGGCTTTGCGGGGCGCCAGCACCTCGTGTTGCAGCAGTATTTTATAGGCCGAGCTCATGTAGTAGCGATGGGTCACCGAATCGGTGGCGTGGGGATAGGTGATCTGTGCCATATACACCGAATCGAAGGCCTGGCCGGCCACGTCCATGCGGGGCAAAATCTCCTGAATACACGACTTGAATTTTCCATGTTTGTCTTCGCCGTCCCAGCAAAAACCGGGGCGGGAGAAACGGAACATTTGCTTGCCCAAAAACAACGTATTGTTTTTCACCGACATCGGATAGATCAGGATGGGCTCTGTGGTCTGGTCGCCATCATAACGTGTCCACTCGCCCGACAGCGTGCGTGCATTGATGCGCACCATCACGCGATAGGGCACCACCTGGCCGGCAGCGTTCAGTTCTTCATAGCCCAGGTTATAGGTTTTCACCGAATCCTGGTTGAAGTAGATGAGCGAGAAGGGTATGAAAAAGAAGGTCACGAGAATGTAGACAAACCCGACCAGCCGGTATTTCAAAGTGAGTTTGCCAAGCCCTTCGGCCAATGCCATCGGCAACTTTCTCAGCACCGGTATCGGGAAAAACAACAACACACCAATGAAGTTGAACAGGAAGTGTGCGATGGCGATGCTAATGGCACCCGATGTGTTGGCATTGAGCATGGCCGCAATAAACGCCGTGATGGTAGTGCCCACGTTGGCACCCATGATGAACGGCGCCGCCTGCTTGAGCGATGCAATTTTTTTGGCTACAATAGGCACCACAACCGACGTGGTGATGGTGCTCGACCGGATGGCCGCCGTGGTGAGCAACCCCCACATAAAAGACTTGAATTGGTTCTTGAAAAAGAAACGCGCAAACAACTCGGGCGACTTGGCCTTGAGCAGGTTGGAGATGAGCCGGCGGAAAATGAGGATCGATCCAAACAACAACACCAGCGCCACAAAACCCAGGAAAAACGCACTGGGAATTTCCTCCAGCAGAAAATCAATGACGGGACTAAAGCCCACCCAAAAATGACTCACCGTGTTTTCGACCGGTGCCACGGTGGGCGTGAAGAAGAAACTCGATATCCACACCGACAGCGACGAGAGGAAGCCATAATAATACTCGAGCGGGAACAACACCACGGTGGTGAGGATGTTGAAGAAGTCGTGATAGGTGCCCGCGGCCACCGCGCGCCGAAATTCCTTTCGCTTGTTGATGAACCCCAGCGACACAATGGTGCTGGTGATGGTGGTGCCAATGTTGGCGCCCATGATGATGGGAATGGCACTCTGGATGGTGATGGACCCCGACGCCACCAATGCCACCACAAGCGAGGTGGTGGTGGAGCTGCTCTGCAACATGGCCGTGATGAGCAGGCCGATGAACAACCCCGTGAACGGATTGGAGGTGGCCAGCAAAATGGTCTCGGCCACATTCTTGCCCAGGTGCTGCAACGACGAGGTCATGAGGTCAAGCGCAAACAGGAACAAGAGGAAGGCACCGGCTATAGACAGCACGATGCGGAGGTTACTCCAGGCTTTATGATTCGACTCGGTGAGTGGGGCAGGTTCCAACTTTCGTAATGTGTGCTAAAAATAATTCTAAAACCTCAGGTGTGGCCGGCTTAACAATAACTTAATGCCGTTTTCTTTTGCCTCAGCTCTTCAAGTACTCCTGCTTCAGCAGCGGGCAGATTTTATAACGCTCGTCTTTGGTGTCTTCATATAGGGCTTCGATGAGCTCATAGACATGCTTCACACCGATGCGGCGACACCACTCAAACGGACCATAAGGATAGTTGGTGCCCAGCTTCATGGCCAGGTCTATGTCGTCGCGGGTGGCCGTGCCGTCCTGCACAGTATAGTAGGCTTCGTTAATGATCATGCAGATGACACGGGGTGTGACCAGCCCCACACGATCGTCTACAATGAGGAAGTCGGTTTTAAGATCTTCACAGAGCTTGCGCAGCAGGGGCTCGTCTTCTTTTTTCCAGAGACTCACTTCCATCACGTCGCGCGTGAGAAAGGTGGGCAGACCGTTGAAGCCGAAGATGGTGCTGGTGAGGGCATGGTCGGTGAGGTGCACCAGTTCGCCAAGACTCACCTTGCACGTGTTGAGAAAAACTTTCACAGCGTGGTGGTTGTAGATCTCAAACTCGTGCACTTCCTCTTCGATGATGAAGTCGAACACGAGGTCGGTGTTGCGCAGGAATTTTTCGGCGTCGCGGTGTTCGCTCACCCGCGAGTAGGTGTGTTTGTCTCCGAATTTCTGATGACACTCCTGGAGGTTTACCTGTTCACCGATAACTAAAATATTCATGCGCGAAGCTAAATCCGTTTGACGATTCACTATTTTTGACGACTGCTAAATTAATTTTTAAACTCCACAATCATGTCAAAAACTGTTGTTTATTCCGCCAACGCACCCGAACCCATCGGTCCCTATAGCCAGGCCATCCAGGCCGGCAACATGCTTTTCATCAGCGGGCAAATTCCCATGAAGGCGGGTGCCATTGTGACGGGCACGATCGAAGAAGAAACCGAACAGGTTATGCAAAACCTCGCGGCCATCCTGAAAGCCGCCGGCCTCGACTTTTCGGCCGTGGTCAAGTCGTCGATCTTTTTGAAGAACATGGGCGATTTCCCCAAAGTGAACGAGGTCTATGGAAAATATTTCACCCAGGCACCACCCGCCCGCGAAACCGTGGAAGTGAGCCGCCTGCCCAAAGACGTAAATGTTGAGATTTCTTGTATCGCCATAAAATCGTGACGTTGAGGGCCTAGGCCCTCTTTTTTTTCAGAAAGGCTCACGAAAACGCGAAGATTTGTGAAGCGAATTTGGAAATTTAGGAATCGGAATTAAATTTGCACTCCCAAATCAATCACACCCACACACACCAATGATTTTTGCGGGAGTAGCTCAGTTGGTAGAGCACGACCTTGCCAAGGTCGGGGTCGCGAGTTCGAGTCTCGTTTCCCGCTCAACAAGAGGTTAAGAACCTCAACCCAAACCCCTCTCCACAAGAGAGGGGCTTGTTTTTTAAGGAGGTTTTGGAAAATCCTCCGCGGTTGCCTGAAGCATGCATGCCAGGCGAAAGAGTTTGCCCGGGTGGTGAAATTGGTAGACACGCAGGACTTAAAATCCTGTGACCCTAAAAGGTCGTGCGGGTTCAAGTCCCGCCCTGGGTACTTGAGAAAATAAATTTGATGCCCCGACAAGTCGGGGCTTTTTTATTGGCCTTTTCGGTCTCCTTCCTTTTAGCAGTCGTGTCGCGCCTTTACCTTAGTGCTGCGAAAAAATCTCCATCATGAAAAACTCCGCCTTCGTTCTGCTGCTGTTGTTGGGTGCCTGCGCGCCAAAAAAAGAAACCATTGTCATCACCCAAACCAACGTGCGCGATGTGCTCACCCAATATGGCAAAGACAATCCGGAGACCGAGGTCACCATCGAGACCCGCCTGGGCAACATGCGCCTCAAACTTTATGACGACACGCCGTTGCACCGCGCCAACTTCATCAAGCTCATCAAAGACGGGCAGTATGACGAAGCCGATTTTTATCGCATCGCCAACGGCTTCATGATTCAGGGCGGAAACCTGAACAAAAAACTTAACTACCGTGTGCCTGCCGAATTCAACCCGGCACACTTTCACAAAAAAGGTGCGTTGTCCATGGCCCGTGTAGACGAAAACAATCCAAACAAGGAATCGTCGGCGGCGGAGTTTTTTATTGTGCAGGGCACCACCTACTATGAGGAAGACATTGTGGCCGCCGAAAAAACGCTGGGCATTTCGCTAACACCCGAGCAACGACAGACCTACGTGACGCTGGGCGGCTATGTTGACCTGGACCAGAAATACACCGTGTTTGGCGAAGTGATTGAAGGCCTGGACGTGATCGACAAAATTGCGCACGAAAAGGTCTACGACCTGGAGAAACCCCTTCAGAAAATTCCGATGGTCGTGAAGGTGGTTGAGAAAAAATAAACGTTCTAATTTCTTTCAAGCATGCGTGCCCGGCTGTTTGCGCAGCGAGAGCACGAACACGATGGTTAACCCGATCAGCAAAACGATGGCCGTGCCATTGATGGCCGCATAGTCGGTTGTGTTCCAGCGCAGGTAGATTCCCAGCAGCGCCCACAGCACCACCACCACAAAGGCCGTGGCCCGAAAGCGCAAGGCCACAAAGGCCGACAACGTTGCGGCTACGCACATCATCACCACCGTCCACGCTTCCGGCGAAAGAAAGCCTCCCTCCCAGCGCACCGACACCAGCAAGGCCGACACGTTGGCAATGGTGGCCACACAAATCCATCCGAAATAAAGCGTGAACGGAAGAAAGACAAAGATTTTCTCTTTCATATCGACGGCGCGATGCGATTGCAGCAGCATAAAAATCTGCGAAAGCGAAAACAGCAGCGTGAGCATGATCACCACCGAAAGTGCGGGCATGAGGTAGTGCCAGGCCAGTATCCAGCTCATGTTTAGCACGCACGAGGCCATGAACCACGGCAGCAACGTGGCAATGAAAACATCCTGCTTTCGCGACCACATCAGCACCACGAAGCCGATCAACAACACATAGATCACCGACCAGATCGAAAACGTGAGGCCTGCGGGTGTGAACAAACTGGGATAGAGATCCGAAACCTGCTTTGTGCTGAGACCATTGATGGGCAAAACATTGGCCAGCGTGTTTACAGTGAGCACGCCGCAAAAAAGAATCACACTGGCGAGCGCTAGCATGGTGTTTCTGTTCATAGTGGTGGTTATTAAAAGGGTTGTTATGGCTATAACAACGGTGTTGCGCTTAGGTTTAGGATGAACCACCGGATTTTTGTAGCACCCTTCACATCCTTTCCCGAAAAGTTCTGATGCCCGCTGTGGCGTTATGGATTCTTCCTTATTTTTAGTTCATGAACAATCCTATCACAATCCGCGACGGAAAAAAAGCGGACTTGCCCCGTGTGCTTGAGCTGGTGAAAGAGCTGGCCGAATTTGAAAAAGCACCCCACGAAGTGATCAACACGGTGGCACTCATGGAACACGACGGCTTTGGCCCCAACCCCATATATGGTTTTTTTGTGGCCGAACACAACAACCGCATCGTGGGCCTGTCGCTTTATTATTGGCGCTACTCCACCTGGAAAGGCAAACGGCTCTACCTGGAAGACATCATCGTTACCGAATCGGAAAGGGGCAACGGCATTGGCAAGCTGCTGTTCGACCGCACCATGCAACACACGCTCGACTCCCAGTGCTCGGGCATGGTGTGGCAGGTGCTCGACTGGAACGATCCTGCCATCACCTTCTACAAAAAATACGGTTCCAAGCTCGACCCCGAATGGGTGAACTGTGCGCTGGAGAAAGAACAGATTGAAAAATTGATGGACGCGAAGAAATAGTTTTTCGGATTACACAACCTTATAAAAACAAAGAGCCCCGACAGGTTGGGGCTCTTTGTTTGTGCAGGTCATGCGTCCACGTCAAAGATGGTCCACACGGGAATGCTGATGCCGCCTTTCAAAATCACGAAGTCGTCGGCATAGTCAATCACGTCGCTTTCAGTTTCGAGGGTGTCGCCGTTGGGCAAACGCATGTATAGGCTGATGGGAATGTGTTCGCAGTTGCTGAGAATCATGGCGCGTTGAAGTTTATTCTTGCGCACTTCTTTTTCTTCCTTGTTGTTGAGCACGTCTTTCGATCCGAAATAAAACAGTCTGATGTCAGAAGGGTTAATCACTCTGGTGTCTTTCATAAGCCAAAGATTTTAAGGGTTGATAAAAAAACTAAAATGGAAAAGGTTGCAAAGGAGAATCTTTGCAGGGAACACAGTTTGAGAAAACTGTAACGCGAAGCGCTTTGCGGGTCTACGTTCGCAAAGCCCGGAAAACGATATAGGCCCTGATGGGTTTGTATATCGCGGGTGAGAAACTGTTGTTGGATATTGTTCCGGCGGTGTGTGCAAAACGCATGGCCACCAGTGGAACAGCTTCTTCGAAATGCGAGACTTTCACTTCGTCGGCATCGTCTATAGAGGCCAGCACGGTGGTAATGTTTTCTTTCACAGCCTTCACCACGCTGGTCTTGCCCGGCGAAACGCACTGGCCATACGCACACAGGCTTCCCCAGAGGAAGAGCGTGCTTAAGAACAGGGCGGTGAAGTTTACTTTCATTTTATACTTCTCTTAGGGAGGTAAACGAAAGTAAATATTTTTTAGTGCAGAGTCAACGAAATATTCTGCTACTTCACGATCAAACTTCTTCTAACAACGTCATGAAGGTGACGTGACGGTTCTGGAAACGTGTGCGGTGCTGTGCAACAATGGGCGGCGCAAATTCTTCGAGATAGGTTGTGACATGATTGATGGTCTCGGCAAAAAATTGAATGCTATAGGAAACGTTGCCATCATCCTGGTCGTGCAGCACTTTATAGAACTTCCAGTCCACAAAAAAACCCGTGGCCATCACATCGGGAATGTGTTTTTCTTTTATCCAGGCGATCCACTCCGCCTCAATTTCTTTGTCTATGCCGACGGTTACATTGTATAAAAGCATATGGCAAAGGTATCGCTCTTTCGCGTCACAACATAACCCCACCCACGGGTTTCGAAATGCGGTTCATCCCTTGAAATATGCCTATGGGGGAAGAACATTTAACTTTTTAGTTTTACCCTTGTTTCAATAGGCGTCCTTAACCATAACTCCCCGTGCGAAATCTTTGTCTGTTAGCATTTGTCTTTGCCGTTTCGGTTCCTGCCGTTGCCCAAAAAGGTATTCTGAGAGGAAAAGTTTTCAATAAAATAAACAACGAAGCCATCCCGTTTGCCAACGTGCTCATTCAAGGCACGTCGCTCGGTGCCCCGGCAAACGAAAATGGCGAATACGAAATTGCCAACCTGGCCCCGGGGCTCTACAACGTTGAGGCTTCGTTTGTAGGCTTCAAACCCCTCGTGGTTTTCGAGGTGCAGGTCACCAACGCGAGACCGGCCGTGGTTGATTTTCTGTTGGAAGAAGAAGCGCAAAAGCTGGAGGAAGTGGTGGTGGTGGCCGGCAATTCATTTTTCAAATCGGACGAGTCGCCGCTTTCCCTGCGCACCATCGGCACAGCCGAAATTAAACGCACACCCGGCGGCAACCGCGACATTTCGAAGGTGGTGCGTTCGTTGCCCGGTGTCGCTTCCACGCCGTCGTTTCGAAACGACATCATCATCCGCGGTGGTGCGCCCAGCGAAAACACCTTCTATCTCGATGGCATTCAGATTCCCGTCATCAATCACTTTCAAACGCAGGGCTCGTCGGGCGGGCCCGTAGGCATGATCAACGTGGACCTGTTGCGCGAAGTCAATTTCTATTCGGGTGCCTTCCCCGCCAACCGTGGCAACACCATGAGCTCCGTGTTCGACTTCCGGTTGAAGGATGGCCGCGATGACAAGTGGACCATGAACGGCATTGTGGGTGCGTCTGACTTTGGTGTCACCTTCGAAGGACCTGTGACGCCCAAGTCGACACTGGTGTTTTCGGCGCGGCGGTCGTATCTCAAATTTCTGTTCAACATTTTCAACCTGCCCTTTCTTCCCGTCTACAACGATCTTCAATTCAAATACAAACACAAGATCGACAGCAAGAATCAAATCACGCTGCTGGGCATCGGCGCCATCGACGATTTTTCGCTGAACTATGACGCGCCCGAAAAAGCAAAGACCACCGAAGACAAAGAGGAAGCACAATACATCCTGAACCTGCTTCCCGTTTCTTCACAATGGAACTACACGGCCGGCATAAAATACGATCACTTCCGCCAACACGGCACCACCACACTGGTGGCCAGCCAAAGCGCGCTGAACAACGCCTCCATTAAATACAAAGGCAACGATGAGTCTACGCCCGACAACCTTATTCAAGACTATAACTCACGCGAAAGCGAAACCCGTGTCCGCGCCGAAGACTACTGGACGCGCAACGACTGGAAGATCAACTATGGCCTCAACTACGAGCGCGCCACCTACGACACGCGTGACTACAACAAGATTGTTACACAAGAAGGTTTTGTGGCCCGCAATTACAGCTCGCTGTTCAGCATCAACAAATGGGGTTGGTTTGCGCAGGCCAGCAACACGTTTGCCAAGAAGCTAACCTTGTCGCTTGGCGTGCGGGCCGATGGCAACGACTATTCGGGGGACATGAACAACATGTTCGATCAATTGTCGCCACGGTTCTCGGCTTCCTACGCGCTCACGTCAACCATCAATGCCAACTTCAATACGGGCGTTTATTATCAACTGCCTGCCTACACGGTTTTGGGCTATCGCGATTCGCAGACGAGCGCGTTGGTGAACCGCGACAACGGCGTGAAATACATTCGCAGCAAACATCTGGTGACGGGACTGGAGTTTAATCTTCCCAAAAATTCGCGCATCACGCTCGAAGGGTTCTATAAGTGGTATGATCACTATCCATTCCTCATCGAAGATTCTGTTTCACTGGCCAACCTCGGCGCCGACTTTGGCATCATTGGCAACGCGCCGGTGAGTTCCATTTCGCAAGGCAAAAGCTATGGCATCGAATTTCTGTTGCAACAAAAATTATACAACGGCTTCTATGGTCTGCTGTCCTACACGTTTGTGCGCAGCGTGTTTCAGGATCAGCACGGACGCTATGTGGCCTCCTCGTGGGACAATCGACACCTGGTGAGCCTCACCGGTGGAAAAAAATTCGGAAAGAACTGGGAGTTGGGGTTGCGCTGGCTCTTCACGGGCGGTGGTCCCTACACGCCCTACAATGTGCAGCAAACCATGCTTCAGCAAAACTGGAACATCCGGCCCTATGGTGTGCCCGACTATAGTCAACTGAACGCACAACGGATCTCGTCGTTTCATCAACTTGACCTTCGCATCGACAAGAAATATTATTTTTCACGCTGGAGCCTCGATGCCTATTTCGACATTCAAAATGCCTACAACCACGTCACCAAATTTCAGGACAACATCGACGTGCAACGCGACGCTAACGGTCAGCCCATCGTAGATTCTTCGAATCCGAATTATTATTTGCCGAAGTTCATACAGAGCACCTATGGCACATTGCTTCCCACGGTCGGCATTATTGTGGAGTTGTAAAAAAATCTAAAGCAGGCTCATCACGGCAAAAAAATGAAACGTGCTGCCGCCCAGCACAAACAGGTGCCAGATGCTGTGTGAATATTTCATTTTGTCTTTCACAAAGAAGAACACACCCAACGTATAGGACGCGCCGCCCAGCACCAGAAATAAAAATCCCTCAAACGACAAGCTGGTGTAAACCGGTTTGATGACGGCCACTACGGCCCAACCCATCACCACATAGAGCACGGTCGAAATCCATTCGGCTTTGCCGGTGTGAAAGGCCTTCATCACAACGCCCGCGATAGCGCAACACCACACCACGCCCAACACCGTCCAGCCCATCCATCCGCGAAGGGCCGTAAGGCAAAATGGTGTGTAGGTGCCGGCAATGAGCAGGAAGATGGCCATGTGGTCGAACTTCCGGAAAAGCTTCTTGACGCGCGGCCCCATGAGGCTGTGATATAACGTTGACATCACATACAGAATCACCAGCATGGCTCCAAAAACAGAAAAGCCCACCACGTGCCAGGCCGTTCCATAGAGCGACGCAAACACCACCAGCAACACCAGTGCAGCAATGGCCAGCAACGCGCCAACACCATGTGTGATGGCGTTGGCAATTTCTTCGGCAATCGAAACGCGGGGATGTTCAAGAGGCTGCATCGGCTTTTAGTTTTTTATGGATTTAACGGAATGCCATAATTTTTTGGTATCTTCCTCATGGAATGAAATTGCGCATCTCCTTTTTGGTAACGTTGCTTTCGGTGTTCGTTTCGATCACGGCAACGGCGCAATTCAAAAAAATCTACGCGCCAAAGTCCTTCACACTCACCGGCCTTGAAGGCAACACCCCCAAAACCGCGCCCGCACAAAAATGGTTTCTTCCCGGCCTGAAAAGCGATCGCGACCGGGTTGCCTATAAGTCAACTGTGCCTGCATTGAACATGCCCGCCAGTCTTCCCGCCAGCGACATGTATTGGATCGGGTCGGTCACCAGCCAGTCGTATAACCAAGGCAAAATTGGCCGTTATTATTATTGGGACATTCAGGGCAACCTCCGCGAGTCGTATCTTTTTCTCGACATCGCAGGCAAAAACAAGCGCGGCCTCAAGCTTGTGTTTCCCCGTCATCACGCCTTCTTCTAGTCGTTACTCTTCTCCTTTTACATAGGCACTCAGATACTGAAACGTTTCGGTGAGCGCGCCGTCTTTCGCGATGGTGCCGCGTTCGATAATGCCTTCCGGGTCGTCGACCAGCAACGGTTTCAAAATGCGGTCGATGAGGTCGCGGCCAAATTCTTCCGACGCACTGCGCGGTAGTTCGCAGGGCAGGTTGTCGACCGCCATCACGGTGGCAAATTCGGGTTTGGAAAATGCCGGCTGCACGGTGTCTGTGGTGGGATCGTAGTCATAAACCGGATCAACAATAGTGCTCGCTTGCTTGGTGCTGGGAATGGAGCCGCCGATGTCGCACGTGATGTCGGCAATCACTTTGATTCTGAAATTTGACGACAACATTTCTTCGCGCGTAAACAACACGGGCGCTTTCGGATTCCAGAACGCTCCCGCCATCAGAATGTCGGTCACCGCCGTGAAGTCTTTGAAGTGCGATGTGTAACGTTCGGGATATTGGTGAAACTCTTCGCGGTTAAAATGGCCGCCGTCTTTGCGCGTGTGATAGTCGGCGCTGGCCAGCTGCACATACACGGGTTCGTTGAAGTGGCGCGTCAGATAATCCTGCGGGCTCACTTTGCGAATGCCCGCGGTGTCTAATGTTTCCATGGCCCCTTTGCCCACGCGGCCCGCGCCGGTCAATATTATTTTCACTGCGGGCAGCTTCACTTTGCGCAGCTCCAGTTTCAAATCGTTCACATCAAAACATTCAAACGCACGACGCAAGTCGAAAGCACCATAGCGTTTGCCATAGGTCCACAAGCCATTGAAGGCACCCACAATGCCCGCATAGCGACCAAAGGCCACCAGGCGATTGCCCTGTTTGTCTTTTAGTGCTTCATAGTCGATGAGCCTGATTTTTTTTGCCAGCACCTCTTGCAACAGCTTCCGGTTGTAGGGTTGCTTTTTGATGGTGTGCGAAAAAAACAGGTAGGTCTTTCCGGCAATCAACTGCGTTAGCGGCACTTCTTTGATGCCCATCAGAATGTCGCAGTCGTCCACAGCAGGAACGGCCGCCACACCCACCGCGCTGTATTCCATGTCGCGAAAGCAACGCACTTCGCTTTGCTGGGCAAACACTTTCACGTGCGCGAAACGCTGCTCGATTTCTTCCACTTGTTGTGGAGTGAAGGGAACTCGTTTGTCGGGAGGAGTTTTTCCTTCCCGGATAAGGCCTAGACGTAGAACGCTCATGAGTGTTTTTTGTGGAAAGCACAAAGCTAACACCTATGGCACAATCGTCAAATCTTGAGGGCAGGCTCGTGGCGATGGGTGTTCTGCGCTTTGGCGCGTAATGCCTGGCGCACGTGGCGTTGCTGGTGCACCGTCACAAACTCGAGGGCGTCGCCCAGGTTCATGCGCAACAGCTTCAGGAACTCAACGGGCACGCTCCCCTGGCTCAGGTTGAATGCTGAGGCGCGGGCCAGCAAGACAAGCAGCGTTTTTTGGTGATGCAAAAATTCGTCGATCACGGCGCTGGTGAGGGCGCTGTTGGCGGGGTTCATGTGCTTCAGCGTTTTTTGTTTCTTCATGTTCGACGGATGCATCATGGCTATAAATTTCCGGCCCAGCCAGGTGGAACGTGCTTCTGCATGGGCGTCGCCCACACGGGGTTTCAATTTGTCGAGGGCATCGGCCATGCGCGCGTTGTAGTAGCGGCTGTAGCGATTCAGGTGCTCCAGGCATTCGAGTATGCTCCACGAAGTTTCACTTTCTTTCCGGTTCAGATCTGCCTGCGGCAATGCTATAAACTCGTGCGTCACAGTTTCTACCATCGTTTCGATGTTGTTGCGCAGCTTCTGAATGCGTTCGGTTGATTTCATACGTTGTTTTTTTATCAAAACTACCGGACACGCATTTCAAAAAAATTGACGGCGATCAAGATTGTGACGCAACCCGCGAATCGTCTGCATTTTTTTCGGTGGGCCGTATGCGGCTCAGGGTTTCGGGCGTCATGCGCAAATAGGATGCGATGTATTTGCGGGGAATGGTTTGAAAGATGTGTGCGCTTCGTTCCAGCAAACGCTCGTAGCGTTCTTCGGGTGTGAACGTGAGCATTTCGGTTTCGCGCTCAATCTTTCCCAGCAGGGCTTCTTCCTCCAGCATTCGCCACGCGCGTTCGATGCGCGGATACGAATCGAACAGCGCGTAGAAATGCTGACGGCCAATGGAGATCAACTCCGTTTTGGCCAATGCCTGTATATAATATTCCGACGGCAGATTCCGGATGAACGACGGGTAGGAACAAATGAGATTGCCCTCGTGTGCAAAGCCCACACAAATTTCATCGTCGCGGTGTGGAAAAAAAATGCGCATGCTTCCACTGACTACATAGAACAACGCTGCCTCCACTTGTCCTTTTTGAATAAGGAATTCGTTTCGCTTTAGCGTGGTGGGTTTGTTCCAGTGGGCCAGCAACGCCAGCGCCTCCTCGTCCGTGAGTTGGATTTTGGTATTGAAAATGGCGATGAGTTTTTCCTGCTCCGGGGTCATGCCAGGAGATTAGTCTTCGAACAGGCCACCCAGCAACGAGCTGGCTTCTTTGCCACTATTGCGTCCATAAGGAGCAAGGGCCTGCACCAACTTGCGGATGGGCATGGACTGAAGCCATACTTTGCCGGTGCCCCGCAGCGTGGCCAGGAAAATGCCTTCGCCACCAAACACCATCGAGCGCAAACCGCCTGAGCTTTGCACGTCGAAATCGATCTGCGATTCAAAAGCCACAACGCAGCCGGTATCTACACGCAGCGTTTCGTTGTTCAATGTGCGCTCTATCACCGTCCCGCCGGCGTGCACAAAAACTTTGCCATCGCCCTGAAGTTTTTGGAGTATAAAACCTTCGCCACCCACCAGGCCCGAGCCAAGCTTGCGGTTGAAGGAGATCGACAACTTGGTGCCATAGGCGGCGCACAGAAACCCATCTTTCTGAACAATCAACTCATTGCCGGGACTTTGGGAAAGATCCACGGGAATGACCGTGCCGGGATAGGGTGCCGAAAAGCCCACCTTTGCCTTGCGCGAGCCACGGTTGGTGAAGTGCGTCATGAAAAGCGATTCGCCCGTGAGCACGCGCGAGCCTGCCGAGAGCAGCTTGTCGAACAAACCCTGGCTGGGGTTTGAGCCGTCGCCCATTTTTGCTTCGAACTGTATGCCGTCTTCCATGAAGAGCATGGCGCCGGCTTCGGCGATCACCGTTTCGTTGGGATCCAGTTCCACCTCAACGATCTGAATGCTCTCTCCTTTAATCTCGTAGTCAATCTCGTGTGATCTGCTCATAGCGTTGTAATTTTTTTAAGTCGTTTTAAGAAAAAAACGGAACATGCCGGGGCTGTGTTGCTACCTGCGCAAAAAAAACCGGGCATATTGTGCCAGCGTGTATCGGAAGGGAAAGTGCTAACGGCGATTTTCAGAAACTAGTCGCCGGGAGTGAACAAGAATTTCGGAGAAGGCTATTTCTTTTTTTTCTTCTTACCCTTTTTCATGTCGTCGTAGTCGTCGCGCTCGGCCAGTTTTTTGTCGTCCACATTCTTATCAAGAAACTCGTTGAGCTTGTCGATGTTCATGTTGGCTTTTATTTCACCAAACTGGTCGATGGTGATGTCGAGGCCCTGGAGTTCTTTGTGAACGCGCGGCTTAGCCTTGGGAGTGGGTTTGCTTTCTTTTTTGGCCATGTATCAAAGGTAGCAAAAAGGCCTTAAAAACGAATTTCGCAGGGTTAGGTGGGACATTATGTCCGGGGCCGGAAAAAAACAAAGAGACGCCGCGTTAAAATCACGCAAACGTCTCTTTGGGAAGTTATCGTTTGAATTGCCGTTTCTCAGGCGTTTGCCTTCACCTTCAGGGTTTGGAGCGCAAAGCCGATGCGGTTCACCACTTCGTCTTTTCCAATAATCTCCATGATCATCATCAGGTCGGGACCGCCGCCGGCGCCCGTGATGGACAGGCGGAGTGCCTGCAGAATTTTACCGGTGCCAACGCCCAGGCTGGCGGTCACTTGCTCCAGTGTTGCCTTGGCTGTGGTGGCATCGAGTGCCGGCAGTTTGGCAACCTCGTCTTTGAAGGCCGAGATCACTTTCACCGCCTCGTCGTTCCATTTCTTGCCGGCCACGCCTTCGTCAAACGCCGCAGGGGCGGTAAACAAAAACTTGCCCTGCTCCCAGAAATCTTTCGGGAACGTGACGCGCTCTTTCATGATTGACACCACCTTGAAGGCCTTCTCTTGAGAACACGAAATGTTTTCTTTCGCCAGCGACGCCAACAGGTATTCGACCAGTTCGGCGTCGGATTTTGAGCGCAGATATTGCTGGTTGAACCATTGGGCTTTGTGAATGTCGAACTTGGCGCCGGCCTTGCCGATGCGCTCTACTGAAAACGCCTTGATCAGGTCGTCCATCGAAAACAATTCTTGCGTGGTGCCCGGATTCCAGCCCAGAAAGGCCAGGAAGTTCACTAGCGCTTCGGGCAGATAGCCCGCTTCGCGGAAGCCCGACGCTTTTTCGTTTGTGTTTGGGTCAACCCAGTCGAGCGGAAAAATGGGAAAGCCCATTTGGTCGGCATCGCGCTTGCTCAGCTTGCCGTCGCCGGTGGGCTTCAGCAGCAGCGGGAGGTGTGCAAACTGCGGCATGTCCTTTTCCCATCCCAGATATTTGTAGAGCAGCACGTGCAACGGCGCCGAAGGCAACCATTCTTCGCCGCGAATCACGTGCGAAATTTTCATGAGGTAGTCGTCCACCACGTTGGCCAAGTGATAGGTGGGCATGCCATCGCTTTTCATCAACACCTTGTCGTCTATTTGCGAGGAGTGCACCATCACCCAACCGCGGATCATGTCGTTGAGACGCACCTCTTCTTTGCGGGGCACTTTCAACCGGATCACATAGGGTGCGCCGGCGTTGAGCAGGTCTTTCACTTCGTCTTCGGTCAGCGTCACCGAGTTGCGCATCTGGGTGCGGGTAATGCTGTTGTATTGAGGCGATGCTACGCCGGCGGTTTTCAGGCGCTCGCGCATGGCCTCCAGTTCCTGTTCTGTATCGAACGCATAGTAGGCGTTGCCTTCGGCGATCAGTCGCAGCGCGTGTTCCATATACATGGGCTTGCGTTCCGACTGGCGGTAGGGTGCGTGTGGTCCACCCACGCCAATGCCTTCGTCGATCTTGATGCCAACCCACTCCAGCGCTTTCAAAATATATTCTTCCGCGCCGGGCACAAAGCGGGTCTGATCGGTGTCTTCGATGCGAAGGATCATGGTGCCGTTGTTCTGGCGGGCCAGCAAATAGTTATACAAAGCGGTTCTCACACCACCAATGTGCAGGGCGCCGGTGGGGCTTGGGGCAAATCTTACGCGAACTTCTCTCATTCCTTGGCTTCCGGTTTTTCGGACTGCAAAGGTAAAGTGAATTTGTGATTTACGACAGGTTTTCGAACATTTTGGAAGGGGTGTGGCGACTTCGTGAGCCCCGATTCTACTGGCAACCGTAGAAATTATTTTCTATTCATGACGCAGGGTATCTACCGGATTGGTGAGTGCCGCGCGAAGTGTTTGAAAACTGATCGTGGCAAGCGTTATGAAAACAAGCACCAGCGTGGGCAACACAAACATCCACACCTTGAGCTCCACTTTCAGCGCAAAGCTGTTCAGCCAGTTGTCCATGGCATACCACGCGCTGGGTATGGCAATGCAGGTGGCGGCCAAAATCAACACGATATATTCGCGACAGAGCAACACCACGATGCTGCTTTCTTTTGCGCCCAACACTTTGCGTATTCCAATTTCGCGCGTGCGCACAGATGCCGTGTAGGCCGACAGACCAAACAAGCCAAGCACCGTCACAAACACCAGCAACGCCGAAAAGAAACCGATGAGCTTGCCGAACTGAATGTCGCGCTTGTATTGCTGATCATATTTTTCGTCGAGAAAATAATAGCTGAAGGGCTGGCCGGGAAACACGTGGTGGAAAAGTTCTTCGAGGTCGCTCACCACTTGCCGCGCCGCTTTTGTTTCGATGTTGATCAGATAGAACAAACCACCTTCGGGCCGATAGGCATAGAGCACCGGCGGTATGGGATCTTTGGGCGACTCCTGGTGAAAGTCGTTCACCACACCAATCACCGTGGCGGTGTCGCCCATGAACAAAACTTTTTCGTCGATGGCATCTTCCGGTTTTTCGAAACCCAGCGTGGCCAGGGCCTGCTCGTTCACAAACAATGTTTTGCGAGGAATGCTTTGCGTGGTGAAGTTGCGTCCGGCCAGCAGCTGCAGGCCCATCACTTCCACAAAATTTTCGTCGACCCACATGCGTTGATATTGAAACGATTTCGAGTCGTCGTCTTTCGGGCGACGCACGCCGTTGATGAGGTAGATGATCGGGTCGCCCGGCACCACGTTCAGATACGTGCTGGCTTCCACTCCCGGGATGCGCATCATTTCTTTCTTATAGGTATCGACGCGCTGGTTGGCCAGCGAGTCATAGATTTCCGAATCTCTGATCACCAGCTTTTGCGACACATCGAAGCCCAACGCCTGGCTGCGCAGGAAACTGATTTGTTTGTAGATGATGAACAAACAGCTCACCAACACGATGGCCGTCACAAACGGCACCAGCACCATGGCTTTGCGCACCCAACGGCCCGAAGCCGAGGCCACAAATTTTCCCTTCAGGATCAACGACGGTTTGAAGGCCGACAGAAAAAACGCGGGATACAACCCGGCAGCCAGGCTTCCGCCCAGCAGCACACCCGTCATCACCATCCAGAATCGGATGTCGAGCACCGAAAAATTTACCTGTGTGCTAATCACGTTGTTGAACGTGGGCATCATGGCAAACACCATCACGGCCGCGATGACCCCCGCGGCAAGGTTCAGGAAAAGCGACTCCAGCAAGAACTGCCCGATAAGTTGGAGGCGGTAGCTGCCCAGCACTTTGCGGATGCCCACTTCTTTTGCACGCTCCAGCGATTTTGCCGTGGCCAGTCCCACATAGTTGAACCAAGCGATCACCAGAATGAAGATGGCCACCAAGGTGATGTATTCGATGTAGCGATGGTCGCCGTTTTGTTCAAGCTCGTTGCTGAGGTCGGAATAGAGGTGAATGCTGGTGAGCGGTTGCAACTGCCACGTCATGCGCTGATCGGTCTCTTTCAGCCAGTCGCCGGCTTGTGCCATGATGAGGTCGGGAAATTTTTGTTCGAGTGCCCTGGCGTTTGCGCCGTCGCGCAGCACCACATAGGTCATCAAACCATCGTAGCGCCAGGGAGCGTCCAGCACTTCGCGGTAGGGATGTTTTTCGAACGTGGCATACGAAATGATGATGTCGAATTTCATATGCGAATTGTCGGGCATGTCTTTGTATACACCCACCACATCAAATTCATATGTTCCGCGGAAGCTCAGTGTTTTTCCGATCGGGTCTTCGCCTTTAAAAACTTTTTTGGCAAACGACTCCGACACCACAGCGGTGTAGGGATCGCGCAACACCAGCGAATCAACGCCTTTGATGAGGGGAAAAGAAAAATAGCGGAAGAAATTTTCGGAGGCAAAACATGTGCGCTCTTCCTTGAAGCCTTCGTTCTTATAGAGAATGATGGGCGAAACTTTTATTAGCGACACATGGTCTTCCACTTCGGCAAACGAGCTCTTCAGGGCCGTGCCCGTTGCATAGCTGCCGATGGCCGAGTGAAGCGTGCGTTCGCCGCGACTGAAGCGGTCTTGCTGCACGCGATAGATGTGGTCTTTGCGAACATGAAACTGGTCAAAACTTTTTTCGTAGCTGATGTAGAGAACAATCAGCACAAAAACAGCTATACCGATGGAAAGACCGCCGACGTTGATGAAGGAATAAACCTTATTTTTGAGCAGGCTTCGAAAAGCCACCCTGATGTTATTGCGGAACACGTGTCGAAAGTTAAGGAGTTAATCGCTATCAGGGGTCGGTTCATAGCTTTATGTAAACTAAATTAACAATTATTCATGAATTCAAAATCCGATTACGATCTTATTATTATAGGCGCAGGACCCATCGGTTTGGCCTGCGGCATCGAAGCAAAAAAATCGGGTTTGAATTATCTGATCCTTGAAAAAGGATGCCTCGTTAATTCGCTCTATCACTATCCGCTCAACATGACATTCTTCTCCACGTCCGATCGTTTGGAGATTGGCGAGGTGCCTTTCATTTCGCATGGCGCCAAGCCCGTGCGCACGGAAGCGTTGGAATATTATCGCCGTGTGGCGTCAACATGGAAGCTGCATATCAGATTGTATGAGGCCGTCACCGCGTTGAAAACCGAAAACGGTGTGCACGAAATTTCCACACCCAAAGGACACTACACCGCCAAAGCCATTGTGCTGGCACTTGGTTTTTATGACTTGCCCTATTTGCTGAACGTGCCCGGCGAAAATTTGCCAAAGGTGAAACACTACTACGACGAACCACATCCCTACTATGCGCAAAACATTCTGGTGGTAGGCGCGGCCAATTCGGCGGTAGACGTGGCGCTGGAAACGTATCGCAAAGGCGCCAACGTCACCATGGTGATTCGCGAAAAACAAATTCGCGAAAGCGTGAAATACTGGGTGCGGCCCGACATTGAAAACCGCATCGCCGAAGGTTCTATCAAAGCCTATTTCGAATCCTCGATCCTCGAAATTTTCCCCACCACCGTGAAGATCAAAACACCCGAAGGCGAAAAAGTTCTGGACAACGATTTTGTACTGGCCATGACGGGCTATCAACCGCCATTCGATTTCATGAAAGCCTGTGGCATCCATTTTCAAAACGACGCTTTTCACACACCGGTCTATGACGAACACACCATGGAAACAAATGTGGAAAATCTTTACCTCGCCGGTGTGATGGTGGGCGGACTGAAAACCGGCAAGTGGTTCATCGAAAACTCGCGCGTGCACGCCACCATGATCCTGGATGCGTTAAAGAAAAAATTGTAGGTCGTGTCCTAAAGTTTCGTCACGTATATTTTCTCAGAACATTTTCCACTGCACCAACATACGACCCGCCAAACAGGTTGACGTGCACCAGAAGCGGATAGAGTGTGTAGAGATCAACGCGGCGTTCGAAGCCCGGCTGAAGCGGATAGGCATGATGATAAGCTTCATAAAATTCATTGTCGAAGCCACCAAACAGTTGCGTCATGGCCAGCTCTGCTTCGCGATGGCCAAAATAAACCGCGGGGTCCACTAAACATGGCGCGCCCTGCGCATTGGCAAGGAGGTTGCCCGACCACAAATCGCCGTGCAACAGCGCGGGCAATTCTTCGGGAAGCAACTCGGGAAGACGTTTGTATAAAGCCTCAAACATTTTTGTCCAGCGTGCATCCACGCGGTGGGCATCGCACGCCAGCTTCACCTGCACGGTAAGACGTTGCTCTATATAAAACGCTACCCATGTCGTGGTCGGTGTGTTGTGTTGTGGAAGCGAGCCAATGTAGTTTGCATGATCCAACCCAAAGCGTGCGGCCGTTACGCGGTGCAGCGCGGCCAGTTGCTGACCAAGATGTTCCCAGTATTTTTTTCCGCGCGCCGATGGTGTGATGAACTCCAGCAGCAAATATTGAAATGAACTTGTCTCGCCGGTGTGAACCACCTTCGGAATGTAAATCACACCCGGTGCGCGCAGCAAGGTCAATCCCTTCACCTCGGCTTCGAACATGCCGGGGAATTTTTGGGCTTCGTTCCATTTCAGAAAAAATTCGCCCGCCGATGTGCCCAGCTTTCCGGCTTTGTTAATGCTTCCGCCACCCACAAACGAAAAATTCGTCACGGTTGCCGGTGACGAATCTCGCTGCAAAAATTCGATGATGCCTTGTTGAACTTCGGGTGGAACTTCAGAAAGCATGATTCGGTTTATTTTTTCTTCAGGAAGGGCTTCAAGGTAACACCACCATAATATTGACGCGGCGCTGCAGCATTATAATATCGGCCTCCCACGGCGTTCAGGTCGTTGCCAAGGCTGTAGGTTTTATCCAACGCGTTGTCAACACCGGCAAAGATTTCGAACGGCAGGTTTTTCGAAAGCAATGTGCGATAACCCACGCGCGCGCCCAACAACACATACGACGCTGCATATTCTGTGTTGGCATCGTTTAATGGAATTTCGTCAACATAGTTCGCTGTGATGTTTGTATAGAATTTTTTCACTGTCACATCAAGTCCCAGCAACCCCACGTTGGGTGCAACCCCCGTGAGCCGGTTGCCCGAAAAATCAGCGCCGTCCTGCACATAGGTGTCAAAGCGATAGTGGTTGTAGGTGAAGCTTCCCCAAAAGCGAAGATAGGTGATGGCCCCCGATGCACTAAGCGTTGGCGTGTAGGACAGCGTTGCCTCCAAGCCGCGTTGTTTTGTTTTTCCGGCATTCACAAAATAGTCGGCGCCGTCGGCGGTGCGTTGAATCACGATGGTTTCGTTCAGGCTGAAATCATAGGCCGTGATGTCGGCAGCCAGTTGATGGTTCAGGGCACTGCCGCGAATGCCCACTTCATAGCTCGTGCCACGTTCTGCATTGAGACTGTTGTTGTAGGTGTTAGTAGACGGACGAACCTCTGCCAGCGATGGCGGCGAAAATCCTTTGCTCACACTGCCATAGACCGAAACAGCCTGCGTGATTTTTTTCAACAAGGCTACTCGGGGAGAAAACACGGGATCAAATTTCCGCGTCTGCTCAACAGCAGGTGTCACGATGAGCGAGGTGTATCCATACTTCAGAAAATTGGTGCTTGCCCCAATGGTCAGGAAAAACGCCGCGGGAAGCTCAAGGTCGGCTTGTGCAAAGGCCAACAGCTGGTTCGATTTCAATTTGTCGTCCGACTGAATGGCTCCGGCCACACCGGCAGCATTGGCAAATACTTTCACAGGCGATGTGAAATACTGGTATTCGCTTCCAAAAGAAATTCTCCCATTCCAGCTTTCCTTGTCGAATGCATATTGCAGGGTGAGTCGGCCACCCAGGTTGTCTTCATCTCTTTTCTCTACGTTGCGAATGGTGGGGTTCTCAAAATCTGTGGTCGCGCCATAGACCGCCGCCTTCGACGACCAATGTTCGTTCCAGGCATAGTCGTGCACCAGCCCGGCATAAATAGTTTTGTTAAACACAGCCGCGTGTTGTGCTACCGCTCCGGGAGTCTGCCCCGCTTGTGGCCGCGCCTGGCGAGGGTCTTGCTCGAACTGCGTCTTGTTCAAACCACCCGGAGTTTGATACATCAAGTCCGTGTAAAAAATAGTGGCTGCCAATGTGCTCTTCGCGTTCAGCACAAAATCAACATCGGCATTCAACGCATCACGTCGCATGGCGGTTTGCTCGCGATAGCCGTCTGCTTTCTGGTGGGCGTATTGTATGGAGGCCTTCACCTTTTCCGTTCCCACGTTAGCCGACAACTGATAGCGTTGCAAGCCATAGCTTCCCACCAGCGCCGAAAGTTGAAGCTGTGGTTCCTGTGGAATTTTTTTGGTGAGCAACACCACGCCGCCGGTACCTGCGCCATACAAACTGGCACCCGGTCCTTTAATGACCTCGGCATTCGACACCGCGCCAAAGTCGACAAGGTTCAGGTATGTGTTTCCGCCGCCGTCGGTGAGGGGCAGTCCATTCCAATACATTTTCACATTGCGCACACCAAACGGCGAACGCAACAAACTTCCACGCACGCTGAACCGATAACTTCCCGGCGAACGCTCTTCCATGCGCACACCCGGAATGGCGTTCACGGCCGGCAACAGCGACGTGTTGCTGAATCGCTCCAGGTCTTTTGTGGATACCACACCCACCGCCGCGGGCACTTCGTTGAGCGGCCGGTCGTAGGTGTAGGCCTGCACGGTCACGGCGTCGAGAACTTTTGTAGAGTCTGTTTGATTTTGTGACGACGCGGTGGTTTGCACGAGCAAAAGGCCACCCAACATCAGGAGCATAAAGGGGAGTAAAGTTTTTTTCACGTGTATCGTTATTCTGTAAGGAAAGATAGCCAAGAATTTCATTCCACGTCCCGGGTTTCGGAAGAGCGTGAAAAATGAATCACCAGCGGCATCTGCGAATTTATTTTGGCCGATCGGCAACGCTAAAAAAAATTTGACAAACAAAAGAGGCTGCCTTTTTCAAGACAGCCTCCCGTTTTTTTAAAACCCTCCGGACAAAATCCGGATGATGATTATATTTTGAATGCTTTCTTCACGGCATCCACGTAGTCAAGTTTCTCCCAAGGGAAAAGCTCAACTTTCACTTTCAATTCGCTCTTCTTGCCTTTGTTGAAGATCTTCTCTACCACTTTAGGCTCACGACCCATGTGACCATAGGCAGCGGTTTCGGCGTAGATGGGTGTTCTCAGGGCAAAGCGTTGCTCGATGAAGTAAGGACGCATGTCGAAGATCTTGGCCACTTTCTTGGCAATCTCGCCATCGCTCTGACCTACTTTAGCTGTGCCATAAGTGTTCACATACAAACCAACAGGTTGTGCCACGCCAATGGCGTAGGCCACTTGCACCAGCACTTCGTCGCACACGCCGGCAGCCACCAGGTTCTTGGCGATGTGACGGGTTGCGTAGGCAGCCGAACGGTCTACTTTAGAAGGATCTTTGCCGGAGAATGCACCACCACCGTGTGCACCTTTGCCACCATAGGTATCTACGATGATCTTACGACCGGTGAGACCGGTGTCGCCGTGAGGACCGCCGATCACAAATTTGCCGGTGGGGTTCACGTGATATTTGATGTCGTCGCCAAAAAGATTTTGAACGCGCTTGGGAAGTTTTTTCTTCACACGGGGAATCACCACGTTGATCACATCTTCTTTGATCTTCTTCAACATCACAGCGTCTTTCGCGAAGTCGTCGTGTTGTGTAGACACCACGATGGTGTCGATGCGAACGGGCTTGTTATCGTCGTCGTATTCAATGGTCACCTGCGATTTGGCATCGGGACGGAGGTAGTCAATGCCTTTGGCTTCTCTGCGGATGATGGCCATCTCGCGCAAAATGAGGTGGGCCAGATCCAACGCCAGGGGCATGAAGTTGTCGGTTTCGCTGGTCGCATAACCAAACATCATACCTTGGTCGCCAGCGCCCTGATCTTCTTTCTTCTTGCGCTCAACACCCTGGTTGATGTCGGGCGATTGTTCGTGGATGGCCGAAAGGATACCGCACGAGTTGGCTTCGAACATATATTCGCTCTTGGTGTATCCGATCTTGCGGATCACTTCGCGGGCAATGTCCTGCACATCGAGGTATGCTTCAGATTTCACCTCACCGGCTAGCACTACCTGACCGGTAGTAACAAGGGTTTCGCAGGCCACTTTGGAATTGGGGTCATAGGCCAAGAAATAATCGATGAGGGCGTCCGAGATCTGGTCGGCTACTTTGTCTGGGTGCCCTTCAGAAACGGACTCCGAGGTGAATAAATACGGCATAGGGATTTTTGGATTAAAGTGTTATAGTACAGTTTTATGAAAAATTTCGAATGGCAAATTTAGAGCGATTTGTGAGAAAGAAAAAAGTCTAGTAAATCAATCGAATTAAATGGCCAGAAATAAGAATACCGCCGGCGCCTTCGGCCATTCCACAGATACCTTCTTCCAGTGACGTACCGGCAGGGTTCGGATGGACTCTGAAGTGCCGGTAACCTCCACTGCTACGCAAAGAAGGGTGTCAGGGTTTAAATTTTTTAGCATCGCCTGGAAAAGGGAGTTGTTCCGATAGGGCGTTTCAATGAACATTTGTGTCTGGTTCTTCTGTTTCGATTCCTTCTCAAATTCTTTCAAAGCCTTGGTCTGCGCCGCAGCATCGATGGGCAAATAGCCCTGGAACGCAAACCGTTGTCCGTTCAACCCCGAAGCCATCAAGGCCAGCAACAACGACGAAGGCCCCACCAACGGCACCACCACAATGCCTTGCTCATGCGCATACTTCACGGCCAGCGCCCCGGGGTCGGCAACGCCCGGGCACCCCGATTCAGAGAGCACCCCAAGGTCGTGTCCCTGCCGCAAGGGCGCGAACAACTGTTCGAGCGCGCGCGGGTCGGTGTCCTTGTTCAGCACTTCAAAGTGAAGGGCTTCGATGGTCTCATATATTTTAAGGCTGCTTAGGTATCGTCGGGCCGTGCGTATATCTTCGGCCAGGAAGTGCGCGATGTGGGGCAACTCGTTTCGAACCTGTGCCGTTATCACCACGTGCTGCGTGCCGTCGGCAATGATGTTGGGAATGAGGTATAGTTTTCCGAGAGGCATGCAGGCGCAAAGAATTTTGAAACCCTAAAGGTGCGAATAAAAATATAATATGGGCAAGTTGCTGATGATCGTGGGTGTGATCTGTTTCATAGCAGGCCTTGTCATGACCTTTGGGCCCAAACTTCCCTGGCTCGGCAAGTTGCCGGGCGACATCGCTGTTGACAAGGGCAACGTCAAGTTCTACTTCCCCCTCACCACCAGCATCCTGGTCAGCATCGTGCTGTCGGTTCTGTTGTTTCTCTATCAGCGCTTCAAAAATCACTAAACACATCTTTTAACTCTTTCGTCATGCTCACTTGCAAACGTTCGGCTTTCTCGCTTTCCAAACGCTCAACCTATCTCAACTGTGGCTACATGTCGCCACAGCTCAAGGATGTGGAAAAGGCCGGTCTGCGCAGCCTTCGGCGCAAGCGCAACCCCGGCGACATCAAGCCCGAAGATTTTTTTAACGATACCGAAGTGTTGCGAAAAGAATTTGCCCGGCTTGTCAACGCGCCCGATCCCAAACGCATTGTGGTGGTGCCGTCTGTGTCTTATGGCATGGCCAACGTGGCGCGCAACCTGGGCATTGGCCGTGGGCAGAACATCGTGATTGCCGCCGAACAATTTCCCAGCAACTACTACCCCTGGCAACGTGTGTGTGAAGAAACCGGCGCCCAGATAAAAGCCGTGGCCCCTCCCGACGTGTTGGCAGGCCGTGGCAAAACCTGGAACACACGCATCCTCGAAGCCATTGACAGCAACACAAAGGCCGTGGCGCTGGGCAACGTGCATTGGGTAGACGGCACGTTGTTCGACCTGCTGGCCATCCGCAAGCGCACACGCGAAGTAGGTGCGTTGCTCATCATAGACGGAACACAGTCGGTAGGTGCCTTGCCCTTCGATGTGCAAAGCATTCAACCCGACGCGCTGGTGTGTGCCGGCTACAAATGGTTGTTGGGGCCCTACTCTATCGGTCTGGCCTACTATGGTGAATATTTCGACAACGGCACGCCCATCGAAGAAAGCTGGATGAACCGCGCCGGCAGCGAAAATTTTTCACGGCTCTCGCAATACAACGGCGACTATCAGCCCGGCGCCTTGCGCTACGAAATGGGCGAGCACAGCAATTTCATGCTGGTGCCCATGTTGCAGAAATCCATCTTGCAACTGAACCGCTGGGGCGTGGCCAACATTCAGGAATATTGCGGCCACATCACCCACGAAGCCGTGAACCTGTTGCGCGAAAAAGGATTTTGGATTGAAGACGAAGATGCGCGCAGCAAACATTTGTTTGGCATTCGACTACAAGGAAGAGACGCTGAGAAAATAAAAGCACTGCTTCAGAAGAACAATATCTTTGTGTCGTTCCGGGGCGATGCCATTCGTGTGGCACCGAATGTTTATAACACCGACAAGGATTTGAAAAAATTAGCTACTCTCTTATCGCGCTAGCGCATGTCTGAAAAAAAATCGTACGCCTATTTCGTGGGCGGGATTGTTATTTGCTTGCTGGGTTCTGTCTTCTTCTCCACCAAAGCCATCTTTGTGAAACTGGCCTATCGCGAGGCCACTGTCGACGCCATCACGTTGCTGGCCCTGCGCATGCTTTTCTCGCTTCCGTTCTTTGCCATATCGGCCTTTGTGGCGTCAAAAAAAACCGACAACGTCAGGTTCACGGGTCAGCAATGGCTGGGCGTTGCCGTGGTGGGCTGTCTCGGCTATTACGCCAGCAGCTTGCTTGATTTTTTAGGACTTCAATATATCTCGGCCGGCATCGAACGGCTGGTGCTTTTTGTTTATCCTACGTTGGTGTTGCTCATGTCGGCGCTGGTGTTTCGATCGAAGATAAGTCCACAGCAATGGCTGGCGTTGATCATTACCTATGGTGGTTTGTTCGTGGCGTTCTGGGGCGAAGCGCGTGTTGAAGGACAGTCGCCCGATTTCTATAAAGGCGCGGCGCTCATCTTTGTGTGTGCCGTCACCTACGCCATGTATATCGTGGGCAGCGGCAGGCTCATCCCTGTGGTGGGCGCAGCCAAGTTCAACAGCTATGCCATGAGTTTCGCGGGCATCGCCGTGCTGGTGCATTTTTTTATCACTTCGTCAAGTTCGTTGTGGAACCAGGATGCGTCAACTTATTTGTATAGCTTTCTCATGGCCATCTTTGGCACGATCATTCCGTCCTATCTCGTCACCGAAGGCATCAAGCGTGTGGGTTCCAGCAATGCCGCCATCGTGGGAAGCATCGGTCCGGTGTCGACCATCCTGCAAGCCTATTTCTTTTTGCAAGAGCCTATTCACGCACTGCAAATTGCCGGCACCATTTTGATTTTGATTGGTGTGCTCATGATCAGCCGCAAGAAGGCGAAGTGATGTTTGCATGAAACGCCGGTGCGTTTCTTTCGCTAAGGTTCGAACAAATTGTTCAGTTCCAGGTCTATGCGCCCCACAATGTCGGAGAAGTCTTCGATGCGTTCCACAAAATCCAACGCGTTCACATCAATGATCAGGAGCTTGCCCAGTTTGTACTCGCCGATCCATTGTTCGTAGTGTTCGTTCAGTTTGCGCAGGTAGTCCAGCCGCATGGAGTATTCATATTCGCGTCCACGCTTCTGAATTTGCTGCACAAGTTTGGGAATGTCTGCGCGCAGGTAAATGAGCAGGTCCGGTGGCTTCACATAGCTCACCATCGAATGAAAAATATCGAGATAGCTTTGGTAGTCGCGGTCGGTCAGGTGGCCACCCTGGTGCAGGTTCGATGCAAAGATGTAGGCATCTTCATAGATGGTGCGATCCTGCACGATGGTTTTTTCACTGCCCTGAATTTCCGTCACTTGCTTGAAGCGGCTGTTCAGAAAATAAATCTGCAGGTGAAACGCCCACCGCGTCATGTCTTCATAAAAGTCGCGCAGGTAGGGATTGTGGTCAACCGATTCAAACAACGGAATCCAGCTATAGTGCCGCGAAAGTTTCTCCACCAGCGTGGTTTTTCCGGAACCAATGTTGCCACATACGGCGATATGCTTAAGCTTGTAAGACATGCTTTCTTTTTTCAGGGCGCGAAGGTAAAGATTATTCCGCAACCACCACGGCCAGCCGGTCGCCTTTTGCATTCACGGCCAACCGTGTGATGCCCTTCAACGGCAATGTGCTGTTCACCTCAACAGGTTTCCACACGCTGTTTTTTCCCGGTGTGGTGAAAAATAATTTCTCGCCATCGCTCATAATGATGCGCCCGTCGGGTGTCCACGCCAGGTCTTCATGACCGGGCAATGTTTTGGCCAACTCTTCGGTGGTCGATTTGTCGGTTAGTTTTTTGATGGCCCAATCGTCGCCCGTTGTTTTCTGAACAAAGCTCACACCACCGGTTTTGGGAATGGCATGTAGCGAACGGCCAATGTTTTCGGCCAGCACGGCGTCTTTGCCATCCTTTAAAGAAAACCGGCGCAACGTCATCGGTTCACCCAACACAAACAGCACAATGCTCTTCGGACTTTCCCACGCGTGATAACCCACGGTGAGGCGGTCGATGAGCACCACCGGTGTGCCACCATCTATGGGATATTTGCCCAGGTCTTGCTTGCCATCGGCGCGTTGAATGATGCACGAAAGAAATTTTTTGTCGGGCGTCACCGTGGGCGAATATTCACGGTCGGGTGTCTGCGTGATCTTGCGGCGACTCATGCTGGCATAGTTGAATTCCACAATGTCGGTGCTGCCGGTGGAGTCGGCGGCCGTGTAATACAACAATGTTTTGTCGGGGTGAAAGAAAGGTTGGTTGTCATAGCCCGGGCGGTTCGTAATGTTTTCCGAACGCACCAGCGTGATGCGGTCTTTTTCCAGCGAAAGCTCGAACAAATATATTTCCGATCCGGATTGGGCTGTGGCGCTCAGGGCGCAGCAAAGCGCAGCGATAAAAGCAAAAGTTCTCATTCTCAAAGTTGTTGTGTGCATTGGCAATTAAAGTTACCTTTTAAACATGAAATATGGTGTAGTGAAAACAATCCTTTGCAGCATTAGTTTGATGATTTGTCTTGGTGCCACCGCCCAGCAAAAATACCTGCTCCAACCCGATCGCGTTTTCGATGGCGAACAAACGCACAGCGGCTGGGTTGTGGTGGTGGAAGGCAACAAAATTGCCGCAGCCGGTCCTGCTTCACAGATCGCCGTTCCCAAAGATGCAGTGGCCCTGAAACTTCCCGGGTGCACCCTGTTGCCCGGCCTCATCGAAGGCCACGCGCACGTGTTGCTGCATCCCTACAACGAAACCTCGTGGGACGATCAGGTTATGAAAGAATCAGATGCGCTGCGTGTGGCCCGCGCCACCGTGCACCTCGACAAAACATTACGCGCAGGCTTCACCACCGTGCGTGACCTCGGTTCGGAAGGGGCGGGCTATGCCGACGTAGGATTGAAACAGGCCGTGGACCAAAACATCATTGCCGGGCCACGCATGCTCGTGGCCGGCCGCGCCATTGTGGCCACCGGCAGCTATGGACCCAAGGGCTTCGACACCGACTTCACGGTGATGCTGGGCGCCGAACCCGCCGATGGAAACAATCTCGTGCAGGTGGTGCGCGACCAGATTGGCAAGGGCGCCGACATTGTGAAAGTCTATGCCGACTATCGCTGGGGCCTGAACGGCCAAAGCGCACCAACGTTCTCGATCGACGAACTGAAGCTCATTGTGGAAACGGCAAAAAGCAGTGGCCGCCCCGTTGTGGCCCACGCCTCCACCGCCGAAGGCATGCGCCGCGCCACGCTGGCCGGCGTGGAAACCATAGAACATGGCGACGGCGGCACACCCGAAGTTTTTCAGCTGATGAAAGAAAAAGGCGTAGCCCTCTGCCCAACACTGGCGGCCGGATTTTTTGTGAGCCAATATAAAGGATGGAAAAAAGGTGTGGACCCCGAACCGGCAAAGTTGAAACTGAAACGCCAAACGTTTGCCGACGCGCTCAAAGCCGGTGTCACCATTTGCGCCGGTGGCGATGTGGGCGTGTTTGCCCACGGACAAAATGTGTACGAGCTTGAGCTGATGGCCGAGTATGGTATGAACACCTCGGATATTCTGCGCTCCGCCACCAGCATCAACGCCAAAACATTTCACCTCGACTCGCTGGGAAAAATCGGTCCGGGTTTTCTCGCCGACATCCTGGTGGTGAAAGGCGATCCATCTAAAACTATTTCTAACTTACGGAAAGTAGAGTGGGTAATGAAAAACGGCGTGATCGTTAAATAATAGCAGCGAGAAAACGCACAAAAAAAATCACTTCTTCAGATAAATGGCATTGAGCCATTGAATGGCGCCCGGTGTTTTTTGCCAGGCTTCGCGTGCCAGGTGCGCATAATAGACGGCTTCATTCTTTGCACCCCGTTCAAAATATTCCTCCTGAGGAGGCAATTCTTTTTTTGATAGCAGCAGCGTCACCACGTGGTTGTTGATCTGCCGCGCTGTTTCAACCGCCTCTCTACCCGCCGGTGTGTCGCCCTCCTTTTTGAAGGAATACAGCGCCTTGGTGAAGACCGTGAAGGCAGATTGATCGGTGGGATAAAGTGCCGCCACCTGATCGAATATCTCAAACTTTGAAACCTCGAGGCTGTAGACAAAAATAAAATCGCGCACACCCTGGTTGTCGGTCGGGTTCAGCCGGATCATTTCCATCAGGATATTGAGCGCCGCTCCGGGTTCGTCGAGGTCGTGGAGCGACATGGCATAGTTCATCATGCAACGCATGAACGGTCGCGTTTCGGCGATTGTCCAAAAGCGGCCCATGTTCTCCTTGAAAAACTCAACCCCAAGTTTTTTGCGGCCGGCGTTCATGCCGTTTCGATAAAAGATGAGACGTTGCAAGGCGCTCATCGCAAAGTCGCCCATAAACTCAAAGGCCTCCACACAATCCGGATCAAGCTTGAGGGCAGAAAAAACTTTTTTGTCCGACTCCAGATTCAACCCCACCTCACGGGCCTCGTGAACCAGCCGCTGCGCTTTCTCTTCGGGTGTTGAGGCCTCCGGTTCAAATTCGGGGATAGCCTGACCTTTCAATTGGTCCAAAAATTTTTCCATCTCTTCCTTCGACTGAAAATTCTGTTTAGACAACAACCGCTGGAGGTCTTGCATCATTTTGTCGTGTTGCTTTTTACTCATCTCACTTCGGGTTTGGCTTTGAGAGATTTTATTCTACAACCAGCGCTTGCGCTTGAAATACCACAAGAAGATAAGCGACGAAAAGATCATCAGCCCAATGGCAAACGGATAGCCGCCCAGCCATTTCAGCTCCGGCATATACGTGAAGTTCATGCCATAGATGCTCGCAATCAACGTGGGCGGCATAAACACCACCGTCACCACCGTAAATATTTTGATCACCTGGTTTTGTTCGATGTTCACCAAACCCAGGAATGTGTTTTGCAGATATTCAAGGCGTTCCGAGCTAAACTGCGAGTGTTGCAGCAGCGAGGCAATGTCTTTCAAGATGATTTTGAGCCGCTCGCTTTCGATGCGGTTAAATTCCGGGATGCGCACCAGCGAGCTCACCACCCGCTGCTTCTCCGTGATGGTTTCGTGCAACAACATCACGTTCTCCTGAAGCTGCGTGATGCTGATCAGCAAATCCTGCTTGAGCGACTGCTGGGCAATCAACTCCTTACTGATGCCGTTCAGCTTCCGGTTGATGCCTTCAATAAGATCGGCGTCGCCATCGATGCGTGTTTCCAGTACCGTGAGGAAAACATTGAGGCCGTGTTCTTTTTTTTCGGCCGAGCTGCCCGACTTGAGCCGTCGCACGGTTTCGGCAAATATTTTCAGATCGCCCTGGCGGTAGGTAAACAGCAGGTTGTCTTTCAGGATAAACGTCACGCTTTGCACCGTCAGCTCGGCTTCGTTGGAAAGAAAGCTGAGGTTCATTTCCACGGTTTCGTCGGTTTCCAAAAAACGCGACGAGCTTTCGATCTCCTGCAATTCCTGCGAGGTGAAAAATTCGATCTTGTAATTCTTTTCAATGTAGTCCTTCTCCTCGCGCGTAGGCGACTGCAGGTCAAGCCAGACCACATTCTCTAATGTGCCGATTTCTTTAAAAGAGGGGTTCTTATACTGATTGATTTTCCCCTCGCCTATGGTGTACACTCGAATCATAGCTCAAACCTCGGTGCAATTTATTACCAATATTTTGATTTGACCTCGTATTTTACGCGTCGGTAATTGTCCTGTCGAAAACATTCACGATTTGGTAATGAAGCGCCGACAACTCGTGACCAACCTGTTTGCCACTCGCGGCTAACCTGAGCATTCCAACAAAGGCCACAGCCGGGGTCGGATGAACCAGGGCCGTTCGTTATTTTTAAATGATTTTGAATTTGAACCCTATGACCCTGAAAGGAAACATTCATCACTCCGTTTGTCAATGGTGCTACGGCGACATACCGTTGGAAGAGCTGGTGCTGGCGGCCAAAGCCATGGGCATCACGTCGGTGGAGTTGCTCACGGCCGACCAATGGTCTGTGGCCCTTCGTCATGGGCTCACCTGCGCCATGGCCTATGCCAGCCCGATGGGCCTCGAAACCGGCTTCAACGATCTGTCGCTCCACGCGCAATTGTTGAAAGACTATTCCCTCAACATCCCCAAAGCGGCCGATGCCGGGCTCAAAAACGTGATTTGCTTTTCGGGAAACCGAAACGGATTGAGCGACGAACAAGGTCTGGAGAATTGCGCGCGCGGATTGGAGCCCGTCCTGAAAGTGGCTGCCAAACACAACATCACCGTGTGCATAGAGTTGCTCAACAGCCGTGTCGATCACATCGACTACCAATGCGACCGCACCGAATGGGGCGTGGCCCTCTGCGAAAAACTGGGGTCTGAAAATTTAAAGCTGCTCTACGACGTCTACCACATGCAGATCATGGAGGGCGATGTGATTGCCACCATCCGCCGTCACAGCAAATACATCGGTCACTATCACACGGGTGGCGTGCCTGATCGTCATGAGATAGACGAAAGTCAGGAATTGTATTATCCCGCCATCATGCGGGCCATTGTGGCATCGGGTTTCACGGGGTTTGTGGCACAGGAGTTCATCCCGGTTCGCGATCCCCTCACATCGCTTCGCGCCGCGGTGAACCTGTGCGACGTATAAGTGCTATTGCGCGCGAAGCTTCACGCGGGCGTCGTCGGCTTTCAGTGTCACTTTAGCCGTGCCGTTGGCCAACGCCAGGCGCGTGCTGCCTTCGTCTTCATGCAGGGTTTTGAATTTGCCTTCGGTAATCACGCGACCGTCGTCGTGATCAATGTCAAACTCCCCGCCGCCGCTGGTGATGTTGAGCGAGATCTGTCCATCCTGCGACTTCATCCAGTAGTTGCCGTCGTTGGCCAGCGAGGTTTCAATGATAAGGTCGCCATCGTCGATGTCGGCATGAATAGACGTGAAGTTGGCTTTGTAGATTTCCACATCGGCATCGTCGCCATCCACCTCCAGCTTGCCGCGACCCTGATCCATGCGGATGTCGCCGTCGTCGAGTCTGAATTCAAAACTGTCGCCCTTGCATCCGGCCAGTTCGGCGTCTGCATCGTCCATGTGCAACGCAATGGCACCGTTCACATTTTTGATGTAGTAGTCGCCGTCGTCGCCATCAATTTTCAGGCTCACACCCTCTGGCAGCTCCACGTCGATGCGATATTCTTCGGAGTAGTAGCCGATGGCCGTCACATGCGCGCTTTTCTGTTTTTCCTTAATCGACAAATTGCCGTTCGCTTCGTTCACGTCCACATGAAAACTCTCCTCGCCCCACGAAAATCCTTTCGTCGTAACGGTGCGGTCTATCTTCACGTGTGCGTTGGTTCGTGTCGACCCCGTAATAAAAACCTTGGCGTCGGAAATCTGCATTTCCAGCAATCCGTTTTTTCCAATCGTATATTCTTTGTCGAGGTGAAAGTTGCCATCGCCGGCAAAGAGATTGGAAGCCAGCGTGAGCACAACAAGCGTGAAGATGAGGTTTTTCATGGGCAGGTAGGGATTATAAACATAAGACGCAGAAGACCTGCGAGAGGTTGCACATGAAAAAGACCTGCCAGGCACGAAGCCCAACAGGTCTGATTCTACCTGTAAAGAGATCTTTAGTTCGAAGCGTCTTCGGCGTCTGCCTTCTTGATTTCTTCGTCGATAATTTTTTCAATCACTTCGCGCTGGCGCTCGTCAATGGTCTGGTCGGTTTTGGCTTGTTTCTTCAAAAAGCGGAACATGGCGTTCTTCTTTATTTCGTAGGCCATAAAAACCGTGTATTCGTTTTCCTTCTCGTTAAAAAATTTCTTCTCCCCGATTTTGCGCAGGTCGCTGATGTTAGTGTTCATCACCTGGCGCACCAGGCTTTGAAATTTGTCGGCCACATCGGCAGCCTTTTCGTTTTCGGTTTGCCCTAGATATTGGTCGGCCACTTGTTTGACGGTGGTGTTCACCTGACCGGCCAGCTGGGCCTTGGCTTCCAGGTCGGCCTTGGCGCGGGCAATGTTGTCTTGCGAGCTGGTGCCTTTGCCGGTGCCGCGAAAAAACCGGTTGTTCGATTCATAGGCATTGCCCTGAAATGGCTCCTTCACTTTCTTACCAAATGGACTCGAAGAGCAGGCGGCCAGAAATAAAGCTACGGCCAGTAGCGAACAGACGGATTTCATAGAGGTGTCCCGTTTAAAACCGCAGCAAAAGTACGAAAAATTGTGCCAGAGTAGCTCCGTTCATCCCAGACATTACGGGAAGGTAAACACACCAACACTACGCCCGTAAAATCGCCCTATCCCTTTCACAAATAACCACTTATGCGTTTCGGATGCGATTGGATCACGCCTGCCGGCGCACTATCACCTGCCATCGAAACGCCCATTTCCAGCGGATGGAGTAGTTTTTCAGCCCTGCATCTTCGAGGCACTGCACCAGTTCTCCTTTCGTGAACGCACGCAAAACCGACAACGGCGCATCAAACTGCACCATGGACGAACGCGAAAACCAGCGCGTCAGGAACTTAATAGAGTAATAGGCCAGTGGATGCCGGTGAATGTCGTTGATGATGAAGCCCACCCGCACCTGGCCGTTGAGCTTTCGAAAAAACTCAGTGAGCTGCTGTTGTGTGAAGTGATGATAGAAGAGGGTGCCTATCACAATATCAAAATGTCGTTCGGCAAATGCGGGCGCAAAGATGTTCAGCGCTTCCAGTTTGATCTGTGGCCACTTCGCCAGGTTGTGCTTTGCCGCCCGAATAATGTAGGGATTGGCGTCGATGCCCGTGAGCGATACGGCAAGATTTTTTCTTCTGGCCCACGCATCAATCAGCGCCAGCATGTCGCCCCGGCCACAGCCTAAGTCAGCGATGTGAATCGTTTCGTTGGCCGAAAGATTTTTTGTCAACGCATCAAGGGCCGCAAAGGTCACCGCGTTTCCGCCAAGCCACTTGTTGATGATCTCCAGCTCGTGCAACGTCTTGTCCATCAGTTCGCCGGCATAGTCAAGGTCGTCCATGATCTCAACCTCGGCAGAACGTTTGGAAAAGTCGGGCATCGCTCTAGTGGGTTTCTATTTTCAGGATCATGCTCTCCAAGGTCAAGCCCGGGCCAAACGCGAAGCTCAGAATGTGTTGGCCATGGTGTTCGTGTGTCAGCTTTCCAACAATGTCGTGCAACACAAACAGCACTGTGGGCGACGACATGTTGCCAAATTGATTCAACACCCGGTAGGCCGGCTCGTTGGCGATTTTGTCGAGGCCTAACGCCTGCTCTATGCTCTCCAAGATTTTTTTGCCTCCCGGGTGGATCGCAAAAAATTGAATATCGGCAAGCTGCTTATCAATACGTTCCAATAGCGAGGCCGTGAGCCGGGCAATGCCACTCTTTATTATATCCGGCACATAGGTCGACAGTTTCATTTCAAAACCCAGATCGCCAATGGCCCACGCCATGTCGTTCTCTCCCTCCATGGCCAGTTCGTTACAAAAACTTTCGGGGCGCAAGCTCAACGAGGCCGTGGTCTGCGCTTCCATCAGCAACGCCGCCGAGCCGTCGGCAAAGAGCGCGTTGGCCAGCAGGTTGTCGTCTGTGGCCACTTTTTGAAAATGCAGACTACACAACTCTGTGCACACCACCAGCACCTTGGCATGGGGATCTGATTTGCAAAACGCGTCGGCCACTTTCATGGCGTTGAAGGCCGCATAACATCCCATAAAGTTTATGCCCGTGCGTTGAACTTGTGTGGACAGACCCAGCGCTTTCACCAGGTCCACGTCAAGGCCGGGTGCATACATGCCGGTGCAGCAAACCACAATGAGGTGTGTTATCGATTTCACATCAAACCCCGGACGTTGCTGCAACATGTTGCGAATGGAAGCGGTGCTCAACGTCAACGCATGTTTTCGGAAAGTTTCCAATCGTTTGGCGGTCGACGGAAAGGGTTCGAAGTCTTCGGCATTGCTATAGAACGTGAACCCGTTGTCGCGTCCATAGTCGTCAAGCACCGAGTGGCGATGGGCGATGCCGCTGGCATTGAAGATGGCCCTGAGGCGGCGGCTGTCTTCATACGACAACTGCATGGCACGCACCATGAAGTCGGCGATTTGTGTTTGCGTGAATCGATGAGGAGGATTGGCGGTTCCGATGGCGGTGATGTGGCTCATGCATTTCAATATATTCCAAAAAACTATAATTTAGGTACGGCAGTTCTTAGCTTGAGGAAATTTAATTTTTCAGACATGTTTTCTTCGTCTTCGTGGTTGCACATGCGCATACCCTTTTCATATTTTTTGATGCCCGTGTTTCTCTTCAGCCTCGCCGTGTCTCCTAATAACAGCATGACCGGGCCAGTGTTATGGACCTTCGTGCTGGTGCACCTATTCCTCTATCCGGCAAGCAACGGTTACAACAGCTATTTCGACAAAGATGAAAAAAGCATCGGTGGTCTCAAGAACCCGCCACCGGTAAATAAAGGTCTCTATTATCTCTCGCTTTTGTTCGACACCATTGCGATTGTGTTGGGTGGGCTTATGATTAACATCACGTTTGCCGTTATGTTACTTGTCTACGGACTGGTGTCGAAAGCCTACAGTCACCCGGCGGTTCGGTTAAAGAAATATCCCATCGGTGGCTGGCTTGTGGCGGGTATGTTCCAGGGGTTCTTCACGTTTCTGATGTGCTACGTAGGCATCAACAAGTTTTCCCTCGACACCACCTTTCGCCTCTCGGTGCTCATCCCCGCCGCACTGTCAACACTCATGCTTTGGGGAAACTATCCCATGACCCAGATCTATCAGCACGAAGAAGACAGCAAGCGCGGCGACAAAACACTGAGTCTCCTGTTGGGCATCCGCGGAACATTCTATTTTGTGGGCGCCGTGTTTGGCCTGGTCACACTGGCGTTTGTGCTCTACTTCAACGCCTATTTCGCACCCCACTATGCCTTGACCTTTTTGATCGCACTCGCCCCGGTAGTAGTCTATTTTCTCTATTGGTTTGTCCAGGCCTACCGTGATGAAACCCAGGCCAACTACCAGCACACCATGTGGTTGAATTTCATTTCTGCGACATGTCTCAATGGCTTTTTCCTCTACCTCACCTTGTCCACAATGAACCTACTATAAAAAAGAAAGGCCGGCGATCATTTCTGTCGCCGGCCGCTGTTCTTTTATAAAATTATTGTTCCGTGTTTATGAAGGTGCTACTTCAGGCTCCACACTTGCCACCGGGGCAGATTTAGGAGGAGCGGCTGCCAGTTTTTGTGACACATACTGGTCAAGGAAATACATCATCACAATCGTGATCAGTGTGGCGCCCACCACTACATAGCCCAGCGTTCCGTAGTGGTCCAGCTTTCCGTTGCTGTTCTGCACCACAATGAGTCCGGCGACAAACGTGGCAATGCCACCCGAAATTTGCTGAACCGACGAGTTCACGCTCATGAAGGCTCCACGATCCAAAGGCTCGGGCACGGCCGAAATGAGCGCCGACGACGAGATCATACGCGAAGATACTCCGGTGAACATGAGCACGCTGATGACGATCACCAACCAAAGCGGAGTGATGCCAAGGTTGCAGTAGAAAATCACCACCACCGCCGTCCAGAGCGATCCCAACACAAACACTTTATACTTGCCCATAGAGTCGCTCAGCTTCCCAATGAAAGGACCTGCGGCCATGGAAAATAGTCCCGTGATGATGTAGATCAGCGGCAAATAGTCTTTGCTGATGCCAAGGTTGTTCACGCTAAACGCGCTGCCAAACGGCAGCAGCATGAAACCGCCCGTAGCCAGCAGCGTGGTGGCCGCAAAGGCCTTGGCATATTCCGGACGGGTAACCGTTTGGAAAAGATGCTTGAAGGCGTTTCGCTGCACTTTGTTGTGCAGGTGAGTGTCTACAGGTTTCATATACAACACGATGAGCACGCCCACAATAAGGCTCACTATCACAATAACCACGAAAGGCAAATGCCAGTCCCAGCGATTGGCCAGGTAGAATCCAAGTGGAATGCCCAGCACCTGGCTGCCGGCAAATGCCATCTGCACAAAGCCCATCACACGGCCACGCACTTCCATTCTGAACAAGTCGGTGATAATGGCAAAACTCACGGAGCCAATCACACCACCAAAAATGCCGGTGAAGATGCGTGCCAGCAACAGTGAATAATAGTCTTGCGCCAGCGCACAAAACACAGTGCCTACCACAAAGCCCACATAAAAAAACATGAGCAACTTCTTGCGGTCATATTTGTCGGCAAAGCCAGCCGCGAGCAATCCGGACACGCCGGCGCTAATGGCATAGCCCGACACCACCATGGCGAATTGGGCGGGAGTGATTTTTAATGTCGGCATGAGTATGGCGCCCAGCGGCGACAACACCATGAAATCCAGAATCACAGTGAACTGGAGTGTTGCCAGAATAGCGATAATAAATACTTCGTAGGATGTAAATATTTTTGGTTTTTCAGGGATAGCGGTTTTTGTCATGTTTTTTCTAATCAGTTAATTCTTCACAGTGATACCCGCACTGCCTCACCAGTGAAATGATTTCGATGGAGGCGATGCGGTGCGCTTCCACACGCAACACATTATCCACATCTTCCACATCCACACTCCATTTTTTTATGCGGGATTCTTCACCTAGAACGGGTGAAATTTTCTTTACGTCGTGATCGAGGCTAATGTTGGTTTTGAATACGTGAACGTCGGGGGTAGCTTCTGTCATAGGCGTACCCTTTGCAGGGTGGTTAAATGAGCCAGGTTTATTATTTCCATACGCGCTAGTTCTCGCATGGGTTGCATTTTTTGTAGATAAATGAATGTTCATTCTTTTTGATTAAGAAAAAATTATTTTTTCAGGGCCCGCACCACCACTTCAAACGCTTCGCGCATGCGCTCTTCGGTTAATGAAAACTTCCTGCCGGCAAGTGACTTCTTCGACATGTGAAATTTGATGAGTGTATAGAGCGGTCCATAGGCGATTGCCCAAAACACTTCCAATGGAAACTCGCGCAGCTCGCCGCGTTCAATGGCATTGCAAAAAAACGACTCCATCGCCGCCTTGAACTTCGTGATCTTGATGTCTTTGTGATTCACCAGCGGAGAGCTGCGAAACTGTTCCATAAACAAAATATGGTGCGGGTATTTCACATGATGGTTGAACCGGTTCTTCCACTGCAACCACAAGCCATCTTCAAACGACATCTCAGGATCAAATCCTTTCAAGGTGTTGTCCGTAAACACCTCGTCCACGGTCATGTAGAGCTGGTTCAAAAGATCTTCGCGATTCTTGAAATACAAATAGATGGTGGCCGGCGACACGTTGGCGGCCTTCGCCAGCTTTTGCATGCTCAGGCCGTCGAAACCCACTTTCACAATCATCTCAATTGCTTTTTCGCGGATGGCCTGTTCTTTTAATTCGTCGCGTACTCTCATGAGGCCTCAAAGATAAATGAATGTTCATTCACTTATAAAGGTCCGCACAAAAATTTTTTTCAGGCCTCCGGAAATGGTGAAAAGAAGGCTCTCAAGCCTTCTTTTCCATTAAATCCTTTAGCGTGTTCAAAACCTTGGTCCAGTTTTGCTCGCTGTGTTTTTTCTGTTTTTCGGTCTCCACACCATCTTGTGTCACCGTCAAAAGCGTTGCCGCATCGTCGGGCGTGAGGATGTAGGACACGTTGTGATAGTTTTCGGGCAGGTCGGGTGTGCCATTCATCGAACTCCAATAGGTGTAGCGCAACAGGCGGTTTGGTTCATACACCAGAATGCTGCCCTTGTCTTCATACGACTTTCCTTCCCACTCCCCCTTGAAGATTATGGCGCTACCAACGGTCCAGTCCGATTCTGTTTGCGTTCCAAACAAATACTTCTTGATGATCGACGGGGTGACGAGTGCTTTCCAGACTTCGCTCACAGGAGCATCGATGCGCACGGTGGCGTTGGCAGTCATATTCAGTTTTACCGTTTCCATGATGTGTTGTTTTGGTGAACATTTCATTTAAACACGACAGGCATGTCTACATAGATTAACTCCCGCGGCTGCGAAGAGTTCGCCCATTCACCGACGTTTTCAACAGAAAGGGCCAGTCTCCTGGCCCTCCATATAAATATCATGTCTGAAAAAAATCTACGCGATGGTGGCGCCCACTTTTTCGAGCAACGCTTTTGTGGCGCGAATGCCTTCGTCTTCCGACAGTGTGCTGCCTTCATATTCAATGCCGATGAAGCCCGTGTAGCCGGCAGCTTTCACTATGCCCAACATTTTGGCGTAGTCCGTTTCAACACAATTTCCATTGGCATCGAAGTCGTGCGTTTTAGCGCTCACGCCTTTTGCATACGGCATCATTTCGGTAGTGCCTTTGTAGCGGTCGTATTCTTCCACGCATTTGTCGTTTTCGCGCTTCAGGCAAAAATTGCCAAAGTCGGGAAGCGTGCCACAGTTGTCCATGCCCGTGTCTTTAATGACCGTGCTCAACCAAAGTCCGTCTGACGAATAGCCCCCATGATTTTCAACAATCACGTTGATGCCCGATCCCTTGGCAAACTCCGACAGCGAACGCAGTCCGTCGGTTGTCGACTTACCCACTTCCTCGCGCGTGCCTTCGCCGTGCGCATTCACGCGTATGGAATGGCATCCCAAAAACTTGGCAGCCTCCACCCATTTCTTGTGGTTGTCTACCGCTTCGGCTCGTTTCTTTTTGTTGAGATCGCCCAGACTGCCTTCACCATCGCACATGATCAGCACACTGGTCACGCCGTTGTCGCCACAGCGCTTTTTCAATTCGGCCAGATAGGTCTGGTCTTTGGCTTTGTCTTTGAAGAATTGGTTCACAAACTCAACGCCCGACACGCCATAGTCATTTTTGGCTTTCGCGGGAAAATCAAGATTGTCGAGTTTACCGTCGAACAGCGTTTTGTGAAGCGACCATTGGGCCAGCGATATTTTGAAGAACAACTCTTTGGGTTCTGCGGCAGCTTTGATGGCGGCCGAGTCAACAGCAGCGGTGTCGCCAGCGGCAGGTTTCTTGCCACAGGCGCTAAGAAATGCCGATCCGGTTGCAGCGCCCACGGTGATGAGGCCGAGCGAGCGCAAAAAATTTCTACGATTTGTTTCCTGGTTCATGCGGTTGTGTTTGATGGAGCATTGAATGTAGTCAACGCTCGCCAAAACCACACGCGCATTTTCTGTAGGTGGTGCAAAAGAAGATTTCAGAGGAGAATCGTCATCACAAAGGCATCAGAACGGATCGCCATGTGTGCTGCGCATAATGCCCAGGGCCACCGGCCGAACGTTCACCGCAAGACTCACCGCCACATGCGATGCCCAATAGCTTCCAAAAAGTTTCTGTATCTGCCGACCTCGCCACAAGCGACTTCTGAAATTTTTGTTCCACTCACGTGTGTAGGCTTCTTCCAGTTGTGCGCGGGTGATCTGCCCTTTGGCAAACTGCGTCACCACGTCGCTCAGCAGCTTTGCACCATGAATGGCCATGGCCATGCCATTGCCACACAACGGTGCAATCATTCCTGCGCTGTCGCCCGCCATCAACACATGATCCTCCACACACGACTTGGTGCGAAACGAAACTTCGTTTATCACTTCGGGCTTGTCGAAAAGAAATTCGGCTTCCGCAAACACCTTTTGCAGCAGTGGGTTTTTATACATCACCTGCTCTTCCATGTGGCTGATGTTCCTGAATTTTTTCAGGTGGTCGCGATGGGTCAGATAACACAAGGTTGTTTTTCCGTCTTCAATGTTGCTCATGCCACAGTAGCCGCCTTCAAAGTTATGCAGGGCAATGAGGTCGGCCGGGTGGTTTGTGCGCACATGATATTTCACGCCCACATAGGGCGACCGTTCCGAAATAAATCTGCGCTTCAAAAAATGATCAAGACGCGAACGCTTGCCAAACGCTCCCACCACTATGTCGCCTATGAGCATGCGCTTGTCGGTCTTTACCTGAAAACGGTTATCTCCGAAAAAAACATCCTGAACTTCTTCGCCTTGCAGAACCTCAACGCCGGCAGCCAAGACTTTTTTGAACAGAAAATGATCGAATGTGAAGCGGCTGATGCCAAACCCGCCCAAATCAAGCGCCATGGTGCTGCTGCGGCCGCTTGCCGACGACAGGGTGAAGCGCGTGATGGCTGGCGGCTCAAATTCGGCCGGAAACAAATCGTTGGCTTTCAGAAACGGCACGGCTTCGTTTGAAATATATTCTCCGCATACCCGGTGAAAGGGATATACTTTTTTTTCAATCAAAACACACGACATACCTGCCCGCGCAAGCTGCACAGCGGCCACCAAACCTGCCAATCCCCCTCCGACTACAATGATTTTTTTCAAGACTTCTTATTCCGTAAGTGAGAAAATTATAAAGAAAGAATCACCTGTGCTATTAAAATAACGGGTGGAACAGATCTTGCAGGGAAACCTTTTTCGTTTATATAAACGTTTAATGATCTAGTTTGGCTTATGGAAACAATCTCTACCTCTCTTCAAAAAGGCAAAGCCCTGGAGCCTTTGCATGTTCTGTTAATCGGAAACAATCCCATTGAAATGGGAAAGGTGCTCGACACCCTGCACAAAGTGCGCAGCCAAAAGGTGATTACCGAAATCGCGTTCGACCTGAAAAGCATCCTGGAGCGGCTCATCCGCTTTCGCCCCAACTTCATTCTCATCGACGACAACATCGGCCGTGTGGAGTTGCAGGAAACCGTGAACGAGCTTTCGTCGAACCGGCAAACAAAAGATATTCCCATCACCGTTCTGAAAAATTCGAACTACCACGAAGCCATTGCGTCGTCAAACATCTACGACTATTTGCTCAAGCAAAATCTTTCGGCCGACGACCTCTACAACACCGTGAAAAATTCGCTGCGCTTCCGCAGAACACAGGCGTTCCTGTATCAGGCCTACAAAAAACGGAAGAAACAATTGATGAAATATATGCAGTAGCGGCGTTGGCCCACTGCAATCAAATCTGATCCTGGAGCCGGATCTCTTTTTTCATGCGCTCGCCTTTGCGGGTGATCTCCACTTTTATTCGTTTGCCCGGCTTGCTGTTGAAGAAGCCGTTGATCAGATTCAAATTCAGATCGTGTGTGGGAATGCCATTGATGGTGATGATGATATCGCCCACCACAATGCCGCCCTTCTGCGACGCCGACTGATCGCGTACTTCGGTCACTTCAAAAACATTGAGCTGCGATCCTTTTGCTTTCAGCGTGAGACCGCTCAGGTTGTAGTAGAAGTTCTTGTTGAACGCCGAGTTCCGTTTCAGATACACCCTTTCTTTTGGAAAGTTGAACACCACCGTGAAGCGGCTCAACACCTCGCCGCCAATGGCACCATTACGAAACACATTGCCCACCTTAATGCTGTCGGTGTAGCTGTTGAGGTCGGGAAAATTGCAGATCACATCCTTGAGCTTATACGCACCCATCGACAGCGTTTTGATGCGACCCACTTTGCCAAATATTTCGCCGCCCAAACCACGGCCAATCAAACTGCTCACCGTTTGCTCCGGCACTTGAATGACCGAGTCGGACGAAGGCTCGAGCATCAGGCCATGGCTGGCACCGGAGTCCATCAACAGTTTTGCGTTCAGTGTGCGGCCGTCTTCAAACGTCACGGGTGCAATCATGTAGGGCTTGGTGTCTTCGATCATGATGGGGATGGCCTGAAATTTTCTGCGCTTGTGAAATTTCTCCGGCAGCATCAGCGTCAGAATTTTTTTATCGTAGTCGATTTCAATAATGAAACGGCTAAACAGTTCATAGCCCAAAATGCCATGCACGTCGGTGCCCAGGTAGTTTCTCAACTCCAGATAGTCTTCGGCCAATACCAACATCGCATGGCCGCGCCCATGCACGCCCGGCAGTTCGATAGAAACGTTGTTGGTGACATAGGCATCTACCAGCTTTTCGCCTCCCGGACCGGAGATGCTGTATTTGCGCGAATAGGTAAGGTTGAGAATGTCGCTAAAGGTTTTTTGGGTCAGGATGGTTGTGCGCACGCCGGTGTCGAGGATGAATTTTAGCGGGAGCGCATCGTTTAGCACCACCGGCACCACCACCAGGTTGTTATGAATTTCAATGGGAATACGCACTTTCTTTTTGCCGTCAGCCAAAGAAAACCCCAAATTTTGGCCGGTAACAGAATAGCCAATATTAAACAGCAGAATGAAAACCAGGATACTCCGGATCATAAAGAATCAACACCCATAATGGTCAATATAGGACAATTTTCAGAGAGTGTGATATCACCCCCGTTACGGGAATAATCGCGATAGTATCTTTTCTACATCGTTTTCGACGATAAGAAAATCAAGATTTTCGTGTTTGAGAAAACCCCCGCTAACCATGGAACGCATTTGGGCCACGAGAGGGTCGAAAAAATGCTGAATATTGAGAATCGCGATGGGTTGGTGTATCAATCCCAGTTGTCGCCAGGTGAGAATCTCGGCTAACTCGTCTAACGTGCCCCAGCCGCCGGGTAGGGCAATGAAGGCGTCCGAAAGATCGGCCATGCGCTTTTTCCGTTCGTGCATGGTGCCCACAACTTCCAGCTGGGTGAGGTTGCGATGGCCCACCTCGCGCTGCATCAGAAAATCGGGAATCACGCCAATGGCCTTGCCGCCATTTTCCAACACGGCGTCGGCCACCACGCCCATGAGCCCTATGTTTCCACCGCCATAGACCAGCGTGTGAGACGATTTTGCAAACGCCATTCCCAAGGCACGGGCAGATTGCGCGTGCACCGGGTCGGTGCCCGTGGCAGATCCACAAAAAACACAAATGTTCACGCTGTCAGCAGGCTGGAGAAAAACTGCTTCTAGAATTTATTGTCGTGCTTGTTTTTGCTCACCATTTTATTGGGGAAAATCCAAGGTGCCACAATCGCAAGAACGAAAAGAGCAATCACCACAAAGAAAGGCCACCACGATGCTATATCCTTCATAACTAAAATTTTTTAGGAACGTAAAAATAGGCGCAATGCTTTTAATTTTTAAACAAAGCGTCATAAAATTGTTTAGCTTGATAACCTTGATTTAAAAACCCTATTCTAACCGGGAATCCATGAAAAAATTCTTAGTCATCGCTGGAATCGCTGTGGCCGTTTTGATCGTTCTGGGAGCGGTCACCAACTATTTTATGAAGAAACACACCAAGTCGTTCAGCCCGGAAGAGGAAGTGGTTTTTAAGGAAGGCGAGCTCGACATCAAGGTGTTCTACAACCGTCCCTTCAAGAAAGGACGACAGATTTTTGGGTTCCTGGTGCCCTACGGCCAGGTGTGGCGAACCGGCGCCAACGAAGCTACCACCTTCGAAACCAACAAAGACCTGGAGTTTGAAAATCAAAAATTGAAAAAAGGAAAATACAGCCTCTGGACCATCCCAGGTGAAGAAACGTGGACTGTCATTTTCAACTCTGAATATGGACAATGGGGCATCGGTCCCGATGGCGAAGCAAACCGCGATCCCGCGCGCGACGTGCTCACCCTCACCGTTCACTCTGTGCAGGCACAACGCGACTTCGAGCAATTCACCATCTCGTTCGAAAAAACGGGCGAAGACGCCGAAATGGTGCTGATCTGGGATAAGACCCTCGTGGCCGTTCCTTTCTGGTATTGAATATCTCCCGCTATTGTTTTGGTCGCACGGCCACCTTTATCGTCAGCTTCTTCGGCTCGCCGGGCGTGACGGGTATGGCATTCACAAACGACGTGAGGCTGGCCGGATCCAAACCCTGTAGTTTCAAATAATCTACAATCTGTTTGGCCTGCGCCTGTGTGCGGTCGTTGTGGTAGATTGTTCGGGCCACCAGCGTGTCTTTCTTGTAGGCCTTGCCCAAACTATCGATGTCACTCACCTGCCGCATCACCGAATCGATGGTCACTTCAGTGAGGTCGGGATCTGACTTCAGCGAATCCTGCTGATAACCTTTCAGCATCACCTGAATTTCGAACTTCACCTGTGGATTGGCTTTGGCCATGCGCACAAGTTTTTTCAGTTCGGTTTGTGATGTGGGGTCCAATGTGCTGCTGTTGGGTTTGAAGGCCACAAAGTCAAGCGCAAATTCGTCGCCTGCTACTGGCTGCTTCAGCACCACGTTCACTTTTTCCTTTTGTGGTGTTTTGTCTGACGTGAGGTCAAACACCTTCGTGAAATAACTATTGTTGCTCTGCTCCGGATCGACCGAAAACTGATAGCGTGTTCCTTCGCGCAGATACACCATATACGAACCGTCGGCCGCAGGTCTTGCGCTATACACGCGCTTGTTGCTCACCACGTCCATGATGTCGATGTAGGCAGCGGTAGGCGCATTGGCAGCGTCTGTAATTTTTCCTTCAATTTTCATCATGCCTTTTGGCCGAAGTTCGTTCGGGAAAAGAAACTCCACGATCTCGCTGTTCTTGCGTGGACCGGGGGCTTCTTTCAGCAGGTATCGGCCCAGGGCTGCTACACCCACATACTGGTCGTCTTTGTCGGAGTTCACAAAATCAAGCGGCACGGGGTCGCTCCAGGTTCCATTCACCAACCGGCTTTCATAGAGATCCATGCCGCCTTTTGTAGAGGCCATTTTGTTGGAGGAGAAGATCAGCGTTTCGTCGTCGGCCATGATGCGGGGTGCTTGCGAGTTGCCGGTGTTGATGTTGGCCGGAAGCTCCTTGGGCTCGTCCCACTGGCCATTTGGTTTTTTCTTGGTCACAAACAGTTTGCAGCCGTCGGCCTTGTTCTGATCCATCTTGTCGCACCGCATAAAATACAGCGTGTTGCCATCGGCTGAGATCGACGGACAACCTTCGTTCGTTTTTGTGTTCACGGGCAGCATCAGGTTCAGAGGCTCGGTCCAGCTGGTGCCCTTCAGTTCGCTAAACACAATGTCGTAGCCGCCCACGATCGGCGATTTTGTAGAGGTATAGAATATTTTTTTTCCGTCGGCACTCAAACCAAAACCGCGCAGGAAAGTGAGGCGGTGAAACACGTTTTTCGGAACGGCCACCGGCTCGGTCCAGTCATTTTCGCGCGATGTATAGAACAGGGCCAGGGCACCATCTTCGCCGTTGTCGGAGATAAACAGCAAGGCATTGCCATCGTGGCTGATGTAGGGGCTGTAGAGGTTCAGCGAAGGATGGTTGATGATTCCGGGGAGGCGTCGGGTCTTGGCTTGTGCCAGGGCAGCGGAAGCCGGAAGGACCAGGAGCAATACAAAACAGGCTAGTGTTCTCATAGAATTAAAAAATGCTGTTTTTAAAAGTAGCGAATTCTTTACCAAGCCCACGCACCCGTCCGGTGGACGCGAAATATTTTCAGATTTTCAGCGGGCTGAAAAGGTTTTTCGGCTTAGGGGCGTAACTTGGCAGTTGCTAACAACAGTCTTAATTTTCGTGCCATGATTCAGGTTATTCCTTCAATCGCCATCCGCCAGGGCAAGGTTGTGAAGATGCGCAAAGGCGATCCAACAAGTGAAAAAGCGTACAACGAAAATCCGCTCGATCTCGCCAAGCGCTTCGAAGATCATGGCATTGAAGTGGTGCACCTGGTTGACCTTGACGGTGCCGAGAAAGGCAGCCCTGTGAACTGGCACGTGCTGGAAGCCATCTCCGGCTATACCGACCTGAAAATCGATTTCACCGGTGGCATCTCTACCGATGGTGACATCAGCAAGGCCTATGAATTTGGCGCCGACTACATCACGGCCGCCAGCATCGCCGTGACCGACCCCGAACTTTTTGCATCGTGGATCATTTCCTATGGCCGCGAAAAAATGACACTCGGTGCCGACGTAGTAGATCGCACCACCAAGCAACTGCTGTTTCGCGGCTGGCAAAACCGCTCCCAACTGACGCTCTTCGAACACCTCGAATATTTTTATTCACGCGGCCTCAAGTATGTGAAGTCTACCGACGTGTCGCGCGATGGCGTGCTGGAAGGACCTGCGTTCGAATTTTATGAAGAGATCGTTTCAAAATTTCCCGAAATGTGCGTGCTGGCCAGCGGCGGCGTGCGCGGCGTAGACGACATCAAACGTCTCAACGACATGGGCATCTTCGCCGTGATTTTTGGAAAGGCCTACTACGAAGGCATCCTGAACCTGAAAGACCTGGAGCAATTCCTGGTGAAGAAAGAGCTTTAGAAATCACTTCGTCTTTCGCGTTCGTCCCTCTTAAAAAATATACTTCACGCCCAGCGTAAAATTCCGACCCAGATCGTCGGCATAATATTTCATTCGGTTGGTGAATTCGCGGTAGCGCGTATTCAACACGTTGTCTACACCGGCGCTGATGTCGATGCGCGATGCGCCGATGTTGTGCGAAATGCCCATCGAATAGTTCAGCAGAAAATAGTCAGGCGGTGCCTCCATGAAGTCGAAGCTGGGAATGGGCTCACCCGCATCCTGCAACGCCGTGAGTTGTTCCATGGAAAGATAGGCAGGCGTGCGATTCTGGCGCGCCACGTATTTCAAACGCAGGTCGGCATAAAAATTCTTCCACGCCCTGTGCTGCTTTTGCTCATAGCGCAGACCCAACTCATAGCGGTTTGACGGAACAAACACCAGATAGTCGTGATGCGTTTCGTCGGTGGCGCGAAGCAACGACGCCTTGGCTGTTACTTTCAGGGGCGACACCAGCCAATAGAACGCCGAAACGTCGAGTCCCAAAAATGAAGCATCGGTTTGGCGGTAGTTGAAATAGGGCGTTGGGCCTGTGAAAGTTTGTGTGATGCCCGACGGCTTCAAATAGATATAGTTGAAGATGTAGTTATAGTAGCCCGAAACCTCCACAGAAAATTTGTCGCGGTTATATTCCAAAGATCCTACCCACTTCAGCGCATTTTCGTTTCGGTAGTCCGACTTGTTGATGTCGAGCACACCCTCGCTCCCGTCCAGCAAAAGCCCATACTCCACGGCCCCTGCACTCTGGTGGCGACCGAAACTATACAGCTCCGCCACGTGAGGCGGTCTCCACGCACTGCCCAACGATGTGGACAGGCTCGCATATTTTCCCAGTCCGCGACTGGCGCCCAGCGTTCCCGTCATGCTGTGAAAGTCGAGTTGGCTGCGGTAGGGCGCATTCTTATAGTCATAGCCCGAAACATTGTAATGCTTGAAGTCATAACGCCAACCGGCATCAACTATCCACGCGCCCATCCGAATTTTCTCGATAAAAAACACGCCGCCGGAAGCGCTGGTAAAGTTCGGGATGAAGGGGATGCGCTGTGTTCCAAAAATGTTGTTGTTGTCTTGCAGCATGCCATTGAGGCCCACGCTGCGGTCGGCCACGGTGCCGTTATGCGCCCATTCGATGTCGAGCGTGTGGGTGAACAACTTCAGATCGATGGATGGGATGTCGTATAGATTTCCGCGACGCACATCAAACTCTTTGCGCTTGTTGGTCTGGAAGCCATATTGAAAACGATACACGTTCTTGCCGGCGGCCCACTCGCCGTTCAGTTTCAACAGGTCGTGGCTCACCTCCTGCCGTGGGTTGTCTATGGTGTATGAAAAATCTTTTGTGCCTTGTGGCGGCTCAAGCTGCAGGGCGTTCTCGAGGTCTTCCACACTCGACGTCACCGATCCTCGCAAAATTCCGAGGTTGCTTTTGAAGTGGCTGTAGAATGCTTCGATGCTTCCGTTTTTTTTGCGATAGCCTGCCGCGGTCGAGAAGTTCAGTTCATTGAAACCTGTGTTTGTCAAATTATAGTCCGGCGCACGGTAGTCGCCACCTTTTTTGCCAGTGCCCTGAACTCGCCACCCCAGCCCTTGTATTTTTTTTGACCCGCCCTGCAACATGCCCGACACAATTCCGGAGCGGCCGTTAGAATTTGCGCGTAAATTCAATTCACCACCCAACGTGGCATCTACCGGCAGCGCAGGAGGATTCACGAGGATGACGCCGCCTAACGCATCTGTGCCGTATTTGATTGCACCCGCGTCTTTGATCACCACAATGTTTGACGCGATGAAAGGATCAATTTCCGGCGCATGCTCGGCGCCCCACTGCTGGCCTTCGTGGCGGATGCCGTTGTTGAGAATGAGGATGCGCTGACTGTGCACGCCGTGAATGACCGGCTTGAAAATAGAAGGGCCGGTCTGGATCGAGCCAACGCCCGGAATTTCGCGCAGCACTTCGCCAAACGATCTTCCCTTTGCCTCTTCCAGGGTTTTGCCCGACAGCACGCTGACCGACTGTGTTTCGTTGTCGGTCTTGAACTTGTCTTCCACCACCACTTCCTGCAACACTTCGTCCTGCTCGGCCATCACCACGTTGAGCGTTTTCGACTTCGTGAGCTGCACGGTTTCGACCTGGTCTTTATAGCCCAGATATTTTATGGAAAGGGTGTATTTGCCCGGGCACAAGGCGGTGATGCTAAACTTGCCGTCAACATCGGCCACGGTGCCTCGCTGCAGTTCTTCCACAAAAACGGTGGCGCCCGGCAGGGTTTCATTCTCTTTCGAAAACAGTGTTCCTGAGATGGTTAGCTGGCAATTGGTTTGGGCCAGAAGGCTCAACGGCAGCACAAAAAGAAAAATGAAAAATTTCAAAGGATGGACTTATTTGCAACAAAGTTGCAAATAAACGGGTGGAAAGCAAAAAGCTTTAGTCTACAATATCCTGCAATTTGTATTTCTCAAACAGGTAATAGAGGAAGTTGAAGCCGAGAATTGAATCGTCGCCATGCGAGGGTTTGGCGGTGTTCTTGGCGTTTTCGGTGGTGGTTTTGTTGGTGCGGTGAACGGATGCTCTGGCGATGGAATCTTTGGCAGCCTGGGTTTGCAATTTGTGGATGGCCTGAGGCTCGAGTTCGCTGGAGGATGTGGACGACGAAGTGGAGTAAATTACTTTCTCTCTTTCTTTTTCCGCCTCATTGTCATACGTGGCGGCGTCGAGCGCTGGAAAGGTGTTGTCCTGGGCATATGCCGATCCTGGACTTAGTAAGGATACTAAGCATAGGTTTCCGACCGCCAGTATGTAATGAAGTTTTATCTTCATGATTTGCAAAACTAATGCACGAACACCAGAATTTTATTTTTTGTTTCAGAAAATTACAAAATTAAACGGGCATTCCCATTTTCTTTGACCCCACAACGGATGGAAATCGGGGTGATGTGACCAATTTTTGTGTATTTGTACAATTTTAACCCTCAAACGGATGCTTTCACCTGTCATACAGTGGGACGATTTTATGAAGGTCGACCTTCGCGCGGGCACCATCGTGAACGCCGAACCCTTCCCCGAAGCCAAAAAGCCCGCCATCAAATTGTGGGTGGACCTCGGTCCGGAGCTTGGCATCAAAAAATCGAGTGCCCAGATCACACAACATTACGTTCCTGAAGCACTTGTTGGCCGCCAAGTGATTTGTGTGGTTAATTTTGCACCGCGCCAAATTGCCAATTTCATTTCGGAAGTGTTGGTTACGGGGTTTCCCGACGAGAACCATCATGTGGTGTTGAGCAGTGTAGACAAAACGGTGCCGAACGGCGCGCGGCTTTTTTAGAACATGATCCTTTTTTCACAACTCGAAGAAATTACCGGGGGAAAAAATATTCTTTTCACCTCAAACAACCCCGTGGCTACCCTCAGCATCGACAGTCGCAAGGCGTCGGCCACGCCCGGAACATTGTTCTTTGCCATTCACGGCGAGCGTCACAACGGCCACGACTACCTGCCCGCTTTATATGCGGCGGGCATCCGTCAGTTTGTGGTGGAAGCAGCAGTGTTGCCGGAGCAATTTCCGGAAGCCAACATTCTTCGGGTCCATTCAAGTGTAGAGGCATTGCAAAAACTGGCCACATTTCACCGCGGCCGGTTCTCCTATCCCGTGGTTGGCATCACGGGCAGCAATGGCAAAACCATCATCAAGGAATGGTTGTATCAGATGTTGTCGAAAGAAAAAATTGTGGTGAAAAATCCAGGCAGCTACAACTCGCAGATTGGTGTGCCGCTGTCGGTGTGGCAAATGGATGCCCACCACCAGCTGGCCATTTTCGAAGCGGGCATCTCGCGCCCCGGCGAAATGGAAAAGATCGCGCAGGTGATGCGGCCGTCGTTGGGAATTTTCACCACCATCGGTTCAGCACACGACGAAGGTTTTAGAAACCAGGAGGAGAAAATACGCGAAAAGCTTTTGTTGTTCGCAGGCACCGACACGGTGGTCTATTGTCGCGACCAGGCTGTTGTGCACCACGCCATTTCGCAAACGTCTATCCCAACGTTTTCGTGGGGTGCAGGTGCGGAGGCCGACGTACAGGTGTCGCGCACGCACAACGCCTGCACCGTACGCTACGGCTCACTGACCTCCACACTCTACCTGCCCTTTTCGGACGCGGCCTCGGTTGAAAACTGCCTCCACTGTGTGGCCTTGCTCCTGAAGCTTGGCTACGACTTTGGTTTCATTCAGGACAGTGTGCAGGCGTTGCGCGGTGTGCCCATGCGCATGGAGCTGAAGGAAGGCATTCATCAAAGCCAGATTGTTGACGATACCTACAACAACGACCTCGGTGGCTTGGAAATCGCGTTGCAGTTTCTCACGCACCAGCATCAAAAGAAAAAAAAGCGGGTCATTCTCTCCGACATCCTCGAATCGGGGCTTGACGAGGGGGAGCTTGTTCAGAAAATAGCAACACTGGTCTCGAAAAGTGGTGTATCGTCGTTTGTGGGTGTTGGCCCGGTGTTGAGTCGCCATCAGCATCTCTTTCCCGCGGAAGCGGCATTTTTTTCATCGACTGAAAATTTCCTGGAACAGTTCGACTTCGACCGGCTGCAACAGGAAGTGATTCTGGTGAAAGGCGCGCGTGTGTTTGCTTTCGAAAAAATTGCCCGCCGCCTGCAACGCCAGGTACACGGCACGGTGATGGAAGTAGACCTGAATGCGCTGGTGCATAACCTCAATTTTTTTAAATCGACGCTAAGGCCTTCCACCAAAATTATGGTGATGGTGAAGGCGTTTGCCTATGGCAGCGGCAGCACCGAAATCGCCAACCTGTTGCAATACCATCGCGCCGACTACCTGGGCGTGGCCTATGCCGACGAGGGTGTAGCCCTGCGGAAAAACAATATCGACCTGCCCATCATGGTGATGAATCCTTCGGAAGAAAGTTTCGATTCCATTTTTGACCACCGGCTGGAACCGGAGATCTACAGCTTCAAAATTTTTCACGCGCTGCTGCACTACCTGAAAGGAAAACCGGCGCGAATTCACCTGAAGCTCGACACGGGCATGCACAGGCTTGGTTTTGAAGAGAGCCATTTGCCGGAAGTGATCGCCCTGCTGAAAGCCAACACGCACATTCAGGTAGCGTCCATCTTCAGCCACCTGGCCGGAGCCGACGAAGCCGCGCACGACGATTTTTCAAGAACCCAGGGAGAAACCTTTCGCCGCTGGGCCGACCTCATTTCGACCGCGTTGGGCTATCGGCCGCTTTACCATGTGCTGAACTCACCCGGCATTTTGCGCCTTCGCGAACTTCAGTTCGACATGGTGCGCCTGGGCATTGGATTGTATGGCGTTGATCCTACTTCGGAAACACATCCGCTAAAACCCGTGGCCACATTGAAGACCATCATCTCTCAAATCAAAAAAATTAACAAAGGTGAAAGCATAGGCTATGGACGGCGTGGTGTGGCGGAGCGCGACATCACCATCGGCACCATTGCCATTGGCTATGCCGACGGATTTAGCCGTGCCTTCAGTCGTGGGGCCGGCAGCGTGCTGGTGCAGGGTGTTCGCGCAAGCGTGATCGGCAATGTGTGCATGGACATGACCATGATCGACATCACGGGTATTGAAGCACAGGAAGGCGACGAGGTAATTATTTTCGGAAAAGGTCTGCCTATCCAGGAAGTGGCGGCATCCATTCAAACCATTCCCTACGAAATTCTGACCAACACCAGCGAACGGGTGAAGCGGGTGTTTGTGGCCGACGGCATCTGAGGCTATCCGCAGCCTAAATTCTTTTTCAGATCGCGTTTTGGAAGGCCGCCAAAATCGAAAGGATCTTCTTCCTTTTCCGGCGTTTCGGCTGGGGGCGCGGGTTGGGGGTTTACCTGCGGATTTTTGGGATCGGTGTCTGCGGGAGCTTTATCGGTTTGAGGTCTTTCGTTTGCCATTGGCTTCATTGCGCTTGCCGCGTTTCTTTTTACAAAGTTAAAACAGTCATTCACCCTTCGTTTGTTCATCCCCGGCAATTCTTGCTTGCTTGGCTTCCAAAGGTCTGATTACGAGCGCTCCGGATCGTGGTCCTCAAACCGTTAAAACTGACCCAAATCATTGTTTGACATGGGAAGCGCTCATATATTTGCCTTGTTTAAATTAAATCTAAATAAGAAGGAGATGGCGGGCAGTTCAAAAAACGTGGCAGACATGCGTCCCGGTGAGGTGGGCATTGTTTCCGGATTCACAGACGACCATTTGTCGGTGAAGCTTATGGAAATGGGTTGTCTTCCCGGCGCTGCCGTTCGATTCAACTTCACCGCCCCGTTTGGCGACCCGGTTTGCATCAGTGTTTCCGGCTACGAACTTTCTTTGCGGCTTGAAGAAGCTGCCACGATTTCAATTCTCAATTGATGACCAGCTCCCGGAAGCCTAAAATCGCCCTGGTTGGCAACCCTAACTCAGGGAAATCCTCGCTCTTTAATCACCTCACGGGCCTCAATCAAAAAATCGGAAACTTTCCCGGCGTCACGGTCGAAAAGAAGATAGGCCATTCGTCGTTGCCCGACGGCACCTCAGCCGAAATCATTGACCTTCCCGGCATCTACAGCATTTATCCGCGCAGCCTCGACGAAAAAATCGTAGCAGAGATCCTGCTCGACCATCATGCCCCAACCGTGCCCGACAAAGTTGTGGTGATTGTGGACGGCACGAACCTGAAACGTGGGTTTTTGTTGCTCACACAGATCATCGACATGGGCCTGCCCACCATTCTGGCGTTGAACATGATGGACCTGGCAGCCAAGGCGGGCATCAGCTACGACTTTAATGCGCTCTCCAAAAAAATGGGTGTGCCCGTGGTGCCCATCAACGCCCGCAAGGGTGTGGGACTTGATGAGCTGAAAAAGCTGATGGCCAAACCTCTCAGTCCCCCCGACAGACAGATTTTTAGCATCTGGGCAAACGCCAAGGCACCTGTTCAGGAACTACGCGAAGCACTGAATGTAGATAACGACTATGAGGCCTACCAGTTTTTGGAACAACCGCAGTCGCTCAAATTTCTGAGCGCCGAAAAGCAGGAAATGGTCAATTCCATTCGTTTGAAGCATGAGTTCTTCCCCGGAAAATTTCAAGGTGCAGAAACCATTCAGCGCTACGGCTTCATTCAGGATTTGCTGAACGAGATCACGCTGAAGGCCTCCGACAATTCCTGGAAGAAAAATTCGTCGAAGCTCGATCGAATTCTCACGCACAAAATTTGGGGCTATCTCATTTTCTTTGGCCTTTTGTTTCTGATCTTTCAATCCATTTTTGCCTGGGCGCAGTTGCCCATGGATCTTATCGACAGCGGTTTCGCACGCCTCGCCGGTTTTGTGGGCTCGATTTTGCCGGAAGGTCCGCTCACCAGCCTGTTGGCCGAAGGCATCATTCCGGGCATTGGCGGCATCATGATTTTTATTCCGCAAATCGCCATTTTGTTTGCTTTCATTTCGGTGTTGGAAGAATCGGGCTACATGGCGCGCGTGGTTTTTCTCATGGACAAGGTGATGCGCAAGTTCGGGCTCAATGGCAAAAGCGTAGTGCCCCTCATGTCGGGTGTGGCGTGTGCCATTCCGGCCATCATGGCCACGCGCACCATCGAAAACTGGAAAGAGCGCACCATCACCATCTTTGTGACACCGCTCATGAGCTGCTCGGCACGGTTGCCCGTGTTCACCATTCTCGTAGCCCTCATTGTGCCCGACGAAAAAGCGCTTGGCTTCTTCAACCTTCAAGGCCTGGCCTTGATGGGATTGTATTTGCTGGGCTTCGTGGCGGCGTTGGGTTCGGCGTTTGTGATGAAGCTGCTCATCAACGTAAAAGAACGCAGCTACCTCATCATGGAGCTTCCCACCTATCGCATCCCCAAATGGTCGAACGTGGGCTACACCATTCTTGAAAAAACAAAGGCCTTTGTGCTGGAAGCCGGCAAAGTGATTATGGCCATCTCCGTTATTCTTTGGGTGCTGGCCAGCTATGGACCCGGCGATGCCATGAGCAAGGCGGAAGAAAACGTTTTGGAGCAATCGAAAAACATGCGCCTCACCGAAGAAGGTCTCAAAGACCGGGTGGCCGCCTACAAACTTGAGCACTCCTATGCAGGTGTGATTGGCAAAGGCATAGAACCCATCATCAAGCCCCTGGGGTTTGATTGGAAAATTGGCATCGCGCTCATCACGTCGTTTGCAGCACGCGAAGTTTTTGTGAGCACCATGGCCACGATCTACAGCATTGGCAGTGTGAGCGAAGACGATTCGTCCACCATCAAAGAACGCATGCAGGCGGAGGTGAATCCCGACACGGGTGGGCCGCGGTTCACACCGGCCACGGGCTTTTCGCTGCTGGTGTTCTACACGTTTGCTATGCAATGCATGAGCACCATTGCCGTGGTGCAACGCGAAACCAAAGGCTGGAAATGGCCCCTGTTGCAATTGGCCTACATGACGGTGCTGGCTTATGTTTCCGCTTTCGCGGTATATCAAATCCTGTCCTGATCTTTCGCCAGAATTCCTATCTTTAGGAATTCCCTAGCCCTATGAACCGAAATTATCAGTTGGGACTACTCCACCTTGTGCACCTGCTCATTGGTGTGGACGGCGTGACCGACGTGAGAGAACTGGAAGCTCTGTGCAAAATCAAAACCAACGAGAAAATCGCCGACGACATCCTCGCCGAGTTTGAAGAAACAAAAAGCGATAAATCGGAAAAGGAGCTCTACGACATCGGCCTCGAACATTTGCAGCAATGTTCGGACGAAGAAAAACTTAAAATCTTTTCCACACTCTACTGCCTCTCCGAAATCGACGGCCGCGTGCATGTGAAGGAAATAAGACTGCTGCTGTATTCCATCAAGTCGGCAGGCATCGATTTCAACGATGTGGTGCACTATGCCAAATCAAACCCCACAATGCTGACATGAAACACGGAGTCTATTCCCTGGCCGTTCTTCTTTCATTATTCTGCATTTTAAGTTCTTGTCAAAAAAACGGATCGCCCCAAGGCGCAAACAAATTTTCCGATACGGTTTTTGTAGCCATCGCGCAGTTTCAGGATGTGCGCGACGCCGGTGGTCTATATGCTTTCCTGGATGATAAAAACCCCGAATACAGAAAGGCTGCTGTGCTGGCATTTGCCTCTATTCAGGATTCGTTGTCGGTGGCAAGGTTAGAAAACGTTTTGATGAGCGACCCTGCAAGCGATGTGCGAAAGGCCGCTGCATTTTCGCTGGGACAAACTTCTTCCTTGCAAAGTCGAACCGTGCTTGCCAACGCCTTTGCTTCCGAAAAAGTGATTGGCGTGCAAAACGAAATTCTGGAGGCCTACGGAAAAGTGACGAAGACCTGGAGTCTGTCCACCACCCCCGTGCCCGAAGCGCTCAACATCGGGCTGGCCTGGTCGTTCTATCGCGCGGGCCTGAACGGCGCAACCGACAGCCTTGTGAACCACGATGCTGCGCGTTTGTTGGGGAAACAGTTTTCGGATTCTGTGCGCATGGCTGCGGCACACTATTTTTCGCGCGGCGCTAAAAATTTTCAGTCGCTCCAGGACAGCCTCATTCGCTCGGCCAGCCATGGCGATGCCGAGGTGCGCATGGCCGCCACGTTGGCCTTGCGGAAACTAAAAAGCGATGCCGCACGTGTGGCCGTCCAAAACATTTTGAAACACGACGACGACTATCGCGTGCGGGCCAACGCGGCCCGTGCCCTGCAGTCATTTTCGTTCGATTCCACAAAGCGTTACCTGCTGGATGCCCTAACCGACAAGAATGTTAACGTGGGCATCGCGGCATCGGAGGCGATAAAAAGCGCGCTCACACCAAACCATTCAAAAGAGATTCTGGCACACGCGCGAATCACAAAGCCGTGGCGCATTCAAGCCAATCTCTACGACGCCGTGCTGGCCCTGGGAAGCGACGACGTCGTTGAGAAAGAGATTCTGACACTCTGCAACACCACGTCGAACCCTTACCAGAAAGCAGCGCTGCTCTCCGCCCTTCAGTATTGCGTGAAATGCTACGGGTTTGTTGCCGCTCAGATGTTTGACGACAGCATCCCCGTGGTGCGCAGTGCGGCCGCGGCAGCCCTGGTGGCGATGAACTATCAAAAAGGTTTTACGCCGGCGCTGGCCAAAACATTTGGCGACATCTATGTGCGCGGCATTCAGACCAACGATCCGGGCATTGTCGGAACGGTTGCACAAGCCCTCGGCGACTCTACGCTCGGCTATAAAAAAATACTACGCGACACATCGTTTCTGTACACAGCAAAAAAGAAACTTTCGCTGCCACGCGACATTGAAACTCTGCAGCCACTGGAAGCTGTGATCGCCTATTTTGAAGGGCGCAAAAACGTGGAGCCGCTAAAGAACACATTCAATCACCCGATCGACTGGGCTTTGGTGAAGCGCATTCCCCGCGACCAGAAGGCCATCATCAAAACTTCAAAAGGCGACGTCACGGTCAGGTTCTTTGTGGAAGAAACTCCGGGGTCGGTGGCCAACTTCATTGCGCTGGTGCAGCAAGCCTATTTCAATCACAAATTCTTTCATCGCGTGGTGCCTAATTTTGTTGTGCAGGGTGGATGCAACCGCGGCGACGGTTTGGGCAACGAAGGCTATTCCATCCGCTCGGAATTTTCGGAACGGCGCTACACCACCGGCAGCCTCGGCATGGCTTCGGCCGGCAAAGACACCGAGGGAACACAATGGTTCATCACCCACTCGCCCACGCCTCATCTTGATGGCCGCTACACCATCTTCGCCGAAGTTGAGCAGGGCATGGATGTTGTTCACGGCATTGAAGTGGGCGACGAAATTGTGGACGTGGTGCTGGTGCCTGCGCTTAAACCTTAACAAGTAAGTTTCTTGCAGGTGCCAGGGTTTCATAAAATGCACGGGCCCGTCTGTTTATCCGGCGATCCTTGTTAACTTTCGCCCTTTAAATCCCTATAGGTTTTGAGTCTTTCTTTCGAACAAAATTTCAAGCTGGGCATTCTGGGCGGTGGCCAGTTGGGGCGCATGCTCATTCAGTCGGGCGTAGACTTCAACATTCCCTTTGCCACGCTCGATCCCGACGATCACGCGCCGTGTTCTACCCTGGCCGAGTTTCACCATGGCAAACTCACCGACTTCGACACCGTGATGAAGTTTGGCGCGGGCTGCGATGTGATCACCATCGAAATTGAAAACGTGAACACCGCCGCGTTGAAAGCACTGGCCAAAGAAGGCAAGAAAGTTTTCCCACAACCCGAAGTGATCGAACTGATCCAGGACAAACGCACGCAAAAAATATTCTATCGCGACTATGGCATTCCCACCGCCGATTTCATTCTGGTGGAGAACGCCGCCGATGTCAAAAAAAATAAAGACTTTCTCCCCGCCGTCAACAAGCTGGGACGCGAAGGCTACGACGGTCGCGGTGTGCAGGTGCTGCGCACACCGGCCGATCTGGACAAAGCCTTTGATGCGCCCGGGCTTTTGGAAGAACTCATTGATTTCGAAAAAGAAATTTCGGTGATCGTAGCGCGCAACGAACGCGGTGAGATCTCTGCATTTCCCGTGGTGGAAATGGTTTTTCATCCCGTTCACAACCTTGTTGAATATTTGTTCGCGCCCGCCGAGCTTCCACAACACATTGCCGAAGAAGCCGAAAAAATTGCACGCTCCATCATTCACGAATTGAAAATGGTGGGCCTCCTCGCCGTGGAAATGTTTGTGACCAAAGACGGAAAAGTGCTGGTGAACGAAGTGGCACCACGCCCGCACAACAGCGGTCACCAAAGCATTGAAGCCAACGTGACCTCGCAATACGAACAACATCTGCGCGCCATTCTAAACCTGCCCCTGGGCGACACCACGCTGATTCAACCCAGCGCCATGGTGAACCTGCTCGGCGAAGCGGAACATACGGGGCTTGCCAAATATGCAGGCCTTGAAGATGTGTTGAAGGTTTCGGGTGTGCACGTGCATCTCTATGGCAAGCGCTTCACAAAACCGTTTCGAAAAATGGGCCACGTCACGCTGATGGATGCCGACGTGGAACGACTGAAAACGAAAGTGGCTTTCGTTAAAAAAACATTAAAAGTCATCGCCTGAAAAATATGAGCAAACCACTGGTTGGAATTATCATGGGCAGTCAATCGGATCTGAAGATCATGAAAGACGCTGCCGAAGTGTTGGAAGAACTTGGCATTTCGTATGAGCTCACCGTTGTGTCGGCCCACCGCACGCCGCTGCGCATGATTGACTATGCCACTGCTGCCCGTGGCAAAGGCCTGCGGGTCATCATTGCCGGTGCGGGTGGTGCGGCACATTTGCCGGGCATGGTGGCGTCTGTCACGTCGCTGCCGGTCATTGGTGTGCCTGTCAAATCGTCGAACTCCATCGATGGCTGGGATTCGGTGTTGTCTATTCTGCAAATGCCCTCTGGCGTGCCAGTGGCCACCGTGGCGTTAGACGGCGCGCGCAATGCCGGCATTCTGGCAGCGCAAATTCTGGGTGCTTCAGACAAGGCCATCGGCAAAAAGCTGGATGCCTTTAAGCGCGCGCTGAAAACAAAAGTGGAATCGGCCGCCAAAAAAATCGAATCGAAAGGCTGGCGCGACAATTTGTGAAAAGGCGTGTGAGTTGAATTGCCCGAAAAATCTGTATCTTCATTGAGCAGAACACCAGGCATGAAACCACACGACAAAGGCTGGCTGAAAGACTACCTTGATTTCCGCAAAGAACTGCTCACGGACATTGCCGCTCCCCGCGACGGCAGGAAGTCTTCACATCCTGAACATTCACTCTACCGCATTATTCAACCCACAGGGCTGATGTATGGCCAGTCCGTTGGCGAACTGTCGCTTCCCGACGTTGACGACTGGGACGAAAAAGAGCGCATGAAAGTGCTGCTGGCCGAAAGCCTCATCAGCAGTTCGCTTCTCCACTACGACAAGCCCGTGAAAAACGCCGAAGAACTTTCGGACGTCATTCTCAAAACACTGGAGAGCATCGGCAATTTCTACAACAATATTTTTCCAGAGCTGTCAACGCCCACCAAAACGTTGTTGGGTCGAAAAAAATCGCCGCTCGAGCTGGCCGAAAAAATTCTTGACAAGCGCATCGAACACACCGGCAAATACGAAAGCAACTTCTGGTCCTACTTCTTTCACAACAGCCTTCTCTTTCTCGATGTGTTCATCTATGGCCAGTGGATACACACCAACGCCGATCGCATTGTGGCCGATTTTTTTCGCTACGAACGCGAAGAGCTTCGGTTCTCGGTGGTGAAAGTGATTGCCGCCGCCGCGCATGCTAACAAAGAAGTGGTGTTTGAAGAACGAAGGCTTTATGAACTGTTCATTCAAAGCACCGACCTGTCGTCGGAAAAAAGAAAAGAGGCTTACAAAATTTTTGAAGAAGGATTTGCCATCGAAGACATCAACCTGCCCACAGAAAATTCGTGGCTGTTAAAAAAGTTTTTTCTCGAGGTCGCCATTCTCACTATCTGGTCCGACAAAAAAGTGGAGCAGGCCGAGCTTGATTTCCTGAAACGCTTCACGCACTACCTGGGCTCGAGCGACGAGGATCTTGAAAACAGCATGATTGCCATCGAAGGATTTGTGCTGGAACATTGGGAGCAACTGGAATACCTGCAAGACAAACAAGACTATCAGCAGGTGAGCGACCAGTTTATCAGGCGTGTGGCCCGTGTGGCCGAAAAAAATAAGACCCGGCTTTTTAAGGAGATGCGAGAAAACGAACACATTCTCAACCTCATGCGCAAGGCACGTTCCAATGAACTAACACTCGAAGAAAAAGAGCAGGTGCGGCTGGAGCTGATACAGGTGTTGAAAACTATTCCCACGTTTGTGATCGTGTCGCTGCCACAGCGTTTTCTGACGCTGCCCATCCTGTTAAAAATTCTGCCTAAGAATCTTTTCGCCGACGGGATACCGGAGGCCTGAGAAAATTAACTTTCCTCGCCTTCTGTTTCTTTGCGCGGCACAATCACCGAGAAGATGATCGACAATGTTAGGGTGGCAATGATGACGGAAAACGACGTGTAGACGCCCACGTTGATGTCGAAAATTTCCAGGAGCATTTTGGCGCCGATGAAGAAAAGGATGATGGAAAGGCCTTTCTGCAACAGATAGAATTTGTCGATGATGCCCGCCAGCAAGAAGAACATGGCCCGCAAACCCATCACAGCAAAGATGTTGGACGTGTAGACCAGGAATTCGTTTTGGGTGATGGCAAATGCTGCGGGGATGGAGTCGACCGCAAAAATAAGATCGGTGGTTTCGATGAGCACAATCACAAGAAACAACGGAGTGAACATGAGCCGCCCGCCCTCGCGCACCACAAAGCTGCCACCATATTCGCCCGATGTCATGGGCAGGTAGCGGCGACAGATGCGCATAATCGGATTCTTCTCGGGTTCAATTTTCTCGTCGCCGTCTTCAAAATAGATGCGGATACCCGAATAGATCAGGAACACGCCAAAGATGTAGAGAATCCAATGGAATTTGTGAATGAGCAGCGCGCCCACAAAAATGAAAATGCCGCGGAACACCAGTGCACCCAGGATGCCCCAGAAAAGCGTTTTGTGATAATATTCCTCCTTCACCTGGAAATATTTCAGAATGAGCAGGATCACAAAGATGTTATCGACCGAAAGTGCGTATTCGGTGAGGTAGGCCGAGAAGTATTCTACCGCGCCGTCGGCACCGCTTTCGTCGTATTTGTAAATGAAGAATCCGAAGAGGGTGGACACGATCACCCAGAAGATGGACTGATAGAGCGCCGATTTCGTGGAAATCTTATGGGCTTGCTTATGCAACAGACCGAGGTCCAAAATCAGGAAAACGATGATGATAAGCGCGAAAATGCCAAACAGAATAGTCTCCCTTTCGCTTTGATTTCTAAAGAGGGAAAATAGAAGTATGTTCACCAATGATAGCAAGGAGGAGGATATTAACCGGTTATTTCAAGCCTAAAAACATCAAAAAATCACAGTCTATGGAATCTGTGGATTTCAAAACTACAAATATATTTTAATCCCAAAAACTTACACGGCTGATTTATCCTAAAGGAATTCGAAAAGAACCTCCTGGCCCTCAAACTTCGTGGGCAATTTTCAGGCACAGCGCTCACAAACGCCCTGAATCAGCAGGTTGGTTTCGGTGGCCCGGTATCCCTTGGGGAGCTTCACCAGTGGAACTTCCACATTCAAACAGTTGGTTTGGCCACATTTCGTACACTTGAAATGCACATGGTCGTGGTGGTGGCCTGCGGTGGTGCAGGCTTCGTTGCAAAGCGCATATTTCAGGCTCCCCTCGTCGTCGAGCACTTTGTGGATAAGGCCTTTGTCCAGAAACGTCTTGAGCGTGCGGTAAACGGTCACACGGTCGAGCGCATTGTCTATTTCTTTCTCAATGTCGCCGTGCGACAGGGCGTAGTTTTTCCGGAGAAAGAGGTGCAGTATCTCCTGCCGGTTTGGCGTGGAGCGAAGGTTGAAGTTCTTCAGCAGCGTATCCGATATGCCATTGTTCATAACCATTGCCCGGCACCCGGGGGTTTTATTGAAGCTGAAGTTTCAGCAGGTTGTTATAAATGCCGTTGTTCAGTTTGGTCAGCTCGGTGTGCGAGCCCACTTCCGCCAGTGTGCCTTCCTTGATCACAAAGATACGGTCAACTTTTTTAATGGTGCTCAGGCGGTGTGCTATAATTATCGAGGTGCGTCCTTCCATCAGTTTCTCCAGGGCTTCCTGCACCAGCACTTCGGCGTGGGCATCGAGCGAGCTGGTGGCTTCGTCGAGGATGAGGATGGCCGGATCTTTCAAAATGGCGCGGGCAATGGCCACACGCTGACGCTGACCTCCCGAAAGTTTCACGCCGCGGTCGCCCACAACCGTCTTGAATTTCTCAGGGAAACTTTCAATGAATTCCAGTGCGTTGGCCTTGCGGGCGGCTTCCTTCACTTCTTCGAGCGACGCACCCGGTTTGCCATAGGCTATGTTTTCTTCGATGGTGCCTCCGAAAAGAATTACCTCCTGCGGAACGATGCCAATGTTTTTGCGATAGGCCGAGAGATTAAACTGATCTACCGGTGTGCCGTCAACACGCACCGTGCCCTTTTCTACGGCATAGAACCGCATGAGCAGGCTGATGATGGTGGACTTGCCCGAACCGCTCTGGCCAACCAGGGCAACTTTTTCGCCCGGCTCTATCCGGAAATCAAGACCCTTCAGCACGGTATAGTCAAGCCGCGTGGGATAGGAGAACCACACATTTTGAAATTCAATCTCGCCATGGAGCTTGATCGCTTCTGACGCGCTTTGTGACGACGACTCGTCCTTTTCATCCAAAATCTCCAGCAAGCGCTCCGACGCGCCAATGGCCCGCTGCATCTGGGCATAGATGTCGCCCAGACCGGCGATAGAGGCACCGATAAAGGTTGTGTAGAGCACAAAGGTGAAGAGCTCGCCCACGGTGATGTTCCCGCTTTGCACCTGCATGGCGCCATACCACGCCACGGCCACAATGCCGCCCAGCATGGTGAAGATGGCAAACGAAATGAACATGCCGCGGTAGCGTGCCGTGCGGATGGCTGTAGCCACCACGTCGTTCATAGACCGCACGTAGCGGCCAATCTCGAAAAGCTCGTTGGTGAAAGCCTTCACTACCGATATCGATTGGAGCGATTCCTCCACAATAACATTGGTCTCGGCCAGCTTGTCTTGTGTTTGTTTCGACAGCTTGCGGATATATTTTCCAAACACCAGCACCAGCAACACCAGCACGGGGAACGTCAGCAGCATGAACACGGCGAGGCTGGGTGTCAGAAACAAAATCAGCACCGTTCCAAAGATCAGCGTGAGCAACTGTCGCATCATTTCGGCCAGCGTGAACGACAACAAGTCGTTGAGTGTGGAGACGTCGGACGTGATCCGGCTCATGAGCTCGCCCACTCTGCGCGAGTCGAAAAACCGCATGGGCAGCCAGATAATTTTTTGGTAGACGGTTTTGCGCACATCGGCCAGCGACTTTTCGCTCACCAACGAAAAGGTGTAGACCCGCGTGAAGGAGAAGAGCGCCTGCAACGCCAGGATGGCCACCAACGCCAGGGCTACCTGACCTATGGTGGTGAAATAGGGCACCGGCTTGCCATTGGCAATGTCGAGCAGCTTGCCGGCCATGAACGGAAATGCCAGAATGGTGCCCGTGGAAAAGGCCAGACACAGCAGGCCGATGGCAAACGGAATTTTATAGGGCCACACAAACCGGAAAATTCCGGCAAGCTGTGCCATTGTTTTTTTGTTGATGGGTCGTTTGTCTTCCGGGCTCAATGCTTCCCCTCGTTCTCTTTTCGCCATTCTGATATTTTAATGTGGTATGGTAACAGAAGCCTGGATGGTGTAGGCAACCGAGTCGCCCAGAAACATTTTCTGGCCTCCTCCTATGAAGTAGGATGTGAGCACTGTTTTATTGTAGACTTCCTGAAATTGAAGGGTCAGCAAATGATTGCTTTTGTAAAGGGCGTTTTCTTCTTCGTAGCCGGCTTCAATTTTCCGAACGTTGGCCATGGTTCCGTGGTAGTATATGCGCAGATATTTCACCGGCGGTGAAAACTGTGTGTTGGGATCTTTTTTTTCGGTGAAGGCCTTCACCAACAGGTTGCTCCTGGGGTCCGAAAAACGTTCGATGGTGTAATATCTCTGATTCAGCGGTTTGTTCACGCTTTCCACTTCTCTGAAAATGTTGAGCTCATTTTCCCAGGCGAGGGAATCTTTCGGCTTCACTACGGCTTTCTTTTCGTCATTCCCCAGCACAGACACCTTTTGCAGACTTGCATTGCTTTGAACAAGATATTGCGCCTGCACCGACAAAAGGCTGTCGATGTTGTAGAGCATGCCGGTGGTCTCGGCTGCCTTTTGCTCGCACGAGACCAGGGTGGTCAGAAGAAACCCTGCGGCAAGCATCACATGTGTTTTCTTAACGATCACAAAAGAAATCTCCAAACAATTGTGTTTATTCAAAAACCATTCATTCCCCGGAGTTCGCCTCCGGGGAATGAAATGTTTCAAGGTCTAGTTGTCGAGCAGAACATTTCCGCTCATCTGCGGTGGAATGGCAACGTCCATCAGCGTGAGGATGGTCGGTGCGAGATCTCCCAGTTTGCCGTTTTTCAGTTTTCCTTTGTAGCTGTCGTCCACCAGGATGCAGGGCACCAGGTTGGTGGTGTGGGCGGTGTTGGGTGTGCCGTCTTCGTTGATCATCATGTCGGCATTGCCGTGGTCGGCGATGATGATGGTGGCGTAGCCGTTTCGCAATGCGGCCTCGGTCACTTTTTGTGCGCAGGCGTCAACTGTTTCCACGGCTTTCACAGCGGCAGAAAACACACCGGTGTGGCCCACCATGTCGGGGTTGGCAAAATTGAGACAGATAAAGTCCGGTTCTTTCTTGTCAAGCTCCGGAATGATTTTGTCTTTGATGTCGTTGGCGCTCATTTCGGGTGCCAGGTCGTAGGTGGCCACTTTGGGCGAGGGGCAAAGAATGCGCGACTCGCCGGGGAATGCCACTTCGCGTCCACCCGAGAAAAAGAAGGTTACGTGGGGATATTTTTCTGTTTCGGCAATGCGGATCTGTTTCTTGCCAGCATCCGACACCACTTCGCCCAAGGTCTTCTCCAGATTGTCTTTGTTGAAGATGAGCTTCACGTTTTTGTAGGAGTCGTCGTAGTTGGTAAGCGTCACGTAGTAGAGCGAAAGCTTCTTCATGCCGTGGTCGGGAAAATCCTGTTGCGTGAGCACTTCGGTGATTTCGCGACCGCGGTCGGTGCGGAAGTTGAAACACAACACCACGTCGCCTTCCTTGATGGTGGCCACAGGTTGCTGCTGTGCGTCGGTGACTACAATGGGCTTTATGAATTCGTCGGTCACGTTATTGTCGTACGACTGCTGGATGGCCTTCAGGGGGTCCGTGGTTTTTTCGCCCACGCCATTCACCATCACGTCGTAGGCCAGCTTCACGCGCTCCCACCGTTTATCGCGGTCCATGGCATAGTAGCGCCCCACGATGCTGGCCAGTTTGCCGGTGGTTTTGGCCATGTGGTCGGTCACCGTTTTCAGATAGGCCAGGCCTCCTTTCGGGTCGGTGTCGCGACCGTCGGTGAAGGCGTGAATGAACAGGTTTTTGATGCCGTTGTTGTGGGCAATGGTGATGAGGCCGTTGAGGTGCTCGACGTGCGAATGCACGCCGCCGTCTGACACGAGGCCCATAAAATGAACGCTTTTGTTGTTCTTTTTGGCATAGTCAAACGCTTCGAGCAACACGGGATTTGTGTCCAGCTCTTTCTCTTCGATGGCTTTGTTGATGCGCACCAGGTCCTGATAGACCACGCGGCCTGCGCCGATGTTCATGTGGCCCACTTCAGAGTTGCCCATCTGACCCGCCGGGAGGCCAACGGCCAGGCCGGAGGCTTCAAGTTTACTATGGGGATATTTGCCGTATAAAGAGGAAATGAATGGCGTTTTGGCGTTGTCGATAGCCGATACTGCTTTGTTGGTGGCGATGCCCCAGCCGTCGAGTATCATCAATAAAACTTTCTTGTTCATGAACGTAAATTTTTTGAGCCCAGGTGTCTTAAAATCAGGGCGTAAATATAATCAGGATTGCACGATTACAGTTGTTAGGATGCCCATGCCTCCTGACGCTTGCAGGCCGTTATAAGTTAATTCCTTATCTTTCGACAATGGCACAATTTTAGCCTATCCCTAGCATCATGAACTTGAACAGATTTTTTTCATCCTTAGTTTTCGTTGTGTTGAGTGCCCAGGCCGTGTCGGTGTTTGCCCAGGCAGACGTGATTAACCAGGTTAGAGAAACCATCAAAGCCGGCAGCGCAAAAGAGCTTTCCAAATACCTCAATCAAACGGTTGACGTGACGCTGGACGGCACCGTGCAGTCCTACAGCAAAGCGCAGGCTGAGTTTGTGTTCCGCGATTTTTTCAAACAACATCCTCCCGAAGAGTTCAACATCATTCACCAAGGTTCGTCCAAGGGCGGTCAGCCATTTGCCATCGGCCAGTATAAAAGCGGGGCCGAGACCTACCGGGTATTCATGAAAATCAAGGCCGTGAACAACCAGCAGCTGGTACACGAAATTTCATTCGCCAAAGAATAGGCATTTCGGGATCGTTTAACCTTCCGCATCAAAATTTTGGCGGTCCGGGGCTTATCCTAAAAATCTCTCTTCTATTTTTGCACGGTGCTGCCACCCTACATAACTCCTGCATTTCTCGACCATTTCATTTCTACTGCTTTAGCAGAAGATGTGGGCGATGGCGATCACTCCACGCTGGCGTCGATTCCCGCCAATGCCACCAAGCGTGCCCGCCTGCTGGTGAAAGACGACGGCATTTTGGCCGGCGTGGTGCTGGCCGAACGGATTTTCAAGTTTTTTGACGCGTCGCTCACCCTCCAGATCCTGAAAAACGATGGCGACGCTATTAAAAAAGGCGATGTGGCGTTCACGGTCGAAGGGTCGTCGCGGTCCATTCTCACCACCGAACGGCTTGTGCTTAACTGCATGCAGCGCATGAGCGGCATTGCCACCAAAACCCACCACCTGGTTTCGCTGGTGGCCGGCACAAAAGCCCGCCTGCTCGACACCCGGAAAACAACCCCCAATTTCCGCTTTCCCGAAAAGTGGGCAGTGGTGATTGGCGGCGGCATGAACCACCGCATTGGCCTCTACGACATGATTATGCTCAAGGACAACCATATTGATATGGCGGGGGGCATCGAGGCGGCAATCCATCGAACAAAAGACTATCTTCGCGCCTCGCAGAAAAATCTGAAGATCGAGGTCGAAACGCGGAACCTGCAGGAAGTTGAAAAAGTGCTCGCGGTGGGAGGCATCGACGTGATCATGCTCGACAACATGACGAACGACCAGATGCGCGAAGCGGTGGCCCTGATTGGCGGTCGATACCCGACAGAGGCGAGTGGCGGCATAACCGAAACCACCATCCGCGGTGTGGCCGAATGCGGGGTCGATTTCATCTCCGTGGGCGCGTTAACCCATTCGATGAAGAGCCTCGACCTGAGTCTGAAGGCTTTTTAGATTGTCTATTGAAAAGTGATTGAAATTTTGGTGAATTAATAGTTATGATAGTTAAAACGAAAAATTACAAACTGGAAAAGAAGTTATACATCAGCCTGGCGTTGAAACGTGTGTTGAAGAAGCAAGGATGGATGGCTGCCGTGGGCGCGGTGGTGATTTGTTTGGGATATGCCATTCCGGGTGCTCAAAGCATCTGGTGGTTTATCGCGGCATTCATTGGTGTGTTGCTCTACGTGCTTTTCTGGTGGATACAGTTCTATGGCGTCACCCAGCTTGAGCAGGGCAAGATGCTGTTCGAAAAATTCAGCTACGAAATCAGCAGCCAGCAAATTCTGATGAAAATCAATCCACGCGAAGGCATGCCGCTGAAGTGGGACCAGATTGAAAGCGCCACCGTGGGCGAAGACCACTATGTGTTGTTTGTGAACAAGGCGCAAATGATCTACTGGCCCTTCAAAATCTTTAACACCGAAAACGAACGCAAATTTGTGGGCAGCGTGCTTCGCAGCAAAGGTTTGGTGAAAGACCTTCCGGCGAAAGCCGAAACACCCGCCAAAGTGGAAAGCGGAAAGAAGGCCTGATAAAAATCGGGTTCTAAAAAATTCTGAAAGAGCATACTTGTCGACGCAAAGCGTTTGACGGGTATGCTCTTCTTCTTTGCAGACCTTCACCAAAAAACGGCAGCTAAACTTTCCCTCGCGGGAGCTTCCGTACTTTCCGAGTTAGGCGTTACTTTTAGGCCGTGCAGAAGACACCCAAAAAACTTTCCGTCACCGAGGCCCGGCAGAAGATCTACAACTACTGCGCCTACCAGGAGCGCTCGCACCAGGAAGTGAAGAACAAACTGTTCGACTACGGGTTATATGCGAGTGAGGTGGACGAACTGCTGTCGCACCTCATCACCGAAGGCTACCTCAACGAAGAGCGGTTTGCCAAGGCATTTGCGGGAGGCAAATTCCGGATGAAACACTGGGGCCGGGTCAAGATCGTGCACGAGCTGGAAGCGCGCGGCCTCACCAAAAACTGCATTCGCATCGGGCTAAAGGAAATTGACGCAGGCGACTACGAAGCCACCCTACTGTCGCTGATCGAGAAGAAGGCCGCGGCCATGGACGAAGAAAATCCTTTTGTGAAGCGCGACAAGCTGGCGCAGTATGTTATCCAGAAGGGCTTCGAACCCGAGCAGGCCTGGCGCGCAGTGAAAGAAGTGGTGCCCGTGAAGTCGTGATGCTGACGCGACCCGTTATGCCTTGACATTTCGACTTTACGGCCGAAAGGGTTTTTAACAGGATATGTCACTTTTTTATGATATTTTGCGTTAACACTGGAAGAGTTTACTCTATGAAATCAAAGACCGACAACAAGCAACACTGGGTGTCTAACAAAGTGAAGAAAAGCCGGGAGCTGGTGTATAAGCTGATCGACATCAACAAGGAAATCGATGGCGAGGGCACAACGTTCCGCGTAGGCGAAAAGGTGTATTTCGTGCGCGAACTTGGTTAAACACTGTTTGCCGTGGCGTTAGCTGTCTCTACTCTCTTTCTGTTTCTGTTCATTCTTCCGGGCATCACGTTCAAACAGGCCTATCTTTCCTCCGCCTTTTCGCGTCAGCTAAAATTTTCGGGCATCCTCGACGAAGTTTTCTGGGCGCTGTTCCCCTCCATTATCATGCATTTTCTGGCCTATGCCCTACTTGTGGGACTGGAGCGCGTTTTTTCCTTCACGTTCGATCTCAAACAACTGCTCAGCATGGCCCTGCTCCAGGAAACGGGCCGCCAGTATGCCGACATTTTTGTGTCGTATCTCTACTACTGCACGTTCGTGATGAGCGTGTCGTTTTTTGCCGGCCACGCCAGTCGCAAAATAATTCGTGGGCTCAAGTTCGATCGTAAATTCAAGCTCTTCCGCTTTTCGAACGAGTGGCATTATTTGCTGAGCGGCGAGTTTCTTGATTTTCCGGAAGTGCCCGATCATCCGGAGCAGGTCAGCTTCAAGTTGGTGAATGCACTGGTGAGCACCGGCAACCAGCAGGTTATTTATATCGGCGAACTCATTCACTTCACGCTTTCCGATTCGGGTGGCCTTGAAAACATTGTGCTGAAAGATGCCAAACGCCGACTTCTGCAAGACGACCTTCTCGAACGCAACCGCTACTACGAAATTCCCGGCCGCTACATCACCATTCCCTACAAAACCATTGTCAACATCAATGTGCGTTATTTCTACCTCGAAGAAGTGACAGACGACTATAGTGCTGACGAAAAATTATTGTAGATCGCATTCCAAAAAACAAAATCGCTTCAAACCGGTTAATCTTTTCTCGATTCACAAAACCAATTTTAAATTCAATCTATAGTATGGCACAAACAAAACTCGGCGACAATGCCGTGAACACCAATGGAAATCTGCCGGCCACCGGCACCACCGCGCCCGACTTCACGCTGGTGGGAAACGATCTGAAAGAAGTGCACCTGAAAGACTTTGCCGGCAAGAATGTTGTGCTTAATATTTTCCCAAGCATCGACACAGGCGTGTGTGCCACGTCGGTGCGCGAGTTCAACAAACGCGCCGCGAGCGTGAGCGACGCCGTGGTGCTTTGCATCGCCAAAGATCTTCCCTTTGCCTTCAAACGTTTTTGCGCTGCCGAGGGCATCAGCAACGTGGTGACCTTGTCGGACTTCCGTCATAAAGGTTTTGCGGCCGACTATGGTGTTGAGATGGTAGACGGTGGCCTCGTGGGGTTGCTGGCCCGCAGCATCGTGGTGATCGACAAACAAGGCCATGTGAAATATACAGAGCTGGTGCCGTCTATCGGTCAGGAACCAAACTATGACGCGGCTCTGAAAGCCATTTCCTGAGCGCTTAACCTTATTCAAAAAAAATGCGTTGCCGTTTCACAAAGAAACCGGCAACGCATTTTCTATTTCTTCAAACTATTTTATCAGCGCGCTCCCACCATAAACACGGCGTTGGAGAACAACAGCTTTCCGTTTTCCCAGAAGCAACGGAACAACGGGTTGTCGGCGAGATAGACCACCGAGCCCTGCCCTTTTTGCTCCACACCAAACAACAGACTGTTGTCCAGTTTTTTGTTGATGCGCAGGCCGGCAAACCCTTGCACAGGTTTCGCTTTTCCTTTCAGGATGCCCACGTTGCCGCCATGTTCCAGATAGCCAAAGCGAAGTTCGTTGGTCTTCAGCGTGTAGTAGGTGTCTTTCAGCCCGAACGCCAGCGGGTGCGAGCTGTCGAGGGTCACTTTATAGATGGCACCCGAAATGGCGTCCGACATCTGGTTGCGTTCGTTGTTTTCGTAGCGGATCAGTGCTTCTTTTTCTTTCCACTCTTTATCTTTTTTCTCCATCTCGCTTTTCTCTGCATCCGACGTGTAGGGCTTCAGTGAGAAACCTTTGCGGTCGGTGAAGGCGTTGAGGCCGTTGGCCACCACAATGAGCTTGCCACCGGCCGAAACCCACGCAGACACTTGCTCCAGTGTGGCGTCGTCAAACACTCTGTAGTTGCCATCGGGCACGATCAGCACGTCGTATTTTTTCAGGTCTACCGTTTTGAAATAGTCGGTGCCCAGTTGGGTGATGGGGTAATGAATTTGTTGTTCGAAGAAGTGCCAGATTTCGCCGGTCGACAACGAATAGGTTTGTTCGCCAAACAACACGGCAATTTTCGGTGCTTTCAAAAATTTCACTTCGGGCGAGCCGGCATCATAGCCTTTGTCGGCAAAGCCTGTCGTGGCCGTGTAGATCTTGCGGTCGAGCGCTTTGGCGGCGTTCACCACCACGTTGTCGAAATCGTTCACCACTTCGTTGTTACGTCGGGTCACAATGAGCGTGCCCGGCTCGAACGACTGGCCGCTCACGCTAAAACCCTTCTCGGCAAAACGAACTCTCACCCCGCTCTTCAGCAAGGCCGTTAACAGCTCAACATCTTTCAGGCCTTGGTATCTGAAAATGTAGGAGTATGGTTTGGTGGCCACCGCCGTGTTGTCGGCAGGTTTGGGTTGAAATGTTTTCGCTGGGTTTATGCGTTCGTTCACGGCAAAAGCCTTCAGGTTGTAGGCATACATGAGGTTCCAGGCCGTGATGTCGTAGGTGATAGAATCGGAAAGCTTGGATTGTGGTTCGAACACCGTGGTGATGAAGCGTGACTTGGGCTGATACACGTTCACCACAATGTCGTCGGTGGTGAGGTTGAAGCCAGCCGTGGTTTGTGTTTGATAGTCGTAGCCACGGCTTGCTTTTCCGGCCGCGGGGTGGCCGTATTTAATGGCGTGCGTGTCCATCCACTGCGTGATCTTGGTCAGCTTGTCGGCGTTGTTGTCGCCTTTGATCACGTAGGTCTTGTAGGGCGACGCCGGTGTGTTTATGTTCTCGCGAAAAAACTTTTCGAATTCGTCTACCACTTTTGTCGCGTTTTGCGAGGTGATTTCCACCGTCGACAAGCCGGACGTGTAGTGATGTGTGAGGCGGTCTTTCAGCGTGAGGGCGTCGCCTTCTTCGGCAATGATGCTGAGGCCGCCATAGCCTCCCCCACCCTGCTCATAGGTCATGCCAATGGCGCCGTTGTAGGTGGGATAGGTGTCGCCATAGCTGGGGTAATACAAATCGAAACGTTCTTTGGTGAAATAGAGCCAGCCGTTTTCATCGAAGTGTTTGGCGTTGTTTTTTCCGATGGTGATTTGAAACTCGCGCTGCCAGGGTGTAATCACTTCGTGAAACGGCTCTGCAGCAGGAGCAAAATAGTAAGGTTCGTTATAGCCCTGTTCGTGAAAGTCGATGTGCACGTGGGGCATCCATTGGTGATATACTTTGAGGCGTTGCTGCGATTCTATTTGGGTTTCCCATGCCCAGTCGCGATTCAGGTCGAACAGGTAGTGGTTTGCTCTTCCGCCGGGCCAGGGTTCGTGGTGCTCTTTGGCATCGCCGCTGGTGTTGGCCGGTGAGTTAAAATATTGATTATAGAAGTTTGCATAGCGGTCGCGGCCGTCGGGGTTGATGCAGGGATCGAGAATCACCACGGTGTTCTTTAGCCACTCCTGAGTTTTTGCATTGCTGGTGTTGGCCAGGTCGTAGAGTGTCCACATGGCGGCTTCGAGCGAGCTGGCTTCGTTGCCGTGCACGTTGTAGCTCATCCACACAATGGCTTTTTTGTTAGCCGACGGCGTGCCGTCGAGCAGGCCGGTGCGCTTCAGGTTGTCCTGGCGGATTTGTTCGAGATTGGCAAAGTTTTCGGCCGAGGCCACCACGGCATACACCAGGGGGCGGTGTTCGTAGGTTTCGCCGTAGGAAACCAGCTCCACGTTGGGCATCACGTCGGCCACGTGTTTAAAATATTCCATCACCTTATAGTGACGGGTGAAACGGTCGCCCAATTCATAGCCCAGAAATTCTTTGGGGCTAAGAAGCTTTTGGGCCTGGAGAAAAGAACTGCTGGTTAGAAACAGGAGCAGGATTAGGTAGATCTTCTTCATATACAGGTTTTGACGTGGCAAGATGCGGAAAGGGTTTGAACGACTGCTATAAATTCTTATAGAAGGCGTTTGATTTGCGGTAAGTGGTGGTCGAAATGTTCGCGCATAAATTCAAGCGACTGCAAAACATCGAGCATGCCGGCTACAGGATGTTTATAGATGAGCTTGCGCAGATTTTTTTCGTCGATGGGTTCCAGAAAGTTTTTCAGTTCAGCCCGGGCCGTTGCCCAGCGCTCGGCAAGTTCGGGCAGCGAAGTGGTGGCGGGTGTGTTCTGCACCAGATAGCGGGGTGCGTTGTATTTGAACGGAAGACGTTGTGAAACTTTCAGCATCACCATTTTCAGGTCTTCCAACGCACCCGAGTTTTTTAGCGTGGCAACGCCCAGCGATTTCTTTTTCATGTAGGCCAGCGACAACTGTTCGGCCGTGATGAGGTGGTTCACGATGTAGTTCACCGACCACTTGCCATCGCGACTCGCGTTCAGCTTCGCGTCGGGCAGCGACGTCAGTTTTTGAAGCAACATTTGCTGCTCGTGCTGCAGGCGGTCGAATTGTTTTTGAAGTTTGGGGTGCATGTCGTTTTCGGATTTCTAAATTAATCATACAATCAACACCGTTGTGCCTTTTGCCTGCATCATTTTTATCGCTAGATTTAAGCAAACCTAATCCCTATTATATGAATACAAATTATGCTGGCTTCTGGCTCCGTTTCGTTGCAATCATCATTGATGGAATCATCGTTGGTATCGTTCAAGGTGTGTTAATCATGCCCGTGTTAGGCATTTTTGGACTTGGCATAGCAAAGTCTGCTCAAAACCTCGAAGCTGGCGACGAAGCACAGGCGCTTTCCATGGTGGCTGGCATCATGGCCTTGATGGGCATTGCCCAACTGGTGTTCTGGGTCATTCAAATCCTGTATCATACATTAATGGAGTCGTCCAAATATCAAGGCTCTGTTGGGAAAATTGTGCTGGGCCTGAAGGTGACTGACCTCGAAGGCAACAAGCTGGACTTCGGAAAAGCCTTTGTCCGTAACCTTTGCAAGGTGGTGTCGGGCCTTATCCTGTGCATCGGCTACATCATGGCCGGTCTCACCGAAAAGAAACAAGCCCTTCACGACATGATTGCCAGCACGCTGGTGGTGAAGAAATAAAAAGCGTTCGATTTAAAAATCTATAGAGAAGCCGGTGGAAGAAATTTCACCGGCTTTTTTTATATCAGAAATTTCAGTTTGCGTTCCACCATTTCGATGGTGGCCGGAAGCACGCCCAAAAATTCGCCATCGGCCTCAATGCAACAACGCGCGTCCGAAACAATTTCAATGCGTTTGGCCTGGCGATATGAAACGTCGGGGTGAATGATTTTCCTCCCTTGTTTCATGGATCCTGAATAGCGGATAAAGTCGAACACCGAAACTTTGCCACACACAAAGGCTTCAAACACGCCGTCGTCGGGTCGGGCGTCGGGCGCCACGCAAAGGCCGTGTCCATAATATTTGCTGTTGGCCACTGCCAGGGTGCGCAGCTTGCCTTGCCACTGCCACGTGTCGGCCGTCAACGTCACGTGCACGGGCTGATAGGTGAAGAACGTTCCGAGTATCGCCTGATAATACGACATGCCCGAACCAAAAGGCCGGTCGCTGGCCATCACTTTCTTCACCACCTCCGGCCCCATGCCCACGTCGGCTACGTTCACAAAATATTGCTGTCCTTCTTTTCCGTCTTCGGTGGTGAAGGTCACTTTGCCCACATCGATTTCTGCGGGCGAAAAATTTTTCAGCAGTCGCGTCAGCTCTCCTTCGTCGGCCTGAATTTCCATGCCGCGTGCAAAATCGTTTCCGGTTCCAATGGGAATCACGCCGAGCACGGGCAGGTGTTTGGAATCTTCTCTTCCTTCCAGCACGCCGTTCACCACCTGGTTCACGGTGCCGTCGCCACCGGCTGCAAAAATAATGTCGAAGTGTTTTTCGGTGGCCTTCGACGCCAGCGCGGTGGCGTCGTTTATGGAACGTGTTTCAAAAATCTGGGGCGCGCAAAGCACCTCGAGGGCAGGAAGAAATTTATTGTAGAAGTTTTTCTTCTCCAGAGAAATGCCATTCAGGACAACGGCAACTTTCACTTGCAATTTTTCTTGATCGCGGCTTTGGCATCGGCCGAACCCAGGTCTTCGGCGCGTTTAAAATCCAGACACGCGTCGTATTTGTTGTTCATGCTCAGCTTCACCAGCCCGCGTTGATAGAATGTTTCCGGATCGTTGGGATACAACTCGATCGATGATGAGTAGTCTTCTACGGCGCCCGCAAAATCTTCCTTCTCGGTTTTGCTCAGCGCACGATTGTCGAAGTACACCGGGTTGGTGGCGTCCATGGCGATAGCCTTTGTGTAGTCGGCAATGGCGCCGTCGTGATCTTCGATGCTGTATTTGGTGACCCCGCGAAGGTTGTAGGTTTCGGGTTCCTGAGGGTCGAGCTCAATGGCTTTGGTATAGTCTTCGATGGCGCCTTTAAAATCCAGTTTTGCGCCTTTGGCAAGCGCGCGGTTTTCATACATCTGGGCGTCTTTCGTTTCCAGCTTGATGGCCTCGTTGTAGTCGGCGATGGCCAGGTCAAGATTGCCCACGTTGTAGTGCGACACACCACGGTAGTTGTAGAGGCTGGCGTCGGTTTTATCGAGCTCAATGGCTTTGGTATAGTCGTCGATAGCGCTCACAAATTCGCCCAGCTCGGCTTTGGCCACCCCACGGTTAAAATATTTGTCGGCGTCGGCAGGGCCCAGTTCCAGGGCTTTCGAAAAATCGAAATAGGCGCCCTGCAAATCTTCCACGTCATACTTCGCCAAACCACGGTTGGTATAGGCTTCAGTGAACTTGGCGTTGAACTTTATGGCCTTTGTGAAATCTACAATGGCACCTTCGGCATCGCCCAGGGCCATCTTGGCTTCGCCCCGGTTGTTGAGGGCTTCGGCATAGGTTGAATCGGTTTCCAATGCAAAGTTCAAATCGCCAATGGCGCCATAAAAATCTTCGAGGCCCATTTTGGCTTCACCGCGAAGGGTGAGCGCCACTTTGTTTTTGGGATTGGCATCGATGATCTTCGACAGGTCTGCTTTTGCTCCGGCAAAGTCATTGGCCGCCAGTTTCTTTTTGGCGGCTTCCAGTGGAGCATCCTGCCCGGAGGCTGCGCTAAAAACGATGAGCGATAAAAAAATGAACAAAAGCTTTCTCATTGACGCTGATTTAATCGAGAGCCAAGTTAAAAAAATTAATCCGGCCCGGCGCCATGACGTGTTGAAATCGGAGGTGACTTACATCCGGTTTAGTCCGTCTGCAAAATTTTTATTCATCGCTGCCGTATTCCCCCTATCTTGAAACATCATTATTTTACCCATCCGGAATGAAAAAGATTTGCGTAGGCACCCTCGCGTTTTTCGGTATCGTTTCTGCCTTTGCCCAGGAAAAACCGTTGGACATGAAAATGGATTTCGAAGACTATGATCCGCCGTCCACCCTGGTGGTGCCGGAACATGTGTTGACGCGCGCCAAATATCCCTTCATCGACGTGCACAATCACCAATGGAACATGCCCACCCAGGACCTGAATGCCTTGCTGAAGGAAATGGACGCGTTGAACATGGCCGTGATGGTGAACCTGAGCGGCCGCGGCCGCGGCAGCACCGAACACCTGGAGCGCTCCCTCGAAAATGTGAACAAAACCAATCCCAAGCGACTCATCGTTTTCACCAACATGGACTTCGCGGCCATCGACGACCCCGAGTGGCAAGGGCGTATGTTGAAACAGTTGGAAGACGATGTGAAGAAAGGAGCCAACGGGCTGAAGATTTTCAAAACCCTGGGCATGTTTGTGAACGACAGCAAAGGCAACCGCATTCACATAGACGACCCACGCCTCGATCCCATCTGGGACAAGTGTGGTGCGCTGGGCATTCCGGTGCTCATTCACTCGGCCGATCCCAAATCGTTCTGGGACCCGATCGACAAAAACAACGAGCGCTGGCTTGAGTTGAAGCTTCATCCCGGGCGTCGTCACGACACCGACAAAGTATCGTGGGAGACCATCATTGAAGAGCAACACAACATGTTCCGGAAACATCCGAAAACAAAATTCATCAATGCCCACATGGGGTGGTATGGCAGTGACCTCAAAAAACTTGGCGCGCTCATGGACCAGCTTCCCAACATGTATGCAGAGATCGGCGCCGTCATTGCCGAGCTGGGCCGGCAGCCTCGTGCCGGGCGCGACTTCCTCATCAAATATCAGGACCGCGTCATGTTTGGGAAAGACTCGTGGGTGCCCGAAGAATACGCCACCTACTTCCGCGTGCTCGAAACAGCCGACGACTACTTCCCCTATCACAAACGCTATCATGCCTTCTGGCGAATGTATGGTCTTGCGCTTCCCGACGAGGTGCTGAAAAAGATCTACTACAAAAATGCATTGAAGGTGATCCCCCACATCGACGCGAGCCTCTTTCCCAAATAGCCTTCGATTAAAAACCATAAAACAAAAACGGCCGCCGTCTTTCAGAGACAGCGGCCGTTTTCTTTTGCGTAAAGTGGATCCTTTATTTAGCAGGTTCGCCTGCCGTTTCTTTTTTCAAACCTCCGAAGCGGAAACCGATGCCGGTGGAGAGTTGCACGTTTCTATATTCGAAATAAATGTTCGAGCTGGCGGGCACAGCGATGCCGGCCTGAAACACAAAGAAGAGGTGGTTGTCCATCATGTTGATGCGGCCCATAAAGGCAGGTTCCAGAAACACCTTCGCGTTTTTGTCGAGGTGAATGCTGGTGGCGTCTGTCGTAAACTCCGTGAAGTTCACCACCGACACGCGCGGGATGAACGAGAAGTGCATGATTTTTTTGTTGAAGCCAAAGGCAGGCTGAATGAAATAGCGTTCAAATTTTCCGGTGGCACGGGCGCTGGTGGTGCCCCAGAATTCGTAGTCGGCATAGCTCGAACCTTCGCCTTTTCCATAGCCTGCAAAAATTTCGTAGCACCAGTTTCCATCATTTTCGAAATAGCCCAGGCCACCTTCCAACAACTTATGACGATGATATTCGTCTTCCTGATCGGCATCGTAGCTGGTGCGGTCGGCAAACGAATAGTTGCCGATGACGCCGATGTGTTTGGTGATCGACAGTGCGGCTTGTGCATCAAGGCCGTTGCCAAACTGCATCGATCCTTGAAACTCACCGCCCTTTGTGAACATGGGCGAATTGCGCATGTTGGGAACGTACACCGGGGCGCACGATGCCAGCAACACAAGAGCAAGGAGGAAGACAGGTATACATTTTTTCATGCTGTTTTTATTTTATATCCATTTCACCATCGTAAAGTAATCTGCGGTACATGCCCGAATATTTCATGGTACAGAACGCCGATCGCTGTAAATTTACGGAAAAAGAAACCAAATGAATTTCAATCCCGAAAGTGCAAACGCGCTCATCCAAAACCGGCGTTCGGTGTTTCAAGCGCAATATAGCGGAGCCAAGGTAGACGATGCCATTGTGGAGCAGATGCTTGCCAACGCCAACTGGGCCCCCACACACAAACTGACCGAGCCGTGGCGCTTTGTGGTGTTCACAGACGAGGGCATCAAAAAACTTGCGGAGTTCCAGGCCGCGCTTTACAAAAAAGTGACTACAGCCGATGGTTCATTCAAAGAAGATAAATTCAACAATCTGCTCACAAAGCCGTTGCTGTCGTCGCACATCATTGCGGTGGGCATGAAACGCGACGAAAAAAAATCGCTCCCTCAGATCGAAGAGATTGGCGCCGTGTTTTGCGCCGTCGAAAACATGCACCTAACGGCCACGGCATACGGCGTGGGCGGCTATCTGAGCACGGGCGGTGTGACCTACTTCGAAGAAGCGAAAACATTTTTTGGCTGGGGCAACGACGACCTGCTCCTGGGATTCTTCCACATCGGTATGCCTAAGGGCACGCTGCCCGATGGACGACGAAAGCCCATCGAAGAAAAAGTTACGTGGGTGCGATAATGCACGCATTTACCTTTGTCTGGCTTAAATGTATTCACACCTTGACGGAGATGTTGCGGTTGTTGTTGCGCTGATTTGCGAAATGTCATCCAACGTCGTTCTGCTGCTTTACGGCTTGCAAAAGCCCTGGCATGAAGAGCACACAACGTTCATTCTGGTATGGTTTTCGTACCTTCCAAAACCTTAAACAAAAATGTTTTATGAAAACAATCGGTCTACTTTTTATGGGTTTTCTTTTGTCGACATCGGCACTTGCCCAGGTCATTGGAAAAACTTTTCCCGACATGGAGGCAGAATCGGTAGAAGACAAAAAGGTGAAACTTCCCCAGGACGTGAAGGGAAAATATACGCTGCTGGGATTGGCCTACTCCAAAAAATCGGAAGACGAACTCAACTCTTGGTTTCAACCAGTGTTCGAAAAATTTATTCAGAAAAACACGGGCCTGCTCTCGGGCTTTGGCTATGATGTGAATGTGTATTTTGTTCCCATGTTCACCGGTGTCAATGCCGCAGCAACAGGTACAGCCAAACGGAAAGCCATGAAAAACATTGACCCGCAATTGCTGCCCTACATTCTGTTCTATCGCGGCGAACTAAAGACCTATAAAGAAGCACTCGACTTCGAAAAACGCGACATTCCCTACTTTTTTGTGTTGGATGCCGAAGGAAAAATCATTCACGCCACGTCCGGAAAATATACCACAGCCAAGATGGACGCCGTGGAAGGTGTTTTAGAATAACCTCAAGGTACATCTCCCCGTTAAATTGACGATTTAAGTTTACCTTAGGTCGTCAATTTTTTTTATGAATGTGCTAACGTTACTGGCATTGGCGCTCGCCCCGGGTTGCGCCATCATGCTCTACATCTATCTCAAAGACAAACACGAACGTGAGCCCATCGGTCTGTTGGCGCTTAGCTTTGGCTATGGCCTGCTCAGCGTGCTGGTCACGCTATTCATCAGTTTTCCGGTAGATTCGTTTCTGCTGTTGAAAGAGAACGACGTGGTGCAGCAGTTTTTTAATGCGTTTTTCAAAGTGGCACTCATCGAAGAGTTCAGCAAGTTCATTTTTGTGCGTTTCATTCTCTACAACAACAAAAACTTCAACGAACCTTTCGACGGCATTGTCTACGCCGTGATGGTGAGCATGGGTTTTGCAACACTCGAAAACATCATCTACGTCTTTCAATATGGCTTTGCCACGGGCGTTTTGCGCGTGTTCACCGCGGTGCCCGCGCATGCCACGTTTGCCGTGCTCATGGGATTTTTTCTGGGGAAGGCAAAATTTTCGAAACGCCACGGCCTGTTGCTCAGTGCGCTTGCGCTGTTTGCGGCGGCACTCTTCCATGGTGCCTACGACTATTTCTGGTTCATCTCGTTCATTCCCGGGCTTTGGCTGGGCGCTATCGCATCGCTGATAGCGGGCTTCATTTTGTCGCGCAGGGCCATACGGCTGCACCAGCAATCATCGCCGTTCATTGTGCAGCCCGTGGCCGAAACCACCGTCGAGGCTCAGGAAACAATTGAATAGAAATTTTTTCAGGAACTGATCTTTTGCATCACCAGGGTGCGCTTGAAATACCCTTTCTTGATAAGCTTCATCAGCTGTTTTGCCGACGGGCGAATCTGGTAGAGCTGTTCGCCGTTCACGATCATTGAATCTACACGCACTTCTTTGGTGAGGTTACGCAGGGTGCTGTTGAAATTTTTTTCCTCCACGTCCATGGAGTAGTAGAGCAGGTCGCCGTTGGCATCGCGCTTTACAATGCGCAACAGCCACTCCGGGTTTTCATTGATGCTGAGAAAATAATATCCTTTGTAGAGCTTCAATACCAGGCTGTCGCCCAGCAAATTTTCTTTGCGGTCGCTCACCACGCGATAGCCACTTTCGGAAATCACCAGTGTGTCTTTCGATGTGCCCTTCTCGTCCGATAAAAGATACATGCCCCGAAGTTCGGTGGGCACTTTGGCGAGCGAGGCTTTTCCCTCCGGCTGTGCTTCGTGATAGGAGATTTCCTTGCACGAGACAATAACCGCAAACAAGCATACGACCAAAAGCTTATTCATACAAAATGAAACGGGTTATGCCGACCAAGGTAGCAAACCCGCTTCATTTAATGAAGCCTCAGCGCATCTTCTATGTCCTTCAGCAAATCGTCTTTTTGAAGGGCCGGTTCTTTTTGTTCGTCGGTCAGTGTGATGCGCAAGGCGCGCAATCCGTTGGCACCGGGCAGCTCTTCCAACTCGAGCTCTTCAATGTCGCCGGTGATGAGTTTCTTGCCGGCCAGGTAATGGAAATAGCGACGGTATTCGTCCTCCACTTTTGCCTGGTTGTAGACCACCGCAATCTTGCCGGGTTGTGTGAGGCGCTCGCCCGTGGTTTTCACGTGGGCCTTGTCTATGCGTTTCTTCACAATCTCGTAGCGTATGTCGTAGGCGCCATCCACATCGAAACGTTTTTCGTCGGCGCGGAAACGGATGGAGATGGGCTGATCATATACCAGCATCAGCTGGGTGATGTCGAGGTTGTTTTTCAGTTTGGGTTTCAGCGCTTCCATCTTGCGATAGATCTCTACCATGGTGACCAGTTGCCACAAGTGAAAATTTTTCAGATAGAACGTGTCGAAGGCTCTTCCTTTCACCAGCGAACTTCCCACATAGAGCGTGAATTCGACACCGTCGGTTTTATATTTTTCGAAGTAGTGCGGAAACATTTCCTGCGCGCTCACTTCGGCTTCGTCGAGGTGGTCGCCAATAGTTTTGTTGATGAGGGCCAGGTCTTCTTCAAACGCTTTGCGTCGTTTGTAGACCACACCAAACACAGGGTCGAGGTGCGCGCGATAACGCACGATGTGTTTCTTCAACTCGGCGTCTTCTTCAAAGTGCTGGATGAGCGGATGGATTTCGGTTTTCAAAAATTCGATCACGTTGCTTTCGTCGCCCGACGCGAGCCCGCGATTGATTTTTTGTTGCTGCTCTTCTGTCTTGAAAATCACTTCCTCCACCAGCGGCAGTTTCTTTTGCTCGTATATTTTTTGAAGGAGGTCTTTGGCCAGCTTCAGGTTCTGTTGAAAATCTTTTTGGATGGCGGCGCTGCGTTCAATAGACGAGTTGCGCACGTCCGAAAGGCCGAACAGCGGATACACGTCTTTGAATACAATTTCATCCATCAACGCTTTCTCGTCTCTGCGGCGCAGGTTCATCAACTTCACACCGGCTTCAAAGAAGCGCCACTGCACGCTGCTGTGAATGGCCGTGCATTCTTCCTGAATGAGCGCCCGCACTTCAGTAGACATTTCTTCCTTCACACGCTTCACGGCCGCCGTGAACATGGGCAACACGTTCTCTACTTTGTGAGCACTCACCGGGTTGAGCTTGCCTGCCGTGGGCGTAGCCAACTCGAGCATGCCGATGGTTTCGCCTTCTTCAATGAGCGGCGCCAGCAAAATGTTGTTGATGCCATTGGCCAGCAACGACTCTTCTATTTTAGAGGGGAAAGGATATTCCTTGAGGTTCTCTACCGTCACGTAGCGTTTCTCGATCCAGCTTCTTTCATATACCGAGCCGGTGTAGTCCTCGCACGGCTTGTCGTCTGTGGGGCGTTCGGCCAGGCTTCTCCAGCAACCGGAGGCAGAACTGTTGTTGAGAATGATGTTGTTGCTGGGGTCCATGTAGGCGATGCCCAGTTTCATTTCGGGTATGTTGAAAAGCGAGCGCAGCTTGTGCTGAATGGCCGAGAAGCTTGCTTCGTTCACCACGGCATCTTTTTTCAACAGGTCGTATTTGATCGACGACAACATTTCCTGCTCCGTCACGTCGATGAGGCGCATTTCGATGAAGCCGTGAAATTCGTAGTCTTCGGGATGGATGTATTGCAACCAGAGGTCCACGTCGTAGATTTTCTCCATCAAAAACTTCAGCACATGTTTTTCGATGGGCGTGGGTGTGGTGTTGCACACAATGTCGCAAAATTGGTGACTGATCTCCACCTTATAGACACGGTCCAGTCCGCTTTCGGGGTTGCGCAGGGTGAAGAGAATGGGCTTATCGTTGTCCATTTTCACACCATAAAATTTTTCGAGGATGAGCAGGCACGCTTTCACGGTTTTGCCCAAGGTCATGTGATTGTCGGGGAAATTAGTGGTCACCATTTCCTCGATGCGTTTCATGTCCAGGGTGCGGTCGAAGGCGCGTGTGCTGTATACGGACGTGAATTGAAAAGGCAGAATGGCCGCAATGCGTTCGGTGTCCTGGTTGGCCGGGGGCATCACCGCCGTCATCAGGAAGTTGATGAATGTTTTGTGTTTTTCCACGATCGAAAAATCTTCGATGGGCAGGCGGAGTTCCGGCGCCGTGTCGAGATAGTCCATCATGCCCTTCACAAAATCGGGCACTGCGCCTTGTGCGATGTTTCGTTCCCAATATTCAATGAGCAACCTTAGGCTCAAGATGGAGCGAAAGGGAAAATTACTATGGAGTGTAGAATGTTGCATAGGCGGCGAAAACAATATAATATAGCTTGTGAAACGAGAGTTTGAAAACGAGAGTTCGTTTAAAGAGACGCAAGTGTCAAATATTTAGTGTGGGGTGTTGTGCGTGCCAGACCAGGTGTTGGCCACCGACTTCCAACTTTTGGGGTAGCTCCCGTGTCTATGGGTATGTGAAAACAAGAACAAAGAACATGTGGGGTAAGCGTTTTGGTATCGTGTTAACGTTTGTGTTGGCGGGCTGTGGCCTGGCCAAAGAGGAAGGCAGCATCCAGGTGTCGTCCTATAGCTACGACTTTGCCGTGTCCCCCGACAATTGGGAGGCCGATTTTTCGGATTTCCCTTCGGGTGTCGACGACTCCTCTTTCTATGAATTGAAATTTGCCTATACCAACCGGCCCGCCAGCGTGGGCGGCGAAAAATCCTATATGCTGTCGGGCAACAACCACAGCGACGATCTTTTCATGTTCATGAAAAAAAAGATCACCAGCCTCGCACCCAACACCGACTACACCGTGGTGTTTGATGTAGAGCTGGCCACAAATGCCGTCAAAGGTTCTTATGGTGTGGGCGGCGCGCCCGGTGAAGGCGTTTTTCTAAAAGCAGGCGCCTCGGGTATGGAACCGAAAAAAGTTATCGACGGCAACACCTATGCATTCAATCTCGACAAAGGCAACCAGGCCAACGCTGGTGTGATGTCGACCGTGTTGGGCAACATTGCCGCGCCCGAAGGAACAAAAGATTATGTGCTGATCACCCGCACCAACGCGAGCAGCAATGTGGCGCCATTCATTGCGCGCACCAACCAGGATGGCGAAATCTGGCTTTTTGTGGGAACAGACTCCGGGTTCGAAGGAATCACCACGGTATACTACACGAAAGTGAGTGTGGTGTTCAGCGCGGTGGTGAAATAGGCCCTATTCTTCCTTTTTCTTCTTTTTCTTTTTTGGCTTGGGCACTTTGCCGATGCGCACGTCGCCCTTCAAAATAAGCCGGCAGGCTTTCAGCACTTCTTCTTCGAAGCCGTCGGAATCTTCGGGCAATATCTGCCAGCCGCTTTCCTTCACGCCAAAAACACCGATGGTGCGCAACGAAGCAAAATCCTTTCGCAAGCTTTCGTGGTGCTCGTGACTGGTGGCCACCCAAACGCCATTGTCGTCGGTGTGGGTGTCGCGGCGGCGCAGCATCATCATAACTTTTCCATTTATATAGATCGCATAGCCGCCAAACATAGGTCGCACCAGCGGATCCGCGGGCATCAAGGCTTCGAGCACAAAATCGAACGGAATGGTGGCGGTTTTTTTGCCTCCGGATGGACGTGGACTGCTTTTCTTTTTTATGGCCATGGCTACGAATGTGTTGGTGTGCTTCACAATTAACCTAAAAACCTGATAAAAACCCCGTTTGCATTGCCTGTGCCAAAGTATAATAATCGGAACTTTCCGGCGCACAGGGTCTAGCCTTTGCCTGCACCATTTCTTCATCCCGGGCCTTCAAAGGGCTTTTTTTGTAGTGGCATACAGCGAATTTCGGTAGTTGCGTTTTGTTGAAGACATCTGATAATCAAGTGAATGTAAGGTTGACCAAAGTTTTCAAATCCTTGCGTTATCGGGGCGTCGTACTTTTGCGGACCCTTAATTAACGTAAAAAGTATGCCCTCAAAAATTACCCTCCCCCTGGCATGTGCGGTCATGCTGGCCTTTGTTGTTCCTACCCGAGCCCAGGAGCAACCCAAAGAAGAAGACCTTTATGAATTGTCGCTGGAACAGTTGATGAACGTGCCCATCAATTCGGCCTCCAAGAAAGACGAGACCTTGTTTGATGCTCCCCTTTCGAGCTACACCATTACCCGCGCCGACATCGACAAAGCCGGATCTACAAGCATCATGGAAGCCCTGCGCCTCGCCCCCGGTGTCATTGTTCGCGAACAAACCAATGGCGTCTATGACATCCACATTCGTGGCTTTGATAACATTCTTCGCACAAACGAAGAATACACCAAATCGAACCTCGCCACGCTGGTGATGATCGACAACCGTCCCGTGTTCAACAACAACCTCGGTGGCACATTCTGGGAATCGCTCCCCATCGATCTCAATGATGTTGACCGCATTGAAGTTGTGCGCGGTCCTTCGGCACCATTGTTCGGTCCCAATGCCGTTACCGGCGTAATCAACATCATCACAAAACGTCCGAAAGACGCCGGCATCATGGCCCATGCCAATGTGCAGGCTGCCACACCCTCCACCTTCATTGTCAACGGTTCGTTTGGAAAGAAAGTCAGCGAGAAGTTCAACTTTGTGCTTTCCGGAAACTACCAGGACCGCAAGCGCTTTGATGACACCTACTACACGTCGGCTGCCTTGAACACTTATGTGCCGGTGGATCAGATTTCGACACGACCTGCAGAACAGTATCCCAATCCCGACCGGGCCATGAATAAGTATGGCGCCAATGCGTTTGTGAATTTCAAGCCGGCCGATTCGGTGTCGGTTGATGTAACGCTTGGTCTTCAGAAATCGGAGGTTCAAAAGAATTTCCTGGGTGGCAACCTGTCTACGCCGTTCACCACCAATCGCACCGAAAGTCAGTATGCCAACATTGCCGCATCGATCTATCATTTCAAGGTGCGTGGCTCGTTTGTGATGGGCAACGAAGACCTGAACGTGGCTTCGCCTCCTAACAAATACGATTTCAAGAACACCAACGCCGAAGCTGAATACGAAATTCATCTTGGCAAAGTGGCCACCGTTGTGCCCGGTGTGAGCTACCAGCAAGCACGCTACAACGACAAAGATTACTACACTGTGCCTACAGGTTCATTCCTCAACGGCCAGGAAGTTACCATCAACACCACTTCCGGATTTTTGCGCACCGACATTCGCCCTGTGAAAGCACTGCGTGTGATTGCCGCCGTGCGTGTTGACAAGTTTTCGGTACCCGACAAATCTTACTTCGCCTACGAGTTTGCCACCACTTATAAACTGAACGAAAGCAACCTGGTGCGCGCAGCCATTACCCGCTCCAACAGCGGCTCGTTTATTGGCAACGACTACCTGAACCTCGTCATCCCTGTGGGGCCTGGCACAAATTATACGCGCACCGGCAGCCAGAACCTCAGCCTCTTCCGCATCGACATGGTGGAGTTTGGCTACCGCAGCCAGCTGTCGAAAACTCTGCAACTCGACATCGACGTGTTCCATCAAAAAGCAGAAAACTTCACGGCGCTCATCACCACGTCGCCCATTTCGCAAGAGTTCCGGAATGTGCCCACCCTGGCCAAACAAACCGGCATCACGTTTTCGCTCAACCTCGTGCCCAACGAGAAGCTGCAGTTCAAACCTTTTGTGACATTCCAGAAAACAAAAACAGAAGCGTTGCCCGATGCCTATGTGGTGAACGTGACCACCACAACCGACAGCGATCACAAAAACACACCGTCGTTCTATGGTGGCTATTACCTGAACTACAAGCCCGACAAAAAAATCAACGTGAACCTGAACGGATACTATTTTGCCGCACACCGCCAATACAGCTCCGACAGCCCCACGGCCACCAGCGCTGCGGGTGACATCGCGGGCAAATTTCTCGTGAACCTGAAAGCTGCCTACAACATCACCGACAAATTCAATGTGTTTGTGAATGGCCGCAACATTCTGAACAGCAACACGCGCGAATACTACGCTACCGACCAGATCGGCGGTGTTTATGCCGTGGGCGCATCGTTTCACCTGAATTAAAACGTTGGTCTGAACGTACCGTTAGCCTAAACTGAGCCTAGGGCTGTTCTCTCCGGAGGGCAGCCTTTTTTATGGTATCGCTTTCAGAACGGTGCCGGTGCGCTGCAAATGAGCCTGACCATAGCGCTCGATGTAGTCTACCAAAAACATGAAAGGGTGATAGACTTCCATTTCATGCTGTTGCCGCAACCGTTGGGATATGCGCTCAATAAGTTGGGAGGCTTCGGGAAAGGCTTCCGGCAGGATCTCGTGGAGCACGGTGGTGATGTGGTGCGTTCGTTGCTTCAGTTCCAGGTCGGCCCACTCGGTGTTGAAGATCCGGAAAATGAACCGGCGCTCCTCGAAACCGGGAACAAGTTCGTGCAGCACAGGACAAAGGCGGTCGAAGAATTCGGGAGTATACATAGCGCTTCGTGATTAGGGTGTTCTTTCCATTGATTGATAGATAAAGAAACATCACCCGTCTGACAGCCCTATGTCAGCAGCGTTTTGTTGTGAGCTGAATCTTTTTTGACTTTTCGAAAATATCAATTGATTCTCAGTTCTACTTTCATGCCGCGCAGGTGGTTGAGAAGGGCTTGTTGCCAGGTTTCGTCGGCGTCCCATTTGGTGCCGAAGAAGACGTTGCCCGAATCGATGTGTTTGAAATAGAATTTGAACACCGTGGTGTTGGAAGGGATGTTCTTGAGTTGTTGCGTCGTTTCCGGGTAGGTGACCGACACCAGCGCGCTTTCCGATTTGCTCATGTCGTAGCCCAGCAGTTCTTTGCCCACCGCGCCGCGGCAATGCACAAAACAGAGCACATAGGTGAGGCCTTGTTTGCGCATTTCTTTTTCGGTGAGGGCGGGCTCCGTCATTTTATACTTCAGCGTGTAGTTGGCTTTGAAGATTTCTTCCAGTTCCGTATCGATGGCTTCGTCGCCGGTTTTTTGAACGGACAGGTTGTCAACTTTCAGGTCCATGGCATAGAACTCGTTGCGTTTGCCCACAATGAGGTTGATGGGCAGGCCGGTTTCGGGTGTGTCGTTGATGAGCAGGTTTTGTTTTTTCTGAGCGTTGGCTGCTGAACGGTAGAGTTCCTTCAGGGCTTCCGAAAAAACGCGGTTCGATGTGGACCACGCGCCCTGACCCGGTTCTATCACCGTCTCTTTGCCATTGATGGTGGTGGCGGTGAGCCGGTAGTCGGTTTCGGTTTTTTCGATGAGCACCAGGTTTGTCATTTCGCGCTTCGCGAAGTAGTCGGCAAAAGCCTTTGTCACGTCGCGGCTGGCCATGAGCATGTCAAGTTCAAAGTAGGCCACTGCGTCGATGCCCGTGCGTTGAAAGGTTAGCTGCGCATCGTTGAGCTCTTTTTCGGTGACGGTGTAGTTGTAGAAAACCACACTGCGCGCGCTCAGCAATTTTTCGGGAAGACCCGACTTCAGGTTCAATTGTTCAATCCACTGTTTTTCCGACAACACACGTTGTGCGTTTGTGGGTGCGGACAGCAAAAACAAAGCGATGGCAAAAAACAATAGTCTCACGTGTCGGCGATAAAATGTGGCTTCGGGATACAGGGTCAATACCAAAATCAATGACGGTTATATAGTTTGAAACGAAAATAAGGATTAATCTATTTTCAAATACCAATAAAAAAGCCGGATTCATCCCATTTCAGCGGATAGGTCGTTAAATCGCGGCACGACGAGTCGCAGGCCTTGCCGCTGCTTAGCGAAAACCGATAGTTGTGCCACGGGCAGATGATCTCACCCAGGTGGTTGACGTGTCCCTTGCTGAGCGATTCGCTGTTGTGTGTGCAGGCATCTTGCACGGCAAAAAATTTTCCGTTGTGCAGGGTGAGGCAAATGCGCTTGCCGTGCACAATGAGCAACTGCGGCTTGTGTTCTTTTAGTTGTGTGCGCGCGGCTTCATCGCCGGCAAACAATTTCACCCACTCCATAGACTTCAGGTTTGCTGCGTTGGCATTAATCTCTATATTGTTTTCACTGAACTCTTAACCGAAACACCTATGACGAAATTTTTTCTCAGCCTGGCCGGCGCTCTCCTTGCGCTTACAACGATTGCACAGGTCAATCCGAAGCTGCAAGCTAAAGTAGAAGAGCAGGCCAAGCAACTGGAGCCCAAACTTATTGAGTGGCGCCGCCACTTCCATCAATATCCCGAGCTGTCTGATCACGAAGTGAAAACCGCCGCCTATATCGCCGAGCATCTCAAAAAGCTGGGCATTGAAGTGCAAACCGGCGTGGCCCGCACCGGTGTGGTGGGTCTGTTGAAAGGACCCAAGCCCGGCCCTGTCATTGCCCTGCGCGCCGACATGGATGCGCTGCCCGTGACCGAGCGCAACAGCCTACCATTCGCCTCAAAAGAAAAAACCATTTTTAACGGACAGGAAACCGGCGTGATGCATGCCTGCGGGCACGACACCCACGTGGCCGTGTTGATGGCCGTGGCCGAAATTTTGTCGCAAAACAAAAGTGAACTGAAAGGCACTATCAAGTTCATCTTTCAGCCTGCCGAAGAAGGATCTGTTCCCGGCGAAACAGGCGGTGCCGACCTCATGGTGCGCGAAGGCGTGCTCGACAATCCGAAAGTGGATGTCATTTTCGGCATGCACATTCAATCCATTTCTCCCCTAGGAAAAATTACCTACCGGCCCGCCGGCATGATGGCTGCGTCCGACTGGTTCACCATCAAAGTGAAGGGACGTCAGTCGCACGGTGCGGCACCCTGGATGGGCATCGACCCCATTGTGGTGAGTGCGCAAATTGTGAATGGCCTTCAAACCATCATCAGCCGCCAGACCGATCTCACAAAAGAAGCAGCGGTAATCACCGTCGGAAAATTCCAGGCGGGTGTGCGCGAAAATATTATCCCGGAAGAAGCCGTTCTCTCCGGCACCATCCGCACACTGGATGTTGACATGCAAAAACTTATTCATGAAAAAATAAAACTCACGGCCACCAAAATTGCCGAGAGCGCCGGTGCCACCGCCGACGTGACCATCGAAAACAAAACACCCGTCACCTTCAACAACATTGCGCTTACGGAGAAGATGGTGGCCAGTCTTCAAAGAGCAGCGGGTGCGGCCAACGTGGCCAGCATTCATGCCGTGACCGGCGCCGAAGATTTTGGATTCTATCAACAGAAAATTCCGGGCTTCTTCTTTTTTGTGGGTGCTATGCCTCCCGACCAGGACCCTAACAAAGTGCCAGCCCACCACACTCCCGATTTCATGATCGACGAACGCGGCATGCTCACCGGGCTGAAAGCGATGTTGAATGTGACGCTCGACTATATGAATATGCCTGCGGCCAAGAAGTAGTTATTTGAGCAAATCATTCCCCTACAATCCATCTCTTGCTTTGACAGGAGATGGATTTTTTATTTTGCAATTGCAGGCTTTTGAAGGTCCAGTTGGTAGAAGGTGTCGCATGCAAAGTGGCCGGTGTTTCCCAGTGGCCCCGGAATTTTCAGGAAGCCGTTTCGTTCGTAGAGTTTCATGGCGCCCTTCATGGTGTTGAATGTTTCGAGGTAGCAATAGCGAAAGCCTACGGTCCGTGCTGCGTCGATGCAGGCCAGCAAAACATTCTGGCCCCAGCCCTGCCCGCGGCCCGCGGGAAGAAAATACATCTTCTTCAATTCGCATGTGTCGGCGTTTCCTCCGGCCAGCGGGGCAATGCCTCCGCCGCCCACCACGGCCTTGTTCGCCACACAAACAAAGTAGGCACAGCGGGGTTTCGAATAGGCCTCCGTCATGTTGTCTACTTCGGGATCGTGAATGGCAAAGCCTGCGCCGCCCGCACCAAACTCGGGCATTACCGTTCGGATAACCTTTGCCATAGCCACATCATCGTCGCGCCGTATGGGTCGTATTGCTATGTCTATCATTCGTGTAAAAATTAGTTTGAAAATATTCCTTTGCATTATCTTGGCCAAAAATAAGTCTCCATGTTTCGCCTAACCCTGTTCCTGCTGTTTGCAGCGTTCGCTGCAACCGGGCAATCTACGCTCGATAAACTCACCGTCGAAAAAATTATGCGCGACCCCAAGTGGATCGGCATCGCTCCCTCGGCCGTCAATTGGTCGCCCGACAGCAAAACAATCTACTTCAACTGGAATCCGGAAAATGCTCTGGCCGATTCCCTGTATTCCGTGACCCTCCAAAACCTGACACCCCACAAGACCTCGCGCGCCGAACGCATAAACCTGCCCGCCTTTGGTGGAAAGTTTAACAAGGGCAATACCCGCTATGCCTACGAAAAAAACGGCGACATCTTTTTGCTCACCGTGGCCACCGGCAAAACGATTCAGATTTCGAACACCGTGCAACGCGAATTTTCGCCCGTGTTCTCGGGCAACGAAAAAGAAATCCTGTTCAATGCCGGTCTCAACACCTTCAGCTGGTCTATTGAAACCGGCACTTTCACGCAACTCACCGACTTCAAAGAAGGAAAGAAGAACACGCCCACCTATACCGACCAGGACAAATGGCTGCGGCAAGATCAGCTTGCTTATTTCGAGGTGTTGAAAGAACGCGACACCAAACGCCAGCTCAATCTCAAAAATCAAAAAGCCCAGGAACCAAAGCGACCCAAGAAGATCTATCTCGACGACAAAACCGCCGACCTTGTGCAGGTGAGTCCCGATGGAAAATTTGTTACCTATCGCATCACCAAAGCCGCCAACCCAAAGAGCAGCATTGTTCCAAACTATGTGACAACGTCGGGGTTCACGGAAGATATTTTTGCGCGTCCAAAAGTAGGCGCGCCACTTAACGCTTCCGACTTCTACGTCTACAATGTTGCCGGAGACACTGTGCTTCAGGTGAAAATGGATGACCTGCCCGGATTGAAAGACACGTTGACCTTTGCAAAAGACTATCCCCAAAAAGAAAAAGACAAGGAAAGCGATAAGGAAAAGAAATCAAAGTCTGCCCCACAACGCGCGGTGAGCGTGGCAAACGTGAGCTGGTCTGACGATGGAAAACACTGCGTGGTGGTGATCAACTCGCTTGACTATAAAGACCGCTGGATCACATTGCTCGATCCGGCCACTCAAAAACTCACCGTGCTTTCGCGCGAACACGACGAAGCATGGATCAGCGGAACAGGCTTTGGCAATTTCGCTATGGGCTGGACGGTCGACAACCAGCTTTGGTTTGTGTCTGAAACGTCGGGCTATTTTCATTTGTACACGCTCGACGTCACTACCAAAACAAAAAAGGCGCTCACCTCCGGAGCCTTCGAAGTGCAGCAAGTAGTGCTCTCGGCTAACAAGAAATTTTTCTACCTCATCACCAACGAAGTTCACCCCGGCGAGAAACAACTCTATCGTCTTGCCGCCACCGGCGGAAAACCCGAACGCCTCACCTCGCTGGTGGGAGCCTACGAAATGTTTCTCTCGCCCGACGAAAAACAAATTGCATTGCGCTATTCCTATAGCAACAAGCCCTGGGAATTGTTTGTGATGGAAAACAAACCCGGTGCAAAACCACGTCAGATCACACAGTCGCTTAGCGCCGAATTTAAATCCTATCCTTGGCGCGACCCCGAGCTTGTGACCGTGAAGGCGCGCGATGCAAAAGACATTTATGCGCGACTCTACAAACCCAAGAATCCCAACGGTGCGGCTGTGGTGTTTGTGCACGGCGCGGGCTATCTTCAGAATGCACACAAATGGTGGAGCAGCTATTTCCGCGAATACATGTTTCACAACCTGCTCACCGACCTGGGCTATACCGTGCTCGACATGGACTATCGCGCTAGCGCAGGCTATGGCCGCGATTGGCGCACCGGCATCTATCGACACATGGGTGGAAAAGATCTTACAGACAATCTTGATGGTGCAAAGTTCCTCGTAGACCAGCACGGCGTCGATCCAAAACGGATTGGTGTCTACGGCGGGTCCTATGGCGGGTTCATCACCCTAATGGCCATGTTCACCACACCCGATGTGTTTGCCGCCGGAGCGGCATTGCGGCCGGTAACAGACTGGGCACACTACAATCAGCCCTACACCGGCAGCATTCTGAACCTGCCTCAAAACGACAGCCTGGCCTATGCAAAAAGTTCGCCCCTCTATCATGCCCAAGGGTTGAAAGGCTCGCTTCTCATTTGCCACGGCATGGTGGATGTGAACGTGCATTTTCAGGATGCCGTGCGCCTCACGCAACGGCTCATCGAGTTGGGCAAAGACAATTGGGAACTGGCCGTCTATCCGATGGAAGACCACGGCTTTGTGGAGCCCAGCAGCTGGAAAGACGAATACAAGCGCATTCTGAAATTGTTCGAAACAAATTTGAAGAAGCCCTAGTGTGCTAGCGCCGTGCCTCGCACACGTCGAGGTCTTGTTGCAACATCTTGTTTTCTGTGCGCGCTTTGTGAAGTTCTTTCGCCAGGGCGTCGCGGCTGCGCGTGATGAGAAAGATCTCGGCGATCAAGATTGTGATGAGTAAGATCACAACAACACGCAAAAGAGTTCGGGTAGATGTGGGGTTCATGTTTCGGGGTGCAGAAAATGCCGGAGGCCGACGCATCGTTCGGCAAGAGCAAGTATAAAGCGGACCACTGAAACAGGATTGCAGTGAAAAATGGGATCAAAAAATTTGAACGAGTGGCTTATCCAAACAGGAACTCCACGTCTTCGCGCGAAAGATTTTTCACGAAGCCCGAATCTTCCTGGATAAGATCGTCGGCCAGCATCTTTTTCCGTTCCTGCAACTGGAGAATTTTTTCCTCCACCGTGTCTTTGCAAATCATTTTATAGGCAAACACTTTGCGCGTCTGGCCAATGCGGTGTGCGCGGTCAATGGCCTGTTGCTCGGCCGCGGGGTTCCACCAGGGGTCAACGAGATAAACATAGTCGGCCACAGTGAGGTTGAGCCCCACACCGCCGGCTTTCAGCGAAATGAGGAAGGCTTTGATGTTGGTGTCTTGTGTGAACTTTTCAACCTCATCTTTCCGCTTGTTCAGCGGCGTGCTTCCGTCGAGGTAGCAATAGGTGATGCCCGACGCGTCAAATTCGTCGCGGATCAGGTGTAGCATTTCTGTGAATTGCGAGAAGATGAGGAACTTGTGATCGCCGGCGTTCTCGCGCATCTCGCGGGTGAGTTCTTCAATTTTCACCGAAGGTTTCACCACCGCGTCTTCCGTTTTTTCTACCAGCGCGGGGTGGTCGCAAATCTGTCTTAATCGCAGCAGACCTTCCAGCACATACATGCCCGATTTGCCCATGCCCTCTTCGTCTATTTTTTTCATCAACGCGCTCTTATAGCGATCGCGATAGTCGTTGTAGATGCGGCGTTGTTCGTTGTCCATCGTGCACCACTGCACCATCACGGTTTTGTCGGGAAGGTCTTTGGCCACCTGCTCTTTGGTGCGCCGCAGCGTGAACGGGTGAATCAGTTTCTTCAGGTGTTGCGTCTTCTCTTTGTTTCCTTGCTTGTCGATGGGTGTAGCAAACTCGCGGTTAAAAAATTCGCGCGAGCCCAGCAGCCCGGGGTTCAGGAAGTTGAACTGTGCAAAAAGATCGGACGTGTTGTTTTGAATGGGTGTTCCGCTCAGGATCACACGGTTCACCGCATGAAGCTGCACAATGGCTTTTGTGACACGAGCATCCGGGTTTTTGATAGCCTGACTTTCGTCGAGAATAACGTATTGCCAGAGAAACTCCTTCAGTTCTTCCAGGTCGTTGCGCACCACGCCATAGGTGGTCAACACAACATCGTAGTCTGCAAAATGTGTTTCGGTGAAGGTGCGTTGCAAACCATAGTGTGTATAGAATTTCAGCGACGGACAAAACTTCTGCAATTCGTTTTCCCAGTTAAAAATCAGCGACGTGGGACACACCACCAGTTGTGTGCTGCCAGGATATTTCTCTTTCACGTATTGCAGAAAGGAAATGGTTTGTAAGGTTTTTCCAAGCCCCATGTCGTCGGCCAAGCATCCACCCCAACCCAGCTCGTCAAGCGCCTGTAGCCAGTGAAAACCCGATTGCTGATAGGGACGCAGCGATGCTTTTATCTCCGTAGAAAGCGCTGTCTTCTGGATGTTGTCGTAGTCCAGCAGCTTGCGCTTGCGGGCTTCGATATCTTGCTGCACGGTTTTGTCGTCGATCTTGTCGAGGATGTCCTCCATCAGCGTATAGTGCAGCTTGCTCACACGCAACGTGCCGTTGTCTTCCGAACCTGTGCGCAGTAACAAACTATATTGTCCAATCCATTCTTCCGGAATGTGACCCAGCGTGCCGTCTTCCAGCATAATGGTGTCTTGCCGGTTCAAAATGGCGTGACGAATTTCTTTTAGGCTCACCAGGTGTTCGCCCCATTGAATGGTTACTTTCAGTTCGAACCAGTCGGGTTGCACACCCACGGCAATCGTAAACTTCGGAATTTGTGTGGTGTATCTGAACTTCTTTAGCTCGTGCAAGCCATGAACGCCATAGCCCTGGTCGGCCACCTTGCGCATCATGGTGATGAACCAGCCTCGCTTCATCACTTCGTCGAACGGCAGGTAATAGTAAGGATTGTTGCGTTGGTTCTTGAAAGAGTTGTGCAGCGTGCGCAGATACTCGTATAGTTTTTTCTCTTCGTCTTTGTTGCGCTGTATGATTTTGATGGCATCGCCTTCCTCTTTCACCAGATAGGGTTCTTCGCTATAATCCACGTCGGTTTCGTCGTACGAAAACTGCGGGCGGATCATGAGGTTGCTTTCGTTGAGCTCGCTCAGAAAAACGCCGGGCTGTTGTTCGAGCGATGTGATGGCGATGTTCAGCTTTTCGCTGATGGTCACATTATAGTGCTGCATCCACGGCGTGATGTATTTCAACACCACTTCTTTTTTTATCGACAGCGGGAAGATGAGCGGTCCTTTCTTGAACATGTCTATCCACGCCAGCATGCGCGCATCGGTGGGCAGATAGAGCAGGCCGTCTTTCTCGAGCATGAAGCCGCCCAGCAGGTTGATGTCGGCCACGCGTCCATCGAGGGTGAGCACGAGATTCAACACGATGCTGTCGCCTTTGCGATCGGCGGTGAAGCGAATGGCCACGTCTTTGCCAAGCTTCACAAATTGTTGTTGTGTGTTGTTGAAGCGACCGGCTTTGTGAATAAGCAAGTTGGGCCAGTCGTTCAATGCAGGCCAGAGTTTCTCCAACAGGTCGCGATAATGTTTGCGCAGGTTCAGCAGCTCCTTGGCCGACACGTGCGCCCACGATCCTGAATGATTGCGGAGAAAACGATTGCCGGTGTTGGTCATCCAATCCAAAAGATTGTTGTCCGAAAAAGCCAGGAAGTCTTTGTAGAGGCTGTCGCTCAGCGGCTGCAGGTTAGCGAGGGCAATGTCTGACTGAAGCGACACACGGCGATATTCCGTGCCCACGTTTCGTTTAAAGATCAACACAGGCTCCAGATCGAACCGTGTGGATTTGCCGGATGCGAAGTTGAATAAAAAACCGATTTCATAGTCAATCACGGTCCCCTTTGGCAAGGTGGGTCGGGCGGCCACTTTGGGCTTGGGCAATTCTTCGTCAAAAAGCATCCTGTCTGGTTCTTGCGCGCAAATATAACAATCTACCGTGTGGCGCAAGAACGAAAGGCTATTGCCTATGATTTTGGGCTGCCAAAGCTATTTTTATGCGTGCAATGGATGGAATATTTTTTCAGAGCAGATTGACAAATTTTTTTAACGGTGAATAATATTTTATGTGCAATGGTCTACGGCACAATCGTTGGAAAATTTAAAAACAAATTACCTCCAACGGTAGACCAGAAACGCCAGCAACCGATCGACTTTTGCCGGCCAAGTTAAATCGCACCACTGCACCAAATTTGCAGTGACAGGAAGAGTTGTTTCGTGAAATAAATTTATTGGTGTTTTTTACCGTAGAAGTTTTTTCATCGCGGCTTTGAAGCCGGGCCGTATAACATCTGCGGCAGCGTGCGCCTGGTTCTTCACCACCCATTTTCCATTCACCAACGTGCCCAGCAACGCGCCACTGTCGGCCGTGTAGAGCAGCGAAGGCAACAGGTGTTGCGGCAGACGTGCCAGAAACGGATTGGCAGCATCGAACACCACGGCGTCGAACGGCATTTGCAACGCAAAAAATTGTGATGCTGCATCCGTAGACATGGCGCGTCTTCCACCAGTGAGTGTTTTGGTGAACAGGGTTTGCGCGCCATCGTCAAATGTGTTGCGCTGGTGTGTGGTGAACCGTTGCGCATAGTCAAGCCAACGCAAATCTTCTAACGGGTTCAGACTGATGTGACTGTCGGTTCCGATCGAAAAATTGCCGCCAGCCTTCGCATAGTCTGTGAGCCTGAAAATGCCATCGCCCAGATTTCCTTCTGTGCCCGGACAAAGCACCGCGTGTGCACCCGAATTTGCCAACGCCGACATTTCAGCATCGGTCATGTGCGTGCAGTGCACAATGTGAAACCGATTGTTTACGGGAAGGTTGTCGGTGAGCCATTGCACCGGTCGTGTTTTCAGATAAGCTTCACAGTCGGCAACCTCTTTCAATTGCTCCGCGGCATGCAGGTGAAATGGAATATTGGTGGGGCCATCGCTGAACGTGGCAATCACATCGCGCGCTTCCACTGCGCGAAGCGAATGAACGCCAAAGCCCAGGCGCGCATCGTCATAGTTCAATACCGCGGCTGACGAGTCGTCGAGCAGGTGAAGGTAGTCGTCGAGGGTGCGCGAAATAAATCGTCGCTGGCGCGGCTGTGGATCTTCGCCAAAATTTCCCTTCTGATAAAACACTGGGACCAGTGTTATTTTTATGCCCGCCGTTTTTGCTGCAGCCACCAGACGTTCGCCTGTTTCTGCCCAGTTGGCATAGGGCTTTCCATCGGTATCGTGGTGCAGGTAGTGGAACTCTGCCACGCTGGTGTAGCCGCGGCGAAGCATTTCGGCATAGAGCATTGCAGCCACCGCTTCAATCTGGTCGGGATCGAGACTGAGCGCGCATTTATACATGGCTTCGCGCCAGCTCCAGAAATCGTCGCGTGTGCCGGGCGCGTGTTGTTCGGCCATGCCGGCCATGGCAAACTGAAATGCATGCGAATGTGCATTTTGAAAACCTGGAATGGCATAGCCACTCACGGCCTCATAGGCCACCACTTCGGCAGGAGGCTGGTTCGACAAATACTGCACGCATCCTTTTTCGTCAACGCCCACAAAGGCGGGAACAAGCCACTGGTTTTCCTGCAACAGGCCTTTGAATTTATAATACTTCATGATGTCCGTTTCGGTTGGAGCAATTCAACAAGGGCCATCAATGTTTTTTCCAACAGCGCGCGCATGGCGTTGGCCCGTGTTTCGTCGTAGAGGGTTTCGGTATCGTTCATGTAGCGGATCTTGCTCATCTCCAGTTGCAAGGCATATTGATGCTCCAACGGTTTGCCATAGTGCCGTGTGATGAATCCACCTTTAAAGGGAAAGTTGTGACTGAGTGAATACGGTCCCGATCCCAGTTGCCGATACGCCGTTTCGATAACCGCCGGTGCTGCCGAGGTGCCGTCTGCGTCGCCCAGAATGAGGTCGGGAAAATTTTCTTTATAGATCGTCTGAACGTATTGACGGATAGAATGGCAATCCCACAGCAACACTTTTCCAAAGGTTGTTTTCAGATCGTGCAGCTTTTGCTGAAGCTGATGGTGATAGGGCCAGTAATAGCTTTGCAGTCTGCGCTCTGTTTCTTCGGCCGTAACCTCGGTTCGTTTGTCGACATAAAGCGGTTCGCCCAAAAATGTGGTGGTGGGGCAAAGGCCGGTAATGATGCGGCCGTCGGTGTAGAGTGGTTTGCTTTGGGGGTCGCGGTTCAGGTCTATCACCCAACGGCTATACGTTGCAGTCACCAGGGTCATACCCAGGTGTGGTGCAAAGTCGTAGAGCTTGTTCACAAACCAGTCCGTGTCGTCGGGGGCGGTTGTGAGGTCCGCGTCGAATTGCCCTTTCAGTTCATCGGGAAATGCTGTGCCGCAATGGGGCACACTCACCAGAATGGGCACCGGCTCAACAGTCGGCGCATGTATCACATAGGGTTCCATGCTTTCTTTATCGGGTTAACAACAGCGCTTCATTTCTGTTTTGGTGGTGGAGCTCAGTCCTTCTTCCGTTTTTTCTTCTTTTTGGGTTGCTGCGCTGCGGCCGCTTCCTGTTTCACTTTTTCGACCATGGCCTGTGCTTCCAGCAAAGTTTGTTTTGCGCGCTGGTTGGCTTCCTCCACGGCTACGTTGGCTTTTCCCAATTGTTGCTGATAGTAGGTGGCGCGGTCGCCTGCATTGAGCTGCGATTTCAGTTTCATCACGCGGCGGTAGCTCTCGTCTATTCTCTCTTTTTTAATTTCGCCCTTCTCCACCATTTTGCGGATAATGCTGTGCACGGCATCTACGGTGCGTTGGTCGCTGCCCGATATGTTGTTGGAGAATGTCATGATGTCTACGCCGCCGTTAATGGCCAACCGAATCGCTTCTTCGAGCCCGTAGTGTTTTGTGATGGCGTGCATCTGCATGTCGTCGGTGAAGATCACGCCGCCGAACTTGAGTTTGTTTCGCAGCACACCGGTGAGGATGTCGGCCGAGAGTGTGCCGGGGTTGCCGGCTTTGTCGAGCTTCCGGTTCACAATGTGCGAGGTCATCACGGCGTCGGCATAGCCCGAGTCGATCAGCACCTGGTAAGGTTTCAGCTCACGCTCTTCCCACGTGTTGGTCACGTCGGCAATGCCCAGGTGTGTGTCGTCTTTCGAGCTTCCGTGGCCGGGAAAATGTTTCAGCGATGTGAGCACGCCATAGCGATGGTGCGCCTTGATGTATTCTTTCGCGAGCAGCGCCACCGAGTCTTCGTTGGCCGAAAACGCTCTACCAAATTTTGCAATGATCGGGTTGTTCGGATTCGACGCCAGATCCACCACCGGTGCAAAGTTCACGTTTATGCCCAGACCAGCCAAGGTCGACGCGGTAGCCTCGCCATAGAAACGCACCGAGTCAAGCGTAGGCGACTTGCCCATGGCCGCCGCAGTGATGGAACGGGGGAAACCGTATTTATCTTTCAACCGATTCACACGTCCTCCCTCCTGGTCGATGCCCACAAACAAGGGTATGGGTGCTGCGTGTTGATAGGTCCACACAATTTTTTTGAGGTCGACAAATGAATTTTTTGCGGGAATGTTTTTCTCAAACAGAATGATGGAACCCACCATGCCGCGTTTCACTTCGTCAAGCACTTTGGCATCTACCGCCGGACCCGGAAAGCCGATAAGGATCATTTGCCCGATCTTCACATCCAGGCTGTCGAGGGCTTGCGCCGATGCCGTGAAATTTTTTGTCAGCAACAGCAGCGCTGTCAGTGCGATTTTGAAAAAGTGTGCTTTAATAGTTCTCATAGATTAGATTCAAAAGGGTCTGCATGTTTTTCCGGATCTCGTTCGAGGCCACGGTATAGTTACTGTTCATGAACGAAAACACAACGGTCTTTCCACGTTTCGTCACCAAAAAGCCGCTCAGGCAATGGTTGTTGCTCAACGAGCCGGTCTTTCCAAAAACATAGGGCTTGTCGGCTTTATACCAATTGCGCAGGGTTCCGGGTTTGCCGCCCGTCACCAGCAAGGGGAAAAGACGTTCGCGTGGCACCCGGGCATAGATTTTTTCCCAAAGCTTCACTACCGACCGCGGCGTGAACAGATTGTAGCGCGACAGGCCCGAGCCGTCAACCCATTCGGGCACGTCGGGCAGGTCGTTCAGCAAGTTTTTTTTCATGTGGCGAATGGCGATTTCGGGCTGCAGGCTATCGCTCAGCACGCCCGCACTCATCAGCAAGAGCTGTTCTGCAATAAAATTGTCGCTTTCCTGCATCATCACACGGTAAGCACTGTCTACCGGCATGTTGTAGATCGTTTTTGCGTCCTTTGAAAGCGATTTGTCTATTCTTTTCACGCTTCGTTTCAAGGTGTCGGCCAGCAATTGCGTGGCGATGTCAGCATCTACGTGAAATGGAATATCGTCTACAAATTTTTTAGAATTCGCCGGATAGAACGTGAAATCGTTGTTTTCGGGCTTTCGGGTTAACCGCGGATTGGCTTCCGGCTGCCCCACGTTCACGTTGTTTCTGAAAAAACGGGGTGCAATCGCTGCTTTGTCTCCCTGCGCCACCAACGACGCGATGTTGCCATAAATGGGAAACGGCGAGCGTTCCGGCGAATACGAGCTGTTGAAGTCGTCCCACGCCCAGCCCGGGCCAAAGGCCGTGGTGTTATAGTTTGAAGCCGAGAAATAGAGCTTTGCCGTGCGGGAAGCAAGAAAAGAAAAGATGCGGCCATTGTTGAACACATTCTTGTAAAGAAAAGTAGGGTCGCCTGTTCCCCAGAATATCAGTGAATCGCCGTGTTCAACATAACGCAGCCCGGGCAGCGAATCGCCCAGCACGTTCAGGGCCGTGAAGAAGGTGAAGATCTTTGTGTTGGAAGCGGGTGTGAAATATTTGGCTTCGTTGTAGGCATAGATCGTTTTCTTGTCCTGAAGATCATAGAGCATGAAGCCCGTATGGTCTTGAAATTTCGCTTCCGTTGCCCGAAGCATCTTGTTGAGCTTGCGCGGCGCAATGGGCGAGCAGGAAAAAAAGAGTTCCGAACAAAAAACGAAGGCCAGCCACCAGAATTTTCGCATGCCCTATTTGGAAAGATAGCGTTCGATCAAAACTTTCCGGTGATGCGTTTCATGACCCGAAATGATGTAGCCCAGGTTCAGCACCGACACTTCCTTGTCGCTGGCTTTGCCCTTGCGTTGCAGCATGTCGGGTGTGAAGGCGGCAAACAAGTCGATTGTGGTTTGGCGAAGCGTTTCCAATTCGCGCACCAGCTGCGCGAGTGTTCTGGAGTGTGCATTGGCTTCGGGTGCATAGGCATTTTCGTCGAAGCCGGGCAACGCCGTGCTGTCGTTGCGGGCAAACCGCAAGGCGCGGTAGGCAAAAATGCGCTCGGCGTCCTGCATGTGGCAAAGCATTTCTTTGATGGTCCATTTGCCCGGTGCATAGGCATAGGTTCCTTTTTCCTCCGGAAGCGATTTGATGAGGGCCAGGAACTCGCGATTGGAATCTTTCAACGCTTCCATCATGTCCTGGTCCTTCACGTTGTCGACGTAATGTTTAAAGGCCGCCGGAACAGCCTGGAGATCGGGTTTTGTCATACGTTCAAAAATAAGGAAGAATACAGATTTTTCACCGCCCCCGGTTGGGCAATGTCACCACGATGTGCGTGCCTTTGGCATATTCGCTGTCGATAGCAATGGTGCCGTTCAATTTTTCAACGGCTTGCTTCACAATATACATGCCCAAACCCGAGCCCTGCGAGCGATCGGTGGCCCGATAGAACATGTTGAAGATCTTGTTCATGTATTCGGGCTTTATGCCAATGCCGTTGTCGCGAAAATCGATGCGGGCCTGTGTGGCTGTCACCTCGATGCGGATTGAGAGGAAGCTCTGCACGTCGGGGTTAAAATATTTGTAGGCGTTAGAAATGATGTTGCTGAAAATCACCTTCACCCGCAGGGCGTCGCTTTTGAAGGGCACTTTGTTTTTCACCTGCACATCGGCGTGCACCGCGGCGAAGTTGTCGAGATATTCCAGCTCGCGCAAACTGTTCTGCACCAGCATTTGCAGGTCGATATATTCCGGGGCCACCTCCACCCGGTTCACGCGCGCATAGTCCAGCATGGAGCGGATAAATTCGTCGAGCTTTTTTATGCGCCCTTCAATTTTTGCAAGGTAGTTGTCGCGACTTTCCGGATCGCGGTCCAGGTGTGCCAGATTCACCAGGCCCATGATGGAGCTGAGGGGCGAACGCAGATCGTGCGACGTTTTGTACATCAACTGGTCCAGCTCAAAATTGCGCTCCGAAAGTTCTTCGAGTGTGGCCTTCAACTCTTCTTCCTGGGCCGCGAGCTGAAAATTTTGCTGCATCAGTTCTTCGTTCAGGCTTTTCATTTGCTCTTCGATGCGCTTGCGTTCTGTCACATTCCGGATAAAGAGGGCCACGCCGGTGATCCCTTTGTGTTCGTCGTAGATCGGGTTGTAGGTGGTTTCAAGAATGCTCATGTTCGGAATCTGGGTCTCGATAGAAAACTGTTTTCCTTTCATGGCCCGTGTGATCTCGCGTCGCGCAATTTTTGCCAGCTCGGGCGGCAGCACTTTCAGGATGTTGTCGCCTTCCTTCAGGTCTTTGTTGAAGAGTCGCTTAATCGAGTCGGCATGTGGGCGGTTAAACATGATATAGCGAAACTTCATGTCTACAGCCAGAATTCTGTCGGCCGTGCTTTCCATCACGGCGTGCAGGTTGGCGTTGATAGATTGAATGATGTGTTCGAATCGTTTACGCTCCGTTATCTCTTTCACAAAAACCGCCACCCCCTTCACCTGGTTGTTCTCGTCGCGAATGGGATTGTAGGTGGTTTGGATGTAGCCTTTGTATTTTGGGTATTGCAGGTAATGCTCCGACACAAAAATGTTTCCGTTCACGGCCTTCAGAATCTCTTCGTGTATCCACACACTGTCGGGCGAAGGCCGCAGCAGTTTCATCATGTCGTCGCCAGGTTTGATGGTGCAGCCATAGAGAAGCTTCATCACGCGTTTGTGATTTTCGTTGAACGTGATGTAGCGCAGCTTGGTGTCTACGGCATAGATCGATTCGCGTGTGCTTTCCATCACGCCGCGCAGGTTGGCATTGAGCTCGCTCATGCGTTCCTTCACCTCGTTCACGGCCGTGATGTCGGTTATGAAGCCAATGATGTAGGCCTCGCCCCGCTCGTTCACATAGCGCGACTTCACTGTCAGCAAATCGCGCACGCCCTCTTTGGCCGATGTGATGCGCTCCTGGTTCACAATGGTCTTGCCCGTTTTCAGCACGGCGTTGTCGATGTTCCAGAAAACTTTTGCTTCGGCGGCCGACAGGAAATCGCGATCGGTTTTGCCCGTCATTTCTTTTTTTGTACGGCCTATCAGGCGGCAAAACTGTTCGTTCATCATCACCCACCGATGGCGGTGATCTTTCACAAACAATGGTGCCGCCACGGTGTCGACGGTGTTCTTCAAAAAATTTCGCGACTCCAGCAGGTCGAGTTCCACTTTTTTCTCGCGCGTGATGTCGCGGATGCTGCCCACAAACTGGTCGTGTTTGCCTTCGTGTTTCAGCAGGCTTATGTTGAGAATGCCACAGAACTTGTCGCCGTTCTTCCGATGAAAAGTCATTTCCTTATCCTTCAACACCGAAACCTGCTCGAGCAGTTTGCGGCATTTGTTGTAGTCGTGTTTGGCCGGAAAGAGGTCCGAGAAATTTTTCTTCAGCAATTCGTTTGCCGATCGATAGCCCATCATTTTCACAAAGGCGTCGTTCACATAGATAAAGCGTGTGCCTAAAATGCCCATGAAAATTCCTTCCGACACATTCCGGTTAATGGTCTCCAGGAGCTCGCGACTCTGCTGCGCCGCTTCGTCTGCCTTCAGCTTTTCGGTGACGTCGCGAAAATTCGACACCACCCCTTTTATTTCGGGCAGGTGTGCAAAGTTGGTGAGGGTAGATTCCGACCAGAAGTAGTGGCCCTTCTTGTGGCGAATGCGTTGCAGAATGGTGATGCTCTTGCCCGGCTTTGGCAACAGTTTGTCGAATGCTTTTGCGGCGTCTACGGCATCGTGGGGATGAAGAAATGTTTTCCCGGATTTCCCCAGCAGTTCTGCCTCCTGGTAGCCAGCAATTTTTTTAACACCCGCCGAAGCAAACCTGATCCGGCCCTTCAGATCATAGATCACAATTCCCTCGTGGGCGTGTTCAATCAGTGCGCGAAAACTTTGAGCGTTCAGTTCGTGAGTTTGCTTTTGCTTCATGGGCACACTGCTGCTTAGAATTTTTCCGATTCAAGATAACAACCTCAGAGGATCCAAACTGCAAAACGCCACGCGTGAAAACAGGGCTTGCAGAATTCGGTCTGAATGTCTATCCCCTGCATCAACTCGTCACCCAACGGAAATAAAGTGACCCGCAGGTCAATCGTATGTATATGAAGTTAGTGATTTTTAGTTCTTCTCCGGCTTCTCTTCCACCTTTATGGTTTTGGGTTTCACAAAGCGGTGCAAGGCGGTGTTGCGGGCCAACGACCGCAGCATGTGTTTGCGTAAATAGCCTTCAACAGGCAGAATAAGAAAAGCCACAAGCACCTGCACAAGGAAATCTTTCACGGGGCTGGTCCGCGTTTCAAAGGTTTCGGAGATCGCCGTTTGAATAAACTGTATCAGCAAAATGATGGTGAGCAACGAAAGAATACGGCTGATGAACATGTAGCGCGAACTGAGCCGGAACGACAACAACACCAGCGAAGCAAACAACGCAAACTCCAGGGCATAGAACCATGGACGTTTCCAATAGGGCGGCAGCACTTCGAACGAAACCGGCGGGAGGTCTTTCACATTGCCAAAAATGTCTTTGGCCTGTGCTTGCAATCCATACTCGCCCGAGGGCAGATAGGGAAAGTTCACAATGTTGTAGCTATCCGACCACTCCGACCATTCTTTGTCAAGTCCCGATAGCTTATAGCGATACTCGATGGCTTTCGAAGCCAGATAGTCGGGCTGCACAATCTCGAATGTGATGGAGCTTTTTTGCTGATCGAACTGCGGTGAGCCGCTGCGCACTTGCTGCGCTTCGTTACGAATGGTTTTTAACAACAGCGGATAGCCCGCTTCGTAGGGTGTGAATTTTTCTCCAAAAAACTTATAGAGTTCATTGTTGCCCGTGATAACCCACAGGTTTTCCGAATTCGGATCGGCGCTGATAAAACGCAGGTCGTTGAACAAGTTCAACAGGCGCAAGTTGCTTTGGCCCGGATGTTGTCCAAACAAATTCCATCGGTGGGTGTCGCGAAACCAGATGTCGCTTTCGCTGGCAAAATATTGAATGGGCTTGGCCAGGGTGTCGATGTGCACAAAGGCTTTTTGCGCACGATCGTATCTGAAGAAACCTTGTGCGTTTATCACCACGGCGCTGTTGCCATGATAGAGGCCGGCCAACGCATCGAAATTGGGATTGCTCACGGCAATCGATTCAAGCGACAGAACCGTTTGATCGGCAATTTCCAAACGGTAGATTTTGTCTACACCACACAACCAGAACTCATGTTCCTTTCCTTTGAAAACAAAACTGATCGGCTCGTCCAATTCGTCGAGCATGTAGTTTTCTTCCCAGGTGCCTTGGTCTGTCAACGCCAGGGTGAGCAGCTGATCTTTGTAGGTAGAGATGAAGAGTATTTTTTCGCCCGCAGCGTGAAACACCGAACGCACCGGCTCCTCCACCAGGGCCTGCGCCTGCAAACCCCTGATTGCGTATGCCCCTCCTAAACCAGCGGCGATCAGCTGACCATCGGTTTCCACCAAACGGGTGATCTTGGCATCGATACCCGAAACTTTTTTGTAGGCATAATACGCACTCCGCAGCACGCGCTCCACTTTTTTGATGCGCTGGTATGCAGGCTTTAGCGTGGGGTTGCTTCCGTCTTTGGTCGGCTCAGGCTTTTTGTCAAATTCATCCGACGGTGGCGTTGTGGTTTCTGCGGGGGTCGACTCGGCTCGCTTGCGCTTCAGGAACCAAAGAATTCCTCTTCGTTTCGATTGTGCCTCAGCCGGTGCGGGCTTCGCATCTTCGGGCTTTGATTGGGTCTTTGCCGTAGAGGGGAGCAAGGGTTCCGTTTTCTTTGCGGGCTTTGCCGTTTTCACTTCTGCGTAGTCGTAGTGAACAATCTCTTCGTAGAGCTCCTCCTTCTCCAGCACATACAACCCCAGCGATGTGCCCACATAAACCTTGTCCTGAAAAGCACGGGCGCAAAGCAAATTACCTTCCAGGCCGGCATAGTGACTGAACGACCGAAAGGGCAGATAGGGCGACACGCGCGTGAACCCATATTCATGAGCCAGCCAAATGCTCTGGCTCTTGTCGTTCATCAGGGCAAACACTTCGTTGTCGGGCAGACCCGTATTGTAGTTTATGATTTCCTGTGTTTTACCGGTGGCCGCATGCACAAAAACCAAACCCCCGCGCAGCGTGCCCAACACAAACAAGTCGCGGTTCACCCAGGTGCCACTCACCATCACGTTGGCCGAAACATAGGGCTGGTCTTCCAGCACCATTTCGCGCAGGCGCAAATTCTCGCCACATAAATAGATCTTGTTGTTGGCCAGCCCCACCATATACATGTTTTGATAGGCACTTGTAAAAATAATGTCATCGTCGGCCTGGTTGAGCGACGCGGGCACCAGCTGATTTTTCTCCACCTTCCTGACACCTTGTTCGGTGTTGACGTAGATCATCCCAAAAATTTCTGACAGACCCGTGAACGCCCCGGTAGTTTCGCCAGCCTGCAACCGCACGGGCTTGTCGGCTTCTTTGTGCATAAACAATGCATCGTCGGCAAGGAAGTAGACTTTGTCTTTCACCACCAGGCACTGAAACACATCTTTCACGTCTGGCTTCGACCATGTTTTCAGTTGCAGAAATCCGTTGCCGTTGGCTTCCAGTTTGCCATAGCCTTCGGCACCTGCCCAAAACATTTCGCCGTGTTCGTTGATTTGCAAAGAGTAGATAGCGCCCTTGCCGGGAATCAGGTTCCAGTTTCGTCCGTCAAATTCCAGCACGCCGCTGCGGGTTGCAAAATACAGGAGGCCTTGTTCGTTTTGCACCATGGCAAAACAAACGTTGTCGTATCGCTTTTCGGAAGGAGAAAAGTGCGAAAGGAAATAGTTGCCGGTTTGTCCGTAGAGATTAAAAACACCGACAAGGAATACAGCCAAAAAAAGTTGACGCATGGGTTCAGGCTCCGTTCAAAATTAGCAAATGCATGGCCGCAAACCTAATAGAGGCTCTAGCTGATGCGACTCCAATTCAACGGGCTGGTGCGTCGCGATTCGATTTGTATTTTGATGGCGCTGTGTTCGGGCTTCACCAATTCCGGATCGTCTTTCAGCAAGGCAATGGCTTGTTCGCGCGCCTGCACCAGCAACGCGCCGTCTTTGCCCAGGTCGGCTATCAGCAAATCCAGCACGCCGCTTTGCTGTGTGCCCATCAGGTCGCCGGGGCCTCGCAGTTTCAAATCGGTTTCGGCAATGTCGAACCCGTTGTTGGTTCTCACCATGGTTTCCAATCGCGTTTTCGAATCGGCGCTCAGCTTGAAGTCGGTCATCAAAATACAATACGACTGCTCCGCGCCCCGCCCCACCCGACCGCGCAGCTGGTGCAATTGTGAGAGTCCAAAACGTTCGGCATTTTCGATCACCATCACCGAGGCGTTTGGCACATCCACGCCCACTTCAATGACGGTGGTGGCAATCATCATTTTTGTTTCGCCCTTGGCAAAGCGCTTCATTTCGTAGTCTTTGGCTTCGGGTTTCATCTTGCCGTGCAGAATGCTGATCGGGTAGTCGGGAAAGGCGCGGGTCACACTTTCGTAGCCATCCATCAAATGCTTCAGGTCAAGCTTTTCCGATTCGTCGATGAGGGGATATACAATATAGATCTGCCGGCCAAGTTGCACCTGGTCTCTCAAAAACTGGTTCACCTGCAGCCGGTGCGAATCGAACCGGTGCATCGTCTTGATGGGCTTGCGGCCCGCCGGCAGTTCGTCTATCACCGAAACGTCCAGGTCGCCATACAACGTCATGGCCAGTGTACGCGGAATGGGGGTGGCCGTCATCACCAGCACGTGTGGATAGACCGAGGCGTTTTTCTGCCACAGCTTCGAACGCTGGGCCACCCCAAACCGGTGTTGCTCGTCAACGATAGAGAGCCCAAGATTCTTGAACTGCACTTCTTCCTCCAACAGGGCATGGGTGCCAATCAAAATGTTCATGGCCCCGCTTTGAAGGGCTTCGTGTATTTTTTTTCGTTCGGGTTTTTTAGTGGAGCCCGTCAGCAATGCAATGGAGATGTCCATCATGTCGGCATACCGCTTCAGACTTTTGTAGTGCTGTTGTGCCAGAATTTCTGTGGGTGCCATCAGGGCACATTGGGCGCCGGCGCTCACGGCAATGAGCATGCAGATGAAACCTACAATGGTTTTGCCACTGCCCACGTCGCCTTGCAACAACCGGTTCATTTGCAGACCCGACTTCAGGTCGGCATAGATTTCTTTGATAACTTTCTTTTGCGCGTTGGTGAGCGGAAAGGGCAAGTGGTCGTGATAAAAACGTGTGAGCAAAGAAGCATCCTGAAAAATCTGGCCTCTCATTTTTTCCTGGCGGATCAGCTTCATCTTCAGCAGACGGAGCTGTATGTAGAAGAGTTCTTCAAACTTCAACCGGTGCTGCGCGCTGGCAAGCGCTTCGTGGCTTGTTGGAAAGTGAATGTTGAGCAGGGCATCTTTCTTCGAAACAAGACTATTGTTTGTTAGGATGCTCTTGGGAAGCGTTTCGCGAATTCTGTTCTCCGACAACGTGAGAAGCTGGTGCATGATGCGCGCAAGTGTTTTGCTGTCGATCTTTCTTGTTCTTAATTTTTCGGAGAGCGGATATACTGGATGAAGAAAGCCACCCTTCTCATTGTTTTCAGTTAGGGGTTCCACTTCCGGGTGCGCAATGCTGAAGGTGCTGCCAAAGCGCGCAGGTTTGCCAAAAGCAACATAGTCGGCTCCAGGCTTCAACTTGTCGGCAATCCAGTTGATGCCCTGAAACCACACAAGCTCCATCTCTCCGCTATCGTCTGCAAAGTGCGCTACGAGCCTTTTCTTGAAACCCGTGCCCACCAACTCCTTACTTTTGATCTTACCTTTGACCTGCACAAAGGGCATCTCTTCATTCAACTCGCGAATGGCATAGAACCGGGTGCGGTCTTCATAGCGAAATGGATAGTGTTGTATGAGATCGGCATACGTAAAAATCTTGAGCTCCTTGCTCAGCATAGCCGCACGCTGTGGACCCACTCCCTTCAGAAATTCGATCGACGTCTCAAAATACCCGGTCATGGACAGTAATGTGTCATTGGACAAAAATTAAAAATATAATGCGTTGTCACATGCCAATGCTAAATTTTTTCTGTATTAAATTTGCACCGCGATTAAACTACAGGTTACTAAACTTGTTTAAGTGTTATTCAGATCCGTGCAGCCCATGAAAGTTAAGTCGACAGTATACAAGGGAATAGAGTACGTGCAAGTGAGCGCGCTACCAAAAGACCAGATGGAAAAGCTCTTGCAAACCATCAACCGCGAATTGTTTATCAAGATCCTCATCGACGATAAACTGGTGAGTAACTGTATCCAGTTCAAAGACTACGAAACCTGGTTCGATCACGTCTATGGTTTGGAGGTCATTCCAGCTAGAAAAACCAAAAAGGAAAAAGATCGCGAAGTAGAGTCGGTAGACCGCTAAGCCATCACTCCCAAATGCCGGCATCCGGCAACACTTCCAGAATATTGCCTTCCCAATCGTTGAAATAGAACGACTCCCGTCCACTGCTCCACACGACGCGGTCGATAATGGCAATGCCTTTACTTTCTATTTCAGCCTTCACATCCGCATAGTCGGCCATCGCCACTTCGAACGCGAAATGCTGTTTGCCCTCTGCATAGTGCGGCGGTGGACTGGTTTTGGTTTTCGAATCGTCGGGATCAAAACACAGCAGCACCGAACTGCCTGCCCGGAAGAAAATGTGTTTTCCCTCCACATAGCTGATCACCGGCAAAGCCAGTAGCCCATGATAGAATGCCTTTGCTTTCTCGAGGTCATGAACATACAGACACGTTTCTTTGATTTTGCTGAACTTCATGCGCACATTGATTTTTTCAAAGCACAGTATTCGTCCCAAACATCTTTAACGATTTCGGCTGCGCTCTCAATCTTGTTTAAGGCGGCCGACACCTGGCCAATCTCCAGTTCACCTTCGTCGAGGTCGCCCTCAAAAATGCCGTGACGCGAACGTCGCTTTCCCAACAAATCATCCAGCGTTTCTTTCGACGCTCCCTTCAATTCAGCCTCCTGCACTTGCTGATAGAATTTATTTTTGATGAGCCTTACAGGTGTTAGCTGCTTCAGGGTAACAATCGTGTCGCCTTCGCCAGCGTCGAGAATTCGTTGTTTAAAATTTTCGTGTGCCGACGACTCCGTGCTCACGGCAAAGCGGCTTCCAATCTGCGAACCTTCCGCACCCAGAATTTCAGCGGCCAGCATGGTTCGCCCCGAAGCAATGCCGCCCGCCGCCAACAGTGGAATTGAGATGGCTTCGCGCACCATGGGAATGAGCACCAGCGTGGTGGTTTCTTCGCGACCGTTGTGGCCGCCTGCCTCAAAGCCTTCGGCCACCACCGCGTCAACACCCGCCTGCTGCGCCTTGCGCGCAAACTTCACGCTCGACACCACGTGCACGACGATGATGCCCCGCTCTTTCAAAAAACTTGTCCACAACGACGGGTTGCCCGCCGACGTGAACACGATCTTCACCTGCTCCTCCACCAGAATGGCCATGATCTTGTCCATCTCCGGATAGAGCAAGGGAACGTTAACGCCAAATGGCCGGTCCGTTGCCACCTTGCATTTCCGGATGTGCTCGCGCAACACTTCGGGGTGCATAGAGCCCGCGCCAAGAATTCCGAGCCCGCCGGCCTGGCTCACCGCCGACGCGAGCCGCCAGCCACTGCACCAAACCATACCAGCCTGAATAATGGGGTATTGAATGTTGAAAAGTTGGGAAACGCGGTTCGGTTGGTCCTTCATAATTTGGCTAAAAATGGGTGTTCCAATACATTTTTTTTTCTAGGCATCTGAATATCTGAAATTTAGAAATTATGCCACTTCCAACACTTGCTTTTTTGGTCGATTTAAGTTGTCCACAAAGAATTGATTAATAAAAGGTCATGTATGTATTTGATAGTCACGTAATTAATGCATAATAATCAGGTAATGTGGATAAGTGTCTTTTTTTGTGGACATCTTTTTGTCACTATTTTGATTCTTTCTAAGTCCTTGAATCCTAACGTTTTTGTCTATTTTCCCCTCGAAATCTTACGCGGGTTTCTGAAAAGAATTTCCACGTTTTTGAAAACTACCTGATCAAATTTCAGTTCATACAGATCATGCGAATACTAACCTTCCTCGTTTTGTTTTTGGCTTCACAAACAACGGCTTGGAGCCAGACCCAGGTCATTAAAATTGACAAGCTCGAAGCCCTCATCAACGCCCCGTCAGATAAAGTGCAGATCATAAACTTTTGGGCAACATGGTGCGCGCCTTGCGTAAAGGAACTTCCCCTCCTTGAAAAATTGAATGCCGACAACGCCGATGTGAACGTAACGCTCATCAACCTCGACTTTGCCGACAAGCTCGAGAAGGTGAACGCCTTCGTGGCCCGCAAAAACATGAAGGCCACCGTGCTGCTCCTGGACGAAATCGATTATAATTCGTGGATCGACAAAGTGGACAAAGGCTGGGGTGGTGCCATTCCGGCCACACTAATCATCAACCCGAAAAACGGTCATCGAAAATTTCTGGACAAAGAGCTTCACGATGGCGATCTTGAAAAGCTAATAGCAGAAGTGAAACAATAAAACATCATCTCTATGAAAACGAAAATCAAATTCCTGGCCGTTGTGATCGGCGCAGCGTTTCTGTTCGTTTCCGCCACGTCCTCGTATCAGCTTGGCGATTCCGTTTCGGACTTCAGCCTCAAGAATGTGGATGGCAAAATGGTGGCGTTGTCTGATTTCAAAAGTGCCAAAGGCGCCATCGTCATTTTCGATTGCAACACGTGTCCCTATTCGCGCGCCTATAACGACCGCATCGTTGGCCTGAATAAAAAATTCGCTTCGCAAGGTTTTCCCGTCATCGCCATCAATCCTAACGATCCTCAGCAATCGCCAGGCGATTCTTTCGAGGAGATGGCTGCGCAGGCAAAAAGCAAACACTACGATTTTCCCTATCTCGTAGATGCGTCGCAAGAAGTAGCCAAAGCCTTTGGTGCCTCCAACACACCGCACGTGTTTGTCTTGAAGAAAGAAGGCAACGAATTTAAGGTAGCCTACATCGGCACCATCGACAACAACACACGCGACGCGTCGGCCGCCAGCAAAAAATATGTTGAAGATGCCGTCAACGCCCTGCTGCAAAACAAGCCCGTGCCCACCGCCAAAACAAAGGCGATCGGCTGCGGCATCAAGTGGAAAAATTCCTGATCGTTCGTCTCCAGGTCATACCTGAAAATAGTTCATGCCCGGAGGTGAAATAACTTCTGTTTCTTTTTCGTGCACACAAACGATGGCACGGACCTTGCAATTACAAGGGAAACAGAACTACTACCATGAACAGGTTGACTTTAGTGCTCTTGCTCGCCTCGGCCTTGCCGGCGCTGGCATACGATTCGGGTATTGCCGTTCAGTCAGAGAAGGGAACCACCATGCAGGTGTATGTGAACGGAAAACTCTACAACAAACAACCCGGAAAATTTGTACGCGTTCGAAGCACTCCCGGACTTTTTCACCTGGAAGTGAAAGTGCTCAATCCCTGGAACAAACAATGGTATATCGTGCGCAAAGACATTCGCGTCGACAAGGGCTATGAGTTTCAATACAGAGTGGTATTCGTGAACCGCACCAGACCGGAGCTCCGAAAAGTGAATCAGTATCCGGTCTACTCGCGATACTTTCTCAATCCAAGTCTTTACAATAAGCACCCCGTCACATAGGGGTGCTTTTTTTTGTTTCTATATTTTCCTGGAACGACTTATCAACGCAACAACCAACGCAATGATGAGGATGGTGGTGAACGAGGGCCAATGAAATCCGAACGGCCAGTGCCAACCAAATGCCCAGCCAAACAGTGCGCCAAGCATTCCGAAAATTGCGCCGAAAATTCCGCCAATGATGCCGAACACGGCACCAAACAAGCCCACAATCACGCCGAAGAGCGCGCCGGCAATTCCAATCCAGATTGGAAAGGTGAACACAAACAACAACACGATCAAAACGGTGGTGAGGCCTCGGCTTTGCATAGGTTTTAGATTTTTACACTACCCATACCAAAAATGATGCAACATCGGCGAACCTTTGCATACTGCTCATTTAAGCCTTTTTCAATTTTTTGATGCCCGCGATTTGTTGAAAAATGAACAGCCTGTTTTACAAATGTGAACAACCCCAAAAAGCAAAAAGCCCCGGAAACATCCAGGGCTTTGTTCGTTCCACACAGCTGCTTCAGATTAAAGCATATTTACTAAAAAGGATATTCGCCTTTCTCGATCACGTGGTTTGCTACTTTTCTTCGAGCCTCTTTCAGGTTGTAGGGATCGATCTTGGTGAACCGCTTCAGGCCCATCAGCATCAGGCGTTGTTCGTCGCCGTCGGCAAACGCGTTGATCGCCTGGCGTCCGCACGATGCCGCTTTCTCTATGGCATAGTGCAGGTAGATGATGGCCATCTCTTTTTGAATTTCGCTGGCCGCCTCTCCTTTCAAGCCGATCAGTTTCTCTACGCGCAGCAAGGTCGACTCGGCCACGTAAGCTTCGATGAGCATGTCGGCAAGGTTCATCAGCACTTCCTGTTCGTCAGAAAGTTTCATCATGAATTTCTGAACGGCGGCGCCCGCCACCATCAGGCCGGCCTTCTTCAGGTTGGCCAGCGCTTTCTTTTCTTTCACAAACAATCCTTCTTCTTCGGCAGCGCCAAAATCGGGAATGGCCAACAGTTCTTTTTGCACCGCCATGGCCGGCGACATCAGGTCGATCGATCCTTTCATGGCACGCTTCATTAGCATGTCGATGGTGAGCATGCGGTTGATTTCGTTTGTTCCTTCAAAGATGCGGTTGATGCGTGCATCGCGATAGGCACGGTCCATTGGCCCTTCGGCCGAGAAGCCCATGCCGCCATAAATCTGCACACCTTCATCAACCACAAAGTCCAAAACTTCGGAGCCGTGCACTTTCAGAATGGCGCACTCAATGGCAAATTCTTCCAGCGACTTCAGTTTGGCTTTTGCCGGATCAAGTCCCTCGGCCACCAGCGCGTTGTAGGTGTCGTCTATGTTCTGGCCGGCGCGATAACAGGCCGATTCGCTCACAAAAACCTTTGTCACCATTTCAGCAATTTTGTGTTTGATGGCACCGAAGTTTGCGATCGATGTTCCAAACTGCTTGCGCTCTTTCGCATAGTTCACCGCCGTCGAAATGGTTTTTTTGCTTCCGCCCACGGCAGCCACACCCAACTTGATGCGGCCCACGTTCAGGATGTTCACGGCAATCTTGAAACCGTTCTCACGCTCCGACAGCAGATTTTCAACCGGCACTTTGCAGTCGTTGAAAAAGATCTGGCGAGTAGACGATCCCTTGATGCCCATCTTGTGCTCCTCCTCGTTCATGGTGATTCCACCAAACGCTTTCTCTACGATGAAGGCCGTCAGATTTTTGTCGTTGTCTATTTTGGCAAACACAATGTAGATGTCGGCAAAACCGCCGTTGGTGATCCACATTTTTTGTCCGTTGATGATGTAGTGTTTTCCATCACTGCTCAACACGGCTTTTGTCTTGCCCGAGTTGGCGTCAGAACCGGAGTCGGGTTCTGTCAAACAGTAGGCCGCTTTATATTCGCCCGTGGCCAGCTTTGGCAGATATTTTTGTTTCTGCGCTTCGTTTCCATAATACACAATGGGCAATGTGCCGATGCCCGTATGTGCCGAAAGTGCCACCGCCACCGAGTGGCCGCCGCCAATCACTTCGGCCACCAACATGGTCGTGTTAAAGTCCATGCCGAAGCCGCCATATTCGGTGGGCACCGAAGTTCCCAGCAAACCCAGCTCGCCGGCTTTGTCGAGCAGCGACGGCATGAGCTTCGGATCTTTCATCGAGTCGATTTCGTCCAGGCGATTGTCCACCTCCTTGGCCAGGAAATCTTTGCACTGCTGCTGAATCATTCGTTGCTCCTCGTTATACTCTTCGGGGATGAAGATTTCCTGCGCCTTTGATTCGCGGATGAGGAATTCGCCTCCTTTGATGGCGTGTTTTGTTTCCGTGATGGTAGCCATAATAACTTTCTTTTAAATAGTTGATTTCATTGAGAATACTTTCAGTTCAGCATTTCATAAATGCCGGCAACACCCTGGCCGCCGCCAACGCAGGCCGTTACCAAACCATACTTTCCTTTTCGGCGTTCCAGTTCTTTCAACAACGTGAGTGAAAGTCGGCCGCCCGAACTTCCCAGCGGATGGCCGAGGGCAATAGCCCCACCGTTAACATTCACTTTGGTGGGATCGAGTTTCAACTCGCGCATCACCGCCAGCGACTGTGCGGCAAAGGCTTCGTTCAATTCAATGAGGTCGATGTCCTGCAGTTTCAGACCGGCGCGCTCAAGCGCTTTCGGCACCGCGGCCACGGGACCAATGCCCATGATGCGCGGATCAACACCCGCCACCGCATAGCTCACCATGCGCGCAATGGGTTTCAGGTTCAGCTGCTTCACCAGTTTCTCAGACATCACCACGGCAAAGGCAGCACCGTCGTTTGTGGGCGACGAGTTTCCGGCTGTGACGGAACCGCCCAACGCAAAAACCGGTTTCAATTTTCCGAGCACCTCCACGGTTGTTTCGGGACGCGGACCTTCGTCGGTGTCTACAACCGCTTCCCTGGTGCGCTTCTTTCCTGATTCGTCGACAAAAATTTCCTTTGTGGTGATGGGGTGTATTTCGTCTTTAAATTTTCCGTCTTTCTGTGCCTGAATGGCCTTCATGTGCGACTCAAAAGCAAAGCGGTCCTGGTCTTCGCGCGAGATCTTGTATTGCTTCGCGATCTCCTCGGCCGTGAGGCCCATGCTGGTGTAGTAGGTGGGATGATCTTTCGCAATGGTGTAGTTGAGGGCTGTCTTCCAACCCATCACCGGCACCAGCGACATCGATTCGGCACCACCGGCAATGATGCAATCGGCCATGCCTGCCTGGATTTTTGCCGACGCGATGTGGATGGCTTCCACGCCCGATCCGCAGTAGCGGTTAATCACCATGCCGGCGTTGTCTATGCCCAGTGCGGTGAGGGCTATCATTCTTCCCATCTGCATGCCTTGCTCCGCTTCCTGCACAGCATTGCCCACGATGAGATCGTCGACCATTTTATTTTCCAGACCCGGCACCGATTGGACCAGCGCTTTGATGAGGTCTGTTGCAAAGTCGTCCGGGCGTGTGAAACGAAGTCCTCCTTTTTTCGCGCGGGTGTTTGCAGTTCGTTTTGCGGCTACGATATAGGCGTCCATAATTAATTTCTTAAAGGTTTTCCTCCCGTTAAAATTGATTGAATTCTTTCCAGTGTTTTCTTTTCGCCCGTGAGCGACACAAAGGCTTCGCGCTCCAGGTCGAGCAGGTATTGTTCGCTCACTTCCTGTGGCGATGTGAGGTCGCCGCCGCACATCACGTTGGCAATCTTCAAGGCTATTTTCTGATCGTGGTCCGAAATGAAGTTGCCCATGCGCATGCCTTGCACACCCGCCATGAACAACGCCATGCCTGCACGCCCCTGAACTTTTATGTTCTTGGCCGGTGTCGGCATGGTGTAGCCCGCGTCGAACAATTCGAGCGCCGCGGCTTTGCCATCCAGAAGCTGGCGGTCTTTGTTCACCGATATTCTGTCTTTGGTTCGCAGCACACCCATTTCGCGAGCCTCTTCGGCCGAGAGGGCGACTTTGGCGGTGGCTATGTTCATGAACGCATTTTGCAAGGCATTCAATTCCACATCGCCGTCTTCCAGTGCATCGCTCACGCGCTTTGTAAATTCTTTTGTTCCGCCGCCGCCGGGAATGAGCCCAACGCCAACTTCCACCAGGCCGATGTAGGTTTCGGCTGCAGCTTGGGCAATGTCGGCGTGCATGGTCATTTCGCAACCGCCTCCGAGCGTGCGACCCTGCGGACAAACTACAACTGGCACAGACGAATAGCGAATGCGCATCACCGAATTTTGAAACTGACGAACCATGAAGTCGATCTCGTCATACTCCTGCTCGATGGCATACATGAACACAAGACCCAGGTTTGCGCCAAGCGAAAAGTCTGCGCCCTGGTGTCCAATCACCAGTCCTTTATAATCTTTTTCGGCGAGGTCGATGGCTTTGTTCAGGCCCTCAATCACTGAGCTGCCCAACGTATAGCTTTTGCTGTGCCATGCAAAGTTGATCACGCCGTCGCCGAGGTCGGTCACTTTCGATTCGGCGTTTTTCCAGATCACATTGTCTTTCAGGTTTTCGAGAATGATAAATTCTTCTTTGCCTGGAATAACTTTATAAGACTTAGTGGGGATGTCATAGTATTTGCGTTGCCCGCCTTCCACTTTGTAGAACGACTTGTTGCCGGCGGCCAGCATTTCGGTGACCCATGGATTGGGTTTGAAACCTGCGGTGGCCATTTCCTGAACGGCTTTTTCAACACCCACGGCGTCCCACGTTTCGAAGGGGCCAAGCTCCCAGCCAAAACCTGCGCAAACGGCGTCATCGATTTTGTAGAGCTCGTCGGCGATTTCCGGAATGCGGTTCGATGCATACTGAAACAGTCCGTAGAACGAGTCGCGATAAAAATCGCCGGCTTTGTCTTTGCCCGCCAGCAACACCTTGAAACGATCTTTCAGGTTGTCGATGGTCTTCGTGGTTTCGAGCGTCGCGAATTTTGCTTTCGCTTTGGTTTTGTATTCGAGGGTTTTCAGATCGAGTGTGAGAATCTCGGTTTCGCCCTTCGCGTTTTTTGTTTTCTTATAAAAGCCTTGCGCCGTTTTGTCGCCGAGCCATTTGTTCTGTTCCATTTTCAGCACCACGTCGGGTAGCTTGAAATACTGGCGGCCTTCGTCGTTGGGCAAACCATTGTAGAGGTTGCTGCTCACTTTAATCAGCGTGTCGAGACCCACAAGGTCGGATGTGCGAAACGTTGCTGACTTCGGTCGCCCAATGACAGGGCCGGTGAGTTTGTCTACCTCGTCGATGTTGAGGTCGAGCTTGTTCATGGAGTCTACAACTTTCATGATGGCAAACACACCCACGCGGTTGGCGATGAAGGCCGGCGTGTCTTTGCAAAGCACAGTGGTCTTTCCCAAAAACAGGTCGCCGTAGTGCATCAGGAATTTTGTGATCTCCGGATCGGTGTGCGACGTGGGAATGATCTCCAGCAGCTTCAGATAGCGGGGCGGGTTGAAGAAGTGCGTTCCGCAGAAATGTTTTTTGAAATCGTCGCTTCTTCCTTCAGCCATCAGGTGAATGGGAATGCCCGATGTGTTGGATGTGATGAGCGTTCCCGGCTTGCGATATTTCTCCACCTCTTCATACATCTTCTTTTTGATGTCGAGGTTTTCGACTACAACTTCGATGGTCCAGTCGTAGTCTTTAATTTTAGCGAGGTCGTCGGTGAAGTTTCCGAGTGTTACGCGCGAAGCAAATTTCTTGCTGTAGAGCGGACCGGGATTTGATTTCACCGAGCGGTCGAACGACGACTGTACAATCCGGTTTTTCACGGCCTTGCTGTCGAGCGCGAGGCCTTTCGCTTTTTCTTCGTCCGTAAGTTCTTTCGGAGCCATGTCGAGCAGCAGCACCTGGCAACCGATGTTGGCGAAGTGACACGCGATGGCCGATCCCATAACGCCCGAGCCGAGCACAGCAACTTTGCGAATTGATCGTTTCATGTTAGCTATTTCTTATTTTCAGATGGTTGAAATTTAAACTCTACCGTTGGTTCGCTGATGTTATTTTATATTAAACTTTTTGCAGCTCTGCCATGCCGCTGGCAGCCAGCTGATTGATTTCATTCATCACTTCAAAAAAGACTTTGAGTTTTGTTTCCGACACCACTTCGCGGACGCGGTTGTTGAATAGCAGCACCGTTGCACGCGACACTTCCTTTTTCTTTTTGCCGAGATCGGTCAGAAAAATTCTCACCGACCGTTTGTCGAGCGGATCGGGCTCGCGGTAGATGAACTTCTTTTCCTCCATGGTTTTTAGCATGCGGGTGAGGCTTCTGGCTTCCAGTCCCATGAGCGGCGCAATCTTGGTGGCGGGGGTGCCCTGATCGGAATGGATATTTAAAAGTACGAATCCGATAGATGTTGTAATATCGTGCTTGCTGGCCTGCTGATTATACATTCTGGAGATGGCGTGCCAGGCTGCTTTGATGTTATGATCTACGGTTTCTTCTTTCCGCATACGATTTCGTGAAGTGGAAACGAAGGTAATAAAATTTGTTATGCATGCATACTATTCCATAAAAATGTTTGCATACGGCCTCACAACACATTTCAAGCATTTCCGGCCTTTGCGACCCGTTGAGGGCCGTTTTTTCGGGCTTTCCGCTTCCGCCCATCCTATATCGTCTTGCCATTCAACAGGATAGTGGGAAATTGCTTTGTGAGAATTTTACTTATCCTGCTTTTTTGCCTTCTGAACGTGGCCCTATGGGCACAAAAGAAAAACGAGGCCTATCAACTCAACCTGCACCGGGCCACAGGCCCCATAAAAATCGACGGTCTGCCTGACGCCGCCTGGAACGACGCTGCCGTGGCTTCCGACTTTTATATGGTGCTGCCCATGGACACCAGCTTTGCACGCGTGAAAACGGAAGTGCGCATGGTCTACGACAACGAACACCTCTATCTCCTCGCCACGTGCTATCACCTGCTGCCCGGCCGCTATTTTGTGGAGTCACTCCGGCGTGATTTCACGTTTGGCAAAAACGACAACTTCCTGCTCTTCATGGACACCTTCGACGACCAGACCAACGGTTTTTCGTTTGGCGCCAACGCCGCCGGAGCCCAGTGGGACGGCATCATGTATGAGGGCGGCAAAGTGGATTTGAGCTGGGACAACAAATGGACTTCGGCCGTGACCAAGGACGATGAGAAGTGGGTGTTTGAAGCGGCCATTCCCTTCAAGTCGATCCGCTACAAAAAAGGTATCACGCGGTGGGGCATTAACTTTAGCCGGCTCGATTTGAAGACGACCGAAAAATCGGCGTGGGCACCGGTGCCGCGACAGTTTCCCACGGCTTCGCTCGCCTACTCCGGCACGCTGGTGTGGGACGAACCGCCGCCACAAGTGGGCCCCAACATTTCGCTGATTCCCTACGCCCTTGGTGGCGGGTCGCGAAATTTTACCGACAACACGCCCACCACCTACAAAAAAGAAATTGGGATGGACGCCAAAGTGGCTGTCACTTCCTCGCTCAATCTGGACCTGACGGTGAACCCGGATTTTTCGCAAGTTGACGTGGACCGCCAAGTGACCAACCTCGACCGATATGAATTGTTCTTTCCCGAACGGCGACAATTTTTTCTAGAGAACGGCGACTTGTTTGCCAACTTCGGCTATGCCAACATCCGTCCATTTTTTTCGCGGCGCATTGGTCTCAACGTTCCCATTCAGTATGGCGCGCGTTTCAGCGGCAAGCTCGACAAGAACTGGCGCATCGGTGCCATGGATATGCAAACGGCCGAAGTGGAATCGTCGCACTTGCCGCGACAAAATTTTGCTGTCATGGCCTTGCAGCGTCGTGTGTTTTCGCGCTCCAACATCGGGGTTATCTTCATCAACAAATCTTCGCTGAACTATCAACCTTCCGACGATCCAGCCATTCCGGTGTATAGCCAATACAACCGAAACCTTGGTTTGGAATACAACCTCGCTTCGTCGAACAATGTGTGGACCGGCAAAACTTTATTTCTCAAATCGTTTAGTCCCGACAAATCGAAAAAAGATTTCACACACGCGGCCAATCTCCAGTTCTCGACGCGACGTGTTCTTTTGAATTGGCAACATGAATATGTGGGCGAAAACTACAATGCCGAAGTGGGCTACGTGCCTCGAAAAAATTATCTGAAGATCAATCCGCAGGCCGGTTATTTATTTTTTCCGAAAGGCAAAGTGGTGTTGAGTCACGGGCCGAAAATTACGTCGACCTATTTTTTCAACAGCGACTTCAAGCAGACCGACAATGAAAGCGTGCTCTCCTACACCATCACCTTCCGCAAACAAAGTGTGCTCACGGGTTGGGCCGCACATGACTATGTGAAATTGTTGTTGCCCTTCGATCCAACAAATTCCGGAATGGATTCGCTGGCCGTCGGCACCGACCATTCGTGGAATGCATTCGGTACAGATTTCACATCGATGCCGCAGAGCATTTTCACGTATGCATTCTCCACACGCTTTGGTGGCTACTATGCCAGCGGCACACGCCTGAACCTGAGCGGCGAAGTGGGTGTTCGGTTTCAACCTTTCGTGAGCCTCACCGTCACGGCCAACTACAACGACATTCGGTTGCCCGAACCGTGGGGAAACAAAACATTCTGGCTGGTGGGCCCCCGTCTGGATTTGACGATGACCAACAAATTGTTCTTCACAGCCTTTGCCCAATATAACGAGCAACAAAAAAATGTGAACCTCAACACGCGTGTGCAATGGCGCTACAAGCCGGCGTCGGATTTGTTCATTGTGTATACCGACAACTACTTCCCCGAAAATTTTGCCGTGAAAACCCGGGCGCTTGTGGTGAAGCTCACCTATTGGTGGAACATTTAACGTTTCAAAGTTTGTGAACCAAGCGCAGACCCTGTTGTTTAGTTTTGCGAAAGATTTTTTATGAAAGAAATCAAAGAGCTTCAAAACGGTTTTGCCAAACCCGGGCGGGTGGTTTTCATCAGCGTGCGTCCCAAGCGACGGGAGCCTGTGAAAGTGCTTGCCGAAGTTTCCGCCATTGAAGCGCGCGGCCTGGAGGGCGACCGATACAAAAATTCAGGCGGGCGACAAGTCACGTTCATTCAAGCCGAGCACCTTGCTGCCATTGCTTCATTTTTGGGAAAACCAGAAGTTCAACCCCAACTCACGCGACGAAACATTGTGGTGGAAGGAATTAACCTGGCGGCCTTGAAAGGAAAACAGTTTTCTATCGGCGACGCTGTGTTCGAATATTCGGGCGAGTGTCATCCGTGTTCGCGCATGGAAGAAAATCTTGGCGAAGGTGGCTACAACGCCATGCGGGGTTTGGGCGGCATCACGGCGAAAATTGTGAAGAGCGGAAGTTTCAAAGTCGGCGATGCCGTTACTGCGCTTTGATTATTTATTGACGCAAAAACTTTTCATAGAACCACAGCGATTGCTGAAAACTCTCCAGGCTCACGCGTTCGTCTATTCCATGAAAACCGATTGGGTCAATCATTGGACTGAACTTGATAATGTTTGTTGACACATCGCCGAAAAAGCGAGAGTCTGTGGCGCCAATCATCAGGAATGGTGTGGCTACGGTTTCGGGAAAAGTTTTCTTCACTGTTTCCTGCACATGTTGATAGCCAAAGCCTTCTTCGGGAGAGGTGGCCGATGCCTCGTTCAGAAACTCAGTTGACATGGTTATGCTCACACGGTCGTCGTTGATTATTTTTTTCAGTTCGGCAATCACTTTATCGGAGGTGTCGCCCTGCAGCAATCTCAGATTCACGGTGGCCGACACCTTTGTGGGAACAACGTTGTCTTTCATGCCGGCATTAAATATGGTGGGCACCACGGTTGTTCTCACCACGGCATTTCCGGCGGCACTCTTTTCATAGATGCCAATCACCACACTTTTGAACATCCACATGTTTGCAAAAATCAGTTTCTCCGGATAGGGCATCTCTGGCCCAACGTGACTCATGAACCCCACGGTGGCCGGCGCGAAGTTTGGCGGAAATGGATGTTGACGGATGTTCACCACGGCCTTTGCCAAAATGTCGAGCGCTGTTTCTTGTTCTGGCATCGAAGAGTGGCCGCCATTTTTTTCAACGGTCAGCAACAACGACAAGTATCCTTTTTCGGCAGTGCCGATCAGCGCCACGGGTTTGAGCATGCCCGGCACTTTGTTACGCGTCACAATGCCGCCTTCGTCGAGCACCATTTCGGCCGAGATGTTTCGTTGCGCCAAAAGTTTGGCAATTGTTTTCGCGCCCGAACCGCCGCGCTCCTCGTCGTGACCCAACGCCAAGATGACTGTGCGCTCCGGTTGAAAATTTTCTTTGGTCAACTTCTCGATCGTTTCGAAAATTGAGATCACGTTTATTTTATTGTCCGTCGAACCGCGGCCCCACACACATCCATCTTTCACTTCGCCGGCAAACGGATCAACCGTCCAGCTGCTCTTCGACGCTTCTTCGATTGGCACAACGTCCTGGTGTGCCAGCATCACAATGGGTTTCAGTTTCTCGTTTTTCCCTTTCCAGGTATAAAGCAAACTGTAGTTTTTCACGAGCTCGCGTTCAAGATGCGCGTGCGCTGTGGGATAGGTCTTTTGTAAAAATCTTTGGAATCCGAAAAATTGCGCCGTGTCCAACAACGCCGAGTCGGTGAACGAAATTGTTTTGAAGCGAATGGCTTCCTGAAAATGCTGAATGGCTTCGGGGTCAACGGCCGGAGCAGGCAAGGCAGCAATGGCGGGCTGGCGAGAGTTGAATGTGAAGGCGTTGAAAAACAGGATGGCCAACAGGATAACCAAGAGAGCCAAAAGAATCAGCAAACCGCGTTTTATCATTCGCCTAAGATATAAAAAATTGAAATTGAAATCGGACGCAGGTGCCTGTCGGAATTTTTAGAACTGCGGCGCCTGTTCCTGGCCATTAAAATCTCCACGCAACAACCTGTATCGCTTCCGGGCCTCGGCCGCAAAAACACTTCCCGGATATTTCGACAAAAAGTCGCGATAGATCTCCATGGCCTTGTCTTTGTTTTTCAATTGGCGCTCGTAGATTTCGCCTTGTAAAAAATAGGCATCGTCGGCCAGGATGTCGTCACCATAGTCATCGATAATTTTTTGAAGGAGGGCCAACGATAAGTCGAACTCTCCGCGCTGCATCCGGATGTTTGCCTCAAGCCAATACACATCGTCGAGAATGGTTTGATTGGAAAACGACACGCCGCTTGCGGAAGTACCTTGTTTGAGATATTCGATTTTTTTTAAGGCGTCGTTTGTTTTGTTTTGATACAGCAAAAGTTCGACCGAGGCATATTGCTTGAGCGCTTCACCCGTGCTGTCGACGGAAACATTTTCTTTTATTCGCATGCTCAGGTCCAGGGCGTCGTTCGAAATTTCGCGCGTGGTGGCTTGCTTCAAAATGTCGAGGTGTTCCTGGGCCAGGCGGAAGTCGCCTTTGTAGTAGGAGAGTTTTGCGTTTCGCAGTTTTGCCTCATAGCCCACAGGATTTTCTTTTTGCGTTTTTTCAACCTGAGAATAGAGCAACGAGGATTCCCATGGCTCACCCATCAACATATAAATATCACCCAAATCCAATTTTGCTTTCGACTTCAGGTAGAGCGTGGCTTTTGGATTTGCGATCAGTTTATTGAGAATTTGAACGGCCGAATCTTTTTGGTCGAGATAGTTTGCAAACAACAGCGCTTCACTTTTCGATGCCTCGAGCGAATTTACGTTGTCGGGATATTGGCGGATAAAGTTTTTATAGTCGGCGATCAATATTTTCACCGAGTCGTTTTTCACCGGGTAGGTATTTTTTACGCGCGCCTCCCGGGTTCGGATCAGTCCGAGGCGCGCGAGCAAATAATTTTGGGTGCCTTGATATTCGCGGATCAGGTACCGATAAATTTTTAGCGCGGTGTCATAGTCTTCGTTGTCGAGCGCCACCCGGGCCACTTCCATACATTTTTCGCCGTCGCGTTTGTAGCGTTTGTCGTAGGCCCGGGCCTGGATGAAAGAGGCGTAGAAATTTTTCTGTTGCATCGTCACCCAAATGAGCAGGTCGGCATAAACTTCAACGTCGGGATATTGCTGCACTTTGTCGTATAAAAGTCGTTCGAGACTTTCAAGTTCTTCGGGCCGGGTCAGCAACGCCTGCATCACATTTTTCACATATTGAATGTTGCCCGAATTTTGCGTCACATAGTTCAGGTATTCCTGCACCATTTTGTCCTGGCTTCCTTTGATGCGATAGAGCATGGCAAGCTCCAGGCAAAAGAGCGACGGATTTCCCAACGATGCCCGGCTCTCCGTCAAAGCCACAATGCCGTAGTCGGCCAGCGAGTGCGACATAAAGTAATCCGACATCATTTTGATGCGTTGAACATTCGCTTTGTTCTCCGAAATAAGCTCCTTGAAATATTTGTCGGCCTTGGGCAGATCGCCGGCGCGCACATAGGTTAATCCCACATCCAGTTTATACTGCAAATTGAGCGGATCGCGCTTCGTTACTTTTTTTAAAAAATTTTGCGCCTCTTCATAATTGCCCAAATCCAGCAGCACATTGATATAGCTATTATAAATAAACGGCGTGTTCACATCGGCTTTGGCCAGGTCGCGATAAAGCTCGAGCGCCTTTTTTTTATCGCCCTTCAATAAGTATTCGTTGGCCAGCTGGATGTCGTCCTGGTTTTGAGCGAACGCCGAAACCGAGGCAAAAAGGAGAAAAAGAGTTATCCGGATAAAGTGGGTCTTTATTAAAATAATATAGTTTATATATATATAGGTATTATTAACCATGTTCAAATGTGTATAACCTTCTTCGGATTTTGAATGTGGAATTTATGTAGAAATTAGATACTTACTAATCTTTTCTTTATCAATGGTTTAGAGTCTTGTCAACAATGTTGTGGGGTGTGTATAGAAACGTTGTGGAGTACTTGTATTGTATGTAGTGTGGGTAAGTCCGATTCTATGCACAGGTTCGTTTGGGCTTTTCAGGAATGTTGGATTTAAGACGATTTTGTAGACAAGTTCGGTCATGAATCCACAAGTTGTTAGTAGGTTATCAACAATGGTCCCAGCTCCCAATTTGCCTTAAGGTTGAAGGAAGGAAGGTTCTTTTCGTTCTTGTAGAAGGTGATGGGTTCCGGTTCTTCGTGAAGTTCGTAGTTGCCTGGGTTCCATAGACCGTCGCCGTTTTTGTCGATAATCAGTCTGAGCATGTACTCACCCGGTTCCACGTCTTCGAAGGTGATCTTTTTGTTATCGCGCTTTTTGTCTACCACTTTGAAGTCACGGTTCAGGAGCTCCACAACATAGTGCTCGGCTTTTGTATTTACCTGTACTAGTATGACTCCGGTTTCTTCGAGAGTGGAAGGTCTAACGGTGGTTTGTAAACTTTTCGAGCTATCGAGCTCAGCACTGATGAATGCACCTTTGCCGGTCACGAATTGGTAGTCGACGAGTTTGGGAGGTGCAGGTTTTTTCTGTCCGCTGCCGGGTTGTTTCACGGCTGTAGCTGGTGCTGGTGGTTGTGTTTGAAGTTTGGGCTGGTCTGCTTTTTTAGGTAGATCTTTTGGCGGCTCGGGTTTCTTGAGAAGCACTTTGTCGAAGGTCTTTTCTATAGTCACGATGTTGTGGAGACTGTCTATGTGGACATCTTCCGGTTTGATTGGGACTATTTTTGCGGAGTCGATCTGGTAGAAGATGCTGTCGAAGTTGATTACGGCCAAGGGTTTGTTGAAGCCAATTGTTCCATGTAGAATTCCTTTTGTGCCAATAACCCTCATTGTCGGCGCTGTTGATTTGAAAGCCTCGGGCTTAGCGTCACGTTTGCCGAACTTGATATAAAGCGTTGTGTCTATTTTGTGATTCACGCTGTCGTAGGCTTCAAGGCGGACGGCGAGGCTGTCTTTGTCTTCGATGGTGTTAAAGACTTTGATGTTGGCCAGGTCGTCGCCGAATGAGGAAAGTAGGATCTCGTCTTCCTGTGGAGTCAGTTTGAAGCTCGCCAGGTTTTTGGAAGTCTTGATGTTGAAGTAAGTATTGTAAGGTCTGTAGTTCGTTAACTTCAGCGGGCGGTTGTCAAGACGCACTAAAGGTATGTTCACCATGCTGGCGTTCGAGTCTAGCCTGATTTTGTCTTTTAAGAACCCGTAAGACTCTGATTTACTGTCGATTACAAGGTTTTTGTTCTTATCTTCGATGGCATACACATAATATTCGCCTGGCTTCAGGTTTTCAAGTTTATAGATTCCCTTCTCGCTTGTCTTTGTCAGGTACGAGGGTTTGTGTTTGAAGATATTGAAGGTGTCTGCTTCGTATAGTGCGACCGTTGCCTCTTTGCTTTCCTTTCCCCTTAGTGGATCCGAGATATATCCTTCAATGGAAAGTGAATCGATGTAGTTGCCCGTGCTGAAGGCGAGCTTCAGATTTTTGGCTGGATTCTTTTCTGTGATATCCTGAACACCGTCGCGAAAGTTTATGGAATAGGTGGTGCTGTCTTTGAGGTCTTCTTTGAACGTGAGAACGAGGCGATCTTTTTTCGCCGTGGCTTCAAAGTCTTTTCCTACCGATGGTATGATGAGGATCTGGTCTTTGGGGTTGTTGGTGATGATGGCCTCGTTGAAGTTGAGTTCAACAGTTTTGCCTTTATAGTTTAAGGCTTCGTGTTTGGGAAGTGTGCTGATGAGAATTGGTGGGATGGTATCTTTTGGTCCACCGGTGGGTGCAGTCTGTCGGGCGCATGCCAGGAAGAAGAGCGGATAGATGAGCCAGTGCAGGTGCTGTTGTATCTTCATTTTCTGATGATATAGATTAAGCTTGAGTAGTCGTTTGTTTTTGCTGCCTTGCTGTTTGACTTGATGCCATTCCATACGGCTTTCAACATGCCACCGAGACCCGATGTTCCGGTCTTATATTTCTCACTGAGCAGACTGATATAGAACGCGTCCAATTTCATGGGTACGATGTTCTTTATCTTCAGGCCGTTGTTCGTCATGAGCAAATCCATTGTCTTCCTCGAGAAATGCCAAAGGTGTCGAGGCACGTCATAGCCCGCCCAGTGTGATTGATAATGTTTTCCATCCCAGCACTCGTAGTTAGGCACGGCAATGAGCAACGTGCCATCGTCGTTGAGTTGTTGTTTTAGCGATTGGATGCATTCATTCAAGTCGTCGATATGTTCAAGTACGTGCCAGAGCGTGATCACATCAAATTTCTTGCCTGTTAGTTCGGGGAGCGCTGTGGCAATCTTCTCCTGGGTAGATTGCTCGGCTTGGCTTCGGGCAAGCGCAGAAGGTTCAACACCTGCAACTGCCCATTGTTGTTCTTTTGCGGCTTTCAGGAAATCACCGGTGCCACAGCCGTAATCCAGCAGTTGCCTTCCTTTTCCCAAAGAGTGGTTGGTGATCAGTTTCACCTTCCATTTCAATGTGAAAGTTCTGGCAAGGATATAGACCGAATCAATCAGCCCCTTGGCCTTGTTCGAGTGTGATATGTATGTGTCGGAGAGATAGTAGTCTCCTAAGCGCTCTGGATCAGGAACTGGATTGGTGAACGTGAAGCTGCAGGTCTTGCAGGTAACGAGTTGAAATGTTTCATGTGAAACAGTGTAGTCTTTGCAGTTCAGAAACGGAGTGAAGACGGACGAATGGCAAACGGGGCAGCTTTTCAGTTCTTTCATTTTCCCATATATATAGTGAGGACCGATACGTCTGCCGGGGAAACGCCGCTGATGCGCGATGCTTGTCCCACAGTTTCGGGTTTGATACGCTTCAGTTTTTCGCGTGCTTCAGAAGAGAGGGCTTTCACACGGTCATAGTCAAAGTCCGTTTTGATTCGGTAGTTCTCTAGGTTACCCAGTTTCTGGACCAGTTGCTCCTCCCTTTCGATATAGCTGTCGTATTTAATGTTGATCTCAGCCTGCTCCTGAACTTCAGTTGCGTACTTGTTCAAAAGTGTTTCGAGACTGCTGTTGATGCGTTTAAGATCTGTGATTCCTATCTGGGGGCGTTTCAGCAAATGACCTGCAGCCACTTTCTCTTTCACTGCTGAGGTCTGGAGGGTTTCGAGGCCTTCGTTTATGTCTGCTGGTTCCACTTTTAACTTATTCAGTTCCTTTGTGAGAAGTTCAACGGCTTCCTTCTTTGCCACAACTTTTTCGAATCGATCCTGCCCTGCCAGACCAATGGCATGGCCCAGTTCGGTGAGACGGATGTCGGCGTTGTCCTGTCTGAGAAGAATCCGGTATTCTGCCCGTGAGGTGAACATCCTGTAGGGTTCTTGCGTGCCCTTGCTAACAAGGTCGTCAATCAACACACCGATGTAGGCGTCTGATCTCTTTAGAATGAAGGGATCTTTTCCATGCACCTTTTGATGGGCGTTTATTCCGGCCATCAAGCCCTGGCAAGCCGCTTCTTCATAGCCTGTGGTCCCGTTGATCTGTCCGGCGAAGTAGAGATTCTGTACAAGGTGGGTTTCGAGGCTAAGACCCAGCTGTGTTGGGGGGAAGAAGTCGTATTCAATGGCATAGCCTGGTCTGAACATCTTCACGTTCTCGAATCCTTCTATTTTGGTCAGGGCTTTGTATTGAACGTCTTCAGGCAGTGAGGTAGAGAAACCATTCACATAGATCTCCACAGTATTCCACCCTTCGGGCTCCACAAAGATCTGGTGACGGTCTCTTTCGGCGAAACGATTGATTTTGTCTTCGATAGACGGGCAATAGCGGGGACCAAGCCCTTTGATGCGGCCCTGGAACATGGGAGACTTCTCGAATCCCTTCTGAAGCTCTTTGTGGACCGTGTCGTTGGTGTAGGTGATCCAGCAGCTTACTTGTTTGGTGAGGGGCTTTGTGTCGGTGTATGAGAACTTGCCTGGATCTTCATCGCCAGGCTGTTCTTCCATTTTCGCATAGTTGAGGCTTCGACCATCTACCCTAGGGGGCGTGCCGGTCTTCATACGTCCGGATTCAAAGCCGAGACTAACCAATTGTTCAGTGAGTCCGGTAGCGGCTTTCTCTGCTGTTCGGCCTCCTCCAAAGTTTTTCTCCCCGATATGGATCTTTCCGTTCAGGAATGTGCCATTGGTTAGCACCACAGACTTCCCTCTTATCTCAAGGCCTAGGCTTGTCCTTACTCCTACGGCTCGGCCGTCCTCCACGAGGATCTCTTTCACCATCTCCTGCCAGAAGTCCAGATTAGGTGTTTGCTCCAAGACCAGTCGCCATTCTTCCGAGAATTTCATACGGTCGTTCTGTGTTCGGGGGCTCCACATGGCAGGACCCTTTGAGCGATTCAACATTCTGAATTGAATCATCGATTTGTCGGCCACAATACCCGACATGCCACCTAAGGCATCAATCTCGCGAACAATCTGGCCCTTGGCAACGCCACCCATCGCGGGGTTGCACGACATCTGGGCAATGGTATTCATATTCATGGTCACCATGAGCACTTTCGAACCCATGGTTGCCGCAGCGGCAGCAGCCTCGCAGCCAGCGTGCCCCGCCCCCACCACAATCACATCATATTCTGGAAACATATAGCTGTTTGTTATAAATCATCAGTGTTTCACGTGGAACCAGAAACTTACCCACAAAATTCATCAACAATTCCACAATTTGTTTCACGTGGAACAAGGTAGACTCAATCTGTAGATGTGAAACGGGTTCCACGTGGAACATCTCTAGCGCAAAGATAGATAAGCGTCCTCTTTTTTGCGCATCAGTGCTTTCTTCTGGATTCCCTTGTCGGAGTAACCAATGAGGTGCAGCACCCCGTGTATAAGTACACGGTGGAGCTCCTGGTCGAATGTGGTTTCGAACTTTTCGGAATTCTCTTTCACACGGTCGATGCTAATGAAGATGTCGCCTGCAATGAGGCCGCTTCCCTCGCTTGAATCGAAGGTCACGATGTCGGTGAAGGTGGTGTGGTTGAGATACTGGATGTTTATCTCACGCAGATACGTGTCGGAGCAGAATATGAAATTCAGCTCATCCAGCTTCTTCTTTTCTTTCAGGATTGATGCCTTTAGCCAGGCAGTGGTTTTTCGCGGATGCGGAAGTTTAAATTCTACATCTTCTGTGAAAAAGTGAACGGAGGGCATTTAGGAGTTCATATAAAAGCTCAACTCAACAATGCGGCCGTTTTCCCGGAAGTTCACTTCGTCAGAAAGATGTTTCATCAGGAAGATGCCACGGCCGCCAAGTTTCTCCAGGTTTTCGGGTGCTGTTGGATCGGGAAGGTTTTCGAAGTCAAAGCCAGTGCCCTCGTCCTTGATGATGAACTTCAGCATGCTGTCGTCCAGGAAGAGGCTCAGGAATACGTTCTTCGATTTGTCGTTCGAGTTGCCATGCTTGATAGCATTGTTTACGGCTTCGGTCACGGCAATCATGATGTTGCCGTATATGTCGTCATCCAGGTGGAACTTCTCCTTTGCATTGTCAATAAAGCTCTCAATCATTCTAATGTTCTCTCCGATCGACGGAACCTGGATGTTAATGGTGTTCATTGCTGAGTTTTGCTACGTTTCGCTTTTATTATATATGCTTTGTTGTGATGGGTTATTTATCGCCCACTCTCTTAAAATACTCACTAACTTCTTTCTTATAATAAGGATAAAGCTTAGGTGGCACGGTTTTAAGCAATTCTACTTCTTTTTCCTTTAGACGCAAATAATCTTCAAAGGCCTTGGGAATTTCTTTTTCGTAGTCCTTCGCCGCCTCCCCTTTTCGCTCTTCATCCAGGTCTTGCTCGCGTGCCGACTTCTCTGTTTCCAGTAGTCGGGTCACAATGTCCTGTTGCCGTTTGATGAGCTGATCTGTCAGTTGCTTGTTCACCAGATCCATTTCCGATTGCTCCATCTTCGATGTCAAATCGCCACCCGGCATCTTTCCGTCTTTCATTTTTTCCTGCATTTCCTGAAGAGCCTTCCGGATGCGTTCCTGCTCCGCAGCCATCTCGGCCAACTCTTCCGACAATTGGCGTCCTGATTTTCCACTGCCTTTCAATTCCTGAATCTTCTGGTTCAGCTGTTGCTGCATCTGGCTCAGGCTTGGCTTCTGCCCTTTCTTCTTCGACTTGCCCATCGACGGCTTTGCGTTTTGCATCATCTGCATCATCATGTCGAAATGGTCGTCAAGCATCAGGGCCAGGTTGTTTATGGACGTCATGGTCAGCTGCATTTCGCTCGATGCTTGTGGACGGCGGCGTTCGCGGTTGGCTTCCACCACCTTGTCGAGGTGTTCGTTCAGATCGCTCACTTCCTTGGTCACGATCGAGCCCATGAAGGGATCGCGCTTTCCAAGTGCTAATAAACTGTCTTCCAATACTTTAGCGTCATCCTTCAACTTCAGTTGCTTTTGGGCAATGGTGTTAAAGTTGGGGTCGTTCTGATTCAACTCGGCAAAAGACTTCATCAGACCCTCTTCATCAAATGAAAGTTTCACGAGACCGTGAATGACCTGACGGAGCGACTCAATGTTTTGCATGTCCATTTCCATGGCCATGCCTTCCTGGGCACCCTCCATCTGTTGTTGCATCTTCTGCATTTTCTGTAGAGCCTTTTGCTGAGGACTCTTGGCTTTCGAAGGACTGTCTTGTTCCAGCTGCTCTTGGCTCTCTTCCTGATCCTGTTCTACTTCTTCCGAATTCTTTTCCGACGGCAGGTCTTCGCTCTTCTGCAGTTCGTTGCCCAGCTTTTTCAGTTCTTCGATCTGCTCGGCTGTCTTCTTGAAATCTTCTTTCAGCTTCTCCTGATCTTTGGCAAGCGACTGGCTCTTTTCATTTTTCCCCTCCTGATTTTTTCCTTGCTCGTTTTTGTCGCCATCGTTTTTCGAATCGTTTGATTCTTTGTTGCCATCAGATTTCTGATCGGTGTTTTTGGCGTCCTGATTTTTGGCGGAATCCTGCTTCTGATCTTTCTGATCCTGCTTTTTGCCGTCGGCCGACTTTTGCTCTTTGTCTGACTTGGATGACTGATTTTTGTCGAGGGCCTCGGTTTTCTCCAGCAACTCCTTTTGCTGCTCGACTTGCTTCTTCAGGTCTTGCGCGGTTTGGTCAAGCTTATAGTCGTATTGCAGTTGTTTAAAAAGTTCGAGCGTGCGCTCAAGTTCCTTCTCCAGGTTGTTGGTGTTTTGGTTGAGCTTGTCTAGAATCTTCTGGATTTGTGAAACGTCGCTGTTTTGCTTCAGCAGTTTTTGAAGTTCTTCGAAGAGCTTTTTGGTTTCATCGTCAAGCAGCTCGTTCATGAGCTTTTGAATCTGTTCGGCTTTTTCCTTGATGCGCTCGTCTTGTTTTGTGAAGGCGTCTTTCTTCTGCTCCAGCAGTTCGTTTTGTTGCTTCAGCTCGTCCAATTGTTTTTCGAGACTTTGTTTCTGCTCCACAATGTCTTCGAGCATCTTCTTGTCTTGCCAGTCGAGGTTTTGTTTGCCTTTCAGTTTCTGATTGGCTTCCTCCACTTTGTCGTGGAGTTTGTTGGCCTTGCCTGCGCTCTGGTCGATCTTCTGCTGGGTTTTGCTTTGGGAGTTTTTGATTTCGGCCACCAGGTTGTCTTCCGACGGAACGAGGAATGTGTAGCGCGATGTCTTTGTGGATTTGCGCCCGTTCACGCCGTCGTTGTCCCAAACTTCCAGATAATATTCCAGCTGGCTGCCGGGTTTCAGCTCAAGACTGTCGAGTCGCCACGGATGAAAGAAACTTTGCTGAAGCTGGTTCTTTGCGAGTGGAATGTTGAACGTGCGACTCAGCATTTCCTTCTGGTCTTCATTCCTGATTTTGAAGTGCAAGGCCAATTGGCTCACACCGTAGTCATCCTTCACCAGCCCGCTCAACACAACCATTTTGTAGAGCACCGAGTCACGGAAATTGTTGACTTGAATACCCGGGAATTCGTCCTTAATAACATCTACATGGTAGGCAATACGTTCCTTGTTTTTGGCCTTGTCGTTCTGTAGAATAATTTCGTATTGATCGGGGTTTCTAAATTCTTTTCCAAAACTAAACATCTGATTTCCAGACTGTTCCATATCAAACGGCGTCTTATCAGACGAGAAGAGCATCTGTGCTTTTTCGGCATTGTTTGTAGACAAACTCCAACGCACCACTGTTCCTTCGGGCACCTCCAGGTTTCCGGCATTCACAAGGCGTTCACCCTTGCGTTGTAGATAGCGCGGAAACTCCAGGCTCACATTAAAATTTGACAATTCAGGCCGTGAAACCACATTCACGTGAAACACGTCCGAGAAGAATCCGGCAGCTTCAAACTGCAAATCGAAGTTGTTCTGTACGTTGTCGAAGGTGTAGGTATAGTCGCCGGTGGCCAGATGTTCCAGTTTCAGCCGTTGGTTGCCACTGAGAAGGTAGACGCTTTCGGGCAGAGCATCGCCCTGAAGCTGAAGCTTCAACACCAAGTTCTCGTTGTGAAAGGCATTGAGCGAGGCATCTTCGACCAGGAATTTGAATGGCGCCTGTGGAGAATATTCTTGCGTGAAATGCACAATGCGATTGGCGCTCTGGGTGAGTATGCTGCGGTTGATGAACACAATGCCGACAATGACCACGATGGGCACGATCAGGTATTTGACATACTGCTTGTTTTGCTGAAGATCGATGAAGCTGTCGAACGAAACCGTTTCAAACTCTTTTGACTTTTGCTCTACACTGGCGTAGGCCAGCGCCGAATTTTTGTCGGACGACGACAGCTGGATGAGGTTGAGCAGCCGGTCTTTCACGGTAGGAATGTACTGGCCAATCACTTTAGCGCTCTGCTCTTCGGAAAGACCTTTTTTGGCGAACCACCATTGCAGCGGCTCTTTCAAAAAACGGTAGAGACAAAATGCCACCACCCCAAAGAAGGTGAGAAAAATGGTGAATCGTGCCACCGGCCCCAACCACAGATTGTGCTCCAGCAGCACGGCAATCAGAAAATAGGAAATGAGGATGGACAAAGAAAGAATCGCTCCCCGCACGAAGATGTTGAGGTAGTACTTTTTCTTGAACGACCCTATTTTTTCATGAACGCGCTCCACTCCTGCTCCCATAACCGAATAGCTTTATTTATAAAAACGCAACACTGTCCGTCAAAGTTGAATGTCTTTCTAAGATACGGGCTTCTAAACGTTTTCACAAAATAACGCCCGCATGTGGGCTTCAGTCTGCCGGCGCCTCGGGAGGTTTCTGAAAAGTCCAATCAAACTCCTTTTCGAAATATTCAAGCACCTGCATTTTCAAAAGCTTCTCCTGTTCCAGCAAATCGAAGTGCGGAAGTTTCTTGATCATTTTCCAATGCGGCCAACCGTCCTGGTCCAAGCCCTCCAGCTCGTAGTAGCCCGCCAGGCTCAGCACTTTGCAGATGCCGATGTGCATGAGGTCCTGCTTTTCTTCTTTGCTGAAAACTTTGCTGCCTTTGCCGAGCTCCTGCACGCCGATGAGGAACAACACCGCGTTGAGGTCTTTGGGTTTTTTACCCACCAGGGTTTCGAGGCCGGTGATCAATGCCGACCAGCTTCGTTCGAGATCGAGGTCGCGCTTAAACATGATTCAGCTCTTCCCAGTATTCGAACGCTCTACGAAGGTGTGGAATCACAATGGTTCCGCCAATGAGTGTGGCAATGCCCATGGCTTCCTGCACTTGCTCGGTGGTGAGGCCCACCTCCTTGCTTTTTCCCAAATGGTATTTCACACAGTCGTCGCACCGGAGCACGAGCGAACACGTGAGCCCGATCAGCTCTTTCGATTTGAGGTCGAGGTGGCCCTCGGTGTAGGCGTTGGTGTCGAGGTTGAATATGCGTTTAATGATCAGGCTGTCGGAGTCCATGATCTTATCGTTCATTTTGCTGCGATAGGCATTAAAATCTTCTACTAATCCCATACGGAAAACTTTGGTTATTTTGAATTACTTTAGAAACACAGTTAGCCGCAAATATATTCCTAAATGATGAATCTACGGGCCATCGAAATTCTGGACGATTTTGTTTCGCTGTTCTTCCCGCGCTATTGCCTGGCCTGTTCGGGCCCGCTTGCCAAAGGCGAGGATCTGGTCTGCACTAACTGCATAGTTGAGATGCCGCAAACCGATGATCACGTGGTGGCCGACAATGCCTTGTTTTCGCGTTTAAGTTTTCGAATACCCATCGCCCACGCCATGGCGCTCTTCAAGTTCAACAAAAGTGGGCGTGTGCAGCAATTGCTCCACCAGCTCAAATACAAAAATCATCCGGAAATAGGCGTGATGCTCGGCCGTGTTTATGGCGAAAAGCTGGTCCAGGCCAATCTGGCATCGGCCTTCGACATCATTCTCCCGGTGCCGTTGCATCCGTCGCGCAAACGCAAGCGGGGCTACAACCAAAGTGCAAAATTTGCCGAAGGGCTTTCGGAGAAATTGGGCATTTCATTTTCCGACAACGTGCTGGTCCGCCAGCGGAAAACCGAAACACAAACCCGGAAATCGAAACTGAACCGATGGGAAAACATGGCCGACGTTTTCCGCATTGTGGATCAACAACAGATCGTCGGTAAGAGAATTCTTTTGGTAGATGACGTGATCACCACCGGCGCCACCATCGAAACGTGCGGCCACTTGTTGCTCGGAGCGGGATGCGCCTCGGTGAGTTTGGCCTGTATTGCAGAGACATAAAAAAAGCCCCGACATTGTCGGGGCTTTCTATTTCTTTCAGGCTGATGCTTAGTAGTTCGAACCGGCGCGGATCATGGCGCAGCGGAAGCCGATGGTGGCTGTGGCTGAATCCTGATCGAGGTATCTTCTTGTACCGGGCGACATCCAATATGCAACATCTTTCCACGAGCCGCCTTTGTATACACGGGCGCGGTCGGTGATCAATGAAGTGAACGACTCAGGGTTCTTTTCGAAATCGCTGTTGTAGCCAGAGTTTGTTCCAGATGCGGGATCGAGGAAACCATCGCGGCGGATAGGGTTCAGATCGTCGAAATCCTGGAAGGACATCGGGCGGTAGATATCTTGCACCCACTCGCTCACGTTACCGGCCATGTTGTAGAGCCCGTAGTCGTTGGGAGGATACTCATATATATAAGAGGTGATCAACGCACCATCGTTCAGACGACCGGCGATACCGGCGTAGTCACCACGACCGCGTTTGAAGTTTGCGAGCATGAAACCCATCTGTTTGCCATAAGGGTTACGAACGGCGTGACCATCCCAAGGATAGATGCGTTGGTGCGTTTGCAATTCTTCGAGCCACTGTGTTCCGATGAGGGCTTGAGCAGCATATTCCCATTCAGCTTCTGTCGGCAGGCGGTAGGCCGGAACCACGATACCCGATTCCAAAGGAATGCGGCCATCGCTTTCGGCATACTCTTCACCAGCATCTTCGGCCAGTTTGATGTTTACGGCGCGGGTTCTCCACACAGCATATTTGCTAGCCTGGCTCCAGGTGATACCCACTACAGGGAAATAGCGGAAGCCGGGATAGCGGAGATAATGTTCTACATAAGGATCGTTGAAGGCAAGTTTTCCAACCCACACGGTGGTGTCGGGAAGGGCTGCCTGGTAGGCTTCCTGCGAAGAATCTTTCGCGAGGTAGTGCATGTATTCCAGCCAATGCACGTTGGCAATTTCAGTTTCGTCCATATAGAACGATGCCACCGAAACTGTTCTTTCAATGTTGTCGCGATACGACATCACATCTTCTTCAAAGGAACCCATTACGGCGCGACCGCCTTCGATGAACACCATGTTCGGTGCATCGGGCTGACCTTCGTAAGGATTAACCATGAAACCGCCCTGATCTTCGTCATTGTAGGCAAGGCCTGTGGCCGTACTGTTCTGACCCGGGTTCTGAGCCGTAGGCTTTCCGCCTTTGCCTCCAAAAAGTGAACAGGCAGACAGGGCCACCGATCCGCCAATTACATACAAAACAACCCTGAAAAAATACCTCATTGTGATTTTCGATTTTTAAACCAAATGCTAATTAAAAGGATAATCCCATGTTTTCCAAGTAGGTGCAAGTTTATTGATGAATCTGTAACGGAATAGAAACCTGCGACTTAAGAACGCTTTGCTCAAGCACTTATTGCCAATTTATTGTTTCGAGAATTGGATCTCCAGTTTTGGGAAGCCGAACACGGATTAATGCCGTTTAGTGAACATTTTGAAGGGGCGAAGCGAGTGGCACAGAATTTCTAAAAGGGTAATGCAAAAGCGAAAAGTTATGTATACCCTGGAAGATTTTAGAGTAATGCCCTTCGAAAAGAAATGTGATGTTATCACCTTTTACGGCAACTATTTATCGCAGCGTACCCTCTCGGATTGCAAAGTATTTTTATACTTCGCCGACGGGTTTTTCATCGAGGTTTTCTACTCTCCCCGCTATCAGAAAGTGTTAATGATCAACGCGTTTGAAAAAACACTTGGCCTTGAGCCTTACCTTGACAAAGTTTCGTTGAGCGACTTGGGACTCTGAATGGCCATCTGACCGAGCAGGTCAATGGCGGCGTCAACTGTTTTGATGCCCTCAATCACCAGCATGGCTTTTCCCGCGCTGTCTTTCATTTTGCACTGCCGCGGGTGCTTTTGAACAAAGGCAAGGATGTGACCGAACACGTCGGAACTGAAATACTTGTCGTTGTTGCTGATAAAGAAAGCCCGCACCTTGTCGTTCTTGAGGCTTAGTTTTTCGAAGCCCAATTTTTCTCCCAGCCAGCGTAGCCGCACCGTGTTGATCAACTCTTCGGTGGCCGCGGGCAACGGACCAAACCGGTCCTTCACTTCGTCGCCAAATTCTTTCAATTGTTTTTCGTCCTTGATGTTGTCGAGGCGCGAGTAAAGTTGCAAACGCTCGCTGATGTTGTTCACGTAGTTGTCGGGAATGAGAATTTCCAGATCGGTTTCGATCACGCAATCCTGAACAATGAGTTTTGCCTTTTCTTCGAGCTCCGTTTTGAACAAATCTTTGAAGTCGGTTTCCTTCAGTTCCTGAATGGCGTCGTCCAGAATTTTGTGGTAGGTGTCGAAGCCGAGGTCGGTAATGAAACCGCTTTGCTCTCCACCCAGCAAGTTGCCGGCGCCACGGATATCGAGGTCGCGCATGGCCACTTTGAAACCGTCGCCCAATTCTGAAAATTCCTCCAAGGCGCCGAGCCGTTTGCGCGAATCGGCCGTGAGCAACGATGTGGGCGGCGTGAGCAAATAACAAAAAGCTTTCTTGTTCGATCGCCCCACTCGGCCGCGCATCTGGTGAAGATCCGACAGGCCAAACATGTGGGCGTGGTTGATCATGATGGTGTTGGCGTTCGGAATGTCGAGACCCGATTCGATAATATTGGTCGACACCAGCACATCGTATTCGCCGTCGATAAAGCGCATCATCACTTTCTCCAGCTTGTCGCCTTCCATCTGGCCGTGGGCAATGCCGATGCGCGAATCGGGAACAAGGCGATAAATAACATTGGCCACTTCTTCGATGTCGCTCACCCGGTTGTGCACAAAAAACACCTGACCTCCCCTGCGCAATTCATAGCTCACGGCATCGCGCACAAGCGCTTCGTTGAACACGTGCAATTCGGTGGTGACGGGTTGTCGATTTGGCGGTGGTGTGGAAATGATGCTGAGGTCGCGCGCACCCATCAATGAAAAATGCAACGTGCGCGGTATAGGTGTGGCCGTGAGGGTGAGCACGTCAACGTTCACTTTCAATTCTTTCAACCGGTCTTTCACCTTCACGCCAAACTTTTGCTCTTCATCGATGATGAGCAACCCCAGGTCTTTGAACTGGATGTCTTTGCTCACCACGCGGTGTGTTCCGATGAGGATGTTGATTTTGCCGTCTTTTACGTCTTGAAGAATTTCCTTGATTTCTTTTTCGGTTTTGAAACGCGACACATATTCGATGTTCACCGGGAACGCGGAAAGCCTTTCGCTGAAGGTGCGGTGATGCTGCATGGCCAGAATGGTGGTGGGCACTAGCACGGCCACTTGTTTTCCCTCGGTGGCGGCTTTGAAAGCGGCGCGCACAGCCACTTCTGTTTTTCCAAAACCCACGTCGCCGCAAACCAGCCGGTCCATGGGGTGAGGTTGTTGCATGTCGCGCTTCACATCTTCGGTGGCGCGGGCCTGATCGACCGTGTCTTCATACATGAACGACGATTCGAGTTCGGCTTGCAAGAAACCGTCGGGCGGATAGGCAAAGCCGGGTGCTGTTTTTCGTTTTGCATAGAGCGAGATCAGCTCTTTTGCAATGTCTTTGACGCGCTTCTTGGCTTTGGATTTTTTGTTCTCCCACTCCTGCGTTCCCAGTTTGCTGATGACGGGCGGCGAACCGTCTTTGCCTGAGTATTTGGAAATTTTGTGAAGGGAGTGAATGCTCACGTAAAGCAAATCGTCATCGCGAAACACGAGTCGAATCGCTTCCTGGTCGTGACCGTTCACTTCCTTTTTTTCGAGACCGGCAAACTTGGCGATGCCATAGTCGATGTGTGTTACGAAGTCGCCAGGGCTAAGCGTTTGCAGCTCGCGAAGCGTGAGGGCTTTTGATTTTGTGAATTTCTCTTTGGCGCGATAGCGGTGAAAACGTTCGAAGATCTGGTGATCGGTGTAGCAAACAATTTTCAGAATGCTATCGATAAAACCCTGGCGTAATGCAAAGTCGAGGGGCTGGAAGCGAAGGTCAGCGTTTATTTCTTCAAAGATTCCTTTGAGACGTTCGGTTTGCCGGGGAGCTTCGGCGGTGATGAAGTTGCTGAAGCCCTGCATTTGCTGATCATACAGATCCTGTGCGAGCAGCTCGAAGTTTTTGTTAAACGACGGTTGTGCCGCCGCATGAAAATCGAAACGCTGTGCGCCTTCAAAAATGAAGCGGCTTCCAAACTCGATGCTGTGAAACGCCGCCGTTTTTTTTGTGAACGCATTGCCGTCGTCAAACAAAATGTCGGCAGTGGAAATGACCTGTGTGTTGCTGGTCTTTTTTATTTTGTCGAAAGAGTCTTTTGCTTTCTCGTATGTTTTCTGAATGATGTCGCGGGTCATCGCCACGTCTTTGAACCAAAGGCGCGTGTTGGACGAAATGAATTCGATGAACGACTGGCGTTCTTCCTGCATCAGCTTGGACTGCACGTTGGGAATGATGTTCACCTTCTGCAAGGTGTCTACCGAAAGCTGTGACCCCGGATCGAAGGTGCGGATGCTGTCTACTTCTTCGCCGAAAAGTTCGATGCGACAGGGGAGTTCGTTGGCAAACGAAAACACGTCGATGATGCCCCCGCGCACGGCAAACTGGCCGGCTTCATACACAAAGTCAGTTTTTTCGAAATCGTAGTTGTGGAGAAATTCTTCCAGAAAAGCCACTTCCAGCTTTTCGCCCAGCGTGACCGTGAAGGTGTTCGACGCCAGCGACCGCTTGTTGATAACCTTTTCGCTAAGCGCTTCGGGATAGGTAACAATGATGTCGGGCGTGGTTTTGTTGGCCAGGTGGTTCAACACTTCGGCCCGCATGAGGATGTTGGCGTTTTCGGTTTCGTCGTATTCGTAGGGCCGCTTGTAGGACATGGGGAAAATCAGGATTTCCCGTCCCAAAAGATTCTGAAGGTCGTTTTGAAAGTAGGCGGCTTCCTCGCGGTCGTGCAAAACAACGATGTAGTCCTGAGGATGAAGTTTGAACGCGGCGGCCAGCACCAGGGCATCGAGACTTCCCGTGAGGCCTTTGATTTGTACGTTGGTTTGGGTGGGCGTTTTTATCCCTGCGGCAACGGTCTTGATGAAACCATCCGCGGTGTAGATGCTAAGAAAATCGTTCGCCCTCAATATTCGGTATCGGTTATGGAAATCTCTCTGCTCCGGAAAGCGACAAGGCGACAAAGATAGGTTGGGCGCCAGCGCCGATCCAAAAAGACTCAACGAAAAAACTGTTATTTTTGATCCATGTATTTCTTCACACAGATCTTTTTGTTTTGCAGCATCACGGCATTTGTATTTCTGGTGATTGGCCTTTTCAAGCCGTGGGCCATGCTGTGGTGGGAAGACGTGCAAAACCGCCGCAAGGTTATTAAACTCTACGGCAGTGTGGGGATCGTGACCTATCTAGTATATTGGCTCCTGATATGGATTTTGCCCTCATGAAAAATAGAAACCTGCTGCCCTTGCTCCTGCTGCTGGCCGTTGCCTGCGGAAAACCGACAACAAATCAAGAAACCTCAAAACAGGTTAAGGCCGATTCCACACCGGCGGTGCCAGCCCCGCCCGCCAGCGACCTGCCTAACCTGGTAGTGAATCTGGTGAACGGAGCGCCGGTGAACCTGAAAGACCTGAAGGGAAAAACCATCCTCATCCTGTTTCAGCCCGACTGCGACCATTGTCAACGCGAGTCGACTGCCATCCGCGATAACATGAGTGCCTTTGAGGACTATGAGGTGTATTTCATCTCGGCATCGTCTGTTGAAGAATCTGTGGAATTTGCCAAGACCTATAAGTTTAAAGACCAAATCAACGTGCACTTTGCGCTCACCACGGTGGAGAATGTGATCGACACATTTGGTTCCATTTCCGCGCCATCGCTCTATGTTTACTCGGCGGAACATTTGCTGATAAAACATTTCAACGGCGAAACTCCCATCGACGATATTCTGAAAGTGTTGTGATCAACGCAGGCGTTTCGCGGCCACCAGAAATTTTTCTTTCTGCCCCGAGAAACCAATCAGGTAGTCGTGGCCTCCATCGCTCAACCCCGTTTTCTTTTTCAGCTCGTCTACGCTGAGGGGATAGTTGCGCGTGGTGATGTTGGCCTTGCCCTCGGGAAAAAACGGTGACAAAAGTTTTGCAGAAGGTTTCACGTGCGCCACGATTTCGAAAATCCGCCCCGGAAAAAAATCAAGCCGCGTAGACGCTGTGTAGAGGTGTGTGCTGGCGTGAAGTTTGTGAAGTTGAAATTTTTGGGCGATGCTCTTAAAAGCACCCGCTTTCAAAATGGCCGCATTGGGTTCATAGAGATATTGCAACGGCTCACCGTAGATGACAGCCGCCTCACGCTCTTCCGACAAAGAAAAAGAGAACAACTCGTCATCGTTCTTCATCATGTTAACCGTTTCGATCACAGCTTCGCCACTGAAATTTCGCTCGCAAAAAAACAGAACTTCCTTGCATTCGTTCTCCACAGCCACCACCACGATGTTCTTCACATGCTTTAGCTCTTTCAAACCTTGCTGAAGGTCGAGCAACGGCGACGTTTTTACGAGAAGGTGATCTGTGATTTCGAAGACAGAAGACTGCAATAGGGTGATGTCGGGCTCGCACTCGGTTAGTGAAAAAACTTTTTGATTTGCTTTGTTTCGCCGCGATGGATCGATGTAGACAAGGTCGGCCTTTCCCTTCACATCACTGGTTGGGCTGGCAAACTTCAGTAGAAAATCTTCGGCCGTGGATGGGTGATGGGTAATGTTCACGGCCTTCAGTTGGCGATGGTTGTGTTGCACAATGGTGAGCAGGTTGTGGTTGGGCTCCACGTAGTGCACGGCTGCAAAGATGTGGCTGAAGAACAAGCTGTCGATGCCAAACCCACCCGTGAGGTCGACGCAAAGATTTTTTGAAGCCAGGAAATTCAGCCAGCGGTTTTTGAACAATGCCGTTTTCTGAGACGAGCTCTGTTCCAGATTGATGCCGGGAGGATAAACGATTCCCTCGGTTTCATAGAGCAACGGAATTTTCTCTTTCGCTTTTTTCCGACCGGTGATCTGGTCGGCCACCACGCCCATGGGCACGCCGTTCACATCGCGGTGTTTCAGAAGCAGCGTCTTCACGTCGTCGCGCTCGTGTTCGCGAACAAAATGCTGCACCGTTGGAGAAAGGAGATCGTTGAGCAAGAAATGGTATTTTGGCAAAGATAGGATTTGAGTTGCTTACTTTTATGAGCAACCTTGTCAACTCATAGGGATGGTCGGCCTATCTTTACGGGCAAACGCAACGGCTTCAAAAAATGAAATTCGATCTTGTTGTTATCGGGGGCGGCGCTGCCGGTTTCTTTGGGGCCATTCAGGCAGCGGAGCAAAAGCCTGGCCTGAAAATTCTGATTCTCGAAAAAACAACGAAACTGCTCACGAAGGTGAAAGTATCCGGTGGTGGTCGTTGCAATGTGACACACGACTGTATCAATCCGTTTGAACTGGCCCGTCATTATCCCAGGGGCGAGAAAGCCTTGAAGAATCTTTTCAAATCGTTTCATGCGGGCAATACCGTGGCCTGGTTCGAAGGGAAGGGCGTGTCGCTGAAAGTGGAAGACGATGGCCGCATGTTTCCCGACACCGATAGCTCTCAGACCATTATCGATTGTTTTATGCGCGAGGTTCAGCGGCACAAAATCCGCATCGAAATGGAAGCAGCAGTGCTTTCTCTTCGCAAAGAAGAGGAAGAATTTCTTATCACAACAGACACCGAAACCTATCATGCAGCGAAAGTGCTGATCGCCACGGGCGGAAGTCCCAATGCTGGCGCCTATCAGTGGATTGCCGACACAGGCCACGCCGTGTTGAAACCCATTCCATCGCTCTTCACATTTAACGAAGCCGAAAAAAATTTTAGCGACCTCATGGGCATTGCCGTGCCAAACGCGGAAGTGAAAATTACGGGAACAAAATTCAGTCAGCAAGGGCCATTGTTGATCACCCATTGGGGATTGAGCGGTCCGGCGGTGATAAAACTTTCGGCGTGGGCGGCGGAATATTTGCATGGCATTCACTATACCTTTCAGGTGTTGGTGAGTTGGATCGGCGCTGTGAAAGAGGCCGACTTCATGGCCGGTCTCCAAGAACACAAAGCACAAAAAGGAAAACAGAAAATTGTGACCAATCCGCTCTTCGGCTTGCCGCAGCGTCTGTGGGAAAGGTTGTGCTCGCTGGCGGAGATTGACGCGCAAAAAATATGGGCCGACCTTCCACAGAAAAATATGAACAAGCTGATGGAGTTTCTTATCCGTTGCCCGTTTCAGATAAAAGGGAAGACCACCTTCAAAGAAGAGTTTGTTACCTGCGGCGGTGTTGATGTGAAAACGATAGACCTCGACACCATGCAGAGCAAGACCATAAAGAATCTCTTCTTCGCGGGTGAGGTGTTGAACATTGACGGCGAAACCGGTGGGTTCAATTTTCAGGCTGCATGGACCACGGCCTATGTTGCCGCCAAAACCATTGCGACAAGTTGAAGAAAAAAAGAAAGGCAATCGGTGAGGATTGCCTTTACTTTTTCAAGCGAACGAAATTCCCTAATCGCTATTCGTTCTTGAGATTATCTACCGGATTGGCAAAGGCCGCACGCACAGTTTGCGATCCAACGGTGAGCATGCCCATGACGATGAGTATCAAAACACCAGAGCAGATCACGCCGAAACTGAACTCGGTGTGATAGGCAATCATTTGCAACCACAGATTGTTGAGAAACCACGCAGCTGGCACGGCAATGACGACGGCAATGGCAAGCAAAATCAAAAAGCTTTTCGAAAGCAACACAACCAACGCCTGGTCGGTCGACCCCAGAATTTTTCGAATGGAAATTTCTTTGAGTCGTGTTTCGGTGGCGTAGGTCGCCATGCCCAACAACCCAAGGCATGAGATGAAAATGGCCATGAACGCGATCACACCAATCACACCCACAAGATCTTTGAAGATGAAATTGTAGAGGAAGCGAACCTCTTCGTCAAAATCTTTATAGTCGAGTTTCATCCCCGGGTTTGCACGCGTCCAGGCCCGCTCAATGGATTTCACGGCCTGATCGTGATTGCCTGAATATTTCACCTGTAGCACACGGTATTGTTCTTCGTCGTAACGCAAGGTCATGCCTTCAATTTTCGACATCATGAATTGGTGATTGTAGTCTTTCACCACGCCAATGATTTCGAACTTAATGGAGTCGTCGTTCAGGTACAGCACTTCTCCCAGCGCATCGGCGGGTGTGTTGAAATGAAGATCGCGTTGCGCCGTTTCGTTGATTAGCAGGAAGTGTTTGTTTGCTGCGCCGTCTGCTGTTTTGAAGTTGCGTCCGGCCACCAGCGCCACGTTCATGTTGTCGAGATAGTTTGCATCCACAAAGAAGTAGTCGAGGCTGGTGTCTTCCGTGTCGAGCGGCGAACGTTTGAAGCCATCGCTGAACGTAACGCCTGTGGCCGGAATGTGCGATGCGGCGGCAACGTTTTGAATGTTGCTGTAGCGACTCAATTCGGCCTGAAGAGTTTGCACCGCCACACCCTTCACACGAACGTTGATCTTGTTGGCCATGTCGAAACCGTGGTCGGCCCGCACAAACAAATTCAGTTGATTATAGAGCACCAGCACGGAGAGAATAAAAATAAGCGACAGCGCAAACTGCCCCACAAGCAACGTTTTTCGTAAACCCATTTTGGAAAACAAACGCATTGATCCGGCACCCTTCAAAACTTTCACGGGTTTGAATTTTGAAAGAACGGCCGCTGGAAAAATTCCTGCCAACAGGCCAACGATCAAACTAAACAACACAAAAACCAGGTACACAGAAGCGCTGCCTTGCAAATCCCAATGCAGCATTTGCGCAAACTCCAGGCTCAGCAAAAACGGCTTCACCACCAGCAACAACATCACACCTAAAGCCAGCGAACACAGCGCAATGATGACCGACTCGGAAAGAAACTGTGAGAATATTTGAAAGCGGTTGGCGCCATTCACTTTGCGCACACCAATTTCGCGTGCCCGGGTCAGCGATCGCGCAATGCTGAGGTTGGTGTAGTTGAAACACGAGGTGAGCATGACGATGCCGGCCAACCCGCCAAAGAAGTACACAAACAAATTTGGCATGAACGGGCCGATGGGATTGTTGATGAACGGACCGGGTGTGATGTTGGTGAGGCTTTGCAGATAGAAATGGAATTTGTTTTTGGCTTCGGTCGCTGCTTTTTCGCCTTCATGTTTTTTGGCAATCGCCGCCAGGTTCTTTTCTATTTCCTGCGCGCGATGTCCTTTTTCCAACAGAAGATAAACCCAGCCTGCTGTCCAGCTGCCATAGTCGTTGTCGGTTTTCGAAAAGATGCTGTCGGCTTCCAGACTTTTGAGCGTGGCATACGACGCCAGCGCTTCGAAGGCGATGTGGGTCTTTTGATTTTTTTCTTTCATCACGCCCGTCACGGTATAGACTCCCAACCGACCGACCTTGATTGTTTCGCCTACCGGATTTGGTTGCTTGAACAACTTGTTGGCGGCTTTGCGGGTGAGCACCACGGAGTGAGGTTTGACCAACGCTGTTTTGGCGTCGCCGTGTTCCAGTTCCCACTCAAACACGTCGAGGGCGTCGGGATCGGCAAAGAGCCCGGCCACGGGAATGTTCACGTCGAACTCCGGCTCTTTGTCGATCCAGGTGTTTCCGAAACCGCGGCGAAAGCGCACGGCTTTTTCAACGCCGGTGAAATCTTCGGTGAGCGCTTGGGCCAGCATTTGGGGTGAGGTTGAATAGTCATTGCCGGCCGACGACCCGTCGGGATTCAGGTTGCGGGTCACTACGCGATAGATGCGATCGTGTTTGGTGTTGTAGCGATCGTAGCTCAACTGGTCGGCCACCAGCATGATGATGCCCAGGCAAACGGACATGCTGACGGCCAACCCCAGAATGTTGATGAACGAAAAGACTTTGTGACGCCGGATGTTCCGGAAAGCCACGAGAACGTAGTTGCGGATCATGTTGAGTATGCTTTTGGAGAAAGAGTCTTTTGAAAGAAGGGCGGAATTATTTCAAACTCCGTCGCACCAAAGCATAGTAGATCAGAAATCCAACGGAAACCGAAACCGCGAAGATGCCATAGGGCAGAGGGGAGTCGCGTTCGTAGGGAACATATTCGAGTATGATGAGGGCCAAACCGGCAAACAGGATGATGATTCCCCACTTGAGCGGGCTGTACTTGTTTTCGGCCTCTTCGGCATGGCGTTTAAAGATGGCCTGTGTGTCCTCATTCACGAATCCCTTTTCGATCATTTTCTTTTTCAGGATGTAGTCGGTGATGGCGCGGGTGAAGAGGATCAGGGAAGTGCCAAACGTTCCGATAATGGTGAGTGGCATCAATACGTCTCTTAAGCTTTCGTTCATAATGGTATGGATTAAAGTCGGTGTTTTTTGTTTTATGAAGCGTAAGACACGAAACGTTTTGGCGATGTTGCAGCTTTGGTAAAAAAAATATTTTACTTTCCCTGCAACATCATCGCCCAAAGCGATGTCTCACCAAGCCATGACGGATGACTACGCGCTTGTTTCCCAGGTTTTAGAAGGAGATGTGCAGGCTTTCCGGTTGCTTATCCGGCAACACGAAAGGCTTGTGGCGCACATGATTGGCCGTTTGGTGAAAAACAATGAAGAGCGCGAAGAGCTTTGCCAGGATGTTTTTCTGAAGGTTCACGAAAAGCTCTCCGAATTCAGCTTTCAATCCAGGCTATCCACGTGGATCGCCACCATCGCCTATCGTCATGCCATCAATTGGATGCGAAAGCAGAAAATCCCGATGTATGACCTGATGCACGAAGAACACGCCGGAGCTTTTTTCGTGGAATCCGAAAACCCGGAAACGTTGTTGTCTGATCAGGACATGAATGCCTTTGTGTTGACCCTGGTGGATGCGCTGCCGCCACAGTATAAAGCGATATTGACGCTCTATCATGTGGAGGCCATGAGCTATGCCGAGATTGGCCAGGTGACCAATCTGCCGGAGGGCACGGTGAAGAGCTACCTGTTTCGCGCCCGGAATTTGTTGAAAGAAAAAGTAAAGCAGTATATTGGTAAAGAAGAATTGCTATGAATGCCTACGAAGAAGAAATGCAGAAGAATGTGGAAGGTGGCAAACCTGTGCACGGCGACGATGCTGATGCAAGAAGCTACCGCCAGGTGTTTGGTGCGTTGAAGCAAGAACCCGATTTTGTGTTGCCGCTCGCATTTGCCGACCGCGTCGCGCAGAAGGTCATGCAAAAACAGAGTGCGCGAATTGCGACACGCGAATATATTTGGTTTGGGCTGGGCGCAGTGTTGTTGCTGGCGGCGTTTATCACCGCCGTTGTAGTCACCAATTTTAAATTTAGCCTGGGCGTGTTCAGCGCGTTAAAAAGCAATGAGGGCTTGTTAATATTTGGTGTGTTGTTTATCGGCTTGCTGCATTTCGTCGACAAACGGTTCATCCGAAGCAAGACTGCAGGCACCTAACCTTTTTTTGCACGGCAGCATTTCTCCTTTATCTTAGCACTCAGGAGAAATTTTTAACCTATGAGAGTTTTTTTGTGTGCGGCCCTGCTCGTCGCGTTGTCATCTGTAGTGTCAATTGGTCAGAAGTATCATGGCGACAGTTGGGCCGATGTGAAGGCCAACGGTAAGGGCACGCTAACGATTGTATACTACGAACAACCCGGTCTTGTTTTCAAAGACAACGGTCAGATGAAAGGGGTTTGCGTCGACATCATTGCCGACTTTGCCAAGTTCGTTCAGGAGAAATACAACAAAACTGTCACCGTGAACTATGCGGGCCAGGAATCGGAGTTTTCCGGTTTTTTGAAAATCGCGCAAAACACACCGAACATCCTGGGAGTCACCAACACCAGCATCACCGACGAGCGGAAAAAAATCATGAAGTTCACGCCGCCGTTCATGACCACGCAATTGGTGTTGCTCACCAATCAGAACGCCCCCACGCTCACCAATCTGAAAGATCTTCCCAAAGTTTTTGCGGGCTTTTCGGCGCTGGTCATCACGGGCAGCACACACGTGAAATATGCCGAGAAAATAAAAAAGCAATACTCGCCGGAGCTTAACATCACCCTTGCGCCGTCCAGCGAAAGCGTTATCAAGAGCCTTAGTACAAACAACAAGATCTTCTCCATTCTCGACTTCACCGAATATGTTGGCGTGGTGCGCAAGAAACTTCCCATCAAACGCCACGATGTGGACCTGGGCAATGCCGAAGAGCTGGGCTTCATTATGTCTAAATCGTCGGATTGGGATGGACTGTGGAAAGAATTTTTGACGGAAGACTATCGCAAGGGCGTTCGCTACAAAAGAATCATAGCCGACAACCTTGGGTCCACGTTCCTGAACCTGGTGCGTTAAACAGCGTTCAACATTTCTATGCGACAGCCGCGCGCATCAACCTTGAGCCGGACCGTTGAACCATGGCGCCACGCGAGGTTTGGGTTTTCATGACCGATGGGCAAACCAAACGCAACAGGATAGTCGTGACCTTTCACTTTGTTCAGCACAATTTCCTGCACACGCTCGCTAAACGATTCCGAATCTTCAATGTCGGTCATGTGCCCAACCACCAATCCGGCCAGACGTTCCAGTTTGCCGGCGCGCTTCAGTTGTGTGAGCAGCCGGTCGAGCTTGTATTTATGTTCGCAAATTTCTTCGATCACCAGAATTTTGCCAGACGTATCCGGTTCTGACGGCGTGCCCATGGCATCTGCCACCAGCGAAAGATTTCCCCCAATGATTGGCGCCGTGACCACGCCCGATTGGTTATCGGTATCGGGCAAGGCTTCGACAATCCAAGATTCGCCAAACAAAACATTTCTCAGACTCTCCAGCGACGGGCCGGCATCGTCCTGGCCAAAAAGAACTGGCATAGTGCCATGAATGCTTTCGATGCCCTGTGCAAAAAGTTTGAGGTGCAGGGATGTCACGTCGCTGAAGCCGACGATCCATTTAGGATTTTGAACCAGCGCGTCGAAGTTGAAGGCGTCTACGATGCGCGTGGTGCCATAGCCGCCGCGCGCGCAAATGATGGCATGGATAGTTTTATCGTTAACTAGATTTTGAAAATCTTCGAGCCGTTCCTGGTCGGTGCCGGCGAGGTAGGTGTGACCGTCGCTGAAAAGATGTGGGGCAAACCGAACATTGAGGCCCCACGCGGTCAGAATTTTCTTAGCCTCTTCCATCTGTGTGGGCACCACTTTTCTTCCGGTGGCGGCGATGGCCACAGTGGCTCCGGGGGCGAGAAAGGGAGGGCGAATCATCATCACCAAAAATAAAAAACCCTCCCGGTTTAAATTCGCCGGGAGGGTTTTCTTATCAAAAAGAAAAAATATTCTTAGTTGGGTTTCTTCGGCGTTGTTGCAGGAGGCGTGGTTGCGGGAGCAGCCGCTGCAGGCTTGGGTGTTACACCCAGTTTTTTCAACACCAGGTCAGAGATGTCCATTTTCTCGTCGCCATACAAGATCACGTCGAGGCCGCCGATTTGTTGGTTGAGCACAAACGAGTAGCCGTTTTCTTTGGCCACATCTTCGATGCCTTTGCCCACTTTCTTATATACGGGGTCCATCAGCTGAGTTTGTTTTGTCTGGATGGTAGTTTGAGCATCTTGCTGGAATTTCTCCAGGTTCTGCTGCAGTTGTTGAAGTTCACGTTCTGTGTTGGCACGAACAGCATCAATCATGGTATTGATGTTTGCCTGATAGTCTGCCACCTTCTTTTGAAACTCCTGAGTCTTTGTATCCATCTGATTTTTCAGCTGGGTTTGAAGCGATTTGAGTTCCTGATCGATTTGTTTTGCCTCTGGCAACTGGCTGAAGATATAGTCTACATCTGCGTAGCCAACTTTAACAGGGGCTTGTGCTTGGGACACGAAGGATGCTAATCCCAACACCACGAATAACACGAGTTTTCTCATTACAGTAATTCAATTTAGTTTTTAATCTTATCATTTGGGTCTCCAAGACCCAGCTGGTCCAATACAAAGTCCGTATAGTCATAGCGCGGATCTGTGTATATCATCACCAGCTCGCCTGCTTTATCGAACATGATGGCAAGGCTATTTTCCTTACACACCTTATCAACCGCATCCCAGACTTTGTCCTGAATGGGCTTTATCAATTCTTGTTTTTTCAGAAAAAACAGTCCGCCAAAGCCGAACACTTTTTTCTGGTATTCCTTCAGCTCAGAATCTTTTTTCTGAAGGGCCTCCATGCGCTCCTTTTTCATGGTCTCGGTCAGCAACACCTGCTCGGCCTGGTAGGCGCTATACATTTCGTCGCGCTTTTTGCTCATTTCCTGAATCTCCTTTTCCCAGGCCTGCGACAGTTGGTTTATTTCTTCCTGTGCCTTCTTGTAGTCGGGCATCTTTCCCAGGATGAACTCTGTGTCAATGTATCCGAACCTCTGAGCATTGACAAAAGTCAGGCCGAAAATGAGAAAAAAAATCGTAATTAAATATGGGCGCATACTTATCTGATTTGCTGACCAATTGTAAAGTGGAATTGCGATCCACTCACCGGCCCTCTGCTTCCTAACGGAACAGGATCAAATCCATATGCCCAGTTCAACCCAATCAACCCAAACGCAGGCATAAAGATCCTGGCCCCGAAGCCGGCCGACTTATACATACTAAACGGATTAAAGTTCTCATAAGTACCCCAGTTGTTCCCCGCTTCCGTAAACACCAGACCATAAATGGTGGCGGCGTTGCCTGTGGTGACGGGATAGCGCAATTCGAGGCCCATTTTTTCGTAGACCACCCCACCTTGTTGCGATGTGCTGTTGCCCACGGCATAGGTCGGTGGCGTGATCTGGTTATCCTGGTAGCCTCTCAAACCGATGATTTCTTTTCCAAGCACAAACGAGTTGAACCCGCCGGCCAGACCGCTTCCACCCAACACAAATCTTTCGAAGGGTCCGATGCCCGTCTTGGCCTTGTTGTAGGCACCCAGGAAACCGAAGTGTGCTTTTGCTTCCAACACCAGTTTTTTCTTGCTGTCGAGGGGCAAATAGTATTTCGCATCGAACATCCATTTGTGATATTCCTGCCATTTGTTTTTGTCTTCTGCCGAAGCGGTAGCATAGTCAATGCCGTTGAACGACGAGTAAGGAGGTGTGAGCGTCAAGCTGAGTGACACGGACGATCCTGAAGAAGGATACATCTGGTTGTCGATGCTGTTACGCGAAATGGTGGTGTTGAACGTGAGCGCGTACGATTTACAGGTCGTACAGCCCAGGCCGTAGTTGATGTTCTTCAGTGAATAGACGGCATACGACAGCGAGTTCGTGAGCGAGAAATAGTTGTCGGGCCACTCCAGCATGCGTCCGAGACCAACCGTGATGTTGTCGGCTTTCAGCATGGAGTTGAGGTCGTTGTAGCTGGTGGCACCGGCGCCGGCATAGCGCGACAGCGACCGCACGTAACTCACGCTTAAGGAGTGAGGTTTGCGACCACCCAGCCAGGGCTCGGTGAACGAGAAGCTATAGCTTTGGAAAGAGCGTCCGTTGGCTTGCATGCGCAACGACAAACGTTGACCATCGCCCACAGGCAGCGGCTTCCAGTTTTTGAGGTGCGGGATGTTGCGCAGCGAGAAGTTGTTGAAGGTGAGGCCGAGTGTTCCCACGAAGCCGTAGTAGCCACCCCAACCACCAGACAATTCAACCTGGTCGTTCGATTGTTCTTCCACTTGCCACTCGATGTCAACCGTTCCTTTTTGAGGATTGGGTGCCAGGTTCTGGCCGATCTTGTCGGGTGCAAAGTAGCCCAATTGGCCAAGGCGCTGTTGGGTGCGGATGATATCGGAGCGTCTGAATTTCTGACCGGGCACGGTGCTGAGCTCGCGGCGAATCACGTGATCGCTGGTGCGCTGGTTTCCTGTGATGGTCACTTCATTGATAGTAGCCTGCTCACCTTCAAAGATTCGCATTTCAACGTCGATAGAGTCGCCGGCTACTGCTATTTCAACAGGATTGATACGGAAAAACAAGTAACCATCGTCCATGTAGAGACCGCTGATGTCAAGTCCTTTTGGATTGAACTGAGTTGTCTTTTCGATTAGCTCACGGTTAAACACATCGCCTTTGTTAATGGCCAACACGGCCGACAATTGTTTGTCGCTGTAGATGTAGTTGCCTGTCCAGATGATGTTGCGGAAATAGTATTTGGGGCCTTCGGAAACCACAAAGTCCACGTTGATGGTGTTCTCGTTGTGTGCATAGACCGAGTCGGAAATGATTTCGGCATCGCGATAGCCTTTGGTGTTATAGAAGGCGATCAGTTTCTTTTTGTCTTCTTCATAGTCGGCTTTGATGAATTTCGAGCCGGAGAAGATGTTGAGCTTCACGTTGTCGGCCATGAACTCTTTCAGTTCTTTTTTGCTCACCACATAGCTGGAGTCGATAAACTCCTTGGGCTTCACACGCACGATATAGTTCAGCAATGTGCGGTGCAGGGAAAAGTGAGGACGCTCGTGTGTTTTCTTCAGCTTCTTTTTCAAGGTCGCGTCAGACATCGCTTCGTTGCCGACGAACGAGATGTGATTGATTTTTACTTTCGATTTTGTGTTGATGGCGATCTTGAGCCTGATGCCGTCTTTATTGAGCGTGTCGCTTTGTTGCGTGATTTTTACGACCGTGTTCAGAAAGCCCTTCTTCACAAAATATTTCTTCACCGCCGATTCGGTGTTTCGCACCATGGCATCGGTCACAATTTTTCCACGGATGAGTTTGAGTTCGTCTTTCAACCCGCTTTCTTTTCCTTTGGAGATGCCGGTGAAATAGAAGCCCGTGAGGCGGGGTCGTTCGGAAAGGGCAATGTTGAGGAAAACCGTTTGACCTTCGATGCGGTCTACTTTAATGGTGACGTCGCCCACGAGTCCGTGTTTCCACAAGCTGCGGATAGCGCTTGAAATGGCGTCGCCGGGAATTTTGATTTTGTCGCCAACCTTGAGGCCGGTGAGCGACACCATGGCGTTTTTATCGAGGACATTCAACCCCGTCACTTCTATTCCACCGATGGTGTATTCGGCGGGGTTGGCATAATTCAAATTGTTTTCCGACGGACCGGCGGTCGTTGGCGTTCCTCCTCGTTTTCGAAACTGAGCCCAGCTGTTGGCAGCAACACTTAAAAGAATAATCAAGAATAAAACTCGCTTCATCAACTTACAGGGTTCAATTGTTCACTTGTCTTTCCAAATCTGCGTTCACGTTGTTGGTAGGCCCAAATGGCTTCGTACAAGTGCTCCTTCCGAAAATCCGGCCATAGTGTGGGTGTGATATAGAGTTCGGTATACGCTATTTGCCACAGCAGGAAATTGCTGATCCGCTGTTCGCCGCTGGTGCGGATAAGGAGCTCCGGATCAGGGATGCCGGAAGTCTGCAAATAGTTTTCAAAGACCTGCTCATTTATCGCGTCGGCCGTTACTTTTCCGTCCGACACGTCTTTGGCCAGGGCTTTTACAGCTTTCAGGATTTCCCATCGGCCGCTGTAGCTCAGCGCCAGCACGAGGGTGAGGCCCGTATTGTTTTTGGTGTGATCTATGGCCCACTGCAGGTTTTTCTGACAGTCGGGCGGCAGATGTGAGGTTTCGCCAATGGTGATCAGCTTCACCTGGTTTTCTGACAAAGTCTTGATTTCGGCCTTAAGGGTGTTGACCAGCAACTCCATGAGGCCATCGATCTCCGCTTTGGGACGGCTCCAGTTCTCGGTCGAGAACGCATAGAGGGTAAGATATTTTATGCCCAGCTCACCACAGCCTTCGGTAACATCGCGCACGGCCTGAACGGCATTGCGATGTCCAAAAATGCGCATGGCTCCCTTCTTCTTGGCCCAACGGCCATTACCGTCCATGATAACCGCCACGTGCTGGGGGAGATTATTGAAGTCGATATGTTCTTTATGAGAAGCCACAAGGGTTCAAAATTAATAAAAGATATTGGTTATTAATGGATTGAAAAGCGTGTGTAGACGAAATGGAAAAATTTTACTTATAGGGATTGGTGGGACAGGGGATGGAATAGAATGTCCGTGTGATGCTAACCCCTAAAAAATAGTAGTTGTCATTATCGTTGGGGTTTCCATACTGATAATTTTTATAGCGCGGATCGCCCGCCGAAACGTTGTCGAGGTAGTCGAAGAAAGTTTTGCGGATTCCGAACTCAAGCGAAAAATACCACTTGGGGTTATAGACGTATTTCACACCGCCCCCAAAGGGAATGGCCACCTGCACGTTGCTGTATTCGGCGGTTTTCTGGGCGTTGCCCGAAATGCTGAACAGCCCCACGCCGGCAAACAAGTAGGGTGTGAATCGCACAAAGCGTTTGGAGTCGCGCCAGTTCAGGAAATGATATTCCAATCCTGTGGACGCTTCGAGCAGAAACAGATTGAAGGAGGCATTGCGCTGGGTGGCAAATGCGTCGATAGGTTTTTCGCTGGCCGAAAGCTGGCCGCCTGTGATGGCCACGCGGAAGCTCACCACCTTGCTCAGGTTGGAGCGGTAGAAAACCGTGGCCGCGGGGCGCGAATATTTAAAGTTGTAGGTCCGGACGAGCTCGCCGGTGTAGTTAAACGTGCCAATGCCAAAGCCCAGCTCGGAGCTGTTCGCTTCGGTGCTTTGCGCCTGCACTTGGCACAGGGTGATGAGAAAAAGCGCCAGACATGAGAGTTTCTTTATGGGAGAACTCATCATCTGAACTTAGCCCGGTGAAAGTTTTTGCCGAGGATATACGAGAGGCGTATTGTGGTCACCATGTAGATGTCGCGGTTGTTTTTGTTGCCTCGCACGTTGTCGCGGAATTCGCTGCCATAGCCGGCCACAACATTGTAGGTGCCACCGTCCCGACCCACATAGGTCGTGTTGGGTGTTGAAATTTCAGAGGCGCGGTCTGACATGGCTTTGGCCAATTGATTGTTTCCAAACACACCAAGGTCAACATAATTCTGACTCACGTCGTCCAGGTAGTCGGTGAAGGTGTATCGAAATCCAAGTTCTCCTGAAAGGTCCATCACTTCGTTTAATCTGAAACGCGCGCCAAGCCCGAATGGTATGGCGATCTGCACTAATTTGTAGGGTTTGATGCCGTTGTTCACATCGCCTTCCTGAAGTTGGGCATATTGGCCTTCCGTGCCGAGGGGCTGAAGGTTTACCCATTTTCCGGCTTCAGGCAATGGATTTCCCTGAGGATCGGTGGCCGGGGCCTGCGCCTGGGGATTGTGCAGAAAAACAGCGGCGCCCAAAAATGCATAGGGTGTCCACTTCACACGGCTGATATAGGTGGCGGAGTTGGGAAACAAATCGAAGCTTGCCACCACGGATAATTCTTTGATCCGGTTTCGGAACGACAGGTTTCGTCTGTAGCGGAACACGCCGTTTTCCGAATCGCCCTCGTCGGCCGATTTTGCATCAGAGCCCTTGAGGGTTCCATACATGAAGCCGGCAGTGAGGGTATAGCGGGGGCCGAAGCGGTGCGAAAATGTGATGCCGAGGGCCGGGCGGGTAAACGAAATGTCGGTGCTGAAGGAGCTGGGTCTGGGGGCAAGATCGCCGTAATAATTCAACGCGTTCACCGAAATGCCGATGGAGTTATAGACCTTTTCTTTGCCAAACCAGCTTTTGCGCCCTCGGAAGCTAGAAATACGCTTGTTGTTCTTTTTAATACTCCGTCTGTTCATTTGGGCGCTTGCATCGTAGGCAAACGAGAGCATAAAAACAGCCGTCGCGAGGTAAATAAGCTTTCTCATCCGAGTCACAATAAGTATTTATCAATCAATGAACTACAAAGTTAATAAAAAATCAATTCCGAATATCGAGGCCCCAGTTCAACTTCTGCCGCAGCGTCTTAAAATAGTGCGTGCCATCCAATTGAATGAGGTTGACCTTGAAATCGGCTTTCACCACTTTCAATTTTACCGACGGCTCCACGGAGGCCATCCGCGAATCGAGCGACACCAGAAACCGTTTGCTCCGGCCTTCTACCTCGAATGTTATCTCGGACTGGTCTGAAACAACAATGGGACGCACTGTAAGGTTATGGGGACTGACAGGGGTGATGACAAAATTTCCGGACCGGGGAAATATTAAAGGTCCACCACAACTCAGCGAATAACCGGTCGAGCCCGTGGGCGTGCTTACAATGATGCCGTCGGCCCAATAGGAGTTGAGAAATTCACCGTCTATATAGGTGTGGATTGTGATCATGGCCGAACTGTCCTTTTTCACCACGGTGAAGTCGTTGAGGGCGAAATTGAGCGGTCCGAAAATATCTTTTTCGGTTTCCAGCCGCAGCAACGAGCGCTGGTCGAGGGTGTAGGCACCGTCGAACAGATTTTGGAGCGAGCGCTCGGTTTCTTCTTTGCTGATGGTGGCCAAAAACCCAAGCCGCCCGGTGTTTATGCCCAGCACGGGTATTTCGGAGCGGCCAATGTGGGTGATGGCTTCCAGCAACGTGCCGTCGCCACCGATGCTGATGAACAGCTGGATGTTTTTGAGTTCCTTGGTGGGGTTATAGGTTTTGAACTTGCCTTTGATGCCGGCCTTGTTCAAATATTGACTAAACTTTTCGGAGATGCTGAGTTCGATTTTATAGCGGCTCATCACATCAAAAACATGGGCAATGAAGGGTGCTGCCGCACGATTAAATTCCTTCCCATGCACAGCAACTCTCATGCAACCGATTTTTTAGAAGTTTTATAAGCCGGTTTTCCCGAATCTACGATAAAGATAGAAAGGGCTTTGCAAGGTGCCAAAGAAGCGTGGTGAATTAAATATCGAGGTAGCGGAGGAGCATGTCGATGCGATCTTTTTCGTCGCCAAGGGCTTTGGTCTCGTGATACCGACCAATCACTTTGTAGCCAAAACGCTCGAGTGTGGCCACCACGCGCGACAAGTCTACCTGGTTTATTTTGAGGGTTAGGCGAAGCTTGGCCGGATCGAGCGGATCTTCTTTCACAATGCTGCTGAGAATTTTGGCGTGGTTCTCTTCCACAAGCCGGCTGATTTCGGCCAGCGAATAGTCGACGTGGTTCATCGACAGCACCAGGATGCCCCCGGGCAATTGCACGGCCGCGGTCTGAGCAAAAGAGGTGAGTGTGTCCTGAACGGTGATGAGGCCGGTGTAGCTTTGTTCGTCGTTGAGCACGGCCACCACCTGCAGTTTGTTGTCGGCGGCCACTTTCAATATGTCGTAGAAATGTGTGTCGAGGTGAACGTAGCAGTTTTGACCCACGAGGTTAAAATCCTTTACGCGCTTATCGATGTCGTTGGCTTCGAGAATAATTTCTTCGGAGATGAAGCCCAGCAGTTTGCCCTCGTCTACTACCGGCAGAAAGTTGCAGCGGAATTCTTCCATCCACACCACGGCCTTGTGGGCATCGTCTGTTCCCTTTAGCGGCGGGATCATGTGGTTGATAAGATCTTCTGCAATCATAGGACTTTCAGTACTTACGTTTTTTTGTTCACCGCCGGATTCGCCCAAGGTCAGGTTATTAAAAAGTCTTCTACCAATTCGTTGAATTTTTCAGGATGCTCCATCATGGGAGCATGGCAACATTTGTCTATAAATTTAAGATCAGAATTCGGAATAAGCCGGTTGAACTCGTGCGCCACCATGGGCGGTGTGATGGTGTCGTTCAGGCCCCACACCAGCAAAGTAGGTATTTTAATGTTGGGAATTTCGTCGGCCATATTGTTGCGCTGCGCGGATTTGGCGATGGCCACGATGCGCAGGCATTTCGGAATGCTGTTGGTGATCTCGAAAACCTCGTCAATCAGTTCTTTGGTGGCCACTTCGGGGTCGTAGAACGTATAGGAAACCCGCTCTTTTATGTACTGATAGTTGCCGCGCTTGGGGTAAGAACCACCCATGGAATCTTCGAACAGCCCGGAGCTTCCCGTGAGGATGAGTTTTTTCACCTTGTCGGAATTTTTCAAGGTGTAGATCAGCGCAATGTGACCACCCAGGCTGTTGCCCATGATGATCATGTTGTTCAGTTTTTTGAGCTCTACAAAATCTTCAACAAACTTTCGCAGGCCATCGAGGCCCGCTTCGCGGATGGGCATCTCGTAGATGGGCAACATGGGAATGACGACCGTGAAGTTTTTCGAAAAACGATTCACCACGCCCTCCCAGTTGCTCAGTGCTCCGAACAAACCGTGGAGCAGCAACAGCACAGGGCCTTGACCTTCCTCTACATACCGAAAACCGTTTTCTTCTTTTATTTTAATGGCCATGGGGCGTCTTTATCGGGGATAAGTAAGGAAAAAAATTACTGAGAAAGAAAAGATTTTATGGCTTCACAGGGTGTGCTAAAACACATCCTTGAAAACCGGTAAAATGGCACCGATCCATTGGGTGACTTTTGGCGCCACGCGGGCCACCATGGGATAGACCCACGAATGTTCGGTGTAGCGCGATGGAAACTTAATATCCAATGAATCGACAATCCACAACAGAATGCTCAGCATAAAAGTTGTTTTCAGCATTCCCAGCACGGCACCCGCTACCTGGTCGGCCGATCCGAGTAGTGTTTTGTTTACCGAGGCTTTCAGCATTCGTGCCAGGAGGCTTACGGCCACCACAATGGCTACAAACACCACGCCGAACGCGATGTAGGGAAGCACCTTTTCGTCGATATTAAATCGGTTGGCCAGCATCACCATGGCCCAGCCCATAAGTTTGAAACCGCCCAACACGCCCAGCACAATACCCACGAGCGAAAACATTTCGATGAGAAAGCCTTCCTTGTAGCCGCCCACGGCGCCAATTAAAATGAATACAATAAGAACAATGTCGATTATGCTCACGCGGTCAGCAGCTTTTTAACCAATTCGGAAATCACTTTGCCGTCGGCCTGGCCCGCCAGGGCTTTGGTGGCGGTGCCCATCACCTTGCCCATGTCTTGCGGACCTTTGGCTCCTACCTGGGCAATGATCTCTTTCACTTTCACGGCGATTTCGTCTTCCGAAAGTTGTTTGGGTAAATAGCGGTTGATCACCTCCAGTTGAAAGAGTTCTTTCTCGGCCAGGTCCTGACGATTTTGTTGCTGAAAAATATCGGCCGATTCTTTCCGTTGCTTAGACGCCTTCATCAGAATTTTATTTTCGGCGTCGGCCGAAATTTCACCGGAAGCGCTTTTGTCTGTTTCGGCCAAAAGGATCATGGATTTGATGCTGCGCAGGGCTTCGAGCTCCTCTTTGTTCTTGGCCAACATCGCCTTTTTAATATCGTTGTCAATTTGTTGCTTCAGACTCATACATTATTTTTTTGTTAATGTTAATTTGGGAGCGATTATTAAACCGAAACGACAAGCGTTCGTTCTACCGGAAATATATTTGTGCTCACCTTAAAACATATGACCAGACTAAGCGTCAATATTAATAAAATTGCCACACTCCGAAACGCCAGGGGAGGAAATAATCCGGACGTGCTGAAGACGGCGCTTGACTGTGAGCGGTTTGGCGCGCAAGGCATCACCGTCCATCCCAGGCCCGACGAGCGGCACATTCGCTACGCCGACGTGACGACGTTGAAAGATCACGTGACAACGGAATTTAACATTGAAGGCTATCCCGACGAACGCTACATGAAACTTGTGCGCGAAACAAAACCCGCCCAGGCCACCCTGGTGCCCGACGCGCCCGATGCCATCACGTCTAACGCCGGATGGGATACGCTTCGAAACGCTTCGCTGCTCACGGAAATTATTGCCGAACTGAAATCGCAGGGCGTGCGCGTGTCGGTGTTTGTGGACCCTTCGCCCAAAATGGTGGAAGGTGCTGCACGTGTTGGCGCCGACCGCGTGGAGTTATATACCGAACCCTATGCGCACGAATATAAAGTGAATCGCGATGTGGCCATTAAGCCCTACGTTGAGAGTGGCCGTGTGGCGCACGAGGCGGGGCTGGGTCTCAATGCGGGCCACGATCTTGACCTTGACAACCTTCGCTTTCTGGCGCAAAACCTTCCACACCTCGACGAAGTGTCGATCGGCCACGCGTTGATTTGTGACGCGCTTTATTTCGGACTGGAGAACACCATTCAGCTCTACTTAAAACAACTGAAAATGTGAGACCTTGCAGGGCCTTAAACCCTGTTGTCACAAAAGTCTCTTAACTTCACCACGCAAAAAACTGCCGGACACCAAACTCCGCAGCAACCCTAACGGCCGTATGAACATTAAAAAAAGATTTTCCGACAGCGATCTGCAACGCATTAAAACCGCGGTGAAAGAGGCCGAGCATTCCATCTCGGGCGAAATCGTGCCGGTTATTGTGGAGCGCAGCGGGCACTACCGCACAGCCAACTACAAGGCGGGCATCCTTGGCGCATCGCTGGCGTTTGTGCTCATGATTGTGATTGACCGCTACATCATTGCCGACTACAGCTACACCCTCTTCTACGACCCCGTGTTTATTTTCTTTGTGGTTATTCTGGGCGGTTTGCTGGGCGGCTTTCTGCCGAACTTTGTGGAAGGCCTGAAGCGCTGGCTCATCGACCAGGGCCAGTTTGATCGCGAAACCCGCCAACGGGCCGAGAGCGCATTTTTGCAAGAGGAAGTTTTTAACACACGCCATCGCACGGGCATCATGATCTTCATCTCCTTTTTTGAACACGAAGTGATTGTGATGGCCGACCGCGGCATCAGCAAAGTGGTGGAACAAAAACAGTGGGACAAAATTGTGGCCGACCTGGTGAGCCACATTCGCGAAGGCAAAATTGTGGAAGGCCTCGAGGCAGGCATAAAACGTTGTGGTGAAATTTTGTTGGAGAAAGGATTTCACAAAGCAGACGACGATGTGAATGAATTGAGCGACGACCTCCGTATAGATTGAAGCCATTCCCCATCGAAGTCATTAGTTGATGAAACACCTAGTCCAGATCCCGTACATGAAATTTATACAGGCCATTCTTTTGCTGCTGCTCCCCATGGTTCTGTTGGGCCAACGCGCCATTCCCGAACACGGAGGCCAATGGGTGCACGACGAAGCCGGCATTCTTTCGGCCGGCGGCAAAGCGCAAATTGAAGCCATGCTCAAAGCCGAGCGCGACTCTACCAGCAACCAGATTGCCGTGCTCATTGTGCCATCGCTCGACGGCGAAGCCATTGAAGACTACACGCTGCGTGTAGCCGAGAAGTGGGGCATAGGCCAGAAATCGAAAGACAACGGCGTGCTGTGGTTCATCGCCGTGAACGATCGCCAGCTGCGCATCGAAACGGGCTCGGGCCTGGAAGGTGTGCTCACCGACGCCATGTCGAGCCGCATCAACCGGAACGAGGTGGCCCCGTTTTTCCGTCAGCAAAAATATGACGAAGGTGTGGCGGCCGGCGTGATGGCCATCATCCAAACCATTAAAGGAGAATATAAAAACGACGCACCGGCCCCGCGCCGAAAAGTGTCGCGCAAGTCGTCGCCGTTGCTCACCATCATCATCCTTATTGTGATCATCTTCCTGGCCTCGCGTCGTCGCGGCGGTGGCGGAGGAGGATACTGGTCGTCGGGCGGTGGATGGATTGGCGGTGGTGGAAACTGGGGAGGTGGCGGCGGAGGCGGTGGTGCCGACTTTGGTGGCGGCGGAGGATTTGGCGGTGGTGGTTCCAGCGATTCGTGGTAAAGTCTTTATACAATTTTTTAGTCGAGAACGTCAGATCATGAATAGCGTCATCATACATCGGGCACAGGCAACACGCATCGCGAAGGCAATCTTGCCCTTGCTGTTTTTGTTGTTTCATGCGCCGGCATTTTCACAGAAGGCTCTTCCCGAACTTTGGGGCGTGCGGGTGCACGACGAAGCGCACGTGTTGTCGCAGCAAAAAGTGGACGATCTCGAATTACAGCTGAAGCGCTATGAAGATTCCACATCCAATCAGATTGCCATTCTGCTGCTGCCTTCCCTCGACGGCGAGTCTATCGAAGACTACTCCATCCGGCTTGTGGACAAATGGAAGCTGGGTCAGAAAGGCAAAGACAACGGTGCGTTGTTGCTGGTGGCCGTGAACGATCACAAGATGCGCATCGAAGTCGGCGATGGCCTGCAAGGCACGCTCACCGACGCCGTGTGCAGCCGCATCATACGCAGCGAGCTCGCACCCAACTTCCGCCAGGACGATTTTGATGGCGGCGTGCAAGCGGCAGTCAACGCCATGATCGCCGCCATTGGCGGAGAATACTCGGCCGACGATGTAAGCAGCGGTGACGAAACGCCCGACTGGGTGACTAAACTCGTGCTGGGTCTTTTTGTGTTTTCCGTGCTCGGCGTGTTCACCGTGTTGGGCATCATGATTCCCGACAAAATCGGGTGGATATTATACCTGTTTCTTATTCCGTTCTATGCCATATTTCCCATGGCCATCTATGGTCTAACGGCCGGGCTAATCATTCTCGGCGTGTATCTTATTGGCTATCCGGTGGCACGCTACACCATAGGAAAATCGGCTTGGGGAAAACGCGCCAGAAGAAATAAGACGGGTAAGGGTGGGGGAAGCTCGTGGGGTTCTGGTTCAGGATGGTCATCATCTTCGGGTAGCAGCTGGTCTTCATCGTCGAGCAGTGGCAGCAGTTTCTCGGGTGGCGGTGGAAGCTTTAGCGGTGGCGGCAGCAGTGGCTCGTGGTAGCCTTCCAATTGTTCGGTTATAAGAGCGGTTCCCTGCTGGGGTGAACGTCGCTTTTTGCCTGGTTTCTTTACCTTTTTATTTTCTATGGGAAAGCCTGTGAATAACAAGGAAACAAATTTGCGTTCTCACCCCACAACGTTATTTTTGACGCTTCTTTTAAAACACCATCCAAAACATGAAACGCGATAAAGCCATCTTCGACCTCATTGAAAAGGAAAAACAGCGCCAGGAAGGCGGCATCGAACTGATTGCCTCCGAAAATTTCACCTCCCTACAGGTGATGAAAGCGCAGGGCTCGGTGCTGACCAACAAATATGCAGAAGGGCTGCCCGGCAAGCGTTATTATGGTGGATGCGAAGTGGTGGATGAAGTGGAACAATTGGCCATTGACCGCGCCAAAGAACTTTTTGGTGCCGAATGGGCAAACGTGCAGCCTCACTCGGGCGCACAAGCCAACGCCGCCGTGATGCTGGCCTGTTTGAAACCCAGCGACAAGATTCTCGGTTTCGATCTTTCGCATGGCGGTCACCTCACACATGGCTCGCCTGTGAATTTCTCCGGAAAACTCTATCAGCCTTCTTTCTACGGCGTGGAGCAAGCCACCGGCCTCATCGACTTCGACAAAGTGATTGAAACCGCACAGCGCGAAAAACCCAAAATGATCATCTGCGGTGCGTCTGCCTACAGCCGCGACTGGGACTATAAAAAACTGAGAGAAGCTGCCGACAGCGTTGGCGCCTTGTTGCTGGCCGACATTTCGCACCCCGCCGGCCTGATTGCCCGCGGTTTGCTGGCCGACCCGATGGAGCATTGTCACATTGTGACCACCACCACACACAAAACCCTTCGCGGACCCCGCGGCGGTATGATTCTGGTAGGCAAAAACTTTGATAACCCCTGGGGATTGAAAACACCCAAAGGCGAACTGCGCAAAATCACGTCACTCCTTGATTCGGGCGTTTTCCCCGGCACACAAGGCGGTCCACTGGAGCACGTTATTGCGGCCAAAGCCGTAGCGTTCCAGGAAGCCCTGTCAGACGACTACATGGAATACATCCTGCAGGTTTCGAAAAATGCAAAAACAATGGCCGATGCGTTCCTGGCCAAAGGTTATAAAATTATTTCGGGCGGCACCGACAACCACCTGATGTTGATCGACCTTCGTTCGAAGAAACTCACCGGCAAGCAAGCCGAAGAAGGTCTGATCCAGGCCGACATCACCATCAACAAAAACATGGTTCCGTTCGACACGCAGTCGCCTATGATCACATCGGGTATGCGCATCGGCACACCGGCCATCACCACTCGCGGCTTGAAAGAAAAAGACGTGCAGAAAGTGGTTGACCTCATCGACGAGGCCCTTCAGAAACCCGAAGACACCAAACACCTCAAGGCGGTGAAACGCAAAGTGAACCGTTTCATGGAGAAGTTCCCCCTCTACTAATTCAAGAAACCTTTAACCCCCGCAGAAAACACAACACCACACAGTCACCGTACCTAACTACACGTAACCATGCCGCTGGATCAAGAGCTGAATGACGAAGAGAAAGAGATGAGTTTTTTGGATCATCTGGAGGAGCTGCGGTGGCACGTGATCCGTTCGTTGATAGCCGTGGTGGTCTTCACCATCGTGGCCTTTGTGTTTGCGCCGTGGATTTTTCAAAACATCGTGTTTGCGCCGGCAAGGGTTGACTTCACAACCTTCAAGTGGCTTTGCACATTGGGCGATACCATTGGCTATGAAGGCCTGTGCGTGAAAGAAATTCCGTTCAAGGTGCAAAGCCGTTTCATGACAGGCCAATTCACCATGCACATCATGGCGTCGTTCATCATCGGACTGGTCATTGCTTTTCCCTATGTGGTGTGGGAAATCTGGCGTTTTGTGAAGCCCGGCCTCCAAAAGAAGGAACGTCGCTATTCGCGAGGTGCGGTGGCTGCCATTTCACTTTTGTTTTTCTCGGGCGTGCTCTTTGGCTACTACATCATTGCCCCCTGGATGGTCTACTTCCTGGCCAACTATAGCATCAGCGACATGATCGTGAACGAGTTCGACATCACCTCGTATGTCTCTACCGTTGTGCTGTTAGTGTTGGGCTCGGGCTTGTTGTTCCAGCTGCCGGTGGTGATCTATTTCCTCACCAAGATCGGCATCGTGACACCCCAGTTCTTGCGCAAGTACAGAAAACACTCAGTGGTGGTAATCCTCATTGTGGCAGCCATTGTGACGCCGCCCGATCCGTTGAGCCAGATCATGATCACCATTCCGCTCTACATTCTCTTCGAGATCAGTATTGTTATTTCGGCCATGGTGGCGCGCCAACGTGCGCGCGATGAAGCCGAAGAATTGCTCCGCGAACAATCTTCTTCAAACTCATGAACATAGCCATTGGCAGCGACCACGCCGGATTTGAATATAAAGAAGGCCTGAGAAAATGGCTGGAAGAAAACGGCCATACCTACAAGGACTTTGGCACCTACAGCCTGGAGGCGGCAGACTATGCCGACTTTGCACACCCCGTTTCACTCGCGGTGGAAAGCAAAGATTTTGAGCTGGGCATTCTGGTGTGTGGCAGCGCCAACGGTGTGGCCATCACGGCCAACAAACACCAGGGCATTCGCGCAGCCATTTGCTGGACAGAAGAACTGGCCTCGCTGGCCCGCCAGCACAATGACGCCAATGTGGTGTGCGTGCCGGCGCGCTTCGTGGCATTTGATGTGGCCGAGAAAATTGTGGGCACGTTTTTGACCACCGCGTTCGAAGGCGGGCGCCATGCACGCCGGGTGGGCAAGATCAGCTGCTAGCGGCCTGTGCGGGTGTAATAAATCCCTTTTCGTTTATACAAACTTTTGAACTCGGGAATCCGCTCCAGGAAAGGCCCGAACAGGTTGTCTTTGTCGCGGATGATTGACGGGGGATCGCTCTTGATGCCTTCGTATACCAGAATCACGTTGTCATAATATTCTGCGTGCGCAAAAATTTCTTTCGACAGCTCCCAGTTGAAGAAAGCCGACCCCAGCGGTTGTTGCTTGTAGATGCTCCAGTCTCCATCCAAAACCAACACGTTGCTGGCCTTTGGCAGACCGGGCTTGTCGGGTACCACCAGCGCCTGATAGTTCACGCTCGACAACCGGTTGTAGCGCGCCATGTAGCTAACCACCACCGTGCCGATCAACAACACCCACACGCTGATCTCGGCAAATCTCCTGCGGCGAATGAGCAACAGAAACTGCGCGATAAAAAAGCTGAGGCTGGGAATGAGTGTGATGAAGCTTTGTGGCCGCCAGTCTTTTGAATAGAGAATCTGCAGCACCGAGAAGATCATCCACAGAAACATGGTTTGAACAAGCTGCGACTGGTATTTGGTGAACCGCGCATCGCGGTTGAGCATGATCAGCGAAATGACGAGAAACGCCAAAGGCAATGCACCCAACACCCAGAGACTGCCGGCGCTGATGTAGTTGATGGCATGAAAGCTCAGGTTGGGCACATAATAAAATTGCCACAATGCGGACAGACCGTCTTTGAGATAATAGATGCTCATCAGGAACAAGTGCGGCGTGAGGAAGCCCACCACCAGCAACACATACTTGCGCGGCGGGTGACGCGTGAACACAATGAGCACCATGAGCGCTCCGATGATATACACCGCCAGCGAAAATGAAAACAAAGATGCCAGGCCGATGTATAGCCCGAGATTAAAAACCGATTCGTTGCGCTGATCTCTGAACTCCACCTCCTTGAACAAATTGCTGAGCGCCGGCAAAATGAATCCAAAGCCAAGCAACTCGGGCGTGAGCGACAGTGTGTCGAACGAGAACATGAACAGGATGGCAAACAGCAGCGAAGGAATGTAGGTGTTTTCGGAGAAGGCTTTCTTGGACGCGAACACAATGCCCATGTAGGCGGCCTGCGAGAAGATGACAAAGAACGCCAGGATGTGGCGCGCCAGAATGGAACGCCCGAAAATGATGTCGAGGAAACCGTTGGTCCAGGCGGCAAGCGGTGCCGTGGTGTCTACCACTTCGGTATACATGGCGTGGCCGTCGTGCACTTTCTCCCCCACCACAATGCTCTTCAGCTCGGGAAACGTCATGTCCGGACCGTCGATGAACAGCGGAAGGTAGACCACCAGCATGATCACCAGCACGCCCAGCAGGCGGTATGGATCGTTGATTCTGAAATATTGCAGCAAGGGATACGCGTTAAAGCGCGTAAAATAGACCCAGTTTTTATAATTGCCAATGGTTGATTGCTAATTGTTGGGCGATGCGAGATATTTGCCCTATGAGTGGCACAACCCGACAACAGAAATACGCGAAGTTGATTCAAAAGGAATTGAGCGACATTTTTCAGCGCGACAAACGCGGCATTCTCGACAATGCCTTCGTGAGCATTGCCGACGTGCGCATAAACCCCGACCTGAGCGTGGCCAAAGTCTACATCAGCATGTTGCTGACCAAAGACAAAGAGAAGGTGTTAGAAAAAATCAACAAACATAAAAGTGAAATCCGGAAAGCCCTTGGCGACAAAATCGGCAAACAAGTGCGCATCATTCCCGAATTGATCTTCTACAAAGACGACGTGGAGGAAAATGCCAACCGCATGGACGATCTTCTCAAGAACCTGCACATTCCTCCGGAAGAAAAAAGCTAGCCATCACACCACCAAATCCAAGACCACGTTGAACTTTCCCTTCTTCATCGCCCGGCGCTACCTGCTCTCGAAGCGGAAGAAGAATTTTATTAATGTGATCTCCATCATCTCGGTCATCTCGGTGGCCATCATTTCGGCAGCCATCATCATCGTGCTTTCCATCTTCAACGGGCTTGGCGATTTGCTGCACGTCATCAACAACTCGTTCGATCCCGAAATCAAAATAGAAGCCTCTGCAGGCAAGACCTTTGAAGTGGATCAGAAGCTGATCAAAAAAATCAAGGACGTGCCGGGTGTGAAAATCGTGACCGAGGTCATTGAAGACTATGCCTACGCGCGCTACAACGACGCCACACAGGTGGTGAAAGTGAAAGGCGTGAGCGACAACTTTGTGGACCAGGATCGCATTCCCAAAGAAAGCATTGTGGAAGGGGAACTGTTGCTGAAGAAAAACGGAGCACCACGCGCGCTGGTAGGCTATGGCGTTCGCAGCACACTTTCTATTGCGCTTGAACAGGACTTCTTTGCGTTGCAACTCTATGGTGTGAAGAGCCTGCGCGGCGGAGCCACCATGGACCCTTCGAAAATGTATACGCAAAAAAGCATATTGCCGGGCGGCGTGTTTTCGATCATCCAAAGTTTTGACGAGAACTACGTCATTGTTCCGCTGGAGTTTGCCAAGGAGTTGCTGAGCTATAAAAACCGGCGCACATCGCTCGAAATCAAAATGACAAACGGAGCTAACCCGGAAACAGTAGAGGATGCGTTGCAGGATGTGTTGGGAAAAGACTTTTTGGTGTTGAATGGCGAAGAGCAGCACCAGGATTTATATCGCGTGCTCAAACTCGAAAAACTGTTTGCGTCTGTGGCGGCCATTCTGTTGCTGGTGATCGGTTCCATCAACATCTACTTCAGCCTCATGATGCTGGCGCTCGACAAAAAACGCGACATCACCATTCTTGCGGCCATGGGTGCCGACGGTCGTTTGCTAAAGAAGATATTCATAACGGAGGGCATACTCATTGCGGCCATTGGCACGGGCTCGGGCCTTTTGTTTGGAGGATTGATACTATTGTTACAACAACAGTTTAGCCTTGTGTCTATGGGAATGAACACGGCCGTGGTAGACGGCTACCCGGTGAAAATGTTGTTTTCTGATTTTTTTTATGTGTTTTCGGTGATGGCCGTTGTCACGCTACTCATCTCATCTCGCCCTGCGGCGCTTGCTTCCCGTTTTGCGTCAGTTCAGAACCTGTAATATTGATGTACTAAAATCCCTGAAAAAGGCAATTTTCTTTGGGGGATAATCTCTAATTTTCAGATTCCGTTTTCATCAAAATGCAGTTTTCTCGATGAAAGTGTCTGCTTCACAGCCGTTTCAAATTATATATTCGTTGTATCAACACGAGTACCTGGGATTCGTGTTTGAATCCTATATTGTCCATCTCGACGAAAAAGGCAAGCTCACCTATCAGCATCAGAACATTTCGTCCAAGAACGCCCGCGAGTTTTCGAAGGGCCTCGACGATCGCGATTTCGAATTGATCGAACTCATGGACAACATGACGCAGGAAGCGATTGTGAAAAAATTCTCGGCAAAGTTTATGAAGCCCGAAGAGTTCTTTGCCAAAACCTACGACAAGGCCAAGGGAAACGAACTGCTGCAGGAGCAGATTGAAGACTACATGGAAAAACGCCGCGCCAAGATTCTGGAAAAGATGAAAGGTAAAGTGCTCTTCGAAATGGGCAACGACGGCGAACCCACCTGGCGACGCATTGAGGTGCTCGACAAACGTGCCACCATCCAGTTCCATTTCATGCGCACGGAAGATCACACCAACTACTACCCTACCATTTTCTTTCAGGGCAAAAAACTGGAGCTCCCCAACACCACGGCCTACCTCATTTGCAAAAGCCCGGCGTGGATGGTGCTGAACGGAAAGCTCTATGGCTTTGAAAAACATGTGGACGGCAAGAAGCTCATTCCATTCTTCTCCAAAAAATATGTGGTCATTCCCAAGAATGTGGAGGAGACCTACTACAATCGTTTTGTGGCGCCACTCATCGCATCGTTCGACGATGTGGAGGCCAGCGGCTTTGAGATAAACAAAAGCACTTACGATCCGCACCCGGTGCTCACCTTGTCGGAATTGCATTCGGCACAGACTTCGTCGGCGCCATCGCTGTTTGAAGACCGGGCGCAAGCCGAAGACACCACCGACGAAACCGGCAAGATTGTTTTTGACCTGTCGTTTAAATATGGCAAGCATCGTTTTCGCGGCGATCATTTGGGACCCGTGAGTGTGTCGTTAGAGAAACAAGGCGAAGGCTACGTGTTTCACCGTGTGTCGCGCCGCACCGACGACGAGAAAAATTTTCTGCACACGCTGCAGAAGCTTGGGTTGCCCATGAAAGGATTTCGCGTGGCCATTCCCAAGTCGGAAGCGTTTTCGTGGCTCAACGAAAATCGTGTGAATCTCCTCAACCTCGGCTTTGAAGTGAGCCAGCCGGAGAGCCGCGACAAAAAATATTTTGTAGGCAAGGCCGTGATTGAAGTGGAGGTGAAAGAGAACATCGACTGGTTCGACATTCACGCCAAGATTCGTTTCGGAGAATTTGAAATTCCCTTCAAGGATTTACGCAAGCTCATTCTTCGCAAGAAGGTGGAATTCAAATTGCCCAACGGCGAAATCGCCATCATACCCGAAGCGTGGCTCACCAAGTATGCCGACCTTTTTGCCTTAAGCGAAACTGACGGCGACAACGAGAAGCCGGTGCTGCGCAAACATCACCTCAACCTGGTGAAGGAGCTTGAAGAAGGCAACCTCGCCAAGGTGCACCTCAGCGAAAAGCTGCGCTCGCTCAATTCGTTTAGCGGCATCAAAAACTATCCGGTGCCCGAAGGATTTGAAGGCGAACTTCGCCCCTATCAGAAAGCGGGCTACAACTGGTTGCGCTTCTTAAATGAATATCGCCTCGGCGGATGTTTGGCCGACGACATGGGTCTGGGAAAGACCGTGCAGACGCTCACCATGCTGCAAGCCGAGAAAGAATTGGGATCGGGCACATCGCTGCTCATCATGCCCACGTCGCTCATCTATAACTGGGAAATGGAAGCGGCCAAATTCACACCCGGCCTTCGTATTCTCAACTACACCGGCACGATGCGCAACAAAGACGTGAAGCGCTTCGAAAAATACGACCTCGTGCTCACCTCCTATGGCATCACACGCCTGGATGTGGAATTGCTCCGTGAATTCTATTTTAACTATGTGATCCTCGACGAATCGCAGGTCATAAAAAATCCGACATCAAACATCGCCAAGGCCGTGCGCGAACTGAAGTCGCGACACAAGCTGGTGCTCACGGGCACGCCCATCGAAAACACTACGCTCGACCTTTGGTCGCAGATGTCGTTTATCAACCCGGGCATTTTGGGAACACAGACGTATTTCAGAAACGAGTTTCAAAACCCCATTGAGAAGAAAAACGACGAAGCCCGTTCGCGCAAATTGCATTCGGTGATTAAGCCGTTCATTTTGCGTCGTCACAAATCGCAGGTGGCCACCGAGCTTCCCGAAAAGGTGGAGAACATTCAGTATTGCTCCATGACCACCGAGCAGGAGAAGCGCTACGAAGAAGTGAAGACGCACTATCGCGAAAAAATATTCAAGCTCATCGAGCAGGAAGGTCTGGGCAACAGCCGCTTCATGATTCTGGAAGGTCTCACCAAGCTGCGTCAGATCGCCAACCATCCGCGCATGGTGGAACAAGGCTACACGGGCGACTCCGGAAAGATGGAAGACATTACGCACATGCTGGAGAATGCCATCGCCGAAGGTCACAAGGTGCTGGTGTTTAGCCAATATGTGAAACATCTGGAGCTGGTTCGTCAATACCTGAAGACAAACAAGATCGACTATACCTACCTCGACGGTTCCAGCACCGACCGCAAGGAGCAAGTGGAACGCTTCAATCGCGACGTGAACCTGAAAGTGTTTTTGATCTCCATCAAAGCAGGTGGTCTGGGATTGAACTTGACCGAAGCCGACTACGTGTTTATTCTCGATCCCTGGTGGAACCCCGCCGTGGAAGCACAAGCGGTGGATCGCGCACACCGCATCGGGCAGAAACGCAAAGTGTTCACCTACAAATTTATTACGCGCAACACGGTGGAAGAAAAAATTCTGACGCTGCAGCAACGAAAGCTTCGCCTCACCACCGAACTCATCACCACCGAAGAGAGCTTCATGAAACAGCTCACTAAGGAAGACATCGAACAGATGTTGCTGTAGAAATTATTTTGCAGCCTTCATCATCGATTCGAAGCTCACCCAATAAATATTTTCCGAACCATTGCTCACACCGGTGTAGGCTTTTAGCAACGCTGCGTAGCCGATTGCTTTTTCGTGTGCAGCTAAAATAGTATGACGGCCGCTGGTGAAGAAGAAAGCTTTTTGGTCGAACGACACAAACGGGCAATAGTCAAGGCGTGGAGAATTGAAGGCAGCAAGATTTTTCGCGGGTAGCCATTTGCCCGAAGTGTCGCGAAGGCTTATGTAGAGATCGCCTCCACCCTGATCGTCTTTGCGACCATAGGACGTGAACACGATAAACTTCTCGTCGGGCGAAACAAACGCATTGAACTCCCAGAGTTTTGAATTCACGGCCGTATCCAAAGCAACGCTTGGGCCATACGTGCCGCCTTGCCCTGCCGACACATAAATGTCTTCTTTGCCCACACCCCTTTCGTATTCTGCCGTGAAATACAAATTTCCCGACGTGGCGGGCGACGGATAGAATTCGTTGGCAGATGTGTTCACAGGTGCGCCAAGATTTTTTGGCACAGACCACGAGCCGTCTCTTTGTTTTTCAACTACCCAGATGTCGAAGTCTTTTGTCTTGATGCCTGTGAGCGGGCGATTGGAGCTGAAGAAGAGCTTTTTTCCATCGGCCGTAAACGCAGGCTCCAGGTCGCTGAATTGTCCGGAGAAGGAAGCAACCTCAGGTGCCGACCAGGTGTTGTTCGCCGTTTTGTGGCGCCGCACAATGGCCGAGAATGCATTTTGATTTGCTTCAAGCGTATAGAACATTTCCAGTCCATCGGGCGAGATGGCCATGTCGCGTTCGTTGAGGTTGGTGCTCACCACACCTTCCAGGAAAAGCGTTGATGTGGCAGGTACAGCCGACGGTTGCGCCTTTGCAATCACAACGCAACACGCGAGTTGCAGCACGGTCATCGAAAATCTGAAGCGATTCATAGGGGAGATTTTAATAGCAACTTAAAGCAGCGGCGGCAATTTTGATATCCCCAGCCGGGGTATTTTCTGTTTGGACAACAGCGGCAACAGGTGTTGAAGTTTTGTAAATTCAGTATTTTAGAGAAACCGCGAACGCATGAAAAGATTTCCCTTTCTCTCCACCTCGCAGGCCACGATGGTGCTACGGCTCTGTGTTTCACTTTTTCTTATTATTCACGGCGTTAGTCGGATCTATCATGGAGGCGTTGTGCCCTTTGGAGATTTTCTGAATTCGCAGGGATTCATGATCGGCCTTGCCCTTGCCTGGGCACTCACGATTTTTGAAATCGTGGGAGGCTTGTTGTTGGCCGTTGGCTATTATGTGAGGGCGATCACGGCCGTGTTCATTGCCGAAATTTTTATGGGCATTGTGCTGGTGCACGCACAGCACGGCTGGTTTGTGGTGGGTGGAGGATTGAACGGCGTGGAATACAGTGTGCTGTTGATCGTTTGCCTTGTGGTGATTGCCGCCCAGAGTTCGTCTAAAAAGTTTTAGGCGGATTGGGATCTTCGAGGTGTCGTGTTTTCCAGCGGTTGTGCGACCACAGCCATTGTGAAGGATTTTGGCGGATCAGTTTTTCGAGTTCCTCCACATAGCGCGCAATCACCGTGGTGCTGTCTTTGCCGTAGGGTGGTGTGGAGAGTTCGATGATTGTTGTTTCGTAGTAGCCGCGTTTCACTTTCCGCAAGGCATAGAACATCACCGGATATTGGGTGAGCTGTGCCAGCATGTTGGAACCGTAGAAGAACACCGTGTCCTGGTTGAGGAAGCGCGTGGAATATTTTTTGTCGTGCCGGTAGCCGGGATATTGATCGCCCACCAGTGCGATGTTGCGAACGATGTGTCGCCGCTTAATGATTTCGCGTGCCACCTCGTCGCGTTTGATGCCGTGTGCGCCGAAGCGCGATCGGCACTGAAGCGAGAATTCATCAAAAAATTTGCTGTTCACCGATTGATACACAAAGTCCATCTCGCCAGGAAGCGTGAACGACCCTGCCACCAACAACCATTCCCAATTGAAGTTATGCGATGCCAGGTTGAGCAGCGATTGCCCCTGGTGGATATAACGATTTGAAACTTCCGGATTTTTGAACACCATGCGCTGTCCCAGTTCTTCCTGGCTCACGGTGCAAAGCTTCAACATCTCCACGCCATAGTCGCAGAGGTTTTTGAAAAACTCTTTTTCGATGCTGCGGAGTTCGACGTCGGTTTTTTCTGGGAAGGCGTTTTTCAGGTTTTTCCACACCATGGCCCTGCGATAGCGGACCAGCCTGTAGCTGACAAAAAACAGAAAGTCGGAGAATGCATAAAGCACCGGGAACGGCAACCGGGATAGCAGGCGTATGAAAAACATAGCATTTTAGTGCCGGGCAAGTTAATCAACTATTGTTACTTTTGGCGCATGAAGCACAAAGTTGTCGTCATCACCGGGGGCACCTCCGGCATTGGCCTGGCCTTGGCCCACAAATTCGGCGCCCAAGGTTCCAGAATTTTTATCACCGGAAGAAACGAAGCAGCGCTGGCCACCGCCTTGTCTGACCTGCGCGCCAAAGGCATTGCCGCTGAGGGCATGAAGGCCGACGTGAGTCTTGAAGAAGACAATCGCCGCATGGCCCAGGAAACCATCCGCCACTATGGCACCATCGACGTGCTCATCAACAACGCCGGCATTTCGATGCGCGCGTTGTTTGCAGAAGTGGACATGGAGGTGATCCGAAAGGTGATGGACATTAATTTCTTTGGTGTGCTCTATGCCACCAAATATTGCTTGCCCGAGATTGTGAAAAATAAGGGTTCCATTGTGGGCATGTCGTCTATTGCGGGCTACTGCGGACTGCCGGCACGCGCCGGCTATTCGGCTTCGAAGTTTGCACTGAACGGATTTCTGGACGTGCTGCGAACAGAATATTTGAAGAAAGGCCTTCACGTGCTCACGGCGTGCCCGGGCTTCACGGCATCGGGCATTCGCGAACGCGCCCTGTTGAAAGATGGAACACCCCAGGGCTCGTCGCCCCGTGAAGAAACAAAAATGATGACAGCCGAAGAATGTGCCGACCACATCTATAAGGCCACGGTGAAGCGCAAGCGCAACCTCATTCTCACCACCCAAGGCAAGCTTGCCGTGTTTCTGGTGAAGTGGTGGCCAAGTCTTTCAGACAAGCTCGTGTTCAACACCATGGCCCGCGAAACAGACGCGCCCGCGAAATAAGATAGTCGCCTGATCAGGTTTTGCTGAGGAACACGATTTTGGTGGCATCGGCGCGGTTCAGCGATTTGTAGAAATCGATGAGCTCGGCATAGGACTCGGGCGGATACACGCCCTTGTTCATTTTCAGACGACGTATGTAGATCACGTTGTTTTGTTCGATGGTGAACGAAGCTTCGTATTCGCCAAAACGCGACTTCAGCGTCACAGGCTTGGGCGTGAATTCGGGATAGATGCCTTCGGGCAAATGATAGCGGATGGTGTCGAGATCGATGAACGGCATTTTCAGCACCACATTGGTTTTGCGTGTTTCCACTTTTTCGGGGATGGACGTTGAGCGATTCATGAGGTTGGGTGTTACAAAAACACGTTTGCCGCTCACGGTGGCAAAACGTTTCAAATCCAGATCGACCGAAACCACGGCCGACGGAATTTTGTCTTTGTGATTTTTTATCGAAAAACTTTTCACGTCAAAGCTTGGGATGTCGATCGTTTTTTGAAGCCACTTTTTCTGGTCGTCGGCCTGATCGTCGAGAATGAAATTGAGGTTGTCATTTTCATATTGGAGACCGGAGTAGGTTGTTTTCACTTTGGCCGTGGCGTCGCCGGTAGGCAACAGAAAAACTTCGCCGGTTCGCGATTGAATATTTTTTTCGGCGGGATAATGCACCGTGTTCACAACTTTGGCGCCGTTGTCTGTAATCATCAGCGCTTTTCGGTCGCCGGTGAACCGGCCTTGATAACCAAAAGGATTTGTTTGGCTGGTGCACTCGAGCCATAGTGTGTCGCGTTGCATGGGCACACAGGCAATGGCGTGATTAAACTGAGATGTTGGAAAAAGCGGATCGATTTCACCTTCGTTTTTTCCGGCGCGAATCAGCACATAGTTCGCCTTGATGCCGACTTCTTTTAGCATGGCCACCATGTAGTTCGAAAGGGCCTTGCAGTCGCCATAGCCGGTTTGGTCAACAACAGAGGCTTCGAAAGGTTGAAACCCACCGATCCCCAACTGGATGCTCACATAGCGCGTTTTGCCCTGGAGGTATTCATACAAAATCTTGATCTTCTCTTCGTCTGTTTTTCCTTTCTCGGCAAGGCTTCGGATTTTTCTTTTTGTTTCGTCCGACAAAACGTCACGGCCTTTGTTCAAGCTGTTTATCCATTTGCCAAAGCTGTCCCACGAGTCCATGGTGCCGATGTAGCTGTCGTATTCAAAATCTGTCGGTCCGGCTTGAACGTATTGAAACTGATATTGCGTCTTGCTGTAGGCTTCCAGTTCGAGCGGTTTGATGTTCTTGAACTCGAAGGATATCGAACCGCTGCCGTCGGGTCGATGCTCCACATGCGGCGGTTGAGCGATGTTGGTGGCTTTGTAGCGCGGCGCCAGCCCCGGCGCGTAGTTCAGCGTGTAGAGGCCGTGTTGTACAGAAACTTTTTCGTCGCCTTGCACATAGAAGGAGGGCACAAAGAACAGAAACTTGTATTCTACTTCGTATTCAATTTCTACGGTATAGGGATAGGTGCCTTGAGACAGGTCTATGCTTTTGAAACGGTTGTCGCTGAAGAGCGTCACACCATCGTAGCCACTCTGATCATAGATGTCGCTGTTCTTAAGCCTGGAAACCACAAAGCCCATGGCGTCATAGACCGTTGCCCGAAGGGTGGTGATCTTGCTCAGTTTGTCGTAGCCGATATCTTCTGAAGCATGACTCTTGCCGTTGGGGTTGAGGATGGTGACGACGGTGTAGACACGGTGTGTCGCTTTGCTTCGCGTTTGTATGGTAAAGATCGATTGATCTTCGCGGTACACCACATTTACATCCTTCATCAAGTCGGCGGGAATTTCGCTTACGGCGAACTTCGGACTTTCCTTGGCAAAGACAGCCCCCTGCAGGACGAGAAGGAAAAAAAAGAAAACCCTTTTCATAAGTATAGTATATTACTTTTTCTTTAATACAATCTGTTCGGCATGTTTGGCTACGATGAGATTATAGAACTCGCGTAGCGGCGGATACTCGTCTTGAACAAACATGCTTTTGTTTATCTGGAGCACACTAACAACACTAATCACATCGCCCACTTGTGTTGTGGCGTAAGAGAACTTGGCTGCGTTGTCGGGCAGAACCGCCAATTTCGGCTTTGGCATTTCATCCACAACAAATCCGGGCGGCACGGTGAAGCGCGCCAGGTATTTTATTTCGCTGGGTGTTCCGAAGTCGACCGGATACTCTCTTGTTTCGGCTTTAAAGATGTTCTCTTTTGTTTGCTCGGAAAGCAGCGGGTTTATGTAAATGACATCTCCGGCCATCGTGGTGTGATCGCGTATGGTGAGCTCATGACTTTGACGCGGGCTCTTGTTAACATCTTTTATGTCTTGAATTTTGCTCGACCGAACGTCCCAGGACCGTGTAGAGAGAAAATCCTTTAAGTAATCGGCTTCGCCCTTGGTAGTATATTTTTCTCTTACCGTTTGGGCGGCATAGCCATCGTATGTATAGTTGATCGTGCCATTCAATTCGCCCGTATCGGTCAGCACGAGATCGGAATTTATAGACGTGCGCGATTTGATCTTGGGTTCCAGATCGATCCAGCCGTGGCGTGTTGGTGAAATGACCAAGCCTTGTCCGTTGAGGCATCGTTCGGGTAATGTGCCCATGGGAAGGTATTTCTCCGTTGCATCGAGCAGGAACGTCTTGTCTTCAACACGTGCCAGGGCAATGGCGTAGTTTAGTTGCCGCTCCATGGGATACTCCGGTCGCACAAAGCCGTGGTCGCGCGTGCTGAGCAGAACCATGTCTACGGCAATGCCTGCCTTTTCTAACATCGATGCCAGCACAATGTTGATATCGGCAGCGGTGCCTTTTTGCTGTTCGACTACTTTCTTGAGATCGTCGTCGGGGTATTTGTCTTTACTTCCATTCCACTCCAGCGTTTGCTGTACGTAGTTGAAAATCGCTTCCAACTTTTGCATTTGGTTGACCTTGCCATCGGTCAGTTCCTTGGTTTTTGCTTTGAGGAAATTCGATCCGGTTATGGTTCTGCCAAAGCCTTCGCTTTCCAGCAATCTGTCGTTGAGCTTTTTCCAACTCCCCATGATCTCGAACAACGGCGACCGTGGATAGCTTAAATGCGAAAGCGCCATGTTGATTTGGGATACATAGTCGTGTTCGGAAGTCATGAAGGGCTCCGTCTTGAATGCCGGAACATCTTTAGAAATCCAATGATGTGTATACACCCGATAGTTTGCCGAACCCAGTCTCTCCTTTACCTCAAAAAGCGTAGGCGGAATGTAGCCTTGCATGAACTTTTGAAATACCAGATAGTCTGGAAGCACGGCCCAGTATTCGCTAAATCGAACCGGAATTTTATATTGGAATTGCCAATTGGGAAAATTTGCAAGAAAGTCGGAAACAAGTGTGTACGAATACTCGATGATGGAACCCTCCTTCACATTGGGAAATGTGAATTTGTAGAGGTTGATGTTTGTGTTAAACTTTTCTTTGAAAACACTTTCTCCATCAAGCGAGGTTTCAACAAGCCGTCCGTTTTCCAGATTGAAAGTAGACGCTTTAAGCTTTGTCACTCTTTCTTCCAGCCCGGAAACACGAAACAGTGGGATCTGTACATCCGCCCAGCCCAAACCTTCTTTTCTTAAAATTTTGATGCGTACATGACGCTCAAACCGCAGCGAATGAAATTCGAGATACGCCTCACCATAGTCGGCAAGAATTACCGCGGCTGCGGATGAATCCTTGTCGTAGACCTCCATTTTCAAGTCTTCGAGTGGCAATATGCCGAATTTCATCGGCGACTTTTGGGCGTAGCCGCAACACGCAATGAGCGTTATCAACAGTGCTACAGACAAGCCTTTCATTGCAACTGCTATTATTTGAAGTAGAAAATTATGGAGAGAGCAATCAATCTCTAACGTTGTTCGCCGCCGCGCAATCCTGCCAGGCCTATTGTTTTTTCTTCAATACAATCTGCTCTGCCTGCTTGGCCACCATTTGCGCATAGAACTCCCGCAGGTGAACATACTCGTCCTGTGTGAAAAGACTTCTGTTTACCTGCAGCTGGCTGGCCACGTTCAGCGTGTTGCCGAACTGGGTGATGTTGTAGGAATATTTGGCGCTGTTTTCGGGAAGCAAAAGGATTTTCGGCTTCGGAATTTCGTCGGCCACATAGCCCTCGGGAATCACGATCCGTGCGAGATACATTTCTTCGTAGGGACTGCCAAAGTCAACGGGGTATTCGCGCTTTTCGGCTTTGAAAGGATTCTCCTTGTCGCGCGACAGTGACACCACATCAAGATAAATCACGTCGATGGCATCGGCGCCACCTTCTTCGAGCGTCACGTCGTATTCTTCTTTGAAGACCTGGGTCACGTCTTTGTGATTTTGAAACGTGCTTTTGTCTATTTGCCACGTGTGCTCATCAAAAACGTTTTTAACATAATCTTTCTCGCCCGAGGCAAAATATTCTTTGCGGCTCTTGCGCGCATAGTAGCCAGACTGATCAACCTTGAAGCTACCCTTGAGACCTCCGTTTTGACTCACCACCAAATTGGCGCTCACAACTTTGCGCGACTTGGGTGCCTTCAACGCTACCCACTGCGGACCTGCTTTTGAAACCAACAGACCCTGGCCGTTGAGGCAACGCTCGGGCAACACGCCCGAGGGCAGCAGGTTGTCGGTGGCATCGAGCAACATCACTTTGTCGTTCAGTTTCACGGCGCAAATGGCATAGTTAAACTGGTCGAGTATTGCAACCGATTCGCGCACAAAGCCGTGGTCGCGTGTGCTTATCAACACCGGGTAGGCTTCGAGCTCTGCTTTCTCCAGCATGGAGGCAAGCAACAGGTTTATTTCGGCTGAGTTTCCTTTTCCTTCTTCAAACACTTTTTTCAACGAAGACGCCGTATATTTTCTGCTCTCGCCGTTCCAGGTCATGCGGTCGGCCACAAACTTGTGAAGGGCGATCACTTTTTCTTCTGGTGTGGTGGCCTTGGCTGTGGCTTCCTCTACATATTTCTTCAGAAATCCATTGCCCCGTACTTCACCTCCAAAGTCTTCGTCGGTGTTTAGCTTTTCACAAATTTCTCCCCATGTGCCCAGGTAGGGTTTGATGGGTTGGTTGGGATACTTTATATACGACAGTTCAAAATTTATTTTTGAAATATAGTCGCGGTAAGTGGTGAGAAACGGCTCCACCTTAAACGCAGGTGCGTCTTTCACAACCCAGCGGTGGCGGATTTGCCTGAAGTCTAATTTGTCCTGGCTGTAGGTAGTAGTGCTCACGTTGCCGCCCGATCGTTCCTTGTTGTTGAAGGTGATGGAGCTGGCTTCTTCTTTTTGTTCGTTCACAAACAAGGTGAGATAGCCCTGCATGTATTTGTCGTAGCTGAAATATTCGGGAATGTTGGCCCGGTATTCACTGAGGCGAACCGGGATGGTGCGCTGAAATTCCCAGTCTTGAAGATTGACAAAGAAGTCGGAGTTTACTTTATAGGTGATCTCCACCACGGAGCCTTCTTTCACGGCGGGCAACGTCACCTTCATGAGGTCGACGTTGGCATCGTATTTTTCTTTGAACACGTTGTCGCTTTTGCCACGAGTCTCAACCACCTTTCCATTTTCGAGGTTGTAGGTTGCCGTCTTCAGACCCGAGACTTTTTCGTCGGCCGAGCCATTGTGATAGAGCGGGATTGTGAAGTTGGCTTCGTCCAATCCTTCTTTCGTGAGAATCTTGATGCGTGTGGTGCGTTCGAAGAGAAGAAAGAATCCGTTGGTCTGATCGAATTCAAGCGTAGACTGTCCATAGTCCGCCAGCACCACGGCCGAAGCAGAGGAGTCGAGCGGGTAGCGTTTCATTTGCAAATCTTCGAGCGGAACATCGCCAAATTTGACAGGAGCTTTTTGAGCGGAGGCGTGGCTCACAACGAGGGCCAATAACAGCCCCGAAAACAACGTTTTCATACAACCTAGGTTTATGGACGCAAAGATAAAAAAAAGCGTGAGTTTCTTAAATATTCCTGTTGCGCGCTCGTGGGCTGGCCTGCAGACTTTAGTATGTTTACGATTCGATGGCGAAAACAAAAACTACATTCTTTTGTCAGTCCTGCGGCTACGAATCGGCCAAATGGTTGGGCAAATGCCCGTCTTGCAGCGCGTGGAATACCTTTGCAGAGGAGGTTGTGAAAAAAGATGATGGCAACAAAAACGAATGGCGCCAGGAATCTCCACGCTCCAAAACCGTGAAGCCAAAAACGCTCACGCAAATTGAAACCGCCGAAGAAATACGCATCAATTCAATCGACGAAGAATTGAATCGCGTGCTGGGCGGTGGCATTGTGCCCGGATCGTTGGTGCTCATTGGCGGCGAGCCCGGCATTGGCAAATCTACACTCATGCTGCAGGTAGGCTTGCTGTTGCAATCGCAGCGTGTGCTCTATGTGTCGGGAGAAGAAAGCGAACAGCAAATCAAAATGCGCGCCGAGCGCCTGGGCAGTTCGTCCGACAATTTTTATATCCTCACAGAAACCAACACCAAAAATATTTTTCTGGCGGTGGAAGCCGTGGAACCGGATGTGCTCATCATAGACTCCATCCAAACCCTGCATTCGTCGCAGCTGGACTCAACTGCCGGAAGTATTGGCCAGGTGCGGCAGTGTGCGGGAGAGCTCATGAAGTTTGCAAAAGAAACCGACACGCCCGTGTTTCTCATTGGCCACATCACCAAAGACGGCATGCTGGCGGGTCCCAAGGTGCTCGAACACATGGTCGACACTGTGCTGCAGTTTGAAGGCGACCGCCACCTTGCCTATCGCATATTGCGCACAACGAAAAACCGTTTCGGATCTACGTCAGAGATTGGAATTTATGAAATGTTAGGCACCGGGTTGCGACAAGTGTCGAACCCGTCGGAGATTCTTATCTCCCAAAAAGACGGACCACTCAGCGGCGTCACCATTGGCGCGACCATAGAAGGCAACCGGCCGTTGCTCATCGAAATTCAGTCGTTGGTGAGCCCGGCTTCCTACGGCACACCGCAGCGCACACCCACGGGCTTTGATCAGAAGCGTCTCAACATGTTGCTTGCCGTGCTCGAAAAACGCTGTGGCTTTCGCATGGGCACACAGGATGTTTTCCTGAACATGGCGGGCGGCATCTATGTGGAAGACCCGGCGATCGATCTCGCCGTGTGCATCTCGATCATTTCGTCGATGGAAGAAATTTCGCTGTCGGACAAAATTTGCTTTGCGGCCGAAGTGGGTTTGGGCGGCGAACTTCGTGCGGTGAATAAAATCGATCAGCGTATTTCGGAAGCCGAGAAGCTTGGTTTCCAGGAAATTTATATTTCGAAATTCAGTCAGCGTGCCGTGGGGCTGAAGAACACGAAGATCGTCATAAAGTCGTTTGGAAAACTCACCGAAGTATTCGAGGATTTGTTTGGCTAACCATCAAGCGTTATGGAAAGTTTTTTCACAGAAACATTGGGTGTGCCTGAGCAGGTGTTCAGCTATCTGTTGCTGCCGCTGTTGATTTTTCTGGCGCGCATTGGCGACGTGTCTATCAACACCATCCGCATCATCTATGTGTTGGGCGGAAGAAAGTGGACGGCCACCGTGCTGGGTTTTTTCGAATCGTTTATCTGGCTCATGGCCATACGCCAGATTTTCGAACACCTCGACAACTGGATTTGTTATGTGGCCTATCCGGCCGGTTTTGCATCGGGCATTTTTGTGGGCATGATCATTGAAGAGCATATTGCCTATGGCAAAGTGATTGTGCGGATCATTACCCGCAAAGACGTGCACGAACTTTTGGCGTATCTTTCCAAAATGAATTTCCGCTACACGCGTGTGAGTGCCGAGGGCCCCAGTGGTGAAGAAAACCTGGTGTTCACGGTGCTGGAACGCGAAAATCTGGACGAGTTGTTGTTCACGCTAAAAGACATGCTTCCGTCGGCTTTCTATACCGTAGAGAAAGTGAACCGCGCTGCCGAAAGTGGCACTGTTGTGGAAGAGACCACACGGTGGAGCATTGCGTCGTGGCTGAAAGGAACACGCCGTCAATAGAAAAATACTTTGCGAACGTTTCAGAAAATAGAATCATCACCACCAACTTTGTAAAAAATGAATACCATGAAAAGATACAGCTTGTTTTTTGTTCTGCTTGTTGCTTCAGCGTTCACCTTTCCTCCGGCCGATGTGAAGCTGGAATATTCGTTTCGCGTGGGCGATGAATACACAATGGTGCAGTCGACAAAACAAACCATCAAACAAACCATTATGGGCATGGACCAGGTTGCCGAAAATGCCATGAGCGGCAACGTGAAATATAAAGTGGTTGCCGTCACCGCCACGGGTGCAAAGTTGGAAACCCAATTCACCCAAATGAAAAACACCACGAAGTCTGTGATGGGCGAAATGGTGATGGACAGCCAGGGCGAAGAACAAACGGTGCAGAACAAATTGTTTAAATCCATGATGAACAAAGTTTTTTATGTGATTCTGAACAAGCGCGGTTTTGTGGAGGACATCGAGAACTCCGAAAATCTTTGGTCGGGCATGAAAGACCTGGGCCTCGATGCAGAAAAAGAAGCCGAGGTGAAAAAATCGATGGAGCAAATGATGGGTAAAAATTCGTTGAAGAACAGTTTCGAACAGGCCATGGTCTATTATTCAGACAAGAAGGTGAAGCAGGGCGACACATGGGTTTCGAAAAATGGTTTTCCCATGGAGTTTCCCATTCAGGCCGACAACACGTGGAGCCTGGTGAGCCTGGCCGGCGCCGATGCCAAAGTGAACAGCGACGGTGTGTTCAGCACCATTGACAAGAATAAAAAAGTGACGCTGCCCGGCGGCTTTGAAGCAAAGGTGGATCTTTCGGGAAAACAAAACACAAAAGCCAGCGTGAACGCCAAGAGTGGATGGCCCTCTAACCTCGCCATCTCTTCAACCTTGAAGGGAACAATGACACTGCTGGCCGGCGGCATGATTCCCCAGGACATGGATGTGCCGATGGAAATTTTAACCGAGACCACCTACACCATCACAAAAAAATAGTCGGCCTTCACAACCAGTCGTTTTTTTGATAGAGTTTGTAGCCGGCGCGCAGCAGCGACTTTAATTGCCGCACCAGAGCGTCGTCTATGTGCGTGAGGTGGAAACACGACTTGCCTTTGAGCATGACCCGCAGCGTGTTGCTTAACGATTTTTTCAACTCCGGATCAAAATAGACGGGCATGAAGTAGAGACCTACATAGTTTTTTTGGAGCACCAGCGATAGAAACGGAATGTCTTTTCGTCGTCGGCCGAACAACGTGTTTTCTTTTTCTGAAAACAAATCATAGCGTGTGCAGTAGTTTGTGTTCAGTTTCAACCGGGGCTCGTAGGCAATCAGCAGCGGCGTGATGGTGTTGAAAACGATGTTTAGATTATAGCGCGAATGAACGGCCGTGTCAACCGATTTGTTGACACTCGGTTTTGGTGGTTTGGTTGCGGATAGGGTTGTGAATCGTACGGGCTGCATGACTGCCGGATCAAGTTGGCAAAAGTGAATGTACTAAACTTTGCCGATCCGGTAAAGGTAGTCACGATTCGCGCATCATCTTCAGAATGTCGTCCACATATTCGCGCGAATTGGCGAGGCGGGGCACTTTGTTTTGACCACCCAGTTTGCCGCGGCGTTTCATCCAGTTATAGAATGTTCCTTCGCGCACGCTGTGCACTTTTGGCGCAATGAGTGCGAGGTTACGGTGCCGCTTGGCGTCGTAGTCGGAGTTGATGGAACGCAATGCCTGGTCCAATTCGTGCGTGAAATCGGGAAGCGTGCTGGGGGCTACTTTAAATTCGATGATCCACTCATGACAACCCTGTCGCCCTTCGGCAAGATAGACGGGTGCCGCGGTGAAGTTGTCGATCACGGCGCCGGTCACTTTGCAGGCGCGCGTAATGGCCTCTTCGGCATTTTCAACAATCACTTCTTCGCCAAACGCATTGATGAAATGTTTGGTGCGGCCGGTAATTTTTATGCGATAGGGCGATAGCGATGTGAACTTTACAGTATCCCCCAGGTTGTAGCGCCAAAGGCCCGAATTGGTGGAAATCACCATCGCATAGTTCTTGTCAAGCTCCACTTCGCCAAGCCGTAAGGCACGCGGGTGTTCTTTGTCGAGCTCGTGGGCGGGAATGAACTCGTAAAAAATTCCGTAGTCGAGCATCAGCAACAGCTCTTCCGAATTTCGTTGATCCTGTATTCCAAAAAAGCCTTCGCTGGCATTGTAGGTTTCCCAATACTGCATCTTGTCAGACGGGATGAGCGACTCGAACAGCGAACGGTAGGGTGTGAAGGAAACGGCGCCGTGGAAAAACACTTCCAGGTTGGGCCACACTTCGAGGATGTTGTTTTTCTTTTCCAGCTCCACCACTTTTTGAATGAGCAGCACCGTCCAGGTGGGCACGCCGGCAATGTTGGTCACATTGTCTTTCACGGTTTCGCGTGCGAGCTTTTCAATTTTCTCTTCCCAGTTGCCCATCAACGCTGTTTCCAGGCTTGGTGTGCGGATGAACTGCGCCCACGATGGCAGGTTCTGCATGATCACCGCCGACACATCGCCATAGTAGGATGTGGCCGACGGATCGAATTCGTTGATCTGATGACTGCCCCCCACCGCCAGGCCCTTGCCGTCGAACAGTTTTGTTTCGGGAAAGTTGTTGACGTAGATCGACAGCAGGTCTTTGCCTCCCTTGAAGTGGCAATCTTCAAGCGCCTCCTGCGACACAGGAATGAACTTGCTGCGTGCATTGGTGGTGCCCGACGATTTTGAAAACCATTTTATTTCCGAAGGCCACAAAATGTTTTGCTCGCCCTTCATGAGGCGCTCAATGTAGGGATAGGTTTGCTCGTAGGTGTGAATGGGCACACGATCGCGAAATTGATCGTAGGTGTAAATGCTGGAGAAGTCGAACTGTTTGCCGAACTCGGTGTAGCGGGCGGTTTGAATTAATTTTTTGAAAATCTCTTCCTGTACCTCAATAGGATATTTGATGAAAAGCTCCATCTGATGAATGCGCTTTTGCATGACCCACGTCAATATCGAATTGATCAGTCCCATTGAACAGCCTTACTTTCAAAAATAACAAACTTGAGATGAAATGTGCAGCGGCGAATTTGAAGAAAAGCAATAAATCTCACCGTGCTTCCGAGGGGTCAGGCCAGTTGTCGCTGGGTTGTGCGGCCAGCTTTGAACGTCGCAGTTCGAAGTTTTGACCGAGATATACTTTGCGCACGAGCGGATCGCTGGCCAATTCTTCGGCGGTGCCCGCTTTAAACAGTTTGCCATCCACCATCAGGTATGCACGGTCGGTGATCGACAGCGTTTCGTCCACATTGTGGTCGGTGATGAGGATGCCGATGTTTTTATTCCTGAGCCGTGCCACGATGGATTGGATTTCTTCTACGGCAATGGGATCTACGCCGGCAAAAGGTTCGTCGAGCAACACAAAGTTTGGATCCACAGCCAGTGCACGGGCAATCTCGGTGCGGCGGCGCTCGCCACCCGAAAGCGACATGCCGCGGTTCTTGCGCACTTTGTGCAGACTGAACTCGTCAATGAGCATGTCTACCTTGTCTTTGCGCTGTTGCTTGGTGAAGTCGCGCATCTCCAGCACCGACATGATGTTCTCTTCCACGGTGAGCTTTCGAAACACCGAAGCCTCCTGCGCGAGGTAGCCAATGCCTTTGCGCGCGCGCTGATACATGGGCAAGGGTGTGATCTCTTCGTCGTCGAGAAAAATTTTCCCTTCGTTGGGTTTGATGAGGCCCACCATCATGTAGAACGATGTGGTTTTGCCGGCGCCGTTGGGGCCCAGCAGTCCCACAATCTCGCCCTGACCCACCTGAACGGAGACGTCGTTCACCACGGTGCGCGTTTTATATTTTTTGATAAGGTGTTCTGCCCGCAAAATCATGACTCAATGAAATTTGATGTCCTTAATTCTTAATTGAATAGACGTGGTGCCGTTGAACGTATTTTCTTCGATGGTGAAAACCATCTTGAACGTGTCGCCTTTGGCAAGCCGTTCATAATGATCGGCCATGTCGAAGCCTACGGCCTGGAATATGTTTTCGTTTTTATACTGCGCCACCAGGAACCGCACGTGGCGATCTTTGAAGCTCGACAGCGAGTTGAACACGTAGAGGCCACTTGATTCGAAAATGGGTCGTTGATTTTCCGGACCAAAGGGTGCCATTTGTTTTAGCACTGTGAGAAACTTGGGCGTGATCATGTCGAAGTGCAACGGCATGTCCACATCGATCACGGGTGTGAGCATATCTTCGGTTATGGTAGACGACACCACCTGTTCGAATTTCTGTTGGAACAGCGCCAGGTTGGTGATGTCGAGCGTGAGGCCTGCTGCATATTTATGACCACCAAATTTTTCGAGGAGGTCGCTGCATTCCAGAATGGCGCCATAGAGGTCGAAGCCATTCACGCTGCGGGCAGAGCCTGTCACTTTGTTGTTCGATTCGGTGAGGATCACGGTGGGTCTGTAATATTTCTCTACACATCTAGCAGCAACTATGCCAATAACACCTTTGTGCCATGTGTTTTTGAAAAGCACCGTCGATTTTGCCGAGCGCAGTGTGGCGTCGCCTTCAATCATGGCAATGGCTTCTTCGGTGATGTCGGAATCAAATTGTTTGCGGACCTCGTTTTTGAGGTTCAGCTTTTCGGCCAGGGAGTTTGCTTCTTCTTCTGTTTCAGCAATGAGCAGATCCACCGCGGCACGTCCATGGGCCACACGGCCGGCGGCGTTGATGCGGGGACCAAGTGTGAACACGATGCCCGACACGTCGAGCTCATTTCGCAAGCCGGCAATGTCTTTCAGCGCTTTCAGCCCGGGACTTGGATCGTCGTTGAGTTTCTTCAGACCGAAGTTGGCGAGGATGCGGTTCTCGCCGGTGATGGGCACAATGTCGGAAGCAATGCTCACGGCAACGAGATCGAGAAAGGGATAGACCTCTTTTTCGTCGCGGTATTTTTGGGCATAGGCCTGCATGAATTTGAAACCCAGTCCACAGCCGCTCAATTCCTTGTAGGGATAGGGACAGTCGTGTTGCTTGGGGTCCAGCACGGCCACGGCCTCAGGAATAAATTCGTCCGGAAGGTGATGGTCGCAGATGATGAAGTCGATGCCTTTCAAACGGGCAAGTTTCACCAACTCCGACGATTTAATGCCACAGTCGAGGGCGATGATGAGTGTGTAGCCATTTTGTTCGGCCCACTCCACACCGGCCAGCGACACGCCATAACCCTCGGCATACCGGTCGGGGATGTAGGCTTCGCAGTGGGAATAGAAATTTCGGAGATAACTATAGACAAGGGCCACCGACGTGGTGCCATCCACATCGTAGTCGCCATAGATCAGAATTTTTTCGGTGTTGTCGAGTGCATGCTTGAGGCGCGCCACGGCCTTGTGCATGTCTTTCATGAGAAACGGATCGTGCAAATGATCAAGCGAAGGGCGGAAGAAGCTCTTGGCCGCCTCAAAATCTGTGATGCCTCGTTGAATGAGGATGGACGTTAAATAGGCATTTGTATTGATGGCTTTCGACAGCTGTTCGATCTGCTCTTGGGCAGGAATGTCTCTTAACAACCATCTTTTATCCATGCACTAGTTCGCTTCAATTTTAACACTGCCCTTGATGCCCGTCAATCCGCTCACGCTGTCGGAGCCCGGCTCACCATCTTTACCATTCTTGCGAGAAGGACCTAGGCCCGCGCCGCCATGATAGCCCGCACGTCCGCTGAGCCCTGCCGCACCGCCGTTGTTGTTCACAATAATTTTTGTGCCCAGCATGTCGCGCAACAATTGCGTCTTTTTGCTGGTGAGTGTGAGCACGCCGCCGTTGGCGCCGTTTCCACCCTGCCCGGCGTTGCCGCCATTCGAGCCATTGCCTCCCACACAGTGCACGGTGCCCGGACTGCCGCCACCACCGTTGCCGCCGTTTCCACCGCGTCCACCGTTTCCGCCGGAGATGTCTATGGTGAGCACGCCCTTCAGGCTAACTCTTTCAAGATACAGAAAAAGATTTATCCCCGGTGTGCCGTCCAGTCCTTTCGTGCCGTCTCTTCCCGCCGAGCCATCCATGCACGGTCCCACGGGGGTAACGCCCGCTTTTCCGTTCCGCCCCGGTTGCCCGCTGATGCCTTTGCCGTCTATGACGCAATGATTGCCAAAGACGGCCACCTGCACGCGGATGAAGTTGTCGGGCTTGAGTTTGTTCAGCACCAAACGCGAAGAGTCCATCATGATGAGCGTATCGGCCACCAAAATGTCGGACTGACCAAGGTCGTAAGATTGGTTTGCTTTGATGACCAGTTTGCCAACCCGAACCTGCGCTGTAACGAGCGAGGGAAAAATCATAACGGTAAGCCAGAACAGTAGACGCCCCATTTCACAAAAATAATCCAGTATTGTTCTTAAGAAAATTTGTTTCCTTCTGAAACGGTAGAAATAAAGAAAGCAGTGCGTTTGGGCACTGCTTTCGCACTATAAATTTTTTTCGATGCTATTCGCCCGAGCCAGCAGCAGGCTTGTCGGCCACTACACCTTCGAGCACGTCTTTGATTTCAACACGCTGCCCGTCTTTGTAGGGCACGATCCAGGCGTCTTTCACACCCATTTCGCGCATGTATTTTTTGAACGTGTCGGCTTCCCAATAGTCGCGGAAGATGCCGATGGTGAGTTTTTGAGGTTCGCCATCTTTGGCTTCGCCACCGAAGTTGGGATTGTTGTCGAAATACTTTTGCAGGTTCTTATTTTTGAACGCACCGATCTGCACTTTGAACACCACTCCTTTCGAGAAATCCATCGAGTTCACTACTGGAGCTTCTTTCAACTGGGCCAGTTCGGCTTTGGCCGATGTGAGCTGACCTCTCAATTGTGTGAGCTGATCTTCGAGTTCGGCAATCTTTGCATCCTTGTCGCTGATGCTGGACTGCATCTGCGTCACTTTCTGATTGAGCGACGACACCGTGTTGTCTGCGGATTGTTTGTCTTCAATGAGTTGCTTCAGGTTGGCGGGGTTCTTCCCGTATTCCTTTGCTTTCTTCTTCCACTCTTTCTTTTCTTTTTTAGAAAGCTGTGCGAAGCTCTGCGTTGAAGCAGCAGCCATCAACGTGAGACAGAAGAATAGTACAATTCTTTTTTTCATCCTCGGCTTGGTTAAAATCAAATTAAAGGTACAAATATTTTGTAAATATCATCGCCTAGTCCAGGCTGCCCACCATTTTCTCGGGTCGCACCCACTCGTCGAACTGCGCCGAGGTGAGCAGTCCCAACTCCACTGCCGCTTCGCGCAAGGTCTTGTTTTCCTTGTGTGCTTTCTTGGCAATCTTCGCGGCATTCTCATAGCCGATGTGGGTGTTGAGGGCAGTCACCAGCATCAGGGAGTTCTCCATGTGTTGTTTGATGATGGCCAGGTTAGGCTCGATGCCCGCGGCACATTTGTCGTTAAACGATACACAAGCATCGCCGATCAGCCGTGCCGACTGAAGCACGTTGGCCGCGATGACGGGCTTGAACACGTTGAGTTCGAAATGTCCGGTGGCGCCGCCAATGGAAACCGCCACGTCGTTGCCCATCACCTGTGCGCACACCATGGTGAGTGCCTCGGGTTGGGTTGGGTTAACTTTGCCGGGCATGATGGACGAGCCGGGCTCGTTGTCGGGTATGATAATTTCGCCGATGCCCGAGCGCGGGCCCGAGCTGAGCATACGAATGTCGTTGCCGATTTTCATGAGGCTCACCGCCACACGCTTCAGCGCGCCCGACAGTTCTACCATGGCATCGTGGCCTGCCAGGGCCTCAAACTTGTTAGGGGCTGTCACAAACGGAAGACCCGTGAGGTCGGCGATTTTTTTGGCCACCAGCACGTCATAGCCTTTGGGTGTGTTCAACCCGGTGCCCACGGCAGTGCCGCCCAGCGCAAGTTCGCGCACCATTTCCAATGCATTGTTGATGGCACGCATGCCGTTGTCGAGTTGCTGCACATAGCCCGAAAACTCCTGGCCCAACGTGAGGGGCGTGGCATCCATGAAGTGGGTGCGGCCGGTCTTCACAATGTTTTTATACTCGGCCGATTTCTGGGCCAGGGTGTCGCGCAATTTTTTGATGCCGGGCAACGTCACCTCCACCGCTTGCTTGTAGGCCGCAATGTGCATGGCCGTGGGGAAGGTGTCGTTAGACGATTGCGATTTGTTCACATCGTCGTTGGGGTGAAGGGCCTTCTTTTCGTCTTCCAGTTTGCCGCCGTTGATCACGTGGGCGCGGTAGGCGATCACTTCGTTCACGTTCATGTTGCTTTGCGTGCCCGACCCGGTTTGCCAGATCACCAGGGGAAATTCGGCGTCGAGTTTGCCAGCCAAAATTTCGTCGCAGGCTTTTGCTATGAGATCCACCTTATCGGCCGAGAGCAATCCCAGCTCGTGGTTGGCCTGGGCTGCCGCCTTCTTGAGATAGCCAAAAGCATAGATAATTTCTTTTGGCATGCTGGCCTCGGGACCAATCTTGAAGTTGTTGCGGGACCGTTCGGTTTGAGCACCCCAGTATTTGTCTGAAGGTACCTTCACTTCGCCCATGGTATCTTTCTCGATGCGATAATTCATAGCGTTTTTAATTTGAGGGCAAAAATAGGAAAAGGTTAAAAAGAAAAATCAATCTGAAGAATTTTAAGCTGAGCGGCGTCTCATTCGTTTGAATTAGGTTGACGAAATGCAGGGAACGGCGTGGATTTGACGACGGATAGGTGATTTGTGTTTGTGAGGCCTACTGCGAATTCGTACCTTTAACAATACTATGCCGCGGCCCTTATCTGACGATTCGAAAGAAGAGAAGCTCTATTTTATTGCGATAATCCCGCCCGCTCCCATCTATGCCGAGGCGCTGGAGCAGAAGGAATATTTTAAAACACACTACAACAGCAAGGCTTCCCTCAATTCGCCGCCGCACATCACCTTGCACATGCCGTTCAAGTGGAAGGAGAAAGACGAGGCCGAACTGAAAGACCAGCTCCTCAACTTTTCGCGCACTACGCCGCCCGTGGCTGTGAAGCTCGACAACTTTTCGTCGTTCCCGCCACGGGTCATCTTCATCAATGTGGTGATGAGCCAGGAGCTCGACAACCTTCAGAAGAATCTTCACCGGTTTTGCAAGCGCGTGCTCAATTTGTTCAACGCCAACTATAAAGAAATGCCCTTCCACCCGCACATGACGCTGGCGTTTCGCGACCTCAAGAAGCCAAACTATCAGCGCGCCTGGGAAGAGTTTCAACAAAAAAATTTTCAGGCCGAGTTCGTGGCCGATAAGGTGGCCCTGCTCAAACACGACGGCCGGGTGTGGAAAGTGTTTGAAGAGTTCAAGCTTCAGGAAGCCGTGGCTTAACCACCACACGCGGCTTACATGCCTTTTAGTATTTCCCCTGCAATCCTCCGGTGTGCAACGCAAGCAACGTTGAACCCCTTTCGAAAAAACCTTTCTTCACCAGATCGAAAATGCCGGCCATCATTTTTCCGGTATACACAAACTCAAGCGGCACGCCGTGTTGTGTTTTGAAGGCTTCGATGAACTGCAGCAGTGCCGGAGTTGATTTTGCATAGCCTCCAAAATGGTAGTCTGTGAGAAGTTGCCAGTTCTGGCGGTGCAGGTTCCATTGACTGATGTCGTGTTGCAAAGATCCTTCGCCCTTCAATACCGAAAACCCGATCACCTTTTTTGTGTCGGGCACGCCGCGGATAATTCCCGCCAGCGTACCACCAGTTCCCACCGGACAGCAGTAATAGTTGAACGATTGATCGAGTGTTTCCGCAAATTCGGTCACACCCCTCACCGCCTCGATGTTGGTTCCTCCTTCGGGCACGGCCACAAACGAACCGAATTGTTTGGCGAGGGCTTCCAGAAATCCGTAGTCCTCTTTTTTCCGGTAGTCGTCCCGTGACACGTAGTGAAGATGCATGCCCTGTTCCCTGGCAAACTGGAGTGTGGTGTTGAGGGGCAGCGTTTCTTCGCCACGAATAACACCGATGGAGGTGAAGCCCAGCTCGCGGGCGGCGGCGGCCACAGCAAAAATGTGATTGGAGTAGGCACCGCCAAACGTGAGCACCGTGCGTGAAAGATGCTGTGAAACATTTTCCAGATTATACTTCAGCTTCCACCATTTGTTTCCCGACACCAGCGGGTGATTGAGGTCTTCGCGCTTCACAAAAAGCTGCACGCCGGCCGTGGCCAGAAGCGGGTCCCGGATTTCGTGCACAGGTGTGGGTCGATACGATAGTGTGGCCATTGTTGAAAGGCTCAAAGTATCTGAAATATTCTCCTTTTAAAAATTGCAGACGTGAAAAGACAACACTAATATTGTTAGAGATATTACTAAAATAATTAGTGAACAACAGCCATGGACGAGGAGGAATATTTTAAGGGACGCGGCGCACAAATCAAAACCGGAAACAAGTTTCTGAAGGCCCAATATGTGGAGGAACATATTGAAGGGCTTGATGAGCCGTTGTTGACCGCACCCACCACCCAGCTTTTCTATGAAACGCCCAAGAAGATTGTCAACAAAGTGACCAGCCCCGATCTGGGCATGGCATATTCCACAAATCCGTATCAGGGTTGTGAGCACGGTTGCATTTATTGTTATGCGCGAAATAGCCACGAATATTGGGGCTTCAGTGCGGGGCTTGATTTTGAATCGAAAATTGTGGTGAAGAAAAACGCCGCGTCGTTGTTGGAAAAATTTCTGCTTAATCCCAACTGGGAACCGGTGCCCATCAGCGTGAGCGGCAACACGGATTGTTATCAGCCCATAGAGAAAAAACTGGAAATCACCCGCAGCATGTTGAAGGTGTTTGCACAGTATCGCCACCCGCTGGGCATGATCACGAAAAATAGTTTGGTGTTGCGCGACATCGACTTGCTCACAGACCTGGCAAAAGATAACCTTGTTCATGTCTACATCTCCATCACCACGCTCGACGAATCGCTTCGCCGAGTGATGGAGCCGCGCACGGCCAGCGCATTGAAGCGACTTCAAACTGTGGAGGCTTTGGCAAAGGCTGGTGTGCCGGTGGGCGTGATGAATGCGCCCATCATTCCCGGTCTCAACCACCACGAAATTCCTGCTGTGCTGAAAGCCGCGGCCGATCATGGCGCGCAGACCGTGGGCATGACTATTGTGCGGCTAAACGGTTCTATCGGACAAATTTTTGAAGACTGGCTCCGCAAGAATTTTCCAGACCGATTTGAGAAAGTGTGGAATCAAATCTGCTCCATGCATGGTGGGCAGGTAAACGACTCGCAGTTTGGTCGACGCATGTCGGGCGAGGGAAATTTTGCCGAAGCCATTCATCAACTCTTCAGAACCTCGAAAGCGAAGTATTTCAAGGATCGGCGTATGCCTCCCATCGATCTCACCAAATTCAGGAAGGGTGGAAATCTGAGTTTGTTCTAAGAAAATTACATCACTGCCGTTGGGCCTTTTCTTTCTTGTCAGGGAATGAATCGGGGCTTTAATTTTGTTTAAGGCTTATATATGATAATTCCCTCGAAACCTGAAAATGAAAATCTGCGCCTGCAGGCCCTCCACTACTACGACATTCTGGACACTGCGGCAGAAAAGGACTTTGACGACATCGTTGAACTGGCCTCGCAGCTGTGCGAAACGCCCATTTCGCTGGTGAGTCTCATCGACGCCGATCGCCAGTGGTTCAAGGCCAGGAAAGGACTGGATGCACAAGAAACTTCACGCGACTTCGCGTTCTGCGCCTATGCCATCGGACAGGAAGATGAAGAAGTGATGTCGGTGGCCGATGCCTCTCGCGATGCTCGGTTCAGCGGCAACCCCCTGGTTAAGGGCCATCCCGACATTCGCTTTTATGCAGGCATGCCGCTGGTGACACCCGAAGGTTTCAAGCTTGGAACTCTTTGCGTGATCGATCGTAAACCAAAAGCCCTCACAGAATCCCAACTTTTTGGATTGAAAATATTGGCGAAGCAGGTCATGAAACAACTCGAGCTTCGCGCCACCGTGAAAGAACTGAAGCGTCTTAACGAAGCCAACAGCAAGATGCTTTCCATTCTGGGTCACGACCTGCGCGGGCCAATCAAAAATCTTGAAAGCGTGGTCACACTGGCCCGACAGGAAGCCGTGTCGCCGCAGGAGTTCAGCGAACTTCTGGGCATGGTGAGCAAATCGTTGAGCACCGCCGATGTGTTGTTCACCAACCTCATGCAATGGGCCGTCACGCAGTTTGAAGATGGTGGCCCCCAATGGCAACAAATAAACATTGCCGCGTTGATTGCCGACGAAATTGGCAGCCACAGCGCTGTGACCGACAAAGGAAATGCAATCATGTTAAATCTCGACGATGCCGCCAGGGTGTGGGCCGATCCGAACATGGTGCGTTTTGTGGTTCGCAATCTGGTGCACAACGCAAACAAATTCACCACACAGGGAAACATAGCCGTGTCGATAAAACAACATGACCAGCACGCCGAAATTTGTCTCGCCGACACCGGCATGGGAATGAATGCCGAAACCGTGTCGCGATTGTTTGATTGGAGTAAACGCAGAAGCACCGTGGGCACCCATGGCGAAAAAGGCACGGGACTGGGCCTGCAGGTTTGCAAAGAGGTGATTGAAAAAATGCACGGCAAGATTTGGGTGGAGAGTGAACCCGGGATCGGCTCCCGTTTCTATTTCACACTCCCCCTAACCAAGCTCTCGATTTACTGATTCGTTTATTTCTTCGCGAAGAATTTGAAGAACGACACAATGGTTTCAATGCCCAGCGTGAAGTTCTTCACACCGTAGTGTTCGTTGGGCGAATGGATGGCGTCGGTATCAAATCCAAAACCAAGCAACACCGTGTCGAGGTGAAGCTCTTTCTTGAACAACGCCACAATGGGAATGCTTCCGCCGTCGCGCGTAGGGATGGGCGTTTTGCCAAAAACTTCTTCGAAAGCATGACTCGCCGCCTTGTAGGCTGGCGATGCTGTTGACGTCACCGCTGGTTCGCCGCCGTGGTGGGCTTTCACGCTCACCTTCACATAGGCTGGTGCTATAGATTCAAAATGTTTTGTGAACAGCGCAGTGATGTCTGCGCTCACCTGATTGGGCACGAGGCGCATCGAGATTTTTGCGTGAGCCTTCGAGGGCAACACGGTCTTTGCCCCTTCGCCGGTGTAGCCACCCCAGATGCCGTTCACATCGAGTGTTGGTCGCACGCCCGTGCGCTCCAAGGTTGTGTATCCTTTTTCGCCTTTGATCTCGCCTATGCCCAGTTCGTGTTTGTATTCATTGAGGTCGAACGGTGCTTTGTTCAAAGCTTCGCGTTCGGCGGCACTCAGCTCAGACACTTTTTCGTAGAAGCCGGGAATGGTTACGCGTCCATTTTCGTCGTGCAACGAAGCGATCATGCTGCAGAGAATGTTGACGGGGTTGGCCACCGCGCCGCCATACACACCCGAGTGCAGGTCGCGGTTGGGTCCGGTCACTTCCACTTCCATGTAGCTCAAGCCGCGAAGGCCCGTGGTGATGGACGGATGTTCTAACGAAATGAGTGCCGTGTCGGAAATGAGAATGATATCGGCCTTGAGCTTTGTTTTGTTTTCTTTCACAAACGTGCCCAGGTTGTCGGAGCCAACTTCTTCTTCTCCCTCCACCATAAACTTCACGTTGCAGGGAAGCAGGTTCAGCTTCATCATGGTCTCGAAAGCTTTCACGTGCATATACACCTGGCCTTTGTCGTCGCACGCACCACGGGCAAAAATCTTGTCGTCTTTAACGACCGGTTCAAACGGCGGCGAAGTCCACAACTCAAGCGGGTCGGCCGGTTGCACATCGTAGTGTCCGTAGACTAAAACGGTGGGCAGCGAAGCGTCAACAATCTTTTCGGCATACACAATCGGGTGTCCTTTTGTTTCGCAGATCTCAACCTTGTCTACACCGGCGTGCGATAGTTTGTCGCGCAGAAATTCTGCGGCTTTCCGAACATCGTTTTTGTGACGGCTGTCGGCGCTCACAGAGGGAATGCGAAGCCAGTCGAAAAGTTCGGAAAGGAAACGGTCTTTGTTAGTGGAAATATATTCTTTAACCATGATGATGAAGTTAGGATAATGAGTTAGGGGCGCAAATTATGCTTTGGTCCTTGCGCCTGCAAGCATTGGTGCGTGAATAAAAAGGTCACGCGGCTAACATCAGAATCCTCCCTAAGGCGCAGGGCTTTTTGGAGACGAGTTCCAGAATAGTTTCATGCGAACAATACGCTGGTTGGCTTCACCAAGTTCCGCGTCGCGATAGACCTGATTGCCAAACACCACATCGTCTTTTGCCCAGATCAGACTTTCGGCGCCCCAGTCGGTAAGTTCTTTGTCCCAAAGCTTTGTGGGTTTGCCGTCTTGGAACGTCCACAGTTGAAAACCGTTGGGAACAAAACCGGCTTCGATATCGGCCGAGCCACAGAGAAAATATTTTTTGTCGGGCGAAAAGGTCGGCTCACTCCACATCCAGGTTTCTGTTCCATCGTTCTGGTCGATCATCACAAAGCCGTGACTTTCGAAGAAGATGGCAAAGACCAGCCATTGGTTCACGTCATCAAATTTCTTTTGAAAAACGTATGACGCATAATCCTGGTCTTGGGTGTCAGTGTTTTTGAGCGTTTTGGTTTGTCCGTTTTTCAGCTTGAAGATCAGACCTTCTTCTGTGCGCTTCACACGCGAATCTGTTTTTATACTTTCTGGTTCTTCCAGGTCGTGAGGCCCGTTGTAGGCAGGGTCGGCAAAAGTTATCGTGGTGTCTGTATAGGAATACGTTTTGATGTGTTCAATATCCAGGTCAAGCCACGGCCCGCTGGCGACGGCAAGTGTGTCGGTGGTTTGTGATACTGTGGTGGAGTCGGTGGTTGTTTCTGTTTCCTTTTTGGAAACGCACGAAACGATACACAAAACAAAAAGAAGATAGCAGGAGTATCGGAACATAAATCGTCTTATTTTTTCTTCCACTGCAACGTATTGATGAGGTGCATAATATCCTTCTTCATAAACTCAATGGCAGGCGCCAGCGAATCGTTGGCAACTTTTGTGTTGAAGTATAGCGCACCACGCATAAAGTTTTTGGTGGAGTCTGTCATCGTAAACTGAAACTGGCTTGGCACTTCGCCTTCCAGCTCGGCAATGACGGCTGTTTTTCCACTGGGTGTTTTTGTGATCACTTCGTTGATCGCATAGGCCTTGATCTGATGTTTTGACGTGAGCGTGTACGAATCGTCGAAGTATTCTTTCAGCAATTTTTGATTTTGAATGGGCTTGTAGGTGATGTGCACGTTGGCCTTGAGTGTGGGATAATAAATTTCCACCCACGATTGCTCGCGGATGCGCGACGTGTCTGCCAGCAGTGTGGCATGTTTGGAATACTCAAACGTGTAGGGCAGCGTGTCGGGCAAACTGCGGTATTCATGTTCGGGCAATATCAAACGATTATAGCCCAGCGGCTTTGGCAAATATTCGCGTTGACATGACGAAAGCACAAAGCCAATCGCCACCACAGCGCTTATGGGAAAGGAAAGATTCAGAAAATGTTTAAGCCTGCTCATGGACGTTTACTCTCACGCGTTTTATTCGGTTGTGATCGATCGATTCGATCACAAAGGTAAGGTGTTCGAAGCTTAGTTGGTCGCCGGGTTTGGGTTCTTCCTTTCCCAGCGTCAGAATAAATTCACCCAGCGATTCGCGTTTGCCAGGACGGCTATTAAAAACGGCAGGCGACACTTCCATGGTTTTGCAAAAGTCGGCAAGCGATGTCTTGCCTTCAAAAATATAGGTGCGGGCGTCGATGCGTTGAAACGGCGAGGTCACTTCATCAAATTCGTCGTTGATGTCGCCGATAATTTCTTCGATAATGTCTTCCAGTGTGATGAGCCCGGTGGTGTGGCCCTGTTCGCTTTGCACCACGGCAATATGCACCCGTTTCTCCTGGAAGTCTTTGAGAAGCTGATCAATTTTTTTTCCTTCGGCAACCACGTAGCCTGGCCGTAGCAACGACTGCCATCCATAGTCGGCGCCCATTTCCAAAAAGGGCAGCAGGTCTTTGATGTAGAGAATACCCTCAACCCTGTCCAGCGAGCCACGGTAGACGGGGATGCGCGAGAAGCCCGATTTTTCCACGTGGTCCATGAGCATATGAAAATCAAGAGAGATGTCGACGGCCGATATTTCTGAACGCGGGCGCATAATTTCGCGGGCGGTGAGCGTGCCAAAGTTCACGATGCCGCGCAGAATTTCTTTTTCGCCTTCGGGTGTGGCATCGTCGGCCGAAGCCAGTTCGATGGCTTCCTGCAATTCGCTGGAAAGACTTCGCATTTTTTTGGGATCGAACAGGCGTTCTACAAACTGGTTGAGCCGGCGCATGGGCATGTGCACGGGCGTGAACAGGTTGGTCAGAACCTTCCACGATGCAATGGCCCGCCGGGCAATGGCTTTGTTGTGCGGAACGGCAATCATCTTTGGCAAGATTTCGCCGACAATCGCGATGATCGCCGCTGCCGACAAAATGGTGACAAAGACTTTCCAAACGGATGGGTTATACGCATCGTTCAAAATCCACCATTGCAAGGCAGAGAAGGTGATCATGCACACATTCACGAAACCGTCCAGAATAAGAATGGTGACCAGCACCACGCGGGGTTTACTCATGAGCGTGGCCACGTCTCGTTCGCGTTTGTCGGTGCTTTCGCGAAAGGCGTCGAGCTCTTCGGTGGTGAGCGAGAAAAAGGCGGCTTCGCAGGCAGAGATGATCGCCGACAAAATCAAGAGCAGCAAGAGAAAGGACAGGCTCAACACATGTTGCAAAACCTGTCCTGCAAAAAGTTCAACAAATGAGGGCGTATAACCGGGGGGATCGTCCACGTGATGTTAGCGTTGGTGAAACATCAGAACGGCAAGTCGTCTGTGCTGCTATCGGCTCCTGCGCTGGCGCGGAAGCTGTCCGATGAGCTGCTTTCGGCGGCAGAATAGCCGCCACCCGAACCGCCGCCACTGCCTTTTGTGGAGAGCATGGTCATGTTGTCGCCCACCACTTCGGTGGTGTAGCGTGTCACGCCTTCTTTTTCCCATGAGCGGGTGCGGAGTTTTCCTTCCACAAAAACCATATCGCCTTTGTGCAAATATTTCTGTGCTATTTCGGCCAACCCGCGCCACAACACAATGTTGTGCCACTCGGTGATCTCTTTTTTCTCTCCCGTGGTTTTGTCTTTATAGCTTTCGGATGTGGCAATGGTGAAGTTCGCCACCGTGGCGCCGTTTTCCAGGTTTCGCACTTCCGGGTCTTTACCGAGGCGACCTACAAGGATTACTTTATTTACTCCTGACATAAAATTTAGTTGGGTTCTTCTGTCTACAAATAACGGACTCTTACCAGCAAAACCAAAAAATACCCAGGTCCACCCGGCTATAAAAGCTGGCGATCGGCGAGAAAACGGCTAATGAGAACCGGCTTGGGCAAGTCCGCGATTTTTTTCAAGGAATAGAATTTTAACCCCGGCTCGCCCGCCACGGCTTGCGAGGCTGATGCGGCAACAACAATGAATCGCGCGAATATGATTTGGTGACTCAGCACGTGTTTATAGACCGTGGAGGTGTCGGCTTCGCTTGCGTCGAGCGTTGCCACACCAGACGCGCTCAGCTCGGCCAGCAGCTTTTCTGTTTTCACCGCCTTGGTTTTTTCAATGAGGTAGAAGTCAAACAGGCCGTGCCAGATGTCTTTGGCCTCACGTTTTTTCATGAGGAGCGACTTCCCCTTCTGCATCACCACATAATAAAAGTAGCGTTTGCGGGCTGCTTTGGCCTTCGCCTTCACCGGAAGCTGAGCCTGCAGGCCATGTTGTGCGGCAAAACACGAGGTGCGAAAAATGCACGCAGGGCAATCGGGATTTTTGGGTGTGCAAAACAGCGCCCCAAACTCCATGATGGCCTGATTGAACACATCGGGGTGTTTTTTCGAGATGAGTTCGTTGGCGAGCTGGGTGAATATTTTTTTTCCCTCGGGGCTGTTAATTTCTTTTTCGATGCCAAACACCCGCGCCAGCACCCTGAACACATTGCCATCGACCACGGCCACGGGTTCGCGAAACGAAAACGAGGCGATGGCGGCGGCGGTATAGTCGCCGATGCCTCTCAGTTTTTTGAGATCTTCAAAATTGTCGGGAAAATGGCCGCCAAAGGTGTTCACCACCTCTTGTGCGCACTTGTGGAGGTTTCGTGCCCGCGTGTAATAGCCCAACCCTTGCCAAAGCCGGAGCACATCCTGCTCGGCGGCGGCAGCCAAAGCGTGGACGGTTGGAAATTTTTCTGTGAACCGTAGATAGTAGGGCAAACCCTGTATCACACGCGTTTGTTGCAGGATAATCTCCGACAGCCATACTTTATAAGGGTCTTTTGTTTGGCGCCAGGGCAGGTCCCGTTTGTTTTCCTCATACCATTTAACGACTTTATCAGAGAAATATCGCTTGTCCATCTTGCTGATTATCAGATTTTTTCAATATTCATTTTTAATTTTGGGGGCAGCCTTTAAATTTGCCCTCCCGAAAATTTTTCGACTTAAAAATATAACACTGTGACCAAAGCAGACATCATTAATGAAATCGCTGAAAAGACCGGAGTAGACAAAGCCGATGTTACCGCATCGGTGGAAGCGTTCTTCAGCGTTGTGAAAACGTCCATGTCGAATGGCAACAACATCTACATCCGTGGTTTTGGCAGCTTTATTAACAAAAAGCGCAAGAAAAAGATAGCCCGCAACATCTCCCGCAACACCGCTTTGGTCATCGACGAGCATTTTGTGCCCAGCTTCAAACCGGCAAAGATCTTCGTGAACAAGATCAAGAACAGTGACAAGGTTAAGCAACTGGAAGAAAAGTAACGCATGATTCCGGAGGGCGCCATTCAGCGTCCATCCTGAACCAGCTGTCCACCCGCCCACATGTTCAAAACCAGGATCATTCTATTTGTCGCCAGCGCCATCATCATTTGGCTCATCTTTCTATTGCCCAAAGTGGTGGTGGATAACGACAGTGCACTCACCGACAACCCGCAGGATTCTGCGAAGAAGGACGCGCCGGCCATGCACAGCCAGGCGCCGAAGGAAGTGATGGCCAGCATCCGAAATTTACGGGTTCAACTCAGAGAGGGTGCTGCAAAAGAAAAAAATGCTATCTTTGCCGACTCTTTAGCAAAATTGTACCAGATCGCTGGAAAATTTGACAGCGCAGCATGGTTTGCCGAAGAAGCATCGACGTTCTTAAATACTACTGAAAGTTGGATCCAGGCCGGTGATCTCTATTACCAGGCTTATTCGTTCGCGGTCGACAAGGGCAAACAAAATGTTCTTGCCGAAAAAACCCGGGAGCTTTATGGAAAGGCTTTGGAAGCAAACCCAAAGAACCTGGACATAAAAACGAAGATGGCCATGACCTACGTTACCTCGGCAAGCCCCATGGCGGGCATCACGATGTTGCGCGAAGTGTTGGCCGAAGATCCGAAAAACGAATTGGCGCTCTATAATATGGGCATGCTGTCGTTTCAATCCGGTCAATACGACAAAGCGGTTGAGCGACTCGAGGCGTTGGTGAAAATCAACCCGAAGCATACACAGGCGCAAATGTTGTTGGGCATTGCCTGGATAAACCTGGGCGACAAAGCGAAAGCAAAGGCCCAACTCGAAAAAGTGAAACAGATGGATGATGATCCGGCCGTGCAAGCCACGGTGGATTCGTATCTGAAGGATTTGAAATAATTGTTAAACCGTTCGCCACCTGGTGGACAAATTAAAAACATTACTATGCCAAGCGGTAAGAAAAGAAAGAAGCACAAAATGGCAACGCACAAGCGTAAGAAGCGTCTCAGAAAAAATAGGCACAAGAAGAAATAATCGGGTCACCGGTTACTAATGCGGGCCATCATTTGGCCCGCCTATACACATCATTTATTTTAATCAACAAAGTTTTGAGTAATGAACTAATTATTAGTGCCACTCAGGACGGATGTCGTATAGCCCTTCTCAAAGACAAGACACTGGTTGAATTCCACAATGAAGAAGAAGGAACCAAGTTTACAGTAGGTGATATATACCTGGGCACCGTGAAAAAGGTAGTTCAGGGGCTCAATGCAGCTTTCATCGATGTAGGCTATGATAAAGACGCCTTTCTTCATTACCTCGATCTTGGTCCTCAGTTCAGCTCGTTGCAAAAATTTACGAAGCTGGTACGGGCCAAAAAGATCAATGGTGGAAAACTAGACAAATTCACCCCGGAAGCAGACATCGACAAGCATGGGAAAATCACCCAACAGCTGTCGAAGAACCAATTGATACCGGTCCAGATTGTCAAAGAGCCTATCTCAACTAAAGGGCCCCGATTATCCTGCGAGTTATCCCTGGCTGGGCGATACCTGGTGTTGGTTCCATTTTCCAATGCCGTAAGCGTTTCGAAAAAAATCACCAGCAGCGAAGAGCGCAAGCGCCTTCTTCGTCTCATCCAATCCATTAAGCCACCCAACTTCGGGGTGATCATCCGCACCGTAGCCGAAAACAAGGAAGTAGCCGAACTCGACCGCGACCTGCGCTCGATGGTGACCACCTGGGAAGAAGGCATGACCCGTCTGGTCAACGCCCAACCCCGCGAGAAGATCATCGGCGAGCTGGACAAAACATCGTCGCTGTTGCGCGACATGCTCAACGAGTCGTTCGACAACATTCAGGTAGACGACAAGAAGATCTATGATGATGTGAAGACCTACATTCACACCATTGCCCCCGACAAAGAGAAGATTGTGAAGCTCTATAACGGCAAGGCAAAGATCTTTGAACACTTTGGCATTGAGCGGCAAATCAAATCGGCTTTCGGACAAACCGTGAGTCTGCGCGCCGGCGGATACCTGATTATTGAGCACACGGAAGCCCTTCACGTTATTGACGTGAACAGCGGCAACAAATCCAACCGCGAAGAGAACCAGGAAACCACGGCCCTCTCTGTGAACATGGAGGCCGCCAAAGAAATTGCCCGCCAGCTTAGGCTGCGCGATATGGGCGGGATCATTGTGGTGGACTTCATCGACATGAAGAACCCCGAGAACAAAAAGCTCATCTTCAAAATCATGAAAGATGAGATGCAGGACGACAAAGCAAAATCGACGGTGCTGCCGTTGTCTAAGTTCGGGCTCATGCAAATCACCCGCGAGCGTGTGCGCCCGCAGATGAACATTGCCACCAAAGAGGTTTGCCCCACGTGCAACGGCACCGGCAAAATCACGGCATCCATTCTGGTTTCCGACCTCATCGAGAAAAATATTGAACACCTGCTCGTGAAGCAAAACGAGAAAGACCTGGTGCTGGCGTTGCATCCCTATTTGTTCGCCTACTTCACCAACGGCTTCATCTCCGAGCGCATGCGCTGGTATTTAAAATACAAACGTTGGGTGAAAATGGTGAAAGACACCTCTATGGGTATCACCGAATACAAATTCCTCAACAAGGAAGGCGAAGAAATTCAACTCACTTCCTGATGCCTTACGCTTAGCGTTTCCACTTATCGGAAACGCTAAGCATAACGCTTCTGACACGACGGACAGAAGTAGGCCGACCGGCCACCGATCGTTTTAAACTCCGTAAATCCTCTGCAACCCTCCGGACACTTCAGGTCTGCACGTCGGTTTTCCAAAAAGAAATACTGACGCAATTTGTCGCGGTCGGCATTTTGTTTCACCGCTTCCTTGAGAATGGTTTTCATATGACCATAAATCGTTTTGAGCTGCGCCGCGGTGAGCACATTGGCGGTGCTCTCCGGATGAATGCGCGCCTGAAACAGAATCTCATCCGAAAACTCATTGCCCACTCCCGCCACCACGCGCTGATTCATGAGCACGGTCTTGATCGCCGTTTTTCTTTTATGCACAACGGCCACAAAATCTTTCTCCGAAATCTTCAATGCATCCGCACCATACCCCTGCCGTTGAATAAATTCATCCACATCCCTTACCCACCCAATCATACCCAGCCGACGCGAGTCCTGAAAGGCCAGACAATTCCCATTCTCAAATTCAACAAGCAACGCGAACGACCTGTGCGATTTTTTATCGGGCGTGTAGTATAAAAACTTTCCCGTCATGCCGAAATGAAGGAGCAGCGCACCATTCTTCTTCAGAAGCGCAAAGAAAAATTTTCCATGCCGACGAGTCTCCACAAAGATGTTCCCTTCAAGATTGTCGAGCACATCTTTTTCTTGAGTGTAAAACAACATATCAGGCGCACTAAGCCTGACTTTTTTTATTTTTTGATGAAGCGATGTCTTATCAAAATAACGCTTGAAGCTCTCTACCTCTGGCAATTCAGGCATACTAATTTTTTAAGATTAACGCCCCGGAGATTGCCATTGTTCAAGAGGCGCAAATGCCAGACGCTTGTATACCCTTGGCCTCCACACACTCACACCCACACTAATTCCAGCATGTTCCCATCAGGGCCTGATTCTATCTTTGGCCTGGCATTGGCATGTGCGGATCGAATCAAGCCCTGATGGGAACATGCGGGGCCACCGCGGCCCAGGAGCGGGGCTATGAAATGCCAGATAATAGATCCCCCGAAAACCCGACTATCTCACAAAATCCAGCAGCACAATCATAGTGTTAACAATCATTTTTCAATCGCCTCCAACACCCGTTGCACAAACCCATCCAAAGAAGAATTATCAATCCATCGCGCCACAACAACAAGATCATTTTCATAATCCACATAAATCATGTTTGTGCCATTACCAATATGAGCAAACGCAGTAGCCGGCGCACTCGGCAAATATTTTTTGTCAGTATTCACAAACCAATTCATAAAACCATAAGTCGGTTGCGCCGGAGTAGGCGTAAGCGACCACTTCACCCATTGCTCCGAAAGCAACTGCGTATTGTTCCACTTGCCACGTCGCAAAGTGAGATACCCAAAGCGCGCCATGTCGCGTGCAGTAATAAACATGCCTCCTCCCCAATGGCCACCACCACCCACAGCCTGAATCAATTGTCCATCCAACACCACCCATGAATTGTCATAGCCCATCCAACGCCACGATGCTGAAGCGCCAATGGGGTCCATAATATTTTCTTTCAACACCTGTGGCAACGGCTTTCGCCAGATGTTGAGGGCGGCGAGGGCCAGCACGTTCACGCGAACGTCGTTGTATTCATAAACCTCACCTGGCTTCACGCGTGGCCGTGTGGTCCACTCGGCAGCATTGGGCCCGGGCCGGTCGGCCCATTCGGGTTTGCCCCATAATGTTCCTTCCCAGTCGCTGGTTTGGCGCAGCAGGTCGTTCCAGGTGATGGTGCGGTTGTGCGGTGTGTCGAAAAGATTGATGAGCGTGGGCTCGCCAAAATGGTCGGCTTTATTGTTTCCGGTAGGCATGGCGTTGTATACATTCACCGGCGCCATCGCCTTATAAACCGAATCATAAATGTTCGGAATCAATCCCTTGTCATAGGCAACGCCTACCACCGACGACAGAAAACTCTTTGTAACGCTAAAGGTCATGTCCACACGCAGGGGCTCTCCCCACTCGGCCACGATGTAGCCGTTGCGGATCACCACGCCCGTGGGTTCGCCACGTTCTTTGAATGGACCGATGGCATCGCCAAAGGGCTCCTTGCCAAATGTTTGATAGTGGGTGACCTCAAGGTTGCGCGCACTTTTTGTTTCCTTCTCTTTTGCAAAGGCAATGGCCAGGGCAAGTTTGCCGGCGTCCATGCCAACCTGTGCGGGAGTTTTGGTTTGCCATTGTGTGGCCGACGGAAAGTAGGGGGCGGGTGCATTTTTCTTTTGCGCCGACAGAGACGCACAGGTGCCAACAAAGGCAACGACAAGCAACAATCGCATAGCATTCATAGGGCCACAGGTTTAGGGGTTGTGTAGTGCTAAATAGAAAAAGCCCGACATTTTTGGCCGGGCTTTTATAAGATTCCGTTGAAATGATTTTTAAACGGTCATGATTTCGACTTCTTTCTTCTTCATCACGCCGTCGATCTTGATGATATAGTCATCGGTCAGTTTCTGCACGGTCTCTTCGGCGTTCTTCACGTCGTCTTCCGACACGCCTTTTATTTTCTTGAGCTGTTCGTTAGTTTCTTTGCGAATGTTCCGAATGCTCACCTTGCCGTGTTCGCATTCCTGGCCTACTTGTTTCACCAGTTGCTTGCGTCGTTCTTCGGTGAGCATGGGCACATTGATGATCACTTGCTGTCCGTCGTTTTGCGGATTCAGGCCGAGGTTGGAGTTGATGATGGCGCGCTCGATGTCGGGAATGGTGCCGCGTTCCCAGGGTTTGATAAAAATGGTGCGCGGATCGGGAGTGGTGAGCGAGGCCACCTGATGGAGGGGAGTCATGGCGCCGTAGTATGACACCATCACGCCGTCGAGCATGGTGGGGTTGGCTTTGCCGGCTCTGATTTTGGTGAGTTCTTGGCCCACGTGTGCAAAGGCTTTTCCCATGAGCTCCTTTGCCTCTTCCAGAAACATCTCAATTTCGTCCATACGTAATTATCCAGTTAAGCTAAAAGTATTCTTGTGATGCGATCAGCTGATGAGTGTGCCGGCTTCTTCGCCTTTCACTACTTTCAGCAGGTTTCCTTTTTTGTTCATGTCAAAAACAATGATCGGCAAATTGTTCTCCATGCAAAGCGTGAAGGCCGTCATGTCCATGATGTTGAGATTTTTTTCGTAGGCTTCCTGAAACGACAGCTTGGTGTAGCGTGTGGCGTCGGGAAATTTCTCGGGGTCTTTGGTGTACACACCGTCTACGCGGGTGCCTTTCAACACCACGTCGGCTTGCACTTCCACTGCGCGAAGGCTGGCGGTTGAGTCGGTAGTGAAATAGGGGTTGCCAATGCCGGCACCAAAAATCACGATCCTGCCTTTTTCGAGATGGCGAATAGCGCGGCGGCGAATGAACGGCTCGCATACCTGCTCCATCTTGATGCCCGACATGAGCCGCGTGTAGACGCCGTGACGTTCCAGTGCGCTTTGCAGGGCCATGGCGTTGATGACGGTGGCCAGCATGCCCATGTAGTCGCCTTGCACGCGGTCGATGCCCAGGGACTCGGCCTGGCCGCCACGGAAAATGTTTCCGCCGCCAATAACAATGGCGATTTCCACTTTTTCGTCGCGCAGCGTCTTGATTTCGGCGCAATATTGTTCCAGCACCTCCTGGTTAATGTTGGTGTTTTTGGAAGTCCCTTGCAGGGCTTCGCCACTGAGTTTGAGGAGGATGCGTTTGTATTTCATTCAGGATGAGTTAATGAGACCGTAAAAAGTGTCGCAATATATTCAGAAGCGACAAGGTTTGAAAAAACAGTGCCCTTCAAATTGTTTAAAATCATGTCGAGAAGGCTGTTTTTGCCGCTGCCGTCAGAACTCGATGAGCACCTGGTTTTTCTCTACGCTTTCGCCTTTTTTCACCTTCACGGTTTTCACCACGCTGTCGCCCGAGGCTTTGATGATGTTTTCCATTTTCATGGCTTCCAGTATCAACAACGGATCGCCGGCCTTCACCGTGTCGCCCTCTTTCACGCGCAGGTCTATGATGAGACCCGGCATGGGTGCCTTCACGTGATTCACCTTGGCGCCGGCACTGCTGTTCATGCCCATTTGTTCGAGCAGCAAATCGAACTTGTCTTTCAGCGCCACCGTGTAAATTCTTCCGTTGATTTTGAAGCTGAACGACTTTGTTTCTTTTTCAACAGCCACCACTTCGGCGTTATATCCTTTGCGGTCGACCTGAATGTGAAACCTGCCTTCCGAAATTTTTGCAAGATCCCACGCCAGTGGTTTTCCATCGACTTGAAACAAACCATCGTCGGGCACGATGTCGAAAGTCTTTTGATTGACTGTGGCTTTATACATGAAGTGAGCAGGTTTAAAGACTGGCTTAAAGTTGCAATTTTTCTACGGGGAAATACAGAGCCCCGGGCATAAGATTGCGGGGTCCCGGAAAGTATTTTGCCTCAAGGTTTGATAATCTGAAAATTGTGAGCATACCTTTGTGCGTCCAAAAGACAAGGGGTGCCATAAAACAACGGGCTGAGATCATACCCAAAGAACCTGATGCCGGTAATGCGGCCGAAGGGAAGGCAAGGTTAAACGTAAGCAGGTGCATTCCCCTGTGCGCTGCAGGTTTAAACCATTTTTAACAACATGTTCAAAGTAGTAATGGTCGCCACGGCGCTGCTGTGGTCGACGGGCGCGTATGCGCAACAGTTTGTCATCGACGGAACCGTCGAAGATGCAAAAACACATCATGCCTTGCCGGGAGCAACCCTGGAAGTGCAGGAACTCAAACGGGTGGCCGTGGCCGATGAGTTCGGAAGATTCACGCTGCCAAAGGTTTCTGCTGGCGACTACACACTGGCCGTGAGGTTTCTCGGCTACACCGTGCGCCTCGAAAAAATTACGGTGCCCACCAGCGGTGCCGTTGTCATTGCCCTCGAAGAATCGCCACAACTCACCGACGAAGTGGTGGTGTTTGCCACGCGGGCAAACGACAAATCGCCCACCACGTTTTCTACGGTGAACAAGCAGGCCATCCAGAAACAAAACTTCGGACAGGACTTGCCGATGCTGCTCAACTGGACACCCTCGGTGGTCACCACGTCTGACGCAGGCACGGGCATTGGCTACACCGGCATTCGCATCCGCGGAAGCGACGCCACGCGCATCAACGTGACGGTGAACGGCATTCCCTACAACGACAGCGAATCGCAGGGCACCTATTGGGTAGACATTCCCGACATCGCGTCGTCGTCGCAAAGCATCCAGGTGCAACGCGGCGTGGGCACGTCCACCAATGGTGCAGGCGCATTTGGTGCCAGCATCAATCTGCAAACCAACACACGCAACGATGCGCCCTATGCGTCCATCACAACGTCGGGAGGCTCGTTTGGAACCTTGCGCAACACGTTGTCGCTCGGTTCCGGTTTGCTCAACAATCATTGGGTGGTAGATGCACGCGTTTCCAAAATCAAGTCCGATGGTTTTATCGATCGCGGATCGAGCGACCTGCAGTCGTATTATTTTTCGGGTGGCTACTACAACAAGGGCACCATGCTGAAGGCCGTTGTGTTTGGCGGCAAAGAACGAACCTATCAGGCGTGGTATGGCGTGCCGCAATCACGCCTCAACAACGACGAAGAAGCGATGCTCACCACGGCATCGAACGAAGGCTGGAACGAAACGCAGACCCAGAACCTGCTCAACTCCGGCAGCCGCACGTTCAATCCGTATACCTATAAAAACCAGGTCGACGACTATCGTCAGGATCACTACCAGCTTCACTTTTCGCAACGCATCGGTAGCGCCTTCACCGCCAACGCTGCGTTGCACTACACGAAAGGAAAAGGCTACTATGAAGAATATAAATACAACGAAAAGTTTTCGTCGTATGGCTTACCGGCCGTGCAGATCGGCGACTCCACCATTGCTACATCAGACATCATTCGCCGTCGTTGGCTCGACAATGATTTTTATGGCGTCACCTATTCGTTGAACTATGATAAGGACAACCTGAACATGATTCTCGGTGGTGCATGGAATCGCTACACGGGCGATCACTTTGGCGAAATTATCTGGGCACAGGTATCGGCCGTGCCCACGGAGTATCGCTACTATTTCAACAATGCCGACAAGCGCGATGCGAATGTGTATTTGAAAACGAGCTATCAGTTCAGCAACAGGCTGTCGGGCTATGTAGACCTGCAGGTGCGCAAGATTCTTTATACAACATCGGGCATCGAGAACAAACAAAATGCTTTGGCGGTGGATGTTGATTTCCTGTTCTTCAATCCCAAAGCAGGTGTCACCTATTCGCTTTCGCAGAGTCAGCAACTTTATGCATCGTTTGGCATCGCGAACCGCGAGCCCGTGCGCGACGATTTTGTGGACGCACCCAACGGCACGGTGCCCAAACGTGAAACGCTAAACAACCTGGAAGTAGGCTATCGCAAAGCAGGTAAGAACTATGCATTGAATGTGAACTACTACCTGATGGACTACAGCAACCAGCTTGTGCTCACCGGCAAAGTGAACGACGTGGGAGCATCGCTTCGGGCAAACGTAGACAAAAGCTATCGCACCGGCATCGAAGTTGACGGCACGATCAGACTGTCCGACAAATTTTCGTGGACGGCAAACGTGACCCTCAGCAAGAACAAGATCAAAAACTTCGACGAAGTGCTCTACGACTATGGCGCCGACTTTGATCAGTACAACGAAGTGAAACGGACCTATGCCAGCACCGACATCGCGTTTTCTCCCAATGTGATTGTGGGCTCCGGTTTTTCTTATCGCCCCATCAAAAACCTGGAAGCGACATGGCTGGCCAAGTATGTGGGTTCACAGTATCTCGACAACACATCCAATAAAAACCGTAGCATAAACGACTATATGGTGAACGACCTGAGGATCACCTACACGATTCACCCGTCGTTCATGCGTGAGATTGGGGTGAGCGGGTTGCTCAACAATTTTCTCAATGAGAAATACGAGTCCAACGGCTATACCTGGGGCTACCTTGGGGGTGGCAGTGAATACCGGGAAAACTATTATTTCCCGCAAGCCGGCACCAATTTTCTGCTGATGCTGACCTTGAAGTTCTAAGTAGGTCGGGAATGTGGGGCGGAAGCGGGATGGTGAAAGTTCACTTTAGCCTTGCTTCCGCCCTTTTTCTTTCTTTGGGCTCACGAACCGGTCAAAAATGCCGTTTTGTCATAGAACCAAGTTTGGCGCAAACCTTGTTATAACAGTGTAGTAAAGATTTTTGAACAAACCTTAAATACAACTATACATGGGAGCCTTAATTATTGGTCTTGTTTTTATGGCCATTGGCTGGATGGTAAGTGCCAGGCTGAAAAGCAAATTTCAACAGTATTCTCAAATACAGCTTGCCCGCGACCTCACGGGCGCTGACGTGGCCCGGCTGATGCTGGCCGACAACGGCATCACAGATGTTCAGGTAACAAGTGTTCAGGGGGAACTGACCGACCATTACAACCCGGGCACAAAAACCGTGAACCTCAGCCAGAATGTTTATTACGGTCGCAACGCGGCTGCCACTGCTGTGGCGGCGCACGAGTGTGGTCACGCGGTGCAACACGCCAATGCCTATAGCATGCTGAAATTGCGCTCAGCATTGGTGCCCATTGAAGCCATCAGTGCGAAGATCATCAACATCCTGTTTATGATTTCGATTTTTGGCTCGTTTGCAGCATCACAAATATTTCCATTCCAAACGGCCATTCTGGTCATCATTGGATGTTACGGTGTGTTTGCCCTGGTAGCCCTGGTGACATTGCCCGTTGAATTCGATGCCAGCCGACGTGCACTGGCGTGGGTACAAGCCCGCGGCATTGTGAACAACTCGGAATATGGCATGGCCAAAGACGCTTTGAAATGGGCGGCTATGACCTACGTGGTGGCTGCTATTGGTGCCCTCACAACCTTGTTCTACTATGTCATGCTTTTCATGGGATCGCGCGACGAGTAACAAATCGTTGTTAGGTTTTAAATAAAATTCAGACACGCGCATTGCGTAATTTATTCTTGAAGGCCTGGGGATTTCCTCAGGCCTTTTTTGTTTCTTTCGGTCAACCTCAATGCCTATGAATTTCCAACTTACCGAAGAGCATTTTGCCGTTCAGCAGGCCGCCCGCGACTTTGCGCAAACCGAATTGCTGCCCGGCGTGATTGAACGCGATGCGCATCAAAAATTCCCCACCGAGCAAGTCAGAAAGATGGGCGAATTGGGTTTCCTCGGAATGATGGTAGACCCGAAATATAACGGTGGCGGAATGGACTCCATCTCCTACGTGCTGGCCATGGAAGAGATTTCGAAAGTAGATGCATCGGCCTCGGTGTGCATGTCGGTGAACAACTCGCTGGTGTGCTGGGGTCTTGAAAAATATGGCTCCGAAGAACAAAAAGAAAAATACCTGAAGAAACTCGCGGTGGAGGGAATCGGAGCGTTCTGCCTTTCCGAACCCGAAGCGGGCTCCGACGCTACCAGCCAACGCACCACCGCCGAAGACAAAGGCGACTACTATTTGCTAAACGGAACAAAAAACTGGATCACCAACGGCAGCACAGCCAGCGTATACATCGTGATCGCGCAAACCGACGCTTCCAAAAAACACAAAGGCATCAACGCCCTCATTGTCGAGAAAGGCATGCCTGGCTTTGTGGTCGGGAAGAAAGAAGATAAGATGGGCATCCGCGGATCGGACACGCACTCCCTCATGTTCACCGATGTGAAGGTGCCCAAAGCAAACCGCATAGGCGACGATGGCTTTGGCTTCAGCTTCGCCATGACCACCCTCAACGGTGGACGCATTGGCATCGCCTCGCAAGCATTGGGTATTGCAGCCGGTGCCTACGAACTCGCCGTGAAATATTCAAAAGAAAGAAAAGCATTCGGAAAGATGTTGGCCGAACACCAGGCCATTCAATTTAAGCTGGCCGACATGGCTACCAAGATCGACGCAGCACGTTTGCTTGTGCACCAGGCCGCGTGGCTAAAGGATCAGAAGAAAGACTTCGTGAAAGCCGCCGCGATGGCGAAACTTTTTGCATCTCAAATTGCGCAGGATGTAACAACCGAAGCTGTACAAATTCACGGCGGCTATGGCTACGTGAAAGAATATCACGTGGAACGCCTTATGCGTGACGCCAAGATCACACAGATCTATGAGGGCACAACCGAAATCCAGAAGATGGTGATTTCAAGAGAACTCCTACGATAATCCAATTCATGCAATGAATTTATTGCCGGCCTCTGGCCGGCAGACAAAAAAACAGAGGCTGTCTTTTCAAGGACAGCCTCTTTCACTTAACCCTAGCTTAACCTAAACCCGAACTTTCTATTTTTTTAGTACGACCAGTCGCTATCGAGATATTGCGGAAAGTCGTCGTCATAATAATCTACGTCCATATACACAGCTTGCGCACGATTCACGCGATGCATCACCACGGGCACGCTGGTGGTCACTACCCAATGACGGCCCGACAACGAAATGTAGGCATTGCGTCGACAATCGTAATACACGTTATAGTCTTGATAATAAACATAGCGGGGTGATACGTTTCTATACACGACCCGTGGAGCAGGAAGACGACGGTAGTGTGGTGCGGGTGCATAGTGTTCGCGATAGCGCACCTCGCTGCGGCGGTTGTTGTTGCGATAGTGATCTTGTTGACGGGAAGGACCTTGTTGTGAATGATGAGAAGGACCTTGCTGTTGTGATGAAGGCTGATCGTTGCGATCGTGACCTCTGCCGCGTCCGCGGCCTTGTGCGCTGGCTTGTAAACTCACTCCCGTAAAAACCATGGCCACCGCAAGGATGGTAAGTTTTGTCGTCGTCGTTTTCATACTGCACTTGGTTTATTTTCTCAGGATTGCTCCGTTGCAGTATGAAAGACAAAGAGGATGCCAGAAAATTATTTCCGGCGCGTTGCGATGAAGGAAGGAATGTTAATTAATGTTAAGAATAAACAAACTCGCCATAAGGCCCGCGCACCGTCACTTGTTTTTGCTGTGCGGCTTCCACGCGGCCAATAACTTTAGCCTCCACGTTGAAGCCACGCGCTACGTCAATGACATGCTGCGCGTGTTGTTCGGGCAGGTAAAGCTCCATGCGATGGCCCATGTTGAAGACCTTGTACATTTCTTTCCAGGCGGTGCCGCTTTCTTCGTGGATGATTCTGAACAGCGGAGGCAAATCGAAGAGATTGTCTTTGATGATGTGCACACCGTCTACAAAATGTAAAACTTTTGTTTGTGCACCGCCACTGCAATGCACCATGCCGTGAATGTGTGCGCGAATGTTTTTGAGCACTTCAATGATGATGGGCGCGTAGGTGCGCGTAGGCGACAACACCAGCTTGCCTACGTTCACGGGCGCATCGGCCACGGTGTCGGTAACTTTATATTTGCCGGTATACACCAGGTCGGCAGGAACAGTTTTGTCGAAGGATTCGGGGTAGGCTCCGGCATAGTCTTTATGGAACACATCGTGTCGCGCCGACGTGAGACCGTTGCTGCCCATGCCGCCGTTGTATTCACTTTCGTAGGCGGCCTTGCCGTAGGAAGCCAGGCCCACGATTACATCGCCCGCGGCAATGCGGCTGTTGTCTATAACAGACTCGCGACGCATGCGGCTCACCACCGTGCTGTCTACCACAATGGTGCGCACGAGGTCGCCAAGATCGGCTGTTTCGCCACCGGTGCTGGTAATGTCCAGCCCATGTTTGCGCAGCATGTCTAGCACTTCTTCCGTTCCGTTGATGATGGCGGAAATGACTTCGCCGGGAATGAAATTTTTATTGCGACCAATGGTAGACGAAAGCAGAATATTTTCTGTGGCGCCCACGCAAAGCAGGTCGTCGATGTTCATGATGATGGCGTCCTGGGCAATGCCTTTCCACACCGACAGGTCGCCAGTTTCTTTCCAGTACAAATAGGCCAGCGACGATTTTGTTCCGGCGCCGTCGGCGTGCATCACCGTGCAATAGGCCGGGTCGTTGCCCAGATAGTCGGGCACGATCTTGCAGAAAGCTTTTGGAAACAGTCCCTTGTCAAGCTTGCTGATGGCCTGGTGAACATCTTCTTTGGAGGCGGACACACCGCGTTGCGAATAGCGATCGGACACGTTGATTTGTAGAGCTAAGTGAGAGGCAAAGGTGCGAAATAATTTGAAAAGCCGACGGCAGCAAAAGGGATCAGAGCGTCAGTTTTTTAAACAGTTCCCACACCACAATGCCCAGGCAAACCGACACATTGAGCGAATGCTTGGTGCCCTCTTGCGGAATTTCCAGCGCAAGGTCGGCCAGTGCCACGGCCTCATCGCTCACGCCATTCACCTCGTTTCCAAAAACCAGGGCATATTTCGCGGTTTTGTCGGGTTGAAACGTGTGCAGGGGAACGCTGGCCGATGTTTGCTCCACCACCACAATGGTGTAGCCCTGTTGCTTTAAAGCCTGCACCGCATCGGCCGTGTGCTCAACATGCTCCCAGGCCACCGATTCGGTTGCGCCCAACGCTGTTTTCTGAATTTCGCGGTGTGGCGGTGTGCCGGTGATGCCCGTGAGGTAAATTTTTTCGATACGGAAGGCGTCGGCCGTGCGAAACGACGAGCCCACGTTGTGCAGACTCCGGAGGTTGTCGAGCACCAGGCAAACGCCTATTTTTTGTGAGGCCTTAAATTCATCTACCGAGATGCGGCCAAGCTCGTCCAGCGACAATTTTTTCATGGCGCGAAATTACAATTGTGCCACCACATTGCCGTCAAAAAATCACGCATGCGGCACCCTTAAATTAAACCAGAAAGTCGGCCCTCAAAAATTCCGAAGTATCGATTCCGACTTCTAAATTGCGGTTTATGGCCACAACCACGAGCACAGTAGAAACCCCGTTGATGAAACAATACAACGCCATAAAGGCGAAGCACCCCGGAGCACTCCTGCTCTTCAGGGTGGGCGACTTTTATGAAACCTTCGGCCAGGATGCCGTGGCAGCCAGCAAGGTGCTCGACATCGTGCTCACCAAACGCGGCGCCGGCTCGGCTTCGGAAACGGAACTGGCGGGCTTTCCCCACCACTCCCTCGACACGTATCTGCCCAAGCTTGTGCGCGCCGGTCATCGCGTGGCCATCTGCGACCAGCTGGAAGATCCGCGTTCGGTGAAGGGCATTGTGAAACGTGGCGTCACAGAATTGGTCACGCCCGGCCTTTCGTTCAACGACAACGTGCTGGAGCGCAAGCAAAATAATTTTCTCGCGTCGGTGTTTGGCAACAAAGACAGCTGTGGCATTGCCTTCCTCGATGTGTCGACCGGCGAGTTCTATGCCGCCCAGGGAAATGAGAATTATGTTTTGAAACTCATTCAGGGATTTGCACCGTCGGAAATAATTTTCAGCAAAGGAACACGTGTGCACTATGAAAGTCTGTTCCGCGATCAATACAGCATCTATGCGCTCGACGATTGGGTTTTTGCATTTGATTATGGCTACGAAAAACTGATCAATCAATTCAAGACCGCTTCGGTGAAAGGCTATGGCATCGACGGCATGGGCGAAGCCGTGATTGCCGCAGGCGCCATTCTGCACTATCTGGAGGAAACCGAACACAAAGACACGTCGCACATCGCCACCATATCGCGCATCGACGAAGACAAGTTTGTGTGGCTCGACAAGTTCACTATCCGCAACCTCGAGATCGTGCACTCGCAACACGAAGGCGGCGTGCCCCTCATCAACATACTCGATCGCACGTTCACACCCATGGGCTCGCGCCAGCTGCGCAAGTGGATGATACTTCCCCTCAAAGAAAAAGCTGCCATCGACGAACGTCTGGCGGTGGTGGATATTTTTTATAAAGATCAAAGCCTTGCCGACAGCATCATCGAACCGTTGAAGCAGATCTACGACCTGGAGCGCCTCATCTCTAAAGTCGCTGTGAACCGCATCAATCCGCGCGAGATGTTGCAACTGAAACGATCGCTCAAATGCATTGTGCCCATCAAACAAATTCTGGAAGCGCAAACATCGCCCGCACTAAAAAAACTGGGCGAGCAACTCAATTTTTGCGAAGCCCTGCTCGCAAAAATTGAACTCGAATTGCGCGAAGATGCACCGCTCAACATTCACCAGGGCGGCCTCATCAAAGAAGGCATCGACGCCGAACTTGACGAGTTGCAGAAAATTGCTTTCTCGGGCAAAGACTACCTCTTGCAGATTCAGAAACGCGAGGTGGAACGCACGGGCATCAACTCGCTGAAAATATCCTACAACAAAGTGTTTGGCTACTACCTCGAAGTGAGCAACGCCAACAAGGACAAAGTGCCCAACGATTGGATTCGCAAGCAAACGCTGGTGAATGCCGAACGCTACATCACCGAAGAACTTAAAGTATACGAAGAAAAAATTCTTCACGCCGAAGAGAAACTCGGTGTGATCGAGCAACGCATTTTCCTTGCGCTCATTCAGGAAGCCATGAAATTTGTTCCGCACATTCAGCAGGATGCGCGCGTGCTGGCCCAGCTGGACTGCCTTGTTTCGTTTGCCCTCACGGCCCGTGCCAACCGCTATGTGAAACCGGAGATCAACGAATCGCTCACGCTCACCATCACGGCGGGTAGACACCCCGTGATTGAAAAGCAATTGCCCGTGGGCGAATCGTATGTGCCCAACGACATTTTGCTCGACAGCGAAAAAGAACAGCTGCTCATCATCACCGGTCCCAACATGGCCGGTAAGTCGGCATTGCTTCGCCAAACGGCGCTCATCGTGCTGATGGCGCAAATGGGCAGCTTTGTGCCGGCCGATGCCGCCGTGATCGGCATTGTAGACAAAGTGTTCACACGCGTGGGCGCATCCGACAACCTGTCGCGAGGCGAATCGACTTTCATGGTGGAGATGACGGAAACGGCGAGTATCCTCAACAACCTCAGCGAGCGCAGCCTCATTCTCATGGACGAAATTGGTCGCGGCACCAGCACCTACGACGGTGTGTCTATTGCCTGGGCCATTGTGGAATACCTGCACAATCACAAAGACTGCAGACCGAAAACTTTGTTTGCCACACACTATCACGAACTGAATCAGCTGGCCGAAGACCTGGTGCGTGTTCGGAATTTTAATGTGTCGGTGAAGGAAGTGGGCGACCGCATCATTTTTATGCGCAAGCTAAAAGAAGGGGGCAGCGAACACAGCTTTGGTATTCACGTGGCGCAGCTGGCAGGCATGCCCAACAAGGTGGTGTTGCGGGCAAACGAAATTCTTCATTTCCTGGAGAAGGATAAGCACAAAAACGAAGGCCGTGCAAAAATTCAGGATGCACCAAAGCCCACGCCGCAAATGAGTCTGTTTGTGACCGACCCACGCTTTGGCGAAATACAGGAACTGTTGGCCAAGGTAGACATCAACACCGTGAGCCCCGTAGAAGCTTTGCTGAAGCTCAACGAGGTGCTGACGGCCTTGAATAAAAAATAATGATTGCTATTTAGCGCGGGGAGGACCCTTGCGGAAGTTACGGCGCTTCTTGTTGAACGATCCGTTTCCTCCTCCTCCGCCATTTCCACCACCACCACTGCGCTTGGCCCGTGGCTCGTAGGCCGGTCCTGCGCCGATGGCTTCGGGCAAAGGAAGCTTGGGAATAGTGTCGCCAATCAGGTTTTCGATGCTGTAGAATTTTCCCTGATCTTTTTCATTGATGAAGGTGATGGCCGTTCCCGTGGTTTCGGCGCGGGCCGTGCGACCCACACGGTGAACATAATCTTCCGGATCGGGCGGCACATCATAGTTGATCACCATGCTGATGCCTTCCACGTCTATGCCGCGCGACAACACGTCGGTGCCGATGAGCATGTTCACTTTCTTGTTTTTGAAGGCGCGCAGAATTTCTTCGCGCTCGGTTTGATCAAGGTCGGAGTGAAACGCTTTGGCGCCTAGCCCGGCCCGTTGAAAGGCAATGTCCAGTTTCTTCACCGTTTCTTTGGTGGAGGCAAAAAGAATCACGCTGTTCCACGTGTTGGTGTTGAGTACGTGTTTGATGAGGGCTGCCTTCTGGGCGTCGTAAACCACGTAGGCCTGTTGCAAAATGCCCGCGGCCGGTTTGGCGATGGAGATGTTTATTTCTTTGGGCTGATTCAGAATTTTGGTAGCCAGTGTGCGGATCTTCGGCGGCATGGTGGCCGAGAACAAAACCGTTTGGCGGTCTTTGGGAAGATAGTTGATGATCTTCACGATGTCGTCATAAAAACCCATGTCGAGCATGCGGTCGGCTTCGTCCAGAACCAAATGTTCCAAATGGTCGAGCACAATTTTGCCGGTGGCCAGCAGGGCAATGAGGCGCCCCGGTGTGGCGATGATGATGTCTGCACCTTCTTCCATGGCGCGACGTTGTTGGTCCCACGTGGCACCGTCGCCACCACCATATACCGATATGGAGCTAACGCCCACGAAGTAGCCAAACCCTTCGACCTGTTGATCGATTTGCTGGGCCAGTTCGCGCGTAGGTGCAATCACCAGCGTGTTCAGATGTCGCTTTTCGGCGTGGATGATTTTGTTGAGTATAGGCAACAGGTAGGCGGCCGTTTTTCCGGTGCCGGTTTGCGCGCAGGCAATCAAATCATGTCCTTCGAGAATGATGGGAATGGCTTGCTCCTGAATGGGTGTAGCGTTGTTGAAACCCATGGACGAAAGCCCATCTAAAAGTTTCTCGTCAAATTTAAATTCCTGAAAAGTCAAAGGGAGATAGTGTTTTGCTGTTTGAATAATTTCATTTTAAAAAACCGGCGGCTGGCCAAATCGATTTGTTTCTACCGGAGCATGCAACGTGATTCTGATGCTTTGTTTTTTTAATCGTGCTTTATAAAAAAAGTAGCGGCCTGAAAAACAGGCCGCGCCTTCTATACCATATTTACTTTTTCGGCTTCGTATTCTTTTCGAAGCTCGGCAGCCTCCTGCTTGTTCTTCGAGTGTTTGATGTGCTTCGGCACTTCCTTCAAATCCCAGATAAGGCCTACGGCTGCGAAGCTTCTCAGAATGTAGTAGGTGATGTCGATCTCCCACCAGAAAAATCCCTGGCGCGCCGCCACTTCATAGTAGTGGTGGTTGTTGTGCCAGCCTTCGCCCATGGTGAGCAATGCCAGCCATACGCTGTTGCGCGACTCATCGTGCGACTCGTAGCGTTGTGTGCCGAACTTGTGCATGATGGAGTTGATCGAGAACGTGGCGTGATAGAGAATCACGGTGCTCAAAAAGAATCCAATAAAAAGAGACGAGAAGCCCGCCGAGGTAAACATCGCGAGAATGCTTCCGCCGTTCACGATGCCACCGAGGGCCATGACCACCAGCGCAAGGATGGTGGGTGGAACCAGGTAGTGTTTGTTCAGCCAAACCAGTTCGGGATATTTGGCATAGTCGCCAATCACTTTATAGTCGGTTTCTTTGAAGTCGGGACCAACGATCCAGCCGATGTGCGAATACCAGAAACCATAGATCTTCATGGAGTGAGGATCGGCCGGTGTGTCGCTGTGGCGATGGTGATGGCGGTGATGAGCAGCCCACCAAAGGGCGCCTTTCTGTGCTGTGGTTTGCGACATGAATGCAATCACGAACTGAAACCAGCGCGAGGTCTTATAGGACTTGTGAGCAAAATAGCGGTGATATCCTCCGGTCACCCAAAACATGCGGGAGAAGTAGAGGAAAGCGCAAACGATCCAATCGAACATCGTTGCGCCGGTGAAGAGCGCTCCCAGAGGAAGCAGGTGGACACCCGCAAAGGCAATCTCCTGTGCGAGAATCGGTTTTCTCCGTGCTTCCGGTGATAATGTTGAATTTGTCATACCGACTAAACCAAAAAAGAGGGAAACAAGTGCGTTAAAAAATCAATAGTTCAAGTGCCAGGCTGCAAAGGTAATGCATTCGGCGAGATGGTTCCGGAAAGATTTTTAGAAACCCCGGCAAACAACTGTATGGTAGCGAATTATCTCGCCGAAAACACGGATAATCGTGGTGTGTTATCGGCGATAACGTCGTATCTTTACTACCATTTTATGAGCCGCGACCAAGCCATCACTCTCTATCAACCGATGCTCCACGCTATCGCCTACAACATTGTGCGATGCAAGGAGGATGCGGAAGACATTGTGCAGGAAACTTTCCTGAAATGGCTGAGCCTCGGTCCCAAGAAAGTTGAGGACACGCGGGCCTATCTCATCAAGGCTGTGCGCAACAACTGCCTCAACCACATCAGCACCCTGCGTCACAAAAAAGAAGAGCTGCTTAACCAGCACACCATTGCCGAAATCATTGGCCGATTCAAAGAAACCAGCTTTGCCCACCTCGACCTCGATGTGGAGCTCGACAAGGCCATGAAAGTGCTACACACCAAACTTGAACCGCTGGAACGGGCTGTGTACTTATTGAAGGAGGTATTCGACTTCGACTACGAAGCCCTTCAGGAAACACTCGACAAGAAGAAAGACCACTGCCGCCAACTGCTGTGCCGCGCCAAAAAGAAGCTTAGCGACGAGACAGCCAAACTCAATTTCGAACTGCCCGACACCTCCAAGCTGATGGACAGCTTCCGGAAAGCCTGCGATTTCGGAAACGCCGCCGACCTCATTCAAGAGCTCAAAAACGACGTTTCTGCAGCCCCTCAAAAGAAATCGTAATATTTTTATCAAAATCTGTCACAAAACGAGTTTCATCTTGTCTTGCAGTAAAACCCCCAGTGGTTTTGTAGATCTTTGTTGAACTTTTTAAAAAACCTAAAACATTTTTCATGACCGTCATTCTGATCTTCTTCATAGCACATTGGTATTTGTCCCTTTTCTTCCAGACATTTTTCCTCCACCGCTATGCCGCGCACAAGGCCTTTACGATGAGCCCTTTTGCGGAAAAGGTAACGTTCATCCTCACGTGGATTTTTCAGGGAGCAAACTACCTTAGCGCCTACGGCTATGGCGTGATGCACCGCATGCACCATGCGTATGCCGACACCGAAGACGATCCCCACTCGCCTAAATACGACGAGACCATCTGGAACATGATGTGGAAAACGAAAACCATCTATTCCGACATTGCAAACCGCAAGCTCGTTCCTGAAAAGCGTTTCACCGAAGGCGTGCCCACCTGGGAAGCTTTCGACAAATTTGCCCGCTCGTGGCCGTCCAGAATTTTCTGGGCTGCTATCTATATCAGTGTATACGCTGTTTATGCCAACCATTGGTGGCTGTGGCTGTTGTTGCCCATCCAATTTTTGATGAGCCCCGTTCATGGTGCTGTTATCAACTGGTTCGCACACAAATACGGCTACAGAAACTTTGAAGTAGGCGACACGTCCAGAAACTTCCTGCCATTCGATTTTCTGATGATGGGCGAAAGCTATCACAACAACCACCACAAAAACGGTTCGCGTGCAAACTTCGGCGGCATCCGCTGGCACGAAATTGACCCGACCTACATTGTGATAAAAGTATTGCACAAGCTTGGCGCCGTTCAAATTGTGCGCTACAAAGAAATCAAAATGGAAAATGTGAAGAAGGCGGCATAAGCCTTTCATGTGAATGATATTGAAAGAGGTTGTCTGTGAAGACAACCTCTTTTGTTTTTAGATATTTCTATGCTAACAACGATCTCAAGAACCGAGGTGACAGACAGATCATTGTCAATCAAGCGCCACTGTTGAAAATCAGTGAGAGTACTCTGTACCCTTCAAAAGGTTATCTACTCGTGTTGGTCTGCGTTGAAGGAAGGCAAGCATGCTGCATGACGGACGCGATGGATAATCGTGTTATAATGTTGCATGAGCAGGTGTACTTCCAAGATGGTACTTTTTTTGATTGTGGCTAGGATCGTTTTTATGGGGACCTCGCCATGAAGACACTCGTACATCCTTGTGATTGCGACTTCTGAAATTATCGCATTAGTGGACTCATTCGAAACGAACTCCATCAACGGGCACAAATGAAGAAGGCCACTCAAACAAGTGGCCTTCTGTAATATCGAATCAAGATGATTTAAACCGGGAATCTCTGCTCCCCTAATTCCCATCTGTTTTGAAGTATTTGTCTTCGTCAAAGCCGTCTTCGGTCTCAAGCGTTTTGGGAATCGCGCTTATGCCCAGGATTTTGAATTCTGTTCTCCGGTTCTTTTGCCTACCCACCGGGTTGTCGGTTCCGTCGGGATTGGTGTTGCGAGCAATGGGCTTTGATTCGCCATAACCTTTGGCCACAATGCGGTCGGGAGAAATGCCGTGCTGGATGATATACTGCACGGCAGCGTTGGCGCGTCGTTGCGACAGGTCAAGGTTATACGATTCCGTATCCACACTGTCGGTGTGCGATCCAAGCTCGATCTTGATTTCCGGATTGTCTATAAGCAACTGCACAAGGTTGTTAAGTTCCTTCGCGGCGTCTTCACGAATCTCCCAGCGGGCAAAATTGTAATAGATATTTTCCAGCGGGAAGATTTTGTTGATCTCGATCTTGTCGAGCACCACAATAGTGTCGAGCGTGATCGTGGTCAGCAATTCTTTCAGAGTGGTCACATCAACCGATTTGCCTTTAGTGGTGTAGCCTTCGCGTTTCATCAGGTAGCCGTCGGTTTGCCCCATAAGCGTGTAGTCTTCATTCTCATACACTCTGAACAGAAACTTTCCGTCATTACCCGTCACAAAGTCTTGCATGATCTCGCCTTTGCCGTCGAGCAGCGAAACTTTGGTGTTGGGCAGGAGCACCAGTTGGTCTTCCTTGTCTTTGGTGTAGGTGATGCCTTGCAGATAGTAGTTTACCACCTTCAGGTTGGGATCTTCATTAATAAACGTATAGATGTCATCATCACCCTTGCCACCCTCACGGTTGGAAGTGTAGAAGCCGCGGTCGGGGCGGAACAGGAAAAGTCCGAAGTCGTCGCCGGTGGAGTTCATGGGCTGGCCCAGGTTCTCGATGGTGTTTTTTCCATTCAAACGTTTCACCACAAAAAGGTCGAGACCGCCATAGCCGGGATGTCCGTCGGACGAAAAATACAATTTCATGTCTTCGGCTACATAGGGGAAAAGCTCGTTGCCGGGGGTGTTGATTTCCGGGCCGAGGTTGCGGGGCTTCGAGAACCTGCCGCGTGAGTCCATCTGCGCGGAGTAGATATCATCGCCTCCATAGCCACCCTTGCGGTTTGACGAGAAATACAGTGTGCGGCCGTCGGGGCTAAATGCCGGCGATGAATCCCACGCGTTGGGCTGGTTGATGTTGATCATGACCGGCTCGCTCCACACGTTGTTTCTGAACCGGGAGATGTAGAGGTCCACATCTTCTGTGCCTTTGCGTTTGCCGCTGTTTCCTTTGGCAAACACCATGGTCTTGCCGTCGGGCGAAAACGTGATGCAGCCGTCGTTGATGCTTTCGGAGTTTATGCCGGCCGGCATGGGCGCAACGGTGGCGATATCCACATTGGCGCCACGGCTGGTCACTTTATAGATGTCTGTGAATGGCGTGCCGGTGGCTTCATAGATCCGGTCTTTGCCGCGCGAGGAGGTGAAATACAATTCGTTGTTCAGAAACACGGGCGAATATTCGCTTGAGGGCGTGTTGATCAACTCCAGATTTTTGATTTTGTAGAAGTTCGTTTTTGCCTCCAGCTTTTCGATGTAGCTGATGCCGTCAACCTGGGCCTTGGCGCGATCTTTCAAGCCGGGAATGGTCGTTTCGTTGGCCAGGGTGCTCATCACCTGTTTGGCTTCGGCATATTTTCCGTTGGCCTTCAGGGCTTCGGCATAATAGAATTGAACGCTGTCTTTGTCAATGCCCTTGCCACCGGCCTTGGCATAGTAGGCTTCGGCGTCTTTGATGCGATTGGACTGGCGGAACGATTCGGCCACGAAATAGTTGGCCTTTCCGTTGTTAGGGTTCTTGGCAAGAATCTTTTTATAGAGGTCGATAGAAGTCTGAAACTTTTCGTAGAGAAAAGCCTTCTTCGCTTTCTTTTCAATGCTGCAGGCCGTCAGCAGCAAAACAGCAACCGTCCATAGTAAAAATCTTAACCTCATAACTGTTTTTAAAAATCTGGAATAAAGCTACGAAATATCCCGTTTAGCCCGATATGGTTTCCTTTGGTAAATAGCGTTTCAGCCACGATGACCCTGCCGGGGTGAGCCACTGCGACGACAGGTTTCCTTTTTTGTCAACCAGCGTGTTGAAGAAAAGCGTCTCGGCTGTCCACAATCCTTCTTCAAATTTGCGTTTCAAATCTCCGAGGGGGATCGTCACCACCTCGTCGTGGATGCGGAAGGCCACCTGCGCGCGGTCAAAGAAATCGGCATTCAATTGTTCACCCAGTGCTTTCAGCGTGCGCACCGATCCGTCGATCGAGCAACCGCTCGCGGCGTTGTAGCCCTCGTCGGCAGCCAGCAAAACAAACCGGTTGTCAACAATGTCGAACGAGGCTTTCATGGGCTCACCATGCACCAGCCATTGCTCAGTAAACGCACGGAGGGCTTCGGAAAGTATTTCAATTTCGGTGCTGCTGAATTTTTTATTGGAAGTATAAATCCAGAGCCGTGAATGGTCGGGGAGAGTTTGGAAAGGTACGAACATGGCACTATCGTTTTCAGCTTAAACCTTGCGCTTCGGCAATAAGTTCGGCGAGATCTTTCACCTGAACGTCGGCCTCGCGCTCTTTATTTTTCACGCCGTCGCTCATCATGGTCATGCAAAACGGGCAGGCCACGGCAATGGTGGTGGCCCCGGTGGCCAGCGCCTCTTCGGTGCGCTCTACGTTGATGTCTTTGGTTCCTTTCTCAGGTTCCTTAAACATCTGTCCGCCCCCTGCGCCACAGCACAGACCCGTGGTGCGGCAGCGTTTCATTTCCACCAGGTCGGCGTCGAGGGCTTCGAGCACGGCACGGGGTGCTTCATACACGTTGTTGGCGCGACCCAGATAACACGAGTCGTGATAGGTGATTTTTTTTCCTTTGAACGAACCGCCTTCCTTCAGCGTGATGCGACCTTCGCCGATCAGGGTTTGCAGGAACGTGGAATGGTGGATCACCTCATAGGTGCCGCCCAGTTCGGGATATTCATTTTTGATGGTGTTGAAACAATGCGGGCAGGCCGTCACCACTTTTTTCACGCCATAGCCATTCAACACCTGGATGTTGCTCATGGCCTGCATCTGAAAAAGAAATTCGTTGCCGGCCCGGCGCGCCGGATCGCCCGTGCAGGTTTCTTCGGTGCCCAGCACGGCAAACTTCACGTTCACCGTGTTCAGTATTTTAACAAAGGCTTTTGTCACGCGCTTGTAGCGTTCGTCGAAAGAGCCGGCGCAACCCACCCAAAAAAGAACTTCCGGAGTTTCTCCTTTGGAGGCCAGTTCGGCCAGCGTGGGAACGGAATAGGAAACGTCTGACATGCCCGTATAAAGTTTTCGTACTTATTTCTTCAATTCGTTGGCCCAGTTGAAGCGATCGCTGGGAGAGAATTTCCAGGGTGCAAAGCTGGTTTCGATGTTCTGAAACATGGCGTTCCACGACGGTGGCGATCCCGATTCTTCCATGGCTACATAGCGCTTCAGTTCCAGAATTATTTCAAGCGGGTTAATCATTACCGGGCAGGCCTCCACGCAGGCGTTGCAGCTGGTGCAGGCGTTGATTTCTTCTTTGGTGATGTAGTTGCCCAGCAATGTTTTGCCATCGCCCAACCCAGGGCCACCGGCCTGCAGGCTCTTGCCCACTTCTTCCATGCGGTCGCGGGTGTCCATCATGATTTTGCGGGGCGAAAGTTTTTTGCCGGTCAGGTTGGCCGGGCATTCCGACGTGCAGCGGCCACACTCGGTGCAGCTGTAAGCGGCCAGCAGATTGTTCCAGGCCAGGTCGTTCACATCTTTGGCGCCAAACCGCCCGGGTTCAGCGGGTGGCGTGGTGGCAGCAGGTGCTTCGGCAAGGCCCAGCATCATCTTCACTTCGTTGGTCACCACGGGCATGTTTTGGATATGGCCCTTGGCCTCCACGTTGGCAAAGTAGGTGTTGGGAAAAGCCAGGAAAATGTGGAGGTGTTTGGAGTAGGTCACATACACGGCAAAGCCAAGAATGCCGATGATGTGGAACCACCAGGCTACACGCTCCAGCACAATGAGCACTGTGGTGTCGGTGTTGACCAGCAGGGGCACAAGGTATGAGCTGAAGAACAGCGTGCCGGTGTTGTGATAGTGTTCGGGCAGTTGGCCTTGCAACACGCGGTCGGCGGCGTTCATGGTGAAGATGGCCATCATCAGCACAATTTCTGTGGTGAGAATGAGGTTGGCGTCCAGCCTGGGCCAGGCGGTCATCTCGGCCGACCAGAAGCGTTTTATTTTTAATACGTTGCGGCGGATCAGCATGATGGCGCAGGCGAGCAGCACGGCCATGGCCAGAAACTCGAACAGGTTCATCAGCACGGGATAGAGATTTCCCAGGATCGGCGCAAATATCCGGTGGGTGCCGGCCACGCCATCGATCACAAATTCGAGCACTTCCAGATTGATGATCAGAAAACCGATATAAATAAAGAAGTGGAGAAATGCAGGGATAAATCTTTTAAACATTTTCTTTTGGCCAAACGCCACCAGCAACATGTTGCGCAGGCGAACGTTGGCATGATCCTTAATTTCTTTGGCTTTGCCCAGGTTGATATTGGCCCGGATGGCCAAAAAGCGTTTCCGGATGAAGTACCCGGCAATGCCCAATGTGATTACAAAAAGGATTTGCTGAATCATAATCCGATTTAAACTGTAAAAACTTATCCTGCAATCGGTAGTTAATAAATCGTGTTCCTTTTTGGATGCAAACTAAAAATACATACTTTTGTGCCTCATTTTTAGGTGATGTAGCTCAGTTGGTAGAGCAAAGGACTGAAAATCCTTGTGTCGGGGGTTCAATTCCCTCCATCACCACAGATAAAAGCCTCCTGTCCGGAGGCTTTTTCTTTTTTCTCGGTGCGCTCGTGCCATTTTTAGTTATTTTTAGTGATGAAAGTACCACCCTCGGGCGTGAGGGTATTTTAACTTCCTATTGGAATGGGTCCGCTTAACCTCTTTGAAGACCACACCCGTTTGCTCTACATCTATCTGGCCGAAGTAATCCTTGGTCTGATCTTCTATTTTATTTTCAGACATTTTGGCAAGCTGGCACGTCGCCGCTTTCTTTTCACCTGGGCACTCAGCTGGATGGCCTTCACCATCTATATCGGAAGCTCGGGCGTGATCGCCGTGTTTATGGACGTGAATGGATCGCTCATTCGAAAGGCGGTGAGCGTGGTGGCCCAGCTTTCGTGCTTCCTGCAGATCATCTTGATTTTGCGCGGCACCTATGAACTGGTGTATGAACGCGCGTTTCCCCGCCGCCGCTTCAACATGATCCTTATTGCGTCGGCGGTGCTGGCGTTTTTTTCGGTGGTGGCGTTTAGCCAATCGGGCCCGTTCTCTTATTATCTGCTGAGCTTTGGGAGCCGCGCCATCATTACCGGCATCGGGTTTTTGCTGGCAGGCATGGTGGTGTGGACGAACAAGAAATTTTCGAAGGGGTTTGGTCAGCAATTGTTGAGTAGCTCGCTCATCATCTTCAGCGCCTACCAGCTTTATTATTTCACCATCAAGCTTTTTAATGTGCTCGGCATCAAAGTGAATGCGCTCGATCTTTTTGGAGCCGTCGATCTGCTGCTCATTTCGCTGATGGGCATGAGCATGGTGATGTGGTTTCTGGAAGACGAACGCGAAAACCTGAACCGCGAGAACAAGGAGCTCGACAGTTTTTTGTCGAGCACATCGCACGATTTGCGCACGCCCATCGCATCTATTCTGGGACTTACCTATCTGGGCAAAATAGAATTGCAGGAAGAAAAGGCGCGTTCGTTCATGGACATGATTGAAGAGCGCATCAAGAAGCTTGACCTGGTGATGGGCGACATCCTCAGCTTGTCGCGCAGCAAGAAAATAGATTTGAAAGTGGAAGAGCTTGATCTGACAAGGCTGCTCGACGACACCATTGCCGACATCCGTTTCAACAAGGGAGCATCGGCCATTTCGCTGGACTATAACTACGAGGGCAACCACGTGTTCAAGTCTGACTATAATCAGATGAAAATTATTCTGAACAACCTCATGGCCAACGCCGTGAAATATCACAACCTCGAACAGCCCAATCCATTCATACGCGTCACCTTTAAACGCGCAAAACAAGTGGTGGAGATTTCCGTGGAAGACAACGGCAAGGGTATTGCCAAGGAAAACGTGCCGAAAATATTCGACATGTTCTATCGCGCTTCCAAAGACACCGAAGGCACCGGCCTGGGCCTTTACATTGTGCAGGAAGCCCTGCGCAAAATTAAAGGCATCGTGCTGGTAGACTCCGAGCTTGGAAAGGGAAGTGTGTTTAAGATAATTCTGGAGAACGCCTGAGCGAAGCCTATTTAAAGTGCTTCAGCAGGATGAGTTCCTCTTTGGTGAGGAAACGCCAGTCGCCGCGACTCAGGTCTTTCTTGTTGAGCCCTGCATACACCGAGCGGTCCAGTTTCACCACCTGATACTCCAGCGATTCGAAAATTCTTCTCACCACGCGGTTCCAGCCGATGTGAATTTCAAGACCGATGGTTTTGCGGTCTTCCGAAACAATGGCCAGATCGTCTACCATGGCGCGGCCTTCTTCCAGCTTCACGCCGTCGAGTATGGCCTGCGCATCGTTTTTGGTGAGCGGTTTGTCGAGCTCCACTTTGTAAATCTTCTTCACATTGTAGGAGGGGTGCATCAGTTTGTCGGCCAGGTCGCCGTCGTTGGTGAGCAGCAGCAGACCCGTTGTGTTTCGGTCGAGACGGCCCACGGGATAGATGCGTTCTTTCACCTTGGCGCCAATGATGTGCATCACGGTGTTGCGTTCCTGCGGATCTGCGGTGGTGGTGAGAAAACCCTTCGGTTTGTTCATCAGGATGTAGACGGGTTTTTCGGCGCGCAGAACTTTGCTTTCGTGGCGCACTTCGTCGGTGGGGTTCACTTTGTAGCCCAGTTCCGTAATGGTTTTTCCATTCACGGAGATGAGGCCCATGGTGATCAGTTCGTCGGCTTCGCGTCGTGAGCAAACACCGCTGTTGGCGATGAATTTGTTGAGACGGATTTTGCCGGTTTGTGCCGGGGCAGCCACATCGTTTGTGTTGACTTTCTCGGCAGCTGCTGCTTTGGAAGCGGCGCCGCGGCGCACGATGTTTGCCTTGTCGAATTTTTCGAATGGACGATCGGCGCGTTCCGGGCGTGCTTCTTTGTCGGCACCGGCATCTTCACCTTTTCGGGTATACGTTCTTTTGAAGGGACGGCTCATGTTGCCGTCGTCAAATTTTTTGCGGAATGTTTTTTCTTCACCACCGTCGGCCGACGTTTTTTTGTCGAACGATTTCCGGGGACGTTCTTCGCGGTCGCCAAACGATTTTCTTACGGGTCTATCACCTTTGGCATCGCTGTCAAACTTCTTGTAAGGTCTGTCGCTCTTGCCTTCGCCATACGACTTCCGCACGGGTCTGTCGCCTTTGGCGTCGCCATCAAACTTCTTGTAGGGTCTGTCGCTTTTGCCTTCGCCATACGTTTTCCGTACAGGTCTGTCGCCTTTAGCGTCGCTATCAAATTTCTTATAGGGTCTGTCGCTTTTGCCTTCGCCATACGTTTTCCGTACGGGTCTGTCGCCTTTGGCATCGCCATCAAATTTCTTGTAGGGTCTGTCGCTCTTGCCTTCGCCATACGTTTTCCGCACAGGTCTGTCGCCTCTGGCATCGCTATCAAACTTCTTGTAAGGTCTGTCGCTTTTGCCTTCGCCAAACGATTTTTTAAAAGGGCGTTCTGTTTTTCCTTCGGCGTTAAATTTCTTGAACGGGCGCTCGCTGCGGCCTTCACCAGCATCTTTGCCAAACGACGATTTTCTCGGGCCTGAAGACGCCGAAAAGCTTTTCTTCTTGTAGGCAGGTTTGTCGTCGCGGTCTTTGCCAAAAGGCTTCGACGTGCGTTTTGAAGAAAATGAGGAGCTTGAATCGGAATCTTTGCGGAAAGATTTTCCGGCAGGCTTTCCTGCTTTCTTATAGGGCTTGTCGTCAGATTTGCGCGCAGAAGACTTGCCTCCTGGAGTGGTTCTGGATGATGAAGTCTTGCGACCTCTTGATGAACTGGAGGAATCAGATCTGGGCATCGTTGTCGGTTTCGGGTTGGTCGGAGCCGGGCTCGGGTTGTGATTCGGAGCTGCTCTCGGGTTGTTCTAATGTTTCGGTTTCGGTGTGTGTCTCGGATTCGAACGATGCTTGCGTTTCGGATTCGGCACGTCCCTCCAATTCAAACGCCGACGGTGCGTCGCTGATCTCGGGGTTTTCGCCAATGGTGTTCACCTCGTTGGCGAAGTCTTTTGGCACGGGCAGTTCATTGATGTCGTTGATGCCAAAATACTCCATGAACTTGGGCGTGGTGCCATAGAGCATGGGGCGGCCGATGGTGTCGGCCTTGCCGGTGATTTCGATGAGGCTTTTATCCAGCAGTTTTTGAACGGCATAGTCGCAGTTCACACCGCGAATGTTTTCGATCTCTGTTTTTGAGATGGGCTGTTTGTAGGCAATGATGGAAAGTGTTTCCATCGCCGAAGTAGACAACCGTTTTTTGGATTGCTGCTTCAGCATGATGCCGATGCTGGCCTGGTAGGCCGGCTTGGTCAGGAATTGATAGCCGCCGCCGGCGCGGAAAAGCTGGAACGAAAACTCTTCGCCCAGAAATTTTTCCTCCAAACGTTGAATCGCGCCCATGATGTCTTCTTCCGGAACATCGGCATTAAACATCTCGGAAAGACACGCTTTGATGTCGACCACTTTGATGGGCGACGGCGTGCAGAAAATGAGGGCTTCTATATGGTTTTGAAGAAAATCCACGGGTAGTCGGCGGTTAATAAAGATACGCTAAAATTCCGGAAGTAAAGTTCCCTCGCCGGTGGGTCCACACCGGCGAGGGCAAAGGGAAAGACGTTAGTCTTGTTGCATCATTTTCGCTTCGATCGACTGTGTTGTGTGGGGCACAGCGATGAGGCGTTCTTTGGGGATGAGTTTGCCCGTGACAGAGCAAATTCCATAGGTTCCGTTCTTGATTCTCACCAGCGCGTTTTCGAGGTTGGTGATGTATTTCTGCTGGCGTGCGGCCAGTTGGCTCAGGTTTTCTTTTTCTGCTGTTTCGGCGCCGTCTTCCAGCACTTTCGTGTTTCCACCCGAGGTGGCGTCGGTGCCCTCGTCGTTGTTACGATTCAGGGTTTCTTTCAGGATGCGATATTCGTCGCGGGCTTTGTCGAGCTTCTTGTTGATGAGCGCTTCAAATTCCTTCAACTCGTCTTCGGAATAACGTGTCCGGTCGTCGCCGGTCGTTGATTTCGGTTGCTTATGCGCAATAGGTCTCTGATTTGGCACAGGAAAAATGTTTAATTGTGGCGGTGCCGGCTTCGTTACAACCGGAGCGGGTTTTGGTGTTGCCGGCCTTTCTACTTTTTCAACTACTACTTTCTCTTTCTTCGGAGCGACCACTTTCGCTGCAGGTTTCTCAACCACCTTGGCTACGGCTTTTTCAACCTTTGGCGTAGGCTTTTCCACTTTCTTTTCGGCTACAACTTTCTTCGGCGCTGCTTTCTTGGCCGCCACCGCTTTTTTGGCGGGAGCTTTGGGAGCAGGTTTCTTGGCTACAACCTTTTTGGCTGGAGCTTTTTTAGCTTTTGCCGCCACAGTCTTTTTCACTTTCGCTGCTGGCTTAGCTTTAGCGGGAGCTTTCTTCACCGCCTTCGAGGTTGTCTTCTTCGTTTTAGCCATAAATGGGGTTTCTCCTTTAGTAAAAGATGCGCAAAATTATGCGTCCATCCACGAAAACAAAAATATTGGTCTAATTAATTGCCGATCCGTCGTTCTGATTAAATTTCCACGCCTTTCTTAACCTCATTTTTGGTGTATGGCGAAATTCCCCCTCCCGTTTCTCCTTTCCCTGGCAATCGGCGACGTGCCGCGCATGGGTAAGAATACGTCACATAACGACACGAATCCACGGCTTAGTACATCGGCCTTTCACGGCGCTGCCACCCTCTCTCGCACCGAAACCAGTCAGCGCAGGAAACGAAGGGCTACCCGCACCTCACGGCCGCGCTGGAGCGTGGAAACGAAGCAGCCCGGCAACGTCATGGTGACAATAAAATTCATGAAAAACACTTCGATGTTCAATACCGGCAAGGAGGCCGAGCTGCATGAGAGAAATTGAATCGCTCATCCCCCATCGCAACCCGTTTCTCTATGTGGACGAAATCCTCTCCTTTTCGAGGGAAGAAATTGTGGGTGTAAAGATTTTCAGCAGCGCCGATGCATTTCTGGCGGCGAGCTTTCCGGAATTCAACTACGTTCCCGGTGTGGTGCTCGTCGAATCGATGGCACAATGTGGAGGTGCCGGCGTGAAGAAGCTGGGTTTCTCCGAAGGTCTTTTTGCCTTGGCGGGAATTGATTCGGCCCAGTTTCTGAAAGGCCTGGTCTATGAAAAAACGTTCACCATGGTGATTAAGAACATTCGCTTGAGCAACAAACTCATCAAACAATCGGGCGTGGGCTATTGCGACAACGCGATCGTGGTGGAGGCAAGCTGGACCTGCGTTCGGATTCAGTGAACACTGCGCCTGCAGACAACGGTTAAAAAAAATCAGGCTGCTAAAATTGTGCAGCAACCACCACGGTTTTGCGAAATACCTTCAGGTGTCCTTCCGCATCAAACACTTCAAACCAAATCATGTAAGCGCCCATTCGCGCTTTGTCTCCTTCGTCGCGATCGCCGTCCCATCGAAAAGATCCTTCCGTTCCCAATGTGGTGTTGTGAGCAATGACCTTCACCTGCCGGCCCTGTGCGTCGATCACTTTCACGTTGGCCACATAGCCACCGCGGTCGAAAGCATAATGGATTTGCGTGAAGTCGGGCTGGCCTTGCAAGGGCACAAACACCTGTGGCAACACGTCTATAGCTTCGCCAGTTGCCTGTCGGGCAGGCGGGGCGTTGGAGTTTAGATAACCCGGTGTGGCAAACCCGACGGTGGCGCTGGCCGACTTCCAGTTTTCGATGGCGTTGGTAGGTTGCTGCATCGAAATGCGCTCAAGCGAAACACCTTCGTCGTCCTTGACAAACACCGAATGCATTTCTTTGGTGTAGGAAAATTGATCGACGATTTGCCCTTCGGCATTCATCAAAACAACAGACCCGGCATCGTCGGCCCACGATGGCAGAGCGGTCACTTCCAGGAAATTTTCTTCCCGCGAAAGCGGATATTCTCCCTTCAACAAATCGCCATCTACGGTGAGCACCACATAGGCCCCCGGCGCCACAAGAAAATCATCGGGCGCGATCACTTTTGCCTTTTGGGCATTGTCGTCTTCCTCAGTGGCAAGCGACCAGTTCTTCAGGTTCAGATAGTGTGTTGATGTGTTCACTATCTCCAGGAAATCCACTCCAGTGGGACGGGGGTTGAAAAGCAATTCATTGATGACCACGTCAAGGCTATCGGCGGTCTGGGGCAGTCCGAACGACACCGTGGCGACGTTCATCCGATTGCCGGAGCAGTCCTCAATATCGGACAGGGTCAGCGCATAGCGCGTGGACGGTTGCAGCGGCGTCTGCAAAGAAAGCCTTAGGGAAGTGAGCGAGACATCGCCAAACGATAGTTGCCTGAAGGTTTGCGCCGGGTCGATCGAGAATGATGAAAGGTCGGGCAGGACTTTGTTGAGCGTTTCGTCAAAGGTCAGCACAATTTCGGTGGCCGAGGTGGGGATGGCCGCGCGCAATACCGGCGCCGTTAGGTCGGGTTTGCTGGCGAAGACCGAGTTTTGGCGGCCGGGTGTTCCGCCGCTTGGGTCGTCGCTGGCCGTCCAGTTTTTGGCACCACCGCACAGATTTTCGGGGTCGATTATTTCCAGCGCCCAGCCCCCCTGTTGCTTGTCGGCATCGCCAAACCAATCGGCCAGATAGCGAACCGAATCGATCGTGACACCCCGCTCGTCCTTCAACACCACGAAATCGCTACCGTTGTTCAATGTGGGGAAATTGGCAATGAATAAGGCATTATGTACTTCGGTAAATCCTGTGGAGGCACTTGTCAGCACCGCAAAATCTCCCGGAAGCAGTATAAACTCGGGCAACGTGGCGGCTGTACTACCGTCTGTTAGCCGCCAGTTCTTTAGCGAAAACGGCGTGCCGCTCCGGTTATAAACCTCCACATATTCGGCCTCGGGCAGCCTGATTTTTGGCGAAGGATCGGCAAAAATTTCAGAGATCAGGAGGTCTTTAAACGTTGCGGTTGCCGGGGCCAGGTAAGTAAAGTCCCGCACCGCAACAGCCATGGCGTTGCCGGCCAGATCACGGACCCCCTGCACGCCCAAGGTCGTAGCGACGCCGTTGACGAACGCATTGGCAAACAAGAGCTCGACGGTTTTCTGGTCGGCAAGCAAGGTCGCCGAAACCGGTGCCATGGAGTTTGACCCCACAGCATAGTTGGCAGTGTTTTCTGCCGAAGCCTGCTCCAGGCTCTCAGAAAAAAGCACGGCAAGCCGTGTTGATGAAAGCACCATGATGCTGCTCAACGCCGGCGGTGTTTTGTCCGTTACAGCATGACCGGTGACGCGGAAATTGTCGAAGGCAAATTTGTCGGACCGTGTCGCGGTGAAGGTGCACGACAACCCCGTGTAGTTAGAGGTAAGGGTGGTAACGTCGGTTTTTGTTCCTTCCAGCGTGAGACCTCCGTTGTTAACGTCGGAGAACAGTTGCCAAACACCAGAATCATCGCGCGTGACTTTTATTTTCACGTGCACGCTGGCAAGATTCAGGCGACCGTCGGCACCGTCGATGAGTTTCTCTAGTGTGAGACCTTCCTGTCGAAAAAGACTCACGTCGTCGGTAGCGCCTCCGATCTGCACAAAGTAGCCGGTGAGGGCGGCCGAGAGCGTGGGCTGGTTTGACGCGAGGTAGAACCGCGCATAGTTGGTGGCCGAAGCGTTGAAGTCAAGCCACACATCTGCTTCCCACGTGGCATCTTCCAATGCGGCGCTTTGCGTGGAGAGATAGGCCATATCGCTGACGGCTGGCGCAGAAAGTTTGAGCTGTCCGGCGGTGACCGTAAACAACGTATTGGTGCCGGTCCATACCGGATTGTGGGTGAAGTCGCCATCGTCGAACGCGTCCGACGCTTGAGCGAACATTTGTTGGGTGGGGAGGGCAGCAAAAAGGATTAGAAAAATTGCTGCTGTAAACGTTTGCAAGTTTGAAAACCTGCATATTTGCGTCCTGTTTTTCATAAGCACAACGGGAAAGTTTAATTTTGCAACCATTCTAAATATAAACAAAAAATGAAACTCGCAGTAGTCGGCGCCACCGGATTAGTGGGCCAGGAAATCCTCAAAGTATTAGAGGAAAGAGGTTTTGAATTTGATGAACTCCATTTGATTGCCTCCGCCAAATCGGTGGGCCAGGTAATGAAGTTTAAGGGTAAGGAATATACCATTAAGAGCATCGAAGAAGGCGCCAAGCTGGGAGCAGACATTGCTATTTTCTCGGCCGGTGGAGGAACGTCGCTGGAGTGGGCCCCGAAATATGCGGCCGCCGGCACGACCGTGATCGACAACTCGTCGGCATGGAGAATGGACCCTACAAAAAAACTGATCGTGCCCGAAATCAACGGCCATGAACTGACGATAGACGACCGCATCATTGCCAACCCCAACTGCTCTACCATTCAAATGGTGATGGCCCTTGCGCCGCTCCACGTGAAATACAGAATGAAGCGCATTGTGGTGTCTACCTACCAATCCGTTACCGGAACGGGTAAGGACGCCGTGCAACAAATGATGAACGAACGCAAAGGCATCGATGGTGCGAAAGTGTATCCGCACCCCATCGACATGAACGTGCTTCCGCACATCGACTCGTTCATTGACAATGGCTACACCAAAGAGGAAATGAAGATGGTGAACGAAACGCGCAAGATTTTGGGCGACAACACCATTGGCGTTACGGCAACCACCGTGCGCATCCCGGCCGTGGGTGGTCACTCCGAAGCCGTGAACGTGGAGTTCTACGAAGACTTCAAGCTCAGCGAAGTGCGCTCGATCTTGTCGACCACGCCCGGTGTTATTGTTCAGGACGATCCAAAGAACAATATCTACCCGATGCCCATCAATTCGCACAATCGCGACGAAGTGTTTGTAGGAAGAATTCGCCGCGACGAGTCGCAGCCCAATACCTTGAACATGTGGATCGTGGCCGATAACCTCCGCAAAGGAGCCGCCACCAACGCCGTGCAAATTGCAGAGTACATGACTGAGAACAGCCTGGTGTATTAATCACCGAGCATCATAAAAAAGAGAAGAGGTCACGGTAACGTGACCTCTTTTTTTGAGTTGATTTTTTATCTGTACTATTCCGTCCAAACCGTCAACGCCCCCATCCACCTCCACCGGGTGTTTTAATAACGAGGCGATCGCCCGGAGACACGCGCGTTCCATCAACGCCCCGCAGCTTCTCAATTTTCCCCGAATGTTTGATGATGAATTGTTCGCCCGTTTTTCCGGGTCCGCCACCCTTCATGCCATAGGGCGCCGACACACGATGTTGCGAGAGCATATTGATGTCGAGTGCTTCGTTGAAATAGAACTCACGCACAATGCCGTCGCCACCTTTCCATTTTCCGGCACCACCCGAACTACGGCGTATTTCAAACCTCAACAACCTTACGGGATAACGAAACTCCAGAATCTCGGGGTCAGTGATGCGCGTGTTGGTCATATGCTGGTGCACGGCATCGGCGCCGTGGAACCCCTGCCCTGCGCCCACGCCACCACAAATGGTTTCGTAATAGCCAAAGCGTTCGTTGCCAAAAAGAAAGTTGTTCATGGTCCCCTGGCTGCAGGCCGAAAGACGCAACGCTTTCAGCAACGTGTCGGTTAGGCGCTGGCTCACTTCGGTGTTGCCGCCCACCACGGCCGGCGATTTTTTGTTGTCGTCGAAAAACTTTGGGTTCAGCAGGCTGCGCGGCAGGATGAGTTTCACATTTCGAAGCAGGCCTTCGTTTAGCGGCACGGCTTCATTCACCCAAAGGCGAAGCACATACAGCACCACGCTGTTCATAATGGCCACGGTGGCATTGAGATTTCCCGGCCGCACATCGGCCGTGCCGGTGAAATCGACGTGCAGGGTGTTCTTCTTTTTATAGAGGGAAACGCTGAGTCTTGCGCCATCGTCTAAAAATTCTTCTGCCTTAAACGGCGTGACGGGCAATGATTTTATTTTTTGCTGCATGAGCAATGCCGCGTGTTGTTTGAGCAAGGTCATGTAGGTGCGAACGTCATCGAGCCCAAACTGTGTGCAATAATTTTGCAGCGACTCAGCGCCCAACAGCAACGCGGCCAGCGCGCCATTGAGGTCGGCAAGATTCTCCTGGAGCGCGCGTGTGGGATAGGGCGCGGACGTGAGCAGTTTTTCAATGTGTTCCCATTGGGGCACGCCGCGCTTCACTAGATACGTTGGAGCAATCACTACGCCCTCTTCTTCCAGGCATCGCGCATCGGCCGGCATGGACCCGGGTTTCTTGCCACCAATTTCGGCGTGGTGCGCACGATTGGTCACAAAGCCCAGTCGTTGTTTTCGATAGAACACGGGCTTGATGAGCGTGATGTCGGGCAGATGCGAGCCGCCAAAGGCGGGATGGTTGGTGATGATCACATCGCCATCGCGCATGTCTACAACGTTCATGACCGACCGCACACAAACACCCATGCTGCCAAGGTGCACCGGAATGTGGGGCGCGTTCACCACGAGGCTACCCGACGCATCGAGCACCGCGCACGAAAAGTCGAGACGCTCTTTCACATTCACCGAAAAAGAGGTACGCTGCAACAAGGTGCCCATCTCCTGCGCCACCGACGTGAAGCGGTTGGTGAATAGCTCCAGCAACGCCTCGGCCGAAGCCACCGTTTTTGTTTTGGCAACGCGCACATGGCGAACATGCGCATTTTGTTTTTCGTCAAGATCAAACCGCCAGCCTTCCTCCAGCACCAACGTGGAGTTAAGACTGCTGACGAGCGCGGGACCTTCTATGCGTGCTCCCGGAGAAAGTGTCTCCCATTGAAACACAGCACAATTTTTCCATTGGCCCGCAACAAACATCGACTTGCGCCTAGTGACCACCGGTGCATAGGTTTTTGGTTTGATAGGGTCGGGCACTTGTTCGATTTCGCCGGCGGTCACAACCACCCGCAAGGATTCTACTTCGATGTCGCGGTCGCCCAACCAATGGCCGTATACTTTTTTGTATTGGACGATAAAGTTTTTTGTTAAAGTCTGAACATCGGTGAAGGTCACTTCCAATGAAGTTTCCTGTCCTTTCAGGCGAAGAAAGATCAGCCGATGTTGGTCGATGTGCGGCACACCATTTTTAAAGTTCCGCGACAAGGCTTCTTTTGCTTCGTCGAACAACACATCAAACCATGTGGTGAGTTGTTGAGCCACGTCGGCAAGTTTGGTAAGCACCAGTTTTTCTTTCACACTTTCGAGACGCGCATGGCCGATGCCATAGGCACTCAGCAAGCCGGCGTCATAGGGAACAACCACGTGCTGAATGTTAAGCATAGACGCCAGTGCGCAGGCGTGCTGCCCACCGGCACCACCAAAGCTCAGCAAGGCATAGTCGCGCGGGTCGTGTCCGTTGCGCAGGGACACTTTGCGAATGGCGTCGGCCATTTTTTCGTTGGCAATGTCGATAAAGGATTGGAGCACATCGTCTCTTTTAGGCACGGTGCCTTTCTTTGGTTTCATCCGCCCGATCACCTTCGTTAAGGCATCACGGGCGGCATCAAGCCGAAGTGGAATCGAAAAGCTCTCATCGTCCAGTCTTCCCAACAGGGCATTCACGTCGGTGATGGTTAACGGTCCACCGGCACCGTAGCATGCTGGCCCGGGACTTGCACCTGCGCTGTGTGGACCAACAGTGAAACGGAAACCGTCATAGTCACACACCGATCCGCCACCGGCTGCAATGGTTTCGATGGCCAGCGATGGCGAGAGAATTTTCAGATCGCCCACGGTCGCCTCAAAGCGATAGTCGGGCCGACCATCGCAGCGCGACACGTCGGTGCTTGTGCCGCCCATATCGAATGTTAATATTTTTTCGATGCCCGACTGCTGGGCTTTTGTGAGCGCGCCCATCACACCACCGGCAGGCCCACTGAGCAAGCTGTCTTTTGGTTTGAAATCAGAAGCCTCCAAAAGCCCACCGGCACTCGACATCACTTTCAGATCGGCAGACACCAGCACCGATTGGATGTTGCCGATGTAGCGGCGAATGATGGGATCGAGATAGGCGTTGACCGTGGCGGTTTCGGCCCGCGGAAGTATTTTGATTTGAGACGAAAGCTGCGACGAAAGCGAAACGTAGGCAAAGCCACCATCGCGCAACGCCTTCCCTACCTGCAGTTCGTGTTCCGGATTTTTGTAGCTATTCAAAAACGCCACAGCCACCGATTCAATTTTCTTTTTCCGCAAACGCAACACGATCTCTTCCATACCCGAAAGGTGCGGCGCCAGAAGTATGGTCCCCTCGGCTGCGATGCGTTCGTCCACTTCCAGCACGTCGGCATAGAGCGGCAAGTCTTTCACTACGTTGAGGGCAAACAGATCTTTGCGTTGTTGATTGCCAATGCGCAACAGATCCTTGAAACCTTTGGTGACCAGCAGTGCCATCTTTGCTCCCTTTCGTTCCAACAACGCATTGGTGCCGCGTGTGGAACCGAGTTTCATTTCCAAAGGAGGAAAGGATTGGGATAGCGAGGTTTGCGTGATCCACCGCGCAGCAAACACAGGCACTTCCTCGCCTGTGAAAATGTCTATGGTGTCGCTGTCAAAACTTTTCGGAAGGGATTTATCAAACGCAATTTGCTGCAACGTTTCATCGTAGCGGAGGATGGTGGCACTTTCAACAGAAGACTTTCCCCTCTGCGTTTTTGACTTCGAGGCCCATCGCACCTGAAAACCTTTCAAAAAATCGGGCGACGCTGCGATAGGCAGACGCACTGTCAACAAGGCGTCGCCGGCACGTTGAGCACGAACCCGCAGCAATCCACTGCTCAAAACTTTCAGGCGTATCCAATCACCCTGCGGCGACAGCGAAATACAATCGGTGAACGTGCCTCCCGTGTCGACCCAGATTTTCCAGGCCGGCGTGTTGTGCGACAAATCTTCCACACGGTCAATTAAAACAAATATCGGATGAAAGCATATAGCCCCAGCACAAGAAGTGCAATGCCGGGCACCTTTTTGAGACGTGAGCTGTGCTGAAATTCAGACACCACTTTCTTGGCGAGGTAGGCCATGATGACCAGAATGACCAGCACGCCAATGGAAGTGCCGAAGATGTAGCTGTGCAGGCGAAGCGGTGTTGAAAGGTTGATCCATTGCTGGCCGTTCAGATAGGCCGTGGTGCCAATCCAGAACGGAATGGCCAGTGGGTTGAGAATGCTCAGCACGATGCCGCGACGAAACCCGCTGTTGTTGAACTTCTCCGAAAAGGCCGAAGGTTTGCTGTCGCCGGTGGGCCAAAGGTTGAGGATGCCCAGGGCTGTCATCACAATGGCGGTGATCAGCTGCATGTTGGCCACAATAACGGGTGTGGAGGTGATCATCTGCTCGAACACCACGGCAATCCACGCATACGGATATTCGATGATGGCCACGGCCAGGATGAAGCGCCACGCGATGGCTATTTTTTTCTCCATGCCCAGTTGAAGCACGCACAGGTTCAGCGTGCCCGGTGGAATGGACCCGATGAAACTGAAAAAAAAACCCATGGCAAAGTTCAGAACAACAATCATGTGGATTGGGTGGCGGCCTTAAACTTCCTGTAGTAGATCAATCCTTCCCTCCAGGTCGTGTAGCGGGCGCCGCGCTTTGAATTTTCACGGGCAATAATAAAGATATTACGCCAGTGTGTAAAGAGCACCCCAAGGGCTTTGCGCAGCGAGTAGCCCGGCTGGTAGATGTGTGCCGGCTCGGCCCCGCACCCGTTCAGTTCCATTATTTTGACACGCCCGGCATAGAGGTCGTCGGGCGAAGCACAACGCAGGTCGAAGCGGCCAAAGTAGAAACCGTCAATTTGCTTGCTGATGCGGTCGAACGATGCTGACAGTTGCGGGGTGATGAGCGAGTTGCCGTCGAGAAATTTTGTGCCGAGGCAATGGTTGCCGATCGACACCAATTCCAACACCTGCCCTGCGCCCAGCACTTCTGTTAGCCGGTTGCGATACACTTCTTGCAACGTTTCCCATTGCAGCTTCGCGCGGTCTTTGGCGAGAATGAGTTGTTGCAGCGTGCGCTTTCCGTCGCCGGTCACGGTCAGCATTTCTTTTTTCACCACCGAGGTGACGCGCCCCGTTTCTTCGTTGGGGAAGCGGGTGTAGAAAACACCGAACTCCAATGGAAGGTCCACAAGCTCCTGAATCATGAAATCGAATTTCATTCGGGCCAGATAGTGATCCACGTCATTTTCGGTATGAATGCGTTTCACCATGAACCCGCGCTCCCCCAAATCGGGTTTGAAAATGACGGGAAACTGAAAACCATTTTCACGAAGGTGTTTCAGAACGTCGTCTTTGGAAGCCCCCGCTTTTACAAAAGCGGTGTTGGGCACATAGGCCCGCGGCACCTTGCTGAGAATTTCATATTTCGATTCCCCAAACATTCCGCCCATGGGGATGCCGGGGTTGGAGGCCGAGAAAAAAAGTATGGAGCGTGCCCGAAGCGATAACCACGCGAAATAGAGCATCAGCGGAAACTGCACAATGCCGAAGGGCCAGTATTCCCAGTGTTTGAGCTTGATCGAAAAATTGCTGCGGCTTAGCTTCTCCAGAACAGACATCCGTGGTTTCTCCCTTAGTGCGTGGGCGTGAAGGTAGCTTCTTTGTAGCGTATAGTGGACGCGGCAATTCCGAAATCGGGCGCGAGGATCACATAAGGCGCAATTTCGCGAACGCCGATTTTCATGATGGCCATGTGGTGCACGGCATGTTCGATGTTGTAGACCAGCTCTCGGGTGGCGGTGGTTTCGATGGTGAGGAAATCTTCTTTTTCAAGGTCGTAGCCAACCTCGAGGCGCAGCGCTTTTTCCTCCAGGGTGTCGACAAAAAATTTGATGCGGCCAATGGTGTTCAAAGCAATAAACTTGTCGCTCTCAATCAGCTTGTCGTGCGCGCGCTTGTCGTAGTTGATGATGCCCTGGTGAAACCCGTTTTCGAAGCAGATAAAAAATTCAAGCGTGTGGCGCAGGTGTTGACCCACCGTGGAGTGACTCAGCGTTTCGGCCGGCTTCACAAAATCATGTTCATGAAGTTGACTTACCAGGTCGGTAAGCTGTGCAAGAATATTAGAACATGCCTGGTTCAGGTTCATAGGGGGGAGTTAAAGTTCGAAGTTAATTGAAAACGATTTATAAATGTAAACGAGATTGTGCTGTCGGTAAAAAAATTCAGACTACTGAACATATTTGTGCCAATTGCGGTCGCCTGACGCTTTCAATTTTTTTTCATTCTCTTTCCAATCTTTCAAAGTGTTGTTGCCCCAGAAATTATAAAAGAGATACACCTTGCCGTCGAGGATAGTAAAAGTTTCCGGATCAACCTTCACCTTCTCACCCGTCTCACCCATGGCGTAGGCGCACCATCCGCCGTAGGCAGGTTCGTATTTGTCGGGATTAGCCTCGAAGGTGTTGAGATTAGCCTGCGTGGCAAACGTATAAGTCAATCCTTTGTGCACACTTTTGAACCGCGATTCGCCTTCCAGCGGTTTGCCACTGAAATAACTCACGGCGTCGTAGCCTTCCAGCGCAAGGTTGTTCTTCACATTGAACTGTTTCTTGCGAACCTCGTCAGACTGACCCTGTGCCTGACCGATAATAAATACAAAGAGGATGGCCCTGTAAATTGTTTTCATCGCTACTGCATTTTTTAGTAACATGGTGTGATGTTTATGGTTGAAAGGCCTTCCAGCTTCAGGATCATTCATTGCCCCGGGTAGATGACCTAGATACGAAAAGAACCCAAAGATGGATTTATCAGACTATCCGAAATGTCGTCGCCGTTACAAATGGCACGCTTGATGCACGGACAATTATCAGCGCCTTTTATTAAACAAATCAACCAACCGCCAAATGAAATACAGTATCGCCCTGATCGTACTTCTCAGCAGCGCAGCATATGCCCAGCAGCCCGATCTGGCTGGAAAGGCCAACGCATTTCTGGCAACGCTATCCCCCGAATTGCAGGAGAAAGCACGCTATACATTGGAAGACGACGAACGACTGAACTGGCATTTTGTGCCCACAAAAAGAAATGGCGCCTGTTTCCGCGACTTCAATGCCGCACAGCGCGCTGCCGGGCTCGACTTGCTGAAAACGTCGTTGAGCACACAGGGCTATCAGAAAGCAACAGCCATTGTGGCCCTTGAAACTATTTTGAAGGACGTGGAGAAGCGCGGACCCGACGACAACTATCGCGACCCGTTGAACTATTACATCACCATTTTCGGAACGCCTTCGGCCGATGCACCCTGGGGCTGGCGTTTTGAAGGACACCATGTGGCGCTCAATTTTTGTTCGATAAACAACAACATCGAATCGTCCACGCCATCGTTTTTAGGATCCAACCCGGGCATCGTTCGCCAAGGCTCCGAACGTGGTAAGCAAGTGTTGAAAGACGAAACAAGCCTGGGCTTCACGCTCGTCAATTCACTTTCGGACCCGCAGCGCAAAGATGCCATCATCGCTGCCGAAGCCCTTCCGGAAATTGTGTCGTCCGACAAGCGCAAGGCCGCTGCGCTTGACCCGCGGGGTCTGTCGTATGGGTCCATGACCGAGCAACAAAAAAACATACTCCTGAAATTGCTCGACCTCTATGTGAAAAATTATGAATTGGGCTTCGCGTCGAAGCTGATGGCAAAAATAAAAAAGGCGGGCATCGAAAACCTGAGCTTTGCCTGGGCGGGAAGTTTGCAACCCGGTGTGGGCCATTACTATCGCATTCAAGGCCCCATGCTGCTCATTGAATACGATAACACCCAAAACAATGCCAACCACGTGCACACCGTGGTGCGCGATCTCACCAACGACTTTGGCGAAGACATTTTGCGCGAGCACTATGCCCGCGAACATTCACAACACTAACGGCAAACGTTCTCGATCCTGTCCACACGCCGCCTGTAAACATCCAGGAGGGTCCAGTTTGAAAAGTGATGCAAAAAGCATTTTCATAGCAATCATTTTTTAACTTGGCTTTCGAACCACCTATTTCCAGCCTTTGGAAAAACCTATGATGAAGAGACTACTATGCCTGTGGCTTATGACAATCGTCATGAGCAGCGCCATCGCGCAAACAAAAAAAATCAATCCCAACAAAGACGCCGTCATCAAATCGATTGACAAACATCAGCAGGAACTGATCAAGGTCAGCGACGAGGTGTGGGCCTATGCCGAAACCGCCCTCAAAGAAGACAAATCCGCAAAAGCACTCGCCGACTATGCCGAGGCGCAAGGCTTTCGTGTGACACGCGGTGTTGCCGAAATGCCGACGGCTTTTGTGGCCGAATACGGATCGGGAAAACCCGTCATTGGCATTATGGGCGAATTTGATGCGTTGCCTGGCATCTCCCAAAAGGCACAACCCGAAAAAGAACCCCTGGTGAAAGGCGCCGCCGGTCATGGCTGTGGTCACAACCTCTTTGGCGCAGGTAGCCTCGGTGCCGCAGTTGCCATTAAAGAGCTGATGCAGCAAGGCAAAGTGAAAGGAACCATACGCTTTTATGGCACACCCGCCGAAGAAAGCGTGGGCGGAAAAATCTATATGGCACGCGAAGGATTGTTCAAAGATGTTGACGTATGTCTCGACTGGCACCCCGATGTTGAAATCTCGGCCAACATGCAAAGCTCACAAGCCATGGTCGACTTTCAGGTGGAGTTCAAAGGCAAAGCCGCCCACGCGGCAGCCGATCCCTGGAACGGACGCAGCGCGGTTGATGGCCTCGAACTTTTTCTCGATGGCGTGAACATGCTGCGCGAACATGTGAAACCCAGTGTGCGCATGCACTATGTTATTCAATCGGGTGGCGATGTACCCAACGTGGTGCCCGAGTATGGTAAGGTGTGGATGTGGGTGCGCGACTCGAAACGCGAAGGCGTGGAAGAAGTGTTTGCCCGTGTGAAAGACATTGCGAAAGGCGCAGGACTGATGGCCGGTGTGGAAGCGACCGTGACCGTGAAAACCGGCGACTATGAATTGCTGGTGAACCGGAAAGGCGCAGAAGCCCTGCAGAAGAATCTTGAAATCCTTGGCCCCATCACCTACACCGAAGCCGAAAACGCCTTCGCGAAAAAAATCCAGGAAGTGAGCACCGGAAAACAAACGGGCCTCGATGGAAAGATCAGACCCCTGAAAGAAACCCGTGAGAATCCTGACGGCGGCTCAACCGACGTAGGCGACATCAGCTGGATTGTTCCCGAAATCACTGTGCTGGTCACCACTGCGCCCGGCAATGCGCCATGGCATTCGTGGGCCGTTGTGGCGTGTGGAGGCATGTCGATTGGTCACAAAGGATTGTTGTTCGCCGCAAAGTCGATGGCCATGACCATGGTTGATCTTTATGAAAACGAAACACTGCGGAAAGACATCCGCGCGGAATTTGAGAAACGCCGCGACGGTCATGTATACAAGGCCTACATTCCTGAAGGACCTCCGCCCGTGCCTGCAAAGGAATAGAAATAGAAAGAGTAGGAAGAAAAATTAATAGTGCTGGTTCTTTATGCTGCCCAATCAGGCAACGTAAAGAACCAGTCCTTTTAGGTACTCACCTTCCGGATGAAAGATAGATACCGGATGGTCGGCAGGTTGTGCAAGATGATGCAACACTTTGATTTGACGTCCCGCCTGAATGGCCGACGAAACAATGGTGTCGTAAAAAAGCTGACGGTCCACCACCTGCGAGCACGAGAAGGTGAACAGGATGCCCCCGCTCTTGATGGCCTTCATGGCTTCCATGTTCAGGCGCTGGTAGCCCTTCACCGCCTGGTGACGCGCGTCGCGGTGTTTGGCAAACGCCGGCGGGTCGAGGATGATGACGTCGTAGTGATCTTGTTTGTCTTTCAGAAAGTCGAACGTGTCTTCGGCATAACATTCGTGAACGTTGGGATTGAAACCGTTGAGGTCGATATTCTTCCGTGTCAACGCAATGGCTTTTTCCGAAGCGTCGACCGAGTGCACCAGTTCGGCACCCGCTTGCAGTGCGTAGACTGAAAATCCGCCGGTGTAGCAAAAGGTGTTCAGCACTTTTTTGCCTTTGGAAAAGTCGCCAAGCAGTTTCCGGTTTTCGCGCTGGTCCAGAAAAAATCCTGTCTTCTGTCCTTCTTCCCAATCAATCAGAAATTTATTGCCATGCTCCGCGATCACGTGTGGCACCGCGCTCATACCAAAAAGATATTCGTCTTTTTCGGGTGTGCGCACTTTTCCGGGAAGCGTAGACTGACTTTTGTAATAAACCGTTTTTAAGCCGTCGCCCAAAACCTGCTGCAAGGCGCTGCAGATGGCCTGGCGGTCAACGTGCATGCCAACGGAGTGCGCCTGCACAATGGCCACGCCGTCATAGTAGTCAACAATGAGGCCGGGAAGGCCGTCGCCTTCGCCGTGAATGAGACGGAACGCGTTGGTTGTAGTGGAAGGTAGGTTGGAAGCTTTTCGCAGGGCAAGGGCTGCTTGCAGCTTGGTGACCCAGAAATCGGCCGCCGGCATTTCGCTGTTTTGCGACAGCATCCGCACCGCGATGCTCCCGTTCTGATAGTGGCCGTAGCCCAGAATTTTTCCTTTGAAATTCACCACCTGCACGCCGCCGCCATCTACTACTTCGCCTTCCATGGCTTGGATGGCGCCTGAGAATATCCACGGGTGAAATCGTTCGATGGAATGTTCCTTGCCTTTTTTAAGCGTAATTTTTCCCTGGATGTTCATGCTGAAGTGCCCTCAAAGTGAGGGGCAAAAGTATCCAAAAAAAACTTACCGGAAGATTCTAAACCGGAGGGGAGAAATAAAACCAGAGTGCAACCACCACAAAGGAAACGACCCAGAAGATCAGCATCGCCCGCAGGCGCTTCAGCTTTCGGTGCTGCGATTCTTTATCCTCTCCATGCTCCGGATGGGTGGTTGGGTATAGGTCGTCCATAACACCGATTACGGTACTATGCCCGAACAAGTTTAGCGTTGCCACAACGATTTTCGGAAAAGGTTCCCCCAGGCACCACAAATACCGAAATACGGGTGACATTTATTTCACCCTAACGAATGTATAGTTGATTACTTTTCCATCACCTTCAATAGATGCCTTCAACGTTTCGGGTGTTCCTGTTTCGCGCCGATAGCGAATGATCTTGGGGAAATCATGCGTCGCGTTTTCGGCAACAAATCCGTTGACATCGTGCTGTGTGATTTTAAATTTCACAACGCCTTGCGGCCCCGCAACGTCTGGGGTATAGTACAAATCGTTTCCTTCCTTCATGAGTTTAATTTCCTCCGTCACCACGGTGTCGGCTTGCTTAACGCGAAACGAAATACCTTCCAGTGTGGCATGGTCGGCACTTTCCTTCCACACTTCAAACACCGGCTTGCCCGTGAGTTGCCACGTGCCCACAAGCCATGAAAATTCCTGACGCTGCGCAAAGACGCAGAATGGAAAAATAAAAACAACCGGAAGCAAAAGACGTTTTAGCATCACCTAAAGATAGCACCTCTTGCCGGTCATGTAAAAATGTCGCATACGTTTGAACCTAAATCCGAAAGTTTTCGTATTTAGCCTACATCCCCGTCAAATAGCTTGCAAAGGCGCTGTAAAGAAGACAGTTAGCAAGGTGAAGAAACTGACAAAAATTCCTCTTTTCACGTCTTGCCCAGTTTTTGTTGAGGGAAAAAACAGGATTTAAAATTCGACTGAGTATGAAAAAATTTGGTTCTCTCTTTTTAGCTGCCGTGCTGGGAAGCGCCTGCACGATAGCCTCGTTTCAATGGTTGGATAAAAAAGATCCAGCGACTACTGGAAATCTGGAATACCTCTCTGGCGTGCCGGCCTCTAAGGTTGCCTATCGCACCAACGAAAACGGCGAAACTGTTCCACTCGATTTCACTGCTGCGGCAGAAAAGGTGATGCCCGCTGTGGTGTTCATCAAATCAACACAAGACGGACCGCGTCGTCAGGAACAATCACAAAGCATGGATCCCTTCCGCGAATTTTTTGGACCACGCACACCGCAAGGCCCCTCACAAAGTTCCGGGTCGGGTGTCATCGTAAATGCTGACGGCTACATCGTCACCAACAATCACGTGGTGCAGGATGCCGACGTGGTGGAAGTGACACTCTACGACAATCGTTCCTACAAAGCCGAAGTGATCGGCATCGACCCCGACACCGACCTCGCACTCATCAAGATCAATCAAACGGGCCTGCCCTATCTTCCCTTTGTAGATTCAGACAAAGCAAAAGTGGGCGAGTGGGTTTTGGCTGTGGGCAATCCCTACAACCTCACGTCAACCGTCACCGCCGGCATCATCAGTGCCAAGGGCAGAAACATCAACATCCTCAACCGTAACGAAGGCGGCAACGGAAGCACGGCCATCGAGTCGTTCATTCAAACCGACGCGGCCATCAACCCCGGCAACAGTGGCGGAGCGTTGGTAGAGCTCAACGGTGGCCTGCTGGGCATCAACACCGCCATCGCCAGCCCCACGGGTTCGTATTCAGGCTATGGCTTTGCAGTGCCTTCAAACATCGCCAGCAAGATTGTGGAAGACCTCATCAAGTTTGGCACCGTGCAGCGCGGCTGGCTTGGTGCGTTCGTTGCCAGTGTGAACAGTGACCTCGCCAAGGAACATGGCCTCAAGGTGAACGAAGGCGCTTATATCTCTGGCTTTGCCGACAACAGCTCTGCCAAAATCGCGGGGCTTAAAGAAGGTGATGTGGTGATCCGCATCGACGAAGCCCCCATCAAATCAAGCACAGCCCTCATCGAGTACATTGGCCGTCATCGTCCCGGCGACAAGGTGAACATGGTGGTGAACCGGAAAGGCACCGAAGTGACCGTGCCGGTAACGTTAAAGAACCGTGAAGGAAAAACGGGACCCGTGGCCGTCGTTGAAAAAGACGGCGCCGCGGCCCTGGGAATTCAATTGGAAGATATTGATGGAAATGTCCTAAAAAAGCTCGATCTTGATCACGGTGTCCGCATAAAAGAGCTGGGCAATGGCAAGATTGCAAAGTACACCGACATGCGGGAAGGGTTTATTGTCTCCAAAGTCAACGATCAACCCGTTAAGTCCGTAAAAGAGTTTAATGAAGTTATCAGAAAAAAGAAACCTGGCGATATGCTGATTTTCTCCGGAACCTATGAAGACTTTCCGCGGGAGTTCAACTACGCTTTAAGAATGTAAAAACAGAAAAGCAATTATGAGGAGACTGTTTAGAAAAGGCGAACGTGTTCGCAGCAAGATTGATGGAAAAGTGGTGGAGGTTCTCAAGTACATCAAAAACAATTTTGTTGAAGTGAAATGGTTCGACCTGGAGGCAAAAGAGGTAAGGACGAACAAGATTAAGGAAGATAAGCTCTCGAAAGCAGCATAATCATGTAACCTGAAAACCCATTATTATTCGCGGGTACAAACCTGAAAATAATAATGGGTATTCATTTCGCATTCCTTCCGATACTCTAACTTTGCAGTTAGTTGTAATAAAGTATTGTTATCAAAAAATTTGATATCCCTCCGCACTATAAGTCTGCCATCACTGGAAAAATAAAAGAGTGGCGACGTTTGAAAGACCTGCGCAAGCAGGATTTCTCTCCGACTATACTCAACTTCGGACCCGTTCAATTCTACATCGCCCGTCATTTTGGATTTTGTTATGGTGTGGAAAACGCCATCGAGATCAGCTATAAGGCGCTCGAAGAAAATCCAGACAAGCGCGTCTATTTACTGAGCCAGATGATCCACAACCAGGAAGTGAACAACGACCTGCAGAACCGTGGCATCGAGTTCATCCTCGACACCGAGGGCCATCAGTTCATTCCGTGGGACGCTATCAAACCCGAAGATGTGGTGATTGTGCCCGCCTTTGGAACAACACTGGAGATCGAAAACCTGCTGCAGTCGCGCGGCATTGAAGTGCAGCAATACAACACCACGTGTCCCTTTGTGGAAAAGGTCTGGAACCGCGCCGAGAAGCTGGGGGGAGAACAATACACCGTCATCATTCACGGCAAGCCCAAGCACGAAGAAACACGCGCCACGTTTTCGCATAGCGCGCACGGTGCAGCGTCTGTCATTGTGCGCGACATGGACGATGCGCATGCCCTGGGAGAATACATCACCGGCAGCAAATCGAAGGAAGAATTTTACAACACGTTTGAAGGGAAATTTTCGGAAGGCTTTGATCCCGAACGCGACTTGAAGAAAGTGGGTGTGGTGAACCAAACCACCATGCTGGCCACCGAAACACAGGCCATTGCCGACTATTTCCGGCAGCTGATGATTCAGCACTATGGCGCCGAAAATGTGAAGACCCATTTCGCCGATACCCGCGACACGCTGTGCTATGCCACAAACGACAATCAGGAAGCTACTTACAAGTTGTTGGAAACGGATGCCGATCTGGCGATTGTGATTGGTGGCTATAACAGCTCGAACACATCACATATTGTGGAACTCTGCGAGCGTAAATTTCCAACCTTCTTCATCAATTCGGAGAAGGAGATTGTGTCTCGCGAGCAAATACATCATTTCAATTATCACAGGAAAGAGAAAGCACAGACGCAACACTATTTACCCGGCAAAAGTCCCGTGAAGATCATTCTTACGAGCGGAGCCTCTTGCCCTGACACGCTGGTGGATCGTGTGCTGTTGCGCCTGCTGGAGTTCTTTACGACTGCGAATAGCGTTGAAGAAGTGCTGAAACCGTTTGAGGTTACGCGCTAACTTTTTTCGCTCTGCTTTCTTCTACTTTCTTACCGTTTTTATGTTCGCCCAGGATGATAACATCCTTGGTGTTTTCATACTGTCTGGCCGCCTGCATCATGGCCTCTTTTGTGTCGCGAATAACGATAATGCCCGATTTTGCACCCTTGTTGCGCAGTTCAAGATAAAACCCGTCTTTTTTCTTCTTCGGTAATACTGGAGGTCTTCCCATGGTTGTAATTTTTAAATGAACAGGTGACGCTAAATGCCTCACACTTACAGAGTAAACCGGAAAATCCGGTCATTAGTTCGAGGCTGCAAAGATGGCGAAATTAATCGGCTTATCCTTGACATTTCGGAAGACCGGCCTGGGGCGGGGTTAAAACGATTACGGCTAATTTGAAATTGAAAAGGCCCCGATTTTGTCGGAGCCTTCTCAAAAAATTTACATGTGATTCAGGATGTTACCGTATCAGATGCGGCCTTTTGTTTTCGATTTTGTGAGCTGCATGCGAAGGGCATCGGCCGCCAGGTGTGTGGCCGCTTCAAACGAGCGGGCCTTCTCCACGGCGAAGAGCTGACTTCCAGGAACGCGAAGTTTGATTTCAACTGTTTTATTTTCAATTCCCTCGTTGTTGAGACGCAGAAACACTTCACCATCCACCAACCGGTCGTAGAACGTCTCCAGTTTATTCAGTTTTCTCTGAATGAAATCGATCAACTTAACGTCGGCATCGAAGTGAATGGAATGAACTTGTAACTTCATAATGGTAATATTTAAGTGAAACAAATAAACAGTTCCGGCTTTTGTTACGACCAGCCAGCAGTCGGTGAGTAATCATCTCATCATGCGTGTCTGGTTTTTGTTTATGGTTTGAAATATCGTTGGCATACTTGCTTAGGCTTTGGGGTGTGCTTGGTCAAAAACTTTTTTCAGCTTGTCGAGCGAGTTGTGTGTGTATACCTGCGTGGCCGCAAGGCTGCTGTGACCCAACAGGTCTTTCACCGCGTTGATCTCGGCGCCTTTGTTCAGAAGATGTGTGGCGTAGGTATGCCGCAGCACGTGCGGACTCTTTTTCTCGGACGTAGTGTGTTCGCCGAGGTATTTTTTCACCGTGTGGTAAATCATCTCCGGGTAGCAGGGGTCGCCATGATTGGTGACCAAAAAATATCCATGCGTTTTCAACTCTACTTCTTTATTGCGTATAGCCCTGTAGGCTTCTATAGTATTAACGATTGAGGAGGCGAATGGGATCACCCTTTCCTTGTTTCTTTTACCGAGAACTTTGATGGTTTGCCCCCGCAAATCGATGTGTGTTTCCTTGAGGCCAATCAGCTCCGAGCGACGGATGCCCGTGGCATAGAGCAATTCCAGAATGAGCCTGTCGCGATGACCATTCAAAGTATTTTCAAACACAATGTTGTCGAGGAGATGCACCATGTCGGCTTCTTTCACAAAGGAGGGCAGTTGCTTCTTTGTCTTCAAGGGCATGATCTTGAGCATCGGATCTTTGCCGATCAGCTCCTGGCGCTGCAGGAATTTATAGAACGAACGAAGGCAGGCTGTTTTCCGATTGACCGACCGGGGCTCGATGCCGCTTTCCACCAATTGAATGATCCACGAACGGACTTCGCCATGGGTAGCAGTTTCGGGGAATGTGCCAGGAAATGTGTCTGTTAAAAAGAGAGAGAATTGGCCAAGATCGGTTTTATACGCCAGCACGGTGTGGGCGCTTACCCGTTTTTCGAATTGGAGGTATTTCAGGAAGGATTCTATCATGCTTGCTTCACCAAACCCAGCAGTACAAGCAATGTAAAAAAATAATACCCTTTAAGAAAGACTTAAAGGGTATTGTGTATAGAATGAGCATAAATTGTTGATAACTTTCACGTCATCAACAAAGTAAGAAGATCAAAAGCCGGATAGAAAACTAGCCTTTCGCTTCGGCGAGTCTCATTTGCTCGCGATACGCAGCACGGATGATCTGAGTGCGACGGGTCACAGAAGGTTTCTCAAAAGAGGTTCTCGAACGGAGTTCTTTCAAAACACCAGTCTTTTCGAACTTCTTCTTGAAGCGTTTCAGGGCCTTGTCGATCGATTCGTTTTCTTTTACGTTAACAATTAGCATAATTCTTGATTTGGGCTGCAAATATAATTGAAAGTCAACGGTTTTTCCAAACTACTTTAAAATAGATCTTGAAATAACCAGTTTCTGGATCTCCGACGTGCCCTCGCCAATAGTGCAAAGCTTGGCGTCGCGGTAGTATTTTTCGGCCGGAAAGTCCTTTGTATAGCCATAGCCCCCGAAGATCTGAACGCCCTCGTTGGCCACCTCCACGGCAATTTCCGACGCATAGAGCTTAGCCATTGCCGATTCGCGGTTCACATCCTGACCTTTGTTTTTCAAATCGCCGGCGCGGAACGTGAGCAAACGGGCGGCTTCAATTTTTGTGGCCATGTCGGCCAGTTTGAAAGCAATGCCCTGAAATTGAGATATGGGTTGATTGAATTGGTGACGCTCCTTGGAATAATTCCGGGCAGCATCGTAGGCGCCCATGGCAATGCCCAGGCTGAGCGCTGCGATAGAAATGCGGCCGCCGTCGAGCACTTTCATGGCCTGGATGAAGCCTTCGCCCTCTTTTCCCAGCATCTGGTCTTTGTGAACACGGCAGTCTGTGAAAATCAACTCTGCGGTTTCGGAGGCCCGCATGCCCAGTTTGTTTTCTTTTTTACCGGCCGAAAAGCCCGGCGTGCCTTTTTCGATGGCAAAGGCGGTCATGCCGTGCGAGTCGCCCACGTTGCCCGTGCGCACAATAACTACGGCCACGTTGCCCGACTTGCCGTGGGTGATGAAATTTTTTGCGCCATTAATAACATAGTAGTCACCGTCTTTCACAGCCACGGTGCGCATGTTGCCGGCATCTGATCCGGTGTTGGGTTCGGTGAGGCCCCAGGCGCCAATCCACTCGCCGGTGGCCAGCTTGGGGAGATATTTTTGCTTTTGGGCTGCTGTTCCAAACAGCAGCAGGTGGTTTGTGCAAAGCGAGTTGTGTGCTGCCAGCGAAAGGCCGATAGAACCGTCGATGCGCGAAACCTCGGCGATGGCGGTGATGTACTCCAGATAGCCAAAGCCTGCGCCGCCATATTCTTCGGGCACCAGAATGCCCATGAGGCCCAGCGCGCCCATTTTTTTGAACACGTGCACAGGAAACTCCTGGCTCTCGTCCCAGTCCATCATGTGGGGCTTGATTTCTTTTGCTCCGAAATCACGCACCATGTCGCGGATGAGCCTTTGGTTTTCGGTTTCGTCAAAATTAACGGTCATCGGATTTTCCATAAGTGCTTCCATGCGTTCGAGGATTTTTGAGGCAACAAAACTACGATGATTTTTGAAACTAACAAACGAGTGTTAGGCAAACTATGCGAGGAAATTGTGTTTACCGTAATTCTGATGGCTAAGTTGACATGCGTCTGGCTTCTAATATGACTAAAATTCATAATTTCGCAGTTCAAAAAATTCTTTAATCCCCTCTAATCATGAAAATTGCTGTAGTTGGCACTGGTTACGTTGGTCTAGTAACCGGAACATGTTTTGCTGAAACCGGAAACACCGTCACATGCGTCGATATCGACAAAGAGAAGGTGGAAAAGCTCCGCAGTGGGCGCATCACGATTTATGAACCCGGTCTTGAACAATTGTTTGAAAGAAACATCAAACAAGACCGTCTCTTCTTCACCACCGATCTGGCCGAAGGCATCAAGGACGCGAAGATCATTTTCCTGGCATTGCCCACACCTCCCGGTGCGGACGGCTCGGCCGATTTGAAATTCGTATTGAAGGTTGCCGAAGATCTTGGTCCGTTGTTGAAGGACTATGCTGTGGTGGTTGATAAAAGCACGGTGCCTGTGGGCACGGCCGAAAAAGTTCACCAGAAAATTGCTGCCGGAGCGAAAGTGGAATTCGATGTGGTGTCGAACCCCGAGTTCTTGCGTGAAGGTGTTGCTGTGGACGATTTTATGAAACCCGATCGCGTGGTGGTGGGCACAAATTCTCCCAAAGCACGCAAAGTGATGGAAGCACTCTATGCTCCTTTTGTGCGCCAGGGCAATCCGATCATTTTTATGGACGAGCGTTCGGCAGAACTTACTAAATATGCCGCCAATTCGTTTCTCGCCACCAAAATCACGTTCATGAACGAGATCGCCAATTTGTGCGAGCTGTTGGGCGCCGATGTGGATGCCGTGCGCAAGGGCGTGGGAACGGATAGCCGTATCGGTAAACGCTTTTTGTTTCCCGGCATTGGCTATGGTGGAAGCTGCTTCCCCAAAGATGTGCAGGCGTTGGCCAAGTCGTCGGAAGATGCAAACTATGAATTCAAGATTTTGTCGGCGGTGATGGAAGTGAACGAGAGCCAGAAGACACGTCTCATTCCCCACATCAAAAAATATTTCAACGGAAACCTGAAGGGCAAAACTATTGCCATCTGGGGACTTTCGTTCAAACCGCACACAGACGACATCCGCGAAGCACCGTCGCTCTATAACATTGACGAGCTTTTGAAGGAAGGCGCCATTTTGAAAGTGCACGATCCGGAAAGTATGGAGAACGTGAGAAGAATTGTGGGCGACAAAGTGCAATACAGCAACACACCCTACGAAGCGGCCCAAGGCGCCGATGCGATCTTCATCGCTACGGAGTGGCCCGAATTCCGCACACCGGACTTCGAGAAGCTGTCGTCTATATTGAATAGCAAAGTGATTTTTGACGGCAGAAATTTATACGATTTGAATTTTATGAAAGAACAAGGTTACGTGTACTACAGCATTGGAAGGGAGGTAATTCATGGCTAAGCAACGAGTGTTGATTACCGGCGGAGCCGGATTTTTGGGTTCCCACTTGTGCGATCGCTTTTTGAAGGAAGGGTTCCACGTGATCGCGATGGACAACCTTATTACTGGCGACCTTCGAAACATCGAGCATTTGTTTAAGAGTGCCGACTTTGAATTTTACCACCACGACGTTTCCACGTTTGTTCACATTCCGGGCGAGCTGCACTACATTCTGCATTTCGCGTCGCCTGCCAGTCCTATCGACTACCTGAAGATTCCCATTCAGACGCTGAAGGTGAGTTCGTTGGGCACACACAACCTTTTAGGCCTTGCGCGTTCCAAGAAAGCGAGAATACTGGTAGCGTCTACTTCGGAAGTATATGGCGATCCGCTGGTGCATCCGCAAACAGAAGAATACTATGGCAACGTGAATCCTATTGGCCCGCGTGGCGTATACGACGAAGCCAAGCGTTTCCAGGAAGCCATCACCATGGCGTATCACACCTACCATAACGTTGAAACCCGCATCATCCGGATCTTCAATACCTATGGTCCCCGCATGCGCCTGAACGACGGCAGAGTGCTTCCTGCATTCATTGGCCAGGCGTTGCGCGGCGAAGACCTGACGGTGTTTGGCGACGGCTCGCAAACCCGTTCGTTCTGCTATGTAGACGACGAGGTGGATGGCATCTATCGCCTGCTCATGTCAGACTATCATTTGCCAGTGAACATCGGTAACCCCGACGAAATCACCATCGGCGAATTTGCCGAAGAGATTGTGAAGCTCACGGGCACAAAACAAAAGGTGGTCTACAGACCCTTGCCGCAGGACGATCCGAAGCAACGGCAGCCGAACATCACAAAAGCAAAAGAGCTGTTGGGATGGACGCCTAAAGTGTCGAGAGCCGACGGATTGAAGATCACCTACGAATACTTCAAGAGCCTTCCGCAAGAAGTTCTTTTCCAACGTGACCACAAAGATTTTCAGAAATACATTCGTTAACAAAAGCAAGCATGTCAAATCGAAATATACTCATCACCGGCGGAGCAGGGTTCATCGGATCGCACGTGGTGCGCTTGTTTGTGAGCAAGTATCCAACCTACTCCATCGTTAACCTTGATAAGCTCACCTACGCGGGTAACCTGGAAAATTTGAGAGACGTCGAGAAGAAATCAAACTATCACTTCGAGAAAGGCGATATCCTGGATGTGGAATTCATGGCAGGTGTTTTCAAACGCCACAACATCGACGGTGTGATTCACCTGGCGGCGGAGTCGCACGTGGACCGCTCACTGCACAACCCCACGGAGTTTGCCGAAACAAACATCATCGGCACACTGAACCTGCTGCGCGTGGCACAGGCCGCGTGGACTGGCAACCTCGAAGGAAAAGTATTCTATCACGTGTCGACCGACGAAGTGTATGGTTCGGCCGAAGGCAATTCGTTCTTCACCGAAACAACGTCAATCGATCCGCGCTCACCCTACTCGGCTTCGAAGGCGGGAAGCGATCACTTTGTGAGTGCGTTTCACAACAGCTTCAAATTGCCGACGCGCATCAGTCGTTGCTCCAACAACTACGGGCCCTTTCACTTCCCCGAGAAGCTGATACCGCTCATGATCAACAACATTCTCACCAACAAACCGCTGCCGGTCTATGGCAAAGGCGAGAACATTCGCGACTGGCTGTTTGTGGAAGATCATGCAAAGGCGATCGACACCATTTTCCACAAAGGAAAGAATGGCGAAGTCTATAACATCGGTGGAAACAACGAGTGGAGAAACATTGACCTGGTGAATTTCCTTTGTCACACCATGGACAAGAAGCTGGGTCGCGAAGATGGCACTTCGGCAAAGCTGATTACCTATGTGACAGACCGCCTGGGACACGATCTTCGCTACGCCATCGACGCGTCGAAACTCATCAGTGAAACCGGATGGCGTCCGGAAGTGACGTTCGAAGTGGGTCTTGAGAAAACCGTGGATTGGTATCTGGCCAACCAGGACTGGCTCAAGAACGTGACGTCGGGCGACTATTTGAAATATTATTCTAAAATGTATCAGGCCTAAGGCCAGCATAAACACTCTCTCCACTATGAAAGGTATCATACTCGCCGGCGGTTCGGGCACACGGTTGTATCCGTTAACCATGGCCGTGAGCAAACAGCTCATGCCGGTCTACGACAAGCCCATGATCTATTACCCGTTGTCGGTGTTGATGATGGCGGGCATCCGCGAAATTCTGTTCATCTCCACACCGCACGATCTGCCCATGTTCGAGAAATTGCTGGGCGATGGCAAGCGGTTGGGATGTTCGTTTACCTATGAAGTGCAGCCTTCACCCGATGGCCTGGCGCAAGCTTTCATTATCGGGGAGAAGTTTGTGGGCAAAGAAAAAGTAGCCCTCATTTTGGGCGATAACATTTTCTATGGCTCGGGCATGCAGCAAGTGTTGCAATCGAACAGCGACCCCGACGGCGGGGTGGTGTTTGCCTACCACGTGCACGACCCCGAGCGCTATGGCGTGGTGGAGTTTGATGCCAACAAGAAAGTTATTTCCATCGAGGAAAAACCCAAGCACCCCAAGTCCAACTATGCGGTTCCCGGACTGTATTTTTACGACAACGATGTGGTGGCCATTTCAAAGGCGTTGAAGCCCAGCCCGCGTGGCGAACTGGAAATCACCGACGTGAACAACGAATACCTGCGTCGTGGCAAACTGAAAGTAGCACCCATGAGCCGTGGCACCGCCTGGCTCGACACGGGCACGTTCGACTCGCTGATGCAGGCCGGAAACTTTGTGCAGGTGATCGAGCAACGCCAGGGCCTGAAGGTGGGATGCATCGAAGAAATTGCCTACCGCATGAACTTCATCTCGAAAGACCAATTGCTGCAGCTAGCCAAACCGTTAGAGAAAAGTGGCTACGGCAGCTACCTGAAAAATCTTCCTGAATATATTTAACGACCCATGCTTGTCGAAGACTTCCGGCAACTCGCGTTGACCCTGTCGTCCGACACGTTGTTGGTGGAACGTTTATGGCGGGAAATTGAAGCGCGCCATGCCGAGAAAGGTCGTCACTATCACACGCTTCAGCACCTCAACAATGTGGTGGCGGAGCTGGAGCGCGTGAAACCTCTGGTGGAAGATTGGTCGTCGCTGATCTTCGCCACCGCCTACCACGACGTGGTTTACGACGCGCTCAGGAAAGACAATGAGGGGAAGAGCGCCCTGCTGGCGAAGGAGCGGCTCACGGCGCTGTCTTGCCAGCCGCAAAGGATAGACCGGGTGGTGGGGCACATCCTGGCCACAAAGGCCCACGTGGAAAACGAATGGGCAGATACCAATTTTTTTACCGATGCCGATTTGTCGGTTTTGGGTGCGCCCTGGGAAGAGTACGAAAAGTATTATCGCAACATCCGGAAGGAATATTCAATATATCCCGACCTGCTCTACAACCCTGGAAGGCGTAAAGTTTTGCAACATTTTCTGGACCTGAAGGCGATTTTTAAGACGGAGGCCTTTCGCGAGCGCTACGAAGACCAGGCCCGCAAAAACCTGGTTCGCGAGCTGGAGGCGTTGTGAAAAATTAATCCAACAGGCTAATAATCAGTTTGGAATTCCATGAAGGTTTTGGGGAAAACCAAAAAAAGTATACTTTTGCGAAAGTTTCTGATACAATTTCAAGGGGGGACAAACAGTCCCCTCTTTGTTTATAGAATATTTTCAGATGGAAATCGAAGGGGAAATCAGGAAAATGGCCGAATCGAAGCTGGTGGCACCCGAGCACTTTATTGTGGACGTGGTGGTGTCGGCGCGCAAGGGCCCGAAAAAAGTGCTGGTGACCATGGACGGCGACCAGGGCGTCAACATAGACGACTGTGCGAACGTGAGCCGCGAGCTGGCCAAAGCCCTCGACGAATCGAATCTGATCAGCGATGCCTATTTGCTGGAAGTGTCGACGCCGGGCGTGGACCAACCGCTGCAACTGCATCGTCAGTATAAAAAGAATATCGGCCGGAAACTGAAGGTCAAACTTCACGAGAAAATTGTGGAGGGAAAACTGACAGACGTTACGGAAGAAAAGATAAGCCTGACCCAGGAAGTGGGCGCGGGTAAGAACAAGGAAAATGTCGCGATCGACATTCCCTTTTCTGACATCGAAAAATCATTTGTGTTAGTTAGTTTCAAATAGACATAACCATGGATGCACATGAATTAATTCAGTCCTTTGCTGAATTCGCAAAGCAGAAAAACATCGACCGGCCCACCATGATCCGGATTTTGGAAGATGTGTTTCGCAACATGATTAAAAAGAGATTCGGCTCCGATGAGAAGTTCGACATCATCGTGAACGCCGACAAGGGCGACTTGGAAATCTATCGCTTCCGCGAAATCGTGGACGATGACTCTGAGGATATCTGGGACTTTGACAAGATCAGTTTGACGGAAGCACACAAAATCGAGCCCGACTTTGAAGTGGGCGAAGAGGTGTCGGAACAGATTTTCATCGACGACTTCGGCCGTCGTGCCGTGACCACCGCGCGCCAGACGCTGATTCAGAAAGTGAAAGACCTGGAGAAGGACATCCTGTTCCAGAAATACAAAGACCTGGTGGGCGAGATCATTGCCGGCGAGGTGTATCAGGTGTTGAGTCGCGAAGTGTTACTGACTGACGCAGAAAGCAACGAAGTGGCTATTCCGCGCAGCGAGCAAATTCAAAAAGACCGCTACCGCAAGGGCGAAAACGTTCGCGCCATCGTGCACAAGGTTGAAATGGTGAACGGCAACCCGAAAATCATTTTGTCCAGAACATCGCCGGTTTTCCTGGAGCGTCTTTTCGAACAGGAAGTGCCCGAAGTATACGACGGACTGATCACCATTAAAAAAGTGGTGCGCGAGCCCGGCGAACGTGCCAAAGTGGCCGTTGAATCCTACGACGATCGCATCGATCCGGTAGGCGCCTGCGTGGGGATGAAAGGATCGCGTATTCACGCCATTGTGCGTGAATTGCAGAATGAAAATATCGACGTAATCAACTACACCGAGAACCTCGAACTTTACATTCAGCGCGCACTAAGTCCTGCGAAAATTGTTTCTATAAAGATCGATAAAGACAACGGCCGTGTTTCGGTATACCTGAAGCCCGACCAGGTTTCGCTGGCCATCGGCAAAGGTGGTTTGAACATCAAATTGGCGAGCCGTTTAGTGGGTTATGAAATCGATGTATTCCGCGAATTGGCGGAAGGACAATCGGAAGAAGACGTGGATTTGAGCGAATTCTCTGACGAAATCGAAAGCTGGGTGATCGACGAATTGAATCGCATCGGCCTCGATACCGCCAAGAGTGTTCTGGCTTTGTCGCGCGAAGAACTGGTGCGCCGCACCGACCTCGAAGAAGAAACCGTGGACGGTGTGTTGGGCATTTTGAAAAAGGAATTTGAATAGAATTGAAAGAATCTTTTCGCCAGGGGTGACAGAGGGGGGAAAGCAGGTGGCTATGATGCAGGCATGAATAGAACGTTAAATTTCGCAGCATCGGCGATATAGGTTTTAAAGTCTTTAAAAAACAGGCATATTTGAGTATGGCAGAAGAAAAATTGATCAGGTTGAGTCAGGCAGCAAGGAAACTCAATGTGGGCCATGGTACCATTTTGGATTTTCTGGCGAAGAAGGGCTTTGAGGTAGAGAACAACCCCAATGCCAAGCTCACCCCTGAGCAAGTATCCCTTCTGTCGAAAGAATTCGCTTCTTCTGCCACCGAAAAGCTTGAAGCCTCCGGGCTGTCCATCGGTGTGAAACATACCGACAACGTGGTGCTGGAAACCGAAAAAGAAGCGACCAAGAAACGGGTCGACGATGAAGAAAGCAGCATCATGATTAAGAATCTCGGTTCCAAAGACCTCAAAGCAAAAGAGGAGCCCAAAGCCGAGAAAGTAGAACGTGAGAAACCCAAGCTGGAAGGCATTAAAGTAGTCGGCAAAATTGAACTCGAAAAGAAGGCCGTTGCTGTAGAGGAAGAAAAACCTGTGGTGGCCGAGAAAGCTCCCGAGGTGGTGAAACCCGTAGAGCAAGAAGCACCTCCCGTAGAAGTAGTTGCCAAAAAAGTTGAAGAGCCTCCGGTTGTTGTTGAAGAGCCCAAAGTAGTAGCCGTTGTTGAACCTCCCGTGGTGGTTGTGCCGCCTGTGGTGGTTGTGCCAAAGGTTGAGCCTACACCCGTGGTTGAAAAACAGCCTGAGCAAGAACTCATCAAGGGCCGTGCAGACCGTCTGCAAGGTTTGAAAGTGGTAGACAAAATTCAGCTGCCCGAGAAAAAATCGAACGCCCCTGTGGCCTCTTCGGATACGCAGAAAGACAAACAGGGAAAACGTCCGCGCAAGCGCATTGCAACAGATCCTCCCTCCGGCAACGCGGGCAACCCCACGCAGCAACAACCCGGTGGAGGTCCTCCACGTGGTCCGCGCCCTCAGCAGCCCCATCCGCAGCGCGGTCGTGGCCCCCAGGCCCCCCGTGTGCAGAAAGCCGAGCCCACAGAAAAAGAAATTCAGGATCAGATCCGTGCCACGCTGGCCAAGTTGAGCGGCGGTGGAAACAAGAAAGGATCCGGAGCAAAATACAGAAGAGAAAAACGTCAGGCGAACTCGGATGCCCAGGAGCAACAAATGCTTCAGGACCAGGCCGAATCAAAAACACTAAAGGTAACAGAATTCATTTCGGCCAACGACTTGGCTTCAATGATGAACGTGTCGGTGAACGATGTCATCTCTACGTGTCTTAGCCTGGGCATGTTCGTTTCGATCAACCAGCGCCTCGATGCCGAAGCCATCACGGTCATTGCCGACGAGTTCGGTTATGCGGTGCAGTTCACCTCGGCCGAAGAAGAACTTGACCTGGAAGCCGAAGTAGAAGACCAGGAAAGCCTGATCCCCCGTGCGCCCATCGTCACGATCATGGGTCACGTCGATCACGGTAAAACATCGTTGCTGGATTATATCCGGAACACAAAAGTGACGGCATCGGAAGCCGGTGGTATCACGCAGCACGTTGGTGCCTATGATGTGACCACGAAGAGCGGTCACAAAATTGCGTTCCTCGACACGCCTGGTCACGAAGCGTTCACGGCCATGCGTGCCCGTGGTGCAAAACTGACAGACATCGCCATCATTGTGGTAGCGGCCGACGACGACGTGATGCCGCAAACCAAAGAAGCCATCAACCACGCACAAGTGGCGGGTGTTCCTTTGGTGATTGCCATCAACAAAGTAGATAAATCATCGGCAAACCCCGAACGCATCCGCGAATCACTTTCCAAGATCAACATCCTTGTGGAAGAGTGGGGAGGAAAATATCAGAGCCAGGAAATTTCGGCCAAGACCGGAAAAGGCGTGGAGTCGCTCCTCGAAAAAGTATTGCTCGAAGCAGAGTTGTTGAACCTCAAGGCCAATCCCGATCGCCGTGCAACAGGTTCGGTGATTGAAGCATCGCTCGACAAAGGTCGTGGCTACGTGGCCACGGTGATGGTGCAAACCGGAACCTTGCGTGTGGGCGACATCCTTTTGGCAGGTGCAAACTATGGCCGTGTGAAAGCGATGTTTGAAGACACCGGAAAGAAAGTGGCCGAAGCCGGACCTTCCACACCCGTAGTGGTGCTGGGTCTCGACGGTGCGCCTCAGGCTGGTGAAAAAGTGTCGGTTATGGAGACCGATCGCGAAGCAAGAGAAATTGCCAACAAGCGCCAGCAGATCATGCGCGAGCAGAGCATCCGCACGAAGAAACATATTACGCTTGATGAAATCGGCCGTCGTTTGGCGATCGGAAACTTCAAGCAATTGAATGTGATTGTGAAAGGCGACGTGGACGGTTCGGTAGAAGCCCTCACCGACTCGCTGTTGAAACTTTCGACACAGGAAATTCAGGTGGCCATCATCCACAAAGGTGTGGGTCAGATCTCCGAATCGGATGTGTTGCTGGCTTCGGCATCAGACGCCATCATCCTGGGCTTCCAGGTTCGTCCTTCGGGCGCGGCACGTCGTGTGGCCGAGAACGAAGAAATCGAGATCCGTTTGTATTCGATCATCTACGACGCCATCAACGATGTGAAGGCGGCTATGGAAGGCATGTTGGCTCCCGAAACAGAAGAAGTTATTGTGGGCAACGCCGAAGTTCGCGAGGTGTTCAAGATCTCGAAGATCGGAACGATTGCGGGCTGTATGGTTACCGATGGTTCGATCAAACGCTCCAACCCGATTCGCCTCATCCGCGACGGTATTGTGGTGTATGCCGGCAAGCTCGGTTCACTGAAACGTCACAAAGACGACTCAAGCGAAGTGAAGACTGGTTTCGACTGCGGTATTGGCATCGACGGCTTCAACGACATGCAGATGGGCGATGTGATTGAAAGCTACGAACAACGCGAAGTGAAGAGAACATTGTAAGCGCAAACACTTCACTAGAAGAATATACAAACCCTGGTCACCCAAACGACCAGGGTTTTTTAATGACCACTCCACCATGAGAGAAGCCTTGTTAGCCAGATACTTCGGTTTGCTGCTGATGATAGCCGTGCTCGGATCGTGCAACGCGCGCAAATCTTCTGGGCGCACCGTGGTGGGCATTCAACCGTATGGCAGAATAAGCCGGGAACTGAGCGATACGCTTGCGGCATTTGTCACGAAGACATATGGCTTTGCCGTGTGTGTTTTGCCAAAACAAGCCATACCTGCCGAAGCTTTTGTGAATGTGAAAATGCCGCGCTACCGGGCCGACAAGATTTTGAAAATACAGGAACAGTGGCGGCCCGATTCATTGACGTATATCCTGGGTATCACACCGGAAGATATTTCCACAACGAAAAGGGATGCCAGAGGTGAAATACAAAAGCCTGTGCAAAAATTTAGCGACTGGGGCGTTTTAGGATTGGGCTATCGCCCGGGACATAGCAGTGTCGTGTCAACGTTTCGCATTGGCAGGGATAGAGAAAGAATTACTGACCTGCTCAAGAAAATTTGTATCCACGAACTGGGGCACAACCTGGGTCTTGACCATTGCACTGTGGAAGGTTGTGTGATGACCGACGCTGCAGAAACCATTGCCACCATAGAGCGCGTGCAGCCAAGCTTGTGTGCGGCCTGTCGGAAAAAGATAAAGGCAACCGTCGACAACGAATAAGTATAAAAGATTAAAGTCCGTTGAGTTATTGAAGCCCGAACTTCAATCCCTGCTTCATCGCCTTTTCGTATTTGCGCTGATCGAACTTATAGAGGAACGGTGCCTTGTGAGCGCCGCCTTGTTTGCGTTCGTTCAGTCGTTCAAGAATGTCGAGCGCAAGAATTTTTTTCTGAAAGTTTCGCCGGTCCAACTGCTTGCCGAGAATGGTTTCATATAAGCGTTGCAATTCGGGCATCGTGAATTTTTGTGGCAGCAAGTCTTTGCCTACAGGATAGTCGTTGAGGTTGAGCCGAAGCGACTGCAATGCTTTTTCAAGAATGTGATTGTGATCGAGAATGAGCGTGGGCACCTTTTCAATATCCCACCATTGGCACGATTCCGAAAACTCATCGGGCTTTGGCACCACCTTCGAAAATTCAACCAGGGCATAGTAGCCCACCGTGATGAACCGTTCCGACAGCCATGATTTTTTTATTCCTGCCGGTGGCGAGATGCCATGCTTGGTGCGTTCGCGGTTTGGATCGCCGAAGGCATAGAACTGTTGCAGATAAATATTGTCCAGACCCGTTCGTGACTTGAGGCTTCGGATGGCGGCTTCTTCGATGTGTTCGTCGGCAAAGATGAAGCCTCCGGGAAGGCACCAGCGGTGTGTCTCTTTCCATTCCAGCAACAGCACCTTCAATTGGTTGTCGTGAAATCCGAAGATCACGTTGTCGATCGAAATATGGGTGAGATAGTGAAGATGGCCTTTTTCAAAGAATTCGTGCGTGGAGAGTTTTGGCCGTTTAGCTTTTCCCATGCCGCTAATATAGAGAAAGAACGTGTGGCGGTAAAAATTATGCAATGTGTTTATGTTACACATTGAAATTTGTTATTATTGTGTACTACAAACACAATGATTTATGAATGGTTTGCGTAAAAAGAACTGGTTTGTTCCCCGCGTTTTCGCGCTCTTGCTCATCCTCACCCTGGCTTCGGCCCACCGGCCCAAGCCTGCACCGGCCTATCGGGACTTGAATAAGAATGGAAAAATGGATGTCTATGAAGATCCATCAAAACCCATCGCACAACGCGTAGACGATTTGCTGTCGCAGATGACACTCGACGAAAAGGCGGGCATGATGTTCATTAACGGCGTGCGCCTGAACGATGACGGATCGCTGGAGGAGCGGCCGGGCACAGGCATGTTTGCTTTTGCACCCACAGCACCGCCCATGATTCGCGACAAAAAAATTACACACCTCAACATCTGGGCAGCACCAGGCACAAAAGCTTTGGCCACGTGGTACAACAACATACAGAAGGTAGCTGAAGAAACACGCCTCGGCATCCCCGTCACGCTCGCCTCGGACCCGCGACATTATTTCAGCAACAACATTTTTGCCATGGCCGCCAATTCGTTTTCGCAGTGGCCCGAGCAGTTGGGCTTTGCCGCCATTGGCGATGAAAAACTGATGCGTCAGTTTGGCGACATCGCGCGGCAGGAATATCTGGCGGTGGGCATCCGCGAAGCGTTGCATCCCATGGCCGACCTCGCCACCGAGCCACGCTGGCCGCGCATCAGCGGAACATTTGGTGAAGACGCCAACCTTTCGGCAAAAATGATCAAAGCGTATGTTCTCGGCTTTCAAGGCGCGACGCTCGACAAAAACGGCGTGGCGTGCATGACAAAACATTTTTCGGGCGGCGGTCCACAGAAAGAAGGTCTTGATCCGCATTTCGAATTTCAAAAAGGACAGATCTATCCGGGCAAGCATTTTAACTATCACCTCATTCCCTTCGAAGCCGCCTTTGCCGCAAAGACCGCGGCCATCATGCCCTACTACGGTGTGCCGGTAGATCAGACTAGCGAGAATGTTGCGTTTGGTTTCAACAAAGACATCATCACAAAACTGCTTCGCGAGAAATATAAATACGATGGTGTGGTGTGTACCGACTGGGGATTGATCACCGATGCGAAGATGGGCAACACGGTTTGGCCGGCGCGTGCCTGGGGTGTTGAGAACCTGAGTGAAAAAGAACGCGTGCAAAAAGTCATTGACGCAGGCGTCGATCAGTTTGGCGGCGAGAGTGTGCCCAACCTGGTGGTGGACTTGGTGAAAGAAGGAAAGCTGACCGAGAAAAGAATAGACGTGTCGGTGAAGCGATTGCTGCGGCAGAAATTTGAACTCGGTCTGTTCGACAATCCCTACATTGATGTTGACAAGGCGACACAGATTGTTGGCAAGGAAGAATTTCGCAAAGCGGGCGAAGCTACGCAACGCCGTGCCTTCACGTTGCTGAAGAACGAAGGCAAAACATTGCCCCTGACGGGCAAGAAAAAAATCTATGTGCAGAACATCGACAAAGCGGTGGCCGCGCAATATGGCGAAGTGGTAGACACACCCGAAGCGGCCGAGATCGCCATCATCCGCCTGAAGACACCGTGGGTGCCGGTGGAGACCGAAAACTTTATGGCAAAAATGTTTCACCACGGCGACCTGGACTTTAAAGGCAAAGAGAAGGAAGACATTCTGGCGTTGCTCGACAAGGTACCCACGGTGGTTGACATCTATCTCGATCGGCCGGCGGTGATTCCTGAAATCAGTGCGAAGGCAAAAGCGCTGGTGGCCAACTACGGCGCCAGCGATGCAGCACTGCTGGATGTGGTGTTTGGCAAAGCAAAACCCGAAGGCAAACTTCCGTTCGAACTTCCCTCGTCTATGGAGGTGGTTCGCAATCAGAAAGAAGATGTGCCTCACGATTCGAAAGACCCGCTCTATACATTCGGCTTCGGCCTGTCGTATTCAAAATAATTTTTCTACACGTATCAAACTAAAATCCTATGGTTAGTCGCAGAGATTTTTTGAAGGGTTCGGGCGCGTTGGCGCTGGTCAGCCTGGTGATTCCGGAATGGGCCAACGCAGCGGCCTTTGGCAAGGGAGCAACCAAGTCCATTGGCATTCAAATGTTCACGGTGCTGAAGCTGATGGGCGACGATGTGAAGGGAACGTTTAAGAAAATTGCCGACATTGGTTTCAAAGATGTGGAAACAGCCTTTAGCCCGAAAGGATATTATTATGGCCTGAAGCCAAAGGAACTGAAAACGATGATTGAAGACCTGGGCATGAAGTGGCGTAGTCACCATGTGATGGGCGCGCCATTCAAAATGCCGGAAGGACGTCAACTGCCACCTGAGTTTGCCTTCATTGCGTCGCTGCCCAACCTGCGCGACAATCATCAGCAATTGATTGATGAAGCGGCTGAAGGTGGTGTGCCGTATTTAGTATGTGCCAGTGCACCCGTGAGCACGCGCGATGAAATTAAAGATACCATCGACATTTTTAACAAGACCGGTGAAGGGTGCAAGAAAGCGAAGTTTCAATTTGCCTATCACAATCATGCCACGGAGTTTGATTTGATTGAAGGGCAAAGCCCATACGATCTCATTATGTCGCAAACCGATAAGGAGTTGGTGAAGATGGAGCTGGACCTGGCGTGGGCCACCAAGGCAAAGCAGGATCCGGTAGCATTGTTCAAACAACACCCGGGGCGTTTTCCGTTGTGGCATGTGAAAGACATTTCGGCTGACCTGACCACCATCACTGGCATTGGCAGCGGCGTGGTGCCGTTCAAACGGATATTCGAAAATGCAAAGGTGTCGGGCATGAAACATTTCTTCTACGAACACGACATGGTGCCTTCGATGGAAAGTGTGTCGACAAGCTTTAGCAATCTTTCGAAGATTGTTGCGTAAGGAAATTCGGTCTGTAGAATATCAGTCAAAAAAAATGTTCAGACCCGTTAAGAGTCTGAACATTTTACATCAGCAATATCAAAGGGCGTTTTCAATTTTGAAAACCCAGGCATGCTGACAGGGGTTGTTAGCTGGATTGAGTACGGGGGCCGTGATCTTCACGGCCTTTCCGTTTACGGTATAATTCACTTTGCCGGCATAGCCCAGCAGCGACACCTTCGCTGAACTGTTCACACCCGTCACGGTGAAGGCTTGCTCCGGAAATTTTGTGCAGATGGCGTAGAGGTCTTTTCCCTTGCGGGTATAAAAAACTTTTGTATCGGCTTTCACCGGCGGTGCGCTGGCCCAGTTGCGTGTGTTGTAGATGGCTTCGCCGTTCACATGCAGCCATGCGCCCACATCGGCGAGGCGTTGTTGCATGATGACGGGGATGCGACCGTCGGCCGTGGGGCCGATGTTGAGCAAGAGATTTCCGCCGCGGGCCACTTTGTCGATGAGGATGTGAATCACTTCTTCCGACGACGAATAGTCGGCGAGGTTTTCGTTACGGTTGTAGCCGAACGACCCGCCAATGCCACGGCATTCTTCCCAGGGATGTTCGATCTTTTTGCCAACCGATGTTTCGTCGTGCACCAGATCGTATTCGGTGGTGTAGATGCCGCCGTGTTTGCTGCGTGTTTCTTTGCCCCAGCGGTCGTTCACCACAATGGTTTCTTTCACGGGCGATTCGTTGTAGAGCCACGCGAGAAATTCGGTGCTCTTCCACGTTTCACTGGGGTGATCCCACTCGCCATCGGTCCACAGCACATCGGGTTTGTAGCGTGTCACCAAATCTTTCATTTGCGGAATCATGTGGTCGTCCACATATTTGTTGACATCCGATTTATACAACGGATTGAACCATTCATACAACGAATAATAATAGCCCATGTGGAGGCCCTTTGCTTTCACAGCGTCGCTGAGGTCGCCGGCCAGATCGCGGTGCGGGCCCACATCAACAGCGTTCCAGTTCCACGATTGTGCACTGGGCCACAGCGTAAATCCTTCGTGATGTTTTGAGGTGAGCACAACATATTTGGCGCCGGAGTTCTGGATGATGGTCGCCCATTGCGCAGGGTCGAACATTTCGCACGTGAAGCCCTTCACAAAATCCTGATACTTAAAATCCTTGCCATAGGTTTTTGTGTGGAAGGCATTGAACTCGGCATAGGTCTCAGCCTTGGGATCGAGCAGGCGCCACCAATACCATTCTGCATATTTTTCGTAGACGCTGGATTTGGTCGGGCCCCAGGCAGGCACGGAAAACACACCCCAGTGAATGAAGATGCCAAACTTCGAATCTTCAAACCATTGAGGTACGGGTCGGCTGTCGATGGAGTTCCACGTGGCATCGTAGTGTTGCTGTGCCGTTGTGGAAAGTGTGATGCAAAGCCATAGGGCAAGGACGAGTAGGGGTCGTAGCATAGGGGTAGAGGTGATTTAAAAATACGTCAGACGAATCTACCACTATTCTTTATGCGATGCACACGTTGCCGATACCAACGGTTGAAATCCAGGACATAAAAAAAGCCCCGCCACCATGGCAGGGCCCTCTCTCGTGCAAGCGGAGAGTTAACGATCTTTCTTAGAATTTTACTTCGGGAGCATTCTGGGCGCCTTGAGCTGCTTCGAAGCCTTTGCGAACACCAAAGTCTTCGCCGCTACCAAACCAGTTCAACGCCATTTTTTTCCAGAAGCCACGCACGTAGGTGTTGTAGCCGCGGATCGATTCATTGAAACGCTGACGTGCCACGTTGATGCGGTTTTCAGTTCCCTCCAGTTGAGACTGGAGGTCTTGAAAATTCTCCGTAGAGCGAATCTGTGGATAGGCTTCGAAAGCCAGGTTGATGGCGGTATTGATCTGACGTCCCGCCAGTTCCAGGTCTTCGGGCGTTTTGGCGTTCACGATGCCTGCGCGGGCCTGAGTTACTTGCACCAGAATTGATTTTTCATTTTCGGCAGCACCTTTCACGGTAGCCACCAGGTTGGGCACGAGGTCGGCACGGCGCTGGTAGGCGGCCTGAACATCGGCCCATTCGGCGTTTACGCCTTCCTGAAGTTTCACGGCGTTGTCGTAAACACCGCTGCCCCAGGATATAAATCCAAATACAAAAATGACAAGAACACCGATAACGATGAGGGTTGTCAATAATCCTTTACTCATATAGTTTTTTAGTTGTAGAAACGAATTTACTTAAAAACGATCAATTCAAAATCAAAATATATTTTCCCTTCCATGGACGCACGGCCGCGCCGATTATTGTGTGGCGTTTTCCATCATTCGTTCGGCGCTGTCGGCAATCCTTAGTTGTTCAACAAATCCGTCGAGATCGCCGTTCATTACGGCCGGAAGATTGTGCTGCGTGTATCCGATGCGGTGATCGGTGACACGGCTTTGCGGATAGTTGTAGGTTCTTATTTTTTCGGAGCGGTCGCCGGTGCGCACAATCGATTTTCGTGTGGCGCCGATCTCCGACTGTTGTTTCTCCAATTCAATTTCGTAAAGCTTGGTCTTGAGCATTTGCAGGGCGCGCTCGCGGTTGCCGTGCTGCGAGCGTTCCACCTGACAGGTGATGACGATGCCCGAGGGTTTGTGCGTTAACTGCACTTTGGTTTCTACCTTGTTCACGTTTTGCCCACCCGCACCGCTCGAACGCGCAGTTTGATATTCAAGATCCGCCGGACTTATTTCGATAGACACATCTTCTACTTCGGGCATCACCACCACCGAGGCGGCAGAGGTGTGCACACGGCCCATCTGTTCGGTGGCCGGCACGCGCTGCACGCGGTGCACACCCGACTCGAATTTGAGAAGACCATAGACCGATTCGCCGCTCACGCTGCAAATCACTTCCTTATAGCCACCGGCAGTGCCCTCGGTCACATCGAGCACCGACATTTTGAGGCCACGACGTTCGCAGAAACGCTGATACATGCGCCAGAGGTCGCCGGCAAAAATCGCGGCTTCATCGCCACCGGTGCCTGCGCGAATTTCGAGCATCACGTTTTTGTCGTCGTTGGGGTCTTTGGGAATGAGCAGGTCTTTTATTTCGGCATCGATTTTTTCGATGCGGGGTTCCAGCTCGTCAATCTCCATTTTGGCCATCTCGCGCAGCTCCTCGTCCTTCTCTTTTTGAAGCACTTCCTTGGCTTGCTGCAGGTGATTGCGGGCGTCTTTGAACTGATTGTATTTCAGAACAATTTTCTCCAGGTCTCTGTATTCCTTGCTGAGTTGAGAGAACCTCTTCATGTCCTTCACCGTCTCCGGTTGGGCCAGGAGTTGCCCCACTTCCTCAAAACGCAGTTTGATTTCTTCCAGTTTTTCGATCATACTCAAGAATGAACCAGCAAAGGTAACAAAAAGAAAGACGCAACCGGATACGAACGCCGTGAGAATCAGACCGTGAAAAAGACCCGGGATGGCCAGTAAATGTGGGTTGCCGCTTGGAATTTCAGGGTTGCCGGTAGAACTTTGGCACCATGAAAAAAATGGTGTGCATCGGATTGCTGGCCCTGGCGGCGTGTGGCGGAAAACTGACGGACGAACAGCGCCAAAAGCTGCACGAAGGCATGGATCAGCACAAGATTGTGAAACTGTCGGATTCCGAGATCATGACAGCCGCACTGGACCAGGGACGGGCTGTTTTTGCAGGACTGGAACAAATCCGGTTTTCGCCCGAAAAGGTCGATTCGATAGCCAAACACCACCACGCCAAAGTGCGCTGGATCGTGCCCGGTTCCGGCAACGCGCTGGAAGTGGAGAGCCAACTGATCGAAGCTTATGTGATTGGCGCCGAAACCGGCTCGACACAAGACAACATCCAAAAGCTATACCATGCCGGCAAGCAGGAAGACTACGACTCGGTGCTGTATTCCCGACCCATTGTTTCACCCCTACCCGACGGCGCTGTGAATGTGGACGGCGTGTGGAATATTTATCTTTCCAAAAAGAATGTGATCCTTGCCCTCGGCAAGAAACACTAACGGTTTTCTAAATCGGTTTCTATTGCCCCGCGTCATTTTTTAAATGAGCGGTAAGCCTTCCTGTTGCTCTCGTGGCTACTTTGCAGCTCAATTTTTTTTCATGTCACAAACATTTCGCATTCCCCTACTCGTTGCCGCGCTGCTTTCATTTTCTCTGTTGACAACGGCGCAGCATAGCGACGCAGTGGACACGGCCATCGTTTCGAAATTCAGAAAAGAAGGTTTTAAGAACTCGCAGGTGATGGACATCCTCAGCATGCTCACCGACATGAACGGCCCGCGGTTAACCAACTCGCCCGGCTACAAAAAAGCTGCGACCTATGCCAAGTCTACGCTGGAAGGTTGGGGTGTTTCGCGTGTATACTTTGATTCGTTTGGTGAATTTGGTCGCGGATGGTTTGTGAAAAAGTTCAGCCTGCAGGCAATGGAGCCGGCCTACTTTCCGGTGATCGGTTATCCAAAAGCATGGTCGCCCGGCATCAAAGGCACACGCGCTGCCGAAGCCGTTTACCTGGATGTGAAAACAGAAGAGGATCTTGAAAAATATAAAGGAAAGCTGAAGGGCAAGATTGTGTTGTTCAGTTTGCCCATCATGCCCAAGCCGGCGTTCAAGCCTGATGCCACGCGACTGACCGACTCAACGTTGTTGAGAATGGCCAACGCCGCAGCATCCAATCGTGCACCAGGTTCGTCGCGACGTTATATTGCCGGTCCACCCGAAATGCTCACGTATAAAAAATGGAGACTTTGCGAGAGCGAAGGTGCACTGGCCGTTATCGAAGGAAGCCGTGGAAGCTATGGAACGTATTATGCACAGGGTGCAACGATTCCCACCGACCCTGCCACCCCGGCGGCGCAACGCTTCAGGCCACAAGCCGCCAACGCGCCCGAAATTCTTCCGCAGCTGGTTGTTGCCGCCGAACACTACAACCGCATGGTGCGCCAGTTGGAAAAGGGACTGCTCGTGAAGCTGGAGCTGACCATGGAAACGGAATTCACCAAACCCGAAGACGGCTTTAACGTGATTGGCGAAATTGAAGGCAGCGACAAAAAAGATGAAGTGGTGATGATCGGTGCCCACCTCGATTCGTGGCACAGCGGCACCGGCACCACCGACAACGGTGTGGGCGTGGCCATTTGCATGGAAGCTATGCGCATCCTGACAGCTTCCGGCGTGCAGCCCTCCCGTAGCATCCGCATTGGCTTGTGGGGCGGCGAAGAGCAGGGACTGTTTGGTTCCACAGGCTATGTGAAAAAACACCTTGGCGAACGTGCGGCCGATTCGGTGAAACTGACGACCGAAGGAAAAAAATTCTCTGTGTATTTCAACACAGACAACGGTTCGGGCAAATGGCGTGGCATAAATATGCAGGGAAATGAAAACGTGCGATCTATGTTTCGCGAATGGCTGAGGCCGTTTGAGAAAGATGGGTCGGCCACCCTAACCCTGAACAACACGGGCAGCACCGACCACGTGCCGTTCGACGCCATCGGTCTTCCGGGATTTCAGTTCATTACCGACCCCATTGAATATTTCACACGCAGCTGGCACTCGAGCATGGATATGTATGAGCGCGCGGTAGAGGCCGACCTGAAGCACAACGCGGTGATGCTGGCAACATTTGCGTGGGGGGCGGCAAACCGCGAAGCGCTGGTGTCGCGCAAATAACAAAGTCAGCGCTTAGGCACAGCGTGGTAACGAAAGCAATCCACCAAATGGTCGTTCACCAATCCGCAGGCCTGCATGTGTGCATAGATCACCGTGCTGCCCACGAACTTGAAGCCGCGTTTTATCAGGTCTTTGCTGAGCGCGTCCGACTCGGGCGTGGTGGCCTTGATTTCTTTTAACGTTTTTAGTTTGTTCACAATGGGCTTTCCGCCCACAAAGCCCCAGATGTAGTTGTCGAAGCTGCCGAATTCATTTTGCACTTCCAGAAAACGTTTGGCGTTGTTCACAGCGGCATAGACCTTGAGGCGGTTGCGCACAATGTCGGGGTTGAGCAACAACTTTTCCAGTTTGGCTTCGGTGAAGCGTGCCACCTTCTTGGGATCGAAACCGGCAAACGCTTTTCGATAGCCTTCGCGTTTTTTTAGAATGGTGGACCAGCTCAAGCCGGCCTGTGCACCTTCCAGAATGAGAAACTCAAAATGCACCAGGTCGTCGTGAACCGGCACGCCCCATTCTTTGTCGTGGTATTCGATGTATTGATCGAACCCGAGCGACCAGGGGCAACGGAATTTTTCTGGAGCGGCCATGCTTTGTTGATGTTAGAATTCGATAAGTTTATAGACCGGCGCACCGGCCGTTTCCAAAGCTATCAAAAAAAGAAATGAAGCCGGATGCGCAACTTTGTAAAATTGTTCCTTCAAACACGCATTCCGTATGAAACACATTATTGCCCTTCTTTTTATTACCGTGGTCTACACGGCAACGATGGCTCAGGTTGTTGACTTCGACAAGAAACTGAAGGAGTTGAACATTGAACTGCTCACGCCAACCAAACCTGTGGCCAACTATGTGAAGGCTGTGCGCACGGGCAATCTCATCTTCATCTCCGGCCAGGGCCCGGCCAAAGCCGACGGAACGTACATGCTCGGCAAATTGGGCAAGGACCTCACCATCGAGCAGGGCTATGTGGCCGCCAAACAAACGGGCATCGGCGTGCTGTCTACCCTGAAGGCGGAGATTGGTGACTTCAACAAAATAAAGCGCATTGTGAAAGTGAACGGTTGGGTGAACTGCACGCCTGATTTTATTGATCAACCTAAAGTAGTGAATGGCTTCTCCGACCTGATGGTGGCGGTGTTTGGCGAAAAAGGAAAACATGCCCGTGCCGCCATGGGTGTGAATTCACTGCCCAACGGCATGGTCATAGAAGTGGAGATGGTGGTTGAAGTGGAATAAGGCCATAGCCTCACGCTTTCATCCACTCATAGACCGTGTAGTGCGAGCCGTCCATGCCCATGGCTTCATATACTTTCATGGCGCGCGCATTTGTTTTGTCGACGTAGAGTCGCAACCCGATGAGGCCCGGGTCGGCGTTGACGATGTTCACAATGTTGTCGTACATCAATTTGAACACACCTTTTTTGCGGTGGCTTTCTTTCACGTAGACAGACTGCAGCCACCACACCATGCCATTGCGCCAGTCGCTCCACTCGAAGGTGATCATGTGGCATCCAATCACTTCTGAATTTTCTTTGGCGATGAAATAGAAACCTTTGTTGGGATCGGCAAACAGGGCGTGAAGTCCTTTGCGAAGCACGTTGCCGTTCAGCGTAACGCCTTCCGACTCGAAGGCGAGTTTTTGTTGGAAGTCGATCAGCGTGTCGACGTCTTGCAGGGTGGCTTTTTGGATAGTGATCATTTGGCGTGACTTGAGAAATTGAAATAGTTATGAAATAGCGGATGCGCTATTTTTGCGCTGTGCCCTGCCGTTGGTTACGATAGCGCTTGTTTGATGTCGTTGATGAGGTCGTTGGTTTCTTCGATGCCCACGGAGAAACGCACCAGGTTGTCGTTGACGCCGATGGCCTGGCGTTCGGCCGGACTCATTTTGACGTGCGACGTCCTGGCTGGCGACGTGACAGTAGACTCCACACCACCGAGGCTGACGGCTCGCTTGATGAGTTTGAGCTTGCTCATGAAAACGTGGGCATCGCTTTTTGTCTCGAACGAAAGCATGCCGCCAAAGCCACCCGGCATTTGTGCTTTTGCCACAGCATGGCCAGGGTGAGAGATGAGGCCGGGATAAAAAACTTTGTTGACACGCGCATCGGTTGCGAGAAATTGGGCAATGGCCAGGGCATTGAGATTTTGCTGTCGCACGCGGAGCACGAGGGTTTTGAGGCTGCGTTCCACCAGCCAGCACGTGTGGGCATCGAGCGAGCCGCCAAAGTGGATGGCACTTTCCCAAATGGTTTTGGTGAGGGCTTTGGTAGAGAGCACGGCGCCGCAGCAAATGTCGCTGTGACCGCCGATGTATTTTGTGCCGCTGTGTGCCACAATGTCGATGCCCAGGTCGATGGGATTCTGGTTGACGGGCGAAGCAAACGTGTTGTCGATGATGGAGACGATGCCGTGTTTGTGCGCGATGGTCGCAACGGCCTGGATATCCGTAATTTTCAGGGTTGGGTTAGACGGTGTTTCTATGTAGATGACTCGGGTTTCGGGGCGGATCGCTTTTTCAAAATTTTCAGGAAACTGGCCGTCCACCAGCGTGTAGTCAATGCCGAAGCGTGGCAACTCGGTGATCACGGCGTGGAGCGTGCCGCCGTAGAGATCGGCCTGGAAAATGGCGTGGTCGCCTTTTTTGAGCATGGCAAAAAGGGCGGTGAGAATGGCCGCCATGCCCGAACTGAAGACGAGACCGTCTTCGGCATTTTCGAGTGCCATTAGTTTTTCGGTGACCGCCAGCTGGTTTGGGGTGTTGAAATAGCGCGGGTATAGGCTGACCGGCACGCCTTCGTAATCGTATGCTGACGACGGGAACACGGGCGTGACCAGTCCTTTGAACTGTGGATCGCCGGGCGAGCCGGCGTGCACGCTTTGGGTAAGTTTTGAAAGCTGAGATTTTTTCATGGCGGGCGTGAGGTTGCAAACAAAGATATGCGCGAAGCGGCGAGCAAAAAATTTCATGAAAAAAAATTCCTACTTTACGGGGCAATAATAAACCTTAACCTACCCTCAACGTATGGCAGACGAATTTAAACCCACCGTGGGCGGAAGCATTCCTAAATTAGAAGCCGAAGCCCGGATCGCAGAGTATGATCAAAAGTTAAGAAGTGACAAAGGCACCGATACGAAATCGGTTTTTTTTGGAACAGACGCTATTCAGAGGATACTCAAGCAGCCGAACTGCGCGGGCATTAGCTTTTTTCTTTCGCTGAAGTATAGTGAATATGCCAAGAAAGAAGTTGTTGATCTTATTATGGTGGGAACCACTGAAGACGGCACATTGCTTTGGCGCGATGATGTGCCGACTGATCTCGGAGCGGACGACTACGCAACTCCCTGTCCCCCGTATTGTCCTAAATAGTAGCATTTGTTTGCACTCCCATGATTCCGCCTTTGCATCTTTCTGAAACTGGCTAGCTTGGTTTAATGTGACCTATACAATGACGCTGGAGCATTATCTGTTTCTAGGTGAAATTGAGTACTTCCTCTCCGGAGTGATCTTGTTGCTGTCTCTTTTATTTTCCAGTAGGAGGTCGGTGGAAGTCAAGGCAATTGGTTTTATAAGCTTTTGCGGCGTTTTGATAGGAATTGTTATGCACACACTTCCACTACGCGGAAAGGAAGTGAATATCCCCACATTATGTTACTTCATCGTGAATTTTTTAACCATCGCGATTCTCTATTTTCAGGCCTACGGTCGACGTTATGGAAAAATACTATTCTCTGTAGCCGGTTTTTTTACTGTCTTTAGTATTGTTAATATTTTATACATTCAGCAGATGGATATAAACACGTACACATCAATGGCGTACGCATCCTTCGTATTGACTTTGGCGGTTGTTTATTTCTACAGACTTTTGGTGACCCTTCCCGTTGAACAAGTTCAACAGTTGCCAATGTTCTATTTTTCTGCTGCATTTCTGTTTTACGGAGCCGGTACTTTTTTTCTTTACGCCGCTACAAATTATTTAGTGAAATTTTTCTACGAGGATGTGCTTATCTACTATATATTTCACAACTACGTAGTGGTTTTTCAACAATTGATTTTTATAAGAGGCCTTTTGGTAGATTTGAGAAACATTCGAGCAAAGCATGAAATAAAAAGCGCTGCGCATAAACTTCAATGACATTCGAGTTTTTTCTAATAACCATTCAAATAAATTTTTACCTCTCTGGTTTAATTGCGTTGCTGGCCTGGATTTTCGTCAAACGTCGATCGTGGGAAGTTAAATTTTTAGGACTTATAAACTTCAATGGCTTTTTAGTTGGTGTAGTAACGACCATTCTTCCCCTGAAGGGAAAAGAAATCAACATACCAAATACGTGCTGGGTAATTCTTGATTTCTTTGTTGTTGCTGCACTTTTCTATCACGGTTTTGGGCGACGCTTTGGTAAATTTCTATTTCCCACTGCTGGGATTTTAACAATGTTGGCCATCGTTAATATTCTATTTGTACAACAAATGAATATAAATAGCTATTCGATTATAATGCACTCATTTTTTGTTCTGTGTTGTTCTGTTTTTTATTTCTATCGCCTGCTAACAGACATGCCCAAATATCAAATTCAACGATTGCCGATGTTTTATTTCTCTGCTGGTCTTCTTATAAACAGCGCTGGCGTTTTTTTTCTTTATCTGTTCACCAATTACATTATTAAATTCTTCTACGACGACATGTTGATCTATTGGACACTGCACAACTGTCTTCTGATTTTTCAATTGTTGATTTTTATTTTCGGTTTGGGAGTCGACCTGAATAATATTCGGAATGAGCGACGTGAACAGGCAAGCCGCGGTAAACTGGATTAGGCTGGCCAATAAAAACCGGGATTTCCCCTCTGAAAAATCACAAATTGTAGCTGTCAAAGTTGATTTCCTGAACTTTTCATAACAACTTCGCTGCAGTCAATTTCTCTACTCGCAAGTTTTAGGTCATGGATGGATCCCCCGCATACCAGGTTGCCCTCATCATAGCCGTTGGCACGGTGGCCATGCTGTTGCTCTCCATCGCCATCATCATGTTTATGGTGTTCTATCAGAAGAAGATGATTCAGGAACAGGTGAAGCTGCAACAACTGGAACTTGACTATCAACAGAAAATGATGGAGGCCGCGCTCGAGTCGCAGGAAAATGAACGGCGCCGTGTGGCCGGCGACCTGCACGACAGCATTGGGGGCATGCTCTCTACCATCCGCGTGGGCCTCTCCACGTTGGCCCGACAAATTCCCGACCCGGAAAGCATTGAACAACCTAAAAAAATGCTGGACGACACCATCGCCTCGGTGCGACAGATCAGCCGCGACCTCATGCCCTCTACGCTGGAGAAGTTTGGGCTGGTGCAGGCGGTGAAAGAAATTTGCGATCGCTTTCAGGCCACTTCGCTGCTGCCCGTGTCTTTTCACGAGGAAGGCGATGTGCCGACGATTGACCCGAAGAAAGAGCTGATGATTTTTCGCGTCATCCAGGAGCTTATCAACAATGCCATCAAACATTCGCAGGCCACCATCATCGATGTTACCATTCGCGCGGCTCACAACCTGGTGGTGGAAGTGGAAGACGATGGCGTGGGCTTTGAGATTGAAGTGCAACGCAACGTGACCCATAGTGGTAAAGGATTAGGGCTTTTCAACATCGAGAACCGCGTGCGCCTGCTAAACGCGCACCTCGACTTTGAGCCGCACCGCAAGAAAGGAAGCAAGATCACACTCACCATCCCCCATGAAAGCATCGTATAAAGTTTACATCGCCGACGACCATACTCTTTTTCGCAAAGCGATGGTGAATTTGTTGCGCACCTTCCCGCGGGTAGAAGAAGTGAAAGACGCCGAGAACGGCAAAGAGCTGCTCACGCTCATCAAATATGAAGCCCCCGACGTGGCCATTATCGATTTGCAGATGCCCGTGATGGATGGTGCCGAAACCTGCGAACACATTATCCAGAAATTTCCCGACATCAAGATCATTATCCTCACCATGCACGATAGCAACAAATTTATTCTCCACATGATGGAGATGGGTGTGCATGCGTTTCTCTTGAAAAACACGGAGCCCGACGAGCTGGAACGGGCCATCTATTCGGTGGCCGAAAAAGACTTTTATCACAACGACCTGGTGGCGTCTGTGCTGCGCAAAAATGTGAAGGACCGCAAAACGGGTCAGCGGCCCGTGTTTCAACAAGCGGAACTTACCGATCGCGAAACTGAAATTTTGCTGCTCATTTGTCGTGAGCTCACCATGAAGGAAATCGGGCAACGTCTTTTTCTGTCCGAAAACACCGTGCGCAACCACCGTGTCAACATCATGGAAAAAGTGGGTGTAAACAATATTGTGGGGTTAGTGAAGTATGCTTACGAAACCGGGGTGATCAGCTGATGTGGGCAAGATTCCGGTCGTTGGAAGAGAAGCGGAGTAGTATAATTGTACTATTTTTCTAGTAACATTTTACTACCAGAATACAGGGAGCTGTCGAGGCAAAATCGTCGTTTTTGTTACGTGTGTGGGCCTTTTTTCCGGCATCCCTGTTTTCTTGTGCTGGTTTAGGGTGGTCAGTTCGCATAAATATTCACTTCCATGTGCGACCTTTCGTAAAAGGTTTCAAGGAAAGTTAAATGTTTCTCACACCACACATACAGACAATGAAAATCCTTGTGGTTCACAGGCAGAAAAATATCGTTAGCCAAATAAAGTCGGTGCTTAGCAATTGCAATCCCGTTGTTCTTCACACTGAATCTGGTTTGGATGGGCTCCTAACCTCGCGAATCGAACATTTCGATCTGATAATCTGCGGCACCGACCTGCCTGTGGTCACAGGTTTTGAACTTGTGCGCTCTGTACGCACAAATTCTGTGAACCGAAACACCCCTGTTATTTTCCTGTCGGACGAAGTAGACAAAAAAACACTTCACCTCGGCAACGCGCTGGGCGTGGCTGCCATGCTGGCCATGACCGAAGTAGACAATCTGCTGGCGGGCATCGTGAACGACCAGGTGAAACCTGAGCCCGACAAAAAATGGAATGATCTTCTTTCCAACACGCGGATGAATTAAAACCATCGGTGTTGACTATGCATTAGCCGGAAGGCGAAAACTCTTTCCCCGTTATCCGGAAACTTTCTCACCCAACATTATAAGGCCCTCTCTCGACCTTGCTGGGTATAATCTCTTTTGAATGTAGTTGGCAAACTGAAACAAGCTCACCCGGGTTTAGCGCCCGGGAGAGATTTGTTTTTATTTTTTTTCGTCCTTGAACAGGTCGGTGAACAGGCTGTTGAAAATGGAGAGAATGAGGCTGAACGCCAACGCCCACCAAAAACCATCGACCGAGAAGCCAGGCACCAGATAGTCGACCAGCAAAATCATCAGCGCGTTGATCACCAGCAGGAAAAGCCCCAGGGTGACCACGGTGATGGGGATGGTGAGGATGATCAGAATGGGTTTTATGATAAAATTGGCCAATCCCAGCACGGCGGCTACCAGCAGCGCGTAGCCATAATGTTCCACGTGCACGCCGGGAAGGATGTAGGCGGTGAGAAAAACGGCCAGGCCGGAGAGCAAAAAACGTATCAATCCGTTCATTTTCGCGTTCATTAAATTTGATTCAATTTCTGCTTTTAGGTTCAATTGTCAAATTTTAACTTACGCCCATGTACGCCATTGTTGATATCGAGACTACGGGAGGCTACGCAGAAAACCATCGCATAACCGAGGTGGCCATCTACCACCATGACGGTGTGCAGATCACAGCCACATTTCAAACGCTCATCAATCCGGGGCGGAACATCCCTTTCTATATCACCGGCCTCACGGGCATCACCACCGAAATGGTGCTTGATTCGCCCACGTTCGAAGAAGTGGCTTCGGAAATCTTTCAACAACTGGATGGAAAAATTTTTGTGGCGCACAACGCCCACTTCGACTATTCTTTTCTGAAAAAAGAACTGGAAGGCTGCGGCCACAACTGGCAATCGAAGAAACTGTGCACGGTGCGCCTTAGTCGCAAAATCATTCCCGGCCTGCGTTCTTATAGCCTGGGAAGCCTGGCCGAAAGTCTCGGCATCGAAATCCAAAACCGCCACCGCGCCGATGGCGATGCGGCGGCCACCGTGAAAGTATTTGAACAACTGCTGCGTCGCGACCACGATGGCCAGATTGTGAAAGCCCTGAAACGCAATTCGGGCGAAACCATTCTGCCACCCAATCTGCCCAAAGAAGACTTCGACAAGCTGCCCGCCCTGCCCGGCGTTTATTATTTCCTGAATTCGCGGGGTGATGTGATTTATGTAGGCAAGGCGTTGAACATCAAGAAGCGTATTGCAGGCCACTTCAGCGGCGATGCCCGCGAGTGGAGCCGGTCAAAAATCAGAAACGAAATACATCACATCAGCTACGAGCTAACGGGCAACGAACTGATCGCGCTCATTCTCGAGTCGCAGGAAATCCGGAGGTTGTGGCCGAAATACAATCAGGCTCAGAAATTCAAAACCGAAGAGTGGGGCATTTTTGAATACGAAGATCAGAACGGATACCGTCGTTTTTCGGTGAACCTGGTGATGAAGGGCACACGGCCGTTGCAACGCTTCCGGAACAAAAGCGAGGCGTGGAATTTTCTGTGGCAAAAAGTGCGCGAATTCGACCTGTGCCCCAAACTAAGCGGCCTTCAGGTGGCCAAGGGGCTTTGTTTCGACTATCAGGCGGGCGATTGCCACGGTGCCTGCATGGGCGTGGAGTCGGCCAAAAAATATAACAAACGCATCGTCAAGTGCATACAATCCTTCCAGGAAGACGGCGAGTCGGTGGCCATCATCGGCAAAGGCCGGAACATTGAGGAACAATCGCTGGTGCTGGTGGAACGGGGTGCCTATGTGGGCTTTGGATTTTTCGACCGCCAGGCCGCCATCTCCGACCTTGAATCGGCCCGCACCTATGTGAAGCGAAGCGTGGAAACGCCCACCGTAAAAAACCTGGTGCACTCCTACATCACTAATCCCAGGGGAGCGGAAGTGGTGGTGCTATAAAGCCACACGGCTCATTCTGCCGGAAAAATTACCTGACATCACATTTTTAAAGGGCATTTTTTTAGAATTGCCTTATTTTTGATTTTTAAACCGAATTTAAAAACCCTGCATGGAAGCCTTATCTGTCGAAAAACACGAAGAACACAAAGAGAAAGTAAGGCAGGTATATGCCGAGATGGCCAAAGTGGTGGTGGGCCAGGAATATATGGTGAACCGCCTGCTCATCGGCCTTTTCACCAACGGCCACGTGCTGTTGGAGGGGGTGCCCGGTCTGGCAAAAACCCTGACGGTGAGCACCCTCGCGCAAGTGCTGCACCTCGACTTTCAACGCATTCAATTCACACCCGACCTGTTGCCTTCCGACTTGGTGGGCACCATGATCTATAATCAGAAAGATGGAAAGTTTGAGGTGAAGAAAGGCCCCATCTTTGCCAACATCATCCTGGCCGACGAGATCAACCGCTCGCCCGCCAAGGTGCAGTCGGCGTTGCTGGAAGCCATGCAGGAAAAGCAGGTGACCATTGGTGAGACTACCTTCAAACTGGACCGCCCGTTTCTGGTGCTGGCCACACAAAACCCCGTTGACCAGGAAGGCACCTATCCCCTCCCCGAAGCGCAGGTGGATCGCTTTATGATGAAGGTGTTTGTGGACTATCCCACCAAAGAGCAGGAGATCGAAATCATGCGCCGCATTTCGAACATGCAGTTCAACTATCAGGTGAGCACTATTCTGAGCAAGGAAGATATTTTTGGTATCCGAGACCAGGTGAACAAGGTGAAGATCTCCGAATCGCTGGAGCGCTACATCATTGAGCTGGTGTATGCCACACGCAACCCGCTCGACTATAAACTGGCCGAGCAGGCACAGTACATCCAGTTTGGTGCCTCCCCGCGTGCAAGCATCAACCTGAACCTTTCGGCGAAGGCGTTGGCCTACATGGAAGGTCGCGACTATGTGTTGCCCGAAGACATCAAGGAAGTGGCGCGCGACGTGATGAACCACCGCATCATTTTGAACTACGAAGCCGAAGCCGACAACGTGAAGACCAACGATGTGATCAAGGCGATCCTGAACAAAGTGCCAATCACGAAGTAATATTTCGGACGTAATACGAAAAGAAGAAGCCGCCCCCGACCTGTCGGGGCGGCTTTTTTTGCGCAAGGAGCGTCAATAGTACGTTGCCAAATTCAATTTTGGTTTACCCTCATGCAACACGCTATTTCTTTTGTTATGGTGAGGTTATGCACATTAAAGGAAGTTGTAAGAATTGTTAAGACGAAACATTCGAACGTGCTGATAATCACCCTAGCAACTGTAAGTCTGCGAAATCAATAACCCTTCGCGTTTTTTAAAGCAATCCTCTCTTAACAATTTGGTAATAAAGCCGTCCCCGTCAGGTAATATTAGAGGCAGACCTTTGCATCAAATAAAATTATATGTTGCGTAGCGTTCTACTTTCGCTTTCCCTATCGATGGTTTCGTGGACAGTTCTTGCACAACTGGGCTCCATTCAAGGTCATATTAAAGACGCGGTAAGCAGCGACGCGATTGTCGGCGCCAACGTGATGATTGCCGGAACCGGACAAGGCGCAGTGGCCGATGTGAACGGCGACTTTCAGATCACAAAAGTGAAAGCGGGCACCTACACGCTCATCGTTTCATTCATCTCCTATAAATCAGACACGCTGAAAGGCATCACCGTCTATCCCGACAACATCACACAGGTGAATACACAACTCCTTGAAGAGTCGTCGCAGCTCACCGAAATTGTGGTGTCGGGCGCGCGCGTGAGAGACACCGACGTTTCTATTATCAACGATATCAAAACTTCGCAGCTGGTGGTGTCGGGCATTTCGGCACAACAGATTTCGCTTTCGCAAGATCGCGATGCGGCCCAGATTGTGAAGCGCATTCCCGGCGTAACCATTTTGAACAACCGCTTTGTGAACGTGCGCGGTTTGAGCGAACGCTACAGTGTGGTGTTGCTGAACGGCGTGATTGCACCCAGCACCGAAGTGGACTCGCGCGCTTTTGCGTTCGACCTGGTGCCCAGCAATATGATTGACCGCATGCTGGTCTATAAATCAGGTGGCGCAAACCTGCCCGGCGATTTTGCCGGTGCGGTAATTAACATTGAAACAAAAAGTGTTGTGGACGAAAACTCATTGTCCGTGAATGTGACCGGCGGTGTGCGTTTGGGCACGACCTTCAACACGTTTAACACAACACCCGGCGGTTCGAAAGATTGGCTGGGCTTTGATGATGGAACGCGTTCGTTGCCTGGAAGCTTTCCTGCAAAAAATCTGGGAAGCTACAGCCTGGCTTCTTACAAGAATCGTCAGCTCATCGGCGAAGCCGGAGCGGGTCTTCAGAACAACTGGGAAGCCAATGCAGGCACAGCAGCACCCGATCTTCGCACGACCATCAACTTCTCGCGATCTATGCTTATCGGCGAAAAGAAATTGCAGAACGTTACATCGCTCAGCTATTCGAACACCCGTCAGAGACTTCAGCAGGACAACTACTACTACGAAGCATTCGATCCTTCGAAGAACACAAAAGTTGGAAGACGCTATGTATACAACGACGACCGCGACATCACCACGGTGCGTTTGGGTTTGATCAGCAATTTTATTTTTGAATTCAATCCTTCGAACAAAATCGAGTTCAGAAACTTGTTTAACCAGCAAGCCAGCAATCAAACCACGTTGCGCTCCGGTCTGGAAGACGTGAACAACTTTGATGTGAAGAACATCGGCATCAACTACATGCAACGTTCCATCTACACCGGCCAATTGGTGGGCAAGCACAGCCTCAGTGACAGAATTAATGTGAACTGGGTGTTGGGCTACGCGTCTACAACAGCCGATCAGCCCGACTATCGCCGCATGCGTTCGCAGCGCGCCATCGGCACCACCGAGCCGTATGCCATCAACATTGCTCCCAGCGCCACGCCCACCGACGGAAGATTCTTCTCGAACCTGACCGAAAAAATCTATACACACACGTTGAACGTTGACTATAAATTCAAGCCCGAAGCCAGCGAAGAAGAACAACCCAAGCTTTCGTTGGGCTATTACCTGGCGCAAACCGAACGCGATTTTGGCGCACGCTGGTTTTCATATAACAACTGGGCAGGCACCGAACACAGCAGAGAGTTTTTGACCAGACCCTTCAATGCTATCTTCACACGCGACAACCTGATTAACCCCGAAGATTCGCAAGCCAACCCTGCCACGCCTGAGTTTTATTTGAACGAAGGCACAAACAAATCGGATGCCTACACGGCCAAGAACCTGTATACCGCCGGCTACGTGAATTTCTTTATCCCCCTGGATAAATTTAAAGCCACCATCGGATCGCGCGTAGAATACAACAAGCAAGAGCTTAATTCATTCGACGACAAAGGCGCCGTGAAGGTGAACAACCCGGTGACGAGCATCCTGCCCTTTGTGAACCTGAGCTACAACTTCACAGAGAAAACCCTTGTGCGCCTGGCCTACAGCAAAACCATTAACCGTCCCATCTTCAGAGAGCTGGCGTCGTTCAACTACTATGACTTCGACAAGAATGCCAACACCTATGGCAATCCGGATCTGAAGAATGCCAACATTCACAACGTGGATCTTCGTTGGGAGAACTATCCTTCGAAATCGGAAAGCATTTCGTTGGGTGTGTTCTACAAATATTTCCAAGACCCCATCGAAACAAACCTGCAGCAAGGTTCGAACATTATCTACACGTTCATCAACGCCGAGAGTGCAACCAACTATGGCGCTGAAATGGAAGTTAGAAAGTCGCTGGCAAATTTAACCAGCAGTGGTTTTGTGGATAAGCTGAGCTTCCTGTTCAACGCGGCGCTCATCAAGAGCAAAGTAACGATGCCCGCATCGGCAACAAACCAGGACAAAGAAAGAGCCATGCAAGGTCAATCGCCATACATTGTGAACGCCGGTCTCTATTACACCGACACGGACAACGGTTTGCAAGTGAATGTTTCGTACAACGTGTTTGGAAAAAGAATCTTTGCGGTGGGCGACTACAACCAGCAGTCGGGTGTTGCGCTTAACCCGACACAATACGAAATGCCCCGCAATCAAATCGACCTCACCATCTCCAAAGATCTGGGCCGTCGCTTTGATGTGAAAGTTGGTATTCAGGACATCCTCAATCAAAAATATCGTCTCATCCAGGACTCGAACAGCGATCGCAAAATCACTGATTTCGACGACGCAATTCAAACCTACAAGCCTGGACAATACATCACTTTGGGTGTGACTTACAAGATTAACTGAGCGTTAAATCAGCATTAAAAATTATTTTGAATTCATAACGAATCGGGCCGCAGAGGCCCGATTTGTTATGATAATAAATATAATGCTAACACTCCATTAATCGTGTTTTAACACGCCAACTCTACTTTTGAACCATAAAATCTCAAACTCAAATATTCTTAGAAATGGAAAAAATCAGAAAGAATTTGATGCTGATGGCCTTCGCGCTGGTATCCGTATCAATGCTTACCCTGTCGGGATGTAAGGACGAAGATCCTACATATGCTGACCCCACTATTGCGGCGAGCATTACCGCCGTTGGCGCAGGCCAGGCTACTATCACGGTTGCTGTTACAGCTCCCGGAGGATTGGCAAGCGTGACTTTGGGCGATGATGAAATCAAATCGTATACATCCGATAAAACATCTGACATCTTTGTTTACAACTACACAGGCACAGACAATGCGCTGGTGTTTACAGTGACCGATGCACAAGGTCGCACAAACGAAGCAGAAGCGAGCCTCACACCTGTGACTGTGGTTGATGCTAACATCACGGCCAACGCTACGTGGAACAAGAATGTTCGCTACCTGCTGAAGGGCAACATCTTTGTTACCAACGGTGCAAAACTTACCATCGAGCCGGGCACGGTTATCTTTGGCGACAAAGTATCGAAAGGTGCTTTGATTGTTGAAAGAGGAGCACAATTGATTGCTGCCGGAACTGAAGCTGCCCCCATCGTTTTCACATCGTCGGCTCCTGCCGGATTGAGAAACTATGGCGACTGGGGTGGTGTGGTGTTGCTGGGCAAAGCCACAAACAACCAGAGCGCTAACGTGAACATTGAAGGTATCACCGCCGGCACACTTGGCCAATATGGCGGAACCACAGACGACGACAACTCGGGCACGTTAACTTATGTTCGTATTGAGTTTGCCGGTATCGCACTTTCGACCGATAACGAATTGAATGGCCTTACACTGGGCAGCGTGGGTAGTGGAACAACCATTCACCACATCCAGGTTTCTTACTCTGGCGATGACGCTGTTGAGTGGTTTGGTGGAAAAGTGAACGTGAAAAATTTGGTATCCTACAGAACTTGGGATGACGACTTCGATACAGATTTCGGCTTCAGCGGTAAGGTTCAGTTTGCTGCAGCGTTCCGTCACCCTGACGTAGCCGATAAATCAGGTTCTAACCTTTTTGAATCAGATAACGACGGCAACGGATCAAGCAACATTCCGTTTACCGAACCTACATTTGCCAACGTGTCGGCATTTGGTCCTTTTGCCTACACTAAGCCAGACAAAGACGGGAAATTGGTTAACAACACTGTGAGCGCTAACTATCAAAACGGTGCGCACATCCGTCGTCACAGCAAGCTTCACCTCCTCAATTCCGTAGTTGTTGGAGCAGGCACATCTGGAAACTTTGCCGTTCGTTTGACCGACAGCAAAGGCGGAGCTGATGCAGGCGCATCGGTTATCGGAAACTACTTCGGCCGTGCATTCACCACTGTGGCAACAGCACCCGCTACCGGAACCAACGACAATGGTTTCAACGTGGATGATTTTGGCGACGACAACGTGGTTGAACTGACTGCTGTTGACATCTCTTCGAAATTTGCTGGTCTCTCTGTGCAAGGAAGCATCGACGCACCGAAAGCAACCGTAGTGCTTGCTGCCGGTTCTTCGCTGGCCACAGGCGCTGCTGACCTTACCGCTAAAGGTCTTGAGAAAACAGAATACATCGGCGCTGTGGGTACAACCGCAGGCTGGCTTGATGGAGCGTGGATCAACTTCGCTCCCCAAAGCACTAGCTACTAGTCTGTTCTTCTTCTGATACGTATTAATTTGTCTCGAAAAACCCGGATATTTGTCCGGGTTTTTCTTTTATAAAAAAATGAAACGTCAACTATCCTATATCGTGTTTCTTGCCGCGGCGCTGGCAAGTTGTGAGAAGAAAGAAACACACTACGACCTTCAGGGATGCCTCACTCCCGAACAGCAACAAAAGGTTCTTACTTCTGTGATGCACTACGCGTCGAAGCTTGCACCGGAGGCAACGCCCGACACAAAGTTTGACGCCAAGTTCGATTGGTACTATGAACGTGCCGTGAAGGAAGCGCACATTATGTATTGCGCGCTTGACACCCGCGACAGCACCTATCATCTTTTCATTGCGCGCAAGGCCCGGAGCATCACACCGATGGAAGAAGGCATTGCCGTGAACCTGAAGTGGAACGCCGGCCACGGCAAGCTCAGCACCTACGAAGAAATTTTCAGAACCTGGAAAATGCCGCACGACACACTGACCAAACGCGGACTCTTTCTCTTCAACACCATGATGACCGGCGGCGATCTGAAACTCTACACCTCAAAATTTCAGCAAGACCGTTTCATTGAATTTCCTGACGATCGATTTGTGTTTGACAAAGAGAAGAGACAGTGGAAGGATCTGGAAATGGATTCTGTTAAACTGAATTAATTTTCACCAAGTCGAAATCAAAGTATCTATGAAGAACTCCAATCTTGTGTTGGTTTCGTGCATTGCTGTTGTGTTTGTTTTGACCAACATCGTTCTGAGAATTTTTTTGCATTCCGACAACATCGCCATGGGCGGAGCGATTGGTATGATAGGTGGACTGATGTCTGTGGTGTGGGGATCGGTGGTTATTAAGAACAAGAATGAGAAGCAACAAATCTGGCTGACGGCAATTTACGCAGCCGTACTTTTTGTCGGTGTTTTTTTCTATAGCAGCTATGAAAGAGCGGAAGCGGAAAACGTACGGTCTCAGGTTCGTGGACTGTGGGTTTCGACTGAACAACCTGAAAAAGATCTGACGATATTATTTTTGGAACACGATAGCGCGCGACTGTGGGTTGATAACGAAAAGTCGAGGTTCACCTATGCCATCGACCACAAACAGATTGTGCTTACCGATAGCACCGGAGTGGTTATTCTGAAGGGTGAGATAGAAAGATTGGACAACGAGAATTTGATTATCAGGAGTGGTGAGTTTGAAACAAGGTTGAAACGTGAGCACTGAGTTTGAACAAGAAATGTAGCAGCGGAAGATAAACACAGTGTGAAATTGTTTCTTTCGGCACGGCCGACTCTTCAAGCCGTGGTGTTTTTCCAATAGAGAAGCAAAGCAGTTGGCTGTATCAAGATCAGACGATTAATAATTCACCTACAGAGCATAAACTGTTTTGCATTTTTTACAGCGCACCGGAGTAGTTCCTATATATATTATCCTTTGAAAAATTGTAGGTTTCTGCAAAAGTTCTCGGGCTAGAGACTTGCAGTTTGGGCATCTTTGGTTTTTGATCAATTGAGATGCTTTGAATTCTTGTGCTATTTTTCGCGCACTGAAAAAATATTCAGAACTCACTTTAATTTCAAAATACATATTTTGCCGATTACCTGTGTTAGGACCATGTTGATTTATCAAACAGGCAATTTTTGAACGTTCAAGTTGTGTTTTGAGCGCCTCTACTTCGCTTCCGTCCAAGTACGCGATTAATGTCACTAAATCGTGGGACATATTATTAATTATGTTACTCTTCTTGGTTTAGGTAGCCATCGTGTAAGATAGGCAATAAGTTTGCCGTCAACTTTACTCCCAACAAACCCAATTCCTTTTGAGTAATAATTTATGTATGTCATTCCGTCTTTAGAGTTTGAATGAGCTTTGATTGCGATGCAGTTCTTAAAAATATGCGCAGGCGTTTTCAGCGCTGCACCAACTTCAATAATTTCATATTGCCATTTATCGTCAGCACTAGTCCATCGAAAGGCAATCTTTGGATTGGATGGAATCTCCAGGGTTTCAAGAAAGGACTTATTGTCTAAGTAGTAGACGGCGCCGTTTTTCGCTATTCTGAAATAAGTTATATCGACGGTTCCATCAGAGTACTTTCTTGTATTTTGAAGGTAATCGATTTTGTGATGAGTGAACTTTTGTTCATTTATAATATCTTCAAACGATCCATCGGGAGTTTTATAAACCCAAGAGCTCCCCGGGGCTAAGGGATAGTATACGGGGGGGTCCTGAAGAGAGCAGAGGGTTGTTACAATTGCAGCAATTATAATTTTCATTTATTCTTTAACGGTGAGTGTTTAATGGTTGCACCCATAAAGAATGTCCCTAGACACTCGTGACGGTACTGCAAATTTAAGAGACAGGAGCATTTATATAAAACTTTTGGCGTTGCGAAAATTATCGTAACCAGGGACCGTACTTCAATTCAGGCCAAGAAAATTAAAGCTTACAGTCCGTAATGACGTACCAAGATCGGAGTAACTGAATTATGATTCAAACCAAACTTTTTCCCCACCCGCCTGTTTTCTAAATTGGACTCGCCTCGTCCATGACCCGGCGCATTTTATCTATTTAAAAACATATAAACCCCGTGCAAAACATCCTCATCACCGGCGCCTCCGGAATGATCGGCCAACACCTCACCGCCACCTTGCTGGCCCGTGGCCACCGCGTGACGCACCTGGGGCGGTCAAAACCAGAAGGTGAAAAAAGATCGGGTGTGCAGTCGTTCACCTGGAATATCGAAAAGCGCTACATCGAGCCAGGCGCCTTTCTCGGCGTGGACACAATCATTCACCTGGCGGGTGCGGGCATTGCCGACAAGCCGTGGACAAAAGAACGAAAGCGCGAAATTCTGGAAAGCCGGACGCAGTCTACGCAACTGCTGCACGACGAGCTGAAACGTGGCGGTCATAAAGTGAAAACATTCCTTTCCGCGTCGGCCATTGGCTTCTACGGTTTCGAAGATGCCACCACCGTGTTTACAGAAGTCAGCCCCGCGGGCACCGATTTTTTGGCGCAGGTAACGCAACGCTGGGAACGCGAAGTAGACACCCTATCGGCCCTTGGCTTGCGCGTCGTGAAAATCCGTATCGGCATTGTGTTGAGCACCGACGGCGGTGTGTTGAATGAACTGATGAAACCCATCAAATTTTATGTAGGGGCACCGTTGGGCTCAGGCGATCAATACACCAGTTGGATTCATATCGACGACCTGTGTGGAATCTTTGCCTACGCGGCAGAGCACGATACCCTTCAGGGACCCTACAATGCTGTGGCTCCCAATCCTGTCACCAACAAAGTGCTGACAAAGGCCACTGCCAGAATGATGCACCGGCCCATCATCATTCCCAAAGTTCCTGCCTTTGCGCTCCGGCTGCTGCTGGGCGAAATGGCTGACCTGGTGCTCACTGGCAATAAAGTTTCGAACACAAAAATTCTGAACGAGGGCTTTGTGTTCTCCTACCAAACAGTGGAGGCTGCCTTGCAGAATTTGCTGGGAGAAAAGCAATAGATGTTTTATTGCTTCACGGCCACGGCAATCTTGGAATCGGCGGTGCCATAATAAAGAAACCAAGCGTCATGAAAATAGACGAGGCCTTCCAGGAAACACACCTGATTTACCTGGCCTGAGAGTTCATAGGGTTTGTCGGGGCGTATGAAATTCTTTTCCAGCCGGTCCACCACTTTCGTGGGATCGGTTTCGTCGAACAACACTTGTCCGCCGCAGTAGGCACCTTTTGCCAGCGTGGTGTCACCCTCGGTGTCTTTGTTCATGCCGTTGTAGAGGAGCACGATGCCGTCGGGTGTGAGCAACGCATACGGCCCGCTTTCCACGAGGCGACTATCGAAATAGCCGGGACGTGGTTTGAGAACCGACTTCAACTTTCCATTTTCTTCAACGGGTGTCCAATGCGTGAGGTCGGGCGATGTGGCGGCAAACAGATCGGTGTCGCCGAAGTACATCCAGTAGCTTCCGTTCACTTTGGTGGCAATAATTTTCGAACCCTCGCGACGGGCTACAATGGCGCCCGATTTACTCCACGTGTTTTTGTATTTGCCTTGTAGCACGGTGCCTTGTTTGCTCCAGTGTTGCAGGTCGGAAGAAGTGGCCAGGAGTAGACGTGCCGTTGTGCCGTCGTAGGCCGTGTAGGTCATCACATACAAACCGGAGTCTGATTCTACCACGCGCGGATCTTCTACGCCGCCCTCCCACTCAAAAATCTTCAGGCTGTCGTTGTCGGGGTAGAGCACGGGTGCTTTTTGTTTTGTGAAGTGCAGGCCATCGTCGCTCTCGGCCAGGCCAATGCGCGACGTGCCGGCATAGTGGCCCACGGTGTCTTCGGCCCGGAAGAGCAGATAGACTTTGCCGTTGCGCACCACAGCGGCAGGATTGAACACGTCTTTGTTTTCCCACTTCACCACGGTGTCGAGGACGGGGCACGTAAACAAATTTGCGCCGGGCAAGAGAACAGGATTCACACTATCTACCTTGTTGAAGGGAAGCAATGCCCACGCCGGTGTGGTGTTGTGTTCCGACTTTGTGCCACACGCCCACAGCAAGGTTGCGACAACCACCAGAAGAGAGCAGGGAAAGGTTCTTGTTTTTCGTTTCATCCTTGTATATTCGTTTCACAGATACAAGTTATATGACCAAGACGAGAAAGAAAAAAGGGGAGATTGACCTGTCACCAGAAGCACTCGAAGAAGAACAACGCATCCGTCAGGCTTTTAAAGACAAAGACTGGGCGGAGATCAAAGGATCAAACAGCTGGATGATTTTTAAAGTGATGTCTGAGTTTGTGGAGGGCCTTGAAAAGCTTGCCAAGATCGGTCCGTGTGTCACCATTTTTGGATCGGCCCGCGTGAAGCCGAGCAATCCTTACTACAAAATGGCCGACGAAATTGCCTATCAACTGGTGCAACACGGCTATGGTGTGATCACCGGTGGTGGACCCGGCATCATGGAGGCGGGTAACCGTGGAGCAAACCGCGCAAAGGGAAAGTCGGTAGGCCTGAACATCTATTTGCCACACGAGCAAAAGGGCAACATCTACATCGACCCCGACAAGCTCATCACGTTCGACTATTTTTTTGTGCGCAAGGTGATGTTCATGAAATATTCGCAGGGCTTCATTGTGATGCCCGGTGGCTTCGGCACACTCGACGAACTGACCGAAGCCCTCACGCTTATCCAAACCAAAAAGATCGGACGTTTTCCGATAGTGCTGGTGGGAAAAAGTTTTTGGAAGGGCTTGCTGGACTGGTGGAAAAAAGTGTTGGTGACCGACAAGATGATAAATGAAGAAGACCTCGACCTCTTCAACCTTGTTGACACACCCGAAGAAGCCGTGCGGGTGATCGATGAGTTCTATGCGAAATATTTGTTGTCGCCCAACTTCTAAATCGCGACACCAGATACGTATGCCATCACACGATCAAAACAAACATCACCATGAGATAGCCGGAAGAACCACCTGAGCGCTACACAATAAATGCCGTATTGTTATCCAGCCGGGCAGCCCGGACAACGCCGTTTTTTAAGGTTATGCATAAAATCAAAGTTGCCATGACTAAATGCCCTTGGAAAAACTATGCCGTTACCATTGTACGACACCGAAAAAATTACGCGCGCCCTGCACGAGGCTGCGCAACAAAAGAAAGTTTGCAGCGTCCGGCTTTTCAAGGAAACCGGCGCCCGCGTCATTCATCCCTATGGCGTGTGCCGCACCAAGCACAACAAAATCGTGATCGTGTGCTGGCAGGAATACGGCTTCAGTGTGAAGAGCACCGGCCCGGGCTATCGCACGTTGCTGTTGCTGGAGTGTGTCACCGTGAAGACACTCGACCGACGCTTCTTTGCCCGCAACGATTTTTCGCCCGATGATCCGCTCTATGCCGAATGGATTTTTCACATCTAAAATAAAAAACCCGTCCTCGAACAAAATCAGAGGACGGGTTTTTATTTTGTTTATGGGCTTAGTCTTTTTCTTTTTTTACAGTGGGCCAGTTTGCATTGGCCTTCTGGATAAATCCCGGTTGGTCTTTTCGCCACAGCGCCATCACATCTTTGTTGTAGTTGAGGTAAAGTTTGTCGCCCACAATAGTCCACGCATCGGGCGAAGTTGTTGCTTTGTGACCATCGGCCACGCCATAGGCACAATAGCCACCAAACTGGGGTGCGAATGTTTCGGGACTTGCTTTAAAGGCTTCAAGATTTTGCGCCGACGCAAAATGCCAGGTGGCGTCTTTCCATTGATACGAAAATTCTGACTTGCCCTTCACGGGTTTGCCCACCTTGAAATAGGCCACCGGGTCGTAGCCCTGAATGGCTTCGCCTGATTTTGAAAAGACTTCCTGTGCAAACGAAGGGCTTATGGCCAACACCAGCAGCATGCTTATGAGTAGGGTTTTCATACGGAGAATATTTTAGTTTCAAAGTCAAATAACGCATCGTAAGTTCATCTGCAATGTCTTCTACCCGACAAGCCGGGTAATTTCTTGGCTTCCAAAAAAAGTGTGCGTTCAATTGAACCTGGGTCGCGTTCGTGTGTACTGCTCTTTAGAAACCTAAATCCAATTCCAAGTATGGTAAAGCTACGCATAACCTTGTTGTTGATTCTATATTCCGGCGTGTTGCTGGCCGGGGCGCCCCAGCCGATCGCCGCGAAAACAAAAGTGATTAAACCCGCCGGCTGGTATGAAGCACAGGCTGTGCAGTGGCAGGAGGAAACCCAGAAGGAAAAACGCAACGCAGCGTCGTGGATGAACTACTACATCGCCAGCCGCTATGCACAACGCCCAGACAGCCAGCTGGCCGACATTGTGGCAAACATGCGCGCAGCGGTGCCGGGCTCGTTCGAAATGTTGTGTGTGCAGGCCTGGCAGGAAGACGACCGCGCCAAAGCTTTGCCCATGTTGGAGCAGGCCTTTGCCTTGCAACCCAATAACCCCGCTACCTATGCTTCGCTGTTGCTGGAACATGAGTTTCTGGGTCACGACGAAAAGCGAAAAGATTTTAGCCAGAAGCTTTTTAACAGTGAACAGTTCTCGCAGGCACTCCTGCACTACAGCTATAACGTGTTGATGTCGGTCGAAAAAGATGCCGTGTTGTTCACCGAGGCCGACCACATCACACTCCCCATCCTGGTGTTGCAGGATGTGATGAAGATTCGCCCCGATGTGAAGGTGATGAGCCTCGACTTGTTACTCGAACCAAACTATCGCAGCCGTAAACTCAACGGTGCCGGGCTGCTGTGGGACGACGCACAGCTGGTGCCCCTTTCGCCGGCCGATCAAAAGAAAACACTGTGTGCTTCACTGCCCATCCAAAACCAGAACCTTGCATTTTATTATACGCTCACGTTGAGTCCGGAAAACATTTCGGCCATCAAAAATCAGCTCTATGTGGTGGGCCTCGCGTCGCAGCTCAGCACCACGCGGCTCGACAACATGACACGCCTGAAAGAAAACCTGGAGAATAATTTTTTGCTCGACTACCTCACCGTGAATTTTGATGGCGAAAGCGAATCGGCCACGGGCAAAGTGCTTCAAACCAACTACCTGGTGCCCATGCTGCTGCTGCACGAACACTATTTGAAAATGGGCGACAAACAGCGCGCCGCCTATTGGGAAAGCATGGTGGTGAAGCTGGCCTCCGAGAGCGGGAAAGAAACGCTGGTCAGCAATTTTCTCGCCGGCAAAAAAGCAGAAGCCCTTCCCTTCGTGCCCTTCGCCCTCAACACCAAAGACCTCGACGACCATTTCCGGTTGGTGAAAGAAAACGTGTATGCCTTCAACGCCGAGCTAACCAACGGCCGCTACAACGACTTCCTGGACTACCTGATGCAAACCAATCGCATGGACCTGTATGAGAAGTGCAAATACGACCTGTCGCGCTACGAAGAACCGGCGCTTTCATTCATGAAGAGCTATCATGTGCCCCGGGTGGTTTCGAAGAAACAGAAATTCTATTCCAACTATCCGGTCATCAACATTTCGTATGAGGCCGCGGTGGCGTATTGTGAATGGTTGACAGAACAGTACAATAATGTGGCTGGCCGGAAGTTTAAGAAAGTGAAGTTTAGACTACCTTCCGTGAACGAATGGCAGATTGCCGCGGCGAGTCTGCGCAATGCGGAATCGTGGGTGCTGGAAGAAAACAAAGCGCAGGTGAAGGTCTTTGAACCGGGCCACGATGTGTCGCGCAAATATGAAATGAAAACCGTGTCGCTGGCCGACAAAGACATTCTGTATCCGTGGTTTCGCTACTATGGCATACGCAACACGGTGCTGAACTCGAGGGGTTGTTCGCTGGGCAATTTCAAATTTCCCGACACACTCAAACCCTGCCCAGGCACAAAGACCACCACAGCCGATGGCTTCTGGCTGATGGCCCCGGTGGAGTCGTATTTCCCCAACGACATCGGGTTGTTTGATGTGGTGGGCAACGTGGCCGAAATGACCAACGAGCGCGGCAAGGCATGTGGGGGAAGCTGGAATCATTCGCCCGAAGAATCGACGATCAAAAGCATTAATACCTATGATGGCCCAAGCGACGCCGTGGGCTTCAGAGTGTTCATGGATGTGATCGAGCCCTGAGCCGATATGTTCTTTACGCGCATAGAAAAAAAATCTGACGAAGAACTGATGCACCGTGTGCAGCAAGGCGACGCGCGCGCGTTGACAGCGCTCTATGAACGCTACAGCGCGCGATTGCTTCGCTACTTCCACCGCATGCTGTGGAAAGACCGCGCCAAAGCCCAGGACTTTCTGCATGATTTGTTCGTGAAGGTGATCGAGAACGCGGAACGATTCAGACCCGAGAAAAAATTTTCGACCTGGCTCTATTCCATCGCCCACAACATGTGCAAGAACGAATACCGCAAGCAGGCTTTCCGAAATGCCGCGGTTTTTGTGGCCGACCAAAGCGTTGAAAACCTGGCACACGCCAGGCTTGCCCAACAACAATTCAAGGTCGCCTTAGAGCATGCGCTTGACCGGCTGGACGATGACGATAAAAATCTGTTCACGCTGCGCTACGACGTGGAGATGAGTCTTGAAGAAATTGCCACCGTGCTGGAGTGCCCCGAAGGAACGGTGAAATCCAGATTGTTTCACCTCAAAAAGAAATTGGCTGCGCGCCTTGGCGCCTTTCATCCCGAAAACATATCAACATGAATGCATCAGAAAACGAACAGCGCCTCGAGCAACTCCTCGGGGAGAAATCATTCGACGCGCTAACGCCGGAAGAAAAAGATTTCGTGCTAAAAGAATTTGGATCGGAAGAGCAATACACGCTTGCGAGAAAGATTGGTCGGGCTTTGGTAAACCAGAAGACCGGTCTTTCTCCCGATCCATGGGTGCTCACGGCGCTGCAACAACACCTGAAAGAAAAACACAGACCTTCGTTTTGGCACAGCGTGGTTCATGCGCAAGTGCCGGCCTATGCCATGGCGCTGGTGTGTGTGCTGGCTGTGGCCGGTGTATGGATATTGTCAAGTGGAAATAACCCGGCACCGCCTTCGATCGTGACTACGCGTGTGGTGCACGACACGGTGTTTGTTGCTTCGCTTCCCGACACGGTGATTCGCAATCGCGTTGTGTATCGCGATGTGGCCATGCCGTTGCAAAAGTTGAACTATGCCGCCGCAAAAACCGAAACGGTTGGCAACCCACCGGTGGCGCAAGGTGTGACCATGAAAGACAAGGAAGAGTTGGACAAACTGCTGGTGTCGGGATCGGACTAGGCTGCGTGTTTGATACTGAGATGTTGTTTTTAGAATTCTCCTTTTGGCAACTGGATCTGATCCGAATAGAATTTCATGCGCGAGTGCATGCGATCGAGGGGTATGATTTTTTCGATCAATGAAAATTTGTGATTGATAAAAACTTCGAGATAAAAATTGCCGAGCAAATATAAATTCACTTTGTAGCCGTAGTAACGGATGCCCATCACAAACGTGCCTTCTTCATAGAGCATGCTAATCTTCTCTTCCAGGGTCAGTTCATCAAATTCTGTCCATGCAATCATAAATTAAACATAGAGCAAAAATAAATAGACCACAAGGTTGACTCTAGCCAAGTTTTTCTTTAATGAATGCAGTGGATTTATGTCATGCTAATTTGGCGACGGGAACTAATGAATGCTGATGTGAAAAATTTGTTTTGCGTTTGAAAGCAGGAGCATCCATGCGCAAATTTTTTCTTCTCCTCAGTCACGCAAGTGCGTTCATTTCCATCAACGATTGTTGATCTGAGTATTCTTCACGTTCCGAAATTTGTGTCTTCAATAACCCGTTGCATTCGGCTTTGCGATTTTTTAAGAGGTCTGTTTTTACCGTGATGCAATGGTTTTCGGCCCGCATTTATTCGCCTATTTGTGCGTCAAGGGAGTGAACGTTGACAGAGCAATCGAATCTTAGTGATACCAACTGGCGAAACAGGTCTTCTAAGCACATTTGTAATCGCAGGACTCAAAGATTCTCCGTCTTGATGGCACTCGTCATGGCAAGTTTTCTTTAGGTATCGGTCAGTCGGAATTTGATGGAGCCGTTGCCTTGGGCAGGACACTTTTCTCCGGGTTTTCACACTGGAAAATTTCAGGGCAGCGGACCTCCGAAATCGGGGCCGGCCCGGCAGAAAAACAAAAAAAGCCCCAGGTTGGGGCTTTAAATACGGTGGGTGAAAGACGGGACTCGAACCCGCGACCCTCAGAATCACAATCTGATGCTCTAACCAACTGAGCTACAATCACCGTTTTGAGGACTGCAAAGTTAGACAGCCTTCTGGAATTTGCAAAAACGATTTTCTAAAATCATTTGCGGTCAAACAGCAGCCGTTCGCCATGTTTGGCGTCGTCGAACCGGCCATTGGAGTAGGCGCGGTGACCCGACACAAAGGTGTGGTGCACCTTCGACCGGAATGTGGCCCCTTCGAAAGGTGACCAACCGCATTGGGCCACAATGTTTTCCTGCCCCACCGTCCATGGATCGTTGAGGTCGGCCAGCACCAGGTCGGCAAAGTAGCCTTCCCGGATGAACCCACGTTTTTGGATCCGGAACAGTATTGCCGGGTTGTGACTCATTTTCTGGACAATGGTTTCGAGCGTGATCTTGCCCTGGTGATAGAATTCCAGCATGGCCACCAGGCTGTGTTGCACCAGCGGTCCGCCCGAGGGTGCCTTGAAATAGGTGTTTTGTTTTTCCTCCCGGGTGTGGGGCGCGTGGTCGGTGGCAATCACGTCGATGCGGTCGTCGAGCACAGCCTTGAAAACTTCCGCCTGGTCGTGGGCCGTTTTGATGGCCGGGTTCCATTTAATGAATGTGCCCAGCCGGTCATAGTCGCTGTCGTTGAACCAAAGGTGGTGTATGCACGCTTCGGCCGTGATCAGTTTTTTCTCAAGAGGAATGCTGTTGTCGAACAGCGCGGTTTCTTTGGCCGTGGAGATATGAAGAATGTGAAAGCGTGTTCCGTTTTTGCGGGCCAGGTCAATGGCAAACGATGAAGACAAATAGCACGCCTCGGCGCTGCGGATGAGCGGATGACAACGGATGGGCACCTCTTCGCCATAGCGCGCTTTGAACTCTGCCGTGTTTTTGCGGATGGTCGCTTCGTCTTCACAATGCGCGGCAATCAATGACGGAAAGCGCGAGAAGAATTGCTCCAATGTCTTGGGGTCGTCCACCAACAGGTTGCCCGTAGAAGAGCCCATAAAGATTTTCAAACCACACACGCGTGTGATGTCCGTCTTCATCACCTCGTCGAGGTTGTCGTTGGCGGCGCCCATGAAGAACGAATAGTTGGCCAGCGACGAATGCGACGCGATGACATATTTCTGTTCCAGCAGGTCTTGGGTGAACGTTGGCGGATTGGTGTTGGGCATCTCCATGAAGCTGGTCACACCACCGGCCACAGCCGCCCTCGACTCGGAGCGGATGTTGCCCTTGTGTGTGAGGCCAGGCTCGCGAAAGTGAACCTGATCGTCGATAACACCGGGCAAAAGATATTTTCCCTTGGCGTCAATAACCTCGTTTGCCGTGTGTGACGCGAGGTTTTTGCCAACGGCCTCGATGTATTGTCCCCGAATGAGCACGTCGCCTTCGAAGACCTTGCCTTCATTGACTATATTTGCGTTCGTAATCAGTAGTGTCTTCATCGCCGGTAAAATTAAAAGCTAAAGTGTCAACAGTCACATCTTTCGAAAGTTTTAATCTCAACAAGCAGCTTCTCAACGGAGTGGCGGACCTTGGCTTTTCAACACCCACCGAAATTCAACAAAAAGGCATTCCCCTCATCCTCGGTGGCCAGGAGGTGATTGGCATTGCGCAAACCGGCACCGGCAAAACCGCTGCCTACCTGCTGCCGGTGCTCATGAAGGTGAAGTATGCACAAGGCGACGAGCCCCGCGCCGTGATTCTCGCGCCCACCAAAGAGCTCACCATCCAAATTGCCGAACACGCCAAACTGCTGGCCAAGTATACCGACCTCCGCATTCTGCCCATCTATGGAGGCATCGGCCCCAAAACACAGATCGAAGAAATTCGTCAGGGCATCGACATCATCATTTCCACACCGGGGCGTTTCCTGGAGTTGTATATGAAAGGTGAAATGCCCGTGAAGCAGATCAAGTTTCTGGTTTTGGATGAGGCCGACCGCATGATGGACATGGGCTTTATGCACCAGCTCCGTAAAGTGCTGGAAGTGGTGCCACGCAAAAGACAAAATCTGTTGTTCTCGGCAACGTTCTCTGATCGCGTGGAAATGTTGTCGGCAGAATTTCTGGAATTCCCGGTTAAGGTTGAGGTGACACCGCAGGCCACCACGGCAAAACAGGTGGAGCAGGAGTTGTATCACCTGCCCAACATGCGCACCAAGATCAACTTTCTGGAACACCTGCTTCAGGACCAGGACGTGTTTAACCGTGTCATGATCTTTACACGCACCAAAGAAGTGGCCGATAATGTCTATAGCTTCATTGATCGCTATAAACTTGGGCCCGTGAAAGTGATTCACTCCAACAAAGGCCAGAACAGTCGCATCAACGCCGTGAACGAATTCAAGGAAGGCAAGCTGCGCGTGTTGGTGTCGACCGATGTGACGGCACGGGGCATTGATGTGGAGAAAGTGTCGCACGTGATAAACTTTGATGTGCCACCGTTGCACGAAGACTACGTGCACCGCATCGGCCGCACAGGCCGCGCCTTTCAGGATGGCAAGGCCATCACGTTTGTGACCAAATCGGAAATATATCACATCGATAAAATTGAGAAGTTGATCCGCGAAAAAATTCCGGTGAAACAACTCCCCGAAGGACTGGAGATCACCAAGACACCTTATGACGAAGCGCAAGCCATGGCACTAGACATAGACTGGCAACGCCGTAAAGAAAATCCCGAATTCAAAGGCGCCTTCCACGAGAAAAAAGCGGCACGACAGGCGAAGATCGATGCACAGAAAGAAAAAGAGAAAAAGGCTGCACAAAAAGCAGCCCTGAAAAAATCGCCCGTGAAAAAACGCACGTTGCTGGAAAACAAGAAAGCCGAAAACGACAAAAAGAAAGCTGCCGAGAAACGCGGAAAAAAATCGCGCTAGCTATTCGGTGCGTATCGATTTGATGGGATCAGAAGAGGCTGCCTGATACGAATGATACCACGTGGTGAGACAGGCAATGCACATCACCAACGATGCGGCCACGGCAAACACCGATACTCCCAGGGCCACACGGTAGCTAAAATTCTGCAGCCACCACTCCATCCCAAACCAAGCTAATGGAATGGCGATCACAAATGCCACAACGAGCAGCTTGCTGAACTCGGCCGACAGCAACACGATGATGCTGCGCACCGATGCACCCATCACTTTGCGGATGCCGATTTCTTTGGTGCGTTGTTTGGCCGTATAGGCACTAAGTGCAAACAATCCAAAACATGCAATCACAATGGCCAGTGTGGCGAAGATGCCAAACATTTTGCCGAGCCGTTGTTCGCTGGCATACATCTTTCCAAATTCTTCGTCGAGAAACACATATTGAAACGGTTGCCCCGGAGCACTTTGCTTCCATTTTTTTTCGAGGGCTTCGATGACCGGCTGCGGGTTGCCCGCAAAGCGTACGCTGAGAAAGCCATCGCTCCGCCCCAGGAAGAGCGCGAGTGGTGCAATGGTCTCTTTCAGACTGCTGAAATGAAAATCGTCGATCACACCCACCACCACAAAGGCTTTGGGATGATCGAAGTCGGGTGTGTTGTAGCCTGTGAACGTGAGAATGGTTTTGCCAATGGGATTGGCACCCAAATCGAGCTGGCGAAGCGCGGCCTTGTTGAGCACCACAGCCGCCGAGTCGGACGCAAAGTCGTTAGATAGGCCGCGACCCTGAAGCACCTGCATGTTGAACGTGGCAATGTAGTCGGCATCCACACTCCATTGCTGCAGGCTCACCAGGTTGTCGCCCGATGGGGCACTGCCTTCTTTCCAGAACGTGCGATCGCGTCGTGGAAATTCCGAACCTCCTTCCACGGGCACAAAGGCCGAGATGGTGCAGTGGCTGATGGCGCTGATTTTTTCGACTTCGTTTTTAAACGCGATCGTGTTGGGGCGAAGCACGTAAACATCTTTCACCAGCAACACATGATCTTTTTCGAAACCCAGATTTTTATTTTGGATAAAGTCCAGCTGCTGATTCACCGTGAGCGCCGCCACAATGAGCACGATGGAGGTCACAAACTGAAACACAACCAACCCACTGCGCAGATAGCCCTTCGACAAACCCGCCGACAATTTTCCCTTCAACACATTAACAGGCGAAAATCCCGACAGGTAGAACGCCGGATAGGCGCCGGCCAACACCCCCACGAACAGCGCGCCGGCGAAGAGTGCACCATAAAAAAACGGTGTTTGAAAAGGCAACATCAACTCGGTTTGCAGAATGGTGTTAAACAGCGGCAGCAACAAATGCGCAAGCCCTACGGCAACAAAAAAAGCCGCCAGTGTGATGATAAACGATTCTAACAAAAACTGTCGCATCAGGTGCGAGCGGAGCGAGCCCATCACTTTGCGTACGCCAATCTCTTTGGCCCGCCGGCCCGCATGGGCCGTGGCCAGGTTCATGAAATTGATGCAGGCCACCACCACAATGAACGCGGCAACAAGCGCGAATAAATAAACATAGGTGATGCTGCCGTTGGGTTCCAGTTCGCCACGCAGATTGGAGTGCAGGTGTATGTGGCGCAGGGGCATGAGTGTGAGCCGGTCCACTTTGTCGGGTGCCGGGGGGCCGGCAAATTTTTCGACAAATGCGGGCAGCTTTGCTTCCAGTGCCTGTGCGCTGGTGCCGTGCTTCAGCAAGATGTAGGTGTTGAAGTTGTTGTTGGCAAAGGTGGTAGCCTTTGCTTCGCGCGCCGCAGGCCAATCGCCGGCAAGGGAAATGAGAATGTCGGCATGAAAATGAGAGGTCGTGGGAATGTTTTCGAACACGGCGGTGACCGTGGTGGTGTAGCGATCGTCGAGCACAAGTGTTTTGCCCAGGGCGGTGGTGCCCGCGAAATATTTTTCGGCCATGCGCCGGCTGATGGCCACGCTATAGGGTTGTGCCAACGCGTGGGCTGGATTGCCCGCCACCAACGGCACAGAGAACACGCGAAAAAATGTGCTGTCCGTCCAAAGCACATAGCTTTCTTTAATGTTTTCGGTGGCCCCATTAGTCTTCACGAGGTAGGTGCCATAGTTGATAAACCGCACCGACGACTCCACTTCAGGAAAATCCTGTTGCAAGCTGTGTCCGGTCACGGCGGGCACGGCCGCCATGTGGGCATGGTTGCTGCCAAATTTCTTTTCGTAGTGTACACGATAAATGCGGTCGGCGTTGGCGTGATGCGCATCATAACGAAATTCCTGCGCGATAAACAACACAATGATGAGGCTAACCGCCACGGCAACGGCAAGACCGGAGATGTTCACAACGGAGTAGCTTTTGTTTTTCAGAAGATTTCTGAAACCGATGGTCAGGTAACTTCGAAGCATGGCGTAGTGGTTAGGGGAGTGGGAGTATGGATGAAAGGCCGATTTTTGTTTTCGCTTTCGAATGGCATACGAGGTTACAAGAGACAACACCTGTAGCCAGAACTTCAGCCGGGCATTGAACACCGATGTGCGTTGGAGGTTCGCATAAAACAATTCGTCCAGATCGCCCTGCAAGTCTTCGATGGACGCGTTGGCGCAATACCATTCCAACAAGGCCGTAGCAAGGCGTGGAGGTTTGATGTTGTGCTCTCTTTTCATTTGGCCAGCGAAAGGTTTGTCTTGGACGCGCGCCACAAATCGTCGCGCAGATTTTTCATTTCATGCAACGCCACTTTGCCCGTGTGCGTCAACTCAAAAAATCGCTTGCGTCGCCCGCCGCGCTCTTGCGTGGGCTCACCAAGAAAGGATGTGATGAAGCCCTTCTCTTCCACGCGTGTGATGGTGGAGTGCAAGGCCCCGATGCTGATGCTTCGGTCCGTTCTTCGTTCAATTTCATCTTTGATTGACACACCATAGGCATCATCGCCCAGGCTGGCAATGGTGAGCAACACCACTTCCTCAAACTCTCCAAGGTATCCTTTCATCGTTTCAAACCTTTTGGCTCTATACGATAAAGATACTGTATATGTTTCTACTTTTAAGAAGTAATTAGGAAGTTTTTCGAAATTTCAATTCTGGAGACTTAATTGGCTTCTGCCAAGGCCCTCAGAATGTCGCAGCTTTTTCGTGAATAAAAGTCAGTGTTCTGATAGCGTTCATATTGTTTGGCGTAGTCTTTTTTGCGCGCCCCGTCGCTCAACTGGGCTATCATGTAGACGATCCTCGCTTTGCGTTCGCTGTCGGTTTCGGAAGCCAGTGCCTGTTGATAGAAACCCAGTGCTTTCTTTCTAACAAACTTTGTGGCGATGAGGTTGTTCCAGTTGTCGCCGTGCCATTCATAGGCAATCATGAACCACGAAGTTTCCGAGAAGTTGTACCACGCATTGCCCAACTGAAAATAATTGGCGGCACGTTTGGCCGGATTTGTTTTTGCTTCGCGTTCCAGTGCGATGAGGTTCTGCACGATTTCTCTTTTAGTATAGAGCGTCATGGTGCGCGCATCCAGCACTTCGGTGTTCTCGAACGGGTTTCGGTCGAGGTTGTGCTGGAAATTCAAAAACGAAAACCAAAACTCGTCGGGCACCTCTTTTAATGCCTTGGCCGCGGCGTTCACATCGCCCTGTCGCAGATATTTCGTCGAAAGCAGATCGTAGAGATAGTTCACGTTGGTGTAGGGCTTGAGCAGCACAGTCTCCAGTTTGTTTTTATCGGGTTTTCGGAATGTGGCAATCAAACGCTCCACGTCTGCTGCAGTGGCATAGCGGTCGAAGTAGCGAATAGTAGAAAAGGAGAACGAATCGAAGAAACACGTTTCGCAAAATTTGTTCACCGCATAGTTGTCGAACAACCCCGCAAGATGAACCATGCCTTTCGACGCAAACGTGTGACGAAGATAGAGACTGAGTGAATAGAGCATGCGCTGCGATTCAAACTTTTGGGTGCGATCGTTTAGCAACGCGACATAGCGCGAACCTAGCTCGTCCTGAACCAACGGATCGCGAACGTCTTTTTGCTGCGCTAGCAGAATCACGTTCAACACACGTTGCTGGAACAACACTTCCGGATCGTCGGATTGAATGCGGGCCAGATAGTCGGAAGCCGCCACGTGATCGTTTTCCATCAGCTTCAAACACGCCATCGACATGTTGAAGAACACGGGGTGCGCAGTTTTCAGGCTGGTCAGCTGTTGAACTGCATTGGTAAACACGTGCAGGTAGTCAAAGTCACGTTTCCAGTTTTTCATGGAAGGCGTGTCCCAATCGCGCTGCGTGGCAATGGGCGTGTGGGCATATTTTGTGGAGCCAAGCCAGTCTTCCAGCTTGTTGATTTCACGTGAAATGAGCAGCGGCAAATGTTTGTGATCGGGGGCCAGGTCATAGACCTCCAACAGTGTTGGCAATGTGCGCCCGGGATTTGTCAACGCGGCGAGCACAAGAATGTCGGCACGTTCTTCCTTTGTCCTGGCCAGCTTCAACACACGCGATAGTTTACGCGAGGAGAAATACTGTTTGGAGGGAAACATCTTATTGGTGGAGTGCGAGAACACGCGTGCGTGCAAATAGTTGGCAGAGTCAACCTGCTTGGTCCCTTCGTAGGTCATGGACTTGTAGTGCCAGGCCCACCAGTCTAACACACCGGCAGGCGTCTTTGAAAAGTGATGAGTAAAGACGCGATCGAACGTAGCATAGTCGTTTGCATACCAGCTGAGCTTTATCAGTTGAAAAGCATATTTATGTTGAAGAAACGGATCGGACTCTTTGCGCAAGTGCTCGTCGACCCGCGCGATCATTGCTTCGCGCCGTGTGTGTAGCGTTGCCGCGGCAGAATCCTGATGCCAGCCATCGGGAATGTAGGACACGTCTTCGCACTGGCGTGCAACATCCAGATACGTTTTGATGACCTGATTTTTCTGGATCTCTGTATAAAATGGATTGTGTTGAAGGGCTGAATCGGAAGGCGAACCAAAGAAGCAATTCCACACGTCATCAAACGACGCCTTGGTTTTTGTTTTCTTCATCCACTCCCGCGTCAGTTGATCTTCGTCGTTGGTGCCGGTCACGGCGTCCAGATAGTTGTAGCGTCCGCTATAGAAAAAACTCCACCACGATTTTTCGTGGAGCAAATCCGGATTGAATACCATGAACCGGAGCTCTTCGTGATCGGACGATTCGTAGCAGGCATTCACCGACGTGCTGAGCGGCAGGAGCAATAGCAGCAGGCTAGAAAGAACGAAATAGCGTTTGAATTTCCGTTGCATGTTTTTGAAGATCATGATTGTTTAGCTGATACAAACTCAGAATGGCTTCGGGATTGTTCTTATGTTCGCCAAGCCACGCGGCCACCTCGTTCACCGCCGCAAGGTCTGGTTCTTCGATGCGGATGTCATCGCCTGACCGGACGAGGAGGCTGTTGTTGTCGTCGCCATACACGAAGTCTTCCGTTACGGTGTAGTGTGTTTTGTTTTGGCGAAAGAGATGGCGCTTATGCGTTTCCTGCAGTTCGCCGTTTGATAAAATACTTTTTAGCTCACCGTTTCGATACAGCAACGCCCAGCTGAAAACGGGAAGGGCATAGTCTAATGCCACCGGATAGGTGCCCGCATCCAGATAGGACATGATTTCCTTTTTGTTGAAGATGGAGTTGACAGTTTTGGAATCGCGGATGTCGCCTGCATTGTAGCACATAAGCATGCCCCGCTTCACCGGAGGCACACCCGCCAGCTGCGGATATTTATATTGATAGAGCCGGATGGTGGAGGTGACGGTTTGCTGAGCGAAAAGTTTTTTGACTTCCGTCAAAAATGAAAAGTATTTGTCTTTGGTCGACGTGGTCCAATCGCAGTCGAATTGTATTTCGCGAATGGTGCTGAGCTTGGCTTGATAGATCGAGTCATAGACATGTTGCTCGTCGAAACGTTTGCTGGTGACGCGATAAGATTTTTCGGTGCCCTCTTCCAGGTAATAATGATAGTCGCGAACGCTCACGGTGTCCATCGTCAATGTAGTGATCTTAGCCATCACCATGCGATGCACGTTGCGCGCCAGCATTTTCACAGAGTCGCGATGCAATTTCTTGAACGTTTCGTTGGTGATGAACACCACCGGCACCAGCGCTGTTTTGGGTTTCCAAAGACGATCGTAAAGATAATGATGGAGGGGCGACACGGGCACCGGCGCGTGCGCGGCTTCGCTCCAGTCCACATCAAAGAAACGGCAATAGACTTTTCGGATGTTCATGGTCTGCGCCAACGAGTCGTTCCAATCAAACGCGCCAAGGGAGGTTTGCCAATAATAGAATGCGGTTGTGGGCACCGAAGCGGTGTCAACTTCGGCCGGCTTTTTTTTCGCGCACGAAAGCAACGCCGTCAACAGAATGGCGGCAACAATAACTCTAGGCATAGTGGTGAGGCAAAGGACTAGGTGAACGCATGGTGGCAAGGCTTAGTGTGAACGAGAGATGAAAATATTTTGAAGCAATCGGAACAACAAATTCCTTTGACAAAGTAGTGAAGTCGCTTCGACACCGGGAGCGCTGACGGGAAATTAATTTGAATGAAGGTGAGACGACGAAGGGTTATAAACAAAGAGAGCAGACCGAATGGCGGTCTGCTCTCTCAATAGAATCTCGTGTATGGTTGAGTGTTGTCTTTTTACAGACTCATCATATCTTTAAATTTCGCCGCCTGTCTCCGGCTCACTTCCACCTTGTCGCCGCCGCGGAGTTTCACCATGAGGCCGCCGTTGAACCACGGCTCGATGCCTTCCACCCAGCTCAGGTTCACAATGTGTTTGCGGCTGGCCCGGAAGAATGCGCGCTCGTCCAGTTTTTCGTCGAGTGCGTTGAGCGACTTGTGGATCATGGGGCGGTTGTTGTCGAAGTAAACCTTTATATAGTTGCCGTCCGATTCGAACAGGCGCACGTTCGAAAGGCTCACGAACCAACAGCGGTCGCCGTCTTTCACAAACACCTGGTCGTTGAGGCCAAGCTTTTTCTCGGGGCCACGCAGGGCTGCATTTTTTGCGCGCTCTTTGTCGGCCAGTTTCGAAACGGCTTCGGCGAGGCGTTCGGGTTGGATGGGCTTCAGCAGGTAGTCAAGTGCGTTCACTTCAAACGCCTTGAGGGCAAACTCGTCGTAGGCGGTGGTGAACACCACCAGCGGAACCGAGTCAAGTTCTTCCAGCAACTGAAAGCCTGTTTTGCCCGGCATCTGGATGTCGAGAAAAAGCAGGTCTGGGTTGAGGTCGTTCACCATCTGGGCCGCTTCTTCGGCGTTCATGGCTTCGCCCACCACTTCAATCATGGGATGGTCTTCCAACAACTTCATCAGTTCTTTACGGGCCAACCGTTCGTCATCTACGATTAATGCTCTCATGGCTATTGTTTTGAGGAATTATTATTTCAGTAAGTACAAAATTATCGTTTTCATTTACAATACGGAAGGACGCTTCGTCGCCATAAATCAGCTTCAACCGCTGCACCGTGTTCTTCAGGCCCAGGCCCGACTTGGCCCGTTTGGTGCCGTTGATAAGGTGGCCGCTGTTCCGGATCTGAACCTTCAGCTTGTCGTCTTCAACGAAGGTTTTGAGCTGAATGATACCTCCCGGCGTCAGTTTGGAGATGCCGTGCTTGATGCCGTTTTCTACCAGCGTCTGGATCATGAGCGGGGGCACCCTGAATTTCTGCGACTCGGGGTGAATGTCGAATTCCGTTTTGAGCCGTTCTTCAAACCGGATGCTCTCCAACCCAAGATAGTCTTTCACCATCTTCAGCTCGTCGTCAAAGTTGGTGAGTCCTTTTTTGTCTGACGCCAACGAGTTGCGCAGGATGTTCGAAAGCTGGTTGATGGCCTGCTTTGACTTCACCGGGTTTTCGTCTACCAGCGCCCGGATGCTGTTGAGGGCGTTGAAGATGAAGTGTGGATTGAGCTGCGACTTCAGGTTGTTCAACTCGATCTCGATCATGGACGCCTCAATCTTTAGCGACTTGTTATAGCTGTCGAAATAGTGGTAGGTGAAATAAAACACGGTCCACAAAAAGAACATGATGCTATAGAACGACGACTGCCCGATGATCTGTTGAAAGTCGAGGGCGTCTATGGGATTGAACAGGCGGCCCAGCATCAGATTCACCGGGATGCGCAGGAAGTAGACAATGTAGCCCATCAGAAAAACAGCCGCAAAAACGCTGGGCACCAGCTTGTGCATGGGCAGGTAAAGCCAACGCCTGCGATTAAGGAAGATCCTGAACCCGTTGGTGACCAAAAGACAAATGAGCGCCTCCACCAACAGAAAGAAAAGACGCTTGACGCTGATGCCCCCGGAGGCCAGGGAGCTGCCGACAATCTGAACCAGTGCATACAGCAACCACCCCCCAATTTGCAACGACCAATATATTCTATGCTTGTTCACCCTGGTTTAAACAGAATGGGTAAAGGTAAACAAACGGCAACAGCGGCGCAGCGCTTTTATGTGGGTGGTTAAAAGTACTTGAACTGCACCAGCCACAGCAGCAAAAGCCCCGTGGCAATGATGAGCGCCCAGGCCACGATGCTCAGCCCCTTTTTGTAGGGGACCAGTCGCGGTTCCATGGCCAGGCAGTTAAATACAAAGGCGGTGCCGGCCGTCATGTAGAGGGAAGCTTCCAGGAAATCGTGGAGGTATAGCTGGTAGATGCCGAAGGCAAAGAATATGAAACCAAACAGGTATTGACGGGCGCGTGCGTTCATAGGGAATTAGGGATTGCAATCTACTGGCTTATCACGGAAATGCAAATCAGTGAGGGTCGTAAATAGGGCGACTAAACCTGGCGCAGGTATAGGTTTGCAACGTGGTCGACGAAAGGGGAAGGGTGGTTTCCATAAACACAATTTTTCCTTCCGGGATGTCGTGCGAACAAAACCGTTGTGCGATCACGTTAAAAACTCTGGGCTCGGGATATACCGGCACGTGCAATTCGGCCATCGACCATGCTTCAACATTCACAATGCTGCCACCGCTCAGGCCCGGCACCTGGATGACATAAGGGTTGTAGCGTCCATTCAAGTTTTTCATCTCCGATGCCTCGATGGCCACAAACAGATAGTTGATGCGGTCGGCATATAATGAAAAAGATAAGTAGTGATCCCACCACCCCGCGAAATTCAACGCGGGCATCACCCCAGCCAGCACCACAAAACCGGCTTGCAGAAACGTTGACCTGATGCCCTCGGGGAAAACAAACAGCGTGTTGGTGTTTTTGAAGAAGAGGAGAAACACGCTCAGCACCATGGCCACGTTCCAGGGATAGACAACATAGTTGGCATTGGCACCAAGCGGACTGAGATACAACAGAATGAAAAGATGACTGGCCATTGCCAAAGCGATTCCCACGTTTCGTGTGCGCACAAAGAGAAGGAAAAATCCGGTAAGAATTTCAAACAGGGGAATGCCATAGCCCAACGGTTTGTAGGGTGCGGTGTCTGTGATGCGGAAGAGCCGCTTCAGAATGTCGGCAAAGGTGTTGTCCAGGAAATTTGGATGAAGCTTCTGAACACCACTCCAAAAATAGCAAGCCACAAAAAGCACTTGCAAACAACGGACAATGTTGTTGACGTCGTCGTTTTTGTTGTGTGATGTGAAGACGAAGGGCAGAAAGATGAGTGCGTAAAAATATACCCACGGCTGAAGCCGCATTTGATCTTCAGCCACGAGCAACACCAGTGTGCCAATCACGGCAAGAAAAACCCATTTGCTTTTGCGAAACGGAATCACTCCCAGCAACACGATCACAACCGTGAGCAACGCGACATTCGCAGGGCGAAGCAACGTAACGAAGAAAGGATGAACCGGCACCAGGGGAAACGCGCGATCCGAAATCCAAAGCCTGGCGCTTAATGCAATGCCGAACAGAAACGCAACACTCACCACCGTCGTCAACACGTTCAGGCGTCGACAAAGTTGGTCAGGCGTTGTTGCTGCTGCAAGGGCAATCATCCATTCAATTCAACTTTCAGAAACTTGCCCGTGTAGCTGGCAGGATTTTTTGAAACTTGTTCCGGTGTTCCCAGCGCAATCACGCGTCCGCCTTTCTCGCCGCCTTCGGGGCCCATGTCCACAATGTAGTCGGCCGATTTGATCACGTCCATGTTGTGTTCAATCACCAGCACGGTGTTGCCTTTGTCCACCAGCTTCTGCAACACGTCCAGTAAGTGGGCGATGTCCTGGAAGTGAAGACCCGTGGTAGGCTCGTCGAGGATATAGAACGTTTTGCCGGTGTCGCGTTTCGAAAGCTCGGTGGCCAGCTTCACGCGTTGGGCTTCGCCACCCGACAGGGTGGTGGCATGCTGACCCAGCGAGATATAGCCCAACCCAACTTCACTAAGCGTCTGAATTTTGCGGAGGATCTTCGGTTGGTTTTCGAAAAACGTCACGGCTTCTTCCACCGTCATATCGAGCACATCGCTGATGGACTTTCCGCGGAAGCGCACTTCCAAAGTTTCACGATTGTAGCGTTTGCCTTTGCACGTTTCGCAGGGGATGTACACATCGGGAAGAAATTCCATTTCAATCAAACGAAGACCAGCGCCTTCGCAGGTTTCGCAGCGTCCACCCTTCACGTTAAACGAGAAGCGCCCGGTTTTATAGCCCCTGATTTTTGCCTCGGGCAATTGCGAAAACAGATCGCGAATGTCGGAGAACACACCGGTGTAGGTTGCCGGGTTCGACCGTGGCGTGCGCCCGATGGGTGACTGATCCACTTCAATCACTTTGTCGACCAACTCAAGGCCCTCTATTTTTTTGTGGGGCATCGGCTCGGTGCGCGAGTTGTAGAAATATTGGTTGAGCAGCGGGAACAGCGTGTCGTGTATGAGCGTGGACTTGCCGCTTCCCGAAACGCCGGTGATGCACGTGAGCGTGCCCAGCGGAATGGTGAGGTCAACATTCTTCAGATTGTTGCCACTGGCCTGGGTAAGTTTTATTTTTTCGCCGGTTCCTTTTCTGCGTTCATTCAGAATTTTGATACCCAGTTTTCCATTCAGGTATTGTGCGGTGGAGCTGTTGCCCTTCAGAAAATCGGCGGGCTCTCCTTCGGCCACCACATGTCCACCATGTCGGCCAGCACCGGGGCCGATGTCGAGAATGTAGTCCGACTCCAGCATCATGTCTTTGTCGTGCTCCACCACAATCACCGAGTTGCCAAGGTCGCGAAGGTCTTTCAACGCCTTAATAAGTTTCACGTTGTCGCGTGCGTGCAAGCCAATGCTGGGCTCGTCCAGAATGTAGAGCACGCCCACAAGCTGTGTTCCGATTTGTGTGGCCAGACGAATGCGCTGCGATTCGCCACCGCTCAACGTGCGGATGGGTCGGTTCAGGTTGAGATAGTCAAGACCCACGTCGAGCAGGAAGCCGATGCGTTTCCGGATTTCTTTCAGCACTTCGGTGGCAATGATGCGTTGCTTGTCGTTGAGTCGTTTCTCCAATCCTTCAAACCACTTCTGCAGTGCTGTAATGTCAAGCACAGCCAGCTCGGCAATATTTTTTTCGTCGATCTTGAAGTGCAACGATTCTTTTTTCAGGCGCGCACCGTTGCACTCGGGGCATGTTTTCACGATGGTGAAATCTTCCACCCACTTGCGTATCGCTTCCGAACCTTCGTCGCGTTGTTTTTCAAGAAATGAAATGATGCCTTCAAACTTTGTGTTCCACTCCGTGCCCGGATGTTTCACCGAGGCAACCGCCACCGGCACATCGTCGCCATAGAGCATGATCTGGATCACTTCTTTGGGAATGTCTTTGATGGGTGTGCTGAGCGTTACTTTGTAGCGCTTCAAGATGGATTCTACCTTTTTGAAAATCCAGATGTCGCGATACTCGCCCAGCGGAAGAATGCCACCACGGCTAATGCTGAGCGACTTGTCGGGAATGACCGACGCTTCGGTGATCTCTTCAATTTGCCCCAGACCATTGCAGGTAGGGCAGGCGCCATAGGGCGAGTTAAACGAAAATGTGTTGGGAGCAGGCTCGTCGTAGGCGAGGCCTGTTTTGGGATCCATAAGAAATTTGGAGAAGTGATGCACCTTGCCGTTCTCTTCCATCACCATCATCACCCCTTTGCCTTCCTTGAGCGATTTGTTGATAGACTGTCCGATGCGCGCCAGGTCCTTGCGGTCGGCCACGATGCGGTCCATCACAATCTCGATGTCGTGAATCTTATAACGGTCCACCTGCATCTTGGCGGTGATGTCGAGCAACTCGCCGTCGACACGCACTTTGGTATAGCCCGACTTCCGGATTTGCTGGAACAGTTCGCGATAGTGGCCCTTGCGACCTTTCACCACCGGTGCCAACAACACCAGCTTCTTGTTCTTGAAGTGTTGCAGCAACGAATCGAGAATCTGGTCTTCCGACTGGCGCACCATCTTTTCACCCGTGAGGTAGGAGAACGCTTCGCCGGCGCGGGCAAACAACAAACGCATGAAATCGTAGATTTCTGTGACGGTGCCCACGGTTGACCGTGGATTTCGCGACGTGGTTTTCTGTTCGATAGAAATAACGGGGCTCAGGCCGTTGATCTTGTCCACATCGGGGCGCTCCAGGTTGCCCATGAAGCTGCGGGCATAGGCCGAAAAGCTCTCCATGTAGCGGCGCTGCCCCTCGGCATAGATTGTATCGAACGCCAGCGACGACTTGCCGCTGCCACTGATGCCCGTGATCACCACAAGCTTGTTGCGGGGAAAACTGACGGAAATATTTTTAAGGTTATGCTCACGGGCACCGACAATTTCGATGACATCGTGGCCCGTACTGTCAAATTTCTTTTTCGCTGCTGATTTGGCCATGAAAGGTAATAAAGGAGAATACAAAAATGAACGCCTTATTGTTGCAGTACAACTAAAAAATAAAATAGGTAAACAAAAAGTAAAAGGAGGAACTAATTAGAAAAAATACCAGGCAACAGTGCAGTGGCGGAGAATGCCGGGTTGGAAAGGGAGCGGTAGCAGCCACGTTTGCGTGGCCCGGGCATCAGAATTCGATTTTTGTGTTTAACAAAGGCGATTTGATCCGGCCAGGCTCGTCCTGAACAAGAACGTAGGTGGCACCCTGCAACGAAAACCCCTGTGCACGTCTGGTTTTTGGATCGATGATCCAGTATTCCTTCACCCCAAATTGTTGATAGAGTTTTTTCTTTCGAACAACGTCGTGACTTCTGTTGAAAGGCGATAGAATTTCAATCAGGAAGTCGGGTGTGCCATAGAAATGTTCATCTTCTTTTAGCTGCGACAGATTCGTGTCGAGAATGATCACCACATCAGGTTGCACGATATTCCGTTCATCTAAATGAATGTCGAATGGCGCGATGGCGACTTTTCCTTGCCCGTTCTGTTTGAACAAATCTCTCAACTCCGATGCGAGGTTGAGAAGAACTTCCTGATGGCCATAAATCGGTGAAGGAGACATAAACAAAACGTTATCGATCAATTCTGCCAACGTGCCTTCCGGAAGATTGTCGAAAACTTCGCGAGGGTTGGAAATATGCTTCAGAGGGCTGGTCATACCATGAAATTAAGAAATATCAGAACACAAAAAGTAACATCGCCTCCTTCCCGAAGGCACCAACGTGCATCGAACTTCCAGAAATTTCAGCCAAGCGAAATGCCATCGCGAGAATTCGCATGACTTCGCGCCATAAGTGCAACGAAAGAAATAAAAAAAGATTTCTGAAAAATTTACACTCACCCTACGGCATCTCTCGCCCCTGCACAACTTTCAACATCTCGAACCAATCCTGAAGATCAAGACGAATGTCTACGGCCTTGCCGCTTTCAATGACGCGCTCCGGCTTGGTGGTACCGATCACGGGGAAGATAGACGATGGATGTCGGAGCAACCACGCGAGCGAAAGCTGAGCGTCGGTGGCCTGATAGTGCGGGCCCTTGGCAAACAAACCGTGCGGCGTTTCGCTCACCAGTTTCCCGCCACCCAGCGGCGACCACGCCATAGGCGCCACGCGATGTTTCATGAGCACATCAACGTTACCATCGAACAGAGGCGCGTGGTGTGTGATAGAGATTTCGAGTTGGTTCGTCACCAACGGAAACGGCAAATAGCTCTGCAGCATTTCGAATTGTGTGGGCGTGAAGTTTGACACACCAAAGTGCAACACCTTGCCGTTCTGCCGAAGCTGCGAAAAGGCTTCCGCCACTTCTTCCGGATTCAGCAACGGATCGGGTCGGTGAATCAAAAGCAAATCCACCCGGTCGGTGCCCAGCATCTTCAACGAATTCTCGGCCGACCACACAATGTGCGCCTTCGAGGTGTTGTAGTGTTTCACCCACGACTCGGGCCGGTGTGCCGAAGGAAACTTGATGCCGCACTTGGTCACCAGCTCCATGCGCTGTCGCAGCGACGGGTTGTTCTTCAGCACACGTCCGAAAATTTCTTCGTTGCCATGGTCGCCATAAATGTCGGCATGGTCAAACGTGGTCATGCCGGCGTCGAGCGAAGTGTGAATGAGTTTTTCCACCGTTTCGGTGTCGATGTTCCAACGCCATGCGCCCACCACAATGCGTGAAAATTCGGGACCGTCTTTATGCAGTTTCTTGCGTTCCATGTTCTGTGTGTTTTTATGCGTTGAGCCAGCGTGTCACCACGTCCACAAACTCCTGGGGTTTTTCGGCTTGCACCCAATGGCCGGTCTCCATCGTTTCGAGACGCGCGTTGGGGAAAACGCTGGTGATCTTTTCCCAATCCGAATCGGGAATGTATTTCGAAAAACGACCGCGAATGAAAAGCGTGGGTTTCTCGAACGTGCCCTGCACGTGCAGGTCAACGCCAATGTTGCTGAGCTGTTCGCTGATGAGGGGCAGGTTTATTTTCCACGTGAATCCGCCTTCCGCTTTTCGTTGCAGATTTTTCAGGAGGAACTGGCGAACATCGGGTTCAGGAACATATTCCGACAGCAGCGTGTCGGCTTCGTTGCGCGAGGCAAGCGTGCCAATGGGGATGGCGTTAAGACCTTTCACGATCACATAGTGCTCCAGGTCGTAGCGCCGGGGGGATATGTCTACCACAATGAGCTTGTCCAGTTTGTCGGGATGTGTAAGCGCAAAATTCATGGCCACCTTGCCGCCCATGGAGTGACCAAGGATGACCGGGTTCTTAATGTTTTGCGCGTCGATAAATTCCGCCAGGTCCGCCACCATGCTGGGATAATTAAACGCGTCGCTGTGGGGCGACTGGCCATGGTCGCGAAGGTCCACGGTGTAGACTTTATAACTGGGCGACAAAAGTTTGGCCTGGGTCAGCCAGTTGTCGCTGGAGCCAAACAGGCCGTGGAGGATGATGAGCGGCGAACCCTCGCCGTATTCGCGAAAAAATAATTGCATAGGGCAAATTAAATAAGGCGAAGGCAGAATATAAGGGTGTGTGCCGTTATATTTGACACTTTTAATTTTACCATGGACCTGTTAAACGGAACGTATTCCATTCAAGGAATTCCCGCGCTCGACATCGCGAAACAATTCGGCACTCCCCTCTATGTTTATGATGCCGACAAAATCGGCCAGCAGATCAAAAATCTGAAGAATGCATTTTCGGGTGCCGACGTAAACGTGAAGTATGCGGCCAAGGCCCTCACCAACATTTCCATTCTCAAACTCATCCGCAAGAACGGTGCGGGCATCGAAGTGGTGTCGCTCCAGGAAGCGCACATTGCCCTGAAAGCCGGGTTCACCCCCACCGAAATCGTGTTCACTCCCAGCGGGGTCGACTTCAGCGAGATTGTGGAAGGCGTTAGCCTCGGCCTCGGCATCAACCTCGACAACCTGTCGGTGTTGCAAAAGTTTGGCGAGAAATATAAGAACACCTACCCCTGTGGCATCCGCCTCAACCCGCACATCATGGCGGGCGGCAACCTGAAAATATCCACCGGCCACAGCAACTCCAAGTTTGGCATCTCGGTGCAACAGATCGACCTCATCAAAGACATTGTGAAGACCCACGATGTGAAAATCCGTGGCCTGCATGTGCACACCGGTTCGGAGATCACCGAAACCGACGTGTTTCTGAAAATGGCCGATGTGTTGTTTAGCGTGGCCAATGATTTTCCCGACCTGAAGTTCATCGACTTTGGAAGCGGTTTCAAAGTGGCCTATAAAGAAGGCGACAAGGTGACCAACGTGAACGATGTGGGCGCGCAGCTCACTAAAATATTTAACGAATTCTGCCAGCACTACGGCCGCAAGCTGGAGCTGTGGGTGGAACCGGGAAAATATATCGTGAGCGAATCGGGAACCCTGCTGGTGCAAGCCAACGTGGTGAAGGCCACACCCACGGTCACGTTTGTGGGGGTGAATTCGGGCCTGAATCACCTTATACGCCCCATGATGTATGAAGCCTATCACCACATTGTGAACGTGTCGAACCCGGCTGCTCCCGAAAAGGTGTATACCGTGGTGGGCTATATCTGCGAAACCGACACGTTTGGTGCCGACCGGAAACTGAGCGAAGTGCGCGAAGGCGATATCCTGGCGTTGAAAAACGCAGGAGCCTACGGTTTTTCCATGTCGTCGAACTACAATTCGCGCCCGCGTCCGGCCGAAGTCATGGTCATCAACGGCCAGGCCAAGCTGATCCGCGAACGCGAAACACTGGAAGACATCATGAAACGTCAAATCGAAATAGACGTGTAGTTTGTCGCCGGCCTTACCTTTCTGCACGGGCCATCAACTTTTTTAAGCAGGCAAGCGTTATTTTAGCATTCCGAAAAATTCCATGATCATGTTGAAGCGGTTCTCATTCATTTGCACAGTAGTTCTCCTTTCGATAGCCGCACAGGCTCAGATCCTTCAGCCGGCAAAGCTCAGTGTGGAAACACCGGCAAAGCCCGTAGCCGTGGGCGACGAAATTGAGCTGGTTTTCAAAGCCACGATCGACAAAAACTGGTATATCTATTCCGTTGATTTTGACGGCGAATGTGGGCCAATCCCCCTGGCGGTGACCCTGGAAAAACATCCCAGCTTTAGCCTGGTGGGAAACCTCCGGGCCGTAGAAGACAAACCTAAACACGACAAGATTTTTGATTGTGATGTGCGCATCTTTATCGGCACAGGTGAGTTTCGTCAGAAAATAAAAATCCTTTCGCCGGATGTGAAGATTGTGGGTGCCTACGAAGGGCAAGTGTGTTCGGAAGTGGAAGGGAAATGCGTGCTCTTCAGCGGCGACCTGAGCGTCGGTCCTTTTAAAGTTACCGGCGAAAAAAAAAACGACAGTGAAAAGCAAGCCCCTCAGCAAACCACAAAAATAGAGACGACGCTTCCGGCGGCGCCTGCCATTAAAAAAGAAAAAAAAATCGATTCTGCGTCTGCCCCAGCCGTTGCAACCACCACACCCGCAAAAACCTATGGCGAAAACAAAGGTCCGCAGCTCGATCCTACGCTGAGCAAAGAAGACCCCAGCCAGAATTCCTACCTCGGCTTTTTTATACTCTCTTTTGTGGCCGGCCTCTTCGCGCTGCTCACACCCTGTGTTTTCCCGATGATGCCCATGACGGTGAGCTTCTTCACGGGTCCGGGTCGCACCAAATCGCAGGCACTCATCTATGGCCTTTCCATCATCATCATCTATACGCTCATTGGCACGGCCGTGGCCCCGCTCATGGGACCCGAAACAGCCAACCACCTCTCTACGGAGTGGCTACCCAACCTCATTTTCTTTGCCGTGTTCATCGTGTTCGGACTTTCTTTTTTGGGCTTGTTCGAGATCACCCTGCCGGGCACATTCATCAACAAAATGGATCAGCAATCGGAGAAGGGTGGCTGGATCGGCATCTTCTTTATGGCCTTCACACTGGTGCTGGTTTCTTTTTCGTGCACCGGTCCATTGGTGGGCAGCATCCTGGTGTCGTCGGCCGGAGGAGAATTTCTGAAACCGATTGTCGGCATGGTAGGCTTTTCGCTCGCGTTTGCCATACCCTTCACGTTGTTCGCGTTCTTTCCGGGCTGGATGAACTCGCTCCCCAAATCGGGCGGCTGGCTCAACTCGGTGAAAGTGATCCTGGGTTTTATCGAAATAGCCCTCGCCTTCAAATTCCTCAGCATCGCCGACCAGGCGTTTCACTGGCGAATTCTCGATCGTGAAATCAACATTGCCATCTGGATTGTAACCGTGGCCCTGATGGGTCTCTATTTGATGAAAGCCTTCCGCCTTCCCGGCGACACGGGCAAAGACGCCGAAGACAAACGCGTGGGTGTGCCCCGGCTAGTGCTGGCCATGGTGGCGTTCACGTTCCTGGTCTACCTCATCCCCGGCATGTGGGGTGCGCCGTTGAAATCGCTGGCCGGCTATTTACCGCCACTCTATACGCACGACTTTGACCTGGTTTCCAAAAACGAAACGGCAAACCAGATTTGTGAAGAACCGAAGTATTCCGAATTCCTGCACCTGCCCCACGGCCTTCAGGGTTATTTTGACTACGATCAGGCGCTGGCCTGCGCGCGTCAGCAAAACAAACCACTCTTTATAGACTTCACCGGCCACGGCTGCACCAACTGCCGCGAAATGGAAGCCGTGGTGTGGTCTGATCCCGAGGTGCTGAAACGTTTGCAGAACGACTTTGTGATCGTGGCCCTGTATGTGGACGACAAAACGGAGCTTCCGGAGTCGGAATGGTACACGTCGGCCTACGACAAGAAAGTGAAAAAGACCATCGGCAAGCAAAACGCCGACCTGCAGATTGCTAACCTGAACAACAACGCCCAGCCGTTCTATATCCTGGAGGGCAACGACGAAAAAGTGCTGGTGGCGCCCTACGGCTACGACAAGAATGTGGCCAGCTTCGTGAAGTTTCTCGACAGCGCCAAGAAGAAATTCGCCGCGTCGGCCTCGAAATAGGGGTTGTCGCGTTCCGGGAAAGCAGGACGTTCATGCCCTGTCATGACCCCTCACCGCCTGGAAGCGCCGCTTCGGGTTGTGAGGGGTTTTGAATTCTGAAACAATGGGTTATATTTGAAAAGCAAGTGGTTTCTTACATGGCCTAGGCCAATTTTTTAAACTTCGTATCTTTGCCACTCTATTTTTTAACTGCCGCAAGGCTAAAAACCCAAAGACCCTCATGCAAAAACGCTGGTTAGGATTTATTCTCGTCGCTGTCCTCACGGTAGCGGTAGTGCTCACAAACCGATATTATCTCCCCACACTGATGCAAACCGAAGCCTCGCTCGACACAGCGAAGGTGGTGGTGGCAAAAGCCCCCAGCGTGCTCTATGGCATGGTGGTGGACAACTACACGGTGATCGAAGACAAGATCAAACGCAACGAGCGTCTCGGCGACATCCTCACGGCCTATAATGTGCCTGCCAGCATCATCCATCAGATATCACAGCTTTCGCGCAACGTGTTCGACGTTCGCAAGATTGCTCCCAACAAAAAATACACACTGCTCTGCAATCAGACGGATTCGTTAAAGACCGCCAAAGTGCTGGTATACGAACCCAACTCCATCGACTATATCGTGTTCCGTTTTGAAGATACCCTCTGGGTTGACGTTTGCAAACGCGACGTGGTGATTCTGGAGAAAAGCATTGCTGGCGAAATTCGCTCCAACCTCTCCGAAACTATTGAAGAACTGGGCATCTCGCACGAACTCACCAACAAGTTTGTCGACATCTTTGGCTGGCAGGTAGACTTCCAGCGTTTGCAGAAAGGCGACAAGTTCAAACTCATCTATGAAGAAGCACAGGTAGAAGGCGTGTCGGTAGGCATCAAACAAATCAACGGCATCTACTTCGAACACTTCGGCCATCCTTATTATGCCGTTCCGTTCGATCAGGGCGAAGGCATCGACTATTTTGACGACGAAGGCAAAAGCACACGCAAAGCCTTGTTGAAATACCCCATCGAATTCACGCGCATCAGCTCGCGCTACACCATGAGCCGTTTTCATCCCGTGCAAAAACGTTGGAAGGCTCACCTGGGCACCGACTTTGCGGCACCTGTGGGCACACCCATCCGCACCGTGGGCGATGGCGTGGTGGAAGAAGCACAATACAAATCCAACAACGGCAACTATGTGAAAGTACGTCACAACGGTACGTATACCACACAGTACCTTCACATGTCGCGCATTGCCGACGGCATCCGTGCAGGCATGCACATTCGCCAGGGCCAAACCATTGGCTACGTAGGCAGCACCGGCCTGGCCACCGGCCCGCACCTTTGCTACCGCTTCTGGAGAAATGGTGTGCAGGTAGACGCCTTGCGTGTGGAGCTTCCGCCGTCGGAACCCGTGAAAAAAGATCACGAGGCCGAATTCAATGCGCTGAAAGAAAAGCTGGTTCGCAAGCTGGAAGCCATTCCATTCCCCGAACAGAAGCAAGATCCCATCGCATCGCTCTGATATATTTTTTTATTTAACGCTGCGTTGATAGATCATCCGCTTTTTCTTAGCTTTTTTGCTTAAGAATCATCCGAGATCACAACAGCATGCGGCGTGCGCTCCCGATAGTTTTCATATTCATAACGGCTTTTGCCAATGCCCAAAAAGTGGGCCTTGTGCTCAGTGGAGGTGCGGCAAAAGGATTGGCACACGTGGGTGTGCTGAAAGCGCTGGAGGAAAATGAAATTCCCATCGACTACGTAGTCGGCACCAGCATGGGTGGCATCATTGGCGGTTGCTATGTGGCTGGCATGAGTCCGGGGCAGATCGAAGACATGGTGTTGTCGGAGCACTTTCTGCGATGGATCAACGGCCTTCCCGAAACCGGCTACAACTACTACTACCACCGTCCCGACGAAACGCCACAGTTTCTGAAGGTCAATCTCGCGCTCGATTCCACCTTCAATTTTCAGCTCAACTCCAGCATCGCCAACGACGTGTCGCTGAATTTTGTGCTGGCCGAAAAAATGGCGCAGGCCTCGGCCATCTCCAACAGCAACTTCGACAGTTTGTTTGTGCCCTTCCGCGTGGTGGCTGCCGACATTTTCACACAAAACGAAGTGGTGCTTTCAAAAGGCTCGCTCAGCGATGCACTCCGCGCCACGCAAACGGTTCCATTCTTCTATAATCCCATTCGCGTCGACGGCAAATACCTCTTCGACGGCGGCGTCTATAATAACTTTCCTGTCGACGTTGCCCAACGCGACTTTAACCCCGATGTGATTCTGGGCGTGAACGTGTCGGGAAAAATCTTTGATGAATATCCCTACGACCAGGACGAAAAACTGATCTCCCACTCCTTATTGTATCTGCTGCTCGACAAGTCCGATCCGGCCCGCATCCCCAGCAGCGGTGTGTACATCCAGCCGAACCTGAAAGGTTTCACCTCGTTCGATTTTGCCCGCGTAAAAAGTTTGATCGACAGCGGCTATGTGCAAACGATGCGGCAAATGGACGAGATCAAACAGAAGGTGGCCGCGCGCGTTGCCTGCGACGACGTGATGACGCGACGCAATCGTTTCAACGATCAAAATGTGCCCATGGCCTTCGACGCCATTTTGTTCAAAGGCTACAGCTCGAACCAACGGGGCTATATACGCACCATTTTCCGCAACCGTAAAAATCAGGGCAAGTTTCAATTCAGCCAGATCAAAAGCGGCTACTTCAAGCTGGTGTCGGAAGACTATTTCACCAACACCTACCCCAGCATCCTCTACAACCACGAGCAACGGAATTTTAACCTGCAACTGACACGCCGCCCACAGCAGAATTTTCAGGTGGGCTTTGGCGGCGTCATTGCCACCCGCGACATCAGCAACGTGTTTCTCGGACTCAACTATTATTACTTCAACAAAATCCTCACCCACTACTCAGCCGACTTTCAGACGGGCAATTATTATAAGTCGGCCATCCTGAAATTGAGGATGGACTTTCCGTATCAGTTCTACCTTGAGCCCATGGTATCATTCGATTCCTGGGACTACCTGAACAACGACGACTTGCTGCGGTCGGTGTCGCTGCCCACCATTCTGCGAAGGATCAACCGTAAATATGGGGTGCGCGTTGGGGTGCCGGTCAAAAATTCGTTCAAGGGCATTTTCAGCATCGAAGGCATCAGCAACATCGACCGCTATATCAATGGCGATGTGTTCATCAGCACCGATCAGCTTGACGAGCTTCGCCTGCGCGGATACAAGGCGGGCCTCAGCCTTTCAACCAACACGTTGAACCGGCGACAGTATGCGTCGGCAGGAAGGTCGTTTGCTTTTTCGGGCGAATATTTTTCGGTGCGCGAGAAGTTCGCGCCGGGCAACACCTCGGTGCGCACTTCACCGGCATCGGTGCATCACTCCTGGTTCAGGGCGAGGGCCACGGCCGAACAGTACTTTAACCTGGGTTGGTATAAACTGGGCTATCTCACGGAAGTGGTGTTTTCCAATCAGCCACCGTTCCAGAACTACACGGGCACCATCATCAACGCGCCGGCCTTCATGCCCATGCAGGACAGCCGCACGTTGCTGCTCCAGAACTTCCGGTCGTTCAACTACCTGGCCGGGGGCATACGCAATGTGTTCACCCTGCGCAACAAGCTCGACTTCCGGGTGGAGGGATACCTGTTCAAACCGTTGGACTATCTTCAGGAGAATGCCAACCAGGAGGCGGTGAACTCAGAAGACCTTAACACGTTTTTCTTCGCGGGCACGGCCGGGCTTGTGTTTCACTCACCCATCGGACCCCTCAGCCTCAGTGTCAATTATTATGATGACAGGGAAAACCAGTTGGGTATATTATTGCACGTCGGCTTCCTGTTGTTTAACAAACACTCCCTGGAATAACGGAGGAATGAAGGGTTAGTGCAGGGTTAGGATCGTCAACGACTGACCTTAAGTATTTTGTTTCCTTTTTGATGTACTGTTTTCGGCCGAAAGTTGATTTTTTTAACTAAGTTTAAAACTAGATTTCTAACCTGACGAAGTGCATGAAGCGTTTTCTACTTTCCCTCTTTTTGTTAACAGGATTTACCCTCTTATCAAAAGCCCAAGTGGTTCAATGGGCATCGAAAGTTATCGAGTTTTCGTCTGAACTGACCCCGGTTCAATATTCAGCCAAACAAGCCTTAGGCAAACCCAACGTGCTTCCGGCCGGCGGGCAAAGCCCCAACGCCTGGGCGCCAGACAAACCCAAGCGCAAAGAATTTCTGAAGCTTGGTTTCGATAACCCCATCAGCATTCGTCAGATTGCCATTGCCGAGTCGCACAACCCCAGCGCCATCTACCGCGTGCTGGCCTACGATGAAGCAGGTAAGGAATATGTCGTGAACACCCTCAATCCCATGGCCGTGCCCCTGAAAGGCCGCATGCTCAACGTGTTCATGGAACCCACACCCTATAAGGTGGCTGCTGTTAAAATAGAGTTCGACGGTGCCGCTGTGCCCGACTACTATAGCATTGATGCCGTAGCCATCTCGGATTCCAACTATCCCATCATCGCCGACATTCCCACCATGCAGCTGCTCGCGTCGGGCATTCTCATCGAAGCCCTCGACAAAAACGTGAACAGCGAATACAGCGAATTGAACCCGCTCTTGTCGCCCGATGGCAAGACACTCTACTTCAGCCGCCGCAACCACCCCGAAAACGTGGGCGGTGTGAACGACAAGGAAGACATCTGGTATTCTCAATTGGATTCGGCCGGACATTGGCAACTGGCTCAAAACATGGGTCGCGAATTCAACAACTCCGGTCCCAACTTCGTGAATACCATCCGCTCGGTGACACCCGATGGCAAATCGGCCATCATGCTTTTGGGAAACAAATACCTCAACAACGGCAAGATGCTGGCCGGCGTGTCCATCAGCTCTAACGTGAACGGCGTTTGGTCAAAACCCAAAGCACTCGAAATTGCCAACGACTATAACTACAACGAAAAGGCAAACTACTTCCTCACAGACAATCGCCAGACCCTGCTCATGTCGGTTGAACGCGAAGACTCACAAGGCGACCGCGACCTCTATGTGTCGTTCATGAAAAGCGACAGCACCTGGACCGAACCCCTCAACCTGGGCGACGTGCTGAACACCGCTGGCGAAGAAACTGCACCCTTCCTTGCCTCCGACGACAAGACACTCTATTTCTCATCCAACGGCTTTAGCGGCTATGGCGGAAGCGACATCTATGTTACCAAACGCCTCGACGACACCTGGACAAAATGGTCGGATCCCGAAAACCTTGGACCCGAAATCAACTCGCCGCTCGAAGACTTGTTCTTCAACATTCCGGCGTCGAGCGAATTTGCCTACTACTCACGTGGCGTGAGCGAAACCAACACCGACATCTTCCGGGTGAAACTGCCCATCATCAAAAATCCTGAGCCCTGGATCACCGTGCGCGGAAAGATTATCGACAAAACAACAGGTCAACCTTTGGGTGCCAAGATCATCTACGAACGTTTGCCCGAAGGCAAAGGCGTGGGCATCGCACAATCCAATCCTGAAACCGGCGAATACGAAATCAGGCTGCCTGCCGGTCATCTCTATGGCCTGAGAGCAGAAGCAGACGGCAAATTGTCGGAAAGCCAGAACCTCGACACGCGCGATGTGAAGGCCGACAAGACCATCGACAAAAACTTTAACCTCGATCCCATCCAGGTGGCCACCATTGGCGAAAACGTGACGATCACACTCAACAACGTGTTCTTCGATTTCGACAAGGCCACGTTGAAACCCGAATCGTTCCCCGAACTGGATCGCATCGTGACGATGATGAAAGAGAAAAATACCCTGGAAATCGAAATTTCAGGTCACACCGACACCGCCGGACCGGAGCAATACAACCTGGGCCTGTCTGAACGACGCGCCAAGTCGGTGATGAAATATTTTAATGACAAAGGTGTGCCCGCAGAACGCATGAAAGCGCTGTTCTTTGGCGAAACCAAACCTACCGAATCGAACGACACAGTGGAGGGCAGAAAGAAAAACCGTAGGGTTGAGTTTAAGATTTTGAAACTCTAATCTTTTAAAAACCATATGGGAAGAAAATTTTTTAAGCTGGTTCTCCCGCTTTTCTTCATCACCACAATTTCGTTCAGCCAAAGCCAGGACAGCCTGGTGGTTGCCGAAGGACAAATTTTGAATGCCGCAACGAAAGAACCCGTCATGGCGCGCATCACCTACCAGAGTTTGCCCTATGGCAACAAGGTGGGTGTGCTCAACAACAACGCCTATTCATTCCCCATGTTCGATGGCGAAAAATATTCCATCATCGTGGAGGCGCCGGGCTTTTCGGTGGCCAAGTATATGCTTGATCCCGCCGAAGCACGCGGCAGCAAAAAAGTAATCAAAAACATAGAGCTCACCACCGGAGCACCCGTGGCGCCCGAAGTGGGAAAAGTTATTCGGCTCGACAACCTCATCTTTCAGGTGGGCAAGGCACGCATCAGCCCCGAGTCGCACTCCGAACTGGAGGCCGTGCTCGACATGATGCGCGAAAACAAAAAGATGGTGATTCAATTGGAAGGCCACACCGACTACCAGGGCGACCCGAAAGAAAACCTGAAGCTGTCGCAGATGCGGGTTGACGCGGTGAAGTCATACCTCGTGTCGAAAGACGTTTCCAAACAACGAATCAAAACCAAAGCGTTTGGTGGCACCATGCCGCTTTCGCGCGACAACACTCCGGAGGCCCACCGCCTCAATCGCCGGGTGGAACTTCGCATTCTCGAAAACTAATTTAAACTGGAAAGGCAGCGGCTAGTTTGCGCTGGCCGTCATGGAAAGTTGTTTCTTCCGCAGCGAATAAATGCTGCGGAGGCATTTTTCTTTCACGGAGGTGTCGAGGTTGCTTTCTTGCACCGACAACATCAGGATGTGTGAAAGCTCTTCGATGCGCGGCGACGAATATAAGTCGAGCGCTTTAGCCAAGTGCTGAATGGCCATCGGGAGCTGTTGACTGTTATAGTCAACGATCGACATATTGTAATACAACAACCCCAGCATTTCATCGAGGTTCACTTCGTTATACAAATTCACTTTGTATTGATAGTAGGTCTTTGTGGACGCCACCGGCTGAAGCTTGTTTTCTTTGTAAAGTCTTAACCGGTTGCTTAACGTCACGGGATCGTCGATAAAACCATGTAGGGGGTCCGTTGCTTCGAACAGCACATCGCCGTTGGCCGTTGTGGCCAGCAGGAAAATGTGATAGTTGGTTTCGATAATTTTGTAGGGCACGTTGAAATGATCCAGCAGCAATGCATAGAGGGCCGTTCCCGAAAGGCAATTGTATTGGCGTTTGTCGAGCTGCCCGAAAGAAGCGTATTGCGAATAGGTCTTTAAAAACTGCTGATGTGTTTTTGTGAACAGGTAGCGCAGAAAGTCTTTCTCTTTTTTGAAGGAGGCGCGTTTGTGATCGAGTTTCGCGGCAAAGGCCAGCACTTTGTCGGTGTTGGCGGCAGGGCCGTCTACCTGGCTATAGAGCGTGAAGTAATAGGAAAGACGGGCCGACTGAACATTCTCCTGCCCCTGGCTGAACGCCACAAAGGGAATCAGGAAAAGAACGAGCCAGCACTTCATGTTACGCCAATGTTAAATTTGTATTAATAAAGTTAATATATACATAACAAAAGTCAATCACTCGTAACCTGGGCGTAATGTATTAGGGCGAATGGCTGAATTTTGGCTATCTTGAAGTATGGAGGCAATAGCAAACCCATCGACCACCGCGCCCCTCGTGGCGGCTTTTTCCCGGCACAAAACCACCGCGCAAACCCTGCGAACAGAGCCCCTCCAAAACCGTAAAAACCGTTTAATGAAGCTCCGCGCGTGGCTTCACGCCCACCGGCAAGACATTCACACGGCCATGTTTGACGACTTCCGGAAGAATGCCACCGAAGTGGACGCCATCGAAATTTTTCACGTGCTCGGCGAACTCAAGTATGCACTGCAAAATGTTGAACAATGGTCAACACCAAAGAAAATCGACGCCCCCATCACCCTGGTGGGCACGCGCTCTTTCATACAGTATGAACCCCGAGGTGTTTGCCTCATCATATCGCCCTGGAACTATCCGCTCAGTCTGTGCCTCGGTCCACTGGTGTCGGCGTTGGCAGCGGGCAATGCCGTGGTGATAAAGCCTTCGGAAATGACACCGCATGTGTCGGCCTTGATCCGGAAAATGGTGGAGGAAATTTTTGAGCCAGAGGTTGTCTCCGTGTTTGAAGGCGGCCCCGAAGTGTCGCAGACGTTGCTTGGCCTTCCGTTTGATCACATCTTTTTCACGGGCAGCCCGGCCATTGGCAAAGTGGTGATGAAGGCCGCGGCCGAAAACCTGGCGTCGGTCACGCTGGAACTGGGTGGCAAATCGCCCGTGATTGTTACCGACACCGCGCGCATCAAAGACGCTGCACGGCGCACGGCGTTCACCAAATTTTTAAACAACGGCCAGACCTGTCTTGCCCCCGACTATGTGCTGGTGGACGAGAAAGTTGCCCCGGAGTTTACGCGTGAGCTGATCGAACAAACCAAAAAACTTTTCACGGAAACAGGCCAGACTTTTGAGACGTCGCCGCACTATTGCCGTATTGTGAACGACAAACATTTTGAACGACTGAACGGCATTCTGCAAGACGCTGTGCAGCGCGGTGCCAGGATTGAATATGGCGGGGCCGTGACCGCGGCAACACGTTTTGTGCATCCCATGATTTTGTCGTCGGTGCCGTTGGATGCGCGCGTGATGGAAGAGGAAATTTTTGGGCCCGTGCTGCCGGTTGTGCCCTATGCAAATCTGTCGGACGCGTTGGCCATTATTAATAGTAAGCCCAAGGCGCTGGCGCTCTATGTTTTCACCAACCATCAGAAAACACAGGATCGCGTGTTGCGCGAAACCAGTTCCGGTGGCGTGTGTGTAAATGATTGCGGCATCCATTTCATGCACCACGATCTTCCCTTTGGCGGCGTGAACAACAGCGGTGTGGGCAAGTCGCATGGCCATGCAGGATTTCTCGCGTTCTCCAACGAAAAGGCCGTCCTGAAGCAACGCGGCGGCTTCACGTCTGTGTCAGCTTTCTACCCGCCTTACACCCCCCTGGTGAAAAAACTGATGGATTGGTTCTTGAAGCTCTTTTAGAAACATCCGGGCCGGAAAAGATGATAAAATCTTTAAACGGCGATTACACAATTTTAAGGCGCTTTTCCGTTAGGCAGTTTTTAAACTTCTGTTTAGTAACTTTGGCCCTTGAATCGTTATTCAAATAATTACTTATTCCTATATGAAAAAAGCGCTTAAATGGACCTTTATTGTTCTTGGTGGACTGATTGTGCTGGTATTGGCCGCAGCTTTCATCATTCCCATTGTTTTTAAGGATGACATCCAGGCTGCCATAAAGAAAGAGCTGGACAAGTCGGTGAACGCCGATGTGGTGTTCGATGTCGATAAATTCAACCTCACACTTTTCCGGAATTTCCCCAACATCACTGCCGAGATGAGCGATCTGGGTGTTATTAACCGCGCCCCCTTTGAAGGCGAAGTGCTTTTTGCCACCGAAAAATTTGAAGTGGAAGTGAACCTGAAAGCTATTTTGTTTGGATCACAATTGCGCATCAAAGGCATTTCGCTTGTGCGCCCCATCATTAACGTGACGGTGCTCGAAGATGGCCGCGCCAACTACGACATCGCCATCCCCTCGGCCGACACCGTGGTGACCGACGAAGGTGCCAGCGAATTTTCGTTTGGCATCGACCATTGGGAAATCGTAGAAGGCAGCGTGGTCTACAACGACAAATCGCTCCCCTTCAAAATGGAACTGAAAGGCTTGAACCACTCCGGCAGTGGCGACTTCACCCAGGATGTGTTTGACTTGAAAACAAAAACGGTTGCCGACACGGTGAACGTGGTGTTTGACGGAACCGAATACCTCTCCAACAAACATGTTGACATCGACGCGGTGATTTCCATCGCCGAACAATACACAAAGTACACCTTCAAAGAGAACTCGGCCAAGATCAACGACTTTGCCATGAGCTTCGACGGGTGGTTTAAAATGAATGAAAAAGATTTTGGAATGGACATCGCGTTCAAGAGCCCTGAAAATTCATTCAAGAGCTTGTTGTCGCTGGTGCCCGGCATGTATACACAAAGCTTTGGCGACATCGAGACCAAGGGCGACCTGGCTTTTAATGGTTTTGTGAAAGGAACATACAGCGAAAAACAGATGCCCGCGTTCAACGTGAACCTGTTGGTGAAAGACGCCATGTTCAAATACCCCTCACTGCCCACCGCCATCAACAACATCAACGTCGATTTGTTGATCGATAACAAAGACGGCGTGATCGACAACACCGTGATCGACTTGAAAAAACTTCACCTCGATTTTGGTTCCAACCCGGTGGATGCGAAAGCACTCATCACCAAAATGTATCCCACCAATGTAGACGCCAACGTGATGGCCAAGCTGAATCTGGCGGAACTGAGCAAAATGTTCCCGCTCGAAGGTCTCGACATGAAAGGCAACTATGCGCTCAACCTCAGCGCCAAAGGTGTGTATGACAGTTTGAAGAAAACCATTCCTGCCATCGATGCATCGATGTCGCTGGCAAACGGCTTTGTGAAGTCGTCGCAGTTTCCGATTCCCCTCGAAGATTTGAAATTTAGCTCTACAGTGAAAAACGCATCGGGCAAATTGGCCGAGACCTTCATCACGGTGAAAGACCTGTCGATGCTGATGGACGGCGAACGTTTTAACGCCGACCTGTTGCTGCAAAACCTGGATGACTACACGTGGGATCTGAAAGCAAAAGGCGGCATCGACCTGGAAAAAATCACGAAAGTGTTCCCGTTGGAAGGCATGACGCTGGCCGGAAAAGTGAAAGCCGACATTCAAACAAAAGGAAAATATTCTGACGTGCAAGCCGAAAAATACGATCGCCTGCCCACCAGCGGAACGGCATCGTTAACGGATTTCAAATACATCACCAAAGATCTTCCCACCGTCACGCTGTCGCAAGCGTCTATGGTTTTCGATCCAAAGAAAATTGACTTGCAAAAGCTGAACGGAAAAATCGGCCGCAGCGATTTCAGTGTGAACGGTTCGGTGCTGAACTACCTGGGCTATGTGTTTGGTAAAAATGAAACTATCAAGGGCAATGTGAACTTCACGTCGGGCCTGCTCGACCTCAACGAGTTTATGACCGACACAGAAACGACAACGGCCACCGACACCGCGAGCTTTGGCGTGATTCCCGTGCCGGACAACATTGACTTTGTGCTGAAGTCTAATGTTCAAAAAATTGTGTTCATGGACTACAACATGACAAACGCCTCTGGCGATGTGATTGTGAAAGACGGCGTGGCCAACCTCAGCGGCCTGCGCTTCAACATGCTGGGCGGATCGTTTGTGGTGAACGGAACCTACAACACCCAAAACATTGCACATCCTAAATATGATCTCGGTCTCAAGATCGACGGCGTGTCGATGAAAGAAGCCGCCAACAAGTCGTCGCTCGTGCAGAGCTATGCACCCATTGCCGGCCTTGTGAATGGAAACTTCTCGACCGACTTTAAAGTGAGCGGCGAACTTCTCAAAACCATGATGCCCAACATGGCCACGGTGAACGGCGCAGGTCTGGTGAAGATTGCGCAGGCAGCCCTGACCCAAAGCAAACTGATTTCGGGCATCACCTCGCTCACCAAACTGGAGAACACCAATGAAGTGACGTTGAAAGATGTGCTCATGTCTACCAGCATCAAAGATGGTCGCCTCAGCGTGCAGCCCTTCGACGTGAAGTTTGGTAACTATAAAACCACAGTCGCCGGAAGCACCGGCCTCGATGGTTCATTGGCCTACACCCTGAAGATGGATGTGCCCGCCGGAAAACTCGGCTCGGAATTCAACAGCTTCATCGCTAAAAATACCAGCGGCAAAACCGATCCGAACGGCAACGTGCCCGTCACCATCGGTCTGGGTGGCAACTATACCAATCCCAAACCCACCTTGCTCATGGACGACCAGAAGGCACAGGTGAAAGAGGCAGTGACCAACGTAGCCAAAGAAGAAGGCGCGAAGGCCATCGAAAAAGCTGTGAAAGGAACAGACGCCGAAAAGATTGTGGGCGACTTGCTGGGTGGCAAAAAGAAAGACACCACCAAAACCGCAGCAGCCGACACGGCCAAAGCAAAGCCTGTAACCACCGAAGATGTTCAGAAGAAAGTGGAGGACGAAGCCAAGCAGAAGATTCAGAACTTCCTGAAGAAAAAGAAAAACTAGTGGGCTGAAGCCCGCAGGCAAAGTGCCCGTTGATGAAACATGAATCATCGACGGGCATTTTCTTTTTATCGGTTCCGTCAGCGATTTTTTAACCACCGTTCAGCGTATATATCCTGCCAGGATTGTGATATTTGCATCCGAATACACCAGCCAATGGACTCACCGAAAAGGCAGCGCGCTTTTCTGAACGTATTTTTCTTTCTTTCGGGCTTTTGCTTTTCTACGTGGGCATCGCGCATTCCCACCATCAAAACATTTTTTGGATTCAACGAAGCCGAGCTGGGCACCATTTTGTTGTTCATGCCCATCAGTTCATTGGTGAGCCTGCCCATCTCGGGATGGCTGGTGTCGCGCTACGACAGCCGGGTGCCGTTGGTAGCCGCGTTCTGTGCGCTGTCGGTGGCGCTGTCGTGCATCGGATTTTCCACCACCAAGATCGGTCTCATTGTGTCGTTGTGCTTCATGGCGTTCACCATGCGGTTGGTGAATATTTCAGTGAACACACAGGCGCTTCACCTTCAGAAAGTATTTAACCGAAACATCAACGGATCGTTTCACGGCTTGTGGAGCACCGGAGGCATTGCGGGTGTTAGCTTCACCACGCTGCTGCTCACACTCGATGTGGGCATCGCCAACCACCTGCTCATGGTGTCGGTGGTCATTTTGTTGGCAACGGTCTATTGCTATCGGTTTTTGCTGCGCAACGACAAGGCACCGGCGGGCAACAAACTGATGTTGGCAAAACCCGATCCGTTCATTGTCTATCTGGGTGTGTTGGTTTTTCTGGCCTCGATTTGTGAAGGCGGCATGTTTGACTGGAGCGGAATTTTTTTCAAAGAGGTAGTGAAGCAAGAAATTTTCACTCTAGGCTATCTGAACTTCATGGTGTTTATGGCGCTTTCACGTTTTGCGTGCGACCGTATTGTGGAGCGGATGGGTATGGAAAAGACGTTTAACATGAGCGCAGCATTTATTTTTATCGGCATCGGTCTGGCGGTGGTGTTCCCGTCGTTCTGGCCTTCGATGATTGGATTTTGTTTGGTGGGCTTTGGCTCGGCGGCAGTCATCCCCATGACGTATTCGTTAGCGGCCACATCGCGAAAATATTCACCGGGCATGGCCATTTCCATCATTGCCACCTATGGCATTGCCGGTGCGTTTCTTGGGCCACCCCTCATTGGTTATCTCGCGCAGGCGTTTGGATTGAAGAATGCATTTATCGCGTTTGCCATTGCCGGCATTTTGTTGGTGCCCATGTCGCAAAGGTTCTTCAGGTATCAGCGCGAAATCAAACACGCGTGATCATGCTTCTATGATTTTTCTTTTTTAAACGCGGAAGGATTCATTCCCCTGTGCTTTTTAAAAATTCTGTTTAGGTGACTTTTGTCGGTGAAGCCCAGTTCATCGGCAATTTCGCCGATGCGCATGTTGGTGTGCAGCAACCGGTTTTCAACGAGCGTCAGTTTATAGTTTGTGATGTATTGTTGCAGCGTTTCGTTCGAATGTTTTTTGAAGTATCGCCCCAGATACGTTTCCGAAATGCCAAAGTGCGCGCCGATGATGTCGGCTTTTAATTTATCAGGTTCGTGGATGTGACTTTGAATGTAGTGAAGAATGTCTACAGCTTTTTCGTCGCTTCCTTCGTGAATGGCATCGGGCCACCGTTGTGAAATGTTGCGGGCCACAATCACCAACAGGGTGTTCACATAGTGCCGCAAAAGATCTTCGTGATAAAGGCCATGTTGTTCATGCTCTTGCACGATGGCTTCCATAATGGCCTTCACCACGTTTCGGTCAGCGTGCAAATGAAGGATGCAACCCGGTTCGTGGCGTGCGTTTCTGAGAATGTTATCCAGACGATTCAACGTTTCATGGGCCTGACCATTTGTGCCGAGATAGGACTTGGTGAAACGGATAAACAAAAGTTGTGTGGGTGTTTCAAATTCAAAGACATGCGAATCTTCGGGCGTGAGCAGGAAGAGGTGGGCGGCGCGATAGTCGACCTTGGTTTTGTTGATGACCTGTTTGCCCGTTCCGGAAACGATATAAACAAGTTCAAAAAAACTGTGGGCATGCTCCAGCCGTGGACATTTGTCCATCACTTCTTTCAGCACGATCTGAAAGGGCTCGTAGAGATTGTCCTTGACCATACAATAAAGTTACACCCTTTACGAAAATTAGTACAACACGTTTGCCTCCCCGATGATTCAATTTTGCATCGAACAAAACGCAAACACACTATGAATACATCGCACAAAACCATGCGGGCCTTGGTGCTTGAGGTCTACAATTCTCCCTTAACCATGCACACTGTGCAAAAACCTGTGCCCGCAAAAGGTGAGGTGTTGGTACGCATCAAGGCCGCTGGTCTCAACCCGTTGGATCTGAAAATCATGGCGGGTCAGGCAGGCCACGCGCAAACAAAACTCCCCGCCACGCTGGGCATAGACATGGCCGGTGTTGTTGAAGACGTTGGCGATGGCGTTGCATCGTTCAAAGCCGGCGATAAAGTGTTTGGCATGGTTGGCGGTGTGGGGGGCATGCAAGGCACGTTGGCCGATTATGCCTCGGTGGATGCGGAGTTGCTGGCGCATAAGCCAGTAAATCTCTCCATGAAGGAAGCAGCCGCATTGCCCCTGGTGCTGATCACCGCGTGGGAAGGATTGGTAGACAGGGCCGGTGTGCATGAGGGTGAAACCGTGTTGGTTCATGGTGGCGCGGGCGGCGTGGGCCATGTGGCGGTGCAACTTGCACGGGCAAAAGGTGCACAGGTGTTTGCAACCGGATCGGCGAGTAACATGAACTATTTGCGTGCGCTGGGCGCTCAACCAGTTGACTACATCTCCGAAAAACAAGAACAGTATCTCGCGCAATACACCAACGACGAAGGTTTTGATGTTGTGTTTGACACCGTGGGCGGCGCCACACTCGACGCTTCTTTCACGGCAGTGAAACTGTATAAAGGTCGTGTGGTGAGCGCATTGGGTTGGGGCACGCATAGCCTCGCGCCGCTCTCATTCCGCAGCGCCACCTACTCGGGAATATTTACACTGTACCCGCTCATCAGCGGAAAACAACGGGCGCACCACGGCCACATTTTGAAGCAGGCAACGGCGCTCATTGAAGCCGGAAAGATTGTGCCGCTGGTGGATGAACGACACTATGATTTAGAAACTGCAGCTAATGCCTATGCAACCATGGCGAACCGTACGGCGAAGGGTAAAGTGGTTATTGAACTTTAGCATCGAATTCAGTAACCAGAATTTGAACGGGAGTCGCGAAATCTCTAAATAGTGCTATACAAACCACGGTTTGTCTGATGGCCAACACAACAAAAAGTGTTGATACGATTGACGGAAGGAAGTGAAGTTGTGATAACAATCTAACCAAAAAAAGTGCTATGAACTATTCAACACTGGCATTCTCGGACGCAGCCCGAAAGATTCAGGAAAAAGCAGGAAGCCGGGCCAACTATGCCCGCCGGGAAAGGCAATCGCAAACGGATGGACTCACAGAAAACGAAAGCGCCTTCATTGCCGAGCGCGACAGTTTCTATATGGCAACACTTGGGGCAAATGGATTTCCCTACATCCAGTTTCGCGGAGGCCCCAAAGGATTTCTGAAAACGATTGATTCCACACGGCTGGCCTTTGTTGATTTCAGAGGCAACATGCAATACATCTCCGTTGGCAACCTGGCAACAAACAACAAAGTGTCGCTCATTCTGATGGACTATCCCACCCGCACGCGTCTCAAATTATACGCGGAAGCAGAAGTTGTTGAACTGAAGGACGACCCCGCGTTGTTTGAAAAGCTAGACCTGGAGAACTACAAGTTTCGACCGGAACGCATGGTGGTGCTGCACGTGAAAGCCTATGACTGGAATTGCCCGCAACACATCACACCGCGCTATACGCTGGAAGAAATTGGAGACGCCTTTGCGTCGCAGCAAGACTACATCGCCAAACTGGAAGCCGAAATAAAAACATTGAAGCAAAGCGCGACCTGACGATGACGCGGATCAGTTTCTTCTTATCCTGTCGCGCTCGTCTTTCGATGTGCCGTCGCGCGAACTTTTGCTTTTCACTTTCACATTGCCGAACGATTTGGAATAGGTGAGTCTCACAATGCGGTTGTTGGCTGACTCTGCGCCATAAACAAAATGAGCTTTTAAAGAGAAGGCCTCTTCCGTAATCGTTCCAAAGTAGCCGCTCACGCGCATCGACTTGAAAATGTCGGTGACAGACAATTGAAGACTTCCCCAGTTTTTGTTCAAATCCTTCTTGATGCCCGCATTGAGCATCCCAAACCCGTCTAGTTTTTTCGACCCGTCATATTGGGTGGAGTTATACCATCCGGAAAGCTCCAGCGAAAAATTCTTGGGCAGGCTAAAGGTCTGGCTGCCGTTGAAGGAATAGGCAAAGTAGGTTTTCACCAGCTTCTCTTGGGTGTGATCGAGTTTGAACTGGCGAAGGCCGCCCACATAGCTATAGGTCATCGTCCACCATTTGGCCACGGTGAATGGCAACGTGGCCTGGAACGTGAGGTTGTTTTGATAGGCCATGTTTTCGGGGCGGTTATACATGAGGTCGCGCGCCGGACTTTCTTTTTCCTGGTAGAGCACGATGGGATGATCGTCGCGACTGGCGGTGAGCGAGAACGAGTAGCCGTGGTGATTGTAGCCAATTTTGAAATTGTTTGTGACGGTGGGTTGCAACGCGGGGTTGCCCGTGGCCACCGACATGGGGTCGGTGTAGAATAAGAATGAGGCAAGGTCGTTGAATGAAGGACGACTGATTCTTTTGGTGTATGAAAATTGCAGCTCCGATTGCTCTCCCAGTTTTTTAGAGAGGAACACGCTGGGAAACAGTTTGCCAAGACGACGGTCGATCTTGTTTTCGTCCTTGTCGGCATTGGCAAACGTGTGTGAATATTCGTAGCGCGCGCCGGCCATCAGACTGGTGGAAGCATTTAGTTGCACATTCATGGACGCATAGCCAGCGGCGATCCATTCGCGCATGTCGGTGTCGTTCAGGTAGCGGGGGCTGCTCACCCATTCGTTGTTCTCTAACGTTTCGATGCTCGACGTGCTGGTGCTTCGGGTGAACGTTCCCTTCAAACCACCTTCAAACCTGACACCCTTGGAAAACTGTTTTGCATAGTCAACCTTAGCCACACCCACGTGTATGGGCGAAGAAGAAACACCCCGTTGACGGTTCGAAAAAATGGAACCGCTGGGTGTGGCCTCGTTGCCTTCGCGATCGAAAAAAACCGTGTTGACATCGGTTGGGTTTTCAATGTCATAGCCCAGGTAGTCAACATCGATGTTCAGCGACTCACCTTCGCGCCAGCGATGTTCAAGAAAGACACTGGCGATGGTGTTGCGCCAGCGGCTGTTTCCGGCAATGTCGGCGCGCATCACCAGCAGCGAATCGGAGGCAACGATGGTGTAGTTGCCACGATTAAAAACCTCGCGTGCAATGCGACTGCTGTTGTAGGTCACGCTGCCACCAAAAGTGGTGTTGCTGGTGGCGTTCACGTCCAGCCCCAGCGTGGCGTTGTGGCTGTTGGCATTCTGGTTTTGCATGCTCGACACATCAACACTCAGCTCGCCTCCAAAGGCCGGCATGTTCTGTGTGCTTTGTGCCACCCAGCCGTCGCGCTGCCGGTTGTGCAGGAATGCGTAGCTGCCATACAGATTCACTTTTCCAGTATTGTGGGAGAGGTTGACACTCGCAGCACCTTTTTCCTTCCAGCCATAACCCGTTGTGGCAGAAAACGACCCCGTGGTGCCAATCTCTTCCCGTTTCTTTAACACGATGTTGATCATGCCAGCGCTGCCGTCGGCGTCGTATTTGGAGGTCGGCGTGGTGAGCAGTTCTATTTTTTCGATGTTGTTCGCGCTCATACCGTTCAGCATGGCCACCACTTGTGCGGCGGGCAGGCGCACAAGCTTGCCGTTGAGCATGATCATGACGCTGCTTTTTCCATTCAGTGCAATGCTGTTGTTTCGCATGTCGACAAAAACACCCGGCGATCGCTCCAGCACCTGCAATGCAGAACTCCCCTTGGTAAGCACACTATTCTCAACGTTGATGACCGTGCGATCGATCTCCTGCTGATACAACGGTTTCTCTCCCTGCACCACAATTTCGGCAAGTTGCTGCGCGTCTTCTTCCAGCACCAAGGTTTCGAACACCTTGGTTGCATTGGGAGTGGTTAACGAAAATGATGGCGAGTGATAGGATTTATATCCGATGGCGGTGATGCGCAGCATGTAGGTTCCACCCGGAACATTTTCAATCCTATATTCACCAAGCGCTGTGCTCATTATGCCTTTCACAAGGGCGCTGTCGGCAGCATTCAGGAGCAGCACATTGACAAAGGGCAAGGGTTCGCCGTTGGCGGTTGTTAGCTTGCCCGACACTTGTCCGAAAGTGCTGAGCGCGACGAACGCAAACGCAAAGAAGAGGAATGCAGTTTTCATGATATCGGAATTTGGTGTTGGTGCCCGAAGTAAATGAACGGGAACCCCGACGCGAGGGAAAACTTATTTGCTGACGTGCGGCGTATACTTGCTGAACAACATGTGGCGATTTGTATGTTGTGCGAGGGGCAATGCGTTAAACACAAATCGCCTGTCGTCAATGAAACGTGTTTGTTGGGCAATTTTTTAGCCCCGGTTGTGGTGTTGGTTCACACGATGATATGGATTTTGATTATTTTAGTAGGTTGGTGGATAGACCGCCACAGGTTCGGGCACGTAAAATCATAAATCCATTGACGCTCACGGCATCTAAGTTCGACTGGATCTTTAAATACAAGCTCCATCACCTGCCCTTCTGGTTTGTGTATCATTACCTGTGGTGGACGGTAACGATTGGCAGTGCGTGGCATGCCGCCAACAACATTTTCTTTTCGGCCTATTCCATTAAGTATTGCTTCTATGTGATCTTTCAGGCCATCGGTGTCTACTTCAATCTGTATTTTCTGATTCCACGTTTCCTGGAGAAAGGCCGCTTTGTAGAATATATGTTCTGTTTGCTGGGCACCATTTTGGTGACGGCAACGCTGATTGTTCCGGGCTACTATGTGAGTGCATGGATTTCGCAAAGCACATTTGAGGAACTCTACCAACGGAAACCTGAACAGTATTTGTATTTCTTTCAGATAAACACGTTGCCGTCTACAGTGGCGAGCACAACGTTGGGCATGAGCATTAAGCTCACCAAAAACTGGATTCAATCGAAACGGCGCGAGCAGGCGTTAGAGAAAGCAAAGCTGGAATTGGAAAAGGAGAAATTGGAAACAGAACTGAAGTTTCTGAAGTCGCAGTTCAATCCGCATTTTCTATTCAATACAATCAATTCCATTTTTGTGTTGATCAACAAAAACCCCAGGATGGCCTCCGAGTCGTTGGCAAAATTTTCAGACATATTGCGTTATCAGCTGTATGAATGCAACGAACAACAGATTCCGCTTAACCAGGAGTTGAATTATCTGGAGAACTTTATCGAATTGCAGAAGCTGCGTCACGATCACAACGAAGTGACTTTGTCGCAACAGGTGGAAATTCTGCACACGGGCAACCTCATCATCGCACCTTTTGTGCTTATGCCTTTCGTAGAGAACGCTTTCAAACACGTTTCCAAACACCGCGACATCACCAACTGGATTGATTTGACGCTGCGTTTAAAGGAGAACGAACTGCAACTGGAAATATCAAACAGCACATCGTTGCTCCACAGCTCATCGACAGAGTTTATGCGGCACAGCGGCATTGGACTGAAGAATGTGAAGCGACGTTTGGATTTGCTCTATCCCGACGGTCATCAACTTTCTATTCGGGAAGAAAACGCCGCGTTCTATGTGAGCCTGACGTTGGATCTTCAGGAACGAAAAATTATTGAAATGCCCGCGATGGCGGAAGACACTGTTCTTAAAATAAATTCATAACCTGTGCCGAGATGCTGAAATGTGTGATCATAGATGACGAACCGCTGGCCCGCGAGTGCATTGCAAACTATGTGAAGGAAGTGAATTTTCTACAGCTTGTGGGCACGGGCACAAACCCGATGGACCTGACGCGCATTGCAGACGAACAACCGGTCGACCTCGTGTTTCTCGATATAGAGACCCCCGTCATCAACGGCATCGAGTTTTTGAAAATGACGCCCAACCCTCCCATTGTTATCATCACCACGGCCTATCCCAGCTATGCCCTCGAAGGATTTCAATTGGACGTGCTCGACTATCTGGTTAAACCAATCACCTTTAACCGGTTTTTTAAAGCGATAAACAAAGCAAAAGACTATCATCAACTCTTGCACAATGCAACCGGCAGCACACCCAAAGCCGACGCGATCGACTATTTTTTTATTAAGTGTGACTATAAATACGAGAAGATCTATTTCGACGACATTCTCTACATCCAGGCAATGCAAAACTACATCACCATTCACACGCAAAAAGGAAAATACATCACGTTGCTTTATCTGAAAAGCATCGAAGAAAAACTGGACGCCAGCGCATTCATCCGCGTGCACAAAAGCTACATTGTTTCCATCCCTAAAATTGAAGCCATCGAAAACAACGACATCGTCATTCAAACACATCGCATCCCCATCAGCCGGAACTATCAGACCGAAGTGTTAAGCAAAGTGGTGAACGACCGGTTGTGGAAGAAGTGAGATCGTGTCACTTTCACGAAAGTGTTTTATCCATCATGCGAAGGGTGACGAGAGCTTCGTCTAGCGAACAGGGGTTGGGGCCTTCGCCTCTGAAGTATTTTGTGACCGATTCAATCATGGGCAACTGAATGTTCACCGGGAAATTCATAGCCACCGTGTCGGTGCCTTTGTCCGTTACTACATGCAGGTCGGAGTTGATAAAGAATGAAAACCGAAGCTTCCCCTTTTCGCCGACAATTTCACAAACATCCTCCCGCGAATTTTCAGCTACATTAAATGCCCAGATTCCCTGAAACAGAATGTCGTTTCGGAAGCTGGCATCAATCGTGGTAACATCGGGAGCATTGTACAGCCCAGCCTGGTTGAACGAGCGACCTGAAGACGACACCGGCTCACCAAACAACCAATACAGAATGTCGAGCTGATGCGGCGACAGATCGTGAAACAAACCGCCACCCGACAAGCTCGGGTCCAGTCGCCATGGCTCCTGGGTGTTTGTGTATTTCTGTTTGGGTTGCTGAAGCACGCTGATCCGAACAAAACGAATCTTCCCAATCACATTCTTCTCCAGTAAATTTTTCACTGTAGTGAAAAGCGGAAGTGCGCGCCGATAGTGCGCCACGGAAACTTTGTTGTTATACTTTTTTGCAAGCGCAATCATTCGCGCGCACGAAGCGCTATTGATGGTGACAGGTTTTTCAACATACACCGGCTTGCCCGCTTTGAGCGCTTCTTCCACATACTGTTCGTGGGTCGATGGCGGCGTGGCCACATAGATGGCATTCACCTCGCTGTCGTTGATCAACTGAGATGCATCGCTATAGAATTTTGGAACGTGATGACGTGCCGCATAGTCTTTAGCCTTGTCGGCATCGCGTCGCATCACGGCAACCAGCGACGAGTTGTTCACCTTATTAAACGCCGGTCCGCTTTTCACCTCGCACACATCGCCGCAGCCGATAATTCCCCAGTTGATTTTGTTCATGGTTGTTCAGGTTAAGAAGGTGTTGCCTACGCGATCAGAGTTCGTAGTCTTTTATTTTTTGATAGAGCGTGGTGAGGCCGATGCCCAGCAGCTTGGCCGTTTGTGTTTTGTTGCCACCGGCATGTTCCAGCATTTTTTTGATGTGCTGTTTTTCTACCGACGCAAGGTCCAGGGCGGTGTTGTTCACGAGGGTTGTGTTGAATTCGGATGGGAGCACGGTGGCATCGAGTTCGCCGTCGGAAAGAATGATGCTGCGTTCAATCACGTTTTTTAGTTCGCGGATGTTTCCTTTCCACACGTGTTGTTCCAGTGCCTGGATGAAGGCCGGCTTCACAACGGGTTCGCGTTTGTTTGTTTTCAATGAAAACTGGGTCACAAAAAAGTTAGCCAGCAACGCGATATCGTCGCGGCGGTCGTTCAACGAAGGCAGGGCGATGGTGAAAACCGAAAGCCTGTAGTACAAATCTTTTCGAAAATGTCCGGCCTCCGATTCCTGCGCCAGGTTCCGGTTGGTGGCGGCCACAAAACGGACGTTCACTTTTCGGGGTTTGCTTTCGCCCACCCGATAGAACTCGCCCGTTTCAAGAACGCGCAGGAGCTTGGCCTGAAGGTCGATGTTCATCTCGCCGATTTCGTCGAGAAACAACGTGCCTTCGTGCGCTTCTTCCACGTAGCCCTTCTTAGATTTTGTAGCACCGGTGAATGCGCCTTCCGCATGACCAAACAATTCGCTTTCCAAAAGATCTTTGGGAAACGCGCTGCAGTTGAGTGCCACAAACGCTCTGGCTGCACGTGGACTGCCATAGTGAATGGCTTGCGCAAAAACTTCCTTGCCCGTGCCCGTCTCGCCGAGCAGCAACACACTCGTGTCGGTGGCCGCCACTTTTTGGGCGAGCAACACGGCCTCTTTCAGCGCTTTGCTTTTGCCCAGGATGTTGTCGAAACCAAATTTGTCCTGCAGGCGCTGCTCCAGGTTGAGCACACGTTGCTGGAGTTTCGCTTTTTCAGAAGCTTTGCTCAGCAGTGGAATTATTTTTTCCTGGTGGTCGCCCTTGGTGAGGTAGTCGAACGCGCCGTTCTTCATGGCCTTCACGCCGTCTTCGATGGTGCCGTAGGCGGTGAGCACAATCACTTCCACACCCGGGTGTTCCTGCTTTATTTTTCCGGCAAGGTCCACACCGTTGCCATCGGGAAGTTTCACGTCGGAAATGACCACGTGAATGGTTTCCTTTTGCAAAACCCTGAGCCCCTCTTTTGCCGTGCCGGCCTGAAAAACGGCATAGCCCTCCAACTCCACCACACGGGCCAAAAGTTTTCGAAGATTGTCTTCGTCGTCAATGATCAGGACGTTGCTCACACTTTTTTTGCCACAAAAGTACGCGATTTTAACAATCTTCTCGCTGGCCCCAGGCTAACGGTTGGATCGGTGTCAAGATAGCTTCGCCAGGAATTTGATAAAGCTTGGCGAGTAGCAGTCAAACTTCCAGGTGCCGGCACCATGCATGGCCGTATATACCGGTGCATCGCCATCTTTGATTGCCGCTAGATCGAGGCAATATGGGTCGCCGCCATCGTCGGCAATCACAACATAATGCTCCGGCCAATCTTTTAACGTAGCGTGAGTTTCTCCGTGTATGGCGTAGCCGATTTGGCGTGCTATCAACTCGCTGGCGCCGTAGAGCGACAACCCGCCTTGAATAAACTTGCGACTCTCTACGAAGACATGTAAGGGTGAATATCTTTCCAGGAACATATCGTAGTGTTCTGGCAGGGTCCATTTTTTTCGGATGTCAATAAGATCTTTGGCGTTGGCCGCCACCAGCCAGTTCGAAGGGCTGGAAAGGTCCTGATATTTTGCGCGTTGCCGGGCCAGTTTTGTTTCCAGTTTGGCTACTGTTTTTTCAAGCAATGTGTAAGGCGCATTCAGCGAAGGATGTGTTTCCGGAATACTGTAGCCTTTACCATCTGCATAGCCGTTCCGTTGCCACTCAAGTACTTCGGTGAAGCGAAGGGCGTCAATTTTCCAATGGCCGGGATCTTCGGGCAAGCCTCGGTCGAAGTGTTGTTTGCTGTATTGCGCAAGACTTTTTATGGCCTTCGCGCGCGTTTCTAATGCATGTTCGGAGTTCAACGTGATGGCAATGATTGCGTCGTATGACTGTTTCCCTTTTGTGCTGAGTAAACCATCAATGCCGTAGTAGGTTAACGCCGGAACGGTTACAGCCCACTCAAAAAAAACCGCATACCTGTTTTCATTTTCTTTCATCAGACTGACAATGTCTGACATCAGGAATTCGCGCCAGTGTAAAATTTTCCCCTCACGCACATACTGCATCAATATAGCAATGACCTCTTCGCGTTCTTTTTCGCCAAATAACTTTAAAAGTTTCGCTTTTTTAGTAGAGAATTTAACACCGTCGGATTCCAGAAACAAGGCTTGTTTCAACGTGTCGAGCGTGTCCTTTTTTGCCATAGCGAATCGTGAGTATTTTGAGCGCAATGCAAAGTATGCAGTTGGTTTTGAAATTACAATGAGACATTTTCCAGGTCGTGTCAACAACGCTATTCCATCTTCAAAGCGTCTACCGGTTTGGCCCGCGCGGCGCGCCATGTTTGTGAACCAATGGTGAGCATGCCCAATGCAATGAGGATGAGGATGGCCGACACCAGTATTCCCAACCCAAACTCAACACGGTTTGGAAGCGTTTGCAACCACAGGTTGTTTGCAAAATAGCTGAGGGGTGCGCCGATGAAAATGGACAACAGCACAATCTTCATAAACTCTTTTGACAACAGCAGCGCAATGCTTTTGTCGCCCGCACCCATGGTTTTGCGAATGCCCACTTCTTTTGTTCTGCGCTCGGCCGAATAGGTGGCCATGCCCAACAAACCGAGACACGCAATGGTGACGGCCAGGAAAGCGATGAACCCGAGTATCGACACCAGGTCGAAAATGCCGGCTTGCATACCCGCCAGTTGATCGTCGAAGAACTCGTAGTGAAAGGCGTGCACGTTGTCGATGGTCTTCCATTTTTGTTCGAGCTTGGCCACCGTGCCCATCACGTCGGGCGAAATAATTTTTATGTTGGCGTAGTGATAGTTGGCCGTATTGCGCATGGCCAGTGGCTCCACTACGTCGGCATTGAGCAACAACTTGAAACGGAAGTCGCGCACCACACCCACCACTTCCCACAGCTCTTTGCCCCAGGCCGATTCAAACGCTTCGCCCACAATGTCGGCGGGAGTGGCGTAGCCCATTTGCTTCACAAAGGCTTCGTTCACCAGGATGAATCGTGCAGACGAAGTACCAGCCGGCAATTTTTTTCCAGCCAGCAACTTCAACTCCAGGTTGTCGGCAAAGTTCTCGTCGGTTTGAAGGAGGCCCACGCTAAAGTAATCGCCGGTAGCATTTACTTTGCGTAGCTGGCAGTTGTCGTTCCGGTTGGTGGCCGGAATGATGTCGGTGGCCGAAATGGTAGACACTCCCTGCACTGTGCCAAACACGTGCGACACCTTTTCGTAATCAGCACCTTGCAGCTCAACATTCACGATGTTGTGTGAAGCAAAACCATAGTCGAACGCCAGATAATGTTTGAATTGCTGATAGATCAACAACGACGTGGTGATGAACAACAGCGACACCACAAACTGCGACACACTCAATACTTTGCGAAGCCCCAGTTTGCCGTGACCAGCGTTGCCCGAATTTCGCAAAGCTTGGATGGGCTGGTAGGTCGAGAGCTTCAGCGCCGGATAGGCACCGGCAATAATTCCCACCACCAGCGCAAAACAGACAAACGCAACGTATACGCCGGGCGTCATGGGAAGCTCAAAGTTCAGAAATTGATTCACCCAAAGTCCTTTGAACGCGTTGGCGATAAAGATCAACATCACCCCGGCCATGACGAGCGCGAGGAGCGAGGTGAGAATTGACTCACTGAGAAACTGCGTCAGCAATGCACGTCGGGTGGCGCCCGTCACTTTTCGCACGCCAATTTCTTTGGCCCGTGTCAACGCGCGTGCTGTCGACAGGTTTGTGTAGTTCACACAGGCCAACACCATGATCATGATGGCGAGACCTCCCAGAAAAAAGTATCCTATGCGCGGCAGGCGATTGTCGGTGTCGTTTCCTTTCAGATCGAGTTGAACTTCGGGAAGCGATTGTGTGAGGAGCTTAAAATCTTTGGTGGTTTCGGACGTGAAATTTTTATACTTGCGAATGGCCAGATCCTGCAGCGCCGCATCGAGCTCGTCGCGTGTGTGATCCGGGTGCAACAGCACATAGGTGTAGGTTCGGTAAAAGCCTTCCCAGTTGTTGCTTTGATCTTCCATCTTCTTTTCGGCAATCAGTGCCGTTTGGGTCGAGGCCGAAATCAGTGCATCGAACACGAGATGCGATTTGTAGTTTGATTCGTCGATCACCCCGGTCACGGTGAATGTTCCCCACGCAACCGCCGGGCTGCCGGTGCCGTCGTGCCTTAGCGGAAACGACAACTGGCGATCGGAGAAGTCGAAGGTTTTGCCCAGCGCATTTTCATTTTGAAATAATTGCTGCGCCAGTGCACGACTGATGATGACAGAATAGGGTTGTGTGAGCGCCGTTTTTTTATCGCCCTGAATCAACTCGAAATCAAACACGCGAAACAAAGCGCCGTCGGCAAAATAGCCCCGCATGTCGGCCGTGCGTTGTTGATAGACTGCGTCGCCGCCAAAGCCCGGTGTGAGGTTCACCGTTTCTTCGGCAACCGGATACTCGGCTTTGAACGTGCTGGCGAGCGGAAATGCTGTGGTGGCGTATGACTGCCGCGAATTTTTATAGTTCGACAACACGCGATAGATGCGGTCTTTCTTTTCATGAAAGGCGTCGTATTGCGATCGGTCGCCCAACATCAGAATGATGAGCATGCACACCGACATGGCCACGGCCAGGCCAAACACGTTGATGAACGAGAACACTTTATATTTAAGAATGTTCCGTATGCTGACGGTGAAGTAATTTCTGAACATAGAATAAGGATTAATGAAATAGAAAGGTTGAAAGGGCCGCATCATAGACGGCCTGAAAAGCAACAGCACATCGATCATGAACCGACGATTGGCGTGTCCTTTACCTCGGGCTTGAACACGCTGTTGATAAAGCTCATGCAAATCGCCCTCGATGGGCGCAACCAAATCGCGATGACAAAACCAGCGAAAGAAACGAAGCATGAAACGGGGCGGCTGAGGCGATGAGTTCATAGGCCGATCATTTTTGTTTGCAACGCCATTTTTGGAATGGAAGCCCACAGCGAATCGCGCGTTTCTTTGGTGTGTTCCAGCGCGCGCTTGCCCAACGCCGTGATGGTGAAGAAACGTTTGGGGCGGCCCGCGCGCTCCTGCGTAGCCTCTCCCTCCGACGATTTGAGATAACCCTTTTCTTCCAGTCGTTTCAATGCCGACTGCAACGCGCCAACACTCACCTTGCGCGCCAACCGCGTTTCAATTTCCAACTTCACCGACACGCCATAAGCATCGGGAAACAAAACGCCTACCGTGAGCGTCACTACTTCTTCAAATTCGCCCAGCTGATATTTTTTCATCGCGAATAATTAATTCCTAATCGTAGTAATAATATTTGTGCCAGGATTAAAAACGCCCTGTTTGAGTTCTAAAACGCGGTTTGCACCCCACAACGTTGTTCGTAATTGAACAACGCCGAACGGTCGCGCGCGAAATGAAAGGGGAATGGTTTGGGATTTTTTCAGAATAATTTTTAATGCCCAAACCATGCTGACATAAGGTTGTCACCACTGCTCCTTTATTTTGAGACATAGAAAATAACCCCACGATATATGAAACCGGAAACTTTAGAAAACCCCACCCTGAAAAAACAACCTGTCGTATTCACCCCCGAAACCTTGCTCGAACACTGGCAGGGACATCGCCGCGTAAGCCGTCGTGTGTTGGAAGTTTTTCCCGAAGACAAACTGTTCACCTACTCCATTGGCGGTATGCGCACCTACGCGATGCTGACCATGGAAATGATTCGCCTCGCCGTGCCTGGTCTGCAAGGCGCTGTCACAGGCAAGTGGGCAAACATGGACGATCTGTTTGGTGAAAAAGCCCCCACGCCTCCCACCACTAAAAAAGAACTGCTGGAGTTGTGGGATAAATCTACCGACATGATCAACCAACTCTGGACACAAATGCGCCCACAACGTTTCCAGGAAGAAGAAGCGGCCTTTGGCATGTTCATGGGCACCATCACGTCGAGTCTGTTCTATCTCATCGACAACGAAATTCACCACCGTGGCCAAGGGTACGTATACCTCCGCTCGTTGGGCATTGAACCGCCTGCTTTCTGGGATAGAAATTGAACGTGATCAGAAAAGAAAAAAGACTGTCGTAATCGACAGTCTTTTTCATTAATACTTTGTTATAATTTCTGATGTTTCAGTCGCAAGGCAACAGCGAGGACAACCAAAACACAAAATCCGCCAAGGAGAATTTTTGTTGAGGAAGGTATTTTTTTGCGGCTGTTCGGGTATTAGTATGTGAGAAAGCGTGCCGCCGCAGATACCGGAGGTACGGTATGGAGGTTCGCTGAAATTTGGTTTAAAATTGAAAACCCAAAACTTGTCGTGATAGTTAAGGTATGAACGAACATTCTGTTTTTTACAAATGGAGAATAGACTAACCAGGGTACCGTACTTTGCGTCATCTTTAAATGTGAATTCGATTCCTTTTGAAGAATCCGGGTCATTCATTAGATCTTGGATGGCAAGTTGTGCGTCCTTCAGTTTAATTGCGTCCTCGTCCTTATTCCCGGTGAGTGTGATATGCTCGAATTTTTTATTCACATATTTAAATGGACTGTAGTCGGCATCTCGCGGATCCCAATAGTTAACCTCCAACACGCGCAGTTTTGCAGGAAAAGGTCCGAGGCTGAAGAAAAGAAATACGGCAAACAGGGATAGACCCACAATACCAACAGACTCCTGGAAACCGATTTTTTTGAATGCCGGCATAGATCTGAATTTCTTCTACTAATTCCGCAACAACGCTAAAGTCACACCGGTGTCGCAATCGACCCTGAAAAAAGTCGTTTTCTGCCAACGCGTGGCGTAAATTCTTGTTCTATGTTTGTATTGTCAACAGCAACATAACCCTAAAAACATACCATCATGGAAACTGCAACCAAAACCCAGATCACTGTAGAAGCGCTTGTGAAAGCCCCTGTAGAAAAAGTATGGAAGTATTGGAACGAACCCCAACATATCAAACAATGGGCTTTTGCTTCCGACGAGTGGCACGCACCTTTTGCCGAGAACGACGCGCGCACCAATGGCAAATTCAAAACCACCATGGCCGCCAAAGACGGCAGCATGAGCTTTGACTTCGAAGGCGTTTATTCGCACGTGGAACCCAACAAGGTGATTGAATATGATATTGCCGATGGACGCAAAGTGAAAATCACATTCACCGCGCAGGGCTCCGAAACCAAAGTGACCGAAACCTTTGAAGCCGAGGGCACAAACCCAATCGAAATGCAACGCGGTGGCTGGCATGCAATTTTAGACAACTTCAAAAAACACACGGAAGCAAACTAATATGTACGTAGCGCATTATGTCTTCTGTGAACAAAAACCTGCGTATTTGCCAGAAGGGACATAGGTATTATAAAAGTACAGACTGCCCAACCTGCCCAATCTGTGAGCAGGAGCGAGCTCCTAAAGAAGGCTTCTTGTCTACCCTTGCCGCTCCGGCGAGGCGCGCGTTGGAAAGTGCAGGCGTCAAGACCGTGCATCAGTTGTCCAGCCTAAGTGCGTCGGAAGTTTTATCGTTACACGGCATGGGGCCGGGCAGTATGAAGAAATTAGCAGAGGCCCTGCACGCCAAAGGCCTTTCATTCCGAAAGAAATAAGCAAAAAAACGGCGCGACGAATTTGGATAACATCCATCGTCGCGCCGTTTCAGTTTAGGGTATTTTAGTGTGTTGCTTTTGCTGCTCGCTTTCGCGGATTATACGAAATACGTTTTTCAACCCTTCCAGACTTCTGTTGTATGGTGAGCGAGGCATTTGCACTTCGCGCTTCGCGTCGGGCCTGGCGCACGGCGTCTTTTTTGGTGCGAAAAATTTTTTCTACTTTCTCTTCGCCTTCCACCTTAATGGCCCATTCCTTTTCGTGCGGAACAACATAGCGGTCTTCGCCATGGTGTTTCACGTCGGTGATGTTAGATGTGTCGGGATTGTCTACTTTCAAATCGTGATTTGCGGCCCAGTCTTTGGCACGACTGATGCCGGTGGCAATGGCGATGCCTTCCTCCATATCTCGTTCTTCGAGCAGGGCGTTGGCAATGTCTATCGCTTTGTCGCGAACCCGCTCCGGAAGATTTTTCATGGAGTCGGGATAGTTCGATGTTGTCCAAGGCATGATTTTTTTGTTTAGTGTTTTTACAAAAGTTTTTCAGCGCGATACATGGGACGCGCATAGGCCAAGGGGATGCTTATTTTTCCACAAAATTTTTACCAATCCGAAATGTGCGCTTCACGCTAAAATAACGGTAAATTAACATGCTGTGCTGTGTCAAAAATCCACACCAGGCGGAATGGGTGACACAGTCGGCAGTTCAAGAGGTGTCGAGCCGATAGCAACTATTTCAAGTACTTCACAGCCTTTTTAAAATTCATGATGTTGGATGTGATGCCGGCGCTGAGCTGGGTGAGTTCGCCGTTGAGATAATAGATGTTATAGTAATCCTGACCGCGATAGAACCGCATAAAGAATGCAACTTCATCAAACCACTTGGGATAATATTTATAAGTGATGTCAATCACAAGGCGATGCGACATGTCCAAGGGGCTGGCACCATTCATCTGGCCCATGATCCAGCCCGCTTTCAACTCAAGACTGGATTGCTGAAGCCACCGGTTCACGGCATCGTCTTTTCGTTTTCGCATAGGACCGATGAAACCCGCTTTGGCATAGAGACGATAGTAACCATAGTTATCGTTCATTTCGTTGATCGACCAACCCGGCGGATGCCACTCCAGCCACGCTTTTATTTCGCGTATGGAAAAATTGTTCTTGCCCAGTTTTTCGAGGTGGTAGGACGACACACCAATTTCCAGGAAGTTGGTGGCAAAGTTTCCGTTTTCAAGATTCACGTTGCGTGTGGTGTCGGGACTATAGAACGATCCGTCTTGTCCGTTGGAATGATGCGCAACGGATGCATACCAGAGCGCGTTTCGGTAGAACAGCTTCTTCAAGAACGATGTTTGCCAGAATTTGATATCGTGATAGTACGTGACATATACCTTATAGCTTGGATTTCGGATGGGCATTGACTTCCGGTCGAGCATGCGGATCTGCACCTGCGGATTGAGTACAAGTGCCCACGAACGTTTTTGTCCCGTGAAAAAATAGCTCGGCGACAATCGCGATTCGAAGATGAGCGGCTCCAGATTTCCCAGGCCGCTGCCAAACGTGATATAACTCTGCTCGCGGTTGGCGTTCACCATCGTCAGAAACTTTTGATGCTCAACAGAATTCTCAAGCGTGTCTACCTGGCCCATGGCGAAGTGGCCAACCAAAAGCAACGTGAAAAAAAAACTGAATGATTTCGCTGACATACGGAAGACCGTAAACGGCCGGAGGGTAGTGGTATACATGACGATTAGTGGGGATTAAACTTTCACAGATTTCACTGGCGGTCGTCCCATTCCTTTTGTGACCACCTGTTGTTCGTATTTGTCGCCCAGTTTTCCGGGGCGAATAACATGCCCGATGGCTTTGGAATATTCAAACGTGAAGGATGCGCCAAAGTAAAGGATGAACGAGCAATAGAAAATGAGCAGCAACACCATGGCGATACCGCTCGATGGCCCAAAGAGCTGTCCTAGTTTGCCGTTGGCCAGCAAATGCGTGAGCACAATGCGACCCAATAGAAACAACGTGCCCGTAAATAGCCCACCGGCAAAGGCAACTTTCCACTGCACCTTGGCCTCAGGCATGAAGCGATACACAAACGTGAGCCAGGTCGAGATGAGCGCAATGGAAAAGATGACGTTAACACCTTCATAAAGAACCGTGGAAACCTTGTGGTTGACGCCCGACAACGAGAGCTGGAAAGCATCCATGCCCTTGTCGATCAGCAAGGTGAAAAGAAACAACACGCCAATCAGCAGGATCATGACAATTTCGATGAGGCGTTCCTTGAGGTGATAGGGAAACTTTTGAGCAGGCTTTTTCTGGATGGACCACAGCTGGTGAATGGATTGGCGAATGGCGCTGAGCAAGGTAGTAGCAATGAAGTAGAAAAAGATGCTGAGGGCAACCGTGATCCAGACATTTGTTTCCAGCGACAAGAAATTTTCCACAATTCGGCGGATGCCGTGTGTAGATTTTTCCCCAAACACTATGTTTATTTTGTCGAACAGCTTAGGAAGAATCACCTTTTCGTCGAGGAGCAGACTGAGCAGGTGACTTAGGATGATGAGAATGGGCGACAAGGCAAAGGTGGCGAAAAACGCCGTCGCTGCCGATAACAACAACGGATTGGCGTTACTCAACAGGTGATAGGACTTCTTCAGAAGCTCGAAAATCTTTCGGCTTTTCAACAGCATGCGCTTGGGGTATGATGCCAGGTATGCAATGAACCTGCCACCTTCTCACCCCATGGCGGCAATGCTGGGGAACGGCCACCTCATTATTCAAGCTTCAGCACCATTTTCACATCGGCCGTTTCGAAGGGTGAGTCTTGCAGGGGCACATGCTGAAAGCCATAGCGTTCATAAAGCTTCAGCGCCGTTTGCAGCTTGGTGCTGCTGAACAGCTCGATCTTTTCCGCACCAAGTTCGCGCGCTTTCTGAATGCAGATTTCGATGAGCGGTTTGCTCAGGCCTTGTCCGCGATAGTCTACCGCCACGGCCATCTTGGCCAGCTCATACACACCTTTGTGTTCTTTCATGATGGCAGACGAACCAATAACTTTTCCGTTGTCTACAGCCAGAAAAATGAAGCCGCCTTCGTCGAGGATGTGTTTCCGTGGATCGTTCAACACATCAAGGTCGCGTTGTTCGGTGAGGTTGTGCAGATCGAGCCACTCCAGATTCAACGCTTTGAAGTCGGGTTGATGCTGGTCTTCGTAGGGAATGATGGTAAAAGAGGGTTTCATAATTTTTTTAGCGTACACGAAAATAAAAAAATCGATGCGTTTGTCATCTATGTTTGCATAATATATATGAGTGATTTATGCAGAGACAAGAAGCGATAAGGTTGCATCGCCATTCATTCGCGCAGCAACGCATAAACCAAAATGAGTATGAATGCTTTGCAAACCACCACCAACAACACACCTACTTGCAATGACGTTGCGCGCGTATTGCAACCTTATTACACATTGCGAATCATTGCGGCACAAGGGCAACCGTTGTCAATACAATTCATAAATGCCACAAATTGAAGGCGTCTACCGTTTGCGTTGCTTGCGGCGTTTGCGAAAATGTTATTCATGTATTTAGCAATCATTCTACAAGTGTTGTGTGAAATATTTATTTGATTGAAACACTGCATCCATTTCCTACGCGCAGCGTTTATTCTTTCAATTTCCATCACACCAAGAAAATGACAAGCGCACCGCCTGCCAACTCTTAAGCCTGCACAAGGCACATCTCTTCGAAAAGGTTTATTGCAAACAATATCCTTCAGGCGAAAAGGCTTGTGCATGACTCCTTTTGACCAATAGTTTCCGACACCAGAAAACGTATGGCCCAACGGCTGCCATACCGGTCGGATACTGCCCTGATCAACGCGATCCGAAGTTTTTCTTTTTTCTATTTCACTTAACCAAAAAAAAGCATGGCTAATCTTTTTAAGAAAGCTATGGGCCTCTTTGTCGAGTTCGACGAAGACCCCCAACGGCATGTGTCACCGGCAGCGAATGCGCCCATGGACCCGCGTCCACCGGCAAGGGCTGTGTTGAACGATGAAGAGCTCGACAAATTTGAAAAGCACTTCGAGAAGTTGTTCGATCAGCAAAACCTGCCGGGTCCCGACTACTACGAGTTCATGAAAATGATGGAGACACTCGAGGTTCACATCAAGGATGAGAACGCGAGGATCTCAGCAACGTATGCAGCACTGGCCATTCAAGGCTTGACAAAAGAAAAACTTGTCGAGACGGCAAATGTGTATCGGCAGCTTATCGATCAGGATCAGGCGCAGTTTGAAAAAAGCGCGCAAGACAAACTCGACAGAGACATCGGTCAGAAAGTGATGGAGGTGAAGCAGCAGGAAGAAACCATTGCACGCCACGCCGAAGCCATTCAGAAGCTGACAAAGGAAATCACGGAAGCACAGCAAGCCATGGCAAAGCTGAAGGGAACAATTGCCGTGGAGGAAGAAAAGCTGAGCAAGAACAAACAGGGCTATCGCGTAGCGTGCGAGGCCATGACACGAAAGATTGTAGACGACATAACCAAAATTCAAACAAACCTATAAACTATGGAGACACAAATTTTTCCTGCAGACGCACAACAGCTAAAGTCCTACTGGAAGCGACCGGGTGGAAAATTCGGAACGCTGGCCGCCCTCGGCATCTTCGCCGCCGTGGGCTACTATGTGCTGCCGATTCTGACCCGCATCGTGTGGAACACGCTGAACTTCGGCATCGCCCTGGCGTGTCTTGGAGTTTTTCTCTACTGCATCACACACCGAAAGTTTCGGCTGAGTCTTTTCTACTTCTATGAAATTCTCATGAAGAAGCTGGTGGGTGTGGTGATCGAACTCGACCCGTTCATCATTGCCGAAGACTACATCAACGACATGCAGGACGAACGCGAGAAGCTCTACAAGCAAGCCACTGATGTGGACGCGCAGAAGGAGAAAATCCACGCCAAGATCAGCGAGAAAGAATCGGAGATCAGCAAACTCATGACCAAAGCACAGGTGGCGCGCGAACGAAACATGATGCCCGAGTTGGGCAATGCCACGCGGCAGATCGGACGGTTGAATGAATACATCAAACAACTGACGCCGATTCATGAAAACCTGTCGCGCATTGGCGACTACCTCACCAAGGTGCACAAGAACAGTGCTTACCTGATTGAGGACGCCAGAAATGAGCTGGAGCTGAAGAAGGATCTGTATAAGTCGGTGACGTCGGGCAACCGGGCGTTGACCTCGGCACTCAAAATCTTTAAGGGCGACCCCGAGAAGAAATTGATGGTAGAGCAGTCGATGGAATTTTTGAAGGAAGACATTGCGAGCAAACTGGCCAACATGAAAAAGGCCATCAGCTACTCGTCTGACTTTATGAAATCGATAGACCTCGACAACGCCACCTATGAAAAAGAAGGCTTGAAGATGCTGGACCAGTTTAACCCGGACAGTGAATTCAAACTGCAACGATCATCACAACACCACGCGCCCGACAACAACAGCGGTGGCTATGGAGATCTTTTGAAATAACAATATCATTTAAACCAAGCAACATAAACCAAAACAAGTATGTCAGTAAAAGTTAAAACATCCGGAAAAGTATTCATGATTGTGATTGTGCTCGCGGGCATCTTCGCCGCCAAGGTGTGGTGGTGGGACAAGCGCCCGCAGGAAGCAAAACAGTCGCACGAGATTGGCCGCGTGTCGTTGCCCGACGCGCCCGAAGCTTCGCTGGCCGGACAGGCTGTGATGTTACCCTTGCCTTCGCCAAAAGAATCGGTGAACGGTGGAACAAAAATCGTGTGGAAGATCATGGCGTGGAACTCGCAGTTCCCGCTCATGTATGCCAACGGTGGGGCACGCACCACACAGGGGTCGCTGCTCGACAAATCGAAGCTGCAAGTGGAGATCTCGCGACAGGACGACTGCTTCAAGTCGCTGGCCGACGTGGTGAAGTTTGCACAGGACTATAAGAATAATCCTTCGACCCCCGGTGTGTTTGCGTCCTTCATGGGCGATGGTATGCCCGCGTTCTTTGCTTCATTGTCGAAAGAGCTTGAGCCTCTTGGTCCCGAGTATCAACCGATTGCTTTCTATGCCATGGGTAAGTCGTATGGTGAGGACCAGTTGATGGGTCCTGCAGACTGGAAGAAAAATCCTTCGTCTGCTTTGGGTAAAACCGTGGCCTGTGTGCTGCGCGACGGCGACATGAACATCTTGTTGAAATGGGCGGGCGACAACAACCTGCGCGTGAACCCTGATGAAACTACCTACGACAACGAAGCCATCAATTTGATTGCGGCCAACGACTTTCTGGATGCCGGTAACAAATACATCGCCGGTTATAAAGAGAAGAGAAAGATTGTGAAGAACGGTCAGAAGCTTAGCGAGGAGATTACCGTGGGCGTTGACGCCGTGGCAACCTGGACACCCTGCGACGTGAACATCGCGCAACAAAAAGGTGGACTGGTGACCATCGCCAACACAAAACAGTATGCGTCGCAGATGCCGAACATCACGATCACCATTAAGAAGTTCGCCTACGACCACCGCACTGACATGGAAAATCTGATTATGGCCCTGAGCCAGGCGGGCGACCAGGTGAGATCATTCAACGAAGCAAAGGCGTTTGCTGCAAAAGTTTCGGCGCAGGTCTATAACGAACAGAGCGCCGACTATTGGTTGAAATACTACAACGGTGTGACGGAAAAAGACATGCAGGGCATCAACGTGACACTGGGTGGCTCGATGGCCTTCAACCTGCAGGATGCTGCCAACATGTTTGGTCTTGGCAAAGACGGCATCGATCGCTACAAGATTGTGTACACCACCTTCGGCGACATTTTGTCGAAGATGTATCCTGAGTATATGGCAACGTATCCTCAATACAGTCAGGTGATCGACAAGTCGTTTCTGATGTCGGTGATCGCGAACCACAGCGAGCTGATGGAAGGCAAGGCGTTGCAGGTTTCGTATTCGAACGAGATCACCAGCGAGGTGTCGTCGAAATCGTATCAGATCCAGTTCGAAACGGGGAGTGCCGTCATCAAGCCGGAGTCGTATAAGCTGCTCGACGAAATTCTGCAGAGCTCGGTGGTAGCCGAAGGTTTAAAAGTAGGTGTGTATGGTCACACCGACAACGTGGGCGGCATGGAGTCGAACCAGAAACTCTCTGAAGACCGTGCCAACTCGGTGAAGAGCTACCTGCTGAGCAAAGGTCTGGCCGCTGCGCGTATCGAGTCGAAAGGTTTTGGTTCAACCAAACCTGCGGCCGACAACGCCACGGCTGCGGGTCGCGCAAAGAACAGACGTGTTCAGATTGCCCTGGGTGAATAATTTAAAAACAACAACGTCAATGGATACGATTCGTAAAATTTTCAGTCCGTTGACCCAGATCAAAGGCCGCACCTCCATAACGCTGGTCGTTATGGAGGCCACGGCGGCCCTGGTGGCCTGGGAGCTGTTCGGGCAGCATGGCTTGATACCGACGCCATCGAAGATCTTGATGGCAGCGTGGAAAATTGTGACCTCGGCTTTTTTTGCCGACAACCTGTTCAGCAGCCTGGCACTCACCTTCACCGGCATGGGCATTTCCATTGTGGTGGCACTGCTGGTGAGCTACCTCTCGCTGATCCCGGTGTTTGCGCCCGTGGCGCGGTTCATCGTGAAGTGTCGTTACCTCACGCTCACAGGCTTGATCTTTTTGTTCACCCTGCTCACGCAGGATGGACATCAGCTGAAGCTCAGCCTGCTCATCTTTGGCATCGTGCCGTTCTTCGTCACGTCGTTGTTGTCCATCATCGACGCCATCAATGTGCAGGAATACGAGCTGTGCAAAACGTTGCGCATGAACAACTGGCAAACGCTGTGGGAAGTCGTGATTGTGGGAAGGCTTGATCAGGTGTTTGAAGTGATGCGACAAAACTTTGCCATTGCCTGGATGATGATCACCATGGTGGAAGGGCTCAGCATGTCGGAAGGTGGTTTGGGAACGATGCTCATCAAGTCGAACAAGTACATCGACCTGGGCACGGTGTTCGCCATCCTCGTCATCATCTTCGCGCTGGGTGTGTTTTTCGACAGCGTGTTGAAGCACTTGCGGCATTGGCTTTTTCCTTACACTAAACTGCAGACACGCGCATGAACTATACAAAGAACGAAGTGCTCATCGATGTGAAGGAGGTGAACCTCACCTACGACAAAGTGATTCTTCGCGACATCAACTTCCGCATTCAAAACATTGTGCGGCCCGGCATGAACCAGGGTCAGGTGGTGTCGCTCATCGGGAGAAGTGGCATTGGCAAGACACAGCTTTTTAAAATCCTGGCGGGGCTGGTGAAACCCAATAGCGGAACGGTGATGGTGGGCGTGGACCAACACCCTGTTGAGGCCGGAGAGGTGGGCATTGTGTCACAGAACTACATCCTCTTCAATCACCGGTCTGTGCACGACAACCTTCGGCTGGCCATGAAGCACGACAGTCTTGCGCTCAACGACAAAGACAAGGATGCGCTCATTGCCGATTATGCACAGCGTTTTGCGTTGGAAGAGCATCTGAAAAAATATCCGTTGCAGCTGTCGGGCGGGCAGCGCCAGCGGGTGAGCATCATTCAACAGGTGTTGACGGGCAACCGTTTCATTTTGCTGGACGAACCATTCTCGGGGCTGGATGCGCTCATGATAGACCGGGTGATGGAGTTGCTGACACAGGTGGCCACGTTGCATGAGTTGAATACGCTCGTCATTGTGAGCCACGATGTGGAAAACTCGCTGGCCATATCCGACACGGCCTACATTCTGGCCAAGGAGAAAGAAAAGGAAGGCGCCACGATTACCGAAACGCTCGACCTCATTGAGATGGGGTTGGCGTGGAATGCGGGCATTCGCGAAGACAGTCGCTTTCAACAACTGGTGTCGCAGATGAAGCATAAGATTTAAGAGAACACGTTGTGGGTCAGAAAATGCCGTTAGCCTGTTTCCGTTGTGCGTTATCCGCAGCAGTAGGCTGGAATGTGTTGTGGTGATTTGAAACAGTTGTGTGCCAGCGTTGTCGTTGTTGGTGATAGACCGTTGTGGTGAGCTGTTAGCGTTGTCGGCGAATAACCGTTGTTGGTTAAGCCCGGAGCCCATCCATTGGCGTTTGCGCTGGTGGTGGGCTCTTTTGTTTTGGGATAAAGTTTTAATGCATAACTTCATTGCATGCATAAACCAGGAACGATGAACGCGCGGCTTTTTTTTAAGAATGGATTGAAATATGTTTTCGCCGCTTTGGCGCTTATGCTGACGTTGGATGGAGCTTTGGCGCAGGTTCCGTTTTCGAAAGGCGTGAACCTCACCTCGTGGTTCCAGGCATTGGGACCACGACAGATTCAGTTTACACGGTTCACGCGAAAGGATTTCGAACGCATCAAATCGCTGGGTTGCGACGCGATCAGACTTCCCATCAACCTGCACACCATGACCAGCGGCGCGCCGGACGAGGTCTTCAATTTTTTGGAAACAAGAAAACGAAACGGGTCAGACTTTTTTGATTATGCTCTCCCGGCAAATGGTGGGGAGCATCACAGCGATCGCCGTTCGTCGGAGCGATCTGGTCACTTGAAAGCAGCGCTGTTCAGGTGAAAGGGAAAGCCCATCGTCCAACCACGCGAAACGCGAAGGGAACAGATGGGCTCTGGGTTCAATGTAGAAAAGGAGAGGGACTTTTACAATGGAACCCGGTTACAAAGTCATTAAATACGTCGGTCATTTTTTTTCATCCCTGAATGTGTGGATGCATCACGTTGAAGTCAGCATCACTTTCTTCTTTTCTCAAAACGTCTTTCTTTGTTATAGATATTGAACAAAGGAATGTCGACTGCGAGAAAAGCATTCCATCGCCAATAGGGATTGTCAACAACCGTGTTGCCGCTTTCGTCGATCGAACTCAGACCCGGACCGTATTGTGCACCAAAGCCAAGAGAGAGCGGCAGGTTCCACGGCAGTCCGTAGATGAGATAACCACCGGGCGAAAATATCTGACCAAGTTTGACCTCATAGCTCTTGCTGGTTTTCACATCGGCGGCTGACGATGGCGTTTTGGGAACGGAGTCGTATTTCAATTTGTAGTCAACAATGGCACCAAGGTCGAGCAACGATGCAAAGAGTGTGAACGATCCTCCTTTGCGAAGGCCATAGCTCATGCCAATGCCAATGGGAGCAATGACGCCAAACTTGTCGCTCCACGCTCTTTCCACATCGGTGGTTCGGTTGCTGGTGAGGTAGTAGGCACCGAGATAGGATTGCACGGCCAAGTTCCATTCCGAATTCTTTTTGATGGACGAGCTGCCCACGGGAAGCACGGCGGCTTCGATGATTTGTTCCACTTCGGCCGGTGTTTCTGCGGAAGCAACATTGGCGATGAAGCGACCATATTTGGATATTTCTGGGATCACCTTTGTTAGCTTTGCAAGCCCCTCTTTAGCAGGAGGTGTATTCACAATTTGTTTGTTTGTCGCCGACATGTCGGCTGGAGCCAATGAGGCTGTCAATAGATTAAGATCTTCCGATGAAGTTGATTGATCTTGTTGAGCTTTTTGGAGACGTTTTTTTATTTTTTCATCCGATATTCGTCCGCTATTTACAGCGCGCAACAATGTGTTAACCTCCGCGCGATGAGCAGCGTCTATTCTGGCCAGGTTTCGATTCTCACTGACGATGGTTTGAATCTGGTTGAATATGTCGACAGCATTGGTGATGGCCGCGCTATACTTCTTTTCTGCAACATTTAAATACAGATCGTTTCCGCTTCGGGCTATTTTCACATAGTCGGACGTTACAAAATCGTCGTTGAATAATTTGGCGATGTCAAAACAATATTCGATCACATCAATGCCTTGACTGATGTAGTTGTGAAAGTCTTGCGGCGTGGTGTTTTTGTTGGTGTTGACTTCTTCGAGCGTTACTTTTACTTTTTCTGCCAACTGGATGAATTCAGATAATTTTGATTGGAATAGAATCAAGTTGTCTTTGTTGGCGGCCATCAACTTTCCAAAAGCAATGGTGTCGGGCGCCACCACGAAGCGGATCGAGTCGGATGTGGCATTTGGGAAAATCATTGTCACATGATTCACTTCTTGGTAAACGAGAGCGAGATAGATCTTGAAAGTAGTTTTGTCCTGAACCAGAGCTTTGAGTTCTTTTGACGTGATCCATGGCGATTTCTTCGTGTCCCATTCGGAAGAATCGCGTGTGAGGCTCAGTGAAAAAGTATCTCCCAAGCGAATGCCGTTGCCCATGTTTTCGAGCAAGACCGAAGCGTTGGGATCGTCCCACTCGGAAAGATTTCCCAGTTCGTGAATGATGGTGAGCGGGTGATTTTCTTTTGACTCAAGATCGCTCACAATACGGAGCGTGTGAATGACGATTCTCACTTCCGGAAAATTCTTAAGCAATTCTTTATACTTCGGAAGCTCCAGCACATCGTCGAGGTGAATTGGAAGCAAATCGAGGTCGGCAATAAAGGCCTCCTGCAAAGAGGGCAACATTTCGGGGTAATGGTAGTCGAGCAAATTTTCGAGTGCAATGGTCGTCTTTGGAAACATGACCTGGATTTCGGGGTTGGCTTCTACGCATTTTTTGAAACGGTTAAAAAAAGCGATCGTCAGTTCTTCTTTCGCACGGCTGATCATGAATTGAGAAATGCCTTCGGCGATGTTGGTGACGTCGAGACCACCCAAGGATGAAATTCCAGACTTGACAAGGGCGCCTAGATTTGGTGCGCCCGGACCAAAGAAGGCTTGGGTTGAGCCCGGAAAAATGATTTCTTCCAGGAATGGATTTTTATGTAGAGCGGCATTTAACGCCTCCTCGTTCCCAACATCGCTTGCGCTCACGATTTTGTATTTGACCAGAATAGAAAGCACACTATCGCGCTTCGCCGATCGGATGGCTTGTCTTGACTTTATTAGTGTTGCTAATGCGGCGGTGTCAACAGGTACTTTGGCTCTTGCCCGGGTTATTTCGTCGTCCATTGTTTTCTCGCGCGTTGTAGGGTGTTTCGTAAAGTCTAAATTTTTGCCATCGAGATACTTGGATATAAATTTCGCATCGAGGTACGGTGTCTGCGCATGTAGCGCGCTTGTCGCGGTGAGCAGCAAGAGAATGGAGAGGGTAGCTATTTTTTTCATTTTCTGAATATTTTTAAGGAACCGTCAAATGTATTTTGTGTCAACGCAGGCGCGTTGGTCGTGAGAATGGAGTCGGCACGATCTGGATTTTGATTGGCCTTCTGCCAGGCGCGTATCAAGGCCAGGCTTCCCGAAACAAACGCTGCCGACATGCTTGAACCGCGCAGGTTGTGATAGCCCGTTCCAAAATTTTGTGGCGCCAGGAAATTTATATTCGGCACCACGAAGTCGATTTGCGGATGAACAGGCGTGTCTTGAATAGAAGTCTTTGACATGCTTCCGACGCCCAGCACCAAAGCATCTTTGGCCGGATAGAAAATGCTGTCTGAATAGACAGCCGATTCGTTTTGACCTGCGGCCACCAAAATAATGCCTTGGTTGCTTAATGTTCTCAACGTGTCTTGAAATTCCTGTTTCAGTCCGTCGGTCAATGTGAAACTAACGCTCAGGTTGATCACGTCAGGTTTCACTCGAAATGTGCTGAGCCATTTCAGTCCTGCGAGAATGTTTTTGTCGAGCACACCATTCTTCACAGCTTTCACCACGATGAGCTTGGCCTTGGGAGCAACGCCCACGATTTCGTTGGAAGGATTTTCGCGTGCGGCAATGATGCCCGCCAGAAATGTTCCATGGCCATCGTCCGATTCGTCGTTTTGATCGTCTTCCTTTTTTGTGAAAACATCGAAGCTGGCAAGCACGGCGTCGCCCAAAGCTGCGTGGTTAAAACATCCGGTGTCGACAATGGCCACGACCGATCCTTCGCCCTTTGTGTTTTTGAATTGATCAGGTAGTTGCAGCAGTTGGTTGTAGTCGAATTTCAGTGCCGCCGGTCTAACCACTTCGAGCAACAGGCCCGACATGTTCTCCTGGAAAGCCCCACTCCAATAATAATTCTCCGCCGCATCCTTCAACCAGGTATCGATCCCTTCAAACCGGTCGCCTGCATACAATTTCCCATCCACCTCAACGATGTTGCCGGGGTCGAGAAATTCGAATGTGGGTGCGTTGACGCTGGGTTTGCCCACACGCACATTCAGATGATGTTTAACGGTGACTTTCATTCAGCCCTTGGGAATAATGATGGTCTTTGTGCCGCCGCCGCTTTGCTTCGGGTCGGTAGCCGGTGGCACGGCACCGCGAAGTTTCATGAGCTTGTTCAGCAAGTCAAACCAAAACGGCGCGCCCAGTGAAATGGCGAGGGCGGTAATGATCCATCCGGGAAGCGACCATGCATCGAAGCTATGGTCTTCCCATCCCAAGGCCAGCACTTCGTTCGCATTTTTCAAATCGGTGTTCACCAGGTCGGTGGCCTCTTTCACCAGCTTGTCGGTCCGGATAATCAAACTGTCAAGCGACTGTGTTGCTTTCGTGGTGTCGTTGCCGGCAGCTCGCTGTTGTCTTTCGGCAAGCTCTTCCTTCAAATTCGAGTGTGCTTTCAAATAACCGTCGGCCTGCTGAATGATCTGTTGTCGCAGCTCGGGGTCGTTCGACAGTTTGTCAACAATCTTGACCGTGTCAACATTAAACACACCGGCAATGAACAGTCCCACGAAGAACAAGATGATTTGTGTTCGTTTTTTATACCAGCCTGTGGCGCGCTCCATGGTGTCGTCGAACCATTGCTCCAATGCTGCTCTGAATTTGTCGATGTCGCCCTGGGCATCGGCCCACAGCGATTGCAGAAAGGTGAGTGTTTCACCTCCTGTAATTTTTGAGTCTTGGGAAACGGTGATGCCGCTGTTGAGTGAGGCATCGATGCGCCCTCTGAAATCTTCGCCCGGTTTTGTGCCGGGGCCTTTCAGGATGTCGAGCAATGCCTTGCTGAAATTGCGTGCGGCAATGTAGGCAGGGGTCTTTCCGTTTGTGGGCCCCAGGTATTTAATGAGTGGGGTTTGATAGAACGCCGTGCTCAGCAACTCTTTGGTTTGCCTCACAGAGCCCGTGTCGTCGAGCATTCTTTTGATGGCCTTTTCCAGAACTTTGGCGCGAAGCCGAATGATGTTGGTGGCCAGAATTTCCTGGAGAATGGTGGCCAGCAAACTGTAGAGCAAGTAAACAAAGACAAGCCCGATTACAACGTCCAATGCAACTGATCCGGTCATAGTAGTAGGTGTTTAAAAGAGGTGTTTTTTCAATTAGTTTTATTTTCGAAGCGATATGTCCCAACCTGTGCCGCCGTGTCTTCTGGTGTTTACGCACGTGCGCAAAAACCATCTGACTGAATGTAGAAAAGCACGTACTTTTTTCCTATCGGGCGCCACCACAAATTTGTCTTTGCCGCGCGGCAATCGCAGAAACCAGTGATCTTGTTTTTGCGTGTCAGCCTTTTTCGCCGAAGTGTGTTAAGCAAAAAAACGTTTGAACGCATAACCTTTCCCCCCATTAACAGGGAGGCATTTTGGTATTGCGAGCGTGATGTAAAGGTACCGTTGTGCAGCACTACAGCAAGAGGAAAAAGCAGCAGATTGCACAGGATTTTTCCTGTATGTCAAAATAGAAAAACACGGGATTTCATTTCCGACGATACACCCAAGAAAAATTACGCATAGCTTTATCCTATCGATCAACAAAAACCCTTAACCTCTATGCTTTACAAACTTAACAGCGACACCCCGGCCGAAGCGTTGACTGCGGGCTGCAACCTGAGCACCGAAACCAGCAACAACCAAACGCCCATGCAGACAAACCCTCTGAAGGAGCAGGTTGAAAACTATCGCAAAGTGATGCAGGAAGATTTCAACGTGAAAGAAGAAGTTTTCTTCAACACCATTCCCATCAAGATCAATCACCTGATCTCGTTTGTGTCGAACAACGGCATGGACCTGGCGGGCGTTCGAATCTATATGGCGAAGAAAACACCCGACCCACTGCTCGACGACTATGAACTCATCTTTGTACCTTGCAATGCATTCAGAGATGAAGATGGCAATGTGTTGTATTATCGCGACAAGCTCGGAACGCAAGCCGAAGAAATCAGCAACATCATCACCGTTCAATGCCGTCGTCCTCCCGGATGCCAGCTTGGAGCCCTGTTGTTGCCCTAACGTTTCCCTATGACGCTCGTAAACACGGTTTATGTCATCCTACTGGGCTTTAACCTTTGCATACTGATTTTTAAATGGTATCGCCACGGGCTCGTGATACCATTTAAAATTCTTTTTGCAATTCTTGCCTTTGCCATTGCCCTCGAGCTGGGCGAGGCTATGTTGTTCATGCATTTACCGAACAACCTGTTTCTCTATCACATCTACAACCCACTGGAGTTTACGTTGTACTCTTTGTATTTCATCAACCTGTCGATGTCGCCGCGCATTAACCGCTTTATTTTTGCAGGTATGCCGTTGTTTCTGGTGTTCTCGTTTGTGTGCAGCATATTCATTCAAACCATACAGGTAAACAACAGCTATGTGGTGCTGGCCGAAAGTGTGGTTCTGATTTTCTATGGTCTGTTATATCTGCGCTTTATTAATGTATATCAAATCGAACGCCGTGCCGAAGGGAATCCATACTTCTGGGTCACGCTGGGCATACTTCTTTACTTCACCGGGTCGCTATTCATCGAAGGTTTTTTAAATTTGTTGATGAACGTTGGTGAAGACGTTGCACGGCGGTATTATAAATTGGGATTTGTGTTTAAATACCTGATGTGCATTTTATTTTTGATTGGCATTCTGAAACGAAATCCTCCTGCTTCAACCTAAAGCAACACTGTGGCCGACATCGAGCTTTTCATATTGACCGGCATCATTGTCACGCTCCTCTTCGGGGCATTCATCGTATCGTTTTTATTAGTCAACCAGAAGCGGCATTTCCGCTACCTCCGCGAGAAGGAAGACATCAAAAACACCACCGCGCAAATGCTGTTGCAATCGCAGCTCGAAATAAAAGAACAAACCCTTCAGCACATCTCGCACGAGCTTCACGACAACCTGGGCCAGGTGGCCAGCCTCATCAAAATCAACCTGAACACCCTTCAACTGCACGACGAGCAAAAGGCGCTGCAAAAAATTGAAGACACCAAAGAACTTGTGCGCCAGCTCATCACCGATTTGAAATCGCTTTCGGTGCACCTCAACAGCGACTGGGCAGTGCAGGTTGGCCTGCTGCGTGGATTGGAAAACGAAGTGGAACGACTCAACAAGACGGGCCAGTGGCAAGCGTCATTGAAACAGGAAGGCCCGCTTCCCGACCTTGACGCCAACACCACCATTTTTTTGTATCGCATGGCGCAGGAGATTTTGAACAACACCATCAAACACAGCAGCGGAAAACACGTTGCCGTTTCGCTTTGCACTACGGGAAATTTGTTTACATTAGTATTTACCGACGACGGCGTTGGCTTTGATCCGGAAGAGAAAACGAAGAGCGGAGGTTCGGGATTGATGAACCTGCAACACAGAGCACGGCTCATCCAGGCCACACTGAACATTCAAAGCGCCCCTGCAAACGGTACCAGCATTGCCATTGAATTGCCGCTATAAAAATTTATGCCTTCCCCCGCACCCACGAAACTTGGGCTTGTAGACGATCACAAACTATTTCGCAAAGGACTCATCAGCCTCATCGAAATGGTGAACAAGGACTACACCATCCTGTTTGAGGCCGACAACGGTCTTGACCTTCAAGCAAAAATAGACAAGAACAATCCGCCCGACATCATTCTCATGGACGTGAACATGCCCGGCATGGATGGCTTTGCCAGCGTGCAATGGCTGCGCACGCATTTTGCCGACGTGAAAGTTTTGGTGGTGAGCATGATCGAGCAGGAAGAAACCATCGTGCGCATGCTCAAGCTGGGCGTGAAAGGTTATCTCTGCAAAGACGTTGAGCCCAAAGACCTGGGCGACGCACTGCTGGCCGTGGCCAACAAAGGATTTTATTACACTGACTTCATCACCGGAAAGCTGGTGCACTCGCTGCAAAACGACGACGCTGCCAAAGCAAAAAATCTTCAGCCCGACACCATGAACGATCGCGAAAAAGAATTCATCCAGTTGGCCTGCAGCGAAATGACCTACAATGAAATCGCCGCCAAAATGTTTCTCAGTCCAAAAACCATCGACGGCTATCGCAACGCCCTGTTCGAAAAACTGAGCGTGAAGAGTCGCGTTGGGTTGGTGATGTACGCCATACGCAACGGCATTGTGAATGTGGATTGGAATCGGTGAGATTCTTGGATGAATACTATTGAGATGTTTCTTTGCATAAAAATCTGATAATCGCAGATGGGACTTGATACCGTTGAATTGCTGATGACCATGGAAAAGCATTTCTCCATTGCCATTCCCGATCGGGAGGCATCAGGGATTAACACTGTGCAGGATTTTGCCGATTGTGTTTGCGCCAAAATTACGCTGAGTCCTGGCTCGGACGACAAAAGGGAGGTGATATACCATCGACTCACAGAGGTGCTTCAAAGCCAACTTGGTATCGAGCCAGACGTGATACATCGCGAGGCAAAGATAAAAGAGGTGTTGATGGATCGTGACGTTAAATCGTGTTGGAAAAATCTGGAAGCAGGCCTGGAATTGAAACTTCCGTCACTCACATCATTAGACTTAGATGCAACCGGACCACGACAACGTAAATTTTTCGGAATCAAACTTGATCCCCCGATCAAAGCCGTCACAGAAGGTTCGCTGCGTGAACTGATCAGCTGGATCATGGCGTTAAATCACCGGCAGCTTCTTGATCCACGGACGCTGGGCAGCAAAGCCGAAGTTGAAAACATTGTACTTGGCATCGTTAGCGAATCGTGTGGCATACCGGTGTCGGAAATCGAAATGCGTCATAGCATCACGAGCGACCTTGGCATGGATTGATCCGCGTTCAATTCCAACACAAAAAATAAGCATCCAACAAGCCTACCGGAATGGCGCGGCACAATACGGGAACAACAACGCCCAAATGTTTTGTGCCCTTGAGCGCTGCATAAAGAATGAGAATCACACCGATCAGAATGGAGATGCCCCCGATGAAGAACATTTTCAAATAGCTATTGTGACTGGGTTGCAACGACATGATGAAAAGCCCGATCAACGAAATGGCCGTGCTGAACCAAAGCACTTTTGGAACGATGCTCTTCGACAGCAAGTCGGTAAAGTTCCAACGCCCCGTCTTCCGAGCCACGAATCTCAATGGGTTTGTAGCTTGACAAATAATAGACGATGGCCAACGCGATGAGTGAGATGGAAACAACGATGAGGGCGCCAATTTTCAAATAGATCAGCACAAGCCCGACGGCCAATCCCGCCAGAAAAATCTTTTCGAGCAGACTCAGGTACGGTGCGATTTTTTGAATGGGATGTGGTTTGGGAGTTGACATGGGTTGGAGATTGGGTTGACCTAAACGGTCTTTTATGACACTTGACACATGGTGATTTCTAAATATAGAAATGGAATGTTGATTCGCAAAGCCTGACGGGTTGAGTCCACTTAGCTCGCGTAGAATTTCTCACGAATTTCCACCAGCAATTCGTCTATCGTTTCGACGTTGGGGGTTTCGGGAAGATCTGAAACATCGAACAGGGCGTTCACCGTCGCTATTTTTTCTTCGGCTTGCTGCAACAGGTCTTCATACAAAAACTCCCCGGCACGAATGCGTAACAGGAAGTCGCGCTCGGGCCGATGAACGTTCACGGTTTTGAAACGGGCAATTTCTTCGGCCATGTTTAGCAGCCGGAAAACATGCATCATGTTTTTGGCGTCATAGTTTTTGCCATGGTTCATGGTGTTTTCAAAACGCTCCTCGTTTCGAACGGCCACCCATTCCCAATACTGTCGAAATTCTTTGCAATAAATGGAATAGCCATCGCGATTAAAATGAAGAACCCCAAGCGGCGAAAGTCCTTGCGGCACCGACGACAACGAAACTTCATTGGCGATTTCAGATACCTGAATTCCTTTGAATACCGTGCCCTGAACCTGTGTGTTGTGAAAAACCAGGTAAACATCGCGCATGTGATCTACCCGCACCAACCCACAATGCTCCTGCTGGAAGCCATTCGCTTCCAGCCACGCCGGCAGGGTGATGGCTGCCTGGCCGCTAATGACGCGACAGAAATCGAGAATGGTTTTTCGTTTGGGTTCCTGTGGCTTCATAATTTTTTTGTTGAGGCCGCGTGCTTTTTTTATCTGCGTCAGCGCATATGCCCCAAAGGTGTCTTTGCAAAGCCTCGACAGAAAAATTTCGGGCCGAATGGAATCCATCAGGGGATGTTTGTACAGAATGTATCCGGATGGCGTGCCCAGCAGCTCCAGCAAGTTGGGGTTGTTTCGCAGCAGCAGTTCCATGAATTTTTTGAACTCATAAAACATTACATCGTTGGTTTCGCTGTTAAGCTGGTCGGTGTAGGTCAGTCCGAAAAATTTTTTCTGGGGAAGCACAAACACGCCTTTGATGTCGGTGTCGGAATGCGGCAGCGCGAGGCCATAAGCCCGGCTGCCGCTAACACATTTCAGCAAAAGATGCTGGTTGTTGTCCTGTAAATCTATCCACGTCATATGGCAAATTCTTTAAAGATAACATTCAGAGCGTCGTTGTCAATCCGGCCGGAAGCTTCGGGCACCATCGCTTCACAGGCAGCAAGCTCGCGGGCAATGAGGGCATGAAGCGACTCTACTTTCTCCATAGTAAACGTTTCGTCTACAGTTGATTTTTTCAGAATCATGGCCTGAGCGATTTCTTTGATGGCGTCGCCCAGCTGCAGGCTCAGGGCGTCGAAAGCCATGGGTGGCATGGTGCCGCGTTCGGCAATCCATTTGCTGGCCAGCAGGGTGCGAAGCGCGTAGAGGTATTTTTTCAGACGCACGGTCTCACCCTGAATGTCGTTGTTGAAAATTCCACGGGTCATGCTCAGGTAGTGATGCATGCCTGCGCGTGGCGAAAAATACTGTGGAAGAACAACGTTCATCCGGTCGACAAAATTTGCATCGGCCGCGTAAACAATAGGCGATTGCAGCCATTCGAAAATTGTGGCGTTCGACTTCTTTAGCAGACGGAGCGTCTTGCGCAGTTCCCAGCCGCCAATGTCGAGGGTGGCGTCGATGGGAAATTGCATGACATCACTTGGCTCATCAACAGAGAGGTATCGGTCTTTGGCATAGACATAAATAAAGCGCACGTCATAGTCACTGTCGGGCGAAGGAAAACCCCAGGCGCGACTGCCCGATTCGCAGGCATACAGTATTTTTATGGCGTTGTCTTTTGCCAGGGCATCCAGTTTCTTGAGAATAGTCGCTTTCATTTGTTTCATACTTTTGGGTGCTCAAAAATATGAGGCCACTGCGCAGTCTTTTTGCGCATCTGGATTTTCTTTTCCAGTCCACCATTTTTATCCAACTCCGAACCACCGGCGGGTTCTCTTTGTTTCATCAACAACTATATTGCAGTCTCACAACTGAACGGATAAAGGATATGGCAAAAGGAAGCTTTTCAGATTTGATAGCAGGTGAAAAACCCACCATGGTCGACTTCTCGGCCGAATGGTGTGGCCCCTGCAAAATGATGGCGCCCATATTGGACGAACTGAAATCCAAAATAGGCGACACGGCCCGCATCATTAAAATTGACATCGACAAAAATCCCCAGGCTGCCGCGGCCTATGGTGTTCAGAGTGTGCCCACGCTTATTCTCTTCAAGAAGGGCAGCCCCGTGTGGCGCCAGTCGGGCGTGGTGCCCACAGAATATCTGAAACGGGTCATTGACCAGCACGCATAGTCCAACCTACTTCTAGCGCAAGGTCATTCTCCGGCCAGGGTTTTGGGCAATGAAGCCTTGAGCCAGAAAAATCCCAGCGTACCGGCCACGATAGAGGAGAGCATGATGGCGATTTTTGAATCGTCTATGAAGCCGCCGGTTTCAAACGCCAGCAAGGTGATGAAGATGGACATGGTGAACCCGATGCCACCCAACATGCCCGCACCAAAAATCTGTTTCCATTGCAAGTCGCCCGGCAAGTGCGAAAGTTTTAGCTGCACGGCCGCGTAGGCAAACAGGAAAATTCCGATCGGTTTGCCCGCCACAAGTCCGAACATAATCCCCAGGCTATTGGCAGAAACAAGATTGTCGACCCACGTTGGCTGAATAATCACACACGTGTTGGCCAACGCAAACAGCGGCACAATAACAAACGCCACAGGACGGTGAAGAAAGTGCTGAAGAATGTAGGACGTCGATTTTTCGTCGCCGTTGCCAAACGGAATGGCGAAGGCCAGAAGCACGCCCGAAATGGTGGCGTGAATGCCCGAGTGCAGCATGAAGTACCACATCACCACCCCGCCTGCGAGATAGGGAATGAGGTTGCGCACTTTTATGCGATTAAAAATCAGCAACACACCAAACACCGAGAGCGCAATCAGCAGGTTGGTCCATTGCAACGAGTCCGTATAGAAAAGGGCGATCACCAGAATGGCACCCAGGTCGTCGATGACGGCAAGCGCTGTGAGAAAAATCTTGAGCGACACGGGCACGCGGTTGCCCAAGAGCGACAGGGCCGCCAGCGCAAACGCGATGTCGGTTGCCATGGGAATGCCCGCCCCGTCTTGCGACGGCAACCCGCGGTTGAAAACAAAATGGATGCCTGCCGGCACCAACATCCCGCCCAGGGCGGCGATGAGCGGGAGCATGGCCTGTTTCACATGCGACAGCTCGCCGATGTAGACCTCGCGTTCCAACTCCAGCCCTACCAGTAAGAAGAAGATGGTCATGAGGCCGTCGTTGATCCAATACTCCACCGTGTTTGTGCCGAGGGGATGTTCCCAGAGGTGAAGATACCCTTCGCCCCACGCGGAGTTGACCACCACCAGCGAGAACAGCGTGCATCCCATAAGGATGATGCCACTGGCTTTTTCGCTGTGAAAAAAATCGTTGAACAGTTTTGTGAAGTATCGCTCGCGTCTTGCCATGGGTCTTGTGTAAAAATAACATTTCCCCGCAGCATTTTGTGAAACGGGTTGAATCATGGCGGCGATCCGCGGCCACCAGGTGTATCGAACGTTTGTGTGGCAGCGGTCTATAAAAAAGAACACCCCATAGTTGGGTATGCCCGACCTAATCCAAAAATTTAATACCGGAGGGAATGCTTTTTTCGCAGGGGAATATATATCTTCATAAGCCCATCCAACTACCTGAGACGCAGGTATATTCCAGAAGTAAGGTTAGTCAGTCGTGCGCATCCTGAACCGGCACGCCTGTTTGATTTTTTTGGTTTTTTATTTGGAGTAAATGAACGACGACTATGGATGGAGATTTCCGTCTGCTCTTTTGGAATGTATTTCTTGATGTGCTCTCCCCTTCCGGCAACAACAGTTCGCTGGAAACGCAGGACCGCCAGATCAGGGCTACCGTATTGTTGGCATTGGTTCCCGTGGTAGTCGCGTTTTCATTCATCATTTTCATTTTCTATCGCAAAAAACGCGAAGCCTTTTTCAAGCAAACCGAAGCCGAATTGAAACTGAGCATCGCCGAGGTGGAGATCAAAGCCCTTCGCGCGCAAATCACGCCCCACTTTATTTTCAACTGCCTCAACTCCATTCACCATTTCATGCACCGGAACGACATTGCGCTGGCCGGAGAATACCTCGTGAAGTTTTCACAACTCATCCGGCACGTATTGGAAACGTCTTCCTCGAAAATGATTCCCCTCGACGACGAGCTCACGGCACTGCGGCTCTACATCCAGCTGGAGCAACTGCGGCTCAACAACTCCTTCGAGTTCACCATCGTGACCGACCCAATCCTGCAAAGCGACGACGTGCAGGTTCCGTCCATGCTCATTCAACCCTTTGTGGAAAACGCCATCTGGCATGGGCTTAACAACCGCGGTGCCGGGGGCAAAATGCTCATTTCGCTAACACCCGTGCACAACATGATAAAGTGCGTGATCGAAGACAACGGCCACAGCAGTTCACACGAAGGCGCAGCCGAAAGCTTTGATCTTTCACACACCATAAAAAAAACATCGCTGGGCATGACGCTCATTCACGACCGGCTGGCCATGGTGAACACACTCTATCGTGTGAACGCCGGGTTTGTGATGGAAGATATTCTGGAACACGGCGAGCCGAGTGGCAAGCGCGTGGAGTTGCTCATCCCTTTTGAAGCATAAGCTATGGCCTACGAAGTTTTGATACTGGAAGACGAACCGCATCAGGAAGAATTTCTTAAAGGCATGCTTTCGCAGTTTGCCCCCGAATTCACGGTGGTGGCCACGGCCGGCTCCATCGACGAAGGACGCCGCCTGCTGGAGCGCCACCAACCCGACCTGGTGTTTATGGACGTGCTAATGCCGCCACACACGTCGTTTGATTTGCTGTACACACTCACACACATTCCCTTCGAGGTGATCTTCACCACGTCCTACGAAGAATTTGCCGTGAAAGCCTTCCGGCTCTCGGCTGTAGACTATCTGGTGAAGCCCTTTGCACGCCAAGATTTGTTGGAGGCGCTGCACAAATTCAAACAGCGCCGCCTTTCGCGCGAAGCCTCGCTGAACCTGCAGGCCCTGCTGGAAAACGCCCGCGCTCCCCGGGCCGACCAGGCTAAGATTGCACTGCCCACCCTCACGGGATTTATTTTTGTGAGCGTGAAAGACATTATCCGCTGCGAGTCCGACAACACCTACACAACCTTTCACACCACGGAGAACCGAAAGATTGTGGTCTCAAAAACCCTGAAGGAATGCGAGAAGCTGTTGACGGACTATCATTTTTTCCGCGTCCACAATTGCCACCTCATCAACGTGGCGCACATTGCGGAGTATGTGAAGGGCGAAGGCGGCATCCTCATCATGTCCGATCACTCCACCATCGACGTGTCGCGCCGGCGCAAGGACGAGTTTTTGAAACTGCTGAAAAAAGTCTGATCGCCGGCGGCGCGTAGTGCTTTTGCCATTTTCTTTCTCCTGCCCACCACAGTCAAAGCCGAAAGCGCCGTGCACTATTTCCTGCTGTTGCCGGGTTGGGTTGACGACTATCTTTCGTCCATACCCGTTAAGAAAATCATTCATGACGCCATTTATTGCTTCAACGTTTGTGAGCGGCGGCTCGCTGTGGCTCTATATTGATAACAACGTTGTGTTGAAGAATAGCAACAATGCTACCGTGGAACTGGAGGAAGAAGGTGAGTACATCGTGCACTGGTTGGTGATGGGCTCACCGGGCAGTTCGTATTCAATCACCATCTCCTCCCCGCGGGAGGCACAATTTCAACTGACCCGTGTGTTGGGAATGGCCGGGAAAGATTTCGGCGGGTTTCGTTACAAAAGCTGACCGCTCTGCTCAAAATGAAAAATATACCAGCAACACCCTAAACTCAACTTCCAACCCAGTCCTTAACTTTTCATGAGCGCATTTCGTGTAGACTTCAATGAGGTGAACCGCATGGTTCTCGGATTCCTCACACAACAACCTTTGTTCGACCTGGCCACGACCGAATCTATTGGTGGTACCCTGGCACTCGGCACCTTTATTGACCCAGCAAAAAACAAGGCATGGTTTTGCCGCGGCGGCCAACCGCTGGGCTTGCCCGCATTTTTTTTGGCCTTTGAGTGGGGCGACTACAGCCCGAGCCATGTCCCGGCCGCACCACAACAATCCACACTGGTGCGTTCCACCGCCACCTTCACCTACAGTGGCGAACCCACCGCCGCCGCCGTGCGGCAATGGCTCTCAACGCAAACCATCGCCCTCACCGAAGACGCAAGCATCGACAAAAAAACGGTCGAAGGCCTGCTCAACAAATTGCCCAACGATCCTGCGGGCAAGCCTTACAATAAATACGCCTGCAGCTATTTTGAAAGCAAGCTCGACAACGACCTGCATGCATTCATCAACCAGAACGACATACAAGGTGTGCGCTACTATTTTGGATACGACGACTCCAACCCGCACTATGTCACCACCAATCGCATTCGTGTAATTCTCGTTGCTGTTGACCGGCAAGGTGCTAATATTGTACCTTCATCAACACGGCCGGCCGACTCGGTCTGGATGCTGCAACGCTCCTGGCCGCCACCGCCGGTGCAATAAACCAAAGGCTTGTTTTTCGAACGCATTCCACTACAGGAAATTTCGACGTTGTCGATCCTCGTCCCCTTGGTGATGAGTTTGCCGGTGCTTCGCACGGGTGCGCTATCGCTCCGCCTTTTCTTTTTGTTTTTGCTGACTGGTCTGGCCACCGATGGTTTGGGATGGTGGGTGGCCTATCACCACGACCACTGGCTCTATTTGCAATATGCATTCACCCTCTATTCGTGTCTGGAGAGTTTGTTCTTTCTCTGGTTCATTGGCCACCATGCCAAAGCAAAAACGCTACGCCGACTGGCACGCGCGCTGTTTGTGGCGACGGTGATTTGGTTTCTTTATGTGTTTTTGATTGAAGGCGCCGGCTCGGGCGAAACGTCGCACAGTTATTTTGACCCGGTCTATCTGCTCACCGTGTCATTCCTGGCCGGCTTCGCGTTGTTACAACTTGTGGAAACGGAAGCGTTCATCACGCCCTTGCCGGTGTTTTGGTTGCAGACGGGAATTTTTTTCTACGGCTTCAGCACGTTTTTCATTTTCATGGTGAAGCTGATCGTGGGCCCGGAGCTGGCAGGCAAAATCTGGTTTCTGCACAACCTCATCAACATCACCACCTATGGCCTCTACACCGTAGGGTTTTGGAAAGCGTATGTGGCACGTCAGGCCGAACAGCCCTAGCAGAATTATTCCAATATTGTTACGTTGCTTTTTTCGCGGGGTCCTCGCCAGTACCACATCAGCAAGAAGCCGATGATGGCACCACCGATGTGAGCGAAGTGTGCAATGCCACCACCAAAAATGGAAACCCCCGTCACACCCGAAAACAAATCCATGCCGATGAGAATGGGAATGAAATATTTTGCTGCGATGGGCACAGGAAAAAATATGAGCGCCAGTTTGGCGTTGGGGTAGGTCATGCCGAAAGCCACAAGCACGCCATAGATGGCGCCCGAAGCACCAACGGCAGGTATGGCAAAAAGGTGATAGAACGTTTCCATTTTTTCCTTAGACACATCCGAAAACGCAGAAGGTATATATTTCCCGGTTTTCAATAATGTCTGAAGGTCATCGGCAGAAATTCCTGCCGCCACCAATTCATTGTAGAGGGCGTTGAACTGAAAGTAGTTGATGAGAAGATAAATGACGCCCGCACCAATGCCCGACAAAAAATAGAAAAGCACAAATCGCTTGCCTCCCCACTGTGCGAGCAGCGGTGAGCCAAAGGCCCACAAGGCATACATGTTGAAAACGATGTGCATGAGGCCGCCGTGCATGAACATGTTGGTGACCAGCTGCCAGTATCGAAAATGTTCATTCTTCGGAAAATATAACGCCAGCGTCTCAAACATCGGATCTTCCCAACCCGGCACCTGGAAGGTGACGAGGGCAAGAACCACATTGATGGCAATGATGACTTTAATGACGTCGATAGTTTTTCCCATGGCTGCACGTGGCTTTTTTTGACGGCCAAAAGATACCACATTTGGTCGACTATCCCTTGATGCCGGGATCTGCCAGAGCATCACCAGACCCGATTTCGTGCCACGCAGGTTTTGTTTCCATCACGTTTGGGGTACCCGCCGATTTTCAGAAGAACGTGTCTCACTGTAAACTTCCGACGATGTTCATTGCATTCCGCCAAACACTTTCTACCTTCGGTTTGACGAGCCCATCGTTTCTGTGCGCCCCTCAGGGTTTGCAGGGAGATGGGCTTTTCGATTACAGGTTCAAAAAAAACACCCCACTCGTATGACAGAAGCAGAAAAAAAATCAGCGCGTCAGAAGCTGAACATCAAGGAAGGCAACCGCGTCATCCTTAGCCTCGACGGCGGTGGCATGAGAGGAATTTTCACACTCCAGTTGCTAAAGAAACTGGAAGAACTTGCCGGTGGCCCCATTCACCAATGGTGCGATATGGTGGCGGGCACATCTACCGGCGCCATCATTGCCGGGTTGATTGCGTCCGGAAAAACGGCCGTGCAAATCGAAGAGCTCTATGTGCAACTGGTGTCGCGTGTTTTCACAAAGCGCGGCCTGCTGGCAAACCGGTTCTACAATCCACCCGCGTTCGATAAAAAGAACTACCGGCGATTGCTCAAGGAGATTGTGGGCAACAAAACGTTGGCGCAGCTGAACACCGAAACAGGGCTCGACATGTTGTTCACTTCCAAAGATCTTGCGGCGGGCGAAGAAACATTTTTTACCTGCTTCAACAACAACGGTCAACGCGGCACCTATCGCGATGCGCTGCTGCGTGGCGTGCTGGAAGCCACCATGTCGGCACCCACTTACTTCTCACCGTTCGAAAGGTTTGTCGATGGTGGCACCACCACATTCAATAATCCCTCTGGCGCGGCCGTGCTCGAAGCGCTGTATTATGACGGCAAAGAAAAGTATAAGACAGACCAGACCACGGTGTTCAGCTTTGGCACGGCTAGCCTCTATCGCTTCATCGATCCAAAAGAATCGGGCGAGCCCAAAGGACTGGATGCGTTGTTCTGGTTGAACTATGTGATGAACGAGTCATCGAAAGACGCCAGCGAGATGCAAGTGGATATGTTGAGAAGTCACCTCATCAAGGATCTTGACTTCAGGCGTTTTCAGCTTTCGCTGGATGAAGAAGCGATCAAACGCCTTCCCGACAAAAACATCGGCCACGTGCCCGACGTAGAGGCCGACACCCTGCATCAATTGAAAAACGACGACCTGAAAAACATCGACATGGCCGACGTGTCGAAATTCTCGTTGATGAAAACCATTGGCGAGGCGGTATCGGAATATATTTGCCCACCCAGCGAAGCAGCGTTGCCCGAAGCGCAACGCCAGGGCAACTGGTTCAGAGGCGACTTGCTTGCCAAGTCCTCGAAACGTGGAGCGCTTGTTACCGCCCGAGGCGATATCGATGGCATCAAGGCACGTTTGTCGAGTGCAGAGTGGATCGATTCACAACCAACGGACTAAAAAATTTGTGAACAGAAGGAATAGGGTCCCACAAAATAATTCCTGGATTGATTCGGGCCCCGGTGCGAAAAGAGTGCACCGGGCCCGATTTTTTTTCTTTAACTTGACCTGCATTATTTCCCTGAATGGCCCCTTTGGTTTTAGAAGGCATATCGCACACCTACGCGCAGCAACCCGCACTGCACAATGTGACCGTGGCCTTTCCCGGCAACAAGGTGACGGCCGTGTTGGGAAAAAGCGGCAGCGGAAAATCAACACTGCTGCAAGTGCTCAACGGCATGATCCGCCCGGCGCAGGGCAAGGTTTTTTTTCTGAACCTACCTTTTGACTACGCAGCCGCCGACGCACTGCGTCTTCGGATGGGATATGTTATTCAGGGCGTGGGCTTGTTCCCCCACCTCACCGTTGAACGCAACATTCTGTTGGGCACGCGTCTTCAGAATTTGAGCGCACAGCAACCGGAAGCCCGAATGGATTCGCTCATGACAAAAATGAACCTGCCGCTCGCGTACAAACAAAAGTATCCTTTCGAACTTTCGGGTGGCGAGCAACAGCGCGTGGGCATTTGCCGCGCCCTGCTCCACAACCCACCCGTGTTGCTGATGGACGAACCGCTGGGCGCGCTCGACGCCATTACGCGCGAAGACATTCAGCACGAAATTCTTCAACTGCAAAAAACCGAACAGCGCACCATCATCATCATCACACACAGCCCCCAGGAAGCCGCGGCCCTTGCCGATTATATTCTTGTGCTGGACGAAGGGCGTGTGTTGCAATTCGACACAAAAGAAAATGTGTTGCAACGGCCCGTCAACACGTTGGTGCAACGTCTCACGTCAACCCAAGCCAGCTGAAAAAGATCATTGTCATATTGCTCGTGTTGGTTTCTGCTTTTGCACAGGCGCAGAACGTGACCGTGGGCGCCAAGCATTTTACCGAAGGTTACATTCTTAGCGAAATCATGGCGCAACTGCTGGAGGCAAATGGTTTCACCGTCGATCGGAAATATAACCTCGGAGGCACCATGGTGTGCTACAAAGCATTGGAGCGTGGTGAGATTGATGTGTATCCGGAATACACCGGTACACTCTCGTTTGAAATTTTGGCCGCCGCAAAAAATCTTTCGGTCAACGACATCAATGCACAACTGAAGACACAAAAACTGGCAATCGCCCAACCCTATGGTTTCAGCAACACCTATGCGCTGGTGGTTCCGGACAAGTGGTCGCGCGAAAAGGGCGTTAGGAACATTTCCGATCTGCAATCTCACCCCGAAGCAAAGATTGGTCTTAGCTATGAATTTCTGAAAAGACAGGACGGTTGGGAAAATCTGGCCAAGGCCTACACCCTGTTGCAAACACCGGTTGGCCTTGAACACGGCCTGGCATACTCGGCCCTTGTTGAAAACAAAATCGAAGTGACCGACGCCTACTCCACCGACGGCGAAATTGTGAAGCATCACCTCGTTGTGCTCAACGACGATCAGAAATTTTTTCCGGACTACCTCGCCACATCGTTCTTTCGCGAGGACCTTGATCCGAAAGCACAAAAAGTTTTGGAAGCCCTAACAGAAACCATTACGCCTTCAGAAATGCAGGCCATGAATGCCGCGGTGTTGTTTGAGAAAAAGAATTTTCAACAAGTGGCCGCAGGTTTTCTGAAGGATAAAAAATTGGTGAACGATGCAGCGGCCGAGAACACATCAATCGTTCCGGACTTGCTGGTGAAAACGGGCGTGCATTTGCGGCTCACATTCATTTCGCTTTTGCTGGCAATGTTGGTGGCCATTCCGTTGGGCATTGTGTTGTATTGGAACCCTGTGCCGGCGCGCTATGTGTTGTATGCCGTAGGGTTGTTGCAAACCATTCCGTCCATTGCCTTGCTGGCGATATTCATTCCGCTCACGGGCATCGGCGAGGTGCCCGCGGTTGCTGCGTTGTTCCTCTATGCGTTGTTGCCGATGGTCAGAAATACTTACACCGGCTTGCAAGGCATCGACCCCGTGCTGAAGAAAGTGGCTGTGGGCATGGGCATGAACAAAACCCAACGCATGAAAATGTTGGAGTTGCCTTTGGCGATGCCGTTCATTTTGTCGGGCATCCGCACGGCCGCCGTCATCAGCGTGGGCACAGCAACGCTCGCGGCATTTATTGGAGCAGGAGGATTGGGCGAATATATTGTGACCGGTCTTGCACTTAACAACACATCACTCATCTTGCGCGGCGCCATTCCGGCGGCTGTGCTGGCCATCGCCATTGAAATGCTGTTTGAAGTAATTGAACAGATCGCGAAGCCAAAATACTTAAAATGATTTCAAACGCTTTCGCGGATCGGCACATCGAGCATTGAAAACTGCGCATTTGAAAATCAACGATTCATGGAATTTCCGGCGTTCAATACTCAACCATTTCCTCGTCCTCATAGCACCATGCCCAGCGTTCGCCGGGCTCGGCCGAGATGGTCACGGGGTGACCGGCATCTTTGGCATGCCGCGATGCATGACGGTTTGGCGAAGAGTCGCAGCACAATGTGGCGCCACACGTTTGACAGGTGCGCAAGTGCAGCCATCGGCCACCAGCCTTCACACACTCTTCGCATTCGTGTTTTTGAGGCTTCTTGATTTCTTTCCAGTTTTCGAGGTGAACACACAGTTGAGGTTCATCCATTTCCGACTTGCTCATGGGCTATAGTTTTGGTGTGTTTCGATTCTAATTTTCGGCCAGGTATTCGTGCACAAACTTTATGGCCATAGCCCCTTCGCCTACTGCCGACGCCACACGGTTCATGGCACCCGAGCGCACATCGCCGGCGGCAAACACACCGGGGCAACAGGTCTCGAGAAGATAGGGCTCGCGGTTCAGCTTCCACGTTTTTTTGAACGACTCGTACTTCAACAATTCACGGCCCGTTTCCAAAAATCCTTTGTCGTCTTTAATGATGTTGAGCTTGATCCAATCGGTGACAGGTTTTGCGCCAATAAAAATGAACAACGCACCCGCTTCAACCTTGCTCACATTTCCGGTCTCTATATTTTTGAGGTCGATGGCGTCGAGATTTCCTTCACCATACGTTCGGCTCACCACAGTGTCGGAGATGATTTTGATGTTTGGCGTGGCCTTGATCTGATCGATGAGATATTGCGACATGGTGGACGACAAATCTTTTTTACGAATCACGATGAACACGTTGCACGCATAGTGCGCAAGGTACATCGCGCCTTGACCTGCCGAGTTTCCACCGCCCACAACATACACATCTTTGTCGCGACAGGCATGGGCTTCGGTGGTGGCGGCGCCATAATATACTCCAGCACCTGTGAATCGCTCCACGTCCACCGCATCCAGTTGCCGATAGTCAACGCCGGTGGTGATGATGATGCTCCGCGAGTTCATGGTGGTGCCGTCGTGAAGCGTGATAATTTTGTAATCGTCTTTGATGGCAATGTCGACTACTTCGGTTGGCGACAAAAATTCTACACCAAAGCGTGTGACCTGCGAGATGGCTCGACGCGAAAGTTCGGAACCGCTGAGGCCGTTGGGAAAGCCTAGATAGTTTTCGATGCGCGAGCTGGTGCCAGCTTGTCCGCCCGGAGCGCGCTTTTCCACAAGTGCCGTGTTCAACCCTTCGCTGCCCCCATACACCGACGCGGCAAGGCCAGACGGACCCGCACCAATAATCGTGACATCATACATGGTCTTCGAAGCCTTGGAGCGCATACCGGTTTTTTCGCCCACTTCGCGAATGTCGGGGTTCACCAGAAAGGAACCGTCTTCAAAAAAAACGGCGGGCAGATTTTTCACGTCAATGGCGTTGACCTGCACAAGATCTTTCGCCGTTTCGTTCGATTCCACATCCAACCATTGATAGGGAATGAGATTGCCGCTGAGAAAGTCTTTCACCTCGTGCGACCGTGGCGACCATTGATACCCCACGATGCGGATGCCTTGAAAAGTAGGAACATGCCGACTCTGCCATTCTTCGAGCTGATCGTTGAGGATGGGAAACAGTTTTTCTTCGGGCGGGTCCCACGGCTTCATCAAATAGTAGTCGAGCTGCACATCGTTGATGGCACGGATGGCGGCTTCGGTGTCGGAGTAGGCCGTGAGCAATATGCGACGGGCATCGGGAAATAGTTCTTTTGCTTTCTTAAGGAAGTCAACACCCAGCATTTCGGGCATGCGCTGGTCGGAAAGAAAGAGCGCGATGGTTTCATTCTTGTTTTTCAAATCAACAAGCGATTCCAGTGCTTCGTTGGCAGAGGCGGTGCTCATGAGTCGATAATCTTTTCCATACACACCACGCAAGTCGCGCACCACCGCGCGCAAAACTTGCAGATCGTCGTCGACTACAAACAGTATTGGTTTTTTCATGGGCTCTACTAAAAATACTTTGGGTATATGCGTTACTATATTTTATCCAATCGGGAAGCAAACTTCAAACGAAGTGCGCCCCGGTTCTGATTTCAATTTCACATCGCCTTTGTGACGGTGAATAATTTGCCGCACCATTTCCAGTCCCAGGCCGGTTCCTTTGCCAATGGCCTTGGTGGTGTAGAAGGCGTCGAATATTTTGTCCTGAATTTCTTTTGGAACACCGGGTCCGTTGTCGGTGATGGTGACCACAATAAATTCGCGATCGACCTCCGTTTGAATTTCGATCTTGCCATCTTCTTGTCCTTCGAGGGCATCCAGCGCATTGTCGATGATGTTCATCCACACTTGGTTCATGGAGCTCACGTATATTTTTGCTTTCGGCAACACGTCGGCAAATTTGCAAACCAGTTGCACGCGGTTTTTTTTGAACTTGTGGTTCAACACCATCACGGTGCTTTTGATGCCTTCGTGAACATCTGCCGGTTCTTTTTCGGGCGCCTGGTCCATGTGGGTGTAGCTTTTGATGGAGCTCACCAGGTTGTTGATGCGCCGCGAGGCTTCTTCAATTTCGTGAACCAGTCGTTCGGTGGTGAGCACCTGGTGAAGCCAGTTGATCACGGCGTTCTTGTCTTCGGGTCGCAGAATAGTTCCCAGTTTTTCGAAATCATCGAGCGTAAAGCCAAAGTCCGAAAACGTTTCGGTCATCAAATACGCGTCTTCAATGCCGTTGTCCTCAAGCCAGGCCAGTAGCGCGTCTTCTTTCTCGGTCTTGCTCGACAGACTCAGCAACGCCTGGGGTGAATTTATTTTTGCGACCACGAGGTCATTCACCGTGTCCACAATCTCGTCGGTTGCCTTTATTTTGATGACGCCCTTAAAATGCTTGGGCAGGTTCGACAAATGTTTTTTTAATTCCTGTGCGCCGCGCACCACAGCGGCCGAGGGATTGTTGAGTTCGTGTGCCAGACCCGCGGAGAGTTTTCCCAGCGCCACCATTTTGTCGTTTTGTTGTTGCACACGCGTGAACTCGCGCACGCGGTCGGTCATGGCATGCACCAGCACTTCGGTCAGCCCATAGTGGTCACGCACCAATTCCTGAAAATGACGCGAGTGAAGTTGAAACGAAACGGTCACGCCCCGCGCAATGCCATGGCCCGCGGCACCCTTCATGCGACTATAGGGCAGACGGCCGGTCATCTCATAGGGCTCCATCACATCGTAGAATTGAAGACTGCCGTTTTGTTCCAGATAGAAGTCGACTGCACCTTTAAACAAAATGCGCAGTTCCTCCATGGGATCTCCCGCCTTGAAAATTTTTGTGCCGTCGGCATATTCTTCGGTTGCTCCCCGCTCAGCCAACCACATCAAATCTCCCGGAGGCAGGTTCTTAAACTCCGGTACCATTTTTAATTGACTGAAAATCTCCTCTTTCGTTAGCATAGACCTGAAGACGTTTGGGAACAGACGGAAAATAATGAAGAGCCCAATTTAGCTAAGTATTTCAAGATTATAGCACGCAAACGGTTAACTGCATTCGCGCCCGTTTCAGTAACCGTGTTTTATACATCAACTAAAATAAATGAACCATTTACGCGGGCCGATAGCGATTGCAGTAAACAACGCGCTTTTGAATACCGCAGGATTTGTCGGAAAAAAGTCATACTGTGAAGCCGCCGCCGCCTTTTGTCTTAAGGTGGGCGGCGTCATGAATGGAGGAGTCTTCGGCTATTGCTTCAAAGCATTCCAAAGAATCTCTACCGGATGCAATGCCTTCCGGCCGGTGCCATCTTTGATCTGGTGCCGGCAGCTTGTGCCGGGCGCGGTGATGACCACCGTTTCGGGTTGCTTGCGTACCGTGGGGAAAAGCACCAGCTCGCCGATCTGCATCGAGAGATCATAGTGCTCTTTTTCGTAGCCAAACGAACCCGCCATGCCACAGCATCCCGCAGCAATGAGGTGCACTTCGTTTTTGCCCAGCGCCGTAAGAATTTTTTTCACGGGCGTCATCGACGACAATGCTTTCTGTTGACAGTGGCCATGCATCTTGATGAGCAACCGTTGTTCTTTGAAAGCGTTTGGATCGATTCGACCGGCGTCCAGTTCTTTTGCTAAAAATTCTTCGATCATGTAGGTGTGCGCCGCGATCTTATAGGCTGATGCTTTCTCATCGCCGCGAAGCAAGTCGGGATACTCATCTTTAAATGTGAGTATGGCCGAAGGTTCCACGCCGATGAGGGGCGTTTCGTCGGTGATCACGTCTTTGAACAAAGCCACGTTCTTGCGGGCAAGATCACGTGCCTGTTCCAGCAATCCCTTCGACAGGAAACTGCGACCGGAATCGTGATGGGCGAGAAAACGAATTTCATAACCCAGCTTGTCGAGCAACTTCACCGTGGTGATGCCGATTTCGGCTTCGTTATAGTTGAGCAACTCGTCAATGAAAAGATAAACAGTTTTCACGGGTGTGGTCACCGTGGGCTTGAATTTGGTGGTGAACCATTTGCGCCAGCTCACGGCCGAGAGGTGCGGCATGCTTCGGCCATGTGCAAAACCGATAACCGATTTCGCGAGGTTGCCCACCGCCTTAGAACCAAACACCATGCGATAGCCCCACGGCATCAGCGACGCCAGCTTCATGCCCATGGAAAAATTTCCGATCAATCGCGTACGGAACGGAACGCCTTTCTCTTTATAATATTGATACTGCCACTCCTGCTTCAGCTTGCCCATATCCACATTCGACGGGCACTCCGACTTGCAGCCCTTGCAACTGAGGCAGAGGTCCATCACGTCTTTGATTTCGTCTTGTGCAAACGGGTTCACTTTGTCGGTGCGCGTAATCATCTCGCGCAAAATGTTTGCGCGCGCACGTGTGGTGTCTTTCTCTTTGCGCGTGGCCATGTAGCTGGGGCACATGGTGCCGCCGCTCAGTTCGGTCTTGCGGCAATCGCCCGAGCCGTTGCATTGTTCGGCCGTGCGCAAAATGCCGAGTGTGGAAGAGAAATCGAGAATGGTATCGAACTCTTTGGTGACCTGGCCTCCTTCATAGCGAAGAAATGTATCCATGGGAGGCGTGTCCACAATCTTGCCCGGATTAAAAATCAGTTCCGGGTCCCACGTGCGCTTCAGGTCTTTGATGAGCTTGTAGTTGTGCTCGCCGATCATGAGCGGAATAAATTCGCCGCGCAACCTTCCGTCGCCGTGTTCGCCCGAGAGTGAGCCTTTGTATTTTTTTACCAGCGCGGCAATGTCTTCGGCAATGGTGCGGAACAATTTCACACCTTCCACTTTCTTCAAGTCGATGATGGGGCGCAAGTGCAGTTCGCCGGAGCCAGCGTGAGCATAGTGAACACTGTAGAGTCCGTGCTTCTTCAGGATCTCGCCCACTTCGGCAATGTAGGCGGGAAGATCCTGCACATCCACGGCCGTGTCTTCAATGACGGGAACAGGTTTGTCGTCTCCGGGAATGTTGGACAGCAAGCCGAGACCTGCTTTGCGCAGGTTCCATACTTTCTTGATGTCGTCGCCACTCACAATGGGATAGGAATATCCAAGCCCCTGCTTTTTCAAATCGGCGATCAATGCATGCGCATCGGCATCCACAGCAGCTTCGCTATGACGCGTAATTTCCGCCACCAGAATGGCCTGGGGATCGCCTTCAATAAAGAAGCGGTTCTCGGCCTGGCCACGATTTCGCTTCGTGGCTTCAAACACATAATGGTCCATCAACTCTACTGCCGACGGTTTGTGATTCAAGGCTACCAGGTTTGCGCGCAGCGATTCGTCGATGCTCACGCAGTGAATGCACACCAGTTTTTTGTAGGGCGGATCGAGTGGCGTAAGTTTTATTTTTGCCGTGGTCACAAAAGCAAGCGTGCCTTCAGAACCCGCAATGAGACTGCTGAAGTTGAAGGGTACGCCGTCGCCACGGAAGGGCTGCATGCGGGCCAGCATGTCGATGGCATAGCCCGTGTTGCGCCGCTCGATGGAATGTTTGGGAAATTCTTTTTCTATCTCACGCACGTTGCCTTCGTCAGACAACATGGTTTGAATGTGGTTGTAAAGTTTATTTTCTAACGATGCACCTTGAGTTTTGGCGGCGAAGTCGTTTTTGCTGAGCGGGCCAAACCAGGCTTTGCTGCCGTCAGACAGCAGGGCATTTACTTCCAGCAAGTGCTCGCGTGTGCTGCCAAACACCACGGAGTTTGAGCCACATGAGTTGTTGCCGATCATGCCGCCGATCATGGCGCGGTTGGCCGTGGACGTTTCGGGTGCAAAGAAAAAGCCGTATGACTTCAGGTGTTGATTCAGGTCGTCGCGAACGATGCCGGGTTGCACCAGCGCCCAACCTTCTTCTTTGTTGATCTCGAGAATCTTGTTGAAGTGCTTCGACACGTCCACCACAATGCCGGCGCCCACCACCTGGCCGGCCAGCGATGTGCCGGCGGTGCGGGGAATGATGGAGGTTTTGTTTTCGCGGGCAAAGCGGATCAGCTTCACCAGGTCTTCTTCCGACTTCGGGATGGCTACCGCCAGGGGCATCTCGCGATAGGCCGATGCGTCGGTGGCATATAGTTTCCGGGTCGTTTCATCGGTAAAGAATTCTCCTTCCAGCGCTTGCTTGAGACTATTCAGATTCATGGTGTCAAAACTAATTTATTACACCCGAAGTAGCAACGCACCGCGCAGCGTATAACATCGTCCGACGGAGCGTTAGCCTCTATATCTACACTCATCGTCTATCCCAAACCTTACAGTCATTCGGGTAGACAAATGATCTTATCGTTTCTCGGCCAGCAGCATCATGTTGGTGACCGGATACGGCAACGGTTGTAGTTGCCCGCCGGCTTCAGCAAACAACGTTACTTTGCCTTCGAAGCGGTTTTTCACAATCCAGTCGTTTGTGTAGGCCGCCGATTCGGGCAACACGGCAAAGCCCGCATCTTCCAGGTGTTGTTTCCATTCCGAGAAGCTCCAGAACGTGAAGGTTTCGTGCATCTCGCTTTCCCAGTTGTCGTTGTAATCTTTGCGGCTCATAAACTCGCAGGCGTCGCTCAGTTTGAGCGCGACAAACGATTCGCCATTCTTTTCGTGAAGGGCATACGACAAGGCATAGCCTTCCTTCTTGCGAAAGTCGCGCGCGAAGCGTAGAAACTTTGCATACGTAGACAACCCTTTCAGGTAGGTGGCCAGGCTTTCGCGATCGGCAAACGATTTGTCAAAGTCATCGTTGCGGCCATCGGTTTGGTTCAGGCTCATCCACACGGTTTCGTTTTTGCTTTCGGGGCCCACCACATCGCGGTTCACCCAGATGCCGCCGGGTGCCAGTTCCTGAAAACGGTTTTCAATGAACTGCAGAAGCTCCTGCCGTCCGCCATACGATTCAATTTCGTGGGTTAAGGATGAGGTGTGAATGGTGTTCATCGAACTACGATCGAACACGAGGCCCGTCACGGCATTGCGCTGCGAAAAGAACACGAAGGGATTGGCAAACTCGCCGTTGTGTTTTCGCTGTTGACAAATGTCGAACAGGTGTCGTGCCACTTCAATGCCATAGAAGTCTGACTCGCGAAACCGTTCGTCGCCACAAGCCAGCTTTATCCACGAGCCCACCGCGCAGCCAATGTCGCCGATGCGACCCTTGCGGATGTGTGGAGCCGTGTCCTGATATTTCAACAAGGCAATTTCATCCATCTGCCGCACATAGGTGTTGTAGTCGCGCGTGGTGGTGATGTCGCCGTCGTCGCTAATCATTTTGTCGCGGAACAGCAACTTCACCTTGTCGCCCAGCCGGTATTTTTTCCAGAGGTCGAACGACGACGGGTGCATGTGCTTCTTCACATTCTCGTTTGTTTCCCAACGCCCTTCTCCGGCAATCCACTCCACCACATCCCAGGGCATGGCGCTGGTGTGTTTCCAGGTGGTGCGATCTTCCAACTCGGCGGGCAGGATGCGGAAACCCTGGTGCTCATACAATTCAAGCACGGGTGTCGAACACATCACAACGGTGTTGGCAGGCGTGAGGTCGAACATGCCTTCACTTTCGTGATGAATGCGTTTCAGGGTGTAGCTGCCAAAGCTTTGCAGGTTCCCCACATCGTCCACACCATAGATGAACGTGGGAATGCCCAGCGTTCGGCCAAATTCCTGAATAGCCATCGCCCGGATGTAGAACGGCAGCGGGTTTCGCCGCGTGTTGCTGTGGTTGGCCGATGTCACTGCGAAGATGATGGCCGACAGCTTCCGGTTGTTTCCCAGCGGAAGACCCTGAATGTCGGGTGCCCGACCCAATCCATCGGCGGCCAGGTTTTTAATGTAGTCAAACTGAAAATGCGTGAGCAGTTGATGCCGTCCGGGGAAGAGAAGATACATGCTATGAATTTGGATGTAATATCCTCTTCTTCACGGAATCTGTAAAATTTTTAGAGAGGTTTGTGATGTCCTCTTGCCGCGCCAGCACACGGATCCATTCGGCGGGAATGTTTTCTTCGCCATAATACAGACCGGCAAGCGCGCCCGTAACACAGCCTGTGGTGTCGGTGTCTCCTCCCAGGTTAACCGCTTTGAGAACGGCATCCTTGAAATTGTCGGTGGTCAGAAAACACCAGAGGCTTGCTTCGAGGGTGTGCATAACATAACCTTGCGAACCAATGGAATCTTCTGAAGCGTGAAGAATACGCTTGTCCAGGATGCGACCAAACCGTTGCATCTCTCCCGCGTTGAAGCCTTCGCGCATGCAGTAGGCGTTCACGTCATCGATAGCCTCGTGAAAGGCGACAAATTTTTCCTTGCCTTCAAATAGTGCTGCAACGAAACGCGAATAGATAACACAGCTGAACACAGACCGGAAATGTGCATGGGTGATCGACGACACTTCGTTTATACGCGAGTGCAATGATGCTATGTCGAGGTCGGCAAAATACAGAGCCGCAGGGGCGATGCGCATAAGTGACCCGTTGCCATTGGAATCCTCGTCAACCTCACCCGAAAACCGCGGGTCTTCTCCCCTTTGAATTCGTTCAATGGCCAGACGTGTGGTGCCGCCGATGTCGAACAATTGATGGTGCGCACCCCAATAGCCCTGCTTGAACCACGCCAGAAATTTTTGGCCAACATCGTTCAGCTGATAACCGTCGCATAGTGATTCTGCCAGGCAAAACGAAAGTGAGCTGTCATCCGACCATGTGCCGGGCGGCTGATTCCATACTTTATATCCTATCATGGTAGTTACGGGAAAGGCCAGAAGTTGCGCGCGAGATGAAAACTCAACCGGCACACCCAGTGCATCGCCAACGGCAAGACCTAGAAAACAACTTTTAATTTTATCAAATGCGTATGTCATACCAGTAAGTCAATATTTATTTAATTCCCCGAACAAGACGGGCCTTGTGTTTTGCCAATCCAATCTCCACCGTAGTGCCGGCGTTGAAGGCGAGAAAGTCGGCTTCAACACCGTCGCTGAAAATGATTCCGTTCGAAGGCATGTGCGACTCAATCACAAGTCGCTCCACACCGGCAATAAATCCTCCCGACACAGTAGTTTGTGAATGTTTGCTTTGAAACGGCTCGCGCACCACAAACGCCAGCGTGTCGTCATCCCAATTCATCTTAAAGTTGCCCGAAGCACTCGCCGAATGAAACGTTTTCTGCACGCCATAGGTCATGTTGAAAACCGAACTGAGCCATCCCGTCGATCCCGCACCCGTCGAAACAATGAGCCCGCTGGAGCTTTGATTTTCGGAATGGTCATGATACGATATGCGATAGCGCGCCGAGGTGTGCGACGAGGGCCCGATGAACAGATCGTTGAAGGCCAGCAGATGCTGACCTTCGTTTGTCTTTGCCTCGGCCATGGTCACCTGACTAATTTTCGCCGTGTTGTTGGAGAGTGCGATCAATCCCCTTTCGAAATTCTGAACAGTGTAGGGCAGAAGTATGCCGTCGTTGCGTACGGTGTCGGGATTTACGGCAAGTATGGGAAGCTCTCCCGCATACTTCGCCACGTTGGCCACCAACCCATCCTGCCCCACTACCACAACCACATCTTTGTCGCTGAAGAGAAAATTGGGAAGGAACTTGCGTTCGATCACTTTCATTTTTCCGTAGCGGCCTGCCACCTGTGTCACCTTGCCGAGCGAGCGGTGAAAGACTTCGTGTTCTTCTTCATACGTTTCAAAATCGCCGCCGGCATGTTCGATATAAAACTTAGCCTGTGCTTTGGTGTTGAAGCGTTCAATGAGATGTTCGAGCCGGGTTTGGCTCACCACAACCCGTATATGTTCAAAGTCCATGACTGTTGTTTTTAAAGTGTTGGTAACCGATTTTTATTTTCTCGGTTTTTCATTCTTGATGAGTGAGTCGAGCAGATCGGGCGTAATGTTCAGCGTGCCGATCTTACTTGCGTTCTCTGCCAGTTCGCGGAAAGCAAAGCCGATGTTGTCGCCTGCAGAAATGGCGTCGCCTTTCAAAGCCATCAGCAATTTCCAGTCGAGTTCTTTATAGGGCGTCAATGTTTTTTCAAGCATGTAGCCTTTGGCATCGGCCAGTGTGCGGTCGTTTTCGCTTTGCAGTTGCACGAGCTTCGTCTTTTGTTCTTCCACCGAGAGATCGGCGTCCATTTTCATTTCGCGCAGTGTTCGTGCTTTCTCGGCGTCCACCAGTTTGATGTCCCATTGCTTTTCGTTGATCTGCTTTTGTTTTTCCTGAACGGCAATCTCGGTGTTCAATTCGCTCTCACGAATTTTGCGCTCCTGCTCCACGGCAAAGTTGCGTCGTTCATAGATGGCCTGGTCGGCGTCGCGTTGCAACGACTCGCGTGTTTCGGTTTCCAATGCCTTCGCCATCTCTGGCGTGGGGCGGATGGCCAGCACATCCACACTCAGAATGCCGACTCCGAGAATCTTCACCGCGTTCGAATTTTTGAGGCCGTCTTCAATGCGCTCGCTGATGGCCTTCGCACTGCGCAACGTTTCTTTCAGCGTGAGCCCCTGGATGAACGACGATGTTGACGTCTGCGCTTCGTTGTTGAGGCGTTGGTTGAGCTTTTCAAAATTGCTCTCGTCAATTTTTCGATCGTTGGCCAACGTAAAGTCCAGCAACTCGGCCAATTGTTTCGGATCTTCTATGGCGTAGGTAATCTGTCCTTGAATGGTGATCTTCTGAAAATCCTTGGTGGTTTCGTTGAAGATAAACTGGATGTCTTTGCTGCCCAATGGAACGGCTGTGATCGATGTGGTGGGGCTGTAGTAGAAGAAGGACAAACCTCTGCCTTCACGTTTCACTTGCCCTGAGGCGTACTGGATGACGTAGGTCATCGCGTCGAACTTAATGAAATTAATGCCAAACATAGTTTTATGATTTTAATATTTCGTTTCTATCAGGGTTCTTCTGGTTCGGGATACGCCTTCAGCAAACTACCGATGCGTGCCCAGTCGCTTGCCGGATCAAACCCTGCCTTGTCTTCCAGCAACACGTTGAAATAAAATTTCTCTTTATAATATCCATACGCGCCATTGCTCACTTCCGGGTTCTGGTTCACGTAGTCAAAGTGAATGTCGTGTGCCGCGAAGTGCTTCAGGTATATTTCGATCTCGTGTGGATAAGAGCATGTGTAAAGTATCCGCACAACATCTTTTCGCTTGCTCAGCAGCTGAAGCACCGGAATGGCGTCCGGATAAAACTCTGTCGACACTTCGGTGGCTGAGAAGTTTGGTTTCAGGATGGTGCCGTGTATGTCGATGGCCCAATACGTCTTGTCCCATTTTTTGGCCCAGGCTGTCCGGATACTGTTTTCGATGGCTGTTGTAATCATGCGTATACTTTAATTAGACGGCTACTGTGCTTTGAATGCGAACCCGTTCGCGAATGGATTCGAATGTGTGTTGTTGTTTCACTTCACCATTTTCAAAAACAGTCTGCAACAGGTCGGGAAGGTCTGGTCGATCGTGTTCACTAATCGTTTTGAACTGTTGCCCGTCGCGCACCAATTTCAAGCGGCCTGCTTTCGATGTCTTGAAGGAAGCGATCAGCTCGCCGTTTTCATTCATCTCTACAGGTTTCTTGCTCACGTCAACACCTTGACCATTCACTTCGGCATAGGAACACTTCAGGGCAAACTTTTGTGTGTCGCGATTCACCTTTTGTAGAAGGGCACCGCCCATGCCCAGCACCAGGTTCTCGGCCGAAATGCCTTTGCCTTTCAGCGCTTCATAAATGGCCGGGATCGATTCCTGATCAATGCCGTCGCCTTGAATGACGCGGAGTTGTGGTGGAAGAACTTTAAAGCCTTTCGTGTTCACCGTGGACCCGAATTTCTCGAAGAGAATTTCAAAGACTTTCAGCAACGTCATCACGGGGTCGCCAGAGTCGGGTCGGATCACCAGGGTGCCGTTGCGTTGCAGAATTTTTTCCCTGAACGCTTCGCCCCAATATTCTTCTACCGCGCGAAAGATGTTGTACGAATCGGACACACACGCGATCAACCCTTGTGGATAGGCATCCAGCACATGACCAAAGGCTTCCTTCTCCTTAGCCGCACCGCCAAGCGTCATAATGGAGTGTTCTGTGGCCGGGATGGATTTGCCGTAGACTTCTTTCGCGGCATAATGTTTTTGCGCGAAGTAAGAAGCATACACCGTGTCGCTCCCCTTGAAGTTGAGCAAGTGTGCTGACCCCCCCAAGCCTGCGCTCTCCACCGAACTCACACCGCGGAAGCCAAAGTCGTTCAACACAAAGTCGATTGCTGCTTTCGAAGCGTTGTCGGCCGTTTGTTCAAAGTAGCGTTCCACAATCTTGCGGATCTCGTGCGACAAAGTGGCCACCGTGTTTGGATACCACACCTGCATGAGCAATGTTTCCAGGAAGTTGGTGAGCCAGAAACATTTTGGATCGGTGTTTTCGATCGTCATCAACACATTGTGCACGGGAAGCGCGGTACCTTCGGCAACGGCTTTGATTTTCACCGGCAGTCGACCGTCATATTTCCGCAGAATGTATTCGAAGTTTTCGCGGCTGAACACATCGCTTCGACCAAACACACCGTTCAGTGTTGCTTCGGCTTCGTCGAGGTCTTCTTTGGTGAAGGCCTGGCCTTCAAGATATTCTTTCAAATAGTATTGCAGACCATAGAAAACCGTTTGGGGAAACAAGCCACCACGGCTCTCGAGATAGGAATAGATTTTTGTGGTGCCGGGTGTGTACAATTTATAGTGTGAATATTTGTAGGCATCGGCCAGCAGCAACAGATTTTGCTTTTTCATGACGTTATTTCGTTAAGTACTTCTCTAAAAGATTTTGAAGTTGCGGATAGTGTTCTTCGGCCACTTCGTGTGCGTTCAGCATTTTTTCTACTTTCTCCAGCGCGAACCAATCCACATCGGCAATGTCGTCGCTGCCTTTAGGATCGCCGGCAATGAAGTCGGTCGAGAAAAGTGTGGTGATGATTTTATCGGCTTCGCGTTTGTAGCGCCAGTCGTCTACGCGAAACGACTTTTCATAGCGCATGCCTGTGATTTCAATGGGGCCACATTCTTCGCGAAGCTCGCGTTCGGCGGCCATCTCGTAGCTGTCGTCGGTAGGGTCAGAAAATCCGCCCAACAAACGCCACTTGTTGTCGATGTCTTTCTTGCCCAGCAACAATTCCGTTTTGTCGTTGCGGAACACCGCGATGTCCACAGTAGGATAGACCTTCACGTACGTGTTGGCGTAGGCATAGATGATGCCCGAGCGAAACGCTTCGGAGTCTATCACCTTGTCGCTGAATTTTTCGCGCAGTGCCGTGGAGTTGTGCGGACCGTTCTCTGCAAGCGGCACCACCTTTTTGCTACCGGAATAGCTGGTCATGAAACTGTCGCGACTTCCATAGAGCGTGAAGGTTGAGCCGGGAAAAGTTGAGCTCAACAAGGTGTCGAGATTTTGTGTCCACTTTGCGTCCAGCGGATGGTCAGACAAGGGCAGCACCACCATGTCGGGATATTCTTTCTTGATCATCTTCTCGCGCGTAGGAAAGTCCAACGGATTGCGCCGGCTTCCCAACACGGGCGAGATGCCCAGCACGATCACCGTTTTGTTGTGCTGCTGCTGCACGGTTTCGATGAGGGCCTTGTGACCGTCGTGCAGGTAGGGCGTTTGAAAGCGGGCGATGATAACTCCGATGTTGTTCATATTGATGTGTTTGATTTTAAGACTGATGTTTGATAGTTGCTATTTGTGTAATATATACGCAAATATAGAAGCAACGTTTTGATTCCGACTATCTATTTTGCGTAATTTTTACGCTAATTCAGTAATCGCTTGATTGCTAGTAGAAAAGATCGGAGTTGTAGCCTTTTTCTTTCAGCTCGAAATATTTCTTCCGGTTAAAACGATAGAGACGTGCGGGTCTTCCGGCGCCGCGTTGAATGGTTTCATCAAGTTCTTCGAGGAAACCCAGGCTCATGATGCGTTTTTTGAAATTGCGCCTGTCCAGGTCGTTGTCGAGCAACACCTGGTAGAGTTTTTCCAGATCCGAAAACGGAAACTCCTTGTCAAGCAGTTCAAACCCGATGGGCTCGTAGGCAATTTTGCCCCGCAATCGTTTGATGGCCACGTCCAAGATGTGTTTGTGGTCGAACGCGAGCTTGGGCATTTTTTTGATGTTGAACCAACCCACGTCTTCGGCGTCGGTTTGCGCCGAAAGCTGGTAGTCGTCGGGGCGAACCAGTCCAAAATAAGCAACCGAAACCACCCGGTTTCGTGGATCGCGCCCGGGCTGGCCAAACGAATAGAGCTGTTCGAGATAGTTCACGTCAATTCCGGCTTCCTCTTGCAACTCGCGGCGCACGGCTTCTTCCAGCGACTCGTCGTTCAACACCAGCCCGCCTGGCAATGCCCACGACTTTTGAAAGGGCTCATACTTTCTTTTAATGAGCACCACCGATATGCCGTCGTCCTGGCGATAGCCAAAAACAACGGCGTCGACCGATACTTTGATGTCTTGCTTCATGGAATGATAAGAGGCTGATTTGTGTACAAATAACACAAAAATCAGAAGATTAGGAAGGTGACGGTCAAAGGGTCATTTCCGAAACACCACGTCGCCGCCAAACATGGTCCACAGCACGTGTGTTTCTTTTACTTCCTGTGGGGAAACGGTCAGCACGTCGCGGTCGAGCAAAACAAAGTCGGCTTGTTTGCCGGGCTCAATGGAGCCAATGGTTTTGTCGCGCCACATCACTTTGGCTGCGTTGATGGTATAGGCTTCGAGCATAGCGATGCGCGGCATCTTTTCGCGGGCAATGAGCACGCCCATTTTTCCTTCACGGGTTTCGGCAACATAGATGGCTTCGAATGGATTGGCCGAACTCACGGGCCAGTCGCTCGCGCCGGCAATGGTGGCCCCATTGTCCATCATGGATTTGGCTGGATAGTGATTGCTGAAAAGTGCCGCATCAAGATAAGGTTCCACAAGGTCAACGGTATAGATGTCGGCTGTGGCCCATAACAATTGATAGCTGGCCAGAACATGCAACGCGGCAAAACGTTTGAAATCTTCCGGCACAACCAGTTGCATGTGCGTTATAGAATGTGCCAGTTTGGAATTTCCGTTTGCTTTTCGGGCGGCCGCTGCGGCGTTCAGTGTTTCGGTCACGGCCCGGTCGCCTATGGCATGCACGTGTACCAACAGTCCTTGTTTGTCCGACTGGATGAAGAACGTCTTGAATTTTTCGGGATCAAACATCAGCGAACCCGTAAGCCCCGAGTTCTTGTAGGGCACCGACACCGCCGCGGTCTGCGTTGGATATTCCAGCACACCGTCGGCAAATATCTTGAATCCCAACACCGACACATCGTTGACAGACTTGAAGGACTGTTGCAATTTTTTCAGCACATCAATTTGCCGCTGCACATCCGCGTCGCCATCGGCCACCACGGTGGCAGCCACGTGGGCCGTCAGTTGTTTTTGCTGTGATAGTTTGCGATAAAGTTCCAGGTCGGCATTTTGTTCGCCCTGGTGTGTGGCGCCCGTGGCGGGATCGAGCCACGCGGTGATGCCGAGACTATTCAGATGTTTCACCGCCAGCACGGCCGACTCGTAAGGATCAATGTTGGTGGGCGCCAGAATTTTCCGAATGGTGTTAAAGCCTTCTTCAGAGATGCGCCCGTTGGGTTCGCCTTTGGCCGTGGTGCCAAAAAATTCCAGATCGCTTTCGGATAGTCCTTTAAGGAAGGCGGCATCGATTCCCGCACGGGTAAGCATCACGTTGTTCACCCACGCGGTGTGTCCATCCGAACCCCGCAGCACAACGGGTTGCGTGTTGTAAGGCGCTTTATTAAAGACATCGCGTAGCGCGTCGATCTGCGTCCAGGTCACACTGTGCATGCCTTCAATAAACAACACATCGCCACGCATGCCTTTTCGAGATTGAAGCGTTTGTGCGGCATACACAATCAAGGCATCGACGGACAATGGTTGGTCGCCAAGGTTTGCAGCCATCAGACTTCGGCCGCCACTCAGTGCGTGGTTGTGACTGTCGACAAGACCCGGCATAAGAAATTTTCCCTGAAGGTCGATGCGCGTTGCGGGTCCTTTCAAATGTTTCTCGACATCTTTTATGGTTCCGACATACACAATCTTGTCGCCCACAATGCCTACGGCGTCAGCATAAGGTTGAGCGACGTTGGCCGTGAAAATTTTTCCGTTGTAAAGAATTTTGCGCGCGCCTGTTGATTGCGCCAGGGAGAAAGAACACGAGAGAAAAGGGAGCAATAGCAGGAGCAGACGCTTGGACATGGCTTTCGGGGTGAGTCTCCGAAAATAGTCAAAAGGCCGCATCGGTAAAAGAATAGTTCGGTTGCTCTTAGCGCCACGTTCCACCGACATGCTGCTTCAGCTTTCGCAGCAGGTGACGGAGCACGAAGAAATCAGAAACGGCAGATATAATAACAATCAATCGCACCCACCGATCGGAGCTTAACGGAAGATTTCTGAACCCCGGATGCATGGTACTGTATATAAACGAATAGAAATACGAAATGACAACCAGACTCAAGAAGCTGGCCAAAATAATGAATCCAATGGTGGCAACACCCTGTATGATTTTTTTCATCACCAAAACTAGTCCAGCAACTGCAGTTGCCAATCCAGTAATTCTTTTTTCAAGGCGAAGGTATAGTCGGCACCGATGCCCTGAAAGAGCATTATGGATTCGTTGAAGAGTTTCAATTCGCCATCCAAAAAAGTGTCGTTGGCAAAATACGCTTGCTGCTTCGATACATATTCTTCCAGTGTGCTTTTTTCGGCTGGTGTATACAGCGTCTGTTTCGAAGGGTCGGCCAGCATATCTTTTATGCTCTCTTTGATGGGCGACTCCAGCCGCTTCATGAGGTTGACCACAGCGTGGACTTTTTCAAGCGTCAGGTTTTCGGCGTAGAGCGGATAGACAGCTTTCCGGATTTCTTCAAATTTTTTCTGGCTCTCTTCAGCAGTTTCGGCCGACGCGAAAAAGTTTTTGTAGTCGGTTTTGATTTTGTCGAGCTGGCCCTTTTTTTCCGCTTGATGAAAGAACAAGGCAACCATGTTCCGGTCGGCGGCTACCATCTTGGCTTCGGCAACGCTCAATTCATTTTTTAATTCATCGCGAAGGCCGGCGGCTTCATCGCGATTCATTTTCTTTCCTTCAAACTCAAATGTGTGGATGCCGTTTCTCGCCTCCTGAATCAACTCCAACGTATGGATGTCGCTTCGCAATCCGTCGGCCAACAGGGGAAGTTCGAGTGTGGCTTCGTCCAGAATTTTTTCGAAGGTGTCGACATTTTCCAACAAGCGGTCATAGTCCAGGGTGTCGATGTTCACAGTGGTCATTTTCCGGAAATTGTAAAAATTCTTATAGGCGGGGTTCAGCGTATATTTTTTTACTTCCGTTTCATAGCGTTGCGTAAACAGATTCAACGTGAGTGTTTCGGGTGTCTGTTTGAAGCCTGCGTTGGTGTAGAGTTTCTCCGTTTGTTGGCGTTGCAACGCTTCGGCGTTTGTGAACACGACCCATGCCGGTGTTTGCAACGTTTCGGTGGGGATGTTGAGCGACAACAAGTGTGTTTCGCGATCGTCGGTGCTGGGGTGCGAAGCCCACTGATCCTTTACCACGATGCGTGTTTTGTTGAGACGGGCAAACGATGCCGCGCTAACCTGTGGAAGACCGCCTTGCAACGCCAGACCATGCTCGTTGGCAAATTGCGTCATCACCGCCGAATGTTGCGGATAGACATTGTCGGGTTTCAGATTTTCGCGCGCCCATTCCTGGTAATGTTGAAAGAGACGATTGTAGCATGTATCGGCAACCTCTAGCCGTCGAAGCGACGTGATGAGGTGATTGGCCCCGCTCACATAGGCCGACACCGAATCGGCATGGAACTCCATTTGCCGCGACAAGCTCATGTAGTTTTTATTGACGATGCCATAGCATTGTTGCAGCACCCACTGAATGCCCCGCACAATGCCCGCCGTGAGGCTGGCGAAAAACGCGAAATAGCTGCTCACGTTTGCCCAGGCTTCCAACGTTTTGCCATAGTCGTTGTTGTCGTAGAGCATGTTGTGAATCACATGGTTCACGTTATACACATAGCTCCCCAGCTTCATGCTGCGCTGCGAGAAGTGACCAAACTCGTGAGCAAGAATGGCTTTGAACTCGCTGAGGTTAACGGCGTTGACAAGGCCCAACCCGATCACGAGGTTTTTGCGAACCGGAAAAAACATGCTCCAGAAACTGGAGTCGTAAAACACATAGGCATTTACTTCGGGAGAAATATAGATCCGCTTTGGAAACGGCGACTGTGTTTCGTTGGTGAGCGTCCGCACAAAATTGAACAGCTCGGGCTGATCGGCCGGTTTCAGTTCGGTGAGGTGCGAACGGTCGGTGGCGTTTTTCTTGAACAGAAACTTCACCAGAAAATACAGCACCATCACACCAAGACAAATGAGCCCCGCGCCAAAAATAAAGGTGATGAGGCGCGGAAACACGGTCACCAGCATCACACCGCCATAGCCGCACAACACCGCGAGCAAAACCCCCGCGAGCACAAGCACAATGTAGGTGACGATGAAGAAGAGAATGGACCCAAGCACTTTGGAAACTTCTTTTTTGAATGCCGCCGACGGTTTGATGATTCGTTCGTCTGCATGTTGAGGTCTGGCGGGGTAGGTAACGGTTGCCGTTTGCATAGAGATAAAAATGGTGAGCCTAAAGTAGAAATTTTTTTTATTCCTGAAACACCAGGCCGCCAACTTCCCGGCTAGTTGTTCATTTTTGATCAGCGCGGTGTGCACATTCGAAATAAAAAAGCGGAAGCGCCGCCGTTTTCGGGCATGCTTCCGCTGTTTTCAGAATTGGTAAGGTGTTTGATCCCGTTCAGGCGAACCACAAATTCGTCATCGTCATGAGAACCCTGATCGCGCTTATTCTTTGGTGTATGCTTTTCGTGCTGTGCTGGCCAATAGCCCTGGTCGTGCTCTTTTTGTTTCCGATCTTTTGGCTGCTGCTGCTTCCGTTCCGCATACTGGGTCTCACGCTCGACCTTGGCTTCAAACTCGTGGGCGCGATCCTCATGTTTCCCTTCCGGGTATTTGGTGGAAAGTAGATTTTATTGTTTTGCCCTGAGGAAGCGCAGGTGTCTGCCTTTCACAAAAAAAGTGTAACGCCAACAAGCAGGAGAAGCGGCCAGATGTAGGTTAACGTGATCATCACGCTCACCACGCCGTGCCATCCCGATTTCAAACCCTCAACAAGCTTGTTGGATAGTGTTTCTTCAACCGGTTGTTTCACGGGCTCCGTCACGTACTGATAAATTCCAAATTGATGGTGCTAGAGCTCACCTGGTCGCGCAAGTAGTTGATGCGGCTCACCGTGGCTTCTATTTCTTCGTGGAGCTCGCCGATTTTCTGTTCGGCATTTAGCAACTCTTCAATGGTGCCGGCTTTCTTTCTCAGAATTTCGCCATAACGTGCTTCCACTTCGCGTTTGGTTTTTAATCGCGACTCGAGGTCAACAAATTCTTTTGCTACGTCGGTGCTCGACACATTTCGGAAATCAACGTGCAAAGCCTGCCCATCAATGTCTTTCAGGAGTTCAAAGAAATATTCGTTTTGAATGCGAATGGTAATTTTGTTTTCCAGCATCATGTTTTCGAACTGAAGGCTGGAGGTTGAAACATAGGCGGGGTATTTTTTCACGGCGACTTCAATTGCCTCCGAGCTTTGCTTCATGTTTCCCACCTCAAAGCGGTAGTTCACAGATTTTATCAGCTTGGCCCGTGGGTCCACATACCCATCGCCGGCTGACACTGTCGCGAGTTGTGTTTTTGCCGTGGCTGCAGTGGCATCGCTGGTTTCAACCGGCGCCGAGTCGGCCGAAGCCATCTCGTGTTTTGCGGCGCAGGAAAATAAGAATATAAAAAGGATTACTGCGAAAGGCATGATGAAGCGTTTCATAAAATTTTTCATTTTAAGATTAGATAAACGAGAAGAGAAAATTACAGGAAGAAACTCGCCAGCTTAATTGTTGTGAGCCAGCAGACCAAACGATTTCACCAAACCAACAAACTCGGTGCGATAACCTTCGGTGTCTTTTCCTTTTGCTCCTTGTGCCAGATCGCTCACCTGCTCGTAGGTGAAGTTGTTTATGTACTGTGAATCGCGAAGCAACATGCCGAACGCGGCCACCGAGGCAGACCAGCGAAAATTGTCGGATGTGTTGGTGAGCAAACGGTGGTCGTCCAGAATGGGATGCACCATAAGTTTGCTGTTGTCTTGATCGGGATTTTTGTAGCGCAGCTTCAGCGTCAGCAATTCGTTTGTGTTGTGAGCTTGGCCATTCACTTCGGTGGTTTGATATTTCAAATCGTCAACCGATGGTGTTTCGGTCGATTCGCCAATGGGAATTATTTCGTAGAGTGCCGTCACGGTGTGGCCCGAGCCCAGTTCGCCCGCATCTTTTTGATCGTTGTTAAAATCTTCCTGTTGAAGCATGCGGTTTTCGTAGCCAATCAAACGATAGGCTTTCACCTTTGCAGGATTAAATTCCAGTTGAAGCTTCACATCTTTTGCAATGGCAAACAACGTTCCTCCAAATTCTGTCACCAGCACTTTGCGCGCTTCGTTGAGGTTGTCGACATAGGCATAGTTTCCGTTTCCGGTGTCGGCCAACGCTTCCATTTTCGAATCTTTGTAGTTGCCTGTGCCAAAGCCGAGCACGGTTAAGAACACACCTTCTTTTCGTTTGTCTTCAATCAATCGTTCCATCGCGGCATCGCTCGACTCGCCGATGTTAAAATCTCCATCCGTGGCCAGGATGACGCGATTGTTTCCGTTGCGTTCAAAATTTTCGCGGGCAATGTCATAGGCCAGGCGTATGCCTTCGCCACCGGCCGTGGAGCCGCCGGCCTCGAGGTTGTTGAGGGCTTCCAGTATTTTTGTTTTTTCATTTCCCGATGTCGACTCCAGCACAAGGCCAGCCGCGCCGGCATAGACCACCATGGCCACATGATCTTGCGGACGCAACTGATCGATCAACATTTTGAAGGAGGCTTTCAGCAACGGCAACTTGTTCGCCTCTTCCATGGAGCCCGACACGTCTATGAGGAACACGAGGTTTGAAGGCGGCAGATTATTGACTTCGATTTTTTTTCCTTGCAAACCGATGTGAACCAACTTGTGTTTCGTGTTCCACGGTGCTGCAGAAATTTCGGTGACCACAGCAAAAGGATCTTCACCCGTTGGCGCGTCGTAGTCATAATCAAAATAGTTAATCATCTCTTCGATGCGCACAGCATCTTTCGGTGGACGCCGGCCACCTTGAATGACCCGACGCACATTGGCGTAGGAGGCCACGTCAACATCAATCGAAAAAGTAGACAACGGATTTTTTAACGATTCAAGAAATTCATTTTCCCGAATGATGGCGTAGTCTTCGGTGTTGGGTGCGGGTGTTAGAGGTTCGGGCGCTGACAAAGCAGGTTGTGTGGTGTCCGCGGCTTCGAGGCGCAGGGCCGATCGTCTGTCGCAGGCAACGGTGAGCATCAGGATAAGAAAGGGCACAAGGAAGCGTTTCATAAAATTTTTGGTTTTAAGATTATGGAAGGCAAAAAAAAATGATGGCAAATAACCGGCCAGGCCTGCAGGGCAAGAGCGGGCAAAGGAGTGCGTGAAAAAAAGAAAGAGGTGTGAAGCTAAAATGTCATCGCAGGCGAGAGCGGCCGGCGGAGAGAGAGGTAAAGTTCAGAGCCCCCGGAATCGGAAGGCTCTGATTGTTTACAGGTAGGTGAGTGCGAATTAGTGAGCTGCAGTAGAATCGGCTGCAACAGCTTGTGTTGTGTCAGCTTCAGCGGGAGCAACAGTTTCAGTAGCGACAGAATCTTTAGTTTCGGTGGCTGTGCTTTCAGTCGATTTCGAAGTACAAGCAGCAACGGAAACAGCGATGGCCAACACCGCGAAAATAGATTTGATTGCTTTTTTCATGATTTCTACGTTTAAATTTCCCTTCATACCGGCTTTTCCGGAAGGTCACCCACGCAGAAAGATCTTTTTCTTTGGGTTACCTTGGGGACGACTTTGTATAAAACCAACCTTACGCACTACGTGGCCTATTATTTTGACGAGCTGATTGTTTCAGAGATCCGGAAAAAGAACGAGGGGGCGCTCCGGGAGCTGTACAAGACCCACTATCCCATGATCGTGAACCTGGTCTGCACCAACAGCGGCTCCGAACAGGAAGCGAAAGACATTTACCAGGAGGCGATCATGGCGTTTTATGACCGCGCCCAGCAGGCGGATTTTATCCTCACCTGCAAGATCAAAACCTACCTCTATGCCGTGTGCAGAAGGCTTTGGCTCAAGCGATTGCACGCCAAAAAGCGCTTTCACGGAAGCATCGAGGAAACCGAGTCCTTTTTGGGCGTAGACCAGGAAGTGGCCAGCGCCGAAGAAAAGGAGAAACAGTTCGACAGCATGGAAGATGCCCTCAACAAACTGGGTGAGCCTTGCCGGTCGATCATCGAAGATTTTTACATCCACGACCTTTCCATGGAAACTATCCGCGAAAAGTTTGGGTATACCAATGCAGACAATGCTAAAAATCAGAAGTACAAATGTCTGCAGCGACTGAAGAAATTGTTTTTTGACGGATACAAAGAAATAGAATAGTATGATTGCCGAACAAGATTTGCTGGATCGCTACGCCAAAGGCACCCTCGCCGCTTCCGAAGCGGCCGCCCTGGAAGCGCGGATGCAGCAAGACAAGGAATTTAAGGAACGGGTAGAAAAACACCTGGCCCTGGTGAAAGCGCTCAAATTTTACGGCGAACGTTCTGCCGTGCTCAAAACCCTCGACGAAGCTCACCGCGAAATTGAAATGCCGGTGAAAACTCTTCCCCTGGACACCCCCACAGGCTGGAAACGCTATTGGATGACCGCCGTGGCCGCTTCGGTGGCCCTGATCAGCATTTTGGGCACCCTGTTCATGACCCGCTCGCTCGACACAAAACAGACTGCTATATATAAGGAGTTGGGACGCAAAGTGGAGCAAATCCGCAAATCGCAAAAACTCATGATGGAAGACATGGCCGAGGTGAAAGAAAAACCCAACCCAAGGCCCGAATCCTTTGCAGGCACCGGCTTCCTCATTTCGTCGGGCGGCTATGTGGCCACCAGCTATCACGTGATTCGCGAATCGGACTCCGTTATTATAGAGAACGCAAAATTCGGAGCCCTCAAAGCCAGCGTCATCTTCAGCGACCCGGCCAACGACGTGTCTATTCTCAAAATCGAAAAACGCCCCGACGAAATGGCGCAACCGTTGCCCTTCACCCTTTCGAAAGTGGAAGCCAGCCTCGCCGAAGATGTGTATACGCTGGGTTATCCACGAGAAGACATTGTGTTTGGTGAAGGGTCGGTTAGCGCCCTCACCGGCTTCAAACAAAATCCAAATGCCTACCAGGTGTCGGTGCCCGTGAATCCCGGCAACAGCGGCGGTCCGTTGTTGAACACGCGGGGCGACCTCGTGGGTGTGATCAGCGGCTTGCAAACAGAAACGTTGGGCGCCGCGTTCGCCATTAAGTCAACGGTGCTGGTGGATGTAATCAACCAGGTCTCTGTCGACAGCGCCTCGCTGCCCCTTGTGCTTCCCAAACAAAACGCCTTCAAAAATTCCAGCCGTGTGCAGCAGGTGAAACGTTGGCAGGACTTTGTTTTTGTGGTGAAAGTGTACAAGAATTAGAACGTGGCCGGACACAGTTCAAAAATGAAACGGACCTTCTCGCTTTAACTATAGAGTGGACCTCTCGGTGAAATATTTTTTTGTGTTTCCAAGGAGGAAATCTTCTCAAAGTTGTTTGTAAATTTTGAATCTTTTATTGGCTCGATTGCAGCACACCCGGCGTGTATCACGGTCGGTAGCGAATTTTAGGGCATAGCATTGCAGCATCCCTGAAACCTTGGATTGTATGTGCAGAGGTGTTGCCCTAATTTCGTTGCCCCGAACCTGTTGAACCTAAATCGTTATGAGAAGGCCTGTCGTTAGAACTTATCGGCTTCTGGATTCCAAAATCGTATTCGTCATCAGCCTCCTGGTGATCGTGCTCACCATTTTGGGTGTTTACCTGCTGGGCCTTGGCTCGCACCACACCTTTTTCGAAAACTCATTCTTGTCTACCACCATTTTGTCGACGGTGTTTTGCGCGTTCATAACGGCGGGGCTGTATTATGGCGTGAAGCTGAAAGACAATGTGGGCCGTGTGACGGATGTACTGAAAAAAATACCACCTGCTCCCGACACCTCGAATTTTTCTGTTCCGGATGTTGACATCAACCTGGATGTTGACGACGAGGCTGGCATCGGCCTCATTGTGGGAATAGTCATCAGCATATTATTGTGGTTGCTTGTGGCGGGGCTGTTGGCGGTGGTGCTGTGGGCATTTGGTAGTATGCTCTTTATTACGTTCGCCACGTTTGTGGCCATGCTCTACTGGATATTCTTTCGCGCATTGCGACTGGTGTTCAAAAATTCAAAACACACCAAAGGCGACTTGCCCATGAGCGTTATCTACGCCGTGTTCTATACTTTTCTCTACAACTTCTGGATCTACGGAATATTCTTTTTGACGGCCTACCTCAAAAGCCGATAATCAAAAGTTGAAAGCCTGCAACTAAAAGGGACGTGTACATTTTCTTTGTCATTAACTTTCATTGATGCGATTGCTTTTTTAGAATCTTCCTAAATTAAAGAAAACAACAACGCTGGTCTTGATGAATTGCAAACACATGATATCTTTGTATCAGCATTTCGCCTTTGTTCATCTTTAACAAAACCGAGGGAGAAAATTTATGTTGGTACTCAGTTTACATATCCCCAAATAGTCGCCACGGTAAATCTTACTGGATCAGGACGGCATTTATCATTACCAAGTTTTAATTCTTAATCTTCGGGCTTCGCGCGCGAGGAAGTATGCGTTGTTTTTTCGCGACAAAAGCGTCACAAATAACTCACGGGATTTTTATGCCTTCGTCAAAAACGTTGGCGCAGCAATCTCATGCGTTCCTTTTCGCAAAGCCCCGGACAACACTATTTATGGACAAACATAAACTCACCCTTCAGGAAATGAGGGGTATAGAATTTCCGTCGGATGTTATCCGAAGCCTGGCCTTAAACATTATGAACCGCCACTTCAAACACACACCCAACGAAGAAAAAATAAATACAATCAACACCGTGCTCACACACCCGGAGCACTATCACGATCACGAAACGCTTAGCGTGCTGGCGTTGAAACTGATGTCGAAAACGGCGCTCGAAGTGGCGCACGACTTTTTTGATCTGGCCGATGAACCGAAACACTTTGAAGTGTTTGGCAACAAACACATCGAAAGCAACGCCATCAAACAAATGGAAATGGTGATGCGCCTGCCGGTTGTTATGAAGGGCGCCCTCATGCCCGATGCGCATCAGGGCTATGGCATTCCCATTGGCGGTGTGGTGGCTACAGAAAACGCCGTCATTCCCTATGGTGTGGGCATGGACATCGGTTGCCGCATGGCACTGAGCATCCTGGACCTGCCCGGAAGTTATGTAGATCGCAATGTGTACGCAGCCAGGAAAGCATTGCACGACAACACACACTTTGGCAACGACGGCGGATTGGAATTTCGTCAGGATCATGCCATACTGGATCATCCACATTTTCAAAGCACCGAGTTGCTGCGCCGGTTGCATGGCAAAGCCGCGCGTCAGTTGGGATCGTCGGGGTCGGGCAATCACTTTGTTGAATTCGGCGTGGTGATGTTGCACGAAGAGAACACGCTTCAGCTTCCGGGTGGTGCCTATGCAGCGCTGCTGTCGCACTCGGGTTCGCGGAGTCTTGGCGCAAACATCGCGCAGCACTACACCAACGTGGCCATCGCCAAATGCCGGTTGCCTCGCGAAGCCCGTCACCTCGCCTGGCTGACACTCGACAGTGACGAAGGGCAGGCCTATTGGTTGGCCATGAACCTCGCGGGCGAATATGCCAAAGCATGTCACGATCGAATTCATCACAACGTGTGTCGCGCACTGGGCGTGAAGACTGTGGCCACGGTAGAAAACCATCACAACTTCGCGTGGAAAGAAACGCACGGCAATACGGAGTATGTGGTTCATCGCAAAGGTGCAACACCCGCTGGCGAAGGCGTGCACGGCATCATTCCCGGCAGCATGACTACACCGGGCTACATTGTGCGCGGACTGGGCAATGCCTTGTCCATACAATCGGCCGCACACGGCGCGGGTCGGAAAATGTCGCGCCAAAAAGCGAAGGACTCAATCACCATGAGCAGCCTCAAAAAAATGTTGCAAGCCGAAAAGGTAACACTCATCGGCGGAAGCCCCGAAGAAGCACCGGGTGCCTACAAAGACATTGAGGTGATCATGAAGAGCCAGGGAACATTAATTGAAGTAGAAGGAAAATTTCATCCGCGCGTGGTGCGGATGGCAAAAGACTGAAACCAAATGAAAACACAAATACAACAACAAGCGTGGCTTGCTAAAAAAGAAAAACTGTCTGCCGTGACTGCGGCTTTGAAGCAACGTTTCATCGGGCTCGACGATGTGATCGACGAAACGATGTTGCTGCTGATGCCGTGGTATCTTTTCCCGGAGGCCCAACGGCGCCCCGCGGTGATAAATTTATGGGGACTTACCGGATCGGGCAAGACTGCTCTGGTAGAATCCATCGTGGCGTTGCTTGAGTTTGAAAATGTGTACGCCCATTTCGACATGGGCGAATTTGAATCGAAACGTTGGCTGAAAAATATTTTCACCAACGACCTTGAACATTTTCACGCGAAGCCGTCCATCATTTGTCTCGACGAATTCCAGTTTGCAAAAACACTTTCCGGCGGAAAAGAACTTCAGCGCGATTCGTTGCGTGTTGTTTGGGAATTGCTGGACTCCGGCAAACTCAACTACATCTCCGACGATGCATCGATCTGTGTTTTGCGAGCCGACCAGGCACTGACGCGACTCGAACAGGCGGAACAAGCCGGCGTGCGTTTGGTGAACGGCGAAATTGCGGACGGCCAGGAGGCGTTCTTGCAATGTTTCAAAGACTACTACTTCGACGAAAGTACACGCTATGGTGTGGCCGTAAACAAAAGCTACTTTCTGTCGCGCGATTTTGTGGAAGGTGTGAAGTGGCTCTTCGACAATAACCCAACCTTCATGTCTGATCAGATCCGCGAGCGTATCAAACAGTGTTCGCTCACTGAACTGAAAGTTATGCTGCTGGAGGGAATCAAAACGCGGCAAGCTACAAAGCAACTTGACCTGTCGCACGCTTTCATTTTTGTGCTGGGCAACCTCGACGAAGCCTATCTCATGAACGGCAGCATGAACCCGGATATTAGCGCCGACGATTTTCACCAGGCCACGGTGCGCATCACGGTGGCGACCATCAAGACCGCGTTGCGCGAGCGCTTCCGCAGCGAGCAGATCGCGCGGTTGGGAAACAACCACATCATCTACAAGTCGTTCCGCAAGGAGCACTTCCAGGAATTGATTCGTCGCGAACTGAATCGTGTGGCGGCTTTTGCTCACGAAACGTTTGGCTGGACGCTAATTTTTGATGAGTCTGTGGTAGATATTGTGTATGCCGAAGGCGTGTTCCCCACGCAAGGCACGCGGCCTGTGTTCACCACCATTGGAAACCTCATCGAATCGCGAACAGGCAAAGTGGCCCTGGCAATTTTTGAAAGGGGAACAGAGGCGGCCTCTGTGCTATGGCGTTTTGCTGACGACAAATTTCAGTTCACTGTTCAGCCTGTTGGAAGCGACGCTCCCTACACCTTCGAAGACAAGGTTAGCCTGAAAGTTGACACGCTGCGCAAGGTCTCCAACAAAAACCTGCAAGCCCATGTGGCCGTGCATGAAGCCGGTCACGCAGTGCTGGCGGCGTTGACCTTTCGCATCGTGCCCGGCGTGGTGGTTTCGAAAACTGCGGCCGGTGATGCCGAGGGATTTTGTCTCATCAATTATCCGGAAGGAAGCATGACAAAAGATTCGATACGCAAAGACATCATCGTTTCGCTCGGAGGTTATGCGGCCGAGCGACTGGTCTTTGGCGACTCGTTCACATCGGCGGGAGTGAGCTCCGATATTGAGTATGCAACGGAACTTGCCAACAAAGCCATTCGCAAGTTTGCCATGGGCACAGACCCTATCCGTGTCGTTGCGCAAGCCAGTAAAGATCCTGATTTGTTCTATCACGATGAACATCATTCGCAGCAAGCTGTGGCGCTCATCAACGACGCACTGAAGGAAGCCGATCGCCTTTTGGCACGAAACAAATTATTGCTACTGAAAATGGCGCAATACCTCACGGTGCACACGCGTATGGAGGAAGCAACCATCGCCGACTTTGTGACACGCTTCAGCGTAGAGGACTGGGTGCGCCGCGACGGATTTGTGAAAAAGGAAGATTATTATGATTTTCATGCTGTGTTGGAAAACCAACTGAATGCTTTGGAGCAAGCAGGATCACCATCAGCGGAAGCGTTGAATTATCTCTCGCTGATTCTTACCGACAAAGAACTTTCACTATCAGTCGACGAATGCATTCCAAAACAATAAGAAGAAATGAGTATGCAAGATAATGTAAACGAATATTTGGAAATGACCCGTTTGCGCTCTGCGCGTCGCCGGAAACGCGCACAACGTGAGGATTTTGACAAGATGTTGATTGGCCTTTCCAGAGAGCGACGTGCCTTGGCCAGAAAGCAATGGAGGGAAGCCTTGTTCGAAAAACTGGAAAAGCCCTATCAGCACGGATGGATCCGAAAATTTGTAGTTCGACCAGACGTAGCCCGCGGAAAAGACGGCGCGTTTTTTCAACGACTGCTGGATAAAATCAACAACACGAAATTTAGCCATCGCAAAGATTTTAAAGTGAAAAAGCGCCGCTTTGGCAGAAAGATTTATGTTGAAAAACCACAAGAGTTTGAACAGCTGAGCCCCTACGAGTTCGGACGGAAAAAATTCAGCGACAAGGAGAAAAGTTTCTTTGAATTGGTTTACCACTTTGATCCAAAAACAAAACAACATTATCCGAAGTATGCCTTAACAGAGACATGGCGATTCAGGCTTCGCGTGTTCCCGAACATCATCACACGCAGGCGGATCATTCGCGGTGAAGTGGAGGGACGTCTGGACCAGATAAAACAGTATATTACGCGCAACAACTTCGAACCGCGACTGCAAAAACTGCTGAGTGGCCACTATGGATGGGGCAGATGGAATGACGACGACGATCTTAGAAAGATCGACTCGTTTCGAAACAAACCCCTTGTCGAAATCTTGAACAAACACTGGCCTGAAGAAAACACAAACACAAACCCTCGGATCGACCCGGGGGTTTCTTTTTTTGCGAACGCGACTATTTCATTTTTGGTCTTGACCAATTTGTTTGAAGTATGGCTGGGTCATAAAAAAGAAACCCCGGCTTTTAGGCCAGGGTTTCTTCTATAGTCTCTGAATGATGTTGCTATTTGAGCAACTCTACCGATTCGTCGAGTAGCCCTTTCAAGATCTCATTTAACTTTTTGCTTTCAAACTCTTCATAGGACGCATAGGTATAATCGCCTTGGTCGGGCACGTGTTTTATTTTTTCAGGGAATGGGCCGCTGACGGCAACATACCAGGTGTTGTCGTCCGGATATTGATATTTATAGACGTACAGGTTTTGCCGTGCATCTTTGTAGCGGACGGCACGCGTCTCCACCAACTTGATGTGTTCGGGAATGCCGTCTTCATAGTTCATGTATTCATAGAGTGCTCCTTCGGCAAACTTCTCCTGCGAGAGAAGTTTGGGTGGATAGAGTTTTTCCTGCCCGAAGGTTTTCAACAAATCGTAGAGCGGGATGCGATAAAGGGGATCGGTTGCCATGGCGTCCAAATCAGCTGTAGCGACCTTCATGTTATTTTTCAGAAAAAACTTCGTTGTCACAATGCGGGTGTCGGGCATCAGCGGGTTGTTCATGGCAACGAAAATGGATTTTATAGTCTCTGTGGCCGGCGTCAACATCAGTATGTTCGCAATCCCTTCATAGTAAGAGTCCTGTTCAAAAGCGTTTTCGCTGTTCACGACAGACGCGATCGTTTTTACTTTTTCCTGCGCCAGCGCAAGAATTATTTCAAAGACCTTCGCTTTCGAAGTAGCATCCAATGCGTTGCTGTCTATCGCTTCGCGCGTGAGCCGCAGTGCATAGTAGGCGTACTCGAACTTTGGCAATTGTTTGAGCACACGGGGTAACGTGCTGTTCAGCAGTTGCAACGAATCCGAATAGGGATGCAAGAGTTGGTAGGGCGCGAAATCCTTTTTCTTTTCTTCTTTTTCGAAGAGCTCAATAAATGCCTGCGATGATGCGTGTGTTCGCATAGACGTGAGCACTTCCAATGCATCGGCTTTCCAGTCTGACGTGTCGGGCAGCGTGGAATAGATTCGCTTGATAAAATCGATCGTAGTTCCATCGTGTACGTTGTTCAGCACGGTGAATAGTTTCTCGCGTGTGTTCGACTCCTTGGCGTCGTCGGCATACGACTTGCCGAGAGCTTCATAGAGGGCTGTCAGCGCCGCAGGTTTAAAGTCATAGGCAGGCAAATAGCGGCTGGCCTTCTGTGAAACAAGTGTGTCTTTGGCAGAAAGGTCGTTAAGAATTTTTGCTGTCTTGTCAGTGAAAAGACTCCACGTTTCTTTTTGCTCGGGCACCTTCAGCGATGCGAAAAAATTGGTGGCAAGCGAAGGGTCTGCGTCGGCGGGAAGACGCACCAGCAAACGATAGATGGTTTGACCATAGATCAGCAACTTTTCGTGCAACACGGCATTTGATTTGGCAAGGGTAACCTTTAGTTGTTGACCAAAGAATTTTTTGTCGTGCAACAATGTCCTGGAAACCACACTGTCGTCTTCATAGCGGGAGTTCTGATCGGTAAAAAAATCTTCCTCACTGTCATAGTGGTCATAGTCCGACAGCCGGTCCACAGTCATCAGGTAGTTGATGCCGGAAGCTCCGTCCACGGCAGCATACTCGACATAGCCGCTGTCTCTTGAGTCGTCGGGCTTGGGATAGCCAACGGAGTCGGCCGGAAACGATGCGGGCAAGATGATCTTGAGATGATGGGACGGAAACTCAAATTCTTTTAGCTGCGGTTTCGAATACGGATTGAAGCGAAGAGAATTTATGAAGTTATCGACATTCGACACCGCGCCGTTGTTGGGTCCCGTGGCCAGCAACAGATACGTGCGGCCACCGCGCAACACCACGCGCCCTTTAACCTTGCTGCTTTCGCCCACGTCGAAGGTGAACTCCGATCCGCGCAGACCTTGAACAACCGCTTCATGTTGTTGCATATTTTTTCCCTGCATGGCCTCCACCATGTTCACGGCAATGCTGGCATAATATGCGCTATCGTCTTCGGAGGCGAGGTTCGATGGAAAATCATTGTAGCGCACCACAAATGTTTCGGAAAGTTCCTGGTCGGTCGCGTGAAAAATGTTGAGCGTGTAGCGGCCACCAAATTTTTCAGGATCCGGCTTAATGACTTGCGACTTCACGTCCGATGGCAGACGCACGGTGAATGCACCTTGGGGCACGGTGAAATCTTTCCACTCCGTCTTCCCAACTTCTAGGGTGCGAAACGAGTGAAAGAACTTTTCGGCATCTGCAGAAAAGGCTACATCACGCTGTGGTGACGCTTGCAGCATGTATACCATATCGCCCCGCAGCAAAATCTGCATGCGAACGAACGCGCCGCCTTGATTGCTGATGATCTCACGTCCTTCAAGACCCTGCACCTCAATGCGCGTCACTTTGTCCATCCTGAGTCGGCCTTTGCCCATGCGTTCCACCAGCTTGTCGAGCGCATATTTTGGCGACTTCCCTCTAAACTGTCCACCCAGCGGGATGTAAGTGGTTTGAAAAACCACGGGCGTGCCAATGTCGACATAGGTTTGAAACGTGAGGGCAATCGAATCGATCTTCAGTTCCATCGGTTTGGCCGGCATCGTCACCGAGTAAGCGCCCTGGCTGGAGGTGTAAGTATACCAGGGTTCTTCCAGCTTTTCATATTTATATTTTTTAGCCAGCCCGGTGAAGGTTGGTTTCACCACCTGCACCGTGTAGCCTTCCCGCTGCAGCAAATGAATGAGCCCTTCGTCGCCTGCCAGGTGTCCGGCACCCACGGCAAAGAAGGTGCTCTGCTTGTGAATTTCTTTCCGGATGTTCACGGCCATGCCCAGGTTTCGCTGTGTGATAAGCTGGTTGTAATAGTCGGCGGTGGTGGCGGGGTTGTCTTTTATATAGTTTCGAAGCGCATCGATATCGCCGTTGTAGTAGAGGCTGATCATGCTTGTGAATGGCGAGGGCATGCTGATGGCACTAGTCGACGCAGTGTCGAGCAGTGCACGGCGAAAATCGTCCGCAGAAAAATTGTCGAGCACCGATAGTTGATCTTTCGCGTTCTCGATGCCGACGATGCTTTTGCCCTGCCGGCGCGCAATGTTGTAGAGGTAGGCATCGAGGAACGTGCTTTTCTCTTTTTTTCCAAAGCGTTTCTCCAGGAACATCCGGGCCATGGTGGGAGTCTTCAGCTTGTCGAGCGAAAGCCCCGTGCGCTTCTGCATGAGGCTGTCGATTTCTTTGTATTCCTTTTCGTTAAGAAGTTCTTTAAACTTATTCTTGCCGCTTCTTGCCTGACCGATCATGATGGGAAGAAGGGCTTTCACGATCGAGTCGGGGTGCACCTCGAGCGAAAACGCCTTGCATTCCGAAATCTTCAGCAACACCGAGTCGCTAAAGTCGAAGGCGCGATTGTCCTGCACATGCATGGTGCCAAAGATGTAGGACGGCGACTTGAGGCCCTTGCCGGAGATTTTCCAGAGGAGCTTGTAGTTGGTGCGTTTGCCCGGGGTTTGGGCAGACAAAGAAAAGGCGGTCAGAAAACAGGCCGCGAGGAGGATGCAAAAACGATTCATTCGGAAAACAATATGGGTCAAAAGTAAGATTTTAGTCACGCACGCAAAATTTTTGTGCGCTGGGTTGGGATGATGTGTAATGTTTCAGGATACTTCGCGTGAAACGGGACCGATCAGCAGCGACATCAACACCCAACCGTGAAATGGGAAGGCGTCTTTGCGCGGATGCCGGGACTTCAGCACATCAAGATCGGGTATGGACTTGAAGAAGATCTGCACCTCGTCTTCGTGCAGCAGCGAGTCGTTTTGGTTCCGGAGTTTCACCAGCACATAGCGTTGGTTCGCGGTTTCGAACGGGAAGGGCTGGTCAAGCTTCACCACAAACCAATGCGGATCGAGGTCGTCCTTTTCTTTCAACACCACGCGCGTCACAATGGAGCCCTCCAGTCCATCTTCCAACAAGCCTTGCAGATTTTTATTGTAAGGATCGTTGCAGAGCGAGACGCGCTGGCCCACATAGTTGTGTGCGCGAATGGCATTCACAAAATACCAGCTGGTGAGCAGGAAGCCACGGTTCAATGTGCCATAGCCTTTTTTCTCGCGACTGCTGAAATAAATGTCGCGCCAATAGCCGCGCACCACGTTGAAGCTTCCCAGGTTCGACAGGAAGAAGATGATGAGGGTGCCGGCAAACGGAAGACTCGCATAAAATTCATAGTCGGCTTTTTCGGGACCTTTCACAAAAGCCACCAGCAAATATTCAAAGGCAAAAATCGCCGTGAGCGCAATGGCCACATATTTCGATTTGTCAAGCTCACCCACACGCGCGTATGAAAACCGAGGCGACTGATTGAGGCAATTGTTGATAATGATGATCCACACTTGCACCATAAAAATGAAGTAAATCACGAAAAAGAGCGTCAGGTTTTGCATGATCAGAAAATCGTAGAGCCCGTGCACCACCGCCCCGGCAACGAAGCCAAGCGAAACAATGAGCGCGCGATTTGTTTTCCGAAGCTTGAACCGACCCAGCACAAAACCATAGATCACCACCGACGAGGCAATCATGTGGCCAATCACCGAGAGGTAAGCTCGCCCGTGTATGATTCCTGTAGAGAGATTTTCGAAGTATAGCAGGTTCTCTACAAACGCAAAGCCCAGCGCGCTGGCAGCAGCATAGCGAATGTAGTGGATGGGTTCGTTCACCCGTGGCATCACCAGGAGAAAGAAGAACACAGGAACAATCTTCACAAACTCTTCGGGTATGCCGATCATCACAATGGCATAGAGCAAGTCATTCCAAAAGGTGTGGTCTGCTTCCCAGGGAATATAGAGCGAGTGAAGATCCACATACACCAGGCAAGGCAATGTGCTGAGGGCGCCGCCAAAGAAAAGAACAAGCATGGGCCAAGGTGAAGGGTGTGTCTCAAAAATTGAAAGCTTGAACACATACACAAACCACACACCACCAATCAACAAGGCGGCCATAAACCCAATAGTGTTTGCGCTGTGCCACACCGAACTCAGGAGCGACGCACCATAGGGCGTATAGTCGCCGGTCGTTAAATAGGTGTGGCGACGGAGCACGTCCGGAAAAATTTCTGGTGACGGGTTGTAGGCGAGAAGTTCCTTTAGTTGAAAATAGCGTTTGTCTTTTGTGTACAGGTCAACAAGGTAGGATAGTGCACCTTCAAAGTTTCCGTTCGCAATGTGGAGTTCCTGTCTGAATTCACGTTCGGCTTTCTGCGGCTGATTGCGCTTCACATAAAGCTGGCCTTTGCAATAATGGAGATAGGGCAAATCATGCTGATGCACATGGTCAAAATGAACTGCGGCCGAATCGAACGCTCCGGCTCTGAGGTGGAGCGCCCCCAGGGCAAAATGCGCGGTGTTGCGCACAGAAGAATCCGTTTCGTGAAGCAACGTTTCGTAGCTGCGCTGCAGGCGTGCCAATTTAATTTCGCCCAGCGAATCTCTGGTGCACGCCAGAAAAAGTTGATAGTGAAAAGGCGTTGGGTGCTTTGCCAGTTCCGAAAGCGTGGTGTCGTTCGCGTTCAACACCTGAAAATTGTTTGTGGGTGTATAGAGAGAAACTTCGGTTGATTTTTTCTCCGGAAAAAACTTTACAATCGCCATCGAAACGATCAGGATGCTGAGACTTGAAAGGATGGAAATGGAATAGGGAGACGAAAAGATGAGTTCCTTCTGGGCGTCGCCCGCGGGCCGGTAGTGGTACGCAAAGGCACCGAGCATGAACAAAAGGATTACGAACAGCATAACAGAAACATAGATGAAACGGGCACGGCTGAACCGACGAGAGGATATTTGCGAACAATATAAATAAATTCCATGCCTGCACAAATCGCCAACCTAAACTGCCAGCACCGACCCTCGGCTAAATCGAACAGGCCATGTGCTTTTTGTTGTTGCGAATGTTTGGAGGCGGGTAATCCAACAAGGATTTTCGGCCGGGCATTAATTGAGTCGTTGACGAGGTGACGTATTGAACCGTAATCAAAAAATTGCTATTCTTACCAAAACGTTGCGTCTTTGAACCAAATCTCTCCCGAACCCATCCTCGCCTCCCGGGGAACGCCTATTCCCGGTTTGCACATCGTGGCAAATTTTTCTGTGGCCAGCGCCGATAAAATTGAAGGGCATGCGTCGTTCAAAACTTTCATAGAGAGTCAGATTGCCCTGCTGGGCCTGAGCAAGGTCGGCGAAGTATATCACGATTTTCCCGGTGGAGGTTTCACCGCCGTGGTTTGTCTCACCGAGTCGCACCTTTCCATCCACACCTGGCCCGAGCAACACTACATCACGTTCGATGTTTTTTTGTCCAACTATATGAAAGACAACCGGGCAACAACGCGTCTGTTGTATGCTGCTGTGCAGCAATTTTTCAAGGCCGAAGTTCGCTTCGAACAAATTATTGACCGATAACTATGAAGCGCGGAGATGTTCACAGCTGCCCCAGTTGCAACACGTTGCACACCGTAACGTTGATCGAGTCGTCGTTGATTGTTTGCAAAAGCTGCGGTACTTACATTCATGAAGCCACCGGCGACGAAAACACACCCGAGCAGTCGAAGATGCCCGACGACTGGACTTTTCTGAAAATAGGATCTACCTGCGAATTGCCCCAGCAAACATTCCACCTCGTGGGCCGCTGCCGGTTGCAGTTGCGCAATGACTATAAAAATTTCTGGTGCGCCGAATATGGTCGTGGCAAATGTCTTTGGATTGCCGAATCGTTTGGAAGCTTTTCCATCTTTTTGTCGGCGTGGGAAAAATTCGCGGGCGATCCTGCACAACTTCGAGCCGGTGCGTCGGTCAAGATGTCGAATGAGTTGAAGTTGATCGGAGAGTACGTCGAGAAGTGTGAAGGCATTTCGTTCGCCGGAGAGATTGGGGCATGGAATTTTTTCACGCCCGGATTTTTTGTAGTGCAGGCGAGCGCAACCACAAAGACATCGTTCTTTTTCCTGGAGCCCAAAAAAAATGTGTCGTTCCTGAGTGGCGAAAAAATTCTGGCCGAAAGGCTCAACTTCAAAAATACCATCGAGTGGAATGAGTGGAAGTAGCTACACGATTGCCTGCCCGAAATGCCAGACGGTGAACACCGTTCGCGGCAAAGCCATGACTTTGGCGCTCACATGTTCTTCGTGCAAAACATACTTCGGCGTTGGAAAATGGAGTAAGGATCTCACCACGTTTGGAACAAGCTATGAGCCCGTGCTGCCCATTGGCGCGAAAGGCAAGATTGATGGAAAGGTGTATGAAGTGATGGGGCTTGTGGTGAAGAAGGAACAAAAGTACAAATACGACTGGCGAGAATACATCATCTTTAATCCCTTCGAGGGCTACGCATTTTTGTCGGAATACAATGGCCACTGGAACATGGTGTGGCCTGTCGACGATGTTCCGCCACTGGCCATGTCGGCAAGCGATTTTGTTGACGAGGGATTTCACTTTCGCCTCTTTCAGAAATACAAAGCCAAAGTGATCTACGCGGTAGGAGAGTTTTTTTTCGACGTTGTTCACATCACTGAAACCACATTCAACCGGGAATTCATTGCCCCACCCCTGCTCTTCGCGTTGGAGAAAAGCGACGACAGCGTCCTCTGGTGCAAGGGCGAATACATGACTCCCAGCGAGGTGGCCAGCGCGTTTCAGATTCCGGTGAGCAAGCTTCCATCCAAAACCGGCATGGGCTACACACAGCCGATGATGGGCAAAATTAAAAATGGCGCGGTGGTTAGCTTTTCAATATTGGTCTTCATCTTCTTGCTGATTGCACAGATGTTCTTCAGCGGTAGCGCCGAAGAGAAAGTAGTGTATCAGGGCAACTTTTTTCAAGCCGATCTGAAAGACCAAAAGTTTTTTAAAACATCCTCATTCACCCTCGAAGGCGGTTCGAAAAGTCTGGAAGTGGTTGTGGTGGCGCCATTGCTGAACGACTGGTTCTTTGCCGAATTTTCACTGATCGACGAAACCACAGGAACAGAAACGATCTTCACAAAAGACGTGGAATATTATCAAGGCTACGAAGACGGCGAATCATGGTCCGAAGGGTCGACAAAAGGTGAAGCGTTCCTGTCGCAAATTCCCGCGGGAAAATATCACATCAATATCTATCCGGAGTTCAGCACATCGAGCCACGAGTTTTCGCTGACCGTGAAACGCGATGTGGCCGCGTGGTCAAACTTCTGGCTCACGCTGCTCATGTTGTCCGTTTTTCCGATCGGCTATTTTATCCGCAGAAACTGGATGGAGAAAAAGCGATGGTCCGAAAGCGACTATTCACCTTACGAATATTAAACCGCACAGCACTATGAATCTCGACGATCTTAAAGGACTGAAGTATTACATCGGCTATGCCGCTGCTGTGATGGGGTTCTTCATCTATTCGCACATGGTGGGCTGGAAATGGTTCAACCCCACGCATACCGAAAAAGAGCACAACAACGGAACACATCATGTGGGCGGTGGAAGAAGTTATATGTATCACAAATAAAACAACAGCATTATGGAATGGAAATACGTTATGGCATCGGTCATCTTTTCACTCGTCGGAATTCTGATTCTCGGCGTTTGTTTCTGGTTCTTTGAAAAGATCACGCCCGAAAATCTCTGGAAAGAAATCATCGAGAAGAACAACGTGGCACTTGCCATCGTGGCTGGTGCATTCATGATCGCCATGGGCATCATCATCGGTTCGGCGATTCACAGCTAGACAATTTTCGTGATGACTTCAAAGAGAGATACGGCGGCAAGCTTTGAATGGCTGCTGCTTATTTCTGTGTTCGTGGTAGCCACGTGCGGACTGATCTACGAACTGGTGGCCGGCACACTGGCCAGTTACCTGCTGGGCGATTCGGTCACACAATTCTCGACCATCATCGGCACCTACCTTTTCGCGATGGGCATTGGCTCATACCTTTCAAAATTTCTGCGCAGCAACCTGTTGTCATGGTTCATCACCATCGAACTTTTGGTGGGTATGGTGGGCGGCTTCAGCGCCGGCGTGCTGTTCATCCTTTTCGAGCAGGTTGTTTATTTCCGCGTCATCCTCTATGCATTGGTTGTGCTCACGGGCACACTGGTGGGACTGGAACTTCCATTGCTGATGCGCATCCTGAAAGACCGCATCGAGTTCAGCGACCTCGTGTCCAGAATTTTCACCTTCGACTACATTGGCGCGCTTTTCGCGTCATTGCTTTTTCCATTGATCTTCATTCCCTACCTCGGCCTCTTGCGCACATCATTTTTCTTTGGGTTTCTCAACGTGAGCGTGGCTTGGGTGGTGGCATACAGGTTCAAAGAAGACATTCGTGCTTATCCACGACTGAAATGGAGTTCCATCATCTGCTTGTTATTGCTGGCCACGGGTTTTATTTTCTCCGAAAAACTGACCGCGCTTTCAGAAACGCTCACCTATCCCGACAAAATTGTGTATGCCAAGTCAAGCCCCTATCAACGCATCGTGCTGACGCGTGGCGTGAACGACTGGCGCCTGTTTTTGAATGGCAACCTTCAATTCAGTTCGCTCGATGAATACCGCTATCATGAAGCATTGATCCATCCCGGCATGAGCCGTTTGAAAAACCCGGAAAACATATTGGTGCTTGGCGGTGGCGATGGCATGGCCGTGCGTGAAATCCTGAAGTATCCGTCGGTTAAAAAAATTACGCTGGTCGATCTCGATCCTTCTGTCACAACATTGTTTCGCTCCAATGCGACGCTGCAAAAACTGAATGAACATTCTTTGTCATCGGCGAAGGTGAGTGTGATAAACCAGGACGCGTTTGTCTGGATCAGAGGTCAGGAGAAATTGTTTGACTTCATCACCATCGATTTTCCGGACCCGTCAAACTACTCGCTGGGAAAACTATATACGACCAGCTTCTATCGCGAGCTGCACCGCATACTGGCACCGGGTGGTTGCTTGGTCATTCAATCGACATCGCCTTTTGTGGCGCGAAAGTCGTTCTGGATCATAGACGCCACGCTGCACAAAGCGGGCTTCGACACGCAACCCTATCATTGTTATGTCCCCTCGTTTGGCGAATGGGGTTTTGTGCTGGCATTCGAAAAACAGCCGGAAGAAACCTATCATTTTCCCAACGGTTTAAAATTTGTGAACGAAGCCAGCGTGGCCCAGCTCTACAATTTTCCACCCGACATGAGCGCCGTGGAAAGTGCCTACAACACCCTGAACAATCAGGTTCTGGTCAACACGTTTGAAAAAGAATGGGCTGACTACACACGATGATAACGCGCAGAAATTTTGTGACCCGCATGGCGCAAGGCGTAGGAGCCTCGTTGATGCTGCCCGCCCTGCAACATTGCTCATCCCAACCTCACTACACGGCGCATACCGCAGGAGCCAACGCCCAGCTGGGCCATCGGCTCCGCACCATGGATTTTGGAAAGCCAACTTCATCGCAGCAAACAGACGTGGTCATTGTTGGCGGAGGCGTGGCGGGTTTGTCGGCGGCGCGCATTCTGAAAAAACAAACAAACAACTTTGTGTTGCTCGAGATGGCCGAAGAGACCGGAGGCAATTCGCTAGGCGGAAGCAACGCGTTGACATCCTATCCCTGGGGCGCGCACTACTTGCCGCTGCCTAACGCCAATGACCCGGAGCTGACAGCTTTCCTGCGCGAGTCGAATGTGATAACGGGCTATGAAAACGGGCTTCCGGTGTTCAATGAATATTATCTGTGCTTCGATCCCAAGGAGCGTTTGTTGATCAATCAATATTGGCAGGAGGGCCTCGTTCCGCGCGAGGGTGTGCCGGCAAAAGATCGCGAAGAAATTGAACGATTTCTTTCGATGATGCACGACTTCAAAAACAAAAAAGGCAGTGATGGCCGCGAAGCGTTCATGATACCCGTAGCCGAAAGCTCGCAAGACCCTGAATTGTTGCAGTGGGACAACATCTCAATGGAAGAATTTCTGAAGCAACATCAGTTCGCTTCACCCTATTTGAAATGGTATGTGAACTACTGTTGTGCGGATGACTTTGGCTCGTCGCTGGCCGACACTTCGGCATGGGCCGGCATCCACTATTTCGCATCGCGCAAAGGCCACGGCGCCAATGCAACATCCGATGCCGTGCTCACGTGGCCGGAGGGAAACTTCTGGCTTGTGAAACAGCTGCGACAACCGGTGCACAATCACATCAGGACAAACACCCTTGTGTATACCATATCAGAAACATCACAAGGTGTGGACGTGACATGCTTCGATGCGAAAACAAATTCGTCGCTCGTCATCCACGCACGCAGTGTCATCATGGCCACGCCACAGTTTGTGACACAACGCCTTTTGCAAACACCCAGAGTCATCGACTACAAAACGTTTCACTATGCGCCGTGGATGGTTGCCAACATCACCACAACAGCAGGGCTTGCCGAGAAGAAGGGAGAGCCGCTCAGTTGGGACAACGTTTTTTACGGTAGCCAATCCTTGGGCTATGTCAATGCCATGAATCAACACACCGGCCTGTCGGGTCCGGAAAAAATAATCACCTACTACCATCCCATGTTGGGTGCTGATGCGGCCGTGCTCCGAAACCAGGCATACAAAACTACTCCCGACGAGTGGACCAATACCATCCTCGCCGATCTGAAAGTGGCACACCACGACATCGAGAAATACATCACCGACATAAACATCTGGATCTGGGGCCATGGCATGATCAAACCTTCGCCCGGGTTTATGTGGAGCGACAACCGGAGAAATGCCGGTCGTGCGTTGAATAAAAAAATATTCTTCGCGCATTCCGACCTCAGCGGTCTTTCAATTTTTGAAGAAGCGTTTTATCAGGGACACACCGCGGCGCACGCGTTGCTTACAGAATCATGAAACCCTCCGTTCAACCCTGGCTCGCCGATCCTGTGAAAGAGAGTTTTCTCATTCTGGCACCCGCGTTTGTTCCGGTGGCGGTGGTGATTTTGTTTCAGGATTATTTTATCCAACATCAGCAAGTGTCGGCGGTGTGGTGGGTGGTGCTTGTGTTGTGCATCGATGTGAGCCACGTATACAGCACGCTCTTCCGGCTGTATTGGGATAGACCTACGTTTTCGAAATATAAAAACCTGTTGCTCATCATTCCTGTTGCTTCGTTTGGCATCGGCTTTCTGCTTCACCTTTATGATGCCGCAATCTTCTGGCGCATCCTGGCCTATGTGGCCGTGTTTCATTTTGTTCGACAGCAATACGGGTTCATGCGGTTGTATTCGCGAAAAGAAAATAACAACATCGCAGTGCGCATACTCGATGGCGTGTCGATCTACGCAGCCACACTCTATCCCTTGCTCTACTGGCATCTGCATTTAACAGGCAGCCTAAGCTGGTTTGTGTCGGGCGATTTCATTTCCATTCCCCTTCAAGGTTGGGATACAGCGCTGAAGACAATTTATGTTGTCATCATCATTGCCTACAGCGCAAAGGAACTCTGGCAAAGTTACCGCCGAAGAGCGTTCAACATCCCCAAAAACCTGATCATGGCCGGCACTTATCTGTCGTGGTATGTCGGCATTGTGATGTTTGAAGGGGATTTGATATTCACGTTGCTCAACGTTGTGGCACACGGCGTTCCCTACATGGGGCTGATCTGGATCTATGGAGAGCAGAAGGCCCAGAGCACTTTCTCGTTTTCCTGGCGGGGTGTTGCCATTTTTTCAGGTGTGCTGTTCGCATTCGCATATGTTGAGGAAACCATTTGGGATGTGCTGGTGTGGAAAGATCACGTTGGTGTGTTCCCATTTCTCACGTCGCTGGCGCCCTTAGAGAATCCGGTTTTGCTTTCGATTGTTGTGCCATTGTTGGTCTTGCCACAGATCACGCACTATGTGCTTGACGGATTTATCTGGCGGTTTTCGAAAGACAGCACGGCGCGGTTGTCATCAAGATAAATCGCCGGCAACTTCTTCGAGCCCTTTCCGTATTAGCAGACAATGTTTACCTTTGCTGGTGACAACGATGTATAACCCTATTAAAAGAGGGACTTAAAAAATGCCTGTCATGTGATACCATATTCTGCTTTATGATCCTGATTTCTTCAGGACCAGCATGGTATTGCCGCTTTACTCACTAAACATTTTGCGAATTGATTTTATCCGGACCGTTCCGGTGTAAAAACGCGCAGTGTGCATTTGGCATTCCGTGCGCTTCGAGGCCGTTATCCTACAATGGCTTGATCGTAGTTTATTGTGAAATTTTAAATTTGATTTTATGAGTGTTTCAAGAAAATATGGAAGAACCTATCACTATCCATTTTCGCCCGGCACCACCAGCGACGATCGCATCAATGCCGACTATTGGAGCGACGTGCTTCGCATGAAGCAGATCGTGCACACCGAAAAGCTGGATGGCGAAAACAATTGCCTGAGTCGCTATGGTGTGTTTGCCCGTTCTCACGCCGCGCCCACGGTGTCGGCCTGGACAAAAGCCATCCGGCAACATTGGGAGTCGATCAAAAACGATCTGGGCGATGTTGAAATTTTTGGTGAGAACCTGTATGCCATCCACTCCATTGAATATAGAAAACTGGAGCATCACTATTACGTTTTCGCCGTGCGCCAACACGACATGTGGCTGGGTTGGGATGAAGTGAAGTTCTATGCAGGGTTGTTCGATTTTCCAACAGTGCCGGAAATCAAGACGGCAACGCCGGAGCGCGAAGAGCAACTCAGAGACGAGGTGTTAACCTTGGCCCGCCAACACAGCGTGCTGGAATCGTACGACATCCGGACAAATGAACCCTGCACGCGCGAAGGCATCGTGACCCGCAACACGGAGGCTTATCCCGTAAACGACCTGGCACACCATGTGTTTAAATATGTGCGCAAAGGTCATGTGAAAACGGATGAGCATTGGACGCGCCACTGGCGCAGAGCAAAACTGGTATGGGAATTTTCCCACCACTAACGTTAAAAAACAGAATCTATGAAATGGACATTAACAAAATATAGAGCGTGGGATGATTTGGAAAAAATGTTCCCGTGGGTAAACGACATGAAGCATATTCCGCAAGATGCCATCCACCACACGGAGGGCAACGTGGCCATCCACACCCAAATGGTGCTTGAAGCCTTGCTGTCTTTTCCGGCCTATCGGAATCTTGACGAGCAACAGCAGGAATTGTTGTGGGCATCGGCGTTGCTACACGACGTGGAAAAAAGATCGACCACCGTCACCGAAGACGATGGTCGCATCACATCGCGTGGACATGCCCGGAAAGGAGAAAACACGGCAAGGCAAATTCTGTTTCAGGATATCCCGACGCCGTTTGCATTGCGCGAACACATTGCATCGCTGGTGCGCTATCATGGCTTGCCCCTATGGGTGTTGGAGAAGACCAATCCACAGAAGACGCTGCTCGAAGCGTCGCTGAATGTCGATATGAAGGCACTGGCGTTGCTGGCACGCGCCGATGCTACCGGAAGAATTTGTCGCGACCAAAGCAAGTTGCTGGAGCGCATCGATTTTTTCGAGGCCTATTGCCAGGAGCAAGGATGCTGGCAGACGCCGAAAAAGTTTCCGTCGGCATTGGCGCGTTTCCACTACTTTCAAAAAGAAGAAGCATCGCCCGACTATGATCCGTTCGACGATCTGAAAGGAAAAGTGATCATGCTTTCAGGGCTTCCCGGCATGGGCAAAGACCGCTACATTCAAAAGCACTATTCCGACCTGCCCATGCTCAGCCTCGACAACATCCGCCGCGAACACAAACTGAAACCAGACGACGCGTCGGCAACCGGATGGGCCGTGCAGCAAGCAAAGGAGCAAGCGAAAATTTATTTACGCAAAGGCCAGCCCTTTGTGTGGAACGCCACCAACATCACCCGACAGATGCGAACGCAATGGGTGGACCTCTTTGTGCAATACAAGGCCCATGTCACTATAGTATACCTCGAAGTTCCCTACAAGGAATGGCTTAAACAGAATAGCGATCGCGAACACGTGGTTCCCGCGCACGTGCTGCAACGGCTGATGAATAAATTGGAAGTGCCGCGTTTAGATGAGGCGCATGAGGTGGAGTATGTTGTGTAAAATAAAAGAAGCTGCCGGAATGGGCAGCTTTTTTTATTAGAATGGGGTCGTCTTTGCGAGAATATAAATTCAAGTAGTCATTTATTGTACGGGAGCTTCCGAGGGCACGCGGGTGGCACCGCCTTTCAGGACTCCATTGAATTTGTTGGAAGATTTGTCTATGACATTATCACCTTTGGCTTCGTTAAAATCCCAATAGCCCACCAGACCAGGATCAACACTGGTAGCCTTTGTAATTATCGATTTTTGAATTTCCGCTTCGGTGAGCGCCCTATTCCAAATTCTTAACTCGTCCAGCTTACCTTGGAAATGAATCGTTCTTCCGTTGTTTGACAGGATGCCGACTTTAGCGTTTTCGTTGGGCGAATTGGAATTCATGGACGAATTGGACTCGCCAGCATAGTAGCCCCCCATTTCAACACCATTGAGATACACGTTCATATCGGAAGCAGCGCGCATAACGCCAGTCATGTTTACCCAGCGTCCTGTCACTGGAATAAACTCGGCTGACCTGGCCCTTCTGTAAACACTGCTGTTTTCGCCCTGACCATCACCATACTGCACACCTATGTGTGAAATGTTGCTGGTGATTAAACTAAAACCATTATACAGTGGAAGTCCGTCCTGACTATCAAAAATGGGGAGCGAACCATCTGCAACATTGGGATCAATCCATACCCACACCGAAATGCTTACGGGGAGTTGAAGGTCATCGAGGATATTTCCGAGATCGATATAGTCGTCGACGCCGTCAAACGAAATCGCGCGATTGGCGTCGGGATACCTTTCGACATCGCCAATGGTTGCCAAAAGCGTTTTTGCATCGCCGGTAGTCAACCCATCGGAGGTCCCTTCAATAACAAAATTCACTTTTTCAGCAACTTCGGCTTCGAAATCAGCAAGCGCGTGAATCGTGAAAGATGCACCGGACGAATCTTTTGGGACGAGCACAGTAAAATTACGCTCCAAAAACAATAGGTTATCTATTCCATAGTCCACTCCGAATGTGGCTGTCGACGATGTTACCTTTAGCGTCACGTACTCATCCTTTGCCGCCGGCTTGGAGAGTTCGAGTCTGACGCTAGCCTTGGCGTTTTCATTGGCTTCAACAGACGACTTCTTGAAGGCTACAGGAATTTTTTCTGCAACTTCATCGTCTTTACAAGAAAAAATATTTAAAGAAAAAACGAGCAAAGTGCTCTGAAGGAGGAGTGATTTTGTGACATATTTCATATTGAATAACGTTTTAATACGTCGCAAAGAAAGGGATTAATACTGTAAAATTATTTCAGTATAAAATTTCATTTTTTCAGAGGCGGACCTACTGACCAAGGTTTAAACTTCGGTTTTGTGTGAAACAGAAAGGGCTTCCCCGTCGTTTGGGAAGCCCTGTTTCACTGGCCGACAACGGACATGCTAGTGCGAAAGTATTGAACACAAACGACTAGCGCGTTTCTAAATGACAACTACCTATTGTTACTCCGGCAAGAATCGAACTTGCACTTCCAGGTTCGTAGCCTGGTGTCCTGATCCGTTAGACGACAGAGCAATTTTGGGTGAGGCATGGGGCTCGAACCCATAAACATAAGATCCACAATCTTACCGCGAAGCCCGTTTGCGTTACGTCACCATGTGAAGTTGATCGTGGTTGTAAGCGTATCGCCCAGTACATGGCACAATCAAACTGTCGGAGAGGGAGGGATCGAAACTCCAGTCCGCCAGCTGGCGGATACTCTCCGTTATTAAAGTTCTGTCAGGGCAGAAGGATTTGAACCTCCGATCTCTTGCTTCCAAAGCAAGCGCAATACCTGGCTTCGCTATGCCCTGATGTTGAAAATGTGTTGTGACGCGAAGGGCTTTAACCTTGATCTCCCCGACTTGTCGGGGCGCATTTGTCTGCGACTATGCTATCACGCCACCGGCACTGTAGACAAGCGGAAAAATCTATTTCCGGCATTGTCTTCTTGCCCTGGTGGAGATTGCTGGTAACGCTCCAGTCCTTCCCGTCTTCAGCGGGACGCTTCTACTTAGTTAGCTTAATCTCCGAATGTCCGGCCACACGGTAACGATCCGTGTTCTCCAGATTAAAAATCTGGAGCATCACCTTAATGCTTTGGCCGGATAAAATTTGTCTCCGACCGTCTTGTCTGTTTCCATAGTGAAATTCTTTTTGTTTTCTTTTTGTTCATCGTCGAGGTGGCTGGAGTTGAACCAGCATGCAACCATTTACGATTTCAACACGGTATAAGCGTGAGTCGATACACCTCGGGTTTCAAAAAGAAGGAGATACATGCACCTCTTCTTTCTCATCATCCTAACGTATGAAGTCACGAAACTTGATCTTCGCTACAATCCGGTTGCCCTGACGATTGAACAGCTCGGTTTCCGGTTTCATAATCAAACCTTCCGCGTCGTAGTCTTTGTTGTGGGCAATGGTAGATTTGAAACCACGCGTCACCAATTCAACGGCCTCCATCAACGGGCCTTTGCCAATGATGGGTACAATGCCAATGCCAAGCTTCGCAGCAATGTCTTCCAGACTTTCGCGTGTCAGCCAGTACTCACCGATTTTAACATCGAACAAAATGAAGTCCGTTGTGTCAGGCAAGTAGTTGCCACCTTTTTGGATTTTTGCGCCGTAGCCTTCGCCATACAGGCAAACTTCGGTGGTATCGGCAAACACTTCCGTCATGCGTTCGGTTGTGAATTTCTTTTGCAAGACTTTCATCAACGTTGCAGGCAATTGTGCGTTTTCGGTTTTGCCACCAAACTCAACGGTGTCGCTGTTCCACAACACGCGAATGTTTGTGCCATCGATTTTCTCTGTCCATGTCCATTGAATGTCTTTCAACAGTTCAAATTCAGGCAATGCCCAATGGCCTTCCATCAACGTTTTAAAATTGCTTTCTGGTGTTCGCAGAAAGACGGTTTGAATCTTGTGGTACTCTTTCATTTCATTACTTCATTTTAAATAAAACCAACTTTTACTTCTATTCGACGCACAACCATGTGAAGGGTTAGCATCAGCTGTTGCAGCATGATGATCATTCATCACATCTTGAAAAACCCACCCGGCAAGGATTCGAACCTGCCACAAGAGAAAATTTCTTCTTCGCCGCCAGGAACATGCGGGTGTTTCGATTACGCAATCCAGCCAGTCATGCTACGTGCATGACCTTGTTGACGTACACATCAACGGGCTGGATATCTGCGGACACAGATGGGCACGATCCACCGACCTGAGCATTAACAATGCCCTACTCTACCAACTGAGCTATGTGTCCAGAAAGTGTTGTGAAATAAAAAACCCCGGGGTGTACGGCCCGGGGTTTCTTTTATTACTTATATAATTGCTATATAAAAATAGTATCCCCCGGACTAACGCCATAACCATACTTCCCTGCAAAGCGTATGCTGTGCATCGGTGACTGGTTCGGTTTTGAAAAATTTTTATTGGGTGTCATCTTCGTGTTATTGTGATACGAAGTTAAAATAACTTTTTCCGTATTACCTAATGTGTGCTGATTAAAATTTTCAAAAATGTTTTTTTTAGTCATGCTTTCTAATTTTTAATCAATCCAGATATCACCTGTGTGGTTATCGAAAATCATTTGCTGCACGGTGATTTGCATCTGCACATCTTCGTCCTTCAAGATCGACAAACACGCCGTGGCATCCTGCGGCATTTCGTGGCGAAGCATTTCAAGCGCACGATCATAGCGACTACACGACGTTGCGCGAAGTATATTTTCGGCTTCACCATTCTCCAGTTTCTTATAGTCGTTGGTGACGGCGATAAATTTTTCGTGCGCCTCGCGCAAGGCAGACCGCGTGGGCGTTCGTTCTATGACAACGCGCTCATCGACGCCAATGCCTGATAACAAAATGAGGCAGTCGCACACAATTGTTGTGGTCATCAACATTTGTCTGGCTTCCGAAAATGAATTGGCCGAAGTCAACACGTCGCGCAGCAGGAAAGACACCGGATAGGCCATCTCGGGTTTGTCATTGCTCAACACCGCATTCAGCGTAAGCGAAAACTTACCGGGCTTTGTTCCGGACAACGCTCCAACAAAACCGGGCCAGCCAATAGTCTTATAGAGTGTTTTACCATTCTTGTGGAAATCAAAGACCATGGTGTGTTGACCGAGCAGATTATTTTCGGTGTGCCAATCCAGATTTCGGCAATGATAGGTCGTTGAACCATTGTTAACAGCGAACGCCGTGCAGCCAAAATAGAACTTGAGGATGTCATAGTATAGATTGGCCAGCAGCACTTCGTTTTCCTTCAAGTCAATTAAGGAAGCGATAAAGCTGATTTCTTCGCGATAGTGTTCTGGAATAGCTGCGAGTTTGTAGGCATCGATGACGTCATACAAATACCCGGCGTCTTCAAAATCTTTTAGGTAGCACTGCATGAGTTCGCCCATCGGCGCGCGGAAAGTCTTGAGAAAGCTCCAGCGTGTTTCAACGGGCAAGTCAAGATCAACAATGTGTTCAACAACGGTTTTCATAAGAATAGCTACAACGGCTTCGCTAGCGCAAAGGTTTCAGACAGACTAGTGACGTGTCAGATTCTGCGTTACTGCAATGGCGCTCGCTCCGCCCACTGCAAACCGTTTGGCAATTCAACAGTATTAAATTCCAAATGAATCACCTTCCGATGCTTTTGACTCGTGGCCTTAGAAGAAGAATGAATAAGGAGTGGCCGCAGGATATGGACGCCACACGCCTGCACTTCGCACGTGACAGGCAAACTGTTTTGAACGATGAGCGCTATTTCCTGAGCTGTGAGTTTTTTGTTTTGCGATCCGGGCACCACTTTAAGAGCCCCGTTGGTTTCGTCGGCATCGTCCAGGTGAATTCTTACCGTGAGCGTGTTCTTCAGGATTTCCTCCGGTGGGCAAACGCCGTGCACGTTCATTTTTTTTGTCCAGCCAGTGAAGCCGTCTGTTTCAATTTTTTCAGTCACATGAATCGTGGTGTCCTGATGCCACGTCACATACCAATTTGAGTCAGGGGTTTTGTCGAAGAAGATTGCCTTTGTGAGAAACAGCTGTGGGTTTATTTTTTTCAGGATGTGCTTCAGGTTGGAATTAAAGATGAAAGCATGCACCGCCGGAATTTCCTGCAACAAGCCACGGATGGCATAGTCGTTTTGGGAAGTCGGCAATGCGTTTAGGTAGCCTTGGATTTTTTGCTTGAGGGCATTCACTTCCTTCTTCCCAAACACGTGGTGCATGATGGCAAAGCCGCGATGCTCCAGCTTCCGGAGTTGATTTTGAAGCGACGTGGCATTGAATTCATATTGATAAAGGTCAAGCGCGTGTGTCAGAATGTCCTTCACCCTGCGCTTCAGCTTTTCGGGGGCCAGCACTTTCACGCGATTGCCAAAGCCCAAAATTTCGCGCTCCAGCTCAAAGTTCAGCTGCACCTGCAACGAGACGATCACGCCATTGGAGGTTGTTTCTTCCAGTTTCTGCGAATTGTGAATGGGCTTTGTGAGAATATAAGGTGCCGTTTCCTGATCGGCCTGCAGCAAAACTTTTTCCGTTAGCCCGTCAGGATTGACCGACACACCCACCACATCGTTCAGAAAGGTGGAGATGTTGAATTTGTCGCGCGGCACATATTTCAACGCAGTCGGTTGGATGGTGATGATGCGGTCCAGAGCCAGGTTTAGGATGGGTGTGTTCTTTTTCTTGACGCCCAGCACAAACCAACGGTTGCGGTACTCCTTTAAGTAGTAGGGGTGGAAATTGAATGTGTTTGCACTTCGGGCCTTAAACGATTGATAACAAAGCTCCACGGCATTTTTTTTCACAATCGCCTGGTATAATGTGTCGATGTGTTCCAGCCCCTTCAGGTTGTCGTTTTTTTCAAAATCAATCACCGGCTCCTGGTTTGTGCGCGCTGCGTCGATTTTGTTTTCAAGCCGTTGCACCATGCCGCTCAATTCCTGGAAATGACTAAAGCCTTTGAACTGCCGCAAAATTTCCACCACCTCGGTCAGTTTTCCCAGATCCTGGTCGGTCAGTGGAATGTTGGTGATGGAATAGTCGGGGTCCTCGTAGGTATAATATTTTTTCTCAAGCACAACAATTGGGGCGTTGTAGCCCAGCTTGTCGCTGCGCATTAGCTGGATGTCCATCTGCACCGTTCGTTTGCTCACACCTTTGTCGATGCCTTCATATTCATAGAGCGTTTCCGACACGGCATCCACCAGGTTGTCGAGCGTCCAGCGGCGCTGGCGGTTTTTCAGGCACGTGTCGATGGTGCGAAAACGAATCAGGGCATTGCGATTGACGGGCATCCGGAAATATTTTCTGAAAAGACGTAAAAAAAATTCACTACGCAAAAAGATTGCGCAGTGCACTTTCAATTTTGATCCATCAAATCGCGCGAGATGACACGATGTTTTGCAGCAACCCTCCCCTTCAGGATTGGAAGGGGAGGTTAAGCGGCCTCATAGCTTAAAAGGAAAAGCCTGTGGTAAAAGTAGATCGTTCCACAGTGTGCAGGGATGACTCCGCTATAGCTGCGCGCCATAGCGGATAGAATTTGCAGATGCACCGAAATGCCGCTCGGAGAAGCAAAGTAGGGAAGCGCATTTAGAGCCTTGCTGCCCGTGAGGGATTGTCGGTTCGAATCCGATTGAGGCCACAGAATTTGTTCATTGAAAAAAAATAGTCCCAAAAAGGCGGGGACAAAAATCTTCTCGCGGGTGTGTACCACCCGCGGAAGCGCGGAAAAAATAGAAGGCCGGGACCTGATGCGAGTTTCAAAAGGCTCCATAGTGTTGTGATGCGCTGCATCGGCAACATGCTGCCTCGCCCGATATTGTTTTCCACCTTGTGGGTCGAAGGTTTAAATCCTTCTCCGCCAGCTGGCGGATAGCTCAGTCTGATAGAGCAACAAGATCGCGGAGGTTCGAATCCTCCTTCCGACCCTGAACCGTTCGGAATAGCTCAGTTTGGTTAGAGCAGTGGACTGTTAATCCATGATCGGTGAAGTTAACCTTTTCTAAAAAAGGTTGCCTTTTAGAAAGCCTTGCCGGGCTGACCCGCGCACACCTTCTTCGGAATGTGGACGCAGTCGTCCGGAAGCTTGCAGGTGTGAAGATACCGCCCTTGATGTGTGTCTTGCTTTTGTGGAGCGCATGCGTTTCGGAGCTCTTGAAATTTTTCAGGATAAGAAACGTCATCACTTCAGAAAACCAACCCGCGCTGCACAGTGCTCAATCATACTTCCGCTTTTGGAGGATGGCCGGTTCGGCGAAGCTTTCTTATTTAGTGTGAATTTGTTTAAATGTTTATAGTTATGAAAAGGATCAGAATCAACACAGGCAAAATTGGTCTTGTGTTCAAAAACGGAGACTACACCCGCGTGGTGACCGAAGGCGTTTATTGGTTTTTCCCATCCGAGCATGTGGTGTTGTATGAAATGAATAAACCATTCCATCCTTTCGTTGAGTTGAACGTGTTGTTGCGCGACGCCCTGTTGGCAAGCATGCTGGATGTGATTGTGGTGAAGGACTCTGAAATTGTGCTGCACTATGAAAACGGAAACTTCAAAACCGTGCTCACCGCCGGCCGGCATTCGTTCTGGAAGGGCGTGATGGAGTATGCGTTCGTGAAAGTGGATTTAAACAAGATCGACATGACCGAGAACATCGACGCCAACACGTTGATGCGCAAGGAAGTGATGCCCTATATCCGTGTGTTCACCGTGGAGTCGAATGAGAAAGGCATTTTGCTGGTGAATGGAAAATTCACACGCGTGCTCGACACGGGAGTCTACTACTTCTGGAAAAACACGGTGGCCGTGTCTGTGCTGAAAGCCGACTTGCGTCAGCTGCAGCTGGAAGTTTCGGGGCAGGAAATTCTTACCCGCGACAAAGCCGGGCTGCGCATCAACTTCTATACCCAGTATAAAGTGACCGACATCGTGAAAGCGTTGATCGACAACAAAGACTACGAAAAGCAATTGTATGTGTTGATGCAACTCGCCCTGCGCGAATACATCGGCACCCTTTCGCTCGACGAATTGCTGGAGAAGAAAGAATCGATCTCCGCCTATGTGCTCGATACGTTGAAAGACAAAGCCGCTGCGCTGGGTGCGGAAATCAGAGACTGCGGCGTTCGCGACATCATTTTGCCAGGCGAAATGAAAGAGATCATGAACCAGGTGCTGGTGGCGCAAAAGAAGGCCGAAGCCAACGTGATCATGCGTCGCGAAGAAACAGCATCGACCCGCAGCTTGCTGAACACCGCCAAGCTGATGGAAGAAAACAGCATGCTGTTCAAATTAAAAGAAATGGAGTACGTTGAAAAAATCGCCGACAAAATCAGTAGCCTTTCCCTGTCGGGAGGCAACCAGATTCTCGATCAGCTGAAAGACATCTTCGTGCCCCGCAAATAACAACCGTTGTGCCTTAGCCGGGGCTGCATCGATGTCATGCAGCCCCTTTTGATTGCCGTATCAAAGAATTAATTTCAAAAAATGCAGAGAATGCAAAAGCGATCCTGCATACTAATAAAGAGTATTATGAAAATAACGGGAAAGGAATTGATGGAAATCGGTTACGCCGAAGGCAAAGCGCTGGGCGTGGCTTTGACACTCCTGGAAAAAGAATATGCGGGCACACAGCAGTCCGAACAACTGACGATACTGAAAGATGTGCTCGCAAACCCGGAAGCGTATGCCGGGCACGCGAAGCTTTCCGCACTGGCGAAGGAACTGTTGACACCTGTTGACGACACCATTGCATTGTTGCCCGAAGGAAAGCCCTACACAACCTACGGTGCCGAAGCCATTGAGCAAGGGGCAAAAGATCAGATGAACGTGGCCGTGAAACTTCCGGTGGCCGTGGCCGGCGCATTGATGCCTGATGCACATCAGGGCTATGGTCTGCCTATTGGCGGGGTGTTGGCAACACGCAACGCCGTGATCCCTTATGGCGTTGGGGTGGACATTGGATGCCGGATGTGTTTGACGCTGTATGACCTGCCCGTGTCTATGCTCGACGAAAACAAAACGGCCCTGAAAAAAATGCTGATGAACAACACCATGTTTGGCACGGCCACTTTCAAATACACAAAAGATCACGAAATCTTTGCCCGTAAAGAGTTTGAAGACATCCGGATTGTGAAAGACTTGAAAGACCGCGCCTGGAAACAGATCGGCTCGTCTGGTGGTGGAAATCACTTTGTGGAGTTTGGCGAGGTGAACATCACGTCGGCCATTAACCAATTTAACGTGAACCCTGGACGCTACCTGGCCCTGTTGTCGCACTCCGGCTCACGTGGTTTGGGGGCTACTATCGCCGGGCACTACACGCGCATCGCCATGGACGTTTGTAAACTTCCGCAGGAGGCGAAGCACCTGGCGTGGCTTGACCTCGACACGGAAGCAGGCCAGGAATACTGGCTTGCAATGAACCTGGCCGGCGACTATGCATCGGCGTGCCATCATCAGATTCACGAGCGCATGGCGGTTGGCTTGCGTGCCACGCCGCTGGCCATGATCGAGAACCACCACAACTTTGCGTGGAAAGAAAAGGATGCCGATGGCAACGAAGTGATTGTGCACCGTAAGGGCGCAACACCTGCGGGCAAGGGTGTGCTGGGAATAATTCCCGGCTCCATGGCCACACCGGGATTCATTGTGATGGGAAAAGGTGTATCTACATCAATCAACTCCGCGTCACACGGCGCCGGTCGTTTGATGTCGCGAACCAAAGCGAAGCAATCGATTTTGCAGGGTCAGGTTGATGCTATGCTGAAAGATGCAGGCGTTGAGTTGATCGGCGCCGGTCTGGACGAGGCACCAATGGCCTACAAAAATATCCACGAGGTGATGAAATCGCAGGAAGAGTTGGTGGAGGTGATGGGTACGTTCATGCCGAAGATTGTGAGAATGTGCGGCGACAAAAAATTTCAGGAGGCGGATTGATTTCCGACCTCCCTGAAATTTTTTTGACGGTCAGGTAAACGAAGTGTCAAAAACTTCCTTTACTTTTACAGCATGATGTCGAAGCTACAACATATTAACAAGGTGCAAAAGATCGTGGGCCAAGCCCGTGATCCAAGGACCGCTGTTCGGTGTAGCATGTTAAGATGATTTCCTTAAATCAAAAATACAGAAGCCCGGACAGCATAAATGTTCGGGCTTTTTTATTTTAAACAAAATCTGTCATGACTGTCGATTGTATACTGAGAACCGTAGAAAGAGAAACTATCCGCACCTTTTCGATGCTCGATGGTTGGTTTGACGAAGATCATGCCGTGCTGGATTTTCGTCCGGAAGAAAAAGCATGGACGGCCCGCGAAATACTGGAGCACGTGATGCTCACCAGTAGCTACCTCATGATCCTGATAGATAAGGGGAGCGCCAAGGCATTGAAGCAGCCGTTTGTGAAAGAAGATTTTGATTGGGAACAATACACGCTGTTCACCAAAGAACTCCTTGACATTGGCGATCACAAGTCGTTTGTGTGGGACAGGCCCGATCACATGGAACCGAAAGGCGACGTGGCGATCGATTGCATACGCGAAAACATGCGCGCACAACTCATGAAATGTCTCGACCACCTCGATGCCCTTCAAAACGGCGAAGGCGTGCTCTATAGAACCACCATGACGGTGAACAGCATCGGCAAGCTGGATGTGTATCAATACATCTACTTCCTGGCGCTGCATGGGAGACGACACCTGGATCAATTGAACTATAACAAAAAAGAATACTTACAAATCAACACGTAACCAAATGATGAGAAGCTTATACCGCCCCACAGGAGCCCACGAGTTGGCGCTGATCATTGAGTCCGGTATGAAGCGATACCCGCCGAGACTTTTCTGGCAACCGATATTCTATCCGGTTCTCAATTTTCAGTATGCCGCAGAAATAGCCGAGCGCTGGAACATGCGCGATGCGTCTGGCGATGGCGTCGGCTTTGTTACGGCTTTCAAGGTTCCCGAAAATTATTTTCTGAAGTTTGAAGTGCAAACCGTAGGCCTGGCGCACCACCAGGAGCTGTGGGTGTTGGCTGAACAGCTGCATGAGTTTAATGACCACATCGTGAATGGCATCCGTGTAGAGAAAGCGTTTATCGGTGACAAGTTCGTGATGACCGAAACACTGAAATCTGTTTTGCCATGATTGATAAAAGACCGGGGGTTAAAAAAACTTCCGGTCTGCTATACTCCAGACAACAAAACCTTCGTCCTTAGAACTTAACCGCAAGGGAGCGCATGTCGCAAACCTATTTGCCGCTATGAACCGACACGATTTGACAAGTCATATCTATACACTCGACAACTTCCTGACCCCGGAAGCTTGCCTGGCGTTTATTCAGCAGACTGAGAATTTGGGATATGAACCCGCCACCATCATGACCGATCATGGACCCCGTCTGGCGGAGCATGTGCGCAACAACAACCGTGTGATGTTTAAAGACGTTGCACTCGCGGAACAACTTTGGCAACGTCTTGGCGAACAAGCACCCGCCCCGTTAAGCGACAGCGTGGCGTATGGCCTGAACGAATTGTTTCGCTTTTATCGCTACCGTCCCGGACAGAAATTCAGAAAGCACCGTGACGCAAGCTACATTAAGAGCGCAACCGAAGGTAGCCTCTTCACTTTCATGATCTACCTGAACGACGATTTCACAGGCGGTGAAACAACGTTCAACGAGATTGTGGTGAAACCCAAAACAGGTTCGGCACTCATCTTTCGCCACGCATTGGAGCACGAGGGCACAGAAGTGCTGACGGGCGTGAAGTATGTTTTGCGAACCGACATCATGTTTACATTAACTAAAAAAACCAAATCAAAATGAGCTACATCATTGTAGATGTCGAATCCGATGGCCCCATTCCCCATAAATATTCCATGGTGTGTTTTGGCGCCGTTGTGTTGGAGACGTCGCTTACTAAAAAATTTTACGGACAAATAAAGCCCGTCAGCGGCAAGTGGATACCCGAAGCCCTCGCCGTGAGTGGCTTCACCCGGCAGCAACACGAACAATTTGAAGAACCCGAGGCCGTGATGAAATCATTCGCCGAATGGCTGAGAGCCAACGTGAAGGGTCGACCGATTTTTATTTCCGACAACCTGGCCTTCGACTGGCAGTGGATCAATTATTATTTCCACTATTTCGTTGGCGAAAATCCGTTTGGCTTCAGCGGTCGCCGCATCGGCGATCTATACTGTGGCATGAAGATGGACACGGGCCTTAACCGGGAATGGAAAGAGCGATTCAGGAAAACCCATCACGACCACCATCCGGTGAACGACGCGCTGGGCAATGCCGAAGCGCTATTGGAAATGAAAAAGATGGGATTGAAAATTCCGTCATGAAAAATTAAAGACATTAAAAAATGATTACTGAAAAAGAAACGGTGCGCATCAGCAAATTTCTGAGCCTGGTGCTGCGCCATCAACCCGAAACCATTCAGATCACCCTCGACGAAAACGGCTGGACCGACGTTGCTGTCCTGCTCGATCGCTTGAAAGCACACGGACTTTCCGTTTCGAAAGAGATTCTTCAACACGTGGTGGATACGAACAGCAAGAAACGATTTGCCTTCAACGACAATCAAACTAAAATCAGGGCAAGCCAGGGCCATTCTGTTTCGGTCGACCTGGACTATGCGCCTCAAACGCCGCCCGACATTTTGTATCACGGCACATCCACCACAGCGCTGGAATCGATCTTCAAAACCGGACTTGAAAAACGGCAGCGACATCATGTGCACCTCAGCGCCGATAAGGAAACCGCACGAACTGTGGGCCAGCGCTACGGCAAGGCCGTGGTGTTGACGGTCGACACCGGCGCAATGCATCGCGAGGGCTATGCGTTCTATGTATCCGAGAATGCTGTCTGGCTAACCGATCATGTTCCGGCAAACTATCTGAAATTACCAGAGGAGTTTTCGGTCTGATCGTGAAAAACGGGGAATGTACTGTGACCGCAATGTTCACATGTGTTCGACAAGAAGGGAATGAACCGGTCGCGTGAAATGCGGACGGTGCTGGTTGGAAAGATTATGGCTTCTTGACGAGAGGCGCTTTGGCAAATTGATCGGGCAGTGTTTTGTCCGATTTTTTTTTGGTAACGATCTTGCCCTCGTTGATCAGCACATTGGCAACCAACTTCACTTGTTCCAGCAGTTGTTGCCAGTTTTTTGCATCGATGGCGCGGGCCACATCGGGCGGGCCAAAAGTTTTGGTGGACCCGCATTCATCTGCCAGCTTTAATATTGTTTTGCGGATGTCTTCTGCAAATATCATAGTGGACTATTGGAAGATGGCGTTGTATGGTGAACAGCGAAAGGGGGTTTTCGGTTCTCGTTCTGGGCCTTTATTAACTGTTGTATAGAAATTAAATTCAAACATCCCCCATCATTTTGGGGTGACAAACCGGTGTTTCAGGATTAGTACATTACTTTTGCACCATGTCTGTACGGTCCTTTATCACGGAACAACCCTCGCCGCAACGCGAAATCATGACGATTCTGCGATCGTGGATCATGGACCTGGGTCCGCACACACAGGAGAAAATCAGCTATAGCATCCCCTATTTCCACTTCTACGGGCAGCTTTGCTATCTCAATCCTGTGAAGGACGGTGTGGATCTGGGGTTCAACAAAGGCTACGAGCTCTCCAACGACGAAGGCCTCCTGGAAACGAAAGGCCGGAAGCACGTGAAAAGCATCACTTTTTATAGCGTTGCCGAACTGGAAGAACGCGAAGACGCCCTCCGACACCTGCTGAACGAAGCCGCCATCCTGAACGAATACAGGTTTAAACAAACACAGAAGAAGAAAAAAACATCATGAACGAACCCGATATTCCGGAACAGGACGACGACGCGTTGTTCGAACATCACCGCATTGTTGCCGACGCAAAACAAGGCCAGGTGCGCATCGATAAATTTTTGATGGCCCGCCTCCCCAACGTGACCCGCACCAAAATTCAGGGTGGCATTCACGAAGGATTTGTGAAGGTGAACGACAAGGCCATTAAGCCCAACTACAAGATTCACCCCAACGATGTCATCACCGTGTCGCTGCCCGAACCGCCGCGCGACAACGAAGTGCTGCCCGAGAACATTCCGCTCAACATTGTCTACGAAGATGCCCACCTCATGGTCATCAACAAGCCTCCCGGCATGGTAGTGCATCCGGCCTATCAAAACTGGACGGGCACCGTGGTGAACGCATTGGCCTATCACTTTCAGAACTTGCCCGAGTTGCCCGGCAACGACGGCCGCCCTGGTTTGGTGCACCGTATCGATAAAGACACGTCAGGGCTACTGGTCATTGCCAAAGATGAACTCACACTCACGGCGTTGGCAAAACAATTTTTTGACCACACCATCGAACGACGCTATCAGGCCATTGTGTGGGGTGTGCCCGAGCCACCGCAGGGCACAATCAACGTGAACGTTGGCCGAAGCTTGAAAGACCGGCGCGTCACCACCACGTTTCCCGAAGGCGACATGGGGCGACATGCCATCACACACTTCACGTTGTTGAAAGACCTGCGCTATGTTTCGTTGATTGAATGCAAGTTGGAAACCGGCCGCACGCACCAGATCCGCGCCCACATGAAATACCTGGGCCACCCGTTGTTTAACGACGCGCTCTATGGGGGCGATCAGGTGTTGAAGGGAACGGTGTTCACGAAATACAAACAGTTTGTCGACAACTGTTTCACCATCATACCGCGTCAGGCGCTTCATGCCAAAAGCCTGGGCTTTATTCATCCGGCCACAAGACAGTTCATGCAATTCGATTCGGAACTGCCGGACGATTTCAAAAATGCGATTGAAAAGTGGGAGAACTACGTGAAGTATAACTGATACACCCGAAGCGAAAGCCCGGTTTAGAAAAAAGAGAAAAAGAAACCAGCAGCGTGCGCGTTGAACGCACGAGGGTTATTCGAAGAAGATCAAGTGCGCTACGGCTTTAGAACGCTGCGGTGAGCTTGCGTCCTTTGCCGAGTGCCTGGCGAATCTCCCTCAAGCCTTCGCGTTTAAGCTGTTGGCGGGATGCTTCGTCGAGCGGTGCGTACAAAAGATCTTTGATGTAGGCCAACACCTTTTCGGTTTGACCTGGGTCGAGCGACTCCAGCGACTGGAGGATCGCATGCTTTTGGTGAATCGATTTCATAGCAAGTAGTGGTTGCTTATTACAAAGAACGTAAATAAGTGGGCTGAGGTTCAAGTCCTTAGGGTGCTATTAACCATAATACAACACGGAAGTAATATTCCGCTGACAAATGTGTCGAAATCGGCCCCGAGCCAGGCCGTTGTGACCCCTATTCTATCGTTTGAAACACCCTATAAAGGCCCAAAACTGCATATGGTATAATTGACAATAAGGATATTGCTATGTACCTTACCGGTCTAGCCTATATATTATGTCAAAATTCAACTTTCGCCCGGCCTTTTGGCTCGGCGCAGCGGCCTTGGTAGCCTTCTCCTGCAAGCAAAAGCCAGCCGAAACCAACGACGAACACTCCACCGCCGCTTCACTGGCCGACCTCAAGGTTCACGAGGGGCTGGAGGTGACGCTCTTCGCGTCCGAACCCATGTTCACCAATCCCACCAACATCGCCATCGATGCGCGAGGCCGGGTTTGGGTGTGTGAAGCCTACAACTATAGAAATCAATATAACATCAAGAATCCGGCAAAGGCCGAGGGCGATCGCATCATGATTTTGGAAGACACCGACGGCGACGGCAAAGCCGACAAAAGCAAGGTGTTCTACCAGGGAACCGATGTGAACTCGGCGCTGGGCATTTCGCTGTTGGGCAACAAGGTGATTGTGTCGTGCAGCCCCAATGTTTTTGTGTTCACCGACGACAACGGCGACGATGTTCCCGATAAAAAAGAGATTTTCTTCCAGGGCATTCAGGGTCTGCAACACGATCACGGCATGCACACTTTTGTGTTTGGCCCCGATGGTCGTTTGTATTTCAACTTTGGCAACGAAGGCAAATCGCTGTTGAATGCTGCCGGCGACACGGTGGTTGATGTTCACGGCCACAAGGTGGTGACCAACGGCAAGCCCTTCCGCGAAGGCATGGTGATGCGCTGCGACGTGGATGGCTCGCACGTGGAAGTGTTGGGCAACAACTTCCGGAACAATTTTGAAGTGTCGGTCGATCCTTATGGAACACTCTGGCAATCGGACAACGACGACGATGGCAACAAAGGCACGCGCATCAACTACGTGATGGAATATGGAAACTTTGGCTACCGCGACGAAATGACCGGCGCCAGCTGGAACACACGACGAACCAATCTTGAAAAAGAAATTCCCCTGCGCCACTGGCACCTCAACGACCCCGGCGTGGTGCCCAACATTCTGCAAACCGGCTCCGGCTCACCCGCGGGTATAACCGTTTACGAAGGTGATTTGCTTCCTGAAATTTTCCGGGGACAAATGATTCACGCGGAACCCGGTCACAACGTGGTGCGTGCCTATCCGGTTGAAAATGATGGCGCGGGCTACAAGGCCACCATCGTGAATATTCTGGAAGGACAAAAAGACCAATGGTTCCGTCCCATTGACGTGGCCGTTGCGCCCGATGGTTCGTTGTTTGTGGCCGACTGGTATGATCCCGGCGTTGGTGGCCACCAGGTGGGCGATCTTGACAGGGGACGCATCTATCGCGTGGCACCAGTCAAGACAAACTACACGGTTGCAAAAACAGATGTGAGCAGCACGGAAGGCGCCGTTGCCGCATTGCTCAATCCCAATCCCGCCGTGCGTTTCCTGGGATGGACTGCGCTGGCTGCAGCGGGCGAGAAAGCAGAGCCTGCGCTACAAACTTTGTGGAAAGAAAGCAACCCGCGACATCGCGCACAAGCGTTGTGGCTGTTGTCGAAACTTCCGAACGCTGAAACGTATATCGATCAGGCATTGACCGACGGTGATGCCAACCTGCGCATTGCCGGCGTTCGCGTGATTCGTTCACTGCAAAAAGATGTTTTGCCGGTAGCCCTGAAGTTGCAAAATGATGCGTCGCCACAGGTGCGGCGTGAAGTGGCGCTGGCCATTCGTGGAAACAAGACGGCCGCGGCGGCTGATGTGTGGACAACGTTGGCGCAGCAATACGATGGCAAAGACCGCTGGTATCTCGAAGCCCTGGGCATTGGCGCCGACGGCAACTGGGATGCATATTTCACAACCTGGAAAAAGAAAGTGGGCGCAGCCTGGAACACACCGGCCAACCGCGACATTGTGTGGCGTAGCCGAAGCAAATATGCGTTGCCGTTGCTGGCCGAGCTGATCAAGGGGTCGAACGACCAGGAGATGCTTCGCTACTATCGCGCCTTCGACTTTCACACCGATGCCTCCAAACAAACCGTGCTGGCCCAGCTGGTGCAGCAAAGCCAGGGCGACAAACTTGTGCTGGCACTGAAACATATGGACGCGTCGAAGTTGAAAATGACGCCGGCCATCACCACCGCGCTCAACAAAGTGCTGGACGCGAAAAAAGGAAAACTCGAGTTTGTAGAACTCGTCACGTTGTTCAACTTAAAGGATCGCGCAAAAGATCTGCTACAGTTGGCCGTGCAATATCCCGACAGCACCGTGGGCAAAGAATCGGCCCGCACGCTGATGCTGAAATGGAACAAGACCGATCTTGTGATGAATGTAATAAACAAGGGCACAAAAGAAGAAGCACAAGCCATGATCAAAGGACTATGGCCACTTATGAATAACCAGAATGTGGTGGCGTTGATGGAAGGTGTGATGATGGACAGCGCAAAAAATATAGAACTGCGCAAACTGGCGGTGAAAACTTTTGGTGGCCAATGGGGTGCCGAAGACCGGTTGCTGGTGTTGGCCAAGGAAAATAAAATTCCGGAAGCGTTGAACACCGCTGTGGCCGGTGTTTTCCAGACGGCATGGCGTGGCCAGTTGCGCGAAGAGGCCGCGAAGTATATCAAACTTCCGGGAAGCAAAGAAGGCACGGCGCTGCCCGCTGTTTCGGTGTTGGTAGATAAGCATGGCGATGCGGCAAAGGGTCAGGAAGTATTCAAGACGCTGTGCATGCAATGTCACAAAGTGAAAAGCGAGGGCGTGAATTTTGGGCCGGAGCTGAGCGAGATCGGCGACAAGCTTTCGAAGGAAGCGATGTATGCCGCCATTCTCTTCCCCGACCAGGGCATAAGTTTTGGCTTTGAAGGCTACAACATAAAGCTGAAAGACGGCTCTTCTGCCTTCGGACGCATTGTGTCGGAAACGGAAGACAAAGTGGAGATGCAATACATGAGCAATCCTCAAACCGTGTTGAAAGAAAACATAGCCTCACGAACCAAGCTGGAAACATCGCTCATGCCCTCAAACCTGCAATCGTCGATGAGCGAGGATGAGTTGGTGAACCTGGTGGAGTATCTCACCACGTTGAAAAAGGACGAACGCGTGAGCAAAAACTAAAACCGGCGTTTTTTTGAATTTTGCCGTGCAGGCTGCAACCTAACCCCATGGCGTCGCGTCATAGGGGTTAGACTCGCTTTCCTATGCTGAAAAATTATCTGACCACCGCCTTTCGCATCATGCTGCGGCAAAAGGCTTATTCTTTCATCAACATTGTTGGGCTTGGGCTGGGCATTGCCGCCAGTTTGCTCATTATCCTCTATGTGGTGGACGAAATAAGCTTCGATCGCTTTCATAAAGACTATCACAGAACCTACCGCCTTGGTTTCAAAGGGCGCCTGCAGGGCAACGACTTCGATATGGCAGTTTCGCCTGCCCCGGTGGCCGAAGCCATGCAGTCGGAAATTCCGGAAGTGGAATCGGTGGTGCGCTTCGGTTTGTGGCGAACCATGCCCATGAGCTTCGACGACAAGTCGTTTACGGAGCGCTACATGTTGGTGGCGGACTCAAACTTTTTTGAGTTCTTCTCCTTCCCCCTCGTGAAAGGCGATCCGAAAACCGTGCTGAAAGGGATGAACAAACTGGTGGTGACCGAGTCGGCCGCTAAACGTTATTTTGGTGACGAAAATCCAATCGGAAAAATTTTGTTGCGTGGCTCTGAAAAAACCGCCTGCGAAATAACGGGTGTGGCCAAAGACGCGCCGGGCAATTCGAGCATTGTGTTCGATGTGGTGCTGTCCAGCCAGTCGTGGCAATACATGCGCGACACGCATTGGACATCCAACAACATCTACACCTATGTTAAAGTAAACCCGCAAGCGACTGTTGATCCGATTAAAAAGAAGCTCGACGTGATGGCTGAAAAAAACATGGGACACGAGCTTGAAGAATTGCTGGGCCTCACGTTCAAACAGTTTCGGGAGCAGGGCAACGATGTTGGTCTAAACCTGAACGCTTTGGAAGATCTTCACCTCCGCGTGAACCAGCGCGAAGAAATTCTACCCGCCGGCAATTTGCAATACCTCTATATATTCGGTGCCGTTGCTGTTTTTATTATAATCATTGGCTGCATCAATTTCATGAACCTGTCCACCGCGCGTTCGGCTAACCGGGCGAAGGAGGTTGGGGTACGAAAAACGATTGGAGCGCTTCGCTCCAAACTCATGAGTCAGTTTCTGGCCGAGTCGTTAATCTACAGTGCCTTGTCGATGATGTTGGCCATGCTCATCATTGCCGCTGTGCTGGCACCGTTCAACGTGCTGTCGGGAAAAACACTCACGTTGGCGCTTTTTGCAAAACCGATGGTGGTGGTAGGATTGATTTTGTTCACCGCGGTTGTTGGGTTGTTGGCGGGAAGCTATCCGGCGTTTTATCTCACATCGTTCCGGCCATCGGAAGTGTTGAAGGGAAGGGTTCGTTCAGGCTTCAAGAACTCGGTCATGCGGAATGCACTGGTCACGTTTCAGTTTGTGATTTCCATTGCATTGATATTAGGAAGCATCGTGGTGTATAAACAGCTGATGTTTATGCAGGAAAAAAACATGGGTTTCCAGAAAGAAAATGTGATTGACTTGTTGCACACCTGGTCGCTCGACAAGAACGCGAAAGCCTTCAAGAACGAGCTGGCGCAGCATCCGGAGTTTAAGGGGGCCAGCTTTTCCAGCAGCCTTCCGCCGCACATTGGCTGGAGCAATGCATTTCGCAAGGGCGGCACCGAACAGGATTTTCTATTGCAGGTCTATCACGTAGACCACGATCACCTCGCCACCATGCAGTATGAAATGGTGGACGGAAGATTTTTCTCGCGCGACTTTGCCAGCGACACCGCGGCCGTCATTCTCAACGAATCGGCCTATCGCCAGATGGGGTTTGATAAACTTGAAAATCAAACCATCACCGACTTCAGCGGCGACAAGCCACATCCGTTGAAAATCATCGGTGTGATGAAGAATTTTAATTTTGAGAGCTTGCGCAACGACGTGAAGCCCATGGCCATTCTTCTGGGAGGTGAACCCAACGGCGAAATGGCTATACGCCTGGCGCCGGGCAACACACGCGAACAATTGAAACTGCTGGAAACCATCTGGAAGAAATACTCCACAAACGCTTTTGAATATTCGTTCATAGACGAAAACTTCGATGCCCTCTTTCGCTCCGAACAACGCATGAGCTACATCGTCCTCATCTTTACCGTGCTGGCTATTACCATCGCCAGCCTTGGGTTGTTTGGCCTCACCACGTTCACGGCCGAACAACGCGCAAAGGAAATCAGTATCCGTAAAGTGATGGGTGCTTCGGTGCCGCACATCATGATGCTGATGTCGAAAGATTTTGCCGTGCTCATTGTCATAGCCTTTGCCATTGCTGCACCGTTGGGCTGGTATCTGGCATCGAGCTGGCTCGATGGATTTGCCTATCACACCGGCGTGGATGCCTGGGCTGTTGTGCTGGCCGGTTTGGCGTCGCTGATCACCGCGGTGATCACCATAAGTTTTCAATCACTGAAGGCAGCCCGGGCAAACCCGGTAGATGCTATGCGCAGCGAATAAAACATAAAAACATAATCGTATAGCCTCTCTTCCAGAATGTGGGAGAGAGGTTTTTTTGTGCATCACCTAAAAGATATAGCCGGTGGAAATGGAGAGGAAGTCTGATATTTTGCCACGTGCGTGCAGCGCCACACCGGCATAGAGTGGGCCTTTGATTTTATATTCCAGCAAATAGACCTGATAAAATTTTTGTGCGCTGCTGGGATGGTTGGGTGTGATGTAGTAGGCCAGCTGCTGTCCGAACAAAAGCTTGCCAAAGAAAAAATAGTTCTGAAGACTGACGGAGCCCACCAGCGGATTGTACTTTTTTCCCGACTGCGCTTCCAGTACCTGTGCAATGCCATCGTAATAAAATTCTGCTCCAAGGCCAAGGGCACACACACGTCCCAAAGGTTTTGCTGCACCCAGGTTTAGCCCCCCGGCAAATCGTTTTTCGGAAGGAGCGTCTTGTGTCGGGTCCGATGTGTGTCGCCCGGCAAAAGCATGGGCAATGAATTTGATATCGCGATCGGTGAAGGGAACGCGCTTGCGGGGTTTCAGCAACAGCGGCTGCAAGGCATACTCCACCCCAACGCTACCCGACGCCACATTGATGCCCCAATTCGGCCATGTGCTTCCTCCGTTAGAAATGTGGCTGATCTGCGCCCCGGCCATCACACGCCAGCGATCGTTGATCGCATAATACAACGTGGGGTTGATCAGCAATAAAAAACTAATGTGTTGACTATAGTAGATGTTGTCGGGGTTGGCGGTGGTGTTGTGAATTTTGTTGAGGTAGCTAAACCCCGCACCACACCGCAGCGAAACCTGGATGTGTTTTGCGTTCACGATGAATGGCTCTGTGAAAACGGTGGCACTGACGGCGTGCCCCAGAATGGCGGTGTTGCCAAAGTCGGCATAGCTCAAGGAGACGCCGTTCTTTGTGTAGCAGTTTGCATAGTCCCAAGCGCGCTGTTCGTTTTTCAAAAGACTAAAGTTCACCTCGGCCATGCGTGGTGGTCGTGTGAGGAGCGTGGCGAGGCTGGGGTCGTCGATGAGAATTTTGCCGCTGTGAAAGCGTGCATCCACAAAATAGATCCGCGACGAGTCTGGCGTTTGAGCGGAAGTTGTTAAGGCGACGAGCAAAAGCAATAGGACCCGGGCGTGGCTATGCAAGGATACATTGGTTAGCACCTGAAGAAAAAATATACTTTTGAAGCGGGTCCGCATTGGTTTCGTTAAATTACAGAATCAAAAAAACATTATGGATAAAAAATATTTTGTTCTCAAACTAATTCCACCCCGACCCGACTTTGCGTCGACCATGACAGACGTGGAGCGTAGCATCATGCATCAACACATTGCCTATTGGAAACCTTTTCTCGACACCGGCAAACTTCTTGTCTATGGCCCTGTGCTCGACCCCGCCGGCACGTTTGGCCTGGGCATTGTGTGTGTCGAAAACGAAGCCGAGGCACGCGCCCTGCTTTCGAACGACCCCGCCCTCTCCATCAACACATTCGAAATTTTTCCAATGCTGGCGGTGGTGAAACAGTGAGTTAACCGTGTTGTGAGCGGGAATGTTCAGCGTTGACATGCGTTGTTTGAATACGTGATTAGATTTCTTCTCTTTAGTTGTGCACATTCTTCTCTTCGTGATAATTTTTTGGTGATGGCTCTGTGACCTTTTGCTTGGGGCGGGATTTAAAAAATACCCGACTTCACGCAAGCATTTGGTATTGGCTGCGTTCATAGGCTGTGATGATGGAATAGCCTTTTGTGGCGTGTTGTCTGGCGTGTGAGAGAACCTAACCAAACGTTTTTGTGATATGAGAATCGTATGTATTCCGCTTCTTTTTATGGCGATCACCTCGGCGTGCTGCCAATCCTTGCAAGAAACCAAACATCCCGACGACACGAGCCGATTCCGGGTGTCCATTGATCGTCATTGGGGTTTTATCAACAGACATGGGGAGCTGGTGGTGAAGCCGATTTTTAAAAATGCTGGCGATTTTTCCGAAGGACTTTGTGCGGTCCGCATAGATGGCTGTTTTGGCTTCATCGATAAGAACGGCACATTCGTTATCGCTCCCTCATTTGACTTTGCTACACAATTCAAGGAGGGATTGGCCATTGTTTTCCTCCGTGGAAAATCGTTCTACATTGATAGAGATGGAAAGCGGGCGTTCGATAACATATATAAACATGTGAGCGATTTTGGAAACGGCAGGGCATACGTGCGAACGTTCACCGGTAAGGAGGGTGTCATTGATCAGCACGGTAAACTCCTTATAGACACCATGTTTTCGGGGATTGGTAGTTTCTCGGAAGGCTGCGCCGTGGTGCGCGGCTTGCGTCAAAAGTCTCATGAGGATGAAGACCTGAATGTTGAGGTGGGCCTGATTGACGCCGAGGGAAAATTTATGGTTCCCTACAACCGCTATTCAAACATAGTCAATTCAAGCAAAGGATATTTCGAGGTGAGCGGGATTGACGACGACGACAAAGCGAGACGTTCCGGGCTTATCGACAGCAATGGGGCGGAGGTATTTATTCGTGCCGACACAGGCGAGGTGTGGCTTGCCGGAGGGCTTTGTGACGGACTCGCGCGTATACATTTGTACAACTACAAAGCAGATGCAATAACCGATAGCCATAAAGACAACGCCTACGAGGGCTTTGTGAATGATCGTGGGGAATTGGTTGTCGACAATCCGGAATTTAAAAATGTGTCTGATTTTTCAAGCGGTCGTGCCTTTGTGGAGGAACTCGACGGTCACTACTCGGTCATCAATACCCAAGGCAAAAGAATTGGCAGCGTTAAGTTTAACAATGTCCTCTCAACGTCTTATAATGTAGGATCTTTTCAGGATGGAATTGCCTTTGTATCGACCGACGATGGATGGGGTATGATCGACACCAGTACAAATTTTTTGATTAAACCCAGATTTCAGAAAATCGAGTCACCGGGATTGGTTGGTAATTATTTTTTCTTTGAGGGCGGCAACCCACAGGCAAGTGACATGGACGCCACGTTCTACGGCGTGGCCGACCGTGGTGGGAACGTTATATTCAATTCGGTGATGCAGACCTATGATCAGACTGGCTTTGTGAACGGCCTGTTGAAATATATGGTAGACAACAAACTCACCTTTGTGAATACCGATGGAAAAATTGTGTGGCAGGAAACGCCGCTGAAGGACGGAAAAATCACCGCATTAAACATCGACTACATGAACCGGGGATACTGCTACGCACAGTCACAACCAAATGAAGCGGATAATGGCCATGGCTACAGTGATAGCATGGCCGAAGCTGCCAGGATTAAAAATCGCAAGGGTGCCCCCGCCAATGTGCTTAGCATTACTATTGTTGACAATGATGCTGTGTTTGAAAATCAATTTAAGGGCATGGTAGTTCAGATTGCAAACCAATCAAAAAGAACTGTCCTTTTCAACGCGCAAGACAATCGCCTCGACATGAAGATGCAGGCACTCGACCACAATGGTGTGTGGCAAGATATAGAATACCTTCCCAATAGCTGGTGTGGCAATAGTTACCACACGTTGCGGCTCAAACGTAGTCGTTCGTGGTCGCTTGTGTTGCCGCGCTATGAGGGCGACATAAAAACCAAGCTTCGGGTGTCTTTGCAGTACATCGATCCGCGTGCTGCTGCGCCTTCCGCATTCTCAAGAGCAAAAGAAACCCTGGTGATTTACAGTCCCGAGTTTGAGGGGAGCGTCAACCCTGCGCAATTCTGGAGAAGGCCGGAGTATTATCGTGGGGGAATCATGGATCCCTATAATGAGTAGTCCCAGAAAGACCGCTGGAATTTGCAGTGCTTCAAAAATAAACCCACAAACCCCGTAGTTTTTTAGCCATCTTCCATACTAATAGGGAAACAGCAGAAGGTGCTAATGAACAATCCGCAATATCAGGAGTTCCTAAAGGATGTGAACGCGCATATCAACATCGTTCACAAGGTGTGCCGGGTGTATTGCCCGGGGCACCTGGAGGCTGAGCGTGAGGATGTTTTTCAGGAGATCATGTTTCAGTTGTGGCGGTCGTATCCACATTTTAAGGGGCAATCAAAATTTTCAACGTGGATGTATAAGGTCGCCTTGAACACGGCCATCACATACGTGAAGAAAAGCGCGCGCAATCCTGCCACCGAAAAACTGCGACCAACACACGACTTCGCCGAAACCACCGGGCCAAATCCGGAAGACGAGAAATTAAGTTTGCTCTATGAGGCCATCGACTCGTTGTCGCCACTTGACAAGGCCATCATTCTACTCTATTTAGAAGACAACAGCTATCAGGAAATAGCCATGATCATCGGCCTCACAAAAACCAATGTGAGTGTGCGGCTGGTCCGTATCAAAAAAGCACTGGAAGAAAGACTTCGCTATACCGATTAAACAAAAACGCATATGGAATCATTTGATGAAGTGAGAAAACTCTGGAACGCCAACAAGGCGTGTGGTGTGGATGATGTGAAAGCCGAAGCGTTGGCCGCCAACATCCGGAAACGACTTGCGCAGGAGCGGCGCACCGTGATGGAATATTTCTGGGCCGTGTTTGTCTATCACATTATCTTGTATGCGTTGGCTACGCATGTTGTCATTAAATTTTATGGCAATACGCTGGTGATGATTTTGGCTTCGGCGTGCGCCGTGCTGCATGTGCCGTTCACCATGGTGTTGCTGAAAAAATTCAAAGCGATGTGTGTTGCCCGGGCAGCCGAAACGGCGCATGAGGTTTCTGCCTATGTGGCGCAGCAGTATGAACAAGTACAGGCCTTCTTCATCTTGAAAAAACGATTCGACCTCATCAGCATTCCGGTGACCTGCGGTTGCATGGCCGCCACCATTTTCGAAGGCTATGTGCCCGGTGGCATTGCCAACAACGTGCTGGCAACCCTTGTGGTGTTCGCCCTGCTGTTCGGAGCCTTTGTGTGGGCCACGCGGCTTGACAACCGAAAACGTTTTGAAAAACCGTTGGTGCATTTAGATATGATCATGAAAGACTTCTCAGCGACCGTGATTGGGTGAGCGTTGTAAAGAACGGAGCAGATTTAGAAAATTGGAATGGGATAAATAGAAAAGCCAGGACGGAAGCCCTGGCTTTTTTGTTTCTGTGTGATCCGTGTTAGGATTGTTTCTTGCTTACTTCACCGTTTTTCAAATTGAGGGTGAAGTTTTCGCCACCCACAATCAGCAACGCCGCATCATTGCCCTGGAAGGTGATGTCGCCGGTGTATTTGAAGTCGCCTTTGCTGGGCACGCTTCCTTCGATGAGGTAGGTGCCGGTGCCGCTCACGATCTTGTGCGTCACTTTGTTTACGACCAGCGTGGTGAGTGTGATTTCAACCGTGCTGCTGCCTGACTTCGCCTGCTCTTTGTTTTCGAACGAGCCGCTGCGTTTGTATTGTCCGTTCAGCAAAAAGTTTTTCGTAGTGTCGGCGAGGCCGGTCACGTCGAGTTCGGAAACACCGGAGTGCGAGGCTTTCAGCTTTGGTCCATCAAACGCACCGCTATAGCTGAGGTCGACCGACACCAGCGACGGAGCGTTTTGATCGTTGCACTCCAGACGGAACTTGTAGCTGAAATCATAGCTAAAGGTGACGGTGGCACCTGAAGGACTTGATCCCGAGAAGGCGATGTTTTGCGAAACGCCGCAAGCGTTCACACGACCACCGGCATTATCCTTCAACAGGTCTTCTGTCACGCCGGTGGTTTTGTCCGACACGAAAGAAACCCCCGAGGTGTTGGAGGCCAGCGACGACGACACAATCACGGCGGCTTCATCGGTTGTGATGGAGTTCACCGGTGCGTCATCATCATTGTTACACGCGGTGAGGGCTGCAAACACGGTGAGGAATAATAATGCTTTGTGATTTTTCATAGAGCGTTGTTTAGTTTCCATTTGTGAAGCCATTAACGCACCAGATTGCGCGAAAGCGACTCTCCACGCCATGAACAGCCGGTTTCGTCAATAGACTTCTGAAATGAAAGGTTAACCGGCATACTAAGATTTTAAAACACGGGCCGATCCGCAGGGTTTGGATGGACGTTGTGCAATGGAATTGTGGAAATCTTCCGAAATTTTTTTGATGCGCCGTGGAAAAAGCTTTGGAAGAATAAGGGATGGGATGGAAGTGTGGGATGTACTGGATTCGAACCAGTGACCCCTACCCTGTCAAGGTAGTGCTCTAAACCAGCTGAGCTAACACCCCCGATGTTTGAGAAGCTAATGTAATAAAAAAAACCGCTCAGACATTTTGTCAAAGCGGTTTTGAAGTGACCCCGGAGAGATTCGAACTCTCGACCCATTGATTAAGAGTCAATTGCTCTACCAGCTGAGCTACGGAGTCAAAACGGTAACTGGGGTAGCAAAGTAAACCTTTGAACACATAGCATGCAAATCTTATTTTTCACCGGCCAGTAGCCCACCCTCGCCTTTGAGCATCACGCCCGACAGCTTGCGCCGGAGTGATTCGGCCACGAGGTAGAATATTTTTTGTGCCGCGTCGGCATAAACCAATCCTTCGGGCCGGATGTTCGAAATACAGTTGCGCGATTCGTCGGTGAGGCCCGGTTTAGGGTGATAGGTAAGGTAGGCACCCAGACTATGAGGCGATGTGAGTCCGGGCCGTTCGCCAATGAAAATCAGGGACAGTTCCGCTTTTAATAATGAGCCAATGTCGTCGGCAATGGCCACGCGTGCCTGGTCGGCCAACACCACGGGTGCCGTCGACAATCCCGCCGCGGCCAAGGCGGGCAGCAGTTGCGCAAGCACATGCACAGCGTGAAGGTTCACGGCTTCGGCAGAAAGACCGTCGGCAAAAACGATGCTCACATCTGCGGTGCCGGGCAACAGCGTTTCAATTTTTTTTCGCGACGCGGCATTTAACCTCCGACCCAGATCCGGACGTTGCAAATATTCCTGTCGTGTTTGCACCTGGCTTTGCAGCGACAACACCGAGAGGCCCAGGGTTTCCAATGCCGTGGTGAGCGCGGCATTGTCGAGCGTTGAATAGATGGCATCGCGTGCGTGGGCGTGGGCCAGTTTGAAATCGAGCGAGGCATTGGTGGGCAACCCCGCACCCACGCGCCCCAAGGCAATGCGCGCATCGGTGTGTGCGCGCAGCGAAATCCAGGGATCGGATGGAATGTGGAATGCAGGTTTATCGGAAGTGCTCATGCAGTCGGAAGCTATACTTTCATTTCTTTCAGAAGACGGTGTGATGCCTGGGGTGGCAACATTTTCCCGTATGCATCCATCAACCCCTGTTGCATCAGCCACGCTTCAAACTCGGGCGCCGGCCGCAAGCCCAAGACTTGTCGCACATAGAGTGCATCGTGAAAGGAAGTGGATTGATAGTTCAACATAATGTCGTCGGCACCGGGCACACCCATAATGAAATTGCAGCCGGCCACACCGAGCAGGGTCACCAGGTTGTCCATGTCGTCCTGGTCGGCTTCGGCGTGGTTGGTGTAGCAAACGTCAACCCCCATGGGAAGGCCCAGCAGCTTGGCGCAGAAATGATCTTCGAGCGCCGCGCGGGTAATTTGTTTGCCGTCGTATAAATATTCAGGGCCAATAAATCCGACAACCGAATTCACCAGCAGCGGTTTGAATTTCCGTGCCACCGCATAGGCGCGCGCCTCGCAGGTTTGTTGGTCCACACCTTCGTGTGCCTGCGCCGAGAGCGAGCTGCCCTGACCCGTTTCGAAATACATCACATTGTTTCCCACCGTGCCGCGTTGCAGGCTCAAGGCGGCTTCGTAGGCTTCGTGCAAAAGTGAAAGACTGATGCCGAAGCTTTGATTTGTTTTTTCGGTGCCGCCAATGGATTGAAAAACAAGATCGACCGGTGCCTGGCGTTGCATCACTTCCAACGCGAGTGTGACGTGACACAGCACGCAGCTTTGCGTGGGAATATCAAACTGTTGTCGCAAAGCGTCCATCATGTGCAACAGCTTTGTGACGGCGGATGGGCTGTCCGTTGCGGGATTGATGCCTATCACGGCGTCGCCGCTGCCATAGAGCAAACCGTCGAGCATGCTGGCGGCAATGCCGCGAGGGTCGTCGGTGGGGTGGTTGGGCTGCAGGCGTGTGGAGAATCTTCCTTTCAACCCCAACGTGTTTCGAAACTGCGTCACCACTTCACATTTTTGTGCCACAGCGATAAGATCCTGGTTGCGCATCAGCTTTGACACTGCCGCCGCCATTTCGGGCGTGATGCCCGGGCTAACCGCGTGCAGCATAGCCGCGTTGGTGGTGTCTGACAATAACCAGTTTCGAAATTCGCCCACGGTGAAATGTTGGATGACCGAAAATGCCGAGGCATCGTGACTGTCGATGATGAGCCGCGTCACTTCATCTCTTTCGTAGGGAATGATGGCTTCGCGCAGAAACACGTTGAGCGAAATGTTGGCCAGCGTCATTTGTGCAGCCACGCGTTCCTCATACGTGTGCGCGGCCAGTTCGGCCAGTGCATCGCCCGAACGGAACGGCGATGCTTTGGCCAACACGGTCTTTAAATCCTGGAAGTTGTAGACGTGATGTCGTATGGTATGTTGGTAGGCCATGGGCTTATGCACGTTTCGCGACAGGAATTCGCCGGTGTTGTCGCGTCAAAACAAATATACCCATTAGCACGAACAGCACTCCAAAAAAACAAAGGCTGAGCAACAGGTTAAACCACACGATGGCCAACAGACAGAGCACAGCCAAAACCAACGCAACAATGGGAAAATAAGGATAGAGCGGCGCCTTGAACGGACGCACCATGTCGGGTTCTTTCTTTCGCAGTACAAAAAGCGCAACAAGGCTAATGATATACATGACCACGGCACCTAATGCTGCGAGAATAATGACCTGATCGGTAGTGCCCAGACTCAACGCAAGACAACCCACTGCTCCGCCCACAACCAACGCCCAATGTGGCGTTTGATAGCGCGCGTGCACACGACCCAGCACCGCGGGCAAATATCCACCCCGGGCCAGCGCAAAGATCTGGCGCGAGTAGCCCATGATGGTTCCATGAAACGAAGCGATAAGTCCGAACAATCCCAGGCTGGCAAACATTTGCGTGAGCGGGTTGTCGCGCCCCAGCACGATGCTTAGCGAAGCCGGGAGAGGATAATCTATTTTGCTAAGCTGTTGCCATGGGGCAATGCCGCCGGTGAAGATCATAACGCTGAGCGCCAGCACCACCAGGGTGAGAATGCCATAGGTATAGCCCTTCGCGATGGTGCGGTGTGGATCTTGTGCTTCTTCGGCCACCATGGCCACTCCTTCAATGGCCAGGTAGAACCAGATGGCGAAGGGCAACGCTTCAAAAATTCCGTGCCAGCCATAGGGCATGCCGTTGGTGGTGAACGTGGTGATTGAAAAGTGTGGAGCCACCAGTCCGATATAAATGAGTAATTCCACAACGGCCAGCAACGTGACCACCAGCGACAGCGTCGCAGATTCTTTAATGCCCAACAAGTTGACGGCAACGAAAATGACATAACACGAAAACGCCACCATCAGCACATTTAACGATGGATACAAAAAATGTGCGTAGCTGCCCAAGGCAAATGCGATAGCCGTGGGGGTCACAAGAAATTCCACGAGTGTGGCATAGCCGGCAATCAATCCGCCCCACCATCCAAACGCGCGATGTGCGTAGGCAAAGGGACCACCCGCCTGCGGAATGGCCGTGGTCAATTCTGTAAAGCTGAAAATGAAGGTGACATAGAACACCGTGACGATGAGCGTGGCAATCAAAAATCCAATCGTGCCCGACACGCCCCAACCATAATTCCATCCGAAATATTCGCCCGAAATGACAAGCCCTACGGCGATGGCCCACAGGTGCACCGGCTTCAAAACTTTTTTTAAAGTGTGTTCCGTGTGGGACGTCGGTGTGCCGGATGCAGTCATGATTTAGTGTTTTGCTATAAGATATTACTCTTCGTTCTGAAAACGGAGATAATTTTTGGTGCGCGCGGGGTTCACTCGATTTCGGAACAAAACTTTTTTTGACCTCGCTATTTTTGAGCACCTTGGATAGTTAAAAAAACAGAATCATGCAACCTGCTCAATACTGGGTGAAACACCTCGACCTGAAGCCACACCCCGAAGGCGGCTTCTATAAAGAAACCTATCGTGCAACGGAGAAAATTCCAGGCACCGGCTTGCCCGGGCGATTTGAAGGCGCGAGAAATTTTTCGACGGCCATTTATTTTCTGTTGCGTTCCGAAGACCGGTCACTGTTTCATCGTATCAAGTCCGATGAGCTTTGGCATTTTCATGCCGGCGAAACGCTGGAAATTTTTGTGTTGACAGCAGAGGGGTTGGTCGTGCACCGTTTGGGACCGAATGCAGAACAGGGCGATGCGTTGCAGGTGGTGGTTCCGGCAAACACGTGGTTTGGTGCAAAGGTGATGCATGAAAATTCGTACACGCTCGCAGGATGCACCGTGGCCCCGGGCTTTGACTTTCGCGATTTTGAAATGGCAAACTTTTTCGAACTGCTGAAAGAATTTCCAACGCACGGCGACCTCATCAATTCGCTCACACCCGGACACCGCTAATGACCAATCAATCGGTCACGACCAGTTTTTGGGAAACGGTTTTTCCGGGGCGATCGATGTGTAGTGTATAGACTCCGCGTTTAAGTTTACCATACGAAAAAACGGTGCAGCCATCTTCGCCCGTGGTTTGCTCGAAACTCGTCACGTCGCGCGAAAGCACATCCGTTAGCCGGATGGTGACACGCTGGGCCGCTGATGTTGGCAAACAAACATTCACAAACCCCGATGATGAAGGATTTGGATAGACGTTTATGTCTGTTGTGGCCTGAGCGCTGTGTTCTGTGGCCACAACAACCGAAAATTGTGCAGTAAGATCGATGTCGTTTGTGGGCGTGGCAAGTGTTTGCGTTTGTGTGCCGCTGTTGGACCATGATTCAAATGTATAGTGAGCGTTCTCCAGCGTCTGAGGCGACGGAACACCAAGGGTTCGCAGCAGACCTTCCACGCTGACAACCGAAGCGGGAGTGGTGAGGGGTTGCCCATCTAATGTTATTTGCAAACCGGGTGGTGACGTTTTGAACGAGAGTGTTGTCTTTCGCGGCTTCACATCCACCGAGTCTTTTCCTTTCAGTCCTTTGCTATCGGTCACGGTCAGTATGATGCGATACCACACGTTGTCGGATGTTTCGCCCTGGTTGGGAATTTGAAAGGTGCCGTGGTTCACACCCGTGATGGCGGGTTGATCGTGCTTGTGCACGTCGTGATGAAAATTGATGGCCCAGCTGAATGCGCTCGCCGGCAACGTGCCGTCTTCTGCATCTTTAGCCGTGCCCGCGAAGTCGATGCTGGTGCCGGCCACATAGGTTGTTCCCTCGACAGGCACGGTGATGGTCGCTACCGGAAGCGCGTTTGCAATGACGGTGAGTTTTGCTTCATCGCTCGTGGCATGGCCCGCAGCGTTTGTCACCACCACGCGATATTGTCCGCTGTTTGCCGCGGTGAGGTTGTTGAGCGTGAGGGTTGCACTCTTGGCAGACGCGATGTCAACGCCATTCTTTTGCCATTGATAGGTGAACGGTGTGCTGCCCAGCGCCTTCACACTGAAGGTGATCGACTGCCCTTCGGCACGCGTGGCGCCCACAGGTTGTGTGGTGATGAATGGTGCCGTGGTGTTGTTATACACGATTTTATACAAGGACGATCCTGAGCGTGTCAGGTAATACAGGTTGCCGTCGTTGCCCGTGGTGATGCTCACGCCGTCGCCCGAGATGGCGGTGGCAAACGATGATCGTGTCACGGTGCCCTCCAAGGTTATGGAGTTGATCCAGTCGTTGCAGAGATCCTGAAAAAAATACTGGCCTACATAAGAAGAAGGATAGTTGGTGTTTGCCGGGCTGAAGAACGTCCCTCCGGTAATGGCGCAACCTGAACCATCGCCCGCGCCGTGCTGGTAGGCGTAGATGGGATTTGTGTAGGCCGCGTTGTTGCTCATGCCCTCTGCCTTGGGCCAGCCAAAGTTCTTGCCGCCCTCGGTGGCGTCGTTAATTTCTTCCCACGTGCCCTGGCCTACGTCGTTCACCAGGATGCGGCCCGTGGTGGGGTGAACCGAAAAGGTGAATGGATTGCGCAGCCCATACGCCCACACTCTTTTCCGCTGTTCCGAACCTGTGGGGAAGGGATTGCCGGTGGGCACGCTGCCGTCTTTGTTGATGCGCAAAAGTTTTCCGTGATAGGTGTCCAAATCCTGGGCTTGGTCACCGTCGGCATTTTCGCCAATGGCCACATAGAGTTTCCCGTCCTTTCCAAACTGCATAGCCCCACCGTTATGATTGGTGGCCGAGCTTAGCGGATCGAGGTCTATCACAATAGACGCGCTGCCGTCCAGGGCCACGTCGCCATTGGCGGTGTAGCGTGTGATGCGGTTGTGGATGTCGGTGCCGGGCACCGTGTGATAGAGGTAGATGTATTGATTGGTGGCGAAGTCTGGATCGAGCACCACACCAATCAGTCCTCTTTCGCCGGAAGAATTCACGGTGAGACTGACGAAGGCGGCGGCAAGCAACGTATTGTTTTTGATGACGCGCAGTTTGCCACCTTGTTCCGCCACGAAGATGCGACCGTCGGGGGCGAAGGCCAGGGCGGTGGGGTTGCTGATTCCGTTTGTTACGAGCACCTGTGCAAAGTCGGCCGGATAGTTTTGGGCAACGACCGTGTGAAGGCCACATAGGAAAACGAAGAGAAGCAATGAAGCGTAGCGATTTTTCATGAGGGTCAGGTTAGGTTTGGTTATTAAAATCTGACCACCAAAAAACGTTGAGCGTGGTCACTTCAAAACAAACAACCGAATGTCGGGAACATAAAGATTAAAGAACCCCTTGCCTCCCGTAACATTCGACGGATAGTTAACCGGTTCGCTAAGGAACTGTGAAAAGCTGTAGCGATTGTCGAGCCGGAGCCTGATGAACGAATAATAGTCTTCGCTCACATTCGAAAGTGAAACAAGCAGTGTGTCGCCCGTGTGAAAATTCTGACGGAAGCCGCGAAAGGTTTCGGCATGGCCGCCGCCATTGAAGTCCACATCGTCAATCACTTTGGTGAAGGCATTCGGATCGAGGAGGTTGTTCTCCAGATCGTTCAGCCGGATGCGTTGCGAGTTCACCACATACCAGTTCTTTTCGGCCGGGTCGTTAAAGCTGTAGGTCACTTGTGCCACGGTGTCGTCATAGCCATCAAAAACCAAATCGGCCGAGATGTCTTCAAACGAAACTTGCCGGCGCACGGTGGTCACGGCGGTCACTTCGCCCAGTGTCTCGCTCTTTGCCCGGAGTTCGTATGATTCTCCCTCCTGAAACGGAATGCTCACGCCTCCATAAATCCCCAGGGCAAGGGCTTGCAGTGTATAAGTTCCCTGAGGCCCCGTAATTGTAACCGAAGCATCGGTCACGGCAATCTGATCCAGCAAGGCCTGCGCGTCGCTGTCTTCGCCGGCGTCGAGCGCGCCAAAGCTTTTTGTCAGCAGCACAACCAGCGACTGGTCGGGAATGATCTGGCTGGACACGATGATTTGGGGTTTCAACGAAGGCAACCCTTCCACGGCCAACGGTTCGGGCATGCATCCCCAAAGCATCGTCGTTGCCGAAAGGATTAGGATGAATAGTGAAAAGCGGATTTGGGCCAGGTTGTTCATAGTCTTAAAATCTAAACCCATAGTTGAGAAAGGGAATAAGGCCAAACAGCCCCGGCTGCTCATAGCGCAGCGAGCCGTCGGTTTCGTCCTGAACGATGGTCATGCCAATGGGATTGGCCCGATTGTAGGCGTTGTATACACCCGCAAACCAATGCCATTGGAATTTTCGGTCGGGCTTGCTCTTGAACTTGATGCCCACATCCAACCGATGCGCGTTGGCCAGCTTCACTTCATTCACACCGGAGTAGATGGGAATGAGGTCGGCACCGGTGAGCGTCGGGGCGATGACGGCATATTGCCCGATGATGGGCGTGAACCGCGCGCCCGATATAAACTCCCACACCACCGACACAGCCCAACGTTTCGCGAAAGCATATTGTGTTACTATGGCACCGTTGTGACGACGGTCGTAGCGCGCATGAAACCACTCGCCTCCGTTGATCTGGTCGAACTGTCGCCACGACCACGAAAGTGTGTAGCTGATCCAGCCCGTGAGCTTGCCGGCATCTTTGCGCAACAACACTTCCACACCATAGGCCCGACCCTTGCCCTGAATGAGCTTGGATTGAAAGTCGGCGTTGAGAAAAAGATTTGTGCCTTCTTCATAGCCAATGAGGTTGCTCATGGATTTATAGTACGACTCCACGCTCACAAACACTTTCCTTTCCGGAAACTGACGTTGCCACGCCACGGCTACTTGATGCGAGGTTTGCGGACGAATGCTGTCGGTGACGGGATACCAGATGTCGGTTGGCGAAGAGATGGCCGAGTTGGAAATGCGATGCATGTATTGCGCCATGCGCGAATAGCTGAACTTCAACGCCTCATTGTCGTTGATGGCATAGCGCGCCGACACGCGTGGCTCAGGAAAAAAATACGTCTTGTTGCTTGTTGCTGCCAGTGAACCACGCACACCGGCATTCAGCATCCAGCGTGGTGCGGGCGCCCACTCATATTGAGCGTGAAGTGCCATTTCATTGGTAGCACGTCCGCGCGAAGCACTGCTTTCCAGATAGGAAGAAATGCTTCCTGAAGTGTTGATCACGTTGGGGCTCACGTTGTGATGCGTCCACTCCACTCCGGTTTTGAAGGTGCCGGTGTGGTGAATGGAATCTTTGGTGAACAACACGCGCGCACCATAATCTTCGATGTCAGACAACGCGCGCAGTTGGTTGTCCTGAAAAATGTTGGTGACATGATAGTTGTATTTTGTGCGCAGCAGCGACACGTCGCTTTGCCAGTGCTGTTTCAACTTGCGGTTCCATTTCAGCGACTGGCTGCTGTTGCCCGAACCAAATGTGGTGGTGTAGCCTCTGCCGTCGCCATTGCGGTCGCGGAAATAATCCAGCAAGTCTTCGCCGCTATAATAGCTGAACTCAACATGATCGTTTTGAGTAGGCCGCCACAGTATTTTTCCATTCAGGTCATAAAAAAAGTAGGGTAGCTCCTCGCCGGTGAGTCGCACAACCTTGTCGATATACGTTCGCCGACCTGCCGCCCAAAAGCTGAGTTTGTTTTTCACGATGGGCTGTTCCACAAACAAGCGCGACGCAATGATGCCCACATCGCCCGACACGTGTGTTTTTTCGGGAATGGCTGATCGTGTGCGCACGTTCAGGATCGACGAGAGACGTCCCCCATACTGGGCGGGGAAGCCGCCGTTGATGGCTTCCACATGATCGAGCACGTCGGGATTGAACACGGAGAGAAATCCAAATAGGTGACTGGTGTTGTAGATGGGCGCGTCGTCGAGCAGCACCAGGTTTTGGTCGGCCGCGCCGCCGCGCACAAACAGATCGGAGCTGCCTTCCACGCCACGCACGGTGCCGGGCAAAAGTTGCAATGTTTTGATGAGGTCGGCTTCTCCACCCAAAACCGGGATGGCGTTGATGTCGTCGCGTGTGAGCACGTGGCGACTGGTTTGATTGGCGTCGAAAATGTCTTCCTGCGTGTGTCGGTCGCCGGTCACTACAATTTCGGTTAGCTGATCGACCTTTGTTTTCAGTGTTACAGAAAAGGAGGAGTCTCTGCGGAGGTGGACGGTGCGTTCAAAATTTTCGTAGCCCACAAACGAAACGAGAATGGTCTTTTTGCCCGCGTTGGTTTTGAGCACAAATTGCCCAGAAGTATTGGTGGTGACGTGGATGGAATCCGGGAAAACAGTGATGTGTGCTTGTGGCAGGCGGCCGTCTTCATCGCCGCGCACGGTCCCTTTCAGCACAAGGGTCTGTCCGCACACCGAAAAGGTGATAAAGGCTAGGAACAGGCTGGCAAGGTTTTTTGGCAAGGCAATGAAATTGTTAGAACACTAATTTACGTAGAAGAACATGCGCATGCCGGTTAAGTTTTTTCAGGAAACTGCATTTCTGATCCTGGTATTTCTTACATGCCTTTTTGAGCCGTATTCGCTTGTAAGTATACCGGATTAATCAGTATTTGGAGTTTTTGGAGCCTAAATGATAAAGTATTGCGTTGCGACACTGTCGATTCTGTTGACGGCTGTGGGCTGCTTTTCACAAAACCGTGAAGAAGCGTCTGACAGTCTCATGATGAAGCGCGAGTTGTCGGTTGTGTGGAAACTATACCTGTCTCATCCCGACTCTGCCATTACCCGGGCGAAGGCCGTGCTGTCTGCCGCCCGCAGACAAAACAACCGCTATTTCGAAGGCCAAAGCCTGTTCATGCTGTCGAAGGCAAACTGGGCCAAGGCGAGCTATCGTCTCAGCACCGAATTTGGCTTCAAAGCCCTGAAGATTTTTGAGAACTCGAAATACACGCGCGAATGGGGCGAAAGCCTCATCACCCTGGCCAGAACGTTCGTTGACCTTCAAAATTATCACGAAGCCAAAGTTTACCTCGATCGCGCCACGCAACTCGGCATCCAACACGGCAACACGGCCGTGCTCGCCAGCGCCTACCGCGACCGGTCGATTTTGCTGGTGGAGGAAGGGCAATACGATTCGGCCTTGTACTACACCGACAAAAGCCTGGCGATTTATGAGCCAAAAAAAGACACGCTCAACATCAGCATTCTCTATGGCCGGAAGGCACGGATTTATTTCACGGTAAAAGATTACAAGCGAAGCCGTTTCTTCAATCGCAAGTCGATGCACCTCGACAGCCTGGTGGGCAACCGCCGCGCGCTGGCCATTGCTTTTTATAACGGCGCGCAAAACGCATTCTACCTTCATCACAACGACAGCGCCCTGTGGTTTCTGGAGCGGGCCATCCCCATGAACAAGGCCATCGGCAACCTCACCTCGCTCATGCGCATGCACACCCTGCTGGCGGAAATCTACATCGCCCAGAAGAAGCCCCTCATGAGTGTTGACAACCTGAAGATCGCCGCGCAATATCGCGACAGCCTCTATAGTCAGCAACGCAACGGCCACGTGCAGGAAATGCAGTCGCTCTATGAACTGGAAAAGAAGGAAGACACCATTGTGATGCTCGAAAACGAAAACGAGCTGAAGCAACAGCAAGTGCGCAACCAAAGCCTGGTCACCTGGTTTTTGCTGGTGGGCATTGTGTTGCTGCTGCTGCTCATTTTTGTGTTGTGGCGCCTGCGCATTCTGCAGACAAAAGCAAACGATGCGCTGTCGCTGAAGAATAAAGCCATCGAGCAACAGAAAGAGGAAATTCAGGCGCAAGCCGAAAGTTTGCAAGAGCTCAATCACCTGAAATCGAAATTGTTTTCGGTGATCAGCCACGACCTTCGCGGCCCCATCACCAACCTGCAGTCGTTGCTGGAGCTGTTGACCAACCGCATTTTGCAGCCCGAAGAATTTGTGGCCATCTCAGACAAGCTGAAGTCAAACCTGAACGTGACGCAGCGCACGCTGGAGAATTTGTTGAACTGGTCGTTGAGCCAAATGGAAGGCATCAAAACCGAGCAACAAAAATTTGAGATCAAACAAGTGATGGAAGAAGCTTGCAAGCTGATGGAAGAAGTGGCGCGCCGCAAAAACATCTCCATCGAAAACACCACGCGAACACCGGTGGTGGTGCTGGCCGATTCAAACCAGTTGCAGCTCATCCTGCGCAACCTCATTCACAACGCCATCAAGTTTTCGAAAACCGATGGCAAAGTGCTGGTGTCGGCCAGCCAACACCACAACGAATGCCATGTGCGCATCAAAGACTTTGGCATCGGCATGACCGAAGAAGAAAAAGAAATGATCCTGTCATCGCAGGAGTATTTCACAAAGACCGGAACCCACCAGGAGAAAGGCACGGGCCTCGGGCTGTTGCTCTGCAAAGAATTTATTCGCCGCAATGGCGGCACACTCATGATCGATAGTCATCCGGGACAGGGCACGGAAATATCGTTTACGTTGCCGTTGGGATAATTGCCGAGCTTCCTACGCTGGATTTATTCATCACGTTTTTTCCACACCTTTTGCGCCACCAGAGGCCAGGTTTTTACCGAAGCCGCCAGGTTTTTTGTCGCGGCTTTTTTGCGTTTCTCGTCGGCAAGATTGTAGGCATAGTTGTCGAACACGTAGGCCATGAGCATGCGGTTGTATAGATCCAATGTGTTGTCCTGAACGATCGATAGCACATTTTTTTCAAGAGCGTCTTTATCTTTTGCGTCGGACAGTGCCCGTCCGGTTCGGGAGATTGAACCCCAATAGTGATTGCCGGTTATGTTTGCTACTCGGAAACTTGTGCCCAACAATAAATCTACGGCGTCAATTTTCAATTCTTCGAGTTCTCTGAGATAAGTTTTTCTGCCTAGCCAGGCATAGCTCCCATCGCTGGCCCGCTCGAAGCGATCGTTCATGATGTTGAGATGAGATCGCAGAAAGATATCCCACTGTGCTGTTTCGGCGGCAAGCCGACAGATGTTCATGGCGTGAACGCGCGGGCTTTGATCCTGACTGCAGGCGCCCATCACCATTCTGCTACGCATCAACTGAAGGGCGTCTTTCCTGGAGATGTAGCGTGCAACATAAAACTCAAGCGCATCGTCAGAGGTGTGCCGTGTCATGGCGTCGTCGCAAGCCTCTTTGAGCATCGTAGCATACTGTGGCGAGTTTCGCATTTTGTTGTCCAGGTTCACAAGCCTCAGGCTATCCCAGGTGCGATAGCTTCGGGCATAGGCAAGATAAATTTTGTGCAGTTCTTCGCGGGGTGTGTTCTTTCTGTCATCATAGGATGGTATGTGTGGTTTGCCAGGAAATGATTCGGCCCAGGCGGTGAACTGTTTTGCCTTCAAATTTTCTTCCAAAGAATCGGAGAAAAAACGGTCATCATACGTTGCTCCCGGAAGAAAAATTTCTGCTGTTGTGTCGATCATACAATCAACATACTGCACAAGTCGTGCATAGGTCTGTGGCAAAGGTGAGGTTCTAAGATTATCGATATACACGGCCAGGAAATCTTCATATGGCCCCACAACCCAACCCGATGTTTTGTCTGTTTCGGGGCCACGCTTTACGGAAAACGAGAGTTCGTCGCCATTGCCTTGTGGCAGGGCTCTATACCGAATCAATTCTTCACCATCGTCGGCATAGCGACTCTTGATGATCCACACTTCGGTGAAAGTGGCGCTTCTAAATTTTTTTCTGAATTCACGGAGTGACATTCCTTTTGCGATGGCCTTGCGTGCCTCGGCCGCGTGCCCTTCCAGACTCACAAACGTGGCATTGCCCTGTGGCAGGGCGTTGTGGGGTTTACTCACAGAACAGGATTTGAATTGCAGGTTCAATGAATCGACAATGACGCCAAGGCGATTCATTGTGCCTTCGTCATAGATCAATCCATTTTTGTAGGTCGTGAACTCGCCGTTTTGCCCATAGCCTGTAAGGCAAAGACTTGCCAGAACAGCACAAAAGAATTTTTCCATAGCGGTAGTAGTTGTTTATTCTGAAAATGCACACAGTCAAAAAAAGTAACGAACAGGATGCGTTTTTTATCGTGCCAGGGCGGCAAATAAACTACGAAATTCTTGGCTAAATGGAAATGTGTAACGATGTGGGCGAACTGTTTTGACGAATGCTACGCCAACACCAGCTTTGTTTCAATCTCGATAGGATTTGTGAGCACTTTATGCACGGGGCACCGATGAGCGATTTCTTCCAGCCGGGCGCGTTGCTCTTCGGTGATGTTTCCCGTCACCGCGATGACGCATGTGAACACAGTTTTGTATTGCTGTTGTCCGCTTGTTACGGTCACTACAATTTTTTCGACATCCAGCTGTTTGCGGTTGGCGTACATCCGTAGGGTTATGGCTGTGCAGGACGCAAGCGACATGCGCATGTAGTCGCCGGGTGTTGGCCCGGCATCCTGACCACCCGCATCGACGGGCTCGTCGGCCACCAGGGAGTGAACAGCGTTGGAGAGTTGCGTGTTGAATTTGTCGCGACCAATGGTGGCGACTACGGTGCGGCTGTCTGACATTAGAAGATGTGGTTCATGACAAATTCGTTTTGAAGAAATCGCTCGCGCGGGGCCATCTCGCGCAGCTTCAGTTTTTCGGGCAATGTTTCCGGATCGCCGGGATAGCCCACGGCCATGAACACACCCACTTCATAGGTGTCTGGAATATTTAGTTGCTCTATGGTTTTCTCATAACTAAAACCGGCCATCTGCCGCACCTGCATGCCCAGTTCAACAGCCTGCAGCGAGAGAAAAGAATTGGCACCGCCCAGGTCATACATGGCGTGTGCGTTGGCGCCGGGATAGCGCGTGAAATTTTTTCGCGCCAGGCTCAGGATGAGCAGTGGTGCACCTTTCGCCCAGACTTTGTTGCTTTCATTCAAACATGAAAAAAGTTTGTCCCACAGTTCCGTTTGGTCGTGTGTGGCATAGACATAAACCCAGGGTTGTTCGTTGGTGCTGGAGGGCGCCCAGCGTGTGGCTTCGAATAGCGAACGGATGCGATCGGCGTCGATGGGTTGACGCGAGAAGGCCCGCGGGCTTTTCCGGTTTTTTATCAGTTCCGATATGGGGTGTTCAACATGATGCGACTTTTGCATACGAAAGGCCTCTGTGGCAGAGGCAAGTTACGGGTTTCTAAAAAGTATTCGTAAGAAAATTCATTTCGAAAATTTGGGAATGCCCCAGATGCCCAACGCGCCGGCAATGAGGTGCATGGGCAATGTGAGCAGTGTGAATCCTTTTGTAGTAGTGAGCCCATTGGGCGCAGGTGGAGCCACGGTAGGGTAAAGACTAAGCAACAGAAACAGGCACGACGCCACCGTGAAAATGAGCGCGCCCTTCGGAAACAATTTCATCAGCATGAAATAGAAAACACCGCCAACGAGCAACGGAAAAATAGACGACACGCAAACCGCAAACACAAAACCCGGCGGCGGCACACTGCCCAGCGCCTGGGCCACCAGGCTCCACAGGTTGTTGAGGCCCGCGGCAAGCAGGCCGGCAATGGCGCCGGCCCGGAGTGCTTTTCCAAAGGTGACAGGTGTTGCAGCGTTCATACAGGCTGATTTTCGTTTTTTGATGTCGAACCTGTCGCTTGTCGACCGGCCACTTTACTCTTCTATCAATATACCCATTTTTCCTTTTTGATAGTCGCGCATCGCTTCCATGATCTGCGTTTGCGTGTTCATCACAAAGGGTCCATAACTAACCACTTCTTCGTTCAATGGTTCGCCGCTCATGAGCAGCACGCGTGTGTCTTCTAATCCTTCGAGCGTTATGCCATCGCCATCGGCTTTAAACATCACGGCGTTCTTTTCTTCTACCAGGCCAAAGCCTTCCAGTGTCAGCTTTCCGTCCAGCAAGTATAAGAAGGCGCTGTGATTCTGTGGCAGCGCAATGGAAATCTTTCCACCTTTTTTTACATCGAGGGTCGACGCGTTCACTTCGGTGTTGGTGGGAATGGCACCTTTCAAACCCAGCAATTCGCCAGCAAACACATGGACGGCTACAAGGCCGTCTTCACTATTGAATGTGGGAACCTCTGCGGCCTGCACGGGATAATAGGCAGGCTGATCCATCTTGTGACGGGCTGGCGAATTGATCCACAGCTGGATAATTTCCTGCCGGCCACCAAGTTCGTGAATGTTGTGTGGAGGACGTTCGCTATGGATGGTGCCCATGCCGGCATTCATCCATTGCGCGCCACCGGCATACACCACGCTGTCGTTGCCGCGGCTGTCGCGATGGTGCACGCCACCTTTGAAGATGAACGTGACGGGCGAAAAACCACGGTGGGGGTGGGGGCCAACACCGGCTTCGTCGGGCTCCACATTAGTGGGCACCTCAAGGTCGGCATGGTGCAACAAAAGAAAGGGATCGATCTGTTCCACATTTTGTGTGGGGAACGGTTGACGCAGCGCTATGCCGCCCATATCTACCACGTGTCCATATAATATCCGGGATACGGTTCTGTTTTTCATTGAGTTTGTTTTAGGGTTTTGTCTCTCGACAATCATTTACACCAGGGGCACATCGAGCAGCAACACGTCGGCGTTGCTGTCTGCGGTGATGGAGAGCGTGTCGCTGTCAGCGATGCCCAGGCCGTCGCGACGGTGAAGGGTCTGGCCGTTCACGGTCACTTCGCCATCGATCACAAACACATAGACGCCGTTGCCATTTCGTTTCACGTCGTAGGAGGCGGTGAAATCTTTTTTCAACGACCCCAGCGAGAACCAGGCATCCTGATTTATCTGTACCCCTTCGCCATTGGCTTCGGGCGACACCACCACCTGAAATTTGTTTTCGCGCAGCGATGGATCAAACGTTTTTTGCTCATAGCGTGGAGCGATGTCGGCGATTTTAGGGAACACCCAGATCTGCAGGAAATTCACCGCGTCGGTTTTGGAAGCGTTGTATTCCGAGTGCACAATGCCTGTGCCGGCACTCATAATCTGCACGTCGTTGGTTTTTATGATTTCATTGCGGCCCGTATTGTCTTTGTGTTGCAACGCCCCTTTCAGGGGAATTGAAATAATTTCCATGTTGTCGTGTGGGTGTGAACCAAAGCCGTTTCCGGCCGTCACGATGTCGTCGTTCAACACGCGCAGCACACCAAAGTGCATGCGCTTGGGATCATGATAGCTGGCAAAACTGAATGAGTGATGAGAATCGAGCCAGCCATGGTTGGCGTGGCCCCGGGTGCTGGCGTTGTGAAGTACGGTTTTCATAAGGATAGTTTTTTAAGCTGAGGCTGTTCAGCGCATCCTTTCGACCGCGAGCTTTTCGCTCTTTCCATCCGGACCGCTTTTTCAGCCTTACAGTCTTAATAACGAACGGATAAAAATAAAGTTCAAGACAACTATAGTATAAACAATTATTGAGTAATCTTATAACAAAAGATAGAAATTAAGACCTAAAAGCGGCTTTTTGCCTGTTCGGAACGGCAGGCAAAGCGAGAATGAGTGAATGGGTGAACGGAATAGGAAGGGCTATCCCCGCAGTTTGTCCAGCAGATGATTCAGATCCTGGGCCTCATTTTTCTGAAGCACCTTTAGCGGTTCAAGCCAGCTCTCGGTTTCGAGATCGATCTTTTTCAGCACGGCCAGTCCCTTTTCGGTGATGGAGATGTCGACCTGGCGACGATTGCTTTCGCAGATTTCGCGGCGAAGCAAACCTTTCTGCCGGAGTTTCTCTACCAGGCGGGTGGCGTTGCTGTTTTTGTCGATCATACGACACGTGATATCGGCCAGCATCATGGGCTTGGGATTGCTCCCGCGCAAAATCCGCAGCACATTATATTGCTCCGGCGTGATGCTGTGTTGCTTGAAGCGGGCGGAGTTCATGTTGTAGATCCAGCTGCTGGTGAAAAGAATATTCACCACCATTTTCTCATACTCATTGGTGAATCTCTCCTGCTTTATATCTTGCTCAAGTGACATAGAGTTAAAAGTACAATCGATTATTGTATAGACAACATTATTTTGCAAATAAAGTTTAATGATAACGGCTGTATATTTTCGCGATGCGGATGAAAAACGCGCCTTTACCGGCACCAAAAGGCCAGCCAAGTCCAAAACAAAACTTATTTCTTTGATCTAAATGGCAGCAGTTCAATTCACCACCACCATTCTAAAGTTTGAAACGAAGGGCGAGAAAACGGGCTGGTCGTATGTGGAGATCACGGCGGCGCAGGCCAACAAGCTGAAGCCGGATAATAAAGTATCGTTTCGGGTGAAGGGAAAACTGGATGGCCACGCCATCGAAAAAATAGCCTTGCTTCCCATGGGCAACGGCACGTTCATTTTGCCATTGAACCTCACCATGCGAAAAGCCATCGGCAAAGACCGTGGCGAGAAAGTGAAGGTGGCCCTGGAACTGGACGATCGGGAATTGAAAATATCGCGCGACTTGCTGGTGTGCCTCGCTGAAGATCCCGAAGCCGAAAAATTTTTCAAGTCACTTCCCCCGTCGCATCAACGCTACTTCAGCAAGTGGATCGAAAGCGCAAAGACAGCGCCCACCAAAACCCGCCGCATCGTGATGGCTATGACGGCCTTCGCCAAGAAACAAGGCTATTCGGAAATGATGCGCGCCAACAAAGAAAACTTCTGAACGGCACCATTCATCAGGCATGTTGCACGCTGATGTGAAATGCGAAGACAATCGTTTTCGCACCCCAAAAAATTGACCATCTTTAAAGAACAGAACCCACAAACGACAACATCATAACCACCATGAAAGACAAACTTCGCAGCCAGGGCTGGTTCGGCAAGACCGGCAAAGACGGATTCATCTATCGCGCATGGATGAAGAATCAGGGAATACCCGACTATGAATTCAGAGGCAAGCCGGTGATCGGCATCTGCAACACATGGTCAGAGCTGACCCCGTGCAACGCCCATTTCCGCGAGCTGGCCGAGTCGGTGAAACGCGGTGTCTCCGAAGCTGGAGGTTTTCCGGTGGAGTTTCCCGTGATGTCGCTGGGTGAAACACTTATCAAACCGACGGCCATGCTATACCGAAACCTGGCCAGCATGGATGTGGAGGAATCTATCCGCGCCAACCCTGTTGACGGCGTGGTGCTGTTGTGCGGCTGCGACAAAACAACGCCCTCGTTGGTGATGGGTGCGGCCAGCGTGAACATTCCCACCCTGGTGGTTTCGGGTGGACCGATGCTGACCGGAAAATTTCAAGGACGCGACATCAGCACCAGCGACGTGTGGCGCTTCAACGACGCCGTGCGCACCGGCGACATGACGCAGGAAGAACTGACTGTGGCCGAAGCCTGCATGTGCCGCAGTCGCGGACATTGCGCCGTGATGGGAACGGCGTCGACCATGGCGTGTATGATCGAATCGCTCGGCATGTCGCTGCCCGGCAACGCGGCCATACCCGCCGCCGACTCGCGACGCAAAGTGCTGGCGCAGCTTTCGGGCATACGCATCGTGGAGATGGTGAAAGAAAACCTGCTGATGTCCGACATCCTCACGCGCGAAGCATTCGAAAATGCCATCATCACCAACGCCGCCATTGGTGGCTCCACAAATTTTATCATCCACTTGCTGGCCATCGCCGCCCGCATCGGTGTGCCGTTAGACCTGCACGACTTCGACAAACTGTCGGCCAACGTTCCCTTCATCGTGAACCTGCAGCCGTCAGGAAAATATTTTATGGAAGATCTTTACTACGCAGGGGGATTGCCACCGGTGATGAAAGAACTCGACGGCCTTCTGCACGGCGATTGCATGACCGTGAACGGAAGAACAATTTCGGAAAATTATTTGCAGACCGAGACCTATAACCGCGATGTGATCGCCACCGTGGATGCGCCCTTCAACCCGCTGTCGGGCGTGGCCATTCTCACGGGCAACCTTTGCGAGAACGGCGCCGTCATCAAACCTTCGGCTGCCAGTCCGCACCTGCTGAAACATCGCGGCAAAGCCGTTGTGTTCAACGACATCGAAGACTACAAACGTCGCATCGACAGCCCCGCATTGGAAGTTGACGAAACATGTGTGTTGGTTTTGAAAAACGTTGGCCCCATTGGCTACCCGGGCATGCCCGAAGTGGGCAACATGTCGCTGCCAAAAAAGATACTGGAAAAAAACATTCACGACATGGTGCGCATCTCCGACGGCCGCATGAGCGGCACGGGCTTTGGCACCGTGATCCTTCACGCATCGCCCGAAGCAGCACTGGGTGGAAACTTCGCCATGATTCAGGACGGAGACTACATCAGCCTTGACGTAGCCAACCGCACGCTCACGCTGGAAGTGACCGATGAAGAATTGACACGACGCAAGCAGAACTGGAAACCGATCCATAAAAAATACGACCGTGGCTATGTGAGTCTCTATCAGCGACACGTGCAGCAAGCACACCTCGGAGCCGATCTCGACTTTCTGGTGGGCGGTTCGGGAAGCGAAGTAACACGCGACTCGCATTAGAAATTTTTGGATGGTTAAGGTTCGGTATTGTATCACGACGATAAGCGTATGAAAACATTTCAAAACCAGGTGGCCATTGTCACCGGCGCGGGCCAGGGCATTGGGCTGGAGATTTGCCGACAGCTTGCCGCCCAGGGTGCCAGTGTGGTGCTGAACGACATGGAGGCTTCGCTGGCCGAGGAGGCCGCCCGAAGCATTCAGAAAGCGCATGGCCGGTGCATCGCCTTTGCCGGCGATGCGTCCGACACGCTGTTCATTAAAGAGATGGTGGCCGAAGCCGTGAAACACTTCGGCAAGCTCGACATTGCTGTGGCCAATGCGGGCATTACGTTGTTTGGCGATTTTTTTGAATACAAGCCCGAAGACTTCAGCAAAGTGATGAGCGTGAACCTGGGCGGAAGTTTTTTTCTGGCCCAACTGGCTTCGCGGCAAATGAAAGAGCAGGGTTCGGGTGGACGTGTGCTGTTCATGTCGTCGGTCACTGGTCACCAGGCGCATAAAAACCTGGCGGCCTATGGCATGAGCAAAGCGGCTCTCGAAATGTTGGCAAAGACACTCGTGCTGGAGTTGTCGCCCTACCACATCACCGTGAATGCCATCGCCCCCGGCGCCACCGCCACCGAGCGCACGTTGAACGACCCCGACTATGAATCCACATGGTCGCGCATCACGCCCATCGGCAAACCCGCCACCACAAGCGACATTGCCCACGCGGCATTGTTTCTCATTTCGCCACAAGCTGGACATGTGACCGGCCAGACGCTGGTAGTGGATGGCGGTTGGACAAGTGTGAGTCCTTCGCCGTACTGATCCACGCCCCATTGGGCAAAAATTTCCCCAATTCTTTTTTGTGTAGCCCGAATTTCTTTAGAATTCAGCCAACGTAACGGGGCATGCCGATTGTATCCTGCGAGGGTACTTCAAACCTCACGCAACTATGGTAGCTCTACAACGCACGCTCTTAATTTTCCTGGGAGGATTATTATTGATCTTCGCCGCCTGGAGCGGCTTTCAAGTGCATCGGCTTTCCGCTCAACGCGCGGAAATAAAAAAAGACTATAGTGTGCTCAACAACATCACCTACGGCCTGCTGTCGGTGAATGCCTGGCGCGACCACATCGTGCGCGTTGTTACGCATCGCATAGACGACTTTCAATTCACACGGCCACAACGCAAAGCGGTGAAAGAAGAAATTTCTGTGGTGTTGCACGCGGTCATCAACAAGGCCGACAGTATGATTGACCGCAAGCAAAAGACGTTGGGTGGCAAGCTCAAGAAGTTTGCTGTGAAAACCCTGGTGAACGAAGACAAGCTGCACGCTAAAGTGCCCGAGTTTGCCGAAACCATTGTGAGTGAAATTGAAAAACCAAAAAACAAGGAAAAACTCAAAGTGCTCGCGCAAAGCAAGCTCGAAGAATTTGGCACCATCACCTACGACAGTGCCAACGATGTGACCCGGGCCGAAGACATCCTCACAAAATATGGTGCCAGCGATCTGGTGTCGTTCAATCAAAACAGCCAGCAGCAACTTGATCAACTACAGGAGAGAACCTATTTCTTTACGTACTCCATTTTGGCCATCATGGTTTTCTTCCTGGTCATGTGGTGGATATTGAAAAAACAGCAGGCCTTGCACACACCTTTCTTTGTGCTCTCTGTGATCCTTGCACTGATCGTGCTTTTTGTAGGCTTAACATCGCCCATGATTGAGATCGATGCCCGCATCAAGGAGATGAGTTTTCTGTTGATCGGCGAGCGCATTTCGTTTCACGACCAGGTCATCTTCTTCCAAAGCAAAAGCATTGTGGACGTGGTGCGTATCCTGATCGAAACCGGCAAATATGACTCAGCCTTAGTCGGCATTCTCATCCTGCTTTTCAGCATTGTTTTCCCCATCGCCAAACTAATCTCCACAAAGCTATACCTGCTGGGCTCCGAGCGTTGGAGAACCAACAAAGTGATTCAATACTTTGCTTTCAAGTCGGGAAAATGGAGCATGGCCGATGTGAATGTGGTAGCGATCTTCATGGCCTATATCGGTTTCAAAGGAATTCTGGATAGCCAACTGTCCAACCTGAATATGAAGACCGATTCGCTCGCCAGCATTTCCACCAACGAAACGTCGCTGCAACCGGGCTTCCTGTTGTTCGTGGCCTTTGTGCTGTTCGGCCTCATTCTCTCGGGTGTGCTTCAGCGCATCACCACGCTCGAAAAGAAAACAGATGCTGCTTTGCCCTTGCAAAAAAACATCAGTCATGCGATTGCATGATTCGTCATTTTTATTGGCGGCGCTAGCCACAAGTCCAAACGGTGTGTGCACCATTTTTGTGAACGACAAAGTCTGCGGCAACCCATAGGCCTTGAAGCCGAATGCAAAATTGCCTTGCAACAGTTTGAAGTATCCTTTCCATTCGGGAATTAAAAATCGTGTACTGGCCGGTGTGAGCTTAAACGTGTAGTGTGCGGGCAAATAGATGTCGGCGGGAATCCACGTCAGGCCATCGTCGGGAGAGTTGAACACTTGTCCGCCAAACTCCAGCAGCGTCACGTTGTGTCCACTGGCTGCAATGGAATAGGTCGCGGCCTCTTTGTAGATTACGTTCCAGGTGTCGCCACCATCAACCGAGGCAACGGCGCCGCGATGTGTTGCTGCATACAGGTGCCCTTCCGAAAATGAAAATGTATTGACCTGAACATCTTCCAGCAGAAGATTCCACGTTTTTCCACTGTCAACCGAGCGGTAGATCCCATCGTTGGTACCGGCGAACACAACACTACGTAAGGTATAAAAACAACGGACGACTAAATTTTTCAATCCGCGGTTGGAAGCATCCCAATGTTCGCCGTCGTCGGTCGAGGTGTAGATGCCTTCGCCGTTGGTGCCTGCATACAGCATGGTGTTAGAGCCGGTGATCAGTGCGTTGATTCGGGTTGTGCTAGTAAAACCGGTGCTGCGATGCCACAGCAGTGTTTTGTCTGAAAGGAAGATGCCGTGCCGCGATGTTCCGGCCACCACCATGTTGCCATAGGTTGTCAGCGCGTTCACGCTGGCCTCCGCAGGCATGCCGGTGTTGGCGGGCTGCCAGTTCACACCTTGGTCTGTGCTGAGATAAATTCCACCGTCGGCCGCATGGCCCGTAGTGATGAGGCTGTGCAAGAGTACCCAGCTGAAGAAGATAATTTTTTTCATATGTCTTTTTTTAGAAGGCTACTGTAAATGTGATTAGCAACCGTTGGCCACAAGCAAAATCTCAAGGCCTATGGCATCGGAGATTGCACCGTCGCCGATGTTGGAGAAAAACTTACCCGAGTCGTAGCGAACGTTCCAGCGCGTGCGGTCAAACTTCAACTTTGCCGAAACCTTCAGCTCGCCATTCACCTTCGTGGATGTGGCGCGGAAGGTGAGTGTGTTTTTCACGCCCTTCAACGTCAGGTTGCCGGTGATTTCATAGTTGGGCTCGCCGGCGTTTGCGGTCACAGGTGTGGCTTTGGTGATGGTGAACAGTGCCTTGGGAAACTTGGCCACATCAAAGAAGTCGCTGCTCTTCAAATGTTTTTCCAGGTCCCTCGCCGCGGAGTCGCCACGCATGTCGTGGTTTTCTATGCTGGTCATGTCGAGCACAAACGAACCGCCGGTGATCTGTTCGCCAGTCATCTCGATCTCGCCCTTCAGGAGTTTGATGGCGCCGCGATGTTCGTTGAAATTGAAGGTATAGGAGCCGGTCCATAACACCGTGCTGTTTTGAGGATCGACAATCAGTATGGAAAGTCCCTCATTTTTCTCGGTGAAACTGCTCATAAGCGGCCACAGGCAAAGGAGAAAAAAAAGATGGTGGTGAAGTTTTGTTTTCATGGGTATTTTGATTTTGTGTGCAGCAAACCTATCCGGGGGAAAATGCCCGTTCGTAAAACCCGTGTAAAAAGATGTTAATGATTTGTAAATTTTTAAAGAGCGATCGTTTTACGGGTTATTTTTACTGAGCATAATAAAAGGCATCATGAACAGACAAAACATTTTCAAAAGCGTGGTGGTGGCTGCCGTGGTGGCCATTGTGGGCTTGCTTGCCGTGCAGGTGTATTGGTTCAGGAGTGCCTATGATGTGCGCGAAAAACAATTTAACGACAAAGTGAACCTCGCACTGCGTGCCTTGACAAACGACTTGCTGAAAGCGGAAGGCGACACCACGTCGACGATCCGCCCAGTGGTGATGACGGCGTCGAATTCGTTTTATGTTGATCTGAACCACACACTTTCCTATGCGGCCCTGGATTCGAGTTTGCGAAAAACCTTTGTGCGACATGGTCTTGATGCCCCGTTCGAGCTTACGGTGTATGATAAGAATCGCACGGGCATTATTTTAGGAAATCTTTACCTGAATGGTGCGTACACGACCGACACGGCCACATGCAGATCGCGCATGGCCGAGGCTCGCATTCCCATGGATTTTATGATCACCTTTCCCGATAAACAAACCGACATCGTGGGCGGCATGATGTTCTGGATCGTTTCGGCTTGTGCTTTTGTGTTTATTCTTGCGCTGTTCGCATACCTGGTGGTCGATCTGCAAAAACAAAAAAAGCTTTCCGAGATCAAGACCGACTTCATGAACAACATCACGCACGAGCTTCAAACGCCCATCACCAACATCTCGCTGGCCAGTGAAGTGTTGCGCGCCGGCAGCGGACGACTTGACGAACAAAAAGCCGTGCACTACGCCAACATCATCTACCAGGAAAACCGCCGGTTAAAGTTTCAGGTGGAACAGGTGTTGCAGGCTTCACTGTTTGAGAAGGGCGAGATTGCTTTGACAAAGAAAGAAGTGAATGTGAACAGCCTCATGGAAGAAGTGATTCAGAATTTCCAGATGCGCATCCAAAACCGTCAGGGCCAGTTGCGTGGCAAACTGGATGCCTTGCAGCCGTTTGTGTTTGCCGACGAATTTCACCTCACCAACATTTTCTATAGCCTGCTGGACAACGCCGACAAATATTCGCCCGACAAACCCGACATCACGGTCACCACCATCAACAAACCCCATGGCATCCTCATCGCGATTGCCGACAAAGGCATTGGCATACGCCGTGAAGTGCAGCAATACATCTTTGATAAATTCTATCGGGCCTCGACGGGAAACGTGCACGATGTGAAGGGCTATGGTCTTGGCCTCACCTACGTGCAAAAAATTGTGGAGGCACACCGGGGACGCGTGTCGGTGACGAGCGAGCCGCAACATGGAAGCTGCTTCGAATTGTATTTTGAAAACTGTTAAGCCATGAGCCGCAGGATTCTTTTGGTGGAAGACGACGAGAACATGCGCTTCATGTTGCAAGACAACCTGGAGATGGCAGGCTACTCCGTGTGCGCCATCGAAGACGGGCAAACCGCCCTGAGCACATTCATGAAAGAATCGTTCGACCTTTGCGTGGTCGATGTGATGTTGCCCAAGAAAGATGGATTCACACTCGCCACCGACATCCGTCGGCTCAATGTGCAAATTCCCATTGTGTTCTTAACGGCCAAGAATCTGAAAGAAGACCGCATCCACGGATTCAAGATTGGTGCCGACGACTACATCACCAAACCTTTTAGCCTCGAAGAATTTTTGCTGCGCATCGAAGCCATCGTGAAGCGCGTCTACAACACGCCGACCAAGGCCGACGAACAGTTCTCGTATTCGCTGGCCACATTCACGTTCCACTTCAATCAGCAACAGATTTCAAACGACCATGCTGTGGTGGAACTCACGCGCAAGGAAGCCAAGTTGCTAAGGCTATTTTGCATGCATCAGAACAAAGTGATTGAAAGAGACATCATTCAGAAGGCCATTTGGGAAGATGAAGGCTACTTCGTGGGCAGAAGCATGGATGTGTTTATATCGAGACTTCGCAAAATTTTTAAAGACGAACCCGCCGTGAACATCCAGACCATTCATGGTGTGGGCTACAAACTGGAGGTGATCACTGCGCCTCAGCCCACTGAAAAGTGATAGCCAATACCTTTAATGGTGATGATCTTGATGGCAGGATCTTCTTTCAGATAGTCGCGCAACTTGGTGATGTAGACATCGAGGTTCCGTGAATTAAAAAACGAATCATCGCCCCAAAGTTTTAACAGAATGTCTTTGCGCAGTACTGTCGCGTTTTTGTTGTCGATCAACATCTGCAACAGCGTTGACTCGCGGTGGGAGAGTTGCCGGGCCTTGTCGTTCACGCGCAGTTCGTAGCGCAGCGGCAAAAACTCAAAGTGCCCGATGGCAATAGATTCCGGCGATGTGGAGGTGTGGGTTGGTTTTTGCGATTGCGTGAGATGCAGCAGGTTGTTGATTCGAACAATCAGTTCTTCCATGCTGAAGGGCTTTCGCAAATAATCGTTGCCGCCCGCTTCAAATCCTTTCAGCAAATCTTCGGTCTGCACTTTGGCCGTCACAAAAATGATGGGAATGCCAGGTGCCAGCACGCGAATTTCTTTGGCCAGGGTGTAGCCGTCTTTGGTGGGCAACATGATGTCGAGCACACACAGGTCGGGCTGCGTCATCTTGAAAGCCGCGTCCACATCGTTTCCGTCCGTCACCATCACCACCTCGAAGTCGCGACTCTCCAGGCTTTCCTTCACAATCCGTCCCAGAAACGGTTCGTCTTCAACATACAGGATTTTGGTTTTTGACATAGTGGAAAGAGGACTGCGATTGTCGTTCAAGATAACAAGGGAAGATCTGGGTTGCTTATTGTTTTGTGGGAAAGGTAATGATGAAGGTGCTGCCGGCACCCGGCGCACTGTCGAGCTCAAGTTTGCCCTGATGTTTTTTCACCACACCGGCCACATAGCTGAGGCCAAGGCCATAGCCCTTTGTGTTGTGAACGTTGCCCGTGGGCACACGGAAGAATTTTTCAAATACTTTTTTGTGATAGGCCGCATCAATGCCGGGTCCGTTGTCCTGCACAGAGAGCCGAAGCAACGAGCCCTCGCTTTTCAATACCACCGCGATGACGGGTTCGCCTGCGCTATACTTCAACGCGTTGTCAAGCAGATTATATAATAGATACGACACATTCACGGCCACCCCGGTCATCACAAAACGTTCACCCTCTTTGCGGTAATCCAGTTTTGCATTTCGTTTTTCAAGCACGGGCTTCATGGACGTGAGAATTTGTTCGAGCAAAACATCCAGTGCGAAAGGTTCGGCTGTCAATTCGCGGCCTTCGCTTTCCAGCATCGAGGTTTCCATGATTTTGTCGGTCATTTCACTGAGGCGTTTCAATTCGCCTTGCGCGATGTCGAGATATTCGGCCGTGAGTTGTGGATTGTCTTTGGCATTAAAACTTTTCAGTGCCTCCAACGCCACACTCACCGTGGCCACCGGCGTTTTCAATTCGTGGGTGATGTTGCTGATGAAGTCGTTCTTCAACGCGATCAGTTGGCGTTGGGCGCGCATGCTGCGATAGAGCACGAAGAACGAGCCCGCGGTGATGCACGTGAGGAAAAAGGAAAAAATAAGCTGCGGTGCAATTTCTCTTAACAACAATTTTGGAACTCCGGGGAATGCCGCCGCATAACGATCGAGTGGACTGATGTGAACATATTCCGAGAACAGCGTGTCGCGAAACAACCGTGGTCGTCCGCGATTGTCGTCGTCGTCATTTTTTCTCCGTTCTTCCAATGGGAACACGGGCTGTTTCACCACCACGTGTCTGATGGTGAACGACGCGGGTCGTTTGGCCCGCGCCAAAGCCATTGCATAATGTTGCGACAGGCTGTCGATGTTCAGCGTGTCCTGTCCATAGCGGATAAAGTAGTTGTAGCGTCCTGGTTTGCTGCGAATCTTGTGTGTCAGTGGCGGAAGCATCTCACCGATGGGGTGCGTGCTGTCGGCAGACGTAACAAAGATCTGTATGTCGGCGTCCTTGCCTAAAACTTTCACACGGCGGTGAATGGAGTCTTTTCCTGGCAGAGGCATGGTTCGGCGAAGGCGTGCGCCCATCAACAGCGACGTTGTGTCTGTAGAGGATGTTATGGGCTCAATGCGTTTTGCCAGCAGCGAATCGCGGAGTGTGAACACGGTGGTTCTGAACAGGTAGTTGGTTTCGCGTTTGAAATCAAAGAAGGCCTTTTCATAAGAGCTTTTCAGCCACAGCACCTGCAACACCACCAGCAACACAAGGCTGCAGATCATGAGGGCAAGCGAAAGCAGATCGGTCCGTTTCTTCATAGCTCAAAGGTAGCACTCTTTCGTGGTGGCCCCGAATGCCTTTAACCTTAATTAACATTCCATTCAGCTTCGTTAACCCGTTTCGGATTTCGGGCCACGTACTTTTACTGGCGAAGAAAGTCACATGAATTTTAACACAACTATGAAACGAATACTTCTACTGTTGGGCGTGCTGGCCATGCTCGCCGCGGTTCACATGGTGGTGGGCCAGGTTGGCGAAGGGGTCATTACCTACGAAGTGAAAACCAGCATGCATCGTCGCTTGCCACCCGACCGCCAGGAAATGAAAGATCAGCTTCCCGAATTCAACATCGTGAAAGACCAGCTCTTCTTCAATACCACCGAGTCGCTCTATGCGCCCGTGGAGGAAGATGACGAAGAAGAATTTGGCAACGACCGTGGCCCGGTGCGCATGCGTTTTGCCCGACCCAACGCCCGCATCTATACGCATCGCGGAACGGGACGTCGCGTGGTGTCGCAAGAGTTCATGGGCAAGCGCTATCGCATCGACGACACCGTGAAAATTTCGCCGTGGAAATTCGGAACAGAAACCAAAACCATTCAGGGCTATTCCTGCAAGCGCGCCAGCTTCTATAACGAAGAACGAAAACAAAACGTGGTGGCGTGGTATACCGGCCAGCTCCGGGCTTCCATGGGTCCGGAAAATTTTAACACACTACCCGGCACAATCCTTCAGGTAGACATCAACGACGGTGAACGCATCATCACAGCCGAAAAAATTGAAATGCGTGCGCTGAAGAAAAACGAATTGAAAGTGCCCACCGACGGCCAGAATATTACTCAGGCAGAATTCACGAAGATGATGGCCGCACAAATTGAACGCATGCGCGCCAATGGAGGCAACATGATGATCCGTAATTAATAGTCTTAACCTTTCCCTACATCGTTCTATTTGCCATCGCGTATGCTGAAGAAACTTTTACTGCTGTTGTTTGTATGTGCTGGTACCACGGCGGTGGCGCAAAAGCTAACCATTCAGGGTCAGCTGGTAGACAGCGCACACGTTGCGTTGCCCGCGGCCACGCTCATGGTGTTGAGTCCGAAAGATTCTTCCTTGGTGAACTTCGGCACCACACAAACGGATGGTTCGTTTCAAATCAAAAACCTGAATGCGGAACCCTACCTTTTCAAAGTTACATTTGTGGGCTATGCACCGCTCACAAAACGTATCGATCCTCAGCCGGGCCAGGCCGTAGTGGACCTGGGTGTGCTCAGCATGCAACCCAAATCAAGCTTGTTGGCCGAAGTGACGGTGGAAGCCGACCGCGCGCCCGTCACATTAAAGAAAGACACCATCGAGTTCAACGCCGAGTCGTTCAAGACCGTGAAGCAAAACGCTGTGGTGGAAGACCTGCTCAAAAAACTTCCCGGTGTTGAAGTGGATGCCGACGGCACCATTCGCGCCCAGGGCGAACAAGTGCAACGCGTGATGGTGGATGGCAAACCTTTTTTTGGCACCGACCCCAAACTGGCCACCCGAAACCTGCCCGCCGACGCCATCAAGAAAGTGCAGGTGTTCGACAAGAAGTCAGACCAGGCCGCCTTCTCGGGCATCGACGACGGGCAACGCGAAAAAACCATCAACCTTGAATTGAAAGAAGAAAAACGCAAAGGCTTTTTTGGCAACGCCACGGCCGGATTCGGCAGCAACAATCGTTATGCTGCGCGCGCCAGCCTGAACCGCTTCACCAAAGGCGAGCAGATTTCGTTTCTCGGCATGGCCAACAACGTGAACGACCAGGGTTTCTCCATCGACGATTACATGACCTTCACTGGGGGCAGCCAGCAGATGGCACGCGGCGGCGGACCCGTGCGCATCCAGGTGAACAGCAACAACCAAAGCGGCGTGCCGCTCAGCTTTGGCGGACGCAACACCGGCATCATGAGCAACTATGGCGGCGGTCTCAACTATAACAAAACATTCAACACCAAAACAGAACTCAACAGCAGCTACTTCTTCAATGCTCTCGATCACAACCTCGATCAGTATACCGACCGCATCAACTATTTCCCCACCGGCAACCTCACCTTCAATCAAACCAGTCGGCAACACAACACCAACCAGAACCACAGGCTCAACACGGTGCTCGATCACAAAATCGATTCGCTCAATTCCCTGCGCTGGACCACCTCGCTCGCCTACAACCAAACCGACACAAAAGAAAACAGCAGCAGCAAAAACCTGGATGCCGACGGCACCACCGCCAACGAAGGCGTGCGCCAAACGGCCTCGTTTGGCAACACCACCACACTCAACTCCACACTGTTGTGGCGCCATAAATTCGCAAAGAAGGGCAGAACCCTGTCGACCAACCTAACCCTGGGTGTGACCGACACCGACCGCGACGGCCAGCAGGATGCCACCACAACATTCTATGGCGAAAACACAGGCACAAATCACATCCTGCAAACCAACCGGCAAGACACACGCAACAATTCATACGGTGTCAACTTTTCCTACACCGAACCCCTTGGCCATCGTTTGTACCTGGAAGCAAACTATGCCTTCCGCAGCAACCTGAACGACGTGAACCGCCTTGTCTATGATCTCAACAACGGCGAAGCTACCCTCAACACGGCACTGAGCAATCAATACACCAGCGACTATCAATACCACCGCGGTGGACTGAACTTCAGAATGAACCGGTCGAAATATAATCTCACCGTAGGCTCGACATTGCAGCAGACCTATCTCGACGGTGACCTGAAGCTTACCAACACCAAAATCGAAAAGTCGTATCAGAACATACTGCCCGTGGCCCGCTTCAACTACGACTTCACTACCAGCAAACACCTGCGGCTTGACTATGAAGCATCGGTGCAGGAACCATCGCTGCAACAACTGCAACCCGTGGTCGATAACAGCGACCCGCTGAACATGAGCACGGGCAACCCAGATCTGAGCCCGGCCTATGCACACGACTGGCGTTTCAACTTCACCACCTTCAACCCGGCAAACTTCTCCAGCTTCTTTGTGTTTGTCGATGCCACGCTCACGCGCAACGCCATCACCACCTCGCAGACCATCACCGATCAGCAGGTGCGCATCTCGAAACCCGTCAACGTAGATCGTAACATGCGCGTCACCGGCAATGCCACCTACAGTTTTCCGTTCACAAAACTGAACAGCCGCTTCGGCCTCACCGCCACGGCCACCCGCCAGAACGGTGTCAACGTCTTGAATGACACCGAAAGCAACATCGCCCAAAACACGGTGGGCGGAACGTTTCGCTACAACTTCCGCTACAAAGAAATTTTTGACCTCGACCTCAGCGCCAACCTTAGCCGCCAGTCAACCGACTATGAGTTTAACACCCAGGCCGACCAGCTCTTCTTCAACAAGACCTATAGCGCCGAATCAAACCTCAGCTTTCTCAAACACTACTCGTTCAACACGTCGTTCGACTATCTGGTCTACCAAAGCATCACCACCGACTATGAGCAGTCCATCCCCTTGTTCAACCTGTCGGTGTCGCGCTTCATCCTGAAAAACAAAAGCGGCGAGTTGAAATTTGCCGTCAACAATTTGCTCGACAAAAACCTGGGTGTGTCGCAGCAGGCCGACGTCAACTACTTTCAGCGCCAAACCACCAATTCGCTGGGGCGCTACTTTCTGGTGAGTTTCACCTATGCCCTCAACAAACATCTCAATCCCATGGGCGCGCGGCCACGGGGCGGCATGATTCGCATTCAACGCTAGGAGCCGCCTTGCACCGAAAGCCTGACGTGTGTTTTTGAAAAACACTTGTCAGGTGTAGCCGTCGCTCCTATCTTTGTTCTATGCGTCTACGATTTCCTTTTCTTATCCTGTTCGCCTTCTTCAGCATGGCAGCGTCCACTCAGTATATTCCCCGATTCGACGTGCAAGGTCATCGCGGAGCCCGTGGCCTGCGTCCTGAAAATTCTATCCCCGCTTTCATCGCCGCCCTCGACACGGGCGTCACCACGCTGGAGATGGATGTGGTCATCACCAAAGACAAACAAGTGGTGGTGTCGCACGAACCGTGGATGTCGGCCGGCATTTGCTACGATTCCACCGGCAACGAGTTCTCCGATAAGGCTGAAAAAAAGTATAACATCTACCAGATGACCTACGACGAAGTGAAACGCTTCGACTGTGGCTCAAAAGGCAACGAGAAGTTTCCGCAGCAGCTCAAGATGAAAATCTCCAAACCCCTGCTCAGCGATGTGCTGGTGGCCGTGGAAACGCAAATCAAAAACTACGGGTCCTACGAAGTGGACTATAACATCGAGATCAAAAGCTCGCCCGAAGACGAAAAAAAATACCAACCCTCCATCGAGGAGTTCTCAGACCTTGTCTACACACTTGTTGACGAATACATACCCCTCGACCGCCTCGTCATTCAATCGTTCGACTTCCGCGTGTTGCAGTACTGGCATAAAAAATATCCCGCCATCCGGTTGGCCGCACTGGTCGAGAACACCAAATCGATCGATGCCAACCTCGCCGCGCTGGGTTTCAAACCGTCCATCTATAGTCCTTACTACAAGCTCATCAACAAAGAAAAAGTCCATCACCTGCACCAGGAAAAAATTCGCGTCATCCCCTGGACGGTCAACGAAGTGTCAGACATGCTCTCCCTCAAAGGCATGGGCGTCGACGGCATCATCACCGACTATCCCGACCGCGCACGCAAGTATAAGATGACGCTGAACATCGCACGGAAATAACGTCATCGTCCCACAAAAAAGGGCCACCCTTTTCAGGATGGCCCGGATATGTCAAAGACACGTGGCTGCGTTATTGGTAGGAAATAATCGGCGCATTAAAATCCTTTTCGTCGATCATCAGCTCCTGTTGTTTTTTCAGCTGTGTAATGTCCGTGGCCAGTTTCAGAATGCGCACCGGTTTCCCTTGCTGATCGCGAATGATGGAATAACTTCCTTTGATAAAAACCCTGGCCCCCGACTTGGTCACGCGGCTATACTCACCCGGACGCGGCACACCACGACGAAGATCTTCCCAGAACTCAGCATAGTCCGCCGACGAAGCGGTTTTCGGATCCACAAAAATACGGTGGTGTTTGCCGGTGATTTCATTCAGCGAATAACCCATCAGTCCCAAAAAGTGACGATTGGCTTGCAGAATGGTACCGTCCAGATCGAACTCGATCGACGAGATGCCGCTTTCTTCAATGGCGTTGATACGGTTTTCGGTTTCGGTGGCCTTGCGGCTCATTTCTTCCTGTGTGGCCGAAAGCTCTTCCATATTCTGACGCATCTCTTCTTCCTGCGCACGCAACTCTTCGGCCTTCTGCTGCGACTCGGTTAACAACCGCTTGATGCGATCCGTGGTGCGCGACGAGATAATGGCCGACGCAATGTTCTCAGCAGCCTTGTGAATGAATTGTTTTTCGTGGGGCAACAAGGGCCTGAACGACGCCAGCTCAATCACACCCACCACGGCATCCTGTGTTTTCACAGGCACCAGCAGAATACAACCTGGCGTGGCTTCGCCCAACCCGGAGGTGATGCGCGTATAGTTTTCGGGCACCTTGGTCAGGTAGATCTCATCACGTTCCAGATAACACTGGCCAACCAAACCCTCGCCAAGACCTACACGCATCTGCAAATGTTTTTTTCGGTCATAAGCATAACATGCTGACAGGGTCAGATAGGCTTCGCCGTTTTCGTCTTCCTCTTGCAGGAAGAGCGCGCCCTGGTTAAGCTGTGTGTACTTCACCAGACCACTGATGAACTCGTGCGACAGCTTCTCAAAATCATTACCGTGATGACGGATAATGTCACTCACCTTTGTGATGCCCACCGTAATAAATTTGTCTTCCTGCTCGCGTGCATTGGCTATGCGCAGGTTTTCCTGCATCAGGATGAGCGATTTGCCCAGCGCATCGGTGTTGTCGAGCGCGCCATACTCCACGTTCAGGTTGCCTTTGCTCATGCTGTCGGCAAACGCGATGTTGCTCTTCACATTGGCGAGCTGTTTAGCCAGGATAATATTTTTGAAAGCATCGCGTCGCGTGGTGCGTTCCAGGTCATAGGCCCAGTAGCCGCAGATCGACATAATCACAGCCGCCAGCAGCGCGTGAAAGAGAAACGCCTGCAGGTCCATATAGTCAAGCTGGGTGAAATAAATTTCTTTCATGCCGTTGTATTGCAGCCAGGCAAACAACGTGTGATGCACCACGGTGAGGAGCAGCAACGGAATCACCAAACGCCAGTTGCGAAACGTGATGAGCAATGCTGAGCCCACAAAAAAGAAGAAGTGCATCTCGAACATGCCATGCATCTGATAGATGAACTGCGCCGAAAAAACGGCCAGCACAGCGCTCATCACATACTGATACAAACTAGTTTCGGGCAGCAACGACCGCGTCACAAAATACACGGCCACGCACAAACCGCCAATGCCGAGCGCAAGTACAAGTGTTCCATAGAACGTAGACAGAAAAAGACCAAAACCAAAGTAAGCAAGGATCGCAAAACTCATGATGCGGTCCGATTTTTCATTAACCTCCCGGAAGGCTTCCTTCTCTTCGGCCCGGGTCAAAACAATTTCATTTGCCATAGGTGTGTGTGCGGGTTATCGCGTTTTATTTTTCTTTATTCGTAAACATTAGAAAAAAATGGGATCAGCGTCGGCCGCATTCAACTCGCAGCCATACGATTGAGTCGCCGCCAAACCAAACATCGGCGGTGGTGCATGCTGCAAAAGCGCTAGCAACGACAGCTCTGCAAAATTGGTAGCGCGCGATGTGCAGTAGCGCGCACGATTATAGTTGCCCCGATAAAAAAGTGTGCCCTCACCACTCACAATAGCTGCTTGCGGCGTGGAATACACCCCGCATGCTTTTGCCACCGCGCCATCATGATCTGTCACAAACGTGAGTGAAGCACCCAACGCTTTTCGCGCATCGTCAATCATCGAAGCATTTGCCACCACAATCACAAAGTGAACGCTGTCGCCATGGTCTTGCATCAGCGATTGAATGTGACGCGCATTGAAACGCGAACACGGGCAATCGGGATTATAGAAGTGAATGAAATAGGCATGACCTTTTTGAAACGACATCGGCAACGTCACAGCATCGCCGGGTTGCACGGCGGCATAGGCCGCCGGCACAGGTGTGGGCAGCGTGTATTTCAATTCCTGTTGCCAGAAAATCAAAACAATCACAACAGCAAAGACCGTCAGCACCAGTGCTGCAAGCCATCGTTTCGCTACGTCGGACAAAGATGTCATAGGGTTTTTAGAGACGGTTACAGATATCCAAAAACCTAACCAGTGCCAGGCAGAGCCCCTGCAATCGCGAAGGAGGGGTTCCAGCGTCTACGTTTGGGAGGGAATTTTTTAGATTGGGATGGACGAACAGTTCTGGCATTTACCGTAGGATAAAGAGTTCAGGTATCTACGATGTCACACGCCGCAAGAGATCTCGCAGCACAGCAAATCGTTGTTAAAAAAAAATCAAAAACAGCCATTTACGCGAACAACAACGTTTGCAAACACAACTTCCCCGCCCGGACAAACTCATCCCGAGCGATTAACCAAAAAAATTAATACAGCAGATAACATAGAAGGCAACGTGGGGCTACACATTACCAAGCCCTTTAACAGGGTTAAGTCGAAATGGTTTTAGATTTTTTTAAGCGCGCAAAAAATTATTTACCGATACAGTCTATGATTTTGGGCGGCCTCCCCGTTCCGCCCGGCTGGGCGGAACGGGGCCGGGCTGTCCGCTGCAAGTCCTCGCCCCACTGCCCAACCAACCCTGCTGTGGGCTTTCCGCTACCATCCCTGGCCGGGAGAAAACGTCAACCACAGTCGTTTTTTTAGAAACATGACTTTCATTCAACAAATGAGTGAACCTTCACAAAACATAACACGACCATTCGAAGCCTTATCCCCACAACTTCAGGCTTGTCGCCATCCCAACTTCGCAACTCCTCAAATTCTTCTTATCATTGCATCCAAAATCCAAATCCCTCATGAAAAAATATGATGTGTATGGCATCGGAAACGCCATCGTCGATATCGTCACCGAAGTAGAATTCGACTTCTTCGAAAAGAACAACATCGAAAAGGGCGTGATGACCCTCGTCGACGAAAAACGTCAGATCGAGTTGATGAAAGCCATCGACATGAACAAAAGCAAACTGTCGGGCGGCGGCTCGGCCGGCAACACCCTCGCAGCCATCAACCAGTTTGGCGGCCGCAGCTTCTATTCGTGCATGGTGGCCAAAGACGACCTCGGCAAATTTTTCCTCGAAGACGCCGCACGCAACGGCATGGGCACAAGCCTCACCTTCGAAAACTGCCCCGTCGACTTTACCGGTCGTTGTCTCGTCATGACATCGCCCGATGCAAGCCGCACCATGAACACCTTCCTGGGTGTCAACTCCATCTTCGGCCCCCAACACCTCGACGAAGGCGCACTCAAAGATTCTTCCTATCTATATATGGAGGGCTACCTCGTGGCAAGCCCCAACGGCTTCGAAGCCATGCTGGCTGCAAAAAAAATTGCCGAAAAAAATAAAGTCGACGTAGCACTCACCTTCTCCGATCCAAGCATGGTCAAATATTTCTCCGCCCAAATGGAGCAAATCGTAGGCGCCAGCGTAGACCTCCTGTTCTGCAACGACGAAGAAGCCATGATCTTCACCGGCACAAACTCTGTGAACGAAGCCCGCGAAAAACTGCGCGGCGTCGCCAAGCGTTTTGCCATCACCCTCGGCGCCAACGGCGCCCTCATCTTCGACGGCGACACCTATATTAATATAGAGCCCTACAAAGTGAAAGCCATCGACACCAACGGCGCCGGCGACATGTTTTCGGGAGCCTTCATGTATGCCATCACCCACGGCCACAGCTATGCCGACGCCGGCAAACTGGCGTCGCTCGCCTCGTCGCGTGTGGTGTCGCAGTTCGGCCCCCGGCTCCATACCGAGCAAGCCAAACAGGTTTTGGCCGACCTCACAGCATAATTCGGCCAAAGGAGCAAATCCTTCGTAAGTCACTGATTTTCAATTCATAACTTGACAAGGGCTGCAGAAACTAGGGGAATCCTCAGCGATTACCTTGCAAAACCAGAAAATCCTGGTCATCTTTGCAGCCCTTTATTTTTTAAGGGTTAACACATAACGCGATGAAACGTACATTTCAACCTTCCCGCACAAAAAGAAAAAACAAACACGGTTTCCGTGAGAGAATGTCCACGGCCAATGGTCGTCGGGTGTTGGCAAACCGCAGAAAGAACGGCCGCAAGAAGCTGACCGTTTCCAGCGAGAAGACTGTTAAGCATAAATAATTGCTTTTGAGCCTTCGTGTCCCCACAGGAGATTGATTAATTTCAACTCATGGGGAGATTTACATTCCGAAAGGAAGAACGACTTTCAAAAGAAAAGCACATACAGGAACTCTTCGACAAGGGTTCCTCTTTTTATTTGTTCCCCTTCAAGGTGTTCTTCATGCCCCATCCCGATCCGGCGGCACCCGTTCACCAAATTCTGATCTCGGTCTCCAAACGCAATTTCAAACGGGCCGTCGATCGCAACCTCATCAAGCGCCGCATGCGCGAAGCCTACCGCTTGAATAAGGAACGCTTTCCGGCACAGAACAAATTGGTCATTGCGTATATTTATAGTGTGAAAGACATTTTGCCCTCGGTGCAAATTCACGAGAGACTAGTGAAAACCATTAAACGGTTCGAGTATGTGGAGAAGAATTAAATGGCCCTTCGTGTTGGTGGCATCCGTTGCCCTTCTGGTAGCCTTCCGCAAACCGGCAGAAAAATATTTCGACATCGCCAAAAGCCTCGACATTTTCGCCACACTTTTCAAAGAAGTGAACGCCTACTATGTCGACGAGGTGGAACCCCAAAAACTTATCCGCAAAGGCATCGACGGCATGCTCGCCTCACTCGATCCCTACACCGACTACATTCCCGAAGACGACCTGGAGTCGTTCCGCATCACCACCACCGGGCAATACGGCGGCATCGGTGCGCTCATTGGCGTCATCAATAAAAGAACCATCGTCACACATCCCTACAGAAGCTTTCCCGCCTTCAGATCAGGCATCCATGTGGGCGACGAACTCGTTGCCATCGATGGCAAAAACCTGCAAGGCAAATCCACCTCCGAAGTCAGCGCCCTGCTCAAAGGCCAACCCAAAACCGACCTCGAACTCAAAGTGAAACGTTATGGGCAACGCGACATCATCACCTTCAAAATCACCCGCGAAAAAATAACACTGGCCAACATCGGCTACTACGGCCTGGTGGAAGCCAACACCGGCTACATCAAACTCGACGATTTCACGCCCGGCGCCTCGCGCGAAGTAGCCGACGCGTTGCACGCCCTGAAACAACAAGGCGCCACCCGTCTCATCCTCGACCTTCGCGACAACCCCGGCGGTCTGTTGCACGAAGCCGTGAACATCGTGAGCCTCTTCGTCGCCAAAGGCCAGGAAGTGGTGTCCACAAAAGGAAAAGTCGAAGACTGGAACAAGCAATACAAAACGCTCAACAATCCCATCGACACCGAAATCCCCATGGCCATCCTGGTGAACGACGGCAGTGCATCGGCCTCCGAAATTGTGGCGGGCTCGCTGCAGGACTACGACCGCGCCGTGCTCATCGGCCGGAAAACATTTGGCAAAGGCCTCGTGCAAACCACACGACCACTTGCCTACAACGCACAACTGAAAGTCACCACAGCCAAATACTACATTCCCAGCGGCCGCTGCATTCAGGCACTCGACTACACACATAGAAAAGAGGACGGCACGGTCAACAAAATGGCCGACTCCCTCAAATCAGAATTCAGAACCAAACACGGCCGCAAAGTCTACGACGGCGGAGGCCTCGATCCCGACATCGTTATGCAGGAAGAATTCCTTAGCGTTGTGGCCGCCTCCATGGTCAGCGACGGATTGATCTTCGACTATGCCACACGCTACTGCGGCGAAAATCCCACACCGCCCGCGCTCAACACATTCCACATCACCGACAAAGACTACGAAAAGTTTTTAGACTTTCTCAAAGCACAAAAGTTTTCATACGCCACCATGCTGGAAAAAAATACCAACCAGCTCATTGAAGTGGCCAAGGAAGAACGCTACTATAACGACATGGAGACGCAACTCTCCGGGTTGAAAAATAAAGTGGAAGCACTCAAGTCCACCGACTTCACGCGATTCAAAACCGAAATCGTGGGGTTGCTGGAAGAACAGATCGCGTTTCACTATAATCTCAACGAAGGCCAGGCCGCCGTGTCCACCAGCCGCGACCAAACCATTCTCGAAGCCCGGAAAATTCTGAACGACACCGGCGCCTACAACAAAACATTGTCCACGTCCGATGCCCTTGCTCCTAAGCCTTGAAACATCCACCACGGTTTGTTCCGTGGCACTGCACGAAAACAACACGTTGCTGTCCATGGCCGAAGTGCATCGCGAACACTCTCATGCATCAAAGCTCGCCCCCCTCATCGACCAGGTGGTGCGCACAGCCGATGTCACCCTGAAAGATATTAGTGCCGTCGCCGTGGCATCGGGCCCCGGTTCATACACCGGCCTGCGCATCGGCACCTCCACAGCCAAAGGATTGTGCTATGCACTTTCCATTCCGCTGGTAGCCGTGGGCACGCTCGAGATCATGGCCGCGCAGGTCAACGCCACCAACGTGTCAAAGGCACGCCTTTGCCCCATGATCGACGCACGCCGCATGGAAGTCTATTGCCAGATCTTTGATGCCGGCAACACCGCGCTGCAGGCCGTGGAAGCCAAGGTCATCGATGAACATAGTTTTGAAAAAGAACTGGAAGAAGGCCCGATCATTTTTTTTGGAAACGGCGCAGACAAATGCCGGCCCGTCATCACCCATCCCAACGCAATTTTTATTTCAGGCATCACACCCTCGGCAGCTAACCTGGGGGCGCTGGCATGGACAAAATTTCAACAACAACGCATCGAAGACCTGGTGCACTTCGAACCTTTCTATCTGAAGGAGTTCATGATCAAGAAACCGGCCAGCCTAAATCAGCCCTAGCCGAACAAAATCGCACAACATTTATGTTCTAGAAACATCATGGAAGACGCACAAGATCAAATCATCAATAAAGTAGCCAGCAGCGCCCTCGTTACCTTCGATCTGGAACACTATTATGAACCGGGCGAACGGGTGTTGCTCGACATAAAAGACCAACTATACCAGGAGCTCATCCTGAAAGAAAAAGATTTTCGCGAATTCATCCGCCAGCACAATTGGTCGAATTATCAAAATAAATTCGTCGCCATCACCTGCACCGCCGACGCCATCGTGCCCACATGGGCCTTCATGTTGGTGGCCATTGCGCTCGAGCCCCATGCAAAACAGGTAGTTTTTGGAAACCTGGAAGCGCTGGAAACAGAAATTTTCAAAAAAAATCTGCGCGAAATCGACTGGTCGCGCTTCGAAAATGCAAAAGTTGTGGTGAAAGGATGCAGTAAAGTTGACGTTCCGGTGGCCATTTATGTGGAGGCAACAAATAATTTAAAAAAGTTTTCGGCCAGTATTATGTTCGGAGAGCCTTGCAGCACGGTTCCGTTGTATAAAAAGCCAAAAAATTAAGCAAATCATAATGTTCTCTTAATCAGGGTCATTCGCGTTTAAACATCCCTGCAAACCACGATGTGGATAACTAATTTTTGAATTTTTTTTGCAGGTTATCAATCGCTAGCTACATTTGGGACCCTTTTGCTAGCAGGGCAGGGGAAATGGAGAAAAGAAAAAAAGTTTTAAAAAAACTTGCAAAGTGAAACCGGAACAAGTACCTTTGCACTCCCAAATTGAAAATAAGGGCTGAAAATCGGAAGGGTTTTCAGAATGGGTTGAGAAACTCACACGTTATTCGCCCACTGGCGGATTGACCACGTTCTTTGAATGGATGATAATTGATAGCGGACCCATGGAACATTATAGCCGCGAGGTTGGGATGTTTCGTGATTGATTTCTTGAATAAGAAAAAGGATAAACGAGAGTCCAGGTTTCAAA
>NZ_JAERRB010000004.1 GCF_016735595.1 Chryseolinea lacunae
AATACAACAATGTTCGACCCCATGACAGCTTAGATAACATTACGCCACGGGCGTTCCTGTTGAAATGTGGAAGACTCCCAGCCGCACAGGCCGACACCGAGTATCCCACATTCCAACAAGGGGTTTACGATGATAATTATTACATTCGAGTGTAGCTACTCAGGGGAAGCTTACGGATTGATCTGAATAAATGAAACGAGACCGTCCAATGGAGACGGTCTCGTTTTCGTTTCTGACCGAGACCCTCAAAAGATGGGGTGCCATGGGGTTCGAAATTCGATGGATTAACACTGATTACCGGGTAGTTATTGCAGAAATCTTACCATCACTCCCCTCGTAGATTCTGTCATCGTTGGTAAATAATTCATAATCCGCAGCAGCGAAGGTTAACCTTATTTTCTGAGGTGAACTGTATCTATAATCCAGCCTAGATTCTCCAATTGCGTCGATCAGATCATCAATTCCTATATTCTTAAGGCTAGGAGGGAAACTGCCGTTTTTCGTATAATATTCCTCCAAGAACCTATTCAATCTTCCCATATTCCTACCGTCAGTTTGGCCATCTACGTAACCAATCTTCTTGAAATTCAGTTTATCCATCAACTCAGAAGTAAAGTATCGAATTACCCATGCGTTATTGAATTCGTTTGAGAAAATAATTTTTTCATTACGTGTAAAAGTAAAATTAACTGCTGCGGATATTTTTTTAATAGCATCCCCTGACAATTGGAATTTTGCAGAAAGATCAGCTGCGATAGAGTCAATGCTAATGGTTGTCTTTTTGAAACTCCCTTTAAGCTGAATTGCCACAAGCTCATCATTGAAGGCCGCCTCGTCTGATGCGATATAGCTTTTCAGATTGGCTGCAAATTGATCGTTGCCGGCATCCACTCGTAACGACTTATTTATATAATAATCGATCTTTGCAACATAGGATGGATGTAGTCTTATGTCGAGGTAATCACCCTGCATTACTGTAGCCTGATCCGCCAGGTGGCTGAGGTAAGCCCGGACTTTTGCAGCAACCGCTGTGGACAAATTCAAGTTTATCGTATCCAGTTGTGCTCGTAATTCTGCTGTGGTCTTAGTCATCTTTGTCTTATCGATATTAAAATGATTGGTTATGACTTCATACCTCGTTAATATGATCTTGTCAGTCAACGCAACTGGGAAAGTAAACAGAATTGCTTTTCGACTCTTCACTGTCAAATGAGTTGAATCTTGCAAATAATGTTTGATTTTAAGATAATTTACATCGTCGAGGATTGAAGGATCTTGACGTTCGAGATTGGGCAATCCTACTGACCGATAATAATCAAAATCAATCAGATCGAGCAACGGGTAGTCATTTCGCTGAAAAGATAAATTGAATAGATCAAGCGCCTGATAGGTATTTTGATTCAATCGATATGATCCTATGCTATAGTAAACCTCATTTCTTACTTTAGCATGAAGTGGGTTAAGTATTGACGTTTTATACAAATAGGAATTTGCTTCAAACCTTTTCTGTCCCGTCACTTCTTTGGCTCTGTATCTGATACCGAAAACGTAGACTTTCTCACCCCCAAAAAGTTGGGCTTGAAGATTAGTAATAGTAAACAAACTAAGGACAACAAGAAACGCGTGCTTATACATGTCAGTGGGTTTTTATTTTGTAGTAATTATTACTCTGAAATCCAGAGCAAAAGCCAAGTTAGAAAAGCTTATCACTTATGCTTTTTGGCTTTTTTTAGAAATCCCGTTAATGCAGTGGGTCAAATAAAATGTTTTTAGCCTTTTATCTAGGTGCCCTATATCGCTTCTCCGAATCATGTCTTTACCTCAAAGTTTTTGACAACCCTGAGCGGATGCATGGCGCTGCATGAACAATAAGAACTGTATACTTTAGTGGGATCGTTTTACGTCGTAATCACAACAAGTCTCATGGCGCGTTTTTTACAAGAAGTACGACCGAGCCATGCCCTTCAGCAAAAGAAATTTACATAAACGACCTATTTGATTCCGGGTGGGCTAGCGATCAGATTGGATCAGGTGAGGCAAGGAACCTAATCGAATATAATTCATTTTCTGAATTCAAGTCAAGATTTTTACAAATTTAAATGGTGGGTGGAGACTTCGTGAACCCTGGCCACTCGATCTTTTTAGGAGCATACGTGGCAAATTCCGAGGTCGTTATGCAGAATCCGAAGTGGGCTGACCATCTTTTTCCGTTTTGCCATGACCATCAATTTTCAGATCACGTCACCACCCAAGTCCGCCACCATTTGATCTGAAACAAGTCTAGCAATTAGGGGTTCAGAAACCTAGACGAAGTTTAAAATCCTCACGTAACTTTAGCGGATCACGCCCTCCTGAAATAAGTGGTCAATGGGGGCCAGACTCTCCACTTGACTGAACCTAATAAAAGTCAGAATTCGCATTTGATAGAGTATTGTATTGAATACAGGTTCGGATTGTCAAGTCTTAACTATTTCCATTAAAGAGCACATTTGGTTAGCCAAGACTAAGTGCTTCGTGATTTTAGCGAATTCATCATACTCGAACGAACATTCGCCTCAGCTTCGATGTACCAAGACAAGGGAGTAACGGTATCTGAGAGCTCTGGGAAGGATCTCCACTCGTGATTTATACAGCTTTAGTTAATAATAAAAAGTACTTGCTTCTGGCGGGTTTGCTGATATATAAGATATCGCTAGGCAAGTTTGCGAACGGGTGCGATAATTGGCCAAGTCTTAAAAAAATTAAAAAATATTTTTTTAGGTATCAAAACGCAACATTTCGAATCAAACGGTTCAGTTTTTATAAAATCCGCTTAATCATTTTGACACAAATCGAATCAAATAATTTTGATGCTTTTTTTCGCGCAAATCTCAGTAGCAAGATTTCCGTACCATTCATAAAGACGTCAACGACTTATTGAGACAACCTCATCAGTAAGATTCAGACGATAGCAGCCCAGATAAATAAACACGCTATGAAAAAGAATATCCATTTTATCACTCAAGCAAAAGGCGGGTCCGGAAAATCCGTTCTTACATTCATGTTAGCTGAGAAATATAAAGATGCCGTGATACTCGATTTAGATGATGCCACAACTACTTCGATGAAACAGCTCGCCTATCGAGACCCTATAAGGGTTTCGTTTCTTGATCCGTGCACAAAAAGAATAGACCGCGGTGCTTTTGGCGGCCTTTTTGAAAGTCTTATCGAAGATGATGATGTATTATATGTTGCAGATCTGGGAGCCAGTGTGGCTGAGCAGTTACCCAAGTATTTTTCAATGAACGGCATTGAGATCATCCAGCAGACACTCTCGGAGAATGGAATTGAGCTACAGATCATTTGTGTGATTGGCGGTGGAAACATATTCAAAGCGACAATGGAGTATCTACACGAACTGCATGACGCAACCAAGGGAGTTATCAAAGTGATTGTTGCGCACAATGGGTTCTATCCGCTGTCGGAAAAACAGCAGGAAGACCTCAATGACTTTCTTGGTGAAAAGAACCTGCCGTTAATCCACTTCGATTTGGTTAAAGACAAAGGTGAAATAGCAATGCGAACTATTGAAAATGTTTTAAGGGCAGGAAAAGGTATAAGTGGATTAAGCCCCTTCACGGCCCTATACTTTAGAAAACCAATCGAAGACTTAAATCTTTAAAGATGACACAGGACGAGAAACTAAAACGCGATTTGCGGTCATACTGTGCCTTTCTGATCAAGGAGTATGGAATTATTTATCCGCCAACCGACCCCGTGATTCCAGCGCTGTTCGCAATTCATAAAGATATGCAGCTAAATAATCAGAAAAATGCTGACATCGCTTTTCGCATCCATGAGGCCGCTGCGAAGGTAGAGCCACGGGTATTTCAATTAAATTCTTTCAAGGCAGCATTCGGTTTTCAACTGGGTATAGCGGCCAAATGGACTTTGTGGGGTGGAATGTTATTAGGTTTTGCTTGGCTCGCGACTTGGGTATGGTCGATCAACGCGGATCTCAAAAAAGCGAAAATGATAATTGAGTCATCTAAAAAGACAGTTGAGTTGATTCAGAAAGTTAGGATTGACAATGCCGGCTACTATTATATTGACTTTGTTGCTGCTAAGCGCGGTACTATCAAAAATTTCCATGAATTCACGAAGGTTGACAAGAACACAGTGCGGGTATATCTGGGTAAGGATAGCATTTCGACGCGATATTGATTTCTGTTATGGAAAAGAAACATATCATTAAATTCTTACAACAGAGAAAGAAGGGCGTTTACAACTTGATTGTTCAATTGTATGCGAATGTAATTACTTCTATGGGGCCAACAATGGCGATGGACATAGTCAAAGACGATTTGGAGAAGGAAGCAGGGACGCCGGTTGAAATTCACTATTTCGCGCTTGCACAAGCAATACTAAGATATAAGAAGAAGAACCCCAAAGTATCCTCTGGTTCCCTTGAGGGCGGCCAGAGGTTTAGTTTTAAAGATGCGTATGAGTTGAATGATGTCCAACTAGTTCCAGGAAGATTCAAACGCGATAAAATTGGATCAAGTATTTCAAAGAACGCTAAAAGTAAATCAAAATGAATAAAGTAAATGCAAGTAATAGCAGCTTAGCTAAACAGGAAGTAGTGCTTGCTTTTAACGGAGCAAGCCATGTTTCTGCTACGCTCCAACGGCTTGGAGAAGCTTTTTATAAATCAACCTGACCACTTCGTTCTGTTTTTATAGATGATGTCACGCCCAAAGGTAAACGATATAGACAAGCGTATCATTCAGGTGAACATTCGCCTGACCGAAGCGGAGCATGCCAAAGCGGTTGCTTATGCGCAAGGCAGCGGCATGACACCCGCGAACTGGATACGTCGGATTGTGTTTACCGGGAAATTTCCATCGGTAAAGTTGTCTCCCGTAGAAGCGGACCTGTATCGTGAGCTGAAAAGGATCGGCGTTAACCTTAATCAGATAACGCACAGAATCAATCTCGGGGAATTTCCAAAGGAATACAGCGCCCAACAGGTTGAATTGAAGGAGGCATTGGATTACATATTAAAAGCATTGACCAGTGACGGGGAACCAGATCAAGGGTAAGGGATTCCGTGGCGCGTTGCGTTACAACCTGGAGAAGGTGGAAAAAAACCTGGCCGAGGTGCTCGACCATTCCTTTTCCCGCGTCACCGAAAAATCAATCATGAAAGAAATTCAGATGGTGAAGGTACTGCGGCCAAACCTTCAGAAATTTTTCTACCACACCTCCCTGAATTTTCCACCACATGAGAATCTTTCCAATGATACCATGAAACGGATTGCCAATGATTACCTGAAAGCCAATGGGTTCAATCAGCATCAATTCATCATTTTCAGGCACTACGATGCGGATCACCCACATCTTCATATCCTGGTTAACCGTATTGGTTTTGATGGACAGGTGCTAAGCGACTGCAATGATTTCGCACGCAGCGAGAAAATACTCCGTGGTCTTGAAATAAAGTACAACCTCACCAACGTGGCTCCCAGCAAACAAGCTACAAAGCGGGCTGTCACCAAGGATGAATTGGAGATGATGAAGCGCACGGGACAACCTTCACTTAAAATACAGCTACAGGCAATGGTGAAAGGAATCATGGATTCGAATTCCAATATGACGGTTTCAGAATTCATCCAGGCGCTAGAGAAGAAAGGAGTAGCAACGCAATTTAATATTGCCAGTACAGGGCATGTGAGCGGTGTGTCGTACTCTTACCAAGGAATGGTAGTGACAGGCTCTAAGCTTGGGAATGAATTCAAGTGGACAACGCTAAAAGATAAAATAGACTATGACAAGCAGCGGGATAGCCAAACCATTCTCAATACCAATTCCCGATCAAAAACTGTCGCTGCGAAGCGAGGTGACATGGATGGGCATAAAAAGTCACCGATTTCGAATGAGAAGTCGACTAAGCACACTTTCGGGACCTACAGAAATTTGGAAGCTAGTCCAAAGACCAAAGGCCTTCCAAACTCAAAGAATCCAAGCGAAGCAGACTTGCTGTCCGGCATTATTGGTAGCCTAATCAGCCCTCATCTTGAGCGTGACCAAGCACCAGAAGCATCGCTAGGATTGACACGGAAGCGGAAACGCAGAAAAAGCTTTGGGCGGTAAATTCACACTCGAAAGATTTTATTGATTGGGTCCAAATCGTTGAAGAATTAATTCTGTCACAAAGATGCTTCGGGCAGCGGATGCAGCGAGCAGTCAAAAGCTTACGGCATAAAATTCAGGGAGCCTTCGGTCATGTGTCTTTTTCAAATTTATTCCGTTTCCTTATTGACAGCTCGGCTACCCTTCGCAAAGGCAGTTCCATAATTAAATTCTTAACGATTATGGAAAACAACACCAATCAATCAAAACAATTCGAAGTGGCAGAAATTGAACTGTCTTACAAGTCTTCCATCAAACCTTCTTCCCGGGCCAAGATCAGTAGCTCCAAAGACGCTGGCGCTTTACTGATGCAATCCTGGGACCTGTCAAAAATTGAACTGGTTGAACAGTTTAAGATACTCTTTGTCAATCGGGCCAATCGCGTCCTGGGTATCTACGAACTCTCTACCGGTGGCATGAGCGCTACCGTCGTTGATCCCAAGCTCATCTTTGTTGCAGCCTTAAAAGTAGGTGCCTCTGGCATCATATTAAGCCACAACCATCCTTCTGGAAATCTCACGCCAAGCCAAGCAGACATTAGCTTTACCAAGCGAATCAGCGAAGGCGCTAAGCTGTTGGAAATCCAACTGATGGACCACATCATACTTACTAGCGAAAGCTATTATTCATTCGCAGACGAGGGGTTATTATAGCCCCTTATTTCCTCACTTTAAAAAACGAATAAGTGAGCCGTTGTATGTAAGAATTAGGACCTGGTGTCTGGAAAAACATTTTTGTCTTTGATTAAGTCCACGCCAATGGCCTTCTATCACGACGCTCATCATGTTCCTCCGTTGGCCAGCATTCCGGACCTTACTTAGTGAGTGCTAATCTTGGCCTCACTTTACGGGTTTACAAGCACCCTCTTTTTTTTTCGACGCTCAAGTCAAAAAAAGTTATTCTGTTATGATCGTTATCCCTGCCCGCGCGGCTTTGTAGGCCAGTTTCTCTTTCAACCCGCCATAGCCCCAGTTCCGGAAAACAAATGCATTGTTCTTCGCTTGTTCTTCTTTCTCCTGTTGGTTTACAAGAATCAGTGTTGCTGCCTTATGAGCGAGGCAAAGGTCAATCACCTTTTTGCTGTAGGTGTGGAGCTTGGTGCGAACAAACGCTTTCTCAATGTCCTTGAATTTGGCGGCACCTTGGAACTTTCGCTTTTTACCTTTGCCGCCGCGACAAAATGTGGCGGCGCTCAAGGCGCGTTGTCGCGCCGCCTGGATGGCCATGCGCCTGTATAAGAACTCTTCCTTGCTACCGACCTTGAATACAGCTTTTCCGATGGTGAGCACTACCGGATAGTCAAGGGACAGGGATGCTTCGGCAATTATTTCATCGGAAAGGACGAGCTGCTCCTTTTTCTGTTCAAAAGTGGCAAGCAGATATAGCTTTCGTTTTGCCAGCTGTAGAGAACTGCCGCAGAATTTAACTGTCCCCTCCAGCCATTGTTGCATTAGTCTGCGCTTGTCCACCTGGTCGTGACCCAGATAGGTTCGAAAGGGAATGGAGAATAGTTGAAAACTGTATTCGTTCCGCTCCTTGATATAGGTGAGCCGACGCACGTTCTCGGCCAGAAACGGTATAGGAATATCGTGCTTATAATTCGAGATCGATTCTTCTCCACGCTGATACGCTCCAGCTTTTTGGGAATAGGTAACCACTAAGGTATGATTTAACGCATTTAGAATATGCATCGGGATCAGTCCTTTGAATTGGCTGGAGAGGAACCGGTAGGTGCTGTTCTGGCGGGAGGTTGTCAGCATCCCTTGAGGATCGGTCGTCCAATCCGCAAGCTTGAGTTGGATATCCTCCCTCAGATACACCATGTCTTTTAACTGGTGTTGGATGAACTGGTGCGTGAAAAGGTAGTTGGCGCTTCGCTGGCAGATAGACTGCCAGCGGGACAAGGTCTTATAAGCGTCCTTGATGAAGTCTTTGTCAGGGCTATCTATCAGTATCTGGATCTTTCGCGTCGTGGTGATTGTAGTTTCTTTCATTGCGACAGGTAACGGGTATTAAATCTCTTTTAAGATGGCATGTGCTTTTACATATTGCTGCTGGACATAGGGTAGAGGGAGTTTTAGAAGTTCGGAAATTTGCAGGAAGGTATAGTGAAGATTTAGCCGCATTGAATATATGTGACTCTGTTCAGTCGTTAGCCTATCATGATAGAATCGAATTTCTGTGGAAGTTCGTCTGTAGATTGATGAAGACGTTTTCGGGACTAATAGCGAGCGCAGGTATTCACAGGCGCTTTCAATTTCCTTGTTCACTGTTTGAACAGGTAGCTTTAAGCGTTGAGAGATTTCTTTCGCGGTTAATCCCTCACAAAGATGCAGATCAAGTATCCGTCGTTGCCCGTGATTGGGAAGTGACGGGATACGCAGGAGCACTTCATTTAGGAATTTACTCTTTGAGTCTACTCCATCTTGTTCAGGGAATGAATCAATAGCTTTTGTGTCAAACCAGTCAAGACTGACAAGGCGGCGGTAGAATTGTAGCTTTGAATTTCGATAATAGGCCATACATTCCCAACGCACAATTAGTTTTAAGAATCTTCTAATGTGGTCCATGCTGGTCATTCTCTCTCTGAATACCCACATCTTCAAAAAGGCTTCTTGAATAATGGAATTTACAGTGAATTCGTCTTGGACAAGTCGAAGGCCATATCGCTGAATAGGTTTTGACAGTCTGTTATATATAAGCGTTAGACCGTGCTCTGAGTCGGAGGTGAAGACTTGAAAAATTTGATGTTCGCTAGTATCGATCTGATTTTTTTTCATGCGCTCCTTTAATTCAGATTTAGAATCTGGAGCGTCTTACTGTAAGTCAGGTGCTTACATAAAAAATATGGCGTGGAACCCAACTTACATGTCCGAGGTACTGGTATACCTATCCACGAATAAGTGGGCCCACGCCAATGGCGTGAGCACATCACTTATTGTCCCGTGGATTTGAAAATTACCAGTTTTCGGACGCGACGCTAAGTGCGAATGCTTTAATTTCTTATAACAATCGCTAATTTATTAATAACTAATCTATGCAACAGCAGCTAAGATCATTTGCTTAGTTATAGCTAAGCGCAATAATAATGATCTTTTTTGTATTTGCCAATACGCATGGCAAAGAAATCAAAATTCGAAATTTCTGTTATCGATCGCGTTAGAGAAGTGCGCCAAAAAAAGGGATACACGCAAGACGACTTAGCCATGTTTTTAAATGTATCCAGAGGTTTTATTGGCCAAGTTGAAAGCCCCAATTCCGCGAGCAAGTATAAACTTGATCATCTGAACCAATTAGCAAAAGAAATGGACTGTTCTCCCAAAGACTTTTTGCCGGAAAAGTATATAAAATAACAGTCACAAGGCCTCGTAAAAACCTGCGAATCAGTATTGGCCTCGACTTCGAGCGTTACTTCAAAATCGTTTAGTCACCGCTGGTTATTGGGATTTTCAGGGATTCCTTTTTCTTACCCTTGTGAGCTTTCGAAATATGTCCATCAAGAGATCTTTTATTTGGAAATGGACCCGCTTCGCATTCATCGCACCAGTGTTCAACGATTTTCTCTTTGTCTGCCGTTACACGTTTGAAAAAAAGCTCGCTTAATTGCCATACCGCTAGCGAATGCGTCATGCAGATCAAGAAACTTATCACCGTCATCTTTACATTTTCAATGGATGGTTCTTTTACTGCCAAAAACCAATAGTCGTAATAGAGCGCATTGAGAAAGAAACTGACCACGGCGTAGAACTTCCCAATTGATCGATAACCATTAATAACAAAGATTAAGATTAGAAATTCGATTACAGCCGCAAGCGCAATACCATAGAACCAATTCATGAACGTAAGGCCAAATAAGGTCATATCAAGGTGCTCTAAATCCTTGAAAAGGTGTCCGGCGTGTGGCACGTAGAGGATGATTAATGCTAGGGCACCATGAAAGACCACCTCTTTGCTTTCTAGATATGTGACAATTTTGTTCATATATTAAGATTTATCCTTGTTATCAATTGTTGAGTTGGTTGCGACCATGTTTGATTGAAGTCTTTCCTTCAACATGGTCATGTCATTACTTACTTTGATGTCGAGTATTTTGGCATAGTGCTGGGTGGTTTTTAAATTTCTATGACCGAGCATTTTGCTCACCGTCTCTATGGGAACGCCATTGGTTAAGGTCACTGTTGTGGCAAAAGTATGCCGAGCTGTATGAAATGTCATTTTTTTGGTGATGCCGCAAGCATCTGCTATCTCCTTTAAATAGGTGTTCATTTTTTGATTGCTAAGAACAGGTAGGAGTTTTTCGTTATTTAAGCACTGGGGATCAGCGCTGTAACGATTAAGGATTTCTAGAGCTTGAGGCAATAACGGCACCCGTGTTGCAGTATCCGTTTTCTGCCTTTTCGTCCATATCCATTTCTCGCCATCAATTCCAGTCGTGATTTCATCCCTCGTTAATTTCTCAACATCTGCATAGGAAAGGCCAGTATAGCAGCAAAAGACAAATACGTCTCGAACTTGCTTGATTCGAAGAATGTTAAACTCTTTTTTTGTAATTTTCTCTAATTCGCCTTCTAGCAAAAAAGGTCTTTCAACCTCTCTTTTAGACATCTTGAAGCCAACGAAGGGATCACGGTCGAGCCAACCATTTTTAATGCAGAGGTTTACTATTTTCTTGAAGTTGGAGAGATATTTCATTGCGGTATTGTGATCACATCTTCGCACTGACTTCAGCCAAAATTCATAGTCCGTTATAAATTCATAGTTGAGCTTTTTAATATCGATATCGTTCACTTTATACTTCCAATTCATGAACTCTTGCGTGTGTTTTTTAGATGTTATGTAACGCTCCAAAGTGAGAGGAGAAAACTCGCGATTGACTAGGGATTTCATCTGGCCATTATGCTGTTCGAAAATTTCCATGAGCATTCTTGACCTTTCCGATGAAATTCCTTGCCAGCGATTTTTAAACTCCTGTAGAGTGAGTGGTTTGCCCTCCACAAGAATTTGCCGTTGATGGTCAAATGCTTTTGCGCGTAGTGTTTCGAGGAATGAATTGATGGATCGTGCTATTTCCGAATTGCCTTTTGCTTTACCGGCTTCAACAGACCAATTCTGTATAGGAATGAATCTCTTGGTGCCGAGATCGTATCGCTCGCCATTGAGCGTTACCCGCATGTAGATGGGTACCTCACCACGATGGTTTGGTTTTGACTTTCTCGCGAAAAACAGGACGCTAATTGTTGCATTCATTGTATTGTATTTTAGTTGAAAATACGTCGCCGGTGCACCTGAAAACAAGATGTTCTTGCGTTGAACTAGTTGTTTTTCAGATACTTGTGAGCAATTCGGTGCACTTGGTTTTTGGCTTAGACCAAGTGCACCGATTCTCCACCTACGAGTTGCTTACAATTGAATGTTTTGGATGGCCCAAAAAAGAAAAAACCCCGAATTCATTACGAATTCGGGGTTTTAACTTTGTTTGGTGTGTAGTTCGCAGAGGAGGAGGGATTCGAACCCCCGGAACCTTGCGGTTCAACGGTTTTCAAGACCGCCGCATTCGACCGCTCTGCCACTCCTCTGTGTGTTTGCGGTGATTTTGGGAGTGCAAATGTATATGTTTCTGGGTTTTCGGCCAACCCTGGCTGGCAACTTTCCCTTATTTTGTTTCGTCGCCGTAGTCCAGGAACACTCTGCGGATGTCTTTGTCGTCGATTTTGTTCACGTTTTTGTTGTAGGCGTCCAGTTCCAGGAGCACGATGCGCTGGTCGTTGAGGGCGGCGCGCATTTTTTCGATGTCTTTGTCGAATTCGGGGCTGCGGCGGTTCACTTTGAGGGCGTATTTGCGGGCAAAGTCGTCGCCGGTAGATTGGATTTTGTTGCGCAAGTCGATGCTGATTTTGATTTTTTCGAGGATGTTCTCCTTGCTACGGCCGATCACTTCGGTGGCTTCGAGGGTGCCAAGTGTGAGCACCGTTGTGCCGCCCACGCCGCTGACGGCCTTGGCGCTGTTGGGATCGTCGACAATGATCGGGGTGAAACCGGTGACGGCACCCAGGGAGGCGTTGACGATGGAGCGGTTTTTCTTGCCCTTCTTGGCTTTCTTATAGTCCTGGTTCAGTTTCTTTTGGTTGGCATCGATTTGCTGGAGCAGCACGATGGCGTCGATGAGGTTGCCGCGGTATTTTGAAAACAGGTGAGCGTCTTTCTTGATCATGTTTTCGGTGTCGGCCACTTTGATTTTCACTTTCTTCTGGGTGCGGTTGTTTGATTTGTCGAGCACGAAGAACGTGATTTCGGGGGTGAGGGAAGTTTGGGCGTCGTCTACAAATTCGTAGCCGGGTGTCCAGGTAAATTCGTAGAGCAGTTGTGTGTTTTCTTTGAAGCTGGCGGCGGGTATGCGTTTGTCGCTGGCAATGAAGCCGGCGCTGCGCACGTTGTCGTCGCCGTTGGGATCGCTGATGTAGATTTTGAGGTTCAGGGTTTCGTCTTCTTTGATGGAGAAGAGTGTGTCGATGGGAAGGATCTGAATTTCGGAGGGCAGGTCAAGTTGTGTTTGTGCGATCCGGAGTTTGCCTTTTGTTTCGGCTTTGTCGGGTTGATCCTGGGCAATGAACTCGATGGTGAGGGGGTTGTTTTTGAGGTTTGCAAATTGTGTGCGCGAGGGTGTCCAGGTGAACTGTCCCTGCGAGGAGAGTGCTGCGCCTTCGGGCAGTTGGGTTTGGGGTGAGCGGAACGACATGGGGTCGCCATCTTCGTCGTAGACATAGTCGGCGCTGATCTGGTATGAATTTTCTTTGCCTTGCTTGACATAGAGCACGGGCAACTCTTCGGCTACTGGCGGGCGGTTAACGTGCTTGACGATGAACGATATGGTTTTGCGTTCGCGCTTGCCGTCGGGTTGTGCGGCCTGGAAAATGAGCGAGATGTCTTTTGTTTTTGCTACACGGTCCACCAGGTCGAAGGACGGCTTCCAGCTAAAGTTTCCCAGGGAGTCGAACTGTATGCCCAGGCCTTCGGTGCCCTCGATGGAGAAGCGCGCTTTGACTTCGGGACGTGTTTTGACGCGAAAATTTAATTCTTGATTTTCGTTCAAAACATTCCAGCCAACCGAATCGGGAAAGATCAGTTGTATGTTTTGTGCGTAGACGATGGTGGTGGAGATGAGGCAGAGTGACAGAAAGATGGTTCGCTTCACGATGAGATGTTGTAGGTTTTTAAGAAACGGTAAATTTAGCAAGAACAAAATTTTATGATATGCCTCAGGTCAAAAAGAAAGGAGCATCCAACGACTTTTTCGCAGACGTGTATGAAGTTGTGCGACTTATACCAAAAGGGCGCGTGACCAGCTACGGGGCGATTGGCCGCTATTTGGGAGCGAAATCGAGTGCACGCATGGTGGGGTGGGCCATGCACGGCTGCCCGAAGGGATTGCCGGCCCACCGCGTGGTGAACAGCGCGGGCATGCTGACGGGCAAAGTTCACTTCAAACCCCCTGGTGCCATGCAGAAACGCCTCGAGAAAGAGGGCATTGTTGTGGTAAACGATAAGATTAAGCACTTCAAGGATGTGCTTTGGGACCCCACGATTGAGCTGGAACTTTAGGCGCCCATCCTAAGCCGGGAAAAATTCGTCCCATTTCAAGACCCTCCATTTAGCAATCCCCCTAAACCAGCCCAAATTCGCGGGTGGGCCTCATGGCATGTGGTTTGGAATATGCCCTTCCAAAGAACGACCTCTCATGAAGCTCCTCATCACTTTTCTGGTAGCGGCTTTGGTTTCGATCTCCGCCACCACCCACGCCTCTTCTTCCGGCCACGGTGAAACCCTGAAGGTTGGCGGCTCCAAACACAGGACATTCTTTGTATTTAAGGCGCAGAAAAAATTTGTGGGCGCCACAGTCGAAGTATTCACGTCGCAAGGCGCGTTGCTGACATCGCAAGCTCTGGAAAGGAGAAAGATGATTATCGACTTTGGCAATGCCACCACTGACACCTACACGATCCGCATCACCAAAGGCGAGGCGCAACGTGAGTTTCAGTACATCAAGCAGTAGAACACATTCCCAAAGCTTGGGGCCCTGTCTAGGCCACCAATGTTTTGGTCAGAATAAGTGGGGTTGGTTTTTAATCGGGATCGGGCCGTCTTCTTAACAGGGGATCGGCCTTTTCCTTTTTATGGGCATCCTATTTTTTTGCGGCAAGTTTTTTCACAATCTCCTGCGCGCAATCATTCCTCTCGCACTAAAAATTTCTACACGCGACACTTTTTTAAAGTGACACAACGCTGTCGCTTTTTCGCGATGTGAGTGCCAGGCCAAGGAAGGTGATGAGTCCGTTCAGCACCAGAATTTCCAGTCCAAACTTGTAGCCACCAAACCATGCTTCGGAGTTGGCGCTAATCACATACGACAACACCGGCGACAACACACAAATGAACGGCACCAGTTTGTCGCGCACTTGGAGCTTTGTGAAGATGCCAAACGTGAACAGCCCCAGCAATGGACCATAGGTGTAGCCCGCCACATTCAACACCGCGTCGATGACCGACCGCTCGTTGATTTCTTTGAACACGACAATGATGACCAGGAACAGCAGGGAGAACCCTACGTGCACCATAAATTTCTGACGCTTCTTGGTGGCTTCGTCTTTGTCTTTAAAATTCAGGAAGTCGATGCAAAACGAAGTGGTCAATCCCGTGAGGGCTGAGTCGGCGCTGGCGTATGACGATGCCGTTATGCCCAGAAGGAAGAAGATGCCCACGGCCAGACCGAGTTCATGCACAGCAAGCGAAGGAAACAGCGTGTCGGAAGAGGCGGGCACGGGTATGTTGTTTTGTGCGCTGTAGAGGTAGAGCAATGCGCCCAGCATGAGGAACAAAATGTTGACGACCACCAGCGTGATGCTGAACCAGAACATGTTCTTTTGCGCTTCGCCCAGGTTTTTGCACGTCAGGTTTTTTTGCATGATCTCCTGGTCCATGCCCGTCATGGTGATGGTGATGAACGCGCCGCCTAAAAACTGTTTCCAGAAAAATTGTGTGGAGGCCGCATCTTCGAAGTGGAACACCTGCGCATAGGGGCCGTTGGCCAGAGTGCTCACCATTTCGCTAAACGACCAGCCCAGCCGGCCCGTGATCTGCCACACGGCAATGCACACGGCGGTGATGAGGAAGATGGTTTGAAAGGAGTCGGTCCACACGATGGTTTTTACGCCGCCTTTGAATGTGTAGATCCAGATGAGCACGATGGTGGTGGCCACGGTGACAATGAAGGGCACGTGCCAGGCGTCGAACAAAAACAGTTGCAAAACCGTGGCGGCCAGATAGAGGCGAAGGGATGACCCGATGGTGCGCGACACCAGGAAGAAAAAAGCTCCGGTTTTGTAGGACCAGAAGCTGAAACGCTTTTCGAGGTAGGTGTAGATCGATATGAGATTGAGGCGGTAGTACAACGGCATCAACACCCCGATGATGACCCAATAGCCCACCAGGTAGCCCAGCACCACCTGGAAGTAGCCAAAGCCGATTTTGCCCACGTTGCCGGGAACGGATATGAATGTGACGCCGGAGAGGGAGGAGCCGATCATGCCAAAGGCCACCAGATACCACGGCGACTGGCGGTTGGCGGTGAAAAACGTGTTTGTGTCGGCTCCGCGTGACGTGATTACGGAAATGAGAATGAGCACGCCGAAATACACAATCATGATGGTGACAACCAGGGCTGGGGTCATGGTGTTTGTTGTTTTTTGAAGGGTCAAAGAACTTGCAGATGGGGGGAAAATCCAAATTTTAAAACCCGCCCGGGCTATTCCCTTCGTGGCTGAAAATCGCTACCTTTGTGTTTCCGAAAATTTTCTTGCGCTATGAAGCCCGCTTACCAGGAAGAAGTACTTGTTGATGTATTGGAGGCTACGGAGACCATTGACCAAATGGACCTCGTGGTGTTTAACGACGACGTGAATACGTTTGACCATGTCATTGCCACGCTCATCCGCGTTTGTGAACACACGCCGGAGCAAGCTGAACAGTGCACGTTGCTGATTCACTACAAGGGCAAGTGTGCCGTGAAAATGGGCACGTTCAATTTTCTGAAGCCGTTGCGCGAAGCCATCTGCGAAGCCGGCATCGACGCCCGCATTCTGTAATGCCCCAAACGCAAAAACCGTAAAACACCAGGGTGGAATATCCTTCGAAACTGATAGAAAATGCCGTCAACCAGATTTCAAAGCTTCCGGGCATCGGCAAAAAAACAGCCCTGCGGTTGGTTCTTCATCTCATAAAAGATAAAGAAGAAAACACGATGGCCCTGGCCGACGCGCTGGTGACCCTTCGCTCCAAAATTAAATTCTGCACCACCTGCCACAATATTTCCGACGAGGAGGTTTGCTCCATTTGCCGCAGCCCCCGCCGCGACCGCGCGTTGCTGTGTGTGGTGGAAGACGCCAAAGATGTGATGGCCATTGAAAACACGGCGCAATACAACGGCGTGTATCATGTGCTGGGGGGCGTGATCTCTCCCATGAATGGCATCGGGCCAACGGACCTCAACATTGAGACGCTGGTGGCGCGGCTCAGTCAGGGCCAGACCGAAATAAAGGAAGTGATTCTTGCGCTGAGCCCCACCATGGAGGGCGACACCACGGCGTTCTATATTAACCGTCGCATCAAAGACCTGTTGTTGAGAGTGAGTGTGATTGCGCGGGGTGTTCCCGTGGGAGGCGACCTGGAATATGCCGACGAAATTACGTTGGGTCGCAGCATCATCGGGCGCACACTTTTTGGTTAGTCGTCCATTCATTCAAGCCTCTTTCCGCCCGGCTATTATTTTCCGTTAACTACCTTTCGTTAGCACGAACCTGCTGAATTTTTATCCGTTAACCTCGTGCGTGACCTTCCAACTTCGGATTTAAATTATTTTCTTTGCCCGCTTTTCATTTTGCAACACAACAACTTATGACAAAACTTTCTAACCGCATCGAAGCCATCCAGGAGTCAGCCACGCTGGCCATGGCGGCAAAGGCTCGTGAATTCAAAACCAAAGGCATCGACGTGATCGGCCTTAGCCTCGGCGAACCCGATTTTAAAACCCCAAAGCACATCTGCGACGCTGCCAAGAATGCGATTGACGAAGGAAAGTATTTTGCCTACCCTCCCGTGGCCGGCTACCAGGATTTGCGCGAAGCACTGGCCACCAAGTATCAGAAAGAAAACAACGTGCCCTATAAGGCCGAAAATATTGTGGTGTCGAACGGCGCCAAGCAGTCGATTGCCAACGCCATGCTCGCCCTGTTGAATCCCGGCGACGAAGTGGTGGTGTTCTCTCCTTATTGGGTGAGCTATGACGCCCTGGTGCGTTTGGCCGAAGGCACACCCGTGATTGTGAAGGGTGGCATTGAAAATGATTTTAAAGTGACGGCCGCACAACTTGAAGCTGCCATCACTTCGAAAACAAAACTCATTATCTTCTCTTCGCCCTGCAACCCTACGGGTTCGGTGTTCTCGAAGAAAGAATTGCAAGACATTGCCACCGTGGTGTTGAAGCACAAAGATTTGTTGGTGATTGCCGACGAGATCTATGAGCACATCAACTTCACAGGCGAGCAGGTGAGCATTGCCTCGTTCCCCGGCATGTTCGACCGCACCATTACCGTGAACGGCTTTGCGAAAGGCTTTGCCATGACCGGCTGGAGAGTGGGCTACATTGCCGCTCCCAAATGGATTGCCGACGGCTGCAACAAAGTGCAAGGCCAGATCACCTCAGCAAACTGCTCTATTGCCCAACGCGCTGCTCTTGCGGCCGTGACCGGCGACATTGAGCCCACCAACAAGATGGTGGCCGAATATCGCAACCGTCGCGAAATTGTGTATCAATTGCTGAAAGAACTTCCCGGTGTGAAAACCAATTTCCCCGAAGGTGCTTTCTACTTCTTCCCCGATGTGAGCTCTTACTTCGGCAAAGCCGATGGTTCGTTTGTGATTAAGAATGCCGACGACTTCTGTTTGTGGATGCTGGAGAAGGGACACGTGGCCCTGGTGCCCGGTGGTGCTTTTGGCGATGAAGATTGCGTGCGCCTGAGCTATGCCGCTTCTGAAAAAGATTTGAAAGAAGCCCTGAAGCGCATGAAAGATGCGCTGGCCACATTGAAATAAAAATTTAGCAGCTACACTATACGGTTCTTCAACTGGATGATCTTCTGTTCCATCTGGTTGAAGAACTTTGCTCTTTCTTTCTCGCCCGTGGTGCTGATGAGCACCGATTTGTTGATGAGGTTCACCAGGTAATCTTCGGTTTGTTTGCAAAACGGCTCCTGCGACGTGGTGAGTATGTTCATGGTATTGTAGGGAATGAACGTGACACGTTTGTCGCCCATGCGAAACAGGATGGTGTTGTCGGCAATGAGCAGGTCGTTTTTGTAGAGGTGGAATTTGTTTTCGGGTTTGTCGCGATAGCCCAGCGTGGCCCACGAACGGATTTCGCGCACCAGCAGAATATATTCATCGCACAATTGCGCGGCGTGTTGCGGGTTAGCAAAGAAGCCACACTCGTGATAGAATTCGATTTGCCGCAGCGTTACGTTCAACGTTTCTTCGCTCCAGATTTCGATGCGCGGTGTTTCGGTGTAGCGTCGCCATATTTTTTCGCCGAGTGTCACCAGTTCTTTTGGGATGAGGTCGGGCGAGAAGGGCACATCCTGATAGTCTTCTTCTTTCAGCACGGAGTTCATCCAGAAAAACATTTTGAAGGGGCCCATCAACGGTGAGTTGAAATAGTAGAACACCGGAATGTCTTTCGCGAAATAGATGAGCTGTTTGTCGGTGAAGGGCACCAGCATTTCGAGGTTGTGGAGCACAGACTTCAGCCACTTGTCGAACGTGAAGTGTTTGGAGTCGACCACGCGGTAGTGGAACGACACCATTTCGTTTGATGGCGATAACAAAGAGTCGACCGAAACGCCGAAGCGGTTGCAGAGGGTCTTCACTTCGTCGAGCGACAGGATGGTTTCGCCCCGGATGCGGCGGTAGGCGCTGTCGCGGCTGATGTTGAGGATGTCCGACAGTTCGTCGGCCATGGAAAGGTTGGGCGCGAGCCGGCGCTTCACCTGGTCGAGAAAGGCGGACTGGATGTTGTCTGTGAGGGTCATTTGCAAATAATACTACAAAAGTTCGGAGCCATTTGCAAAAAATGCAACTCCACCGGCATTGCAAGCCGTTGAGTGTGCCGATGCGGGGTAATAAATGAATAACAAAAGTGGGGCGTCGGTAGAATATGCCACAAGGCGCGTTGGGCAGCACGCTATTTTCGAAGTGTTAAAAAAAATGCCTTACCCTCATGACACCCCTAACCGCTTCAACTTTTCAAATTCCTGAAATTCATTTTGGTCTGAACGTGAATCATCACGACCAGCCGCGCTTCGCCTTGCTGATTGTGGAGCAGGACCAGGCACAGTGTGCCGCGCTGGCCGCCATGTTCTGCAATAACTATGTGGTGCACGTGGCCACCACCGGCGAACAAGGTCTGGCGCTGGCCCAGCAAAGGGTGCCCGACCTCATCCTTACCGACCTCATGACCCTGACCGACGATGGGCTGCCACTCTGTGCGCAACTGAAGCAAAGCGAATCGACCAATCACATTCCCGTGATTCTGCTGTCGGAACAAACGGATATCTACAGCAAGATGAAAGGCCTCTATCAGGGTGCCGACGATTTTGTGACGCGGCCGTTTCATTTTTTGGAATTGCAGATGCGCATTCAGAACCTCATACAACTGCGCTGCAACCTGCAACGCAAATACAGCCAACCCGTAGTGCCCGACCCTGCCGACCAATGGCAATCGGAAGACGATCGTTTTATGCAGCATGTGATGACTGTGGCTGAGAAGCATCTTGAGAACGGTGGCTTCACCATTGCCGCATTTGCGCGCGAGGTGGGTCTTAGTCGCGCACAACTCTATCGCCGCCTCATGGCCGTGACGGGATATTCGGCCAACGATTTTATGCGTCGTCTCCGGTTGCAACGCGCGGCCGAGTTGTTGAAGAAGCGCGTGGGCAACGTGAGTGAAGTGGCCTATCGCGTGGGCTTTACCAGTCTCTCCTATTTTGCGCGCTGCTTCAAAGAACAGCATCATCATTCGCCCAGCGATTATGTGCGCAAAAAAGCAACCCCGCGCGGCACAAAAGACATCACGGTTTCGTGGCAGCGCCGCATGGCGGAGGCATAAAAGAATGCTTAGTTGTTTTCGAATTGCTTTTCGAGCGGTGCAATCTTTTCCAGGTCGTCGAGCACCTTGCGGTCTACGGGTGTGTCTTTGATGACGTTGTAGTCGTCCCAGAATTTTTTGTTGTAGGGGTAGTCCTGGTATTGCAGGCCGTAGTTGCGCATTTTTTCGGTGGTGCCGATGCGCGAGGCGGGTTCGGGCAAGACGTGGTTCACCAGCAGGTTTTGCACGAGTTCGGTTTCGAATTGGAACTTGTCGTTGGCTTCTTCATACCATCGCTCTTTTGACGTGACGGTGATGTAGTTGAGATACATCTTGCCGTTGTAGCGTTTGAAGTCGATGGTTTTTTTGAACGAGATGTATTTGCTCACCAGGTTGCGGCGCTTCTCGTGGTTGTCGCCGCTGATTTCAAATTCTAAACGCAGGATGGAATAGTCTTCTTTATTGATGTAGACCTGGAGGAAAAAATCTTTTGTGTTTGACACTACATAAATTTCCTGGTCATTATAGAAAGAGTCTTTCTCGCGCACAATGTTGCTGAGGAATTCGTCGTCGGCTTCAATTTGGCGGTAGCGGATGTTGTTGTGGAGTAGCAGGTCTTCCAGCAGGTTGCGTTGCCCGAAGTAGGTGGTGAATTTGTTGTCGTAGCCCAGGCTCTTGCGCACTTCCACCAGCTTCACGCGTTCGCGGAGTTTGGATTTGTTTCGGGGCTCGGCATAGTTTTCGTCATAGATTTTTACGGCGGCTTCGAGCAGGGAGATGTAGGTGCCTCCCACTTTTTTGACGTCGCGATAGAAACCGTCGAGCATGAAGGGTTTCATGGGAAAGTTTTGTTCGATGCGGCTGAGGGCGATCTGCAAAATTTCGCCGCCGGTGAGTGAGTCGGTGACCACAATTTCGGGCAGCACGGTGGTGGATTTCACCATGAGGATGACCTTTGTGTTGTTTTCAACGAGCGACCAGATGGGGGCTTCGAAGTTTTCGTAGCCAATCATGCTGATGATGAGCAGCTCGTTGCGGTATTCGGACGGGAAATGGAAATCGAACTCGCCTTGCAGGTTGGAGATGGTGCCGATAGGCTTACCCTTGATGCCTATGGAGGCATAGGTGAGCGGTTCCTGTGTTTCGTTGTCCAGCACCCGGGCGGAGAGGGTCAGTTTTTGCCCCTGGACACTAAAAAACAGAAAGCAGGCGACGAAAAGAAAAAAGGCCCTCATTACAAGATTCAAGATGGCCATTTGCCGCCTTCTTTCAAACTCCCTGTAGGATAATCCCTGAAAATGAAGATTTACCGCCGTAAACCTTTCCTGATCGGTTTTGCTTTTCATTCTGTAACTTTAATGTACAATTTGGGCTCCCTTGAAATTTTTGGAAGAAATACCGCGTATCTGGAAGAAGGCTTATCTGTGGCTCTGCTTTTGGTTTGCTATTAACTATGGTGTTGGAACCTTCATTGAGTGGGAGCTGAACACCCCCCACACCTACATTTTCTGGAATGCCCTGTCGCTTTTTGAGGCCTTGTGTGTTCTTATTATCGCCATTTTTTTCTACGCCAACTGGCTTTTCAAGTTCAGTGTCTATGTGCAGGTGACCGGCCATGCCGTGGGCGCCATGATGCACTTCCTGATTATGGGGTCGCTCTCGTATTATTTAGAGAACCACGTGGAGGGCTACATTGGCTGGGATGTGTGGCAGGCCCATTTGATTGGCTTGCTGCGGTGGGAAGGACTCCATTTTCACGATCAGTATATCATGACCGTGGGCGTTTATTATGTGATCAGCTACTTTAAAGGTTTGCAGAAGCGCGAGGCCGAAAAAAGCGAGCTCTCCCTTAAAAACCGCGAGATGCAGATTTCGCTGCTCAAGTCGCAGATTAACCCGCACTTCCTGTTCAACACCCTCAACTCTATTAATACCCTTATTGGCTCCAGCAAGGAGCAGGCCCGCAAGGTTATTACCCAACTTTCTGATATCTTCCGTTATGCCCTCGATTCGCATGGCGACCAAATGGTGAAGCTGATCCATGAACTGGACTTCATTGACAACTACATCCGCATTCAGCAGGTGCGCTTTGGCGACCGTATGAAGTTTGTGAAGCAGGTAGACTTTTCGTGTCTGAGTGTTGAAATTCCGCCCATGATTCTTCAACCTCTTGTGGAGAACTCTGTTAAGTACGGCATCGCCCCCAAAGACGATGGCGGCACCATTATTCTGACCGTGAAACGCTTCAACAACATGATTTTCTTTGAGGTGAAAGACGACGGCCTGGGTTCGAACGCCAAGAAGGTGATGGATGGCAGCTCGAGCGGCGTGGGCCTGAACAACACCGACCAGCGACTTAAAAGCATTTTTGGCCCCGGATCGGGTCTTCGCATCCGTTCTAACGAATGGGGCTATTCCGTCAGCTTCTTCATTCCGTTTGAAGACGCCGATCAACAAATTGTATCATCAACTCTAGACGAATTAAATAGCAAAGCAGTATGAACATAACTTGCGTTATTGTAGACGATGAAAAATTAGCACGCGATCTTCTCCAGGAATACCTGCAACAAATGCCCAACATCCAGGTGTTGGCCGAATGCGGTAAGGGAAAAGATGCAGTGGAAACCATCGATAAATTAAAACCCGATCTCGTTTTCCTCGACGTTCAGATGCCCGGCATGACCGGCTTTGACGTGCTGGACGAGATCACCCACGATCCCTATGTGATTTTCTGTACGGCCTATGATCAATACGCCATCAAGGCGTTTGAAAAAAATGCTGTGGATTACATTCTGAAGCCGCTTGATCAGGAGCGTTTCAAGTTGGGTGTGGAGCGGGCCATCAACCGCATGAAGGTGGAACAGAACAATGTGGGCGAACTGCTGCGCAACCTGAAGACCGAAAACAAAACCAGCTATGACTCGCACATCTTTGTGCAAAAGTCGGAGAAGCTTTTGAACCTGCCGGTTGATGAGATTGTGTACCTGGAAGCTTCGGGCGACTACACCATTCTGACCACCAAGGCCGATCAGTTTGTGAGCTCATCGGGCATTGGCAAGCTGGAAGAAATTCTGAATCCGGAAACGTTTATCCGCGTGCACCGCAGCACCATCATCAACATTAACAGCCTCAAGGAAATTGAAAAACATTTCAACGGCGGCATGGTGGTGAAGATGCAAAACGGAAAGAGCTTTCCCGTGAGCCGCACCTATGCGAAACTGATTCGCAAGAAGGTGGTGTAAGAAAAATTTTGATTCAACCCAGGACGAAAAGGGTCTTTCTGAAAAGGGAGGTCCTTTTTTATTTTTAGCGATCCTGGGTGTGCAGGCTGGGGGCGTCTTCGTAGCGAACCTCCATTTCTTTGCCATGCTGTTTGAGGATGAGGCGCAATTTGTCTTCCATTTGTTTTTGTGCATCGGCCACGAACGATGCCTGGGCGGCATACTTTCGGGCGTCGCCGGTGAAGGCGTTCATGGCGCTCGAGCGGTCTTCGGCATGCACCCAGTTCCAGATGCCGTTCTCGTCGGTGAACTTCACGTCGTTTAAACCTTCGATCGATAACAGTTTTGGGTGTGGCAACGTGACCACGGCTTTGGTGTCGGTGATGTCGATGCTGAAGCGGTTGTTCATATCGAAACCTGCTTTGGCTTCGAACGTGCCGGTGATGTTGATTTTTTTTGTGCTTCTCAGAAAGGTGTTGGTCCACTCGTAGTGGTGTTGAAATTTTTGCGACACGGTGGCCAGTTCCAGAATGGGGGTGAGCTGTTGCAGCACCACGGTGTTGTTAACGGTGACCTGGGGTGTTACGTGAAAGATGCCAGCGATGTCGCGGCCTATTTGTTTGGCGCCTTCATAGCTTTTCTCGGCCAGTTTGGATGGGATGACCACCACCACGATGTAGGCCGTGAGCGACAACGTGACCAGGAGAACGATGAGCAGAACGATCTTTCGGTTGGAGAACATGGAAGCTTTTTTGGGTGAACGTTATTTTTTTGGGATCACAAACTTCATGCGCACTTTCACGCGGTCGCGCACGGCTTCGTTGCTGCGCTTGGTGGGAATCCACTGCGGGCCTTGCTTGACCAGGCGAATCACTTCCTGGTCGCAGCCATAGCCAATGCCGCGCACCACGGTGAAGTCGGATAGCAACCCCGTTGACTCTACGGTGAACTGTATGGTGACTCGCCCTTCCACTTTGTTTTCGATGGCTTGTTGTGGATAGAGCAGGTTCTTTTCCAGATATTGTTTGAAGGCGCGCTTGCCGCCCACGGGCGTGGCCAGTTCCACTACCTCTTCGGGCTCAGCATCTTTTTCGATGTCGCCATAGCCCACCACCACCACTTCGCTTAGCTGGGCGGCGTCTACATCCAACTGCACGTCTACTTCGTTTTTATTTTTTGCGTCGGTTTCGATGCTGGTGTAGCCGATGAAGGAAAAGATGAGCTTGGGATCTTGTTCGTTCACGGTGATGTGGTAATTGCCGGTGCCGTCGGTGATGGTGCCCACGCTGGTGCCTTTGATCATGACGTTGACACCGGGCAGGCCTTCGCCGTCTTCGCTTGTGACTTTGCCGGTGATGACTTTTGTGGCGGACTTGGCAATGGCCACGCCGGCGACTCTGCCGTTTATGTAGCCCGCGTTGAACCGGGTTGAATCTGCGGGAACATCGATTATGCCGTAGCGCTGTGCCGGTGCCGCTTCCTGCAAGGCTCTTTTCTTCCGTTCGGTTTCTGCTGTCCTCAAGTCGTCGGCTTGTTTCTCGTCGAGCACGTAGTGGTCTTCTGTTTTTGCTTCGGCTGGTGCGGGAACAGGAACATTGGCAACAACCTCTTCTGTTTCTGCCGGCGCGCCGGCCACGTTAGTATCAGAATACTCAATGGACACCGGAGGTTCGGCGGCTGCTGTAGAAAGTTGTGGGGAGGCCGGGCTTGGCAGGATCGGTTTTAAGTCTTCGATTGGTGCCGGTGTTGTGGACAGTGGTGCCTGCAACGACGCATCGGGTTGCTCGTGCACTTCGGATGTTGGAGCAGGCGACACTTCCGTTTCCTTTGGCTTCATAGACAAGTTTTCGGAAGTGCTGTCGGGCTTTGTGAATTGAAAGATGATGAAGGTGGAAATTGCCACCACGGCCATGCCGGCGGCGATGCGCGAGGCCCAGGTCCACAGGGGAATAATTTTCTTGTCGTCCTGTTTTTGAATGCGTTGTGCGAGGGCGTGTTGCAGTTGGCCCAGGTCGGCTTCGAACTCGGGGGGCGACAATTCGGCAGCGCCTTCGAGGGCGTCGGCCAGGAAGGGATCGTTGAGCGCCTTTTTTTCGAGGGCGTTCATTTCTGCCGGGGTCATTTCGCCGCGCAGGTATTTGTCGATATCGTGTTTCAGGTCAGCCATGTTGCTCCATGCAGAGCTTCAGGTTGCGTTTTCCGTTTTGGATATAACTTTTCACTTTGTTGAAGTCGTGGCCGGTGGCGTCCACAATTTCTTTGTAGCATTTCTGCTGCAGGTAGAACAGCTCCACACACTGTTTCTGTTCCGCCGCCAGTGTGCCGATGCACTTTTCGAGCTGGCTCAGATTTTCTTCCAGGTCCACGCCGTCTTCAAGATGCGGCGAGCCCCCTTCTTCCATAAGAAAGGGAGAAATTTCTTCAAAATTTTTGCCTTTTCTCGCCCGCAGGTGCATGAGGCAGTGGTTGCGGGCGGTGGCATAGAGCCAGCTTTTGAAGTGCGTGACCTCGTGTTCCTTGAGGGTTCTCACCAATTTCTCGAAAATCTGCATCACCGCGTCACGGCTTTCTTCGCGGTCTTTCAGGTATTTGAGGCAAACGCCAAAGACCATAGACATGTAGCGGTTATACAATTCCCCCAAAATGTGCAGTTCCTCCGACGCCTTGTAGCGTTGGAGGAGGTCAGCGTCGGTTAACGCTTTATATTCTTTCGGGGAAAGCATTTTTGAAAAATAGCAAAAAAATAATTGGATGCTTTATGGAATTTGGTCGGCGGCGTCATCTCAGGAGCAAAACAAATTCTTTTCGCTATGAAAAAGTCAATCTGGATGCTCGTGCTCCTGCTGATCGTCTCGGCAGGGTTCACCTCAACACAAACCCGCACCATCAGCGGCATCATCACCAGCGCCGTAGACGGCAAGCCTATGCCGGGGGTGGGTGTGACCTTGAAAGGCACCAAGGTCTCTGCCTTTGCCGACGCCAACGGGCGCTACTCCATTTCGGTGCCTGAGAAAGGTGGCAAGCTGGTATTTGCCTTTATTGGTTATGTGTCGCAGGAAATAAAGATCGGTACGTCGAACACGGTGAACGTGACGCTTCAGGAAGCGGTGACAGAATTGGATGAAGTGGTGGTGATGGGCTACGGCATAGAGCGAAAACAGAACATCACGGGAGCGGTCTATGATGTGAAAGAAGCCCCCGCTCAAGCCGCTCCATCGGTAGGCTATTTGTCAACAGCCGACTATGAGCAGCAGCCTCAATGGAACACCGAAGAATACGACGCGATTAACGAGAACATTTTCCACGATGCGTTGAAGAATCCCCTCTCCACCTTTTCTATCGATGTGGATGCCGCTTCCTATAGCAACGTGCGCCGCTTCATCAACGGCGGTCAGCGTCCGCCGAAAGATGCTGTGCGCATTGAAGAGATGGTTAATTATTTTGACTACGACTATGCCCAACCCAAAGGCAACGATCCCTTTGCCGTGATCACCGAAATTTCTACCGCCCCCTGGAACGCCAAACACAAGCTGGTGCACGTGGGCCTGCAGGGCAAAAAGATTGCTACCGACAATCTGCCTCCTTCAAACCTCGTGTTCCTCATTGACGTGTCGGGTTCGATGGATGAGCCTAACAAACTTCCCCTGTTGAAAACGTCTTTCAAGATGCTGGTGGAGCAATTGCGTGAGCAAGATCACGTGGCCATTGTGGTGTATGCAGGCGCGGCTGGTCTTGTGCTGGAGCCTACATCGGGTGCCAATAAGAAAACCATTATTGAAGCGCTCGACAACCTCCAGGCTGGTGGTTCCACCGCCGGTGGCGCGGGCATTCAGCTGGCCTATGCCACAGCGAAAAAACACTTCAAAGCGGGCGGCAACAACCGCGTGATCCTGGCCACCGACGGCGACTTTAACATTGGCGAGTCGAGCAATGCTTCGATGGAGCGTTTGATCGAAGAAAAACGGAAAGACGGTGTGTTTCTGACGGTGCTGGGTTTTGGCATGGGCAACTACAAGGATTCTAAAATGGAAACCTTGTCTGACAAGGGCAACGGCAACTATGCCTACATCGACAACATTAGCGAAGCGCGCAAGGTGTTGGTGAATGAGTTTGGCGGCACGCTGTTTACCATTGCCAAAGACGTGAAGCTGCAACTGGAATTTAATCCCGCCAAAGTGAAAGCCTATCGCCTCATTGGCTATGAGAATCGCATGCTGAAGAGCGAAGATTTTAACAACGACAAGAAAGACGCCGGCGAGTTGGGTTCGGGTCACACCGTGACCGCGCTCTATGAAATTATTCCCGTGGGCGTGGAGAGCGAGTTCTATAAAGTGGACGACCTGAAATATCAAACGGTGAAAGTGGAACCCTCTGCCAACAAATCGAAGGAGCTGCTCACCATTAAACTGCGCTACAAAAAACCTGACGAAGATGTGAGCAAGCTCATTGTACACCCGTTGGTGGATGAAAACATTGCGCTGGCCAAAACATCGGACAACTTCCGTTGGTCGGCCTCGGTGGCGGCGTTCGGCATGATTTTGCGCGAGTCGGAATATGCCAACCATTTCACCTACGACCAGGTGGTGCAAATGGCGCAGGGTGCAAAGGGCGAAGACACCGAAGGCTATCGCATCGAGTTTATTAACATGGCAAAGTCGCTGGGCACGTTTGCCAGCAAATAGAGAACAACGTTGTGTGCTAATGGCAGACCCTTCCACATGTGTGTGGCGGGGTTTGTTTTTTTTGGATGACCATGCGGACCGAGTGCGGCGGGGTTATTTGCTTAAATCGCGGACAAAGGAGAACTTTGCGCCCATGGTCGAAAAAAAAGGAAGCAAAAATCTGGTGGTCATGCCCTATGGAAACACGTCGCTGCACAGCGATTGGATTTTCGACGACACGGCCCGCGATTTTGATGTGATTCTGCTTTATTATCACGCCGACATCGATCACCCCAAGCTTCAGCAAACGTCGTCTGCATTTTCGGTGCGCCACTACAAAAGTTTTAAGTGGTGGATGATTCAACAACTGTTTCAGGAAGAACCCGAGCTGCTTACCCGCTATGAAGGCTTCTTCTTTCCCGACGACGACATTGTGGTGTCGAAGGCTGATATTCATTTTTTGTTTTATGTGACCAAAAAATTCAACCTGGCGCTGTCGCAGCCCGCGCTCACCCGCGATTCTTTCAAGAGCTGGCGCGCGCTTCGGAGGAAGCACGTGTCAGGTATGCGCTATTTGTCGGCCGTGGAGTTGATGTGCCCGGTGATGTCGGCGGCAGCGGTTCGTTTTCTGTTGCCCACGTTTGCGTTGACCCGCTCGGGATGGGGTCTGGACATTTTGTGGGGCGAGCAGGTGCGGAAAGAATTTGGAGAAAAGAGCATTGCCGTGTTTGATGCCATTCAAGTGGCGCATATCAAGCCCGTTGGCAAGGGAGAGCTTTATGAGAAGCTGGGCATGCCGGCAGCCGCCGAACGCGACGACATTTTTGCGAAGTATAACATTACCGTTCAAAAAATTCATACGCTCAACCTTCCCGAAAACAATTTGCTGAGCCGGTTCAAAAGCTTCCGGATGTTCAGGAAACTAAAAGCCGCGCAAAGCCTATGACACCGCGCCAGGCAAATCTCGTCCATAGCATCGCCGGAGAAGTATCGCTCGTCATCACTACCTACAACCGCAAGGATGCGTTGGAGCTGGTGTTGCTGAGCATCCAAAACCAAAGCGTTTTGCCCACCGAAGTGATTGTGGCCGACGATGGCTCACGCCACGACACGCGTGACCTGGTGGAGGCCTATGCCAAAACATTTCCTGTTCCGTTGCACCACTGCTGGCACGAAGACGATGGCTTCCGGCTGTCGGCCATTCGCAATCGCGCCATTGCGCGCGCGCGATGCGCATACATTGTGATGATTGACGGTGACATCATACTGCACAAGCACTTCATCAGGTCGCATAAAAAGCATGCGCGAAAGGGCGTGTTTCTTCAGGGCTCGCGCGTGTTGCTGCAAGAGGCGGTGACGCAGAAAGCGTTGCACGATAAAAATATCGCATTCAGTTTTTTTACGCCGGGTGTGAAGAACCGGATGAATGCGCTCTACCTCCCTGCGTTGTCGGGACTAGTGTCGTACTTGAACAAAGACCTCTTCGCCATACGGGGTGCAAACCTGTCGTTCTGGCGCGACGACATTGTTCGCGTCAATGGCTTTAATGAAGATTTTGTGGGCTGGGGTCGCGAAGACAACGAGTTTATGGTGCGCATGCAGAACAACAACATTCAGTGCTGGAAGATGAAACTGGAGGGTTTTGGTTTCCACCTCTATCACCCCGAGAACTCGCGCACCATGTTGCCCCAGAACCAGGCCATACTCGACAACGCCATTGCCACACATGCCGTGCGTTGCCCCAATGGCATCGACAAATACATGCCAGGCGCCGGGGTTTAGAAGGTGTTTGCTGTTTGCCGGATCACCCTTTTCGGTGTAAGGTTAGTTGTGAAAACACGGAATTCAGGTGTTGTGGAGAAAAATGCCCGAGGGCGCTGGCTTGGGGTGATGGGATAAGATTTTATTAAAAATGTCGCCAGTCATAATTTTTATTATTTTTAAGGCCGCATGGAACTAGAAGAGGCCCCGAAACAGCATTACTCAGAGGAGGAGAAGCAAAATATCTTCAACAATGAGTTTATGCCCCACATCCACTCGATGTACAACTTTGGCTACCGGCTCACGCTGGACGCCGACGACTCCAAAGACTTGGTGCAGGATACCTATTTAAAGGCATATCGCTTCATCGAATCTTTTCAGAAAGGAACTAACGCGAAGGCATGGCTGTTTCGAATTTTAAAAAACAGCTTCATTAACGACTACCGGAAGAAGAGCAAGGAGCCTTCGAAGGTGGACTACCAGGAAGTAGAAACGTATTACAACTCCGAAGAGGTTGACCGGCAGATAACGCCCGATTTGCGTGTGGAGGCGCTGAAAGATATGATCGGCGATGAGATATCGAATGCCCTCAACGCGCTTGATGTAGATTTCAGAACTGTGATCATACTGTGTGATCTGGAAGGTTTTAAATATGATGAAATGGCCAAGATCCTGGACATTCCTATTGGAACCGTTCGGAGCCGGTTGCACCGGGCAAGAAACTTACTGAAAGAAAAACTAAGCGAATACGCCAAACAAATGGGTTATAAAACTACCTGAACCATGAGTAATTCCGATCAGAGTCATATGAAGCAAGACTGTTCGAACAAGCGCGACTGCCTGGAGATGTTGCAGCTAATTCTCGACGGGGAAGCAACCCACGAACAAAAAGAGCATTTCCTGAAGCATCACCTCGATGAGTGCTTGCCCTGCTACAAAAACTATCACCTCGAATTGAAGATCAAGGAATTGCTGAAAACAAAATGCTGTGGCGGCCAGGCACCTTCCGATCTGGTAGAACAAATCAAGAATAAAATCGGCGCAGCATAAGCGGGCATGGCAGGCAAGGCTCTCATTTTCTCAGCGCCATCGGGCTCCGGAAAAACTACAATCGTTAAACACCTCCTGCAGACCAACCCAACCCTGGGCTTTTCCATATCGGCTTCCACCCGCGACAGACGCGGACGCACCGAGTCGCACGGAAAAGATTATTACTTTCTTACTCCCGAAGAATTTAAACACAAACTCGACGCCAACGAATTTATCGAGTGGGAAGAAGTGTATGAAGGCAACTTCTATGGCACCCTCAAGTCGGAGATTGACCGCATCTGGCAAAGCGGCAAAGATGTGATCTTTGATGTGGACGTGAAGGGCGGCCTGAATCTCAAGAAATATTTTGGCGACAAGGCCCTCGCCGTTTTTGTGAAAGTGCCCTCCATTGAAGTGCTGACCGCCCGGCTGCACGACCGTGGCACGGAAACACCCGAAAGTCTCTCGCGCCGGCTGTTCAAAGCCAATTTCGAAATGTCGTTTCAAGACCAGTTCGACGTGGTGCTGGTGAATGAAGACCTCGATAAGTCGCTTGCCGAAGCGCAAAAACTCTACGACAACTTCCGCTAGTTTGCACATCCTTTAAAAGGAATTAATTTTACTTCCTTTCCCTGTAACATTGCGGGCTGAAATCAGTCTGTTATAGCGTCAACCCATGAGTGTGCCTCAAAAGATCGGTCTGTTTTTTGGTTCCTTCAACCCCATCCATATGGGTCACCTCATCATTGCCAACCTCATGGCCGAAACTACCGACCTTGCCAAGGTGTGGTTTGTGGTGTCGCCTCAAAATCCGCTGAAGCCGGCCAAGGGATTGCTGCACGAGTTTGACCGCTACGACATGGTGCGCGCGGCCATCTACGACAACTATAAACTGGAGGCGTCGGATGTGGAGTTTCATTTGCCGAAACCCAGCTACACTATCAACACCCTGGTGCACCTGAAAGAGAAACATCCCGAAAAGGAATTCAGAATCATTATGGGGGGCGACAATCTTGAGAGCTTTACACGCTGGAAAAACTATCAGCAGATTCTGGACTTCTACGGATTGTATGTTTATCCCAGACCCAACACGCAACTTTCGGAGCTTCAAAAGCATCCTAACGTCACCATTGTGGAGGCCCCGACCCTCGACATTTCGGCAACGTTTATCCGGAACTGCATCCGAAAAAAACAATCGGTGCGTTATCTTGTTCCCGATGCGGTGGAGGAGATGATTAGAGTGAAGGGGTTTTATCAGGATTAATTTCAACACATCAAAAAAGCCTCTATGCGCACTACGTTGTTTCTGAAAATGAGTACCGCCCTGCGGACGCTCTCCTTGTTTTTCTTTGCATGCGTTTTTATTGTAGCCAACGCATACGCCGGAGGCATTAAAGGTCAGGTGAAAGACGACAAGGGCGAACCCTTGCCCTATGCTACCATCTTTGTGAAACAGACCGGCAGCGGCACCACCACCAACATTAATGGTCGCTTTGAAATTGCATTGGCGCCCGGAAAATATGATGTGAGCTTTCAATACCTGAGCCACGAGTCGGTAGTGAAACAAGTGGAGATTGGTGCAGACTTTATTGAAGTGGATGTGGTGTTGAAAGACCAGGCCACCGTGCTGGGCTCTGTGACGGTGAGCGGCGACGGCGAAGATCCGGCCTACACCATTATGCGCAAAGCCATTGCTAAAGCAAAATATCACACGCAGGAAGTGGATATGTATTCGGCCCGGGTCTATATTAAAGGAACGGGTGTGTTGAAAGATTATCCGTGGCTCGCGAAACGTGCGCTGGCGAAAGAAGGCATCAAGAAGGGAAGTGTGTATGTGACGGAGTCGGTTAGCGACATAAAGTATACACGGCCAAAAAAGTTTGAAGAGAAAGTGATCTCCATCCGCAGCGACGGCAAAGACAACAACACATCGCCCAACCAATATATTTTCGGAAGTTTCTATGAGTCTGAAGTGGCCGAAACCATTTCGCCCCTTTCGCCCAAAGCTTTTTCTTACTACCGCTTCGAATATCAGGGCACGTTCAGGGACCGCGACTATGAAGTGAGTATCATTAAAGTGATTCCCCGCTCCAAGGGCGACAACGTGATTGACGGCACGCTCAACATTGTGGAAGACTGGTGGAGCATTCACAGCATGGACATCCACACCATGAAGCTGGGCATTGACATCAACATCAAGGCGGTGTATGCACCTATCGAAGAGAAAGCCTGGCTGCCGGTGTCGCATCAATTCAAGATTGATGGTAAAATTTTCGGCTTCGAGTTTGAATACAACTACCTGGCCACGGTGAGCAACTATAAAATTAAAATGAACCCCGCGTTGTATGTGGAGAGTGGCAAGATGGAGGTGATTGACGAAAAGGTGGACAAGGAACAGGCCAAGCAAGTGCAACAAAAAGCCGCGGCCGCGCAAAAAAGCAAAGCCGCTGCACGGCAGGCCACCAACCAAAAGCTGAGCAAGAGTGCGCGAAAGGCGCAGGAAGTAGAAGAGCAATCGAAGCAGCTGCAGGAACGCCTTGCGTCGGGCAAGGAGATTACGCGCAAGGAATTGAACAGCATCATTAAAGACTATGACAAGGCCGAAGTGAAAAAACAGAAGGAGCCCGAAGTAATTTCGGACGTGACCTTTAAAATTGACAGCGGTGCTTATAAAAAAGATTCAACCTATTGGTCGGAAGTGCGGCCTGTGCCCCTCACCGAGAAGGAAGTGGAGGGCTATCAGAAAATGGACAGCATGGCCGTGGTGGAACGAAAGAAAGAAGCGGGCGACACCGTGAAGGCTTCGAAGTCGAAAGGTTTTCAGCCCTGGGATTTGATTCTGGGCGACACCTACAAAGTGGCGAAGCATTCGAACTTCAAGATTCATTTTCCGATGCCCGGGTTCAACACGGTGGAAGGCTGGAACCTGGTCTATAAAGTTTCGTATGGCTCCATTCTTCAGGACACCAACAAAACGCGACTCACCATCACACCGGCTTTTCGCTATGCCTTTTCGCGCAAAGTGGCTTCGGGCAACCTCTCCTTTGCCCTTCGAAACAAGAAGTACAGGTTCGAGGTGCAGGGCGGTAGATACATCCGCCAGTATAACGACGACGAACCTATTTTGCCCATCGTGAACGATTTTACCACACTGTTGCTGGAGAAAAATCTGATGAAGCTTTATGAGCGCGACTATGTGGACGTGACCTATCGGCGGAACATCAGTCAGTATGTTTCGGTGCACACCGACTGGTCGTGGATGAACCGCCGCGAGTTGTTTAACACCTCGAACTATAAGTGGGTGGACCGGAAGAAGATTGAAGGCTACACACCCAACCAACCCGTGAACGACGAGTTGCTGGACACGTCGTTTCCCGAACACCAGGCCTTTGTGGGAGCGGTGGGGCTGGTAGCCCGGCCGTGGCTGAAGTATACTATCCGGAACGAACGGAAGCAGGAGGTGCCCAATTCATCGCCCATCCTGAGCCTGGACTACCGCAAAGCGTTTGATAATGTGTTGAACGGCGATGTGCGCTATGACCAGGTGGAAGTGGGCTTTAAGCATAAATTCAGAGTGGGTGTGCGCGGCACAACCGACGTAGCGTTGCGTGCGGGTGCATTCTTCAACACGGGCAACATGTATTTCATGGACTACAAACACTTCCTGGGCAACCAAACACCGTTCATTACCAACGACCCTGTGGGAAGCTTCCGCTTGCTGGACTATTATCGCTACAGCACGGCCGACCAATATTTTGCGGGCAACCTGCACTATCAATTCCGCAAATTCCTGGTCACCAACATTCCGCTGGTGCGGCTTGCGGGCATTCGCGAGAATGTGTTTGTGAACTACCTGGCCACGCCCACATCGAAGAACTATACTGAGGTGGGCTATTCGATAGACGGCATCCTCCGTATTTTCCGCATCGAGGGTGCGGCGGCGTTTCAGGATGGAAAATACCTCAACTATGGTATCCGGATCGGCATCACGTCCAACTTCATGGTGAACTTCTCGGATCAATAGCGCGAAGATTTGTCGAGAAATCGGGACAAAAGCATGCGTGTGACGGAAACTGCCGGACGATCTGCTCGGCATACGGCAAATCGTGATTATCTTGGCATGCTTTTCATGGTGATCCCGTAACGTGCAGTGCAGATGAAAATGACCCTTTCAAATTTTTTGTCGATTGGCTCTATCGTAGTTCTCTTCGGCTACATCTTCTATAACGAGATGAAGATCCATCGCGTGGCCGAAAATTCCATTTCCGATAACGGCGTGTATGAAGCGCCGCTCGAAATGAGCGACGAGCGTTTGCCCGCCGTGTCGTTTGATGTGCCCAAAGACATTACGTTTGCCGGCGAGCCCGTGCCGCTGAACATTCCCGATGTGTATGAACGTCTCGACAAAGAATTGCAGATTAATTGCTACCTGCACAGCAACACCATCTTTCTCATTAAACGCGCCAACCGGTGGCTTCCGCAGATGCAAGCCATTCTGGAGAAGCATGGCATTCCACAAGACTTCAAATACCTGCCCCTCATTGAAAGCAATTTGCTGAACGTGGTGTCGCCGCGCGATGCTGTGGGCTACTGGCAGATTTTGAAAACGTCGGGCAAAGAACTGGACCTTGAAATTACAGACGAAGTGGACGAACGCTACGATCCGCTGAAGGCCACCGAAGCGGCATGCAAATATCTGAAGAAGGCCTATCAGAAATTCGGAAGCTGGACCATGGTGGCGGCCTCCTACAACCGCGGCATGGGCGGCATGCAACGGGCCATGGAAGACCAATCGGAGAAGTCGTATTATGATCTTTATTTGAACGATGAAACGTCGCGTTATGTGTTTCGCATTTTGGCCATCAAGGAAATTTCGGAACACCCGCTTCGCTATGGATTTCGCATCGATCCTGCTCACCTCTATTCGCAAGAGCCCCTGAAATATGTGGAGGTGACCGAGAGCATTAAAGACCTGGTTACGTTTGCCAGAGCGCAGGGCACAAACTATAAACTGCTGAAGCGCCACAACCCGTGGTTGCGCGAAGACCGCCTCACGGTGCGTCGCGGGGAGCGCTATAGAATTGCGTTGCCGGTGTAGCAATGTCCATCCAAAAGCATCGCGCACGTCTTTCGTTTCTTGTTCTTCGCACTTCGCCCGTCAAATTCTTACCTTCGGTGCAGACAAACTATTTGACTGCTATGCGTCCTTACATTCTTGCCGAGAACACCTGGAAAACCGTGAAGGAAACAAACTATGAAGTGGCCGTGTTGCCGTGGGGTGCGTGTGAAGCGCACAACTATCATCTTCCCTATGGCACCGACATTATGGAGGCCAACGGCGTGTCGGCAGAAGCGGCGCGCATTGCATGGGAGAAGGGAAACAAGGTGATTGTGTTGCCCGCCATTCCCTTTGGTGTGAACACCGGCCAATTTGATGTGAAACTCGACATGAACATGAACCCCAGCACCCAACTGATGGTGTTGCGCGATGTGGTGGACGTGCTGAACCGCCAGGGGATTTATAAGCTGATTATATTGAACAGCCATGGTGGCAACGACTTCAAAACCATGATTCGCGAGTTGGGACTTCAGTTTCCAGAAATGTTTCTCTGTTCGTGCAACTGGTATCAGGCGGTAGATCAAAAAACATTCTTCGTGAACAAAGACGACCACGCGGGCGAAATGGAAACCAGCGTCATCATGCATCTTCACCCTGAACTGGTGAGCCCGCTATCGGAAGCCGGCGATGGCGCTGCAAAAAAATTCCGGATCTCGGCTATGCGCGAAGGATGGGCGTGGGCCGAACGCAAGTGGCTGCAAGTGACCAACGACACGGGTGTTGGCGATCCGCGGCAGGCAACGGCAGAAAAGGGAGCAAGCTATTTTAAAGCGGCCACAGAGAAAGTGGCTGAATTCTTTATCGAAGTAGCGAAAGCCGATCGCAACGATTTGTATGCGTGATTTTTTGAGAAGACACGAAGGTCCATTGGAGGCCTTTGTGCGTCTGTGAGCGGATGTGTTACAAAACAGTTTCTGCCGATTCTGCTTTTGTGATCCAGAAGTTGCTGTAGCCTTCGCCGATCTGAATGCTGAGCACCTGCACCGCCAACATTTCGAGAATGGCGAGGAAGTTAAAGATGAGCCCGATGCGCGTGGGAAATTGTTCCAGAATTTCGGTGAACGCAATGCGCGGACGACGCGACAATTCGTCGACGATAAATTTCTTTTGGTCCTCTACGGTGTAGGGATATTGGATGACCTGGTGAACGGGTTTGTTCTTGTCGGCTTCGAAGCGCTTCAGCACTCTTTCGAAAATGGTCATGAGCTTGAACACGGTCACGTCTTGCAACTCTGACTCAACGTTGGTGCTTTCGGCCAGCGTTTTCAGTTCTTTCATGAGGTTTCCGCGCTTCTCCTTCATCAACTCGGTTTCTTCCATTTTGTGGAAGTTGTCGATGACGGACTTGTACTTTTTGTATTCCAGCAAGTGCTTCACCAGCTCTTCGCGCGGATCGATTTCGTTGCCTTGTTCGTCGAGCTGAGGGCGGGGCAACAGCATCTTTGATTTGATGCGCATGAGCGTGGCCGCCACGAGGATAAATTCACTGGCCACCTCAATGTTGAGCTGCTCCATTTGACGGATATAGTCCAGGAAATCGTTGGTGATTTTGGCGATGGGAATATCGTAGATATCCAGCTCGTCGCGTTCGATAAAAAACAGCAAAAGGTCGAAAGGACCTTCAAAAAGCGGGAGTTTTACCTCAAAATTTTCCTGCGTTGTCATAAAGCGCTACAAATTTATTTATAATCCGCCAATAAATGCGGACATGGTGGAAATAACTAACTTTGTCGCCTGTTTGGCGTTGAAAAGCTCGGTAGAACACTTAGCTTGGAAACCATGTTAAGGGTTCATTAACCTACTACTATGCTGATTACCCCTGGAAAAATCCTGGCGGGCATTGAAAGCCCGGAGGATATCAAAAAACTGGATCAGGCCCAGTTGGTGCAGCTCTGCGACGAACTACGCCATTTCATCATCGACAACGTGTCGGTTTATGGAGGTCATTTTGGAGCCAGTTTGGGGGTGGTGGAACTCACCGTGGCCCTACACTATGTACTGAACACACCGTCGGATCAGCTGATCTGGGATGTAGGGCACCAGGCCTACGGCCACAAGATTCTGACCGGCCGCCGCGACCAGTTTCATTCCAACCGCATGTACAAAGGACTGTCGGGCTTTCCCAAACGCAAGGAAAGCGAATACGACACGTTTGGCGTAGGCCACTCGTCTACGTCCATCTCGGCGGCCCTCGGCATGGCTGCAGCTTCGAAGTATCTGAACATTGAAGACAAACAACACGTGGCCGTGATTGGCGACGGCGCACTCACCGGCGGCATGGCCTTCGAAGGTCTTAACCACGCCGGCGTGTCGGACACCAACATCCTCATCATCCTCAACGACAACTGCATGGCCATCGACCCCAACGTGGGCGCGTTGAAGGATTATCTCACCGACATCACCACCAGCAAGACCTATAATAAATTCAAAGACGAAGTGTGGAACATGCTGGGCAAACTTTCCATGTTTGGAAAAAGTGCTCAGGAAATTGTTTCGAAAGTAGAGAATGGCATCAAGGCAACATTGCTCAGCCAGAGCAACCTCTTTGAGTCGTTGAACCTGCGCTACTTTGGTCCGGTAGACGGCCACGACGTGAACCACCTGGTGTCGGTGCTGAACGACCTGAAGAACATTAAAGGTCCCAAGATTCTGCACTGCATCACCACGAAAGGAAAAGGCTATGCGCCCGCCGAAAAAGGCAACGCCACCACGTGGCATGCGCCTGGCACATTCGACAAGATCACCGGCGAGATCTACAAGAAAGTTTATAACGTCCCGCAGGCACCAAAATACCAGGACGTGTTTGGTCACACCATTGTGGAACTGGCGAAAGCCAACAATAAAATTATGGGCATCACGCCCGCCATGCCCTCCGGTTCTTCGCTCAACATTATGATGAAGGAGATGCCCGAGCGCGCGTTTGATGTGGGCATTGCCGAACAACACGCCGTGACGTTCTCAGCCGGTTTGGCCACACAGGGACTTATTCCGTTCTGCAACATCTACAGCACGTTTATGCAACGCGCCTACGATCAGGTGATACACGACGTGTGTATTCAAAATCTGCCCGTGAACTTCTTCCTGGACCGCGCCGGATTTTCGGGAGCCGATGGCCCCACACACCACGGTGCCTACGACCTGGCTTTCTTCCGCTGCCTGCCCAACATGGTGGTGGCGGCGCCCATGAACGAAGCCGAATTGCGCAACCTCATGTTCACCGCCCAATTGCCCCGCGAGGCGCAGGCATTTTCTATTCGCTATCCCCGCGGCCAAGGTGTGATGCCGGAATGGAGAACACCGATGGAAGAAATCAAAATTGGCACGGGCCGCAAAATTCGCAGTGGCAACGAGCTGGCCATTCTCACCATTGGCCACATTGGCAACTATGCCGTGGAAGTGTGCGAACGCCTGGCAAAACAAAACATAGACGTGGCACACTACGACATGCGCTTTGTGAAGCCGTTGGACGAAGCAATGCTTCATGAAATTTTTTCGACCTACCGCAAGGTAATCACCATAGAAGATGGCTGTGTTCAGGGAGGATTTGGCAGCGCGGTTCTCGAATTCATGGCCGATAATCTTTATAGCGCCGAAGTGAAACGCCTGGGCATTCCCGATCGCATTGTTGAACATGGAGAACAATATGAATTGCACCACGAATGTGGCTTTGATCCGGAAGGCATCGAAAAGGCCGTGATCGGCATGTTGGAACACGCTTAACCAGACTATGGGCAAACTTTTTTTTAAGGAACGCGGCCAGGGCAAACCCGTTGTGTTGTTGCACGGCTTTCCGATGCACCAGGAAGTTTGGGATGACTTTGCACCGCGGTTGGCCGAGAGTTGCCGGGTGATCACCCCCGATCTGCCCGGGCTTGGCAAGAGTGCCTTGTTGCCAGCGGGTTTTTCCATTGCCGATGTGGCTGTTGAACTCCTGAATTTTTGTGCTGAAAAAGAAATCCACCAGTGCGTGGTGATCGGCCATTCGCTGGGTGGCTATGTGGCGTTGGCCATGGTCGAAAAAAATCCGGTGCGCTTTAGCGGTCTTGGCCTTTTTCATTCCACCGCCTATGCCGATTCGGAAGAGAAAAAGGCGTCGCGCACCAAGGTGATCGACTTTGTGGATCAGCACGGCGCGTTGGCGTTCACGTCTAATTTCATTCCGCCGTTGTTTGTGCAGCCCAGCCACGCTGCCATTGCCAAAGTGCGGCAGATTGCCAGCGAGTCGGGTTCTGAGGCCGTGAAAGGCTATACGCTTGCCATGCGCGACAGACCGGAGCAAATCAAAACGTTGAAAAATTTCAAAAACCCTACGCTCTTCATTGCGGGTGCAAAAGATCAGGGCGTGCCGGCCGACACGGTTCTGGCGCAATCCAAATTCAGTCAACAAGCTGAATATCATGTTCTTCAAGATGTGGCGCACATGGGCATGTTTGAGAAACCCGACGAAACAGCCTCCATTATCAGGGGGTTTTTAGGAAAAATCTAACATTCCAAGGGTTTAAAGAGGCGTTTTAACGACATTAACTACATGATGTTGTTAGGTTTAATAAAAAGAGGATTTTATATTTGCTATTAAGAATACTAATAACCAATCCGCTATCTATGAATGAAATAGTTACACAGCAGTTTGACGCGTGGAATGCAATGGCTAAAAACATTGCATATGTAGCGTGGGCAATTTCAATCTTAATCGTGCTTTATCACGTGATCCGACTGGCTACCATGAGCGATGCAAAAGTGAAGTACGATTACATCAACAAAAGCGAAATCAGAACGCTTTGGATTGCTGCCATTGTCCTGATCATTGGATGCTGCTTTTACGCCAATGCCAACGTTGGTGAATTGTCGCCCTTGTGGATTTTCGTAAGAGGATTCACAACCTTCGCGATGGGTATGATCGTGGCCTTGATCATTCAAAACATGCTCAAGTTCTACTATCCTTTCTTCATTGAGAAGAGATTGAAGGCTCTGCGTTATAAGCCACGGGTTTCTCCCAAAACCGGCAAAGCCATGAAGCTGCTCGGCGAAGAAGAAGAAGATGCCTACCTCGACGAAGGTATGCAAGCGGAAGAAAATGTATTCTCCGTTGACTACGACGTGTGGAAAGATGAAGAAACCGGCTATGTGAAAATCGAGCGCTATTCGGGTCACCTGCACGCGCTGCAGTGCCCTGAGTGCAACTACCAAACCTTTAAGGTGGTTCGCGAAGAAATTCTGAAAGCCCCTTCGGTAGGCGAAGAAGGCCAATTGCTGAAACACTTCCAGTGCGGCTATTGCGGCTACAAAGCCAAGAAGACCGTGACCCTGAGAATCTCCCAGAAATTTGAAGAGTCTTCGGCTGCTACAGCCTAAGGCACTCAAACAAGTCATAAAAAACAAAAGCTATCTCTGAAAAGGGATAGCTTTTTTTATTGGACTACTGTTGAAACGAAGCAGCCGCCAGAATTTTGTGAATGAAAGGCTGCGTTGTTCTTAAAGGGGTAGTGAATTTACTTTTCCAGCCGCTCGATTCGTGTCGCGAAATACCGGGTGTCGCCACGCCATGGGAATTTTGCATAGCGCGTGATGTAGTAGAGGTTGACGCGCTCGCCGCTGAGGGCCACTTCTTCAAGTTCTTTTATGAGCGCTTCGTCACTTTTTTCGACCGAGAAATCGAATGCTTCTGCGATGGGGCTTGTGCCTTTCATGGCACCGAAGGTTTCGAGGTTGATCTTACCTTCGAAGGTTTTGAAGGCCACGCCTTTTTTGCTGATGCGTAAAATTTTTCCGGCCATCACGCCGTCGTCATACACGCCCCAGTAGTAGAAGCTGAAGAGTGAAACGCCGACAATCACAACGGCTATGATGATGATGCGGAGAACTTTTTTGGAGGTGCGCTTAACTTTTTGGCCGAAGGTCTGAGGTTCCATAGTTGTCTTTTTTTGAGGTTACTAAAGTTAGCAAGGCCCTGTTGATAAAAAAAGACTCAACTCTCCTCGTCAAAATAAATTTTGTAGTAGTGTTTGCGCATCACTTCGTCGTAGCCTTTCTCGATGAGCTCGCGATTGCCGTGAATGTAGATGTGAAAATTCTTGTCGAGCTTCAGCACGGTCTTGAACACGCGGGCCTGACGCTTCACGGCCTGGGCCGAAATTTCGAAGTTGTCTACAATCTCGTTGTCGGTCATGAACGTGCGCTCATATTTCCGAAACGACTCAATCACGTCGGCATCGCCCAGCACTTCCACCTCGAACTCGCTCTGGTTGAACTGCTCTTTTGATTTGAAAAAGTTGATGGACTTGTTCAGCAGGTCGATCTTGTCGGCTTTTGAAACGCTGAATTCTTCGTCGAGCTGGTCGCCTACATACTGGCGCGTCAGGTTCATGAAGTTGTGTGTGTGATGAAACGCGTCTGACCACGGTTTCACGTTCAGGAAATCGTGTTTCCAGAATTGCGCGTCTGATTTGTTGGCGTTGTCGACGATGAGAATTTTGTAGCCGCCTTCTTCTTCCTGGTTCAGGATGAGACAGCCCTTGTCGAGTTTCCGGATGTTCACACCTTCGTCGGCATTGATATAGAAGTCGCCCGGAAGGGTTCTTAGTTTAAGATACGATTCCTTGTTCTCTGATTTGAAAATACCCAGCGCATCCACCACCTGGTTGTCGATGACCACGCCCGACAAGCGCGCCACATACAAGTCGCCCGACTTGATGTTGGGGTGTTGGGTGGCTTCATATAAATGCTTGGCGATGTTCACGGAGTTTTCATGAAACGACTCGCCTTCGTGAAACACGTCGCGGGCGAATTGAAACAACGGGTTCAGCGTGAAGTCTTCATTCGAAAACGTGAAGTTGTGATACTCCGGTGTGGTGAAGTTCGACAGGAAGTAGGTGAGCAAAAGGCTTTGGATTTTTTCGTCGTCCACATCGAGTGGCTCTTCCGAAAGTTTCAACAATTCCTGCGCACCGCGGTTGCCCACGATGTGCACCGATACCTGTAGAATGCTGCTTTGACTGCGATCGATCATGCGCTCGGCGAATGAGAGGTGTGGTGATTGGGTGTGGGTCAGTTAATGAATTCAAACTTCGTGTAGGGCACCAACGCTTTGGGTATGCGAATGCCGTCGGGAGTCTGGTTGTTTTCGAGAATAGACGCTACAATGCGCGGCAAGGCCAGGGCGCTGCCGTTGAGCGTGTGCAGCAATTGCGTTTTGCCATCTTTTGTTTTGTAGCGCAGCTTGAGGCGGTTGGCCTGAAAGGTTTCGAAGTTGCTGACAGAGCTCACTTCCAGCCACCGTTGCTGTCCGGCTGCATACACTTCCATGTCGTAGGTGATTGCGGAACTGAAGCCCATGTCGCCCCCGCAGAGCAACAGCTTGCGATAGGGGAGTTCCAGTTTTTCGAGAAGGCCTTGCACGTGTGCACACATTTCGTCGAGGATGGCTTCGGAATCTTCGGCTTTGGCGATCTGCACAATTTCAACTTTGTCGAATTGGTGGAGGCGGTTGAGGCCGCGCACGTGTGCGCCCCAGCTGCCGGCCTCGCGGCGGAAGCACGGTGTGTAGCCCACGTTTTTCACCGGCAATTCTTCTTCGGCCACAATCACATCGCGATACAAATTGGTGATGGGCACTTCGGCTGTGGGAATGAGATAGAGGCCTTCTTCGTTAATGAAATACATCTGTCCTTCCTTGTCGGGAAGCTGGCCGGTGCCATAGCCCGAGGCTTCGTTCACCACAATGGGTGGCTGCACCTCTTTGTAGTTTTGTTTGTCGGCTTCGTCGAGGAAAAAGTTGATGAGCGCGCGTTGCAATTTGGCGCCCTTCCCTTTATAGACCGGGAAACCTGCGCCGGCTATTTTATTGCCCAGGTCGAAGTCGATGATGTCGTATTTTTTGATGAGGTCCCAATGCGGCAGTGCACCTTCGCCAAGCGAGGGAACGGTGCCGTGCTCATAGACGGTGATGTTGTCTTCGGCGCTTTTGCCAGCGGGCACCTTTTCGTTGGGGACGTTCGGAATTTTGTAGAGCAATTCCGTTTGGTTTTTTTCGTAGCCGTCGAGTTCAGCTTCGAGGCTCTTGATCTTGTCTTTGGCGGTGGCCACAGCGGCGCGCAGCGCGGTGGCTTCGTTGGCTTGTCCGGATTTCATGAGTTCGCCGATCTTCTTGGAGTCGGCGTTCGACTTTGCTTTCAGGTCGTCCAGGATGCCTTGCGTGTCGCGGCGCAGCTGGTCGTTGTTAAGAATTTCGCGGATGAGGACGTCGGCGTCTTTCAGGTTTCTTTTGCGGAGACCTTCCAGAATTTTTTCGGTGTGTTCGCGGATGACAACTGCCTGTAGCATGGAGTTTGTTTTTTTAAGGACTCAAAATTAGTTTTTTTGGAAGGCCGGGGACTTTTGTGACGAATAAAATATTTTTCTCAATTTGATAATAGGCAAAATTCGCCTATACTTGCATCGTCATACGGCTTCATCTCAAGCCTTCTGAATAAAAATCCGGACTTTATTTTACTCAACCTTAAGTTCCTTAGTTAGTTGTTTTCATGATCCCAATTTCAGTTTGGCTGACTACAACAATCAATTCAACAAATTTTTTCTAACAACCTTCATTTTTAAATCACCATGTATACTATTGACGACCTGAATGTCAGGCTTCTTTCGGAACTGAAAGATATTGCAGAGGGAATGGGTGTGAAGAACGCAAAGAAGCTTTCCAAACAAGATCTCATCTACAAAATTCTCGATCAGCAAGCCGTGGCCGGAGAAGCCGCCGCACCCGCCAAGAAAGTTTCAGCAGCCCCTGCCGCGTCAGCCCCCGCAGAAGCGGAACCCGAACGCAAAATGCGCCCCCGCCGTCGCGAAAATGTAGCACCCACACCGGCTCCGCCCGCTCCGAAGGCCGCCGCCGAATCATCCGACTTTTCTTCCGACGAAATTCTGGATTCTATAAACATCAACTTCGATAGCAACACACCTCAAACGTTCACCGAAGAAAACCTCGACAACGAACCGGAGATCAACACACAGGAAGACCTGATCCGCGCCGGCCGTGCCGAAGTGCGCGAAGATCGCCCGGTGATTCAATACCGCACCGCCATTCGCGAATTCGACGGCGCCATTGCCAACGAAGGTGTGCTCGAAATTATGCAAGACGGCTACGGCTTCCTCCGTTCGTCTGACTACAACTACCTGGCCAGCCCTGACGACATTTATGTATCGCCCTCGCAGATCAAACTGTTTGGTTTGAAAACCGGCGACACCGTGAAGGGCTCCATCCGTCCTCCGAAAGAAGGCGAGAAATATTTTGCCTTGTTGAAAGTGGAATCGGTGAACGGAAAAACCACCGAAGAAATTCGCGACCGTGTGGCTTTCGAATACCTGACGCCACTGTTCCCCAACGAAAAACTAAGACTCAGCACCACGCCCGACAACATGTCGACCCGCGTGCTCGACTTGTTCTCGCCCATAGGCAAAGGACAACGCGGCATGATTGTGGCGCAGCCCAAAACCGGTAAAACGGTGCTCCTGAAAAATATTGCCAACGCTATCGCGGAAAACCATCCCGAAGTATACCTCATCGTGTTGCTCATTGACGAGCGTCCTGAAGAAGTTACCGACATGGCCCGCAGCGTGAAAGCTGAAGTGGTTGCCTCTACGTTCGACGAACAAGCTGAACGCCACGTGAAGGTGGCCAGCATAGTGCTCGAAAAAGCCAAGCGCATGGTGGAGTGTGGTCACGACGTGGTGATTTTGCTCGACTCGCTCACGCGTCTGGCCCGTGCCTACAACACCGTGGTGCCCTCGTCGGGTAAGATTCTTTCGGGTGGTGTGGATGCCAACGCATTGCACAAACCGAAACGCTTCTTTGGTGCGGCCCGCAAAATTGAAAATGGAGGTTCGCTCACCATTATTGCCACAGCCCTTATTGACACCGGTTCTAAAATGGACGAAGTGATCTTTGAAGAATTCAAAGGAACGGGCAACATGGAACTCCAGCTCGATCGCAAGCTGGCGAACCGCAGAGTATATCCCGCCATCGACGTGCCGGCATCGGGAACACGCCGCGAAGATTTGTTGCTGAGAGAAGAAGAGCTCCAGCGCGTTTGGATCTTGCGCAAGTTCATGGCCGACATGAACTCTGTGGAAGCTATGGAATTCCTCCAGAGCAGAATGAAGGGCACCCGCAACAACGACGAGTTTCTTGTATCCATGAATGGATAAGCAGCATAAAACCTTTAACTAAAAAAAGCCCCGACATGTCGGGGCTTTTTTTGTGACCGGATTTTTGTCTCCGGTGTATTATTTCAACACGAGGTCTATCAGTTCGCGTTGCACGTTCCAGTCTTTGGCCAGCTTCAGCATGGCCGTTGCTTCCATTTCTGTTACGTAGCCCTTCAGGTTGTTGGCCTGCCACACCATGTTGATGAGTTCGATGCGTTTTTCCTTGGTATAGTCGGCAATGATGTCGTTCAGGTAGTGGCGTGCGCGTTCGAAGGAAGTGATGTGGTCTTGCGACACAAATTCGAGGGCCCATTGATATTCGGCGTGCGCATCCAGCTCGTTGGCCGTTCGTTCGAGGTCCTGTTTTTCCTGTTCGTCCAGACCGTGATAGTGGAAGATAACGGACTTCAGGAGCATGTACACTTTCTTTTCTTCGGTCGATTTCACGGCGCGCAAATTATTTCGAATGAATTGGGTATCGAAAATTACAAAAGATATTCAACCCGCCATAGGGTAGTCAGGGCGTTAGCAAAAATAGATCGGACGCAATCTTGTCGGCCAGCAGCTTGCCGCGCCTGGTGAGGCGCAAAATGTTGTTGTCGAGCGATGCATACTGGCTGCGGAGCAAGTCGTTGAGATAGGGGCCGTGTGTTGTGGGCACATCGTAGTGCCATGTGTTGAAGATGTGCGTGAGGTCTGCTCCCCAGGCGGTGCGCAGGGTGGTGAGCAGGTAGTCGTTGATCTGGTCTTCGCGTGTGAGCTCCTCGCGCGTGGCGGGAATCGTTTTCGCCTGCAGGGCTTTCAGGTAAAGAGAATTGTTGCTGATGTTGAATTGCCGGTGTGCGCCATTGTAGGAATGGGCGCTTGGCCCCACACCCAGATAGGCCTCAGATTTCCAATAGCTGCTGTTGTGGCGCGACTGGAAGCCGGGCAATGCAAAGTTGGACACTTCATATTGATCGAACCCAGCACCCTCCAGGCGCCCCACAAGCACCTGCAACTGCTGGCCGGCCAGGTCGTCGTCTACAGGACGAAGTTTTCCGGCGGCAGCCCAGCGCCCAAAGGCCGTCTTCTGCTCAATGGTGAGCGAGTAGGACGAAATGTGCTGGGGGTTCAGGTTCAGCGCCTTCTGAATATTTTCTTCCCACACGGCCTCCGTCTGGTCGGGAATGGCATAGATGAGGTCGATGCTGATGTTTTCAAAGCCTGCGTCGTAGGCATCCACGACACATTGTGAAGCCAGAGTGGCATTGTGGGCGCGGTTCAGAAATTTCAACACGGCATCGTCGAACGACTGGATGCCGATGCTGAGCCGGTTGATGCCCGACCGGCGGAGCGATGCCAGTTTGTCTTTTGTGAGGTCGTCGGGATTTGCTTCGAGGGTGAATTCGGCGCCGGTGTTGACGGGAAAGGTCTTGTAAAGCGTGTCCAGCATGCCGTTCAATTCCGCTTCCGAGAGAAGGGAGGGAGTGCCGCCACCAAAATAGACGGTATTGACGCGCTCGCCCTGAAGGTAGTCGCGCTGCAACACCAACTCTTCCGTTATGGCCGCCACGATAGACGCCCTGTTATCGAGGTTGGTCGAAAAATGAAAGTCGCAGTAGTGACACGCCTGTTTGCAGAACGGGATATGAAGGTAAATACCGGCCATAATGAGCTACAAAACTACTTGCATTTCGGATATAAGACGAGATTCTGATACTTTTGAAAATTATATGAAGCCAACCATCCATTTTTTGCTGATCGTGCTGCTCTGTGGAGTGGGCATTCCGCGCGTGTTGGGCCAGGACTATACCGTGCTGAAAGACCTGCACGCCGAATGGCAGGTGAACCAGGGCGATGCCTTTGAGCCCTTCAACAAAAAATCAGACGTGAGCACGGTCTACTTCTGGATTGAGGCGGCCAAGTTTCCCGGTGTGGTGTTGCACGTGAACAGCACCGAACCTTTTTCGCTGTTTGTGAACGGCCAGCTGGCGGCACAACACAGCACAGGGCTGTATCTGAAAATTGATAGCCTGCGAAAAATTTTCCGCACACCGGTTTTGCAGGTGGGCGTGCACCAGGCAAAGATCAAGGAGGGAGGATTGCAGACAACGCTGGAAACCGTGTCGCCCGCATCGTCGACCGATGTTTCACCATTGAAATTTTCTTCCTTTCGCGACTTTGCGATTGTGGGGATGCTCATTTTGCTGACCATGCTGGTGATCATTATCAAGCTTAACCCCAAACTGACCTCCGATTATTTTTCTATTACGAAAATATTTTCCATGCGTGAAGGCGAAGAAAGTCAGGTCTATTCGCGCATCACCAGCAGCATTAACATTCTGTTTTATGCCTACAGCAGTTTGATGCTGGGCTACTATCTGGTGATCATTTTTCATTTTTTGCCGGCGCACTATTCGGCGGCGCTGGCGTTTCAGGCCGACACCTTCTGGGAGGCTATGCGCCAGTGGCTTGAACTGAGTTTTATCGTGCTGACGTTGTTTTTTATGAAGATCGTGCTGGTTTACGGGCTCTCGTTCGTGTTTGGCATGCGGGAAATTGCGGGCATACATTTCTTCAATTGGGTGCGTTTGCTGCTCGGCGTTTTCGGAATTCTCACCATCATTTTGTTTCTGTATTTTGTGACGCACGGACAACGCGAAGGCTTCTATGTTTTTTTGCTGAGTGTGATGTCGTGGTTGCTGGCCGGATGGACCCTGCTCATCATTTTAAAATTGCAGCGACACATGGGTCACTCAATGTTCCATTTATTTTCGTACATTTGTGCGACGGAATTGATACCCTTTCTGATCACAATTAAGGTTCTTTATAATTAGCCCGAATTCGTTTAGTGATGAGTGAAATTGCTACTGACAGGATGCGCAAAGTGAAGAGTATCCTGGTAACCCAAGAATTCCCAGCAGATGCTAATTCGCCCTATCTGAAACTTGCTGAAAAGTTTAACCTGAAGATCGACTTCAGGCCCTTCATACAGGTGGAGCCTGTGCCGGTGAAAGAATTCCGTAAACAGAAGATTGATATCCTCAATCACACGGCCATCATCTTTACCAGCCGCAACGCTGTGGATCATTTCTTCCACATCTGCCAGGAACTGAAAGTTGAAATGCCGCCCGAGATGAAATACTTCTGCATCTCCGAGCAAACCTCGAACTACCTCCAAAAGTATATCGTGATCCGTAAGCGCAAGATCTTTACGGGCCTGAAAACGGCACAAGATCTTTTGGAGATCCTGAAAAAACACAAGAACGAAAAGTATCTCTTCCCCTGTTCGGACATCCGCAAGAATGACATTCCCGATTTTTTGAAAGACGGCGGATACCACTACACGGAAGCGATCATATACCATACCGTTGCCGCCGATCTGTCGGACCTGAAAGAGGTTTTCTACGACATTCTGGCCTTCTTCAGCCCTTCGGGCATCAACTCGTTGTTCGTGAACTTCCCGGAGTTTAAGCAGAACAACACGCGCATTGCCGTGTTCGGTCCAACCACCGCCAAGGCCGTTCGCGACGCCGGTTTGATCCTCGATATTGAAGCTCCGCTGCCCAACGCTCCGTCTATGACCGGAGCCCTCGAACTCTATATTAAGAAGGCGAACGGCATCAAATAACTACTTCATCCTTTGAATTTTACTAAGTCACATTTTTTATTACACTTTAATTACATTAGTTGAAAGTGTCGTAAAAAAGCGTTTACTTTAGCTTCTACTTTTTAAACTTAATGCTGAAAAGGACTTTTTATACCCTCTCGCTGCTGCTTCTAGGAGCAGGTGCTTTTGCTCAGCAAGACCCCCTATTCACGCAATACATGTTCAATAACTTGTACATGACACCAGCGTTCGCGGGGGTTGACGGTGTTACCCGTTTCTCGGCCATTCACCGGAGTCAATGGCTAGGATATCAGTCAAGCTTCGGAGACGGTGGTGCTCCTACCACACAGATGGTGACCTTCAACACGCCCATCAACAAACTCAGAAGCGGCGCCGGTGCCTACATCATCAACGATAACCTGGGTCCGCAGAACAACCTCGAAGCACAAGTATCATACGCCTATCATCTCGGCATCAAAGACACCAAACTAAGCTTCGGTATTAAAGCCGGTGTCTACTCACAAACCATCAATGGCAAACACTATCGCTTCGTGCAAGAGAATGATCCCCTGATCATCGAAGGCAAGGAGTCGCAGATAAAGCCCGACTTAGGGTTGGGTGTTTTTTACAGGGCTGAGAAGTATTATCTCGGCATGGGTTTCAACCACTTGCTCCGTTCCAACTTCAACTTCGGTCTTGACAGTGTGCGCGGTGCGTTGGTGAATCACATCAACTTCACCGGTGGCTACTTCTATGAAGTGAGCTTCGACCTGAAGGTGCAATTTACCACAGCGGTGCGCACCGATTTGAACAAGACACAAGTAGACCTGGCGGGTATCGCCTACATCAAAGATACGATGTGGGGAGGCCTGGCGTTTAGACAAGCAGAGGCCGCCAGCTTGCTGTTGGGCTATTCCCTTCTTAAGGACAAGTCGTTGAAAATGGGCACGGCGATCGACTTCATTGTGAAGGATCGTGCCGCCAAAGAAAGTTTTTCATTTGAATTTATGTTGAGTTATGACCTTCCAGTGAATCCGGGTAGCGGCAAAAAAGTCGTTCGGACCCCTCGCTATAGGCACTAGCCGACATTTGATTTTGGTATTTTTAAGAATTTGTGGAATTTGTAAATAGTTTCTCAAAAAAGTCAAGTGAATAAAAGTTAACTTTCGAGCCTTAAAATTTAAGCGTAGACAAACTGAGCAGAAGTATGAATAAATCGGTTGTTTCTAAAGTAGTTTTAGTATTCGCAGGCGCTATTGCTAGTGCGTGTGGATTACTTGGCCTTGGCGGCAAAAAAGGTGGCGACCAGGGTGAACTCGTTGGTGTATCCGGGCGTGAAGGCTGGGTGATGACCATCCCCTATGGAATGGTGCCCATTCCCGCTGGTACATTCCACATGGGGCAAGCGGATGAAGACCCTGCATCTACGCAGATCAACTTCAACAAGCAGGTAACGATCGGTTCGTTCTTCATGGACGATACAGAAATCACAAACAACGAGTACCGTCAATTCACGAATTTTTTCCTCGTCGACAACGGCAGCATCGAAGGTTTTGAGACTGTGGATGCTGAGACGTTCCGTCAGAAGTATTATCCTGACACCGCAGCATGGGTTCGCGATTTCGCACACCACATGGGCGATCCTATTCAGGACTACTACTACTGGCACCCCGGCTATGACGACTACCCTGTGGTGGGTGTGAACTGGGATGCGGCTGTGTTCTTCGGACAATGGAGAACCGCCTACCTGAACGACTACCGCAAGAGCGTGGGTGACTTCCCGATGCCGGCGTTCCGTCTGCCCTCAGAAGCAGAATGGGAATATGCAGCCCGCGGCGGTCGCGACATGGCAAAGTATCCCTGGGGTAACCCTTACATCCGGAACTCGAAAGGATGTATGTTGGCCAACTTCAAACCTGGTCGTGGTAACTTCTATGACGACGGCTTTGCGTACTCTTCGCCGGTGCAGTCTTACTTCCCCAACGACTATGGTCTTTATGACATGTCGGGCAACGTGAGCGAATGGTGCCTCGACGACTTCAACCCGGCTTCGGTGCCCACCGTGTGGGACTTGAACCCGCAGTACATCGATCCTAGAACAAATCCCGAAAGTGCCAAATACAACCCACGTGTTCCTCCGAAGAAAGTAGTTCGCGGTGGTTCATGGAAGGACGTTGCATACTACTTGGAAACAGGAACACGTACCTACGAATTTAAAGATTCTACCCGGGCATATATCGGCTTCCGTTGCGCTATGACGCACCTGGGTCGTTCGTCCGGTCAGGAATTCTAGTCCACGAGCAAACTCTATTTTTTCATTATCTTTTAAAATATCAAAAGGCAAAACTTAAACCATTACTACAATGAGCAAGAAAAAAGGCGGATTTGTTGAACTTCTCTACAAAACTATAATGCCAAAAGTCTACGGTATTGGTGCGGCAGTCGTAATTATTGGTGCGTTATTTAAAATTCTCCACTACGAAGGTGCTGACCAAATGCTGTTTATCGGGTTGACCACAGAAGCGATCATCTTCTTCTTAAGTGCTTTTGAGCCGCCTCATCAAGAGCCCGATTGGTCGAAAGTGTATCCCGAACTTGGCGAAGACTATGAAGCCCCTGCAGCCCCCACGCGTATCTCGAACAAGCCTGCCGGAGCATCGTTGACACAACAACTGGACGTATCGCTTGAAAAAGCTAAAATCGGCCCCGAACTGTTGGATAGCCTGGGCAAAGGCCTGACAAACCTGGCAGACTCTGCCAAGAAAATGTCGAACCTTTCCGATGCGGCCGTAGCCACTAACGACTACGCTACCAACGTGAAAAAAGCTTCTACACAACTTTTGGAAATGAACAAGTCATACGATACGGCTATCAAGGCTGTGTCGAGCATGTCTGAAGCATCGAAAGATGCGGGTGAATATCACTCACAAGTTCAGAAAGTGACCAAGAATCTGGCTGCCCTTAATTCTGTTTATGAAATGGAATTGAAAGACGCCGATAGCCACGTTAAAAACATGAACAAGTTCTACGAAAGCCTGACCGGCGCAATGACCGGACTGTCGAAAGTGGGCGACAACACTGCGAAGTTCACATCCGAACTTGGCAAGCTCACCGACAACCTGACTTCGTTGAACAAGGTTTACGGCAGCATGCTCACCGCGATGAAAGGCGGCGGACAGAATGCAGCATAATGAAATTGGATTTTTAACGTTTAACTTAAAAATAAAGTAATCATGGCAGGTGGAAAAGAGACCCCGCGTCAGAAGATGATTGGCATGATGTACCTCGTGCTTACGGCGTTGCTCGCGCTGCAAGTAAGTAACGCGGTACTCGAGAAGTTTGCCATCATCAATAATACGCTTGACGGTGTGATACTGGATGCAACCCAAAAGAACTCCGATCAGCTTGGTAAAATTGTTTCGGACGGCGGAAAGAGCGATGATGCCGCTGTTAAGCAAGCTGTTGATAACGCCAAGAAAGTGCGCGAGCTCGCACAGAACACGGTGACCTATATCAACGAAGTGAAGAAGAAGATGCTTGATAAAGCAGAATCTCAAAAGATCGACGAAAAATTCATCAACAATCACAGCTCTGCCGTGGCCACGATGATGATCGATAAAGACGGTGGTACCGGAACAGAATTCGTGAAGAGACTTGAAGAATATCGCAAGTCGCTTGAGTCGCTTACCGGCGACAAATTCGAAACCCTGGCCAAGCCTCCGAGCCAACTCGATGCTTTCAAAGACAACAACAAGCACGCGAACAAGGACTTCTTGACCTTTACGTTTGAGAACACACCTCCCGTAGCGGCGTATGCATCCGTAACCCAGATTCAAACTGAAGTGCTGGCCTACGAAAGCCGCGCATTGAACATTCTGGCAGAAAAGGCTGGTGCTGAAATTGTGAAATTCGACCAGATTGTGCCTATGGTTCGCCCGGTATCTTCCGTGGTGGCTGCCGGTGCAACCTATGAGGCCGACATGTTTATCACGGCTTCGGCTTCGGGCCTCACGCCTGAGATGTACTACAACGGTGCTAAACTGCAGATTGCAGACGAAGGTGGTATCAAGATGGGTAAAGTTAAGTTTACAGCGAAAGGTGGAAACTACGACAAAGACGGATACTCCAAGCAGTCGTTCAAAGCCAAGATCATGATCGATGGCAAGCCCTACGAGAAGGACGTTACTTACCTGGTGGCTCAGCCTATCATCAAGGTAACGACCGGTAACGCGCCTACGCTTTACATGAACTGTGGTAACACGGTTAACATTGAAGTTCCTGCACTGGGAACAACTTACAACCCTTCATTCTCCGGTGCCAGCGCCGAGATTCGTAAAGGAGCTAAGCCCGGCGCTGTAGTTATCATTCCTTCGGCTCGCAGAATTACTGTGGGTGTATCGAGTGGTGGCACAAAAATCGGCGATCAGATCTTCGACGTGAAAAACGTTCCGGATCCCCGCTACATAGCCTACATTGGAAGCACACCTGTAGATTTGAGAAATGGTATCAAACCTAACCAGATCGCGAACCTTCGTTTTGTGGCTGAGCCTGAAAATAACTTCAAAGAAGAAGTTCCTAAGGATGCCCGCTACAAAATTAAACGTGCTGAAGTGATCCTGGGTCGTGGAACAGCCGGTGTGCAGCGTATGAACGCTACCAACGAAAACCCTGACTTGCGTGCATGGAGCAGCCAAGCCAGACCTGGCGACCGCATCATCATCGACATCAAGGAAGTATCGCGCAGAACATTTACCGACTCTGAAGAAAAGGTTTCAGTTAAAGGATCAAGTGGTATTATAACCGTACCGATAAACTAATGAAAAAGAGCATTTTTATAACACTGTTTTCGATTGGACTCACCAGCGCATTTGCGCAGGAAGTGCAGGATTTGGAAGTACAGTACAATCCGAATTCGCTCAATCCAATTCCCGTGTATGAGCAGCACTACAAAGTGCGCGTGTGGAGGAATATCGATCTCCGGGAAAAGCAAAACAAGGGCTTCTTCGCCAAGAACGGCGAGTTGAGCAAGCTCATTGTTGACGCTATTAAGTCCGGCGAGATAACAGATATTTATACAAGTGACTCTTTGACCACGAAATTATCGAAGCAGGACTTCCTGAACCGTCTCGTGTCGGAGCAAGCACAAAGCTTCCCCGCCTGGGCACCGGCCACAGAGTTCTATACGGACGACATCGTGAGCTTTAACGGCAAGAACTACCGCGCGGTGCAAGACAGCAAGGGCATTACCCCGAGCGAAGACACCAGCGACTACTGGGCTCCTACCAACCAGGGTAGCGGACTTGAGTATGCTGTTGGCGACATGAGCACCATTCACTTGATGGAAGACATCATTTTCGACAGAAGAAGATCGAGACTGTACTACGACATTCAAGGTTTTGAAATTATCGTTCCCGGTGCAAAAACAACAACGGGTATCGACAACTCCCTTGGCTGGTTCAAGTACAAAGACCTGGAAAAAGTGTTCCGCAACAACATCCCCAAAGCAGTTTGGTTTAACCGCCAGAACACGGCGCAAAACAAAAACTTTGCCGATGCATTTTTGCTGAGACTGTTCCAAGGCTCAATCTATAAAGTGCAAAATCCTGACGATGAGACTATCGACGACACTTACCGTGGCAACGGACGTCCTTACAGAGAAGGCGTTTGGGCTCGCGAGTGGACAGAGATGATGCTCATGGAGAAAGAGCACAACCTGTGGGAATTCTAAGAGTTTGCTTTTTGATATTTTAGAAAAGGGAGGTCAATTGACCTCCTTTTCTTTTATACCCAAAATGATCTCGGCTTTCTTCTTCCCCACCAGCTTCTCGATTTCTTCGAATGAAGCATTCTTGATTTTTTTGACCGACTTGAAGTGCTGAAGCAACGTCATGGCGGTTTTTTCGCCGATGCCTTCCAGTCCCTCCATTTCTGTTTTGAGTGCGCCCTTGCTGCGTTTTTGCCGGTGGAAGGTGATGGCGAAGCGGTGAGCCTCGTCGCGGATTTGCTGGAGCAATAGAAGGCCGGGAGATTTTTTGCTGATGTGCAGCGGCAGGGAGTCGTCGGGATAATATATTTCTTCGAGTCGCTTGGCGATGCCGATGATAGGAATTTGTCCGTAGATGTTTAGTTCCTGAAGGGCTTCGACAGCGCTGCTCAACTGGCCTTTGCCACCGTCGACCACAATGAGGCTTGGCAGTTTTCCGGCTTCTTCCAGAATTCTTTTGTAGCGACGACCTACAATTTCTTTCATCGACGCAAAGTCGTTGGGGCCTTCAACGGTTTTGATGTTGAAGTGCCGGTAGCCTTTCTTGTCGGCTTTGCCATCGACAAAACGCACCATCGACGCCACGGGTGTGGTGCCCTGGAAGTTTGAGTTGTCGAAGCACTCGATGATGAGGGGAAGGTTTTGAAGGTGCAGGTCCTTTTGAAGGATCATGAGCACTTCTTTTTGCTTTGATTTTTTTCCTTCGCGGAATATTTCTCTCTCCTTCTTCAATTCCAGCGCGTTCTTGATCGACAACGCCAGGAGCTTTCGTTTGTCGCCAATTTGTGGGATAACGTTTTCTACTTTGTCTTCCAGTAAGGTGACGGCGATGTTGCTGAGGATGAGTTTATTCTTGCTGTGTGTCTGTTCGCGGAATTCGAATACGGAGAAGCTGAGGATTTCGTCGTCGGGTTCGTCGAGCTTCTTTTTTACTTCGATGGTTTTTGAAAAGATGATGGCGCCCTCCGTGATCTGCAGGTAGTTCACGTAGGCATACGACTCTGTGCTGGTGATGGTGCACACGTCGATGTCGGTGAGGTCGCGGTTGACCACGAGCGACTTGGATTGGAAGCGCTCCAGCGTGTCGAGCTTTTCTTTGTATAGGTGCGCCCGTTCGAACTCCATGTTGGCCGCAGCCGTCTTCATGTTGTTGGTGAAGTTCTGGTAGACGATGCTGAGGTTGCCCTTCAGAATGTTGCGCGCCTGGTCAATTTCTTCCAGGTAGGATTTTTCGTCCTGGAAGGCTTCGCAGGGACCTTTGCAATTGCCGAGGTGATATTCCAGGCAGACCTTGAATTTTTTCTGCGCGATGTTGGCTTCGGTGAGCAACAGGTTGCAGGTTCGGATGGAGTATAGCTTCAGCGTTAGCTCTAGCACATTTTTCATGGCCACCACGCTGGAGAAAGGACCAAAGTATTCGCCCTGCTTGGGAATGTACTTGCGGGTGTAGATGATGCGTGGGAATCGTTCCTTCAGAATCACCAGGTAGGGAAAGGTCTTGTCGTCCTTCAGCAGGATGTTATACTTGGGCTGGTTTTGTTTGATGAAGTTGTTCTCCAGCAACAGGGCATCAAACTCCGAATTGGATACGGTGAAATCGATCCGCTCAATTTCAGACACCAGCTTCAGCGTTTTCCGGTTGACGCCGGCGGCCTTGTTGAAGTAGCTGCTTACTCTTTTCTTTAAGCTCTTTGCCTTGCCCACATAGATGAGCACGTCTTCATCGTTGTAGAAACGATAGACGCCCGGAGATTCAGGCAATCGCTGAACGACTTCTTTGAGCCGGTCATACATAGAGCATCTTTTTTATTCGTTGTTGGGATTCCAGTCTTCTTGTGCTGTGCCCGAATCGTCGTCGGGAAGTTCATATGCACTACAGTCGAAAGTGATATCCATTTTGGCCGACGGTCGTCGAAACTGTCCCTTCTTATACTCCAACGATTGGTCGGCGTATACTTTGATCATGAACTTTTCCCATATGGGGCGGGCCGTTTTGGAGCCTTGACCAAGATCCCATTGTTTGTAGTGGATGCTTCGCTCGTCGCCGCCAACCCATGCGCCCGACACGAGGTCGCGGGTGATGCCCATATACCATCCGTCGGATGCGTTGTTTGTGGTGCCGGTCTTCCCGCCAATTTCATTGTCGGTGCGAAGGTTGAAATTCAGTCCGCGCGAGGTTCCGCCTTCTTCCTGCACGCCTCCCATGAGCATGTAGATCATTTTGTAGGCGGTTTGTTCGCTGATGGCCTGTTGTGTTTTAGGAACAAAGTTCTCGATCACGTTTCCGTTCTTGTCTTCGATGCGGGTGATGTAGAAAGGTTCGGTGTGGATGCCCGCGTTGACGAACGTGCTATAGGCCCCTACAATTTCATAGAGCGACACATCGCTTACACCCAGACACAACGACGGCACAGCATCCAGCGGACTGGTTATGCCCACGCGGTGCGCAAAGTTCACGACGTTCACTTCCCCGACGCGTTGGAGTACTTGTGCGGTGATGGAGTTTTTTGATTTAGCCATCGCCTGGCGCATGGTCATCCACTCTCCTGTTCCGCGATCGCCTTCGGCATTGGGTGGACTCCACGTTCCTCCAGGCACTTTGAAGGTGGGCGACACGTCCTGCAACTTGAGGCAGGGATTGTAGCCGGTTTCCATGGCCGTGCCATACACAAAGGGTTTGAAAGATGAACCGGGTTGACGTGTGCCTTGCCGGACGTGATCGTATTTAAAGTATTTGTGATTGATGCCACCCACCCATGCTTTGATGGCGCCGGTGCGTGCGTCCATAGACATAAAACCCGCGTGGAGGAAACGCTTGTAGTAATTGAGCGAGTCCATGGAGCTGAAGAGGGTGTCGCGTTCGCCGTTCCAGGTGAAGATGGTCATGGGCTTTTTCAGTTTCAGCATGATCTTCACGGAGTCGTTGCCTTCGCCATAGCGTGCCACGAGGTTGCGATAGGTTTCGGTTTGTTTGATGCGCGAGTCGAGGAAGCCTTTGATCTCGTTCCACTTCTCGTCGATCCAGGGATTTTTCCCCTTCCAGTGTGTGTCGAATGTTTTTTGCTGGGGCTTCATGCTTTCGGCCATCGCCTCTTCGGCATAGCGTTGCATGCGGCTGTCGAGGGTGGTGTGGATCTTGAGGCCCGATTCCCACAGGTCGTAGCCGTGTTCCTTGCACCAGTTCATGAGGTCGTTGAGGATGACGGTTCTGAAGTAGGTGGCCAGTCCTTCGTTTTGATTTTGCACGGCGAAGTCGAGGTGGATGGGAAGTTTGCGCAGCGAATCGTATTGGGCTTGTGATTTAATGTAGCCGTGGCTGTAGAGTTTATACAGCACTTCGTTTCGTTTTGTGAGCGCGTTGTTGGGATTGCGTTTGGGGTTATAGAACGAGGGCGCCTGCAACATGCCCACCAGCACGGCCGACTCCTGCACGTTCAACTCGGAGGGTTGTTTGTCGAAGTAGGTTTCTGCAGCCACTTTGATGCCGTAGGCGTTGCTGCTGAAATCGCTTGTGTTGAGATACATGGTGATGATCTCTTCTTTTGTGAAATTCTTTTCCAGCTTCACGGAAATGATCCACTCTTTGGTTTTGCTGATGAGGATGCGCAGCGGTCCCACCATCAACGGTCCATCCAATTCCTCGCCCCGGGTGCTGAAAAGGTTTTTGGCCAGCTGTTGTGTGATGGTGCTGCCGCCGCCTTTGGACGACGAGCTGAAGGTGACGACGCCGAAGATCACGCGCATGTAGGCCCGGAAGTCGAGCCCCGAGTGATCGTAGAAGCGATGGTCTTCGGAGAGCAGCAAGGTGTTTACCAGGTCGGGCGACAGCTGATCGTAGGTGACCTGGCTGCGATTGAAGCGGAAATAGCGCCCCAGCGAAATGCCATCGGCCGAGATGAGTTCGGATGACAAATCGTTTTTAGGATTTTCGATGGCCTTCAGGCTGGGCATGTCGCCAAACAAACCGAACAGGTTCACACTCACGGAGAGCACATAGAGCGGGAAGCCGAGAACGACACAGAGAAAAAGAATCCAGATGCCTTTGGTAGCTTTTTTAAACCAGGGATTTCGCGTGAGCAGAATCTTATTGAATTTCTGCGGGATAGTTTCTTTCAAAGAATTTGAGGTATTCATCCAGACCTTTTGTTCGGTAAAAAATATCGAAATTGTCTTTCGTAATGACAAAGCTATGGAATTTATGGTTCCTGAGCTCGGTAAGTGTGGGAAGCTTTTCGTTGAATGTTTGTTTGTATTCCAATGCGGCGCTCACACGCGGTAATTCGTCGACAAGGGTGAGGATATATTCGTCGTTTAGCACCATGTTGCTCGTCTTTAATTTCATCTCCTTGAAATTGGCTTCGTTAAATCGCTCCAGCATGCCCGACACCACGGCGCTGAGGTTGTCGGCCTTTTTGTGCACGAGCACGAAATAGTGTGGCTCTTCCAGCGAACGGATGTATTGAATGGTTTTCACTTTCTCCTGTTGTTCGAGGAATGTGCGGGATGCCTCCAACAATTTTTTGGCGTAGGCCGACAGGGGATCGTCGGGATGACTCTTGATGAACTCGCCGAGCTCGTATTGATATTTGTTGATGTCGTCGGTTTTGCCCAGGATGAGGATCTTCAATAGATCCAGGTTTGGTGTGAATGAGGTTTCGCCCATGGCTGCGGCCTCGTTCAGGGTTTGGAGTGCCAGACGGTATTCGCCGTTCTGATAGTGTTCGTAGCTGGTTTTGTAGACTTCTTTTTGTTTCTCTGCCGTTTGGCTCGACTCTTTCAAATAGTCGGGGTTGATGAGGGTTTTGGCAAAGTCGGAGTTGGGATATTTTGTTTTTAAACGCGAGGCATATCCTTCGGCTTTTGCCGGATCGGAATCTTTGAAGATGAGGTAAAGCTTGTAGAGAATTTCGGGTTCATATTCAGTTTCGGGAAAGCGATTCAGCAATGTGTTGTAGGACGTCACGGCGTTGTCTTTTTCCAGCAGCTTGAAGTAGTAGATGTCGCCCAGGTTGAAATAGGCGTCTTCGATTTTTTTGTAGGCTTCTTGCTTTTGTTCGTCGGTGCGCGGAATTTGTTTGTCGACGCGTGCATACTCGGCGGCAACCGGGTCGCTGGGTGCCGCTGCCGTGGCGGCTTTTTGGTCGGTGGCAGCGGGCGTGGCTGTGTCGGTGAGCGATTCGTCCGGGCGTGTTGCCGAGGCCGAGCGAAGCGATCTGCGCCAGTTGTCTTCGAGGGGAACGTCGCCCCACAGGCGCTTAAATTCCGATTGTCCCAGCGACATGGCCGAGGGGTTTCCGAAATACCAATCGGCGGCTTCTTCGGTCTGTCCTTCCTCGCCCGTGTTGAAAATGTTGTTGGTGTTCGACTGGATGTCGACGCGGTTTCGCTTTTTCTTTTTCTTGCCTTCGCTTTTTTCGGCCAACGCCTTTTTGGCCTGGAACGAAGAGTCGATGCGGGCACGGAGGGCCAGTGAGTCCATGCCAGCCATGGCCAGCAGGCTGTCTTGCCATTTAATGGTGTTCAGGTTCTTCACGAACTCGTCCAGAATGCTTTGGCGTGCTTTGATGGCCGCATAGCCTTCGTAGTCTTTGGGCAATGCGTTGATGGCGCTGTCGTAGTAGGCTTGCGAGAGTTCGTATTTGCGTAAGGTGTCGTAGTAGATTTCACCAAGCCGCAAGTAGGCTTCGCCGTCGATGCGTTTGTTGGTGCCTTCGCGGATAGACTTGTTGAAATCGGCCAGGGCCTGTGGAAGATTTTTTTGTTTCAATTCAAACACACCCATCTCGTAGTAGATCTTGTCTTTGAATTCTTTGTTCTTGCTGTCCTTCAAAAGTTTTCGGAACGATTTGCGCGCGGCATTCACACTTTTGCTGCGCGAGATTTCGGTTACCTGCGCCATGTAGAGCCGCGCATAAAAATCAACTTCGTATTCAGGATTGGTGGACAGACATTTTTTGTAATAGTTGTAGGCCTCCGATTCGAAGCCAAGCTTTTGATAGATCTGTCCGATGATGAAAAAGATTCTTCCCGGGCGATCTTTCTTCTTGAGCATGGGCGTTGCCTGTGTGAGGTTGCGCACCATGTTGTCGAGGTCGCCTTGTTCCTGATAGAAGTAGGCTTTTTCGAGCAGCAGTTGTTTCTGATTTTTTTTCGTGAGCGGGCCCTTCTGCACAAAGTCGATGGCGGCTTGTGCGTTGGCGTATTCTTTATGTTCGGTGAAGGTGCGCACCAGTTGGATGATGGCCGCGTGTTTGGTGTTGAGGTCGGGACTCTTTGTGTTCACAAACTTGAAGGTCTGGATGGCGTTGCCCCAGTCGAGGCTGTAGAACCGTGCTTTGCCCACGAGAATATACGAGTCGTCTACCCACTTGCTGTTGGGGTGACGTTGAATGGAGAGCGAGGCCATCTTGATGGCTTCCTGAATATCTTTGTCGTAGCCCTTGGCGAGCGTTGAGTCGAGTGCGGGATATAGGCGAAGGATGCGGTTGTAGTCATCGACCATGCTTGACCACACGTCTTTTTCGATCTTCTTGATCTCTTCGCGCGCATAGTAATAACCGTTGTAGTGCGCCGTTGTGTTGTGGTAGGCGAGTGCCGTGATGGTTTTTTGTTCAGACGAGCATGCCGACAACACGATGACGATGAAGCAGAACAGGAGAACGGATATGGTAGACAGGGGGCTTCTCAAGCAAGTGTGATTTGTGGATGGTAAAAACGCAAAAAACCTAAATTCCATATTATAATACCCTGGAATATCTAATTTTGTGCAAAAAAGCGGAATATTTTGAAGCCGAAAAAAACATTATCAAACTGGTTGACCACCCGTTATCAGCTCGTCATCCGCAACGAAGAGAACTTCGCTGAAAAGACCAGCATGGGGTTTACGTACTCGAAAGTAATTCTTTTTTCAGTGATTTTATTTACCGGCTTGTTCCTGCTTAGCCTGTTCATGTCGAAGACAATTCTGGCCAAATGGTTTGATCCCAAACACGAGCAGATGGTGCTGAACCGCCAGTTGCTGGAGCTTGCGCAGAAGGTCGATTCGCTGGGCTTGGAAGTGGAGCGAAAGGATCAGTTCATTGCCAACTTTCAGCGTGTGCTCAGTGGCGACACAGCCAACTTTGAAGATCCGGCGCAGGCCTTGCGTGGCGATCAACCGCCTGTGGCGAAACCTACCGACTTAAAAGCCACGTCTACCGATTCAGTGTTCCGCAAAGACTTCGAACAATCGGACATGTCGCTCATCGCGCTCAACTCGAAATACAAGGAATTGCAGGAGACATTTTTCTACTCGCCCATCACGGGATTTATCTCCGATCAATACGATGTGAAGAAGGGTCACCTCGGGGTTGACATTGTGGCGAAGGCCAACGAGCCCATCAAGTGTATTGCCGATGGCACGGTGGTTTTTTCATCGTGGACGCAGGATTCCGGCTATGTAATAATCGTTCAACACCGGGGCAATTTGCTGAGCACCTACAAGCACAATGCTCAACTCTTGAAAAAAGTTGGTACTTTTGTCAACGGAGGTGAAATCATATCTATTGTTGGCAATAGCGGAGAGTTAACCAATGGGCCCCACCTTCACTTCGAATTGTGGTACAACGGCAACTCTCTCAACCCTGAAGAATTTGTAACTTTTTAAACCAGAATGTCATGCTAACTTCTAAAGAACAAAAACGCGCAGCCGAAGAGATTAGCAACTCAAGCAACAACATCGGCAAAGGAACTTTCCTGGAAGGCAACATCGAGACCTTTGGCAACATACGCATCGAAGGAAAGATCACCGGCAACGTGAAATCAAAAGCGAAAGTGGCACTGGGCGCTTCGTCGCAGGTTCAGGGCAACATCATTGCTCAAAATGCCGACATCGAAGGCGAAGTGAAAGGAAAAATCGAAGTCACCGAATTGCTGGTATTGAAAGCCACTGCGGTTATCAATGGCGACATTGTGACCGGCAAAATGGTGGTTGAGCCGGGTGCCGTTTTCAATGGCTCGTGCAAGATGGGTGCGGTGATCAAGGACATTAAAATCGGCGAAAATGGGCTTAACCGAGCCATCCCCCAAGAAGAAGTTAAAAACGTATAATAGCTATCTGAAATATAGCAGCCTGGGCATTCAACTGCTTGTGGTGATGGGTGTGTTTGGGTGGCTGGGATATTTGCTGGACCGCTACCTCGCCCTGAAGATTCCCGTGTTTATGCTGTTGTTTGGATTTCTGGCATTTGGCGGCATGATGTTCCAGGTCTATCGTTCCATTAACCGCGACAATTCTTGATTCGATTCATTCTTGTTTTGCTGGCTTGTGCCGCCCTGCTGGCGTTTGGCGGGTGGTATGCACACGCACACGGCCATGTTGACAAGCTTCCGTCCTTTTTTTACCAGACGCTGATCTTCCTGGTGTTCAGCACCGCAATTATTTTCATTTACCTCTACACGCAAAACAAGCCTGATTTTTTCCTGCAACTCTACCTGCTCACCATGGTGGTGAAGTTCATTGCCTATGGTGCCTATATATTTATCGTGATTCTGGAAGACAAGCCCGGAGCGGTGTTGAATGTTATGTTTTTTATGTGTGTGTATTTCGGATTTACGGCCCTGGAGATCGGGTTTTTGTATCGTCGCATTACCAGCGGCGGAAAGCATTGAAGAGGGGCAAAATCTTTATAAAAGATTTTTTTCTGGAGCATTAATTAATACCTTTGCGCTCGTATTCAAAAACCTTGAAATTAGCCCTGAATGAGCGCATTTTTGAGTCTTCCCAAAAAATTTTCTGTTGCTTTTTTCCTATTGCTTGTCGGCTTTTCGACGGCTGCTTTTGCGGCTGACGAACCGCAGGTTCATGAGCTCCAGGAAGAGCCCACAGCTGCTGAACACGGGTTTAACGCCAGCGAAGTGATTCTTCACCACGTGATGGACGACCATGTCTGGCACTTGTGGGATCACGGTGGCACAATTTTCCTGCCCGTGATTGTCTATTCCTCGGAACGCGGACTGGAAACTTTCTCGTCGCATCATTTCTATGACGAACACCATAATACTATAGAATACAACGGCTACACGCTCGATCACGGCAATCACATTTTGCTGGGTGGCAAGCCGGTGCTGGACCTGTCGATTACTAAAAACGTGGCCATGTTGCTCATCAACGCGGCGTTGCTGTTGCTGGTGTTTGTTGCGGTAGCAAAAGGATACAAGAAAAACGAGGGAAGAGCCCCCAGCGGCATCCAGTCTTTCATGGAGCCCATCATTGTGTTTGTGCGCGACGAGATTGTGAAGCCGAACATTGGCCGTCACTACGAGAAGTATCTGCCCTATATGCTCACGCTGTTCTTCTTTATTCTCTTTGGTAACTTCCTCGGGCTGTTGCCAGGTGCAGGAAACCTGACGGGTAACATCGCCGTGACCTTGACGCTGGCTACGCTCACGTTCTTGATCACCAACATTAAAGGAAACAAAGACTATTGGGCGCACATTTTCTGGACACCCGGCGTGCCGCTGCCCCTTCGCCTGATCATTTTGCCAGTTGAAATCGTGGGTATCTTCACAAAGCCCATTTCGCTGACCATCCGTCTTTTTGTGGCCATCACCGCCGGACACATTGTGTTGTTGAGCTTGATCTGTCTGGCCTTCATCTTCAAGAGTGTGTGGGTAGGAGCAGGATCGACCGTGATGGTTCTCTTCATTAGTTTGATTGAATTGCTGGTTGCCGGTATACAAGCGTACGTGTTCACGTTGTTCTCGTCGCTTTACATTGGCATGGCCACAGCAGAACACGAACATCATTAATTATTGATTATAAAGATATCCCCAACGTGTTTGGGGTTTGTTTCACTTAACTAATTTACAATTATGCTATTAGCTCTTTTATTGGACATCAGCTATGCGATCATGGGTGCAGGTATCGGTGCGGGTCTGGCTGCAATTGGCGCCGGAATTGGTATCGGTAAAATCGGTGGTTCTGCAATGGAAGGTATGGCACGTCAACCTGAAGCTTCTGGAAAAATCCAGGGTGCCATGTTGATCATCGCCGCCCTCATTGAGGTTGCCGCCCTGTTTGCGCTTGTAATTTGCTTGCTGATTTCTCAGCGCGCAGCGTAAAAAAATCAAGAAACTTGCCTTAGGCAATTGGCCGGGCAAGTTTCTTTTTAGTTGAAACTACATACCCGATATTCATTCTATATGGAACTTTTAACCCCCGGCACTGGCCTCATCATTTGGCAACTCATCGTTTTCGTGCTGTTGTTTTTCCTGCTGTCGAAACTGGCATGGAAACCTATCATGTCGTCGCTGAAAGACAGAGAGAAATCCATTCAGGATGCTCTTGACACGGCCGAGAATGCACGCCGTGAAATGGCCAAGTTGCAAGCCGACAACGCCAACCTGCTGAAGGAAGCCCGCGAAGAACGCGACAAGATGTTGCGCGACGCCCGCGAAGCTGCCAACCGCGTGGTGGAAGAAGCACAAGGCATCGCCAAAAAATCGGCCGACAAAATCATTGAAGATGCGCGCGCCGCCATCAACATCGAAAAGCAGGCTGCCTTAAAGGACATCCGCATCCAGGTGTCGAACTTCTCGCTCGAAATTGCCGAGAAGCTCATGAAGAAAAACCTGGCCGACGATGCTTCTCAGAAAGCATTGGTGGAAGCCTACATCAAAGACTTAAAGATCAACTAAGGCATGGCAGACTCACGCGCAGCATCACGCTATGTAAAGTCTCTGCTGGATTTGGCCGTAGAGAAGAATGCACTGGAAGCCGTGCACAACGACATGCTTCTGTTGTCGAAAATTTGTGATGAAAACCGGTCGTTCGAGCTGATGCTCCTCAACCCCATCATCAAGCACGACAAGAAACGGGAGATTCTCGAAAAGCTTTTCACCGGAAAGATGAACCCGTTGACGATCTCGATCCTCGACATTCTGACGCGCAAAAACCGCGAGCCCCTGTTGCCCGCCATTGCCCGCGAGTTTCACACGGCCTATAACGTATACAAAGGCATTGGCAAAGCCAGTGTTACCACGGCTGTTCCGCTGGATGCGAAACTGCGAGCCGAATTTGAAACCATCGTGAAACAACTGACGGCCAAATCGCAAATCGAAATGACCGAGAAAGTCGACAAAGACATGATCGGTGGTTTTGTGTTGAATGTTGGCGACCGCCAGATAGACGCTTCCATCAAGAACAAGTTGAAAGCGCTGAAAGTGAAGTTTAGTTACAATCCCTATATAAAAGAATTTTAATCTCTAAAGAATCATGGCAGAGATCAGACCAGAAGAAGTATCAGCAATATTACGCGAGCAACTCTCACAAGCACGCACCGAAGCCGAACTCGAAGAAGTGGGCACTGTGCTCACCGTGGGCGATGGCGTGGCCCGCATCTACGGACTCACACAAGCGCAAGCCGGTGAGTTGTTGGAGTTTGAAACCGGCCTGAAGGCCCTGGTGCTCAACCTCGAAGAAGACAACGTGGGCGCCGTATTGCTGGGCGAATCCAAAGGCATTAAAGAAGGTGACACCGTGAAACGCACCGGCAAAATCGCTTCTGTTGAAGTAGGCGATGGCATGCTGGGCCGCGTGGTGGACACCCTGGGCAAGCCTATCGACGGCAAAGGTCCGTTGGCAGGCAAGCTCTATGAGATGCCCCTCGAACGCAAAGCTCCTGGTGTTATCTTCCGTCAGCCGGTGAACGAGCCGCTGCAAACCGGTATCAAAGCCATCGACTCCATGATTCCTGTTGGCCGTGGTCAGCGCGAGTTGATCATTGGCGACCGTCAGACCGGTAAAACGGCTGTGGCCCTCGACACCATCGTGAACCAGAAAGAGTTCTACGAAAAAGGCGAGCCTGTATTTTGTATCTATGTGGCCATCGGTCAAAAAGCATCTACCGTTGCGGCCGTAGCCTCTGCGTTGGAGAAAGCTGGTGCCCTTCCTTATACCGTTGTGGTGTCTGCTTCGGCTGCCGATCCTGCTCCTATGCAGTTCTTCGCGCCCTTCACCGGTGCAGCCATTGGCGAATTCTTCCGCGACACCGGCCGCCCTGCGCTGGTGATCTACGATGACTTGTCGAAACAAGCTGTGGCCTATCGCGAAGTGTCGCTTCTGTTGAGAAGACCTCCCGGACGTGAAGCTTACCCTGGCGATGTGTTCTACCTTCACTCCCGTTTGCTGGAGCGTGCGGCGAAGATCATCAACAACGACGCCATCGCGAGAAACATGAACGATCTGCCCGAGTCCATCAAGCCGCTTGTGAAAGGCGGTGGCTCGTTGACAGCCCTCCCCATCATTGAAACACAAGCCGGCGACGTGTCGGCCTACATCCCTACGAACGTGATCTCGATCACCGACGGACAGATCTTTTTGGAAACCAACCTCTTCAACTCCGGTATCCGTCCGGCCATCAACGTAGGTATCTCGGTATCGCGTGTGGGTGGTTCGGCACAGATCAAGTCGATGAAGAAAGTTGCCGGTACGCTGAAGCTTGACCAGGCGCAATTCCGCGAACTGGAAGCCTTCGCGAAATTCGGTTCCGACCTCGATGCTGCTACCAAGCTGACTATTGAACGCGGAAGAAGAAACACCGAAATCCTGAAGCAGGATCAATACGCTCCTGTTCCGGTAGAAGAACAAGTGGCCATCATCACGGCATCGACCCGTGGTTTCATGGACAAAGTGCCTGTTGTGAAAGTGAAGCAGTTCGAAAAAGAATTTATCGAGCTTCTGCGTGCCCAACACCGCGTGGTGCTGGACAACCTTCGCGCTGGCAAATTTGAAGATGCCGATGTGGCCATCATCAAAAAAACAGCACAAGACCTTTCTTCAAAATACGCCGCTTAATCTGTAGACAACCGACTAGCAGGTATGCCTAATTTAAAAGAAGTTAAGAACCGGATCACCTCCGTGATGAGCACGCAGCAAATCACCAAAGCCATGAAAATGGTGGCGGCGGCGAAGCTTCGTAAGTCACAGGAGCGGATCACACAAATGCGTCCATACGCGCAAAAGTTGAACGCCATTCTGAAGAACCTTTCGGAGGCGCAGCTTTCGGGCGACAACGACAACTGGTATAGCCAGGTGCGTGAGGAAAAACGCATTCTCATTTTGACGGTTAGCTCCGACCGCGGACTTTGCGGCTCGTTCAACACCAACGTCATGAAAGGTGTGATCCGATTGATCCAGGAGAAATATGAAGAGCAATCGCGCAAAGGCAACGTGGTGATTTTGCCCATCGGCCGCAAGGCTGCTGAGTTCTTTGGCAAACGCAACATGGAGCTGGTGGGTCAATACTCAAACCTGTTTTCAACACTCACGTTCGAGCAGGCATCGCTTGTTGGCGAGCATGTGATGAATGCTTTCCGCGAAGGCAAGTTCGACAAGGTTGAATTGGTGTATAACGAATTTAAAAACGTGGCCACCCAGATCTTGCGCACAGAGCAACTGTTGCCCGTGGTTTCGCCCGAGCCGGTTGTGGGTGCATCGTCGAATCAGGTAGACTACATCTATCAGCCCAGCCAGCAAGAGATTGTGGAAGCGTTGATTCCCAACTCGCTGAAAGTGCAAATATTCAAAGCCCTGCTGGACTCTAACGCAGCCGAAAACGGTGCGCGGATGACGGCCATGGACAAGGCTACTGAAAACGCCGGAGAACTGCTGAAGGAGTTGAAGCTTAGCTACAACCGTTCGCGTCAGGCGGCCATCACCAAAGAGATCCTCGAGATCGTGGGTGGTGCCGAAGCGTTGAAGTCGGCTTAAGAATTTATAGTTTTAAGGTTTACATTTGAAGTCTCCCCTTACCGGGAGACTTTTTTTATGCATCGTTTTGCGCGGGCCTATCGCTATGTTAATCTGCTTAGCCTGGACATTGTGCTGGGGGCGATGGTGAGCGCCCTTTTTTTTGGCGCCGTGTTACAGGTTGAAATCCGAGTGTATGGATTGATTGCGTTGGGGCTCACGGTGTGGATCATCTACACGGCCGACCACCTTCGTGACGCACACAACATCCGGAAAAGCGCGGCCACACCCCGGCACCGTTTCCATCAACAATATTTCAAAGCATTGCTCATTGCCGCGGCGGTGGCCGTTTTGTTGAATGCCATCAACATCATTTTTATTCGCAAACAGGTTTTTGTGTGGGGCATGGTGCTGGCCGTGGGTGTGTCGATCTATTTGTTTGTGCAGCGCTATCTGAAATTTCTGAAAGAGATTTGCATTGCCTGTCTCTATACGTGTGGCGTATTGTTGCCCTCCATCACGGTGACGCAGGTGGAGTTGACGGGCGCGCATTATCGCCTGATTGTTCAATTTATGTTGGTGGCACTTTTGAACCTGTTGTTGTTTTCGTGGTTCGATCGCGAAGGCGACGAACAGGATAAACAAAATTCGTTTGTTACCATGTTTGGCGAGAGCACCACGCGCACCTGTATTATTGTGCTGATTGCGGCTGGCTTCGCGCTGACGTTGGTGTCGTGGTATTTTCAAGAGTTGACGCGTGCCGTGAACGTTGTGGCCGCGATGGGCACGGTGCTCACCGTGATCTTTGTGTTTCGGAAAACTTTTGCCACACACGATTATTTTCGGTTGGTGGGCGACGCTGTGTTTCTGCTTCCCTTGCTCTATCTCGCATGAGCGCCAGGAACTTCGATAGGATCGCGCCACTCTATGATGCCCTGGCACGCCGGATCTATGGTGAGACGATACGCGAGGCCCAGGCCTTTTTTCTTCCGTTGATATCGCCGTCGGCGAAGGTGTTGATTTTGGGTGGGGGCACGGGCTGGGTGCTGGCCGAGTTGCTAAAGATGCGTCCGGACCTGACGGTTTGTTATGTTGAAGCGTCTTCGGAAATGCTGCGGCTTACGCGCGCGCGGTTTCAGCGGGGAGAGGATGGCGGCGTGTTATACATTCACGGTACGGAAGATGCTATTCCGGCTGACGCCAAGTTTGATGTTGTGATCACCGCTTTCTATTTCGATTTGTTTCCGCCCGATGGGCTGCGCGTTGCTATTGAGAAAATACACCGTGCTATGCAACCGGAGGGATTGTGGCTGGCCTCTGATTTTGTGCGCAACCGCGTGTTGTGGCAGCGTGTGTTGTTGTGGAGCATGTACCGGTTTTTCCGTTGGCTATGTGGCATCGAGGCTGGGTCGCTTCCGCCTTGGGAAACGTTGATGACGGCCATGGGGATGAAGAAAGATCAGGAGCAATACTTTTTCAGGCGCTTCATAAAAAGCATTTCGTATCGCACTCCGGGAAGTTGAAAGCTTTTTACTGGAGGATCATCGGCTCCTTGCCCAGTTGCTGGACCAGTTCGGCCTTTTCTTCCATGAGCCTGATGATGCGGCGCAGGTAGTCGATTTCCTTGCGCGACAGTTCCAGTTGTTTGTTGGCGTCGGTGCTTTCCGTTTTCAGGAGATTGATTTGTTCGGTCTCCTCCTGGTCTGGGGTGGACACATAGTACTGGAAAAAATTGTGGTTAAGCACCTGCGATATTTTCAGGAGCAGGCCGGTGTCGACATGCCTTTTTTTGAAAATCCTGTAAACATTCTGGCGCACGGTGCCCAGCTCATCAGCAAAGTCGGTGAGCTTCATGTGGCGGTTGTCGAATACCTCCTTGATTTTTTCGCCGATTTCAATGGTTGCCATGGGGTAAATGGGGTGTTATATAGCAAAATACGTAAAATTTTAGTTTACGGTTTGCCCCGTTTCGCGCACGGTTTGTAACCAATAATTTTACAGTTTCGGCATTAAGGTGTAAAATTACGTATGCAAAGCCATGACAATCAGTTTTGCCCCTCTTCTCACCCCGTCAGAAAGCATGGTAAGCCCTTACTATAAGGACGAATACGCCACGATTGAGCTGGACGATTCGATTCCCTGCATCAAACTGACACTGAATGGCGTGCCCCGTTACAGTGAGCACTATCACCTTGTCCAAACCAAACGCCTGGAGCTGATGCACCAGGAAATACGCAACTACCCCAAGCTTCACATGCTCACCGACAGCCGCACCGCCGGCCCCGTGCTGGATGAGGATGTGGCCCACTTCAAAGCCCACGTGATGCCCGCCATGGAAAAAGCAGGTGTTCGCTATCTGGCCATTGTGATGCCCAGCAGCAAATTTACCCAGCTCACCATCCGCGACATGACCGACGAAACCGAAGTGATGACGGTGCAGTATTTTGAGTCGATCCGCGAGGCCCGCCACTGGCTCCGGAAAATGACGGCGGCCTAGCCACCTCGCTTTTTATGAGTTCCGCACAAACAACCAGCGCACAGCCTTATAGCTCCACACCAACGGGTAGCCGAGGATGCCGGTTTTGTATTTCTTTTCCAAGGTGATGGTGACGGTGGAATAGGCCAGCAAATGATTCTGCCGGTCTAACTTACTTTTGAGCTGATCGATTTCGCCGTTGAGGCGTTCCAGTTCTTTCTCCACTTTCACAGCCGCCTCTACAGTCTCGGCTTTCTCCAGCAATTGCAGATAACGTTGTCTTGCCTTCTCGGCATTTTCGAGGCGTATAGTGGCGTCTTCATGGTCTTCGGTGATGTCTTCCCCGGTAATGTTTTTTTGCGTGATCTTCCCGTAGTGCGCCAGCCCGTCGAGTGCCTCGCGGAGCCGCGCAGACGACACGCGGATAGACGACGTGTTGTCGCCCAACGTGAGGGCATAGCCATCATACTTTTTGGCAAATTCGGGCAGGGCTTTGTTGAGACTGTCGGGTTCGAGCAGGCGCAGGGTGACGTGTGCGTGGTACGTGATCTGGCGATCGTCGCTGGAAGTTTCTTTCGATCGCGACGAGGTCATGCTCCGTTGAACGGCCGGCGAGCAAGCCAGCATGACCAGCATTAGCAGCCCGTGCAGGGCGAGTGTTTTCATCCGTGCTTTCATGGTGTTGGGGTTTAGGATATTGCGGTTGAGAAACAAAAATCAAACCAACCGCAGTGGTAGAACCTGCGGTTGGCGTGTTGCAGTATCCAGAACCTCCAGTTTTTTTTCGCTTCAGGGTTTGGCCGGACGCGAAAATTCAAAGCCATCGAAATTCACATTCGAGATTGTGCCGGTGGCGTCGGTCGAAAAAACGATGACGGCATTGCCGTACCAATGACGATTGTAGAGACCGCGGAAAGTATCGTAGTGCCAGTGTTCTGCCGTGACCTTGAGCGAATGATTGACGTCGACCACGAGCGTGTTGCCCTGGCGTGTCACCTCACACTCGCCGTAGAGCGGATCGGTATACTTGCCGGCAAAGGCGTCGAGGTCTTGCGACGGATGTGTGTTCGCTACGCGTTTGCTTTCGAAGTCGCGTGTTGCCTTGTCTTGTTCCTCGCGCAACGGAGCATAAAGTGTCGTGAATTCGGCGCTCCAGTCGCGGGTGCCACCGAGGGCAAAATGGTCAAACGCTTTGTAGACGAGGGCGTGTCGCGCTTCGGCATGGTCGAGGTTTCCAAAAATGTAGATGCCGAGGTTTTCGTCGGGGAGTTGTGCAGCCAGCGCGGTGGCGCCGTCGAGACTGCCGGTGTGGAAATTCATTTTTCTTCCTTTATAGTCCTGCTGAAACCAACCCAGGCCATAGGTGGTCCAATGGGGTTTGGTGAGTTGCTGACTGGGATAGAATTCGCCTTCAGGCACAATCACCTGAGGCTTGAACATTTCGGTCCACGATTGGGGCGACAACAACCGGCCTCCGTTGTATTTGCTGCTGTCGAGCATCACTTGCATCCACTTCGCCATGTCGCTGGCGCACGACCACACGGCACCTGCGGGCGCGATCTGGTCGGCATCGGAATGATCGATCAGGGTAACCTCGCCATTGATGCTCCAGTGTGCGGCGGTTTTGTTTTTGTCGGTGGCGAGTTTCGACAGCGGTACGGTGCGTGTCATGCCGAGCGGTTTAAAAATTCTTTCCGTGATCACCTGATCCCAGGTTTGGCCTGTGGTTTTTTCAATCACTTTTCCGGCGGCGAGGTAGAATATGTTTTGATAGATGAAGCTTGACCGCATGGAGTAGGACGGTTTGACGTCGCGCATTTTTTTGAGCACCTCGTTGCTGTTGATGTCCATGATGCCCCAGAGAAAATCGGCATTGCCCACGCCGGTGTCGTGCACGAGCAAATCGCGGAGGGTGATCTCGCGGGTCATGTAAGGATCGTAGAGTTTGAATTCGGGAAGGTGCTTCTCCACGGGATCGTTCCAGTTCAGTTTACCTTCGTCCACGAGCATGGCCATGAGGGCGGCGGTCATGGCTTTGGTGGTGGATGCGCACGCGAACAGCGTTTGTGCATCGACGGGTTCGGGGCTGCCGAGGGTGCGCACGCCATAGCCTTTGGCGAGCACCACGTTTCCGTCTTTCACCACGGCAACCGACAAACCGGGGATGCCCCAGTCGCGTTGTGTTTTTTGAATGTAGGCATCAAAGGCTGCCACTTTTTTGACGAGCGCGGCATCGTTTTTTTTCTGGGCAACGGTGGGAACAGCTGCGAGCAGGATCGCAGTCATAATAATAATTGTGCGAAGGTTCATGTGGTTTTGGGATAGGTTATTTTTCGGATGGATTTTTTTTACCCGCGTGCAACCGGGCAACGGTTTCGGAAAGGCGTTTTGTTCGCGTCTCCTTTTTTTTGGCAGACGTGATCCACACCACATATTCTTTCCGGTTGGTATAGGACAAGGTGTCGAAGAATGTTTTGGCAGCGCTGTTTTGACCAAAGGCATCTTGCAGATCTTTGGGGATGGCAACGGTGCGTTCGGCCGTGTCGGGTGCTAGTGTCACTTTCACGGTGTCGCCTGCTTTTTTGCCGATGGCGTCGCAGATGTCTTTGCGCACAATGATGATGTGCCGGCCTTTGCCCATAGGCGACAGCACACCCCGATAGGGATGGCCGTCAAAGGTGACGTTCACTTTCACCAGGCCGCCGGTGCCATAGAGCTCTTTCACGTCGAAGGGCACCGTCACATAGGCGCCGTTGATGTCGCCGGGTTTTTCCAGTGTGGCTGTGAACTGTTGCTGGGCCGATGGCTTGGGTTGACGTGTTGACACTGGAATTTTGGTTTTCAACCGGAAACGCAACGCCGACCACGTGTCGTCCACAGCCACAACGCTCACAGGTTCATAGCCTGCGCCCGTCAGCATGTCCCAGCCACGGTCGCGTGTGAGGTCTGTTTTGAGGCCGCTGCTTTTTTTGGGGTAAGATATCCACAGCAGGCCGTCTGGTGCGAGTGCCTTCAGCGCTTTTGGGACGAGGGCATCGAGTTCGCGCTTTGTTTTCACAAAGGCCATCACAAAGTCACACACCATGCCAGCTTGTGCTTTTGTGCGCAAGCCTTCCGCGGCGTTGTGTTTTGGTGGGGCGTTCAAGACCAGGCTAGTGTGACTGGATTTGATTTTAAGTTTGGCTGCGAGCGTTTTGTTCATGGTGAAAAAATTGTACTGCTTCGGCCGCTTTCTTACGTCAATTCTTACATCGCATTCCTGAGCGGTCGCATACCAAATTTAAGCGCAAGCGTGAAAAAGCGGTTAAATAATAAACTTCTTCTTTTGAAAAACGCGGAATAAAATTGATATATGACTCGTATGGAACCAACAAACTTCTGAAATCCAGTTGTGGCTCCTTGTTTTCTTAGGTGTATACTTTATCTTGCGAAGTTTCAGAGAAGACAATCATTCGTAAGGCGGCCCCGACGTATCCCGAAACAAGCTGTTTTCTTGTACCTAAACCTATGCAGGACCTTATCAAGCATTTACCGGCAGTCATCTATGAATACACCATTCATCCGGATGGCACGCGGCGCTTTGATTTTATCAGTGAAGCCTGCGATACGTTTCTGGGCATTCCGGCCAGCGCCGTGATGAACGACGTGACCCTTATGGATTCCATTGTTCACCCGGAAGACCTAGACAACCTGCGCGCCTCCTCGCTGGCGTGCGAACAGGCGGGGCGCGAATGGAACTGGCAAGGACGCATGCATGTGCGCGGGCTGGTGAAGTGGGTAGAGATCCGTTCCAACTACGAACTTCGAAACGACGGCGTCATTGTTCGCCGCGGCATCATTCAAGACATTACCGAACGAAAAGAAACGGCCCGCGAAAGCGAAGCCCGCTATCAGTCGCTGGTGGAGCGTTTGCCCATTGGCGTGGTCATACACAAACAGGGCAGGCTTGTTTTTGCCAACGCCTTTGCCCACTCCATTCTGGGTGGCGAGAAAAGTGAAAATCTGGTGGGCACCGACCTGCTCACCTTTGTGCACCCCGACTATCAGCAGCGGGTGATCCGTCGCATGAAAGAAGTGGCTGAAGGTATGCCGGGCGCCATGATCGAACAAAAGTATATTCGCCAGGACGGTCAGACCATCGACGTGGAAACGATGGCCTATCCCTTCAACTTCCGCGGCGAGCAATGTGTGCAGGTGATCTTCCGCGACATCACCGAACGCAAGCAGACCGAAGCGCGCATCAAGAAAAATGAAACGCTGCTGGCCCAGCTTTTCCAGAACGTGCCCATGGCCGTGGTGTTGCTCACCGACTCGGGCAAGGTGGAGCAAGTGAACCGTGGCTTTGAAGAAATGTTTGGCTACTCACTTTCCGAACTGAGAGGCCGCAGCATCAACGACTTTATTGTTCCCGAAGAGTTGACGCACGAAGGCGTTGACCTCAACAACCTCATCACTAGCCACCGCATTGTGAGCATCGAAACGGTGCGTCGCCACCGCCACGGACGCATCGTGAACGTGATCCTCTATGGCATGCCCGTGCTGCTCGACAACGAAACGATCGGCATCTATGGTGTGTATGTAGACATCACCGAACGCAAGCGCGTGGAAGAAGAGCTGAAAATCAGAAACGGTGAGCTTGACAATTTTGTGTATAAAGTATCGCACGATCTTCGCGCACCGCTGTCGTCCATTCTTGGGCTGGTGAACCTGGCGAAGCTGCCGGGCAACACCGACAACCCGATGGACTACATCGACATCATTGGCACCAAGGTGGAGCACCTCGATCATTTTATTGGCGATGTGCTGAGCCATTCCAAAAATCTGAAGATGGAAGTGAGTGTGATGAAGGTGGATTTCTCCAAGATCATCAACGAAACCTTTGCCGACCTGAACTACCTGGAAGGTGCAAAGGAAATCAGACAGATTATAAAAGTAGACGGCATCGACTTCTATAGCGACCCGTGGCGCATCGCCGAAATTTTGCGCAACCTCATTTCCAACGCCATCAAATATCGTCAGCTCGACGAGGTGACGCCGGAAATTGGTATTAAGATAAACATTGACCACCTTCGCGCTGAAATTATCTTTGCCGACAACGGTATCGGAATCAGCGAAGAGAACCTGGAAAGAATTTTTGAAATGTTTTATCGCGCGACAGAACAGTCGGATGGATCGGGAATCGGTTTATACATTGTGAAGAACGCCATCGACAAATTGGGTGGCCAGATCACCGTGGCCAGCAGGGTGGGACAAGGCACACGCTTTGCCATTTTGTTGCCCAACCGCATAAACAGTATGATTGGCAAAATGCCTTCGGTAGGCGTTGAACAATAATGAAGATTTACGAAGTTACTACACCCCAGCAGGTACGTGAGTTTCTCATGCTTCCCGTGAAGCTTTACGCAAACGAGAAAAACTGGATCCGTCCGTTGGACAAGGACATCGAATCGGTGTTCGATGAGGAGAAAAACAAAGCGTTTCGTCACGGCGAATGCATCCGCTGGATATTGGTGAACGACAAACAGGAAACCATCGGGCGCGTGGCGGCTTTCATCAACCAGAAGACGGTGAAGAAAGGCAACGACCAGCCTACGGGCGGAATGGGTTTTTTTGAATGCGTGAACAACAAAGACGCGGCCTTCATGCTGTTTAACCAATGCCGGCACTGGCTGCAAGGCAAAGGGATGGAAGCGATGGATGGCCCCGTGAACTTTGGCAGCCGCGACCGTTGGTGGGGTTTGCTCCTCGAAGGGTTTGACCGCGAGCCCAACTATCAATGCAATTATAATTTTCCCTACTACAAGGATTTTTTTGAAGAATACGGATTCAAAGTATACTTCTACCAGCTCACCTTTTACCGCGCCATACACGAACCCGTCATCGAACGTCTGCGCGAGAAGGCGGCCATCACGGCGGCCGATCCTGACTACGACTTTCGTTATATCGGCAAAGAAGAACTTCCGAAGTTGCCGGAATACATTCACCAGGTCTATAATCGGGCGTGGGCAAACCGTTCGGAAAACCCCGAGCTCAGCATCGGACAGGCACGCCTGCTGGTGCAACAAATGAAGCCCATCCTGGACCGGCGGTTACTCTACTTTGGATTTTATAAGGGTGAACCCGTCAGCTTCTTTTTGTCGCTGCCCGAGATCAACCAGATTTTTAAATATGTGAATGGCAAGCTGAACTGGATCGGCAAACTGAAGTTTCTCTACCACACCGTGATGAAGACCAACCGCAAGGCCTTCGGCATTTTGTTTGGCGTAGTGCCCGAACACCAGGGCAAAGGCCTTGATGGTGCCATGATTATGAATTCGCGCGAGGTATTGCAGGACCAGTACAAGCGCTACGATGAATATGAAATGAACTGGATCGGCGACTTCAACCCGAAAATGATTCTTGTCGTTGAACAGGTCGGCGGCACCGTGTGTAAAAAACATGCCACCTACCGAAAACTTTTTGACGAGACAAAGCCTTTTAAGCGTGCGCCCATCCTGGGATAGAAGTGTATGAAAAGCAAAACCGGAGTTTTACTAATAAACCTAGGCACGCCCGACAGTCCGTCGGTGAGCCACGTGCGATCGTATCTTTCTCAATTTCTGAACGACCCGCGGGTGATCGACATTCCGTGGCTTGCGCGAAAAATGTTGGTGAACCTCATCATCGTTCCCTTCCGCGCACCCAAGTCGGCCAAGATCTATCAAAAGCTGTGGACCGAAAAAGGGTCGCCCTTGCTCTACATCAGCGAGCAGGCAAAAGACCTGTTGCAAAAAGAACTGGGTGGCGATTATGATGTGCACCTGGCTATGCGCTATAAAAATCCTTCCATCGCTTCGGTGTTGGAAACCATGCGCAAGAACAACTATCAAAAGATTGTAGTGCTGCCTATGTTTCCGCATTATGCTTCAGCTTCTACAGGTTCGGCATTGGAGGAAGTGATGCGTGTGATGCAAAGCTGGTGGGTGATTCCCGAATTGAAAGTGATCAGTCAATACTACGACCATCCCAAATTCATTGAAGCATTTGTGGCGCGCGGACGTCAGTATAACCTGGCGGACTACGATCACGTGTTGTTCTCCTACCACGGCTTGCCCGAACGGCAGGTCGACAAAGTGTATAACGAAGAACTTTGCTCCGATCACGACTGCGAACACGAGATCACCGAAGAAAACAAATATTGCTACAAGGCCACATGCTATGCCACCACGCGCTTGCTGGCGGCACAGCTCAACATACCCGAATCAAAATACACCGTCTGCTTCCAGTCGCGTCTGGATAAAAAATGGCTGATGCCGTTTTCCGACAAAGTGGTGGAAGATTGCGGGCGCAAGGGCATGAAAAAAATTCTTGTGTTCTCGCCGGCGTTCACTGCCGATTGCCTGGAGACCATTATCGAGATCGGCGAAGAGTATCAGGAAATTTTTAAGGAGCACGGTGGCGAGAAAGTTCAGCTGGTGGAAAGCCTCAACGAACACCCCATGTGGATTGCCTGTTTGAAAGATCTTGTGCTGGCACCTTAGAGCGTAGCGTCGCTCACCCCAATCTTGCTCAATCGTTTCATGATGTCCTGCCGGTAGAGCGGGCCTACGGGCAGTTCGGTTTTGCCCATGAACACGGCGTGGTGGCTGTAGGAATCTATTTTTTTTAACGCGACAATAAACGAGCGGTGGATGCGCACGAAGTCCTGCTCGGGCAACATTTCTTCCAGCGCGGTTGTGGTTTGTTTGGTGATGACCTGGCGCGTGGTCACAATCTTCACATAGTCTTTCAGGCTTTCGATGTATTGAATTTCGTCGACCATGATCTTCACCATTTTGCGATCGGCGCGCACATAGAGGAACCGGTCGTCTTCTGAATGCAGGGGGTCTTTGCGGGGCGCGGGTGGTGCTGTGCGCTGTTCCAGGTCAAGCACTTTGTGCACGGCGCGAAGAAAGCGTTCAAGCGAATAAGGTTTCAGCAGATAGTCTACGGCGCCCAGTTCAAAACCTTCCACGGCATAGTCGCGGTGGGCGGTGGTGAAGATGACGCGGGGTGGGTTGGTGAGCGTTTTCAGAAACTCGGTGCCGAGCAGTCGCGGCATCTGGATGTCGAGAAACAACAAGTCGATAGGGTGCTGGCGCAAAAATTCAAACGCAGCGAGTGCATGATGGCATTCGCCCACCACTTCCAGCGTCGGCATGGTGTCGATGTAAGTGCGCAGAATCTCCAGGGCCGGGGGTTCGTCGTCAACAAGCAGGCAACGGAATTTGGTGCTCACGGGTAGGGTACTTTAATTTTGTCGAGGTCCAATGTCAGCGAAACGATGAAAAGGTCCGCGTCTTCCGTGATACGCAGTTCGTGACCCTTGGGATACAACAATTCAAGTCTTTTCTTCACATTGAGCAAACCCACGTGTGCCGAATGGGTGCCTACTCCTTTTGTTTCGGCTTTGCCGTTGATGAGTTTGAATTTCAGTTGTGATTGTTGTACCGACAAGTCGAGGCTGATCCACGCTTGCTCGATCATTTCGTTGGCGCCGTGTTTGAAACTGTTTTCCACAAAGGGCAACAGCAGCAACGGGGCGATGTGTGGCTGGTGAATATCGCCGTGCACATTCACGGTGATGTCGAGGCGATTGCCAAAGCGATTTTTTTCAAGATCGATGTAGTCGTGGAGCACCTGAATTTCTTTGTTCAGGGCAATGGTGTCGCCGCGGCAGTCGGTGAGCATATAGCGCATGAGCTGCGACAATTTTAAAATGGCTTCGGGTGTGTGATCCGATTTTTTCAATGCCATCGAATAGATGCTGTTCAACGTGTTGAACATAAAATGCGGATGAAGCTGTCCCTGCAGTAATTCGAGTTCGGCGCGCAATTTTTCCTTCTCTAGTTTTTCGGTTTCGATGCGCTTCACATAGAAATGTTTCACCAGCTTGATGGCCACGGCAAATCCCCCCACGGTCATGGTGCCACGCAAGCCGCCCATGAATGAATAGAACACCGTGGTGTGCCGTATGGGAAAGTGCATCCACGTGCGAAACGCAGTGACCACAAAATGGTTGAGGCCCACCGAAATGACGGCGGCCATCACAATGAGCACAAGCGTGACCACAAACGCGCTCCAATAGCGATCGCGCTGGATCAGGTTGGGCAGAACGCCATAGATGATGCCATAGCTGAGAAAGATGTGCGCCGGCAAAAAGATAAACGACTCGGTGAACGAAATCCTGAATGCGAGCAACGGGTCCACCACGAAATAGAAACCATAGAGCATGCCGAAGAATGCCCAGCACACCACCCAAAAGAGCACATGCCGCGCCACCCGGTAGGAGGGAACGTCGGAAAGAACAAGCTTCGAAACGAATGAGTCCATCGGTTAAACTTACTCCAAACCCTGCGAAAGGTTTGCTGAAAAAAATGTTTGTAGACGAAAGTGCCGCTATCGTAGACCAAACGTGTTGATCGCCGCAGGGACACTATCAGTCCGGGGAATGCCCTTGTGAAGCGAAATGCCGAACACAAGTGGATAGAGTTTGCGTATTTTCTTAAAAATCCTCAACACTATGAAACGCATCGTTCTGTTATCCGCCCTTGTGCTGCTGTCGCTGACAGCGGCCGTGAGCCAATCGCTTCCGGCGTCATCGCCCGCCTACTGGGTGGTGGAAACCAATGCCAAAGAAACAAACTACTCCATCGTTCGATTCTATACCGTCGACAACCTGTTGGTGCATGAAGTGAAGATCGATGGTGTATACATCAATATTAACCGGCCGCGTCATAAAAAACGATTAGACCAGTTGCTGAGAAGCTACAACGACCGAACCGTAGCTTCTCTGCGAAGACTCAAGTCGAAACATTCGATTTGATTTAGATTAAAAGAGCAGCCTGGTCATGAGAATGGCCAGGCATTTTTTTTTAGGATGCGGCAATTTTTAAAACTGCTTCCACAAAACGATCGAGGTCTTTTGTGGTGGTATACACATGCGGGGTGACACGCACGCCACTCACGTTCTCCCATTTAATAGATACGGTGTGAATCTGAAATTCGCCCATCAGCCGGTTTGCCACCGTTTCAGGTTCAAGGCCGTCAACGGAGAAGTTGCCCAACGCGCACGAGAATTCCGGCTTTAGCGAGATGTTGAGTTTCACACGCGGGTTCTTTGTCACTTTTTCGGCCCAATAAGTTTTTAGATAGTGTAAGCGTTCTGCCTTTCGCTTCGAGCCGATGGCGTTGTGAAAGTCGATGGCTTGCCCAATGGCCTGCTCGGGAGCAAACGACCGCGTGCCCAGGGTTTCAAATTTCCGGATGTCGCCGCTCTGGGGTTTGTCGTTGGGAAACAATGGCCACAAGCCTGCGATGTTTTCTTTGCGCACATAGAGCATGCCCGTGCCAAATGGCGCGCACAGCCATTTGTGGAGGCTGGTGCCAAAATAGTCGGGATTAAAATCGGTGATCTTGAAATCCATGTGCGCGAAGGTGTGGGCGCCGTCTACAATGGAAATGATGTTTCGCCTGCGCGCTTCTTCACAAAGTTTTTTCACGGGCATGATCTGGCCCGTCCAGTTGATCATGTGCGTGATGTGCCACACTTTTGTTTTGGGTGTGGTGGCATCGGCAAACGCTTTCACGATGTCGTCTTCTTTTTCGATGGGCAGGTTCAGGCTGAGCCATTTAATCTTGATGCCCTCGCGCAGCTCTTTTTGTTTCCAGGCGTGGATCATGTTGGGGTAGTCCATTTTGGTCATCACCACTTCGTCGCCTTTGGAAAGGCTTAGCCCCCACGTGACGGTGGCCAGTGCTTCGGTGGCATTGCGGTTGATGGCCAGTTCTTCGCCCGAAGTTCCGGCAAGGTCGGCGAGTTTTCTTCTGAGGGGCTCGCGGCCTTTGTCGAGTATCTGCCACATGAAGTAGGTTGGCGCTTCGTTGCTAAGGTGATAGTAGCGGTCTACTGCATCCTGTACCACCTTGGGTTGAGGGCTCACGCCGCCGTTGTTGAGGTTGAGCATGTTGGGCGAAACGGTGTAGGCCTGCGCCATGCGGTCCCACAATTCTTCTTCGAGCGCTGCGGCTTGTGGCGTGAATTTGTTGAGTTGAACAAGGGCATCTGAAACCTCTTCGGCCCGGGCCTGAACGGCGATGGGTGAGAGGGCAAGGGCACCGGCGGCACCCAACGTCTTTTGAAAGAATGAACGGCGCGTTGACATGAGCGGAGGGGTTTAGGAAACTGAAAATACAAATTTTTCAGTGCCCGTGGAAACCCTATTCCTCCATCATGTCTTTCAATTCAATTTCGAGCGCGCGTGTGCTGATGTATATTTCATTTAGCGACAGCGCCAACGATAGCAGAAGAAACAACAGGCTGAGGCCGAAGATGGAATAGGCCATCACATGATTTTCGAGGTAGAAGAAAAGCATGGACAACACGCAGAGAAAAAAACTGGAGATGCCGGCACCTTGCATGTGTTTGGTGAGCATGAGCCGCTTGTTCAGATTTTTGATTTGTGCTTTGATGATTTCGTGATCTTCCTGCACCTGTTTGTATTTGGTGTGGAGGCTGCGGATCAACGTGGCCAGCGCCAGAAAACGGTTGGTGTAGGCCAGCATCAACAGAGTGATGGCGGGAAAGAGCAGGGCCGGTGTGTTGATGGACATTTCCATGCGCGAATGTTTTTTGTTTTACTGAACCTTTTGCAAACGACGAAGCGATTTGGCAAACACGGCGATGGTGCCTACCGAAATCAAAGTCATGCATCCTCCGAAAATCACAGAGGGCACTACCCGAAGCAAACGCGCAGCCAGACCCGACTCGAACATGCCGATCTCGTTTGACGAGCCGATGAAAATGTGATTCACGGCCGACACTCTGCCTTTCATGTTTTCGGGCGTTAGCGTTTGCAGCAACGTGCCGCGAATGATCACGCTCACACAATCGAACATACCACTCATCATGAGCAGGAACAACGAGATGAGAAAGTTGGTAGACAGCGCAAACAAAATCATGCACACGCCAAAGCCCGCCACGCAACACAACAATATCTTGCCGGTGTTTTTACGGATGGGATTGTGAGTGATGTAGAATGCCATGAGCAAAGCCCCGACCGAAGGCGCTGCCCGTAACAAGCCCAGCCCTTGTGGACCAACGGCGAGAATTTCTTTTGCAAAGATGGGGAGCAACGCCACCGCGCCACCAAACAACACGGCAAACAAATCGAGCGAGATGGCACCGAGTATGATCTGGTGATTGAACACAAAACGAAGCCCCGCGCTGATTTTGTCGAAGATGCCTTGTTCTTCGCTTTCGGGCGGAAGGGGTTTGCTGGACACGCCGATGGCCAGCGACAACCCGGCCAGCATGAGCAACGCATCGGCGCCGTATGAAAACTGCACGCCCTTCCAGGCATAGAGAAGACCTCCGATGGCCGGTCCGCCAATGGCGGCGGTTTCCCACAGCGTGCTGTTCCAGGTGATGGCGTTGCTATACAACTCGCGTGGTACCAACTGTGGCATGAAGGCAAAGAGCGCCGGCGTGATGAAGCCGCGTGCAATGCCGCTGACAAAGATGACGGAGTAGATGGGCAGCGCGCCATAGCTCAACCAAAACTTGCCCGGCTCCAACGTGAAGAACAACAGGGCCAGCGAACAAAAGAGCAACGTGACCAGGCACGTCACAATGATCTTCTTCCGGTTCACGATGTCGGCGAGGTGCCCTGCATACAATGACACACTGATCGATGGAATGGCTTCAGCCAAACCGATGAGTCCCAGCGACAGCGGATCGTGCGTGATGTCGTAGACTTGCCAGGCCACCACCACGCCCTGGATCTGAATGGCCAGGGTCACAAAAAAACGCGTGAGGATGAAGAGCCGGAAGTCCGGAATTTTCAGGGCCGCATAAGGGCCGGTGGGAATGCTCATGGGCTACGAAAGAATTTTTTGCGTGGCGTCTACCGCGAGCTTGCGGCGTTGCTCGCGCTCGCCTTTGATTTCTATGAAAGGCACCGGTTGGTTTTTCAGTTCGGTGCGGTAGCGCTGATACAGTTCTTCGCGCATCGTGGGATGTTCGCGCTGCGGATCGTCTACCCAGGGCACGTCCACATAGGTGAGCAAGTAGAGGTCGTAGTGACGTGTGGCAATTTGTTTTAGAATTTCTTCGGCACAGGTTCCGAACTTCACTTCGCTCCACACCTTGATGACGTAGAGGTTGGTGTCGCAAAACAGGATGCCTTTGCTGTCGCGGGCATATTCATCTTCCACCCTAAGCTGACCATGGGCAATGGCCAGCAGGTCGTGTTCTTCATAGGGCCGCACCAGGTGGTCGATATAGCCACGTGCATATTCGGGTACCCACTCGGTCTTGAAATGGCTGGCCAGAAACTGAGACAGGTCAGACTTGCCCGTGCACTCCGGGCCAATCACCGCGACTTTTTTAACCGTTGGCAGGGCATTTGAATTCATAGACCGAAAATCGTTTATATTTCTGTAAAATTAGCCCGATCCTTAACTTTCCAAAAAAATTGTATTCGTGAAGCGAAGAAAAGCGATTCAGCAACTGGGGCTTGGTTTGACGGCAGGATTGATTCTGCCGGGCTACTTGAGTTCCTGCAAAAAAGACGACGACCCACAACCCGGCACGGGCCCTTCGGTGGGCATCATCGGTGGCGGCGCCGCCGGTTTGTACGCTGCCGATATACTAAAGGCCAAGGGCTACACCGTGGTGATCTATGAAGCCTCCAGCCGTCTTGGTGGACGTGTGCGTTCACTGAAGTCGTTCGACAAACCATCGACTGCGCTCTACCTCAACTCGCCAAGCGAACTCAGCAGCGACTATCCCAACGAGCTGGGTGCCGACGTGGTGCTGGGATCGGATTCTGTCTGGGGAAAGATTATCAGCGATCTAAAAATTGCCGCAGGCAATCTCTCTACCGGAACCACCGACAATTATCTTTTGGGAGGAACACTGACCAACGCGGCCACGGCACAAGCCGATGCGGACTTTGTGGCCGCACAGAATTTTTTCAATACACTCTCCACCTACTCCGGAGGCAACGTGTCGGTTCAGCAGGCAATCGAAGCTGCGGGACTGAGCCACCGGACGCACAGCATTTTGAATGCGTGGATCGGAAACAAATACGGAACCACCAACGATCGCCTCAGCGTAACGGCACTGGCAGAGGGCCTGGCCCTGCGCACGCGCAACCAAACCCTGCAAACCCTCACCGACAACCCCATGCAGGATGCCCTGCTGTCGCGCTTTACCAAGGTGACAACGGATGCCCTGGTGAACGCCGTGGTGAAAGAGATAAACTACACCAGCGACAAGGTTACCGTTAGCGGACAAAACGTGGTGACGGGAGAACCGTTCTCGGCCGAGTTCGACAAAGTGATTGTGACGGTGCCTGTGTCGGTATTGAAAGCCGGCAACATTGTTTTCACGCCCAGTCTGCCCAGCGAAAAATCGACGGCCCTCTCGCGCTTCGACATGGACGCGACGGTGCGCGTGTTGCTCGACTTCAAAATAAATTTTTGGGGTAACACCTCCAGCTTTTTGTATGGAGGAGCACAAAGCCCTGAATATTTTAACAATGGCGCGCTGCGGAGCGAATTAACCAAAACGCTGGCGGTCACCGTGGGTGGTGCAAAAGGAGCAGAGCTCTCGGCTTTGGGCAAAGACGCGTTGCCGGTGTTGATGGCCGAGCTCGACGCGATCTACGCCGGCAAGGCCACGCTCAACGCGCGAAAGGATTTGAACGACAACCACATTGCCGTAATACACGATTGGACGAAGGAGCCTTACATTAAAGGTGGCGCGGCCTATCTGAAACCTGGCGGAACACAACAAGACCGCGTGGCCCTGGCTAAGTCGCTTAGCGACCGCGTGTTTTTTGCCGGCGAAGCCACCGATGTGAATGGAGAATTCGGAAACCTGAATGGCGCACTGCTGTCGGGCGAACGGGCCGCGCAGGAGGTTATCGCTAAATTGGGTTGATCAGTTTCTTCGGGAAAATCTTTTGCCTTCTTTTTTTGATGCACTGCCTTTTAGTTGTCAGCGTCTTCGGCAAACAATTCGCCAAGCCGGTGTGTGGGCATGGGCTTGCTCAATAAGGTCTTCACATATTTATGGTCATGGGCCCGGCGGATGTCGCGCGGGTCGAGCGTGGACGACAGCATGATAATGCTGGTCTTGTGTTTCACATCGTCGCCCATTTTGTCGTAGGCCTCCAGGAACTGGAAGCCGTCCATCTCGGGCATCTGAATGTCGAGCAGAATGATGAGGCATTCCGCCAGCGTGGAGTCCGATTGCCGAAGCCATTGCAGGGCTTCGTCGCCGGTGCTCACCTGGCTCACATCGTCGATCGCAAGTTTCTTTTTCAGCAACATGCGGGTCACCATCTGGTCAACCTCGTTATCGTCTACGATGAGAAATTTACATTTTGCTTTCATGTTGTTTCAGCGAAGTTCGGTAGTCAAAGTCACAAAAAACATTTTTCTGCCTCACAGAGTCACCATTATCCAGGCGTGGATAAAGATACGACCTGGCGCTTAGGAATTTGAATAATAAATTTTGTTCCTACATTTTTTTCGGACTCCACGGCAATAGACCCTCCCAGCTTTTGCACGGCTTCTTTCACGATATACAACCCCAGGCCTGTGCCTTTGTTATTGTTTTGGGTAACAAAAAACATATCAAAAATCTTTTTCTGGTCTTCCGGCCGGATGCCCACACCGTTGTCTTCTATGCTGATGATGTTGTGGTCTTCGGTGGGATAGGTCTTCACCTTCAGGAAACAGCAATCTTTGGCCGCATCGCTGTATTTGATGGCGTTCGAAACGAGGTTGTTGAAGAGGATGCTGAGCCGCAGCGGATCCGAGAAAACCTTGTCGAGCGAATATTCGCGGTGCACATCGATGCGGTCGGCACCTTTCATGAACCGGTGCTGGTTCAGGGCGTTGTCGATCACCTCCACCAGGCTCACTTCCTGCATCTGCAAACTGACCCGTTTGTTTCGCGAAAAGTTGATGATGTCGTTGATGAAGTGGTCCTGTTTCTCGAGGCTCAGCTGCATGAGCTTCAGATATTCCTTCAGTTGCTCGGGATCGTCTTCTATCTGTGCAATTTCGATGAGGCCCTTCAGCGACATGAGCGGTGCGCGGATGTCGTGCGATGCGCTGTAAACAAAATTGTCGAGCTCGCGATTGGTGTTGGTCAGGTCAAGGTTTTTTAGTTCAAGTTCGGTTTGTGATTTCAGGATGCGGCCGATCATGGAAGCGGCATAGCCAAGGGCACACCCAAGTATGAGCAGGGTGAAGAAAATATTGGCGACAAAAAGATAATGATTGATGTCGCGCGCCGCCGCACCGAGCACACTGGAGAACGTGCGTTCTTTCAGGGTCAGTTCCGACGAGATGTCGTTGATGCGGCGAATGAGTTCGCGTTGATCGTTGCTGCTCCACTGGCCCGATGTGAGGCGATGGTGCGCTTCTTCGCCTAGGCGATATTCTTTCTCGATTGCCTGGTCGGCTTCTTTCCAGGCCTGGATGGCCTGGGCCATGAAGGAAACGTTTTTGAAATGGCGAAAGAGCCAGATGAGGTTGTCGATGTCGTCGGGGTGATTGCGTCCGGCAAGAAAACCCTGGCGAATGACGTCGATGTCGCCGTTGTGAGTGAGTGCCACCCGGGCAAGACTGTCGCCAATAGGCACGCCCAGCTCTTCCTTGAATTTTGCCCAGTCGCTGTCATCATGCGTGTTCACATACGAGATGAGGTGACGTGCCGCGCCCTTTTCGCCTTTCGAATATTGTGATTCTCCGTTGGCATAGGCGCGAACAGACGATAGAATTTTTATGGTGAAATAGTTGGTGACGGTTAGCAACGCCAGAGACACAACAATGGTGACCAACAAAGCAAAGAAGTTGCGTTGGGTGAGTGCTACGAGTTTTTCACGGAGTAAAGCAAAACGGCGTACAATCATGGCGGAGGATCTTAAAGCAACGGCAACTGGAAAATGTGTTTACTCTAAGGTACTCTAAAATCGGAACCGCCGCCAGCAAAAGCAGGGAAAGGATGGACGCTTATCGCAGCACGATTTCGTGGAATAAAATCCAGCACCCCATAGCCAGCACAAACCAGCCAAAGGCCGTGCGCAGCTTTTCGCTCCGTACGTGCCGCGACAACCGGTTGCCGGCCAGCACACCCAACACCGCAAGACCGGTGAGCAGCAATAGAAAGGGCCAGTCCATAGCATAGTTCAACACGTCGCCCAAAAAGCCGGTGAGCGAGTTGATGGCGATGATAAAAAGAGAGGTGCCCACGGCTGTCTTGAACGAAAGGCCGGTCAGTAGAACCAGGGCGGGAATGATGAGAAACCCACCGCCGGCGCCCACCAGCCCGGTGAGGAACCCGATGAGGGTGCCTTCCAGAATGACGAGGAACGTGCGGAATTTATCGCGATCGTTTTGGATTTCCTGGCGCCCGCGAATCATGGAAATGGAGGCCAGCACCATGAGCACGGCAAACATGCCCAGCAACAGAAATCGTTTGGTGATGACCACCGCGTCGCCCTGCCACAGCACATCGGATATGGCCGGCACAATCCACCGGCGTGTGCTGAAGATGGCGATGATGGAGGGGATGCCGAACAGAAATCCCGTTCGGATGTTGATGAGGTGATCTTTGTATTTGGGTATGGCTCCCACCAGGCTGGTGGCCCCGACAATGAAAAGCGAATAGGCCGACGCCAGCACGGCATCGACGTGGAAAAGATAGACGAGAATCGGAATCGAAAGAATGGATCCACCTCCGCCCAAGAGGCCCAGCACAAGACCGATCAGAATCGCCGCCGCATACCCAACAATTTCCATGTATCCACAAGGCGACAACGCGTTTTGGTGGAAAGGTGTGTCGCCATCACAAAGGGACTATTTTTTGGGCGAAAATGAAATTAACCGACTATTTCCATAGAGTTTGAAACCAGCCTAGAGCCGGTTATACTCCACAATAAACACATCGGGAAACTTGGGACGAAGCTCTTCGCGGAACTGCTCGGCTTTTTCGCGCGACGAAAACTGGCCGAGAATGAGGCCGTAGTATTTCACGCCGTTGATGACCTTTACCTGCACGGTCACTTCTTTTTTGTAGGAATTTTTGAGGTTGTCGGAAAGACGCATCAGGTTTACCAGTTCCTGGTAGGTTCCGATCTGCACACCAAAGCCTTTGGGTTCGAGCCGGGAGATTTTGAAGTCGTAGAATTCTTTTTCTTCCACCGACACCTGGTCGATGGGTTGGCCTGGGTCGCTCGTTTTGCCATCGCCAGGGTCAATCACTTCCAGCGATACGTCGGCGAGGCCTTTGTTGGTGAAGCCCAGCTGTTCGGCGGCGGCGCGCGACAGGTCGATGATGCGGCCCTCCACGTAGGGGCCGCGGTCGTTGATGGTTACTTCAACCGTTTGATTGTTGCCTAAATTGGTGATGCGCACCTTGGTGCCGAAGGGCAGGGTTTTGTGGGCACCCGTAAATTTGTTGCGCCGGTATTTTTCGCCGCTGGCCATGCGGGCGCCTTCAAATTTGTCGGCATAGAACGATGCTTTTCCGGTTTGAACCTGTGCGAAAGAAACGGCGGCAAAAAAAAGCAACACGGTCGTAAAAAATATTCTCGTCATGCAAAAGGGGTTAAGCCGATTAAAAAATACGTTGACGGCCCCAATTTCGGCATAAAATCCCGGGTGCAACGCAGCGTTAAAGAAATATTCCCGGCATTTGTGATTGCGGTGCAAATAAATGATCTGAACTCGTTACCTTTGCCCGGCAAATAATGAATCGTAAATTATTTGCCATGCCACTCGATACATCCAAATTCCTCTTTGAAGCACTGACTTACGACGACGTGCTCCTGGTTCCCGCCTACTCTGAAGTACTTCCCCGCGACACAAACACTTCAAGCAAGCTAACCCCCAACATTTCGCTAAACATTCCCCTGGTATCGGCCGCCATGGACACCGTGACAGAAGCCGAACTTGCCATTGCCATTGCCATGGAAGGCGGGCTGGGTTTCATCCACAAAAACATGAAGATCGAGCTGCAGGCCGAACAGGTCCGCAAAGTGAAACGCTCCCAAAGCGGTCTCATTCTCGATCCCGTAACCCTCGACATCCACTCGACCGTGCGCGATGCCGAAAACATCATGCGCGACTACAAGATCGGTGGCATTCCCATTGTGGACAACGGCGGCAAGCTGGTGGGCATTATCACCAACCGCGATCTTCGTTTCCAGAAAGACATGAACGTGCCGGTGGAAAAGATCATGACCAAAGACAACCTGATCACCGCGTCCGAAGGCATCACCCTCGAACAGGCCGAAGGCACCCTGAAGAAATATAAAATCGAAAAGCTGCCCATCGTGAACAAGAAGGGCAAGCTGATCGGCCTCATCACCTTTAAAGACATTCAGAAAAAGAAAAACAAACCCACGGCCTGCCAGGATAAATTTGGCAGACTTCGCGTGGGTGCAGCCGTGGGGGTAACACCCGATGTGCTCGACCGCATCGATGCCCTCAAGGCCGCCGGTGTGGACGTGATCAGCATCGACACGGCGCACGGTCACTCCAAAGGTGTGATGGAAGCCGCCAAGCGTGTGAAGAAAAAATATCCCGAGCTCGAACTCATTGTCGGCAACATTGCCACCGGCGAAGCGGCCAAGGCGCTGGCCAAGGTTGGAGCAGACGCCGTGAAAGTGGGCGTCGGTCCCGGCAGCATTTGCACTACGCGCATCGTGGCCGGTGTAGGGTTGCCCCAATTGTCGGCCGTGTATGAAGCCGCCAAGGCGTTGAAAGGATCGAACGTGTGTGTGATTGCCGACGGCGGCATTCGCTTCTCGGGCGACATTGTGAAGGCCATTGCGGCCGGTGCCGACAGCGTGATGATTGGATCGTTGCTGGCCGGAACCGAAGAAGCACCGGGCGAAATGATTATCTACGAAGGACGCAAGTTCAAATCCTACCGCGGCATGGGCTCGCTCGAGGCCATGGAAGACGGTTCGAAAGACCGCTACTTCCAGGATGTGGAAGACGATGTGAAGAAGCTGGTGCCCGAAGGCATCTCGGGCCGCGTGCCCTACAAAGGACTGGTGTCGGAAGTGCTCTATCAACTTACGGGCGGGCTACGCGCTGGTATGGGCTACTGCGGTGCCAAAAACATCGAGAAACTGAAGCTCGCGAAATTTGTGAAAATCACCGCTGCGGGCGTCACCGAAAGTCACCCTCACGACGTCAGCATCACGCGTGAAGCACCGAACTATAGCCGAAAGTAAGCGCTGAACTGAGCATAGAAAGAAGGCCACCCGTTTGGGTGGCCTTCTTCATTTTTATGAAAATGATTCTCTTACCGGATCACCATCTTTTGCACGCGCACGTCAAGACCGCTGCTGATGCGCACCAGATAGATGCCGGGCGAAAGCTCGCCACCCGCGTTCAAAGAAAGCGGCGCGTTGGTTTCGATTTTGAAATTCTGAAGCGAATAAATTTCCCGCCCCTGGTCGGTGTATATGCGCACGAAAAGCTCGCGCCCGGTTTCCATGCCTTTGAGATCTACAAACACTTCGCCCGAAGAGGGCACAGGATAGAGGCTGAAAAATTCGCGCTCCGCCATTTTTAGATTCACGGTGGCCACGGCGAAATAGGTTTCCTTTCCATCGATGTCGGTTTGTTTGAGGCGGTAGTAGGAACGACCGGCATACGGTTCGTTATCCCACAGACTGTAGCGCGACGCTACGGAGGTTGTGCCTTTGCCGTCAACAGTGCCCACGGTGTAGAATGATTTTGCATCGCGCGAACGTTCGATGGTGAAGAAAGCATTGTCGGTTTCCGTCGCGGTTTCCCAGGTGAGGTATACCTGATGACCTTCGCCAGCGGCTTTAAAGAACAGGAGAGAAACGGGCAGTGGAGAGTCGGTGGGATCGCCCGAGCCGATGTGAAAGCTGTTGTTGAGATTGGCTAGCGTCACACCCGTGCGCGTAACCTGCGGGTTGGCCGTGGTGCCGCCGTTGGCACCGGCTGTGCCCACGGCACTTGTTTGCAGAATGAGCCGAAGGTCGGACAGGTTGTTGATGACGCCAAACCCTGTGCCGCCACCCATGAGGCTGAACACGCCACCCGCAACATCGGTGGTGCTCACGTTCCATTGGGCTTCGTGACGCAGCAGCACTTCATAGGCGCCATCCATGAACGACGGCACGATGTAGTTGGTGTAGGGCGAATCGGTATAGGTCAGGGTGATGGTGCCCCCAGTGGTAGGTGCCGACGTGGTCTGGATGTTGAAGGGCCTGGTGTTGGTGGCGCTGCCCATGGGAAAAAGACCGTTGAAGGCCCCCGCGGGACATTGGCGTGTGAACGTGCCGTTGTAGAGCCAGCCCGACGTGCGCGACAAAGAGCCAAAGAACACCGGCGAGATGCCCAGCGAAAGCGTGTAGGTGTTCAGGTCTGTGTTTCCTTTTGTGATGGTGATCAGGTTGTCGACCGTCACGTTTGTGTTCAGGACAAATTGGGGAGACGTGGTGTTGGAGTTGTTCAGTTCGAGGTTGAAGAAGTTTGTGCCCAGCGCGCTGCCCGTGTTGATGATACGTTGTTGTGTGGTGCCCACAAACCTGACCGAGCGCGATTCCTGCTCGAACGGGTCGGGCGCCGTGCTGTAGTTGATCCAGTCGCCGCCCAGGCTCAGGTCGCTGCCATCGCTCTTCAGCACGGCCGCGTCAGTGATGGTGACACTGCCATGCACCAGAAAATTGCTTGAGAGCGACTTGATGCCGCTATTGGATACCTGCAGATTATAATATTCGCCACCCGTGGTGTTGAAAATGGTTTGATCGGCCGAGCCGTTATAGTTCACGGTGTTGCCTGTCTGGTCTGCCTGCAACGTGATGATGTTTGACGAACCTCCGGCATAGTTCAACACGCTGTTGGCCCCCTGCACAAACGTACCGGTGCCGGTGAGCGACTCGGGCGCGCTGTTGGAAATGGTGACGATGCCGTTGTTGGTCAGAATTTTCTGATAGGCAACGGTCACGGTATTGGAAAAGATGAGCGCTGAGGTTCCGTCGATCGACTGGTCGCGTGTGTTGAATGAAGCACCGCCGGCCGAAAAATTGCCGTCGTTGGTGATGCCATCTTCGAAGATCATGTTGGCTTCGGCCGTCACCGACGTGGTGTTCCAGTTGCCGGTGGCCGCCACGGTCACCTTGCCGTTGAAGTTGTCGATGCCGCTGTTTTGCACATCGATGAAATTGCCGTTGATGGTGGTGGTGCCCTGAATGTCCATGTTGCCTTCGGTAGGCGAATTGAGCACCAGTGTGCCGTCAACCACCAGGTTGCGTGTCACCAGCAGCACACCGGCGGGGTCGGACCCTGAAAAGGTGATGCTGCCCTGCACAATGAGGTCGCGGCCGATCGTGGACACGTCGTTGGCCACCACCACGGCCGAGGTGCCGGCAATGGTGAGGTCGCCCGGCGAATTGAGACCGCTGTTCACGTTGGTGAGGCTGTTGGCCGTGAGTGTGCGGCCTGCCGCGAGGCGTATACCCCCGGCGTTGAACGTGCTGCCGTTGGTGAGGCCGCCGTTGAAGATCATTTTGTTTTGGGTGGTGATGGCCGTGGTGTTCCAGGCCCCGGCGTTGGTCACCATGCCGGTGAAGATGGTGTTGCCCGTGGTAGACGATTGGAAGAAGCCATTCACCTGGGTGTCGCCATTCACAATGAGGTTGCCCGTGTTGGAGAACAAAAAGTTTGCGCCGGTGCTGATGGTGAGGTCGCCCACCACCATGAGCGATGCCGCGGCGCTGGTGGCAAAACTGCCGGAAGAACCGCCGCCCACCACCAGGTTATTCACATTCAGGGGAGGCGTTACATCCAAAAGCAGATCGTGATTGTTGCGGATGGTCACGGTTTCGGGTGTGTCGAACTGACCGGGATAGCCCAGTGCGCCGGGCGTGGCCCAGATGGCGCCGTCGAAGCGTTCCCAGTTTGTGGTAATCGACCAGTCACCGTCTGCAATGGAGCGATAGTCGCCTGAAGTTTGTGCGAAAGAAAAGGTAACAGAAAGAAATACGCACAGGGCCAGGCCTACTCCCTGATAAACGGAATGACGCATAATATTTGAATCGGATAGGGTTCTCGTTCGAAAAACAGTGATCAAAGATAGTTTTACAGGAGATCGTTATGTAAGATTCATGCAAAAAAAATGGCGAAAAGCAAGAATTCTGGATTGGTGCATTCAAGGTTTACCCTAAATTTCAAGGTTAATCCATAGTTTCTCACTTTATTCCTATAATTGTAGGCCAATCTCAGGATTGGTTTTTTTGTTAAAATCCGGCAGTCTGTGCGTTCAAAAGCTATCACCAGGTTATTGTTTACGGTGGGTGTGATTACCTGGCTGGCCTTGGTGTTTACAGACATTTCTATCCTGTTCAGCTCGCTCAGCAACATAAAACCCGAGGTGCCCGTGTGGCTTCCCGGGGTGATCCTCAACCTTTTCATCCTTTCGCTTTTCTATTATTATAAGCTGAAAATTGAGCGCGACGAGGTGCTGAACTTTGTTGACCTGCTGTGGCGTGTGTTTGCCACCGGGTTGATCTCGACCGTGATTTCGCTGGCCCTGCGCCTGGTAGAACACCTGCTGGGCAGTCCCAAAATAGATTCGCACTCGGCGTTCAACGTGGTCTTTAACGACCTTGTCTACCTCATCAACCTCGGGCTCATGATCGGCTTCCTCATGATGGCCTTCAGTGCCTGGAAGCGACTCATCCTCTATCAAAAATCAAAATGGCTGTTGCGCCTGTGGGCCTTTTTTGAAGTGGGCCTGCTGGTGACATTGGTCTACAACAGCTTCCGAGTGCCGCAGGTGGAATGGCTCTTTGGCGCCTTGCTTGGGATTTTTGTGGTGGTAGGTCTTGTGCTGTCGGGCAACATGAAGTGGGTGGCCTTCCTCAACTTCAAACAGAAGTGGACAAGCTTGCTCTTATTGCTGCTCACCATTTTCTACCTGCTCTACATTTTCTTCACCAACAGCACGCTTTCACAAGGCATCGGCGAAGTTTCGACGTTCTATACCGACTATCACCAGCACGTGTTCATCATGTCGCTCATTGTGTTTGTGACGGTCTATAGCATCTTCTCGTTCCTGGTGATTTTGTTCAACCTGCCCACCACGTCGGTGTTCGAGCAAAAGCTGGAAGAGGTGGTGAACTTTCAACGCATCAGCCAGTCCATTCAAACCGAACAAAGCGAAGAGAGTGTCTACAACATCTTGCTGGAAACTTCGGTAAGCTCGGTGTTTGCCGACGCGGCATGGCTGGAAATCAACAGCAACGCGCATGAACACAAACTCTTCACCTATAAGATAACCGACAAGGAATCGTACGACATCATTCATCACCTGAACTCGCACAACATCAAAGGCGTGTTTGATCAGGGAAGCGAAAAAACAAAAAATCTGTCAAAACACCTGGCCACGCTGAAGGGTTCACGGTTCCGTTCGATCCTGGCATTTCCCATTTATGTAAAAGGCGATAACATTGGCACGCTGGCCTTGTTAAAAGAGCTTCCCGAGGGGTTCAACAAGGAGATGACCAAGATCGTGTCGACGTTTTCGAATCAGGCGGGAATTTCTATCGAGAATTTCCGGTTGATGGAGGAAGCGCTTCAAAACGAGCGCTACAAAGAAGAACTGAAGATTGCCAAGATGGTGCAGAAGAGCTTGCTGCCCACCTTGCTGGAACAAGACCCCGACTTTGACGTGGCTGCGTTTTCGGAGTCGGCCGATGAAGTGGGCGGTGACTATTACGACACCCTCCGCATCAACGACCACCTGGTGTCCATCATCATTGCCGACGTTTCGGGGAAGGGCACCACGGCCGCGTTCCACATGTCGCAAATGAAAGGGATCTTTCACAGCCTGGCACAACGCGACATTGCGCCCGACGAATTTATGGTGCAGGCCAACCAGGCGTTGGTCTACTGTCTCGAACGTGGCTCGTTTATTTCGGCCACCTATTTCATTATCAATACCCAAACCAAGAAGATCCGCTATGCCCGCGCCGGCCATTGCCCGGTGTTGTATTATCATGCCGACCGCCAACTGACGGAGTACTTTAAAGACAAGGGCGTGGCCCTGGGCATGGTGCGCAACAAGAGCTACGCCAGCTTCATTCAGGCCAACGAGTTTGCGTATAAGCCGGGCGATATCATGGTGCTCTATACCGACGGTGTGACGGAAGCCAAAGATGGCAAAGGCGAGGAGTTTGGCTATGAACGCCTGTTGGCCATGGTTTGCGAGATCAAAGACCTGGCGCCGGCGCAGATCCAGGACTATATGATTCACAAGCTGTATGAATTTTCGGGCACCGAAAATATTGATGACGACTACACGACCATGATTGTAAAATTTAAATAAATAAAAAGTTCCCGTTTCACTTGAAATAGGGCTTTGCATGGAACTCAACATAAAATATTAAACCACGTTAAAAACTTATGATCCACATTAAAAGATTGCAGGAAGATGGTGCCGACGTCATCGCGTTGGTAGGCGAAATAGACGCCAGCTCTTCCATTGAGCTTGATCTGGCAATTGCCAAGAGTGTGGGGGAGGGGTTCTCCAAGATCCTGGTCGACTGCAGTGCATTGGAGTATATTTCTTCGGCGGGCCTCGGTGTGTTCATGTCCTACATCGAAGAATTCAAGGACCGCAACATCAAGATGGTATTATTCGGAATGAGCGATAAGGTTGCCAACACCTTCAGCATCCTGGGGCTTAACGAGCTGCTGCACATCGGAAAAGATAAAGTTCAAGCTAAGCAAATTGTCAATGAACTATAAGTTTAAAGTTGGGTGTAGCATCGAGAACCTGAAGGGGGTGCGCGACTTCATTCGCAGCTCTCTGAAGAATCACAATATTTCCGAATTGGAAATAAGCGAGATTGTGCTGGCCCTGGACGAGATGTGTTCCAACCTCATGATCCATGCACACCAGTGCAACCCCGACGATCTGTTTGAGCTCATCATCAGTGTAGAAAAGAATCATCCCCTCGTCTTCGAACTCATCGACGACGGAACGGTTTTCGATATAAACGAATTCAACACCCCCGCCCTCGACAACATCGTGCACGAAAAGCGCAAGGGAGGGTTAGGCATTCGCCTAGTGAAATCGATCATGGATAAAATAGAATATCAAAAAACCGGTGGCCGGAATATCTGCCGCCTGGTGAAGACCGTTCACTTTATTTAAATCACCAATCTTTTTTCAGAGCCATGTTGAAAAGCGCCATCACGATGCTGTTCTGCGGCACACTCGTCTCCCTGAGTGTTGCTCAAACCCACAGTCCCGTTGCCAAAGCCAAACCCGTCACGGTGTTCACGGTGAGCGGCAAGCCTGTTAATGCCGACGAATTCACCTACCTCTACCGGAAAAATCATCCCAACAAAACGCTGGACTATACGCCCGAAAAAATAAATGAATACCTCGCCCTGTTCATCAACTTCAAGGTGAAAGTGGAGGAAGCCAAACGCCGTGGCATGGACACCACCGCCGCGTTTGTGAAAGAATTTAATTCCTACAAAGAAGAACTACGCAAGCCCTACCTGCCCGACGCCAAACTCACCGACAGCCTGGTGCGCCTCACCTACGAACGGTCGAAAGAGGAAATCCGGGCATCGCACATCCTCATGAGCCTCACGCCCGACGCCTCACCGGCCGACACCCTCCGCGCCTACAACAAGGCTGTTGAAGTGCGCAACAAGATTTTGGCGGGAACAGATTTTGGCAACGCAGCCGCTACCTATTCGCAGGATCCCTCGGCTCAACTGAACCGCGGCGACCTGGGCTACTTCACGGCATTGCAAATGGTGTATCCCTTTGAAACTGCAGCCTATCAGTTGAAGACAGGCGAAATGAGCCAGCCTGTCCGCACCCGCTTTGGCTACCATTTGGTGAAAGTGACGGACCGGCGCCCGGCACCCGGCGAAGTGGAAGTGTCGCACATCATGCTGCGGACCGGCGATGGCAAAGACAACGAGAAAGTGAAGAACACCATCTTTTCGCTCTACGACCAGCTTCAGGCCGGCGTGAAATGGGAGGAGCTGTGCAAACAATATTCGGAAGACCCCAGCTCGAAAGACAACGGTGGCCGGCTCCGGCCTTTTGGTACGCGAGGCATGGCCGGTGTGCCGGAATTTGAAAAAGTGGCGTTCAGCCTCCAGAAACCCGGCGAACTTTCAGACCCGTTTCAAACCCAATACGGCTGGCACATTGTTCGCCTCGAACAAAAACTGCCGATGCAATCCTATGCCGAAGCGGCACCGGCCCTGAAAAGCAAAGTGGTGCGCGACGATCGGAGCGAAGTTTCCAAAGCCGCGCTGCAGGCCAAACTCCGCCATCAATACCTCTTCAAAGAAAATGTAGCGGCCAAGGCCCGGGCCATGGGCGCCGCCGACTCGTCGCTTCAAAAAGCCGCCTGGAAAGTGCCGGCCACCCTGAAAGCGGATAAGGAAATGTTGTTCAGCGTGCAGGGCAAACCCTATGCGGTGAAAGATTTTATGGCCTATGTGCAAAAAAACCAGCACGCCAACCTGCAGGACCCCCGCAAATATTTCGAAGAACTTTACAACCATTATGCAGAGGCCTGCATCATGCCCTTGGTAGAAGCGGAAATCGCCACTAAAAATCCCGACTATGGCTTTTTGCTCCGCGAATACTACGAAGGAATCCTGCTGTTTGAGATCATGGAAAAGGAAGTCTGGAACAAGGCTTCGCAGGATACGGCCGGCCAGCGCAAGTATTATGACGAGCACCGGGCCAGCTATACGGCCGGCGACCGTGTGAAGGCCGTGTTTTATTCGGGCAATACGGGCGAGTTTATGACGCCCGTGCGGGAAATTGTGCAGGGAGGCGACGAAAACAAGATCCAGGAGGCGGTGACCTTTCGGAAGTTGAAGACCGAATCGGGCTACTTTAAGAAGGAAGACAAGGCCATCTTGGAAAAGATGCCCTGGGCTAAAGGCGTTTATCCCGCGGAAAACAATGGAATATATTACCTTGCGTGGCTAAAGGAGATACTGCCCCCCGGCATTATGTCGTTTGAAGAAGCAAGGCCGGCCGTGATCTCGGATTACCAGGCCTTTTTGGAGAAAAAATGGCTGGATCAGCTGAAAAAGAAGCATACCGTGAAGGTGAATGAGAAAGGAAAAAAATTCATACTGGCAGAACTTCAGGCAAAATAACCCTACACGGGGCATGAACGGTGCGACCACCGTTTTTGTACTTTTGTGCCTGCTTTTTTCCGGATGCGACCTTATCAAAATGAAAGGCAGCCACGCCGACGGAGAAGCCGGGCGAACCCCTGTGGCCCGGGCCAACGATTCTTATTTGTATAAAGACGAGCTTGTGGGCATCACCGCTCCCGGCACGCCTCCCGAAGACAGCACCAAGCTGGTGGAGGCCTACATCAACACCTGGATACGCAAACAACTGCTCATCCAGGAGGCGTCGCGCAAAATAGACATCAACGAGGCCCAGGTGGAACGCAAAATTCTGGACTATCGCTACAGCATCATTGCCTACGAATACCAGACCTACTACATCAAACAACACCTCGACACGTTGGTGGGGCTCGATGAAATTGAAACGTACTACAAGGCCAACATTGATAACTTTATCCTGAAGCAAAATATCGTGCAGGGCGTGTTCATCAAAATTCCGAAGAACGCACCGCGCACGGCGAAAATAAAAGAGTTGATTTTCTCAACGCGCGACAAAGACAAACGGGAATTGAAATCATACTGCCTGAGCTTTTCATCGGCCTATCACATCTCCGACTCCACCTGGGTGGTGTTCGACGACCTGGTGAAAAATTCTCCGCTGGCAGAGATCCCCAACAAAATTCAATTCCTGAAGTCAAACCCGTACTACGAAACATCGGACGATAACTTTTTATACTTCCTGAAAGTGGGGCAGTACAGAATATCCGATAACGTGTCGCCCATGGAGTTTGTGAAAGACGACATCCAGAACATCCTGGTGAACAAACGCAAAGTGGAGTTGGGAAAAAAACTGGAAGACGAAGTGTTTAAGGAAGCCCAGGATCAAAAAGAATTTGAGATATTTAATTGATATGCAGATTGTACGCAGAGTAAGAATTGCCTTGGTCGTGGTTGCAGCGTTTGCCATGCAACATGCCGTGGCGCAGGAAACAGAAGCCAGCAACAGCTTCGTGGTTGACAAAATCATCGCGAAGGTCGACAACTATATTGTGACCAAGTCGGAACTGGAGCGTGCCTACCAGGAGTATATCACCAACGGTGGTTCGGCTTCGGGCCAGGCCAAGTGTCAATACCTGGCCATGCTGGTGCGCAACAAGTTAATGTTGGCCAAAGCCGAGATCGACTCGGTGGTGGTGCTCGACGGCGAAGTGGATCTGAACACACAAAACCGGATGGACATGATTGTGTCGCAATCGGGACGTTCGGTGGCCGACCTTGAAGAACTCTATGGTAAAACATTGGAGCAGGTGCGCCTCGAACTGCGCGACCAGGTGCGCGAGCAGATGATTGTGAGCAAAATGGAAGAAGAGATGACCAAGGGTGTTGCCGTGACGCCTTCGGAAGTGAAACGCTTCTTTGGAAAAATTCCCAAAGACAGTCTTCCCTATTTTTCTGCGTCGGTTGAAGTGGCGCAGATTGTGCGTGTGGCTAAGGTCAGCGAAGCCCAGAAGAACATCACCAAGGGCGAGCTCATGGAAATCCGCAAGCGCTTGCTGGCGGGAGAAAACTTTGCCGACCTGGCCCGCAAATATTCAGACGACCCCAGCGTGATTCAGAACGGTGGCGACATGGGTTGGTCGGGTCGTGGCCGCATGGTGCCGGAGTATGAAGCAACGGCATTCAAACTGAAGCCCAACGAAATTTCGATGCCCTTCAGTTCGCCCTTCGGCATTCACATCATGCAATTGATTGAACGTCGCGGTAGCGAATACAATTCACGCCACATCCTGATCTCGCCAAAACCTTCGGCACAGGATCTTGCAGACGCCACACATTTCCTCGACAGCATTCGCTTGCTTGTGGTGAACGACAGCATCATCTTTCAAAAAGCAGCCAAAGAATTTTCGGACGATGTGACCACCAAAGGCAACGGCGGTTTCTTTGCCGACCGCGACGGTGGCATACGCCTGACGGTGGAAGACCTCGACCCGATTGTGTTCTTCAAGCTTGACTCCATGAAAGTGGGCGAGGTGTCGCAACCCATTGCCTACCGCACCGACGAAGGAAAAGATGCGGTGAGAATTTTGTTTTACAAAGGTCGCATCCCTCCACACGAAGCATCGCTGGAAGCCGACTGGACAAAAATACAGGCTGCAACGTTGGCCGAAAAGAAAGACAGGATTTTGCAAAAGTGGTTTCAGAAAGCGCGGACCGATGTGTTTATCAACATCGACCCCGCCTATGACAATTGTGGACTATTAGACGAGCGATAATGATACAATTTTCTTCTGACGTAGCCGCAGCCGATGCCTTGGCAGCAGCCTATAAGAAATTAAAAGCAGAAATATCCACGATTGTCATCGGACAAGATGAAGTGGTGCGCCAGGTGCTTACCGGCATTTTCTGTCAGGGGCATTCATTGCTCGTGGGCGTGCCCGGCCTGGCCAAGACCTTGCTCGTGCAAACCATCGCTACGTCGCTCGACCTGGAATTTAAGCGTATCCAATTCACGCCCGACCTGATGCCGTCAGACATCATTGGCGCGGAAACCATGGATCGCGAACGCAACTTTAAATTTGTGAAGGGTCCTGTGTTTGCCAACATAGTGTTGGCCGACGAAATTAACCGCACCCCGCCCAAGACACAAGCTGCGTTGCTGGAGTCGATGCAGGAATATTGTGTGACCATTGCCGGCGTGCGCTACGATTTGCCCCGCCCGTTTTTTGTGTTGGCCACGCAAAACCCGATTGAACAGGAAGGAACATATCCGCTTCCCGAAGCACAGCTCGACCGTTTCATGTTCAACATCAAGCTCACCTATCCGTCGTTCAAAGACGAAGTGGAGGTGGTGAAAAGCACCACGTCCGACACACCGAAGAAAATCAGCAAGGTGCTGACCGGCGAAGAAATTGCCTACTTCCAGCACCTCGTGCGCCGCGTGCCCGTGGCCGATAATGTTATAGAATATGCCGTGGGCCTTGCCAACAAAACCCGCGCAGGTTCGGCAGGTAGCTCGTCCATCGCCAACGACTATCTGGAGTGGGGAGCCGGACCACGTGCCTCGCAGTATCTGGTGCTGGGTTCGAAATGCAATGCCTTGCTCAATGGAAAATATTCGCCCGACATCGAAGATGTGCAGGCCATTGCCAAGCCCGTGTTGCGCCACCGCATTGTGCGCAACTTCAAGGCCGAAGCCGAAGGCATCAGTGTGGATGACCTTATCGAAAAATTAATGAACGCTTAAGATATTCCTTAAGCGTTCATTCAAACTCTTCTCTTTTAAAACATTAGTTTCTGTAGTTCAACGCAGGCTTGCGATCGCCCACCAGGGCTTCGTAGGTGAAGCTTTCGCCCGTTCTTTTCTTTAACTCTTTCCACGATTCGGCAATCACCGCTGGCGATTCAAACAAATCCATCGCGGTGAAGGCAATGGCTTTTGCGGCAACGATCATGCCTTTATAGCCAATGGTGGTGCCACCGGCGGCCACGGCCTGCCAGCTGTGCGCGGCGGTGCCCGGAACCCATGTGGCGGTAGATAGCCCAACCGTTGGAACCACCCAGCTCACATCGCCCACATCGGTGGACGCGGGGCCTTCCTGAATTTTGAATGCTTCCACTTCGTTTGTGCTTTCAAGTTTGGGCACGTTCGTGGTGAACGTGCTCTGAATTTTTGTAGCAAATGATTTTTCTTCGGGTGTGTAGGTATAGCCACCAACCGCGTGGAGGTTTTTGTCCATCACGCGCGCCAGGGTTTCGTTGGGCAGCATGTTGTAGACGCCGCCGGTCACTTCCACCTCCATGCGTGTTTCGGTGCCCAGCGCTGCGCCTTGAGCGGCTTTCACAATACGGTCCCAGGTGCTTTTCACATCTTCGCGTTTCGGGTGACGCACATAATAATAAACTTCCGCGAAAGCGGGCACTACGTTTGGTGCTTCGCCGCCACGGGTGATCACGTAGTGAATGCGGGTTTCCTGCGACACGTGTTCGCGCATCATGTTCACCATGGCGTCCATGGCTTCAACGGCGTCGAGCGAGGAGCGACCGCGTTCGGGTGAAGCGGCGGCATGCGAGGCCACGCCGTAGAATCTGAACTTTCCGTTTTTGTTGGCCAGTGTGCCACCCGTTGATGCCGAGTTGCCATCGCCGGGGTGCCAGTGCAGCACCACGTCAACATCTTTGAAGAGGCCATCGCGCACGAGGTATACTTTTCCCGAGCCACCTTCTTCGGCAGGTGTGCCATAGAAGCGAAGTGTTCCTGATTTTTTAGTGGCCTGCAACCAGTTCTTTATTTCGATAGCGGCCGCGGCCGAAGCTGTGCCGAACAAGTGGTGACCACAGGCATGGCCTGCTGTTTTTCCATCGATGGTTTTCTTTTCGGGAACGGCGTCTTGTGAGATGCCGGGCAGTGCATCATATTCGCCCAGGATGCCGATCACGGGTTTGCCCGAGCCAAAGGTGGCGATGAAGGCCGTGGGCATGCCGGCAATGTTGTTTTCTACTTTGAAGCCTGCCTGTGTCAGGGTTTCCTGGAGCAGTGCAGAGCTTTTGGTTTCCTGGTAGCCCACTTCGGCGAAGTCCCAAATCTTTTTTGCCACGTCGGCATAGGTTTGATACTTGGCGTCGATGGCTTTCGCTACATCGGGTTTTGTTTTTTGGGCAAAGGAAAATAAGGATGCGCAGAGCAATCCGGTGGTCAAGGCCGTCTTCATCATAGGTTAATGTTTGACGGAAAATAGCGAATGGAAATTTTAAAGCCTAAGCTTTTCCAACAGCGGCCCGAACACCGCAGTGCAATGGATTGAGGTGGAGGCTGAGAATGGTGTGAAGAAAATTTTGGGCAGGATCACTCCAGGCCCTTTTCTTTCATTTTGCGGAACTCGCGCACGCGTCGTGTCATGGCAATGCCGAAGCCTACCATTAGCACGAGTGTGCCCAGCCAAAGCACATTGATGTAGGGCTTCTCCAGGGCTTTGATCACCACCCAATCTTTCTGACGGGTGTTGATGCCCAGGGCAAATTCGTTTGTTTCGGGATGGATGTTGAGCAGCGTGAGGCGCAGACCCAGGTCGGCCACTTCGTCGGGGATACGGCCCGCCATTTTATCTTTGATCAGGAAGATGGGTTCGGCAAAATAGTCGCCATTCTCTCCGCGAATCTGAATTTTTGCTTTCACGGCCACGTCTTCCTGGTCGAGCTTTATGCCATTCACTTCAAAAATCCGCTCCACCGATTGAAGCACCGACACATAGTCGTTGGCATAAAATTCCTGCCCGATCTTTACCTTCATTTCTTCGAGCTTACTCCACTCTTCCCCCTCCGAAGGTTTCATCACCGACGACACGTGTGTGTATAAATCGGCCGACACGGTTTTGTAGATGTCGGGCGAAACCAAAAGGCCGCCCATTTCGGGGTTGATCTGCGCGCGCGGATAGAGCGTGTAGGTCTTGTTGTTTTTGCGCAGCTGAATTTCGTAGAATGTGTTTTCGCCTTTAATGTCGATGGTGTCGTTGGCTTTGTAGGTAATGCCGTCGGCCACAATGTCGCGCTTGGCCACCACCAGGTCGCGGTCGCCGGTAGGCGTCACATCGCCTTTGCGTATATAGCCTCCGTTATGACGCGGCTCCAGGCGTTCGCCGAGGTATTCGATATCATAGCCCCACATGCCACGGGGTTCGTTCACAAACAGCAACAGGTTGTCGCGGTTAAAGTCCTGGCTAAATTCTTTGGAGATGAGCATGCCCGTGTTGTTGAGCGACACGATCTTGGAATAGCCCGCCGAAAACATGATGCCCAGCAGCATCATGCCCACACCGATGTGTGCCACGGCACCACCCGACAGACCCGGGCTTGAACGAAGCACCGAGAACAAAATCTTGGCGTTGCTCACCAGCGTGAACACGCCTGCCAGGGTGAGCACAATGTAGGCCGGTGTATAAACTTTTCCGATGGTAACAATCAGGGCAAATAAAATGAGCGTGATCAGCGCCGGTGTGGTCAGTTCTTTCTTTAACCGGTCGGCATCGATCTTCTTCCACCAGAAAAATTGCCCAATGCCCGACAGCAGACCCACCACCACAGCAAACCACAACTGAAACTTAGAATAGAATGCAATCTGATCGGCCGGCAAGGCCAGCTTGGAGGTCACACCAAAAAATCCCAGCACCTTGTTCCATACCGGAATGGAGGTGGGCATGAGCACCTGAAAGCCCATGAGGCACAGCGTGACCGCGCCAATGAAAATCCAGAATTCGCGCGAATAGACCGAAGCTTCTTTTTCGGACGATGGAATTTCGCGCCACCGTGCAATGGCCAGGATGATGGCCGCGCCGAGGAAGAAGAAAAGATAGATGAAAAGCTGTCCCGAAAGACCAAGGTCGGTGAACGAGTGCACCGAAGCATCGCCCAGGATGCCGCTGCGGGTAAGGAACGTTGAATAGAGAATGAGCACAAACACGCCAATGACCAGAATGATGGAGGCTTTCAACGCGGTTTCGCTATTTCTATAGGTGATCATGGTGTGAATGGCCGCCACCAATACGAGCCACGGAACATAAACCGCGTTTTCTACGGGGTCCCAATTCCAGTAACCGCCAAAGTTCAGGGTTTCATAGGCCCAGTAGCCACCCATCAAAATGCCAAGCCCGAGAATGGCGCCGCTGAACAACGCCCAGGGTAGAGCAGGACGAACCCAGTCGCGGTATTTTTTCATCCACAATCCGGCAATGCAGAAAGAGAACGGCACCAGTGTGCTGGCAAACCCCAGGAACAACGTGGGCGGGTGAATGACCATCCAATAGTTTTGCAGCAGCGGATTGAGGCCGTTGCCGTCTTTGGGAATGAATTCGGGTTGCGCCATGAATATGGGGGCATCGCGCATGGCGTCGCGCAGCAAAATGAATGGCGAGCTTCCGATCTTGACATCAAGCCCGGGAATGACAACGCCCAGGATCATAGAGGCCAGAAATGCCTGCACCACCGCGAACACGGTCATGACCGGCGCTTCCCAATAGGTGTTGGTGCTGATGACGATGATGCCCAGCACAGCATGCCAGAACAACCACAGCATGAAGCTGCCCTCCTGTCCATTCCAAAAGGTGGAGATGAGGTAGTAGACCGGAAGCTTGCGGTCGGAATAGTTGTAGGCGTAGTGATATTCGAAATAGTGATTGGCAATGATCACAAACAGTGTAACACAGATGCCGAGCACGGCCAGCGCGTGCAGGTAGAATCCGGTTTTGCCGTTTTGCAGCCAGAGTGTTTTTTCTTTCAGGTCACTTAATGTCGTGGCTTTGAAATAGGCAAAAGCTGCAACGAGCGAGGTGATGAAGGAGGTGATGACAAAAAGGTGGCCCAGGTCACCAATGAAATAATGCATGCTGGTGTGGTTAGTAAAAATTCAGTCAGGTGCCAGTAGGGAACCGTCGCGATTCGGGTGTGGGTGCGGAAGGGATCTGGGTGTGTTTTTATGGAGGATGCCAGGCGAAGAAAAACCTTAGACGTTTATCTTTTGCTCCTGGTATTTAGAGGGACATTTCAGCAGAATCTTGCTGGCGTTGAAGGCGTCGTCGTGGTAGCTGCCAATGACCACCACTTTTTCGGAACGCAGAAAATCGGCGGGCATGGGTTGGGCGTACTGCACCAGTTGTTCTTTGCCGGTTTCGTCGATCATGATGAAGGAGAAGGAAACTTTGTCGGCCCCTTCGGTAATGCCCAGCACGTGGCCTTCGTCATCTTTCTTAAGTTCGCCCACCACGTGGATTTCCTTTTTGTTACCCGCAGTCGACATGCTCAGCGCTTCGTCGAAGCCCACATAGGTGCTGGCGTCGTTCGAGGTGGACACGATGATGCCGATTGCCACGGCAATGATGACGAGAATGAGTATGTGTGATTTTTTCATAAGAGCCTCCTTCAAAAGCCGGGGCAAAATTAGCCACAAACGACTAGAAATTCAGGTAATTTTTTACCTGAAAAACGGAGGGCTGCCTATTTGGTTCGGTGATTTTTGTCAGCCAGCAGGTTTTTCAGCTTTTTCACTTTCCGGTCCATCGTGAACAGGTAGGTGATGAGGCCTGCCAGCACAATGAGAATGATGGCCACCACCACATAAATTTTGCCCTCGGCCCGCAAACCGTCGGCCATGGGAACGTCTGTCGCACCGGTTTGGGCATAGGCCGAAAGGCTTGCCAGGGCGAGAATCAGGCTCAGGAGGCTGCTAATGAATTTTTTCATCTTCTATGTCGTGAATTTTGTCTTCCAGGGTTCGCATTTTCACCCGCAACGAAACGATCCAGATGCCGATCAATATCCAGCCGATCACGGCCGGGTAGAACACCATGCGCATGCGATTGTCGAGATCATACATGTTGAATCCGGGGTTGCCGCCGCTGCCCGGGTGGAGGGAGCTGGTGAGGCGGGGGATGATAAAGATCAAAGGAATCATCGCCGCAAAGGCAAAGATGTTATAGACGGCGCTGAGGCGGGCTTTTTGTTCCTCGTTTTCCACAGAACCTCTCAATATAAAATAGGCCAGATACACCAGCAGGGCAATGGCGGCCCCGTTTTGTTTCGGGTCGCCGTGCCAGAACGAACCCCAGGCATAGTTTGCCCAAAGCATGCCGGTGAGCATGCCCAGGATGCCAAACACCAGGCCCACGTTGGCATTCTCCACTGCCTTGCGATCGTTCTCGGCCGTGGGATTTCGCAAATAGACAATGGAGTAATAGACCGAAATAGAAAATAAGGTGACCATACCAAACCACATAGGCACGTGGAAGTAGAGCGCGCGGATGGTTTCGTTGAGGATGTTCAGCCGCGGCACGTCAAACAAGAGGCCGGCGGTGTGAACGTAGAATAATAAAAAGACTGCAATAATCTTGAGCCAGTTCTTCATGGATGATCGTTGGAGACAGAACAAAGGTGCAACGGAATTTGCTGAAAGGAGTTGCCCTCGTTGCTGCGTTTTTAGCTGCGCCAAATATACGGGAAGAGCAGGTACGACAAGGCGGACAGGATGCAATTTATTGCGAACAGGTTCAGCAACTCGTCCATGCTGGCCGAGCGGTCGAGACCATCGAGCACATTTTTTGTGATTTTGATGGCCATGAGCAGCAACGCGATGATGACCGGAAAACTCAGCACCGCCATCAGGATGTTGCTGTTGTTTGCCTTCGAGGCAATGCCGGAAATGAGGCTGAGTGCGGCCGAAAATCCAAATGACGTGAGCACAAGCGTGAACACGAACAGGGCATGGTCTTGAATCGGGTTGCCGATGAAAAGCGAAAACAGCACATAGCCCGTGAGCGACAACAACAGGCACAACAACGTGTTGTAGATGATTTTGGAAAGGATGATGGCCTGAGGGCTTGCGAGCGCATAGTAGTAGATGAAGGTGCCCTTCTTTTCGCCGATAAAACTTTTGGCCACGCTGTTCACCACCGAAAACAAAATGGCAAGCCAATAGAGCGCCGACCACGTGGCTTCGTTGATGGAATTTTCGCGAAGGCTGAAGGTGAGGTAGCAGATGAAGATGAGGCTGAACAAATAGAGGCCAATGCCCGAGATCACGGCCTTGCGCCGAAGCTCCAGCAAAAGTTCTTTATGGATCAGTTTGAAGATCATCTTTTGGCCTCGCGCGCAGCTTCTTCCATGCGAAGCAACTTGCGAATGGATTTGAATGCAATGAGGATCGACACAAAGATGAGCCCCACAAACGAACCGGCCACAATGGAAACCGAAAGCCGGGGTTTCACGGGATTGTTGAACCGGGTGAAGCCTTCCAACAGTTGAACGCTGTTCACCAACTCCAGTTTGTCTTTCACTTCCAACCGTTTTATAGTGAGCTCCACCAGTTCCTTGTTGATGGAGGTGAGGTCGAACACCACACTGCCTTTGGTGTTGTTGAAGAAATCGCCATCGTAGATCCGTTTTTTCAACCCATCGAGGTCTTTGATTTCCTGGTCGTAGCGTGCAATGGTTTCCTGATAGCCTGTGCGCTTTTGGTTGACGCGCACTTTCACATAGGCGTTGTTTTCGAAATAGTTGATGAGTCCTTTTTGAAGATCGGGCAGAATGTCCTGGTTGTAGACTTCTACGGTGATGATGAAATATTTGCGGTCTTCCTCTTTGGCTACTTCCGATTCATTTGAGTAGGGGCTTTCAATTCTGACCACCCCTACGTTGCTGGCCGTCTCGGCCGAAATGCCGAGCAGCGATGTGAGGGCCTTCGTGTTGCCTTCGGCTAGGTAGTGGTTGATGTTGTCGATGAGCTTTTTGCTGTAAGACTCCGTCATGATCTCGGAGCTCACGATCATCTTGTTTTCATATACCTTAACGGAAGAGAAATAGTGCATGGAGCCTAGCGCGGTGCCCAGAACAAAGAAGATGAGAATCATCCAAAAATTGTCGCGGATGATTCGGACTGCCCTGAGGACTAAATCAAGCAGGTCGATCTCATCATTTCTACCGTTCGCCATTCCCGTGCTGGTTAAATTCCGCGAAAATTAGAAAATATTACAAATTCCCCCTAATCTGTTAATTTTGTCGGCTTAATTCAGCAGCGATTCAATGCAATCAAACGCAACAGTTCTTGTCACCGGGGCGGCGGGCTTCATCGGCTTCCACCTCACCCAAAAACTCACTAGTCTGGGATTCAAGGTAGTGGGCTATGATAATCTCAACGATTATTACGACGTCAACCTCAAAAACTCCCGTCTCGACATCCTGCGGAAGCTTCCGGGCTTCACCTTCGAACAGGGCGATCTGGTGGACTATAAGGCGCTCGACAGCGTGTTTGCCGCCTATAAGTTTGACTATGTGGTGAACCTGGCGGCGCAAGCCGGCGTGCGCTACTCGCTCACCAACCCGCATGCCTACCTGAAGAGCAACCTTCACGGATTTCTGAATGTGTTGGAAACGTGTCGTCATCACAAGGTGAAACACCTGGTCTATGCCTCGTCGAGCTCGGTTTATGGCGCAAACAAAAAGATGCCCTTTTCGGTGCATCACAATGTTGACCACCCCATATCGCTCTATGCGGCCTCCAAAAAATCGAACGAACTGATGGCGCATACCTATTCGGCGCTCTTCAATCTGCCCACCACGGGCCTTCGCTTCTTCACGGTCTATGGCCCCTATGGCCGACCCGACATGGCGTTGTTCATTTTCACCAAGGCCATTCTCGAAGGCCGACCCATCGACGTGTATAACAATGGCAAAATGATGCGCGACTTCACCTATGTAGACGACATCGTGGAGAGCATATCCCGTCTCGTGCCCAAACCGGCCAGACCAAACACCGACTGGAACGGTATGGCGCCTGACCCTGCCACCAGCTTTGCGCCTTATCATATCTTCAACATCGGCAACAACCAACCCGTTGAACTGATGCGCTTCATTGAAGTGATCGAAGAAAAACTCGGCATCAAGGCCATCAAAAACATGATGCCCCTGCAGGAAGGCGATGTGCCCCAAACGTATGCCGACGTGGAAGACCTGATGCGCGAAGTAGACTTCAAACCATCGACGACGATCGAGTCGGGCATTGGCCGGTTTATCGATTGGTATAAATCCTATTATCAGAAAAAATAAAGCACAGACCTTGTGGAAAAAATAAGCATCATTGGACTTGGGTATGTAGGCCTCCCGTTGGCCGTGGAGTTTGGAAAGATATTGCCTGTTGTAGGCTTTGATATCAACACCGAACGAATTGAAGAGCTTAAGCGCGGTCATGACCGCACCAAGGAAGTTGAACCGGCAGAATTGAAGCAGTCAACACACCTGCAGTTTGCGTCAGACATTGCTGCGCTGAAAGATGTGAGCTACTTCATTGTGACGGTGCCCACACCCATCGACGAATTTAAGACACCCGATCTTCGCCCGCTGGAAGGCGCCAGCAAGACCGTGGGCAGTGTGTTGAAGAAAGGCGACATTGTTATTTATGAATCCACCGTGTATCCCGGTTGCACCGAAGAAGTTTGTGTGCCCATCCTGGAGCGCGTGAGCGGTTTGAAATTTAATGTGGATTTTTTCTGCGGCTACTCGCCCGAGCGCATCAACCCCGGCGACAAACTGCACCGCGTCACCACCATCAAGAAAGTGACCAGCGGCAGCACACCCGAAATTGCCGAGAAGGTGGATCAGCTCTATCGAAAAATTATTACCGCCGGAACGCACAAAGCGTCGTCGCTCAAAGTGGCCGAAGCGGCCAAGGTGATCGAGAACTCGCAGCGCGACCTGAACATCGCGTTTGTGAACGAGCTTGCCCTCATCTTCGAGCGCGTGGGCATCGACACACACGAAGTGCTGGAAGCGGCCGGCACCAAGTGGAACTTCCTTCCCTTCAAACCGGGACTGGTGGGCGGCCATTGCATTGGCGTTGACCCCTATTATCTGACCCACAAAGCCGAAAGCCTGGGCTATCACCCGGAAGTGATCTTGTCGGGACGACGGATCAACGACAACATGAGCATCTACATCGCCAACACGGTCATTAAGCTGATGGCGCAAAACGAGCAACCCATTCACAAAGGCGACGTGCTGGTGTTGGGCATCACCTTCAAAGAAAACTGTCCCGACATCCGCAATAGCAAAGTGATTGACGTAGTGCGCGAGCTGCAAAGCTTTGGCACCACGGTGGATATATACGATCCTCAGGCCGACAGCGCAGAAGTGATGCATGAATATGGCGTGCCGCTGGTGGCAAAGCCGAACAAAAAGTATCACGCCGTCGTATTAGCGGTGAGCCACAAAGACTTTACTGATCTCGACTGGTCATCTTTCACAACAGAGAAAACCGTGATCTATGATGTGAAGGGTACATTGGATAAATCTAAAATCACGGCACGACTCTAAAAACCCTATGGCTTTAACAAAAAAAATCCTTGTCACCGGCGGCGCAGGCTATATCGGCGCCCACACTGTAGTAGAACTGATCAACGCCGGATACGAACCGGTGATCATAGACGATCTCTCTAAAAGCGATCGCACCTTGCTGGAAGGCATTGAGAAGATCACCGGCAAAAAGGTGAACTTTCAGAAAGGCGATTGTTGTGACAAGGTTTTTGTTAGGGACGTGTTTAAAACACAAGGACCTTTTTCGAGTGTGCTGCACTTTGCCGCCTACAAATCGGTGGGTGAGTCGGTGCAGATTCCACTGACCTATTATCAAAACAACATCGACTCGCTGGTGACCATGCTGGCAGTGATGAAAGAAAACAACGTAACGGATTTTATATTCTCGTCGTCGTGCACAGTATACGGTCAACCCGACCAGATACCGGTGAACGAGTCGGCGCCGTTCAAAAGAGCCGAGTCGCCCTACGGCGCCACCAAACAAATGTGCGAGCGCATCCTGGAAGACGCGCACCTCAATGGCTACCGTGTCATTTCGCTGCGCTACTTCAATCCAGTGGGTGCGCACCCTTCGGCACAACTGGGCGAGTTGCCCATTGGCGCGCCCAACAACCTGGTGCCCTATGTGACACAGACGGCGGCCGGTGTTCGCGAAAAGCTTACGGTGTTTGGCAACGACTACAACACCCCTGACGGTTCGTGTCTCCGCGACTTTATTCACGTGGTGGACCTGGCCATCGCACACGTGAAGGCGATGGAATATCTTGCAAAACGGCCGGAAGATAAATTGTGTGAGGCCTTCAACGTGGGCACTGGCGTGGGCGTTTCGGTGCTGCAGCTCATCGACAAGTTTGAGAAAGCAACCGGCGTGAAGTTTGCCTACACCATCGGACCAAGAAGACCTGGCGATGTGGAGAAAGTGTATGCCGATCCCGCCAAGGTGAATGCCGCGTTGAACTGGAAGACCAAATATACCCTTGAAGAATCGCTGCTGCACGCATGGCAGTGGGAAAAGAAAATCAGGAACATTCAATAAACGTTTTTAAGAAACGTTTTTTATAAACCGAAATTTATAGTCGCGCCGTGGAACAGATAAAAATGGTTGACCTTCAAACGCAATACCTGCGCATCAAGCCAGAGATTGATGAAGCGATACAACACGTGCTGAACACGACGGCCTTCATTCAGGGCAAAGATGTTTCGGTATTTGCCGACGCGCTGTCAACATTCCTGGGAGGTACTCCGGTGGTGCCCTGTGCCAACGGAACCGACGCGTTGCAGATCGCACTGATGGCGCTGAATGCAAAGCCCGGCGACGAAGTGATCTTGCCCGTGCACACCTATGTGGCCACCGCCGAAGTGCTGGCGTTGCTGGGCCTGAAGCCGGTGTTTGTGGAAGTGGACGACAACACGTTTAACGTGGATGTGAAAGCGCTGGAAGCAAAGGTCACCGCGAAAACATTTGCCATCGTGCCCGTGCATTTGTATGGACAATGTGCCGACATGGAGCCCATTCTCGCACTGGCCGCCAAACACAAGCTGCATGTTATTGAAGATGCCGCACAAGCCCTGGGCGCTGTCTACACTTTTGCCGACGGCACAAAACGCAAAGCCGGCACCATGGGCACGATCGGAACCACATCGTTTTTCCCAACAAAAAACCTGGGATGCTTTGGCGACGGCGGTGCCATCTTCACAAACGACAAAGCTCTCGCCGAAAAAATAAAGATGATTGCCAGCCACGGGCAGAAAGTGAAATACCATCACGAGATCGTGGGCGTGAACAGCCGACTCGACACGCTGCAGGCCGCCATTCTCAATGTGAAACTGAAGTACCTGCCCGAATACGAGGCCAGTCGGAAAGATGTGGCGAAGTATTACGACGAACACCTGGCGGGCATTTCGCAGCTGAAGCTTCCAGCCCGCACACAAAACTCAACCCATGTCTTCCATCAATACACCGTGCAGGTGGTGAAGGGCGACCGCGATCATTTCAAGCATTATCTCGAAGAGAAAGGCATTCCCACCATGATCTATTATCCGGTGCCGCTGCATTTGCAAAACGCCTACCGGCAACCGGGCATTGGCGAAGGAGCGTTTCCGATAACCGAGCGACTGTCCAGAACCGTAATATCACTGCCCATTCACACAGAACTGCCAACGGAACAGCTAGCGTACATCACGTCCACCATCAAAGCCTACTTCGCCGCATGACAACCGAAAAAGATTTTTATGTTCACCCCACCGCGGTGGTCGACGAAGGATGCGTGATCGGCAAGGGCACTAAGGTGTGGCACTTCTCGCACATCATGCCCAATTCAAAAATCGGAGAGAATTGCAACATCGGTCAGAATGTGGTGATCTCGCCTGAAGTGGTGTTGGGCAAAAACGTGAAAGTACAGAACAACGTGTCGATCTACACCGGCGTGACATGCGAAGACGATGTGTTTCTCGGTCCGTCTATGGTGTTCACCAACGTGACCAATCCACGCAGCGCGGTGAATCGCAAAAATCAATATGCCAAAACTATTGTGAAGCGTGGTGCCACGATTGGTGCCAACGCCACGGTGGTTTGCGGTCACGACATTGGCGAGTTTGCTTTTATCGGCGCCGGCGCTGTGGTCACAAAAAACATTCCGGCCTATGCGCTGGTGATGGGCAACCCCGCGCGGCAAAACGGATGGATGAGTGAGTTTGGTCACAAACTGAATTTTAAAGAAGGTGTAGCCATCTGTCCCGAGAGCAAAGAACGCTACCGGCTTCAGGATGGCGTAGTTTATAAAATACAACCATGAAGAATTTTGCATTGATCGGGGCGGCAGGTTTCATTGCACCTCGTCACCTCAAGGCATTGAAAGAAACGGGCAGCAACCTGGTGGCCGCCCTCGACAAACACGACAACGTGGGCGTGCTGGATTCTTATTTTCCCAACGCCGATTTTTTCACCGAGTTCGAACGCTTCGATCGCCACCTCGACAAGCTGAAGCGCAAGGGCGAAAAGGTTGACTACATCTCCATTTGCTCGCCCAACTACCTGCACGATTCGCACATTCGCTTTGCACTGCGTTATGGGGCAAACGCCATTTGTGAAAAGCCATTGGTGTTGAACCCGTGGAACCTCGAAGCCCTGGCGGAAATTGAAAAAGAAACCGGCAAGCGTGTCAACACAATATTGCAACTGCGCCTGCACCCCAGCATCATCGCCCTGCGCGAGCGCGTGCAGAAAAGCCCGAAAGACAAAGTATTTGATGTGGATTTGAAATACATGACTTCGCGCGGCAACTGGTATCAGAGCAGCTGGAAAGGCGACACGTCGAAGTCGGGAGGGATCGCCACCAACATAGGCATCCACTTTTTTGATATGCTGATGTGGATCTTTGGCGAAGTGAAACACAACGCGGTCTATAGCCTCACCCCAACCCAGGGCTCCGGCTACATCGAACTCGAGAAGGCACGCGTAAACTGGTTTCTCAGCATCGACTACGACGACATTCCGGCTGATGTGAAAGCGCAAGGCAAACGAACCTTCCGCACCCTGAGCATGGAAGGCGAAGAAATTGAATTCAGCGACGGCTTCACCGACTTGCACACAAAGAGCTATGCCGAAATTCTGAACGGCAATGCTTTCGGACTGCAGGATGCCAGGCCCTCCATCGAACTGGCATACGACATTCGAAACAAGGAGCTGACCAAGAAACCCTGATCATTTTTAACGTTACTCAACACATCACCATAAGAAATTAAACCCTCCCCCTCAAACGTGAAAATATTAGTAACCGGCGGCAACGGACAACTGGGCAGCGAACTGAAAGTTCTTTCGGCCCTCTATAAAAACTACGACTTCACCTTCATCGATGTGGAGGAAGTAGACCTTACCAAAGAGGATTCCATACGAGCCTACTTTGCCGACAAGCAATTCAACTTTCTGATCCACTGCGCCGCCTACACCGCGGTAGACAAAGCCGAAGAAGACACAGCGTTGGCCTATGCCATAAACGCCGGGGCGGTGAAGACGCTGGCGGAAATTTGTGTGGAGAAAAAAATCAGGATGATCCACATCTCCACTGACTATGTTTTTGACGGCGAGGCAAACCAACCCATCAACGAGTTGGCTAAGCCCAACCCAGTGTCGGTCTATGGCAAGTCGAAGCTGGATGGCGAGAACCATGTGTTGTCGTTATTGAGCAACGCCTACATCATCCGCACGGCATGGGTATATTCAACCTTTGGCAAAAATTTCGTGAAAAGCATCCGGAACCTGGCCAGCCAGCGTGAAACGTTGGGCGTGGTGAGCGACCAGATTGGCACGCCAACCTATGCCTACGACCTGGCTTCGGCCATTTTGCAGATTGTGGCGGCCGTTCACGAGGGCAGGGCCGACGAGCCCGGCATCTATCATTTCACCAACGAAGGAGTGACCTCGTGGTATGATTTTGCCTATTTCCTGGTGCAGGAAAGTAAACTAAACTGCAAGGTTCAACCGATTTCGACGGCACAATACAAGACGGCGGCTGTTCGGCCCAAGTTCAGTCTGCTGGATAAATCTAAAATTAAGGCTACTTTTGCGGTTCAGATTCCGCATTGGTCGGAGAGTTTGAGGATTTGTATCGAAAAATTAACAAACTAAGAACATGAGCCGGTCCTGGACGCGGGCGGCTCAGCAAGAAAATTAAGGATGGTTAAAAAATTGTTTCAAGGCAGTTTCGTCAGATACCTTATCGTTGGGATTACTTCCGCTGCCCTCGAAATGTTTTTGCTCATCATGTTCGTGGAGCGGTTTGCCTTGTCCTATCTGGTGGCCAATGTGTTTGCGTTCCTCATCACCTGCATCATCAACTATTACCTCAGTCGCAAATGGGTTTTCGAGCGCACCGGCGAACGCAAGCGGGTGGAGTTTATGCTCTTCATGTTTTTTGTGACCTGTGGTTTGCTGATCAGCCAGTTTGTGATGTGGGTGTGCGTGGGCCAATGGCACATCGACTATAGAATTTCGAAAGTGATTGCTACCGGCTTTGTTGTGATCTGGAATTTCTTTACCCGGAAACATGTTGTCTTCAATCGCCTGGACACCCTGAAGAGCCGGTTCTCAAGACGATAACCATTTAAGTTTTTAATACTGAATGAAAACAATCCTCATCACCGGGGGCGCAGGCTTCGCAGGATCTTCCATTGCCCTGAACCTGAAACGCAAGTACCCCGCCTACACCATCCTGGCGTTCGACAACCTGAAACGCCGTGGTTCGGAACTCAACATTGCACGCCTCACCGCCGAAGGCATCAAGTTCATACACGGCGACATCCGCAGCAAAGAAGACTTTGAGAGTATCTCCGAAAAAATCGACCTCATCGTAGAAGCCTCGGCCGAACCTTCTGTGCTGGCCGGCATCAACGGAACACCCGACTATTTGCTGAACACCAACCTGGTCGGCACCATCAATTGTTTAAATTTTGCAACAAAACATAAATCTGATTTTATCTTTTTGTCCACAAGCCGTGTCTATCCCATTGAAAAAATAGACGCGATTGCTTTTGAGGAACGCGAAACCCGCTTTGGCATCGCGGCGCAGCAAAAATTGCCGGGCATCGGTCCCAAGGGGCTGTCGGAAGATTTTTCGCTGGAGGGCTATCGCTCGCTCTATGGCGCGTCGAAGCTGGCGTCCGAATTATTGATTGCCGAGTACAATCAATTTTATGGACTGAAGACCGTTATTAACCGCTGCGGCGTGCTCACCGGCCCATGGCAGATGGGCAAAGTAGATCAAGGCGTGATCGTGCTTTGGGTGGCCCGCCACTTTTGGAAAAAAGGCCTGACCTACAACGGCTACGGCGGCGAAGGCAAACAAGTGCGCGACATCCTTCACATCGACGACCTGTTCCGCCTGCTCGACATCCAGATGCACGCCATGGACACCTACAGCAACAAGGTGTTCAACGTGGGTGGAGGAAACGAAGTGAGCTTCTCGCTGAAGGAACTGACGGCCGTCTGCGAAGAAGTGACCGGCAACAAAATTGAGATCGGACAAATAAAAGAAAACCGCCAGGCAGACATTCGCATCTATGTGACCGACAACTCCCGCATCACCGCCGCTTCGGGGTGGAAGCCGGAGATCAGCCGGGAGAAGATAGTGTCGGATGTGTTTGAATGGTTGAAGGCGAATGAGGGGAGTTTGAAGAGTATTTTGGCTTAGAGTAATAAAGAAATCCATAATATAGCGTACCTATGAATATTTCGTTAATCACAGGTTCTTCGGGACTTATTGGGAGTGAGGCCGTGGCTTTTTTTGCAGAGAAATTTGATAAAGTTATCGGGATTGATAATAACCTCCGTGAGTATTTTTTTGGAAAGGATGGTTCTGTGGAATGGAATAAGAAACGCTTGGAGGAACGGATCAGTAATTTTAAGAACTACGCGGTCGATATTCGAAATGTGCCCGATCTGGAAAAAGTGTTTCAGGAATATGGAAAGGATATCAAGCTGGTGCTGCACACAGCGGCACAACCCAGTCATGACTGGGCAGCAAAAGAGCCATTCACTGATTTTTCAGTGAATGCTAACGGTACATTGAACTTGTTAGAGATGACCCGTGCGCATTGCCCGGAAGCAGTGTTTATTTTCACGAGCACGAATAAGGTATATGGAGATACACCAAATCGTTTGCCATTGGTAGAGTTGGAACAACGGTGGGAAATAGACACTGCCCATCCGTACTTTGCGCGAGGCATAGACGAGCAAATGAGTATCGATCACACCAAGCACTCGTTGTTTGGGGCGTCTAAAGTGGCGGCCGATATTTTAGTGCAAGAGTATGGTCGTTATTTTGGAATGAAGACGGGTGTGTTTCGCGGGGGCTGCCTCACAGGTCCTAATCATTCAGGCGCACAACTTCACGGATTCTTGTCGTATTTGATGAAGTGTGTGATCACCGGAAATCATTACACCGTGTTTGGTTACAAAGGCAAGCAAGTGCGTGATAATATTCATAGCTGGGATTTGGTGAACATGTTCTGGCACTTCTATCAAAACCCGACGGCTGGGGAAGTATACAACGCCGGCGGCGGTCGTCACTCCAATTGTTCTATGATGGAGGCCATAACACTCTGCGAACAGATTGGAGGCAAGAAATTAAGTCATAGCTATTCGGAGACAAATCGAGTAGGTGATCACATTTGGTGGATAAGTGACCTCTCGAAATTTAAAAATCACTATCCGGATTGGAAATGGAAATACAATCTCACGGATCTTCTCACGGAGATGCATGAAAGTATGTTGCGGCAACACTAGCGAAAAGCCATGACAAAAAAGTTCTCCCAAGTTTTTATTCTCCTGCTGTCTGTTTTTGTTGTTGCGCTGCATCTTTTTCTTGTTATCAAATACAGTGTCAACGCGCCTGACCTGGATGACTATGACGCTGTTCTGAAATTTGCGAACGGGTTTGTTCAAGAAAAATCGATCGTTGCAAAGACGCAAAGCATGTTTGCTCAACATAACGAACATCGCATTTTTCTCGATCGTTTTTTTATCGTGGTGAATCTAGTCACGATAGGGACGATCAATTTCACAGGGTTGGCGCTGATTGGAAATTTATTCATGATCTTGATGTTCCTGCTGTTTGCGCGGATCTTTAAGGAGTTTGTGTCGACGAATTGGTGGCTTTTTTTTCCGGTTCCGTTGCTGACTTTTAGCCTCGAATCGTTTGAGAATTTTGTGTGGGCCATGGCGTCGATGCAAAACGTGGGTGTTGTTCTTTTTGCCGTGGCTTCTCTCTACTTTTTGCTACGGACACGCGAGATTGTTGTTGGTGATTTCGTAATTGCAGCTATACTGGCATTGCTGGCAACCTATACCAGTGGCAATGGAATGCTGACTTTTATTGTTGCGGCCATAGGCATGGTATCCATGAAGAAACCTTTGAAGTGGATCCTGTTGTGGGGCGCCATTTCAGTTGTTGGAGTTGTGTCTTATTTCTATGGCTATCACAGTGTTGGTGGTCATCCTGATCCGATTGCCACGATTACGGAGAGACCGGATCAGTTGATTTCACATTTCTTTGTTTTGCTGGGATGCATTGCCGATGATCTGGCTATTTCAGTTTTTCTTGGTTTTGTTTTTTCAGTGCTTTTCATTTTTCTTATTTTAAACGGAGTACATCAACGTCGTGCCGTTCTCTTTTTCATCTTGTGTTTCTTCATTCTAAGCTCATGCCTGGTGTCGCTCACCCGTGGAGGGTTTGGCGTCGGTCAGGCCATGTCCATGCGCTATCGTCTCTATTCTGAGCTGATTGTGTTGTTCTTCTATTTTCTTGTGATCGTGGAAGCAAGACTGGATGGGTATCGCAGAATAGTTGTGGGGTTGTTTTTTGCAACAGTGGCGTTTCTCTACATTAGGTCATTTTCTCAGAACATTCCGGAAATGAGAGCGCGTCATGATAATTTAGCGCAAGGAGTGGCGCATTTCAATGCGGGAAATCAAATATTCCACCTGTCTTATCCTGATCAGATCCATGCTCATTATGTGCTGACGAAGAGCCTTGCTCTGGGTATTTACAAATTGCCTTCTATCAATTTATCTGATTTGGAAAGAACTACGGTTGAAGAAACATTGCCGGAGGAGGAGGGACTTGTGCAGAGCGCATTTGAAATTGACAGCACAAACGGTCAGCTATTTGTCGATAGTGCAAGCACATTCATTGAGGGCCAGAAGGCCTCCGATATTTCGGTCTATGTGGTTATAAAGAACGAACAGGAGACGCTTATTTTCAGAACGGTAAGATATCTTAAGCAGCGTGAAACATCTGATCGCAGGGATGTTAGTTGGTTTACTCAACTCAAAGGTTTGAGTGATGGAAAATATGCGTTGGGTTTTTATGTTAAAACACCGCAGAAAAATGCGTTCGATTTCACAGGCGCAGTATTGACCGTGGCCTCGGGAAAATTAACTGTTCAACAGGATCCACATCTAAAGTGTAAATTTTCCGTCGACGCTTTTGAAAATGCAAGCGACTCAATTCACGTTAAGGGTTGGGTTTTTGTTGTGAATGCCGATGCGGCAAAGATTGGAAGGAAAATAATCTTGCGGTCAGGGTCCATTGAAAAAGCGTTTGAGCCAGAAATCTTGGTACGCCCTGATGTATCGGCTGCCTACAATGGCAACTATGATTTAAGTGGTTTTGATTTGAGAACCCCAAGAGACAACTTCTCGCCCGGACGGTATGCGCTGTGGTTGGAGATTTCATATGAGGGGGTGATCAAATTGATAGACACAAAATCTAATTTGGAGATAAAGAAATAGACTATTCGATGCTCTTGGTCGTCAGCTTTTGTGCCTGTTTGAGTTGTGTGTCTTTATGAAAATCTTTTCGTGAGAAGAATTTCTCGATCAAACAGTATAGAAGGATGAAGAAATAGCGACTGCCCATTTCCTTTATTTTGAGTTTTGACTCACCTGCCTTTCGATTTGTCCACCGGTTGGGGACCACCGCAAAGGTGTATCCACGCACAATGGCTTTTAGTGGGAGCTCGATGGTAAGGTTAAAATGCGGGGCAAGTAGTGGCTGAATTCCTTGTATCGTTTCTTTTTTGTAAAGCTTAAACGCGTTTGTGGTATCGTTGTAGCTCATCCCCATGGTTACGCTGATGACCAAGTTTGCCAGGCGGTTGATGGTTCGTTTTAGTAGCGGATATCCGTGTGTGGATCCACCTTTTACAAAACGGCTTCCGAAAACGCAATCATAGTTACCTTCTTGCATCTTGTCGTAAAACCGGACCAAATCATGTGGGTCGTCCGAAAGGTCGGCCATCATCACGGCCACGCAGTCGCCAGTGAAGCGTTCCAGTCCGTAGCGAACCGCGTGACCAAAACCATTAGGCCCAGGGTTAGTATAGATAGTGAGTGTGGAGATGGAGTTTTTCAGGTTTTCCAGAATGACCAATGTGTTGTCTTTCGAGTTGTCGTTGGTCACCAAAATCTCGTGATCAATTTGCCTGGCGCGAAGACAATCGTGAAGACTGACGAGCGTTTCGGTGATGGAACCCTCCTCGTTATAGGCTGGAATAACAACGCTTAATTTCATTCTTGAGATGTGGAAGTTTAGGGCTGGGTCAGAGCAATCATTCGGTGTAAAAATAAAGGTAAATATTTGTCGAAATTCAAATTGCATCGAAAATTGAGGTCAAATTTTAAAAAGACATTGCCAGAACACGAACGTCGGCCACCTTCACCGTTCGCTGGATAATTCGAAATATGCACTATTTTTGAAGACTAAATTTGAACTAGTTCTGGTTTGTGAGAAGACTGAAGCGTCAAAAGGAGGATGAACGATTCGTAGTGCACCTTCGATAAAATTTCGACCACGAATGCTGACTTGACAACCAACCAAATCTCACGAAGTTGTGTCTATTTGGAGAAATCGAACCTTGTGACTACTAAATACAATTGAAATGATTGCCCGATGAAGAAGATTACCGCTGCTAAAATTGTGTTCCTTGTGTCGATTGCCGTTGTGGCGATACATTTTGTTGTGATCTACAAATATGGGCTCAACATACCCGACTGGGACGACTATGGAAGCGTTTTAAGATTTGCCAATAATTTTAGGACCGATCAGAATTTTGCAACGAAATGGATGAGCTTGTTTTCGCAGCACAATGAACATCGGATCTTTTTTAATCGGATTGTCACATTGTTGAACTTGGCGGTTTGGGGAAAAATCGATTTTAGGTTTTTCATTGTCGCAGGAAACTTGTCGCTGTTGGTGGTGTTCTTGCTGTTTGTGAAATGCTTCAAGGAAATCGTGGCTGGGGAATGGTGGTTTTTTTTGCCGGTCCCCTTCCTTTTGTTTAGCGTTGGGTCCCATGAAAATTTTCTTTGGGCAATGGCTTCGGTTCAGAACATTAGTGTGGTCTTATTTAGCCTGGCAGCTCTGTACTTTCTGTTTCGCTCAGAAAAAATGACCGCACGCGATTTTGCTTTTGCCTGTGCGCTGGCACTGCTGGCAACCTTCACGAGCGGAAATGGCATGATAACATTCGCAACAGGACTTCTAGGGTTGATCATTAGAAGATACCCCGTCAAGTTTTTATTAATGTGGGGCGTACTGGCAGGTATTGCTATTCTTTTGTACAGCAAAGGATATGTTGCTGTTGATGGTCATCCTGATCCAATGCAAACAGTTGTCCGTCAACCGGATCAATTGATTTCTCATTTCTTTGTGTTGCTTGGATGCATCACGGGCAATCTTTCGCTCTCTGTGTTCCTTGGGTTTCTTCTGACAGTTGTCTTTGTCTATCTGACTGCCGAGAGATATTTCGACAAACAGCCGCTATTGTTTTTTATGTTAACATTTCTCGTTCTGAGTTCTTGTGTTGTTTCGTTGTCGCGTGCTGGCTTTGGTGTGGAGCAGGCCATGGCCGTGCGTTATCGACTGTATTCCGAACTGATAGTGCTGGTCTTATACCTGATGTTGATTCCTGATATTCTACAAAATGCAAAAAAGTACGTTATCGTTGTTGCTGTGATATTGACGTCGATAGTGCTTTATGTTGTTGCCTTCAGGAAAAGCATGCCCGACATTCAAACTCGTTTTGACAAGTTAAAGCATGGCGCGGTATACTATAACGAAGAACACTCTTTAAGCTATTTGTCGCTGCTTAGCCATGCCGATGCCGGCGATATTCTGGCGACAAGCAAGACACTGGGCGTATTTGCAATGCCGTCATTTTTCTATAGCGATATGCAGTCTGAGCAAATTGATCGTGTGGTGCCTATGCCGACAGATAATATTAAATATAATTTTACATTCAAACCCCGAAAAGACATGTTATTCATCGACAACGGATGGGCGTTTGTAGAGGGTCGGAACACCGCTTCGATGAAAACATTAGTTGTCTTTAAAAGCGAGACGAAGACCTATGTTTTCAAAACGGTAGCACATCTCCGAAACGATGTAGCCATTGCGTTCGATCAGGATGTTGCCGATTCGGGCTTTAGTTTGATAAAAGATTGTGGCGGCCTGGATGAAGGAGAATATCGGGTGGGCTTCCTGATCGAACACCCGGGTTCCACGGCGTTTGAAAATACTGATATCGTCGCTGTCGTAACGGAGCAAGGTTGTGCGTTCAAAGCTATTCCCACAGATCAAAGCTTCTATCTCGATGTCGCTGAGGTTAGCCCAGACGGTGTATACATTCGGGGTTGGGTTTTTGTGCCCAACGCCGCGTCGACACTTGTGACCAAGGATATTATTCTCAAGGGGGCGGCCGGAAATCGATCATTTGTTCCGAGGAATGAATTCAGACGTGATGTCTCAAATTCATATGGCGGAGCATATGATTCCAGTGGATTTGTGTTGCATTTACCAAAAGGTGTATTGGCAAGTGGCGACTATACTATAGTGTTGCGTGTTTCTTATGACGGAATCAACACCATCATTGATACGGGTAGAAAGATTAGGTCGGAATAACCTTGATGTCTGGGATGATGCCGGTCAGCAAGCTAAAAACGAAGGCGATTTGGATCGCAGGACGGCGGCGGGCAATTCAAAGCATCTACTGGATAAATGCCGAAATAAGCGCTACTTTTGCAAGCTAAAATCTTGAATATTGATGCATGGAATTTGTCCAAAAATAACGCGGTCAAAAGGCCAGGCGTTTCCATAAACTAACTTTTCGATGACGTCATTCACCACGCCTATATTATTGGTACTGTTTAACCGCCCCGGTCAGACCCGTTTGGTGTTCAACGAGATCAGGAAGTTGAAACCCGCGCGCTTGTTCGTTACCGGCGATGGCCCCCGCGCCCATGTGCCCACCGATGCAGAGCGGTGTGAATTGACACGGGCTATCATAAAGGATATTGATTGGGATTGCACCGTGCAGACATTGTTCAGAGAAAAGAACCTTGGCTGTCGAAAAGCAGTGAGCAGCGCCATCGATTGGTTTTTCGAGCAGGTAGATGAAGGAATTATCCTCGAAGATGATTGTCTTCCGTCGGCGAGCTTTTTCACTTTTTGCGCTGACATGTTGTCGCGCTATCGCGACGATGAAAGAATTATGCAGGTTAGTGGCACGAATCTTTTGGAGAAATGGAATGAAGGCGCGAGCGATTATTTCTTTTCCTACTACGGCGCCATCTGGGGTTGGGCAACCTGGAAGCGGGCCTGGAAACGGTATGATGTTGAGATGAAATTGTGGAACCATCCAGATACAAAACAAAGAATAGCAGACATTCTTGTTGACAAAAGGCAGGTTAACACGCGATTGCAAATTTGCGACCTTGTCTATGACAACAAGATCGACACGTGGGATTATCAATGGACGTTTTGCAAGCTGGTGAATTCCGGCCTTTCTCTAAATCCAGCCGTCAACCTGGTGTCGAATATTGGTTTCACACAGGATGCCACCCACACAAAAAAAGAGTCTACACTGGGAACCATCGCGCGTTATGAGTTGAAAACACCCGCAAAGGAAAATCCGATCGTAGTTGTCGACAGAGAATTTGATGCACTGTTTTACAAACGCTCACAGGATTCGCGTTGGCGAAAATTAATTTCCCGCGTTCGGGCATACCTGCCGCAATAAAGTCCCGCCTCTTGAAAGCAAACCATCGGCAACTCCTAGAAAAACTTAAAGTCGTTTCGGCACATCCCGGCGTGCGAAAATATTTTTTCAATACGGGGTGGATGTTTGCTGAAAAAATGCTGCGGTTGGTAGCCGGTCTTTTCATTGGCGGTTATGTGGCCCGTTATCTGGGACCTTCACAATATGGACTGCTAAACTACGTTATCAGCCTCGTCACACTTTTTTCGGTTATTGGCGACTTGGGAATGGAATCGATTTTGGTTAGGGAACTGATTCGCCATGAGGAAAAGCGTGACCGGATTCTGGGCACAGCCTTCACGCTGAAGATCGTTGCCGCCCTGCTGATCTTTGTGCTGCTCATCGTTCTGGCGCAAGTAACCACGGCCGACGCGAAGACACGAACATTAATCTATATTGTGGCAGGAGGAACCCTGTTTGAATCCTTCCGGATCATTGAGTATTTCTTTCAATCAAAGGTGTGGTCAAAATATCTGGTCTGGAGCCAGATCTCGGCGCTGGCCATCATCTCCATATACCGCATCACGTTGGTGCTAACCGAAGCCTCGCTCGAATGGTTTGCCTGGACCTACACCCTCGACTTTTTTATCGTGGCCGTGGGCGCGATCTTTTTTTACTTTCGCAACGGGTTTAGTCCACTGGCATGGAAGTTCGATTTCACGCTGGCAAAAGACCTGCTGAAAAATGTATGGCCACTCATCTTTGCATCCATGGCTGTGTCGGTCTACATGAAGATCGATCAGGTGATGATCAAATGGATACTGAACGATGAAGCGAACGGATATTATGGCGTGGCTGTTCGACTAAGCGAAATGTGGAATTTTATTCCGGTGGCCATTTGTGCTTCGTTGTTTCCTGCCATTGTGAGCGCGAAGCAAACAAGTGAGTATTTGTACCTCAACCGGCTCCAATGGTTGTATGATCTCATGATTGTTATTTCTGTTTGCATCGCTGTGCCGATGACTTTTCTGTCGGGTATTTTTGTGAGAATAATTTTCGGTGAATCGTTTGCTGCGGCAGGCGACCTTACGTCGATATACATCTGGTCGGGTGTATTTGTATTTTTGGGAGTGGCCAGCAGCAAGTGGATTGTAACCGAAAACCTTCAAACCTTCCGGATGTACAGCTACATCGTTGCGGCAATCATCAACGTGCTGTTGAACTTTGTGTTGATTGACTATCTGGGATTGAATGGTGCCGCCATTGCTACACTGATCGCCTACGCCTATGCTTCGTATTTCAGTCTGCTGCTCAAGCGAAAGACCCGCCCCGTCTTTGTGCAGCTCACAAACTCGCTTAACCTGTGGAAAACTCCCCGGCGATTAATCCGCGGATTCAGCAACCTGGATAAGGTGAATTGATGGTTTTAATATTAAATTTCTAAAGGATTAGTTCCTGTAGTTATGAATGTACAAGTCAAACACACTACCTATTACGATCTTAACTATAACGACAAGGCGCGTTTCAATAGTTTTTGGCATCAGATAGACGCCGCGCTGAGGCTCAAGCCCGGCAAAATCATGGAGATAGGCACGGGCAGTGGTGTGGTGAAATTCGTGCTCCAGAAAAGCGGAACCGAAGTGACCACGATAGACATTGATCCAAACCTGGGGCCAGACATTGTCGCCTCTGTGTTGTCGATCCCCCTGCCTGACAACTCCTTTGATGTGGCGCTTTGCTGTCAGGTGCTGGAGCACCTGCCCTACGAAAACTTCTTGCCTGCCCTCAAGGAGATTCGACGCCTGGTGAAGGGTCATCTGATCCTTTCGTTGCCCGATCTTCACCGCGCCTATCGTTTCAATCTTCAGGCGCCCCTCATCGGCGAGATTAAATTTCTGTGGACCCTGCCGCGATGGAAGCCGTTGGAGTGGAAGTTCGATGGCGAACACTATTGGAATATATCCAACAAAAACTACCCGGTGTCACGCATCCGGAACGACATCCGGAACGCGGGCTTTAGCATAGAGAATGAGTTTTGTGTCTATGAAATTTCATGGCACCGATTCTTTATCTTAAAGAAGGAATGAGGCAACCCTCTATTTTGTATTTGCAACATGCCCTGGCCATGGGCGGATCGGTGGTGAGCCTCCGCGAAGTGGTGGTGGACGCGCTCAATCAGGGATATGATTGCACGGTAGTGTGCCCCAACGACACCGTCGCAAAAGTTTATGACGCTATTGGTGCTAAAACGCGTGTCACTCGGCTGACGGTGTTTAATCACAATACAGTTTTTTTTTACCGCGCCACTCCCTTGCATGCTTTCCTTTTTTTTAAGATGCTGGTCATGACGGTCGTGAGCTTTTTGGGATTGCTGCGGATCGTGCGATCGTTGCGTCCTGATATTGTTCATTTAAATAGTTCAAATCTTGTACTTTACACGCTGCTGTTCAAAAGTTTTGGTGTGCCCACTATATATCATGTCCGGGAGAATGTTGTCTCCGGCTATTTCGGCATCCGGCGGGCGTTGATCCGCGCCACGGCCAATGCCACAGTGCGGTTTATTATCTTTATAAGTGAGCATGAGTTTGCATTGCTGGGCACGCGCGCTGCGAAAAGCGTTGTGATCTACAACTATGTTCACAAGGAAAAATTTCAACAAGGAGCCTCTAAAATTGTAGCGGATTCGGGCTCAGAATCTGAACTGCGATTCAGGATCATTATTTTAGGAGGACTATTCAGTCTCAAGGGCGGAATGACGATCGTGAAGTCGCTACAGAAAACCGCCGCCGATGTGGAACTGCTTGTGCTGGGGTGTGCTGATCCGCGTCTTCAAGGCGAAGAGCTGGCGGCAGTAGACGGAGACGACTACCGCGATGAAATGGTCGATCTCCTCAACGCTCCGAGTGTGAAACATCGCGTCAACTTTTTTGGAAGGGTGAGCAATCCGGAAGCCTACATTGCGAAAGCAGACGTTCTTTTGTTTTGGGCTGCATCACCTCACTTTCCACGACCGGTGTTTGAGGCATGGTTGCTGAATAAGCCCGTGCTTTATTTTAATCCCCTTTTCGAAAACAAGATCATCAATGCGCAAAATGTGTATGTGATTCCTGAAAATTCAGAAGAGGCACTCACGCAAGCCATGAGTTCTGTTCGAAACAGTCGTTTGATGTCGGCCGAGAGCAAGGCCGACAACTATGAAACCGCCAGGAACAATTTCACCGAAAGAAATTTTATAAAAATCAACGCGCTGTACGAGCAGTGCTTAACCTCATAGCTTACGAAAACCCTTCGGCAAACCATATTTGACTTCGCGGCGTCGGCTATTCCGTTTCGACTTATGAAACGGGGATTGCCAGAGAAATTTATCGTCTATGGACACCTCGTCGGCGAACCCAATCACATTGTGGCGGACTACTATCGATATCCTACGGTTGATGAATTCGACGATTTTATTCGCTGGGTTCGACGACACGGATACGCCTTTGTTGGCCTGCATGACTTTTTGAAGGAAGACGGCAGGAAGAAGATACTTCTTACATTTGATGATGGGTTTCGCGTGGTACATAGTGTGCTTCAGCCATACATGCAAGCAAACAAATTGCCCTATGTGCTATTCGTTCTGACAGACCCGTTAGATAATCCGGATTTCTACATTTCCACCATTCGTCCCAAGCGTGAAACCGAAAGGACTTTCCTGACAAAGGCTGAAATTCTGGAATTGAAAGACCAGGGTGTGCACATAGGCTTTCACACGCGAAGTCACTATCAAGTGCGCAACGCCGACATAATGAACGACATTGTGAAAGAACAATTAACCATTCCAAAACAGCACGAAGCCTTGTTTTCTCGTCCGCTATGTTTTGCATACCCCTATCTCGCCCCCGACCACTACGCTGCCTTCGATCAGTTTATGAAGGACAGCCTGGGATATCAATTTCTTTTTGATACCAAAGGATTCAGGCAACCGGACGGAAATCATTTTTTTAGAGTCTCCATCGATGTTGAGAAGGACGTGACCAGGAAAAACTGGATGCGATTCGTGCTGAAAAGACAATTGCTTTTATACCTGAAACAAAAAATGAGTAGAGCCATAAAAACTGTATCACTATGATTTCAAAAATTGCGCTCAACGTGTTGAAGGGGATCAATCGAAAATTCAATACAACCAATTGGAAAGACCTGCGACACACGCAACCAATCTCCGATATGTTTGGCTATGACCGGGGAGATCAGTCGGTTCATCGATATTACATCGACGAATTTGTGCGGGAGTGTGCGGACAAAATTAGCGGCACCGCTTTGGAAGTAGCGGATCGAATGTACCTGGCCCGGCACGCTGAGCGGCTGTCGGAAAGCCACGTCATTCACTATAACGAAGATCGGGGTACGAATTCCTTTATTGGCGATCTTACCCGAAAGGAAACACTGCCGGCCGAAAAATTTGATTGCTTTGTATGCACCCAGACCTATAATTTTATTTATGATTTCAAGGCCGCCATTGAGGGGTCACATTTTTTACTGAAACCAGGAGGATATCTGGTTGCCACAGTTTCCGGCATACAACAGATCTCCACGTTTGACGCATCGCGTTGGGGCGACTACTGGCGCTTCACAGGCGAGTCGGCGAAGCGAATGTTTGGCGATGTTTTTGGTTCGGAGAACGTGCAGGTTGTTACCTACGGAAATGTGTTGGCGGCAATTGCAAGTCTTGAGGGACTGTCGTCGTCAGAAATAACAAAAAGCGAATTGGCATTCCGCGACCCGAGCTATGAACTGATCATTGGCATATTGGCACACAAGCTAAAATGACGCAAAGACGTTAAAAGATATCGTCATGGAACCAAAAATCACCATCATCACGGCCGTCTATAACGGAGCGAAATATATTGAGAGCACCATTGCCAGTGTGATTGAGCACGGTGGGTCGTGCGCGTATATTATAATCGACGGTGGCAGCACGGACGGTACGCAGGCCATCATTCAGAGGTACGCCGCTCATCTACACTTCTGGGTGAGCGAGCCCGACAAAGGAATTTATGATGCATTCAACAAGGGATGGAATAAGGCAAACGATGATAGCTTTATCCTGTTTCTCGGGGCCGGCGATACGCTGCTGAGTTTGCCGCAGCGGGAATCGTTTGAAAAAGCTGATGCCATCTATGGACGTGTCATGATGGATGATAAGAGCTACTTCAGGGCTACGGCCGATTTTCGGTTGCGATTGGGAAACACCCTACACCACCAGGCGCTATTGATAAAAAAGAAGCTATTCCCCTCTTCACCTTTCGACTTGCGTTTTAGAACCTATGCCGATTTTGATTTGAATCAACGGATGTTGAAGGCGGGTGTAGATTTCTTGTTTGACAGCAGTTTTATTGCCTATGCTTTGCCAGGGGGAGTGAGTGCCAAATTCAAAGTTCGTGAATCGCTGGCCATTGTGAATAAAAATTTTGGCCCGATTTACTACGTGTTTTCAGTGCTTTATTACACACTGCAGTTCATGAAAGCGAAATTTGCACGCTAAGCCTTTCCCTTTAAAGAAACACTCATGCATCCCTCATATTCATCCATAGCAGGCGTCGTTGTTTTGTATAACCCGGGTGGTGATGTGTGGGATACCATAGAGACATACAGGCAGCAAATTTCAAAACTTTATGTCATCGACAACTCGGTTGTTTATAATGAGGAATTGACACGGAGGTGTGCTCTAGAAGTAGCAGTCGCATACATAAATAACAAAGGCAATAAGGGAATTGCGCACGCTTTGAACAGGGGATGTGAACTGGCGCGACAGGAGGGCTTTGAATGCATACTCACCATGGATCAAGATACACGACTTGTGCCTGGCTTTGTCTCCGTGCTGGCAGAGGGGTTCGTCAATAAACTAGGGAAAATTGGCATCGTTGCTCCTCGCTATCCAACAGCGAATTCGCGAGTGACAAGTAGATATCAGCCTATGGAGTTTACCATGACGTCGGGCAACCTGGTGAATCTGAATGCGCACAAAGAAGTTGGTGGTTTTATGGAAGAATTGTTTATCGATCACGTGGATCATGAATTTTGCCTTCGTCTTCAGGATTTTGGCTACCAGGTTATCCAGGACAACGAACTTAACATTCGCCATCGGCCCGGCAATGTCGTCCAGGTGAACTTGTGGATCAGGCGCTTTGCGTTTTCATCACACTCGCCGATTCGCCTCTACTATGCTTTTCGGAACGGACTTTACGTATATGCCAAGTATTCCCGGAAGTATCTTAAATTCAGGAGACACTTTGTTAGTTTTGTGGTGAACGAGGTAGTTAAAATTCTGTTTGAGGATCAGAAAATGAAGCGTGTCAGAATGATCGTCAAGGCTGTCCGTGATTTTAGATCAGGCAAGCTGGGTCCGTTTGTTGAAGTCTGATAAATGAATGTGTTTTGTTGAACTAGAGGAGTAAGACTATGAATAAGATCATCGCCAATCCATTTTGCATTTACATTTTCAGCTTCACGGTTGTGCTGAGTGTCTATGCTTTGGGGTGGTCGGATCTTTATCCCAGGTTAAGCATCAATTTGTTTTTGTTTATGGCCTTTACTTTTGTGGTGGCCTTTGCAGCGGCATTGGTGTTGGACCAGAGCAAAAGAATTGACTACAAACCTATCGTGTGGTCGGGCAGGATTGGGGTGTGTACTTTGTTGATATGGATGGGCTATTGCCTGGAATTTGTCTACAACAAGGGAGTTCCGTTTTTAGAGATTTTGAACGGCAACACAAACTATGATTATAGAGATTTTGGAGTTCCAGTATTTCACGTTTTCCTGGCAACGATAAATGGCTTCTTTGCCGTGCACGTGTTTCATCAATTGATCTCTGGTTTTTCCCTTCGGCGATTCGTTATATGGGCCTTGAATATGCTGCCATCCTTGCTGATTGTGAACCGAGGCATGTTCATTATGATGCTCGCATCGTGCCTGTTTGTATATATCCTGAGTCTGAAAACGATCAAGACCAGCGTGGTGGTGAGTATCGTGATACTTATCCTGATTGTTTTTTTCTTGTTTGGTATCATGGGAAACCTTCGACAGACAAAGGGAAAAACAATCTCGACAGAATTTATGCTCCGGGAGAGCAGGGCCACCCCTGAGTTTAAGAAGTCGTTCGTGCCCAAACCTTACATTTGGCCCTACTTATACATTTCATCACCGATGGCCAATCTTCAAAACTCCATCTACAGCGCGAAATCAGAAGAAGGCTGGGTGCCGTTTGTTACGTTTGAGTTACTTCCGGATTTTATATCCAAACGCATCAGCAAATCAATGAACGTAAAGAGCCAGTCGCCGCCGTTGATAGTTCCTTGGTTAACGGTTGGGACATTCTATACACGCGCCTACGTTTATGAGCGATGGCTCGGTCTATGTTTGATTTTTGTTTTCTTTTTGGCTACTACCTTGTCCTATCTCTATGTGCTAAAAAAGAGAAGCCGATACTATGTTACGGGGCTCGCGCTTTTAAATACGGTAGTGCTGTTCAATACCTTCGATAACATGTATGCTTTCACGGGCCTGAGCTTTCAGCTTGTGTATCCTCTTTTGTTTAGCGTTTTGAGGAAGTATGATGCTTCTGCTGTGCCTGAAAGCGAAATTGCACCACAAACCTGATGGTAAAAAAATGAAATTGCTTATGCTTCAGAATCAAGTGTATTCAAACAATTATTTTTTTCTTCTGTCATGATTTCTGTTTGCATGGCCACCTATAATGGTGAGAAATATATTGAGACGCAACTTCGGTCCATTTTGTCTCAGCTTTCGCACGACGACGAGGTGATAATTTCAGACGATTCATCGATCGACAGCACCGTGTCAAGAGCGGCGGCGATTAACGATCCAAGAATTATTATTCTTTCAGAGCAGAAGTTTCGAAGCCCTATTTTTAATTTTCAGAACGCGATACAACACGCCAAGGGAGATTACATCTTTCTTTCGGATCAAGACGATGTGTGGCTGGACGGAAGGGTGAATAAAATGATGCTCATGCTGAAGGATCATGATTTAGTGGTAAGTGATTGTAGTATAGTGGATGAAAGCTTGAAGGTCATAAGCGCATCCTATTTTAGACAGGTGAACGCACGCCCAGGATTCTTAAAAAACTTTCTGCGGACCAGCTCATACATTGGGTGCTGCATGGCATTTGACAGAAAGATTGTTGAACTGGCTTTGCCTTTTCCGAGAACTATTCCCATGCATGACTTTTGGATAGCCATGCTGGCAGAATGGAGATTCAAAATCGGTTTTGTGTATGAGCCCCTTGTTCTATATCGCCGTCATGGTGGGAATGTGTCGGAGACGGGAGGGAAAAGCAAAAATTCTCTGTTTACTAAAATTTTCTTACGGATAAGAACGTTTCGTCATTTGGTTATTCGAATTTTGCGTTGACCATGAAGAGTTATCCAATCCTGAATAAGTTATCTATCCAAGAGAGAATCCCACGACTATTGTGCTGTGCCATTTTAGTGACGCTGCCGTTTCAGGAAATTAACAACGTCCTCAGTATGGTGTTTGCAGTCTATGGGTTGTTTGAATGGTGGAGGGCTGGATTCAGGATAGATAGAAACGACTGGATGATTTTCTTGCCGGCCTTGCTTTTGGGATTCTACTTGATTGGCCTGCTCTGGTCCGTCGATTTTGTGAGGGCCTGGAAACAAGTGGAGAAAATTTTGCTGTTCGCGGCTTTTCCCGTGGGGCTTTACGGACTGCGTCATCGGTTGAAGCAAGAGGACCTGGTCTTTGTGTTAAACACATGGGTTTTTCTTTGTCTTCTTGCGTCACTCATTTGCTATGTCAACGCTGCTCAAAATATCATCGGGCACGATAGTTTTTCGGTGGTGGAGCACAAGGAGCGGCAATATTATTATTATTCCTATCTCTATCTGGTGGAGCCCGTGGGCATCGATCCGATTTATTTGAGTTTATATGTGAATTTCTCAATCGTCATTTTGGTGCTCCGTCCGTTTGCTGGTAAAATTGCCAATATGCTGATTGTTGGTTACCTCGTTGTCTTCAATGTTTTGATCTCTTCTAAGATCGGCATAATCGCCTTGGTCGTTGTGGGGCTTTTGTATTTGCTCTACCGCATTCGCAATAAATATATGGCCGTTGGAGCCGCCGCGGTGTTGCTGATTTTGTTGATCGCGGTTATTCAGAAGTCACATTTTTTGAGAAGCCGTTTTGTGCAGGCAACCACCTACGAATTTGACGATGCCTACGCCGGCAACTGGAACAGCATCTCACAACGGTTGGCCATCTGGAAATGCGCCGCCGAAGCGGCTGCAGATGTGTTTCCCCTGGGCTATGGCACGGGGAGTGGCCAATATAAGCTCCACGATAAATATGTCAAGTATCACTACACCCGCGGAATAGAGGACAACTACAATGCGCATAGCGAATATTTATTCACCCTGCTGGATATTGGGGCTTTGGGGCTGGTGGTTGTGTTATTAATGATTATTTTGCCGCTCGTTAGAGCCTTCAGAACGAATAATCACATGTTGTTTTGCCTTCAGTGCTTCATCCTTATTTACTTTTCTGTTGAGGTGATCTTTGCAAGAAGATTTGGAATCTTTTTCTATGCCTTCTTTTATCCCTTACTCTTTGTCTACGGAATGTCGGCTACGGACGTAAAACGGACGACCGCCGCATGAAGCCAGACATCACCAGCTCGCTCGTAACGTATCACAACGATCCGGCCATCCTAAAAAATGTGATCGATAGTTTTTTGAACACAACACTGAGTGTTCAGTTGATCATCAGCGACAACTCCAGGACACCGGCCATCAAAGCTCTCGCTACAGACCCACGTTGTGAGTATGTTTTTAACAACGCCAACATGGGCTTTGGCGCCGCGCACAACAAAGCGATCAACAGCATACTGGATACATCGCGCTATCATCTCATTCTCAATCCCGATGTCACTTTTCCTGCGGGCACACTTGAGGCGCTGCACACGTTCATGGAGAATAATCCCGGCGTGGGTCTGGTGATGCCCAAGGTACTCGACTTTCATGGCGAAATGCAGTATCTGTGCAAAACGCTTCCATCGCCCATGGACCTGATCATCCGGAGATTTGTTTATACCATTTTCCCCAACCTGTTTAAGAAGCGTATGATACGCTACCAGATGCTTGACAGGGACTATACAAAAAGTTTTGAGGCGCCATCGTTGTCGGGTTGCTTCATGTTGCTGCGCGTCGATGCGTTGAAAAAAGCGGGATTGTTCGACGAACGTTACTTCATGTACATGGAGGACATCGACCTTTCGCGCAGGGTGCATCAGCACTACAAGACTGTTTATTATCCCGATGTCTATATCTATCATGGCCATGCGCGGGAGTCGTATCGTCTCAACAAACTGCTGCTCACGCACATCAAATCGGCCATCAAATATTTCAACAAATGGGGGTGGTTTTTTGACGCTGAGCGTCGAAAGGTGAACCGTAGCCTGTAGGGGCGGACGTGGCGTGTAATTAGCCATCATAATCTACGGGCATAGCCTTTCAATTCCTCCCAAATTCACTATTTTTACCAACTTTTGCGTTTTTATGGCCGTAGAACTCGCTGCTGCGATCACGTCGTTTGTCATCTCCTTTCTCATCGTTCCGGTGATTATTAAATACTCCCTGAGAAAAAATCTCGTGGACATTCCCGGCCGTCGCAAAATTCACAAGAAAGTGACCCCGTCAATGGGGGGTATCGCCATCTTTATCGGCTTCTTCATCTCTTCCCTTATCTGGATCGACATTCAGGGCTGGGGCAATATCAAGTTCATTCTGGTGGCCTTGTTCGTGATCTTCTTCATTGGGGTGCGCGACGACCTTGTGCCTTTGCGACCGCTCATCAAGCTTATGGGCCAGATCATGGCGGCGTCGCTTGTCATTTTCCTGTTCGACCTTCGCATACACACTTTCTATGGTCTTTTCGGCGTGTTCGAACTGCCTACGCTGGTGAGCTATGCCGTCACCTATTTCACCATCATCGTCATCACCAACTCTTTCAACCTCATCGACGGACTGGATGGGTTGGCGGGCACAATCGCCATTGTGGCGCTTTTGTCGTTTGGCGTGTGGTTCTTTTTGGTTGAAGATGCCATCTTCTCCATCCTGTCGTTTGCCATGCTGGGTTCCATCTTCGCGTTCCTGATTTTTAACTGGGAGCCGTCCGAAGTTTTTATGGGCGACACCGGGGCGCTGGTCATCGGCATGATGCTGGCCATTCTGGTCATTCATTTCATTGACGTGAACTATGCCTTGCCGGCCATGGCGCCCTACAAGTTCAACGGGTCGGTGGGGTCGGCGGCGTGTTTTATCATCATCCCGCTGGTCGACACGCTGCGCATCGTCATTCTGCGGTTGTCGAAGGGGCAGTCGCCGTTCAAGCCCGACAAGAGTCATATTCATCACGCCATCATGCGGCTGGGCATGACCCACAGCCAGACCACGCTCATTTTGGGGAGTGTGCAGGTTTTCTATATCGGGCTGGCCATCGTCTTCAACCATCTTTCCGACCTCTATATCCTTTCGGGGCTGGTGGGGGTGTCGTTTTTGTTGAGCATTACGCTCGACCGGCTCATCATCAACAAGCTGTCGGATTAGGGGGACGAGCCGCGCGGCAAAGGGCATGCAAATGCCGCCCCAATGGTGTATTTTTGATGTTCTGATATACGTATTTCATGGAAGAAAGAATTCAATCCCTGCTCAACGAAGTGAATGGCTATGCGGCCGGCGACAAGGCTGCGCTGGAGGCGTTCCGGCTCAAGTATGTGAGCAAGAAAGGTGCTGTTGGTGAGCTGTTCGAAGAACTGAAGCAGGTGCCCGTAGAGCAAAAGAAAACCGTGGGCAAGGTGCTGAACCAGCTCAAGCAAACGGCCGAAGCGCGCCTGCAGGAGCTCACCGAGTTGCTGGAGGCCAGCCCGGTGTCGAGCGCGGAGATAGACCTTTCGCTGCCGCCCATCCCAAACCAAACCGGCAACCTTCACCCGTTGTCGCTCACGCGCTATCGCATCATCGAAATATTTGAACGTCTCGGTTTCAGCGTGGCAGATGGTCCTGAAATTGAAGACGACTTTCATAATTTCTCGGCGTTGAATTTCCCCGAGAACCACCCGGCCCGCGAAATGCAGGACACGTTCTTCGTGGAGAAGAAAGGCGCCGGCAGCGACCAGGACATGTTGCTGCGAACCCACACCTCCAACGTGCAAATTCGCATGATGGAAAATCAGAAGCCGCCCATCCGTGCCATCATGCCGGGCAGGGTCTATCGCAACGAGGCCATCTCGGCGCGTGCGCACTGCTTCTTTCATCAGGTGGAAGGTTTATATGTTGACAAAAACGTGGGCTTTGCTGACCTGAAGCAAACGATCTATCACTTCGCAAAAGAAATGTATGGCAAGGATTCTAAAATCAGATTCCGTCCGTCATACTTCCCTTTCACCGAGCCAAGTGCAGAAATAGATGTGTCGTGTCTCATCTGCAAAGGTGTGGGCTGCAACGTGTGTAAACATACGGGTTGGGTAGAGATTGCCGGCTCGGGCATGGTGCATCCCAACGTGTTGAGAAAGTGCAATATCGATCCGGAAGAATATACAGGTTTTGCGTTTGGTATGGGCATCGAGCGCGTCACCATGCTGCGCTACCAGATCAACGACCTCCGGTTGTTTTCGGAAAACGATGTGCGCTTCCTGCGACAGTTTCAGAATGTAGTATAAACGTCAACTTCACAAGGAATGGTTGAGTCGATAAAAAATGTTGCTGTGATCGGCGCCGGAACAATGGGCCAGGGCATTGCCCAGCTGTGTGCTCTGGCGGGCTATCCGGTGATGCTCTACGACACACAACCCGACATCACCAAAACCGCGCTGGCCGCCGTGCGCAAGAATCTTGAAACGGCTGTTGAAAAAGGAAAACTTTCAGCAACACAAAAAGACGAAGCCCTGGCGCGCATCACGGCCGTGGGCGACTTCCGCCAGCTGCAGGTAGACGTGGCCATCGAGGCCGTGGTAGAGAAGCTTGAAGTGAAACAAATGATTGTGTCTGAACTGGAGAAGCTCAACGCGATCGACTGCATCATTGTGAGCAACACGTCGTCGTTTCCCATCACGCAGATCGCGTCGGTTCTGAAACATAAGAGCCGGTTTGCCGGTTTGCATTTTTTTAACCCCGCGCCGGTCATGAAGCTGGTGGAAGTGATTCGCGGCGCAGCCACAAACGACCACACGGCCCGGGTGCTCACGGCATTCGCCGAAAGCATCGGCAAGATTCCGGTAATGGCCCTGGACTCGCCGGGATTTATTGTGAACCGCGTGGCACGATTGTTCTATGTGGAAGCGTTAAAGATTGTAGAAGACGGCGTGTCGGACTTTAAGACAGTGGATCAATTGCTGAAAGTGAGCGGCTTCAAAATGGGACCTTTTCAACTGATGGACCTCATTGGCGTGGATACAAACTTCGCCGTGACCACCAGCATGTATAACGCCTTTCACCAGGAACCCAAGTTCAGACCCAGCCGCCTTCAGCAACAAAAAGTAGACGCCGGACACCACGGCAAAAAAAGCGGTAAAGGTTTTTATGAATATTCAGACTCTCCCCAATAGCGTGTGGTCCTGGCGTTGGTTCCACGGACTTCTTTTTGTTTGCGTGCTTGGCTGTTCGCAAGACACCAGCGACGACGCCATTCCCTATGTGCCTTTTGCCGACATTGTCGTTAATCTCAATTTGCCTGAAAATACGGTGCTGCGATCGAAGGGCGGTTATCGCTACATTGACGGCGGTGTGCGGGGCATCATTCTATACTGCAACGGCGCCAATAGCTATTTTGCCTACGAGCGCAATTGTTCTTTCCATCCCAACGAAGCGTGCGCCACGGTGAACGTGGATGCCTCAACGCTTTTCATGACGGACCCCTGCTGCGGGTCGCAGTTCGATTTTGCCACGGGCAATCCTCAGGGAGGTTCGGCATGGCGACCGCTGCGCAGATATCAAACGTCGCTCTCACTGAGCGAGCTGATCATCACAGACAACGCCATCCAATAGAAAAAGAGATGTTCGCTGCGCGACTCTAGGCCGAGTTGCGCGCAGCGTTGATGATGCCAAACATGCAGCGCACCACCAGGGCGCGGTATTGTTTTTCGAAAGCCTTGTCGTCGGCACTCAGGGTTCGCAGCTGTTGCAGCGCGAATTGCTGAATGGTGATGAGGGGCAACACAATGCGCTCGCGCAACTTCACCGAGTCGCGGTTCGTAGGGTTGTTCTCCATCAGCTCTGTCAGCCCCGACACCTCCAAAATCATTTGTGTTGACAGTTTGTATTCGGCGTGCATCTTCTTCCAGAACTCGCTAAACTCTTTGTCTTTCGCCAGGTAGGCCGTGGCCGGATAATAGGTTTTGGTGAGCGACATCATGCTGTTGCTAAGCAGCGTGCGGAAGAACAGCGAGTCTTTGAATAGCATTTTCAGTTCGCGCAGCTTGCCTTGTTTCTTCAGTTCTTTCAGGGCACTGCCCACGCCATAAAATCCCGGAATGTTTTGTTTCATCTGCGCCCACGATCCCACAAACGGAATGGCGCGAAGGTCTTCAAACTTCAGACTTCCCGAATTTCGTTTCACCGGGCGCGACCCGATGTTGGTGTCGCCAATGAACGAAAGGGGGGTTATCTTCTCGAGGTAGGGAACAAACTTGGGATGTTTCTTCAGGTCGAGATAAGCCTTGTGTCCTTCGTCGGCCAGCGCGTTGATGAGGTTGATTTCGTCTTCGGCAAACTGCGGCTTCTTTTTGAACACCGAGTTCTCGATGCCCGCCGACAACAGCTGCTCGATGTTGTAGCCACACGACACCGGCTTGCCAAAGTTGGAGCTGATGGTTTGGCCTTGTATGGTGATCTGCACTTCCTTGTCTTCGATGGTGTTGCCCAGCGACGCATAGAAGTCGTGGGTGTTTCCACCGCCGCGTGCGGGAGGACCACCGCGACCGTCGAAGAACACGGCCGTGAAGCCGTTGTCGCGCGTGATGCGTGTCAGGTTTTCTTTGGCTTGATAGATAGACCAGTTGGCGCGCAGGTAGCCGCCGTCTTTGGTGCCGTCGGAGAAGCCGAGCATGATGGTTTGTTTGTTGCCGCGGCGCTTCAGGTGGTCGCGATAGGCTTTCACGCTATAGAGCTCCGTCATGATGCCCGGCGCGTTGGCCAGGTCTTCGATGGTTTCAAACAGGGGCACGATGTCGAGCGACAGTTGTTCGTCTTTGCCCAGGATCAGGTTGGCCAGTTGGTAGACGCGGATCACATCCAGCGCCGACTGGCAGTTGCTGATCACATAGCGGTGACAACCTTCCACGCCGTTCTCTTCCTGTATCTGTCCGATGATGTCGATGCTTTCGATGAGCTCGCTCACAAAGGCATCTTCAAACTTCATGGTGGTGGGTTTGAAGGAAAGGCCGAGCAGCGTTTCAATTTTTTCGTGCTCCGTCAGCTTGTCGAAGTTTTTGATCTTTTTGTTTTTCGATTTCAGTTTTTCGAAGATGGCTTCCCACGCATAGGCATGCTTGCGGCTGTCCTGGCGGATGTCCATGCTGGCAAAATAAAATCCGAATATTCTCACCTTCAGGATCACGGCATCCAGCAGGTTCAGGAAAAGTCCTTTGTGATCGCGGATCAACACTTCGCGGGCTTCAAACAAATCGTTGAGGAGCTCGTCGGGATGGTGATAAATTTCGCCGCCAAAGCCGCCGCCGAATGCCAGCGGATACACTTTGTTTTCGGCGCGGGTAATGATGTGCTCCACGCCTTTGAAGGTGAGGCGGCGTTTCAGGAAACGGAGGTCGCGATAGTAGCAACGCAGCAGGGTTTGCTGCAGGTGTTGAGCCACTTTCAACGTAATCTCGTGTGTCACAAATGGGTTGCCGTCGCGGTCGCCACCGGGCCAGAAACCGATCTTGATGAGGTCGTAGTTGGTCCAGTCTTCCAGCTTCATGTTGAGGCCGCTCATCAGCTTGGTGATGATGTCGGGGATCACATTGTAGAAAACATTTTCGAGGAACCACGACAAGCTCACGGCTTCGTCGAAGGGTGTGGGTTTTTCTTTGTTGATGAAGGCGGTCTTTCCCAGTTGGCGAAGCAGCAGGTTGATATGCTCCAACCGGTTTTCGCGGATGGCCTGCTCCAGGTCGTTCAGGATGGCCAGCACATTGCCGGGGTAGAATTGCGTGGGGTGGGCGGTGAGCACGATGCGCACCGAAAAATCTTCCAGGCGCTTGCGCAGATCTTCCACGGCGTCTTCGGCGGTGGCGCGGATCAGCATCTCCGACACGCTGCCCTTTCCTTTCAGATCGTTTATTTCCGAAAAGGCAGAGTCTTCGATGGAGTCGAACAACACCACCTGGCGTTCAATGTACTGGATGAAGCCAAACAGCAAATCGAACTGCTCCTCGCGTGTGGCCTGGGGCGTGTAGTTGCTGAAAAACTTCGAGATGATGGCCTTCGGGTCCTTCCCCTTTTCGTATTCGCTTTCGCAGGATTGCTGAAGCAGGGGCAGCAGCGTTCCGGTGCGATAGATGCCGGAATAGGGGAGATTGAGAAAAAGGCTGTTATACATGTGATAACGTGTGGAAACAACCTCGTTGAATTGACTTGCCATGGGTTTGGATTGAACGCTAAACAAAGTTATCAAATCCTCTATAGGCTGACGGGGGCGTTCGGGGAATTGCAGATTTTCTTTTCGAAAACGTTTACGGGATAAGAAAGCCCAAAGCTTTCCACAAGGAGGCATTTGGTTTATGAGGATTGTGAAATGATGGTCACGACCAGCTTAAGAGGGCATGTCAGGCACCCATTAAAAAAGGAAGCCCGGTTCGCGGACTTCCTTCACATTTGGCTGGTGAGGCCTTCAGAAAAAAAACTATTCTACTACTTCGCCGGTAATGACCAGTTGCACGGCACTTTCGGCAGTGTTGGCATTCACGGTCACGGTTTTATTGAAGACTCCCACGCGGGCGGCATTGTAGGTGGCACGAACAAAGCCCTGTGCACCATGCGGGATAGGATCTTTGCTGTATTCGGTCACGGTGCAGCCACACGATGCTTGTACAGACGTGATCACCAGCGGCTCTTCGCCCGTGTTGGTGAAGGTGAACTCGTGTGTGACGGGTTTGTTGGCGGCGATCTTTCCAAAGTCAAAGGTTTTGACAGCCCACTTGAAGGTGGCGGCTTTGATGGTGCGTGCCGACGCTACAGACGTGGCAGATACCAGGGCTTGCTGGGCAAACAGGGGCGAGCAGCAAGCGAACAAAACGAGACAGGCAATGTACTTTTTCATGGTTTAAAGTTTTATAGGTGATACATGATTTTGAAGTTGAATCGGGATGGCTGTTGAAAGCAGCTTCCGGCCGGTTGCGCAAAACGTTCGGATGGCTTTTTTTACACGCCGATCAACAACACAAAGCTGGACAAAGCCGTAGACTCCCTTTGTTAACGACTATCTAAATTTTGTTAACGACTTGTTAATCTTTCGGCCCCTGCGACCATTCTTTGTAACTTTAGCATGTGAAAAGTTCAACCATCCGTCTTGTTGTGATTCTGGCTGCCCTCTGCATTGTGGGCATCACCATCACCCAGATCTATTGGGTGCGGCGGGCATTCGATTTGAAGGAGGCAGAATTTGAGCGATCCGTGAACACTGCGCTGTATAATGTGGCGCAACAGATTTTCGAAATCAACAAAACACCATCGCCCACCAACAACCCGGTGAAGCAATTGTCGACCAACTATTTTGTGGTGATCGTGAACGGCGAAATCAAGCCAAGCTTGCTGGAGTTTTTGCTGCGCAACGAATTTGAACGACGCAACATCGTGGCCGATTTTGAATATGGTGTCTACGACTGCTCGAGCGAGCGCATGGTCTATGGCGACTATGTGCCACTGCAAACCGCCAAAGAAAAAATCACAAACAAAAAACTTCCGCAGTGGGCCAACGCCGGCTATTACTTCGGTGTGCAGTTTCCCAACCGCGCGGGCCACATCACCAATCAAATGGGCATCTGGTCATTTTCGTCGGTGGTGTTGTTGCTGGTCATCGTGTTTTTTGCCTACACGCTGTTTGTGATCCTGAAACAAAAACGGCTCTCCGAAATCCAGAAAGATTTCATCAACAACATGACGCACGAATTCAAAACGCCCATTGCCACCATCGCGGTGTCGACGGAAGTGTTGAAAGATCCACAGATTGCGTCGCAGCCCGAGCGCTTGCTGAACTATGCCACCATCATCGAAAAAGAAAACCTTCGCCTGAAACAACAAGTGGAACGTGTGTTGCAGATGGCGCGGCTTGACAAGGAAGATATTGGTTTGCGCAAAGAAAAGATCGATGTGCACAACGTCATTCAGGAGTCCATTCGGCATGCGGCGTTGCCCTTGCAGGAAAAGGCAGGTCGTGTGGCCTTCGAGTTTCAGGCTACTGAACACGAGATGGAAGCAGACAAGCTTCACCTCACCAACGTGTTCAATAATTTGATCGACAATGCCATCAAATATTGCAAGACCATTCCGCAGATCAGCATCCGCACCACCAACCACGAACACGGCCTGGTGGTGGAAGTGCAGGACAACGGCATTGGCATTGGTCCCGAAAATCAAAAAAGAGTATTTCAAAAGTTTTATCGTGTGCCCACCGGCAATGTGCACGACGTGAAAGGATTCGGATTGGGATTGAGCTACGTGAAGACCGTAGTGGAGGCCCACAAAGGAGGCATTTCGGTGAGGAGCGAATTGGGCAGAGGCTCGTCGTTCAGAATCTATCTTCCGTTGGCATAACCTGCAGCGCATGAGCATAGCAAAGAAAATATTGTTGGTGGAAGACGATCCCAGCCTGGGCTTTGTGATCAAAGACAACCTGAACATCAAAGGCTATGACGTCACGCTGTGTCAGGATGGCGAAGAGGGCGAGCGCACGTTTGGAAACACGCCCTTCAACCTTTGCATTTTCGACGTGATGCTTCCCAAAAAAGACGGCTTTGCCCTGGCCCGGAGCGTGCGCGAAAAAAACAAAAGCATTCCCATTCTTTTTCTCACTGCCAAGTCTATGACCGACGACAAGCTCGAAGGTTTTCAGGCCGGAGCCGACGACTACATCACAAAACCGTTCAGCCTCGAAGAATTGTTGTGTCGCGTAGAGGTGTTCATGAAGCGTGGCATTGTACAGCCCGGCAACGACGAGAAACGTTTTGTGCTGGGAAATTTTGAATTCGACTTTTCGAACCTCACGCTAAAAAACAACAGCACCGAAAAAACACTGACTCAAAAGGAAGCCGAAGTGCTGAAGCTGCTCTATCAAAATCGCGAGCGTGTGTTGAAGCGCGAAGAAATTCTGAAGCAGGTGTGGGGCGACGACGATTATTTTATGGGAAGAAGCCTCGATGTGTTTATCTCTAAACTGCGAAAGTATCTGAAGGAAGATCCGGCTGTGCAAATTGTGAACTACCACGGCGTAGGCTTCAAACTGGAGTTCTAAAAAAATCATCATAAAAAAAACAGCCCACGCTCTCCGAAGAACGTGGGCTGTTTTTTTTATAGATCAGCGATCACTTGTTTCGAAGCACGCTGTTCGATTTGCTATAGAAGAAGTAGATGAACAAACCAATGATCATCCATCCGCCTGCGGCCAGCAAGGTGTCGGCCGGCAATGACAGGATCATGGCCGAGCAGATAACAATGCCAAGGATGGGCACCAGCGGCACCAGTGGCGTGGTGAACGGCCGAACCGCTTCGGGGTTCTTGATGCGCATCACCCAGATGCCTGCACACACCATCACAAAGGCGAAGAGCGTTCCAATGCTGGTCAGGTCGCCTGCCATGCTGCCGGGAATGAATCCGGCAAACAAGCCCACAAACACAAACAGGATCATGTTCGACTTATAAGGCGTTCTGAATTTAGGGTGCACTTCGGCAAACACTTTGGGAATGAGACCATCGTTTGACATGGAGTAGAACACGCGCGACTGGCCCATGAGCATCACGAGGATAACCGACGAGAACCCGGCAAGAATAGCTACCGTGATCAGCGTGGCAAGCCAGCCGTAGCCGGGCATGTAGTGTTGAATGGCATAGGCAACCGAAGCTTCTTTTCCTACGGTCTTGAACTCTTCCCAGTTGGCAATGCCGGTGAGCACGCGCGAGAAAAGAATATATAGAATCGTACACACGATGAGCGAACCCAGGATACCGATGGGCATGTCGCGCTTCGGATTTTTTGCTTCCTGTGCGGCGGTCGACACGGCGTCGAAACCGATGAAGGCGAAGAACACGATGGCCGAACCACCCAACACACCACCCCAACCGTGACGGTTGAAAGCTTCGTGACCGGCGGCGGTTTCGGGAATGAAGAACGGATCGTAGTTGGCGGGGTTGATGAACTGCCAGCCCAGGGCAATGAAGATGAGCACAATGGAAACTTTCACAAACACGATGATGGCATTGACCATAGCCGATTCTTTCGTGCCTTTAATAAGGATGAGCGTCAGGATCAACAGGATGAACAACGCAGGCAGGTTGATGATGCCGCTCACGCCGTCTATAGATGTTTCCATGGGCGAGTGCGACCACGCATACGGTATGGCGCCGCCCAAAAGGTTATTGAGGTATTCGCTCCAGGCGATGGACACGGTGGCAGCAGCCAGGGCATATTCCAGCACCAAGGCCCAGCCAATGATCCAGGCAATGAATTCGCCCATGGTTACGTAAGCATAGGTATAGGCGCTTCCGGCCACGGGAATCATGGAAGCAAATTCGGCATAACACAGACCGGCAAATGCGCAGCCTACGGCGGCTACAATAAAAGAGATGACCACGGCAGGTCCGGCGGCCTCACCGGCAGCAGCAGCCGTGCGCACAAACAATCCGGCGCCAATAATGGCTCCAATGCCCAGTGCAATCAGGTTGCCGGCGCCCAAGGTGCGCTTCAGGCCTTTGTCCGAATCGCCCGTCTGCATGAGTTGCGCCAGAGGCTTTTTGATAAACAAGCTCATTTGTATTCTTTAAGGTTTAGGTAAATTTTTATTCGCCTAAAAGTAAGAAGAATAATGAACTTGGCTAACGGCTATTAGCTTACGCGGAATAAAATTCTTTTGGATGGCAGGCAGACAAACAATCTGCATTACCCACTTCGCCGAGGGAGTTTAGGCCTGGGGAGTGTCGGATGAATTTTCGATGGTCTTTTCTGTGGCGTCGGCCACGGGTGGGGTAGCGGTAAGTTGCTCCTCCGCAACCGTTTCTTCTGTGCCATGGATGCGCTCGCCAAAATAACGACGCTGAAACAGAAGGATGATCACCACACCGACGAAAATGGATGAGTCGGCAATGTTGAACACGGGACTGAAGAACAGAAAATAATCTCCCCCCACATACGGTACCCACGTGGGCCATGTGAAATCAAACAACGGGAAGAACAGCATGTCGATCACCTGCCCGTGAAACCAGGGCGTGGGTGAATTGACGGGGTGGTTGTGAAGAAACACACCATAGAAGGTGCTGTCGATGACGTTGCCCACGGCACCGCCCAGAATCAACGCCATGCACCAGAGAAATCCTTCGCTCGAACCTTTGCGCGCCATCTTCACCAGATAGTAGGCAATGCCACCCATGGCCGCGATGCGAAACACCGTGAGGGCCAGCTTGCCAAATTCGTTGTGCCAGCGGATGCCGAACGCCATGCCGGGGTTGAGAAGATAATGCAGCTTGAAGCCATATTGCTCATTTCCCAGAATGGTTACTTCCTGGTGCAGGTACATGAAATTATGCACCAGCAACTTCGACACTTGGTCGATGACGATGACAACGAGGGCGAGCAGGAAGAATTTGTAAATTTTCATGTGCAAAGTTTAATGTCACTCCCGGAAGCCCAAAGCCACCGGGAGGCCATTCATTATTTTTTAACTTTTATTTTCACGTTCAGCATAACGTCGTCCATGTCAACTTCAACGCCGTCTTGCAGCGCAGGATTGATGTCGAGGGCCAGGGCCTGGGTTTCGGTTTGAATGTAGGTGCTGAATTCCTTGAGCGCGGCATTCACTACGTCGTCCGACGGCTGCACCTCGATGGTGATTTTGTCGAGCACCTCCATGCCATTTTCCTTGCGCAGGTTCTGGATGCGGTTCACGAAGTCGCGGGCAATGCCCTCTTTTTTCAGGGCTTCAGTAATGGTGATGTCCAGCGCTACCGTTAGGCCGTTCTCTGTAGCCACCGCCCATCCGGGAATGTCTTCCGAAGAAATGAGCACGTCTTCCAGCACCAGGTCGAAGCCGTCTTTCGAATGCACGCCATGGCGCTCCAGCAACTGGATGTCTTCTTTGGTGAAGGTGTTGATCACCGCCGCCACATCTTTCATCTTCGGACCGTATTGTTTGCCCAGCTTCGCGAAGTTGGGTTTCACTTTCTTCACCAGAATGCCCGACGTGTCGTCGATATACTGAATGTATTTCACGTTCACTTCGGCGAGGATAATTTCTTCTACCGACTTGATGCGGTTCGAGAACGATTCGTCCAGCACCGGCAACAGAATTTTCTCAAGCGGTGTGCGCACTTTGATCTTGCTGTTCTTGCGGATGGAGTGCACCAGCGAACAGATGCGTTGCGCATAGTCCATCGATTTTTCAAGCGCCGCATCAATTTGTGTTGGCAACGCCTTGGTGAGGTCGGTGAGGTGAACCGACGCATGACGCAACGGCGTGTGGCCGGCAATGGCGCGCTCGCGAATGTTTTCGGTCAGATTTCTATAGAGCCACTCCGAGTAGAACGGCGCAATGGGCGCCATCAGCTGGGCGGTGGTCATGAGGCATTGGTACAAGGTTTCATAGGCAGCTTTCTTGTCGGTAGACAGCTCGCCTTTCCAGAAGCGCTTGCGGTTCAGGCGCACATACCAGTTGGAAAGATGGTCGTTCACAAAATCCTGGATGGCACGGGCCGCACGCGTAGGTTCATACTCGTCGTAAGCACTCGTCACTTCAATGATGAGCGATTGCAACTTCGAAATGATCCAGCGGTCGAGGTGATTCAGTTGATCGTAGGGCACGTTGTTCAACTCTTCCTTCACAAAACCATCGATGTTGGCATAGAGTGCGAAGAAGGAATACGTGTTTTGCAGTGTTCCAAAAAACCGGCGCTGTACTTCCACGATGCCGTCGAAGTCGAACTTGAGGTTGTCCCATGGCGGTGCGTTTTCAATCATATACCAGCGCACAAGGTCCGGACCATATTGCGCCAGAGCATCGTAGGGGTTCACCACGTTGCCTTTGCGCTTCGACATCTTGTTGCCATTCTTGTCGAGCACCAGGCCGTTGGAGATCACATTCTTGAAGGCCACGCTGTCGCACAACATCACAGCAATGGCATGCAGCGTGAAGAACCAGCCCCGTGTTTGGTCAACACCTTCGGCAATGAAGTCGGCCGGATAGTTTTTGTCAAAGATGTCTTTGTTCTCGAAGGGATAGTGCCACTGTGCATAGGGCATGGCACCCGAATCGAACCACACATCGATGAGGTCTGGCTCGCGATACATGGGTTGCCCCGAGGCGCTCACCAGCACCACATCGTCCACATAGGGGCGGTGTAGGTCGAAGTCGGCAGGCAACGATGCTTTCATCAAACCGGCGCTCACCGACTTGGCAACTTCCTGGTTCAACTCTTCCAGCGAGCCGATGCAAATTTCTTCTTTGTTGTCTTTGGTGCGCCAGATGGGCAGTGGCGTTCCCCAATAGCGCGAGCGCGACAGGTTCCAGTCCACCAGATTCTCCAGCCAGTTTCCAAAGCGGCCCGAGCCGGTAGATTCGGGTTTCCAGTTGATGGTCTTGTTCAACTCCACCATGCGATCTTTCAACGCGGTGGTTTTGATAAACCAGGCATCCAACGGATAATACAACACCGGTTTGTCTGTGCGCCACGAGTGCGGGTAGGTGTGTTCGTATTTCTCTACTTTGAACGCCTTGTTTTCTTCTTTCAGGATGATGGAGATGATAACGTCCGTGTTCTTGTAGTCGGGGTTCGTTTCATCTTCGTCCGTATAGTTCTTAACATAAAAATCGTCGGCACCCAGAGGCTTGTGGGTTTTGATTTGGTATTTCGCCACGCCTTCCTTCAAGCGCTCGCCGATGATGGAAATGAATTTTCCTTTCTTGTCGACCGTAGGCACCTCCGTGTCGCTTTCATCTTTCACGGTAAGCGGAGGGATACCATTTTGTTTCGAAACCCTGAAGTCGTCGGCACCAAACGTAGGCGACGAGTGCACAATGCCCGTACCGTCTTCGGTGGTCACAAAATCGCCAGCCACAATTCTGAATGCTTTGTCGGCATCATAGAGGGGCTGAACAAACGGCATCAATTGCGCATACGTGAGGCCTACCAGCTGCGCGCCGGCGAATTCCTGAACAATGTTGAACGGAATGGCTTTGTCGCCGGGGTTGTAGGCGTCGAGCGCGAGGTCTTTGTTTTTCTCGGGGAAATATTTTCCAACCAGGTCTTTCGCCAGCACCACGCTCACGGGTTTAAACGTGTAGGGGTTGAATGTATCGATCTGCACATAGCGGATCTTTTCGCCCACCACAAGCGCGGTGTTCGAAGGCAAGGTCCAGGGTGTTGTGGTCCAGGCCAGGATCACCACTTCACGATCGGAGGCCTTCCGCAAAAATTCGGAAGCCGGTGTAGCATTCAGCTTGAACTGCGCCACGATCGAGGTGTCTTTCACTTCTTTGTAGCAGCCGGGCTGGTTCAACTCGTGCGAGCTAAGGCCGGTGCCGTCAGAAGGCGAGTAGGGCTGAATGGTGTAGCCCTTGTAGAGCAGACCCTTGTTGTAGAACTGCTTCAGGATCCACCACAGCGATTCGATGTATTCTTTTTCGTAGGTGATGTAAGGCTTTTCGAGGTCGACCCAGTAGCCCATTTTCAGGGTGAGGTCGTTCCACTGATCCTTATACATCATCACCGTTTCGCGGCACTTCTTGTTATAGTCTTCGATGGAGATTTTGCGGCCGATGTCGTCTTTGGTGATGCCCAGTTGTTTTTCAACCTGGAGCTCCACGGGTAGGCCGTGGGTGTCCCAGCCGCCTTTGCGTTTCACCTGGAAGCCCTGAAGGGTTTTGTAGCGACAGAAAATGTCTTTCACGGTGCGGCCCATCACGTGGTGGATGCCGGGGGTGCCGTTGGCCGACGGCGGGCCTTCATAGAACGTGAAGGAGGGAGCGCCTTCGCGGTTGCTGACCGATTTTTCGAAAATCTTTTCTTTTTTCCAGAAATCAAGGACTTCTGCTGCCACCTGGGCAAAATTCAACGCTTTATATTCCTGATAAGGGCCGGCCATTCTGATAAATGAGGTAAAATTGACAGTTTCAGCTTTTTACAAGCCGCAAAGATATTTGTTTTTGCTAAAGAGTCCACAGGGAAAAAGCCGCCGGGAACGGGCATTTTTGCCTTTAAAAAGTATTTCGGCGTCAGCACCTATTGAAGATTGATGATATTGGTCGGAAGCCCCACTCTCATAAAAAAACGGGCAAACGCCTGAGAAAGGTGCTCCCTGTGTGGCGGCAACAGTCGCGCCCTGGAAAGTAGGGTGGAGGCGTGGGTTTTCAGAAAGCTATAATTGATAGATTTAGATTTGCTGGCGGTATAAGAATCGGGCAATTCGGAATAAAGTCCCCCTGTCGAATTTCATGGGAAGACGAAATGGTTTCATACCATGTATACGAGGACATTGGTTTTAGTCGATGAAGATCTTGGGCAACGATTTATCAATTCTTAAAGATTTGACTTTTATAGTAAACGTTCTCGTGTATTTTGGTTTTAAGGTCACCTCATCATCAATGCTCACAGAAGTTTCAGGCGCTGACAACGGCGCCGCTACGGGCTTTTGATGGCCGGGGAATGTAAGTTTCGTTTTCTTGCCATTCTTTACGGAGATATTAAAAGAGGCATTCGCGGCACTGGTGGCACAATGGATTTTCATACAAAATAAATTACATAAACTATCAAGGTTCTTCCTTTTCCAACATTAAACGTTAGGCGTACCATGTCGTTTTTGAAAAAAAACTTAAGGTCAACGTGTGGCTGCGGTCTCTATGATTGATGCGATGTTGTAGCCAAGATTACCGTAAACATCACTTTTTTGAAAGTCCACATTTCACGAGACAGAATTGAAAAAGTATGACCTGAGCATCCGCGCGTACTTTTTAAGGAAAAGCGATGTTCAAATTCTCAAAAGCGTAGACAAATTCAACTCGAAAATATTTTCAAAATATTTTCCGTCGATACCATTGATCGTGCCCAACAACGTTGGTCTTGACGCTTTTTAAACCTACTCCGCCGCCGAATGCCGGTTGTGAATCTTGATTTTGCTGAGGTCGATCTCTTCGTCTTCGTGCTCGCCATAGAAACTGGCGTCGAAGTCGTCGATGAGCATGTGCTCGCCTTTCTTTTTCTTGGGGCGGTCGAATGTCATGATCAGTGCGGGCAGCAGAATCAGGTTGGTGAACATGGAGATGACCAGCGTCACCGACGTGAGCACACCCAGTGCGATGGTGCCGCCAAACGAAGAGAAGGCAAAGATGATGAACCCGGCAAAGAGCACGATGGAAGTGTACATAATGCTTTTTCCAGTTTCCATAATGCTATCGCTCACGGCCTTGGCAATGAAAAAATTGTTCGACAAAATCTCCTGGCGATACTTGGCCAGGAAGCGTATGGAGTTGTCGACCGAAATACCAAACGTGATGCTGAAGATCAATGCCGTGCTGGCTTTGAGTGGGATGTGACCAAAGCCCATGAGCCCGGCCGTGATGAGCAATGCCAGCAGGTTCGGGATGAGCGAGATGATGATCATGCGCACATTGGCAAACAGGAAGGCCATCGAAAGCGTGATCAGCACAAAGGCCAGTAACAGGCTCTCCTGTAAATTGGCCACGAGAAATTTATTCCCCTTGATAAATATTTTGGTGGTGCCCGTAACCGCCGCCGTGATGGTGTCTTTGCCGGTGGAAGCAAACGTGGTTTTCATGCGTGGCTCAATCACATTATGCACCAGCGAATCCAATCGTGTTGAGCCGATGTCGGCGATCTGGCACGAGATGCGCATTTTGCTGAACGTGGAATCGACAAAGGCTTTAAACAAACCGCTGTTGTCCGATTGCCCTTTCAGGTATTTTAAAATGAAGGGTGCTTCGCCTTTGCTCGGAAGGGTGTATTTCGCCGGGTTGTTGTTATAGAACGCCTGCTTCGATGCTTTTACAAAACTCAACAGCGATATGGGGCTCGACATCACGTTGATAGAATCGAGGAAGTCTTCGAAAGCGTCTACTTTCTGGAGGTTGCGGATGTCGGTGAGGATGGGGCGGCGTTTTTTGGTTTTGAATTCGATCATGAATTCCAGGGGCATGATGCCGCTGAAGTTCTGTTCAAAAAATTTCAGGTCCTGTTTCACCTGGCTTTGCTCCGGCACATCATCGACCATGAACGACACCGACTTGAGTTGGGTGATGCCATAAACGGCCACCACCGTAACAGCAAACGATACGATGTAGATGGTGGCGCGATGGCGGTGCACCATGCCGTCGACCAGTTTCAAAAAACCTCCCATCACTTTGAAGTTCAGGTGGCGCAAATGTTTTTCGGAAGGCACCGGCAACCAATACAAAATGGTGGGAATCATCACCAGGCTCACAAAGAACAAAGCCATGATGTTGATGCCGGCCACGATGCCAAACTCGCGGAGAATAACGATGTCGGTAGACAACAGCGTGAGAAAACCGATGGCCACTGTGAGGTTGGTCAGAAACATGGCCAATCCCATTTTGCGGACCACCACGGTGATGGCTTCTATTTTATTTTTTGATCGGGCAAACTCGAGGTGATATTTATTGAGCAGGTAGATGGCGTTGGTCACACCAATGGTCACAATCACCGGCGGGATCAATCCGCTAAGCAGCGTGATCTTGAATCCAAACAGCGCCAGGGTGCCGAGCGTCCACACCACCAGAATGCCGATGATGATCATGGAGAACAACACAGCGCGGAACGAACGGAAGAACACAAACATGATGATCCCGGTCACAATGGCCGAAGCGATAAGGAAAAGATTCATCTCACGCTTCAGGGCTTTGGCCACCACCGTGCGGATGAACGGGAGGCCTGCATAGCGCAACTGAATGTGCGTCTTGGCTTCGAAGGCGTTGCCCGCATCCTGCAACGACTGCGTCATGGCTTCGCGGCTGGATGAGTTCATCACTTCTTTCTTCACCGACACGAGCATCATGGTGGCGCCGTTGGAAACATTCACGAGGCGCCCGGCATAAATTTTTTGATCCATGGCAATGCCCAGCAAACTGTCGAGGTGCTGCTGGCTTGAAATGGTGTCGCTGAAAACATCCGTAAGAAAGAACCGCTGTTTCACAGTGTCTTTCGAAATCATTTTCAACACGGGCAACGAAAGCACTTCGGTGACGCCGGTGATCTTTTTGATGTCTTTGGTGAGGTCGCGGTAGGCCTTGAAGTTGTCGAGTTTGTAGATGGCGCTGTCTTTCACGCCCACGGCGATGAGGTTGGCATCTTCGCCAAATTGCTGCCGGAACTTGTTGAGGTAAATCAGGTCAGGATCGTCGAGCGGCACGGTGCGGGCAAACTCGTAGCTCATTTCCACCCGCGAGGCATAGTAGCCCATAAAAATGGTGATGATGCCGATGATGATACTCAGCGAGAGCCTGTATTTGATGATGGCTTCAGCAACTTTATTCCACATGATCTGAACGTCTGGTTAAGTTCCCATGCACCCCGGGGGGACAGCGCATTTTTTAACGTTCAAAGCTAAGGATTTTTGGGTTTTGTGGTAGGGAATGTTACAGGGACTTCAGCCTGGGTCGGAGAGTGGTTTTCAGGACATTCCCTTGATTTTACGGTAGAGCGACAGCGCGTGACGGTCTGTCATGCCCGACACAAAATCAATAACGAGCCGCAACATACCATACACATCGTTCGGGCGTTGGGCCACGGCCACGCGGATTTCTTCGGGCAACAACAGCTGCAGGTTGTGGTATTTGCGCGATTTGGTGCCGTTCAGCAGGAACCAGCCCGCAGTGGTGAACTCGTGGAGCAGGCCTGGCAACACTTCATGCCCCGCAGCTTCGATCTCCACCACCGTGCGTGCGCGGTAGATTTTTTCTACTGACAGGTTGATGATCGCCTTCAGGCCGTCTTTGGAAGGACAATGGTCGGCCAGCGCCTGGTCGAACGTGCCGGCCAGTATAGCCGCCTCGTTGTCGAGGAAGAGCGACGAACATTCGTCCATCAGGTCGCCAATGGCCAGCGCCCGCAGGTAGCCGATCTTTTCGGGCAGACTGTGCAGGTGTTCGAGCTTGCCTAGCTTGCTTTTGTTTTTGGTGATGATGCCCTCAAACAAGGCCTTTGCTTCGGCATAGCTCACCAGCCCGAGGCTGCAGCCGTCTTCCAGGTCAATGATGCTGTAGCAGATGTCGTCGGCCGCTTCCACGAGGAAGGCAAGCGGGTGGCGCACCGTGGCGCCGTCGGCGGCCTCAATGAGTTCGAGTGCTGCAGCCACCTCCTTGAAAATGTTCTTCTCGCTCTCGAAGTAGCCAAATTTTTTCTGGCTCCGCAGGGCTTTGTTGCGTGTGGGGAAGAGTGCCGGGCACGGATATTTTGTGAAGGCACCCAGCGTGGCAAACGTGAGCTTGAGGCCGTATTGATTTTTGTTGAGGATGCGAAAACCTTGCGCGTTGCCTTCGAAGCGGGTGAGGTCGTGCCACTCGGTTTCGCTCACCTTGTCTTTGAAGAATTGCCCTTGCGGATGATGAATGAAAAAATCAGAGAGGGCATCTTCGCCCGCGTGCCCAAAGGGCGGATTGCCCAGGTCGTGAGCCAGCGAGGCCGCCGCCACAATGGCGCCGAAGTCGAACAACGTGTAGTGCTTTGCCAGGTCCGGGTGGCGCTGCAAAATGATTTCGCCAACCCTTTTTCCCAACGACCGACCTACACTGGAAACTTCGAGGCTGTGGGTGAGACGTGTGTGCACAAAATCGTGTTCGGGCAACGGGTGCACCTGCGTTTTGTCTTGCAACCGCCGGAAGGGATGCGAGAAAATGATGCGGTCATAGTCCTGCTCAAAAGCGCTTCGTGACGGTTCGGTGTTGGCCACAGGTTTTTGGCCTGTGCGCTGTGAGGAGAGGAGTTGATGCCAGATCATTGCGTGACGTTAGGGACTTTGACCCTGATAAATTTTAAAGCTCGGTTTTCAAAGAGCAAATATAGAATAATGTTGTATTCGTAAGGCGATCACGTTTACCAACTTAAAGGCCCTCTTACTTTGGAAGTAATTGAGGTTTACAGGAGTCAAAGATAATCTCCGTTTCCTCACAAAAAAGAAAACCGGAGCATCGGCCCCGGTTTCCAGAAAATAGCATACGCTTTTCCATAATTCTACTCCTTCAACACAAAATCAATACACATCACGGCCGCCAGAATCAATTGGCGAAGCGCATGATTTTCGGGCACGTTGTTGTTGATTTGCAGCACGTAGTTGTCGGCTGTGGTGAAGAACTCCTTGCCAAAGCCCGCCCATTTTTTCGACACGTGAGCGAACTCCACGTTGTCGCTGCTCACAAACTTGAAATCCCAGCTTGTCCATTTGCCTTTCAGGGTACACAACACTTTGTCGTTGGCGTCGAGCACATCGAACTTGCCGCCGATGCTGAAAAACTTCTGCTTGAATTTGCCAACCACAACGTTGTTTTCGTCGAGCACTTCAACGGTGGAAAGGATAAGCGAAACACCTCTGCGCACAGAAACTACCTTCTGGCCCGCGGGCGTTTTGATCTCAATGTCGAAAGGCGTCATGCGCTTGTAGTCGGTGAAGCGGAACATCTTGGTGAAGAAGCCCAGGTTCTCTTCGCGACACTCCAGAATGATCTGGTTAGACGTGGGATCGTAGATGTCGAAGTTGTTGGCCGCTTTGAAGATGCCGGTGTGTTCTTTCACAAAGAACACTTCTCTGTTCAATACAGGATTCATAAACTGGTTTGGTAAGGTTTAATTATTAGTATGGGAATGGGACTTGATGTTGCGTTTAGTTCACGGTGCATCGTGGGCACGGGTATATCTTTTTTTCTACGCGGGGGTAACCGCGAAAAGTGTTAGAGGGTCCTGGTTCAGAAGTTTTGACAACACGGCATACAGGTCGGGCCATGTTTCCTGAAACTGTCTGGGGCGTTCAAAGAAATTCTCTACGGCCACGGCAAAGAACTCATGCTCGTCGGTGCAGGCGTAGGCGCGAAAGAAGGGCTGTGTGCCGTTGTTCATGTTGCGGCAAATGTCTTTCGCGTAGGCGTCGAACGTGGCGAGCTGCGTGGCATCGAAGAAGTTGTATTCGTCATTGCGGATAATGTTCTCCAGCCGCAGGGCATGTGCCATCTCGTGCAGCCCAAGGTTAAGGGAGTCGGTGGGGTTAATGTAGCCATCGATAAAGCTTTGCCACGACAACACGATGATGCCAAACCGCGGATTCACTTCGCCCTTATGATAGCGTCGGGTGATGCCCGAATAGTAGTCGTTTGGATAGACCAGTATCCTGGTGAAGTGCTGCAGGTAGATGTTGGGCAACCCCATGGTGAGCTGCACGGCCGATGCGGCGATGAGGACTTTGCATTCGATCGTGACCGCGTCTACACTTCGTGGAATGAAACGCTTGGCATATATGAACGCGCAAACCTTTCGCGCAAAAAACGCCTGCTTGTTTGCAGGCAGCTGCTGATAGAAGGTGAAATACTTTTGAAGAATGTCTTTCACCTTCTTTGGCACGGGCACCACCTGGCTTCGGATGGGGGCCACCGTTTTGGCGGCACTCGAGCCAGCGGTCACCCTGTCGAGTAGCGATATGAAAATGGCGATGCCAAACGCCGTATAGAAAACAAGCATGAAATCAAATCTTCCGCAAAAGATTGTTGATAGAACAGGCGCTGATGAGCTTGCCCTTCACGTCTTCAATCTTCACGCGCTCCTGCTTCATGGTGTCGCGGTCGCGAATGGTCACGGTGTTGTCTTCCAGCGTCTGGTGATCGATCGTGATGCAATAGGGCGTGCCGATGGCATCCTGGCGGCGATAGCGACGGCCGATGGCGTCTTTTTCTTCGTAGAAACAGTTGAGGTCGAATTTCAGGTCGTCCATGATCTCCATCGCTTTTTCGGAAAGACCATCTTTCTTCATCAGCGGCAGGATGGCCACTTTGTGCGGGGCCAACGGTGCGGGTATTCTCAACACCACGCGCTCGCTGCCATCTTCCAGTTTTTCTTCCTGATACGATTTGGCGAGGATGGAAAGAAACATGCGGTCGAGGCCCACCGACGTTTCGACCACGTAGGGTATGTAGTTCTGATTGTCTTCGGCATCGAAATACTGTAGTTTCTTTCCGGAGAATTTTTCGTGACTCTTCAAATCGAAATCGGTGCGCGAGTGAATGCCTTCCAGTTCCTTGAAGCCCATGGGGAAATTGAACTGAATGTCGCACGCGGCGTTGGCATAGTGTGCCAGGTTGAGGTGGTCGTGGAAGCGATAGTTTTCGGCGCCCAGGCCCAACGTTTGGTGCCAGCGCATTCTTTTTTCTTTCCAGTATTCATACCACTTCATTTCTTCGCCCGGTTTCACAAAGAATTGCATCTCCATCTGTTCAAACTCGCGCATACGGAAGATGAACTGACGCGCTACAATTTCGTTGCGGAATGCTTTTCCGATTTGGGCGATGCCAAACGGTATTTTCATGCGACCGCTTTTCTGAACGTTCAGGAAGTTCACAAAAATGCCCTGGGCCGTTTCGGGGCGCAGATACACTTTGTTGGCATCGTCGGCCACCGAACCCATTTCGGTCGAGAACATGAGGTTGAACTGGCGAACATCCGTCCAGTTTTTTGTGCCCGACACGGGGTCTGCAATGTCGAGGTCAACAATCAACTGCTTCATGGCCGCCATGTCGGCGTTGGTCATGGCTGTTTTGAGGCGTTCGTTGGTGTTGTCTATCTTCTGTTGGTATTCAACGGTGCGGGCATTGGTGGCCAGAAATTTTTCTTTGTCAAAGGAGTCGCCAAAGCGTTTGGCGGCTTTCTCTACTTCCTTCGCAATCTTGTCTTCCATTTTGGCGATCGCGTCTTCGATGAGAACATCGGCGCGGTAGCGTTTTTTGGAATCCTTGTTGTCGAGCATGGGGTCGCTAAACGCGTCCACGTGGCCCGAAGCTTTCCAGGTGGTGGGGTGCATGAAAATGGCGGCGTCGATGCCCACAATGTTTTCGTGCAGCAGCGTCATGAACTTCCACCAATATTCCTTGATGTTGTTTTTTAGTTCGGCCCCGTTCTGACCATAGTCATAGACGGCACTGAGACCATCGTAGATTTCACTGGAGGGAAAAATAAAACCGTACTCCTTCGCGTGGGAGATTACGTTCTTGAAAAGGTTGTCTTCTTGAGCTGCCATAGAACGGCAAAGATAATATTAGTCGCCAGTCAACAACCGCCCTTACGCTACTTTTTAACAATCGTTATAATAGGCTTAACACACCCTAACAGTTGTACTTAACGGTTTTGCCGAAGATGGACGCGAAGTCCGGTCGATTGCTAGCGTTCCTACCGGGGCAACCTCACGGTGAAGGTTGTGCCCAGGCCCGGCGCCGATTCCAGTTTGATGGATCCCGACAGTTTCACCAGCGCTTCCTTCACGATATACAAGCCCAGCCCCGAGCCTTTCGATTGCTCGTTGGCGCGATAGAACATGTCGAAGATCTTGGTGTGATATTCCGGAGAGATGCCCTGGCCGTTGTCTTCCACTTTGATGTAGAACACATGGCCGTTCACTTGATATTTGAGGCGTATGAACTGCTGCGGCTTGCGGGCGTCGTGATAGCGCACAGCGTTTGAAATGAGGTTGCTGATGATGACCTGCAGACGTGACTTGTCCGATTCGATAAACACGTCTTCCGGAATTTCGATAAGGAAGTTGATGTTCTCCGCTTCGGGCGAAAACTTGAGGCTCTCCCAAACTTCCTGGGCGAGGTCTACCAGCTTCACTTTTTCTTTGCGGATTTCGAGACGGTTGTTGCGCGAATAGTCTGTGATGTCTTTAATGAACCGGTCTAGCGAATGAATGCGGTCTTTCATCATGCCGAGATAGCGCCTCATGTCGTTCACATTTTCGGTGCGCTCGGTGATGTTGATCAACCCCATCACCGAGGTAAGCGGGGCCCGAAGATCGTGCGAGGTGCTATACACAAAACGGTCGAGTTCGGTGTTGGTTTTGGTGAGCAGCGTGTTGTTTTCCACCAGTTGCATGGCATTGTGGTGGTTGAGGCTGATGAGCAGATACACGGCCATCATGCCACCGGGCAAAGCCAGCGTGAAGTTCACCACCACAAAAAACAACAGCGTGTCGGCGTCGTAGTTGCGGTGAGGCAAAATGCTGAAGTCCACAAAGTAGGCCATCACAAACAGGAAGTAGGTGAACACGGCAAAGAGAATGGACAGCAGCCGCTGTTTATAGTTGAAGACCGCGAAGGCAGCAATGGCGTTGACAATGAAAAAAATGAATGCGCCGGTGTTAGGCGATTCGCTGGCGGCGAAAATATAGACCGTGATGTTAATGGTGGGCAGCAGAAAATAGTTGGCCAGACAATGATCGCCCTGGCGGTGGATGACAATGGAGATGGCCAGGAAAAAAATGGTGGTCAGAAAGATAGGCGTGGTTTCGTAGGCGCCGGCGGCCAGGTCGAAGACAAGATAGAGCAAACACATGCACATGCCGATTAATGCAAACTGCCCCGAGAGCATGGCCTGCTTGAACTCGCCATACGACTCGATATATTTGTCTTCGCCGATAATCAGGTCTCTGACTCTTTTTTTCAACTCCATACCAACAGTATTTTAATGGTGCAAAGGTTATATATTCTACGAACCGACATTTTTGCATTACCACCGGCAGGGTATGCATGCATGATTTTGTAAGAAATGAAAAACTTTTTGCGTGCGGCGCCATGCACGATTTTGTTTAAAATGTCACGTTGTTGCCGTGTGGCAGAACGCACACTCTTTAAAGAGTATGCCGTTCAGGAAGCCGGACCCAGGGTGGCGGCCGCGTGCGGTTGAAATAAAATGAATAACTTTCCGCGCACAACCTCACATGATTATCCGAAAAATAGGATTAGCCATTGCCTTTTCGCCCCGCCTGGAGGCGTTGCTGGCAGAGGCCGCGCGCCTGAAAAAGATGTGGGATGCCGAACTGGTGCTCATCCACGTGGGCGACCATGGCCCCGACGAAGAAGCAAGACTTCATGAACTTCTCGAAATCGCCGGCCTGTCGGGTGCCGGGGGCGTGAAAGTTTTTTGGGAAAAAGGAAAGCCCGGCGACCGGATTTTGTCAACCTGCAAAAAAGAACGCATCGATTTGCTGGTGGCCGGCGCCCTCAAAAAAGAAAATCTTGTTCAATATTATCTCGGCACCATTGCCCGGCACATTCTTCGCAAGGCCGATTGCTCGGTGTTGCTGTTCACGGCGCCGTCGCCCACACCACAGTGTTTCAAAAATATTGTGGTCAATGCCGAAGACGGTCCGCTGGTGGAACAGGCGTTGGGCATGGCGTGCAAGGTGGGGCTGAAAGACAAAGCCCAATGGTTGCACGTGGTTCGCGAAATAAAAATGTATGGACTCACCATGGCCACCGAACAATGTTCGGAAGACGAATACGATGCCTTGCGCCAGGGCATGGTGAAAGAAGAGATAGAGAACGTTGAAAAAATATTGCAGCGCATTCCGCACGAGGGCCTGAAAGTGAACATCAAGCTGGTGTCGGGCAAATCGGGATTCGAGCTTTCGAAGTTTGCACAGCGCAAACACGCCGACTTGCTGGTGTTGGGCGCTTCGCAACGCCGGTTCTCGTTGTTCGACCGCGTGTTTACCCACGACCAGGAATATATTTTTGAGGACCTGCCCTGCAATGTGCTGATCGTGAATCCACGAAAGGAGGACGGCCGTGGGTAAGCTTGGACATGCCGACGTGGTGCACCTGCTGGTGCAGCTCAGCATCATGCTGGTGATGGGGCGACTGTTTGCCGAAGTTTTTCGCAAGCTCAACCAGCCTGCCGTGATCGGCGAAATTATCGCGGGCATTTTGTTGGGCCCCACCGTGCTGGGCATGTTGCAGCCCGAATGGTTTGAAGCGCTCTATCCCAAAGATGCCGCAGCGGGCATTGTGCTCACCGGCTTTGTGCAGGTGGCCGTGGTGATGTTGCTGTTCATTGCCGGGTTGGAAGTGGACCTGCACATTGTGTGGCAGCAAGGCCGGCAGGCACTCACCACCAGTTTGTTTGGACTTATTATTCCGTTTTCGATCGGCTTCGGATTTCCCTATTTCTTCCCCGAGTTTTTTGGCATTGCCGATGTGCACGGCGGGCGTCTAACCTTTGCGTTGTTTATGGGCACGGCCATGGGCATCACGGCATTGCCGGTGATTGTGCGCATCCTCATGGACCTCAATCTGTTTAAATCCAAAATGGGTCTGCTTGTGGTGGCCTCCGCCATGGTAGACGATTTGATTGGCTGGCTCATCTTTTCGGTTATTCTCGGTTTGATTGGCAAGTCGGGTGGTTCGATGCCGCTGATCAACACGATCATTCTCACCATTGGCTTTGCGGCGTTCATGCTCACCATTGGCCGGGGCATGTTGAACCGGTTCTTGCCGTGGGTGAACAAGAAGATGGCCTGGCCGGGCGGTGTGTTGTCGCTGTCGCTGGCGTTGTGTTTTTTGGCGGCGGCGTTCACAGAATACATCGGCATTCACGCCATCTTCGGCGCGTTCGTGATGGGTGTGGCGCTGGGCGACTCCGAACATTTTTCGGAACGCGCCAAAGAAATTGTTCACCAGTTTATCAACAACATTTTTGCGCCGCTGTTTTTTGTGTCCATCGGGTTGCGCGTGAACTTCTTTGTGAACTTCGACCTCACGCTCACGCTGGTGATTCTGGCCATTGCCTTCTTTGGAAAAATTGTGGGAAGCGGTCTGGGCACACGGCTTGGGGGCTTCTCGTGGAAAGAGTCGCTTGCGGCGGGCTTTGGCATGAATGCGCGGGGCGCGATGGAAATTATTCTCGGGTTGATTGCTTTGGAGAATGGTTTGATAAACGAAAAAGTGTTTGTGTCGCTCGTGATCATGGCGCTCATCACCAGCATGACCAGCGGACCATTGATGAAGTGGAGCTTGTCGCGAACGTGGAAGCGGTGAACCACGTAGACATTGAGTGAAGGTTGTGCGCGAATTTCAAAAACTGTTTTATTAACGATGGGTAGTGCTATGAGAAACTATATGTGGGTGGCGATCAACCTGTCGTTTTTTGTTCTTGCTTACATTGTGCGATGCCTGGTTCTCAATTTTGTTTTCGTGTTTGATGTGATTCTCATTTTCGAGGGCATCGTTTTTCTGTATTTATGTATTGCTCCCTTTATTTCAAGATCAAAAATTAAAACATCGGTTATACACATCGCGGGGCTTCTCTTCCTGTTTTTTTATGGCGGCGATCTAGTGTCGGTTATGGCGCTGTCGGTTGGTCACCGCGATACTATAGCGGTGTTTAGGAGACATCGGGCGGCTATTCCGGAGGAGGACCGTGTGAATGGTGCGTGGATTCTGATCCGGAAGGAGTTTGAGATCACGTCTGAAGAAAGAACGATCCTGGAACGAAACTATGCCAAAGCAAGTCCTTTGTATTTTAGCAATGGCTATTGTTACGTGGAACTTGGCGGATTTCTGAAAAGTGTTGGTGGCTACTATCTAACACTAGACAACACAGAACAAGGCAAGCCTGGTGCATTTGGATTTCACCGCATAAAAAAAACCAGAAACGTGATTGGAAACTGGTGGTGCTATCGCTAAACGCAGCGCCCTGTTTTCCTAAAGACTTTTAGCCCGGTTCCAATATTCATCCATCTCAGCCAACGTCATCTCGCCCATTTTCTTGCCGTCTTTTGCAGACTCTGTTTCCAGGTATTGAAAGCGTTTGATGAATTTTTTGTTGGTGCGTTCCAGGGCTTCTTCGGGGTCGATGTTGATGAAGCGGGCATAGTTGACCAGGGAGAACAACAGGTCGCCAAATTCGGCCATGGCTTTTTCTTTGTCGATGGCTTCGTTGGACGTGGCGTTGAATTCGTTTTTGAATTCCTGCATTTCTTCTTCCACCTTTTCCCACACCTGTTCTTTGCGTTCCCAGTCGAAGCCCACGCCGCGGGCTTTGTCCTGGATGCGGATGGCCTTTACGAGCGGGGGCAGGCCGCCGGGCACGCCTTGCAACACAGACTTGTTGCCGGTGCGTAGTTTAATTTTCTCCCAGTTGGTTTTCACGGCCTCTTCGTCGTTGGCCACCACGTCGCCATAGACGTGGGGGTGGCGTTCTATGAGTTTCTCGCAGATGCTGTTGAGCACGTCGGCCACGTCGAAGGCTTTTTGTTCGGAGGCGATGCGGGCATAGAACACGAGGTGGAGCATGATGTCGCCCAGCTCTTTCTTTATTTCGGTGAGGTCGTTTTCGAGGATGGCATCCGACAGCTCGTAGGTTTCTTCGATGGTAAGGTGCCGCAGGCTTTCGAGCGTCTGCTTTTTGTCCCACGGGCAGTTTTCGCGTAGCTCGTCCATGACAGTGAGGAGGCGGTCGAACGCCTGGAGTTTGGCTGGGCGGTTGGTGTCGGGAGCGGAGAGCGGTTTTTTCATGGTGTTGAAATTTTCTGTAGGTTATCGTTGGCCCAAAGCCCGTGACAGGAACCTGCGAACGATAGCGTTGTTGGGGCAAACATCGTGAATCACGGGCCTAAAATGGCAAAATCGGGTGACAGTTTTTTTGACGGACAACGTACTAAATTTTTTAGGGATGTTTCGTGCGCGGCAACGCGTTGAAAACAAACGTTGTTGAAGGACCACCCCTTCGGCCAGGGATAGCAGAGGAAAGCCCACAGCTGCGAAGGCATGTGCGTGGGGGCGAGGACTTGGAACGGATAGCCCGGTTCCGTCCGCCAGCTGGCGGACGGGGGGCCGCCAAAACTTTTTTATTTTTTCAACCGTTCAGCGTGTGTCGAGTTTCCTCGCTCCTTCCATTATTCTTATTAATTTTGCACGCACTTTTTTAATAAACCCCCTTTTTGTGGCTTTAATCAAATCTATTTCAGGAATACGCGGAACGATTGGTGGCAAAACCGGAGAAAACCTCACCCCTGTGGATGTTGTGAAATTCACGGCGGCCTTTGGGACCTTGATGAAGAAAAAAACCGGCACGACAACCATCGTGATCGGGCGCGATGCACGGCCTTCGGGCGAGATGGTGAGCGCGCTGGTGGTGTCGACCTTGCAAGGCATGGGCATTGATGTAATTGACCTCGGTCTCTCGACTACGCCCACCGTAGAAATTGCTGTGCCTCTGGAGAAAGCCGCGGGCGGCATCATTCTCACGGCAAGCCACAACCCCGTGCAATGGAATGCCTTGAAATTGCTGAACGACAAAGGCGAATTTATTTCGGGCAAAGACGGCGAAGCGATGCTCAAGATTGCAGAAGACGAAGCGTTTGAATTTGCACCCGTAGCCAAGCTCGGCAAGTACACCAAGAACGATACTTATATACAAAAACACATCGACCTGATTCTGGCGTTGCCGCTGGTGGATGTGGAGGCCATCAGGAACCGCGGCTTTAGCGTGGTGGTGGATGCCGTGAACTCGTCGGGAGGCATTTCTGTGCCCCCGTTGCTGAAAGCGCTGGGTGTGTCGGTGAAAGAAATATATTGTGAACCAACAGGTCATTTCCCCCACAACCCTGAACCCTTGCCTGAACACCTGACAGACATCTGTCGCGAAATTAAAAAAGGAAAGTATGACCTGGGCATTGTGGTGGATCCTGATGTGGATCGCCTCGCGTTGATCTCGGAAGACGGAACTCCTTTTGGTGAAGAATATACACTGGTGGCCGTGGCCGACTATGTGCTGAAGGCCAGCAAGAAAAAGAAACTGAACACGGTGTCGAACCTGTCGTCTACCGGCGCGCTGCGCGACATCACGGAGAAAGCGGGTGGACAATATTCTGCCGCTGCCGTGGGCGAAGTGAACGTGGTGACGATGATGAAAGAAACCGGCGCCATCATTGGCGGTGAAGGCAACGGCGGGGTGATTTTTCCCGAGCTGCACTATGGCCGCGACGCACTGGTGGGCATTGCCTTGTTGCTGACCCACCTGGCAAAATCGGAAACCAGCCTGCAACGTCTACGGTCTACGTATCCAAACTATGTGATCTCTAAAAACAAGATCGAGCTCACCGCCAACATAAACGTTGACAAGGTGCTGGGGGAGATGACGAAAAAATACAAGAAGCAACCCATCAACACCATTGACGGCGTGAAGATTGAATTTGACAAAGAGTGGGTGCACTTGCGCAAATCGAACACCGAGCCGATCATTCGCATCTATGCCGAGTCTGACATGGAAGTAAAGGCCGACAACCTGGCCAAGAAGATGATTGCCGATATCAAAGAAATTATTGCCGAGAAATCGGTAGCCTGACAGTTGACTCATTAACCGAAGAATAATAGACATGCAAGTTTATCTGGACAACGCGGCCACCACGCCCCTGGATCCTGAAGTGTTTGAAGCCATGAAGCCGTTCATGCTGGAAGACTACGGCAACCCGTCGTCGACACACGCGCACGGGCGCAAGGTTAGGGCGGCCATTGAATCGGCCCGCAAGAAAATAGCGGAGTTGCTGCATTGCACACCCGGCGAAATCATTTTCACCTCGGGCGGAACAGAAGCCGACAACACCATCATTAACAGCAGCCTGCTGACCTACGGGATCAAGCACGTGATTTCGTCGCCGCTGGAACACCATGCCGTGGAGCAAACGCTTCACAACCTGGAGAAGCGCGGCGCCATTGCACTGTCGATGGTGAACCTCGACGCGAAGGGCCATGTGGACCTGGCGCACCTGGAAGCGTTGCTCGAAAAAAATCCGAACAGCCTGGTGTCGCTCATGCATGCCAACAACGAGATTGGCAACCTGATGGACATGCAACGCGTGGGCGAGCTGTGTGAAAAATATCACGCCTACTTTCACTCAGACACGGTGCAGACGGTGGGGCACTATGCACACCACCTGGGAAACATTAAAGTGCACGGCATGGCCGCGGCGGCGCATAAGTTTCACGGTCCGAAAGGCGTGGGCTTCATGTTTATCCGCAAAGACAAAAAGTTGCAGCCCTTTGTGTATGGTGGCGGCCAGGAGCGCAGCATGCGCGGTGGAACCGAAAACGTGTATGGCATTATCGGCCTGGCCAAAGCGCTGGAGATTGCCTATCGCGACATGGACGAACACATGCACCACATCAAAGTGTTGAAGGCCCGCATGATTGAGCGTTTGAAAGAGAACATTCCGGGCGTTGACTTTCACGGCGACTCGGCCGACCTCGACAAAAGCTTGTATACCGTGCTGAACGTTTGCCTTCCTGAATCGGACGAGAACGGCATGGTGTTGTTTAACCTTGACCTGCAAGGCATATCGGTGTCGGGCGGCAGCGCATGTTCGAGTGGGGCCGTGACGGGCTCGCACGTGTTGGGCGCGCTCTATCCCGGGTCGAAACGTGGAGCGGTACGCTTCTCGTTCAGCAAGTATAATACGGTTGAAGAAATTGACTATGCCGTGGAGAAACTCGCGGCACTCTATAAAGTAGAAGCTTGATCATGGGTCTACGCAACGCATTCGAATAAATGCTTGCGTAGACAATGAATCGCCCCGTTGTTTTTAGTTGTGAAGTTGGCATCTTTGAGTAACACGTTTTTTGCGAGTTGCTTGACATGATGAACCTTATGAGCAGTGCATCATTCTCCCTCCCCGCAATCAAAGTCAAACCTTTATTGGTAATCTGACGTACAGGAGAAACTATGCATTATAAAGACACCTCCGAAATCACATCGATTGTAGATCGCTTCCGCGACTTGTCGTTGCCTGCGTCTGAATGGACGCACGAGGCGCACCTTACTGTGGCCCTGTGGTTTCTGCGCTATCACACGCTGGAAGAGGCTACCTGCTTTTTGCGCAGCGGCATCATCGCCTACAACAAAGCGTCGGGTGGTGAAAACACACCGGTGCGCGGTTATCACGAAACCATGACGTTGTTCTGGATCAAGGCCATTCATGGTTATGTGCAGCGCCAATCTCAAACGGATGTGCTGGTGCTTATCAATGGATTTCTGAAGAGTCCGTATGCCGCCAAAGATCATCCTTTCACCTTCTACACACGCGACCTCATTTTGTCGACACGTGCCCGGGCATTCTGGGTTGAGCCCGACCTGCGTGCCCTCGAAGAACAGTGAACGCCCCGCGAAACGCCCTTAACTTGATCTACAGCTTCCCGGGCGTTGTCCTATGAATCGCCGCGCTGGTCTACTTTCGCGCACCGGCGCTTACACAGAAGCATGCCACTAGCGTTCTTAGCGCAGGAATTCAAAACTATTGCGCTATGAGAAATGGAAATGTGATGATGTTGGCAAGCTTGCTGATGGCTGCGCTCGTGCTGGTGTCGTGCGATGAAAATGATGCAACAAAACCCGCGGGCTTCGACGCGTCGTCGTCGACGGGCGATGAAAGTGGAGGCACGCAAACGGCCACCCTAAGTTTAGGAAAAGCGGCGGCAAGCGATGTGGTGCTCACGTTTAATGTAAAGGGAACGGCCGCGCTCGGTGGCGACTATACATTGCTCACCCCTTCGCCCATCACCATCAAAGCCGGGGCTTCTACTGCCAGCATCGAATTCAAACTGATAGACGATTCGATCATTGAATCGGCCGACAAGAAGATCACCTTTTCGATCGCCACCATCACCGGCTATACCGTTGACGCGTCGGCCGATCGAAACAGCTATACCTACACCATCACCGACAACGACGAAATTCCCGCATCGGGCATGCAGGTTGATCTGACCTGGGATCTTGGCGAAGGCGTTGACATTGACACGGCCGATCTTGATTTGTATCTCGTCTATAACGTGGTGGTGAACGGCAACGAAGTGACGTCGATGGATGTGAATGAAGACACCTACAGTGCAAACGAATCGGGCTTCGAAAGTTTTGTGATCGACCCGGGACTTAAAGACACGGAATATTATGTAGTGGCCGTATACAGAAGCGGCGATGTTGCCGTGCCGTTCACGCTGGGCTTCAGTCACAACACCACAGGCTCCAACAACAGCGCGGGCTCCTTCACGGCCAGCGAAGTGGGAACAGCCTTGTTCTATGGACCCATTCAGAAATCGGGTGACACCTTCAGTCGCACGAAAGCGCCAACCTATACAAAATATAAACTGTCGTCGAACGTGCTGAGCGCGTTGTGACGACACACGACACGGAGTGAGCCGGCGTTGGTTGTTGAACAGGAGAGTTTTGTTTGAGGGGAAAACCAATCGCTAGTCTTTCGGAATGATGCCCATCTTCCTCATGAGGAAGGTGGCATTCATTTTTTGGGCCAGTCCGGGTTTCAGTTTGTAGTCGAACGAAAGCTGATCGTTTTCGATGGTGGCTTCGAAGCAGAAGTTTTTCACCTGTCGTGGATATTCCGTTTCCAGATCGCCCAACGCGAGGTCGTGTGTGGCGATGATGGCAAGACACGGATGCGGCACAAATTGTTTCACCAGCGCAATGGAGCCGGCTTGCTTGTCGGTCGAGTTAGTGCCTTTCAGAATTTCGTCCAGGAGAATAAAGAGCGGTCGGTCGCTTCGCAGCTCGTCCATGATGGTTTTGAGGCGATTCAACTCCGCATAGAAATAGGACTGATGATCTTTCAGCGAGTCGGCTGTGCGCATGCCCGAGCGAAGGGTGATGATGGGACAGCGAAACGAACGGGCACACACAGGCGCACCGCTAAGTGCCAGCACAAGGTTGACACCGATGGTGCGAAGAAACGTGCTCTTGCCCGCCATGTTGGCGCCGGTAACAATAAGTATGGAAGGTTCTGTGCCGAGGGTGATGTCGTTGGGCACACATTCGTTTTCGAGAATCAACGGGTGGCCCATGCCCACAGCGACAATGGAAAGCGGTTTGTCGATGATAGGATACGCGAAGCCCGGATGGTTGAAGGCAAACGTGCCCACGCTGCACAGCACTTCTGTTTCGCTGATGGCATCGAGCCAGACCTTGAGGTGGGCGGCGTGCACGTGTTTCCATTTTTCGAGACGGTAAACACACTGCAGGTCATACATGAGCAAGCTGTTCATCACCAGTGTGGTCATGGCATTGGAGCGCGCATTCAATGAACTTACCAACGACGCCAACGCTTTCACATTCACACCGGCATCGGCAGCCTGTGCGGAAAGTTTTTTCAGCACCGGCGTTTGAAATGTTTCCTGTTGAAGATAATGCAGCAGGTGCGCGTATTTTTCGAGAATGTTTTTCTTCCTGCTGATGTATTCATGAAACGCGTTGACGCGCTTCACATACGTTCCGAGAAAAGCCCACTGCGTGAGGGCCAGCAACACCGCCACAGATTTTAGCGATGTTATAAAGAATGCTCCGGCAATGGCCGCGAGCGTGAGCGCGGGCAAGGCAATGAGCAGTAGGCGGAAGTAAGATTTGTCGAAGAGGATAGACGGTTGTTGCAACCACTCGAGCAACTCCTGGCGGTCGAGGGGCTGTTCGTCAATCTCTTTTCCGGCGGCTTGAAAATGCTGGCGGAAGTTGATGTTCGCAGCCAGCTCTTTCGTGGCTTCCTGATGTTCGGTAATGGCTTCGGCCGACGGCAACGGCGACGTTAGGCGCTGGGCCATCGTGTTTTTTCCATCCAGTGTGTTGCTGCGGTTGATAGCCTGAAACAAAGAGCCGTCACCAAAAATGTCGAGGTCGTGCGAATAGGCGTGACTGCCATCCACAAACTTTAATCCCGCATCAAACCCGGCAATGTCGCCCTTCAATGCACGGACTTCAAGTTGGTTGATGGTTACTAAATTTTCGAGGTGTACTTTTTCTGCAAAGAGTTTGGCGTGGCGTTGCACCAGAATCACAAAGGCAACAAGCAACAACGCCGCGGCATAGATGAACGGTGTGGTTGAGAACGTGAGATAAACCGCGCCCAGAAACAACACCGCCACAACAAGCCGGAGGTTCGAGATAATGTTTATGGTTTTCTTTTTCTGCGTCAGCGACGCACTGAATTCAACAATTCGGTTTTGATAGATGGCAGAACATTCGTCCAGGGTCATGTAGAGAGGCTAGCGTAGGTGGCAGAAAAAAGAAGCAATAAAACTTAAAGCAGTGTTTCGATGAGGCGCATCACTTTTTCAAGCTCGCGTTGATCGGTTTCGTCGAAGTCGTTCAGCACGTCGCTGTCCACATCCAGCACCAGCGCCACGTTGCCGCCTTTGAATGCGGGCAACACAATTTCTGATTTGGATGCCGAGCTGCACGCAATGTGGCCGGGGAATGCTTCCACGTCGGGAACAAGAATGGTTTTCTGTTCCTTCCACGACGTGCCACACACGCCCTTGCCAAAGTTGATGCGTGTGCAGGCGATGGGTCCCTGAAAAGGGCCGAGCACCAGTTGATCGTTTTTCACGATATAAAATCCAACCCAAAAGAAATTGAGGGTTTGTTTCAGCGCAGCGGCAATGTTGGAAAGGTTTGCTACAAGATCGGGCTCGCCAGTCACCAGCGATTCAAGTTGGGGAATCAGTGTGGCGTAGCGTTCGGCTTTGCTGGAGGTGGATGCGATAATCAGTTCTTCGGCCATGCTTGTAAAGACATTTATATTTTATCCAATACTTTTTTTGTGCGTTCGTTTTCCACGTTGCCGGTGTTGAGGGTGGTGGCGGGTTCGAACAGAATCACTTCTGCCTCGTCGTCGGCCACCGGCTTGTGTTCTACGCCGCGGGGTACAATGATAAACTCCCCGGGGTTCACTTCCACGGTTTTGTCGCGGAATTCCATCTTTAATTTCCCCTTCACTACCAGAAACAATTCGTCTTCATGGTCGTGGTGGTGCCACACAAATTCACCTTTCACGCGCACGGCTTTCACATGTTGGCCGTTCAGTTCGCCCACGATCCGCGGGTGCCACGGGTCGGAAAAGGTTCCGAATTTTTCTGCGATGTTAACTTTTTCCATGTATATTATAGGGATTGATATTTTTCTCAAAATTATAGTTTATGAAACGCATTCGCGTGGGCTTGGTTGGCGACTTTAACGAAAAGATACACACGCACCTGGCCCTCAATGAGGCAATAGACCATTGCCGCCCCTTTCTCGACTTCATGCTTGATGCACACTGGGTGAACACCGCCACGCTTGACGAAACCATTTTCGAAGAAAATAAATTTCATGGACTTATCATCGCGCCCGGCTCACCCTATGCCAACGATGCCGGTGTTTACGAAACCATCCGCCACGCGCGCGAAAACAATTTCCCGCTGTTGGGATTCTGTGGCGGCTTTCAATACATGGTCATTGAATATGCACGCAACGTACTGAAAATAAAAGATGCCGATCATGGCGAAACGCATCCCGAAAGCAGCAAGCTTGTGGTGTCAAAAATGAGTTGCTCGCTCAAAGGGCAACAGGAACAAGTGCTCATTCGCGATCGCGACTCGTGGCTCTATCACGTGCTGAAAGCCGACACCTTCACGGGCCACTTCTATTGCAGCTATGGTGTGAACCCCGCCTTCCAGAACAAACTGAACAAACCGCCCTTCACGTTCACAGCGTTTTCGCCCGATGGCGAAGCCCGGGCCGTGGAGTTGAAAGGCCATCGCTTTTTTAACGGCACCCTGTTCCAGCCTTCCCTGGCGTCGGCACCCGGCCATCCTAATCCTTTATTGGTTGATTTTTTTTGGCGCTGTCGCTAGCGGCGTCACCACGCGCAAGGTGTCGGGCTCCAGAACATACTGCCCGGTTTGCACACCATGAAGCACCGGGGCGGCGATGCCCTTGCCGAAACTGCGCGGCGATTGAAAAATCCGCGCCTCATCCCACAGACCCGCGTCGATGAAAAGCTGGAGCAAATGCGCGCCGCCTTCCACCAACACCGACTGAATTTTTTGTCGGTGCAGATCTTTGACGATCTCTGCTAGGAAATTCTCTTCATCCAACCGCACCAGCGAAAGGTTGGGATGCTCTTCGTGCTTCAGCACATTGTAGCGAATGGTTTTTTGTGAGCCGTCGAACACGTGGAGGCTACTGCTCAGTTTCAGAAAACGGTCGATCACAACACGCACCGGATTTCGCCCGGTCCAGTCGCGCACGTTCAGTTGGGGATTGTCGTGGGCGGCTGTTTTTGATCCGACCAGAATGGCGTCGAGTTCGGTGCGCCATTTGTGCACGAGTTGTCGCGACAGGGCGTGGCTTATCCATTTCGAATCGTAGTTCTCGCGGGCAATGAACCCGTCGGCGGTTTCGGCCCACTTCAGCACGATGAACGGGCGCTGGTGATTCATGACGGTGAAGAATGCGCGATTCAGGGCGTGGCCCTGTTTGTCGAGAATGCCGGTGATGACTTCGATGCCGGCGGCCCGCAGTTTTTTCACGCCCTCACCCGAAACCAGCGGGTTGGAGTCGAGGTTGGCCACCACCACTTTTTTCACCCGGTGGTGGATGAGCATGTCGGCACACGGCGGTGTTTTGCCAAAGTGCGAGCATGGTTCGAGGTTCACATACACCGTGCTTTCGGGAAGAAGACTTTTGTTGTCAACGCTGTTCACGGCGTTCACCTCGGCGTGTGCTTCGCCGTATTTCCGGTGCCAGCCTTCGCCAATGATTTTGCCCTCGTGCACAATGACACTGCCCACTAGCGGATTGGGACTCACGTGTCCGCGACCCAGCGTGGCCAGCTCGAGCGCACGTTGCATAAAAACTTCGTCCAGATGATGATCGTGTTTGGTCATTGGCTTATACTTGCAAAGATTGCCAAGCTATGAGGAATTCCAAAGCGTTGTTCCGGTATTTAGTGAGCCGCATCACCCTGCCGGACGACGCGGACGAAGTGCACACCATGGCGCACATCGTGCTGCAACACCTCTTTTCGCTCTCGCGCACCGACATCCTGGCCGAAAAAGAAATTCCGTTCACGGCGCTTGACGAACAGAAACTCGACACACTGGCCACCCGCATCAGCGCAGGCGAACCCCTGCAATATGTGTTGGGCGAAACGGAATTCTACGGCAGAATTTTCAAAATAACTCCCGACGTTCTCATTCCCCGCCCCGAAACCGAAGAGCTGGTGCGTTTGATCATCAACCACACATCCACACGGGGTTCATCCACTGCTTTGAAATTGCTCGACATCGGTACGGGCAGTGGCTGCATCCCTATCACGCTGGCCCTCGAAATTCCACGAAGCGAAGTGTATGCCCTCGACGTGAGCGCACCGGCCCTCGCGGTGGCAAAAGAGAACGCAGCGGCGTTGCATGCCCACGTATCGTTTGTGTTGACAGACGTGCTGGTGGAAAAATTGCCGGTTCAAAACCTCGACGCGGTGGTGAGCAACCCGCCCTACATTCCGTTGAGCGAAAGCCCTTCCATGAAAAACAACGTGCTGGAATTTGAACCACACCTCGCCCTGTTTGTTCCTGACAACGATCCCCTGAAGTTCTACAAGGCGATTGCCGAAAAGGCCGCCGTTGCGCTGAAGCCTTCTGGAATGTTGGCGGTGGAAATAAACGAACGCTTTGGCAGCGATGTGGCCCACGTGTTTCGAAAGCATGGCTTTGTGAACGTGGAGGTGGTGAAAGACATCTTCGGCAAGGAAAGGATTGTAAAAGGAATTTTAGGTTGATATTTTTGATGAGATGAGTAAACCCGCTTCTGTATCGTTTATCGGTGCTGGCAACCTGGCCTGGCATCTGGCGCCCGCACTCGACAATGCGGGCTATGCCGTGAAAGAAGTATACAGCCGCAACCCGGTGCATGCCGGCGAAGTGGTGGAGCGTTTGTATGATGCCGAAGTGAAAGCATCGCTCGATTTTTCGACAAGCCCCTCGCGCATCTTCATCATGGCCATCAGCGACGACGCCATTCAGGATGTGTCGCGTGAAATTGTGCTTCCCGAAGATGCCATTCTGGTGCACACATCGGGTGGACAGCCGCTGAGTTTATTGGAATTTGCCGCGACAAAAAACGTGGGCGTGTTTTATCCGCTGCAAACCTTCAGCAAAAACCGGAAGGTAGACTTCAACACCATTCCTCTTTTTGTGGAAGCCGAAACCAGCGACACTGAAAAAGTGCTGGCGGCCATGGGCAAGAGTATCTCTAAAAATGTTTTCAAAATCACGTCCGACGAACGCAAGGCGTTGCATGTGGCCGCTGTGTTTGCGTCAAATTTTTCCAATCACATGCTGCTGCTGTCGCAGGAAATCATGAAAGACAACAGCCTTAGTTTCGATTGGCTCAAGCCGCTCATTCAGGAAACCATCACCAAGAGTCTCACCATTGGCCCGGAGAACGCGCAGACCGGCCCTGCACGCCGCGGCGATTTTGAAACCCTCGATCGCCACATGGAATTTTTATCGACCGACGAAGAAGTGGCGGAGCTTTACAAGGTGATCAGTCAACACATCATCGATCGTTATCAGAAATAAAAAAAGGAGCACGTCACAAACGGTGAGGGCGAATTACTCTCATCCCAACCCTGCATAAAACCGAAAGATCAATCCAGCCAATTCCGTGCTTTGAGTTGGCGCAGCACATAGGCTGTGGTCTCTTTCATTTCGTAGTCTTCGCGTGGCGCGTTGCATAGTATGACAAACAGAATTTTCTTTTCGGGGATGCTCACATAGTTGGTAAGAAAACCTCCCTGACTTCCCGGGTGGCCCACCAACGTGATGCTGTCATTGTTGGCAATGAACCAGGGCCAGCCGATAAAAGGTTTTTCGGCGCTCTTCCAGTGGGGATAGGTTTTGATGGTGCGGGCTTCGCGAATGGTTTCCGGTTTCAGAAATTTAGCAGCCCGGAATGCTTGCTCATACAACGCCATTTCTTCAACAGAACTCCACACGCCGCCATTGCCCGCCGCCGGAAATGTGGGCTCTTCGCCATAATCGTCTTCGGTCCACTGGCCATGATTCAGCACATAGGCATGCGACACGCCTTGTTCGGGATGAGCACCGTTGGTGATGGTGCTGGTGGTCATGCCCGCCGGATTAAAAATGTTTTCTTTCACGAACGTTTGCCACGGCATGCCGCTCACCTGTTCCACAATGAGGGCCAGCCCGTTGAAGGCGGGATTGGAATATTCGAACTGCGCGCCGGGTTCGAACGACAGCGAGTCGAGTTGCGTTTCCGGATACCAATTCTCAACGTCCCTGGCCGTCAGGTAAAACACAGTGTCCGACCCAACCCGGCGATTGTCGCCCAGCCCTGACGTGTGTGTGAGCAGATGTTTGATCTTGACCCGTTGTGCGATGGATTTGTTTTTGAACGCCGGAAAATATTTAAAAAGACTGTCTTCTACCGAAAGTTTGCCCTGTTCCTGCAGGATCAGGATGGCGCTTGCCACGAAGGTTTTGGAGATGGAGCCCAGGTTGAATAATGTTTTTGGCGTGATGGCTTCTTGTGTTTTCAGGTCGGCCACGCCATAGCCTTTTGAAAAAACAACGCTGTCACCTTTCAGGATGAGCACGGCGGCGCCCGGTTCGTTTTTGGGATACTGCCCGCTGAAGTGGGCGTCCAATTCGTCGGCCAGCGCGGGCGTGGCTTTTTCTTTGGGTGTGCAGGCGGCGATTACCAGAAAAAAGGTGAAGGGGCGGAGAAACGATTTCATGAGTCAATTCCGTTAAAAGGAGTGGCAGACAGTGAAGATCCATATTTTTTTGCACTGCCGGAAGCATTAACTTTCGACTCTCTTGAGATAACCTTTGTTTCTATGTCCCAACAACACACGTTCGTCCGTCGGCCGCGTCGAAACCGGAAAAGTGAAGTGATCCGCAGCATGGTGGAAGAAACCCGCGTCACTACCGACGATCTGATTTTTCCCTTGTTTCTGCTCGATGGAAAAAATCAACAAACCGAAGTGGCCTCCATGCCCGGCATTTTCAGACGCTCTGCCGATTTAATGTTGAAAGAAATTGAAGAGTGTATGAAGCTTGGTATACGCGCCTTCGACGTTTTTCCCGCTGTGGAAGATCAGTGGAAAGACAAAGAGGCCACCCGAAGCTACGACCCCAACTTCTTTTATCTGAAAGCCCTTCGCGAAATAAAAAAACAATTCCCCGAGGCCTGCATCATGACCGATGTGGCCATGGACCCCTATAGCTCCGACGGTCACGATGGCCTGGTGCGCGACGGAAAAATTCTGAACGACGAAACCCTCGACATCCTGGGCAAGATGGCCCTCGCGCAAGCCGAAACCGGCATCGACATTCTGGGCCCTTCCGACATGATGGACGGCCGCGTGGGCTACATCCGCAAGGTGCTCGACGAAAATGGATTCACCGATGTTTCTATCATGAGCTACTGCGCAAAATATGCCAGCGGATTCTACAACCCGTTTCGCGACGCGCTGGACTCAGCACCAAAATTCGGCGACAAAAAAACATATCAGATGAATCCCGCCAACCGTCGCGAAGCGCTCATCGAAGCCCAGCTCGACGAAGCCGAAGGCGCCGACTTTCTGATGGTGAAACCTGCGCTGGCCTATCTCGACGTGATACGTTTGCTGCGCGACAACGCCACATTACCCATCACGGCCTATAACGTGAGCGGCGAATATTCCATGGTGAAAGCCGCCGCACAACGGGGATGGCTGGACGGCGAACGCGTGATGAAAGAAACGTTGCTGAGCATCAAACGCGCCGGGGCCGATGTCATTCTCACCTACTTTGCAAAAGAGTTTGCCCAATCTTTGAAACATTGACATGATGCGCATGCTGCAACGGTTTTTGCTGGTGGTCGGTCTTCTGGGGAGTAGCACGGGTGTTTTTTCACAAACCCTGGTGCTGACCAACGAAGGCCGCGTGCCTGTGAAAAACCATTTGCACTATTGGCGCGACCAGACCCAAACACTCACGCTGGCCAACGTGCAGGCCCTGCGCATGCTGCCCGTGCCTGGAACCGAATCGCCCAACTTCGGATTTGACCGCGCCGCGTATTGGTTTAGGATGGATGTTGAAAATGAGTCTTCGGAAGAATCGTGGCTCCTCGAAATAGATTATTCGCCGTTGGACCAGGTCGACTTCTTTGCGCAGGACGATTCCACAGGCGTGTGGACGCAGGAAACCGCCGGCGACCAGTTTCCCATCACCTTTCACCGTCATCCGGTTTTTGCCATCAACATTCCGCAGCAGCACAAGCGAACGTTCTACCTGCGTGTAGAGACCACGTCGTCGGTGCAATTGCCTGCCATGTTGTGGCAACAGGAAGCGTTTACCGAAGCGTCGAGCACCATCCAGTTGGTGAACGGACTTTTTTATGGCGCCATGTTTATCATGACGCTCTACCAGTTGTTCCTTTTTTTCTCCATACGAGATCGCGTAACGCTCTACTATATTCTCACACTGGTGGCCATGACCAACGTGGTGGCATTCTTTCAAGGCTATAATTTTCTATACCTGCACCCGAACCGCCCGGTGTTCAACGACTACTTTGCCATTATCACAGGGCCGTTGTTCATCGTGTTGTCCACATTGTTGACGCGTGCTTTTTTGAAGCTCCGGAATTTCAATCGTTGGCTTGACAACATCATGGTGGTGAATGCCACCCTCGACGTGTTGGTGGGTTTGTGCATGATCATTTTCTTCCGTCAGATTTCGTATAAGTTTCACCACTACTTCATACTGCTCCACTGTTTGCTGGCCTTGTCGTCGGCCGGCTATTGCTTTTCGAAAGGCTACCGCCCCGCGCGCTACTATTTGCTGGCGTGGATGTCGCCTTTGCTGGCTGCTGCATTTTTCACCATGAGCAACCTGGGCTATGTGCCGGGCTACCTCAGCACAAACTATGGTGGCCTCATGTTGGGCTGTGTGTTGCAAACCTTGTTCATTGCCTATGCCCTGGGCGATCGCTGGACCACGCTCGAAAAGCAAAATCACGAAGCCAAAGAACAGGAGCTGAAACGCGAACAGGAAGAGAAGGAACGACTCGAACACGAAGTGCGCCTGCGCACCGACGAAATTCACCAGCAAAACCTGCAGCTGGAAGAAGTGAACAACGTGAAAGACAAACTCTTTTCCGTGGTGTCGCACGACATTCGCGGCCCGCTCAACTCTCTTCACCTCGCGCTCACACTGGCCAAGTCGGGTGTGTTGAATTCGGAAGAGTTTCAAAAAATTTCCGCAGGCCTTGAAGTGCGGCTGGTGCAAACCACCGAGTTCATCGACAACCTTTTGCAGTGGGCCAAACTGCAAATGAAAGGCGAAACGTTTGAGCCGGACAAACAGAATCTGAGCGACATTGCCAAAGAAACCGTGCGGCTATTGGAAGCGGAGTGTCGTGACAAAAAAATTACGTTAAACAACAACGTGCAAGGCGAGCTCAATGCTTTTGCCGACCTGAACATGATCCGCTCCGTGTTCCGAAACCTGCTCACCAACGCCATCAAGTTCACGCGCGCCGATGGCAGCGTCACCCTCAGTGCTTATCGTGTTGACACTAAAATAATTCTATCCGTGGCCGACACCGGTGTGGGCATTCCCGCGCAAAACCGCGATCGGCTGTTCACCATCGGCAGCATCACCACACAGGGAACACGCCAGGAAAAAGGAACAGGTCTGGGGTTGTTGCTCTGCAAAGAATTTGTGGAGAAGCACGGCGGCCGCATCTGGTTTGAATCGGAAGACGGAAAGGGAACGACGTTCTATTTTTCGCTTCCACAATACGTGGAAAACTTTGAAGTGGCCAAAGCAAATCCATAAGGGGTCTGTTTTGCACAGCGGCGCTTTAGGCAACAAGATCCTGCCGCGAAAACTTTAATCACCAAATCAAATCTTAATCAAACAAACCCGCAGGTCTCGATGCGGGCCGGGCAATTTTCAAATGCTTGTAGGCTCTGTCGGCCGCTTCGCGGCCGCGTGACGTGCGTTTGATGTAGCCTTCCTGGATAAGAAAGGGCTCATACACTTCTTCAATCGTTTCTGCTTCTTCGCCCACAGCCGTGGCAATGGTGGTGAGGCCCACGGGACCGCCCTTGAATTTTTCGATGATGGTGAGCAGGATGCGATTGTCCATTTCGTCAAGTCCGTTTTCGTCAACATCCAATGCTTTCAGCGCAAGCTGTGCAATGGCCATGGTGATGACGCCGTCGCCCTTGATCTGGGCGAAGTCGCGTGTGCGGCGTAGCAGGTTGTTGGCGATGCGTGGGGTGCCCCGGCTGCGACGGGCAATTTCAAAAGCAGCATCGTCGGCAATGGGCGTTTGCAAAATGGTGGCCGATCGTTTCACGATAGACGTGAGCAACGCGGCATCGTAGTATTCCAACCGCGCGTTGATGCCGAAGCGTGCGCGTAGGGGTGACGTGAGCAACCCGGCGCGCGTGGTGGCGCCGATGAGGGTGAACGGGTTGAGACCAATTTGCACCGAGCGCGCATTCGGACCCGAGTCCAGCATGATGTCGATGCGAAAATCTTCCATGGCCGAGTACAAATACTCTTCCACAATGGGATTGAGACGATGGATCTCGTCGATGAAGAGGACATCGTTTGGCTCGAGGTTGGTGAGCAACCCCGCGAGGTCGCTGGGCTTGTCAAGCACCGGGCCGGAAGTGATCTTGATGCTCGACTGCAATTCGTTGGCAATGATGTGCGACAGCGTGGTTTTACCCAGACCCGGAGGGCCGTGCAACAACACGTGGTCGAGCGACTCGGAGCGCTGCTTGGCGGCCTGCACAAAAATCTTGATGTTCTCTACCACCTTGGCCTGTCCGGCAAAGTCGTGAAAGGAAAGCGGACGCAATGCTTTTTCAACGTCTTTCTCGGCAGCGCCCTGCCCTTCGTTGTCGCCTTTAAGATAGTCTTCGCGCATGGGTGAAAAGTTAAAAAAGTAATCGGCCTGTGCTGCCAAACACGCACCAAAGTTCTCATATTATTTTGACAAAGAGCACCCGCGACCCGAATATCCTATATACAACAATGTTGCATTTATGACATTTTTTATACCTTGCGACAGATTTCACAATGAGGCATCCAAAACGAACAACGCTCTTCCTGCTGCCCCTGATTTTGATGTTGGCAACCGGGTTTTCGCGGAAAGCGCCCATTCCCATCCGGCTGGAGGGCACCACCATGGGCACCACCTATCACATCACCTACTTCGATAAACAGAAACGCAACTTTAAAACAGCGGTCGATTCACTTTTGCGGCTGGTCAACAAGTCTATAAATACCTACGACCCCACGGCCGAGGTGTCGCGCTTCAACAAAAGTGTTCGCGGTGTGGCCTGGGGGTTGCCCTACCTGTATCCGCCCTTGAAGAAGGCACAGGAAATTTTCCAAAGCTCGCACGGGGCCTTCGATCCCACGGTAATGCCGCTGGTGAGTGCCTGGGGTTTTGGTCCGGGCAAAGCCGTGTCGCCCGACTCGATCCGCACCGACTCGTTGCTCCGCTTTGTGGGTTTCGACAAGGTGAAGCTTTCGCGCGACAGCGTGGTGAAAACCGACCCGCGTGTGCAACTCGACTTCGGCGGCATTGGCCAGGGCTATGGTGCCGATGTGGTGGCCGACTTTCTGAAAGCAAAAGGCATTGCCAACATGTTGGTGGAAATAGGCGGTGAGGGCATGGCAGTGGGCAAAAATCTGAATAGTGGCAAACCGTGGCAAGTGGGTGTCATCGATCCGCACTCCACCATCGATCATCAATTCTACAAAGCCTACATCAGCCTTAGCAACAAATCGTTTACCACGTCGGGCAGCTATTTCAACTATTATGAAATTGATGGACGTAAATATTCGCACACCATCGATCCCGCCACGGGCTACCCGGCACAACGCGCCCTGCTGAGCGCTTCCGTGTTTTCGGCCGATTGTTCTTCGGCCGACGCCTGGGCCACGGCCTTCATGGTGATGGGTCACGAAAAGGCAATTGAACTTTTAAAGCAGCATCCGGAGTTAGATGCCATATTGATCTATTCGCTGGCGGGCGATACACTGGAAACGTTTATCACGCCCGGCCTCAAAGCGTTTGTTACATTAGAACCCTGAACACCGATCATGATACTGAAACTACTGGTCCTTTTTCTGACACCGTTGCTATCCGGTTTGCTGATCTATCTTGTTCCCAAGAACAAGAACATGAATTTCAGATTGCTGCTGATCTTTGCAGGCTCTTACCTGTTCTCCATCACGGTCATTCACATTTTGCCTGAGCTCTACAAGAAAAGTGGTTCGCTGGAACTGATCGGTTTGTTTGTGCTGGCCGGTTTTTTTCTGCAGCACCTGCTGGAATATTTCACGTCGGGCATTGAGCATGGTCATGTTCATACCCACGATCATGATCATGCGCACGCTCATAGTCACAGTCACGAAAAAGCGATATCGGCACTGGTGCTTTTGTTTGCGCTATGCGTGCATGCCTTTCTGGAAGGTGGCATGCTGGCACAACCCGAACACATGGGTCCGTTCTATGATGTGAACGCCGTGTTGCTGGGCATTGTTCTGCACCGCGTGCCGGCGGCCTTCGCGCTGATGACGGTGCTCACACACCAACTGCACTCCCGCAACAAAGCGTTGCCGCACCTCATCGGTTTCTCGCTTGCAGCACCGGCGGGTTTGTTGCTCAGCACCTACCTGGCGCGCCACGAAGTTCTTTCGGCCACCGGCCTCGTCTACCTCTATGCCCTGGTGAGTGGAAACTTTTTGCACATCTCCACCACCATTGTTGTGGAGAGCAGCCCCGAACATCATTTCAATGCGCGCAAAATGGCCGTAGTCATTGTGGGTGCGCTAGCGGCCATTGCTGTGGAGTTTGTGATGTGATGACACAACCACTTATCTTTAGTAAGTGGAATCAACTTTGCGCAGTCGCCCCTGGAAGGGAAATCAGCCGCCTCAAAAAATTCTCGTCATGCGCTTTCAGGCCATGGGCGATGTGGTGATCACGCTGCCCTATTTGCAAAACCTGAAGCGACAATATCCCAACGTGCGTCTCCACTTGCTCACACGTGCCGAAGTGGCGCCCCTTCCCGAAGCACTGGTGTTGTTCGACGAGGTGATCGCGATCGGCGGAGGCCGCAATGCCCGCGTGCAATTCCTGTTGGCGCTGCTGCTGCTGCCAAAACTCTGGATGCAACGGTTCGACGCCGTCATGGATTTGCAGAATCATCGCATCAGCAAAATCATTCGCAAGGTGCTGCGCGCAAAAGCGTGGGTTGAGTTTGACCGGTCGTCGTCGTTGTCGGCGGGGAGGCGGACGCAAAACACCATCGAAGCGTTGTGGTCGTGGCGGATCGAACCCGAAACATTTTTTCAATCGCGACAGCCGGGGCGGGCGGATGTGTTGCTGCAACAGGCCGGCTATCGTGAGCAGCATAAACTGGTGGTGCTCAATCCTGCAGGCTACTGTCCATCCCGACACTGGCCGTTGTCGGCCTATGAGGCGTTTGCCCGGCGGTGGCAGGTTGCCTATCCGTTGACACAATTTGTGTTACTGCTTTTGCCGGCGCATCAGGAAGCGGCAACCTATCTTGAGACTCGCCTGGGAGACCATTGCCTAAACCTCACAGGAAAAGCCGACCCGGTGGAAGCCTTCGAAATTTTGCAACGCTGTGATTTTATGTTGACCGAAGATTCGGGCCTTATGCACATGGCCTGGGTGCAGGGCATTCCTACGCTGGCGTTGTTCAGCTCCAGCCGTAAGGATTGGTCGGCACCACAAGGCGCATGGTCGATGTGTCTCGATTCGTCAGACCTTGAATGTGGGCCGTGTTTGTTGCCTGTCTGCAAATTTGACGACAACCGTTGCCTCACGCGCTACACACCAGAGTTTGTGATGGCCTGCGCCGAAAAAATTCTTCCTCACGCCAAGCCACACCGCCATGTTTCTGCATAAAGCCTACAGCCGCTTTCCCTATGCCGTGCCACCGAGGGTGAAGTTCTTCAACCTGTTCCGGAATTTTTTCAGAATACCACCACTCGAACGTTTCCTCGTGAAACAACTGGAGCAAAACCCCGACGGTTTTTGGCGCCGGTCAATCCCGCCGCTATATTTTTATCCCGACAACAGCCTGCGCACGGCGACGCGCGATGGCGTTGTGTTCCGGCTCGACATCAGCAGGCTCATCGATCACTGGATTTATTTTCATTCGATGAAAAACAAATCGCTTCAAAATCTTTTCCGTTTCATCAAGCCCGACTTCACGGTGCTTGACATCGGTACCAACCTTGGCTATGTGGCCTTAACCTGCGCGCAGCTGTGCAAACAAGGAAAGGTGTATGCCTTTGAGCCCGACACCGAAAACTATGCCGCCCTGCAACAAAACCTCGCCCTGAACCCATTCACAAACGTGAAAACATTTCAGGTGGCACTGGGTGCAACAGCGGCCGAGGGAGCGTTGTATAAACTATACTCCATTAATCCAGGCGCCAATCGCATCCTTGCCGAAGCTCCTGTGCAATCGGTGGGTTCGGAACGTGTTGAAATAAAACCGCTCGACGCGTTCAAACGCGACGGCACAATTTCAAAAGCCGATGTGTTGAAAATTGATGTAGAAGGTTTTGAGATTTTTGTGCTGCAAGGCGCACGCGAAGTTTTGGAAGCGTGGAAGCCGTTGCTTTTTGTGGAGGTGGCCGAAGTGAACCTGCGACAACAACAGTATACTGCCCTGGATTTGATTCGTTACCTCGAAAGCCTGGACTATACCGTGCTCGATGCCGCCACACTAAAGGCGATAGACCTCACCGAAGAAAACATGCACGTCGATGCCCTGTGTTTCCCCAACACCAAACCCCTGACATTCTGAAAAAGCATGTAGCCATATGGATGACCGGTGGTGTAGGTGGAGGCTTCTACTCGCAAGGCTATCCTGCGTTGCAGCTTTTGGTGGGACAACTGGCTACCACGTTCGACATCACCGTGTACTCGCACCTTCCACCCAACGCCGATTTTGTTCCGGAGAATTTCAGGATCGTTTCCTATCGGGGAAAATTTGCTCCCGGCCTGTGGCGATGGGTGTATCTGGTGTTGATGTTTGCCTGGCATCATCTTTGGAAATCGTATGATGTGGTGTTTAGTTTTTGGGGCTATCCTTCGGGTGTGCTGGCCTATCGTGTAGCCGCTTTTTTCAGAAGGCCCTCGGTTATTTATTTGCATGGTGGCGATTCGGTCGGGCTGGCGTCGGTTCCTTACGGCGTGTTTTGTAACGCGCGTGTCGGCGCGTGGTGTCGGCATGCCTATTTGAAATGCACGACGTTGCTTACGATAAGTGTTTATCAGGCCCAGGTCGTGAAACAAAATGGTGTTGCCCGAAGCATCGGTGTTGTTCACTATGGTGTTGACCTGCGCGTGTTCTCATATCGGCCCAAGCCCATCGACACAAACGACTTGCGTTTCATACACGTGGCCAACCACACGCCCATCAAAGATCAGTTCACCATGCTGCGTGCATTTGCCGCAGTGGCGGCACGACTGCCCTCGCGTTTGCTGGTGGTGGGCGCCGACTTCTATGATGGCCAGCTGAAGCGCTGGTGCGAATCGTTGGGCGTGACGGATCGTGTTGATTTCCTGGAACCTCAAGCCTATGCCGACATGCCCCGCTATTATCACGCGTGCGACATCATGTTGCACACGTCTTTATATGAAGCGCAAGGGTTGGTGTTTGTGGAAGCAGCGGCATGTGGAGCCCTGATTGCCGGAACAAATGTGGGCATGCTTGCCGACATGGGAGACACGTGCGGATTGATAGTGGCCCCGGGAGATGCGACAGGTCTGGCAGAGAAAATTATTGTGGCCGTGAAAGATCCGGCGCGCATTGACGCCATGCGCAAAGCTGCCCGTAAAGTTGTTGAAGGCATTGGCGATCACTACACGGCGACGCAGATTACGAAAGTCATAGACGAATTTGATCCCACCTCACGATCATGACGGCGCCGGAAAAGAAAAAACGAATTGCATTTTTGGGTGGCGGCGCTCACACCATTCCTACATATCGTGCGCTGCTTGAAAAACTGAGCACCACGTTCAATATCACCGTGTATTTTGAGTTTCACACGAGGTTGCAAAAAGCAGCTCCCTATGAGACCCGAATTCCCGGTCTGGCGCTGCGTTACAAAACACTTCGCGAACTGCTATTTGCCTGGACGATTTTTTGGGATATGCTTTTTCGACGCTATGATCTTATTCATTGTCATTCAACATTTCCTTCAGGATTTTTTGGCGTGCTTGCAGGAAAATTGTTTCGCATTCCGGTGTTGGTGAGCCTCGATGCCGCCGAAGCCTCGGGATTGGCAGACATTGCGTTTGGCGACTTGCTGGGACCACGACGCAAGAAGATCAACACCTGGGTTATCCGAAACGCCACGGCTGTTACGGCGCTGACGGAATTTTTGAAGCGCGAGGTGCAACAAAACCTGCATATCCATCGGGACATCCATGTTATTCCCCGCGGGGTAAATGGCGCCCACTTCCAATATCGTGAGAGAACATTGTCGTCGCCCGTGATTTTTCTCAACGTAGCATACCTTCACCCGGTGAAGGATCAGGAGACGCTGCTGAAGACGTTCGCTCTGATTCGTGAAAAAATAGATTGTGTCCTGATGCATGTGGGAGAGGACTATTCGAACGGAGAAATTCAGCGGTTAGCCACGGCGATGAATCTGGATTCTTTTGTGACGTTCGAAGGATTTGTGCCCCACGAAAAGCTCCCCGACAAATTCAGGCAGGCCGATATGTTGTTGCATACGTCGCGCTATGAAAGCCAGGCATTGGTTGTGAACGAGGCGATGGCCCTTGGCGTGTTGGTGTGCGGAACACACGTGGGCTTGATGGCCGATCTTTCGTCGCAGGGCTGCGTCACCGTGAAGCCGCGCGATGCCGAAAGCCTGGCCGCCGCCGTGCTGGCCCTCATGGCCGATCCCCGACGCATGACCACCCAACGCGAACAGGCACGCGCGTGGGCAACGCATCACAATTTGGAGTGGACAGCGGAACGTTACCGAATTATTTATGACGCGCTGATGTCAGAAAAAAAGGCTGAAGGCAAATGAAGATCAGCGCCGTCATACCCACCCGCAACCGGCCGGCCTACATCCAGCCCTTGCTGGACAACATTGCATTGCAAACCTATCCGGTCGCAGAGATCATTATCGTGGACGCGAGCGATGACCTGCACTACAAGGATGACATCGCAGAAAAATTCTCCGCCGTACCCCTTCGCTGGATCGCGTCCGAAGCTTCGGTGTGCATACAAAGAAACCTTGGCATAGCCCAAGCCACATCGCCCTGGATTTTTTTGTGCGACGATGATATGCGTTTTCCGAAAGACTATGTGGAAACGTTGGTGAACACCATAAGCCAACATCCCGAATGTGCGGCTGCATCAGGTTTGTTCATGCAGCTTGAAAACGACACGTGGGTGTATCGCTATCCGTTCAAAAATTTTCGAGGACTGCTTTGGGCGTATGTGTTCCGACTTTCTGTGTGGGGCGAAGTGAAAGGCATGAACGTGTCGGCACTGGTTCGGCCTGCATATGCCCGTCTTTGCAAATTCTATGAATGCCTGGGCAACAGCGTGAGCGTTGGAGGCTGGCCTGTCATCACAAATTTTGATACACCGTTCTTTGTTACAAAAACCTATTCGCTGGGATCGAGCCTGATCAAAAAAGAAATGTTGCAAGCATCACCGTTCGACGAAGTGCTGGATCCCAGCGGCATCGGCGACAACTATGGTGTCGCCCTGGCGTTTCCGAACGATGCAGCCATTGTGGTTACACATCGCACACAAACCTACAACGCCAAGGCTCCCGAAAACCGGCTGGAATATGCATTGGCATACTATCGTAGGATTTTAGCCCTTCATTATTTTTTAACCACGAATGCACGTTTCAAAAAATCAAACCGGCGTTGGCTTGCATGGTCCCTTGTGGGTCTACTGATGTCATTCGCCGTGAAAGGGCAATTGCGTTTGGCCTATGCCAATCTGAAAGCGTTGATCCTGATTGCGCGCAACAGAAATCCGTATGTAGAGGGCGCGGCGAAGAATAAAAAAGTTGTGCGGCCGTCGCTATAAACTTTTAGCCTCAGGCGATGCCATTCCTTTGGTCCACCACATGCCCACTTTGGCTGCGACAGATTTCAGTTTGAACGCGATGGCACGTGGCGAAAGAGCCGTGTGCTTTCGCTTGCTATACAACACTTCGTTCACCACACGGCGTACGGCGAAGTCATAGAACTTTCGGGGATAAGAACGTTTGAAGTCAATGTCGCGGTCGGTGCTGGTGTTCCAGTCGAGCGCGGTGGTTTGCAGCGCTTCCACTTCTTCAAACAGCTCAGTGCCACGGATGGGATAGGCTATAGTGATGGTGAAGTGGTCGGGGTCTGATTCTTTGAGGTGAGTAATAGTTTGTTCGATATCGGCTTCCGTTTCGCCGGGGTAACCCAGCATGATGAACGTGCCCGTCTCAATGCCATAGGTTTTGGTGAGCTTGATCATGTCGCGTACCTGTGTCACCTGCACACGACGGTCCATGAGATCGATCACGTGTTGAGACCCACTCTCCGCGCCAATCCACACCCGGAAACATCCGGTGTCTTTCAACAAGCCGATCACCTCTTCGTTCATGCGGTCGGCCCGTGTGATGCATTCGTAGGGCATCACAAAGTTTCGTTCTTTCAGCGCATCGCGAAACCCCGTCAGCCATTTGTGACTGATGGTGAACACATCGTCTACAAACCACACGCTGTCGGGCTGGTAGCGTTGCCGGATGGTGTCAAGCTCGTCGGCTACTTTCTCGGGCGAGCGACGGCGATAGCTCAGGCCATACACGGCGCGGCTGCACCACTTGCACGTGTAGGGACAACCACGCATGGTGCTCACCGAAAGCGCGCTCGTGCCATGGCGTTGCTTCCACGCGTTCAAATAAAGATCGAGGTCAATTTTGTGACGCGCGGGAACCGGCAGTGTGTTGATGTCTTTGATCTTGTCGCGCTCGGGTGTCTCCACGAAGCGATCTTCATCCAGGAAAGCGATGCCGCGAATGGTATGGCGATAGGCGCCGTCTGCATAGCCATGTGCTTTGAAGGCGGCGACCAACTCGGCGGTTGTTTCCTCGCCTTCACCAATCACGATAACATCTGCGCCTGCACGAAGAAAATTTTCGGCGCTGTGTTTCACTTCCGGGCCACCGAGCACAACGCGTGTGGCCGGTTTGTTTTGTTTTACAAACCGGATGGTCTCCAGGATGTTGATCTTGGTCATCAGGTTCACATACAACGCCAGCACGGGCGGCTGGTGTTGAAGCAGGTATTGGTTGAAGTGCGGCTTGCTGGAAAACGTGGTGTCATACACACTGTTGGCGATGCCGTGTTCGTCTAGATAGGCAGCGATGCAGAGGATGCCCAGTGGGGGATAGGGACGAAGGATGCGTTGTTCTTTTTCATCATCCTCCAGAAAATAGCCGTGTGAAAGAAGCACCTCCATGGTCAGCGGGCGGCGTGGCGTGTCATGCCAACGTGAGGTCTATGAGGAAATGATCGGCCATGCCCGACAAAACAGAGAAATCGTCAAGCTTTTCGTCGAGGCGGTTGAGTTGCAGGAGCAGCCTTTTTTTGCTGGAGAAGAAATTTTCGAGATACGATGGAGGCAGTGCGAAGCCCACCGGTTTCACCACGGCATGGTGAAACGCTTTGCGCGACCATTGCTTGATTTGGGATGGACTATAATACCACGTTTTCATGCGCACCCCTTCCAGATCGGCCATCACCTCTTTGCTGGTCATGCGCCGAAAGGCTTTCAGAAACCGGAGCTTCATCAAAAAATAGTTTGTTTCCCACAAACAAAACTTGGGCATGATGACGCCCACAAACCTGCCGCCCGGCGACAGAATGGTTGGAATTTTTGTCAACAATTTTTGCACCGCTTCGGGGTTGATGCAGTTGAGGCCGCCAAAATTGGAAAACACAAGGTCGAATTTCTTATCAAACAACGTTTCCTCAAAGTTGTCAAGGTCGAGGTATTGCGAGCTGATTTTGTTTTGCATGGAAAACTGCTGTGCCTTTTGGCGCGTCACCTTCAGCATTTCTTCCGACACATCGGTGGCCACAATGTTGAACCCCTTCTCACTAAACAATAACGCATCTTCGCCGGTGCCGCAATTCAACTCCAGGATGTCGAGCCCCTTCAGCTCCGGTGTTATTTTTTCGAGATAGGCCCAAACACGCTTGCGCTGCAATTGACCGATGGCGCTTCGCGTAAATTGCGAATCATAGGACGTGGCAATATGATCAAAAGGGGCAGCCATAAAACCGCTGAGTTGGGGTGGTCAAGTCTTTATTAAGGTACGAAGTCTTTTGTTCAAAAGCGTGGCGCGGGCGCCGAAATAAAATGTGCCCAGACTTTGCTTCAGGTCCTTACGTGTAAGACGCAAAGGGCTCTGCATAAGTTTCTTCAAACTGGCATATCCCTTTTGTTTTCGATACACATAGTGCACATAGCGGTGCAACGCCTTGTAATACGCGTGGTTGAACGTGCTGTTAAACATCATGGCCAGATCGTCAGAATCGGACCAGTTTTGTTTTTCGCGCAGCTGATCTTTCACGTTTTCGTAAAATTTGGTGCCGGGCAACGGATATGACACGGAAATGCCCACTTCATCGGGCATCAATTCGAGCACCATTTGCAACGTGGCGTCGATGTCGTGTTCCGTTTCGCCGAGGTAGCCAAACTGAAGGAAAAACCCCACACCAATGCCTTTTGTTTTGAGCCGTTGCGTGGCTTCATAAATCTGGGCCACGGTGGTGCCTTTGTCCATCGCGTCCAATATTTTTTGCGAGCCCGACTCGGCCCCAACCCAAACCGACGTAGCACCCGATTCGGCCAGGGCATTCACCACTTCGTGGTCGAGCAAATCTACGCGCGACTGAATCTTGTAGGTGAAAACAAGTTTCTTCACCTTCACCTGGGTGTTAAATTCGGCAATCCAGCCCGGTTTAAGTCCAAAAATGTCGTCGCACATCCAGAAGCGGTCGGGCCGGTAGTGGGTCAGCAAAAACTCGATTTCCTGCACCACATGGGCGGGCGAGCGCGAGGTGTAGCGATTGCCATAGATGGGCTTGGCGCACCAGTTGCATTTGAAAGGGCAGCCCCGCGTGGTGGCCACATTCAGCGAAAAATAGCCGTGATGTTTCACCCAAATGGCGCGATAGGCTTCCATGTCCACCAGGTCCCACGCCGGCAGGGGAAGCGCATCGAGGTCGCGAAGCACGGGCCGTGGCGGCGTTACCACGGTTTGTTGGTTGGCCCGGAACGCGATGCCCTGCACCAACGCCGTGTTGCCGTTTGCTTCCAGGGTGGCGATAAGTTCTTTCAGGGTTTCTTCGCCTTCGCCCCGCACCACATAGTCCACCCCATGTTCAAAATATTTTTCATAATGATCGGTAGCGTCCGAGCTCGACACAATGACGGTGCAGCCCTGTGCTTTGCTGGCGGCAGCCATCACAAAGGCGGCATCGCGCATCACGGTGAGACACATTTTGGTGAGGTAGTTAAAGCCGTCGTCATAAATAACAACATAGCGCGGGGCGTGTGTTTTCAACGCCGGCACAATAACACGTGGATCGTCTTGCAGGTTGGTGTCGACGAGTGCCACCGCGTGGCCTTCACCACGCATGACGGCGGCGGCCAGCAAGGTGGCCAACGGTGGGTATGGCTGTTTGAATCGCCATTGTTTGGCGTCGAGCTTATAGAAATATGAATGCGTAAATAAAATCATGCGCGCTTCCTCCTGTTCTTTCATCACTGTGCCTTGTTGCAACGCAAGGGCGACAACCCAAAGTCTTTCAGTTTGTCGGCATAGCTTTCCATCACCTTACGCTGATAGTTGCGCGGATGATTTTTGGATGCATATGTTTTTGTTTTGAACGCCACGGCAAAGTCGGCGTCGGGATAATCTTTTTCATACAAGGTCTTCCACCGGTTCAGCGTGATCTTTTGAAAATGGCGCTCAAGCCGCGACACCACCGGGAGGTTCAAAAATGCCTCCATCCATTTTTTTAATCCATCCACGCGCACATCGGGCACATCGCGCACCGAACGTGGGGTGAAGTTGGGAAAGAATTGCAACAACCAGGGATTACTTTCCTGCAGCCGTCTGTATTCGTTCGCCCCTTGCAGCGGCAACGCTGTGGCCAGTTCGGTGGCAGTGAATAAATTTTGTTCTTCTATTTCCAGGTGACGTTCGTCTACAAAATAATTCACACAAAAATATTTATGCGAGTTGCCCAGGAAGATGCGTTTGTAGAGCACGAGCAAAGTCCGGGCTATCCACAGGCGGCCGGGTGCGGTGATAATAAAAAAGTCGAGATCGGCATATTCGTCCATATAGCCTTTCGACAACGAGCCTGAACCCAACACACCACGCACAAAGGGAAACCGGGCAATGCGTCGGGCTTGTTTTTGGGCCAGGCTCATGCAGCGTTCGGCTTCGGCATTGCCCTTCACACGACGGTGCACATAGGCCGGGTCGCTGCGCACGCCAAAAAATTCTTCGAAACGATAGATATAGTTGTGTTCGGTGAGGGTGAGCAGGCGCGAGTGCACAACGTTTTCCTGATTCACCGCAACACCCAGGAAGTGGCAGACTTCGTGCGCGTTGAGTGGATACTGAAAGATGTCGAAATACAAGAGTGTGCGAAGGATGTGTTCATCCACCGCAGATAACGCCAGGCGATCCGATACGGCTACGTTCATACGTATCTGTTATTTTAGGTGATGCTTACCATCATTTTATAGCGGACCGTGTGCGTATCAAACAGTCCCCGGGTTTTGGGAGGGCTAGCGGTTGAGAATGGTGTTTGCCGGAGAAAGAAGCGAAGCACGAAAAGGCCGATAAGAAATTTACAAAATTCTATCATGTGTTTCTCACACATTTGAAAACATTATTTGAATTTCCAGAAAAAGAGTAGAATTTTATCACCCGCGTTTGTAACATAAACCGAGACGCCCTTTTACGTATGAATACAACCCTTTCTTCTTTTGAAGCCTATGCGCAGCAGTACAAAAACAGTGTAGATAACCCGGAAGAATTCTGGAACACCGTGGCCAGTGATTTTGTGTGGCGTAAAAAATGGGACAAGGTTTTGGAGTGGGATTTCAATAAACCCGAAGTGAAGTGGTTTGTTGGTGGCAAGCTGAACATCACCGAAAATTGTATCGACCGTCATCTCGCGCAACGGGCCGACCAAACGGCCATCATCTGGGAACCTAACGACCCGAAGGACGAAGCCAAACACATCACCTACCGCGTGTTGCACGAGCAGGTTTGCAAAGTGGGCAACATGCTGAAGGCAAACGGCGTGAAGAAGGGCGATCGGGTTTGCATCTACATGCCCATGATTCCCGAACTTGCCTATGCCGTGTTGGCGTGTGCACGCATTGGCGCCGTGCACTCCGTGGTGTTTGCCGGATTCTCGTCGGGCTCGCTGGTAGATAGAATTCAGGATGCCGGTTGCTCGGTGGTGCTCACGTCTGACGGTTCGTATCGCGGCGACAAAAAAATAGACCTCAAGCACATTGTGGACGAGGCAGTTGAAAAATGCCCGACCATCAAAAAAACAATAGTATTTGAAAAGCTGAAGATCAGTGTCAACATGAAACCGGGTCGCGATCTTTGGTGGCACGACGAAATAGCCAAAGTATCGGCCGATTGCCCCGTCGAAGAAATGGATGCCGAAGACATGTTGTTTATATTATACACCTCCGGCTCCACGGGCAAACCCAAAGGCATGGTGCACACATGCGGTGGCTATATGGTGTACATCAACTACACATTCAAAACAGCCTTCCAATATAAAGACGGACAAGTGTACTGGTGCACAGCCGACCTTGGGTGGATCACCGGCCATTCCTATATACTCTACGGACCCTTGTCGGCGGGTGGCACCACCGTTATTTTTGAAGGCATTCCGTCGTGGCCCGACATGGGTCGGTTCTGGCAGGCCATCGAGCGGCACAAGGTGAACATCTTCTACACGGCACCGACCGCCATCCGCTCGCTCGAAAAAGCACCGCTCAGCTTTGTGGAAAAATATGATCTTTCGTCGCTCAAGGTATTGGGCACGGTGGGCGAGCCCATCAACGAAGAGGCCTGGCATTGGTACAATAAAAATATTGGCAAAGAAAACTGTCCCATCATCGACACGTGGTGGCAAACCGAAACGGGTGGTTTCATGATATCGCCCATTGCCAATGTCACGAAGTTGAAACCCGCGCACGCCACGTTGCCGTTGCCCGGGGTGCAGCCTGCGGTGATGGACGAGAATGGCAAAGAACTTTCGGAGAACGGCGTGGAAGGAAGACTCACCGTGAAATTTCCCTGGCCCTCCATGGCCCGTACCATCTATGGCGACCACCAGCGTTTCAGAGACACCTACTTCTCGACCTTTCCCGGAAAATATTTCACGGGCGACGGATGCAAACGCGACGAAGAAGGTTACTACCGCATCACGGGAAGGGTAGATGACATCATCATCGTGTCGGGCCACAACATGGGCACGGCCGAAGTGGAGAGCGCCATCGACGAACATCACGACGTGTGCGAAACGGCCGTGGTAGGCTATCCGCACGACATCAAAGGCCAAGGTATCTACGCCTTTGTGATCACCTATAACAAACCCGAAAACGAAGAGAAGCTCCGCGCCGAAATTCGCGACACGGTTTCGAAAATCATTGGCCCCATCGCCAAGCCCGACAAAATTCAGTTTGTGAGCGGCCTTCCCAAAACACGCTCCGGAAAAATCATGCGCCGCATTTTGCGCAAGGTGGCAGAAGGCGACACTACAAATCTTGGCGACATCACAACCTTGCTTGACCCTGCGGTAGTAGAAGAGATCAAGGCCGGCGCGCTTTAAGCGTCACACCTGCTTCACTTCATTGAGCAGCGGAGTCTTCTCCACAAAAGCTTTCAAATTGCCCAGGGTGACCTGGGCAATTTGCGTTAAGGCCTCTTGTGTAAAAAATCCCTGGTGAGCCGTGACCAGCACGTTGGGAAAACTCATGAGCCGCATCAACACATCGTCGGTGATGATGTGATCGGAGAGGTCGCGAAAAAACAACGACTCCTCTTGTTCATACACATCGATTGCCAGTGCACCAAGCTGCTCCGACTTCAGCGCGCGAATCACACTGCGCGTGTCGATGAGGCCACCCCGGCTTGTGTTGATGAGCATGGCGCCTTTTTTCATGCGGTCGAGCGTGTCGTGGTTGATGAGGTAGCGGGTGTGTTCGTTGAGGGGACAGTGAAGTGAGAGGATGTCGGCTTGCGGAAGAATGTCGTGTAACGGCGCATAGGTGACGCCGGCTTGCTTCATGGCTTCCTGCTCCACCACGTCGAAGGCCAGCACGCGGCAGCCAAAGCCCAGCATGATTTTGCAGAACACCTGGCCGATGTTTCCGGTGCCGATCACGGCCACCGTTTTTCCATAAAGATCGAAGCCCAGCAATCCTGCCAGCGAAAAATTCTGTTCGCGAATGCGGTTGTATGCTTTGTGAATTTTTCGGTTCAGGGTCATGAGCATGGCCACGGCATGTTCGGCCACGGCGTGAGGCGAATAGGCCGGTACCCGAACCACCGGCATGTGCAGCCTTGCCGCCGCCGCGAGATCGACCTGGTTGAACCCCGCGCAACGCAGGGCTACCAAACGAACATCTTGCGTGGCCAGCTTCTCCAGCACGGCAGCGTTCACTTTGTCGTTCACAAAAACACAAACGGCCTCGGCGCCCGTTGCAAGCGCCGCGGTCTTTTCGTTGAGAGGAACATCCAGAAACTCCAGTGTGAAGCCATAATCTTTGTTATGCAATTCGAAGAACGTCTTGTCGTAGGACTGTGTGCTGAAGAAAATAACTTTCATGAGCGGATGATGGTTAGAATTTTAGTATACCCCATACGTTGGCGGAGGGCAACGTCTTCAGGTTTTATCGGCAGTGATGGACCAGTGTTCTTGGCGGCCAGAACAAGTAGAACAGTCGTCAACACCTATCCTATGGGGAAAAGCATCCACAGCAGACGGAGGTAATCCTGCAGTTTTGTGACCGTCGCGGGGCTCAACCCTGTAGGGGTCGAAGAATTATCAGATAAGATAGGCGTTTTTGCAGTAATTTCAGGTGCACGGAAAAGGGTTTGAGGCGATTGAGAGAAATTCTGGACGATGTATGATTTTCCGTGATTCTAAATAAAAGCAATTTCAGTAAAAAGGCCCTACGGCTTACTTTTGAAATCCATAACATCACGTTCACTACCATGAAGATATCCGGGAGGTTTGGTCATCGCATTGCTTGGGCGACATCGGTCTGCCTCTTGCTGGGTGCGTGTCTGGATTCGGACGACTATAGCGTGGATGGCCTTGAAGCATCGCCCAACCTGCTGTTGCCGCTGGCTTCGGGTGTTCTGGGTGTGGAAGACTTTTTGCCCGATGCCGACACCGCCCTTGTGCACGTGGATGCCAATGGCCTGGTGTATCTGTCTTACGGCCAAACCCTGCATTCTCAGGACATCAGCGACCTGCTGGCGTTTCCGGATAAGAGCTTTTTGAAAACAGTGCCTTTGCCACCGGCGGTTGTTCCACCGTCGGCAACCGATCAACCTTACGCTACCCTTTCGACCACACTGGATTTCGGTCTCGATCCCGAGAAGTTGACTGAGATGATTTTGAAAGGCGGGAACCTGCGGATAAGTACCACACTGGTGCCTTTCGATCTCGCAGGCTTCAACTACGAAGTTCGTGTGGAGTTGCCGGACGTGACGCGCGGCAATGATCCGTTTGCCATCACGGCGTCGGGCAAACCGTTGAATGTCGGGTTGCAAAACTACCGCATGCTGTTCAACGACAACATCACCACCCTGAAACTCACCGTCATTCAAAAGGCACATTCCAACTCCGTTGTTGTGCCTGTCGGAGCGGAATTGAAAGTAGAGTTGGCCTTCACCGCCATGGACTATTCCATCGCGAGAGGTTTTATGGGCGACCAGGTGGCCAGCATTCCCGAGCAAAGCATCAACATCGAAGCGTTCGATCCGCTTCCCGGCGCAGACGCCTCGTTTGTGGAGCCGCGTCTTGCCTTCGAAGTGTTGAATCGCTATGGCATTCCCGTGAACGTAAACTTCCTGCAACTGGAAGCCCGCAAGAAAGGCCACGCGCCGCTGCTATTGCAACTCGACAAAACCAGTCCCATAGAAATAGGCTTTCCAACCCAACCCGGCGATTCGTCGACAACCGTCGTGAATGTGCTCAATGCAAAAGCCCTGTTAGACTTTGACCCCGATCAGTTTTATTATCGCATCAATGCCCGCATCAACGAGGGACTTACCACCGGCGACAATTTTTGTGAAGACGTGAGCGAGTTGAAGATACGTTTCAAAGCCGACCTCCCGTTGTATGGCCACGCTTCCAAAATTGTTTTGGGCGACACCGTAGACCTGGACCTGGAAGATGTGGAGCAATCGAACATCGAAGACTTTTTTATACGCGCCAAAATAAAAAACGATCTTCCGCTGGAAGGTACGCTACAGTTCTATCTGGTTGACCGGAACAACCACGTGATCGATTCCATATTCACCACGGCGCAATCGGCCCTGGTGAAGGGCAGCACGGTGAACGCCGCCGGCGAGTTGGTTTCGGCTGGCGTGTTTGATCAGGAGTTCCCCATCGAGAAGAGCAAAGTCGATAAACTATTTCAGGCCAGCCGGCTCATCATCCTGTCGCGCATGAACACCGTGAAGGCGCCCAATGGAACACAACCCGATGTGAAGTTCAAAGCGTCCTATAAAATGGATGTGAAGCTGGGAGTACGTGCCACCCTCAACGTGAAAGCCGACCTATGAAGCATCTCGTTTTTGTCGGCTTCATCATTCTCACCGGCGCATGCCTCTGCGAACAAGCTTTCGCGCAACACGAGGCCACGCTCTATTTCATGAACAGCATTCCGCAAGCCGGCTATCTCAACCCGGCCACGCAACCAAAGTATAGCTTTTCGATTGGCCTGCCCGGCTCGTCGGTGTTTGCCCAGTATAACAACAATGGTTTCACCTATAACGACTTTGCAGTGAAGCAAGGCGACAGTGTGATTGGCGACCTCAACAAGTTGCAGCGCGCTATGAAGAAAAAGAATTATGTGGGCACGTCGGCGCAAGCCGATCTTTTTCGGGTGAACCTGAAAGTGAACGCACGTCTTTTTGTGTCGTGGAACATCACGGCGAAATCGTATAACCGCGTCATGGTGCCAAAAGAATTGTCGGCGGTGTTCATCGATGGCACGTCGGTGTTGGAGAACAACCCCGTGAGTGGTTCGCCACAGGTGGAGTCGGTGTCGTATATCGAGTCGGCCTGGGGTGCATCCTACACCGTGAACCGGAAGCTGACCGTGGGCGCGCGCTTCAAATTGCTGAAGGGCATGGTGAACGCCACCACCATTCGCTCCAACATGGATCTGAGCATGGACGATAACTATCACATCACCGCCATAGCTGACGCCGAACTTCGCACCTCGGGTGTGCATCAACTCGACGAAGATGACAACTTTGAAATGAAAGACGATTGGGAGGTCTACAAAAGCAACACGGGCTTTGCCTTCGACCTCGGTGCCACCTATAAACTGATGGACGACAAACTCACTCTAGGCCTCAGCCTCATCGACATCGGAAGCATAACGTGGAAAAACGATACCTATAGCTACACCCTCGATCCGGCCACGGCCAACATCACCTTCAAAGGTGTGGATCTCGAAAAGGTATTGAATGGCCAGGAAGATTACCTGGAGTCTATCGGCGATTCGATTGAGGCAAACTTCAAATTTGTGAAAACGCCCATTCAAAAATATCGCTTGCCGCTTCCCGGAAAAATGTATCTCAGTGCCAGCTATGCCTGGCGCGAAACGGTGTCGTTCAACGCGCTGTTGTTTGCTGAAAAATTCCGCGGACGTTTTTCGCCGGGCTTCTCGGTGTCGATGCAAAAAGATTTTGGCCGCATCATCAGCACGTCGCTCAGCTACACACTCACCAACGCGTCTTTCAATAATATCGGCGCAGGCATCTCGCTGAACCTCGCGCCCATTCAACTTTATGTGGTGAGCGACAATATTTTGCGCGCACCCATTTCGTTGCTGACCGATGGAAATGTGAACTCGTATGTGAACAACGCCAAGTTTGTGAATGTGCGTGCCGGTCTAAACTTTGTTTTTGGCCGCATCAAGAAACAGGAACGATTGCCCTCACCTTCGCTTTAATGATTATGAAAAAGAATATATACACATCCCTCTTCCTTCTTTGGCTAACGCATGTGGCCGTAGCACAATCTGCATTCATACCGAAAAATCTCGGTGCGGGTATCAACACTACCTACGATGAAATCAACCCGGTGCTTTCGCCGGACGGAAAGACACTGTACTTTTCACGCCTGAATCACCCCTCGAATACCTATGGCCCGGCCGATAGCCAGGACATCTGGTTTTCGAAGTTGCAAGCCGATGGCACATGGTCGGCAGCCGAACGCGTTTCGGGCCTGAACATCGGTCGCTACAGCGCGGTCTACTCGGTGTCGGCCGATGGTAACACACTTTTGTTGAACGGCGTCTACAACAACAACGGATCGACCTGGAAAAAGCGCGGACTCTCCACCGCCTTCAAGATGGGCGACGCCTGGTCAACACCCGCGCGTTTGAAAGTGAAGGGTTTTTCGTCGGGCAACCGTGGCATGAAAAGCAGCGCATCGATGAGCGCCGATGGAAAAACGATCGTGTTCAGCTTCGCGAAAGGAAGCAACAGCAAACGCTCGGCGCTTTATCTGAGCGAGCTAAAAGAAAATGGCAAGTGGACAAAACCCAAGAAGATCGCGGCACTTGCATCGCCCGCCAGCGACGATGCACCGTTCCTGTTGGCCGACAACAAAACATTATACTTCTCCAGCAACCGCGGTGCAAAAGGTGACTACGATGTGTACACCACCACCCGCACCGGCGCCGACTGGAAATCGTGGTCAACACCAAAACCTTTGAACGACACGATCAACTCTGCGGGTTGGGAGTCGTATTTCAAGACCAGCAAGAATGGAAGCACCGGCTATTTTTCGACCGATCACAATTCGCTGGGCGGTGCCGACATTTTTAAAGTGAAAGTATACGAAGATCATCCGTTCGTGATTGCGCATGGCGAGGTTCAAAACTCGAAGAGCCTTCGCGCCCTCAAAGGAAAAGAAGTGAAAATCCTGGTAGACGGTAAACCCGCCGACAGCGTTTGGTTGAATGCTGATTCCGGGACCTATCGCCTGAAGCTTCCGCTGAAGAAAAAATACAACGTGTCGCTGGTAGTGCCCGACTATAAAGTGATCAATGACGTGATTGATGTTTCGACAGTACGCGAATTCACAAACCTTCCCAAACCACTAAAGGCCGAGCCTTTGCCTTACGTACTGGTGAAAGGAAAACTGTTTATCAAAAACACAAACAACACCATTCCCGCCGCTGCCAATGCAAAGATTGTAGCCGATGGCGAAGAGGTTGACTCGGCCTTTGTGAACAAAACCGAAGGCACCTATGAGGTGAAGCTGAACCATGGCACACTCTACTACATGCAGGTAAGCGCACGCCGCTTCGAGTCATTCCCCGAACCGCTCGACCTGAACACCGTGGACGAGTATCGCGAGATCACGCTCGACCTGTTGGCCGATGCCGAGAAGATGGCCATTGTGTCGGGTAAAGTAATTGACAAGAAAACAGGCAAGCCCCTCATTGGCAAAACAGGCCTCAAGATTATGGTGGAAGGCATTGACAACGCGGCAGCGGCCATCGATTCGTTGCAAGGCACTTACGATCTGCGTCTGCCTCTTAAACGCGCATACGTGCTGGGCGCTTCTGCTCCGGATTATTATCCCATCTCTGAAAACATCGACGTGTCTGCCGAGACGGGCGAAGTGACCCTTACACGCGACCTGGTGCTGGTGCCTATTGAAGTGGGCCAGTCCATTCGCCTCAACAACATTTTCTTCGACGCGGGCAAGTCTGTATTGAAACCCGAGTCGTTCCCCGAGCTTGATCGTGTGGCGTTGTTCCTCGAAGGCAACCCCGACATCAAAGTCGAAATCTCGGGCCACACCGACAACGTGGGCAAAGCCGCGACCAATCAGAAATTGTCGGCCGCCCGTGCGAAAGCCGTGACCGAATATGTGGTGAAGAAAGGCATCGCGAAAGAGCGTATCGTAGCCAAAGGCTATGGCATGGCAAAACCCGTGACCACCAACAAAACACCCGAAGGAAAAGCGCAGAACCGTCGCGTGGAGTTTACCATCCTGAAAAAATAATACTACAAAAATTTATTTAAAGGGCCTTATTTGCTTCCGGCAAGTAAGGCCTTTTCTTTTTTTGATGGATTCAAGTTGTTTGTGACATAACATGGTAGAAGGCCAGGGCAGCATGCTTCAATTTATTTTCATTTTCTTTTATGGAATCAACAGCCTGCAGGCATCCTAGCGTGGTACAAACACCTACCACGTATGAAACGTCTATCCATAATTATTCTCCTTGTGGCCTTTGTTCTGCCCATGCATGCGCAGGAAAATGAACAGAAAGTAACATCCAAAATCAGCCAGGTCACCGTGTTTCTGCAGGGGGCAGAGGTGTCGCGGCAAGCCACGGTGCCGTTAAAGCCCGGAGTGTCCATCCTAACCCTGACAGGGATAGCCCCCGATATTCAACAGCAAAGCATCCAGGTGCAAGGGCCGTTGACTGTAAAAATTCTGGCGGTCTCCTTTGGTGTGGACTATCTGGAAACACTTCAGAAGCCCGATCGAATAAAGACCCTTGAAGGAGAGAAGAAAAGACTGACAGGACTCATCGCGCAGGAGAAGTCGTTGGAAGAAGTGTATCGCGAAGAGGAGAATATGCTCAAGACCAACAAGTCGATTGGCGGGGCCGAGAAAGGAGTGGAGGTGCAGGAATTGAAAGCTGCCGTGGAATATTTCCGGCTTCGGTTGCTCGACATCCGCCAGCAGCTCATGCAAACAGCAACAGCGCTGCATACCTACCAGGACGACCTGGCCAAAGTGGAAGCACAACTCATAGAACTTCGCCATGTGAAGGCACAACCTACCGGCCAGATCGTGGTGAAGGTGTCGACAAAGACCGCTACGACTGCCGAGTTTCTCGTGAAGTATCTTGTGCGTGAAGCACGGTGGTTCCCCTCCTACGACATTCGTGCAAAGAACATCACGTCGCCCGTCAGCATCACCTACAAAGCAAACGTGAGCCAGCAGTCGGGCGAAGACTGGGAGAATGTGAACCTCACCATCTCATCGGCCGATCCATCCGAAAGTGGCACACGACCCATCATTAAACCCTGGATTGTTGGCTACAACAACGGTCTTGCACAACGCGACATGATACGGATACGCGGCACCGCCACCATTCCGGCCAACAACATTGCCTTTGGAAAAGTGACTGACGATGCGGGCGAGCCCCTGCCCGGTGTGAACGTCATGATAAAGGGCACCACCGTGGGCACCGTCACCGACATGAACGGAAACTATTCTCTTCCTCTCACAAGCGATGCCACCACCATGGTGCTTTCGTTTATCGGCTACAAGCCTATGGAAAGGCAACTGAATGGCGGAGGGCTGAACGACATCCAACTCAGGCCTGACATGACGCAGTTAAGCGAGGTTGTGGTTACCGGCTATGGCACATCCGATATGTCGGGGTTAGAGGGAATGGTGGCCGGTGTTGAAATAACAAAGTCGCGTGTTAAAAAAATGCCCATCACCGCCACCGAAGTGATCCGTCAAACCAATGTGGAGTTTGCCTTGACGGAACCCTTCTCTATAAAATCGGATGGCGAATCGCGTGCCACCGACATGGTGGAGTATGAACTGAAAGCGTTGTATGAATACTACTGTGCACCCAAACTCGACCCGGATGCTTTCTTAACGGCAAAAATTCTTGATTGGGATCAATACAATTTTCTCGACGGCGAAGCCAGTCTTTTCTTCGAAGGCAAATACATCGGCAAGAGCATTCTCGACACACGCAACACGTCCGACACACTCACGGTGTCGTTGGGACGCGACAACAATGTGTTGGTGAAACGGGAGAAGAAAAAAGAATATTCGTCGCGTCAATTCATCGGCGCTAACCAAAAGGTGGTGATGGCCTATGAACTTTCCATACGCAACAAGAAGGCGTTGCCCATCACCATTGTGTTGCAGGATCAGATTCCCGTATCGAACGAAAAGGAAATTTCTGTCGACATCCTTGAAGACTCGCACGCCGACCTTGACGCGCCGAGTGGTGTGATGACGTGGAAGAAAGAAATTGCGCCGGGCAAAAACGAAGTCATCACCCTGCGCTATTCGGTGCGTTACCCCAAGGGCAATCGCATGTTGCTGGAGTGATTAGTTGCCGTGTTGCCGCAGCACTTCATAGATGGCAACACCGGCAGCCACCGACACGTTAAGCGATCCGATTTTTCCTTTCAGAGGAATGCGGGCCAGCTCGTCGGCTTCCTTGAGAAACGCATCGCTGATGCCGTCTTCTTCCGATCCCATGATGAGGGCAATCGGGCCGGTGAGCGTGAGTGAATAGATGCTCTTCTCTGTTTTTTCGGTGCAGGCCACGATGCGGATGCCGTTTTCGTGAAGAAGTTGCAGGGTCTTCTTCATGTCTTTTTCGCGGCAGATCGGCAGGTGGTTCAACGCCCCTGCCGATGTTTTCATGGCGTCGCTGGTGATGGGCGCGTTGCCTTTTTCGGCGATGATGATGCCATCGAGGCCGGCACATTCGGCCGTGCGTACAATAGCCCCGAAGTTTCGCACGTCGGTGATGCGATCAAGAATGAGAAAGAACGGTTCGCGTCCTTCCTGGTAGGCTTTGTAAATCAAATTGTCGGCCGAAGAATAGGTGACGGCCGACAGGATGCAGATAACACCCTGGTGATTTTTGGTCGACACCCGTTTCAGTTTTTCGGCAGGCACAAAAACCACCGGCACGTTGTTGTTGCGGGCCACGGCAATAAGCTCTTTCACCAGGTCGTTGGTCAACCCGGATTGGATCATCACTTTGTCGATATCTTTCCCGGCGTGAATCGCTTCAATAACGGCCCGGGTGCCATAGATCATGTCTGTTTTTTCCATCGCGGAGTTTGCTCAGGGTTTAAGGGCCAGCTGGTCAATTTCCTTCGCCAGCTTGCGATCTCTTTCCGTCACGATGTTTCCGGCATCATGCGTCGAGAGTTCGAAGCTCACGGTGTTGTAGGTATTTGTCCAGGTGGGATGATGATTCATTTTTTCGGCCGTGATGGCCACTTTGGTCATGAAGCCAAAAGCTTCTGTGAAATCAGCGAAGGTGAATGTTTTCTTCAGCCGGTTCTTTTCTGTGATCCATTCCATAATGCCTGAGGGTTTTAGTTTGATCGTTACTACTCGTTACTACTTTTCTTGTTTGCTCCGGTGCTGTCCGGATGATCCGTTGCGTCACTAAAAATCAGATCACGGCGCGGGATCGTTTCGGGTCAGAGCGCCACAATGCCTTCGATCTGCGAGGCCTGAATGTACATGTCGATGACGGCGTCGCTGGAGTGCATCATCGCTTGAACAGTAACACTGGTGTAGTTTCCTTGTTTGGATTTTTTTTCAGTGGCCGTGTTGTTTGGGAATAATGTTTTCACTTGTTCTTCCTTTCCGGTGGGCACAATGAACTTGAAGACGTAGAGCGAAGGCCACGCATAGTGCTGGTCGAGCTTTTCGCGAAACGAATCAATCCAATTTTGATCCATGTTAAAACGGCAACGCCCCCCAAATGACTCGGGAGGCGTGGCATTAAGGTTTGTTATTCTCTAAAAGAACTTGTAGCGCTTGTCTACAATGTTCGAGCTTTCTTTGATGGCGTCGGCAATGCCTGCGCTGTTGCGGTTCAACACACCTTGTTCCAGTTGCGATTTGTACATGCTGAAGTCGGTGATCGCAGGAGCCGTAGTTTTGTTTTGGAGTTCGATGATCACTACGCCGTTTTCGCCAGCGAGAGGTTTCGAGCGTTTGCCATTCTCAAGACTAAAGGCCACACCCACGGCCTGAGGATCGAATCCTACAGTAGGCAGCGAGTTGCTGTTCAGTTTCAGGTCGCTGCTGGTGTATACATTGGCGTCGGTTCCGAAGGCGGTGGCCATTTCTTCCAGTGTGCCTTTGGCTGCATTCAGTTTGTCGACAATCACTTTTCCTTTCAGTTCGTTGCGAACGGCCGGTGTGATTTCGGCTTTCACAAACTCAAGAGGCTTGTAACCTTTCTTGATTTCGCCGGTCATCACAGCCACCACGTTTTGTTCCTGGAGGTCGAACACTTGCGAGATTTTGCCGATCTCACCTTCTCTGAAGAGCCACTGCACCACCTGGCGGGCTTCGCCCAGTGTGCCGATGCGGCGATCGCCGGCACCTACGTTTTTCGCATCCTGAACAATCAGGCCTTGTGCTTTGGCGCGTTGCTCGAAATCGGCAATGCCCGAAAGATCAGACGTGAAGGCTTCAGCTTTGCGGAATGCTTCGTTCAGTGTGGCATCGCTCGGCACAATTTCGCGTTCGATGATGGCCAGCTTATAGGCACGGTTTGTTTTTGTGTCGGTCACCGAAATGATGTGATAGCCGAATTGTGTTTCCACTATGTCGTTGAGCAGACCGGTTTTGGAAGCGGCAAACACGGCGTCCTGGAAAGGTTTCACCATTTGTCCGCTGCTGAACCAACCCAGGTCACCACCGGCGTTCTTTGTTCCATCGGTTCCAAACTCGGCAGCTTTCGCACCAAAGTTTGCACCGCCTTTGATGTCTTTCAGAATGCCTTGTGCTTTTGCTTTGGCTTCTTTCTTAGAAGCGTCGCTTTCGTCAGCCCACTTAATGAGGATGTGCTTGGCGCGGGCGCTATAGGTAGTGTCGTTAAATACTTTCGAAACTTTCACCACTTTATATACCTGACCGTCCAGGAAGGGGCCGATCACCTTGCCTTGCACCAGGCTGTCTACAGAAATGAAAGCAGGAAGGTTGCTGGCGTTGTAGGTCGCGAAAGCAGCTTTGCTATCGGATGCCTTGGCAGCATATACAGAGTCGTCAGACGATGTTCTGAATTCGTTCACGTCGCGGGCGAGGTCTTCTTTCACAGAAAGGCTGTCGCTGCCGGAAGCCACCACCGGGATCGACACGTATTTCATGTCGCGGCTTTCTTCCGTTTTGAATTTTTCAACATTCTTGTTGTAGTAAGCTTTTAGGGCATCGTCGGTCACGGTCACAGCCGAGTCGCTCACGGCGAAGAAGGGAACATACAGGTATTTCACTTCGGCCACATCGTTTTGCTGATGGTATTCGCGTTCGGCTTCGGCCGAAGTCACGTATGCGCTTTTGATGAGCAGGTTTTCATATTTGATACGCTCACGTCCGGGCTTCAGGTCGCGTTGAAACAATTCCCAGCGCACGCGCGGCTCAGAGCCTTCGGGCATCGATTTGAGTTGGTTCAGGTAGCTCACTACCTTGTTGGGATCGAACTGGCCGGTGGCAGGATCCGTGAAAGCCATCTTCACGTTTTGGTCCACGTTTTTGCCTTGCACCATATCCCATACTTCATCCTGTGTCACTTCCACGCCCACTTTGGCGTATTGTGCTTCAATGGCGTTGCGGGCAATCAGCAGGTCCCAGGCTTGCTGACGGATGCTGGGCATCTCGCGCTCGCCAGGTTCGCGGCCGAAGTTGAGGTAGTAGTTCGCCTCGCGTTCGCGGATCACAGACTGATAGTCTTCGTAGGTAATTTCTTTTCCGCCGATCTCGCCTACCGAGTTCCGGCCCCAGTTCATGATAGAGGATTTTCCGCTAAAAATGTCGTTCAGGATAAATGCAGCTATCGCAACAAAGACGAAAATGACCACCCAGGTGCCCATCTTGTTGCGCAACGTTCCAATCAATGCCATAATGTAAATTTTAAAGAGCCGCAAATTTAACCCGTAATCTTTAAGAGAAAAATTAAGGCCGAAAAAAGACAGACGTGAAGGGTTAAAAAGTTCCAGAATCGGCCTGAACAGCAATAATTTAAGTCATTGGCCGGGGTCTGCTCAGTCGTTTTCGTCGTCTTTTTCGAGGGCTACCTTCACCGTGCCGATGCGGTTGTTCAGGGTCGACTGAATGGTGAAGGTGTAGGGGGGGTGGGCTATGGTCTGGCCGCTTTGCGGGAAGTCTTCCGTGAGCGCCAGAATGAAGCCGCCCAGCGTTTCATATTCACCCACGGGCAGTTTCCAGCCGTAGGTTTCATTCAGGTAGTCGATCTCGAGGCGCGCGCTCACCAGAAAGGTGTGGTCGTCGAGCTGTTGTTCCACCAGCGTGTCTTCGTCGTGTTCGTCTTCGATGTCGCCAAAAATTTCTTCAATCACATCTTCCATGCTCACAATGCCCGACGTGCCGCCAAACTCGTCTACCACCACGGCCAGGCTTTTGCGCTCGTTGATGAAACGTATCATCAGCTCGTTGGCCAGCGAGGTCTCGGCCACAATGATGATGGGCGTGAGAATGTCGCGGATGTTTTTTGGCTTTTTGAAAAGCGACGACGAATGGCAATAGCCCACCACATCGTCGATGCGCTGGTTGTAGATGATCACTTTGGAATGGCCGCTTTCCACAAAGGCCTCGCGAAGGGTTTCGATGCTTTCGTTGATTTCGGTGGCGGTGATTTCCGTGCGCGGTATCATGCACTCGCGAATCTTCACGCTTTTAAATTCAAGCGCGTTGTAGAATATTTTGCGGTCCACACGAATGGCCTCCGCCTCGGGGTTCACGTGGTAGATGTTTTTCACGTATTGGTGCAGGTCGGTAGAGCCAAACACCGGGTTCAGGTCGTCGAACGGAAGGCGTAGCACACGCGTGGTGACCCAGCGCGACAAGGCCACCAGCGGGAACGTTAGCCAGCTCAGCAACAAAAAGCATATGCCGAACAACGGCGCGAGTGCATACAGAATGCGCTCGGGACTGAGTCTGAAAATGCGATGCGAAAGAATATCGGCCGTGAAAGCCAGCAAGGCTGTGGTGATGATGGTTTGCAGCACCACCTGCAGGGCCATGTATTGGGGGCCAAACTGTGCACCAAAAAATGGCGCCATCCACAAGGCCAGGCAAAAACTGAAAGACGCCAGCGCCAGCGTGTTGCCCACCCGTGTGGTGCCTACGAACCACATGGGGCGCTGTGTGAAAAACGACACGATTTTGTGCGCGATGTCCGGATATTTGCCCCCGGCCGACGGCGCGGCATGCACATGGCGATAGGCCGTTTCCATGCCGGTGAAAAAGAATGAGAATGATAGTGCTACGATGCTGCCCGGAAGCAAAAGCGAATTCATGACGTTTTCCTCTTCTTCAATTTATATACAAAATATAAAATGAGGGAAAGCATGACCGCCCAATAGCCACTGGCCAGGCCCAACGTCATGATTTGATGAATGCCGATGATGAGAAACCCTACGGCCAGCGAAAGAACAATTGCGTCGAACAATTTCATGTCGGCGTAAAAATAGCGATTATTTACGTGTATGCTGAGGGATGCCCGGATTGGGCTGGACACTAAACGCTGTTCGCGCTCACTCTTTCACTTCAATTTCGCCCGTAGGCTTGCGGATCACATAGTCGGAAAGGTCCTGTTTGGCGTCGAGCCCTTCCCCGTAAAGCACGTCGCCTTGCTGGCGGATGGTGACAAATTTCTCGGTAAAGATTTTTTTATCGGCCGGTTTCCAGAAAAGCTCCTCGGTGTTGAGCTGCTCGGTTTTCTGCAGGTTTTTCACTTCCACGTTGCCACGTCCGCGCCATTGGTTTTCCTGTTTGAAAAAATAGGCGTGGTTGGCTTTCAGCGTCGACTCCAGGCTGCCGTCCTCTTTATAGAACTCCATATAAATGCCCTTGGGAAATTCGCGGTCGCCGTTCTGAAACTCATAGAGCATGTCGGCCAGCATTTTGATTTTAACCTTGTCGTTCTCGGTGTAGAACAACTCCACCTTTTCGGCTTCGCTGATTGGCCCCTTGTATTCTACCGGCGGCTTCACTTCCGTTCGGTTGCAACCGCAGATAAAAAAGGCAAACGCTATGAAGCACAGGTATCGCATTCGTTCACTAAAAAGTTAAGGGCCGCAGCAGAGTGCCTTATCAATCGAACTTCCTCTTGATGAACCACTGGTCGTTGAAGGTGATGCCGAAGTATATCTTGAAGTAGTTTTCCTCCAAAACATTGTCGGCCTTGTTCCCCCGCTTACCGATCTTGCCACCGAGGTCAATGCTCGATCGTCCGGCCGGCAACGAGAAGCCAAAATTGATGCCAATGTCTTTCACCTGGCTATTCACGGCCACATACGGATATTGTTCATAACTCACCCCCGCGCGGAAGGTGATGCGCTTCAGATAGCTTTCCAATGCCATGGGGTCAGGTGTGAATTCGCCACCCAACGATGCACGCCAGGAGTTCTTCAACCCTTCGTCGTCGGGGTTCACACTGCGGAATGACGACCAGTTCTGAAAGGCGAACTCGGTGCCCACATACCAATGCAGGTCGCGGCCATACGAAACCCCGATCGTGTAAGACGGCGGTGTGCGAACTTTGCCACTCGCGTCGGTGATGGGATAACGTTCAATGGTATCGTTGGCCAGGGTTGTTCTATATATGGAGGTTTGAATTTTGGCTCCCAGGTTTGCCGGAAGATCCACCACAGCGCCCGCACTGAAACGATGATCGTGTTTGGGACCCAGCGAGTCCTGGGAAAAAGAATAGCCCAGTGAAAAGTTGAACCCGTTCACATTGGTTTTTTCTTCCAAGTTCACCACATACGATCCCTGGTTGGGATCAAGGTTGGAGCTCACATTCGAGATGGGACCAAACAAATAGGTTGCCTTGAGGCCCAACGCCATTTGTTTGTTGATGCGCACGCCGTTCGACCAGTAGAGTTGGGTGAGACCACCGGTGCCGGTTTCGTATGCCTGATATTTGCCTACCACGCCGCCGTTCTGATCGTGAATGTCGGCCAGGTACTGGAAATTATAATTCACATTGGTGTAGGGCATCAGCCCGGCAGAGGTTGTCCACTTGTTGATTTTCACAGGGAAAGCCATCACGAGATAGTTCAGGTTTCCGCCTGTGCTTTTCTCGCTGGAGGTGTCGCCCTTGATGGTGCGCGACTCGCCGATAATGCCCACTTGAAACACCGTGAAGGTGTTATAGACCAGCAGTGCCGGGTTTTGATTATTAAGATTCCAGAACTGTGGCTGGCTCACGCCAATACCGCCGGCACCCTGATTTTGGATGAGCTGGTTGCCATAGGGATCGCCGATTCCATAGGTTGTGAACGGCGAAGGAGCCGCCTGACCCCACGCTTTTGCTGCGGAAAGCACAACAGCAAACACCAAAAAACACTTTTTAACCACTGACATTATAAATCAAAATGCTGTTTAATCCGCTGAGTACCAATTCAGGGACCGCAAATATGGACCCTTTCAACTGGTTTTCAAAAAATAGGCTGTCGCCCCCACACAAAATCACCCTCAAACCTTCAAATTTGGCCCTGTACTGGCCAATAATTCCTTCGAGTTCCGCCACCACACCATTCACCACCCCGCTTTGAATGCACGTCTCCGTGCTGTCGCCCACCAGCGGCGGATCGGCCACCGGCTGGATTAACGGCAATTTCGCCGTGAACGTATGAACCGCCTGAAAGCGCATCTTCAACCCCGGCGATATGCCACCCCCACGATACACTCCCTCGCGGTCGAGGAAGTCGTAGGTGATGCACGTGCCGGCGTCGATCACCAGACTGGGTGTGTTCGGATGCATTTGCCATGCTCCACAAACGCCTGCAATGCGGTCAACCCCAAGCGTGGCCGGTGTGGCGTAGCCGTTGCGTATGGGCAAGGGCAACGCCGGACTTAAAATAAATTTCTGTCCAATGTGCTGTGCCCATGCAGCCACGGCCGCGGCGTCGCGGTTCACCGAACTGATGATGAAGTGCGCTGCCGAATAGTTTTGAAGAAACAATTTCAATTCTTCGTCGTGGGCAAACACCTTTCGCTCCACCAGCGCATGACCATTAAAAATACCTACCTTGGCCGCGGAGTTTCCGTAGTCGACCACGACATTGACATTCCGCTGTTCATTGCTCATCGCCCTTTGTTCTTATTGCTTATTGACCAAAAGTATGGATTCACCAAACAACTTTAAAGTACTTGGCCTCATGTCGGGCACTTCCCTGGATGGACTTGACATCGCCTGCTGCCACTTTTCGAAAAGTGAGAAGGGCTGGTCATATTCCATCAAAAAAGCGACCACCGTAAAGTATTCGTCGGCCTGGATCCAGAAATTATCGACCGCCCAAACCCTGTCGGGCGAAGATCTGCTGGCACTCGACGCGGCCTATGGACAGTTTCTGGGCAAAGCTTGCGCTGATTTTATAAAGAAAAACCGGCTGCGCGTTGACTTTATCGCGTCGCACGGGCACACCATTTTTCATCAACCGGGCAAGGGCTTCACCTTCCAGCTGGGCAACGGCAACGCCCTGCATGCGGCGTGTGGCGTTCCCGTTATCTGCGACTTCCGCAGCCTCGATGTGATGTTGGGGGGCGAAGGGGCTCCACTGGTGCCCGCCGGCGACAAATTTCTTTTTCAGGCCTACGACGTTTGCCTCAACCTGGGCGGCATCGCCAACCTGTCGATGGAATTGAAAAACGAGCGCATCGCCTTTGATGTATGCTTTACCAATATGGGATTGAACTACCTGGCGTCAAAAGCCGGCCAGTCGTTCGATAAGGAAGGTGCCATGGCATCCGACGGCAAAGTAAACACCACCCTGCTGAAGGCGTTGGCAAAAGTATATGCCCCACTCAAAACAAAACGTCCGTCGTTGGGACGCGAGCGGTTCGAGCAGCGCATACTGCCCATCCTGGATCAAAAAGGTATTCCGCTAAAAGACAAACTGCACACGTTCAGTTTGTCGGCCGCCATGGAAATAGCCGAAGCACTCCGCATGGCACCCAACACACCCCGCGTGCTATGCACCGGTGGCGGCGCATTCAACGCATTCTTCATCTCCCAACTTCTCGACGCCTGCGCCGACCAGGCCATGCTCGTTCTTCCAGACGACGACATCATCAAGTTTAAGGAAGCCCTTGTGTTCGCGTTTCTCGGCGTGCTGCGCGCAACCAACGAGGTCAACTGCCTGAAAAGTGTTACGCACGCAACGCGCGATTCTTCTTCGGGAGTGAAAATCGGATTCTGATCAGTCTATAATAATAGATGCACATAAAAAAAGACCCCGATAATGTCGGGGTCTTTTTTATTCTAAAACCTGCGTGTGATTATTTCAGTCCGAAGAGACCTTCGTTCAAATCGTTCAGCGCTTTGTTTTTGTATTGTTTGTCCATGAGCACCGTCACGTTGTTGGTGCTTCCACCACACGACACCATGCGCACGGGCACATCGGCGAGGGCTTCGAATATTTTATTGAGCACACCCTTTTGTTCGGTGATCTTCTGGCCCACAATGCAGATGATGGTTTGATCCTTGTCTACTTCAATGGTGCCGAATTTTCTCAGCTCATTTTCAATCGAGGCGAGCTGTGTGTTGTTGTCGATGGTGAGCGACACAGCCACTTCCGACGTGGTGATCATGTCGATGGAAGTCTTGTGGTTTTCGAATACTTCGAATACACGACGGAGAAAGCCATAGGCCATGAGCATGCGCGACGAGCGGATGTTGATGACGGTGATGCCATCTTTGGCGGCCACGGCTTTGAACGAACCTTCGGTGCCTTTGCTGGTGATGATGGTGCCTGCCGCTTTTTCGTCCATCGTATTTTTCAGACGCACGGGCACGTTGTATTTCTGTGCGGGAACGATGGTGGAAGGGTGGAGAATTTTTGCGCCAAAGTAGGCCAGCTCCGAGGCTTCATCGAACGTGAGTTCCGAGATAGGCACAGTCTTTTTCACGATGCGCGGATCGTTGTTGTGCATCCCGTCGATGTCGGTCCAGATTTGGATTTCTTCGGCGCGAATGGCGGCGCCCACCAGCGAGGCGGTGTAGTCGCTTCCGCCACGCTTCAGGTTGTCGATCTCGTTCCGGTTGTTGCGGCAAATGTAGCCTTGCGTGATGATGATGTCGATGTTGTTGAGCGAGTTCACCAGCGGCTTGAGGCGTTCGGAAATTTTTTCCAGCTCGGGCTCGTCGTTCTCGTCAATGGACATAAAATAGAGCGCGGGTAGCAGCCGGGCGCTGATCTTGCGCTCCTGCAAATGCTGATAGAAAAGCTCGGTCGATATGAGTTCGCCCTGGGCCAACAGTTCGCGGTAGCTCTTGTTGTCGAACTGGCCGGCGGCCAGCAGGCGGATAAAGATAAAGAAGCGGCTCACCAGCTCCTGGCCAATGGCCTGGAAGGAATCGCTTGCGTAGAGTTCCTTTGTGAAAGCCTGGTAGTGTTTTTCAAGGTTGGCAATTTCTTCTTCTGCCTTCGCCTTCTGGCCCAGCAACAGATGATCTCCAATAGCCACCAGCGTGTTGGTAGTGCCCGACAACGCCGACAGAACCACAATCTTTTTTCCGGGAGTGCCTAACACGAGTTCGGCAATCTTCTTCATACGTTCCGGTTTGCCGACTGATGTTCCTCCAAATTTTAGTACGACCATAGCTTCTTATATTTTTTTAAAACGGGCAAATATAAGTATCGCAAAAAATAAATAAACATTTCTGCGTAAGCTTTTATGAATTGTTCTGTCAGATCAGTCAAATGCAAACTAAAGTGTGTTAGCAAGGATGAAAGCAGGCAAAGGCCTTCATCCTACTAACGGGCAAACTCAAAGTCGCAAAAAGATATTCGGGTCAGTACTCAAAGACCACTTTCAACAGGCTGGTCACCTCGCCGTTGGGCCATGACTTGTAGGTGATCATTTGTTCTGTGGGAAGGCCGTCGCTGTTGTAGGTATAGCTATAGCTCACGGGCACCGAGTTGGGTTGGTGAGTGAAGTAGGCACTCTCGGTTTTTGTTTTGTTGCTCTTCGAAAGATTGGAGAAAAACAGGTCGGTGAAGTGGAGCAGGCTGTAGGGGTTGGTGTGACCGTCGAACTCATTGGTCACAATACTGGAAAGCTCGTTGCCGTCGTTGATGGTTTTTTCAAACGTCACGTTGCCCAGCGGTGCGTGCACCATATAGGTGAACGAGCGGCCGCTGCTCTGCTTATAGAATGCCTTCACGGTGTCGCCGGCCAGATAGGATACCGAAACTTCGGTGTCGACATCCACATCGTCGCGCAGCATCTTCGATACCCGGTTGTTGAAATATTGGTAGCGTGTAATGGTGCGATGGTTAACTACATTCAATTCGTCGGTGGTGGAGAGCAGGTTCCCGTCATAGTTGAATTGCGTAGTGGAGAAATGGTGGAAACCTTTGTCCATCAGGTCATACGTCAGGTATTCTTTTGCGCTCACGCGGCCAAATGCATCATACGTAAAAATGGTTTTCTCGGCGGGACGAAAGCCGCTGGCGTTTTGAAAGAATGTTGATACCGACCGGAGCTTGGGGCCGGGAATAACATCGGGAGTACTCGGGGAGTCGTTTTCATTGTCGCAGCCAATCATGGCCACAGATACCAACAGGGCACTAAAGAAATGGAATTTCATAACAGAGGATTTTTTTTTAAAAGTTAAGTGTGTTCAAAGATGTCGGGCAGGACAATCAATTCTCATAGTCATGCGAGAGGTCGCATGCGCAGGCTTTTGGTTTTTCTTAAGACACCTGAACATCGCCGGGCGTTGGAATGCCGCAAAGAAAATCTTTTTTGAAGAGATATCGGAAACTCCGGCAGGATTCTAGCAACGTAATGATGGAGACTGAGGTTGCACAGTTAGGTAGATTAGTTTTTCCCTGAGATGATAACCAAGGTGTACTGGCTCGGAACCTAAGTTGAAATAGGCGGCTAAATAGCGTAAATTAGCATCTCAATATGGAGACCACTAAGAAATATCACATTGTGCTTCCAAAGGGAGAAGCTCCCCGGCCATTTTTTGAACTGAACGAAGAGGAAAGGCGAGAGATCAGCTTGAAGATTTTTAAGCACGTAACAGAGCGGGCCGCCGAGGTTGGAGCCCTTCCGGTAATAAGCAAGGATGTTGTAAAAACAATTCCGAACACCTAGACGCCATCAATCTGATGCCTGAACTGCATGTTGTCGCTGGACCAAATGGTGTTGGAAAAACAACCGCTTTCGCGACGATCGTTCCCCAAGGTTTAGAGTATGTTAATGCAGACATGATTGCTAAAACTATTCGGGAAAAGGCAGGCGGTCTGAATACTCAAGATATCGCGAATCAAGAGGCAGCTAAATCTTCTACGAAAAAGTGGCACGTCGGGAGTCATTTGCTATCGAAACCAATCTTTATGATGTAGATACCTACAAATCATTTCAGGGATTGCAAGCTCTTGGATATAGCATATTTGTATACTTTCTGGCATTAGACGATGTTACACTTTGTATTGATCGTGTAAGACTTCGGGTGTTGCAAGGTGGGCATAATGTTAATTCGGATATCATCAGACAGCGGTACACTACAGGATTGGCTTTGCTGAAACACTATAAGGATTTCCCTGATGTACTCATGCTACTGGATACAAGTAAAGGCGGACTGAATCTTGAAGCTGAACTGCGGAAGGGGGTTATTCGATATCAAGCAAATCCTTGTCAAGCATGGGCTCAGTCTGTCATTGGAGCAAAGCAAGTGCAGGAGGATATCACGAATAAATCTATTGAAGAGGTGAAAAGCCTCTACAAGAAAAAACAAAATCCCGAGCCCTAGTTTTCTATATCTCAATTCCCTCCCGCAATCGCGTTCACCTCCGGATATTTCTGAATGGGCTTGTTCACCGGGGGCAACGTGCGCAGATAGGCATAGATGGCGCCGAGGTCCTGGTCGGTCATTCCGCTGAAAATGCTCCAGGGCATTACGGTGTTCATCGCTTTTATCTGTTCGTACGACAGCGAGTCGCAGGCCTTGAAGCGGCTTATGAAATATTCCTTTGTCCATTTGCCGATGCCCGATGTGGGGTGGGGTGTGATGTTGGCCGAGCGGACAATCTTTCCGTTGTGGAGGTCAAAGTCATTTCCACCCGCAAGAAAAACCGAATCGTGGGGCAGGTCGGTTTCGCGCGGCGTGTGACAATGTGTGCACACCCCGGCGTTGACCAGGTATTCGCCATAGGCAATCTCTTGTTCTGGCGATGGCTTTGGTTTTGGTTGGGCGCGTGCCGGAATGGTGTTTACGACGAGGTTGAACGGAAACTTCAGATCCGGTTCGGGCCACTTTTCGCCGGCGGGCGCCAGGGTGCGCATATAGGCAATGAGCGACTTCACATCTTCTGGATCGCACTGCCCGATCAGGTCATAGGGCATGATCGGAAACAACGCCCGGCCGTCTTTGGTGACGCCGCAGGTGAGCGCGCGGTAAAGTTCACCGTCGGTATAGTCGCCGACACCGGTGGGCGTGATGTTTGCCGAATAGAAAACACCCATGGGCAACTCCCAACGTTCGCCACCGGCGCCGGTTTGCCTTGCATATTTTTTGGAAGGATCGTTCAGCGTATGGCATCCCACACATCCCATCACGTTGGTGGCAAGGTAGCGGCCGCGCTCAATGCGGGCTGGCGTTGCTTCCACTTTCAGGTCGGGCGCGGGACCAACAGAAGGCAGAAATATTTTCACATAGCCACCAACGGCCAGCACCACCACCACCAAGATGCCGAATGTCCAGGCGAGGATGCGGAGGATTTTTTTTGCAACAGTTTTCATATACACAAGCAGAGGGTTACATCAGGCGATAAAGATTGTGCTTGCGTAGCCGCGAATCAATCCCGTTCAAATGGTATTTTTATATACACCGAAAGGTGTATGCCGCCCTTAGATGATCTTGTGCTCGAAGGCATAGCGCACCAGTGCAGCCGTGTTCTTCACCTTGAGTTTGCTGAGAATATTTTTGCGATGAGTTTCCACGGTGGCCGGGCTGATGAACAGGGCTTCGGCAATTTCGTTGTTGGTGAGGCCGCGCGAGATTGAATTCACAATTTCTTTTTCGCGCACCGTGAGCCGGGGTTCATCCACCGGGCCGGCGTGGTGATGTTGCAGGAAATCGGCGGCAATGCTTTCGCTGATGTAGCGCTCGCCCTGCATCACTTTTTGAATGGCCTTCAATAGTTCGTCTTTCCCGGCATTCTTGATGATGAAGGCATGTGCCCCTGCGCGCAACGCCTGGCCGCTGAGCTCGGGTTCGGAATGCATGCTGATGATGACGATGCGGACATCGGGATAATTTTTACTCAGCTGTCGTGCCGCTTCCAATCCGTTCATCACCGGCATGTCAACATCCATCACGATGCAGTGGGGTGTCTGGTCGCGCACCAGGTTCAGCAATGTGGCGCCGTCGTTGGCTTCGCGAAGTATGGAGTCTGGAGCGGCTTCCTGGAGAATGCGTTTCAGTCCATCCACAATCAGCTGATGATCGTCGCATAGAATGATGTTGATGTTGTCAGGCTTCCACAGCATGTGTTTCTGTTTTTACGGCATACGGAATTTCAATCAACACGCTTGTGCCGTGGCCGGGCTGCGACTCCATTTGCCAGTGTCCATGCAAAATGTTTACCCGCGACCGCAGGTTGCTAAGACCATAGCCTTTTGATGTTTGTTCCTGAAGAAAGCCGTGACCATCGTCTTCCACCATCACAAACAACGTGTTGTCGCGGCAGCCGAGTTGCACGGTCACCTTGGTGGCGCGCGAATGTTTCAGCGCGTTGCTCAGTAGTTCCTGGATGATGCGGTAGAGTGTGGTGGCTAGCTCGTCGGGGAAAAAATCCGGGAGACCAAACGTCACAAAGTCCACGTCCATTTTGCCCGACATGTTGAGGCGTGTCACCAGGCCTTTCACGGCCGCCACAAGGCCGCATTCTTCCAGCACAGTGGGGCTCAGGTTCACAATCATCTTCCGCACATCCAGTAGCGTGTCGTCGATAATGTTCATGGAGTCGAGCAGGAGCGGGTCGGGCGTTGTGTGGAGGGTGAGGCGTTCTTCCAGCGACGCCAGGTTCATTTTCAGGGCCGTGAGCCGCGTGCCGATGTCGTCGTGCAGGTCGCGCGATATTCGTCTTCGTTCCGCCTCCTGCGTGCTGATCATGGTTTTTACTTCTACTTCGCGCTCGCGCAACCGGGCGTGTGCTTCCTGTTGCTGAATGGTGACTTTGATGTGATGGTTCTCTTTATAGATCGTATACAGCCGGTACGAGAAGAAACACATGAACACCACCGCCTCCAAACAAAACATGGGCAACGCCATGAGCGTGATCCATTCCGGCGGCACGTTGGTGATGCCATAGAAGTTGAGCTGTGGCAACAAGAAAACTGATAGTGTGATGAGCAGAAAGGCCATAAAGAAAAGACTCTCGGCGCGTGTGCGTTTCACCGACCGGATGCTGATGTAGCAAAGCATCAGCACCAGGGGAATAAACATCACGTTGATGATGCGTTCGGCCAGAAAGTGGATGGGCATGTTTATCAGAAGCTCCGTCCAGGGAAGCATACAGCAACAGCACATCACAACAATGAGAACGCTAAGAATTTTGTCGATGACGGGGAAATGGATTTTTGTTTTCAAAAACGTTTTCATCATCAGTGTGATGAGCACGATGTTCAACACAAACGACAGAATGATGACGATCACATTCATGAACGGATTGTTGGGCCAGAGGTAGACGAACGACAAATGGTGCACAGTGGCGAAATACACCAGCAGGTTCGCGATGTAAAGCAAAAACAACAGATGAATACGCGACGGGATCAGCAATGTCACAACCAGCGTAACGATGGCATAGAGCGCAATCATGCCCACCCCGAAACCCACCATGTGGTCGTAGCGCGTGGCTGCCACTTCATAGGCATTGCGTTTCCACAGATAAAGCAAACCGTCGAAGTGGGTATAAAGGCAGTTGATGAAAGGGAAGTAGCAAACACGGCTTTCGCCAGGTTTCAGAATCAACGGGAAATCGAAGTCGGCGCGCATCACGGGACGATGCGAAAACGGATAGATGTTTCCCGCTTCCATGGTGGAGTCGATGCCCGATGCGCCCACGGTGTAGAGCTGACTGCGAATGATGGTAGTGTGCGAAAGCTGAAGCAACAGCTCCTGTGGTTTGTCGGTGTCGTTCGTCACCGTGAACTTCAGCCAATACACGGCCACCATGTTGCTGAAGTACCACGACTTTCGCTCGCCATCAAATTGATCGAACACCGGTTGGTCTTGGCCGGGCAGTACGTGTTTGAGATTCCACGCACCTTTTTCAAAAAAAGCTTTTCCGGCGAGCGGCTCCACACAGTACGTGGTGTATGGCTTGATGGATGTTTTGGTGAAGGCGTCATCGATATGGATCGTGTTCGATTGACCATACAGATTACACGCCAGCAACAATAAGAAACTACAAAAGAGAGGGTTCATAGTCTTTATTTTGTTTGGAGCTGCGAGCCCGGGCCGGCCTGCTTTTACTAAGATATCAAAGTATTGCGGTAACTGCTACAATTTCTATCCATTAATCACAAAGCACGTGATGGTTGCCGTTGTTAAGGAGTTTAAACAACTACCGAAAACAGAAAGACAGTTACGCTTCAATCGTTTTTGATTTCACCATACCGGCCTAGCAATTCTGTAACAAAATGTGCGCGGCGAAACGAAGTGGCTGCGACTTTTGCTGCTTGAATTTTGAATATGTATCACCGGCATAAAACAAAAGAGCCTTCCATTTTTGTGGAAGGCTCCCTGTTGTAAAAATTAACGCTCGACTACTTTTCAGGATACAATACAATCTGAACGTAGTTTTTCATGTCGAGATATTTGTTGGCGGCGTCTTTCAGATCTTTTGGCGTGAGGGCCGCGATGCGTTTTTCGTAGCTCAACACCTCGCCGGCATTCGAACCTGTTTCGGCACTTTGCAACAGTTGACGCGCCCAAAAGGTGTTCTCCTTTATGTTTACTTCATATTGCTGACGCCACGTTTCTTTCACCTTGTTGAGGTCGTCGACGCTGGGGCCGTTTGCTTTCACTTTTTCAATTTCGGCCAGTGCCGCCTTGATAAGCTTGTCCACATTTTCGGGACCGCAGGGGAAAGAGATGCCGATTGAATAGTTGTTGTAAGGATACTTGTTGAGGTTGCCGTTCATGCCACCACCATAGATGCCGCTCAACTCTTCGCGAAGGGTTTCGATGATCTTGATGTTGAGGGCTTCGGTGAGTGCCTGGATTTTCAACTGCTCGGAGTCAGAGTAGGGAGCTTCGCCATTCCAGAACAGACGGATGAAACTTTTTTGCTCTGTGCCTTTGTGAATTTCTTTCTTCACAACGCCTTTCACAGGGCGAAGACCAACGTCTTTGAATGTGGATTTTTGGGCCGTCGAAGGAAGACTTCCCAGGTAGGTCGCCAACAGTGGTTTCAACTTGGCCAGGTCGAACTTGCCAACCAGCACAAACGTGAATCCATTGGCGTTGCCGAAACGCTCTTTATAAATGTCGAGCGCGCGTTGTTCGTTGATGAGCGAGAAATTTTCAGGCTTTGGCAACTTCGGTGCCCAGGGATGATTTTTGTAAAGTATAGAAATGGTAGAGTCCTGAAATGTGAACTGTGGATCGGATGCCGCATTCTGATATAACGCCTGCTGCTTCGAAACGAACGACTTGAACAGGTCGTCGTCTTTGCGCGGTTGTGTGAAGTACAGATACGTGAGCTGCAGCATGGTTTCCACATCCACCGCCGAACATTGTCCGTTCAGTGTTTCCGATAGCGCCGATATGCGCGGTGCTACGCTGGCTGTTTTTCCGGCCAGTACCTTTCGCAAGTCAACCGGCGAAAACTGGGCAACGCCCATCTGGGCCACCACCGTTGACGCAAACTCGGCGTTGAAGCGGTCCTTCGCGGGGTCATACAGATATTGTCCGCCGAAGCGTGAGGCGTTCATCACAATCTGGTCGTTCTTGAATTCTGTTGGCTTCAGGATCACCTTCACGCCGTTGCTCAACGTGAGTTCGGTCACGCCAATTTCTTTGATTTCTTTTTCGGCGGTGATCTTGCCGGCCACAGGGGCTTTCTCCAGCAACGAGGCGGCTACTGCTTTCTCTTCGTATGCACCAAGCTCTGTTTTGGCGGCATTGTCGGCAATGGCAAGAAGTTCTGCGTTGGTCGGAATTTTGAAATCCACTTTCTCCGGGCTGGTCAACACCACCAGCTTGTTGTCGGTAGGGGTTGGGATGGTCTTGGCGGCATAGGCATTCACTTCTTCCAGTGTGATGCCGTCGAGATAGGTTTTGAAATAGGTGTATTCATTTTCGATACCAGGAATGGGCTCCTGCTCCAGGAAGTTGCGCACATATTCCGATACCAGGTTCGACGATTCGGTTTTGTCGCGTTCGTTATAGCTGCGCTCAATGCCCTTCATGAGAATTTTCTTGAGGCGGTCCACTTCGGCAGCGGTGAAGCCAAACTTGCGTGCGCGTTCGTTTTCCTGGATCAACGCATTCACAGCAACGTCCACGCCACTCTTGCCAACATAGGCAAACATCTGGTATGTTTCATAGCCGCGTGCAAAGCCGCCAATGTTGCTGGCACCAAAAATAAAGGGAGGCTCGGGCTTTTGTGTGAGTTCTTGCAGGCGCTGGCTCAGCATGGCGGTGAACAAATTCCGGATCAGGAATTCGCGGTAGTCGCCCACCGTAGTTTCTTCTTTTGTTTTCTTATAAGAATAAAAAATTTCGATCACGGGGTTTGTAGCTTCCGGATCGGTCACCACAATGCCTTCCGAAGATTTGCGCGCAGGCACATCGGCATAGGCGCGTGGTTTTGAAGTGGCGGGTGCTTTCAGTTTTTCGAAATGAAGTTTCACCAGGCGTTCTGCTTCGACGGGTTCAATGTCGCCCACCACAATCACTGCCATCAGGTCGGGGCGATACCAGTCTTTATAGAAACGTTTGATGGCATCGTACTTGAAATTTTTAAGAATGTCGTCTTTGCCGATTGGCAAGCGCTGTGCATACTTCGAGCCGTCAAACATTTTTGGATAGACCACTCTGAACATGCGATCCTCTGCGCCTTTTCCCAAACGCGATTCTTCCAGCACCACGCCGCGCTCTTTGTCTACTTCAGCATTTTCGAAGGCTACCGTGCTGGCCCAGTCTTCGAGTATCTGAAAACCTTTTTCGATGTTTTCTTTTTTCTCGGTGGGAATGGGAAGTATATAGACTGTTTCGTCGAAGCCCGTGTAGGCGTTCAGGTCGGCACCGAATTCTACACCGATCGATTGCAGGAACGACACGAGATCGTTCTTCTTGAAATTTTTGGAGCCGTTAAAGGCCATGTGTTCTGTGAAGTGCGCCAGACCTTGCTGGTCGTCGTCTTCCAGAATGGAGCCGGCATTCACCACCAGTCGAAGCTCCACTTTCTTTTCGGGACGCACGTTTTTTTGAATGTAGTAGGTGAGGCCGTTGCTCAGTTTGCCCACCTTCAGACGCGGGTCCACGGGAAGTTTGTCGGTGAGCTTGGGTTGCGCTTGCGCCTGTGTTAGCAGAATGAGAAACGTGAACAGTGTCCCGACCCATTTCCATGCGCTTATCGTGTGTTTATTGAATGTCATCCTCATACAACGAAAGGTTAGTTGTTTTTTGTTTTTTGGGAAAGTGAAAGTAATGAAAGTTGCTTGATTTTTTAGAAACGGCAGGAGGGGACAATGGTTTTCCGGAACGCGTTAAAAATGACGCCGCGTCTTTTACCCCGTCTGGCGTGATGTGATCAGATCAGTACCAATTGCTTTTGATCACCTGCAGCATTTCGCCGTGCATGGTGCCGTTGGCAGCGCATAGCTCGCCACCAAAAACAAAATTGTCGCCGCCCTTGAAGTCGGACACTTTTCCGCCTGCTTGTTGAACAATGAGGGTGCCGGCGGCCACGTCCCAGGGGTTGAGGCTATATTCGAAGAAACCCTCCAGTCGTCCACAGGCCACATAGGCCAGGTCGATGGCGGCGCTGCCCAAACGGCGGATGCCGTGCGTGTGTTCCAGGAATTGTTTGATGATGTCGAGGTATACTTCGCCCTTGTCGAAATGGTAGTATGGGAACCCCGTTGCCAGCAGGCTCTCGTTCAGTGTGGGAACGGCCGACACGCGAATGATCGAGTCGTTGCAATAGGCATCGTCGCCTTCAATGGCATGAAAACATTCTTTGCGCACCACATGGTAGACGGCGCCCAGCACCACCTTGTCGGCGCGCGAAAGTCCGATGCTGATGGCATAGATGGGCAAACCATGAAGAAAATTGGTGGTGCCGTCGAGCGGATCGATGATCCAGTTGTATTCGTTATGCTTCGATTGTTCTACCGTGCCTTCTTCGGTGATGAAGCCGGCTTGTGGCAAAATGTTGTGAAGCACCTTCACAATTCGCTTTTCTGCTTCTTTGTCAACATACGACACCAGGTTGTTGAAGCCTGTTTTTTGTTCAATGCGGGCGCGGTCAAAATTGGAACCTTCTGTATAGATAAATTCGCCTACTTCGGCACACAAGGCGTTAACGTTTTTTTGAAGGTCCTTCAGATTTACGGTCATGTCAGTTAAGCTTTTAAAAATTCTTCGTGTTTTGCGCCGTGCTCCCGGCTTTTGAACAAGTGAAGATAGCGAACGTGACGCAAACTCACGTGCCGCTGGTATATTAATTCTTCGGGAATCTTGAAATCAAAAAAGGTGATGTGTCAATCTTCGCGGCCTGCCACCACCATCACAATTTCGCCCTTCACTTCTTTGGCCTGAAAATGAGTCAGCACTTCTTCGAGGGTGCCGGTAAACGTTTCTTCAAACATCTTGGTGAGCTCGCGAGACACCGATGCTTTTCGCTCCGCGCCAAAATAGGTTTTGAATTGCTCCAGTGTTTTCACCAGACGATAGGGCGACTCATAAAAAATCATGGTACGCTCTTCTTGCGCCAGCGCCGTGAGCAATGTTTGTCTTCCTTTTTTCACAGGCAAAAATCCTTCGAACACAAACCGGTCGCACGGCAATCCCGATTTCACCAGGGCGGGCACAAAGGCCGTGGGACCGGGGAGACATTCCACTTTAAGACCCGCTTGCAGGCAGGCACGAATAATGAGAAAGCCCGGATCAGAAATGCCCGGCGTGCCCGCGTCCGACACCAGGGCCATCACTTCTCCTTTCTCCATGCGCTCGATGTAGTGATTCACCACCTTGTGCTCGTTGAAGTTGTGAAAGCTTTGCAGCGGCTTGCTGATGCTGTAGTGCTTCAGTAAAAACCCTGATGTGCGCGTGTCTTCCGCCAGAATCAGATCCGACGATTTCAGAATGTCGAGCGCGCGCAAGGTGATGTCGGCGAGGTTGCCGATGGGTGTGGGCACAATGAATAGCGAAGTTTTTTGCTCCATGCGCTCCGTTAGTTTATGCGCGCATTGCGCCAAAGGTCGATCACGTCATACCACGTGTCCTGGTATTTTTTGTCGCGGATCAACACAAAATTGTCGGGATCGAACAACGTGCTGGATTTCACAAAGGTGAATTCAACGTTGTTATAGCTTGCATTTTTATACTTCCACACTTCGCGGTCGCTGAATCTATAGACCACCTCGGGCAATCCGAAAATGATGTAGATCATGCCGCGATCGGTTTTCCAGCCTTCTTTGTAGGACGTGAAATATTGATTGGCCAGCTCAACCCTTCGAAAATAGGCGCGCATAAAATGTTTGGCCCGGTCTGCATCGCCGGTGATACCCAGGATGACACGGTCGAATGCTTTCTTGTCGCCGCGTGCCGCTTTCACACGGTCAAACTCCTGGCGCGTGCACACATAAATCAAAGGGTCGGCGAGGCTTTGAACTTTCGCCAGGCGTGGATAGTCGTCGACCACCCGAAAGGCAACACCTTCCGTGCTGTTGGTGTCTTTCTGAATGAGGTATAGTCCTTTTTCGGAAAATGAAAATTCCTGTCCCGTTGCAATCGACAATGTGCTGTCAACGCTGAGGCCGCGCGACACTTTGGCCATGCCTTCTGAAAATGCCGGTACGGCTGCCGGAAAATCATCGCGATAGAAGGACACAACCTTGGTGCCTTCATCGCCTTGCAACGTGAGGGGTGTATTGATCTTTACATACGGCTGCACCAAGGGATTGCCGCCGGTGGTCAGATAGCCATTCACCGGGTAGTTTGATTCGAGTATGCTGAAGTATAGCCAAGCATGTTTCAGGTTGTTGTTCAGCACCTTGGTGGCCAGGATCACCGGTGTGGCCGACGAAGGAATTCTGATTTCGCCCGCGATGGAAAACTTTTCAATCTTCCGGGTGAAATGGTCGGAGGTCACCGCCGTGCCTTCTTTTTCGCCCAGCGTCGTGCGCGTGTCCCATTGCACCACAAACTGATTTGCTTGCTGTGAGGTGTCGCGCACGGTCAGTGTGTAGAAGGCTGTCCACCCGGCAGGCGTGCGGGTTACCTTCATGGTGTAGGTGAACGGCTCGGCGGGATTATAGAGATAGAAATGATTCAGGTCGCGCAGGGCCTGGGCCCCGGCGGAGAAATTCAGGAATAAAAGAAGCCACAATAGGTATCGCATAGTCACGAGAAAATTTAAGGAAGCTTTTTTGTAAAAGTACAAGAAGTGAAGGGGATGATGGAAGACTTTTTGAGCCTTAAACGATAAAATCAGGGACATATATAAAGGTCATGCTTTAAAATTCTGCCAAACCGGCGATCCAACAACTCAAATCCTTATTTTTGCGGCAATATGGCTAAAGTATATACAACGGAAATCACAAGCGATGCGATCGCTTCCGATAACCCAATCCATCAACGGTTGTTCAAGGCATATGTTGTGGCTGAGCAGTATGTGACCGGCGACGTGCTGGAAGTGGGTTGTGGCGAAGGTCGCGGTGTGGGCGTGCTCATCAAAGACGCCGCCACGTTCACCGCCGTTGACAAAATTAAGCCACTCATCGACGACCTTCAGCAAAAACATCCTTCCGGCAAATTCATCAGCATGAACATCCCGCCCCTCAACGGGCTGGCCGACAATGCCTATGACCGGATCTTTAGCTTCCAGGTAATCGAACATATACAAGACGACGCATTGTTCCTGAAGGAAATTCACCGTGTGCTCAAACCCGGTGGCATCGCCGTGCTGACCACCCCAAACCGGAAGATGTCGCTGTCGCGCAACCCCTGGCACATCCGCGAATACCTGCCAAACGAACTGAAGACCCTCGCTGCCAAAATATTTTCTTCGGCCGAAATGAAAGGCATCACCGGCAACGAAAAAGTGATGACCTACTATGCCGAAAACAAGAAGTCGGTTGAGCGTGTAACCCGCTTCGACATCTTCAACCTGCAGTACAAACTTCCGGCTGCCATCCTGCGCATCCCCTACGAAATTCTGAACCGCTGGAACCGGAATAAACTTCAGGCCACTGACAACACGCTGGTAACAAACATTCACCACGAAGACTATATCGTTGTAGACGAAGCAACCAACGCGTTAGATCTTTTATTGATCGTGCGGAAGTAGCCAGCCAATCGAAATTTCTTCGGGCGGGTCTTTTCAATTCGATTGTTATTGGTTTACTTTCTGAAAATACCTTCACGTCATAAGCCCAGCGCGTCCCCATATTGAAGAATCCGAACTGATTGCCCGTTTGAAGGGCAAGGACAGTCTTGCGCTGGAATATCTCTACGACCATTATTCAGGCGCGCTCTACGGTGCCATCTTTCGTATTGTGAAGAAAGAGGAAATAGCCGACGAAGTTTTGCAGGACGTGTTTTTGAAGATCTGGGATAAGATCGCCAGCTACGACGCCACAAAGGGAAAGCTTTTCACGTGGATTCTGAACGTGGCACGCAACCAGGCCATCGACAAAACGCGTTCGCGAGAAATAAGTAAAGAAAAGAAAACCACGGCCATCGATAATGTCGTAAGTAGAATCGACCGCTCGGGATTCAGCGAGCAGGGCATAGAAGACATCGGCGTGAAAGATATATTGAAGAACCTGCCGGAAGAGCAACGGTTCGTGGTGGAGCATCTTTATTTCAAAGGCTATACGCAATCAGAATTGGCGGAAGAACACAACATTCCGTTGGGCACCGTGAAGACACGCCTGCGCCTGGCCATGCAACAACTGAGAACAACATTGGGAGTAACGTGAACATACACGAATACATATCGTCCGGAATCCTGGAAGCCTACATGCTGGGAGAACTTTCTGAGCAGGAGCGTGCTGAGGTTGAAAAAAACCTTGCACAGTATCCCGAGCTGAGAGAGGAACTCGCCCTCCTGGAAGAAACACAGGAAAGACTTTTGATGGAAGCATCGATTGCCCCGAAGGCGTCTGTGAAAGCAGCCCTCTTCGCAAAAATCGAAGCCGCCCCAAAAGCCGAAGCGAAGGTCGTACCCCTCACCCCAACCCAGCCCGCCGCCAGCGTCTGGAAATTTGCCGCTGCGGCCTCCATCACCCTCGCGCTCATATCTTCATACCTAGCCTATGACTATTGGAGCAAGTGGAAACGCACCGAAAACAACCTGGCCGAATTGATTGCCCAGAACCAGCAGGTGGCCCAGGACTATAACCGCGTGAACCAACGCCTTGACAAGTTGGAAGACGACTTGAAAATCACAGACGATCCGTCGTTCAAGCGCGTCATCCTGAACGGCACACCCAACGCACCTCAGGCCATGGCGTCGGTGTATTGGAAAGAGTCGTCGAAGGAAGTATACCTCAGCCTGCAAAGCCTGAAGCAGCTCTCGAAAGAAAATCAGTATCAGCTGTGGGCCATCATCGATGGCAAGCCGGTGGATGCCGGTGTGTTTGATGGTGACTTCGCCGGTCTGCTGAAAATGAAAGACATCGGTTCGGGCGCCGCCGCCTTTGCCGTCACCGTCGAACCCCGCGGTGGCAAAGCAAGTCCCACACTCGAAACCATGCAGGTGGTTGGCAACGTGGTGAAGGGGTAGCCCATCGCTAAAAAATCCTCAAAAAATTCCATACCTGAAATCCGGGCGTGGCTAGCCCTTCGTACATGGGTTTTATCTTAACCAACCTGTGTCTATGAAAACCTTGCTACCCCTGCATTCCTACTGCGAACGGGCCTTCATCCTCATGTTGCTGATCATCATGAGTAGTGCGATTTCATTTTTTATGGGCTGAGGGTTCGCGAGCATCCTAATCCGGCAAAAATCCTCCCCACAGGGACAGGATTTTTCTGTTTTTGGCGACAATACCTTACGCTCCACCGTGTTTTTGGCATGGCTTAAATGACCGGCAGATTTAATAACTTTGCTTTGCGTCATTCTGAAAATACCATGAGAGAAAAACTTTTAGTCGTTGGCTTTCTATTCCTGATATCAACCGCGTGGGCACAAAAAACCGACTCCCTCATGCAGGTGCAGTGGGACGCCGCCCAGAAAAAATTGAAAGCCGGCAGCTACAACGATGCGTCGTTGCAACTCACCCAACTCATCAACTCCGGTTTTGCCGACAAACAAGTCTATGTGAAACGCGGTGTAGCCTACTACCACCTGAAAGAATATGACAAAGCCAAAGCCGACCTCGACGAAGCCCTGAAGGCCCGCATCAACACGGCCGAGCTTTTCGAATATCGCGGCAACACCAAATACCTGCTCGACGACTACCAGGGTGCCGCCACCGACCTGGACAAAGCGGTGACCATGGGCGCCAACAGTTTTGACACGTTTGCCAACCTCGGCAACGCCAAGTTCAGGATGGACAATTACCGCGAGGCCATCACCTTCTACGACAAAGCCATTGCCACCGGAAAGGCCGACGCCGTTCTCTACAACAACCGCGGCAAAGCCAAATTCAACCTCAACGATTTCAAAGGATCGCTTCCTGATTTTGATAAAGCCCTCGAACTGAAACCCGGCAACGACAAGGCCATCGAAAACAGGGGAGAAGCCCGCTACAAACTTCAGGACTGGAAAGGCAGTGTGGCCGACTTCGAAAAGCTGATGGCCAGCGGTCGCTCGGACGTAGAGTTCTATCAGAAAGTGGGCACGGCCAAGTATATGCTGAAGGACGAGAAAGGCGCCGCCGAAGCGCTTGACAAAGTGGTGCAAAAAGGTGTGAAGGATAAGGATGTGTTCCGAATGCTGGGATTGAGCCAGGCCAACCTTGGCAATTGCGCCGAAGCCGTGAAAGCCTTGTCGGCTGGCGTGTCGATGGGGCTGACGGACAAAGATGTTTTTTATGCGCTGGGTGCCTGTCAGTATAAGAACAAGGAATATGCACCTGCCATCGAATCGTTAGGTCGGGCAATTACTGCAGGGGTTGCCACTAAAGAAGCGTATCTCTACAAGGGCAACGCAGAGTTTGTTCAGAAGGACATGGACAACGCCACCAAAGATCTGGAGAAGGCCGTGGCCCTTGGGGCATCCGATGCCGAGGCATTTAAAAATCTTGGCGATCTCAAGTTCATGAAGAACGATTTTGCCACAGCCATCAAACACTACGACAACGCGGTGAAGGCTGGCGCCAACGACCCGGTGTTGTTCAACAACCGCGGCAAGGCGAAAATGAACGTGAACGATTTGCCGGGCGCTGTGGCCGACTTCGACAAGGCCATTCAGGGCAACGCCAACTATGGCAAAGCCTTGCTCAACCGGGGCACCGCCAAATTCGGCCTGAAAGATTTTGCCGGAGCCGCCGACGATCTTGAGAAAGCAAAAGCCACAGAAGGCGAGTCGGCCGACGTGCTCAAAATGCTGGGCCTCGCTAATTATTCACTTGCTAAAAAAGATGCTGCCCGCACCTATCTCGACAAAGCGCTGGCTGCCGGCGTGAAAGACGGCAAGGTTTCGCTCTATGCCGGCTATCTCCGCTTCGATGCGGGCGATTTCAAAGGCGCAACGGAAGCCCTGAACGCCGCGGAAATTGCCGGTGAAAAAGAAGATGATATCTATCTGAAACGTGGCAAAGCTGCCTATCAGCAAAAGGAATATACTACAGCGGTGACCGACCTCGAGAAGTCGGTGGTGAAAGGCAAGGCCGATCTCGCTGCCTACGAAGCCTTGAGCTTGTCGTATATGGTGGTGCAAAAAGATAAAGAAGCGTTGCCTGCCATGGAGAAGGCGATGTCGCTGGGGAGCAAGAACAAAGAACTCTACTACCAACTCGGCAACCTCCGTTTCAAACAAAGCAACTTCAAAGGCGCCATCGAAGCCTACGACCAGGCCGTGACGCTGGGCGCCAACGACGAAGTGATCTACAACAATCGCGGCAAAGCAAAATTGAACGCGGGCCTGCCCAAAGAATCGATCGCCGATTTTGATCGCGCCCTCGGGCTCAAGAAAGACTACACACAAGCATTGAAGAACCGCGCCGCAGCGCGCTATCAATTGAAAGACTACGCCGGCGTTATTGCAGACCTTGCCATTGTGGTGACCCGTGGCGAAGCCGCTGGCGAAGAGTTTGCTGCGCTGGGGATCTCTAAATACTACACGAAAGATTATGTTGGTGCCGTGCCCGATCTTACCAAAGCCATCGACGGCGGCAGCAAAGAAAACTATGTATATGCCGCGAGAGGGTATTCACTATTTGAATCAAAAGAATATGAAAAGGCGATCGCCGATTTCACGAAGGCGATTGAAAAAGGTGTAACGGAAAATAATCTGGTATACAAACGCGGCGCAGCACGCTTCAATCTGAAGGACTACAAAGGAGCATTCACCGACCTAGACAAAGCCATTGCAGGAGGCACCACCGAAGCCATTGCCTACGACATGCGCGGCTTCTGTCGCTATGATGTGAAAAGTTTTGACGAGGCCATCAAGGACTATGATGCCGCCATTGCAAAAGAGGCCACGCTTGCGTCGGCATTCTTTCATCGGGGCGATGCCAAGTTTAGCGTGAACAACCTGGCCGGTGCCACAGAAGATTATACAAAAGCTATAGGCCTGGGACTAAAAGATCCGGTGCTGTTTAACAATCGCGGCAAAGCCTATTTCAAGCAGGAGAAATACACAGAGTCGATAGCCGACTTTGGAAGTGCTATTGACAAGAAACCCGACTACACCAAAGCGTATGAGAATCGCGGCCTTGCCTACTACAATACCAAGAAATATGAAGAGGCTGTGAAAGATTTTCGCGAAGCGGAGAAACTCACCGAGAAACCCGATCCGGAATTGTATCGCCTACTCGGTAACACCTACTATAATCTTAAGAAATTCCCACCGGCCCGCGACTACTATGATAAACTCATTGCGTCGGGTGTGAAAGACAAGGAAGTGTTTTACAAACGCGGCCTCATGCAATTGGAGGAAGAAGAATTTCGCGGTGCATTGAGCGATTTCGACAATGCCCAGAAAGCAGGTGAAAACACTGTGGCACTGTTCCTCAACAAGGGCCGCGCCTACATCGGCCTGGAAGACACCAAGTCGGCTGTGACCGAGTTAAACAAAGCCATCGACCTTGATCCAAAAAACACCGATGCCCTGTTCAACCGTGCGTTGGTGAAAGAAGGACTAGAAGACTACGAAGGCGCCATGCTCGACTACAACAAAGTGATTCAATACAACCCGAACGACGGCCTGGCCTTCTACAACCGCGCCACCTGCAAATCGCAACTGGACGACTATGGGGCGGGCATCTCCGACATGGACGAAGCCATTCGCATCGAACCCAAAAACGCACAGTACTACAAACAACGCGGCAACTTCCACTATCAGTTGAAAGACAAAGTGAAAGCCTGCTTCGACTGGCGCAAGGCGGTGGAATATGGCGACACCAAGGCCCGGTTCCAGATCGACCAATACTGCAAGTGATCTCATTCTGAAATATTTTTGATCCCGTATTGAAACGAAGCAGCGCCAAAAACCGGCGCTGCTTTCGTTTTTAGGGCGGAAATGCACGTTTATACTTCTGGTAGAATTTTTGCATTACTGCGCTCGTGCACACGGGAGACGGGTAGGCTTCAAAAAAAACTTACATGCGAAAGACAGCCCCGCGATGCACCAAATACGAAATGATATCCAGACTTAATTTTGAGCATAGAAATCGCCATGGTGAAAGGTTTACGATGAGAACAACAATCGGAAGTTTCATGATCGCGTTTTTGTTCGGCAGCGCAGCGCTCGCCGGCGACGAAGTGAAGGGCAAAGTGATCGCCGTCATTGATGGCAACACCCTGAGCATTGCAGGCGACGACAACCAAACACACCAGGTGATGCTGGCCGGCATAGACAGCCCCGAGTTGGAACAGGAGTTTGGCGAGAAGGCGAAAAGCTTTCTGGAAAAGATAGTATTGAAGAAAGAGGTCACCGTGAAGTTCACAGGCAAAGACCGCTGGGGCAACTACCTGGCCGAAGTGCTGGTGAATGGCAAAGAAGATCCACGCATCGAATTGCTCAAGCAAGGCTATGCCTGGACTGCCGAGAAAAACCCGGTGCCCGACCTGGAGTCGTATAGAACATCGGCCCAGCAAAAAGGCAAAGGCCTCTGGAAACAGGAAAATCCCACGCCACCGTGGACTTTCCGTCGCCAACAGACCATGTTGCAAGCCAAGAGCAGTTAAGAAAAAGGTTGATAAGTTAAAGTTTGAAGTTTAGTTAAGGAGTTAGGTTTTTAGGGTTAGGTTGAACTGCCCCCGCATCAAAACGGGGGCAGTTTCATTTCAACAACCTTTGGTTCGGGTTGGACGACAATTTCAAACCGTTGCACGGGCCGGGAGCAATTTTTAAACAGCCGGATAGTTAATATATTTGAATTCACGCCTATGCGATACCTCCTCATCATCGTATTCTTAGTTCTGGGCACTGCGGCCATGGCCCAGTCGTCGAAAAAGAAACGCAAGAAAGCCGATGCTTCCGAACAGTCCGGCGTGCCCCAGCAGCAACAACCCAACTCGCTCAACCCAACGTCTACGGAAGAAGAGTCCATGCCGCGCGAGCCAAAAAGGAAACGATCGCGCTCCAATGGCCCCACCTACGACAACGAGCGTCAATACTACGACCGCATGGAGGCGGTGGCCAAAGCCCGGCGCAAGTCGGAACGCGCCATGGCCGACCCTCAATATTCCAACCCCATGTACTTCGGGCACAAGCGTCCACCCAAAAAGCACAAGCCCGGAAAGATGAAGTACTGCAAGGAGTGCGGCCTCCGACACTAACGGGGCACGCCACGCCGTTCAGCTCCCTTCTGCACTTTTCTGTATCTTGTGCAGATGAACCTCGCTTCCTGCATCGAGCACACCAACCTTAGTCCCACGCTCACCATCCGCGATATCGACCAACTGGTGGACGACGCGCGGCAGTTTGGCTTTGTGGGCATTTGCGTGCCACCCTTCTGGGTGAAGCGGGCACGTCGCGAAATCGGCAAAGACAACATTCTTCTGGTGACCGTGGCCGGCTTCCCGCTGGGCTACAACATGACTGAAACCAAAGTGGACGAAATGCAGCGCGCCATCGATAACGGCGCCGACGAAATCGATCTCGTGTGGAACATCTCCTCCTTTAAAACCGGCCTTCCCTGGACAAAGATTGAAGTGGCCAAATGCAGTCACCTGGCGCATGCCCACCAAAAGCTGTTGAAAGTGATTGTGGAGACTGCGTATCTTTCAGATGAAGAGCTGGAACGTGCGTGCAAGCTTTGCGCCGATGCCGGTGCAGACTTTGTGAAAACATCCACAGGCTTTGCGCCGCGGGGCGCTGTGGCCGAACACATAACCATCATGAAAAAAGTATTGCCGCCCACCGTTGGAATCAAGGCCTCGGGTGGAATTAAAACCCGCGAGCAGGCGTTAGCCATGATCAACGCCGGGGCTACGCGCGTCGGCACATCGTCGGGTATCACCATCGTGCAAACAAACAACCCAAATCAGTAAAATAATGAGCGAACGCTTAGCAAATGTTTTCCCTGCGGAGTCCTCCATCCCCGAGGCCTATCGCATAGCCCAGCCCATCGAGCAACGGGAGTATCTCATCAACGGCGAGTTGAAAACCTGGACCGGCAGCCTCAACCCGATTTTGAGTCCGGTTTACGTAAAGGAAGGCGATGCTATCGTCGCCAAGAACATCGGCAGCACGCCGTTGCTCACCTCCAAGGAAGCCCTCGAAGCACTCGACGGCGCCGTGAAAGCCTACGCGCTGGGCGTTGGCTTCTGGCCTACCCGCAGCGTGACCGAACGCATCGAGCACGTTGAAAAATTTCTGGCCGCCATGCGCAAGCAACGCGCCGAGGTGGTGAAACTTCTCATGTGGGAAATCGGCAAAACGCTGAAAGATTCTGAAAAAGAATTTGATCGCACGTGCGACTACATTGCCGACACCATCAAGGTATACAAAGAGATGGACCGCAGTGCAGCCAAACTCGTGGAAGACCAGGGCTACACGGCGCAGATCCGTCGCGTGCCCTGTGGCGTGGCGTTGTGCATGGGGCCTTATAACTATCCCCTTAACGAAACATTCTCTACGCTTATTCCGGCGCTCATCATGGGCAACACCGTGGTGTTCAAACCTGCGAAGTACGGCGTGTTGTTGATCCGTCCGTTGCTGGAAGCGTTTCGCGACAGCTTCCCTGCGGGAGTTATCAACATCATCTACGGCCGTGGTCGCGAAACGGTGGGTGCGCTCATGGAGACGGGCCTCATCGACGTGTTCGCATTCATCGGCACCAACAAAGGCGCTAACGAATTGAAAAAACTTCACCCCAAATCGCACCGCCTTAAGGCCGTGTTGGGATTGGATGCGAAAAATCCAGCCGTGGTACTTCCCGATGCCGACATCGCCAATGCGGTGACGGAGTGCATCACCGGATCACTTTCGTTCAACGGTCAACGTTGCACGGCCTTGAAAATCTTGTTTGTGCACAAAAGCATCGCTGCCGACTTCATTGCAAAATTCAACAAGGCCGTGGGCGATCTCAAACCGGGCATGCCGTGGGATGCTGGTGTGTCGTTAACACCGCTTCCTGAACCCGGAAAAGTAGAATATCTGAATGGCCTGGTGGAAGATGCCAGGAAACACGGCGGTGCCGTGGTGAACGATGGCGGTGGCGAACACCTGCATTCATTCTTCTTCCCAGCCGTGGTATATCCGGTAAACGACAAGATGAAACTCTACACCGAAGAACAATTCGGCCCGGTCATTCCCATTGTTCCTTTTGAAAACGATCAGGAAGTGATCGACTATGTGGTGAATTCAAACTTCGGTCAGCAGGTCAGCATTTTTGGCAACGACTCCAAACGCGTGGCTCACCTCATGGACGCCTTCGTGAACCAGGTGGGCCGCATCAACCTGAACACACAAAGCCAACGCGGCCCCGACACGTTCCCCTTCAACGGCCGCAAAGATTCAGCCGAAGGAACACTGTCGGTATCCGACGCCTTGCGCGTGTTTTCCATTCGCACCATCGTAGCCACAAAATCGACAGAAGAAAACAAACAGATGATGAGCACCATCATCCGCAATCGCGAGTCGGCATTTTTGAGTACGGATTATATTTTTTAGGGATAAGACGATCTAAGCAGAACCTGATTTCTCACGTCGAGGAATCAGGTTTTTTTTGCTGCTTTGACTTAAGGACAGCTCTTACCTTGAGTTTATCCACAGAAGCAGCCACGTTTGCGAGCGCCAGTTCAATGCTAATGTTTGGCTGTCCTTGTATTTCCAGTAGTGCATTGCTGTATAGTTTCTCACCAATGATGTGACGCACAATGGTGTGGAGTTTGCCATGATCATGCGCTAGCTGTTGATGCAATTCAAGCGCAAGTTTAATTTCTTCCGACGCCAATCCTTCGGCTGTTTTTTCCAGCGTTGCAGCCACAGCATTCGCTTTCGCATCCTTTATCCAGTCGTTGATAGATAGGAGCCCATGATCGAGAAATGTTACGTTTATCTTTTGAATCAGGAATTCGAAACCAAAGACTCCTATGAAGGTATACCAAATCCACAACGGCCCTTTTAACGCGATGCTATTTGGATCTTTTGTTAAGATATTGTTTTCGATTATGCTTTGTGCGACCAGCGTGGTCACAACGTTGCCAACGGAAAAAATGAAAAAGAACAGCGCGAAGTGGAACGTGTAGTAACTTTGAAACGTGGTGATCTTTGAATCACGGGCTATCTTGGCCAACGATAAAATAAGGGACAACACGAGGGAAAAAATGATTGAGATATGACCATCGCTCATCTTGCAAATTCTGCTTGCCTTTCGGCGTCGAGTCCTACTTTTGTAGGGTAGTATTTGTCGATGATAGAGAAATCAGAATAGCGGGCACCTTGTCTTTGAATAAGGCCTCTTTGCTCCAGTTCTCTCAGGATCATTTTGATTTCAGTCGTCTCAATCCCGATCTCTTGCAACTGATAGAATGACAACAGGCGATAGCTTAAGATTTTCCGAAAAATCTTTTTCACCATCGGCTCTTTCAGGTAGTCTAAAATTCTGCTATCCATTTTGTTGAGCAACTATTATACGACGAACCTAGCACTTTTTGCCTGAGATTTCAAGCAAATAAGTATCCCTTTCAAAGGCGGTCCAGATTTCAATAAATTCGTTGGCTATCGAGTCATAAGCGTTTGGTAAATTGCATTTACGGAAGGTATTGCACTCCTATTTCGCTTGCTTTTCCATAAGCCCTTCGTTTAATTTTTGAAACACCAGGGAAAGAATATGAATAAAGATCGTTTTACTGGGCAGAATTTTAACATGAAACACATCGCCATTCGCATACGCGGCAAAGTGCAAGGTGTGTTCTATCGTGCCTCCACCGAACAGCAGGCCCGGACGCTGGGCGTGAACGGCTTTGTGCGCAACGAGGCCGACGGCAGTGTGTATGTTGAGGCGGAGGGCGAGGAGCAGGCCGTTGATGCGCTGGCGTTGTGGTGCAGGCAGGGGCCGCCACGTGCAACTGTGGAGCAGGTCGACATAACAGAAATAGCACCGCGCAACTTTACAGATTTCGTGCAGCGCCGGTAACACATTTATCTTCCCATTCCTTTATCTTTCAGCATGGATGTAAAGGCTAAATTTTTAGGAGGAGCGAAAAGCGTTACCGGCTCGCGTCACCTCATCGACATCGGGGGAACCTATATTCTGCTTGACTGTGGATTGTTTCAGGGGTTAAAGGAACTGCGACTGCGCAACTGGGATCATTTTCCCGTGGATCCGAAAAAAATTCACGCCGTGGTGATTAGTCACGCACACATCGATCACACGGGCTATCTCCCGAAGCTGGTGAAGGATGGCTACGACGGCCCCATCTATTGCACGCCTCCCACAGCTGATCTGATGCAGATCATGTTGCTCGATTCGGCCAGGCTGCAACACGAAGAAGCCAACTATGCCCGCAAGAAGGGCTACTCTAAACATGCCGAACCCACAGGTCTGTATGACGAGGACGATGCCAAAAAAACCTTCACGCTCTTCAAGACATTCGACTACAAACAAAAATTCAGAATTCACGATCGCGTGGAAGTTGTCTATCAGGACGCGGGTCATTTGTTGGGTTCGGCCATCACGGAGATATTTATACAAGGCGATACGCAAACCAAAAAGATCGTTTTCTCCGGTGACCTCGGCCGCTATCAACAGGCCATGTTGCGTCCGCCCGAATCGATCGCACAGGCCGATGTGTTGTTTGTTGAATCGACCTATGGAACAAAAGACAGTCCCTACGAAGACCCCGAAGTGGAACTGACGCGCGTGGTGAACGAAGCCTTTGCGCGCGGCGGTGTGCTGATCATTCCCGCGTTTGCCGTGGGGCGCACACAAGGTTTGCTTTATTATTTCCGCAAGCTCATGAAGGACGACAAGATTCCCGATGTGCCGGTGTATATCGACAGCCCGATGGCCATTTCAACCACCTACCTGTTCTATAAACATCCGAACTATCACAAAGTGGAATCGTCGCGCGACGAGCTGGCCCATGCGTTGGAAACCAACATGCTGGTGTTTGTGAAATCGCCCGAACATTCGAAATCGCTCAATGAATTGAGAAGCAATGCCATCATCATTTCATCGAGCGGCATGATGACCGGTGGCCGCATTCTGCACCATATGTTTAACCGGCTGCGCAACCCGCAAGACACATTCCTCATTGCCGGCTATCAGGCCGAAGGCACACGGGGTCGCAATCTGCAAGACAACGCACAAACTATACGCATTTTTGGTGAAGACGTTCCCGTACGATGCAAGATCGAACACATTTCGTCCATGTCGGGCCATGCCGACCGGGCTGAGCTTTTCACATGGATGCGTGGCTTCACCGAAAAGCCAAAGCTCACGCTATGCGTGCACGGCGAAGGAGAAGCACAGGAACAATATGCCCAGGCCATTCGCGACACCTTGCACTGGAATGTGACGGTGCCCAAATACTTGCAGGAAATCGAATTGTTTAAGGGAATCTAAGCGACGCTTTTCTTGATGATCCCTTTGTGGGGATCGATTTTCACCTCAAAGAATTTGGTGATGAAAATGCTCAACCGCATGCCGGCCATCTGAGGCGTGTAGTCTTCGGGATAAAACACGGTGAGCTCCAGCACGGCACGGGTAAAATTGTCGTGCTTGCAAAATTCTTTCACCCAACGCTTGAACATGGCTGTCCATTCTTCCGTGTATTTTCTTGCGTCGTCGTTGCCATCGAACAAAAACTCCAGTTGGTTGTCGCTGTAATATTTGAAACGGAACAAGCCGGCCAGGTTCAGGTAGAACTCGTGCAGGTGTTCGTATTGGGCCGCCTTATGCGATTGAATTTTTTGCGAGGTGTCGTCTTTCAGGCCCAGCGGGTTGCAACGGAGGAGGTATTCCACCTTCACAAAGTCGACCAAATAATTCAGGAGCGATTTTTCCAGGGAAAGCTGTACCTCTTCTAAGACGTAATTCTTGTCGCGTGGGAAGAACTTTCGAAGCACAGTGGGGTAAGTAAGGAGTTTTGCAAAAGTAAAAAGAAAACTGAACACCGGGAAAGGCTTTGACGCAAAGAGTTCCCAAATCCCGAAATAATATTTCGGATTGTTACCCTGATCAGAAAATTATGCCCTCAAAAAATTCGATGCCGTTTTTTTACAGGGGCACGTTCACGTGACGCTCGGCGTGGTAGGATGAGCGAACCAACGGTCCCGACTCCACATAGCGCAGGCCGCGTTTCAATCCTTCTTCTTTATACATCTCGAACATGTCGGGATGAATGAACTCGGCCACCTCGAGGTGCATTTTGGTGGGTTGCAGGTATTGGCCCAGGGTGAGGATGAGAAGGCCGTTTTCCACCAGGTCGTCCATGGCTTTGAAAACTTCTTCTTTGGTTTCGCCCAGTCCGAGCATGATGCCCGACTTGGTGCGCATGCCGGCTTCGCGGATGCGTTTGATCTGTTCGAGACTTCTTTCGTATTTGGCTTGCGGCCGCACCATGCGATAGAGCCGCCCCACAGTTTCCATATTGTGCGACACCACTTCCTGGCCGCCTTCAATCATGCGATACAAGGCTTCCCAGTTTCCTTTGGTGTCGGGAATCAGGGTTTCGATAGTGGTTTCGGGACTGATCTTTTTGGTTTCGGCCACGGTTTGATACCAGATTTCGGCACCGCGGTCTTTCAGTTCGTCGCGATTCACAGACGTGATCACGGCGTGTTTCACCTGCATCAGCTTGATGGCTTCGGCCACACGCTTGGGTTCTTCTGCGTCGTATTCGTTTGGCCGGCCCGTGGCCACGGCGCAAAACGTGCAGCTGCGGGTGCACACATTTCCCAGAATCATGAACGTGGCCGTGCCCGCTCCCCAGCATTCGCCCATGTTGGGGCAATTGCCGCTTTCGCAGATGGTGTGCAGTTTGTAGTTGTCTACCAGCTTGCGCACACGGGCGTAGTCGGGGCCAACAGGCAATTTCACGCGAAGCCAGTCCGGCTTGCGCTTGCGGGTTTGTTCTGCAGAAATGACGGGAAGCTCGATCATGATGGAATATTAAAAACCGGAAGGACCCTTGAAAAGTCCTTCCTTCAAACGCTCCTTACTTGCCGATAAGTTCCTTGTATTGTGCTGCGCTCAGCAAACCTTCGACGCCACTTTTCACTTCAATTTTAATCATCCATCCTTCGCCATAAGGATCTTCGTTCACCTTTTCAGGGGCAGCATCCAGGGCGGGGTTCAGTTCGATCACTTTGCCGCTCACGGGCATGTAGAGGTCGGAAACAGTTTTCACCGCTTCCACCGTTCCGAAAATTTCGTGTTCGGCAATTTCCTGGCCCACCGAAGTGATGTCGACATACACAATGTCACCCAACTCGCCTTGAGCAAAATCGGTGATGCCCACCGTGGCGGTATTTCCTTCAATTTTAACCCATTCGTGGTCTTTGGTGTACTTCAGTGAATCAGGAATATTCATGGTTTGCGTGGATTTTAGGTGCCAAAAATAGGTGAAAATTGGAAGATTGGGAAATGACAGGGCTGTTCGGAACGAAAGAAACGCTGGTTCTGGTTGGGCATTTATCCCCGGAAAAGTCCCGGGCTGGCTATTGCGCCAGGCTGAACCGGATCTGCACCCCAAACCTTGTGGTGGCCCGCCGATAGGAATTAGACACTTGCGGCTCGTTGATGGTGCGTTCGAAATAGGCCTGCACATTCAACTTCTGGTTCACCACATAGCTGATGTTGGGGCGAAGCTGAATGTTGATGTTGCCGTTGGTCACCACGTTAAGCTCGTCCACTTTGCGTTGTATCGTTTTTGAATCCGAAACGGTGGCGTTCAACCTGAAGGTCACGTCGTTTTTCAGCACAATGAGGCGACCTTCCGATTTGAAGGGCAGCTTCATGTTGTTTTTGGTGAAGCCCAATTCGAACGAGATGTCTTTGCTGACCAGCTCAGTGATTTGTGCATTGGATATGGTGAGCGACAAATCGCGTTTGGTTTTATACTGGAAGTTGGCCGTGACCCGACTCTTTGTGCGCACGTTCACCCCAAACAGCGGGGCGAATTGTTCGGAGATGAGCACCTGGCTAATGACATACACCGGCGTGTAGTTTCCCTCCGAATTCTTCGAACCAAAATAGGTGCGGTTATAGTCTTCAATGGGTTGATTAAGCACCAGCTTTCCGGGATCGTTAAACTCCAAAGAGTTGGAGTAGTTCATCACTGAGTAGCTTGACTGATAGCCATGCGAGATGGTGATGGACTGAAATGCGTTTTTGAAGAAGTTGATTTTGTTGAGGCCCGTGTAGTCGATGCGCCAGTTGGGCATCGGAATTTTCGGGAACGGCGACAAACTGATGGTCTTTGCATCCTTGCCCGAGTAGGCGGCAATGAACGCGGGGATCACCACATCCTGTGACGTGGAGTCGAACTCGGCGCCGCTGAATTGACGGAAACGATCCTTGATCTCGGCCAGGTTTTGTTCGAATTGATGGAACACTTCCGACTCCACACCGCCGTTGCTCTTGTTGAACGCCGTGCGAATGGTGTTGAACGATATGCGATAACTTCCGCCGCGGCTCGGGTTCAAATCAGAATAACCGCCGGTGCTGTCTTTCCGGAAGATGGATTGGAAACTGTTGGTCGTTTCTTTCTTGAAGTCAACTTGTATTTTCAAATCGGGCGATGGCTCGATGTTGGCGCGCAGGTTGATGCTCTGATTTTTCTGTTGTGTGAACGGCATCGTCAAACTCTTCTTGTCTGTAAGCCATCCGTTGTTGGCGGCCTTGAAGCGGATGTTGGGATCCTGGCTACCGAGAATGAAGCCCCAGCCCGGTGCGTTCCAATCCTGGTCCATACCAAAATATTTGGGTGTTTGCAGGAAGCCCGGCAAGATTGTCCCCTCAGAAAGTGTGTAGGTTCCATTGATGGAGCGCAACGACATGAGCAAACGGAAAAAACCTTTTGCAAGGCCCGGCATAGTCTTTTGCTTCACGGTGTCGGCCTTCGATGGCTTGGGAGGAACTTTGGGATTGGTGCGCGTGCTCACCTTGGGGGCTGCATTCAGTTCTTTCAGGAACTTGATTTTGTTATACAGCTTGATCATGTCGATACGACCCGTGAAATTTTGCTCGCGCTGGTTTTGGATCGTATTCTTGAAATCGAGAGAATCGGGAAGACCCACAACAATATCGGGCTGACCAACAACGGGACTGGGAAGGTCGGGGTCGTTGCGTGGGCCGGCGCGCCAGTTAAAGCTCACGTTGTAGCGATAGTCGGCACCCAGCCAATCCGTTGCCGGGATCTTGTCGAGCGGCACCGTATAGTTCGCCGTGAGGCTCTGGTCGAACAGTTTGGCCCGGCCCAGTTTCTTCAGGTTCTTTTTGATCTCCGCGCGCACCGAATCGCCTTCGCCATCGGGTTCGTCGATGATGGCATTCATACGCGAGTTGTAGTCGAACGACAAATTCTTCGACAGGTTCCAGCGCACGTTATACTGCCGGTTGAAGGTGAAATACTTCAGGTAGTTGGGTGCCGACACAAAACCGTCGTTGCGATACACATTTTTCCCAAACGACCGGTCCAGGTCAAGACGCACGCCGATGCTGCTGGGCATGAGGCTGAAGTTAAAATCTTTCACAACCTTCAGCCACGGCGAGTTCAACCCTGTCGAATTTTTGAACGGCTCGATGCCCGTGTTCTTGGGCGAAAACGTGTAGGCAATCGATCCTTTGTATTGCTTTTGAACAGACTCTTTGATAGTGAAATTGGAACGCATCGCTTCGCTATAGGAATAGCTGAACGCAAAGTTCTCGATATCCCATAGCCGTATCGGTGCATCTGCCCGGGTCTTCACCTTTCGCACGTTGATAAAGTTCAAACTTCGTCGTGTTTCCTGGTCGCGAATAAGTTTGAGATAGGCGTTTCGCTCGTCGTCGGTGTTAAACGATTTCAGTGCCGCGTCAATCTTCATGTCTGGGTTGGCCGGATCATAGTTGGGATTGATCGTGGTGTTCTGGAAACTGGCGAACATGGGAATTTTGATGCCCGTGTTTCCGGGCAGCAGTTTGTCAACATTCACGTTGGCCGATACGTCGTATGATGTGGTTTCGTCGCGGGTGCGTTCAAAAATTTTGGAGCTCACGTTGCCGAAGCCAAAGGTGGTGTGGCGGAACGCTCCCGTCACCGTGGCGAAGTCGGCCAGCTTGGCGCTGATGGTGGAACTCACGGCCCAGCCCGGCGTTCGGTTGAAGTCGGTCACGCGCAGTTCGTTGGCCCAGATACAGGCCGACAATGTTTTGCGGTCGGCAGTTTTGGGGTTGCGAATACCAATCATCAACACCTGCACGCTGCTCAGATCAGGTCGCCCAAAAATACGGATGAGATGTCGGTCTACTTGTTTTGGTCCTTCGCGTGGAAAGAGTTCTGTCAACGGAAACCCTTCGCGATCGCGTTGTGCTTTCAGCGCATAGAGTTCATCCAACGCAATGTCTATATCATTTTCGGAAGGCCAGATCTCGTTCGGGTCGGTCGACTCTACGGGGCGCGTGATCTTCAGGGGAATTTCAATTTCGTAGTAGTTCTGATCGAAGTCTGTTCCCATGCGGAGGAAAGCATGGAGGTCGCCGTCGTTGGCGGTGCTGTTGGCGTGGAAATACATTTTCACACGGCCATAGTTGAACAAGTCTACCGAGGCGTTTTTATAAATGGCGCGCGAGTCGCCGTCGTTCAATCCTTCCACACATACCTGCACCGATTGTTCGTTGAGCTGGCGTGGCACCGACGATGTGTTGTCGCGGTCGCGCACCACACCGGGAGGAATAACGTAGCCCGATTTGTTTTCGGACGCGGCGGCATTCTCTTCCAGGTTCACCACGTTCACGGTGAAGTTGTTGGGATCAAGCTCAGGGTCGGGCTTCAGATCGCCCTCCAAAAGGTTGTCGGTATATCTTCTCCAACGGCTGCCCACCATGCGGAAGTTGGCAAAACGCAACACCACCGGATCTTTGAAACCGGTCAGCAACATGCGGGCATACTTGATGGACTTGAACCCATCGATGTTCCCGAATTTTTCTTCAAACTGACGCACCGGAATTCTGAACAAATACCAGGTAACACGTTCAGGCGAATTTTGTGACGTGGCAGGATCGGTCTGTATCGCATCCACGATGTATTCTTTTCCGATGCCCAATCCGCCCGGCTTCAAATCCATGTCATACTGATAGTACTCTTCCAATTCGCTCAGCGTGTTGTCGGCGTTGAGATCTTCGTTGTCTGGAATGGTACTGCCCGAGGGCGTCACAGCGTCGGCACCGGTGATGACGGGCGAGTTGCCGTCCTGACCGTTGATGTTTTTGTAACGCTCCAGGATTTGTGCGTTGGCGTCGTCAAGGTCGGAGCCCAGGAAATATTTAAAGTTATCGGCCGAGGGATCTTGTATCGCTTTGTCGCGCGCCGCGCCACTCAGTTGGTTGATGTAGTCCTGGAAGAACGTTGCCTCTGTCGCTGTTGACATACCATCCAACCCCACATCCTGGAAGGCACGGGCAGACGCATCGTTGTCGAACGCGTTGGTGAGGTATTGTTGGGTTGTTACATAGCCCCAGGCATTTTGTGACGCACCGCCGGCATTCGGGTTGCCGTCGCGGGGCAATCCATTTTCGAAAGCATGCTTGGAGTCGCGGGCCACGTCTTCCGAAATGCTTCCCAATTGAAACACAAGCTTGCCCCCGGTTCTGTTGGGCTGCGGCGTGGCGGTGATACCGTCGTCGATATATCCGTATTGAGAATTGATGAACGGATCGAGCAGCCAGAATTCTACATACTCGATGTTAGCTTTATCAAAATCCACCTCCGTGCGAATGGCATTGGTAATGGCTCCCCAATTGCTTTCGGGAGTGTTCAGAAAACCTTCGGATGTTTGAAGCGGATTGTAGTTGTAGGGGCCACGTTCGCGGGGGTAGTAGGCGACATCAAAAATCTGTTCATAGAAAATGCCCTGCGGAAGCTGACGCAGTGGGAATATTTCTTTCGGACCCACCGGGCGCACATAGTGGTTCTTGAGGTCGTTGTCGGTAATGTTTTTTGGTTTAAACTGTCCGACATCGCGATAGAGCTGATTGTCCACTTGATACCATGCAATCTTGGCGCGCTTGAAACCGGCTTCAATCATGTTAGGCTGACCGTTGCTGGGATCATAGGCCCAGTCGTCGGACTTGGGTACAGACGAGAGTTTCCATCCGGCAGGCGCCATGAGTGAGTAGGGCGTTGCCGTGTTCTCAAAGTCATCGATGTAGGCTGTGCCTTCGCCGTCGATAACATTCGAGGTGCCCGGCAATAACTGGGCAAACTCACCCGTCATGGTCACGGTCGATTGTTCCTTGGTTTGCAAAAACGGCAAGGCATCCACCATCTTGGTGAGCATGCGGCTTTTTTTGTTCACATTGAAATCGACTCCGTACTGCATGTTTCGCGCAGGCTCTGTTCCAATCTGGTTGCGGCTGATGAGGGGCCGCTCGTTGTAATACAGGAAAGTCGATCCCAGGTTTATGTCGTCCGTGAGGTGATAGTCGAAACGGGAACCAAGCAAGCTTCGTGTTTGAAACGCAAACGGGTCCGACTGCTCATACTTCACTTCGATGTTTTTTCCGGAGCTGAGAATAGATTCGTTGAGGATGGTGACTTTGCCAAACGTATAGTCCACCACATAGTCCGTTCCTTCATTCAGCGGAATGCCGCCGGCGTATAGCTTTACCGATCCTTGCGACACCCCGAAGCCGGGAATCAGAATTTCTTTCGATGACCCGGCGCTGTAAAGACCCTTCAGGTAGAATTTGTTTTTGGTGGCAAACAGTTCGGCGTCTGCTTTTGTGGTGTGATAGAGGGTGTCGAATGCGTATTTCTGAATGAGATAACTTTCGTTGCTTTCACCCCGGAAGGCTTCGCGCAGACCTTTACTGAACGGATGCAGGAACGGGAAAATGATCATCCCCGTGGTGGAATTGATAGTGACCCCTTCAATGTAGTCGAAGTTCCCGTCTTTCTGCGGGTCGTTCACCGGGTTGAGTTTGTCGAGGCCGAGAACTTCCACAAGCTGTCGCGTGCGCACACGTGTGCCCTCCTGCAGTTGGGGGTTGTCGATACCGCTTTTGTCGTCGCGATAGATGACGCGCAGCTGGAAGCCTTCGCGCACGAGTTGCGTCACGTTGAGGTTGTAGATGTTCTTCATCATCAGATCCCACGTAGGCAAGATGTTCTTGTTGTTGTCGCGCACGGCCACTTTGCGTGGACGGAGCAGTTTCAGGAACACCACTTCGTTGTCTTTCAAGCTGGCATAGTCATCCGAAAGTTCGCCGACGCGATAGGCGCGGCCGTTGTAGGTGTACTCATAGGCCACGGCAAGCGCTTCGTCGTTTTGAAGCTTGCGGGTCAGCGTGATATAGCCCAACTGTTGGTGAAAGGTGAATTCGGTAGGGGAAAGCTTGCGGGCGCCGGTAATTTTTTCGTAGTCGGTGCCGTTCACCATGCTTGTGAAAGGACCACCCGCACCCGACACGGCATCAATGATGCCATCTGCATCGCGTTGCAATCCTTTAACCCGGTCGAACAGAATGTTTGCTTTGTTGTCGTTTGCACGCACACTGGTGGGCGTCACTTGCGAGTTATAAATTCGCGTGGGCTCTGCCAAGTCCATAAAGGCCATCACGTTGCGCAGGGTCTGCGTGTCGTTGTTCCGGTTCAGGATGTATACTTCCACGCGGGTAATGTTCACGCCCGAGATAATCTGCGGCGGATTGCTGACCCAGGCTTCGTAGTTGTCGCGGAAAAATTGTCCGAGGAAAAAGTGGCGGTTCTCGTCGTAGTTGGAGGCAATGAACTCAAACGGCCGGCCCTGTCCGCTGTTGTTGTTGCCGCCCAGGTTGATGGATGCTGTCTTGCCGCGTTGCGTGGTGGCGATGGCGGTCACGTCGAGTTTTCCAAACTGCATTTTGGCTTTGATACCAAACAGGTTTTGGGCGCCCTGAATGAGCGTGTTGTTCAGGGGGAGGCTCACGTTTCCGATTTCCAGCTTTTGCAGGATGTCTTCCTTGAAGCCGGTATACTCCACCTTCATGTTGTTCTGAAAGTCGAACGAGTTGTTGTTGTCGAAGTTGGCGGTCACGGCCAGCTTCTCGCCCACTTTGCCCACCACACTCATGTTGATTTGCTGGTCGAATTCAAACCCGCCGTTGCGTTGCTGGCGTATGGGAATGTTGGGGTTGTTGAGGCGTTGAAACGCGGCGCCTAAGTCAAGGGTCACAAAGCCGCGGGGCACAAGCTCTACGTAGCTTCCGCCGAAGATGCGGTCGAGCACGGGGCTGATAAATATTTTGGGGATGAGGCTGCGGCCACTCACGGCGCTCTCGCCATCCTGGGCGCGGGCGCGTCCCTTCCAATAGCTTTTGAGAATCTGGCGGTCCTGATATTGCTTGAACTCCGAGAACGACATGCTCGACGCGGGCCGGTAGTTGAGGTCACCGATCTTTTCGTAGATGGTATAGTTCATGGCCGTGTCGATGTCCACATCCAGTTTCATCTGGTTGGGATCCTTCAGGTAGAGGGGCGACGCGGTGGTGGTATTTGAAAATGGATCGCCATAGCGGTCTGTGGCCCGATAAGTCGGGCGACGGCTAGGGGTGTAGGCATCTCTTTTGGTAGTGTCGGCAGGGTTTTGGCGCGTAGGCCTGACCTGGCCGAATCCCATATGAGAAACGAGCAAAAAACTCAGCCATGCTACAAACAACCGGCCAAGCGTAAGAGCAACCTGATGCTTCCGAGTAGAGACAGTCAAACGTACTATGCGTTTTTTAGGGCCTGCTTAACTAAATCTTCTAAGGTAATGGTATTTCCTGATTTTTTCAGGACGGTATCTACACTTTTCTCTGCCGCCGCCTTAGGCAGGCCGAGTGTGAGCAAAGCTGATAACGCCTCCTTCCGCAGGGTATTGTGAGGCCCCATTGAAATAGACGGCTGTGTTTCTTCCCAGCTTTCTTTCTTCAGTTTGTCTTTCAATTCAATGATGACCCGCAGCGCAGTTTTGCCGCCAATGCCTTTGATGGCCTGCAGGGCAGCGGCATCTTCGCGCACAATGGCCGTCTTCAACTCCGAACTGTTCATATACGACAACATGACAATGGCCGTGCTCGGCCCCACACCACTCACCGACACCAGTTGCTGAAAAAGTTTCTTCTCGGTTTCGCTGCTGAATCCAAACAACACATGCGCATCCTCGCGTATGTTGAGGTGCGTGTGCAACATGATATTCTCCTGGTCTTTGATTTCGGAAAACGTCTGAAGGGAGATGTGCAGCAGGTAGCCCACACCGTTCACGTCCATGATCACGTGGGTCGGGTCCTTGTGCACAAGTCTGCCTTTGAGGAAAGCGATCATTTTTTTTGACCGCTAAGTTAATCGAAAGAATAAATAATAGGTGCTCCCGGCAGACAAGAAGCACACAAATCCGGTAGGAATAGAATGCTATCTCCGCGCAAAACACAAACGGCGCGAAAAACCCCGGACACGTGATGCTGCGAAAATGCATCACGCCGTTGTTGTCGCGCCGCTATGTTTCGTAATGCTCAACCTGTGAGCCGTCCGGAAATTTCTATAAGTGTTTGTTCTGTTCGTGCAGCTGTGCATCCACCACGGCAATGGCCGCCATGTTCACAATTTCACGAATCGAACTTCCCAATTGCAACACGTGCACAGGTTTCTTCATGCCCAGCAGAATGGGGCCGATGGTTTCGGCGCCGCCAATTTCCATCAGCAACTTGTAGGCGATGTTGCCTGAAGCCAGGTTGGGGAATATAAGCGTGTTGGCACCTTCATTGGCCAACGCGCTGAACGGAAATGTTTCCTGCTGCAGGCCGGTGTTCAGGGCCACGTTGGCTTGCATGTCGCCTTCCACCACGAGGTCGGGATTTTTGAGCTTCGCGAGGCGCACGGCTTCTCTTGCCTTTTCGGGCACTTCGCCTTTCGAGCTTCCAAAGTTTGAATAGGATAGCATGGCCACGCGTGGTTCCATGTCGAAGAACTTCACGCCGTGTGCCGTCAGCTCGATGATCTCGGCGAGTTGTTGGGCGTTGGGGTCAACGTTCACGGTGGTGTCGGCAAAGAAGAATGTGCCGCGTTTCGTAAACATGATGTACATGCCCGCCACGCGGTTCACGCCTTCGGCCGTGCCAATAATTTGCAGCGATGGCAATATGGTTTTCGGATAGTCCTTTGTGAGACCGCTCACCAGGGCGTCGGCATCGCCGTGCTCCACCATCATGGCGGCGAAATAGTTTCGCTCGCGCATCAGGCGCTCGCAGTCGGTGTAGTTGAGGCCTTTGCGTTGACGCTTTTTGTAAAACTCGGCGGCATAACGCTTCACCATTTCTTCTTCCTCGCGGGGATAATAAACAGGGCAGTCGTTCAGGTCGAGCTTGTGTTCTTCGATGAGGCGTTGAATTTCAGTTTTGTTACCCAGCAAAATAGGATGTGCGATGCCTTCGTCTTTGAGGATCTGCGCCGCCTTCAATATTTTGGGATGGGTTGCTTCGGTGAACACCACGCGCTTTGGTTGCTTTTTGGCGCGGTCAATCACACGCGAGATCAGCTTCTGGTCGATGCCGATGCGTTTTTGCAAATCGTTGTAATAAGCTCCCCAGTCGGTGATGGCATTCTTGGCGATGCCCGAATCCATCGCGGCTTTTGCCACTGCGGGCGACACGGTGGTGATCAACCGTGTGTCGAGCGGTTTGGGAATGAGGTAGTCGCGACCGAAGCGAATCTGGTCGGCGCCATAGGCTTTCACCACCATGTCGGGCACCGGTTCTTTGGCCAGCGTTGCCAGTGCATGCACGGCGGCAAGTTTCATGGCCTCGTTGATTTCGGTTGCCCGCACATCGAGGGCGCCGCGGAAAATGTAAGGGAAACCCAGCACGTTGTTCACCTGGTTAGGGTGATCGGAACGACCCGTCGCCATAATGATGTCGTGACGGGTTTTCATGGCCAGCTCATAGTTGATCTCCGGATCGGGGTTGGCCAGGGCAAACACGATTGGATCTTTCGCCATAGCGTTCAGGTCGTCGGGTGTGATGGCGTCGGCTACCGACAACCCTACAAACACATCGGCGCCTTTCATGGCCTCCTGCAGTGAGTCAATTTTTTTGGTGGTGACAAATTGTTTTTTGATGTCGTCCAGGTTGGTGCGCGAGGTGTTCAGCACGCCCTTGCTGTCGCACATGATGATGTTTTCTTTCTTGGCACCCAACGCGATGTAGAGTTTTGTGCAACTCACAGCGGCCGCACCGGCACCGTTCACCACGATGGAGATGTCTTCCATTTTCTTGCCCACAATTTCCAGTGCGTTAAGCAACGCGGCTGCCGAGATGATGGCCGTGCCGTGCTGGTCATCGTGCATCACGGGGATGTTCATCTTCTCGCGCAATTCGGTTTCGATTTTGAAACACTCCGGTGCTTTAATGTCTTCGAGGTTGATGCCGCCAAACGTAGGCTCCAGCGACTTCACAATTTTGATAAAGGAATCGGGATCTTCTTCGTCGATCTCGATGTCGAACACATCGATGCCGGCGAACTTTTTGAACAATACGCCCTTGCCTTCCATCACAGGCTTGGAGGCTTCGGGTCCGATGTTGCCCAGGCCCAGCACCGCGGTGCCGTTGGAGATCACGGCTACCAGATTTCCTTTTGCTGTGTATTTATAAACATCTTCTTTGTTGGCCGCAATTTCGAGGCACGGCACCGCCACCCCCGGCGAGTAGGCTAGCGCAAGGTCCAGCTGCGTGCTGAGCGATTTTGTGGGCACGACTTCAATCTTTCCCGGCTGACCCTGCATGTGAAAATTCAGGGCGTCCTGCTTTCTGATCTTGATTGACATTGAGTGTTATGCTAAAGTTAAAGGGCCAAAGATAACAACCGGCGGCAAAAGATTGCAGATTTATGTTGCGGTATTGGTTTGGTAGATTTTTTTACCAATGCCCTTAAGCAACATTGGTTTTATAAATGGGTTTGCGGCAACAGCGAAAAATGTAACCGGATCCGTATTAAAATGCCAACAACAATCTCTAAATTTTTTTTACAAAGATGAAACCGGCATAGTGATGGTGTTCTATTTTATGCTGATCTTAATCGGACCATACGCTTGGTTTTAAATTGGTTTTATGGCGGCAGTATCCTGGCTAAAAGGCTATGTTCTCTATGCAGTGGTCTTCCTGGTGGCGTTGCTCATGCTCATAAACATGCTTCTCATCTATCGCAATAACCAGGTCATCACCTTCAACAAACAACAGCAGGAAGAAGCCGAGCGCATCAAGGTAAATGCCAGTGAAGTGATTCGCGCACTTCACCTTCTCGACATGGCTGTGCGCAGCTATGCCATCGTGGAAAAAGCCAGCTTTCTCGACGCCCGCGACACCGCCATCGCCGACATGAACAACGCGTTCAATGGATTGGAAAAAGCTCTTGCCGCACAACACTACAACCTCAACGAACTGTATGTTCTGAAAGACAGCGTGCACAAATATGTTGACGTGACCGGCGTGATGATGAAATATTTGCAACGCGGCCAACTTAACAAATTTTCCGAACTGCTCAACATCGACCCCGGCTTTCCCGTGTGGAAACAATGCAAAGCGTTCAATGATCGCATCGACGGATTTGAAGACAACATTTCGCGCCAGGCGCAAGGGCGTTATGAGCGTGCGCTCAAGAACATCTACCTGTTGCAGCTCTTGCTTTTTTTGTTCACCGTTCCGTTGCTGGCCTACACGGCCTATCAGGCAAATCGATCTATTATGGTGGCGGAGCAGCTTCGAAAATCGGAGATGACGCGCGCCACCATGCTGCTCGAACAAAACGCATTGCTCGAACGCACCGTGCACCAACGCACCGTAGAAATACTCACCCAAAACGAAGAGATCAGTGCGCAAAACGAAGAGATCGTTTCGCACAACGAACAGCTGCAGTTGCAACAACAGGAGATTGAGCGGCAACGCAACGTGCTGGCTGAGCAACACAATAAAGTGCAGCTGGCCAATCGCACCATCGAAGAAAAAAATGAGCTCATCCAACGGCACAACCGCGAGCTGGTGCTGGAGGTGACACGCCAAACGCAAGACCTCAAGCAAGCCAACCTCGAATTGATCGAGCACAACAGTCGCCTTGAACAATTTGCCTTCATCATTTCGCACAACCTGCGTGCGCCCATGGCCCGGCTGGTGGGCCTTTCGGAAGTGCTGAATTTTGCGAAAGATGATCAGGAAGTAGCGGAGGTGGTGAAACTGATGGTGCGCTCAACCTACGATCTTGATCAGGTCATCAAAGACCTGACGGTGATTCTGGGCGTGCAGAAAATGAATACGCAAATTCTGGCCGATGTGAACCTGCGCGTGTTGTTCGAAAAAGTGATGCAGTCGCTCGAAGAAGAAATCAAACAAACCCATGCCACCGTCACCACCGATTTTTCGTTGGCGCAAACGGTGCACTCCTTGCCGCCCTATCTCGAAAGTATTTTCTACAACCTGCTCAGCAATGCCATCAAATATCGCGACCCCAAACGAGCACCGGTCATCGACGTGCGCAGTCGCGAAGACGACGACTATGTTGTCATCGCCGTGCGCGACAACGGGTTGGGCATTGATCTCGGGAAGTATCAGGATAAACTATTTAATCTCTACAAGCGCTTTCACCACCACGTGGAGGGCAAAGGCATGGGCTTGTATCTGGTGAAAACCCAGGTGGCTGCCGTGAGCGGAAAAATTGAAGTGGAGAGCGTTGTGGGCGAGGGAACCACCTTCCGCGTTTTTCTGCGGCGCGATCATCCTTCCAAGAATACGACGTGGTGAAGCCTGTCGGCTAACCCCCGCATTCAACAGTCAACTTAAATCCCGATAATCAGTTTCTGGCCGGCCTTCAGCTGACTATTGTTCAGGTTGTTGAGGCTTTTGATTTTTTCGACGGTGAGGCCTTCAAATTTTTTGGAGATGTCCCACAAGGTGTCGCCGGGTTGAACCACATAGGTCTTGGAGCCGGGGATGGTTACGGGCGCCACAGGTGTTTTTGTGGTGCGCGCCGAAGCGATGGCCGACGTGCTTGACGAAGGAGGTTGGCGCAACCAGATGTTTAGGCGCTGGCCCGCCCGAATGTTGTTGTTGTGCAGGTTGTTCCACTTGCGCAGGTCGGCCACTTTCACGCCGTGACGGAGCGCGATAGAACCGAGCACGTCGCCGTTGCGCACTTTGTAGTTCACACGGTCGCGTCCATAGGTGGAGCCTTCTGTGTTTTTGGCCAGCACTTCCAGGTCTTTCTTGCCCACTTTCGAAGCCGAGTCAAGAATGGCGTAGCGGTTTGTCAATAATTTTTCTTTCGAATTCAGCGGAACATACAGGGTGTAGGTCTTGCTGGTTTCGGGAATGGCATTGCGTTGAATAGAAGGGTTGAGTCGTTGAAGATCTTCCAGGCATGTGCCGGTGAGGCTGGCAAATGTTTCGAAGTGAAGAAACTTGGTCACTTCCACCGTGTCATATTTGGGCAGCATCTCTTCTCCTTCGTCGAAGAAGTTGTGCTCGTCCAGGTGATTCATGGCATAGACGATGGCCACAAACTGCGGCACATACGAACGTGTTTCGCGGGGAAGGTTCGGATAGATCTCCCAGAATGTTCTTTTGTAGCCCGACTTGCGGATGGCGCGTTTCACATTGCCGGGGCCGGTGTTGTAGGCGGCCAGGGCCAGTTCCCAATCGTGAAACATGCTGTAGAGATCACGCAGATAGCGACAGGCGGCTTCCGTGGCTTTCACGGGATCCATGCGGTCGTCGATATACCAGTCGTTGTTCAAGCCATAGTGACGGCCGGTGGCCGACATAAATTGCCACAGTCCCACCGCGCGTGCGCGTGAAACGGCCCGGGGGTTCAGGCCTGACTCGATGATGGAAAGATATTTCAGCTCATCGGGCAGACCGTATTTTGCCAAAGCCTTTTCGAAGATGGGGAAGTACAGATTTTTGCGCCGCATCATCATGCGGGTGTACTCGCGATCGCGCACCGTGAAGTAGTTGATGAATGCGTGAATGCGTTCGTTGTAGACCAGAGGCATGTTTTTCTGAAGACATGCCAAACGGTCGGCGAGCACTCCTGGATCGTCGTCGCCGGGAATGTATTCAAGCTGGCTGGGCAATGCGAAGTAGGCAAAGTCGGCTGTGTCTTCTTTGAACAACATGTCTTCTTCGGCCACGGCCACTTCCAGCGAGTCGGCCACCGCGAGGGAGTCGGGCACCTGGCTAAAGGCGGTGAACGAAAGTGTTGTCATACACAAAGCAGCGATCCATGCTTTTTTGCTGACAGGGGCCAACTGCTCAATCATGCGATCGGCAGCGGAAAAAATGGTACAGCGAAAATCAGTTCTCATCACAAAGGGTCAATTCAATAGTGAGTTCGAAAAATGCAACAATTTCGATTCTTCAAAATCATCTGCTATCACTTGCAAGCCGATGGGCAACCCTTGCTTATCTTCCCCGCAAGGGAGGGCAATGGCGGGAACTCCCACCACGTTAGCCTGAACGGAGAAAAGATCCGCCAAGTACATTTCCAAAGGATTATCCGTGTGCTCTCCCAGCTTGAAGGCTGTGGTGGGCGTGATGGGCATCACGATAAAATCGTGGTGCTTCAATATTTCTTTTGTTTTGTCGCGAATGATGCGGCGCACCTTTTGGGCTTTGGTGTAGTAGGCGTCGTAGTAGCTGGCGCTCAACACGAACGTGCCCAGCAAAATGCGGCGCTGCACTTCTTTGCCAAATCCTTCGGAGCGGCTCTTCTTGTAGAGCGAGTCCAGGTCTTTTGCCTGCGCGCTGCGGTGTCCGTAGCGAACGCCGTCGTAGCGCGAAAGGTTGGAGCTGGCTTCGGCCGTGGCCAGAATGTAGTAGGTGGGAAGCACATATTCCTGTAAAGGAAAATCAATCACTTCCACTTCATGGCCGGCGGCTTTGATGGCGTCTAGTTTGGCGAGAATGTTTTCGCGGATTTCCGGCTGAAGGCCTTCCGAATCCTGAATCTCGCGCACGTAGGCAACTTTGTATTTTTTGGTGTCGGCCTGTGTCAGTTCCTTCGAATAGGAGGGAACGGGCAACTGCGACACGGTGCTGTCTTGCTCATCGGGTCCGGCAATCACTTCCAGCACCAGGGCCACGTCTTCCACAGACTTGCCAAAGATGCCGATGCAGTCGAACGACGACCCGTAGGCGATCAACCCAAACCGGGAGATGCGCGAGTATGTTGGCTTGAGGCCCACCAGTCCGCAAAAAGCGGCAGGTTGGCGCACAGAGCCCCCTGTGTCAGATCCCAACGACACCTGGCACATGTCGGCTTGCACGGCAACAGCCGATCCTCCGGACGAACCTCCGGGAACCCGCGTGTTGTCGGCGTCGTTCAAAACCGGTCCGAAGGCCGAGTTCTCGTTCGAAGAACCCATAGCAAATTCGTCGCAGTTCTGGCGGCCGATAATGATGGCGTCTTCGTCGAGAAGGCGCTGCACGGCGGTGCCGTTAAATTGGGAGATGAAGCCTTCCAGCACGTTGCTGCTGGCTTGCAGGGGATGGTCTTTGTAGGCCAAAACGTCTTTCAGGCCCACGACGAGCCCGGCAAGTTTTCCGGCCTTACCAAGTTTAATTTTCGAATCTATTTCGGCGGCTCTGGCGAGCGCCTCATCTTCATAGACCGTCAGAAAAGCATTGAGATGCTTCTTCTTTCTGATGTTTTCCAGATGAAAACGGACGATATCCTGACAGGAGCGTTTCCCGTGCTGCAGATCGTTTTGAATTTGCCGAAATGTAGCGTAGGTCAACACTTATTTCCCGTCGTCAAGTTTAGCCGAATCTTCGATGTCCTTCTTCACATCTTTCACTGAATCCTTGAATTCGCGAACGCCTTTTCCAAGACCTTTCATGAACTCAGGAATTTTCTTGGCACCAAAGAACACCAAGATGAACAATCCGATGAGAAGAATTTCCTGGAAACCAACCCCGCTTAAAAACAAAAATGTAGCTTTCATGGCTTTAAAATTTAAAATCGTAAGGACAAAAGTAGGGTAAAAAAGCGTAGTATCAAATGCATGCGCCGGCCGATCTTGACGGCCTGGTTACCAGCGGTTAAACCATCTGCCTTTAAGGTCAAAAGATGGGATCGGAAAAGGACTTTTTTTGGTGTGCGTGTCGAGCCGAACGCCCGTTCACCATGTTATGGGGCACAACGGCTCACCGCACCGTCTCCCGGCACGGGTTTCTGCATGGAAATGCAGAGATTCTTACACATCAAAGTTTACATGTTTTTTAGCCACGACTGCGGATCGAGCGCCGTGGTGTTTTTGAAGATCTGAAAACGCAGCTCCGACACACCTTCGTTGTTGGAAAACACCTTGCCAATCTCCTGGTTGGTGGTGACACGCTGACCGCTGCGCACAAACACTTCTTTCAATCCCGCATACACGGTGAGGTATTCGCCGTGTTTGATGATGACCGTGCTGCCCAGACCTTGGATGAATGCTACACGCCGGACCTCACCTTCGAAAATGGTCTTCACCTTTTCGTTTTCCGTGGTCTGAATGTTCACGCCATTATTTTGTGTCACAATCCCTTTCAACACCGGGTGATTCTGACGTCCGAATTTTTGCGATACAAAGCCTGACGACACGGGCCAGACAAATTTGTTCCGGTTTTCTTCAAAGGAATTCGACAGCACCACGCTCTCGCCTTTTTTCGATCGCGCCGCCCGCTCCATCTCTTCCTTGATGAGGTCTTCGATGAGTTTGTCAAGCCGGGCCACGGCCTGTTTTGTTTGTTCGAGGTCTTTGCGCAGTTTCTTCTCTTCTTTCTCCAGTGTCTTCACCAGCGAATTTTGTTTTTGCTTGAGTGAAACCAGGTTGTTGTTTTCGGTGAGTTCTTCGTTGAGTAGCTTGGCTTTTTCTTCGCGGCGCACGCGGATTTCTTTTACGTGACCCGACAATTCTTCCTGCACCTTGGTGATCTGGTCGGCTTGCAGTTTGCGGGTGTCGGCGTATTGATTCATGTAGCGAAGACGCATCACCAACTGGTCGAACGACTTTGCGGAAAATAAAAACGTGAGACGGGTGGTGCTGTTGTTGGCTTTTTGTGCGGCAAAGAGCATGGAGCCGTATTCTTTTTTCAGCTCGTCAAGATCTTCTTCCAGCACCAGAATGATGTCGTTGTTGTCGCTGATCTCGTTGTCGAGCAGGCCCACTTCGCCTTTGATGGAGCTAACCAGTTTTTCCTGCTCGTTCACGCGTTGGTTCAACGCCGTGAGTTCGCCCAGGGAGTTTTTCTTTTGGGTGGATGTTTCCTCTATGATTTTTTCAACCTCCTTGATCTTCTCCAGATTTTGTTGTTTTTCTTTTTGCAGCTGCGCTTTTGTTTTTTGCGCAAGGGCAGCAAAGGACAGGCAACCAAAGATCAGAAGGAGTAGCGCACTTCTACCGGCGTTCATATCGCTTGGGTATGTTGAAGGGAAACTTAAGCTCTTTGTCGCCCACTTCGGCTTTGTTGTATTCAAAGACGATGGTGGTGTTCAGCAGGCCGCTAACCGTTTTATAGAAAAGGCTGATTGTTCCATTGTAGGGAAACAACTCGGGGCCTACGGGCTGGAAATTGGAATAGTTGATCACCAACGAATTGGAGCTGTTGCTTTCTTTCATCTCCACTTTCTCCAGTTTGTTGCTGGCGGTGTTAATGAAGTTGTCGACGAAGACGGTGTTGGCGTGTTGTTTCAAAATGAAAAATGAGCTTTCCTGTAAAATGTCGTCGCTGTCGGTGCGGGGCTTGATGAGGTTGCCCAGCATGGCTGCCTGTATAACGTCGTAGTTGATCTCGAAATTATAGCGCTTCGAAAGTTCGGCATAGTCAAACACATAGTATTCCTTGTCCACATTGCTCACCACGGTGATGGAGTCTTTGTTGATGAGTGCTTTTCCGCCTTGCACGCCAATCACCGAAAAGGTCATCCAGATCACGCTGTCTTTGCGCACGCGGATGTTGGCTTTCACTTCGCGCTCTTTTTTGGCATCGCGCAAAATCATGCGGGCCTTGCCATGAAGATATTCAAAGTCGATCTCGTCGATGTGGAGTGCCGGTTTGGGTGTTGCCGCCACGGGAGGAGGTGTGGAGGGAACGATTTTTTTACTACACGACATCATCAGCGCGGAGAAGGCAAGCAGTAGAAGCCAAAGACGTTTATTCATAAATTTTCCGGTTCGCAATTTTCTTGTTTAACAATTCACTGTTGGCATTGAGTCCGCGGGCCTTCTCCCATTGCTGCACCGCGCCGGTCACATCGCCGAGTTGAAACAATATGTCGCCGTAGTGTTCGAAGTGCGTGGCATTGGCATTGCCCGTGAAGATGGCACGTTCGATCACTTTACGCGCTTCCTTATACTTCTGCCGCGTGTAGAGCACCCAGGCATAGGTGTCGAGAAACGTTGGATTGTCGGGGTTGTTTTTGGTGAGCAGTGCCGACATTTTCTCAGCTTTCTCCAGGTTGCTTTTGCGCAAAGACAGGTAGTAGCTGTAGTTGTTCAGCACGGCGTCGTTGTTGGGGTTGATGAGCAATGCTTCATCATAGGCTTTGTCCGATTTTTCGTAGGCCTTCACAGCATTGTAGGCATCGCCCAGCATGCTGTTGAGTTCGCTTAACAATTTTGTGTTGGTAGACGAAAGTTTCTTGGCTTGCTCCAGCGATGCAATGGCTTCGGTGAACTGGCGTTTGCGCAGGTAGGCATAGCCGTTGAAGTAGTGCAGCACACCCTGGTTGGGAAACATCACGAGGGCCTCGTCGCTGTGTTTGATCACGTTGTCGAATTGTTCGGATTGCGTTTCGAGATACAGCAGGTTTTCCCATACTTCGAAGTTCACGTTGCCCAGGTCGATGGCTTGCAAATATTCGCGTTGTGCCTCGCGGGTGTTTCCCGTGGAGAGATAAAGATCGCCGCCAAGGATGTGGACATTGGGATCGGACGGGCTGCTCTTCTCCAGCTTTTCGAGGAGCGACAGCGCGAATTTTTCTTTGTCGGGATCCGACTGGTTGTGGGCTTTGGTTTGATTCAGCTCGGTGTTGTAGGCCCCCAGCACAATAAGCTTGCTGCCCAGTTCCACCGTGTTGTCGTCGAAAAGGGTGAGAAGCAGGGGGCGGGCCTTGTCTTCCTGGCGATTGTCGCGGTAGATGCCGGCCAGCAGCATTTTCACGTTTCCGGCGTCGGTGTTTTGTGCGGCAAATTTTTCGAGATACTTGATGGCTTCGGCGCGCATGTTTTTTTGCGCGAGCACTTCGGCAAAGGCCATGGCATACCGTTCTTCGTCGGGAAAGGCATTGAGAAGTTTTTCGCCTTCAACGATGCCCTCTTTGGTTTTGCCCTGCTCCAGATAGAGCCGCATTTTCTGTATAGACGACACTTCGTTCACGCCAAGGGCATTTTCGGCCCGGTTATAGGTCCTGATGGCGTCGTCGAACTTGTTGGCATATTGGTAGACCGCGGCCAGCTCGTAGAGGTATTCTTCGGAGCCTTTCACCTCTTTGATGAGGGTTTCGTAGGTTTCGGCTGCTTTTTCGAATTTGGTGAGGCTGCTGTAGAGGTTGGCCGCCAGCAGGTAGAAATATTTGTTTTTCTTTTCCAGCTTCAGCGCATTTTCCATGCTCAGCGAAGCCTTCAGCAGGTCGTCCTGTTTGTTGCTTTGCGACAGCACTTCGGCCACTTTATAGTGCACGGTGGCATTGTCGGGAATGATTTCGAGGGTGCGCTGATAGTAGAGGAGGGCCTTTGCGTAGTCTTCGAGGATGAAGAATTTTTCGCCTTCAGTGAAATAGAACTCGGCTTCCCGCAGGCGAATGCCGGAGGCCTGGAGTTCGTCACTGTTTTTTCGTTTGCGCTGGGCAACTACCGGCCCTGCCGCTGTCCACAACAGCGCCGTCGTCAAGGCCAATACGGTATAAACTCTTCTTCCTCTCAATTTCACGTTATTGTATTGAAGTCGCCCAGACTTAAGTCGAGCTTAGAACCTTCAAAAATAATGAAATTCCCCAACATGCTGTTCTCCAACATGGCTGTTCGGATGGTTGATTCGCGTTGAATTATGGAGTTTTTGATACGGCTGTCGTAAATCTTCGTTTTTTCACCCACCGATACGTGTGGCCCGATCACCGAATTCTCGATCACAGCCCCTTCTCCCACAAAACAGGGGGCAATGATCACCGAGTTGGTGATGGTGGCCTTGTCTGACACCAGTTTCTGGTCTTTTATGAATTCCAGGTAACGCTGGTTGGTTTGCACGGTCACGCTCTTGTTGCCACAGTCGAGCCATTCGGTGACCTGCCCGGTGGTGAATTTTGCTCCTTTTTTGGCGTAATTCTGCAAGGCCGACGTGAACTGAAACTCGCCTTTGTCTTTGATGTTGTTGTCGATCAAGTATTGCATTTCGTTCGCAAGCGCGGCGCCGTCGCGGAAGAAGTAGATGCCGATGATGGCCAGGTCCGAAACAAATTGGGTGGGCTTTTCAACCAGCTCCACAATTTCTTTTTTGTCGTTGAGCTTCACCACGCCAAACTGTGAAGGATCTTCCACACGTTGTACCCAAATGATCCCATCCTGCGTGGTGTCGAGTTTGAACTCGGCTTTGAACAGCGTGTCGGCAAAAGCCACAATCACCTTGCCGTTGAAGAGCTCCTTGGCAAACAGCAGGGCGTGCGAAATGCCAAAAGCTTCCTGCTGATAATAGATCTTGCCCTCGGCGCCCACTTGCTGCGCAATGGCCTTCAGGCTGTCTTCCACTTCTTTGCCAAAGGATGGATGGATGATGAAACCTATCGCATCAATTTTCTCGGGAGTTACCTTGGCAATGTCTTCTACCAGGCGGTGCACAATGGGCTTGCCGGCAATGGGAAGAAGGGGCTTGGGAACGGTGAGTGTGTGCGGGCGAAGACGCTTGCCCAATCCGGCCATCGGGATAATGATATTCATGCGGGAGAGTTTGTTTTTTGGTTGTAGTAAAGCTAAAAAAAAATTAAGTCGCCGGTTGTCTGAACGGATTCTTTTCCAACAGATAAACAACGAGCACGAAGCTTACAATAATTGCACCATGAACCGCCGTGCCCACCCAGAAATTGGGAATGATTATGGAATTGGTGGCGTAAACGATGGCGGTGGTGACAATGATATAGGCCATGCTCTTGCCGACCTGGTAGGGGATGGGATAATATTTCTGTCCCAGCAAATAACATCCAACCGTCATCGAGAAATAACAAAGCAATGTCGCGATGCTGCTGCCCAGGTAGCCCAGGGTTGGGATGAGGAGAAAGTTGGCCGCAATGGTCACTACGGCACCGCCCACCGTGATGAGCGTTCCATAGATGGTTTTGTCGGTGAGCTTGAACCACACCGTGAGGTTGTAGTACACGCCCAGAAACAAGTAGGCCAGCAACAGAATGGGCACGATGTTCACACCTTCCCAATAGGTGGCGTTGCCCAGAAAATATTTCAGGATGTCGAGGTTGATGCCCGCCCCCAGCAAAAGCACACAGCACACAATGATGAAGTAGTGGTTGACACGGGCAAACAGTGCCGGCGAATTTTTGTCGACTGCGTTAGAAAAGAAGAAGGGCTCTGCGGCATACCGGAACGCCTGCACCGTCAGGTTCATGAGCATGGCCAGCTTGTAGCATGCGCTGAAGATACCCAACGCCCGGGCTGGAGTCTGGTTGGCATAGAAGTTTGCGGGCAACCACCAGTCGAGCGTTTGCCGCGAAAACATTTCGTTGGTCACGCCCGCCAGCCCAGTCAACATCACCGGATAGGCATAAGAGAACATGGCCGGCGAAATGCTCCGGTCGATGACGGGCCGCCACGACAAGAGCGACCGCGCAAAAAACAACAGGTAAAAGGCGTTTGCCAGCAGGTTTGCCAGCACCACATACCCAACGCCCACAGAAGGGTTGAAGGCGATCTTCAGAAAATAAAAATTCAACACCATAAGCAGCCCGATGTTGGTGAGCTTGCCCACAGCAAACTGCAACGGTTTTTTCTTGAGCCTTAGCCGGGCAAACGGAATGGCCACCACGGCGTCGATGAACATGATGGCGGCCAGCCACATCACCAGGTCGTCGTGCCCGGCAATGTCCATGATGCCGGCGATAGAAGGCGCCAGCAACAGCAACGCACCCGACAACACAAAGCTGATGATGACAACAACGGTTTGCGCGAGGTTAAAAACTTTTTGTTCGTCGGCTCCGTCTTTCGTGGCAAACCGGAAGTAGGCGGTTTCCATGCCGAAGGTGAAGATCACGTTGAGCACGGCCACATAGGCCAGCAGCTTCGAAAGCACACCGTATTGCTCGGGCGAGAACGCGTTGGTGTGGAGCGGCACCAGCAAAAAATTCAGAAACCGGGGAACGATGCTTCCCAAGCCATAGAGAACGGTTTCGCCGGCAAGTCGTTTTAGTTTGCTCATTCGTGGTTTCCTCGCCGCATCGTGTATGGTGCCGCGTGCTGCTATTTTATTTTCCTGTGAAATTCGGTTTACGTTTTTCAATGAAAGCGGTTGTGCCTTCTTTGAAATCGGCGGTTGTGGTGAGCGCGGCAAAGTTGCGGGCCTCGGCGCTATAGCCGTCTGCTTCGAAGCTATAGCCGGCATTCACGCTTTGAATGACCCGTGCCACTGCCAGGGGACCTTTGCTCAAAATCCTGGTGAGCATCGACGTGGCCAGGGTCATCATGTCGGCGTGTGTAGCCACCACGTGGTTCACCAGCCCGATGGTTTTGGCTTCGGCGGCGGTGATCATGTCGCCCGTGAGCATCAGCTCCAGCGCCTTGCCCCGGCCCACCAGTTGTGTCAGCCGTTGTGTGCCGCCATAGCCGGGTATAATTCCCAATGTGACTTCGGGTTGTCCAAATTTGGCATTCTCGGTGGCTATACGCATGTGACATGCCATGGCCAATTCGCATCCTCCACCCAGAGCGAAACCGTTTACGGCCGCGATGATGGGTTTGGGACAATCTTCGATTTGCTTGAACAAACGATGGGTTTTTTCCACTAAAGCCAAAGCTTCTTGGGCATTCAGCACCGAAAGTTCCTTTATATCTGCGCCGGCAACAAACGCTTTTTCGCCTTCGCCCGTAAGAATTATTCCGCGGGTCTCATCATTTTGGTAAACTTCTTGTATAATTTCGCGCAGCCCATCCAGAGTTTCGTTATCCAAAGCATTTAAAGCGGCAGGTCTTGATACCGTCACAGTCAATATGTGAGGGGTGTCATAGTGCGTGCGAAAATTCTTCATGGGCATCAAGTTTTTAGACGGATGCAACTTATTGACCTTTTAGATAAGGGACAAAATAAATTATGAAGAAGAATTTGGTCTTGGGGATTTTGGCGGTGTTGCTACAATCCGTGGCTTTTGGACAAACCTCAACAACAGGCAGCGGAAACTGGAGCGATGCCACACTTTGGACTTCGGGTGTTCCCGCAGGCGGAACAACAAACGCCACCATCAACAACGCATTGATACTGGATATCGGGTCGCTGACCATTTCTTCGGGCGACTATATTTTTAACGCCAGTGCCACCGACATGCCGGGCGGTTCGCAGTTGGGTGTTTCTGTTGGAAACGGTGGCGTGTGGGAAGTTGCTGCGGGCACCGTTACCCTCGAAGGCAACATGAATCTCAACAACTTCTCGACCCTCACGGTCAGGGCGGGCGCAACCCTCATCACGGGAAGCGTGGCCATGGGCAACAACGTGACGGTGCTGGTAGAAGCCGGCGGCACATGGATCATCAACGGTGACCTCAACAGCAGCAACCAGGCAGGAACATTCACCATTGGCGGTTTGGTATCGATCAGCAATAACTTTCAAACCAGCGGCACAGCCGAAATCATCGGCACAGGCGACATCACCACGGGCGGTAGCATGCTCACCAACGGTTCGTCTGAAATTTTTGATTCAACGGGCGATTGCAATACCGGTCCTTGTTCGGGTAGAAACCTTTGTGGTTTCACCAACGTCATCACCACGGCATCACAGGTGAAATGTTCTTCGGCCGTGGGCGTCATCGTGCTCAATGCCACAACCAGCGCAGCATCGCCAACATACCTGTGGGAGTCGAGCACCGCTTCACAGACGTCTGGATTTGCCTCGGCCACTCCCGTGAACAACGCATCATCCTACACCGTAGCAGCAACGCCTGCGCAAACCATCTGGTATCGCCGCAAGGTGACCGCGTCGGGTTGCACCGGCACGTCCATTCCCGTAAAGATCACGGTAGTGCCCAGCGCCGGCGGCTGGATTGGGGCGGGTGCCGATAACAACTGGAACACCACGGCAAACTGGTGCAGCGGTGTGCCCACGGCAACAACCGACGTCACCATTCCTTCGGGGGTGCCGCGTATGCCTACCGTGAACATCACCACGGCAGTAGCACGTGACCTCGTAGTTAACCCGGGCGCAACCATCACCCTAAGCTCAGGCAACACACTTTCCATCAGCGGAAACTTCACAAACAACGGAACCCTCACCGCCAACAGCACTTCGACCGCAGTGTTTACGGGAACTGCTGCGCAAAATCTGGGCGGTTCATCGTTCAGCACATTCGACAGACTCACGATCAATAAAACATCGGGCACATTGACTTTGAACGGATCGTTCGCTACGGTGAGTAGCATTTTGACAATGACTGCCGGTAACGTGAACCTCAACGGCAATCCATTGACCCTGGGCGCATCGGGTTCGCCCGGCACGCTCACCTACACCGCAGGTTGGTTGTATGGAGGAAGTTTCACACGCTATTTCAACGGAGGCAGCAACATTACAATCGGAAACGCGGCAGGACTTTTCCCGATGGGAACGGCGGCCGACACACGCCCCCTCTATGTGGGTGCAAACGGCATCAACCCCAACGGATACATTCGTGTGTCGCATACGGGAGCTACTACCACCAACAACGTGTCGTTCAATGACACCGATGCACAAGCCATCGTGCGCCGTCAGAATTCGTTCTGGGCGGTTAGCTCTAACCTGAGCAGCGGCACCTATTCACTTCGCGCCGGAGGAACCGGCTTTGGAACCATTTCCACCGTGGCCCATTTGCGCCTTGTGCTTAGCGGATCGGTGGTGGCAAGCCCTGCGCCTGCCAACTCCGGAACCCCAGCCAGCCCGTTGGTGGAACGAATAAGCTTGTCGGGTGCCAACCTCACAAACAACTTTTACATCGGCTCCATAAACGGAACACTATCGCCGCTGCCGGTGAAACTCATCTCGTTCGATGCGCAAAGTGTTGCCGAAGGAATCCAGTTGACCTGGAAGACTTCGAGTGAGGATAACTTTCACTACTACCAGCTGGAGCGCGCAGGTACTGACCTGAAATTTGTTGCCATCGCGCGCATCGAAGGCGCAGGCGGACATGCCATCACGAAGTCGTACGATTATCTTGATCGCACACCGCTGTCGGGCAAAAATTATTACAGACTGAAAATGGTAGACGTGGATGAGGTCTTCGAATATTCGCCCGTAGTCACTGCCAATGGCACCTCACTGTCGGGTGTGAGTGTCTATCCGAACCCCATCAAAAACAACAGTGTGACGGTGGCGCTGAACGACACCATGGACACGCCGGTTCAGTTGCAGCTTTTGGATGGAACAGGAACGCTGGTGTTGCGCGCATCGCTGGATGAAAACGTGAATGTGCTTCAACTGCCCGACAGCATTCGTCCGGGTGTTTATTTCCTCCAGGTGTCATCCGGCTATGTGCGCCAGATCATCAAAGTAGTGATTCAATAAGCCGCCAGATACTCCGGCAGATTTTTCAGGATGTCGGCTGCCATTTCGGGCAAGCCGAACCGGTGTTGCCAGCCCCAGTCGGCGCGGGCTCGCGAGTCGTCGATGGAGCGCGGCCACGAGTCGGCAATGGCCTGACGGAAGTCGGCTTTGTAGGTGATGTTAAAATCAGGAATATGTTTTTTGATTTCGGCCGATATCTCTTCGGGGCAAAAGCTCATGGCCGAAATGTTGTAGCTGGAACGCACGTGTATTTTTTCGGCGGGGGCTTCCATTAAATCAAGCGTGGCCTTCACGGCGTCGTCCATATACATCATGGGCAGGTAGGTGTCGGGCTTCAGGAAGCATTCGTATTTTTTCTCCGACAAAGCCTGAAAGAAAATATCCACGGCATAGTCGGTTGTGCCGCCACCGGGTTTGGTTTTGTAGCCGATCAGTCCCGGGTAGCGAAGACTGCGCACATCCACACCATGTTTTTCGTGATACCACTGGCACCACCGTTCGCCGGCTTGTTTGCTGATGCCATAGACCGTGGTGGGGTCCATCACGGTGTCTTGCGGGGTGTTTTGTTTTGGGGTGGTGGGGCCGAATGCGGCGATGGAACTGGGCCAGTATACTTTCTCGATTTTATATTCCACGGCGGCGTCGAGCACATAGAGCAGGCCATCCATGTTGAGGTGCCATGCAAAGCCGGGATTTTTTTCGCCCGTGGCCGAAAGCACGGCCGCGAGGTGATAGACCTGGGTGAACTTGTTTTTTTGGATGAACGATGTGAAAGCGTCGCGCTTCAACACATCCAGGATTTCGAAATTGCCTTCGGCCAAAATTCCTTCCGCGTCTTTAATGTCGGTGGCCACCACGTTTTCTTTGCCATGCAACCTCCAGAGACCTTGCGTCAGTTCTGAACCCAATTGACCTCCGGCGCCGATTACAAGAATTTTTTGCTTACCCATATCTTCCTCAGAATTCCGGGGCGAAATTACCAAAATTTACCATTTAGCTACCATGTGTTAGGGGTGCATTTTAATTAACTTAGCGGCCGTGAATTTTGAAGCCTATTTGATATCCAAAAAGATCGATTCGGATGCTTTTCAAAAAGCCGAAGCCGCCGTGTGGAAAACCTGGCAGCAAGAATTCGAGCAGATTCATCCCAACAGCTTCACCGCGCAGAAGCTTTATCTGATCAACCCGGTCCGTCGCAAATATCCCTTGAAACACGAACCGCCTAAAGCAACGGTTGTTGCCGCCGTGGTGGCCGAGCCCGTGTCAACGCCGGTGACGACAGCGCCTGCTGCGCCAACTCCGGCAGTCACAGCCCAGCCCAAGCCTGCAGTGCCGCGCCCGGTGTTCAAGCCCAAGCCAAAAATGACTTAATGCGAATACCCCTCATTTCAACATAACGTATGTACAAGAAGCTACAACCTGTATTGCAGAAAGAACTTGCTAGCATTCGCGAAGCCGGCCTCTTCAAGAAAGAATCATCACCACGCCTCAAGGTGCCGACATCAAAACCGATGACGGCAAGAGTGTCATTAACTTTTGCGCCAACAACTACCTCGGTTTGTCGTCGCATCCGCGCGTGATCGCAGCGGCCAAAGCGGCCATCGACACCCACGGCTTTGGCATGTCGTCGGTGCGCTTCATCTGTGGCACGCAAGACATTCACCAAACACTGGAGGCAAAGATCTCCGAGTTTCTTGGCACCGAAGACACCATTCTCTATGCCGCGGCGTTCGATGCCAACGGCGGTGTGTTCGAGCCCCTGTTCGGCGCGCAAGACGCCATCATCTCCGACGAACTTAATCACGCATCCATCATCGACGGCGTGCGTCTCTGCAAAGCCATGCGCTATCGCTACAAGCACAACGACATGGCCGATCTGAAAAAACAACTGGACGATGCCCGCGCGGCGGGCGCTAACCAGATCATCATCGTCACCGACGGCGCGTTCTCCATGGACGGCACCATTGCGCAGATGGATAAAATTTGCGCACTGGCCGATCAATACGAAGCCCTGGTCATGACCGACGAATGCCATTCGATGGGCTTCATCGGAAAAACAGGACGCGGCGTGCCCGAGCATCGCGGCGTGATGGACAAGGTAGACATCATCACCGGCACGTTGGGCAAAGCGTTGGGTGGCGCGTCGGGCGGATTCACGTCGGGCAAAAAAGAGATTATCGAATTGCTGCGCCAGCGTTCAAGACCCTACCTGTTCTCGAACACCCTGGCACCGTCCATCACGGGCGCGTCTATTGAAGTGTTCAACATGCTTTCGGAAACCACCGCGCTGCGCGACAAGCTGGAGAAGAACACGCACTATTTCCGAGACGAAATGACCAAGGCCGGGTTCGACATCAAGCCTGGCGAGCATCCCATTGTTCCCATCATGCTCTATGAAGCACCGCTGGCCCAACAGTTTGCCGACAAGCTTCTGGAGAAAGGAGTCTATGTGATCGGCTTCTTCTTCCCGGTAGTGGCAAAAGGTCAGGCGCGCATCCGCGTGCAGATTTCGGCTGCTCATGAACAACACCACCTCGATAAAGCGATTGCAGCGTTTACTGCCGTCGGTAAAGAGCTGGGTGTTATAAAATAAAAATCACTCTTAAAAGAGAAAGCCACTCCGACATATCGGGGTGGCTTTTTTTATGATGTATAAAGATTGAGTCGTGGAATAGAATTACTTCAGCCCAAGTTCCTTCTTTCGTTTTTGCACAATGTCGCCCATCTTGGAAGTGTCTTTGGAGAGAAGGCCAAAGGCGGGGTCGATGTTTTGGGAAGGGAAGAAATAGATGCAGCCCTTTTTGCCTTTCAGTTTCAGCCTATAGAGATTAACAAAGGGAACGATGGTGAGCGACTTCACTTCGGGCCATGCAAAACGAACGTTGCGATCGCCTTCTGTGACCACAATTTTGTTTTTACCTACGGCCACGCGACGCACCTTTTCGGTGATGAGCAAAAAGAAAAAGAAAGCGAGCATGCCGATGGTGATAAACACAAGGGCAAAGAAGAACGTTTTCGCCGTGAAAGGATGCCGGAAAAAGATCGTAGCGGCAGCGAGCCATTGCAGAATACTGAAGGCGAGGAAGAAATATTTAGCGAAGTAAAATTTAACGGGACTGGCTTCTACCATATGAGTAGGAAAAAAGTATTTGAATTTACAAAAAAAACCATTTGTTGTTACGTTTTCTGCAAACTTTCCGCCAACCTGCTCATCCCACTCCTACTTTTCAATCACCACCGGAAAGTCCTGTCCTCTTGAAAACGTATACGGATACTGCGGGTTGCCTTTCAGTTTCCGGGTCATCTCCGGAACCTGGTCGTCGATATATGACTTCAGCTCATAGATGGTAACCTTTCCATCTTTTGGCGCGCCATCGGCTTCTCCCTGCAGTCCCTTGATGAGCACATAGGTGAACAAGCCGTGACCCAGCTCCCTGAATTCTGTGGCAAACTGTTCGCTTCCCGCCGACGCCATCACGTGAATGCCGGCGCTGCGCGAAAGTTGCGCGATGGCTTTCTCTTCACTGGCACCGCGCGTGGCCAGCAACTCTACCGACCCGCCCGACTGGCAAGCGTCCATCACAATGAGTTGCTTCAGGGCTTTGATCTGTTTGAACTTGTCTTGCAACACGCCGGCCTCGATGGCTTCTTTTGTGAGCGAGCTGGCGTCGTAGAGGCGCAGGTTTTCGGTGGGGATAAAATAGAAATGATTGTCGACCATGCTGCCGTGGCCCGCGTAATAGAAAATGAAAACGTCTTCCTGGCTCACTTTCTTTGAGAGGTTTTCGAGGGCGGCGAGGATTTTTGGCCGCGTGGCGTCGGTGTCGTAGAGCGTGGTGAGTTCAATGTTTTTGAACAGCGTGCTCTTCGCGTCCATCAGTTTCCCGAACGACTCGGCATCGGGGCGTGCATAGTTCAGGTTGAGCTTGCTGTTTTTGTATTCGTTGATGCCCACGGCCAACACATAGCAGGTGCTGCTCTTGGTGGCATGATCGGAAAACAACTCGGCGGTTTGCGGGTCGGACTCGATGTTGTCTTTGTTGCTGGCGGTGGCCATAAAGGTGTTGGGGCCGCCAATGAGGTCCACATCGTGTTTATAGGTTGTGGCCTGGCCGCGCGATGCCGGAAACGTGAGTGCGTCGCGGTCGAGTGGAATGTTTTTGCCATTGTGAAACAGCTTCAGGTTCTCCACACCGTTGCCGTTGTCGATGATGCGCACATACACCTCTGCCTTGCCGGGCAGGCCTGGGATGATCGCGATCTTTACCGTGGGCGGGGGCGAGCTTTTCAGTTTACCCTGTATGCCCTTCGAGTCTTCTTTGCCTCCACGGTTTTGAAAAATGCGTGGCAGCAAATCGGGGCGATAAAATTCGTTAAAAAACTGGTCAACGGCATAGGTCTTCATGCCGCTCGCGAAGTGAATGTAGCGTCGTGCTTCGCCAGTGCTGTTGAAGTAGCCTTCCGGATTTTTCACCATCCAGTCTTTTTCGCCCAGGTGAATGTGTTCGAGAAATTCTTTGCCCGAGCTCATGTCCCAAAATTTGGTGACACCGTCGAGGCTGTGGCTGATCAGCATTTTCTGATCGGCACTAAATGCCAGCGACGTCACCTCGGCCTTGTGGCCCTCGAAGGTGCGCACCACCGTCGCGCTGTTCATGTCCCACACGCGAATGGTTCGGTCGGCGCCGGCCGAATAAATTGTTTTGCCGTCAAGACCGAACATGGCCGTGTGAACAGCGCCATGGTGACCTTTGAATTTCTTGGTCATCAATCCCGTGCCCACATCCCATAACCTCACGGAGCCATCCCAGCTGGCACTTAATAAAGTTTTTTGATCAAGACTCAGTTGAATAAAAGAAATCACATCGGTGTGGCCCACAAAATTGCGAACTTCTTTTTTAGTGTCGAGCTCCCACATTTGCAGCGTGTTGTTGAGGCGCGCGGTGAAGAGGTAGAGATCGTTGGGGTGATACACCAGGCTATAGGTCGAAGCGTTGTCGAGGTCGACGTAGGTGATGAGCTTGCCGGTATTCAAATCGTGCACCTTCATGGTGCCGTCCCAGCTCGAAGAGGCCACCGTGGTTTCGTCGCTGCTAAAATGAATGTCGAAGATGGGCTCGCGATAGGTATTGATGGATTTTAGCGAGTCGCCGGTTTCCACATCCCACAGCATAATTTTTCCGTCGCCACCGCCCGTCAGCATGCGGCGGCCGTCTTTGGAAAGTTCATAGCAAAGCACGGCTTTCTTGTGCCCCACATATTCCATCAATGTTTTGCCGGTGGCGATGTCCCACCGTTTCACTTTGGTGCCGAATTTTCCTTTGATAAGATTTTTTCCATCCCGCGTGATGAGCACCGCGTTTTTGAAACGCACAAACTTCGCGATGTTCGACTGCCAATAGAAGTTGGGGTCGTAGGTGAGTCCGCCGCGATCGCGTTCGTTCAAAAATCCTGTCAGGGGCTTGTCGGCTTTCTTTGACGCGAGGTTCCACACCAGTGATGTGTTGTTGTCGCAAGAGATGAGCAGTCGTTTGCTGTCGAGTGTAAAGGCCAGCTCGTGAAATTCGCCCAGGCCTTCTGCCGAGATGCTGTCCAGCAGGGCTCCCGTTTTTTCATCATAGATCAGCACGTCGCGTTCGGTGGAGCGGGCCACACGCTTGCCATCGGGGCTAATGGCAAGGCCTTTCAGATCGTTCGATTTTTTCTCGTATGACTTAATAAGGTTAAACGATGGGAGTTCATATTTCCGAAGGGGGCCGTTGTTTGACGCGAGATAAAGACTTTTCCCATCGCGGCCAAATTCGGTGCGCGCGCCGCAGCCACCACACCAGCCTTCTTCATAGGTGATGCTGTGTATTTTTTTCCAGTCGGAGGTTTGATAGATGTGGGCGATGTGATTGTCTTCGCCCAGGGTAATGAACTTGCCGTCGGGGCTGATGCTGATGTCGATGCCGCCACCCACCCCTTTTTCGGAATTGATTTCGATGTCGGCCAGCACCTTGCGGGTGTCGTAGTCAAACACGGTGGCGGTGTTGGCGTAGCCGGCTACGATAAAAAATTTCATCTTCGGGTCCAGGGCCACGTCGGTCACAATGTCTTCGCTGGCCACAGAAAAAATCTCGCGTCCTGTTGCCACGTCCCACAGCCTCGCCGTTTTGTCATTGCTGCCGGTGAGTAAATATTTTCCGTCGCGTGTAAATTCAAGACTGGTCACGGAGGCCTCGTGTCCGAGGAAGCTGCGCACCTCGCGGCCGGTGCTCATCTCCCAAAGTTTGGCCGATTTGTCGCGGCTGCCGGTAGCCACAAAATTGCTGTCGGCACTCACGGCCACAGCGATAACAGCCAGCTCATGTCCTTTCTGGATGATGGTTTCCAGCGACTGACACAAGGAATAGAATGGAGAAAGAAGAAGGATAAAAACGACGCGTTTCATGCCGAAAGATATTTGGCACGAAGGTAAAGAATTAGATCAAGCTTTTGCAGGCGAAGGCTCCGTATGCTCGGGCTCTTCTTCCTTCAATTCTTCCCACCGCGCGGGTTCGTCGTTGTGGAGGTATTGCAGGATGCGTTGTTCCACCTGTTTCAGTTTGAGCGAGCGCAGATATTTGCCATTGCGCGCCAGGATGAGTCGCCCCGATTCTTCCGAGATGGCCATCACCAGCGTGTCGGTGTTTTCCGACATGCCCACCGCCGCCCGGTGCCGAAGACCAAAGTGTGCCGGCAAATTGTCGTTTTCGCTCACAGGCAACACACAGCGTGCGGCTTTGATGCGACCCTTGTGCACGATCACGGCGCCGTCGTGCAATGGACTGTTCTTATTAAATATAGAGAGCAGCAACCGCTTGTTCACAGAGGCGTCGAGGGCGTCGCCGGTTTGTGCATAGAACTTTAGCTCGGTGTCGCGCGAAAACACCACAAGCGCCCCCGTCTTGGAAGCCTTCAGCGTTTTGGCGGCTTCAATGATTTCGCTGATGTCGAAGTCGTCGTGATATTGATGGCGCCAGTTTGAAATAGTCTTGAAGAAATTTTCCTTGAACTCCGTGCCGCGACCAATCACCAATAGAAATTTCCGGATCTCGGGTTGAAACAGGATGATCATGGCCAGCACCCCCACGCCCATGAACTGCCCCAGAATGGTGGCCAGCAATTCCATTTGCGCCGCGCGCACAATCAGGTACACAAGGTAGAGTGCCAGAATGCCCAGGAAGATGTTCACGGCAATACTTCCGCGAATGAGCTTATACACCTGGTAGAGCAACACGCTCACCAACGCAATGTCGACAAAGTCGACCCAGCTCACTTCCAGAAATCCTATTTTAAAAAGAAAGACCATGTATTACAAAGGTAACGACGATTGATGAAGTAGCGATGAAGCAGCAAACATAAAATAGGTCAGCCGTTGTGCGTTCCCTTACCGGTGGAGATCAACGTCACCGCTTGCACAGCTTCTTTCACATCGTGAACGCGCAGGATGGCGGCTCCTTTTGCCAGGGCCAGCGTGTTCAACACCGTGGTGCCGTTGAGGGCATCGGCCGGTGCGATGTTCAGCGTTTTCCATATCATCGACTTACGGGATAACCCCACCAGCAGCGGTTTGTTCAGGATGTGAAAATCTTCCAGGTGGTGCAGCAGTTCGAAATTTTGCGTTGGCCCCTTGGCAAACCCAAAGCCCGGATCGACCACCACATCTTTAATACCCAGAAGCTGCAGTTGGTAAATTTTTTCGTGAAAATAGTCCAGCAGGTCTTTCCGCAGATTTTCGTAGGTGGCCAGTTGCGTCATGGTTTGCGGGTTGCCGCGCATGTGCATCAACACATAGGGCACGTTCAGGGCGGCCACGCGGGCAAACATGGCGGGGTCGAGCGAGCCGCCGGAAACGTCGTTCACGAGGGCTGCGCCTTCCTGCACGGCCGCGTCCGCCACATCGGCCCGGTAGGTGTCGATGGAGATGAACGCGTCGGGGAAATTTTTGTGAATAGCCTTTATGGCCTGTACGGCGCGTGAACGTTCTTCTTCGGGGGAGATTTCGGTTGCACCGGGGCGTGTGGAGGCGGCACCCACATCGATGAACGTGGCGCCTTCGTTCAGCATTTTTTCGGTTTGTTGCAGCACGGAGGCTTCTGTGGTGAAGCGCCCGCCGTCGTAGAAGCTGTCGGGCGTCACGTTGAGGATGCCCATCACTTTGGGAATGCTCAGGTCGAGCAGCCGGCCACGGAGGTTCAGTGTTTTGTTTGGGGAAAATAAATTATTTTCGGGCGCAGATTTCATGGAGGGTTGTACTGAAATGATGATCCAAATTAAGAAGTTTGCCTCCTAAAGTTTACGGCCTTGGTTGAAAAAACAGCTCACGAATACAAAGAAATAGTCGCCCGCTGCAAAACGCTGTTCGAAAAGAAGACCCGCGACTACGGCACGGCGTGGCGAATCCTGCGTTTATCGTCCATCACAGACCAGATCTTCATCAAGGCCCAGCGCATCCGCAGCATCCAGGAAAAAGGCACGCAAAAGGTTGACGACCCGGTGGCCGACGAGTTTGTGGCCATCATCAACTACTGCATCATGGCCCTCATCCAGATGCGGTTGCCCGCCGATGCGCCCCTGGAGATGAGCTTCGAAGCACTCGAACCGCTCTACGATGGCGCCGCCACCGAAACGTTCGAGCTCCTTCAAAACAAAAACCACGACTACGGCGAAGCCTGGCGCGACATGCGCGTGACGTCCATCACCGACATCATTCTCATGAAACTTTTGCGCGTGAAGCAGATCGAAGACAATCAGGGCAAAACGCTGGTGAGCGAAGGCGTGAAAGCAAACTACCAGGACATGATCAACTATGCCGTGTTCGCCATGATATTATCGAAAGCCTAAACGTATGATCCAAAAAATTGTAGACCAGGCCAGCAGGTTCTTTGTCGGAGCCCTGTTCATCTTCTCGGGACTCATCAAACTGAACGATCCCATTGGCACCGAAATCAAAATGGAAGAATACTTCGAAGTGTTTGCCGAAGACTTCGGTTCATTCTTTCTGTGGCTCAAACCCTATGCCCTGGAAATTGGCCTCACGCTGATCGTGCTCGAGCTGGCGTTGGGTGTGGCCGTGCTAATTTTTTATCGCATGAACATCACCACAAAAGTGCTGCTGGCGCTCATGGTGTTCTTCACGTTTCTCACATTTTACTCGGCCTTCTTCAACAAAGTGACCGACTGTGGTTGCTTTGGCGATGCCATCAAGCTCACACCATGGGAGTCGTTCACCAAAGATGTGATCCTGATGTTTCCGGTGCTTCACTTGTTCTGGTATCGCAAGCGCTATGCGCCGGTGTTGTATTCAAGAGAAGGACATGCCGTGGTGGGCGGTGTCACCATCATTTGTTTTGTGGTGGGCATTTACGCCATTCGCCATTTGCCCTTCATCGACTTCCGTGCCTATCGCATCGGCAACAACATTCCGCAGCAGATGCAACCGCAGGAACAGCCGGTGTTTGAATACACCTTCAAACAAAACGATGGATCACTTATCAAGTCTGAAAAATATTTAAGCGACACGCTCACCTATAAATACGTGGGTGTTGAGCAACTGAATGAAGAAAAAACGAAAGCAAAGATCACCGACTATGCCGTGTATGACGCCGACGGAAACGACATCACACAAAGCACCTTCGAAGGAGCAAAGCTTTTGTTTGTGATCTACGACGCCGGAAAAGCGTCTGTAAAAAATATGGACAAGATCCAGCAACTCATTAAGGGTCTTGAAGGCAAGGTTGACATGATGGTGCTTACCGCTTCGGGAGCCGCACAATTTGAAACGTTCCGTCACGAACATCAACTGGCCGTGCCCTACTATTTTGCCGATGCCACCGTGTTGAAGACCATCGTGCGGGCCAACCCCGGCATCACGCTCTGGGTGAACGGCACTGTGCAAGGCATGTGGCACGACAACGACACCCCCACCGCCGCAGACGTGACGGCGCTCATTCATTAAAAATTGGCAAACGCGTTCATGAAGATATACCTCATTGGCATGCCAGGCTCCGGCAAAACCACCTTGGGCCGACAACTGGCCGAAGAGCTCATGCTGTTGTTTGTGGACCTCGACAAGGAGATTGAAAAACGCGAAGGCAAATCGGTTCCCCAGATTTTTAGCGAGGACGGCGAAGATCATTTCCGCCAGGTTGAATCGGCCCTGTTGCACGAGTGGTCGGCATCCGCACGCGGTTTTGTGATGGCCACCGGAGGCGGCGCACCGTGTTTCTACAACGGCATGGATACCATTTTGAAATCGGGCTTCAGCATTTTTCTGGATGTGCCCGTGCCCGAGTTGCTGGCCCGTCTTGATCGCAAAATCGACCGGCCGTTGCTGCAGGCTACTGATACTAAAGAGAAGGAAGAAAAGATCACCACACTAAGTCACATACGCCGACCCATCTATACACGGGCCAACGCCACGCTGCAAAATGCTACGGTAGACGCGCTATTGCAGGCGATTCATTTCAGAAGTTGAAACCAAAGGTGACAATCCCTGTAGTGGTTTTGTTTTCCAGTTCAACAACAGGTCCACCTTCGTTCAGATAGTACGGAGAATAGAGGTTGTTGCCGCTGCTTTGAACCCAGGCAAAGTCGATGTGGAATTTCTCAAGCTTCACGCCAACACCACCGCTCACAGATTTGATACTGCTGTCGTAGTCGCCACGATAGGGATTGGCTTGTATGCCATAGCCTCCGCGCAAGCGGAAAATCTTGAAACGCAGTTCGAGTCCTCCGCGATAATTCACAACGGATTTGTAGGTTTCTTTGATGCCCTGGTTTTCGTCGCCAAAGCCAACGCCTATGGTATTGGATGAATATTTTGCCCTGGAATAGTTTGCCAGTTCCACGTCGCCGGTGAGGAGTCCGTATTTGGAAATGAAGGCCAGACCCGCGCTGAATTTTGAAGGCACGGTGAGGCTATAATCTGAAGTGACCACGTCGGTGGAGGCCGATTCGTTGTTAAGGGTAGGATTGTCCTGGCCGCCGTAGTTGGGTTTGTTTGAATAGTACTCGAAATTCTTCCAGCTCGAACTCATAGAAGCCTCATAGGTTTCGGTGAGTTGGTAGAAGGTAGGCGTGGTGTAGGAGATGCCCACTTGCAGGAAATTTACAGGACGCACAATGGCCCCCAGCGTGGCGTTCACACCGGTGCCGCGGATGTTCAAAGTTTCCTGGAGATCAAAACCATTCACAAACTCATCGCCGGTGAAGGCTTCAGAATAGGCTTTTGTATTTTTATAGCGCAGCGAACTCACGCCGATGCTGGCTCCAAAAAACAGCAGGTCTTTATAGTTGGCGCCATACGAGAAGCTCCACTGGTTGGTGATGCCACGGGTTTGAACGTCTTCCTGCTGGCGGGGCGTGTAATAGTTCTGGGCGTTTGGTTTCACGTCGGTGAAATACTCGTTGTCGGGAAAGCTCTGGTCGAGGAGGTGAGCGGGGCCAATCAGATAGTTGTAGTAGGCCAGTCCGGTGGGCGAGTTGTATAGGTCGCCGCCGTCGGGATCGAATTGGTTGGTGTTGTAGCCGTTGGCGGTTTGAATAAACGATTCCAGCAACGAGCTGTTGGCGTTGCCCGCATAGTTAACGGAACGGTTAAAGTCGTTGGTGCGCGTCATGGTGATGGCGAACGATCCGCTTTCGAAACCACTGTTGCTGTTGATGGGGATGTTGAGCACCAGGCTCAGGCCGGGAACGACAAAGGTTGAACGTGAGGCGTCGCGGTCTTCACCGAAATAGTGCGCATTGGCAGAATAGGTAGATAGCCCGGGCGTTAGCGTCACCTCCGAGCGGTTAAACATGCCGAGCCCCGCCGGGTTTGATAGGGCCGAACTGTAGTCGCCACCCAATGCAATTTGGCTTCCACCCATGGCCTGGATGCGGGCGCTTCCTCCCGGACGCGACTGACTGAAAGTTAACGCTGATTCAACATAGCTTTGCGACCAGCCCCAGGAAACGGAAAGCAATAGCATTCCTACGAGGGCCAATATACGCCTCCTCTGCATCATACGATCTTGAAATGAAGGTTAGAAAAAGTTAGTCTCTGCCGCGTGAGCGTCCGTTTGAGCCTGAGCCGGAGAATGATCCACCGCCTGCTGTGCCACCCGAACTTCTGGTGCCGCTACCGCTTCCAAAGTTGCTATCCGAACGACCTCCACTGTTGTAGTGCGATTGTCCCGAGTTGCCCCAGTCTGTGCGCGAAGGGCTGCTGTATTGGGGTGCTTGTTGTTGCTGGGCTTGCTGCTGTTGTGTTCTGTAGCTGCGGTTATAGTAGTCTTCCTGACGTTGGATGCGGCTCTGGGTGTCTACGCGTCCGTTGGAGCTTTGTCGGCTCGGGTAGGTTGTCACGTAGTTGCTGTTGTTGTCGGGACGTGTGCGGCCGTTGGTGGCAGAAGGTGTTGAAGCCATCATGCCGCTGCGGGTGGCGCGTTTGCCATAGGCAATGTTCCGTCCGCCTTCGTAGCCGTTGTTGATGATCACGACGTTGGTAGGATAGTAGCCGCCACCGTAATAGTTATTGTAGTAGCCGCCGTAGCCAAAAGACGATCCCCATGAGTTCATGTACGGGCTGCCGTAGCAATAGGGATTGCCATAGGAAAGACCCATGCCAAAACCGCTACCCCAGCCGTAGTTCCAGTTGCTGCCCATATAGTAGCTATACGAGCTTGACCAGCCGGATTGGTAGTAGGGATTCATCCAAGGATTGCCATACATGTCGTAGTAGCTGCCATAGTAAGGGCTATTCCAGCCGTAGATAGAAGGGCTGTAGTAGTTGGAGCTGTACCAGGGGTTGTTATACCAGGAGTTGTAGCTGTTGTTGAAGCTGCTGATTTTGCTGGCGTTGCTGTATTTGTAATTGCTGACGAAGTAGTCCTGCTCGTCAGCCTTCGCGGTTTGCGCGTTGGACCGTGCAGCAAACTCCGGGTTGACGTTGCGGGCCGAATAGCTGTCTGTGGGGTTCACCACGTCGCTGTTTTCGTCTGTGTATTTGTTCGCTTTTTTCGCGCTGGCGGAATAGGACTCGTCTTCTTTCGCTCGGAGTGCCTTCACCTTGGCGCGGTCTTTCGAATTGAAGTACATATCGTCGTTCTCAATGCCTTGCGCAAAGGATGTTGCCACGGCAAGCGAGGCAACGAAACTGAGCATGATGACCTTGGTTTTCATATTCCTTCCTGGTTTTAGTCTCTTAGATATCTTATTTGCTGAAACGTTTAATCAAATTAACGTTAAATCCACTCAAAAGTGTTTATAAAGCTACAAAATTTACCCCGTAATTGTTCCTTAAAATTATATTTGCGGTCTATCTGAAATTCAAACAACAATTATACCAAGCATGGGCAAAGAATTACCTTCCCGCAGTGAAGATTACTCCTCGTGGTACAACGAGCTGGTGAAAAAAGCAGACCTGGCCGACAATTCCGATGTGCGGGGTTGCATGGTCATCAAACCCTATGGGTACAGCATTTGGGAGAAGATGCAGCAGGCGCTCGATAAAATGTTTAAAGACACTGGCCACGTGAACGCCTACTTCCCCCTGTTTGTGCCCAAAAGTATGTTTGAAGCGGAGGAGAAAAATGCGGAAGGTTTTGCCAAGGAATGTGCCATTGTGACGCACTATCGCCTGAAAACCGATCCCAAAAATCCGGGCAAACTCATGGTCGATCCCGACGCCAAGCTCGAAGAAGAACTGGTGGTGCGTCCGACCAGCGAGGCCATTATCTGGAGCACCTACAAAAAATGGATACAATCCTACCGCGACCTGCCTATCCTGGTGAATCAGTGGGCCAACGTTGTGCGGTGGGAAATGCGCACCCGGCTTTTCCTACGCACGGCAGAATTTCTCTGGCAGGAAGGGCACACCGCCCACGCCACCGCCAAGGAGGCCGTGGATGAAACAGTGCAGATGCTGCACGTATACGCCGACTTTGCCGAGCGTTTCATGGCCATGCCCGTAGTGCGCGGTCGCAAGTCGGAAGGCGAACGTTTTCCCGGCGCCGTAGACACCTATTGCATCGAAGCGATGATGCAGGATGGCAAGGCCCTGCAGGCCGGAACGTCGCATTTTCTGGGTCAGAATTTTGCCAATGCGTTTGATGTGAAGTTTGCCACCAAGGAAGGCAAACTTGACTATGTGTGGGGAACATCGTGGGGCGTGAGCACCCGCCTGATGGGCGCGCTCATCATGGCCCACTCCGACGACGAGGGATTGGTGTTGCCACCGAAATTGGCCCCTATCCACATCGTGATTGTGCCCATTTTCCGGACAGAAGAAGAACTGAGCAAACTGACCGTAGAGGTCGAAAAAATCAGCAAGACCTTGCGCGATGCCGGCTTCACCGTGAAGTTCGACAACCGCGACACCCACAAGCCGGGCTTCAAGTTTGCCGAATGGGAACTGAAGGGCGTGCCTGTGCGCCTCGCCATCGGACCCCGCGATCTGGAGAACGGCACCGTGGAAGTGGCCCGCCGCGACACCAAAACCAAGCAGGTGATGAACCTGGCCGACGTGGCAACCGAAATTCCGAAGTTGCTGGAAGACATCCAGGAAAATATCTACAAGAAGGCGCTGACTTTCCGCGACAGCATGATGACCCGCGTGAGCACCTACGACGAATTCAAAAAGGTGCTTGACGACAAAGGAGGCTTTGTGCTGGCCCATTGGGACGGCACGCCCGAAACGGAAACGGCCATCAAGGAGGAAACAAAGGCCACCATCCGCTGCATTCCACTGGATGCGCCGGACGAGGCGGGCGTTTGCGTTTATTCCGGCAAGCCTTCGTCGCGACGGGTGTTATTTGCCAGAGCGTATTGAAAAAACTATCGTTACGGGCGTCGTTGCGCACTTGTCGTTAAATTTCGACGGCATGGCATGAAGACGCCCGTTTATTTGTATTTTTGAATTTCCCCCTGATTCTATGTTGATGTGGATTATCATTACTGCGCTCCTCCTGATTGGCATGGCGCTCATCATTGTAGAATTGATTTTCATTCCCGGCACCACCGTGGTGGGCTTGTTGGGATTGATCTTCACCATCGTGGGTGTGGTCATCAGCTATCAGCACTTTGGAAGCACCGTCGGATTCTACATTCTTGTGGCCAGCGCCACCGGCACCCTCGTGGCATTGTTCTATAGTTTTCGCACCGGCGCCTGGACGCGCTTCTCGCTGAAAACTTCTATGGACAGCAAAGTGAACGAGGGCCTGATGGCAACGGTGCAGGTAGGCGACGAAGGCAAAACCATATCAACCCTCCGGCCCATTGGCAAAGCGGAATTCGACGGAAAAACCTTTGAAGTGAAAACCTCGGGCAACTACATCGCCGAGGGCGAGAAGGTGAAAATCGTGAGCATCGAATCGCACCAGATTGTGGTAGAAACTATCAACTAATTTATAACAAACCAAATGGAAGCTACTTACCTTTTGATCCTGGTCTTTGGCGGGATCATACTCACAATTGTGTTCCTGTATTTTGTGCCCATCAACCTTTGGATCACGGCCCTGTTTTCGGGCGTTAAAGTGGGGTTGTTCGAACTCGTGTTCATGCGCATTCGCAAAGTGCCGCCCCGCATTGTAGTAGACTCCCTCATCACCGCGACAAAAGCAGGTTTGAAAATATCTTCCAACGAACTGGAAACCCACTACCTCGCCGGGGGCAATGTGCCCAACGTGATCCGCGCACTCATCTCGGCCGACAAAGCCAACATCAGCCTCAGCTTCAAACAAGCCACCGCCATTGACCTGGCCGGCCGCGATGTGTTTCAGGCTGTGCAGATCTCGGTGAATCCGAAAGTGATCACCACCCCGAAGGTTGCCGCTGTGGCTTCCGATGGCATTCAGCTTATTGCCGTGGCCCGCGTGACCGTGCGCGCCAGTATTGCGCAGTTGGTGGGTGGTGCCGGCGAAGACACCATTCTGGCCCGTGTGGGCGAAGGCATTGTGTCGTCTATCGGTTCGGCCAAGTCGCACAAGGAAGTGTTGGAGAGCCCCGACAAAATATCGAAACTCGTGTTGTCGCGCGGTCTGGATGCCGGCACCGCGTTCGAAATTCTCTCTATTGATATTGCCGACGTAGACGTTGGAGCCAACATCGGCGCCAAGCTGCAAATCGACCAGGCCTCTGCCGACCTCAAGGTGGCCGAAGCCCGTGCCGAAGAACGTCGCGCCATGGCCGTGGCCCTCGATCAGGAAATGAAAGCGAAAGCACAGGAAGCCCGCGCCAAGGTGATTGAAGCCGAAGCCGAAATCCCCAAAGCGATTGCTGCTGCGTTTGTGAATGGCAACCTCGGCATCATGGACTACTACAAGATGCAAAACGTGCAAGCCGACACCGAAATGCGCCAGGCCATTTCTGGTTCGGGCAAAGGCACAACGGGGGCACAGAAAAAAGAATCGTAAGCAAAAAAATCATACAGCATATCAAAAGCCATTTCCCTCGGAAGTGGCTTTTGTTTTTTCGGTCGTTCACCGGGTATCTTGATTCATCAATCAAAGTGAAGAAACAGAAACCAAAACGCGACAGCCATGACACAGATGAAAAGATTTGTAAAGGTGATATTCATTTTTCTGGTACTGGCGTCTATCGGCTGTGATCAACTCACAAAAAGTGTGGCCCGCCGAAACATTGGAGAGCATGAGAACATCGCATTGCTGGGAAATCATTTCACGCTGATGCGTGTCGAGAACAGGGGAGCATTCCTGAGCAACGGCAGCACATTGCCCGAGCCAATTCGGTTCATGCTCCTCACGCTGATGCCCGCGGTTGTGTTGGCGCTGGGCTTGCTCTACATCCTGACACGCAAAGATCTTCCGCACCTGGTGGTGCTCGCGGCAAGCTTCATTATTGGCGGCGGCATCGGCAACCTCTACGACCGCGTGCGCTCCGGCTCCGTAACCGATTTTCTTCACATCGACTTCGGCCTCTTCCAAACGGGCATTTTCAATCTCGCCGATGTCTCCATCATGATCGGCACATTCCTATTGGCCATCCACGCCCTGCAGCGTCCCCAACCCACACCATCATCATAGTCCGTCTTTATTTAAAATTTATATAGTCTTAGAACGTCCAGCCAACCCTCATACGATTATCTAGACCCGCACCGATGTTGGTGTCTCACCCAACGTCAACCGTGCGATTTCGAATCACCCCATTTCATTTCCGATCACCACCGCATCTCATAAAGTGTTTATTAGACACCAAATGAATATATTAGTCATGGTATAGTTGTTGTCTACGTGTTGGCAAGTCATTCCCCCTAAACACCAGGAACCATGATCAAGAACTACCTGCTTGTGGCCGTTCGGACCCTTCTCAAAAACAAAAGCTATGTCATCATCAACGCCCTGGGCCTGGGCGTTTCGCTGGCGTGTTGTCTGGCGGCCTACCTGTGGGTGGCATTCAACATCGAGTTCGATAACTTTCACGACGACGCCAAAGTGTCGCGTATCTTCAAGGTGCATACACACACCGTGGAGAAGGATGGACGCACGCCCATCGATTTTCAGGCGCCCATCATGCTGGCGCCGGTGGCGGCCGGAGAGATTGCCGGCATTGAACGCTACACGCGTTTCATTCACGGTGGTGGATCCATGCGCTATGGCGACAACGCTTTCAATGAAGGCCTTTCGTTCGCCGACAGCACGTTTCTCGATCTTTTTGATTTCCCGCTTGTGGCGGGCAATGCCAAGTCGTTCAAGGAGAAGAACAGCATCTTCCTCACCGAAGAAGTTGCCAAGAAATATTTCGGCAACGAAGATCCCATCGGAAAAATGCTGACGCTCAATTTTGTGAACAACTATGAAATGGAAGCGATGGTGGGCGGGGTGTTCAAAGACATTCCTTCCAACAACACGTTTGGTTTCCGGGTGCTGATGCGTTTCGAGAACTATATCGACTATAACAAGCTCAACCTTGACGATTGGAGTGACTGGCGAAATCCCTCGACGTTCTTTGAACTCTCGGCGCCTGAAAACGCAGCGCGTGTGGCGGCACAGTTCAAAAAATACATTCCCCATCGCAACGAAGTGCGCACCGACGTGGTGGTGACGTCCTATTCGCTGGAGCCCTTCAAAAAGAAATTTTCGCAAGACACCATTCGCTATGGCTGGTCCAACCTGCCCATCCAGATGGCACCACTCATTATTTTTTCGAGCATGGCGTTGCTCATCCTGCTCATTGCCTGCTTCAACCTCACCAACACATCCATTGCCATGACGGCCAAGCGGCTCAAGGAAGTGGGCGTGCGCAAAACCATTGGGGCGGCACGTAAACAAATTGTATTTCAGTTTTTGTTAGAGACATTTCTCACCATTCTCATCTCGCTGGTTGTGGGCCTCATGATGGCGCAACTCATCGTGCCGGTGTTCACCGACATGTGGCAAATCCGGTTTGGCCTTGGCGATCTTAGTGGGTTGAACCTGTTCATCGCGTTGCTGGGACTGGTGTTTGTCACGGCCATGGTGGCGGGCATTTATCCGGCGCTGGTCAGCAGCAAGTTCAAGCCCACGGTGTTGTTGAAGGGCTCTGTAAAAATTAAAGGCACCAATGCACTCACGCATTCATTGGTGGCGGCACAATTTGCGTTGTCAGTTATTGTGCTCATTGCCGGTGTGATCTTTATTCAGAATACAAAATATCAGGATAGCATTCGGTTCGGATATGACAAAGACCAGATCATTACCGTGAGTTTGCAGGGTGAACGCGATTTTGAAGCGATGGAAAAAGCGTTGGTGTCGAATCCCAAGGTGCTGAGCATTGGCGTGGCCGACGGCACCATTGGTAGAAATCCCTATGGCACTCCCATCCGGATAGACACCACGCAATACGAGGTGCAAGCCATGGGCATCGGCAAAAACTATTTCGAGACCATGGGGCTCAAGGTGGTGCAAGGTCGCAATCTGAACCTCGACAACGCCAGTGATGTGAAAGAGGGCGTGGTTGTGAACCGTGCTTTTGTGGAACGCACGGGCATGAAAGACCCCATCGATCAGATCATTTTTCTGCACAACGGAAAACATTTCATTGTGGGTGTTATTGACAATCACATCGACAACCTCTACCGGGCCAAAGAACCTGAGCCGTTTGTTTTTTATGCGGCGGGCAAGGAACAATACATCACCATGGTGGTGAAGACCGAACACGCCGACCTGCTGGAAACACAGAAGTCATTGGAGAAGACCTGGAAAGAAGTTTTTCCAACACGTCCGTTTGAAAGTCAGCTGCAGGACGATGTGGTGTTGGCCAACAGCCGCGAGTTGAACACGAACCTGGAGAAGATTTTTATTTTCCTTACCATACTGGGCGGTCTGCTTTCGGCGTCGGGCATCTTTGCGTTGGCGTCGCTCAACATCGCGAAACGCACCAAGGAGATCGGCATACGCAAATCGCTTGGTGCGTCGGTGAGGAGTGTGGTGACACTCCTGAACCGCGAGTTTGTGGTGGTGCTTTCCATCGCGGCTGTGCTGGGGTCGGTGGGCGGCTATTATGCCACCAACGCGCTGCTGGGTGTTATTTATGTCTATCACATTCCCGTGGGGCTCGCGCCCATTGTGGGGTGTGCGATATTCATTTTCCTGGTGGGCATTCTCACCACAAGTTCAACAATCATGAGAGCAGCAAAGACCAACCCGGTGGAAACGTTGAGGAGCGAGTGATTGGAACGTTACGATCGTTTCTTGTTTTCTTTTATCAGCAGATCCATTTGCTCGGCCACCCAGGGTGCAGAGTTGGCGAATGCGCCGGTCACAATTTTGTTCTTTGCGTCGGCCACCAGGGTGAGGCTGTTGTTGTCGCGGTTCTCGGCTGAGCACACGTTGAGGATGGCGCCACGGCGGGCCAGCACATCTTCCATGTCGAATGGCAGCAGCTTCCCATAGTTGGAGATGTTCATGAACTTGAGCTCAGCCCAGTGCGGAAAGCACGTCATGGTTTTGCCCGCCACCAGGTAGCTGCCATTGCTAAGCTGAACGTTGATGAGCGATGCGGCGCCATGACCCGCAGTGCCCACCACACCTCCGTTCTCGTAGATCTTGGCGGCGATAACCGAAATGCGTTCGTCGTTCATCACATCGAAATATTGGCCGTGGCCGCCGGGATAGAAAATGGCGACATAGTCTTTCACGTTGACCTGAACAGGTGAGAGCGTGGCGTTGATTTTGGTTGAGAAGGCCTCGCTTTTTTGAATTTGCTGAAGGTCGTCGGGCACGTTGCCGTTGTCATAGATAGCCGCCTTGCCGCCTTTTGGCGTGAGCACGTCCACAGCGTAGCCCTTGTCGATAAAATACTTGAAAGGGTAGGCGATCTCCTTCAGAAATGTGCCGCTCACATGGTTGCCCACCGAATCGACATTGGTGGACACAATAAGGATTTTCCGCGACTGCGAATAACTTAAAAATGAAACGGCCGTTAGAAGCGCAGTGAGCAGGAGTTTGCCAGGCGTGTTGGAGGATGGGTTCGTCATAAAGATTCAATTGGTTTTTTGTGAAGAAACGCAAGCCTGTTCAGGAGGCGAAAAAAATTAGCTCAACAGCAAACTTCCGGGGGCGAACGACGTGGGCAGACATGCAAAGGCGCGCGCCGGTTGTCGTGCACCACAGGCCGTTGAGAGCGCAGGCGCTGTCGTTGCGCGAAATAGTTTGCACGGGATACGCAGGTAGATAAATTTGTAGTATGGCCTCTATAGAAACAACACTCCATCCGCCCCGGCACATTCAGCTTTTGCGAAACGAATCGTTTGGCCGCATGCGCCAGTTGTTGGCAAACCGGGTGGCGAGTCACGTCCTGTTCTGGATCGTGCTCTTCGGTCTCACGGCCCTCTATGTGAGTTCCATTGAAGACGAGTGGCAGGGGCCGCTCTATAATTTTGTGTTGCGCATGCCGTTCGTGGTGGCCTGCTGCTATGCCAACCTCTACTTCCTGTTACCGAAATTTTATTATCCCGATCGCTTGGCGCTCTATGGTATATTGCTGCTGCTGCTCATTCTCGCCACGAACGCCATCAACCTCTTTGTGCTCGAAGCCTTTGCCGACACACCGCTGTGCCCGCAAACCTATGAGGCGGTGTCGACCTTCACCTGGAACAACTATGTTTATAAAGCTTTCTATCTGGTTTCCATAGTGGGACTCACCAGCGGCATCAAGTTGTCGAAAGATTATCTGCTGGAAAAACAGAAGTATGACGCCATCGAAAAAGAAAAACTGAAAACGGAATTGTCACTGTTGAAATCGCAGATCCACCCGCATTTCTTTTTCAACACGCTGAACAACCTCTACGCGCTCACCATGAAAAAGTCGGACAAGGCACCCGACATGTTGCTGAAGCTTTCGGATCTGATGAGCTACTCGCTCTATGAGTCGGAGAGCAGTGTGACGAGTCTGTCGAAAGAAATAGAACACCTGCGCAGCTACATCGACCTGGAGTCGCTTCGCTTTGGAAATAAACTGGCGATAACGTTCAATGTGAAGGGTCCGGTAGAAAACAAAGCCATTCCGCCGCTCATCTTCCTGCCCTTCATCGAGAACAGTTTCAAACACGTGGCCACCAAACAGGGCGACCTCTTCATCAACATCGATGTGGTGGTGGCAACAGACACCATTTCGTTGCAGGTGAAAAATCCGTTTGTGGCCGGCCGCGAGCGTGATCGGAAAAAGGGCGGACTGGGATTAAAAAATGTTCAGCGCAGGCTGGCGCTTCTCTATGGCGACGTCTATCACCTGGAAATGAAGCCTGAGGAAAATCTGTTTTGTGTGAACCTTCAAATTCCCCTGGCATGATACATTGCGTTGTGGTGGACGATGAACCTTTGGCCATCGAAATTCTGGAAGACTACCTGGGGCGTTTGAAGGAGCCGGTGTCCATCAAAACATTTACCGACCCCGTGGAGGCTTTTTCTTTTCTTCATCAAAACGCAGTCGACCTGTTGTTTATTGACCTGGAGATGCCACTGCTGAATGGGCTTGACATTGTTCGAAACACAAAGTCCGTATCCCACATCATCATCACCACGGCCTATCGCGAGTTTGCAGCCGAAGGATTTGAGTTGGATGTGTGCGACTATATGGTAAAACCTTTTTCGTTTCCGCGATTCCTGAAAGCAATCAGCAAAACAAAACTTTTTCACACGGCCGGCGACAAACAAACGGACATACTGCCCGCCACCGAACACAAAGACACGACCGATGGGCTGTGGATCAAGGTGGACAAGGCAATCTTGCGCATTTCTCCCCACGACATTCACTACATAGAGAGCCTCAAGGACTACATTCGCATTGTGACCACCGACCAGAAACTTGTTACGTATCAAACGCTCACGTCCATTCTGGGCAAGCTGCCGGCCGGCGAGTTTGTGCAGGTTCATAAATCATATATTGTGCAATTGAAGCGTGTGAAATCCATCGACGGAAATTTTGTGATGGTAAAAGACGAATCCATTCCCATTGGTCGCAGCTTCCGAAAAGAGCTTATGGATAGAGTTCTGTGATGAACGGCTTTGAAATTTGATTGACGTGTTCTATTTTACATGAGCCTAAAAATTATACGTCAAATGCGATATATTTTCCTGATGGTGGTTTGTGCGTTCTCGCTCAGCCACTCCGTTGCCCAAACCACAACCGACACAGATCTCCGCATGGAGAAAAATTTCTGGGGCATCAAATTCTATCAAGGTTCGAAATTGCTCAAGCCCGCCGAAGTGCTCAACATCATGAAGCCCAACGATCAGGCCTATGCGGCGTTCAAGAAAGCAAAGACCAACGCCGATGCGGCCAGTGTTGTTGGTTTTGTGGGTGGGGCGCTGATCGGTTGGCCGTTAGGCACCGCCATAGCGGGCGGCGACCCACAGTGGGGCCTGGCTGCTGGTGGCGCAGCGTTGTTGCTGATCGGCATTCCCCTGAGCCAGGGCTTCACCAAAAATGCAAACATGGCCTTCGATCTCTATAACCATGGCGACACCACGGCGAAGAGTTATGCACCGAAGATGTACGTTGGTGTGCGAGGTGCCGGCGTTGGTGTGGCGGTGAGGTTTTGATTTTTTTGATGCTACGCGAAAGTATTGTTTTGACTGGTGATGTTTTCTGAATGAAGAAGTATAGAACGGACATTGTCATCCTGGCCTTCCTATTGTTTGTGGTTTTTGTGGTCTGGCTGGCAACGCGGGGACACGAACCGATAAGCATCCAGGCGCACGACACCTATTATATTGTCGATAAAACATCCTTAGTCGCGCTCATCCTCAGTCCGATAACAGTAGTGATTTTTTTGGTACGGGCCGGGATGCATCGGTTTAAATTGATCGGTGCCAATGTTGGTCTCATCATCGGGCTGATACTCTTTGCCCTAGTGACCTATGCATGGGTTGAGGTGCTGAAAGGCGATCTGAATATCGCGAAGGCAACGGTTGATGTCTATTCCATGGGATTCGTGTCGCACACAAAAGCCAAAATAAACCTTACCTGGGCGCTCTTCGGATTTTGGACAATGTGTATCGGACTTTTGAGTTTGCAAACGGTTAGACTGCAGACACAAAAAGGTAGTTCACGTTAAGATCTATGGAGATGTTGGATTGGTTTTTCAAAATTAATGTCCACCTAGTCTTCAACGAAGGCTATAAACTAAAAAGGATAGTAGCTCTAATGTGGATACCCCAGTCTTTTGTTTATATAGCATTGCTGGATAGCCTATTGGTCGCCATGGGTGTTAGAATTTATCAAATTCTTATCCTGCCCTTTATTGTTGGTGTTTTTTGGTTGAACTATGTTTTTTTAAAGGATAGATATATCGGGAAAGGGAGAGGAATGCAAATCATTGAGCAATCGGGGCAAGGAGTGCGGTCCTTCCGGATTTTTTGCAGGGTGTTTGGTTGGTTTTTCTATTTTGTGACAACTATCGGATCAACACTGGTTTTGGGTTTATGCGGAAAGTACATGTATGGTCCTCACTAGAAGAGTGACAAAAATAAGCGATCCTCAATGCCTCATCGGCCTGGTTTTTATCTGGAATAACATTCCATCAACCTTGTGCAATCCTCAACGCCTCAAACCTTGGGTCTCCCTTCAACGCTTTGAATACCGGATACTGTAGGAATATATTCACGGGCGCCGTTCGCTTCTTCACGCACTCATTGATGTAGTAGAATGTTTTGTCCATGTCGCCGAGAGCATACCAGATGCCCACAAAATCTCCGTCAATGGTCACCTCAGGTTCTTCGCGTTGGCGTTGTTCCATTTTACTCAGGCAATCCATCGCTTTGTCGGTCTGTCCCAGTTTGGCGGCGGCATAGCCTACGCCCATCAGCCCTTTCAGGGGATGGTTGGTGAGGCGGTGCACCTCTTCAAAAATTTTTAACGCCGCTTCCCAGTCACCTTTCATGCCGATGCCCCATGCTTTCAACTCCAGGTTGATGCGCATTTGCGGATTCATCTCCAGCACTTTGTCGGCCTGGCGGATGGCATCGTCATAGCGTTCGCCGTAGATATAAATATTTCCCAGTGCGTGGTTTATGATGGGCGATAGCGGATCGAGTTTGACGGCGCGTTCCATCACGTTGATGGCTTCCTCTTTTTCGCCCATCAGCACGTAGTAGTAGCCCAGGAGTGGGTAGGCCGTTATGGCGCCGGGATTGAGGTGTATGGCTTTTTGCAACGCGTCATACGTTTCTTTCCACTTCCATTCATAGAACAAATAGGCACCTGCTTTGGCGATGTAGCCTTCGGCAATGGTGTCGTCGATGGCCAGAGCCTTGTCGGCGAATTCGTGCACGAGCGCGAAGGCTTTGTGTGGCGACATCTGCCCACTGGCACCCAGGCTGCTATAAACCGACGCAATCATGGCATAGGCCTGGGCATAGCCGGGGTCCAACGCCACGGCCTTTTCAAAACAGGCGATGCTGGTGCGCAGGTCGGCCGGGGTGATCTTGTTCCAATAGTGAAGTCCTTTCAGGTAGGCCGTGTAGGCGTCTACGTTTTGCACAGTCTGCCGGTGGCCCAGCCGTTGTGCTTCGGTCAGGTTTTCGCGGAGCTTGTTGGCGATGATGTTGCTGATCTCATCCTGCACGGCAAAGATGTCGATGAGGTCGCGGTCGTAGGTTTCGCTCCACACATGATAGCCGTCGGCCGCATTGATGAGTTGCGCCGTGATGCGCACGCGGTTGCCTGCCTTGCGCACGCTGCCTTCCAACACTTTGTCGACGTTGAGCTTGATGGCGATGTCGCGGATGTCGTCGTTTTTTCCCTTGAAGGCATAGGCCGATGTGCGCGACGTCACCTGGAGGCCGTCCACTTTGGTGAGTGCGTTCAGAAGTTCTTCGGTGATGCCGTCGCTAAAAAATTCGTTTTCGGGGTCGGCACTCATGTTCACAAAGGGCAGCACTGCCAGGCGGTTGGCGGGTTGTTTTGTTTTTCCCCTGATTTCCTCGCGCGACGGCACCACCAGTCCACCGCTGGTGATGGCGAACACGCGGATGGGTTGCTTCACGTTTTTCAACTCGAAGTAACCCATTTCGTGAGACGTGATGTTGTCCTGGTTTTTGATTTCGTCGTGCACCTTTTCGGAGATGAACACACTGCCGGCGGTGGCCAGCGATTCGATGCGCGACGCGAGGTTCACGCCGTCGCCAAAGATGCCGCCGTCTTCCACGGTCACGTCGCCGGTGTGAATGCCGATGCGCAGGTCTACTTTAGGGTCTTCCCGCAAGGCACGCTGAATTTCAATGCCACAATGCACGGCGTCGATGGCGCTGGTGAAGATGCTGAGCGAGCCGTCGCCATAATATTGCAGAATTTTTCCGCGATGGTCACGGATGCACGCTTCGAGCACAGCCTTGAGGCGATGGCGTTTCTGACGCGCCAATTGCTCATTCTCCTGCATCAGCGACGTATAGCCCATCATGTCGGCAAACAGGATGGCTACCAGCTGGCGCATATAATTTTTGATTCGATGGTCATGATCACTTTGCTCACAAGCTACGGAACAAAGTTAAGATACGGCGTGCGTTTTGAGATTTGTTGTGTATTTCTTCCGTTAAGATGGTATGACCTCGATATAAATTTTGCCGGGGCCGAAACGAGTTGCTTGATCATTGCCGGAGTCCGTATTTTTCCATGCCAACCTTCTTGTCCAGCGCATAAAATCAGGTTTTGGATGGTCGGATCGGTGGGCACCACTTTGCAGCCATCTCAGGAACAATTTCCAGGATGAAGACTTTCAGGTAGTCGTAAACTATAGTTTGATCCCCTTCCATTCCGCCTTTTTCAAGGCGATAAAGAAATTATTGTATGGATCATAGCCGATGTGGTCATACATCAGTGGAATGGTGCTGATGCCCTGCAGCGTGATCACACCATACTGACCATCGCGTTCCACAATCACATAATTGTTGTTCAGATCCTGAAGGCTGTTGTATTTTGGATTGATGAGCACACGCCCTTTGGCATCGGCAAGGCCCAGCAGTTTTTCTTGCCGGATGAGCATGTTGCCATGGGGAAGGATCGTGACCTGCTCGTAGCGCACGGGCAAAATCAACGCGCCGGTTTTGTCGATCACGCCTTGCAGTCCTTTTTGTTTCACCAGTGAAAATCCATTTTTAAACGGTGTCACTTCTTCATACACGGGTTGAATGGCGATGCGGTCGTCGTGCCCGATAAAGCCCCACTTGCCGCGGATCTTGATGGCCGCGAGCGTTTCGCTGAACGGTTGAATGCCATCGTAGCGATTGGCCACGCGCAACCTTCCCTGCGCATCCACAAAACCAAACTGACCGTTTTTCTTGATGGCCCGCAACCCTTCCGACTCCGGATATATTTTTTCGATGGCGCCATCCGGTTGCACCTGCCGGTTCACGATGATGCCGTTGAGGTCGATCTCCCACAAGGTTCCCGAGGGCAATTGTTCGATAATATGCTGGTCGTTGATGACCATCGGATTTGCCGAAAAATAAATCACGTTGCCATCAAACGATTTGAGGTAAGTGTTTTTGCCTGCACGTTCCACAAAGCGGTCGGCCGAGATGAGGCGGAGCTTTGATGTGCGGGGCGTTACCTTCCATTCTTCGCGTTGGTTGATGATGCCATACTGCCCGTGAAACTTCACCACCATGTTGTCGTGCAGTTGTTGCAGGATGGAATCATAGGTGCAGGCCACCACTTCTTTTCCGGAAGCGTTGATGGCGCCCCAATAGTTGCGCACCACCACGGGAAACAGTTGGCCCGTGAAGGGAAGGATGCGACCGTAGGGCTTGGTGTGGAGCGGTTTGCCCAGCGAGTCCAGCACAATCCAGTTGTCTTTTCCTTCCTGCCGTGTGTTGGTGATGTAGTAGGGATGATCGATGACAAGGTTATCGTAGCGGGCTTCAATCAACACCTTTCCGCTTTGGTTGATGACACCGAGTTTTTTGTCTTTCGAGAAGAGGGCTTTGCCGCGCACAAATTTGCCCAGCGACGAAAAGTTGGATGCGAAAAAAGGTTTTAGTGCATAGTCTTCCAGTTGGATGAGGCCCGCGGTAGAAACCTTCAGCAGATTTTTGCCGATGGCTTCTATCGAGTCGGCTTGCAGTTTTTGATGGAGTTTGTTCTGGCCATCCAGAAACAGCCAGTCGTCGCTTTGCCGGGCCGTTACCGAACCATCGTCGCTAATGTTGATGAGGCGATAGGAGGGCTCAAGCTTGATTTGTCCCTGCCTGTCGATCATTCCTTGTTGGGTGCCTTGATAAATAACGGCGTAATCTTTTTTGAAGAGCGACAGGCTGTCGATGGTGAAGCCCGTCACCTGTTTTCCATTTTCGGTGAACAAGGCCACCTTGTTGTCGAAGTTTTGCACGGCATAGCGCAGGCTGCCGATGGAATGGATGCTGCTGTATTGCTGCGGGATGAGTGTTTTGTTTTCGAGGTCGATGAGGCCGTAGCGATATTGATTGCCCACTTTGGTGAACACGATCGCGCGAAACCCCGACAGGGCAATGCCGTCGTATTCGAACGGGATGATTTCTTTTCCGGAAGCATTGAGGCAGCCGGTGACGATGCGCAGCGATGTGATTGATTTTTTGCGGGCAAAGATGAGGGTGGCGTCAGCGGGAAAAATATCCTCAAACTCGGGCTTGGTCACTGTGTGATTGTCGACAGTGGTGATTCCCCATTTCCCGTTCAGCTTATAGCCTGTGACGGCGTTGACTACCGAAAAATTTCCATCGCTCCACCCCAACGCTTCATAGCGGGCCGGGATCACCACCTTGCCCTGGTCGTTTCGAAGACCTACTTTTCCGTTCTCCTCAAAGACACTGAAACCGTTGGCGGCTGAAAAAAATGTTGACAGCAGCAGCCCAAAAAGACAAAACACACACTTCATCGGTTGGTAAAGTTAGGGCCATAAAATGAAATCAGGGAATTTTTGTGAACTTTGTGGCCTGCTTTGGGGTAGATAACCTTACATCCAAGCCTTTTGAACTGAGACCGCATGTATATCGAACAACTGTACACCAACTGCCTGGCCGAAGCTGCCTATTATATTGAATCGAACGGAGAAGCCGCCATCATCGACCCGTTGCGCGAAACAGAACCTTATCTGGCCTTGGCCGAAAAACGCGGCGCCACCATCAAATATGTGTTCGAAACCCACTTCCACGCCGACTTTGTGTCGGGCCACATCGACCTGTCGCGCAAAGTGAACGCGCCCATCGTCTATGGTCCCGATGCCGAAACGGAATATGAAGTCTATAATGCCAAGGACGGAGAAACCTTCCCGCTGGGCAATGTGAAAATAAAAGTGCTGCACACACCCGGACACACACCGGAGTCGTCGTGCTTTTTGTTGATCGATGAACAGGGAAAAGAACATGCGCTCTTCAGCGGCGACACATTGTTTGTGGGCGACGTGGGCCGTCCCGATTTGCTCGACGGTGTGATGACCAGCGAAGAACTCGCCAGCATGATGTATGACTCCCTCACCAAAAAAATAAAAACACTTCCCGACCACGTCATCGTTTATCCGGCGCACGGCCCGGGTTCGGCCTGCGGCAAAAACATCGGCAAGGAAACGTTCTCTACCATTGGCGAACAAAAGAAATTCAACTACGCCCTACAAAACATGTCGCGCGAAACCTTCATCGAAAAAGTGACCGACGGCATCCTTCCGCCGCCCCAGTATTTCTTCGAAGACGCACGCATCAACAAAAGCGGCTACGATCCCATCGACGATGTGATCGCCGGAAACACCACACCGCTGTCGTCGGCAACCTTTGACGCCGCCGTGAAAGACGGTGCCATCATTCTCGACACGCGCGCGGCCGACGACTTTGAGAAAGGCTACATCCCTGGTTCCATCAACATCGGCCTCAACGGACAGTTTGCCGTGTGGGTGGGAACCCTCATCGATATCTACAAAGACCTGGTGCTCATTACCGATGCGGGCAAGGAAAGCGAAACCGTGCTTCGCCTCGCACGCGTGGGCTACGAAAAAGTGAAGGGCTATCTCGACGGCGGTGTGAACACCTATGCGGGCAAGCTTGAAACGGTGCACTCCATCACGGCTACGGCAGTGGCCAGCGAAATTGCACAGGGCGCCGAAGTGCTCGATGTGCGCAAGCCCGGCGAATGGAATGTGAGCCACCTCAAAGGTGCCACCTTTGTGCCGCTGGCTGACTTCCCGGTGGCAACTAACCTGCTCGACAGAAACAAACCCTACATTGTTCATTGTGGTGGCGGCTACCGCTCCATGACGGCCATCTCGCTCATGAAGAACTATGGCTTCACCAACCTCATCAACGTCTACGGTGGTTTCGGCGCTATGCAACAGGCCGGCCTGCAGATTGTGAGTGAGGAAGTGGAGGCCTAACACAAACGTTTGAAACGGGAGCGCGCAAAAAGTATCCGGGCACTCACCATGCAACTGGGTTTAAAATGAAGTATTATTAAGAATAAATCACTTCATTTTCTATGTCCATCAAAGTTGCTATCCGGCATCAGACTTCCTATGCATACGATCGGTCCGTAAACCTCTCGCCGCACACCTTCCGGTTGAAGCCCGCGGCGCATTGCCGCACACCCATCTTGTCGTATTCGCTGAAGATAGCGCCGGAAAATCATTTCATGAACTGGCAGCAGGACCCCTTTGGTAACTTCCTGGCCCGCGTGGTGTTTCCGGAGAAGACCACCGCGTTGAAGTTTGAAGTGGAAGTGATCGCCGAAATCATCGTTATCAATCCCTTTGATTTTTTTATAGAGAAATACGCGGAGCAATTTCCGTTTCAATATGATGCGCAGCTTCAGAAAGAATTGCTTCCCTATTTTGAAACCGCCGATGCCGGCCCGGTCTTCACCGCGTGGCTGAAAGAAATTGATCCCTCGAAAAAAAATATGCGCACCATCGATGCACTGGTTCATCTGAATCAGTCGGTGCGTCAATATGTGAATTACACCATTCGTTTCGAGCCGGGTGTTCAGACGACCGAAGAAACGCTGCAGCTCAAAAGCGGATCGTGTCGCGACTCTGCGTGGTTGCTGGTGCAGGCCATGCGCCGGTTGGGATTGGCCGCGCGTTTTGTGTCGGGCTACCTCATTCAACTGAAAGCCGACACCCAGGCCCTCGACGGACCATCGGGCACCGACCACGACTTCACCGACCTGCATGCGTGGGCCGAAGTGTATGTGCCCGGCGCAGGCTGGATTGGCCTCGATGCAACGTCAGGTCTATTTGCCGGAGAAGGCCACATACCGCTGTGCTGCACACCTGACCCCGTGAGTGCCGCGCCCGTTTCGGGCATGACCGACGTTTGTGAGACAATCTTCTCCTACAAGAACGAGGTGTTCCGCATTCACGAAGATCCACGCGTCACCAAACCTTATAGCGAGCAGCAGTGGTCCGACATCATGGCCCTGGGCAACAAAGTGGAAGACGACCTGCAACGCGGCGACGTGCGTCTCACCATGGGCGGAGAACCCACCTTTGTTTCGGTCGACGACATGGAGGCGAAAGAATGGAACACCGCCGCCGATGGCCCGCACAAACGCAAACTGGGCGCGCAATTGATCAAGCGACTGAAGAACAGCTTTGGCAAAGGAGGACTTGTTCACACAGGTCAGGGCAAGTGGTATCCAGGTGAACCATTGCCCCGCTGGCAATACTCGGCCCTCTGGCGCAACGACGGCTATCCCATCTGGAAAAACGACGCGCTGCTCGACCTCGAAGATCAACAGTCGCACTATACCGTAGAGAACGCCCATCGATTTTCGGTTGAGCTTACTAAGTTTTTAAACATCCCTGCCGAGCATGTGCACCCCGCGCTGGAAGATGCATTCTTCTTTTTGTGGGAAGAAAGCCGCGTGCCGGTGAACATCGATCCCTACACGGCCAACCTCGACGATCCGCTGGAACGAAAGAAGCTGGCCGAGTTGCTGGTGAACGGTCTTGCGAAACCCGCAGGCTATGTCATTCCCATGGAGTGGAATCATTGGAACAACCGCTGGCTGTCGGGCCGTTGGGAATTCAGAAACAAACACCTGGTGTTGCTGCCGGGCAATTCGCCCATGGGCCTGCGCCTTCCGCTGAAGTCATTATTATATACAAGTCCGAAAAGAACACAACGCCCGGTAGAGCGCAGCACGTTCGAAGAGCTTCCGGGCATGGAGTCGTTTCACGAAAATGTGCAGCTGCGCTATTTGCAGGAAACAAAAATTTCGGAACTGCCCAAAGAGTTTTTTGCCACCACCGTGGTGGAAGAAGAAGTGCCAAAAGATCTGAAAGAGAAGCTTGCCAAAAAGGACGAGCCCAAAGATCCCGGAACACTTTTCGACGGCTACACCGTGAAGACCGCGTTGTGCATCGAGGTGCGCAACGGCAAAGTGTATCTCTTCATGCCCCCGCTGCAATATGCCGAACACTACATGGACTTGCTGGCCTCTATTGAAGCCACAGCCGAAAAGCTAAACATGAAGGTGGTGATTGAAGGCTACGAATGCCCGCGCGACAACCGCATCACCAAGCTTGGTTTGTCGCCCGACCCCGGCGTGCTGGAAGTGAACATTCACCCGGCAAAGAACTGGCGCGAGTTGGTGAACAACTACGACATTCTGTTCGAGCAGGCGCGTTTGTGTCGCCTGGGCAGCGAGAAGTTTATGCTCGATGGCAAACATACGGGCACCGGTGGCGGCAACCACATCACCATTGGCGGCGTCACACCCTCCGACAGTCCGTTGCTGCGACGTCCCGATTTACTGAGAAGCCTCATCACCTATTGGCAGCATCACCCGGGGTTGTCCTATCTGTTCTCATCCCAATTCATCGGCCCCACCAGCCAGGCGCCCCGTGTGGACGAAGGCCGACAGGAAATGTTATATGAACTGGAGATTGCCTTCAGTCAGATTCCCGACCACGGCGATGTGCCCTTCTGGATGGTGGACAGAATTTTCCGGAACCTGCTCATCGACATCACGGGCAACACCCATCGCGCCGAATTTTGCATCGACAAACTTTACTCACCCGACAGCGCCACGGGGCGCCTGGGTATTCTCGAGTTCAGGGCGTTCGATATGCCGCCCAACAAGCAGATGTGCATTGTGCAGTTGCTGTTGTTGCGCAGCCTGGTTGCGTGGTTCTGGAAAACACCCTACAAACACAAGCTTGTGCGCTGGGGCACCACGTTGTATGACAAGTTTATGTTGCCACACTATGTTCAGGAAGACCTGGCCGAAGTGGCGCGCGATCTGGAACAAGCCGGCTATCCGTTCAAGCTTGCATGGCTGGAACCGTTCTTTGAATTCCGTTTCCCGCTCTATGGAAAAATCACCGTGCAAGACATGAGCCTGCAACTGCGCATGGGCATTGAACCGTGGCATGTGTTGGGTGAAGAATCCGCCAGTGGTGGAACCGCCCGGTTTGTTGATTCTTCTGTGGAGCGCGTGGAAGTGAAGCTCGTCAACTTCAACAAAGACCGCTACATGGTGACGTGCAACGGCACGGCAGTGCCGCTGTCAGACACGCCGGTGAAAGGCGAGTATGTGGCCGGCGTGCGTTATCGTGCGTGGAGTCCGCCATCGGCCTTGCACCCCACGCTGGGCAAGGATGTGCCGTTGGTGTTTGATGTGGTCGATACCTGGAACAACCGCTCCATTGGAGGCTGCACCTATCATGTGGCCCACCCCGGCGGAAGAAACTACGACACCTTTCCGGTCAATTCGTATGAGGCCGAAGGGCGGCGCATCAGCCGCTTCTGGAGCGAAGGCCATACGCAGGGACCCATCACGCCCACCGAATCGTATGCGGCGGGCGTTGGACGATATTTGGAAAAGAACGAGATTCCCAGGAACTTTGACCCGCCTCCAATAAAAATAAGTCCTGAGTATCCCCATACACTTGACTTAAGGCAATTCTGACGCAACGGCACCGAATGGAAAGCATGAATCCCAACACCCCGCTGGAAACCTGGACGCGAGGCTACTTTGCAAACCGAACTTTGTTGGATGAATGCTTTGGCTTTGAGGGCGAAGTGAAAGACCACTGGAAACGGCTGCTGCACAACATCGAGCAACTGGACCAGGACGAACTGAAAGGACGTCAGCAGGAATTGCTAAAGCTGCTCAAAGAAAACGGCGTGACCTACAACGTGTATGGCGACACCGACGGCCTCAACCGCCCGTGGCTGCTCGACACCATGCCCCTGCTCATCTCGGGCGCCGAGTGGCGCATCACCGAGCGGGGCATGAAGCAACGCGCCTATGTGCTCAACAAAGTTCTCGAAGATCTCTACGGCGAACGCAAACTCCTGAAGGAACGCATCATTCCGCCCGAACTCATCTATGCACACTCGGGTTTTCTTCGCCCGTGCGATAAAATAAAACTACCCGGTGCCAACCAACTGATCCTCTACGCCGCCGACCTGTCGCGCGGACCCGATGGAAAAGTGTGGGTGCTGAAAGACAGAACCCAGGCGCCTTCGGGTATGGGCTATGCTTTGGAAAACCGCAGTGCCTTGAGCCGCGTGGTGCCCGAATTGTTTCGCGACCACAGCGTGAACAAACTCGGTGGCTTCTTCAACAACATGATGCAGGCTTTTCTCGACATCGCGCCCCAGGGCAAGGAACAACCCCGCGTGGTGTTGCTCACCCCAGGCCCGCGAAACGAGACCTACTTCGAGCACGCGTTCCTCGCTTCTTACATGGGCTTCACGCTGGCACAGGGAGAAGACCTGGTGGTGCGCAACGGCTATGTGTGGATCAAAACCGTGGAAGGCCTCGAGAAAGTGGATGTGATTCTCCGCCGCATCGACGACACCTTCTGCGACCCGCTTGAACTTCGCGAAGACTCGCACCTGGGTGTGCCCGGGTTGCTGGAAGCCATCCGCAAAGGCAATGTGTCGGTAGCCAATCCGTTGGGCAGCAGCATTCTCGAGAACACCGGGCTCATGGCCTTTATGCATAACGTGTTCAAATATTTCCTTAACGAAGATCCCGTCTTCAAAATGGTGGCCACGTGGTGGTGTGGTCAGCCCAAGGAAATGAATCACGTCATTCAAAACATCGACACGCTGGTAATCAAAAAAATAGATCGCGGCATTGGCTCGGCCACCGTGATTGGCAGCGCGCTCTCGAAAGCACAGAAAGAAGATCTGGTTCGCCGCATCAAAGCGCAACCCTATTTATATGTGGGCCAGGAAGAAGTGGGTTTCTCCACATCGCCTGTTTTCATGAAAGGAAAGCTGGAGCCGCGCTACACCGTGCTGCGAACATTCCTGGTGGCGGCCAAAGGTGGCTACGACATCATGCCCGGCGGATTGACGCGCTGCTCTCCCGAAAAAGGAAGTTTCCTCGTTTCGAATCAGGATGGTGGCATTGCCAAAGACACGTGGGTTGAAAATACTCCAAAGACCAACACGCCGTCGTTGCTGCATCACTCCGATCTGAAACGCAAGGCCGTGTTGCCCAGTCGCGCAGCCGAGAATTTGTTCTGGGTGGGGCGCTATGCACAACGGGTGGTTCGCACGTCACGGTTCATTCGCATCGTGATCCGTAACCTGGGCCAAAGCGGATACCTCAACAACGGGCAAGAGTCGGAAGCACAGAAAGCATTGCTCCGCACGGTCACACACATCACGGGAAGTTATCCCGGATTTTTGGAAGAAGACGAAACCGTGACGGTCGACAATCGCCTCACGGAAATTCATAAACTGATCTGTCACGAAAACGAAGAAGGCAGCATCCTCTATACCGTGAACAGTTTGTTGAAGGCCATGTATGCCGTGCGCGACCGCTGGTCTATCGACAACTGGCGCATCATCGACGACATGGAAGATACGAAGCGCAAGCTGGCCGTGCTGGAGCCGCAGGGCATCCGCCATGTGTTCACGCTGCTCGACCAGATGAACGGAAGCATCCTGTCGTTCCTGGAAATGAATCGCCAAAGCATGTATCGCGGCGAAGGCTGGCTCATGTATCGCATCGGTCAGCTCATTGAAGAAATTTCGCTGGAGCTCACCCAGTACAGGGCGTTGCTCACGTTTCAATATGAAGAGCATGTGGAGTTTCAGATTCTGGAAGCCTTGTTGGTGAGCAACCAGAACCTCTCCAACTATCGGTCGGTCTACCGCACCTATTTCGACATCGCCCCGGCATTAGACCTGTTGTTCCTCAACAAGCAAAACCCCATCTCCATTTTGTCGCAGCTTGAACAACTGTTGAAATTTGTGGAGCAACTGCCGCAAAAAGAAAAAGGCGCGCACGACAGCGAAATCTCGAACATCGTGTTTGAATGCTACAGCCTGGTACGCCTTATCAATGTGGATAAACTGATGGAGGTGGATAAAGAACTTGAATTCAGGCTGGAGCTCGACAGGGTGTGTGAACTGCTGAGCGCAAAAATATCGGTGCTGTCGGTGAAGCTCACCGCGCTGTATTTCAGTCACTCCATCTATCAATCGCAAGGCTCGAAAGACAACTACAAGCTGGAAGTTTAAAACCACGAAACCATGCGCTACCGCGTTCGACATATCACCGAGTATACCTATCAGGACCCTGTGAGCCTGTGTCATAATCGTGTGTGCCTCACGCCGCTCACGTTGCCCCAGCACACGTGTTTGTCGTCGCAGATAAAAATTCAGCCACAGCCCGACGAGATCACCTATCGCAAAGATTTTTTTGGCAACACGGTGGTATTCTTTTCGTCCTATACCGACCACGACCATCTCGAAATTGTTTCAACCAGCGAAGTGAACCTCGAAGGTCGCCCCAACGCCGACCGTGCGTTCAGTTCGCCCGTGCTGTGGAAAGACATGCAGCAAAGACTTACGCGACAGGACGACGAGTTGGTAGACATCATTCAATACACCTTGCCTTCGCCCTACATTCCCTACAGCGAAGAGATTAAAAAATTCGGAGAAGATTGTTTTGCCGAAGACGCCACCCTCTGGGCCGCCTGCAACGCGTTGATGCAAAAGATCTATAAGACCATCGAGTTCAAACCGGGATTCACCACTGTGAACACGCCGGTTGAATTTGTAGTGAAGGCGAAGAAAGGCGTGTGCCAGGATTTTGCACACCTCATGATCAGTTGCCTGCGCAACATGGGGCTGGCCGCACGCTATGTGAGCGGCTACATCGAAACCATTCCGCCTCCGGGCAAAGAAAAGCTGGTCGGTTCCGATGCATCGCATGCCTGGGTGTCGGTCTATTTCCCGTCCATTGGCTGGGTGGAGTTCGATCCCACCAACAACGTGTTGCCTACCTACAAACACATCACCGTTGCTTTTGGTCGCGACTATCACGACGTGGCGCCTATAAAAGGCATCGTGTTCAGTTCAGGTAAACAAACCCTGACGGTGAAAGTTGACGTGACACGACTGGATTGATGCGTCGCGTATAAAATCTCAAATCGTTATTTCAATTGCCGGTAGAAGAATAGTTCGTGCGTTGGCAGTGCCTCCGGATGAGCAATCTTCACGAGGTCGTTCAGAATGATGTCGGGTCGCAGATAGCCCAGTTCCAGATATTCACTTCCTCCCTTTGCGCCTTTGCGGGCGTCGTAGGCATAGACCTGGTCTTGTTGAAAGGCCTTGAAGCGTGTGTAGCGTTTGTCGGCCGCTTTAATTTCCGGCAGCGACGCAAAGCTGCCCACTCCAATCCACAAATCGGCGTCGTGCGCTTTCTCGTAGACCGATTCAAAGCTGAGCTGAAGAAAACCGTTCGATGGATCTTCGCTCCACAGATAGTCACAACCAGCATCGCTCAGAATGGTGGACGCGTAGTTCTTGCCGCCCGGAAGAAACCAGGCTTCGCTATACACCACACCACTCAACACGGTGGGCTTCTTCGCGATCGGCTGCGCGATGGCTTTTGTGGCGAGATAATTTTTTTCGATGGCTTGAAAGATTGAGTCGGCCATTTTCTCTTTGTTGAAAAACAGGGCCATAAACTTGATCCACTCGGCGCGACCCAACGGATGTTTCTCGAGGTATTCGGCATTCAACACCACAGGCAAACCCAATTCTTCCACTTTCTTGAACTGACCATAGTCGGAGCTGGTGGTGTAGCCCATCACCACGCCGGGGTTCAGCACGGCCAGCCGCTCAAGGTTAAGACCTTTGTCGACACCAAGTTCCTGTATGTCGCCCGCATCCACGCGCTTGCGCATCACTTCGGAGCTGATGTAGTCGGTGGTGGGAAAGCCCACCAGTTTGTCGCTTTCGTGAAGATAGTCGAGCAGGGGAATGTGTGTGGTTGCCGTGCATACGATCGATTGCAATGGAATGCGAATCACCTTCTCGTCGTCGGCGTGTGTTGGAATGGGTTGGTCGCGAGGCACCAGCAGGTATTTATAGCCTGTGACGGCGCCTGGAAACGGATGCGTTACTTCAACATGCTTTGCGTTGCCTTCATAGCGAACGCGGAAGCCCGAAGCGTATGTCAAGGCCAGCGTGGAGGTGTCGTGGGTTTCTACAACGGCTTGCTCAGTCTTCCGTCCGGCGCACGCCATGGCGCCAAGCACGATAACGATCAAAAATTTTCTCATAGCCTCAAAGATAACAGCCAACCCCGTGCAGTCAAGTGAGGCAGGCAATCAGCCGGCGTGTTCCTTGCGGGGCAATGCGCTAAAAAGTTTTCTTTTCAAAAAATGCATAGTATGTTTACTTCAGATTTCACGGTTCTCTTCTTGTTCATCAAACGATAGGAGATTAAAAGGGAATGCCGGTGCGAAGAAATTCAACTCCGGAGCTGTCCCCGCAACTGTAGATTCACATTTTGTTATTGCCGACTTTCTGTAAAGCCACTGTCTGCCTTCACGGCGGATGGGAAGGCGTCGGCGATGTGAAAAGCCAGGAGACCTGCCGCGCGAAATTGTATCATCTTTTTAATTTTTGACTTTCGGGTGAAGAGTCAGGAGTGTTCGGAGGCTCACGCTTTCTTGCATGTCTGGTTTTGCACCTGTCGCATCCTTTGCATTATGCTTTTGCGATTAGGTTTTTTCTTGGCATTCATCACCACGGCCCTTGCTGCAAAGGCCCAGGGCGACTCTGTGTTGCTGAAGCCCGTGACGGTCTATGGTCTTCCCGACGAAAAATACCTGGCCGGCTCACAATTCTATACGCTCGATTCTGCCCTTCAAAAACAACAAGACTCGCGTCACCTTGGTGAGATACTCGCGTTTCAGTTCCCCGTCTACTTCCGGAACTATGGCAACGGCATGTTGTCGGGCATCAGCCTGCGCGGCACATCGCCATCGCACACTGCCGTGCGCTGGAACGGCATCAACATCAACAGCTTCTCGCTTGGGCAAGCCGATTTTTCTATTCTGCCAACCGTGGCGTTCAGCGATGTGAAGGTTCATGCCGGCGGAGGAAGTGCACGCTATGGCAGCGGTGCGTTTGGCGGCACGGTGTTGCTTTCGTCGGTTGGCGGGTCGTCGGACATACTTTCGGTGAGCCAGGAAGTGGGCAGCTATGGCCGCTACTTCACTTCATTGAAGGGCGCGTTTCGCATCCGAAAATTTTCGTCTACGTCATCGCTTTATCGGGTGCAGGCTCAAAACGATTTTCCGATCCCTCACCTCAACGAACGACAACCTCACGCAGCCTATTGGCAGCAAGGCATTGTGGAACATGCACAGTATACTATTTCGAACGCCCGTAGAATCACGCTCGACTATTGGTATAACGACGCCCACAAAGAAATTCAACCCAACCTCGGAAGCAACAACAACACCGACGAGCAGGATGATCGCAACCACCGTTTTGTGCTTTCGTATGAACAGAACACGGCGCAAGGTTTTTCGAAGATCACCGGCGGGTTTGTGGACGACAGAATAGTTTTCAACAACAACCTCACGGAGATTGTGCGGTGGATCGGTTCGGCCAGTCATCAGTTTGTTGTTGCCGAATCGTGGCACGTGTCGGGCAGTGCGGAGTGGAATCACATCATTGGAAAGATCAAGGAATATGGACCCACATCGCCGGTAGAAGATCGTGTTGACCTCGCGGCTTCGGTGCAGAAAGATTTTAAGAACGTCGCGTGGTCGTTCAACCTGCGTCAACCGTTCATCACACACGTGTCTGCACCGTTGTTGCCCTACATTGGCGCCGATGTGGTGCTGTTTAAAAACGCGAAGCAGACCTGGACACTGAGCGCCAATGCATCAAAGAATTTTCGTGCACCCACACTCAACGACCGCTACTGGCAGGACGCCGGAGCACGCGACTTGCTTCCGGAAACCAGCTATGCGGCAGAGGCGGGATTGACTTGGCGCAGGCAGAACTTTAACGTGAACACACGTGGCTTCTATCAATGGGTAGACCAGTGGATTCAATGGGTGCCCGGCGCGCAGGGCGTGTACCGGCCCCGTAATGTGAAGCAAGTGCGCACCGATGGCGTGGAGGCCGGCATAGAAGACCGTGTGAAAATAGGACCTGTGGTGTTGCAAGGCAAAGTGGCCTATCAATTCACACAGGCCATCACCGAAAAAACAGACAACACCGACATCGCGTCGGTGGGGAAACAACTTATCTACACACCCGTGCACACCGGCAGTGGCACATTCGGAGTGTTGTATGGCACATGGTCGCTAAACATGTTTCTGCAATATTCAGGCACACGTTTCACCGATGCCGCCAATGCTGCCATGTATGCCCTCGATCCTTTTTTGCTCGCCGACATGTCCTTAAACAAATCGTATGCACACGGGCAGCATGGATTCGATTTCTCGGTTCAACTGAAAAATGTTTTCGCTACCGACTATCAACTCTACTCCGGCAGGGCCATGCCCGGGCGGAATATCAACTTTAAAATTTCCTATCACTTAACACGTAAACAACAATGAACAATCGCTACCCTGCGGCTCCGGCCGTGACACACACATTCAAGGCATTTGCAACACTTCGCCGCATGGCCATTCTCGTGTTGCTTGTGGTTTCACTCTGGGCTTGTAAAGACGACGAGCAGGCGCCCAAAGGCAAGTTTGAACATGGCGCACTGGTGATCAACGAAGGCGCTTTTGGTGGTGGCAACGGCAGCATCACCTACTACAACACCACCACCGGCATGGCCGAGCAAAACATCTATCGCAACGTCATCGGCAAGTTTGCAGGCGATGTGACGCAATCGCTCACCATTCACGACGACAAAGCCTACATCGTGCTGAATGGCGACAACAAAATTGAGATCGCCGATGCCAACACATTCGAACGCCTGGGCACCATCAGCGACGATGCCATTGTGCAGCCACGCTATTTGGAAGTGGTGGGCAACTATGCCTATCTCACCGTGCAAGGCGAATACGATGCAAACTACAACCTGGTGGAGTCGTCGGTGCTGGTAATCGATTTGTCGACCAACAAAGTGATCAAGAAACTCGAGACCGACAAAGGCGTTGAAAATATTGTGCACGCCGGCAACTACCTCTTTGCGTCAAATTATTATTATGGCCAGTCCAGCACCGTCACCGTGATCGACCCGGCAACAAACGCGTTTGTGAAATACGTTGATGTTGCCAGTGGCCCTTCGGGAATGGCAGTTGATGTGAACGGCAAACTGTGGGTGATCTCGCAAGGCGACGAGTCGAGCGTGTTGACCCGCATCAACCCTTCTACATTCGAAAAGGAAACAACCATCGACCTTGGTCTTAGCGCCGACACCGACCTGGCCATCACGCCCGACAAAAGCAGCCTCATCTACTACACCAGCGGCAGGGTCTACAAAATAGCCATCACCGCCACGACCGCACCCTCCACTCCGTTCTTCACCATTGCCGACCTGGGCTACGAATACGCGCTTGGGGTTGATCCCGAGAACGGCGACATTTGGGTAGGCGATGCGCCGACCTTTACCGCCGATGGCAAAGTGTTTATCTACGGCGCCGACGGCAAATCAAAAACAACATTCACGTCGGGCATCGGTCCCACAAACTTTGTATTTAAGTGATACCCGAAAACCAGGAAGATAAAAAAGAACCTCCGTATTACTATATGGAGAACGGCTTCATGGTTTTCACCGAAGCCTTTCACCTGAAGCGTGGCTATTGTTGCAAAAACGGATGCCGTCATTGTCCCTATGGATTCAAAAAGAAAAGTAACAATAAGCTGGAGCGGCGGTAAAGACTCCGCTTTCGCGTTATATAAAATTCTGTTGTCCGGAGACTATCACGTGGTGAATCTCCACACCGTTTTTGGTGACGACACAAAACGCGTAGGCCTTCACGGCGTGCGTGAAGCATTGATCGAGCGGCAGGCCGAATGCCTGGGCCTGCCGCTGGTCAAGCTGCACCTTCGCGAAAGCGACAACCATCAGGTCTACGCTGCGCTGATGCAAGCGTACTATAAAAAGTGTGCGCAGCAAGGCATCACCCACATTGTGTTTGGCGACATTTTCCTCGAAGACCTGCGCGACTATCGCGAACAACTTTTGGCCGGCACCTCCCTTCAGTCGGTGTATCCGTTGTGGAAAATTGATAGCAATCTTTTGGTGAACGATTTTGTCGGCCTGGGTTTCAAAACGGCCATCTGCTCTGCCGATGCCGATGTGTTTTCAGAAACCCAGGTTGGGCAAACGATCGATGCAGCCTTTATCGAAAATCTTCCAAACGGTGTTGATCCCTGTGGCGAGAATGGTGAGTTTCATTCCATGGTCTACGATGGCCCCGTGTTCAAAACACCGTTGCTGTTCGATCGGGGAGAGGTTGTGAAAAAAGCCTACACGTTTCAAAAGAAGAATGAACAAGACGAAATCGAAGTCGTGTCGAAGGCTTTCTGGTTTCAGGATTTGCTGCCGCGTATAGCCTGATGGTAGGCGTCCAGCAGTTGCCGTGCGGCGTCCTGCGCCGACAAATGACGCGTCTCCACATCCTTCTCCAATCGCTGACGCAACGTTTTCATGGCCGCATACCGGTGAAGATCGGCCTGCAACACATCTTTAAAATATTCCTGAAACCATGCTACATTCTGATGTTTTCGGTTCAAGTCCAGGTGGCCCGATGTGGTGGTTTGATGATGATGCTCTTCAATTAATTTCCAGGTTGCCTCAATGCCTTCGCCCGTTAGCGCAGACGATGTGAGCACGCGCGGCGTCCACCCGGAAGCCGGTGGCGGAAACAGGTGGAGCGCATGTTGGTAGTCGGCGCGTGCTTCCTGCGCGCGCGAAAAGTTATCACCTTCTGCTTTGGTGATCACGATGGCGTCGGCCATCTCCATGATACCTTTCTTGATGCCCTGCAGTTCGTCGCCGGCACCGGCCAGCATGAGCAACAGGAAAAAGTCCACCATGTTCTTCACAGCCACTTCCGATTGTCCCACACCCACGGTCTCTATGATGATCACATCAAAGCCGGCGGCCTCGCAGAGCAACATGGCCTCCCGGGTTTTGTGCGCTACACCACCCAACGCGTTGCCCGAAGCCGATGGCCGGATGAAACCGTTGGGATGTTTTGAGAGTTCTTCCATGCGCGTCTTGTCGCCCAGAATGCTTCCCCGCGTGAGCGGACTGCTGGGGTCTACGGTGAGCACGGCGATTTTCTTTTGCTGTTCGGCCAGTGAGAGGCCCAGCGCTTCAATGAACGTGCTCTTGCCCACGCCCGGCACACCCGTGATGCCCACACGAATGGCGCCACCGGTGTTTGGACCAATGGCCGAAAGCAGTTGTGCGCTCAGCGCCTGGTCGTCGGGCCGCGTGCTTTCAATGAGGGTGATGGCCTGGCCCAACACCACACGGTTGCCGGCGAGGATACCCTCGGTATAGTCGGCAAGTGTTCGTTTTGATCGGGCGTGTGAATTCAAGGTGCTATGGTTATGCAAGGTAAATTTCTAAATTTACTATATACTTCAAGTACATACATGAGAAAATTCTGGCGCGACTGCCTCCTGGCAACAATCTTCGTGTTTATGGCCATGTGGGTGATCCTCAAAATAACCCAGCTCAATATTTTCAATGCATTCGATTCGATCGGCACGGCGCTGTCGGACGTGGAGTTGACCGACTATGTGTTTAGCGGATTGAGAGATGATCCGAACGTAGATGAAGACATTGTGGTAGTGAATATCGGAAACCTGACGCGAAGAGAGATTGCCGAAGAACTTCGGATCATAAGCAAATACAAACCCCGCGTCATTGGCATCGATGGTTTTTTTGATTGCCGAACAGGCTTGAGAGACACTTTAAACTGTCCACAATTGAAAGACACGTTGGGCAACATGATGTTGAGCAGTGCCATCCAGGACGCGGGTAATGTGGTGTTGGTAACAAAAGCGCTTCAATCCAGTAAAATCGTCAAGCAGGGCATCGAAATTTATGATTCCATTCGCCGATCAGACCCCATGTTTCGGGACCATGCGATCGCAGAAGGCTATGCCAGTCTTGAAACAAATGCAGCCTTTCAGGACGACGTGAAAACCTGTCGCACGTTCAATCCAACGCTTAACATTAGTAATGTGGAGAGCTATGCATTCGGCGTCGAGCTTGCAAGAGCTGTCGATTCGGTGAAGACGCGCAAATTCCTGGAGCGTAGAAACTATTCGGAGGTGATAAACTATAGGGGTAACGTTGTGGATTTTTTTCATCAGACAAAGTATCCGCAAATGTTCTATACGCTTGACGTTGCCGACGTTTTTTCTGAAAATTTTGTGGCCGAGGCCATCACCGGAAAAATAGTGGTATTTGGATTTTTAGGAGAATACATTGGCGATCCGTCTTGGGCCGATAAATTTTATACACCGTTGAATAAAAAACTGGCAGGTAAAGCAAACCCCGACATGTTCGGCGTCGTTGTGCACGCCAATATTGTGTCGATGATCCTTCACGAAGACTATGTGAACGAAATGGAAGATTGGCAGGAATACATCATGGCCTTCATTTTCTGTCTGCTCAACGTGGCACTATTTTCGCTAATCAACAAACATCTTCCGTCGTGGTATGATGGCATTACGAAACTATTACAGCTCACGCAACTCTTGCTTTATTCGGTGCTTATGGTTTTGATTTTTCATTGGTATTCGTTTAAACTCAATATAACCATCACCCTGGCTGCGGTGGCGCTGGTGGGCGATGTGTTCGAAATCTATACGAGCATTATTAAAAACGCCATTTTCAGGTTAAAAATGAAATTTCACTCGCTTACCCGCCGAGATGATGAAGTATACATACCGGGAGAATCTCAAAAAGATTAACTTTAATATCTTCTCAACACCTACTACCATGAAAACTCAAAAATTGACCCTTCTTTTCGCTTTGGTCGCCACTTTCGCTTCGGCGCAGGACTACGCCTTTAAGGTGTTGGCCAACAAAGGCAGTAATGAAGTGAAGTCAGGCAACGACTGGGTACCGCTCAAAACCGGGGCAAGTCTCCGCAACGGCGATGAACTTAAACTTGGCGACAATGCCTACGTGGGCCTCATGCACTCCAAAGGAAAACCCATGGAGTTGAAAACCGCCGGTAACTATTCCGTAAAAAAACTTGAAGATGAAATGAACGCCAAGCCCAGCACAGGCGTGCTTGCCAAATACACGGACTTCATCCTCAGCAGCAACTCGGCCGAGAGCAAAAAGAACCGCCTCAGCGCAACGGGAGCGGTAGACCGCGGCGAGAACTATGCCATCAAACTGTTGCTTCCTGCAAATCAGTATGCCGGTCTTTTCAACAACCAGGCCATCATCACCTGGGAAAGCTCCAAAACATCGGGCCCCTATTTGGTGACCGTGAAAAACATGTTTGACGATGAGCTCGTGAAATTTGAAACGCCCGAAAATAATTTCAAGATCGACATGAGCGAACCCAAATACGCGAAAGAAAATGCCGTCCTCGTAGAGGTGCGTTCCAAAGCCGATCCGAAACAAGTATCCGAGTCGCACCTCATTAAAAGACTGGCACCGGCCGAACAGGCGGGCGTGAAAAAATCGCTGGAAAGCATCCTGAAAGAAACCCCCGAGCAAACCGCACTCAACAAATATTTGCTCGCCGGCTTCTACGAAGAAAACAAACTTCTCATCGATGCCGTTACGGCCTACAAGGAAGCCATTCAGTTGGCACCCGACGTGCCCACCTACCAGGAAGCATTGGATGAATTTCTTTTGCGAAACAACATCAAGAAATAGAAGTCCCTGGAAGAAAATAACGAAGGCCGCCCGCAGCGGCTTTCGTGGTTTTAGGGGATTACGAATTCTGCGGGATTGTTTTACTTTTGCAAATAAAATAACCCTTTAATTCCCTTCCATATCATGAAATCCAGAAAGTTGGCATTGGCAGTCCTGTTTCTTGTCGGGTTTGGACACGTTCAGGCACAGGAATATGCTTTTAAGGTGCTTGTCAACAAAGGCAAGAATGAATTGAAATCCGGCTCCGGGTGGACACCCCTCAAAGTAGGCGCAAGCCTGAAGCCCGACGACCAATTGAAGGTTTCTGAAAACTCCTACCTCGGCCTGGTGCGTGTCAGCACGGGCAAACCGCTTGAGATGAAAAAACCCGGCACCTATTCGGTGCTGAAACTCAAGACCGAAATGGACGCGCAGCCGGCCAACAGTGTGCTTAACAAATACACCGATTTCATCCTCAGCTCGGCCACTTCGCCCAAGAACACCCTGTCTGCAACGGGGGCGGTAGATCGCGGCATTCTTAAAATAGACCTTAACCTCCCCGGCCCCAGCACCGAACACGCCGAAGTGTTTGGAAAGAAAGTGATTGTGAGCTGGGTAGACGAGCGAAAACTGAAGCCCTACATCGTCACCTTCAACAACATGTTTGGCGACGAGCTTCTCTCCAAAGAAACCTCCGACACCTCCATCGAAGTAGACCTTACCGACCCGGCCTTGTCGCACGAAGATGCTGTGCTGGTGAAGGTGACATCGAAGACCGACAAAAACCGCCAGTCTGACGAGCGCACCATCAAGAAGGTGACCAAAGCCAACCGCGACAAAATAGGCACGGCCTACACCGAGTTTGCGGCCGCTAACGCCGAGCCCACGGCCATCAACAAATATTACCTGGCTGGCTTCTACGAACAACACGGCATGTTTATCGATGCCGGAACAGCCTTGCAGGAAGCCGCAAAAATGGAACCTGAAGTCTATACAGATCTCTACAGCGAGTTCTTGCTCCGCACAGGCATACGCAAAAAGCGCAAGTAGACTTTACATTTTGAACTCGAAAATCTTTACGGCTCCCGGGCAATTCCCGGGAGCCGTTTTTTTGCCCATCCCAATCCGGAGCCGGTTCAACTTTTAAAAGGCTCCGGCTTTCATTTCCGTCTCAAAAAGTGAAGTTTCACGGCGGCCAATAGTGACACCCTTCGTTTGGTCAAAAGGTTTATTATCCTATTTTTGTGCTTCTCAAAAGCAAACGAAAATTTCCATGAGTGTACTGGTAAATAAAAATTCCCGTGTAATCGTTCAGGGTTTCACAGGTTCCGAAGGCTCCTTTCACGCGGGCCAGATGATTGAATATGGAACAAACGTGGTGGGCGGAGTGACGCCGGCCAAAGGAGGAACCGAACATTTGGGAAGACCGGTATTTAACACGGTGAAAGAGGCCGTTGAGAAAACAGGCGCCGACGTATCCATCATCTTCGTGCCCCCTGCTTTCGCTGCCGACGCCATCATGGAAGCCGTAGACGCAGGCATCAAAGTGATCATCACCATCACCGAAGGCATTCCGGTGAAAGATATGATGATCGCCAAAAAATACTTACAAGGCAAAGGCGGTGTCACCCTCATCGGCCCCAACTGCCCGGGTGTTATCACCCCCGGCGAAGCAAAAGTGGGCATCATGCCGGGCTTCGTGTTCAAAAAGGGAAGAATCGGAATTGTATCGAAGTCGGGAACCCTCACCTACGAGGCTGCCGATCAGATTGTGAAAGCAGGCCTGGGCGTGTCTACTGCCATCGGAATCGGCGGCGACCCCATTATCGGCACACCCACCAAAGAAGCCGTAGAACTTCTCATGAACGACCCCGACACCGACGCCATCGTTATGATTGGCGAGATCGGCGGAAACTACGAGCCGGTAGCGGCACGCTGGATCAAGGAAACTGGAAATAAGAAACCTGTTGTGGGATTCATCGCTGGTCAAACTGCCCCTCCCGGTCGCAGAATGGGCCACGCCGGTGCCATCATAGGTGGCGCTGACGACACGGCTGCAGCAAAAATGAAAATCATGCGGGAGTGTGGAATTACCGTGGTAGAATCGCCGGCAGAAATTGGTGAGACTATGGTGAAGGCGCTGGCGGCTAAGAAATAGGCCAGCACCTCCCCAGTAATTTTATTAGAACGACGTTCTGAATTCGTTTTCCAGGTATTCGTTGAGGTTTTTCAAACCTCGGAGCATACTCAATTTCTCTGCTTTTTCTTCGGCATTGTCGTGCTGGTAGATCACCTCCACGAACAAGTCGCGCAGCATGTAAATGTAAATTTTACGACCGTCCTTAATGCGGGTGCCCAAGGCCACGCCTTTTCTTTGAAGATATTTCACTTGATTATCTAAGGAAAGCTTGCTGAAAAAGAACTTGAGGATCATAAAACTGTTGGTTATTGTTGTTTGCTGATGTAATTACCAAATGCAGGCCAACGTCAGAAACCCCGAAATTCAGTTGTATTTCAAGATGTGGATGGTTCTACCATCCAGGAATGGGAAATTGAATTCAATTCAGTACGGTTTATAGACAATTTTCAGGTGTCGATGCATCGTCAACTTCTCCGAACCACACCAGTCCGTATTCTTTGTAGATGCCGATGCCAATCGCTTTCCACTTCACCTTTTCCCATGTGCCCAGGTTGATAAGCAACGGATTGTGTCCCGGGCTCACCTTCCAGCCGTCAAGGCCTTCCTGGGCGGAGGCGCCAATCGAACTGAAATAGGCAATCTCAAAGCCGTTTCCCGAGTAGGCAGCAATTTCCTGGGGCTTTGTCCACATGCAGCTGGCTTTTTTATGGTCGTTGGTGTAGCAACACGAGGTCCACTTGCCATGCGACGACCAGCTGTGGGGATTACATTTGTTTTTGGGATCGAAGGCGTAGTGCTCCGACAAGTCGCGTGCGTGTGTCTGGGCCACCAGCGACAGCTTTGCCGAAAGGGGAATAGACTCCAGGTGGTGTTCGCGCCGGTAGTCCATGATGAGGTCATATAGTTTCTTTTCCTCTGTGCTAACACACACAGCCGGTGCAAGTTGGGACCGTTCATGGAATCCGGCAAGGCCTGTCAGCAATAGGCTAACGGCCAGCAGGCGGGAAAGCATTTTCATAGGTAGTATTTAGTCAATAAACGCTTCACCAAGTAAAAATATCTTCATTTCTGGCTCGAATTTTTTAATTTTCCGCGCTCAAAAAAAGAGCATCTCAAAACATTTCACATTTAACGCATAACAAAGATGAGCGATCAGAAAATTAGCATCAGCAACGGTAAGCTGAACGTGCCTGATAACCCTACGATTCCATTTATTGAAGGCGACGGAACCGGCGTGGATATTTGGCCTGCATCACAGCTTGTATTCGACAAAGCTGTTGAAAAGGCCTACAGCGGAAAACGTAAGATCAACTGGAAAGAAGTATTGGCAGGCGAAAAGGCGTTTAACAAAACCGGCAACTGGATGCCCGAAGAAACGCTCACCGTTTTCAGAGAATATCTGGTCGGTATCAAAGGTCCCCTCACCACACCGGTGGGTGGCGGCATTCGCTCCCTGAACGTTGCCCTCCGTCAGGAACTTGACCTCTATGCGTGCGTGCGCCCCGTTAGATGGTTCACCGGCGTTCCTTCGCCCGTGAAAGAACCTCAAAAGACCGACATGGTCATCTTCCGCGAAAACACAGAAGACATCTATGCCGGCATCGAGTTCCAGGAAGGCAGTGACGAGAACAAGAAGTTCCTGCAATTGTTGAAAGACAATTTTCCCAAGAGCTATAAAAAAATCCGTTTCCCCGAAAACTCTGGTATCGGCATCAAGCCCGTGTCGAAAGACGGAACCGAACGCCTCGTGCGCTCGGCCTTGAAATTCGCGTTGGAAAACAAGAAGCCCAGCCTCACCCTGGTGCACAAAGGAAACATCATGAAATTTACCGAAGGCGGTTTCCGCGATTGGGGATATGCCCTGGCGAAAAACGAATTCGGTGCAAAAGATCTCGACGGCGGACCTTGGCAAGTGATCGAAAAAGATGGTCATAAACTGATCATCAAAGACGCTATCGCCGATGCGTTCCTGCAACAAATCCTGTTGCGTCCCGACGAATATTCAGTGGTGGCCACATTGAACCTCAACGGCGACTATATCTCCGATGCACTGGCGGCAATCGTTGGTGGTATTGGTATTGCTCCGGGTGGCAACGTGAACTACATAACCGGTCACGCCATCTTCGAAGCTACGCACGGCACCGCACCGAAGTATGCGGGTCAGGATAAAGTGAATCCCGGTTCTGTTATTCTTTCGGGTGTGATGATGCTGGAATACATGGGCTGGCAGGAAGCTGCCGACCTCATCATCAAAGGTCTGGAAGGCGCCATCGCTGCAAAGAAAGTGACCTACGATTTCCATCGTCTCATGGAAGGTGCAACACTGCTGAAGTGTTCTGAGTTTGCACAAGCCGTAGTGAGCAAAATGTAATCGAACATTCCGGCAACTCCGGAATGCATTTTTTGTAATGAGAAAAAGGCCGCCTGTTTCAGGTGGCCTTTTTTCATGCAAACACCCCCATTAAAAAAGAAATCAGAAAAATTGTCACTGCAAAGGCGTTGCAGTGGTGCGGGATACCTTGCGCAAAACGAATCCCTATGAATCTCCATGTAAAGATCAGGTGTGCGCTGACCGTTGTTGGTCTGATCCTTTTTTTTGGAAGCCAGTCGTTCGCACAAGGATGCGGGACCATTATAACGAATAGAATTATGGCGACGACCTATTGCTTTGCTGGTCCCGTAAGCACGCAATCCACAATTTTTCAACCAGAGGCCACGGTCGTCAATGGCCCGACGTCGCCATCAATCGAATACAGCTGGGAATTTTCCCTGACACCGTCGGGGCCTTTTCGGCCATCACCCATTACTGCAAGCACGCAACACCTAATCATTTCAAACCAACTTCCAACATCCTACTGGCGACGGAAAGTGGTGCTGGTGGGAACGTCTTGCTCGCACACCAGCGATGTAGTGGCCATCACCATGGAACCGGTGCCGGTCATCACCAACGGACCCGTCAGGTCGGAGAGTGTTTGCGCCGGAAGCGGCACACAATTCGTCGAACTCCCGGCAGTCACCACAACCCCGGCCACCCCGTTTAGTTTGCAGTGGCAAATTGACGACGGCGTAGGATTCCATGACATATCACCCGGTGGGGTTTTCACGGGAGAAAACTCACAACGACTCAACATCCGCGATGTTACGGGCTTGGGTGATGTCCGATTTCAATGCGTGGTTACCAACACCACACCAAATGCCTGCATGTCGAAGTCGGCCATCTACTCACTACACGAATTACCCAAGCCGGAGACGACGAGTTTGATGCGCGATCTATGCGAAGAGCGAGCAATAACAGGTACCGCTCAAATTGATCTTCAAACGCTCGAAGCTGAAGTGACCCTTTCTTTGCCCGATCGCGCCGTAGTGTGGCATGACAAGCAGACGAACGTTTTGATAAACGATCCCGCCCATTTTCAAATCGTCAACACCGCCACGGTCAGGGCAGTTGTTTCCAACACCACAACGGGCTGTGAAACATCAGCGGAAGTAACGCTGAACATAAAGCCAAAGCCTTTGGCCATGGCGACATCTCCTGCATCCGCGATTTGTTCAGGATCAACTGCGGATCTGGAAATATCCGGTGGTGAACAATTTGTTTGGATCGTCAACTCCCCACCTGAAGTGACCGGGGCAAAACCGGGCGAAGGTGAAGTCATCCATGATGTGCTTGTCAACACCGGGGCAACAACCATGACGGTCTTCTATATCATAACGCCAACCGAAAATGGCTGCACAGGCGACGACCTGCCGGTAGACGTCGAGGTGCTTCCCGCGCTACGTGCCTATGACGTGACCGGTGGCGGTTCTCTTTGTGAGGGCGATGTGGGTGTGGTGGTGGGGTTGTCCGACAGTCAGCCAAATATAAACTATGCCCTGCACTTCAACGGCACGAACACAGGCACGGTAGTGCAAGGTCGCGGTGGCCCATTGGCTTTTCCCTTTCCCGTGAACCATGCAGGGGAATATACGGCCGTAGGGACGATTGTCGGAAAGTGCGAAACACCGATGACAGGAACGGTTGCCGTTGTGGTGAACACCACGCCACAAGGCACGGGCGCCATCATCGGCGAAAGCGACATCTGCGAAGGCACCTCAGCATCGTATGCAGCATCGGGATGGACAAACGCTGATAACTACCGGTGGACACTTTCACCTGAACTTTCGGGTGCCAGTGCCGACGCCGAGCAGAAAGAAGTGATGGCCGATGTTCCGGGTACAGCCACCATGATCGTGGAGCCACACAACCCTTGCGGCACTGGCCGGCCCGCACAAAAAAGCATCACCATAAATCCAAAACCAACAGGAACCCTGGTAGCGCCTGAAAAAATTTATGTGGGCACTCCCTTCATTCCAACATTCGAGACAACGGCAGCGATCGCCCAATGGCAATGGACGTTTGGCGACGGCGATGTCGCCCAACAATCGCAGCCTGAAAAAACTTACGCACAACCCGGCCAATATACACTTTCTGTCAACGTGACCGACAATCGCGAATGCACGGAAACAACCGACACTGAAATCGCCGTGGAGGAAGCGCCGTTGCTTAATGTGTATAGCATCAAAAACGTGATCACGGCCAATGGCGATCCGGAAAATGGATTTCTGTTTGTGGAAAACCTCGACAAGTTTCCCGCCAACGAAGTGGTGCTCATCAACCGCTGGGGAGGAGAGGTGTTCCGGCAGCGGCACTACGCCAACGACTGGGATGCACGCGGGAGCAATGGCTTTCTGCCTGCCGGAAACTACGTCTGCATTGTTCGTCTCACCGAAAGGGGACAAACATTTTCGCGTACGGTAACCATTGTGCGGGATTGATGCGCAGCCTGTGGTTTTGCATACTGATGTGGATGCCTTCCTTGTGCCTGGCACAGGACATTCCACTATTCACACAAAAACTCACCAACACATTTTTATACAATCCATCAGTGGCAGGCAACACCGTTGGTTCCATAACACTTTCGCGACGGCAATATTGGTCGGGCGTGCAGGGCGCACCCAACGTGAACCTGCTGAGCATGCACATGCCGGTGAATGGCTATCGCTTTGGCACAGGCCTCACGCTCTATCAGGATAACATTGGTGTGTCGCAGGTTTTTTCGGCAACCGGTGCATTTGCGTATCACATGATCATGCCCAACCGGCGTTCGTTTTCGTTGGGGGTGTCTGCCGAATATCATCAATATCGCGTGGTGCCTTCGCGCGTCGATGTGCAGAGCAACGTGCTCAGCGATCCTGCGTTGCTCACCAAACTATCGCCCACACGGGGATTTGATTTCTCCGGCGGCGTGAGCTACTACGCACCCAGGCTTCGTGCGGGCGCGTCGGTGAACCGGCTCAGTGCCATTTTGGGATTTGGCGACACCGATATTTTTTATCCATACCTCACCGCCTATGCGCAAGGCATTTTCCCGATGGCCGACAAACGTCATGTGCTGGAACCAGTGCTGAACTATCGCTCGCTCACGCCCGGCAACCACCAGTTTGAAGGAGGATTGTATTACACATTCAACAAGCGCATAACCTTTGGTGCTGCCTATCGCACGGGCCGTACCGTTTCGGTGACGGCCGCCTTTCAGGTCTATAAAAATGTGACGATTGGCTATACCTACGAGGTGATGAGCAGCGCGCTTAACCCGGCATTGGGAGGCACACATGAAGCCGTGGTGCGTTTCGATTTTATGGATCGCACAGATCTTTCCGCACGACGAAGCACACGCCGCTTCAACACATCGGGCCAACTGAACCGGCACAAAACACGCGTAAACTATTTTGTGCCCAAGGTTGCGGTGAAGAAATACAACCGCTATGTGAAAAAGACACGTACCATTTCACGCGCAAAACTGCATGCATGGCGTTCGAAGAAAACATCCCGCAGAATCCGGCGTGCACAACGGAGGTGGCTAAAAGACAAGTGAACGACAATCAATTTCCGATGAGACCACTGCGAATGAATCTGCCAGATCACATCACCGACATGCACGTGACGGTGATACTGATCGTTGTTCTGTTTGCTGCATCCATCGAAACACGCGCGCAGCAGATTGTGATCAATCCGCAAGGGCATTCGGCACGCATCAGCAAAGTGTTGTTCACGCCCAACGGTGACGACATCATCTCCATATCCGAAGACAAAACCATTCGTGTGTGGGACGCGGCGCGTGGCGTGATGAAACAGAAATATGAATCGCAAATCGGCGCCGGCTGGGACGGTACATTCTATGCTGCTGCGCTTTCGAACGATGGAAGACTGTTGGCAGTGGCGGGCTATCCGGCCGTGCGCGGCGACAACTACATCGTGTTGATCGATCTACAGGCAAGGGAACAATTTTCAACGGCTATTGGCCACACCAACGTTATCAACACGCTGACGTTTGCCGACTCGTCGCGCTATCTGGTTTCGGGTGGCGATGATGGACTGGTGAATGTGTGGCGCGTGCAGCGCGACAGCATGCTGAACGTGGTCACGTTGGCGCACGACAAAGGTGTTTCCCACCTCGCAATCAACAACCGAACACACGAACTGGCCGTGGGCGTGAGCGATTACATTGTGCTCTATGACATGCCTTCGCTGCAGTCGGGCAATCCAAAACAAAAGGAGACAACGTTCCGAACCGGCACCCTTAACGCATTGTGTTATTCGCCCGATGGAAACTACCTCGCGGCTACCGGTGGCGATAGGCTGACGGTGTGGAATGCGCGAACACAACAGAAACAATTCGCCTTGCATCTGCCGGTCAACCTCACCGGTCTGAATTTTTCTGTCGATGCCAAGCTGCTGGCCGGCGTGGATGCGAAGGGCAACGGCTATTGCTGGACGGCGCGCGACGGCACTCTTCTGGAACAAACCCACCTCTACACCAACGCGGCCACGGCCATGGTGTGGACGCCGGTGCGAAACACCTACATCGCTGCTGCGGCAGGCGGTGTGAACAACGACATCCGCATCTGGAATCCCGTGAACGGCGACATGCTGAAAAGCATGAAAGGAAAAGGCAGTGCCATCACGCACGTGAACTTCGATAGCGACCGCGTGCTGTATGTTGAAACGGCCCCGACCGACGGACAACGCGCGAATGCCTATGCGTTCGACTTCGCATCCACAACACTGCATTCGGCAGTGCCTCAAACAACGCGCCGCACACGGCAGCAACAAAACACCGTGTTGCAAGTGGATGAATATACCCTCGAACTTGCCAACGGCCGTTTCATCAAAAACAATCCCGACGCCGATGGCCGGGTGCTTGATTTTTTAGTGATGCCCGATCAGCACATTGTGGTGGCCAGCGATTTTTCGATGAAGCAATACGAGCCGTCGGGCCAGCCGGAGCGCGAGTTTGTGGGACATGCCGGCGCAGTGCGCTCCATTGGCATGAGCGAAGATGGTCGCTACCTGGCTTCCGGCTCCGAAGATCAAACCGTGATGCTCTGGAAACTTGATGAGGCAAAAAGTTTTCCCTCGCTGGCAGAAACACTGCACGGCCGCGAATGGGAAGGGGTGCTCAAGACGAACCATATCGACTCGGCAATGTGTCATGACACATCGCGCCAGGGATGGACACAACTGCTGGGGCAGCTGCAACGCAACGATGCCGACACGTTTCTCGACATGAACTTCCTTTATGCAAGTTTGATTGAAACAACAAAACCCTTTCTCACGCTTTTTGTCGCCGACAACAGCGAGTGGGTGTGCTGGAGTCCACAGGGCTATTTCACGTGTTCGCCGGCGGGAAGCCAATACTTTGGCTGGCACGTGAACAAAGGCATACACACGCTGGCCGATTTCTATTCGGCCGATCAGTATTTCGAAGTGCTCTATCGTCCCGATGTGTTTGCAAAAAGCTTCATGCAGGGAATTCGCGTGGAGGACATTCTGCACGAAAGCGGCGCGCGTGCGTTCGACCTCAACCGTCTTCACAAACCTTCGGCCGTGCTGTTTCAAATAAACCCCGATTTGGATTCGCTGGTGAGCCACGGCGGAAAATTTTATACACAGGCCAAAAAAATAAACCTAACGGTAGACATATACGATGGCGGTGGAGGTGTGAAGGAACTCTATATCTATCAAAACGACAAACTGGTGGTGCACGACACCGACGTGGTGACGCGTTTTGAACGCGATAAAATCACCCGCACATATTCTGTGGAGATGGCCAACGATCTGAATGCATTCAAGGCTAAAGTGGTGAACTATCAGAAAATTGAATCGCGAGCCGATGAATTTGAAGTGCAGTATACTGGCTCGGCCATTCCCACATCGTCGCTCTACATGCTGTCGGTGGCCATAAACACGTATAAAAATTCGGCCTACAACCTGAACTATGCACGCCCGGATGCGGAAGCGTTTTCGGGCAAAGTTGTGGCAGGAGGCAAGGAGATCTTCCGTGAAATCTATCACCTCGAACTTTTCGACAGCGCCGCCACGCGCGAAAATATTCTGGCGGCGTTTCGTTCCATCTTGGTTCGTGCAAAACCTGAAGATCTGTTTCTGTTTTTTTATGCCGGTCATGGCACCAAAGGAGAAAAGGAAGAAGATGAGTATTACTTCATACCACACGATGTCACCAAACTGTATGGCGATCCGCAGCAGGTTAGGGAGAAAGGAATTTCGGCAGCGGAGTTGAAAGGATTGCTCAAGCAGGTGAAGGCACACAAGCAAGTGATCGTCATGGACGCGTGCTATTCGGGTGGTGCGGCCAAGTCTCTTCAAACGCGATCGCCGGGTTCCGACGAAAAAGCCATCATCCAGCTGGCGCGAAGTTCGGGTGCGGTCATGTTTGCGTCAAGCGGCACGAAGCAGCAGGCCACGGAGTTCGACGCCCTGCACCACGGCGTGTTCACCTATGCGTTGCTGGAAGCCCTCGATGGCAAAGCCGACAACGGCGACGGACGCATCACGGTGAGCGAAATAAAATCGTATCTCGAAGCGCGCGTGCCCGAGTTGACCAAGAAGTATAGTGGAGAAGCGCAGTATCCAACGGGCTACATCAGCGGCAATGATTTTCCCATCGCGCTGGTGCCCGGCAACTGATTTAGAAGTTCAGCATGCCAATGGCGGTGAGGGCGGCTTCTTCGCCTTTGTTGCCAAATTTTCCGCCGGCGCGGTCCATGGCTTGCTGTTTGTTCAGCGTGGTGAGCACACCGAAAATCACCGGCTTGCGGGTTTTCAGATTGGCTTCGGTGATGCCATAGGCAACGGCCTGACAGATATAATCGAAATGAGGAGTGTCGCCCTGAATCACGCAGCCGAGGCAGATCACGGCGTCGATGTTTTTCTTTTCGCCCATCCACAGTGCTCCCAACGAAAGCTCGAACGTGCCCGGCACATTCTTGCGCACGATGTTGCTCTTCTTCACACCGTTTGCCACCAGCCCGGCCACAGCGCCTTCATACAACGCTTCGGTGATCTCTTCATTCCACTCGGCCACCACAATGGCAAATTTCTTTTTCAACAGGTTGATCGACGATTTTACGCTTCCGGATTTCAGAGGGCCAGCCATACAGCAAAGGATTTGGTGTTCGTTAGGAACGGGTTGAGCAATAAAAAAGGGATAGACGAATCTATCCCTCGAAAGTTAACTGAATTTTGCCTAGGAATTGCTTTCCAGACGTGCCTTGAACTTGCGGGCATTTTGATATTCCGACGAATCCCAATATTGGGTAATCACTTTTTCGTAGGTCTCTTTTGCCTTGTCGTTCTGGTTCAGAAGTTCGTAGGCCAGCGCTTCCTTCATCAGGTAGGTAGGCGAAAAGAACTTGTTGGGTTTATAGTTGGCTGCCTTGCTATAGTACTTGGCAGCGTCTTCATATTTCTTTTCTTCCATGTAGGAATCTCCCACCAGGCTGTAGGCACGGGCTTGCACCAGCAGATCGTTCGAGCTGAAATCCTCCAGATACAGGCGGGCCAGTTCATATTTTCCTTGTTTCAGGTAAGACACACCGGCATAGTAGTTGGCCAGTTTGGCGGCATCGGTGATGCCATAGTCTTCAATGATGGCCAGGAAGCCGAGGCTGTTGCCGTCGCCGTTCAGGGCCTTGTTCAGGCTGTCGGCTTCAAAATAGTAGACCGCCGGAAACATTTCCTTTTGGGCGATAACATCCTGCGTGCTCTTATAATAGTGGAATCCAAAATATCCGCCCACGGCGAGCAAAATAACGGCAGCGATACCGATAACTGTTTTGGGATTGCTTTCCACCCAGGTTTCGGCACCTACCAATCTGTCTTTGATCGCTTCCGGATTTTCGAGGAGTTCGTGTTTGTGTTCTTCCTTTTTAGCCATTGTATTCCATTATTTCTTCCCACGCGTCAAATCGTGGGAACCGAGTTCAGTACGACGTTAAATAGTTTTGCCCGACCAGTCGGGGGCGCAAAACTACAAATTAGATGTTTCTAAAAAAAGGGGGTATTTCGGCCCGGCTCAATCCATTACGAAAGGATAGTCCGTTTGCACGTACACGTCCGTGAGGGCCTCCGAAGGATCGGGGAATTTAGACTCCTCCGCAAACTTCACGCTTTCCTCTACCTGTCCCACTATTTTGGCGTCGATGGCGTCAAGGTCTTTTTCCGCGGCAAATTTCTTTTCGAGAATGGTTTTGCGGACCACTTCAATGGGATCGCGCTGTTTGTATTGCTCCACCTCGTCTTTGCTTCTGTATTTCTGAGGGTCGGACATGGAGTGTCCTTTGTAGCGGTAGGTTCTGAATTCCAGCAGGGTAGGACCTTCGCCAGCACGGGCACGCTCGGCGGCGCGGGCCACCGCCTTGTGCACTTCTTCCACTTTCATGGCGTCGACAGCCTCCGAAGGGATGTCGTAAGCCTCACCCAATGTATACAACTCCGTCACATTCGACGACCGCTGCACGGATGTTCCCATGGCGTAGCCGTTGTTTTCGATCACAAAAATAACGGGGAGTTTCCACAGCATGGCCAGGTTCAACGTTTCGTGAAACGCGCCCTGACGCACCGCGCCATCGCCCATCGAGCAAATGCAGAGGTTGCCTGTTTTATTAAATTTTTCAGCGAATGCCAGACCGGCGCCCAGGGGAACCTGTGCACCCACAATGCCGTGGCCGCCTACAAAACCTACGTTCTTATCAAAAATGTGCATGGAACCGCCTTTGCCTTTGGTGGTGCCGGTTTCTTTTCCATAGAGTTCGGCCATGATGGCCTTCGGGTCGGTGCCCAACGCCAGCGGATGGCCGTGGTCGCGATAGGCGGTGATCCACTTATCGCCCTTGCGCAGCGCCGATGCGGAACCGGCGGCACACGCCTCCTGACCGATATAGAGGTGACAAAATCCTTTGATTTTCTGCATGCCATACAATTGGCCGGCTTTCTCTTCAAACTTGCGCATCAGCTGCATGCTCTCATACCAATAGAGGTAGGTATCTTTTGAAAATTCAGTGCTGTCGCTCTTTGCCGCCACGGGCTCATTCTTCGCTTTGGTTGTCGTAGGCATATCCCTATTTTTGAATCCGAGTTGCGAAATTAATCCCCAAACGAACATTAGCCAAACTTTCGAGGTATTTCCTCATGCACCTAGAGAAACTTCATTTGCTCAATTTCAAGAACTATGCAGAGGCAAACCTCAGTTTTTCTTCGCGGATCAATGTTTTGGTGGGTAAAAACGGCAGCGGCAAGACCAATTTGCTGGACGCTATTTTTTATCTGGCCTTCACCAAAAGCGCCTTTTCTAACCTCGACCAGCATTGCATCCAGCACGAGCAGGCCTACTTTATGGTGAAAGGAGGCTTCCGGCTGGGGACTTCCACAAATGAAGTGGTGGGCTCCATGCAGCAGGGCGCCAAAAAAATGTTCCGCGAAGGCGTGAACGAATACCAGAAACTGAGCGAACACATCGGCAAATACCCCGTCATTCTGGTGGCCCCCGACGATGTGGACCTGGTGAAGGAAGGCAGCGAAGCTAGGCGCAAATTTTTCGACGGCATCATTTCCCAGCTCGACAAACATTACCTCGACGACCTCATTCAATACAACCACGCCCTGAAGCAACGCAACAGCTTCCTGAAAATGGCGTCGGAAAAAGGCCTCACCGACTGGGTGACGCTGGAGGCCTACGACCAGATTCTGGTGCGACTGGGCACCTCCCTTTTTGAAAAACGGATGGCCTTTGCAAAAGAATTTCTCCCGGTGTTTCAGAAATTCTACCGCTTCATCGTGGATGAAAACGAGACTACCGACCTGGAATATAAATCGTCGCTCCAGGAAAAAGATTTTGCCCAGGCACTGCAAGGCTCCCGCCATCGCGATCTGGCCCTGCAGCGCACCTGTGTTGGAATTCATCGCGACGACTACCAGTTCACGCTCGAGCATGGCGACATGAAACGGCTCGGGTCGCAGGGCCAGCAAAAGTCGTTTGTGATCGCCCTGAAGCTGGCGCAGTTCGAGATCCTGAAAACGCATAAGGGCTTCAAACCCATTCTGCTTTTGGATGATATTTTTGATAAATTAGACGACTTTCGCATCGGCAGGCTGTTAGAACTGATGAAGACCGACCTGGGACAGCTTTTCATTACCGATGCCCGGCCCGACCGCACCATGGGGTTGTTGGACCAGATACAAATTCAGGCCTCAGTGTTTACCATCGAAAAAGGAACCGTGAAAGTGTATGAGCCAGAATAAAAAAGACATCCAATCCGTAGGCGACGCCATCCGCGCGATGCTCAACTCCTATAAGCTCAACAACAGGTTCGACGAAGCCAGCGTGATCGCGTCGTGGGAGCGGCTGGTGGGCAAACCCATTGCCAAGCGCACCAAAAAGCTCTACATAAAAGACAAAGTCCTGTTCGTGGAGTTTGATTCGCCCACCATGCGCCACGACTTCTCTTTGCACAAAGCGCAGGTGATGGAGATTTTCAAGAAAGAATTTGGCGGCGTGATCACGGAGATTGTGGCGATGTGATCTTTCATCCGCGCATCCTGTCTGTCAGGATTTTGCGAAGAAAAATTATTCCAGCCCACGGCTATTTTTAGAAAAGTTAACCCACCCGTAAACCATTGTTGTCGGTTCGTGCGGTTTAGTGCTGCAATTCTTCAAGTTTTCGGCCTGGAAAAATCTATTCTCTAGAAAATTCTGGCAGAAGTTTTGAAAAAGTGGAAAAGCGTCTAATTTTGCACTCTCTTTTTTGAAAAGGCCCTGCAAAAGGCGTTTCATTCGTTCTTCGAGAGGTTGAAATTTAAAGTTTTGGGGGAATACCAAAGCGGCCAACTGGGACAGACTGTAAATCTGTTGTCTTATGACTTCATAGGTTCGAATCCTATTTCCCCCACATTCTAGCAGATAGTTTACCATCTGAATAGAACAGCCGGTAGCGAAAGCCGCAGGCAGAATCAATCGAAAGGAAGAAGTTCTTTTGGGATTTTGATATAAAAATTATCATGCGGGAGTAGCTCAGTTGGTAGTCCGTCAGTCGACGGATCCAAGACTACAAGACGCGGGATATTCGAAGGAAGGAAGTTCTTTCGATACCTTAAATTGACGTAATTATCATGCGGGAGTAGCTCAGTTGGTAGAGCGATAGCCTTCCAAGCTATAGGTCGCGGGTTCGAGCCTCGTCTCCCGCTCTCTTTTCCAACTCCGGTTGGACTAGTAAGCTGTTGTAGCTCAGTGGTAGAGCACTTCCTTGGTAAGGAAGAGGTCGTGAGTTCAATCCTCATCAACAGCTCGATTTGTAGATGATGTTGACAATGGGGCTGACGCAATCAACAGCTCTTCCTTTTTAGATTGAAAGGATTCTTTCGAACAAGAAGCATAAGACGTAGCGAATCTTATCTGTTCTCAGGAATTCATAGAAACGTATAAGCTTACCCTTTTCAAAGGCTTAAAATGTTCAGGGTGTTAGTTCAATAGACGATTGGACTGGAGAAATAAGTAAAACAAATTTCAAAACACTTAATAATTTAAACTTTAACTGGGATTTTCAAATATGGCAAAAGAAACATTTGATCGTTCGAAACCACACGTAAACGTTGGTACTATCGGTCACGTTGACCACGGTAAAACTACGCTTACCGCTGCAATTACTAAGGTTCTTGCATCCAAAGGACTTGCTTCGATGCGTGACTTCTCTTCTATCGACAACGCTCCTGAAGAAAAAGAACGTGGTATCACTATTAACACCTCGCACGTTGAGTACGCTACTGAAAAGCGTCACTATGCTCACGTGGATTGTCCTGGTCACGCCGACTATGTGAAGAACATGGTTACGGGTGCTGCTCAGATGGACGGCGCTATCCTTGTGGTGGCTGCTACAGACGGACCTATGCCCCAAACTCGCGAGCACATCTTGTTGGCTCGTCAGGTAGGTGTACCTGCACTGGTTGTTTTCATGAACAAAGTTGACTTGGTTGATGACGGCGAATTGTTGGATCTGGTGGAAATGGAAGTTCGCGAACTGATGTCCGCTTACTCTTTCCCTGGCGACACCATGCCCGTTATCAGAGGTTCGGCTCTCGGCGCCCTGAACGGCGAACCGAAATGGGTTGAAAAAATCGACGAGCTGATGAAGGCTGTGGATGAGCATATTCCCTTGCCTGTACGCTTGATCGACAAAGATTTCTTGATGCCTGTGGAAGACGTGTTCTCGATCACTGGTCGTGGTACCGTTGCAACGGGTCGTATCGAACGCGGTGTTGTAAACACTGGCGATGCCGTTGAAATCTTGGGTATGGGTGCAGAAAACCTGAAATCTACCATCACTGGTGTGGAAATGTTCCGCAAGATCCTCGACAGAGGTGAAGCTGGTGACAACGTAGGTCTCCTCCTCCGTGGTATTGAAAAAGAGCAAATCCGTCGTGGTATGGTTATTTGCAAGCCCGGTTCGGTGAAACCCCACGCCAAATTCAAAGCTGAAGTTTACGTTCTTTCGAAAGAAGAAGGCGGTCGTCACACACCATTCTTCAACAAATACCGTCCTCAGTTCTATTTCCGTACAACCGACGTAACTGGCGAAGTGAAACTTCCCGACGGCGTGGAAATGATCATGCCTGGCGATAACATCTCTATCGAGGTGGAATTGATCAACAAGATCGCTATGGAAAAAGGTCTCCGTTTCGCTATCCGCGAAGGTGGCCGCACGGTAGGATCGGGTCAGGTTACTGAAATCGTAGACTAACGTACAGATAATCAAAGCATAGAGCGTTTCTGAAATTTTTCAGAAACGCTTTTGTTTTCTGGTCTATTGTTCTACCTTTGCAGTCCTTTTGGGCTGAGGTACATGGGTGCGGCTCAGGAGTTTACAGAGCTCCCGCTAAAGCAAGGTCAGAAAGGCAATTTTAAGTAAACGGGTGTAGCTCAATTGGTAGAGTAGTGGTCTCCAAAACCATTGGCTGGGAGTTCGAGTCTCTCCACCCGTGCAAAAAAGAAGTTTAAGAGGCTGTTTCAGGACAATCCTGGGCAGGTCAAAGAAATAAATTTACGTTGGCTGGCCTCTAAAACGGGGTTCAACCTTGCAAAATTAAACCAATGGAGAAGTTACAAACCTATATCGCAGAGTCCTGGGATGAGATCAAGAACAAGGTTACTTGGTCCAAGTACAGCGAATTGCAAGGTAGCGCTATCCTGGTGCTGGTGGCTTCCACCATTTTCGCACTGGTGATCGGTGCTATTGACTGGGTTTTCAAATCCGGTCTTCAGTGGTTTTACAGAGAATTTTAATGCAGAAGGTCATGGGCGAACTGAAATGGTATGTGCTCAGGGTCGTAAGCGGCCAGGAAAAAAAGGTTAAGTCCTACCTGGAAACTGAGATCGAACGCTCAAAACTTACGGATTTCATTCCGCAAGTATTGATCCCTTCTGAAAAAGTATATGAAATGAGAAACGGTAAGAAACGGGTGAGAGAAAGAAATTTCTTCCCGGGCTACGTTCTCCTTTCCGCAGATCTCTCGAACGGGGAGGCTCATCACGCTGTCAACAGCATTCCGGGCGTGATCGGGTTTCTCGGTAACAACGGCACCGGGGCTTCCAAGGATCCAGTTCCTCTTCGTCAATCAGAGGTGAATAGGATTCTCGGTAAAGTTGATGAGATTGACGAACTCGAGGAAAAACTCGAAACACCTTTTATCAAGGGCGAATCCGTAAAAGTTATGGATGGACCTTTCAGTGGATTCACCGGCACGGTGGAGGAAATTTTTGAAGACAAAAAGAAACTCAACGTGATGGTGAAGATCTTCGGTCGGAACACGCCGGTCGAATTAAGTTACATGCAGGTTGAAAAGCTAGACTAAGATAACATGGCAAAACAAATCATCGGTTATCTGAAATTACAGGTAAAAGGCGGACAGGCAAACCCTGCACCTCCGATTGGTCCTGCATTGGGTTCCAAAGGTCTGAACATCATGGACTTTTGTAAACAATTCAATGCCCGTACGCAGGACAAACCCGGACAAGTGCTCCCCGTTTTGATTAGCATCTACAACGACAAGTCGTTCGATTTTGTAATCAAAACTCCTCCCGCTGCTATCCTCATTTTGGATGCTGCTAAAAAGCAAAAAGGATCCGCAGAACCTAACCGCACAAAGGTAGGCTCTATCACATGGGATCAGGTAAAAACGATCGCTGAAGTAAAAATGCCCGACCTCAACGCATTCAAAGTTGAGTCAGCCATGAAAATGGTAGCCGGCACAGCAAGAAGTTTAGGTATCACAGTATCAGGAACTCCCCCTTGGGATAAATAATTAGAGCGATGGCGAAAATTTCTAAAAACAGAAAAGCAGTCCTTGCGAAATACAATCCTGAGAAGGAGTATTCTCTCGAAGATGCTTCAAAGCTTGTAAAGGAAATCACCTTTGCAAAGTTTGACTCTTCCGTTGACGTAGACATTCGTTTGGGCGTTGACCCGAAGAAGTCTGACCAGATGGTGAGAGGCGTGGTGGCATTGCCCCACGGAATTGGTAAAGACGTACGCGTGTTGGTGCTTTGCACACCTGACAAAATTCAGGAGGCAAAAGACGCCGGCGCCGAATTTGTAGGACTGGATGAATTCCTCACGAAAATCGAAGGCGGTTGGACCGACATCGATGTGATCATCTGTACTCCTACAGTAATGGCAAAAGTAGGTAAGCTCGGGAAGATACTTGGTCCCCGCGGCCTCATGCCCAATCCTAAATCAGGAACTGTTACGCTCGAAGTTGGTAAAGCCGTGAAAGAAGTAAAAGCCGGTAAAATCGACTTCAAAATTGATAAACAAGGTATCATCCACACCAGCGTTGGAAAAGCTTCCTTCTCGGCCGATAAAATCCGGGACAACGTGATGGAGATGATCAATGTTGTTGCTAAGCTGAAGCCCGCCTCTGCAAAAGGTACTTACTTCCAAAGTATCACTTTGTCGACAACCATGAGCCCGGGTATCGCGATTGACACGAATTCAGTAGCTGGCATCTAATACACAAAGAACATGACCAGAGAAGAAAAAGCACAAATCATAGACGAGCTTTCAGCTAAGTTTGCCGACAACGCCCACTTTTACATTACGGATGCTTCCGGTTTCACCGTGGAGCAGATCAACAACTTCCGTCGCTTGTGCTACAAGAGCGGTGTGGAATACAGAGTGTATAAAAACACCCTGATCCGCAAAGCTCTCGAGCGCCAGGAAGGAACTGATTACTCTCCGTTGTTTAAGGCCCTGAGCGGCTTCTCGGGAGTAATTTTCTCCAAAGAAGTTGGAAACACTCCTGCAAAGGTGATCACCGAGTTTCGCAAGAAGCTCGAAGGCAGACCTGTCCTGAAAGCAGCCTCTATCGAATCCGCCCTGTTTATCGGGGACGAGAATTTGAAAACGTTGACTGAGCTCAAATCTAAAAACGAACTCATCGGCGAAGTTATTTCCTTGCTCCAATCACCTGCCAAGAATGTTGTTTCTGCGCTGCTTAGCGGCAAGAACAAACTCGGTGGCCTTGTGAAAGCACTGGAAGAACGCGGAACTAAATAATTGTTAACAAAAGAATTAATTAAACTTTACTAAAATGGCCGACATTAAAGCACTCGGAGATCAACTTGTTGAACTCACTGTTAAAGAAGTAAACGAACTCGCTTCTTACCTGAAAGAAACTCATGGTATCGAACCCGCAGCAGCTGCTGTTGTTGCAGGTCCTGCATCGTCAGGCCCTGGTGCTCCCGCTGCTGAAGAAAAAACTAACTTCGACGTAGTGTTGAAGGCAGCTGGTCCTAACAAGCTCCAAATCGTGAAATTGGTGAAAGAATTGACTGGCCTTGGCTTGAAAGAAGCTAAAGATCTGGTTGACGGCGCTCCTAAAACTATCAAAGAAGGTCTTCCTAAAGACGAAGCAGAGAACCTTAAGAAGCAACTCATTGAGGCTGGTGCCGAAGTAGAGTTGAAGTAATCTTCTTGACGAAGGGTACCGTCTAACAAACTTCGGTTAGACCCCGTTTCCGGATCACAGATCGGAACGGGGTCTATTCCTATTTGTACCTGAACGACTTGTATTTTTCTATTGTTCTCCGTCCAGGATCTCAGCACTTAAACGTTAAACACCTTGACAAAGAAGACTATAAACGATAGAATCGATTTCTCTTCAAGCGAGAGAGTCCTTGACTATCCCGATTTTCTGGATCTTCAACTCCAGTCTTTCAAAGATTTCCTCCAGATCGAAACACCGGCCGAAAAACGTCAGAACGAAGGCCTCTATAAGGTGTTTGCCGAGAACTTCCCCATCAGCGACTCGCGCGAAAATTTCGTGCTCGAGTTTGTTGACTACACGATCGACCCGCCCAAATACAACGTGGACGAGTGCATCGACCGTGGACTTACCTTCTCTGTGCCCCTGAAGGCGAAACTTCGCCTCACGTGTAACGACGAAGACAACGAAGACTTCGAAACCATCGAGCAGGAAGTGTTCCTCGGAAACATTCCCTACATGACCGAGAAAGGCTCGTTCGTGATCAATGGAGCTGAACGCGTAATCGTATCGCAGCTTCACCGCTCACCGGGCGTATTCTTTGCCATGAGCAAACACACAAACGGCACGAAACTGTACTCAGCCCGGATCATCCCTTTCAAAGGATCGTGGATCGAGTTTGCCACAGACGTGAACGCCGTGATGTATGCCTACATCGACCGTAAAAAGAAATTCCCCGTAACCACATTGCTCCGCGCAATTGGCTATGGTTCCGATAAAGATATCCTCGACCTCTTTGGCTTGTCTGAAGAAGTGGAGGCCAACAAAAACACCCTGAAGAAGGTAGTAGACCGCAAACTTGCCGCCCGCGTTTTGAAAACCTGGACGGAAGATTTCGTGGACGAAGATACCGGTGAAGTGGTGTCGATCGATCGTAACGAAGTGTTGTTGGAACGCGACCACACCCTGTCGGCCGAAGATGTGGATGTGATCCTGGACAGCGGCGTGAAGTCGATCATCCTGCACCGCGACGATATCAACATCGCCGACTACCATATCATCTTCAACACCCTGGCAAAAGATACTTCCAACTCTGAAAAAGAAGCGGTTGAATACATCTATCGCCAGTTGAGAAATACCGAAGCTCCCGATGAACAAACCGCTCGCGATATTATCCAGAGCTTGTTCTTCAGCGAGAAACGTTATGACCTCGGTGAAGTGGGACGCTACCGGATCAACAAGAAGCTTGGTCTTGACCTCAGCTTCGATCACCGCGTGCTCACGAAAGACGATATCATCCTCATCGTAAAATACCTCATCGGCCTCATCAACTCGAAGGCTGTAGTCGATGATATTGACCACTTGAGCAACCGTCGCGTGCGTACCGTAGGCGAGCAGTTGTATTCACAGTTTGGTGTTGGTCTGGCCCGTATGGCCCGTACCATCAAAGAAAGAATGAACGTTCGCGACAACGAAGAATTTAAGCCTGTTGATTTGATCAACGCGCGTACATTGTCTTCGGTGATCAACTCGTTCTTCGGAACCAACCAGCTGTCGCAGTTCATGGACCAGACCAACCCGCTGGCCGAGATCACGCACAAGCGTAGAATGTCGGCACTCGGTCCCGGTGGTCTTTCCCGCGAACGTGCCGGCTTCGAAGTTCGTGACGTTCACTACACGCACTACGGTCGTCTTTGCACGATCGAAACGCCTGAAGGTCCGAACATCGGTTTGATTTCGTCACTCTGCGTTCACGCGAAAGTGAACAAGATGGGCTTTATCGAAACGCCTTACCGCAAAGTGGAAAACGGCAAAGTGAAAGTGAAAGATCCTGTGATCTTCCTCACGGCCGAAGAAGAAGATACACACTACATCGCGCAAGCGAAAGTGCCCATTAAAGCGAACGGCGAGTTCGTGAACGAGAAGATCAAAGCCCGTTTTGAAGGCGACTTCCCCGTGATCGAGCCCAAAGATCTGCGCTACATGGACATTGCGCCGAACCAGATTGTGTCGGTGGCCGCCTCGATGATTCCCTTCCTGGAACACGATGATGCCAACCGCGCCCTGATGGGTTCGAACATGCAACGTCAGGCTGTGCCCCTGTTGAGACCCGAAGCGCCTATCGTAGGAACCGGTCTTGAAGGACGCGTTGCCCTTGACTCGCGTGCTTTGATCCTGGCAGAAGGACCCGGTGTAGTAGAGTTTGTAGACGCGAAGAAAATCACCATCAAATATGAAGTAACCGAAGAGCAACAGCTCGCAAGCTTCGATGATGAATTCAAGACCTACAGCCTCATCAAGTTTAGAAGAACCAACCAGGATACCTGTATCAACCTGACTCCGCTCGTAAGAAAAGGAGAGAAGGTTGTGAAAGGACAGCCCCTGTGTCAGGGATATGCAACCCAGAACGGCGAACTCGCCCTGGGACGCAACCTGCTCGTGGCCTACATGCCTTGGCAAGGGTATAACTTCGAGGATGCGATCGTAATCTCCGAGCGCGTTGTGCGCGACGATGTGTATACATCCATCCACATCGAAGAATTTGAATTGGAAGTGCGCGATACCAAACGCGGCGAAGAAGAGTTGACCTCTGAAATCCCGAACGTGAGCGAAGAGGCGGTGAAACACCTCGACGAAAACGGTATCATCCGCATCGGTGCAGAAGTAAGAGAAGGCGATATCCTCATCGGTAAGATCACCCCTAAAGGTGAAACCGATCCTACGCCGGAAGAGAAACTGCTCCGCGCCATCTTCGGCGACAAAGCCGGCGATGTGAAAGATGCATCCCTCAAGGCACCTCCATCACTGAAAGGTGTGGTGATTGAAACGAAACTCTTCTCGCGCCCGAAACGCGACAAGGATGTGCGTACAAAATCCAAGAAAGAACTGGATGCCCTGAAGAACAAATACAGCAAGCAATTGGCCGAACTTCGCGAGGAGATGATCAAGAAACTTGCTCAGGTGTTGAATGGCAAAACCAGCAACGGTGTGAAACACAAGTTCGGCGATGAACTGATCAGCAAGGGCGTGAAGATCTCTGCAAAGGTGATCGACAACAACCTGTTCCCTGACAAGAACATCTACCGCGATGAAAGCAACTACAACGTTCCTGAAGAAGTGAACCTGATTGCCGACATCAGCCTGGAGAACTGGACCAGCGATGAGCACACCAACGAACTGGTAGCACAAACGGTGAAGAACTACTTGCTGAAACGCAATTCCTACGCCGGCGAATTCAAACGCGAACGCTTCACCCTTGAAGTGGGCGATGAACTCCCGACAGGCATTGTTCAATTGGCGAAAGTATATGTGGCCAAAAAACGCAAGCTGAAAGTGGGCGATAAGATGGCCGGTCGTCACGGAAACAAAGGTGTGGTGGCGCGTATCGTTCGCGAAGAAGATATGCCTTTCCTCCTCGATGGAACTCCGGTAGACATCTGCTTGAACCCGCTGGGCGTACCTTCGCGTATGAACTTGGGTCAGATCTACGAAACGGTGTTGGCATGGGCCGGCCACAAGCTGGGCAAAAAATATGCTACCCCGATCTTCGACGGAGCAACCCTCGATCAGGTACAGGCCGAATTGACTGAAGCCGGCTTGCCGGAATACGGACGGACCTATTTGTACGACGGTCTCACCGGCGACAAGTTTGATCAGCCTGTAACGGTAGGGATGGCTTACATGTTGAAACTCGGTCACTTGGTTGATGATAAGATGCACGCCCGTTCTATCGGACCGTACTCGCTCATCACACAGCAACCGCTTGGTGGTAAGGCACAATTCGGTGGTCAGCGCTTTGGTGAAATGGAGGTTTGGGCAATCGAGGCCTTTGGTGCTTCGCACATCCTCCAGGAAATTCTCACCATCAAGTCGGATGACGTTATCGGACGTGCAAAAGCCTACGAAGCGATTGTTAAAGGTGAAAACATGCGCAAGCCGAATATTCCTGAGTCGTTCAATGTACTTGTACATGAACTCAGAGGCTTGGCTCTTGAGATCACAATGGACTAAAAGTTATGAAGATCGAACGTTGCAAAGACGTTCGATCTTTACTGACTTGTCTTATAAAGAATTTTGTAAACTGAAAACGGTCAACTATGTCTTTCAGAAAAAATAAAAAGATCAACAGCGACTTCTCAAAGATCACCATCAGCTTGGCTTCTCCCGAATCGATTCTGGAAAGCTCGCACGGTGAAGTAACGCAACCGGAGACCATCAACTACAGAACCTACAAACCTGAAATGGGTGGTTTGTTCTGCGAGCGCATCTTCGGTCCCGTGAAAGACTGGGAATGTCACTGCGGCAAGTATAAAAGAATTCGTTACAAAGGCATCATCTGCGATCGCTGCGGTGTAGAAGTAACCGAGAAGAAGGTTCGTCGCGAGCGCATGGGCCACATCGAACTGGTGGTGCCCGTAGCACACATCTGGTATTTCCGTTCTCTTCCCAACAAGATCGGCTACCTGCTTGGTCTTGCCACGAAGAAACTTGATCAGATCATTTACTACGAGCGCTATGTAGTGATCCAGCCCGGTATGAAAGAAGAAGACGGCGTGAAGCGTCTCGACTTTTTGACGGAAGAAGAATACCTCGACATCATCGACAAACTTCCCCGCGAAAACCAATTGCTGGACGACAACGATCCGAAGAAATTCATCGCGAAGATGGGTGCCGACGCATTGGAAATGTTGTTGAGCAGAACACAGCTCGACACACTTTCGTACGATCTGCGTCACCAGGCTGCTACGGATACATCACAACAACGTAAGGCAGAAGCCTTGAAGCGTTTGAAAGTTGTGGAAGCATTCCGCGACGCCCGCACACGCATCGAGAACAAGCCCGAGTGGATGGTTATTAAAATGGTTCCGGTTATTCCTCCTGAACTGCGTCCGCTTGTGCCCCTGGACGGTGGCCGTTTCGCAACCTCCGATTTGAATGATTTGTACAGACGTGTTATTATCCGTAACAACCGTCTGAAGAGACTTATTGATATCAAAGCTCCTGAAGTGATTCTCCGTAACGAGAAACGTATGCTGCAGGAAGCTGTCGACTCGCTGTTCGACAACTCACGCAAAGTGAACGCCGTGCGTTCGGATGGAAACCGCGCTTTGAAATCATTGAGCGATATGCTCAAAGGTAAACAAGGTCGTTTCCGTCAAAACTTGCTCGGTAAACGTGTTGACTACTCAGGCCGTTCGGTAATCGTGGTTGGTCCTGAATTGAAACTGCACGAATGCGGTCTGCCCAAAGATATGGCGGCCGAGTTGTTCAAACCATTCATCATTCGCAAGCTCATCGAAAGAGGTATTGTGAAGACGGTGAAGTCGGCCAAGAAAATTGTTGATCGCAAAGATCCTGTGATCTGGGATATTTTGGAAAACGTATTGAAAGGACACCCTGTTCTTTTGAACCGTGCCCCTACACTCCACAGATTGGGTATCCAGGCGTTCCAACCCAAGCTGATCGAAGGAAAAGCTATCCAGTTGCACCCGCTCGTGTGTACGGCCTTCAACGCCGACTTCGACGGTGACCAGATGGCGGTTCACGTTCCGCTGGGACAAGAAGCTATTTTGGAAGCATCTATGCTGATGCTCTCCTCACATAACATTCTTAACCCTGCCAACGGAGCCCCTATCACAGTACCTTCACAAGACATGGTGTTGGGTCTCTACTACCTTACCAAAGGCAGAAAGAGCACGCCCGAAAACATCATCAAAGGCGAAGGCAAGACGTACTATTCTGCAGAAGAAGTTATCGTGGCATTTAACGAAGGCAAGCTGTCGAAGCACGCCAACGTGAAAGTGCGCGCGAAAGTGAGAGATAAGAAAACACTTGAGATCACCACAAAAGTGATCGAAACTGTAGCCGGTCGTGTGATCTTCAATCAATATGTTCCTGAAGAAGTTGGATTCGTAGACGAACTGCTCACGAAGAAAAAACTTCAGACCATCATCGCCGACGTATTCAAAGCAGCGGGTCAATCCAAAGCGGCGAAATTCCTCGACGATATCAAAGAACTTGGATTCCAGATGGCCTACAAAGGCGGTCTGTCCATGGGCTTGAACGATGTGAAGGTTCCCGAAGAAAAAGTGAAACTGGTAGCCAACGCACAAGAAGAAGTTGACGCCGTGTGGAACAACTACATGATGGGTCTTATCACCGACAACGAGCGCTACAACGCCGTGATCGATATCTGGACCCGTACAAACACGCTGCTCACCAACACGCTGATGAAGCAGTTGGAAGAAGATCAGCAAGGTTTCAACTCGATCTACATGATGATGCACTCCGGTGCCCGTGGTTCACGCGAACAGATCCGTCAGTTGGGAGGTATGCGCGGTCTGATGGCCAAGCCTCAGAAAAACCTCGCCGGCTCGGTTGGATCGATCATCGAAAACCCGATCCTTTCCAACTTCAAAGAAGGACTGGACGTGTTGGAGTACTTCATCTCTACGCACGGTGCCCGTAAGGGTCTTGCCGATACGGCGTTGAAGACGGCCGATGCAGGTTACCTCACCCGTCGTTTGGTTGACGTGGCGCAGGATCTTGTGATCACCGAAGAAGATTGCGGCACCTTGCGCGGTCTGAAAGTAACAGCTTTGAAAGACAACGAAGATATCGTTGAGCCTTTGTCGGAAAGAATCGTTGGCCGTACAACCGTACACGCCATCTACGACCTGCTGACAGACGCCATGATCTGCGACGCCAACCAGGAAGTAACAGACGAACTGGCGAAGCTCATCGAAGATTCGGGCATAGAAGAAGTGGAGATTCGTTCGCTGCTTACCTGCGAATCGAAAATCGGTGGATGTGCGAAATGCTACGGCCGTAACCTGGCCACAGGCAAGATGGTACAATCCGGTGAAGCGGTAGGTGTAATCGCCGCCCAATCAATCGGTGAACCTGGAACGCAGCTGACACTCCGTACCTTCCACGTTGGGGGTACTGCATCGAACATTGCCGTAGAAGCAAACATCAAGGCGAAATTCAGCGGCGTGCTGGAGTTCGAAGGTATCCGTACCATCGACACTACCGACCGCGACGACAAGCCTGTGAAAGTAGTGATGGGACGTACCGGTGAAATCCGGATCCTCGATAAAGAAAAGAACAGAGTGCTTATCACCAACCACGTTCCTTATGGTGCCTTCCTCGAAGTGGTGGACGGACAGAAAGTGGAAAAAGGAGATCAGTTCTGTTTCTGGGATCCTTACAACGCCGTGATCCTTTCGGAATTCGACGGAACCATTGAATACGAATCCATCATTGAAGGCATAACCTTTAAGGAAGAGTCTGACGAACAAACCGGTCACCGCGAGAAAGTAATTACCGACACGCGTGATAAGACCAAGAACCCGGCCATCATCGTGAAGGGTAAAAACGACACGAAGGGATACAACATCCCGGTGGGCGCCCACTTGGCGGTAGATGCAGGCGAGAAAATCAAAGCCGGTCAGGTATTGGCCAAGATTCCGCGCACGATGGGTAAATCGCGCGACATCACAGGGGGTCTGCCCCGTGTAACGGAATTGTTTGAGGCACGTAACCCGAGCAACCCGGCCGTAGTGAGCGAGATCGACGGTGTGGTGACATACGGTGGTATCAAACGCGGTAACCGTGAAATCTTCATCGAGTCACGCGACGGCGTTCAGAAACGCTACCTCGTGCCCCTGTCGAAACACATCCTGGTGCAGGATAACGACTTCGTGAAAGCCGGACAGCCTTTGTCTGACGGTTCCATCACGCCTTCGGATATCCTTTCCATCAAAGGCCCGACGGCCGTACAGGAATACCTGGTGAACGAAATCCAGGAAGTATACCGTCTGCAAGGTGTGAAGATCAACGATAAGCACATCGAAGCCATCGTGAGCCAGATGATGCAGAAAGTTGAGATCATCGATCCGGGAGACACAAGCTTCCTGACCAACGAGTATGTTGACAAGCTGCAATTCCGCGAAGACAACGACACTGTCCTCGACAAGAAAGTGGTGATTGACGCAGGTGATTCGGCTACGCTGAAACCCGGCCAGATCATTTCGTCGCGCGAATTCAGAGACGAGAACTCGTTGCTCCGCAGAAAAGATCAGAAACTGGTGGAAGTTCGCGATGCGATGCCAGCCGTTTCCAGACCTACACTGCAGGGTATCACCCAGGCATCGTTGAAAACGGAAAGCTGGCTGTCGGCCGCATCCTTCCAGGAAACTACGAAGGTGTTGAGCGAAGCCGCCATTCGCGGAAAAACCGACTGGTTGATGGGCTTGAAAGAAAACGTAATCGTAGGTCACCTCATTCCTGCCGGAACAGGCCAGCGCAAGTACAACGACATCATTGTGACACATAAGGATGAGTACGATGCCATGACCGCTTCTGCATCGCGTGAGAAGAGCCGCGACCGCGAAAAGGAACTACAGGATTAATGTAGACATAACTTGAATCGGGTTGATGCCGTCAAAAGCATCAACCCTTTTTTTATCCATACCATTTTATGGCCGAAGACAAGAACAAACAGCAACAGCAGCAGGCGCAGATCAACATCGAGCTTTCGGAAGAAATTGCGGAAGGCATCTATTCGAACCTGGCCATGATCGCCCATTCGAACAGCGAATTTGTGATCGACTTCATCCGGTTGATGCCGGGTGTGCCCAAGGCGAAGGTGAAATCGCGTATTGTGATCACGCCCGAACACGCCAAGCGTTTCCTTTTGGCACTGAAAGACAACATTGAGAAGTACGAAAGTAGCTTTGGTCCCATCAAGCGCACAGACGACATGCCGAAGTTCCCCATCAATTTTGGGGGCACCATTGGGGAGGCCTGATGGCAAAAGGCTTAAAATCAGCGTTTTTAAAGCACAGAGGCTTCAAAATTCTTGGAAAAAGGTTTTGCATCCTTTGTTTCTTATGATACCTTTGCAGTCCTAATTTTTGAGAGGTTTATAAAGTAAAATATAAATGCCTACCATTCAACAACTTGTAAGAAAGGGAAGAAAGAAATTGACGTTCAAGTCGAAGTCTCCTGCCCTGGATTCCTGCCCTCAGCGCAGGGGCGTTTGTACACGTGTGTACACAACAACGCCTAAAAAGCCAAACTCTGCTATGCGTAAAGTAGCCCGCGTACGCCTCACCAACGGCAAAGAGGTGAACGCATACATTCCGGGTGAAGGCCATAACCTGCAGGAACACTCCATCGTGTTGATTCGTGGTGGCAGGGTAAAAGATCTTCCCGGTGTGCGTTACCACATCATCCGCGGTGCCTTGGATACTGCCGGTGTGAACGGTCGTAAACAAAGCCGCTCGAAATATGGTGCTAAACGTCCTAAGCCAGGAGCTGCAGCAGCTGCACCTGCAAAAGGCGGCGCTAAGAAAAAATAATCTTTAGAAGCGATGAGAAAGTCAAAACCTAAGAAAAGATACTTACTGCCCGATCCTAAATTTCAGGATACGCTGGTAACGAAGTTTGTTAACTACCTCATGGAGCAAGGTAAGAAGAGCGTGGCCTACACCATCTTCTACGATGCCGTTGAGCAAATTGAAAAGAAGACCAACGAAAGCGGTCTGGAAGTTTGGAAACGCGCAATGGCGAACCTGACTCCTGCCGTGGAAGTGAAAAGCCGCCGCGTAGGTGGTGCCACATTCCAGGTGCCCGTTGAAATTCGCCCCGAGCGCAAAGTAAACCTCAGCATCAAATGGCTTATCGACTACGCTCGCATGCGTGGTGAAAAGACCATGATGGATAAGCTGGCTGCCGAAATCATCGCCGCTTCCAAAGGCGAAGGTGCTGCTATCAAAAAGAAAGACGATACGCACCGCATGGCAGAAGCCAACAAGGCATTTTCACATTTCAGATTCTAATTAGCATTTTTTAATGGCTAGAGATTTAAAGTACACCCGGAACATAGGCATTGCTGCGCACATTGATGCTGGTAAGACAACAACCACTGAGCGCATTCTTTACTATGCTGGTGTGAACCACAAGATCGGTGAGGTGCACGAGGGTGCTGCAACGATGGACTGGATGGCGCAAGAACAGGAACGTGGTATCACTATCACCTCTGCCGCGACCACCGTTTTCTGGAATTACAGAGAAAATAAATACAACGTAAACATTATCGATACACCGGGTCACGTGGATTTCACCGTTGAGGTGAACCGCTCGCTTCGTGTATTGGATGGTCTCGTGTTTTTGTTCAGCGCCGTTGACGGTGTTGAGCCTCAATCCGAAACTAACTGGCGCCTGGCCGATAACTACAAAGTAGCCCGTATCGGTTTCGTGAACAAGATGGATCGTGCAGGTTCAGACTTTCTGGGTGTTTGCAAGCAAGTAAGAGAAAAACTGGGTAGCCATGCCGTTGCGCTCCAATTGCCGATCGGATCGGAGGAGAACTTCAAGGGTGTGGTGGATCTGGTAAACAACCGGGGCGTGATCTGGAATGAGACTGACAAAGGCATGACCTATGAAGTCGTACCCATTCCTGCCGACATGCAAGAAGAGGTGAAGGAATACAGAGAGAAACTTCTGGAAGCCGTTGCCGACTTCGATGAAACCCTGATGGAGAAATATTTCGAAGATCCTAACTCGATCTCTGAAACTGAAATCCTGACCGCCCTTCGCAAGGCCACCATCGCGATGAAAATCGTTCCTATGGTGTGTGGTTCTTCGTTCAAGAACAAGGGTGTTCAAACTATGCTTGACTATGTGATGGAGCTTCTTCCTTCACCGCTTGATAAGGATGATATCATTGGTATCAATCCTGACAACGATCAGGAAGTGATTATCCGTCCCGATGAGAAAGAGCCTTTTGCAGCACTGGCTTTCAAGATTGCCACAGATCCGTTCGTGGGACGTCTTTGCTTTGTGCGCGCTTACTCGGGCGTGCTTGAATCGGGTTCGTATGTGTACAACACACGTTCGGAACAGAAAGAGCGTATCTCGCGTGTATTCCAAATGCACGCCAACAAGCAGAATCAAATTGAAAGACTGCCTGCCGGTGACATTGGTGCCGTGGTAGGTTTCAAGGATATTAAAACCGGCGATACACTGTGCGACGAAAAACGTAAAGTGATCCTGGAATCCATGGTGTTCCCTGAGCCTGTAATCGGTTATGCCATCGAGCCTAAGAAACAGGCCGATGTGGATAAGCTGGGTATGGCCATCGCGAAACTGGTGGAAGAAGATCCTACGCTTCGCGTAAATACCGATCAAGAGACTGGCCAGACCATTCTCCGCGGTATGGGCGAATTGCACTTGGAAATTATCATCGACCGTTTGAAGCGCGAATTCAAAGTGGAAATCAACCAGGGTGCTCCTCAGGTTGCCTACAAGGAAGCGCTCACCAAAGCGGTTGAACATAAAGAAGTATACAAGAAGCAGACCGGTGGTCGTGGTAAATTTGCCGATATCGTATTTGAAATCGGACCCCGCGAACTGGCAGAAGGCGATAAGCCAGGTCTGGAGTTTGTGAACGACATTGTGGGTGGTGTGATTCCTCGCGAATTTATCCAACCCGTACAAAAAGGTTTCGAGAACGCGATGGTAAACGGTCCTTTGGCTGGTTATCCTATCGACAACATGAAGGTGCGTCTGTTCCACGGATCGTATCATGATGTTGACTCGGATTCACTGTCGTTCGAATTGGCAGCCCGTATCGGTTTCAAAGAAGCTGCTTCGAAATGCGGACCTCAATTGCTCGAGCCGATCATGTCGGTAGAAGTAATGAGCCCTGACGAATATACAGGTTCTGTGACCGGTGACTTGAACCGCCGTCGTGGTGTAATGAAAGGCATGGACACTCGCTCGGGTGCCCAGCTGATCAGAGCCGATGTTCCATTGAAAGAACTCTTCGGTTACATCACCGATCTTCGTACACTGACTTCGGGTCGTGCATCGGCGTCGTTGACGTTCTCGCACTACGCACCAGTTCCTAAGAACTTGGCCGATAAAGTAATCGAAGAAGTTAAAGGCGCGAAAAAATAAACTAACACAAGGATTTAGGCGATTTCCTTAAAACAGATAGTATGAACCAGAAAATCAGAATAAAATTGAAGTCCTACGACCACAACCTGGTCGACAAATCTTCTGAGAAGATTGTAAGGGCTGTGAAAGCAACAGGTGCTGTAGTAAGTGGACCCATTCCCCTGCCCACTGAAAAGGAGAAATTCACCGTTCTTCGCTCACCTCACGTTAACAAGAAAGCGCGCGAGCAATTCCAACTCTGCACGTACAAGCGTCTGGTTGATATCTATTCAAACAGCGCAAAAACTGTAGACGCCCTCATGAAGCTTGAGCTTCCCAGTGGCGTGGATGTAGAGATCAAAGTATAGTTATAGGTCTGGCTTCGGCTGGAATGAAAAAGCTGCTTCATTTGACGAAGCAGCTTTTTTGTTTTAATGGATGTGAGCGATGGTGCTACCTACTTTTTGCTTTCAAACTTTTGGACATCTGCCGGCGTATCAAGGTCCACTGCTCCCTCCGGAAAATCTATAGTGGCCAATTGGTTTGCGTTCTGTTGTATGATTTTTTTTGCGCCTTCCCTGTCCTCAATCTTAAGGAGGTCGTCGAACAGCACTTTTCCGAACAATGCCGGCACGCCTGCACTGCCGGAATAGAACGACGCAACAACCGCGCTGTTCGAATCGCGATAGTGGTTGATGAGATCGTTGAGATGGTGCGTTGTTACTTCGGGTTGATCGCAGACCATGAATAGCACAGCGTCTATATAGGGCCAGGTGTGAAGGATTTGCTGAAGCCCCGCTTTTATGGAGCTGCCCATGCCAGCTTCCCAGTATTTGTTTTCGACGATGCTCACCGGCAGCGCTGTCAGCACTTCGCGATGTGCCGGGGTGTTCGCGCCCAACACCACCGTGACCTCGTCGGCTTCGCTTGCCAGTGCAATTTTAGCCGTGCGTGCCAGGAGGGGCATTGCCTCGATGGTCAATAGTTGTTTGGAGCGGCCCATGCGGGTAGAGGCTCCTGCGGCCAATACCACCACGCCAATTTTTAGCGGCATGAATGAGTTCGTTTGTTTGTTGTTGGTCTCCATGTTGGTGTTATGGAAGTGAAAACGCTACATAACTGTCGCCCGACTTTGTGCCCATCTTTCCGCCGCCACAGGCGATCACCACAAATTGTTTTCCGTTCACGGCGTATACCGATGGCGTTGCATATCCGCCGAAAGGCAGTTTGTGCTCCCAAAGAATTTTTCCGGTGGTCTTGTCGAAGGCGCGGATCATTTCGTCGCGGCTGGCAGCAACGAACACGAGGCCACCCGCTGTGGTAGCTACGCCACCGTAGTTTTCGGTGCCCGTGGGTGGGATGCCTTTTTCTTTCAGCTCCTTGAATTCGCCCAGCGGAACCTGCCATTTTATTTCACCGGCATTCATGTCGATGGCGCTGAGCGTGCCCCATGGTGGCTCCACAGCGGGGTAGCCTTCGGGGGTGATGAAGCGGATGTAGCCCGTGTTGGAATATAAGATGTCGGGGTGGCGTTCGAAGGTACCTTTCTTTTCTTCGGCTGTACGTTCTTCGAGGTCGAGCACATAGCGAGCGATGGCGTCGCGATCTTTTTCACTGAGGTGTGTGAAAGCAGGCATGACACCCTTGCCTTTCAGCACAAATGCTTTGAGTTGTTCTTTGGTATATTTGCTTTGGAGATTTTTCAGCGAAGGAAACACATGGCCGTCGCCGCCGCGCTCAACACCGTGGCAGGTGGCGCAGTTTGTTCTGTATAGCGTTATGCCTTCCCACGCGCCTTCTTTCATGCGCACGTCAACCATCTGGAGTATCCAGGGCATTTCGTTGGCGTTCACATAGAGCAAGCCTGTTTCGGGATCAAACGATCCGCCGCCCCATTCGGCTCCGCCATCAAAACCCGGGAAAATGATTGTGCCTTCTTTGCTGGGAGGGATAAAGTTTTTGCCGGTACGCAAGCCTTTAAATTTCTCCTTCACGTAGGCTTCTGCCTCTGGCGTGATCTTGTTGATCATGTTTTCGGTGAAGGCCTGACGGGCAAACGGTGCGGGCTTTGTGGGGATAGGTTGTGTGGGCCACGCTTCTTCGCCCTCCAGATCGGATGCGGGAAAGGGAGTTTCTTCAACCGGAAAAAGCGGTTCTCCGTTGTCGCGATCGAGCAGGTATACAAAGCCGCTTTTTGTTAATTGTGCTACCGCTTCTTTTTTCTTGCCGTCGTGTGTCACAGTAAGCAACATGGGCGGGGCGGGAAGATCGCGATCCCACATGTCGTGGTGAATGATTTGATAGTGCCATTTGTGTTCGCCCGTTTCCGCATTGAGGGCGAGCACACAGTTTGCATACAGGTTTTGTCCTTTGCGATTGCCGCCGTAGAAGTCGAACGAAGACGATCCTGTGGCGGCGTAGACTAATCCGCGTTTATGATCCACGCTCATGCCACACCACGCGTTTGCACCGCCAATGGTTTTGTAGGCGTCTTTTGGCCACGTTTCGTAGCCGGCTTCTCCGGGCAGTGGAATGGTGTGAAAGACCCACGCCAGTTTTCCGGTCTTCACGTCGAAGGCGCGGAGATAGCCCGGTGCGGCGATAGGTCCCTCGTGCACACGCGAGCCCATGATGATGAGATTTTTGTAGATGACTCCCGGTGTGTTGGAAAGCACCATGAGTGTAGCCGCGCGTTCGCCCAGGCCTTCTTTCAAACTCACACGTCCGCCGGAGCCAAAGTTGTCGATCTTTTTGCCGGTCTTCGCGTCGATGGCGTAGAGAAATTCTCCGAAGGAATAGAGAATGCGTTTGTCTTCGCCTTCGGCCCAGTAGGTGACACCGCGATTCACACCGAGGCCCGCGTTGGCTTCGCCCGGTTCGAACTTCCACAATTCTTTTCCGGTGGCGGCATCCACGGCAAAGGCCTTGAGTTGGGCTGAGGTGGCATAGAGCACGCCGTCGACAATGATAGAATTGCATTGCAGTTGGGTGCGATTGTTCACCGTGTCGGCGTCGCCGGTGCGATAGGTCCACGCTACCTCTAGCGTTGATACGTTTTCTTTGTTGATGGCCGTGAGTGACGAGTATTGGATGCCTTCGGGGTTTCCACCCTTCACACTCCAGGTGTCGTAGGGCGACTGGGTTTTTTCAGTTGGTGCGGAACAGCTCACCAGAAAAATGAGCAAGACCAGGGACAGCGTAAATTTCATGCGGGTTGGTTTGTCTGATAGTAAAGATGTGAAGTTCCGCGGGAAAACGGAACAGCCAGGGAATACTATAGACCGCCTTTCTTCAGAAGGGCTGGAGAATGGACCGGCGCAGGATTTACGGACGGGTAGCGGACTTTTTGGAATCTTCGGTGTGGAGATACACCTGCTTGAACACCTGGTCGCTGGCGGCGTCGCGATGGTGGATGGGGCCCTGCCGGTATTTCAGGAAGCCTCCGGAACGGTTGGTGAACTTGCTCTGAATTTCGGCGATGATCGACACGGCAATTTCGTCTGGTGCCTCTGCGCCAATGTCGAGGCCAATGGGAGAATGAATGCGGTGGAAATCGTCGGACGCTACGGTGATGTTGCTCTGTTCGAATTCCGCCAGCATTTTGTCGAAGCGTTTTCGTGGACCGAGTATGCCGATGTAGGGCGTGGGTGTCCGCAATAGCTTTTTCAGGACGTCGCGATCGTAGGTATAATTATGCGACATCAATACGCAGGCCGTGTAGGGTGTGATGATAAAATCGCGATCGATAAAATCGCGATGGCATAACGATAGCTTGTCGGCATTTGGAAAAAACAAGGGCGCGATGTGGGCCACGCATTCGTCTGTCACCGTCACTTCCCATCCCAAGGCCTTGGCCAATTGGGTAACGGGCCGTGCATCGAAACCTCCGCCAAAGATGAGTAGCGATGTGGAAGGTTGGATCAGCTCCGTGAAAACGTCAACGGCTTTTCCGTTGACTGTGAAAATTCTGGCTTCCGATTTTTTTGATTCGAAAAGCTCTTGCAGATGGGGTGTGATCAATTCGTCAAGAGCCACGTCCAGAAAGTTATAAGGCTTGTCGCCGCTTTCGGTCATTAAAAGCTTTCGGCCGATCCACTCCGGTTCGTCAGCTGCAAAAACCGTTGCCAGTGTCACCGGCACTTGTAGAGCAATGATGTTTTCAAAAAAGCCGATGGGATTCTTTTCGTCAGTCAGGTCCACGGCTTCGATCAACACGTCGATCACGCCGTTGCAACCCAGGCCAATGCCCAGATTTTGGTTGCTCTCTTCGCTGGTGTCGTAGGTGACCGTGAGTGGAATTTTAGTAGTCATCACCTGGCGGGCCTTGCGCAGTGCGTCGCCTTCCAGACAACCGCCGCTGATGGAGCCCACCCACTTGCCATCGTCGGTAATCAGCATGCGCGCACCGGGACTGCGATAGGATGATCCGCGCACTTTCACCACCGTGGCCAGGGCGGCCTTGCGTTGTGTGAAGTCCACGTTCTTGCACGCGTCCAGGATGGCTCTAAATTCTTTCATGCTGTTGGGCTACGACTTGAGATATTATTAGTAAGGCTGATAGTCTGCCGACTGCGTGCCTAAGCCTGCGGGAATTTCGCCCGGGGTGACGGCCGCATGTTTGTTGCCCCACGAATTCCGGATGTAGTTGATGACGTCCGAAGTTTGTTCGTCGGTAAGTGTGAAACCTACCATCTCGCCGTCATAGGCAACGCCGTTCACCGTCATGGGACCCCGCACTCCTTTCACAATTATCTTAATTAGCCGGTCGCGGTTGGCCAGGTAGTTCGATTTTGCCAGGGGAGGAAACGCGCCCTCCATGCCTTCACCTTGTTCCATATGACACGTGATGCATTGTGCTGCGTAAATTTCTTTGCCGCGCGCAATGCTGGTCTTCAAATCGAACTTTGGCTTTTGCTGAAACGAAAAAAACGACACAACGGAAACGCAGAAGAGCGAAATGAAAATGATCTTTTTCATCAATCTGATTTTTGTTTAAGAGATTGTATTAAAAAATGGAAGCGAAGCCAAAGGGGTGATGGCCACGCTTCCCTGAAACAATTATACTTCTTCCAATGCAAAGGGCAGCTTGCGAATGCGTTTACCGGTCAAATCGAATATAGCATTGGTCAATGCTGGTGTGAACGGTGGCAATCCGGGTTCGCCCACGCCGCCCGCTTTCTCGTCGTTGTCTACCACGTGCACTTCTATTTCGGGTGTGTCGATGATGCGGGGCATTTTGTAGGTGTTGAAGTTTTGTTCAACCGCCTTGCCGTCTTTGAAATGGGTAGCGTGCACGGTGGCTGCTCCCAGCGCCATGATCACGCTGCCTTCCACTTGTGCGCGAATGATGTCGGGGTTCACATACCAGCCGCAGTCCATCACCGCCCACACTTTGTCGATCTTCACTTTGCCGTCGGCTTTCTTAGACACTTTCACCACTTCGCCCACGATGCTCGAAAAACATTCGGTGATGGCCACGCCATAGCCTTCGTTTTTCTTGCGCGTTTTCCAGCCTGTCACTTCTTCCAGTTTAGTGATAAGGGTCTGATAACGCTCGTTGCCCAAATGCTGACGGCGAAAATCCAACGGATCTTTTCCAGCTTCGTGTGCCAGTTCGTCCATAAAACTTTCGAACGCAAAGCCGTTGGTAGAGGCATACACCGAACGCCACCACATCACCGGGATGGGCACATCGAGCGGCACGTCGGAGAAGCTGTAGTGTGGTATGCTTTCAAAATACGGTTCCAAAAATCCTTCTGTGGTGCTGCCGAGATAGGAATCTTTTTGAGCACCGGGCCACTGGTGGTCCATGTCTTGTCCGGCAAGCTTTGCCTTGAAAGCGCTGATGCTTCCGTTCTTCACGCCGCCGGCACATTGGTAGACCATGCCCGGACGGAACGGTCCCTGTGTGGTGTCGTCTTCGCGTGTCCACACCACTTGCACAGGAGCCTTGATGACTTTGGAGATGACGGCCGCCTCGTGTGGATAGTCCATGAATGCCTTGCGGCCAAAACCTCCGCCAAGGAATGTCATGTTCACGATTATTTTTTCTTTGGGTAAGTCCAGCAACGGGCTCAGCAAATCCTGCACCCAGTCGGGTCCTTGAATCGGGCCCCAGATTTCCAGTTTGTCGTCCTGATAGTGTGCCGTGCAATTGACGGGCTCCATGCAGCTGTGCGATTCGTAGGGAGTTTCATAGACGACGTCAAGTTTTTTGTCGGCCTTCTCCACGGCAGCGGCAAAGTTGCCTTTGGTTTTGAACGAGAGTCCTTCTTTTGTTTTGAGGTCGTCGTTCATTTTGGCGTATAGCTGTTCCGTGCTCACGTGGTCGAAGCCGGTGTCGTCCCATTCCACTTTCAAAACTTTCCGGCCTTGCATGGCGGCCCAGGTGCTGTCGGCCACCACGGCCACTCCTTCGCGGAGGGTGTTGAACACACTCATCTTCACGGCGAGCACGTGTTTCACGCCGGGCACTTTTTTGGTTTCGGTGTCGTCGAAGCTTTTCACTTTGCCCTGGAAGCGCGGGTTGCGTTCCACCACCGCATAGAGCATGCCCGGCAGTTTTTTGTCCAGACCAAACATGGCGGTGCCGTTCACCTTCATGGGGGTGTCCTGGCGCGGCATGGGCTTGCGCAGAATTTTATAGTCTTTCGGATCTTTCAGTTTCACCGCGGTGGGAGGTGTGAGCTTGGAGGCCTCGGCCACCAGTTCGCCATAGTGAAATTTCTTGCCGGAGGGTTTGTGAATCACGTGGCCATTTTCGGCATAACACTCCGCTTTGGACACGTTCCATTTTTTGGCCGCTGCTTCCACCAGCATTTCGCGTGCTGTGGCGCTGAGGTTAAGAAGTTTTTTATAGGTGCCGCGCACGGTGGAACTGCCGCCCGTGATCTGGCTTCCGTATTTGGCGTTGTTGCCTTGTGCAAACACAATGTTCACCTGGTTGAGGTCCACTTCCAATTCTTCGGCAATGATCTGCGGCACGGATTGAAACGAACCTTGCCCCATTTCAGAACGGTGGTTGGTGATGGTGACCTTGCCGCTGGTGTCGATCGAAATCCAGGCGTTGAGGTCGATGCCCAGGTTCTCGGCGGTGTCGAGTGTCACCACGGATGCTTCCTTGGCGTTGGCCGGAAAATAGAAGCCCACGGTGAGGGCGGCCCCGGCCAGGCTCGACAGCTTCATGAAATCTCTGCGCGATAAATTTTTTGTTTCCATGGTGTGGGTGGTTTATTTGGCAGAAGCTTTCTGAGTCATCAATTGTGAGGCGGTTTTAATGGCCTTGCGAATGCGCGGATAGGTTCCGCACCGGCAAATGTGACCTTGCATGGCCGCGTCGATATCTTTGTCGGTAGGGCTCGGGGTTTTCCTCAGCAGCGCGGTGGCCGCCATGATCTGGCCCGACTGGCAATAGCCGCACTGCGGCACCTGTTCTTGTATCCAGGCTTGTTGCACGGGATGGGTGTTGTCGGCAGAAAGGCCTTCGATAGTGGTGATGTCCTTGTTGGCCACGGCCGACACGGGGATGGAGCACGAGCGCACGGGCGAGCCGGCGAGGTGAACGGTGCAGGCGCCGCACTGGGCGATGCCACATCCGTATTTTGTGCCGGTCAGGCCGGCCAGGTCGCGAATGGCCCACAGCAGAGGCATCTTCGGATCGGCCTCGAGGGTGTAGGTCTTGCTGTTGATTTTTAGGGTTATGGATGCCATGCAAATAAATGGTTTGGGAGAGAAGTAAGTTACAAAGAACACCAACAAGTTTGCACCAAAAACCGCGTAGAAGGATTCTGAATTATGGCAAATGAAGCTTTTGCCGCCCCGGTGCAACTGGCATCCTACGAACAACAAAAATCGCATGACAAAAAGCATGCGAAAAAAGGCAGGTTTGGGAGGGCCGTTTGGTCCGGGACTAGCACAGAAATTGCAAGGGGTGTGTGGCACTCCGGGACGGGATCTGTTCAGTCTGTCGCCCGGAATCAACAGCCCGGGAAATGTAATTTCAGGATTTGAAGAAAAGAGAAGAGTTTAGTAGAAAAATACAAGATGATATGAAAAGGAAAGAAAGCATGACCCTTTTTGCATTGATCACCCTATGCGCCGGGGTTGCCTTTGCGCAACAGGGTGTGAACCTCGAGGTGGTTGTAAAAAACGTGAAAGGCACAAAGGGCAACATTCGCGTTGGCCTGTTCACCAACGAAGAGTCCTTTCTTAAAACCCCGGCCGAAGGCAAGATCGTGAAGGCCACCGAAGGCACTGTGACCGTGCAGTTCACCGACCTCAACCCCGGCGACTATGCCATCAGCGTCATCCACGACGCCAACGAAAACGGCAAGCTCGATTCCAACGGACTGGGTATCCCCAAAGAAGGCTTTGCTTTTGGCAACAACGCCATGGGATCGTTCGGACCACCGTCGTTCGAAAAAGCCAAGGTTGCCGTGACCGCCGAAAGCCTCACGTGTACGGTGGACATGAAATATTACTAGAAGCGAATCAGGTCCGTGTCCACGGGTGTGTAGCCGAGGTGTCGGCTCATGGACAGTACTTGTCCCTTGTGATGAAATTCATGCGTGAGCACGTGGGTGAGAATAGCCAGCGGCGTGGTGTTGATTTCTTTTTCGGGGCGGTTGAGGGTGATGTGCAAGGGTGCACTCCAGTTGTTGTCGAATGCGTTGAAACAGTCTTCTACTAAGCGATCCACCTGGCGATAGAGCACTTCCACATCTTGCATGGTGTTGGCTTCTTCGGGTTTGAAAAAGGCGACGTTCCGTTGCAGGGTGTTGTGACCAATCCAATACAAGTACACGTTGGCGACATGCACCAGCAGGTGACGCATACTGCCATGGCCAAAGCTTTCGAGGGTGGCTACAAAATCGTTGGGCGACACGTCTTCACAGTATTCGAACAGCGCGGCGCGGGCGCCGCGCGTGAGTTGATATTGTTGCCGGAGTGTTTCGGTGGTTGTCATCTATCGTAGCGTATCGCATGAGGCCAGCACGCGCGAAACCTGTTGCACTTCGACGATGCCTTTGGTGCGTCCCCATGAATTGTAAATGTAGGTGGCAATTTCGGCAATCTCGATGTCGGTGAGGGCGGGTATGGCCGGCATTTTTTTGTTAAAGCTTTTTCCGTTCACCGTAAGCTCACCTTCTTTCCCGTTGCGCATCAAACACAACACGGCACTTTGATTCGCGTCCACATAGTCCGACACGTTGAGTGGCGGATACAAGCGGCCCAGTCCGGTTCCGCTTTGCTGATGGCAGTTGCTGCAGTAGGTTGTATACAACTCTTTCCCATGAACATAATACTGCTGAAACTTGGGCGAGCCTTCGGCCATCACGTCTGTTGTCTCGGCGGGTTTGCTCGAACATCCGAACCAGCACAAGCAAGCAGCCCAGGTCATTCCTATAAAAAAACGCTGCCAGACTGCGCGGCAAACATGGCCTGAACACAGCACGTTTTTTCGTGCGTTGAAACCGGGCGTGCTACTTCTCATATTCTTTTTCCAGTCGTTTAATGTCGGCCATCAACCGATTCACATCTTCTTCTTTTGTGCCGTCATATTTTCCGCGAATTCTTTTTTCTTTGTCGATCAACAGAAATGCGCCGCTGTGAATGAAGCCGTCGGTTTCGCTTTTGTCTTCCAGCGCCGTGGCAAAATAGCTGGTCTGCGCGATCTTATAGATGTCTTCCTTCTTGCCGGTCACGAAGTGCCACACATCGCTTTTCACACCAAGTCGATCGGCAAAGTCGTGAAGCAACCCTACTGTGTCGTAGGTGGGATCGATAGTGTGTGAAAGTAGTCTTACCTGCGGATCGTTTTGAATAGAGTCATACACCCGCAGCATTTGTGTTTTCATGATCGGGCAAATGGTGCGGCAGGAGGTGAAGAAGAAATCCGCCACATAGATTTTGTCTTTGAAGGTGTCGTTTGTTACCGACGCGCTGTCCTGATCGACAAATGCGAAATCGCCGATGGTATGGTAGACGGTGTCTGTGCCTTGCACATCGCGCTCGCCAAAGATGGGAAGCGGTTGTTCTTTCTTTTGGATGCAGGAGGTCAGCACAACGAAGCAAACAAAAAACACGCGGCCAATGACTGAGGCTGAACGGACTAAGGAAATGTTAAGGTTCATTTTTTTATGTTTAAAGAGTATGACGTTGGCGTGGTGTGAGACGCCTGACTATGATATTTTTTATGTCGAAATGTATTATTCATGCTTCCGGTACCTCTTATAAAGCCTGATGCCAAGGGTGATGGCGATGATCACGCCCAGCAGGCCCGTCAATCCCCACACCATGCTCAGTGCGCTTTTCAACACAATCAGAAACACGATGCTGATTAGGAATAGGGTTGACACTTCGTTCCAGAAGCGCAGTTGCTGCGACGAATAACGAACCACGTCGTTTTTCAGTTGCTTGAATATATAGTGAAGGGAAAGGTGATAGGCATACAACAGAAAAACTAGCGTGAGCTTGATGTGCATGAAGCCCATCTTCAGGAAGGCGGGTTGACTGATGAGCAGCGATGTGCCCATTACCAGCGTGACCACGGCCGAGGGCCATGTGATGGCGAACCACAGCCGCGACGCCATCATTTTCAATTGTTTCAATAATATGGATTTCTCAGGCTCCGGCTTGTCGTGGGCTTCGATGATGTAGACGAACAGCCGGGGCATATAGAACAGACCGGCAAACCACGTGACAACAAAAATGATGTGAACCGCTTTGAGGTAGAGAAACGCCATAGGGCAAAAGTCACCACCAAACACACAGCGATCAATACCTTTCTTGCTTTTTTTATGCGAGGACAATCGCGTCGCCTACGGCCACAGTGGCGTGATCGACGGTGAGCACGTTTTGCCCGAAGTAGATCTTGTTGTCGCGTTTGCGATAGGTGGCCAGGGTGCGCAGGGGTTCGGCGCCTTTCACGGCGGTGTCCTGGTTCACGGTGGTGAGCACGCAACGGGCGCAGGGTTTCGCGCCGATGAACCGGGTGGTGCCCACGGTGAAGTGTTTCCACGTGTCTTCTTCGTAGGGCTGTCCGCCCGTAAACACAAGGTTAGGTCGGAACCTGTTCATGGGGAGCGGCTCGGCCAGGCGTTGGTTCAGGTCGTCGAGCGAGCTTTGGCCAATGATGAGCAGGGGGAAGGCGTCGGCCAGGCTCACATGGTCCTGGGGTGTGGCATAGCCAGGGTCGACCGGGCGGGCATTGTCCTCAGGGAAATAGACCAACCGGCAGGGCATTTCCATGCGCTCAGAAAACCATTGGCTAACGTGCGCCGACACCTCAAAGGCGGTCACGGTATCGTCCCATACCGTGACGGATAGGGGTTGGGGAATGTAGTCGGGGTGAAGATCGAGCGAAAGAACGTCGCCTTTAAAATGTATGGTGAGGTGATGGTCGTCGATTGACTGTTTAAACAAAGCCATGACGGGATGTACACGTTGGGTCAGGAACTTTCCTTCGAGGTCCACCAGCATCCAGCGACGGTCATGCCGAAGGCCCTTTTTTTCGACTTCGGCGTGTTGCAGGCGGATGCCCCCAAGCGATTTGACAGGGTAGATCCAGATTTCACTTAGCGTGAGATGAGGCATGAACTTTTCCGTTTATTTTTATGCTAACTTAAAAACAAGTTATCGTTCTATCATTCCCGCGAGGGCCGAGAACGAAACTATTTACGTGAACGACCCCTGAAAGTTGATCTTGTAAAGCATAAAATTTGATACAGACTCCATGTCCAATACAGCTGCCCTCTGGTATTTCGAAAGCACCAATCTTTATAAGATCCTTTGCCCGCACAAGGTGAAACGCATGGCCGATAACCATGAGTTTGTGACCTTCAAACGATCGCAGTTCATCTACATGCCCGACGACTCGGCCACACACATCTACATGATTGTGAAGGGGCGGGTACGGATTGGTCATTACCTTGAAGATGGTTCGGAGGTGGTGAGCGCCATTCTTACGTCGGGAGAAATTTTTGGTGAGCTGGCCCTGGCCGGTGAAGAGAAGCGCAAGGACTTTGCGCAGGCTTCGGATGAGACCGTCATCTGCCCGCTCACCATCAACAGTCTGCAGGAGCTGATGTATGAGAATCGCGACCTGAGTTTCAAGATTCTGAAACTGATCGGCCTGCGCATCATGAAACTGGAACGCAAACTGGAGCTCCTGGTTTTTAAAGATGCCCGCACCCGCATCATCGAATTTCTGAAAGATGCAGCTGCCTGGAAGGGCAAGAAGGTGGGCTACGAAACACTCATCCCCACCCAACTCACCCACAAGGACATTGCCTGTCTCACAGGAACATCGCGCCAAACCGTGACCACTATTCTCAACGCGCTCAAAGAACAAAACCTCATCAACTTCGACCGCAAGCGAATTCTGATCCGCGACCTCGACAACCTGAAGTAGTTCGGTGCTGAATTGACGGGCGCGTAGCATAGATTCTGCCTTAGGGTGTTCAGTGAATGTTATGGTTTTTCATTTCCGGAAAGCACAAGCCCTTCTTTCGGCACCCACTTGTCGTATTCCATGTAGGCCGCAGCTTCCTTCGCGGCGTTTTCGCCTTTCAGTTTTGCCACAAGGTGAAGCGCGCCGTCGATGCCGGCCGATATGCCTGCCGTGGTGATCACGTTTCCGTTGTCAACAAACCTCACGTCCGAAAGTACTTTTGTTTTGGGGAACGACTTGCGCAGGCCTTCGATGCTGAGGTGAAAGGTGGTGGCGGTTTTGTTATCGAGGATGCCGGCTTTGCCAAAGGCGAAGGCTCCCGTGCAAACGGAAAAGAAATAGTCGGTGTTTTTTTCGCGCGATTTTATCCACGACACTACGCTCTCGTCAAAGCCTTGCGAGGCGTTCCCGCCAAAGAAAGCCATCACGTCGGCTGCGGGGGCGTCGGCCATGCTGTAGTCGGGTAGTATCTTCAGGATGCCTTGCGAGAGGATGGGTTCTTTTGTTTTTGAAACCGTGAATACGTTAAATCCGGCATACGAAAACACTTCCATCGGTCCGGCAAAGTCCAGCACTTCAACGCCGTCTTGCAAGTAGAAACAAACCGTGATGGGCTTTCGCGACATTTCGGTTTTGCGCTCGGCGTGTGTTTGCTGCGCCAGCGTCATGCCACAATGTGGGCAAGGGCCGGGTTTGTCGAACACAAGGTCGTCGCACCCGCTGTGGCAGGGCGGACAGAAATAGGCGAGGTCTTTTGTTTTTGTTTGCGCCAGGGCAACGCTGGCGATAAGTGACAGGATGATGATAGCTTTCATGAGGGTTGTGTTATGTCCTCAAAGTAACATCACCCGGCGTTTTGCACGAAGGACATTCGCACGCAGAATCAGGACATCAGGTCAGAGGGAAGCGCTCCCGAATGTTTTTTGAGCAGGGTGCGCAGTTGATTGGTGCTTTGCAAACCACAGGCATGTGCCACGGTTTCCACTTTTTGATTTCCGCGAAGCAATTGCAGCGCGTGCTCCACGCGAAGTTTTTCAACGTATTGCCCGATGGTGATACCCGTGGTGTCTTTGAACAGCCGGGTCAGGTTGCGGCCGCTGGTGTGGATGCGTTCGGCCAGTTGATCGGCCGTGTGTTTTTTGTCGAGGTTGTGACTGAGCCATTCCTGCACGCTGTGCACGCGATCGTCGATGTGGTTGCGGTATTGCAGAAAAATGCTGAGCTGCGGATCGTCCTGGCCACGGCGCAGGTAGATCACCACCTCGCGGGCCACCGCGGCCGCGAAGCGTGTGCCATACAATTCTTCCAGGAGAAACAATCCCATGTCGATGCCCGACGCAACGCCTGCGCTGGAATAAAGATTATCCTGAAACACAAAGAGGCGGTTGGTGAGCACATTGGCTTTGGGGTAGCGTTGTTTCAGTACGTGCTGAAATTTCCAGTGTGTGGTGGTCTGCCGGCCGTTGAACAAGCCGGCTTCGGCCACGATGAAAGCACCCGTGCAGACCGAGCATATTTTTACACCGCGTGTATGCTGCGCGCTCAGCCAGTGGAGAAAAGGTTGAATGGATGCGTAAAAATCTTCGTCTGTCAGGTGATGCGATTCGAGGCCGGGCACAAACACGAGATCGCCTTCGCGGAGGGCCAGCATTTCAAAATTCTGGAGCTGTGCAAAGGCAAGACCACTTGAACTGGTTTCTTCGCCACGCTGGGCATAGACCGACGTGAACGCCAGCGTTAAGGGAGCACCATAGTCCATCGCCTCATAAAAAATATGGGCCGGGCCGCTCATGTCCAGCAGGTGAACCCGTGGAGGAATGACGAACACGGCTGTGACGGTTTGTGCGTGCGGGAATTTAAATTTCTCCATGGTGTGAAAGTACAAAAAGGAATGAAGGCAATGCATCCTCCCGGCATCGTGATATTTCTTTCGCGCAGAAAAGAAAAATCACAACCCTTGCGCTTCTGCCGGAGGAAATCCCTTATTTTCAAACGATACTTCATCCGCGCTCATCATGAAACAACTTTTTGGTATTGCCGCCATCGTCTGCATCACCTTTTTCGCAACCCCGACATTTGCACAACCCGCCTCCGAACTGCAGGCCTGGAAAGACCTTAAGTTTTCGATGTTCATTCACTGGGGCATCTATTCGGAGTTGGGTGGTGTTTGGGACGGCAAGCCCATTTCGCGCGGACTAAGCGAACAGATTCAGGCCCACGCCGGAATTTATAGCGACACCTATGCCGCGGTGGCCAAGCGTTTCAACCCCGGCAAGTGGAATGCCGACTCGGTAGTGTTGCTGGCGAAAGCGGCGGGCATGCGCTCCATCGTCATCACGTCGAAACATCACGACGGGTTTTGCATGTTTCAATCGGCCCACACCGACTTCGATGTGGTGGATGCCACACCCTACAAACGCGATGTGCTGAAGGAACTGTCGGACGCGTGCCGCCGGCATGGGGTGAGGTTTGGAATTTATTTTTCGCTGATCGACTGGCACTATCCCCAGGCATCGCCCATTTCCAGCCACAACTCCGACTACATCACCCCCGAACATCATGAGTATAACAAAAAACAAGTAACTGAACTTCTTACAAACTATGGCACGGTGTCGGAGCTGTGGTTCGACATGGGTTCGCAAAGCTTCGAGCAAAGCAAAGCGCTGCGCGACCTTGTGCACACGCTGCAACCCAATTGTTTTGTGAGCAGCCGCATCGGCAACGACATGGGCGACTTCACGGTGATGGGCGACAACCAGGAGCCGGACTATAGCATAGGGGTGCCGTGGCAATCGCCCGCATCATTCTTCGACGAAACGTGGGGCTATCGTTCGTGGCAGCAACGCGGCAGCGAAACCGACAAGTTCAACGAAAAACTGACCAGCCTCATTCGCGTGGCCAGCCGCGGCGGCAACTACCTGCTGAACATCGGCCCGAAAGGCGACGGCGCGGTGGTGGATTTTGAAAAACACGTGCTGCTGCAAATGGGCGCATGGCTTAAGACCAACGGCGAAGCAATCTATGGCGTGCAACCGGATCCTTTTCGTGTTCCGTTTGCCTGGGGAAGCATCACCAGCCGCCCCGACAAATTATATCTTCATGTGTTGACACCCCCGGCCAATGGCGCTCTGGTGTTGCCCGGCTTGAAGGGAAAAATAAAAAGCTCGTATCGCCTCCGCGACCACATTCGCGTGCAAACCTCGGAGAATGCCAACGGCGTGACGGTGAAGACACCCACAGGCACAACCGCGTTTGACGTGTTGGTACTGGAATTTAAAGACAACTACGCCATCGCGCCCGCGGTGGTGATAAAGGATGTTGATGGAAAAATAGTGTTGAACACGCACAACGCATTCAAATACTTTAGCAATTCCACCATTGATTACAACACACGCTATCAGAGCACGGTGAAAGAATCGTGGATGATGGGCACGTCGCAAAAAGCGTTGTATATGCAGTCGTTGTACTACACCAACCAGGAGAAAGGAAAAACCATCGACCTTTTGTTGAACGGAAAGGAATCGACGGTTGCACTGGAAGGAGGAGAACCTGTGCCGCTTCAGGTCGACCTTGCCGGGTTGGTATGGGCACCCACATTGGTGAGCGAAGCACAATGGTCTGGATTGGAATCTTCGCGCAAGGAGATAGAGCACGTTGTGGAGGGCATTGCATCGCGTGGTGGTGTTTCGAAGGAGGATGTTGTTCGATTTAAAAAAGAGACTGAAAAGCCCGGAGAGATCATCTTGCTCCCGGCCGAAATGCTGACGGCCTACTATGCCGTGCAGGAAATAACATCAACCAAAGAACAACCCCTGCTGGTAGAGATCACGGCGGGCGAAGGCGTGGTTGTGTTTGTGAACAACGAAGAACAATTGATACATCTTGCGCCGCACAAGGAAGAGCGCACAACCTACACCGTGCTTGTTCATTTGAAAGCCGGGAGCAACAGGATTGTGGTGAAGTTGTTTAATAATTTTCACAAGGAAATTCAATTCGCCATAAAGGCATCGCCCCAGCAAATCATCTATCGCAAGCAACTCGGTCCGGTCGAAATGAAACCCGGAAAGTTTTATGATGCCAGCTGGAGGCTTCACAATCCTGAGACGCAGCATCAAACGTTGTTGTTGCCGAATTTGTGGTTGGAGTCTGCCAGGGAGTAGGATTCGGAAGTCACATCACATCTTCCAATGCGTATGGCCCGAACGATATTTCGTCGGGCCAACGATATTTCGTTGGCTTCAGTAAAATAATCTTCTCTCACGGAACGGAATCAAGGTTTTTTATAGGCACTCTATTTGGGGAGCAGCGCTCATCATTGCTACCTAACCTTTTTACCTATGAGAAAAAATCTAATCTATGTGCTTTTGCTTGGCACGTTGTCTACCATGAGCCTGGCCCAGAGCCGGCAAGTTTCAGGAATCATAACCGATCAAACATCGGGCGCGCCCATTGCCGGTGTTAATATTCTGGCGAAAGGAAGCGCGACGGGAACAGCGTCCGACCCGGATGGAAAATTTGTGCTGCAGGTTCCCACATCCTCCACCGTGCTGGTGGTTTCTTCGGTTGGCTATTTTACCCGAGAGGTACCCATCGGCACGCAAGGCGAATTGACAATCACCCTCGAACCCTCCACCAGCCAGCTCGACGAAATTGTTGTGTCGGTGGGTCGAGGATCGCAACGCACCTTCACCGACACGCCATTGCCAGTTGACAACCTCACGGTGAAAGATCTGGCTAGCACGGGTCAGTTCACGTTCGACAAGGCGCTGCAATATCGCGTGCCGTCGTTCAGCACCGTGAACACACCGGTGAACGATGCCACCACGCTGCTCGATCCATACGAAATCAGAAACCTTGGGCCGAGTCGCACGCTTATCCTGATTAACGGCAAACGCAAAAATCTCAGTTCGCTGCTCTATGTGCAATTTGCTCCCGGACGCGGCGAAACGGGTGCCGACCTTTCCAGCATTCCGACCGATGCCATCAAGCGCGTAGAGATTTTGCGCGACGGTGCCTCGGCACAATATGGGTCGGATGCGATCGCCGGCGTGATGAACGTGATTCTGAAAGATAAATATGAATACACCACGATCAATGTGACGTCGGGCGTGACGAGCAAAGGCGATGGCGGCTCCTATGGTTTGTCGCTAAACAGCGGAAAGAATTTTGCGCGTGGCGGGTTCATCAACTATACCGTTGGCTTCAACCAGGCAAACACTGCCGTGCGCTCGGGCACGATTGATCTGCCAACGGAAATAGCCACCTTTGGCGATGCCTCTCAAAGTGCGACGTCACCAGTAAACCTTCCCATCACCAACTACTTGAAGGCCTACCCTACGGCAAACAACATCAACGGCACCGGAGAAACATCGGCCGCCAAATTTCTGATCAACCTCGGCATTCCCATCAGCGAGACGGGTCAGTTTTATAGCAACGCCGCCTTTGTGACCAAGAAGGTGAGAAGCAATGCGAACTACCGAACACCCTATTGGAAAAAAGACTATGGCCTGCTGCACACCGTGAACCCCAACGGTGTTGACTACACGGGCAGCACAGACCCTGCAGACATTGCTTTGTATAAAGGCTACATCGGCTATCAGCCAACCTTTGAAGGCGACCTGAGCGACTACAACGCCACGCTTGGTGTGAAAGACGAACGCGAAGGATGGGTCTATGATGTGAGTTTCACGGCGGGTGGCAATCAGCAATTGTATACGGTGAGCAACACGGTTAATCATTCGTTGCAAAGCGCGAGCCCCACGTCGTTCAAGCCGGGCGGCTACAAGTTCGGCCATGTGGTGGGCAACGTGGACGTCAGCAAAACATTCAACACCATCACGCTTGCTTTTGGCGCGGAGACGCGCAAGGAAACCTACATCATCATCGCGGGCGATGAAGCTTCCTATGCGGGCGAAGGTGCCAATTCGTTTCCCGGCATTCGCGCGGAAAACGCTACCACCAACAGTCGCTTTAACCTGGGTGGCTATGCAAACCTGAGCTGGGACATCATTCCCCAATGGCTTGTGGAAGGCACGGTGCGCGGCGAACGCTATAGCGACTTCGGCAATGCGTTTGTGTGGAAAGGCTCCACACGCTATAAACTTGCCGACGACAAAATTATTTTTCGTACGTCGGTGTCAACGGGATTCAGGGCGCCAACGCTGCACCAGATCTATGCGCAGTCCACACAAGCCTCGTCGGCCAATGGAACCATTGTGTTGTCGGGTCTATTCAACAACCGGAGCAAGGAAGCGTTTGCGTTGGGCATACCGTTGCTGAAGCCGGAGAAGTCGGTTAATTATACGGTAGGTGTTGGGTTGAATCTCACCGATAACCTGAGCATCACGCTGGATGCCTATGAGATTGACATTCGCGACAGAATTGTGTACAGCTCTTCCATAACGTCAAACGACCCCGGCACGGCGCTGGGCGAGATTCTTGCGAACGGTGGTTTGTCGAGTGTTCAGTTTTTCATCAACGGCATCAAGACAAAAACGCAGGGGGTAGATTTTGTGGCCAACTATAAAAACATCGCCGTCGGTGCGGGCAAGCTGGGCATCAACGTCGCTGGTAACTACAACCTGGCCAACAAAATCATCGGCAACCCGAACGATCCCGCCGCCATTCGCCAGGCCGGCGCAACGATTCTGAACACACAAGTGAAATCGCTGCTCACCGAAGGACGACCAAAGTATAAAATGATTTTGGGTGGCGACTATGCCGCGAACAACTGGAGTGTCGCGCTGAACAATACGCTGTTTGGGCCTACCGCCTTTCAGGACCTTGACAACGGCGGCGCCGTGATGCAAAACATCAAACAGAAATTTTCGCCTGCGGTAGTCACAGATCTCAACGTGGGCTACAACATCACGAAGAACATCATAGCTTCGTTCACGGTAAACAATCTTTTCAACGTGTTGCCAAAATGGAAACTGGAGGCGCTCAATGCTCAGGGGCAGACGGTGCTCAACGATGCCAGCTCGCGGAATCTGCTGGAGGGTTATCTCACATTTAGCGGCCGCTATAGAATATTGGGCTATAACGGTTCGCAGTTCAGCCAGCTGGGCACCACGTTCATGGGGCAGCTAACCTTTAAGTTGTGATCCGATGAGGATGTATTGAAGCACGTGCATTGCGCCTTTGTGGTCGTCGGATTTTCCTTTGACTACAGAGGCGCAATTTTTTGTAGGATGAATGCCTGGTCAGCACATGACCAGAAATCCAATGGAGATTTCGTTGGTTACCACATCCCCATCAGCCACCGATCCACCGAAAATTTTCCACTTCCTGCTGCCAGCAGTGCAACGCAGAGGCCGATCACCAGCAGGTGATATTCATAGCCTTCGCCTTGTTGATTCTGAAACCAGTTCATAAAAAAGCCATGCTTGTAGTTGGTGGTGACGATCGCGCCCGCCATGATGGCTACGAACAATAACGCCCACATGCGACTGGCAAATCCGGCAATCAGCGCGAGGGCGCCAAAAAATTCTATCACAATCACCAGGAACGAAATGAGCGCGGGCAGTTTCAGGGTTTCGGTAAAGAAGGTCATGGTGCCCGGGTAGCCATAGCCACCAAACATGCCGAATAGTTTTTGCGCGCCGTGTGGCAGCATAATAAAGCCCAGGGTAAAGCGAAGCGCTGGTCCGATCCAATCGTTTTGCGTGTTGAAGAGCAGTTGTTTCATGTTGTTTGTTTTTCAGGCAAAACAACAGCGGCGGGCAGGCAAAAAAAATAAAGTAGTTTAAGAAATGGCGGGCTTCATGCGTCGCTTGCGCAACATGCTGAGAAATTCTGGAGTGATGCCCAGGTAGGAGGCGATCTCTTTTTGCGGAATGCGCAGTTCCAGGCCCGGATATTTTTCGGTGAAGCGATTGTATTTTTCTTCGGCCGATAAATATAAATTTTGCGTGAGGCGATGCTGCAACAAGATGTAGGCGTTCTGAAATTGCAGGCGCGAAAATTTTTCAAACTGGGGAACGCGTTCGTATAACACGTCGTGGTTGGTTTTGCTGAGCTGAAGCGTTTCGGTGTCTTCCAGGGCCTGGATGGTGTAGAACGCCGGAGTTTGCTGGGCAAAGCTTTCAAGATCCATCGTCCACCAGTTTTCCACGGCGAACTTCACGATGTGTTCCACTCCCGCAGCGTCGGTATAGAAAATTTTCACACAGCCCTTCACCACAAACGTCTCGCACAGACAAACATCGCCGGAGTGGAGCAAGAACGATTTCTTTTTAAATACGCGCGCGTCCAGCAACGAGGTGAACAGATCAGCTTCCTCTTGGGAAAGCGGAATGTGCTGCCTGACGTTTTGAAGGATGTGATCGAAATTCATAGTGATGCACGGGTGTCGCGACCTTAACACCGTTCAGCGTTTCCGGCGACATGTTCAACTACGAAGCTACTATTTTTGTTCGATAACCTTTTTGCGTGACCAAGGGGATTTTGATCCCGGGCAGTTCTGATGCAACGATTTTGATTCGCTAAGGAATGCGTTTGTAAAGTACGGACGATCTTTGAGGATCGGCACTATCGCTCCCCAGGCCGATGGTGTTGTCGTCGATGAACTGTACTTTAAAGTCCTGGGAGGTAGATAGTCCGTATAACGAAAACAGGTCGCGGGCAATTTTCTTTTCGGTGAGCTTAAAATCAAAATTGGAAGAACGGGTGATGGCAGATACCCACACGTCGCCGCTGTCGGCAAACATCTTTATGAATTTGTTGTCGTTGAGGTGTATGATTTTTCCAACAAAGTCGCCGTCCTTTTTTTCGATCTTGATCTGAATGCCTTCAAACATGCTGCGGCCATTCAACTCCCATGTGCCAACAAATTTCTCGTCAGAAACTTCTTTCGAGCAGCCCGAGGCGATGCAGAGGATGAGTATAAAGAGTATGGCATTCCACTTCATGCTGGATGTGTTGGCGTGTTTGTTTTTTCGAAGATATGTTTGCACAGCGACTTAAACAAGCTGACGGAAGGCAACCGCGCCGACGCATCAGCCCACCGCCACTTCAATAAAGCTATCTTCTCTGAAATAGGTAGCTGCCGTTTTCAGAAGATCTTCTGCGGTGATGGCATCCACGCGATGGATCATGTTCTGGTAGTGACGATCCGACAGATTGTAGAGCAGAATGTTTTTGATCTTGTCGGCGTGTGCAAAAGAGGTTGTGATCTCCGACTGCAGGCTGCCGATAAAATGATTGCGGGCTGTTTCCAGTTCTTCGGCGTCTACGGCTTCGGTGCGGAGGCGTTTCAGTTCTTTGCCGATCTCGTCGAATGTGAGGGTCAGGTTCTCGCGATTCACGTCTGCGCCCACCATCAGGTAGCTGTCGTGACGCAACGCATGAAGGCTCGACGAGATACCATACGACAGGCCTTTGTCTTCACGAATGTTTTTCATGAGACGCGATCCAAAATAGCCGCCCAGAATATGATTGAGGAACACCGTGTCCGCATAGTCGGGGTGGGTGCGCGTGATAAACTTCTTGCCCATGCGAATGGTGGCCTGCACACTGCCTTCTTTTTCAACCACCTGTCTGAAGGATTGGGCTGGACTATAGTTGCCGGTTTTGTTCTTCTCCAGTGTGTTCACTCCAAACGGTGCAAACACATCGGCAATCAGTTGTTGATGCGCGGGGGTTACTTTGCCCGACACAATGAGCGTGCACGACGTGAAGAAGCGTTGAAAATGGTCAACAAGATGCTCCTGTGTCAACGCCGTCACTTCGGCGTCGTCGAGTTCCTTGCCATAGGGATGCGCGTCACCAAACACATTTTTGCGAATCAAGGTTGATGCCTGAAAGCTGGTTTTCTCGCGATTCACTTTCAGGTTTTGCAGATAGATGGCTTTGATCTGCTCCAGTTCTTTTTCGGGGAATATTGACGCCGTGAGCAACTCCATGACGAGGCGCAGGCCGGCTTCCAGATTTTTGTTGATGGAATATAGGGCCACCGAAACTATGTCAAGCGCAGCGTTCACTTCCAGGTGTGCGCCAAGACTGTCAAAGCGCTGGGCGATTTCGAAACTGCCTTTGGTTTTTGTTCCCTTCGAAAGAAGCTGTGATGCGAAATAAGAAGCGCCCCACACTTTCTCGACCCAACGGCCGGCGGGAAAGATGAGCTCCACTTTGCTCACGTCCTGGCTGCCGCCCAGCACAAACCAGGCTTCGGCTCCGCCACTCAGTACAATTTTTTCAGGATGAAGTAATTCGAATTCAGTGCTCCGGTTAAAGGGAGGTGCGAGGGTCCGGTCCAGCATCAGCGATTAATCAGTAACGGTTTCATCTTTGTCGGTCGCCGTTTCTTTGATGTGGAAGAACAACGTGAAGCGCAGCGTTTCGGCCAGCGGGCTTTCGCGTTTGTTCACGGGCACGAGGTAGGCCACGTCTACGCCAAATTTGTTTTTGCGGAATCCGAGACCGATCGTCATATACTTCCGGTTGCCTTTGTTTTTGGCTTCGTTGAAATAGCCAAGGCGCCCGGCAAAGATGTCGTTATACCAATACTCGATGCCCACCGAAGTCATGATCTCCTGGATCTCTTCTTTGAAGCCACCGGGAGCATCGCCAAACGATCCGAACATGCCGTTGATAATGCCCACAGAGTCGCGTCCCGAGTTCGGGGAAGGCACCATGAGCTTGCTGAAATCGAGGATGAATGAGAAGGAGTTATACGGATCGGTGTCGATCGTGTAGGCCGTGCCCAGACGAAGCGTGGTGGGCAGAAAGTTTTTGTTTGCGTTGTCGGTATACGACAGTTTCGCGCCGATGTTGGTGATGGTGGCGCCGAGCGACAAGGTTGAATTCTTGGAGCTTCTGAGCGGCGTGGTGTAGTAGGCGCCGATGTCGGCAGCCACACTCTTACCCGCTTTTGCATCGATGCCGGTGAAGGCGCCGGTCAGGTTAGAGTAGATATAGCGGCCGGTGATGCCCATGCTGAATTTTTCAGACAGCATGCGCGAATAGGTGGCATCGAACGCAAACTCGCGGGGATTAAAATCGCCCAGCGGGTTGTTGTTGCCATCGCGGAAGCTGATGTCGCCCAGGTTAAAATATTTGATGGAAGCCGAAATGGCTTGCTCGCGTGTGATCTTGTAGAAACCCGACAGGTAAGAGATAGACATGTCGTTCACGATCTTGCCAAGCCAGGGTGTGTAGGAAATGGTTCCACCGTATTTTTTATCGATGAACACGAGTTTGCCGGCATTCCAGTAGGAGGAGTTGGCATCGGGTGAGGTGGCTACGCCGGCGTCGCCCAGAGCGGCAGCCCGGGCGTCGGGAGAGATCGCCAGGAACGGAACAGCCGTGGTGATGGCGTTTTGTGCGCCAAGGAGGTCACCGGGAGTTACGGTTTGTGAAAAGGTAGTGTGAGCTTCAATCGTCAACCCAAAGGCCAACAGAAGGATTACGCGATACTGCATTAAGTTTTTTTTCAAAGGTCCAAAGATAATTAATTCACCACAATAAGTTTTGTAACACGCTCACTTTTAGAGCCATTGGTTACTGAACGAACAGTCAAACGGGCTAAGTATACCCCCGCAACAAGTTTTTTCCCTTCGTCATTCGGACCGTTTATTTCGAGCAAATTCACCTCATAGGGGCTGGTTGGTATCGAAAACGAGTAGGCCGATATCTTTTCCCCGGCAAGATTGTAAATATACAGTTGTGCTTCCAAATCATCACCCGACCGGTTGTGGGTAAAAAACAGACGGCTTTCGTGCTGGAATGGGTTGGGCGCATTGCCCAGCGACTCGATCACCAGCAGTTTTCCATCGGTCACTATGAAGGTAATGGTAGATTGGGCCGGATTGTTATGCGTATCCCAAACTTTCACCGTAATGCTGTGCCGCCCCGGCGCCAAGTTGTTCAACGGAAAATTGATCCATCCCCGCGAATAATCGTCGGTGTCGGCCTGATAATAGTCGTTGAGCACAAAGGTTTGTGCATCGTTGTCAAGCACGCCGATCATGGTGTTGCCAATGCCGTAGCTCGAGGTATTGAGTCCGCTGGCGTCGTGCAGACGCGCAACAAGTGAAGTGGAAGGCAGCACCATGCCACCGTTCATGAAGGTGGTGTCGCCCATGAAAAGCGCGATGTCGGGTGCCGTGTTGTCGGGAACAACCCCTTTTTCGCTCGCGCCCACAGGCACAGCCATGGCACTGGCGGCATCCTGCTGCAGGCTTGTGTCGGCCGCATAAAAACTAAGCTTGCCCGCACCCACTTCGTAGGCAATGTTTTTTGGCACCACAAACTGGATGCGAAACGCACCGGCCTTCACACTGGCTTTGCCGCGAAACAGCACATTGCTCCATTGCTTGAAACTGACGGCCGGATTGTTTTTGCCAATGGTAACTGCGGTGGCCGGTTTGTCGAATACGGTGGCCTCTAAGGTTCCATTAAAATTGGTCATCACTCCCTCGCCATTTTCCACGTGGCCGATCAGCGTCACGTTCGACAAAGCTTTCAGGGTGTCGGTGCCCGAAGCGGTTTCCAGGGATTCGATCACAATATTATTTTGAGGAATGGCCAGTGTCATGCCCGGGTCGCCGATCAACGAAAAGTTACGGTTGTTCACGCCGACGGTGCTTCCGTTTTTGGTTCTTCTGAACACTTCGCCAAGCGAAAGGAGTCGCTGGTTTTCGCGCTTGAACAGGTTCGCATAAAAAACCTGGTTCAGTTCAAAGTTTGTGCTGGAACTTACCGGACGCGAGGTGGTGACCAGGCCGATGGAGCCGCCGTTGGGCCGCAACACGCTGATCTCGGCACTGGAAATATCGGCGGGGTCGTCCTGGCGGCCAAACTCACATGTGGCTGTGACCAGAAAAGGGTAGTGCTTGTTTTCGAGGGTGATGATGTCCAGGTCGGTGAGCACCTTTTCGTCGGTCCACAATTTTTCGCTGCCGTGACCGGTATAGTTGATGATGAGGGCACCGCGGTCAAATTGTTTCATAATGGCGTCGTTCACTTCCGGTATAGCCTCCCCGTTGGGTTTCACGGTTTTGGTGTAGGTACCCAGAAAAACCCGCTTCGTGTCAAATTCTGCCTCGTTTGTTTCGATGCCGTCGGCAAGGCTGCGCGCCTGCTTCTGATGTTCGCCAGAGAATCCGTCGCTGATGCTGCCGTCGTCGGCCACGAACAAAATGCTTTTGCGCCAGGCACCAAAGTTTTTCTTGTCGGTGTCGTAGGCGATAATCTTGTCTACCAGGGTGTGCGCTTCGTCCAGTGTTTTGGCGGGCAAGCGGCCAACACCGATATCGAGTGTTTCGGCATGCGCGGGCCATTCGCTCCATCCGCCTTCACCGGGTTCGAGCAAGGCATAGAAGTCGTCGGACGAGTAGGTCTCTAAGGGTGAAAGTGAATTTCGCGATTCATAGGCAGGCACAAAGTTGGTGTTGTTTGTCTGCCGGTCTTTGTAGTCGTAGGAACCTCTTCCAAAAAACAAGGCGCTCTTCAGACGCGACGATCCGGTCTCGTATTTGTAACGCAAAAAATCGCGGATGGCGCTCACGTCGGTTCGGCCCGACGAAAATTCGTTATACACTTCTTCGGTCGTCACCACCTGCACAGCCCAGCCGTTGTGCTGCTGCCGGTGAGCGGCCAGGCGTTGCGCTTCGCCCAGAAAACTTGGATGGCTCACAATGATGTAGTCGACACTTCCCGGTTTAATGTTCTGATTGGCCACAGCGCCCACCAGCGCGGGCGCGGGCACATTGCTGTTAAAGATCACATACGACTTCAGTGTTTCGCTGGAGGTCGAAAACACAGCCCCGTTTTGCTGAATGCTCACGGTTTGTTGTTGCACGTGTTGAGGGTCGGTGATGTTCCACACGCGGTGTGTGTTGGTGCCTCCGGCGAGGCGATACTGCGATGTGGATTGGTCCAGGCTTGTAGGCGCTACAAAAAATGTCTGGTCGTCATAAGCCCCCGGTTTGCGTGAAAACTGGAAGAGAAAAAAATCCAGGAAGCCTACCGAGCGTCCTGTTCCTTTGGTGTACTGAAACGTGATTTCCTGGGTAGTGCTTCCACTGGCGCTCACGGCCAGGGTGTCGGAGCGTTCGGTGCCTTTGATGGCATACGGCGAGTTGACAATGTAGGCCAGGGGTTGCTCGCCGACCGTTGTGTTGTTGACCAGCACTTTGAACGAGGAACCTTTAGGGTCGTAGCATTGCGCCATCACCTTTGACACCAGTTTGGCGGGCGTATTTTCGAGGATGCCGGGAAGGTTGAATTTGAAAACGTATTGTGCGGTCAGATCAAAACGTTCGCCATACCACTGGCGGCCCGACTGCAATTCGTTGTAGTCGTCGAGTTCGTGATACACAAAATCTTCAACCTGTTGCACCACCGGAAAATTGCCGGCCACATTCTCGCTGGCAACGATGCGCGCCGGAGTTTCACTGCTGCCTTTGGCATAGACGGTAATGAAGTAATAATTTTTCTTGCTGTATAGATTGCTCTCGTAGGCAAAGATGTGACGTTGCACGTCGTAGCGCACACCGTCGGGCCCTTCGGCGTAGAATAAGATGTAGTCGTCTTTGTCGAACGAGCCATCGCTTTCGCCTTCCACAATAATAGATGTTTCCTGAAGCGATGCGGGGCGGGGCGTGTCATTGTCCTGGGGAAGCATGCCGCCGCCATTTCCAAACACGGCTATTTTGCGCGGATCGATGGCGGCCGGGTCGAACCCCATCTTCCGGAAGTCGTCGTACGAAATTTTATAGACGCCCCTTTTTTCAACACTCACCTTGAACCAGGAGTTTTCAGCCAGCGGGCTTTGGGCAAGACTCCATGGACCAAGCGCCGCCAAAAGGCAGACAAGAGACCATCGTATGGTGCGCGGAGATTGCAAAAGTGGTGGTTTAAGCCTGAAAAATAGTGCCTTATTTCGAAAACACCCGAACGCCTAACGACAGGGTGATGTACAAAAGTATGATGATGGGCAGTGCCGCCCACCGAAACACGGCAAGCAGTAATACCGACAGCAACAGGAAGGTAAACCGGATCTTATTCTCGTTCCAGCTGAAATTTTTGAACTTCAGAGCAAACAAGTCTACACGTGAAACGAGCAATGCCGAAAACAGCACAGCAATGCCGGCCAGCGCCAGTGGGTTGGCCATGATGTTGAATGAGCCGAAACTCAGAAACGGCAGGGCCGTGAGAAAAATGGCGTTGGCGGGTGTTGGCAATCCTTTGAAGGAATCGGACTGCGTGGTGTCGATGTTAAAAATGGCCAGGCGCAACCCCGAGCAGATTGCGATGAGCAGGGCCACGTATTGCAGGTTTGGGATGGGCGATGTCAACACCAGCGCCTTGTAGATGAACAGGGCGGGCAGTGCGCCAAAGCTCACCATGTCGGCCATGGAATCAAGCTCTTTGCCAATGGGCGACGACACGTGGAGCCACCGGGCGGCAAAGCCGTCAAAAAAATCGAAGAGGCATGCGGCCCACACAAAGTAGGCCGTGGGCACAGTGGCGTTGTCCCACAGCGAAATGATGCCCAGCATGCCGCATAGCAGGTTGCTACAGGTTAAAAAATTTGGAAGATACTTCATCATGAAAGATCAGGTTGAGATCACGGCGCAAAACGGATTTGTTTTCTTTTCGAAACCGATGGTGGTTTCCGGTCCGTGACCCGGATACACCGTGACGTCGTCTGGCAAGGTAAAAAGTTTTTGATGGATGCTTTGAATGAGCGTGTCAAAATCTCCGCCGGGCAAATCGGTGCGGCCAATACTGTTTCGAAACAACACATCGCCGCCAATCACAACCTTTTCTCCGGCGTGATAGAACGCGATGTGGCCCGGCGCATGACCCGGCACGAAAAGCACGCTAAACACCTGATTACCAAAGCACACTTCGTCGCCTTCCGTCAGATAGCCATCGGGTGTTGCCTCGTGGTAGAGGTTGAAGCCATAGTGGGGAGCATACACTTTCACGGCCTTCAGCACCGGCTCGTCGCTGGCGTGAATGTAGAATTTTGTTTTGTAGGTCTCCTTCACAAAGGCATTGCCCAGCACATGGTCGACATGGCAGTGTGTGTTCAATAGTTTTTGCACCGACAGCTGATGATCCGAAATGAAGTCGGTGAGCTCGGCTTTCTCTGCCGCGTCGTAGCACCCGGGGTCGATGATCACACACTCCTTTGTTTCGTCGTATAACACATACGTGTTCTCCTGAAAGGGATTAAAAACGAATACCTGGACGTGAAGCATGGTGCTGAAATTTTTTTCAAAGTAAACGGAATTTTACACGATGCCCGCCCCGTGCGCTTCAATATTTGTGATTGGGCTTCATTCATTCGGCAACGAGGTGAAAAATGCTACGGAGTTTATGTAGTTTGGCGCCCCAGAAATGACCTCCCGAAGTGTAGCCTATATAATTGTCGGTCAGGGCCTCGCCGGCTCGGCCGTGGCCTTGCAATTGCTGCGGCAGGGCAAGCGCATTCTCGTGATCGACCAACCCTCGCGAAACACCTCGTCGCGCATCGCCGCAGGCCTCTTCAATCCCATCACGGGTCGCAAAATGGTGAAGACCTGGATGGCCGATTCATTGTTTCCCTATCTCTTCAATTTCTACCGCGAAGCCGAGTCGCTGACGGCGCGGAAATTTTTTCATCCCATGCCGCTCTACCGGCCCTTTCATTCCATTGAAGAACAAAATGAGTGGATGGGAAAAAGCGCCACTCCGGCCTATGCGCCCTATATCGAGAAAATAACGACAGGTTCTACCTATCCAAACGTGAACGACCCCTATGGCGGACTGTTGCTGCAGCAATGCGGCTATGTGGACACGACGACCTATACCGCCGCCGTGGGTGAGCTGATTGCCCGCGAGGGCATTTTGCTACAGGAAGATCTGGACGAAAACGCCTTGACTATCGGGCAAGGCGTGGTGCGCTATCGCGATGTGGAAGCGGGCGGCATCATTTTTTGTAACGGAGTGCATACCACGCCCTGGTTCAATTGGTTGCCGGTGAAACCGTTGAAAGGGGAGGCCATCCGCATCCGTGCGTCGTTTGACGAGCACGTGATCCTGAACCGGGGTGTCTACATGGTGCCGACCGGTGAGCCTGGCGCCTGGCGGGTGGGGGCTACCTATGATTTTCAAAACAGCGGCCCGGGCGTGACCGAAAGCGCGCGAAAAGAATTGCACGACAAGATAAATGAACTGGTACATTTCCCCGTTGATGTAACGGGCCAGGAGTGGGGCGTGCGACCGACCACCCCAGACCGGCGGCCGTTGCTGGGAAAACATCCCGAAAACGATTCGGTTTTTGTGTTTAATGGCATGGGCACCAAAGGGGTGAGCCTCGCCCCCTATTTTTCGGAGGTTTTGATCCAGGCGCTGCAAAATATGAAGCCGTTAAACAAAGAGGTAGATATCGAACGTTATAAATTATTATATTGGACTTCCCCAAAATGAATATGAATTTGCGAAGCGGATTACGATTACTCTCAGCCCTTTTCCTGCTCAGTTTTTTTCCAGCGAAAGCACAGCAATCGCGGGAGAATTTTGGCAAGAACCGGATCCAATACAGGCAGTTTGACTGGGTGTATCTCAGCGGAGAAAATTTCGACGTCTACTACTACGACGCCCGCAAGGCCGTGGCCCAGGAAGCCCTTGAATACCTGGAAGGAGAGTTCGACCGCGTCACCGACCTGATCGGCTATCCGCCCTACTTCAAAACAAAAGTATTTCTCTACAACTCCCTCAGCGACCTGCGCCAGAGCAACGTGGGGCTCAATCACAACGTGTTTAATGTGGGGGGCGAAACGGAATTCATCAAACCCTATGTGGAAGTGGCCCACCTGGGAACAGCGCAGGAATTTAAAGACGAACTGCTCTTCCAGATCTCCGACCTCATGATTCATGAAATGATGTTCGGTGGCAATTTGAAAGAGATGTTTCAGAGCTCCATCCTCATGAACCTGCCCGATTGGTTTGTGGACGGCTCCTCGCTCTATGTGGCCCGTGGCTGGAGCATGGAGATGGACGACTACATCCGCCAGCTCATGAAAACCCGCCGGGCAAAACGCGCAACCAAACTTTCCGGAAAAGAAGCCGGTCTGGTCGGACAATCCATCTGGAATTTTATTGCCGAAAAATATGGCAAGAGCAGCGTGGCCAACATCCTCAACTATACCCGGGTAACACGCAATGAAGAGAAAAGCATTCTCATTACGCTGGGCATAAGTTTCAAACAACTGCTCACCGAATGGCAGAAGTATTATTCCGACATGGAAGGCACCGTGAGCAAGTCGTATATCAGCCCGGAAGAGTCAACCTCGTTCACCCAGCAGCATAACAAAACCACGGAGTTTACCACCGTGAAAATCAGCCCCGACGGACGCAACATCGCCTACGCCGAAAACGACCGCGGCCGCTTCATTGTGAAAGTGCGCTCGCTGGAAACCGGCCGTGAGAAAACCATTCTCTCCGGCGGCAGCAAAGTGATCAAGCAGCGGGTAGACTACAGCCTGCCGCTGCTCGCGTGGTCAGACGCCAGCACCCTGGGGGTGATCGGTGTGAAGAACGGCCAATATGTTTTCTGGCTCTACGATTTTAACACGCGCACCAAATTGCCGCGACAGCTCGAACGCTTCAGCAACATTCGCAGCTTCAGCTTCTCGGGCAACGGTCGCCTCATCATTCTCAGCGCAGACTTCGAAGGCAAGAGCGATTTGTTTCTGCTGAGCTCCAAACGAGACCGCGTGCGTCGGCTCACCAACGACCTCTATGACGATCTTGATCCCAGTTTCATTCCCAATACCAACCGGATCGTGTTTTCGTCGAACCGCACCACCGACACCCTGCGTGCCAATGCCAAGCCACAGTTCGAGCAACTCACCAACAACTACAACCTGTTTGTGTATGACCTCGACAGCACCAAGTTTCTGTTGACGCGCTTAACCAACACGCTCAGCAAAGATCATTCGCCTCAAGCCATCGACGAAGACAACTTCTATTACCTCAGCGATCAGCGTGGCATTGTGAACCTGTTCAAATTCAATCGCCCCACGGGCATCTACTCGCAGGTCACCAACTACAACTCCAGCATCAAAGACATCGACATCAGCTTCCCCAATCAAACCATGGCCATGGTGATGACGGAAGACATGAAGCAAAACATTTTCGTGGACCGTTCTTTCAACCTCAGCCGTCAGGTGTTCACCCCCGCTACGCGCCGCAAAGATTTGCAGCAGGCACGGGTGATACGCGAACGAAGAAAGCAGGAGGAAAATAAAAACATGAGCATCCGCGACCTGCTCAACTCGCGCCTGAAAGAAGCACAACCCCGACGCGACACCACACCGGCATTGCCACAACAAAACCCGGCGAGAACCGACTCAACCATTGTGCAAAATGGACCGCCACCTGCCGTGAGTCCCGACAAAATGGGAGAGCCTTCTGAAACGCCAACCCGCCAGGATGAAGTGAACACGGACAACTATGCGTTTGGCGACGAGCCCAAGAAACCTGAAGTACAACGCCCTGTTCAAACCACGCCGGCCGATGCCACGAAACAAAAACCAACCAATCGTGCCGACGCCGTGAACACAGACAACTATGTGTTTGGCGACGAGGAAAAGAAACCCGCACCGTCGCTACCCGTCGTACCGGCCGACACCACCAAGACCGGACAGGCGAAGAAGCCGGATGTTGTGAACACCGACAACTATACGTTTGAAGATGAAGCGGTGAAGGCCCAGCCCAGCGAATCGTTTCTGACCCGCTACATGAAAGCGCGCGAGAAGAGCCGAATCACCGGCCCCTTCCCCTACGAATCGAAATTCAGCTCCAACAACCTGGTGACCTCGCTGGTAGTGGACCCGTTGCGCGGACTGGGGGTTTCCATCGAAACGCAGATGAACGACATGCTGGAGAACTACCGCTTCTTTGGCGGGTTGATGACCAGTGTTGATTTGCGCAATGGCGATTTCTTTGCTGAATTTCAATACCTGAAATCGCTTATCGACTTTGGTATGCGCGTAGACCGGAAAGGTATCCGCTGGGCAGCCGAGCCCGAAACCGAAGGCGAACAAGGCGAGCTGTTTCACTACTCGCTGAACCGTGTGGAGTTGAGCGCGTCGTTGCCGATTTCGGATCGCATACGTTTCACGATCAAACCTTTTGGTGCTCTTGCGCGCTCTGTCGATCTGGGCGAAGCAGACTATCCCACCGCGCCGCCAACTGTTGCGCCGGTCAATAATTTGTATGCCGGTATCAAGTCGGAACTGGTCTACGACAACTCTGTGTCAACGGGCCTCAACCTTATTGAAGGCACACGTGCAAAGATCAGTTTCCAAAACTATCAGGGGCTGCAAAACGCCGACCTCGGTTTCAGCCAGGCATCTATCGACGTGCGTCACTATCAAAAAATCTATCGGGAAATTGTGTTTGCCGTACGCGGATTTGCAGGAACGTTCTTTGGCAATTCACCAAAAAAATATTTGCTGGGCGGCATGGACAACTGGTTGTTTAACAAGACCCGCAAAGACGGGAAGACCAGCGAAGGTCAACCCAATCCATTGGGCTATCCCAGAGAAAATCAGGACATTTTGTTTGTGGAATACGCCACGTCGCTTCGCGGCTTTGACTATGCCACATTGTTTGGCAACAGCGTGATGATGGCCAACGCCGAATTCAGGGTGCCGCTGGTGAAGGCCTTGTCCAACGGGCCTATCTCTTCAAACTTCCTGCGCAACATGCAGTTCATTGCCTTCTACGACATCGGCACCGCGTGGTCGGGCAAGCCGCCGTTCAGCTCGGGTAACAGCGTGAGCTATGAAGAAATAACCCAGGCGCCGTTCAAAGCGCAAATCAAAAACTACCTCAACCCCTGGCTCTATAGCTACGGACTTGGCGCGCGCACGGTGTTGCTGGGCTACTACATGAAGTTCGATGTGGCGTGGCCCGTCGAAAACTATGAAGTGTCTAAACCCCGCCTGCACGTGACGCTGGGCTTTGACTTCTAGACGATCAAATCATTTTTACAAAAGCAAAGGATAAACATACATCCCTTCACAAGGCGATGTATGTTTTGTATTTTGCAGACCGCTATTCAGAAGACAGCACTATCCTGACCCAAACATCTTGACTTCATGATCAAATCCATGACAGGCTTCGGCCAAAGCACAACCGACGACGGCCTGGTTCAAATTTCTGCGGAGATCAAAAGCCTCAATTCCAAATTTCTGGACCTGAGCCTGCGCCTCCCAAAACTCTTTTCCGACAAGGAGATTGAAGTGAGAAACATGATCAGCGAAAAGCTGGAGCGCGGCAAAGTGGCCATCAACATCGACTATCAACGCCACGGCGAAGCCGAAACAAAACAAGCCTACAACGAAGTGCTGTTCGCCGCCTATTATGCGGAACTAAAAAAACTGGCCGACCGTGTGGAGGCACCCTACGAAGGTCTGTTCGAGCTTGCGCTCAATTCGCCCGACGTCATTCAGGGCAAAGCCAAAGAAACCAGCGACGAAGAAGAGTGGAAGAAAGTGAAGGCCTGCATCGAAGCCACCATCGAAAAATGTGAAGCCTTTCGCAAAGCCGAAGGCAAGGTGCTCGAAAAAGTGCTCACCGACAGCATCAACGAAATAGCAAAACAACTGAAGTTTGTTGATGAACTTGACCCCAAACGCGTGGAGCGCATCCGCGAAAGATTGAAGGGCAACGTGGTGTCGTTTTTCGGAGAAGAAGGCTTCGACACCAATCGGCTGGAGCAGGAAATCATTTTCTATATCGAGAAGCTCGACATCAACGAAGAGAAAGTTCGCCTGAAGGCACACCTCGACTATTTTGTTCAGGCCGTGCGCGAGGCGCAGAGCAATGGCAAGAAGCTGGGCTTTATCAGCCAGGAGATTGGCCGCGAAATAAACACCATCGGCTCCAAGGCGAGCGACGCCGCCATTCAAAAACACGTGGTGGTCATGAAAGAAGAGTTGGAAAAAATCAAAGAGCAGTTGAACAATGTGGTGTAAGGCGAAGGGTTTCCAGAGCTTTCAGAATTTTCTTCAGACACAGACGCGTTGTTGCGTGTTTGTGAGATCAGGTTGAACCCATACTAGCGCATGCGAACTGTCAATACCTGGAAAAGCGTTGTCATCTGGTCCATCATCTCGGCTGCCTTCATTGGTCCGGGCACGGTCACCACGGCCGTATCGGCCGGTTCCATTTTTAAACTGTCATTGTTGTGGTCGGTGGTGTTTGCCACCGTGGCCTGCATCATGTTGCAGGAAATCGCTGCGCGCATCACCATCGCCAGTGGTTTGAATGTGGGGCAGGCACTAAAGAAAAAATTCGGAAGTCGCCATGGCGCAACGTTGCAATGGCTGGTGGGTGGAAGTGTGATCGCCGGCTGTGCAGCCTATGAAGCCGGAAACATTATGGGTGCTGTGTCGGGCATGAACCTCATCACGGGCATGAACATTAAGGTGCTCACAGTAATCATCTCACTCACATCGTTTGCTGTGTTGTGGATAGGCAATCCTTCGTGGATCTCCAACCTCATGACGTTTCTGGTGGCGGTGATGGGCGTGTCGTTTTTGCTGCTGGCCTTTGGGCAACATTTTTCGGTGGGCGAAATTTTCACCGCGTCTGTTGTTCCATCCATACCCGCCGGAAGCGAATTGCTGGTGTTGGGGCTGGTAGGCACCACGGTGGTTCCCTATAATCTCTTTCTGGGTTCGGGCATTAGTAAGGGACAGACCATTCCGTTTATGCGTGTGGGCCTGGCCATTTCGGTTTTTATTGGTGGCCTGATCACCGCTGCCATACTTGTGGCGGGAACAGCCGTGGTCGACTTCTCCTCGTTTCCCATTCTCTTCGCTGAGTTCGAAGCCAAGTCGAGCTACCTGGGGGCAGTGGCCATGGCGTTGGGTTTGTTTGCCGCGGGTTTCTCGTCGGCCATCACCTCGCCCTATGCATCGGCCGTCATTGCCCGCACGGTGTTTGAAATGAAGAATGAAAACTATGTGAAGATTGTATGGATATTGGTGTTGCTCACCGGCTTCATGTTCGGCATCAGCGGCCTCAGGCCCATTCCCGTTATATTGGTGGTGCAGGCCCTGAATGGATTGATACTGCCCTTGCTTGTGGCCTTCCTCATTCTGGTGGTGAACGACCGGTCGATAATGCCCGACGAACATCGCCCGTCTGTTTTGTACAACGTCATCCTTCTGTTCGTGCTTTTTGCTGTGTTAATGATAAGCCTCAACAACATCGAGAAACCTGTGGCCACAGCGTTCAACCTTCCGGGAAATCATCTGGGTGCTATGGTTGTGATCACCAGCCTCGTGGTGGTGGCCGTGGCGTGGGTCGTCTTTCACACAGACGGTCGCACGAGTGAGGAGGTTTAAGCGGATCGATCAGATCAACTTTGCCAGCATGCTGATGTAACGGTCGGGAACTTCGCCTTTCACAGCCGTTTGATAGTCGTTATAGCTACAGGGCACAATGCTGTTGCGCGCATAACGTTCGCGGCCGTTGGGGTAAGGAACCTCAAGCCACCATTTTTCGCTCACCTTGCTTTTGTAGAACGTGAGCACCTCCGGTTCCGACGGCATGGACACCGAATATTTCATGAAGTCGTTGCTCTTGAAATTTTGCTCATTCTTCCGGTGATAATACCCTTCGATAAAATACCAGATCATGGTCGACACCACCGCTGCTGTTTTTTTATGGGCATCGTCAAACGCGGGATTGTATTCGTAGAAACCGATGGAGCTTAGTTTTTCGTTGAGGCCCGCATACCAGCACACCTGGCAAGCTTCTTCGCCCGTGAGTCCGAACGGCTGCGCATGAGCATTGCCCGGCGCATCAGAAGAGCGGATGGCCGTGATGTCGATCGACACCATGTCGGCATTGCGGATGGTGGGTTCCATCTCCTGCATGTTGGTGCGCATCTGGCCAATGCGAAATGCTTCGAAGTAAAGTTTCTCCAGTACGGCCACCGAAAGCGAATCGATCAGGTAGGTTTGATAGGCGAGGTGCGTGTAGCTGAACAGGAAGTTGGGTTCGTGCAACAAGATCTTGTGAATGTGTCCGCGACTAGCCCCCGCATCCTTTTTTTCTTCCAGGTCAAGAAACGCGTCTACGTTGAGGAGGCTCACCAGTTTGTCCATCGTTTCATAGGCCGCATATTGGCCATAGTCCAGATCGTGCGAGCCGCCGATGATGATGGGTAGCACGTTACTCTCCAGCAGCATGCGGCACACTTCGCTGATGCGCGTATACGTTTCGTCGAGGTCGTGGCCCAGGTTCAGGTTGCCCAGGTCCACAATGCGATAGGCACCTACGCCGCGTTTCAGGTGGTAGAGCTTCTTGCGAATTTCGTCCGGGCCGGCGGTTGTGCCTTCGTTGTGGAGGGTGCCCCGACCTTCTTTCACGCCAAAGATGGCGATCTGCGCATCCTTATAGTCCGGCATTTTCTCGCCAAACACACGAATGCTCTTGAAGAAACTGGAGGGTGACGTGATGTTCTCGTAGATGGATTCGTCAATCGGCGAAAAGAGGATGGTCAGGTCCATAGCAACTAGGTCAAAAAAATCTGTGTGAAGATAGAATTTTCACCATTCATCTTCTTGAAGGAGCCGATTTTTACCAAAACAGGTCGAAATAACGGCCAGTAACCAACCATTGAACCCCGAAAAAAGACAACTCAACCCCAAAAATAAAATCCCGCTCTTTATTCATTGGAAATTGCGATTTTGATCTTATTATATTTGGTTGATAATGAGTTAATTAATTTTGAACGTTAAACTGCCACTTAAATACAAACTTGACCTCAAGATTATTGGGGTGGCACTGCTGTATTATCTATCGGCCAGGCTAGGCTACTTTTTTGCCTTTGAAGGTTCTACCGCCCTGCCCGCCTGGCCCCCGTCGGGCATCGGTTTCGCACTCATCATTCTCCTGGGCCGGTCATCGTGGCCGGGCATCACCATCGGTTCGCTGGTGGCCAACGTGATGGCCTACTGGAACGATCCGCATCTTCCCGCACAGGTCATCATCGGCATGAGCAGCCTCATTGCCGTGGGCAACACAGTGGAAGCACTCCTGGGAAACTACCTTGTGAAGGTGTGGATCAAAGACGACTTCCCTTTCAAGAATGCTAAAAACGCTTTCCGCTTTTTGTTTGTCACCTTAATCATGTGCTGGTTTGGGGCGGGCATTGGCATGTTCGGGTTGTATCTTAACAACCTGGTGTTGCCCGAAAACCTGTTGCGCGTTGGCATCTCGGGGTGGGTAGGTAACGTTGTGGGCATCCTGCTCTTCACACCTTTCTTCCTGGCGTGTTCCAAGAAACCGCAGATTCGTTTCACCTCCGAAAAGGCCATTGAAGTGGGCATCTTTGTGTTGTGCATGACGGGCATCGTGTTGCTACTGCAAATCGACTACCTGCTGCCTACCCTGGAACGTGCGCTTCCTTTTCTGGTGCTTCCCTTTCTGTTGTGGCTGGCGTTTCGCTTCGACCTCATCGTTGCCATTGTGGGTGTAGTGGCCACCGCACTGATGTCGATCTATATGACCGTTACGGGCGTGGGACCGTTTGTGCTTTCCGATTCGTATAACTCGATGTTGTTGTTGCAGATTTTTATCGGCGTCATCAGCATCACCACCATCATTCTTTCGGCCACGGTAAAAGAACGCCAGGATGCGCAGAGCAAACTGCTGGAGTTCAATGAAAACCTGGAGTCAATGGTAGCCGAACGCACCCGGGCCCTCAACGAAGAGATCAGCACGCGCAAAGAAGCGGAAGAAAAAATTCAACGCACCAATCACGAGCTCAGCAAACGAAACACCGAGCTTGATAATTTTGTCTATAGCGTATCGCATGATCTGCGCGCGCCCATCGCGTCTGTGCTGGGCCTGATCAACCTTGCAAAAAAGGATATCGACACCGACATGAAAGACATGTACCTCGATATGATCAACAAAAGCGCGCTGCAACAGGATCATTTCATTAAAGAGATATTGGATCAATCGCGCAATTCGCGCCTGGAAGTGAAGCGCGAAGAAATTCAGTTTGAGCCGCTCATCGACGAAACATTCAATCAGCTGAAGTTTGCCACCAGCACGGGTCAGTCGGTGCAGAAAGTTATTCACATCACACAGGAAGGTCCGTTCTTCTCCGATCGCTGGCGGTTGAAAGTGATTCTCAACAACATCATCTCCAATGCCATTCGCTATCGCAACGGCAAAGATCCGGTCATCAAAGTGAATGTGGAGATCAAGGAACACCTGGCCACGCTGGCCATTGAAGACAACGGCAAAGGCATCGACAAAGATCACCTGCCCAACGTTTACAAAATGTTTTACCGTGCCACCGACGATGGCGCAGGCTCCGGCCTGGGGCTGTACATTGTGAAGGAAGCCATCGACAAACTGAATGGTCACATCGACATCGAGTCTGAAGTGGGCCGGGGAACGACAGTTACCCTGGCGATCCCCGAACTCATCTGATAATTTTTTTTCCTACTACCGACAGCATTTTTTACGAAGCCAGACTAAAGGCTTTGGCGCTGTCTTTTTTGGGCGTGAGCGTGGCATTGGGTGCGAGAATAACGCCCACACCATCCCAGGTCGACCACTCCTGCAATTTTTCGAGACTCACTTTTCCAACCATATACTGCTTGCCGTTGGAGGCATAGCCCGACTGCAGTTGTTCGAAGTCGCTCATGGAAATGTTGGTGCCTTCGTCAAAACTCACAAAAGCTTCCACGGTGAGGCCGTTGGAAAATTTCAGGTTGTGAAGCTGATGGAGTTTTTTGTATTCGTATTGATAGTCGTAGGTCAGTGCGGAGATGTCAGAAAGCACCGCTGATCCGGTCGGATAGCTTCCTGCGCCTTTGCCCACAAACAGCTGTTGTTCGGCAAACGCGCTTTGCACCTGCACGGCATTGTATTCGTTGCGCACAGCATACAGCGGGTGTGTTGACTCGATGAACTGCGGTGCCACAAAACCAAATACTTTATTTTCGATCTTGAACGCGCGGGCAATCAGCTTGATGCCATAGCCATTGTCGCGTGCAAACTTGAGGTCGAGGTCCGAGATGCGGTCGATGCCAATGTTGATCACGTCTTCGGGTTTCACAAACACACCAAACGTGTGGGCAATGGCCACCACCAGTTTAAACTTGGGGTCGAAGCCTTTCACGTCGAGGCTGGGATCGGATTCGGCAAAGCCAAGTTCCTGTGCTTTCTGCAACGCATCGGCATAGCTCTTGCGTTCTTCAAACACTTTGGTGAGGATGTAGTTTGTGGAACCGTTGAAGATGCCTTCGATGCCCGTGAGCAAATCGTTGTCATAATATTCTTCAAGGTTGCGAAGGATGGGAATGCTGCCGCACACCGCGCCTTCATAGAGCACAGCCTTTCCCGTTTGTTTTTGCAACAGGTAAATTTCTTCGAGGTGTTCGGCCAGCATTTTTTTGTTGGCGGTCACCACGGCCTTGCCGTTTTGCAGGGCGGTCTTCACAATGTCGAATGCGGCGTTGGCGTCGTCAATCAGTTCCACCACCACGTCGATCTCGGGATCGTTCAGAATTTCTTCTTTGCTGAAGGTGAAGAGGTCTTCCGACAAGGGACGCTCTTTGTTTTTTGTTTTCACACAAATCTTTTTGATCTCGGCTTTGATGCCCGGTGTTTCATCCAGAACATGATAGAGGCCCTGACCCACACATCCAAAGCCAAAGAGGCCAAGTTTCAGGTGTCGGTGTTTGGTGTGTGAAGGAGAAGTGGTGGTTTGTGCTGACATAAATAATGACTGTGGAGATTCGGTTATTTTAGTTTTACTTCTACCGGAACAAGGTCTTCGCGGAAGAATTGTTTGATATGATCGCTGAGTTGTTCGAACTCCACCAGGAATCCGTCGTGTCCATAGAGCGAGCTCATCACTTCCAGCCGGGCATTGGGAATGTGGTCGGCCAAAAACTTTTGTTCGCTCAGCGGAAACAATATATCAGAGTCGATGCCCACAATGAGTGTGCGGGCTTTGATAGACTTCAGGGCCTCCACCACGCCGCCGCGCTGGCGACCCACGTTGTGGCTGTCCATCATGCGGGAAAGACTATAGTATGTAAATGCATTGAAACGATTGGCCAGCTTTTGTCCCTGATAGCGCTGATAGGTCGACGATCGGAAATCCTCCAGCGTGTCGTCGCTTTTTTCGGCCTGAGTCTGACCATAGGTGTCGTAGTAGCGATAGGAGATCATGCCGATGGCGCGCGCGGCTTTGAGACCGTCGATGCCCGCGCGATGATCGTTTTCCTTCCACGTAGCATCGGCTTCGATGGCCATGCGTTGGGCTTCGTTGAAAGCAATGCCCCACGGCGAATGCACGGCGTTGGTGGCAATGGGAATGATGTGTTGAAAAACGTCAGGCTGTTGCACGGCCCATTCCAGCACTTGCTGGCCCCCAAGCGAACCTCCAATGAGGGTGTGCACCTGTTCAAGCCCCAGGTCTTGACGGAGCGTGTCTAGTGCGCGCACCACGTCGCGGTTGGTGAGGGTGGGAAAAGAATGATAGAAAGGTTTGCCCGTTTGCGGGTTCAGCGACAAGTGACCCGTGGAGCCATAGCAACCCCCCAGCACGTTGGCGCAAATGATGAAGTAATGACGAGGATCGAAGAACCTGCCTTCATTGAACAACCCGCTCCACCAGTCGGTGAAGTCGGCGCTGCCGGTGAGCGCATGACAGACCCACACCACATTGCTGCGGTCTGCGTTGAGTTTGCCCAGGGTGGCGTATCTCAGTTGAAAGCCCTGCAGCGTTCCGCCCGATTCCAGCGCAAAGCTCTTTTGATAATGAAAGGTCAGCTCGTTCTTTTCCATAAATCCCTTTTGGGTACCCTGGCCGCTCCCCCGGATGGCAACCGAAGAGAGCGGCAGAGACTTTTACTATACTTAACTTAAACTAGGACACTAATTCTCCTTCAAAAACTTTTTCGAATGCCTGTTGCAGATCGGCCTTGATGTCGTCGATGTGCTCGATGCCGGCCGAGATGCGCAGCAAGTTTGGCAACACACCCGACGCCACTTGTTCGGCTTCACTCAGCTGTTGGTGCGTGGTGGCCGAAGGTTGGATGATGAGCGTTTTGGCATCGCCCACGTTTGCCAGGTGACTCACCAGCTTTAGGTGATCTACAAATTTGGTGGTGTGTTGTTTTGTTCCTTTCAGGGTGAACGACAACACGGCGCCAAATCCGTTTCTTAAATATTTCTTGGCAAGCTTGTGATACGGGCTGCTTTCCAGGCCGGGGAAGTTCACACTTTCCACGAGGTCGTGTTTCTCGAGCCATTTGGCAAGGGCCAGTGCGTTGTCGACCGAGCGTTGCACGCGCAGCGACAAGGTTTCAAGACCTTGCAGCAGGAGGAAAGAATTGAACGGTGCCAGCGAAGGACCAAAGTCGCGAAGACCTTCCACACGTGCGCGGATGATGAAGGCGATGTTGGGCAAGCCCAGTGGATTGCCTTCGCCAAACACATCCCAGAATTTCAAGCCATGATAACCTTCCGACGGTTCGGTGAATTGAGGGAACTTGCCGTTGGCCCAGTTGTAGTTTCCGCCGTCAACAATCACGCCGCCAATAGACGTGCCGTGGCCGCCGATCCATTTGGTGGCCGATTCCACCACCACGTTTGCACCGTGTTCGATGGGGCGGAACAAGTAGCCTGCAGCACCAAAGGTGTTGTCGACAATGAGGGGAAGGTCATGTTTTTTGGCAAGCGCCGCAATGGCTTCAAAGTCGGGAATGTTAAAGCCCGGGTTGCCGATTGTTTCGAGATAGATGGCTTTTGTTTTTTTGTCGATGTGTTTCTCGAACGCTTCGGGCTTGTCGCCGTTGGCAAAACGCACATCGATGCCGAGGCGTTTGAAGGCTACTTTAAATTGGTTGTAGGTTCCGCCATAAAGAAGCGTGGTAGACACAAAGTTGTCACCGGCTTGCAGAATGTTGTTGAGTGCCAGAAACTGTGCGGCTTGTCCTGAGCCCGTGGCCAGTGCAGCCACGCCACCTTCGAGTGCTGCGATGCGTTTTTCGAACACATCGGTGGTGGGGTTCATGATGCGTGTGTAGATGTTGCCGAATTCTTTCAGGGCAAACAGGTTGGCTCCGTGTTCTGAATCTTTGAAAGTATAGGAAGTGGTTTGATAGATTGGCACAGCACGCGAACGGGTTGTGGGATCGATTTCCTGGCCAGCGTGAAGTTGAAGCGTTTCAAAATGTAGATTTGACATGATGATAATTGTTTAGAGGGTCTGTGGTTATGATTATAATAGAATTGTAGAGGGAGGGTTAGCCGTAACCAGAACTGCCTGTCACCTGGCAGGGTCGTACGCTAATGTGTTGCGGGAAGATCGGAGATCTGTCAGCAGCAACGCGCCGCGCAACAACAACACATACGCGCGTCGTTGTTCAAGGCAATGCAAATGAACAGATAGAGATTTTCGAATGAAGCACGCAAGCGTTGAACGCTTGATCCGGAGATGATGATGTGACTGATGTTTTTCATTTTTTAACCGTTTATATTTTCCGCCTTGGCGGATCAGGATTTAGCACCTTTCTTTTAAGGAGGTTGCTAGCGTTTCTTAGAGCCTGTCTCTCCACGCTTCTTTATAAAGCGATTAAGCAGAAGTGCTTATTCGACTTTGATACCACAAACGTAGAGTCTGGGAGCTATGTTTCCAAACCCGGTTTGAATTTTTTTTGCACCTGCATCACTGACAATTGTTAGGCAGGTGCCTGAAAATAGTGGTTTTGGAGTGTATTACATCGATTGTTACAGGGTGCTCTTCCGGATGAGCATGATCTGGCCCGCATGATACAAATCGTGATGTACGATGCCGTGGAGGAGGATATAGAACGAGTAGTTGTAGGAGCTGTTGGGCACCGTGTCAAATAATTTGCTGCCCGGAAAAGCGTTCAGTGCGGCCATCATGTGCGTGTGCTGTGTCTCCAGATCGGCCGCGGTTTTTTCCCAGTCGGTGGCCACCGGGAAAGTTCATTTCGTCTGTCACCGCATAGCTGGCGTCGCCCTCCAGTCGCCGGGTCACAAACGTGCGCCATGCGGCCATGTGTGCCACCAGCTCGATGATGCTGTGTGTGCCGGGGATGCGTTTGTGCGCTTCTTCGGTGGTGATGCCTTCGATGGATTGTTTAACGGAAGGGCCATGCCACGCGCCCTTGTCGTAGGAGCGGGTGATGAGGATGGTGAGGTGTTCGATTTCAGGGGTCATCATAGGGATTGACATTTTTAATAAAACGAACGAAGGTGCTTTTGGTTAGGGCTTGCCTGCGCTTTGTATCTTTGAATATAAACCTTGAAACTTTCAAAGCGGTAAATTATCAAGATGCATGGATGTTGTTGAAAAACTGTTCGACGTGTTTGGGGCCTACTACATCAACGGGAAAATAGACAGATGTCCCTGTGGATGCATTTCGGATGAGCAGGAGAAAAAGCTTTATTCAAAGCCGTTGCGCGAACTGACGAGCGACGACCTTAGATTTTATTCTCGCAAAGCCATGACCACATGGGGCGATGACCGTGACTACAAACATTTTCTCCCGCGCATACTCGAATTGTTTTATGATGAAAAACCCTTTGGGGACATCGACGCGGATGCCATTCACAACAAGCTTGTCTATGCAAATTTTGAAACCTGGCCCGAGCCCGAAAAGCAAGTGGTTGCCGAATTTCTGTTGGCTGACTGGAGCCGGTTTGTGAACACCACCGAGCGCGGGGGCATGCTGGATGACATCGACTTCTACTCAACCTATGTGGACATACATGTGCTCCTTCTTGAATGGAAGTACACACAAACCAAGATTGCCCAGCAGAATCTCATTGATTTCATATACTACAACGGCAACGACCGGAAGTTGAGTAAAAACGCAGGCACGCATGAAGCGTTGAAAGCGTTTATTTGTGACAAGGCCTTGGTTGACTATCTTGAGAAATCGTTTTTTGAATATGCCGAAGAAGATCCGGCGTTGGCGGAAAGGATTTCGGTGGCGATGCAGGTGATTGAAGTAATGACGCAACGATGATTTGGTGTGCGGCGATGTACTAGGCATCGCGTTTCTTCACAAACCGCCGCGCCACAAATTCATAGTTGGTTATCAACAAATAGCCGACAATCACTTTGATCGCACAAATCACAAAATACGCGGTGTTCTGAGGTTCATTCCATGCCGGTGCGTTTCCTTTCAGGGTTGTCACCCTTGAACGAAATGCCAAGTATCCGTAGACAATACAATTTCCAACGCTATCAATCACGAGCAGACCGCCGATGATGATGCATGCCACCATGACAAGGGCATGAGGATCGAATTGATTAAAGGAAATGTGATCGCTGGAAAAACCTTTGGCCAATCCCAACTTCGACACAAGCCAGTCGGCCCGATAAACGAGAAAGAAAAAGAGCAAGGTCAGAACAACAATAGCAGTAACGACGGGCGTAATGTCAACCCACCACGCTCGCCCCGTGGCGATGACGAAGTTTAAACTGCCTATCGTTGAGAAGAAGAATTGAACGAGCGAATACAGACCGAACAACTTCAGGACGAGAATGAGAAAATCGCGGGTAGTCATGTGTATAAGTTGATAAGAAAATCGAATCGATTACAAAACAGGAAGCCAACTGATTTCCACTGCGCCGCACGCTCCCTGACTTCGTTCTAAAAACAAAAATCCCCGACAGCGCCGGGGATTTATATCATAATGTCGTGTAGACTCTAGGTTAACATTCCACCATCTACCTGCAGCACTTGCCCGGAGATGTAGGACGACATATCCGATCCCAAAAACACGCACGCATCGGCCACGTCTTCGGGCTTGCCACCGCGTTTCAAGGGGATGGCATCGCGCCAGGTTTGAACAACTTTTTCGTCAAGCTTGCCCGTCATTTCGGTTTCGATGAAGCCCGGTGCCACAGCATTCGAACGAATGCCACGCGAGCCCAACTCAAGGGCAACCGACTTGGTGAAGCCGATGATGCCTGCCTTCGAAGCCGCATAGTTGGCTTGGCCTGCGTTTCCTTTAATGCCCACCACCGATGTCATGTTGATGATGGAGCCGCTCTTTTGTTTCATCATCTGTTTGGTGGCGGCCTTCACGGTGTTGAAGCACGATTTGAGGTTCACGGCGATCACCTTGTCCCACATCTCTTCGCTCATGCGGAGCAACAGGGTGTCTTGGGTGATGCCGGCGTTGTTGACCAGGATATCCAATGAGCCAAAGTCGGCGATGACGTCGGCGATAAGTTTATCGGCTTGGGCAAAGTCGGAGGCGTCGGAGCGATAGCCTTTGGCTTTCACGCCTTTGGAGGCGAGCTCGGCTTCAAGCGCCTGGCCTTGTTCTACACTTGAAAGGTAGGTGAAGGCAACGTTGGCGCCCTGTTCGGCATAGCGCAAGGCGATGGATCGTCCGATTCCCTTGGAGGCCCCGGTGACCAGGGCGGTTTTTCCTTGTAAAAGTTTCATAGCGTCGTTTTGGCCCGCGGGGGGACGGAGGTTTTTAGTTCCAGTTTGCGTTCAAAAATAGCCATTTCTGTTAAAATTCATTGTGTGGGCCTGTCGCCGCGGGGAATTCTATTAAAAATTGTAAACTTTTTGAAAGAGCAATCTCCGGTTTATCTTTGGCAGCGAATTATAAATCCAATACTATGTCAAAATATGATCTGATCGTGATCGGCAGTGGCCCAGGCGGTTACGTAGCGGCTATCCGGGCATCTCAGCTGGGCCTGAAAGTGGGTGTGGTAGAGAAGGCGGAACTGGGAGGCATTTGCCTTAACTGGGGATGTATTCCAACCAAAGCCTTGCTGAAGAGCGCCAACGTGTTTGAATACATTAAGCATGCGAAAGACTATGGAATTGAGGTGAAAGATGCCAGCGCCGACCTGACCGGCATGGTGAAGCGGAGCCGCGAAGTGGCGGGTGGCATGAGCAAGGGCGTGCAATTCCTTTTCAAGAAAAATAAGATCGACCAACTGTTGGGCTTCGGTAAGCTGAAAAAAGGCGGCAAAGTGGAAGTGACCGACGCCGAAGGCAAGAAGACGGAATACGAAGCCAAACACATCATCGTGGCCACCGGCGGCCGCTCGCGCGAGCTGCCCAGCATGAAGATCGACGGCAAGAAAATTATCGGCTACCGCGAAGCCATGGTGCTCGACAAACAACCCAAGAAATTGTTGGTTGTAGGCTCCGGTGCCATCGGTGTGGAGTTTGCCTATTTCTATAACGCCATCGGCACCGAAGTGACCATCGTGGAATTCCTGCCGCGCATTGTGCCGGTAGAAGACGAAGAAGTTTCGAAAGCGCTCGACAAGTCGTTCAAAAAATCGGGCATGAAGATTTATGTGAATTCGGAAGTGACCAAAGTCGACACCTCGGGTGCCGGCTGTGTGGCCACCGTGAAAACACCGGATGGCGAAATCAAGATCGAAGCCGACATCGTGCTTTCGGCTGTGGGCGTAGCCACCAACCTCGAAGGCATTGGCCTGGAAGACGTGGGTGTGAAAACTGACAAAGGCCGTGTGCTTGTAGACGATTTCTACAAGACCAACGTGCCCGGCGTATATGCCATCGGTGATATTGTGAAAGGTCCCGCGCTGGCGCACGTAGCGTCGGCAGAAGGCATCATCTGTGTGGAGAAAATCGCGGGACAAAATCCTGAGCCTCTCAACTATAACAACCTTCCCGGTTGCACCTATTGCTCGCCCGAAATTGCATCGGTGGGCATGACCGAAGAAGCTGCGAAGAAAGCTGGCTACGAAATCAAAGTAGGCAAGTTCCCGTTCACCGCCTCAGGCAAAGCCAAAGCCGCCGGCGCCCCCGACGGATTTGTGAAGCTGATCTTCGATGCGAAATATGGCGAATGGTTAGGCGCACACTTCATCGGAGCCAACGTAACTGAAATGATCGGCGAAGTGGTGGTGGCGCGCAAGCTTGAAACCACGGGCCATGAGATTATTAAATCTGTGCATCCACACCCGACCATGAGTGAAGCGATTATGGAAGCTGCTGCTGCGGCGTATGGTGAGGTGATTCACTTGTAAGAAGAAAAGACAACAGTGCTTGCGAAGAGCATTGTTTGAATATAGGATTAACAGCCCGCGAACTGCACAATACTGCATGTTTGGCGGGCTGTTTCAATTTTGAGTCATGACGTTTACCGTGTGATGACAAAGAAAAAATGGTGATCTCGAACGCGCTGCGTAGATTTGTGCTCCTATTTAAATGAAGGTATACACCACGTTGCATATGGGGCAACATCACATTAATCACTGTGAGGATTATTTGATGATTGCCGAAATCGGTACAAACAAATTTCTTTATGCCGTCATGGACGGTTGTTCGACCGGGACCGACAGTTATTTTGCCTCGACACTGATCGGTAAAATCTTACGAAAGATCGCCAAGGAAAACTACTTTAAAGATTTTGTTGAAAAGGAGAAAAGAAATTCTGCTCAAGTCCTGAAGATCGCCCTCAAAGAGTTGTTTGAAGCTTTGCGCGATGCCAAGGTGAGACTGCAATTGGCAAGAGAGGAAATGTTGAGTACGTTGGTGATCGCTGTCGTCGATAGTGTGGAGCGATCGGGTGAGTTTTATGTGCGTCGGTGATGGGTTGATTTGCATTAATAATCAGTCATTTGAATTTGAGCAAGAAAACGTGCCCGACTATCTTGGGTATCATTTGCAGGAAGACTTCGAAGCGTGGTTCAATGCCCAAGGACAGAAGTTGTCACTCGGGGAAATCAATAGTTTCAGCTTGGCAACCGATGGGATTTTCACGTTTCAAAAAATTGACAACAAAGTGTATGAGGCACCACATAATCTTATTGATTTTTTGCTGGTAGACGGGGATGGAGCAAGCAACCTAAATATGCTGGATCGCAAGATGAGACAAATCGAATCGACGTTGGGACTAAAGCCAACCGACGATTTGGCAATCATCAGGGTTGATTTGGCTTGAAATCAAACTGTCGCCAACGTCTCCTCCGTAATCAAATACTGCAACCCCCAAGTCTTCATCCCTTCAATCACCGGCAACAACGACTTTCCTTTTTCAGTCAGATAATACTCGACCCTTGGCGGAATCTCCGGAAAGATTTTGCGTTCAATGATGCCGTCGTTTTCCAGTTCGCGCAGTTGTGTGGTGAGCATCTGTTTGCTGATGTCTTTCATGATCATGCTCATCTTTCCAAAGCGGTTGATGTCGTTGTTGATCAGGTGCAACACCAGCAGTTTCCATTTGCCTCCAATCACACTCATGGTGGCCGTTACGGGGCAGTTTTCGAGTTGGGCGCGAATATCTTTACTCATAATATATTGATTATCAACATAGGTCTTATAATGATGACTATATCACTATTTCATAACTACTAACAAATTAAAGACTTATCGGGTAGGTTTACAACCGTTATTCAAAAACAAAAAACAAAACACTCGACTTATGAAACGCTATGTTATTACAGGATCGCTCGGGCATATTGGCAAACCCCTGGTGCAGGCTCTGGTGAAAGCCGGAAACGCCGTGAAAGTTATCACCTCACAACCCGAACGCGTTCGCGACATCGAAGCGCTGGGAGCCGAAGCGGCCGTGGGGCAGGTTCAGGATGTTGCTTTTTTGAAGGAGGCCTTTAAAGGTGCCGACGCGGTTTACACCATGATTCCTCCGATATGGCAAACGTCAAACTGGCGCGCGTCTCAAAACGAAGTGGCCAGAAATTATACAGAAGCGATCAAGGCAAACGGAATCAACTATGTGGTGAACCTTAGCAGCGTGGGTGCACATGCCGAGAACGGCGTGGGTCCCGTGAGTGGCCTTCATGATTTCGAGCAATTGCTCAACGCCGTTGCGGGCTTGCATGTGAAGCATCTTCGTCCTTCTTCTTTCTACTACAACTTCCTCAGCCAAATCGGACTCATCAAGCAAGCGGGCATCATGGGTTCTAACTATGGCGACGGCGAAAAAATATTCCTTGTACACACCAACGACATCGCCGCGGCGGCCATTGAAGAACTGCTTGCCTTAGATTTCAACAGTCACTCGGTGCGCTACATCTTTGGCGACGAGCGGTCGGGTCAGGAAGTCGCAGATGTGTTAGGCAACGCCATTGGCAAAGAGTTGAAGTGGGTAACATTCTCCGATCAGGATCAAAAGAATGGATTGCTGCAAGCAGGTGTTCCCGAAACCCACGCTGCGGCCTTTACCGAAATGGGCAAAGCCCTTCGCGAAGGTTTGATGCAAGCCGACGCACGCAAAAATAAGCCGACGCTGAGCCCTACTAAACTTGAGACTTTTGCAAAAGAATTTGCGCAGGCATTCAATGCGTAAAGTTTTCTATGCCTTTTGAACTGGCATCTCGTTTCTGATTCGATTTCACCTGGAAAAAAATAAGGACTGTCTCTCACGAGGCAGTCCTTATTTTTATAACAGAAAATTAATCTAGAATCCGCTTCGGCCACCTTGAAGCACAGCAGCGTGTTTCTCATACTGTTCTTCAATCTTCTTGGCAAGATCGGCTTCGCCGTATTTGTAGAGCACGCGTTGCAGTTCGCCGAGGATCACGATGTTCACCTGGAGTTCGCGGCCGAAGTCGCGTTTGGTGATGTAGTAGGTGGCCAGTTCGTCGGCGCGTTTGCTCATCACGTTGGCGATGTCGAGGGCTTTTTCTTTTTCGCCTACGTCAAACAGCATGTCGAGTGTTTGGGCGTTGGTGTAGTCGTAGGGAATAGACTTGTCGGGCATCTTGGCCAGGGCGAACAACAACACTTCGCGGGCTTTGGCGGTGTCGCCCTGGGCAATGAGGAATTGCGCCAGCGAGTTGAAGCTGCTGCGGTGGTTGAGCACGAAGTTGCGATAGTCCTGGTTGTAGTAAACCTTTGGATCGTCGAGGTTACGGAACTGGAATTTCGTCAACATGTTGCGGTAGCTCAATTGTGTGTTCACCAGTTCCTGTTGATTGAACGGGCGTGGATTGTAGAGCGGCAGGATGCGATAGGCATTGCCTTCCTGCACCACATAGCGGCTCAGGTCAACATTGAATTGCGACAGCGACGTGTTGTTCACATAGAGCGGACGTTCCCAGTTGGCTGTGGCCAGCACGTCGAGCATGGCGAGATCTTTTTTCTCAAGACCACCGCCGCGCACCTTGAAGTGCATTTCAGGAACCACGAGGCTATCCATGCCGGCAGGAATGATGCCGAGCTTCCGCACTTTGTCAACATCCACTTTCAACACAATTTCTTTGGACGGGAGCATGTTGCGCGATCCGCCATAGCTGGGGTGCAGCAAGCTCTTGTTGTCGGACTTCACAAGTTCAAGGAACTTGTGAAGATCCATTTGCTTGATGCCCGTTTCATAGTAGGGCAGGTAGTCGTTCAACCCGGCCTGACGATAGTTGTCGGCCGTAAGTGTATAGGGGAATGCGTCGGAGGTATAGACCTTGCGCATGCTTTGTTCGATATACCAGTCGGTGTTGTAGTAGCTGAGCACGATCACGCGCATGTCGGTGCGCACGTTTTCCACTTCCTGCGAATACCAGAGGGGGAACGTGTCGTTGTCGCCGCCGGTGAAGAGAATGGCGTTAGGCTCGCACGACTGCAAATAGTTGACGGCCGAGTCGACAGAGAAATAGCGGTTGGAGCGATCGTGATCATCCCAACCCTGCGCGGCCATGAGGGCCGGTGCGGAGAGGCCCAACACGGTGGCCACGATGGCCGGGGTGCGTGCACTCTTGATGAAGCCTTTCAAGAATTCGGCAATGGCAATGACGCCGAAGCCGATCCAGAAACAATAAGCATAATAGGAACCCGTATAAATATAGTCGCGTTCGCGTGGTTCGGTAGGGGGTGAGTTGAGATACACCACCAGCGCCACACCCGTGAGGATGAACAGCAGGCCCACCACCACAAAGTTGCGCGAGTTGTTCACCGACTGATAGAACAAGCCGAAGAGTCCCAGCACAAAGGGGATCATGAAGAAGTTGTTGTGTCCACGGTTCTCGGCAAGGGATGGCGGAAGTTTTTCGAACCAACCGCTTGGCGAAATCCAGCTGGCATTTTGAATATCACTTTCGCGCCCAGCGAAGTTGAAGAAGAAGTAGCGCACATACATCCAGCCGATCTGGTGCTCGAACATGAAATAAAGATTCTGAGAAAACGAGGGCTTTTGTCCTTCGCTGAGGCCGAGGCTTTCGCGATAGATCTGTGCATGGTCGGGGTCGCTGCTCCACACGCGGGGCAGAATGGTTTCGGAGCCGGGTTCGTATTCGTATTCGAACTTGTGGTCTTTCACTTCATAGCGGTCTTTGCCTTTTTTATAGATGGCGTCGCCTTCTTTCATGCCGATGGGCTGTGAGGTGAAATAGGGTCCGTACAACAACGGGCGGCTGCCATATTGCTCACGTTTCAGATAGCTCACATACGTCATCACATCCGATGGATCGTTTTCATCGATCGGAGGATTGTCGGCCGAGCGGATCACCACCAGTGCATACGAAGCATAGCCGATGAGGATGAAGGCCGTGGCGGTGGCAAAGGTGTTGAGCAACACTTTGGCATTCACTTGCGAGTAGTAGATGGTCCACACCAAACCGCCAATCACCAGCAAGCTGAACACAATAACGCCCGAGCCAAACGGCAGGCCAAGGCTGTTCACAAAGTAGAGTTCGAAATAGCTGGCGTAGGTGGGCAGACCCGGAATAATGATATCGTTCACAAAGAAAATGATCACTAGGCTGACGGCCATGGCGGCCACAACACCCCACGACGTGGGCTTGTATTTTTTGAAATAGTAGATGAGCGCAAGGGCGGGAATTGTGACGAGGTTCAGCAAGTGAACGCCGATGGAAAGACCCACCATGTAGAAGATGAGCAACAGCCAGCGGTTGGCTTTCGATTCATCTTCGATCACGTCCCACTTGAGCATGGCCCACACCACAAAGGCGGTGAAGAACGACGACATGGCATACACTTCGGCTTCCACCGCCGAGAACCATGCGGAGTCAGAGAAGGTGTAGGCGAGCGAGCCCACAAGACCTGCACCCATGAGCACCCACAGTTTGTATTCGGTGAGATCGGCATCGCTGGTGACACGCAAAAGCTTGCGGCCAAAAAGCACGATAGACCAGAAGAGGAACATCACACAGAATGCGCTGGCCAGCACACTGCTGAAGTTGATCCAGTAGGCCACTTTGGTGATGTCGCCAAACGCAAGGAAGGAAAAGAGGCGGCCAATGAGGAGGAAGAGCGGCGCCCCGGGCGGGTGCGGCACTTCAAGTTTGAAGGACACGGCAATGAATTCGCCGCAGTCCCAATAGCTGGCCGTTTCCTCCATGGTGAGCCAATAGGTGATGAGGGCAATCACAAATACGGCCCAACCGAAGATGTTATTCGTTTTCTGGAAGTTCATGTACTACTGATGTGGTTGAGATATGATTTAAAAGCGGTTTTCTGGATTGAACGTTAGCGTTGTTTCTATTTCGCGCATGGCTTGCGCCCGGCTGGAAAATAAAAGCCCGAAAATAAGGGAAATTTTGCTTTTGAGCAGGGTGCATTTACTTTGTGGTCTATTAGTTTCAGTTGATTTGCCATATGACTCCTGATCCCCTTCCATTTTTGTCGTTCGATGCCCAACACGCGCCACTTCGGGGTGAGGTGCTGGAGGCCATGGCGCGGGTTTATGACAAAAGCTGGTATGTGATGGGCGGTGCGCTGGAGGCTTTCGAACAGGCGTGGGCCACCTTTTGTGGTGCGCCGCATTGCGTGGGGGTTGGAAACGGCTATGACGCGCTGGTGATTGCCCTCAAAGTTTGTGGCGTGGGCCCCGGCGACGAAATTCTGGTTCCGGCGCACACCTACGTGGCCACCTGGCACGCCGCGGCCCAAACCGGCGCGCGCCTGCGCCCCGTTGAACCGGATGTGGCCACCATGAACCTCGACACCACGCAGCTTCGGCAGCACATCACACCCCGGACCAAAGCGATTTTGCCCGTGCACCTCTATGGCCAGGCCTGCAACATGACCGACGTGATGGCCTTCGCCCGCGAACACAACCTGGTGGTGATTGAAGACAACGCCCAGGCCCACGGCGCCACCTGGGCCGGCCGGCGCACGGCAAGTTTTGGCCACGCCAACGCCACAAGTTTCTATCCCACAAAAAACCTCGGCGCCCTGGGCGACGGCGGCGCCCTGACCACGGCCGATGCCACCCTTGATGGCCAGGCGCGTCAGTTTCGTAACTATGGTTTTTCGGCCAAAAATGTGTGTGCTGAACGCGGCATCAATTCGCGCCTCGACGAACTGCAGGCCGCAGTGCTGAAGGTGAAACTGCAACACCTGGTGCAATGGAATGATGCGCGTAGGATGTTGGCCCGGCAATACACCGCGCAGCTACAGGCAGTGGGCGATATTATTTTGCCGGAAGTGCATCGCGAAGCCGAGCACGTTTATCATCTCTTTGTGATCAGAACCCAACGACGCGATGCGTTGAAGGAAGCGCTTCAGAAAAAAGGAATCGAAACCATGGTTCACTACCCGGTGCCGCCGCATCTGCAGCGTGCTTATGAAGACTTTGGTTTCAGGAAAGGCGAGTTCCCGTTAGCGGAACAGATTGCCGACACGGCATTGAGCCTGCCGTTGTGGCCGGGCATGACGGAAGAGATGGTGATGCGCGTGTGTGACGCGGTGAGGGGATTTTATTAACGCCCTTTCGGTTAGAGCGCCACGCTCACACCACCCATGATAAAATTCGTTTACTTATTGAGCTCTATGCAAGAGCGAAAACTGTCAGCTTTGTTTAAGAGATATCCCAACTTCTTTTTAAGCGTTGGTGTTCCTGCCTAATCCGGCAAGTTTTTAATCTTCTTTTGCGTCGCTAAAAATTCGGACAGGGGTTTTGCGGGTGAGCCGGTCCAGGTTTGGCCGGGGGGAACGTCTTTGGTCACGATGGCGCCTACTCCTACCGTTGCATTGTCGCCGATGTTGAGTTGTTGCAGGATGGATGCGGAGGGAGCTACCCAGGCGGCTTCGCCGACGGTGGTGCTGCCGCCGATCATGGCGTTGGCAATGATGAAGGCGTTGGCGTGGATGCGAACGTTGTGGGCGATGTGCACCAGGTTGTCGATTTTGACGCCGTCGGCAATGACGGTGTTGCCCAGGGCGCCGCGGTCGATGCAGGTGTTGGCCCCGATTTCGACATGGTTGCCGATTTTGACGCCGCCGATGTGGGGAAATTTTTCGATCGCGTTGTTTTCGTCGCGCGCATAACCAAAACCGTCGCTGCCGATGACCACGCCCGCGTGGAGGATGCATGCGGAACCAATTTCCACCTGGTCGTAGATGTGGCAGTGTCCGTGAATGATGGTGTTGTTGCCCACGGTGGCTTCGCCGATGTAGGTGAAGGGGCCGATGGAGCACCCGCTGCCGATTTTGGCGTTGGGGTGGATGCTGGCTGTGGGGTGAATGCCGGGCGCGGGCTGCCTGACCAGGAGTTTGTTTACCAGCTTGGAGAAAATGCGTTTGGGCTCGGGAGTGAGCAGGTATACTTTGGTGGTTTTGGCTTCGGCCAGTGCCGTCCACGTTGGTTCGTCGCACACAATGAGGGGTGCGGGCGTGGCGGCGATGATGGCGGCTGCGTTGGGGTTGCCCGGTTTGATCCACACCACGCTTTCGGCATCGGCTTCGTGGGCCGGCAGGGCGCGGGCGATGCGGATGGAGAGGCCGTTGGCTTTGACGGCCACGGTTTCGTCGTGGAGGGCTTCGAGAACGTGTTGCAGATCGTGAACCATAAACTACGGTTGGCGGCGTGGGCCGCGCTTTTTTCCTTCTGCGAAAGTATGCATTTTTTTAGTTCAAGCTTGCCAGTACAAACGCTGGTGCACGCCCCTTGTGTGGGATACGTCGGCCAGGGATGGCAGTGGAAAGCAGCGTGGGTTTGTGCGCGAGGGCTTGGAGCGTACAGCCCGGTCCGCCAGCTGGCGGAGGCCGCCAAATCACAGCGTTCAAAATAATCCCCTTCGCCTTTGGGTGACGTTGTGGCCTTTTACTTATAAACGATGGAATAGAATAGCAGCCAGAGGAAGAACAGGAGAATGTAGGAGCAGGACACGATGACCCACACGTATTTTTTGTCTTTGCGGGCAAAGCTGTGGATGCCCTGCACGAGCATGAACCAGTAGGCGATTTCGAAAACGTTGAGGGCCTTGAGCGGGTATGCCCAGCGTTTGTCGAGCGAGTAGTAGTCGAAGAACGACAGCAGCGAAAACGGGTAGAAGGCGCTGACGTCGGAGTAGGACGGATCGGTTTCGATGAACATGAACCAGAAGATTTTGAGCACTTCGGGGACGAGGAAAATGAATTCGGCACCGATGACCACCCCCCAGCACTGGCTGTAGGTGACGCGGTAGCCAAACATGAAACAGCCGATCCAGATGACAAAGGCGATGACGGTGAACTTCCAGGCAAAGACCAGCGGGATGGCAAAGAACCGGAGGCCGTTGATGATGCGCAGGATGAACCCCTCGGGGCGGTCTTGCAGAAATTCGAAGGCGGCGGTTTCGTTTTCGACGAAGGCTATTTTGATGTAGAGCAACAGTACGGTGGCCATGCAAAGCAGCAAAAACAACAATCTTTTGCTGACACCGAAGAATGATTTAGTTTCGTGTTCCTGAGACATGCGTTTGTGTGTGGGCGGAGGTTTAAGCGTAAGTTTATGATGAACAAATTTTCTATCCAACAAAAAAAGCAATCTGCTGTTACGGCAGACGGCCAAACACACCGCTTTGGTGGTGGGCGCAGGCCCGCGGGGTGCGCGTTGCGTTGGATTGGGATGGTGTTGCTGCTATGGGTCGCCCAACCCGACGCCAAAGCACAGGTGGTGACAAAAAAAGATACCACCATCATTCTTATCTCCGACCTGAACGTGCAGCTGGAATGCTCGCAGGCGCTGAACGACCTCTACAATTTTAAATTCCCCCAGGCCGAGGCACAGTTTCAATACCTGAAGGCCAAATATGCCTGGCACCCGCTGCCCTATTTTTTGATGGGCCTCATTGAGTGGTGGAAGATCATGCCCAACACCCGCGACAAATCGCACGACGACACGTTTCTGGCCTATATGGACAGCACCATTTCGGTGGGCGAAAACCTCTACGAAAACTTTCCGGCCTACAAAACAGAAGCGTCGTTCTTTCTCGCCGCTGCCTACGGTTTTAAAGGCCGCCTCTATGCCGACGAGGAGCGCAAGAACTGGCGCAAGGCGGCCTCGGTAGGCAAAGATGCGCTCGACTATCTGGAAGAAAGCAAAGAGAAAGAAGGCCTGAACCCGGAGCTTTTGTTTGGCGATGCGCTCTACAACTATTTTTCGGTGTGGGTGCCCGAAAACTATCCCGTGCTGAAGCCGGTGCTGTGGTTTTTCAAGAAGGGCGACAAGGCGCTGGGGTTGCAGCAGTTGAAAGAGGTGTCGTATAACGCCTTCTATACACGCACCGAGGCGATGGTGTGGCTGATGCGCATTTTGAACAGCTATGAGAACGACCAGCCACGCGCGTTTCAGATCAGCGAATATTTGTTTCAGACCTATCCCAACAACCCTTACTTCCACCGCTACTACGCCCGCATGCTCTATTATCAGGGGCGCTTTGCCGAAGCGGACCCGGTGAGCCGCAGCATTCTGGCCAAGATCGACAGCGGGCAGGTGGGCTATGAAGCCACCAGCGGTCGTTATGCGGCATTCTTTTTAGGTCAGATTTATGAAGCCCGCAAGCGCTATGACGAAGCAAATGCCTACTACAAACTCTGCATGCGCTATGCCGAAGAAATTGAAGCCACCGAGTCGGGCTATTATTTTTATTCCATGATTGCCCTTGGAGAAATTGCTGAGAAGCAAGGCAACAAGGCCGAAGCCAAACGGTGGTTCAAGGAGGTGCAGAAAAAGGCGGGGCGCAAAGACGAAGCGTATAAGGATGCGCGCCGGCGGTTGAAGAAGATGGAGAAAGGCGATTGACCTATTTTTTTTCGAAGACCGGCGACGGCAGGTTCACCAGCGCCACGTTGTTCAACATGCCATCCGATCGTTTTTTTCTCAACAGGCGAAGCAGCTGAAAAAATGGCGGCACCTTGTGGCGATCTACCCACTCGGCAAACTTTGCCTTCCACGAATTTTTATCCATGTAGTCGATCGACGATTTGAAGTGCATGGTTTGCACAGGCATGGGATACATACACCTGAACGAAGAGAAGGCCCCCTGAATGAAATAGTGGTTCCAACTGTCGGCGGTGACGCGAATGGGCACGATGTTGCGCACCATGCCTTTTGCCGCTTCATGGCCGATGACATAGGCCGTTGCTGTTATGGGTTGCTCCATGTCCATGGGATAGAGCAGCTCGCCGCCTTGCACGGTGTCTTTATTGACGGTGCTTAGCGAACACGCTTTGAAGCTCACGTAATACAACAGAATCACTTCGTCGGGTTTTATGCGGGTGGCAATATCACTGAGCAAGCCCGCAATGTTGTGGGGAAGCACGGCGTCGTCTTCCACAACAAAGGCGTAGGGTAAATTTTGCGCGATAATTTTTTCGTAGACATGAAAGTGCGACAGGGCGCAGCCAATGGCGCCGTCGGTGAGCCACCAGCGGAGGCGGGTCACTTCGGCCATGTCGCAATATTTTTCGAGATCCGAGGCGGTTAGCAGTTTGCCATCCACGGCGTCGATCACGTCGAAGGCGAGCTTGCGGCTGGCGAGGTGTTTTTCGATATAGGTCCGCCTTTCGGTGGAACGGGCGAGACTTATGGCGAACGTGTGCATGGGCAGAATCAGGAAAGGGTGTATAACACGAGGTTTGGGGTGATCGCTTTGCCGGTGTAGCCAAAGCCGGCGAGGTATTGGCTCAGTTGTTCGGGCGATTGTCCCATCTTCACAAGCGCTTCGGGATGGATCTCTACCAACAGGTTGTCGAACACTTTTTGGGTGAGCGCTTTCCGGCTTCCTTTCAGTGCTTCAAATTCGAAGCCTTCGATGTCTACTTTGATGAGTTTGATTTTGGTGAGGCCGATTTGTTCCACCACTTCGTCGAGCGTGGTGGTTTTGATAGTGGAGGTGCCATAGAAAAATTTGCGTATTGCGGGAAAGCTTATTTTGAAATTGAAGCCCTTCGACAGCGATGAGGCGCCGGTGTTTAGCGTAGTGTATAAAAAGATGGTGGCTGTGCCGCTGGTTTCGGCTGCTGCATAGGGAAGCAGCTGGCAGTTGAACGCGTTGTTTAGTTCAAAGTTTTTTGTGATGACTTCCCACAAGCGTTGTTGTGGCTCGATGCAAACCACATGGCCCCGTTTGCCCACGAGGCGCGATGCAATGACGGAGAAGAAACCTTCGTTGGCACCCAGATCCACAAACGTGTCACCCTCGGTGAGCATGCGACTGATCTCGTCGGTCATGGCGGGTTCGTATTTTCCAAACTCCTGAAGTTGCAATCCGAAATCTGAAATGGGGTCGATATAGAACTGGAACACGTCGCGATAGGCAAAGGGTTTTCGCCGGGTGCGCAAGGCCCATTTCGCAAACATGGCAAGTTCTACGGGTCGTAGTTTGCGGCCAATGAATTTTAAATAGGCAAGCTGCATGGTTGTAGTGTGTTCAAAAGTTGGATTTAATAATCTGTGTGCCGGTCGTCCAAACGAGGTTGGTTTGGCCTGGCGAAGTTCATTAAAATTCTTGCAAATTAAGGATTATTAAGGTGATCGTTATTCTACCTTTGTAGAAAATTGCCGTGGACATACGCGACCTTCTTATCACCCCTGTGCTTATCATCGTTGTGTATGCGATTGCGTTCATCATTCGCCCGCGGGTCACGGATGCCACAACACGTGTCTATTTTCTTCCTGCCATCACGGTGAAGATTATCGGTGCTCTGGCTGTGGGCATCATCTATCAATTCTACTACGGCGGCGGCGACACCTTCAACTATCACACCTGGGGAAGCCGCTTCGTGTGGGAGGCCTTAATGAAGTCGCCACTGACGGGCGTGGAGTTGTTGTTTTCGGAGGGTGAATATACGCCTCGTATATTCAAGTACGCCTCCCGCATTGCATTCTTTGGCGATGACTCGTCCTATTTCATTGTGCGACTGGCGGCCATCTTCGATGTCTTCACATTCTCTACCTATTCGGCCACGGCTATTTTGTTTGCGCTCACCAGTTTTGTAGGCATGTGGATGTTGTTCATCATGTTCTATGAAAAGTATCCGCACCTGCATCGCTGGCTTGCCATATCGTGTCTGTTCATACCTTCGGTTTTTTTCTGGGGTTCGGGTTTGTTGAAAGACACGGTGATTATGGGATGCCTGGGCATTGCCACCTATGAATTTAACCGGCTGCTGTTGCAACGACGTTTTTCGGTAATGCATTTGTTGCTACTCCTGATATCGCTCTACTTTATTTTTGCAGTAAAGAAATTTATTCTGCAAGCTTTTCTGCCCGGCGTGTTGTTATGGGTCTACATGAACTACACCATGCGCCTGAAATCTGTTGTGGTGAAGCTGATGTTGTTTCCGTTGATCATGCTGTTTGCTGCGGGCTCTGCCTATTTTTCGGTGGTGAAAATCGGTGAAGGCGATGCACGCTATTCGGTGGACAAAATAGCGCAAACGGCCCGCATGACGGCCATGGACATTCGCTACTGGACGGGCAAAGACGCGGGCTCGGGCTATACGCTTGGCGAAATGGACGGCACCTTTGGCGGCATGGTGAAGCTGGCACCGCAGGCCATAAATGTGGCGCTGTTCAGACCCTATCTGTGGGAAGTGAAAAACCCGTTGATGTTGTTGTCGGCCGTGGAAAGTTTGATGTTGTTGATCTTCACCATCATTATTATTTTCAAAAGTCGTCTCGGCATCTTTGCGGCCATCACCGAACCCGACGTCATGTTTTGCCTCACGTTCTCCATCATCTATGCGTTTGCCGTGGGAGCTTCCACATTCAACTTCGGAACGCTGGCGCGCTATAAGATACCGCTGCTTCCTTTCTTTGCCATCGCCCTGGTGTTGCTTTACTTTTCAAAGAGCGACAAGAATGTTGAGGTATTGGAAGAAACCGAATATTGATCAACAACCTTCTGTCTTCCTTTTTTGCCAAGGCGATGCCGTAACGTGTCGTCGTCGAGAAGTGCTTCCAAAGCTTTCTCCCATTCGGTCGCTGTGGCGGCGGTGTAGCCTACGGAGGCATCTACCATTTCTGCATTCACACCCACTGGCGATACCACGGCGGGAATGCCAAGGGCCATATACTGAAGGGCTTTGAACCCACACTTGCCTTTTGCCCACAGATCGTCGGTGAGGGGCATGATGCCGATGTCCAAGCGCAACAGGTCTTCGATCTCCGTTTCTTTTTGCCAAGGCACAAACTGCAACCGTTGAAGCGGTAGCGTTGGGGGTTTGTTGGCGATCACTAAAAAACGAATGCGGCTTCCATACTTCTGTTCCACAGTCTGAAGCACGGGAAGTAACGGGTCGAGATACTTCAGTGTAGAGTGGGTGCCGGTCCAGCCGATAACAACTTCTTCGGGATGAGGCAGCGTCTTATACAACACCGGGTTGTGCAGTGCTTCGGTATCGATGGTGGTGGGATTCACTACCACACGGTTGTTGAATTGCCGGGCATAGTCGGCGAGGTAGGCATTGCCACAGCTCACCGTATGGCTCCACCGGCAGATGGCTTTCACTTTCCGGTGCCACTTCAGCAAATTAACCAGTCCACCCGACGGCGCGTCGGGTAACCAGATGGAGTCGTCGAAGTCGTATATTATTTTTTTGTGAAGCACTTTTGCCAGCAGCCATTCAAAGATGGGAGGCCCCAAAGGGGCACATTCGCGGTGAATGAAAATGTGGTCGTAGTTCGAGGCCAGGAAGATCATCTTCAGCCGACGGCCATAGCCACGCAGGAGCCCGATAGATTTCTGGAGACCCGAACCGGGTTTATAAAGAATTTTCCATGTTTCAAGGTCCCAAAACGATTGCGTTTCGAAGGTGGCCCCGCGGGCGCGGATTGCGTCGAAATATTGTTCAAACCGGAAGCGCTGCGATGGTGATTCTCCCAAAGGATAGGGAATCAGGAAAAGGATCTTCATCATTGCCTTCAAAGGTATAAAATGAAATCGTAGGTCTTGTTTTGGGATATGTTTTCCAATAGCATTAACTTTGATCCTGCATGTCAAACCCCCTAACCTGGCATTTTCCATAAATTAAAGGGTTTTTATCACTTTAACATTGTAGACTGATTATTGTAAGGTCGCATTTGAAGATTTTTAAAAGGCGCTTGGGTGCCTAAGCCTATTGATGCAAGCACAGCAAAAAGAGAACATTATATCATCAGACCGTTCGGTTATATTAAACTTAAGTGAGCTCTGGTCTTACCGTGAGCTTTTTTATTTTTTTACGTGGCGCGATGTGAAGGTGAAGTACAAACAGACTACCCTGGGCGTGATTTGGGTGGTGCTGCAACCGATTCTGACGGTGATCATCTTCTCCTTTTTTTTCGGACGCGCCCTCAATGTCGAGAAGACTTCTCCCGGGTTGCCTTATCCCGTGTTTGTTTTTTCGGGGCTGCTGCTCTGGAATTTTTTCTCCAGCAGCGTGAACAGCGCAGGCAACAGCATGTTGACCAATGCGCCCATCATCAAAAAAATATACTTCCCCCGCATCATCATTCCCGTCACGGCATTGCTGGTTTCGGGTGTTGACTTTATTGTAGCCTTTGTGGCCTATGTCGGCGTGCTGATCTACTACAACGTGCATATCGATTTTATGGCGTTGCTCATCTTCTGGCCCATCTCCATCATGTTTCTTTTGCTGGGCACGCTGGGCATCAGTTGCTGGCTGGCTGCATTGAACGTGAAGTATCGCGACTTCCGGTATGTCATTCCCTTTGGTTTGCAGATTGCGCTGTTTGTGAGTCCGGTCATTTATCCGGCGTCCATCATCAGTGAGCGTTGGGTGAACTATGTGCTGGCGCTTAACCCGATGTATGCGGCCATCAACTTTTTCAGGGTGCCCCTCACGGGCGCCAACAGCATCGACATTGTTCTCATGCTGATCAGTTCAGTTTCTTCTACTCTCTTTGTTTTGCTGGGCATCTACTACTTTAAAAGGACGGAGGCATTTTTTGCAGATATAGCGTGAAACCCATTCTTGATATACAACAGGTATCTAAACTGTTTCAGTTATACCACAAAGGCCTGCCTTACCTGAGTTTTCGCGACCGGATAACAGGCATGTTCAAAAAGCGCGATGAGGTGGAGGAGTTCTGGGCGCTGAAAGATATTTCTTTCACCGTAGAACCCGGCGAATCCATCGGCATCATTGGTCGCAACGGCGCGGGCAAGTCTACCCTGCTCAAAATTCTTTCGAAGATCACGCCACCCACCACCGGCCGCATTGTGAGCCGTGGTCGCATTGCCAGCTTGCTGGAAGTGGGCACGGGCTTTCACCAGGAACTGACGGGCCGCGAAAACATCTACATGAACGGCTCCATTCTGGGCATGCGCAAGTGGGAGATCGATAAAAAGTTCGACGAGATTGTTGACTTCTCCGGAACCGACAAGTTTCTCGACATGGCTCTGAAGCACTACTCCAGCGGCATGCAGCTTCGCCTCGCGTTTGCTGTGGCTGCGCATTTGGAGCCCGAAATTCTGGTGCTCGACGAAGTGCTGGCCGTGGGCGACGTGGCGTTTCAACGAAAGTGTTTTCAGAAAATGGAAGACATCAGCTCGGGAGGACGCACCATCATTCTGGTGTCGCACAACATGACGCAGGTGAAGCAGCTTTGCAAAAAAGGCGTGTTGCTCGATCAGGGCAAGTTGCAGTTTGTGGGCAACATGCACGATGCCATTTCGGGATACCTCAACAACAGCGTGCGCAACAACAACATCGACGTGAGTTCGCTGGGCCGCATGGGCACCAAGTCGCCCGACTTCACCATCCAGACGATGCGGGTGTTGAATGTGAAAGAAGATCTGCAGGTGCTGGAAGGCGACAAGCTGTCGCTGGAGATAGAGTATGAAGTATTTGCGCCCATCAACGAACTGGTGGTTGGATTTTCGCTTACCGACTTCTATGGCAACAACGTGGTGGAGTGTCGCTCAACCGCATCGTATAAAAAATTTGAAGGCGCTGTGGGGCGCTATCGCGCACGCGTGGATGTGTTTCCGGGCGTGTCGTCGGGCACCTACAACCTGAACGTGGGCGCGCGATCGGATGTGTCGCACCTGGAGTTTATACCTTCGGTGGCCTCCCTCGACATTCTTCCCGCCGTGAGCGAACTGGAAGAATGGAATAAATCCAGCGCCGGCATCCTTTCGGTGAAATCGGATTGGGATATCAAAAAAATATAGAAACAGTATTTAGTATATTCAGTGTGGTGAAGCCTGCAAAACCGGGGATGGAATTTCTGACGTAATTGAGACCAATGGAAACTTCAATGACAGAAGATGTGCGTATCGCAGGCAGTCGACACACGAAGACTATGGGGAAGGGCAGGAGCACGGTGGCCCTGCTCGATCATCATGCCGAAGGTCATCACCATGCTTTCATTAAACTATTCACAAAGTATCTTCTCCGGGCCGGCTACGATGTCTGCATTTTTTTTCCGGTGAACAAAGAATTGATCCTTTCAGAATTGAGTGCCGACGGTGTGGATGTGTCGCGCGTTCAGTTTTTTACATTCACCCTCACCCGGCAGACGCACACCCGCCTGGGCAGGTTCAACGAAGCGGCTTCTGTTCTGCAACTCTGGATAGACACCCGGCGCGCATTGAAAGCCGCCGAACAAAAATTGAAGCTGAAGTTCGATCGTGTGTTCCTGGCCTGGCTCGACGACTACCTGGCAAACTACCTGCCACCACAAGCGGTTGATGCTGTGTTTCCGTATTCGTGGAGCGGTCTCTACTTTCATCCGTGGTATCTCTTTCAAGACGGCTTGAAAAATCGCGCCACAGTGTCAAGCATCGACTCGGTGCTGCGCGCACGCAAGTGTTTGTCGGTGGCGGTGCACGATGAATTTTTGCTTCCGAAACTGGCGGAGCGGATTCAAAAGCGCGTCATATTTTTTCCGGAAATTGCCGACGCGACGCCACCACGACAAGACGAACCTACCGCACAAGAAATTCGCACCAGAGCGAACGGACGCATTGTTGTTGGATTGATTGGCCTGGCCAAACGAAAAGGCACACTGCATTTGCTGGCGCTGGCAACTCACGCAGATCCGTCGCAGTTTTTTTTCTTCTTTGCCGGAAAGCTTCCCGAAGCTGATTACACAACCGAAGAATACACGAAAGCAAAATCATTTTTTGATAACCCTCCCAAAAACTGTTTTCACTATCCCAACAGTATTGCCGAAGGCGAAACCATAAACGCGGTGATCAATGCCCTGGACATTCTGTTTCTGGTATACGACAATTTTAAAAGCTCGAGCAACTTTAACACCAAGGCCGCTCATTTCAGGAAACCCGTGCTCGCGACAAAACGGTTCTGGATAGGCAAAGTCACCGAAAAATTTTTGATGGGTGAGACTGTAGAGGAAGGGAATCTTTCACAAACCCTAACGGCATTGAACACGCTGCGCGACCGCATCAAAACCAACACGCTCGACTTTTCACGCTACGACGAATATTTATCTCTTCACAAAGAAGAGAACCTTACCGAATCATTCACAAAAGCGTTCGCCGCCCATGCAAGCGCCTAAGATCTCCATCATAACACCATCGTTCAATCAGGCTCAATACATTGAGCAAACGATCGACTCTGTGCTTTCGCAAGGCTATCCCAACCTGGAATACGTTGTTGTGGACGGCGGTAGCAAGGATGGTTCGGTGGAGATCATTAAGAAATATGAAAAACATTTTGCCTATTGGGTAAGCGAATCCGATCGCGGGCAAAGTCATGCCATCAACAAAGGCCTTGCCAGGGTGTGCGGCGATGTGGTGAACTGGCTTAACTCAGACGACTATCTTGAGCCGGGCGCTTTGAAGACACTCGGCGAAAAATTTACTGACCCATCTGTGAACGTGGTGGTGGGCAGAAGCAACATTGTGCAAGACGGCAAGTTGATTCGCACCACCTCGGGTACTGACGTCTATGCCAACAACGTGGCCAAGACAGTGGGCATGGCGCGCATCGATCAGCCCGAAACTTTTTTCAGACGATCGGTCTATGAAACGCTGGGCTTCCTCGACGAACGGCTGCACTATGTGATGGACAAGGAATTCTGGATGCGTTTTCTGCTGCGCTATGGCTTGGACGGCGTGGTGAAAATACCCGACCTGCTGGCTAATTTTCGCTGGCACGACCAATCCAAGACGCAGAGTCAATCTGAAAAATTTGATATCGAGTCAAGCCAACTCACCTATCAGCTGGCCGTGCAGAATAATGATCGCCACTTCATGAGCGTGATGCCGGCACTCTTGTCGATTGATCCGGATAAATTTGCGCTGACCTATCCCGAACACTTTCGGGCGGATGCGGGGCTTGCATCGAAGGCGTTGAATTATTTTATGTTGTTGCGTGCCGACGAAGCCTACTTCCGGCTTGATATGACACACTGCCGCAGACTTCTTGCCCCTATTGATAAAAATGCATTGGCTGTGGAAGACCAAAAGGCTTATGACAAGCTCAGGTTCCGCAGTCGCTATTTGCCGGTTGGATTGATTAAAGCCCTGCGACGATGAAAGCCAGTGTCATCGTTCCTACATATCAAGGGCACTCGCGCGTGCTGAACATCGCGAAGGCGCTTATGGCGCAAACCTTCAGAGATTTTGAATTGATCTTTGTTGTGGATGGCTCCACCGACGGCACCGGCGAATTGCTTCGCAGCCGCCCAACAGAATCGATCGCCGTGCGCATTGTTGAACAGGAAAACAAAGGTCGTGCAGGCGCGCGAAATGCGGGCGTGGCCGTGGCCACAGGTGATGTGCTGATATTTTACGACGACGACATGCTGCCCATGCCGGACTCGGTTGAACGACACATCCGCTTTCACGAACATCATCCTAACGCCATTGTTACGGGACACGCCGAACAGGCCGTGTTGAACGATCGCGACTTCGAACACTATCGCGCCTTCATTCACAAAAACTGGATGATGCCTTTCCGCAACGGGCCAACGGCCTTGCAAGGTGGTGACGTGTTTATGACCGCAGCCAATTGTTCGATGACCAAAGCAACTTTCGCGAAGCTGAACGGCTTCGATTCCACTCTGAAAGACGCCGAAGATCGGGAGCTTGCGTTCCGTGCATTCAAACAACACGTGGCGTTGTTTGTGGACCTTCAGAACGCCGCGTGGCATTGCGAAAACCTGACGTGTCGCATCTACATTCGCCGGCTCCGGCAATACGCCGTGGCTAATCATGTGGTGGGTCAGTTGCATCCCGACATGATGAAGGCTTCTTCTGCAAGGCATATCTCTTCCGGGAAGAAGCTGGTCTATCGCCTGTTGGCGTCGCCGCTGTGGGTGTCGGCTATCGATGGGGTTAACGTCTTTCGTGTGCTCCCCACGACGCTGCGCTATAAACTTTATGACGCCATCACATTTTCGCTTTCGGAAGTGTATAAGGATGTGAAACTATGAAACGCGTCAAAGTATTTTACATCATATCGGATATCGACAAAGCCCTCGCATTTGAGTGGGTGAACGACGGTCTTGACAAGCATAAGATTGAACTTCACTTCCTGTTGCTGGGAAAAACCGAAACACCCTTCATCGAATTTTTGCGCTCGCGCAACACGCCACACCACGTTGTGCCCTATCGCGGCAAAGCAGACCTGCTGCGCGCCTGGTGGAGTGTTTTTAAAATACTACGCAACCATAAGCCCGATGTTGTGCATACCCATCTCTGGATTGCCAATCTGTTGGGCTTGAGTGCTTCGTGGCTTGCCGGCATTCGGAAAAGAATTTACACACGCCACCATGCCACGCTTCACTATCGCGAGTATCCTTCGGGACTGAAGTGGGACAAGTTGAATAACCGGCTGGCCACCGACATCGTGGCCATCTCCAAAAGCATCGAAGAAATTTTGGTGGATTGGGATGGGGCCAACCCCGCAAAAGTGACGCGCATTCATCACGGGTTTGACTTGCACTACTTCGAAGCCATAGCACCTGAAACGGTTGACCGATTGCGCGACAAATACAAGCTGGCCGGGCAACATCCCGTGGTGGGTGTCATTGCCCGCTACACACCGTGGAAAGGCATTCAGTTTATTATTCCCGCATTTAAAAAAATCCGAGAGAAATACGACAAGGGTCATCTTGTGCTGGCCAATGCACAAGGTGAATATGAGGGGGCTATTCGTGAAATGCTTCGGACATTGCCGGAAGGTTCCTATACCGAAATAAAATTTGAAGCCAACATCGCGGCACTTTACCGGCTGTTCGATGTCTTTGTGCACGTGCCCACCGACGCGCATGCCGAAGCCTTTGGGCAAACCTATGTTGAAGCGCTGGCAGCCGGTGTGCCTTCGGTGTTCACGTTGTCGGGCGTGGCGCGTGAATATATTCAGCATCGTGAGAATGCCATGGTCGTTGACTTTGAAAACAGCCTTCAGATTGAAGAAGCCATTGTTGAAATTCTGGAGTCGCTGGTGTTGCGTGAACAGTTAACGGCCTCGGGTAGCGATGTGGTGAAGTCGTTCGGCCTAGGCCTTTTTATGGAACGTCTCGAAAATTTATACCTCTCAAAATGACGCCGCTGATATCCGTGATCATACCGGCTTATAACAGTGCGCCGTTCATCCGTGAAACGATTGCCGGGGTATTGCAACAAACGGAGCGCGACCTCGAAGTGATTGTGATAGACGATGGGTCGACCGACAATCAACGCGAGTATATTGAGGCGCTGGCCGCTGGCGACGCAAGAGTTCGCTATTATTATCAACCCAATGCCGGTGTTTGTGCCGCGCGGAACAACGGCTTTCGGAAATCGTCGGGAAAGTTTGTGGCCTTCCTGGATGCCGATGATGTTTGGCTGCCCAACAACCTCGCCCTGAAACTGGAGAAATTTAAATCCGGCGACTACGGCCTTGTTCACTCCGCCGCCATAATCATCGATGAGCATTCACAACCCCAGGGAAAAGAGATGAGCGGAAAAGAAGGCAACCTGGTTGCGGGACTTCTGGCCTTGCAGGAAACCCAGGTGCCCGGACCAAGCAGCATCCTGGTGAAGCGCGACGTGGTGGAGCAAGTTGGTGTGTTCGATGAAATTCTGACCACCTCTGCCGACTATGAGTTCTTTCTGAGAGTGGCACATCAATTCACCATTGGCAAAGTGGACGCTGTGACCTGGAAATACAGGATACATGCCAACAACATGCATAAAAATATTGCACGCATGGAGCACGACATGCTGTATGTGTTTGGACGCGCAGCGCATCAAAAATTCTTCGGCAGCAAGGCTTTTGAAGATGAATGTTTTGCGCGGCTATACCTCATGCTGGCGGCATCGTGGGCCGGCGATGGCAAGAGCCTCATGAAAGGGCTGAGGTGGGGTTGGAAGAGCTTTGTGAAGAAACCTTCGCTGGTGACAAATATTTTGGTGCAACGATCTAAAAGAGTAGTGACAAGAAGTTAATAAGTCTTCTTCCATTAAAAATATTACATGGGAACAGGGTCCGATCATACGGTGTTTTTTGATTTGTCGGTCGCCATTTGGAAAGTGTTTATATATTGCCGGTTTAACGGCTTTTGCACGAATGAAAACTTACGGTAGTTTGTGAGACGAACGCTGAATTCAAAACATTGATCTTATGCTAAAGCTTCTTCCTCGCTATATTTTGAACCTTGGCCTCATAGAGGGCACACGCGCCTTTCTGCAGGTGGAAGCTTGGAAGACCAGCCAGGTGAAAATGAAGGGCTATGATCATCCCATCACCATCCGAAAACACACATCTGACATCAAGGTTTTTCGTGAGGTGTTTTTATTTCACGAATATAACTTTAGCATGCCCGTTGAGCCCCGGGTAATCATCGACGCGGGCGCAAACATTGGGTTGGCGGCTGTCTATTTCAGAAAACGATTTCCAGCCGCCTCAATCTATGCCATCGAACCCGATGGCGGCAATTTTCAGGTGTTGGCGCAGCATGTGGCGCCGCTGCAAAACGTAGTGCCCATTCATTCCGGACTGTGGCATCGCGATGCATTTCTACGCGTCAGAAATGAGAGCGCCGACGCATGGGCATTTGAAGTGGAGGAATGTGGCGAACAGGATGCTGGTGCGTTTAAAGCCGTTTCTGTTTGCGGGCTTATGAAACGTTACGGAATAGAAAAAATTGATTTTTTGAAGATCGACATTGAGGGATCGGAGCGTGAGTTGTTTATGGACGGCTACGACCAATGGCTGCCCAAGACAAAGGTGATCATTGTTGAACTCCACGATTGGATTAAAGAAGGATGTTCGCGATCGGTATTCAAAGCCATTGCCAACTATCGGTTCAAAACAATTGTGCATGGCGCGATGTTGTTGTTCATCAACCTGGATCTGGACTAACAACCATGTGCGGCATCTCCGGCATATTTTCTTCAGGCGCAGTGGAGCGCACCACCATCGACGCGATGGTGCAAGCCATAGCGCACCGTGGCCCCGATGCCCACGGCGTGTTTGTGAGTGCTTCACAACGCGTGGCGCTGGGACACAACCGGCTTAGCATCATTGATCTTAGCACCGGCGCGAATCAACCCTTCTACTCACACGACGGACGCTTCGTCATTGCCTTCAACGGAGAGGTCTATAACTTTCAAGCCCTTCGCGAAGAGTTGATCCGCGAACACCATAAAACCTTCCGCACCACATCGGATACGGAAGTGATTGTAGAGGCTTTTTCGGTTTGGGGCAGTGCCATGGCGTCAAGGCTGGAAGGCATGTTTGCGCTGGCCATCTTCGATCAGCAAACCGAAACGTTATTTCTGTTTCGCGACCGCATCGGCAAGAAGCCTCTCTATTATTTTCATGCCGGTGGATTGTTTGCTTTTGCTTCGGAAATAAAAGCATTGCTTCGTCACCCCATGGTGCAGCGTCAGAAGTCAGTGAACCGCGCCGTGATCAACACCTTTCTGCACCTGGGCTACATCCCCGAACCGCACACGATTTATCAGAACATTTATAAATTCCCTGCAGGGCACAGTGGTGTGGTGGATGCAAACATCACACTATCCACACAACCCTATTGGAGCGTAGGCGACTATGTTGACACGCCACAGGTTAGGAACGAAGGGGAAGCAAAAAAACACTTGAGTAAATTGCTCGATCATGCCGTGCAAAGCCGCATGATAAGCGATGTGCCGCTGGGAACATTTCTAAGTGGGGGCACAGACTCATCGTTGGTGTCGGCAATTGCCGCACGCCATACCACCACACCGCTGAAAACCTTTAGCATCGGCTTTCGCGAAAGCAAGTTTGACGAAAGCCGCTACGCCAAGGCCGTTGCCGATCACCTGAAAACGGACCACACGGCCTACGAACTTTCAGAGCGCGAAGCGGCAGAGCTCATGGAAACATACCTGCGCCATTTCGACGAGCCCTTTGCCGACACGTCGGCCATCCCCACCATGCTGGTGTCGAAGCTGGCACGTCAGCAGGTAACGGTGGTGCTCACAGGCGATGGCGGCGACGAACTCTTCCAGGGCTATGGTGCCTACACGTGGGCCAACCGCCTCAACAATCCTCTGTGGAAATTGGTGCGCACACCGCTGGCCGGCTCATTGAAGCTGATCGGCAAGAGCAGATTGGAACGGGTTGCCCGTTTATTGCAGCATGGCCCCGACGACACAGACCGAAGCCACATCTTTTCACAAGAGCAATATCTTTTTTCACAGAGCGAAACGAAAACAAAACTCCTCCGTCGGCCCGAAGATTTTCATGCGTTTCGCTACGATGAATCAAACTTCAATACGAATCATCTCAATGCCGGTGAGCGACAGGCGTTGTTCGACCTTCAATTTTATCTGAAAGACGATCTGCTGGTAAAGGTGGATCGCGCTTCCATGTATTATGCGTTGGAATGTCGTTGCCCATTACTGGATCACTCCCTTATTGAGTATGCGTTGTCCCTGGATTACAACCTGAAAGTGAAAAACGGAACGGCGAAATTCCTGTTGAAGGAATTGCTCCGCGAGCATATCCCGACGGAATATATAGACCGGCCCAAGTGGGGCTTCAGTGTGCCCCTGAGCCGTTGGATGAAAGGCGAACTGCGCTATCTGTTAGACGACTATCTGAACGATACAATAGTGGATGAAGTGGGTTTGTTCAAAATAGAGTATGTGCGTGAATTGAAGGCTGCTTTTTTTGCAGGGAAAGAGTATATATACAACCGACTGTGGGTGATCATTGTGTTACACAAATGGTGGAAGGAGAATTGCTGATGAAGAACAAACCCAATGTGCTCTATTTATCATACGACGGCCTGACCGATCCCCTGGGCCAGTCGCAGATCCTTCCCTATGTGATCGGATTGTCTGAGCACTACACGTTCACAATCATCAGCTTCGAAAAAGACGAGCGGTTTGCCTCGGGCCGAAAAGGTATTCAGGCCTTGTGCGACCAGCACAACATTCGCTGGGTTCCCTTGCGCTATCACAAAACACCGCCGGTCTTTTCAACCCTATATGATGTGTGGAAACTTCGTCGCACTTCGGCAGCGCTTCATAAAACAAATGACTTCAAAATCGTTCATTGTCGTAGCTACATCACTGCCCTGGTTGGCTTGTGGATGAAGCGAACGCTTGGCGTGAAGTTTATTTTTGACATGCGCGGGTTTTGGGCTGACGAGCGCGTGGACGGTGGATTGTGGAATCTGAAGAATCCGTTCTTCAAAATCATCTATCGTTTCTTTAAAAGAAAGGAGAAGGAATTTATAAGGGAGGCAAATGCCGTGATTTCACTGACAAAAAATGCAAAGGAAGAAATGCTCCAATGGAATTTGACCTCGACTATTGATGTCATTCCATGTTGTGTGGACCTGGAGCATTTCCGTATCAAGGAAGGGAATGTCAAGCAGAAGGAAATTCTCCGTGCAAAACTTGGCATCGGTGACGATGATTTTGTTTTGCTGTATCTCGGGTCATTGGGCACATGGTACCTGTCCGATGAAATGTTGCTGTTTTTTTCTACACTAAAGAACAAAATACCCAATGCCAAGTTCTTGTTGATTAGCCCCGACGCACTTGACCTTACAGACTATATTTACAAAGAGGATGTCATAGCCAGGCAGGCAACGCGCCAAGAGGTGCCCAACTATATTCAACTGGCCGACGCTTCCGTGATATTCATAAGCCCCACTTTTTCAAAGAAGGCGTCATCAGCGACAAAGATGGCTGAGGTAATGGCAATGGGAATTCCGGTGGTGGCAAATGGTGGTTGGGGGGATGTGGAAGAAATTATAACAGACCTCAACGCCGGTGTGCTGTTGGAAAAATTCGAAGCCGCTCACTATGCACAAGCGGTTGATGCGCTTGTGGCGTTTAGGGCAAAGAAATCACAGCCCTTTCATGAAAGGGTAAAGGATAGCTTTTCTCTTGAGGGTGGCATAGAGCGGTATCTAGCCGTGTATCGGAAACTTTAGCGCACTTATGGAAAAATATATATCATCTTATCCTTAATTTTAATCCAGTAAGCGATTTTTGATTAATCACATGCTTGATACACCTATTCTTCTTATTGTTTTTAACCGACCTGATACCACGCGGCAAGTCTTTGACGCTATTCGGAGGGCAAAGCCCAGGCGGTTGTTTGTGGCCTGTGATGGTCCCCGGCCTAATCACCCAACAGATGGTGAGCGATCAGAACGTGTTCGTGCAATTACATCCAGAGTTGATTGGGATTGTGACGTTAAGACATTGTTCCGGGAAACAAATCTTGGCTGTGGCATCGGTCCTGCCCATGCAATCACATGGTTTTTTCAGCACGTTGAACAGGGTGTTATACTGGAGGATGATTGTCTGCCTGGCGATGGTTTTTTTTTGTTTTGTGCTACGCTACTTGAGAAATATAAGCACGACGAACGGATTCAGTCGATAGCTGGGACTAACCCATTCGGAAAGTGGAGTCGCAAGAACGAGTCTTACTTTTTTTCCAGACAATCGGGAATATGGGGTTGGGCAACGTGGCGGCGTGCGTGGAAGGAATATGATTTCTATGTGGCACGTTGGGGTGATGAAGTCGTTCGGTCGATGTTTGAAGCCCGCATTCCGCATTTGCTGGAGCGTGAAGCGTATCGCATTGGATTGGAAAAGGCTTACTCTCGCGTTGGGGTTACCTGGTGGGACTATCAATGGATATTCGCACGGGTCATTTCGTCGCGATTGGGCATTGTCCCCAGTGTGAACCTAGTATCGAACATTGGCTTCGGCGATGGAGCCACGCATACACATGATCCTGCCTCCGCCCTTGCGGCGTTGCCGTTATATGATTTACCGTTTCCGTTTGTGCACCCTGAAGCCATCATGATCGATGAAGAATACGACGAAAAATATTCGCAGACATTTTACTCAGTGAGTAGTGCTACGAAGGCTCAAAAAGTGAAAACACTGATTAGGAAGATCGTAAAGACTTCTGGAAAGAAAAAAAAATGAGGATAGACAAGAATCAGGAAAGATGAGAACGGAAAGAATCATTGACTCGGATGCGGCCCTGGACCTTGAGGAGATGCAATGGTGGGATGCGAACGCGGGCACCATCGAAAAAATATGGGCACAGAATATTCACTATCAGAAAGCGATTCGCCTTGGCTACCTGAGCAGAATGAAACGCTTCTTTCAACACGGCAAAAACGGTCAGGTCAATATTTTGGAAGTTGGCTGTGGCTCAGGCTGGGTGGGTCGCCTGGTGGCCGACGACCAATTGCACATCATCGGAACAGATTTCTCCAGTGGCCAGCTTGCCATTGCAGAAAAGAATGCACGTGTGTGGCACAAGGAGAAATTTTGTCGCTATGAACTGGCCGATGCGTCTACCTTTAAACAGAATGTTGATGGTGTGTTGATTCATGCCCTGTTGCACCATTTGTCGCATCGGGAACTGACTGTTTTTTTTGAACAGTTGGCGCAGGTGGCATCGGGCACCAGGATCTTTATTTACGAACCCGTGTTCTACACACCCTCTACCGAGGAAGCGTCTGTGTATGATCGCATCATCAACCGGCTGAAAAATATGCTTCGGAATTTTGCCCTGCGCAAAATCAGCAAGTCGCCCACCGACGATCGTGCGCTGACCGAAGCCATGAACAAAATCAACAATGATGCAGATCAGAACGGCTGGTACATTTCACCCAAGGAAGTGCCATTCTATGACGGTGAGCTGGAGAAATATCTTGGCTCGTTCTGCACATTGCAAAATAAGTATATCGTGAACAAAACAGAGCTTGATATTGCGCAGGCCATGAGCCTGAAGGGAATTGAAAAACCCGGAGACTTGTTTACCGGCATAGTTTTGCCACTGGCCAGTTGGCTCGACAAACTATCTTTTAGCGGAAATTTTAAAAGATTCATTTATCCTCATCAGCACCTGTTTGTCTGTTTTGAATGGATACGGAAATAAGGTGTTAAAAGGATCCAAGTAAAAAATGAAATCATGATCGGTCTACTACGCAAGCTATACCACGAACGCAATCGGCGAAAGACGGAAAACATCCGTAAGAAAAATATCAATCAATACCTCACGCAGGGCCGTGTGGCATGGACGACCGGCTATTGGGAGTATAGACAAGATGAGATAAAGAAGGCCATTGCCAACGCATCCTGGAATGATGTGGCCGTTAAGAATACAGGTGTAGGACTCGACGAACGCATCATTGAATTTCCATGGATCATCAACCACCTTCGGAGGGAAGCTTCCGAATTGTTGGACGCCGGCTCAACGTTGAACCACGACTACATTCTGGACCATCCGTTGCTGGCGCAAAAGAAGTTGTCGATTTGCACATACAATCCCGAAATGCCCTCATTCACCGAGCGACGCATCAGCTATGTATACGACGATCTTCGTCACTTGCCGTTTCGCGATCAGCATTTTGATGAGGCGGTTTGTATTTCGACCCTGGAACACATCGACATGGACAACTCCATGTATGGCTATGACATTCCGAACGAAGCCCAGGCCCAGGTTAAATCGTATGACTATTTGAAAGTTGTGGCCGAATTAAATCGTGTGCTAAAGCCAGGTGGTCTTTTGCTGGTGACCGTGCCCTATGGAAAACATGAAGCGCATGGATTCTTCCAGCAGATGGATGCCGAAATGATCGGCCGTTTGGCCGACACACTGCAGCCCTTTGGAAGCCTGGAGTTGACGTTCTTTAAATACTTAAAAGAGGGTTGGTCGCGTGCTACGCAACAGGAATGCAACGACGCAGAATCCTACAATCCACACACGGGCAAAGGTCTCAAGAACGATGGCGCTGCGCACAGTCGGGCTATTTGTTGTATCGAATTCACAAAACGTCCATGAAGATATTAATCATCGGCTCCAAAGGTTTTATCGGCTCGCACGCATTGCATTTTTTTTCGACACGCCACGAAACGTGGGGCTGCGACGTGTTCACGGACTATAACGAAGAAAATTTTTTTCTGATCGACACGCTCAGTCCGTCCTATCATTCACTGTTTCAAAAAACAGATTTCGATGTTTGTATCAACTGTGCGGGTGCAGCCAGCGTTCCGGATTCGCTGAAACATCCGGAGCGTGACTATGAATTGAATACACATTTGGTGTTTAAGCTGTTGAATTCCATCCGCCAGTTCAGCCCGTCGTGCAAGTTCATCAACATCTCGAGCGCGGCGGTGTATGGAAATCCGAAAGCGCTGCCCATTGTCGAAACACAATCGCCAGCGCCCGTGTCGCCTTATGGCATGCATAAGTTGTATGCCGAACAACTGTGCGATGAATTTGCCCGGCACTTCAAGGTTCACGCATGCAGCCTCAGGGTTTTTTCGGCCTATGGCCCGGGCCTTCGGAAACAAATTTTTTGGGACCTTTTTTTGAAAGCCAGAAAAAGCAATCGCGTGGAACTCTTTGGGACCGGAGAGGAAACCCGCGACTATATTTATGTTTCAGATATTGTCAGCACGCTCAATACACTCGTGCATCATGCGCCGTGTGACGGCGAGAGCTACAATGTGGCCAGCGGAAAATCATATACATTAAAAGAAATCGCCTCACACTTCTACACCTGCCTCGGCTGGGACGGAACCCTCACGTTCTCCGGCCAGAAGCGCGCGGGTGATCCGGATTTTTGGGAAGCCGACATTTCGAAGTTGAAGGGGCTGGGCTTTGTGCCACAGGTGACGATTGAAGAAGGTATAAAAAAATATGCGGAATGGGTAAGCAGCGTACCATTGGATTAATCTACAGCGTAAACGAAAACTGGATTGCCGGCACCTACTATGTCGAAAACCTGATCTGTTCGCTCAAGGCGTTGCCCGAAAATGATCAGCCGTTTATTGTGATCTATACCTATCAGGAAAGCGACTATCAGAAAATGTTGTCGGCAACGGGCTACAAAAACAGTCGCCCCGAATACATTCGCGATGTGTCAAATTTATTCGCGCGGCTGATCAACGCTTTTTCGTATCGCATATTCAACACGCATTGGGTCACCGGTGGTCTTCATCGCGATGTTGATGTGGTTTTTCCCAACCCGGTCATCTATCAGTTCGATCGTTTCAAGGGAAAGCTGTTTTGGATTCCTGATTTTCAGGAGAAACATTTCCCCCGCTTTTTTTCTGCGCAACAACTGGCCGACCGGAAGACGAGTGTTGATGTGTTGGTAAAAAAAAATCTTCCCATCGTGTTCAGCAGCGAACATGCGCGTCGCGATTTTCAGGAACTCTATCCGCAGGCTACCAACGCAGTGTTTGTTATGCCCTTTGCTGTGACGTTGCCCGACTTGTCGAAAACGTTGTTCAGCGATTTGAAGGTGAAGTATGCCTTGCCTGAAAAATATTTTGTTTGTTCCAATCAATTCTGGGCGCATAAAAATCACGCCGTGGTGCTCAAGGCGCTGGCGTGGTTAAAGAAGCAAGGCGTGTCGGCGCATGTGCTTTTCACGGGCAAGCCGTTCGACAACCGGAACCCGGAATATTATCCAGGGCTGCAGTCGTTGGCCGAACAGGAAGACATCAGCAGCCAGGTGAGCTTCCTGGGATTCATTCCCCGCGAAGATCAGTTGGTGCTCATGCAACATTCGCTGGCCATTGTTCAGCCTTCTTTGTTTGAAGGATGGAGCACGGTGGTGGAAGATGCCAAGGCGCTTAATCACAACGTTATTGTGTCAGATATCCCCGTGCATCGCGAGCAGCTGCCAGACCACCCATTCTTCTTTTTGCCCGACGATGCCGTGGCGTTGGGCACGCACATGAAGAACTTCATCGATCGGGGTCCGGTGCCGCTTTCCATAGACTACCGCCGCAATGTTCAGGAGTTTGGAAAGCGTTTTATGCGCATTGCCGGGTCGCTGGCAAAGGGCTGAAGCGTTTTCGGAGCCGGGATGACTGGTGAATGCTGGGTAAGCCCCAAAAACCAACGAAGCATGCACCCCATATCCTGCCTTTCATCAAATTATTAAACGGTCGTTAGCCAAACAATTCCATTTTTCCATTATTTTTGGCCAAATTTTATTTGGAACGAACCCTCGTAACGCAAAATATGAAACCAGTAAAACTAGACGGTACAGATCGCAAGATCCTGGAGATACTCCAAGCCAATTCCAACATCACCAACGCCCAGCTGGCCAAAGAAATCGGGCTGTCGCCCGCCCCAACCCTGGAGCGTGTGAATAAGCTGGAGACCTCAGGGGTCATCAAAAGCTATCATGCCGTGATTGACCCGGGAAGTGTGGGCATTGGCGTGAGCACGTTTGTGATGGCCACGCTTAAAGGTCACAACAAAGAGAACATCGAGAAATTTATCAAGGCCATCAAGGGCATCGACGAAGTAGTGGAATGTCATCACATCACAGGCGCCGGCGACTTCATTCTCAAAATTGTGTGTGCCGACATCGCCGCCTATCAACAACTGATGTTGGAGAAAGTGTCGAACATCGAAGTGGTGGATAGCCTGCAGTCGATGGTGATCCTTTCGACCTTCAAAGACAGCAAGTCCATGCCGCTGCCCAGTGCGTGACGCGCACGCTTCTTCATAACTTTCTTTTTTGACTATGGTTTCAGAAAAAACGTTGATCCTCGATGCGCGCCAGGTGCAACAGAAAATCAAGCGCATGGCCTATGAAATCTACGAACACAACTTCAAGGAAAAGACGGTAGTGCTCGCGGGCATCGACGGCCAGGGCTATGTGCTGGCCAAACTGCTGATGAAGCACGTGCAGGAAATTTCTCCCCTCGAAGTGAAGCTCGTGAAGGTGACGCTCGACAAACTCGCCCCGCTGCAAAGCGAAGTGACGCTCGACAGCGAACTGAAAGACCTAAAAAAAAAGTGCATCATCCTGGTTGACGATGTGCTGAACACAGGCCGCACCTTTGCCTATGGCATGAAACCCTTTCTGAACATCGAGGTAAAAAAAATAGAGACCGCCGTGCTCGTCAATCGCAGCCACACACTTTTCCCCATCTATCCGCAATACACCGGCTATGAGCTGGCCACCACCATCAAAGATCACGTGGAGGTGAACCTGTTGAAAGAAACGGCTGTGTACTTACTGGATTGATAGTATAAATCCACGCGATCCTGTTCGCACCATTGTTGTCGGCTTTGTGTTGACATAGGGTAAACTCCGGATCTTTAAAAAACGAGAAATCATGTCTGTTCACAAACAAGATATCAAGCGCATTACCACGCACCAGTTGCAGGAAATGAAAAACCGTGGCGAAAAAATCGCCATGCTCACGGCCTACGATTTCAGCATGGCCAAGATCATCGACGGCGCTGGCATCGACATTGTGCTGGTGGGCGACTCTGCTTCCAACGTAATGGCGGGCTACGAAACCACGCTGCCCATCACACTTGACCAGATGATCTACCACGCCGCATCGGTGGTGCGAGCGGTGAAGCGCGCGCTGGTGATTGTGGACCTTCCCTTTGGCGCATATCAGGGGAGTTCGGTAGAAGCCTTGCGTTCATCCATCCGCATCATGAAAGAATCGGGTGCGCACGGCGTGAAGCTGGAAGGCGGAAGCGAAGTGAAAGACTCTGTGGAGCGCATCCTCAGCGCGGGCATTCCGGTGATGGGTCACCTGGGTCTCACACCACAGTCTATCTATAAATTCGGAACGTATACCGTACGCGCTAAGGAAGAAGCCGAGGCCAAGAAGCTGATGGACGATGCCAAGTTGCTGGAGGCCTGCGGTTGTTTTGGCATTGTGCTTGAAAAAATTCCCGCGTTGCTGGCCAAGCAGGTGTCGGAGTCGCTGTTCATCCCCACCATTGGCATTGGCGCCGGCCCCGATGCCGACGGCCAGGTGTTGGTGATGCAAGACATGCTGGGCATCACGAAAGAATTTAAGCCGCGCTTTCTGCGTCGCTATGCCGACCTGCACACCATCATCACAGAGGCGGTGAGCAAATACATCGCCGACATCAAGGCAAAAGATTTTCCCAACGAAGACGAGAAGTACTGAACACTATATTCAGCACACATCCCAATCCTTCAATTTCCTACAGCAGTTCGTTGGCCAGGTTGGCAAGCTCTGAGCGTTCGCCCTTTTCGAGGGTGATGTGCGCATAGAGCTCGTGGTTCTGCAACCGGTCGATGAGCGTGGAGAGGCCGTTACTTTGCGAGTCGAGATAAGGCGTGTCGATCTGGTAGATATCGCCTGTGAAAATGATTTTTGTGTTTTCGCCGGCGCGGGTAATGATGGTCTTCACCTCGTGCGGCGTCAGGTTCTGCGCTTCGTCCACGATGAAACAGATGTTCGACAAACTGCGGCCGCGGATGTATGCCAGTGGCGTGATCATCAACTTTTCCTGGTTCACCATTTCGGTGATGCGCGCATATTCCTTATCGGTTTCGTGATATTGGTTCTGTATGAACTTGAGGTTGTCCCACAGCGGCTCCATATAGGGATTCACTTTCGACTTGATGTCGCCGGGAAGATAGCCGATGTCTTTGTTGCTGAGCGGCACGATGGGACGCGCCAGGTATATCTGTTTGTATTCTTTCTTTTGTTCGAGCGCAGCCGCGAGGGCGAGCAGCGTTTTGCCTGTTCCGGCCACACCCTGAATAGACACCAGTTTGATTTCCGGCTTCAGGGCTGCGTGTATCGCGAAGGTCTGCTCGGCGTTGCGCGGCTTCACACCATAGACCGATCGTTTCTCCACATGCTCCAGCATCTGGTTCAGCGGATTGTAGTAGGCGAGGGCCGACTTCTTTCCGCTCTTCAGAATATAGTAGTGGTTCTTCACCGGCGCCAGCTTGCCCAGCAAATCGCCGGGAGGACAATACCCCTTCTCATACAACAAGTTGATCATGTTGGAGTCGGCGTCTTCGATGATGGTTTTTCCCGAATAGAGCGAAGAGATGTTTTGAACCTTGCCGGTGGTGTAGTCTTCCGACTGCAGACCCAGCGCCTTTGCCTTGAGCCGCAGGTTCACATCCTTCGATACCAGAATGACGTTGCGGCCACGCGATTCCTTCTGAAGTTGCAGGGCTGAGTTGAGGATGCGGTGGTCGGCTTTGTTTTCGTTGAAGATCTTGTTGGCGTCTACACTGCTGTTGGTGTCCATCAACACTTTGAACACGCCTTTGCCTTTGCCGTTGATCGGGTTCCAGTTGTGAAGCATCTGGCCTTTCGCCAGCTTGTCGATCAGGCGGATAAATTCGCGGGCTTCAAAATTTTTGGTGTCGTTGCCTTTCTTGAAGTTGTCGAGTTCTTCCAGCACGGTGATGGGGATGCCCACATCATGTTCGTCGAAATTAAGGATGGAGTTGTGCTCGTATATAATGACAGAAGTATCGAGTACGAAGATCTTTTTTTCCTTTTTGGTCTTGGCCATGCGAACAAAGAACTTGGTTTACGAAATGTAATGAATGGAAATGAAATGCGCGTTACTTTTGAAAAAAGATTTTTACGAAACTTTTCGATACGCAATCGAATACACATCTCCCTTCTCGTGAGGCGACACGCGCAGCACATCGGCCAACACCAGCAGTACTAATTTTTTTGATGCATAGAAACGTTTCATACCCGTGAGCGACACAAACTCTTTCAGTGTAATGTGTTTGTGTTCGTCCAGATACTTCATGAGGAACTGTTCGTGCTCGCCATAACGGAACTGTATGTCTTTCTGCTTTTGCTGGCGCCTGATGATTTCGCGTACTTCACGGCTGGCCTTTATGCTTTTGTCTTCCACGCGCACAAACGATTCCTTCACCTGGTTGGTGTTCAGAAAATGGTGGGGCTTCTGTTCGCTTTTTTGGATGTCGTATTGAATCACGGTCCGGTTGTGACCGAGAGCAATAAAAGTTTCGGTGAGCGGAAGGGCGGGCCGCACGCGTTTGAGAATTTCGTTCACCACGTGTGCATCGTCTTCCGGATACTTCAATCCCGGAATGCTGCCGTCGTCGCCAATGCCCACCAGCAACGTGCCGCCGTCGGTGTTGGCGAAAGCAATCATTTCGCGGGCAATTTTTTCCGGGTTCGACGCCTTGCGCTTAAACTCCAGACGCGCACCTTCGCCCTTCCGCACAAGCTGCTGCAGAAGCTGAACCTGCCGGGGCTGATAGGAGATCGATTCCGTCGGCTTGTTCATGCTTGATTGAAATTTTTAAAGTGTCGGGGATGTGTTTGGCAAGGCCAACGCGATGTATCGTCGTGCCACGGCGGCTGCCCATATCCAAAAGCAGCACCATCCCGAACGTTGGAATGATGCTGCCTCAATGTTTTAAAATTACGAAATCCAACAGGAGTTAAAGAAAGCGCCATCTCAAAAAAATAGTGGCGCACGAAGTTTCAGTCGCAACCGACTAAAATTTTCCTCCCGATGCTTCGTCGTCGTCTTCATCTTCTTCCTGACCCGGCCGTGGCAACGTGAACATGCTGCTGAGCAGGTCTTTAAATTGCAAGCCCGCCGTGAGGTTGTGTTTGCTGATGAGGCTGTATTCAGCCAGGCCGTGAAGGGCAAATTCCATAAGGAATAGTTTCAGCACGGCATCCTGATCTTTGTGAAACTCATTCACCAGATCGAGCAGACCTGGGATGGCCTTCAGCTTTTGTTCGAAGTCGGCTTGCGAGCTGTCGTGCAGCAAGTCAACCGTGTTGCCGTCGCCAAACCAGTTGGCAATTTTTTTATAGGGACTCTTCTCTTTTTGTTTCCGGTATTTGTCGGGGTCGGGAAAATAGTTGAGAAACTGTGAGCGCAAGGCTTTGCCCACCAGGTTCTGGGCCACAATGCCGGGGCCTTCCTGTTCGCCTTCATAGACCAGTTCTACCTTGCCCGTGATGGCCGGCACCACTCCAATGAAATCGGAGATGCGGATGTGCACGTGCTTCTCGTTGTTGATGATGCTTCTGCGTTCGGCCGCGGCCACCAGATTCTCATAGGCCGAGATGGTGAGGCGTGCAGACACACCGCTCTTCGCGTCAACATATTCGCTCTTGCGGGCTTCGAAGGCAATCTGCTCCACCAGGTCTTTCGCGATCTCGTTCACCGAAACGGTTTCGCGTTGCACGGCCTTGAGGCGTGCTTCCTGTTGGGTGATGCGCTTGCCGATGTCGAGTGTTTTAGGATAGTGCGTGATGATCTGGCTGTCGATGCGATCTTTCAACGGCGTCACAATGCTGCCGCGGTTGGTATAGTCTTCGGGGTTGGCCGTGAACACAAACTGGATGTCGAGCGGCATGCGCAGTTTGAAGCCACGAATCTGGATGTCGCCTTCTTGCAGGATGTTGAAGAGCGCTACCTGAATGCGTGCCTGCAAATCGGGTAACTCGTTTATCACAAAGATGCTCCGGTTGGAGCGGGGAATGAGGCCGAAGTGAATCACACGTTCGTCAGAATACGGAAGCTTCAGCGTGGCCGCCTTGATAGGATCCACATCGCCAATGAGGTCGGCAATGGACACATCGGGGGTGGCCAGTTTTTCGGAATAACGTTCGTCGCGGTGAAGCCATGTCACGGGGGTGTTGTCGCCAAGTTCTTTCACCTTGTCAACACCAAAGCGCGAAAATGGCGCCAGCGGATCGTCGTTCAGTTCAGAGCCTTCAATCACGGGAACATATTCGTCGAGCAGGTGCACCATCAGTCGCGCCAGTCGTGTTTTAGCCTGGCCGCGCAAGCCCAGCAGGTTCACGTCGTGTCCCGCCAGTATGGCCCGCTCCAGGTCAGGGATAACCGTTTCTTCATAGCCCCAGATGCCGGCGAACACGGTTTCTTTTTTTCGCAGTCGCGCGATGAGGTTTTCGCGCAGTTCTTCTTTAATGGTTCGCGAGGTGTAGCCGGCCTGCTTCAGCTGGCCCAGGGTGGTAATGCGTGAGTGATCCATTCGTGTGGTTTGATGTTTAATTAGATTGCCGGCGTGCGGCAACGTCGTTGTCGGTTATAAATTTTTTGTTCTGTTCCGCTTGAAGTCTTCGAACACCAGGTTGCCAAGTCCTTCGAGGCTGCTGTAGTAGGCATTGCCGTTGTTGGCTTTTGTAAAATCGCGCACAAAAGATTTGAGGTAAGGATCGGTGGCAATCATGAAGGTGGTAACGGGAACTTTCAGTTTGCGCAGCTGGCCTGCGAGATTGAGGGTCTTGCTCAAAATTTTCTGATCGAGGCCAAACGCGTTCTTGTAATATTTAATGCCTTGTTTGATGCACGTCGGTTTGCCGTCGGTGATCATAAAGATTTGTTTGTTGGTGTTTTTGCGGCGGCGCAAAATGTCCATGGCCAGTTCGAGGCCGGCCACGGTGTTGGTGTGATAGGGGCCCACTTGCAGATAGGGCAGGTCTTTGATTTCAATCTGCCACGCGTCGTCGCCAAACACCAAAATGTCGAGGGTGTCTTTTGGATATTTTTTGGTGATGAGTTCGGCCAGGGCCATCGCCACTTTTTTGGCGGGGGTGATGCGGTCTTCGCCATACAGAATCATGGAGTGCGAGATGTCGATCATCAGCACCGTTGAGGTCTGCGTTTTGTATTCGCTCTCCGTCACTTCCAGATCTTGTTCGGTCATGAAGAAGTTGTCGAGGCCGTGGTTGATCTGGGCATTGCGCAGCGAGTCGGTGGCCGAAATCTGGTCGAGGGTGTCGCCAAATTCGTAGTCGCGGTGTTCCGTGGTTTGCTCGTCGCCGCGGCCGCTGTGGTGTGTATTATGATCGCCCGATTTGGACTTTTTCAGCTTTCCGAAGATCTCTTCCAGGGCCGACTGCCGCAGGTTTTGCTCGCTTTTGGCCTTCAGCTTGAACTCGCCCTTGGGGCCCTCGTCGGTGATGTAGCCGCTGCGCTTCATGTCTTCAATGAAGTTTCCGATGCCATATTGGTCGCTGGTGAGGCCATATTGGCGATCTACCTCTGTGAGCCATTGCAGGGCCTCGGAAACGTTACCAGAGGTGATTAGTATCAATTGCATGAAGACCTTGAGCAGTTTGTCGAAATCGCTGCTGTTCTGGCCCTGGGGTGGTGTGTAGTTCGAAAATCTGTATCCTAGCATCTGGGAAAGCGTGTATACCTCACTAAACCATTAATTTCTGAAATCTGTTTCGCCTGCAAAACTTAATTTCTAAAAAGTTTAAAGTCCCATGTAAGGATTTGGAGAAAAAGAAAATTCCGGAATAATCGGTGTGTGCTAATTTTGTTCGACAAACAAACAAAAATCCCATGAAAAAGTCTGTAGCTGTTTTAATCTTAGCCGCCACCGTCATGCTGGCTGCTTGTTCTGAGTACACCTGCCCGACCTATACCAAGGCTCCGGCCAAAACCACCACGGTGAAACAAAACCGTATCTAGAAGCGACTCATTAACCTGAGCTAAATAAAAAAGCCGCAACGGGTTTCCGGAGCGGCTTTTTACTTTTTTATGAAATTCGTTAGTTCGACGCTTTCTTTTCTTTCATGGTTCCATAGATATAATCCCAGAACGGCGACGACACACCAAAGATGATGTCGCCATGCTTGTAGTGATGCATGCTGTGATTGATCCAGAGTTTCCGGAAAAAATTCTTTGGCGGCTGATGTGCATGCACCACATAGTGCACGGCCAGGTAGCCCGCATACCCCACCAAAAATCCGGGCAGGAAAGCAAACGTGAAGTCTCCCAACACCACGCGCAACAAAAGCAAGAGCACTGTCGATATGGTCACACTCAACAATGGAGGCATGGCCAGGCGGTCTTTATCTTTTGGAAATTCGTGATGCACACCGTGCATGATATACTGCGCCTTCTCACGCAGTTTAGTATAGGTCGACATGTGGAAAAGGTGACGGTGCACATTGTACTCCACCCACGAAAACGCGACCACGCCCAGGAAAAACAGGAGCGATGTTTGAAACACCGAAAGCGATGTGTGGGTCACACTCCAGTAGAGCAGGGCGATGGAATAGGAAAAGAAAATAATAAGCGGAACCGCGATGTGTGTGCGGGAAAGTTTTTCCAGCACAGGGCTTTTGAATAATTGTTTTGTGCCTTGGTTCTTCGGTTTAACGTTTTGCTCCATTACATCCGATTGCATGGTTGTCACGAATTTAGAAACAGATTTTTTGTAACTCAAGAGTTTATACGGTCACAGCGCTGCTTTTGATGCAGTTTTTTCCATGACCCGTTGATAATAACCCTCATACAGCGGTAAAATCTGGCTAATGTCGAACTCCTTGGCGCGTTTCAGAGCGTTCTCTTTAAAGGTGGGCAAGTTATTTTTATCCAATACGAATAATGCCTTTTTCGACATGTCCTCCACATCACCCACCGGGCTCATAAACCCGGTCACTCCCTGCACATTCAGTTCGGGCAATCCTCCTGTGTCGGAAGAAATCACCGGCACTTCACATGCCATCGCCTCCAGCGCCGCCAACCCAAAGCTCTCTTTTTCAGAGGGCATCAGGAACAGGTCGGCTACGGACAATACTTCTTCTACCGCTTCTAGCTTTCCGAGAAACCGCACATCCTGATGGATGTTCAGCTCACGGCACATGGTCTCGGCCTTGCTTCGTTCAGGACCGTCTCCAATCATTAACAACTTTGCGGGCACTTCGGCGTGGATGTCGGCAAATATTTTTATCACATCGCCCACACGCTTCACCTTGCGGAAGTTCGACGTGTGCACCACCAGCACTTCGCCGTTGGGACAGATGGCTTTTTTGAAGTGATCTTTCTTCTGTTTCTTGAATTTCTCCAGGTCGATGAAGTTGGGAATCACTTCGATTTCGTTGGTGATCTGAAAGGAGTGATAGGTTTCTTTCCGCAGGTCTTCCGACACGGCCGTCACACCGTCTGACTGGTTGATGCTGAAGGTGACCACCGGCTCATAGGATGCATCCTTGCCCACCAGCGTGATGTCGGTGCCGTGAAGCGTGGTGACCACGGGAATGATGATGCCCTGCGTCTTCAAAATTTGTTTGGCCATGTAGGCCGCCGACGCGTGAGGGATGGCATAGTGCACATGCAACAAATCAAGCTTTTCGTTTTTCACCACGCTCACCATCTTGCTGGCCAACGCCAACTCGTAGGGCGGGAAATCGAACAGCGGGTAGGAGTGAAAATCCACCTCGTGATAAAACAGATTTTCGTTCAGAAAATCCAGGCGGGGTGGTTGCGAATAGGTGATGAAGTGAACTTTATGATCTTCTTGTGCCAGTGCTTTGCCAAGTTCGGTAGCAACAACACCGCTTCCGCCAAAGGTGGGATAGCAGACAATTCCAATATTCATGTTCGGGTTCGTTGGTAGTAGTTTGTGTTCAGGCTGCCACAGGGCAGTGGGTGTGAGTGTGTGAGACGCGTTGTGAGACTACAAAACTACGGAGTGAGACGAATCCTGCACACATTTATTGCTACCGGCGGCTGCTCATAACGTCCTGTTCGGGTTCCTTGTCGTCGTCGGGAGCCTCGCCACAATAGGCGAAAATCGCGTCGTAAACCACGTCTTGTATGCGAGAACGTATATTGGCATTATTAAGTTTATTGCTCCGGTCGGGATACACCCGGTTCGACAGAAAAATATAAACCAGGTCAAACTCGGGGTCCACCCACATGCACGTGCCCGTGAAACCCGTGTGGCCAAAGGTTTTGGGTGAGGCTTTCAGCGACGTAGGACTGTTCCAGTCGCTTTGCACAGGCTTGTCCCATCCCAATCCACGCCTGCTCTTGTCGAACTGCTTGGCCGTGAACGTCTGAACGGTCGACTTCCGGTAATAGCGCAGGCCGCCATATTCGCCTTCCTGCAAAAGCATCTGGCCCAGTTTGGCCAGGTCGGTGGCGTTGCTGAAAAGTCCTGCGTGGCCCGCCACACCGCCCATCATGGCCGCCCGTTCGTCGTGAACGGTGCCCGCGATGCGCGTCTTCCTGTAAATCTTGTCGTCTTCCGTGGGCGCAATGCTTTGCAGCGGGAAGCGGCTCAGCGGAAGATAACCCGTGGTGTAGGCGCCCAGGGGCTCATACAAATTCTGATGCAGGAATTCGTCCAGCGGCTGGTTCAGCAACCGTTCGGCCAGGCGTTGCAGCATCAGAAATCCCAGGTCGCTATACTTATAGGCAAAGGGTGTGCGTGCAGGCCGCTCCACCAATTTCGACTTGGCAATCCACGACCACACCGAGTCGCGGATGTTGGGCGCTGCATAGAGGTTGCCCGACACCTGCAACGGATAATGTGCGTCGCGCTTGCGGCTATAGTAGAGCGGGAGGAAGGTGGTGTCTTTCACCGTCTCGTTCCACATGGGCACAAAGGGTGTGAGGCCGGCCTGGTGTGTCAGGATTTCCAGCAAGGTGATGTCTTTCTTGTTGGTGTTCTTCAGCTCGGGCAGGTAGAACGATATTTTTTTATGCAGGTCGATCTTGCCGTGTTCATACATAAACATCACGGCCTGCAGCGTGGCACTCACCTTTGTGAGCGAGGCCAGGTCGTAGATGGTTTCGCTGGATACGGGCGAGGTTTTGTCGTAGGTGAGGGCACCGAAATTTTTGTCGTAGATAACTTTGCCGTGACGGGCCACCAGCACCTGGCAGCCGGGTGTGGCGTTCATGCGTATGGCTTCGCTCACGATGCTGTCGATCTTGGGCAGCAGGCGGCCGTCCATGCCCGCGTCTTCGGGAATGGAATATGAGAGACGTTTCAGCGAGGCAAAAGTGTGGCCTTGTCCGGAGCGGAGTTGGGGCGCGGCGGTGAAGGGCAAATGTCCCTGTGCCGGCAACGCGCCGAAAATGATCTGGGGCACCGCGCGCAAGGTCTCCGGTGTGTTGGCATAGGCTGTGATCACGGTGGGATAGTTGCCCGCCGTTTTCAGAAACGACTCGTTGCCAAAGTCACAATAAATCACTTCGCGGGCCGGCGTCAGCAACTTCAATAATTGTGTTAAGCGGTCAATCACGGCCGTGGTAGTCTGCGGAAAGATGCCCACCACAATCACTTCCTGGTCGTGCAGTCCATCCGACAGTTCCATCAGATCGCTCTTTTCGTCGAGCGTGAAATAGGATGCGTTGGCGTATTTGCTCAGTACATTAAAAAATTCTTTGTTCGGTTCTTCGGCCTGGCTCGAGATGTAGGCAAAGTGTTTGTTGTCGACCACCTTCAGGGGCAACACCTGGTTTGTGTTGTTCACCACGGTGATGGCCGCTTCATACAACTTCTGATTCATCAGCTTGGCCGACGATCCGTTGAGGCGGGCCACGAGGTTGTCGGCGATCACCGGTTTGCGTTTGGCGAGACCGGCGTCATATTTAAAAGCCAGAATTTTCTTTACGGTTTTGTCAAGCTGGCTTTCATACGCATCGTTGCCCTTCACCAGTTTTTTGATTTTGCGTATAGCCGGCCCGATTTGTTCGGAGCCAATCAGAATGTCGTTGCCCGCCTGGAAGGCAAACATCTCTGCTTCGCCGGTGCGTATTTTCTCCGTCACCGTTTTCACCTGGTGCAGATCCACAAACACAAGGCCGTTGAAGTTCAGTTTGCCTTTCAGCCACTCGCCCGTAAAAAACAGCGAAAGGGTGGAGGCGTCGAAGTTGTTTTTGCGGGCCAGGTTTTTACTTTCATAAAACAACGGAAACGTGGAGGCCGCGGGCATCACACCCGCCAGGTTGCTTTCGAAGAGTTTTATATAGGGATAGGCCTTCACCGAGTCGAGTGTGGGTTTGATAGTGGGAATGTCATTCTTCACATCCAGCACGGTCAGCCCTTTCACGGTGAAATGTTTGGCGCAGGCCAGCACACCGTGGTCCTGCAAGCCACGCATAAACGCGGTGGCCTTCGCGGCAACATTCACCTTGTCTTCACCAAATGACCGGTAGCTCACCAGTGGATCTTGCGGGTTGCTGCTCACGTCGGCTGTGGGACCAAAATTTAAATTCACACCCAACACTTTCATCTGTCGCGCCACTTCCCGGCCGGCCAGGTAAACCATCGAATCGTTTTTGATGGCACCCAACACCAACGGTCGCGGCAGGCTCAGCGTGCTGTCGACCGATTGGCCCAGTCCCCACTCGGCGTCCTGGCCAATAAACAGCGGGATGCGCGATGCGGCTTGAAAGCTGTTGGTGGCTTGCGCCTGATGCGTGGGGGTTTCGTATTGAAAAATCACGCCGCCCACATCATGGTTTTCGATGGCGTCGTTCACGGCGTGAAGCTCGTCTTTGTTGGCGTTGGGGGGCACGGTCACCATGAACAGCTGACCGATCTTTTCTTCCACGGTCAATGCGTGGAACACGCTGTCGACCCAATGATTTTTTCGCGTTTGTGCATGAGCCACGGCAAGTCCGCAGCCGAGGAATAGAAATGAGAGGAAAACTTTCTTTACCATCAGGCCTTCAGGTTAAAAATGAAAAGGTTCGAAAAAAATTGTGTAAAGCTCCAGCCTATAAAATTAGCGAATTGAAAGGGCTATTTAAACATTCCGGTCACCGAAGATGTTGAACGGCAAGACGAACGCAGGACCTGCCCGGTCAATGGACGTCATCGGTGACTAACGCTCGATCACATTTTTCGATATCGCCCGACCCTTAAATAACTCCGCGCAAGCCGCGAATGTTCTTTCACATTTGTCTTTAGAATACAACCGGAATGCCACATTTTTGTGACCGGTTACCCCTATATTCATTGCATGCCTGACATCATCCAGCTTTTGCCCGACTCCATCGCCAACCAGATTGCCGCCGGCGAGGTGGTGCAGCGACCGGCGTCGGCAGTGAAAGAGCTGATGGAAAACTCCATCGACGCCGACGCCACCCACATCAAACTCATCCTGAAGGAAGCGGGCAAAACCCTGCTCCAGGTGATCGACGATGGCAAGGGCATGTCGGAGACCGATGCACGCATGAGCCTCGAACGGCACGCCACCTCCAAGATCCGCTCGGCCGAAGACCTCTTCACCCTCCACACCATGGGGTTCCGCGGCGAAGCCCTTGCGTCGCTGGCGGCCGTGTCGCAGATGGAGCTGAAGACGCGCCCAGCCGAACAGGAACTGGGCACGCTGCTGGTAGTGGAAGGCTCGGACGTGAAACGTCAGGAACCCGTGGCCTGCGACAAGGGCACGAGCATCAGCGTAAAAAATCTTTTCTATAACATTCCCGCGCGTCGGAATTTTCTGAAGTCGAACGCAAACGAGTACCAACACATCGTGGACGAGTTTCAGCGGCTGGCGTTGGCCCATCCCGACGTGGCGTTTCAGCTCATCGAAACCGACACGATCGAATACGACCTGCACCCCGGCAAGCTGAGTCAACGCATCGTCAGCATCTTTGGCAAATCCTACCAGGAACAACTGGCCGCCTGTCAGGAAGAAACGGCACTGGTGAAAATGACCGGCTATCTGGGCAAACCCCATTCGGCCAAGAAAAAACGCGGCGAGCAATTTTTGTTTGTTAACAAACGATTCATCCGCAGCGCCTACCTCAACCACGCCGTGATGAGTGCCTACGAAGGGCTGCTCCCCGAAAACACGTTTCCGTTCTATGTGCTCTTCATCGAGATCGATCCCAAACACATCGACGTGAACGTGCACCCCACCAAAACCGAAATCAAGTTCGACGACGAACGGGCGGTCTATGCGGTGGTGCTGTCGGCTGCGCGCCAGGCCCTGGGCGCCCATAACCTCATGCCCGCCATCGACTTCGATGCCGATGTGAACATCATCTCCAAACTCTCGGGCGACCCCACGCAATCGCGGGAAGTATATTTCGAAGAACGGTTCAGCACGGCCCTGCACCGCGGCAACAAAGAGAATTGGGAAAAAATCTACGAAGGCGACGCGCCCACGCCGCGGTTCACGGTGCCGGCGGAGCAACCGCCCGTGCAAACCCTGCGTTTCGAGAGCGCCCTAAACCAGGGGCCAGACGCCGCGCAGGAACAAAAAACATGTTTCCAACTTCATAACCGCTATATCGTTAAACAGGTGAAATCGGGGATGATGGTGGTGGATCAACAGGCGGCACACGAGCGCATTTTGTACGAAAAGTTTCTGGCGCAGGCCAAAAACAAATCGGCGCAAAGCCAGCAGAGCCTGTTCCCTCAGGCCATCACGTTCAACGCCGCCGACTTTGCCCTGGTGCTGGAGATGCAACAGGAAATAGAGGCGTTGGGCTTCCGCATCGAAGTGTTTGGCAAAAACACCTTGCTGGTGAACGGTGTGCCCGGTAATATTCCGGCCAGCCGCGAAAAGGAATTGTTTGAAGGGCTCATCGAGCAGTTCAAGATCAACCAATCCGAACTTTCCCTGCCATTGCGCGAAAACCTGGCCCGCGCCCTGGCCCGCCGCGCCGCCCTCAAAAGCGGACAGGTGATGGCACGCGAGGAAATGCAGGCCCTGATCGACAATTTGTTTGTGTGCACCACGCCCAACTATGCGCCGGACGGGAAGCCCACATTTTTTATTTTTGAGTTGAATAAAATAGAAGCTTACTTTCGATAGACTATAGAGTTAGTAATTAAACCACCCTTATGCTGAGACTTACGCCGGTTGTACGAAGTTTAATCATGATCAACGTCATTGTGTTTGTGGCCGCCTTCCTCGCGGGAAGCATTATGCCGCAAGTTGACATCGGCTACTGTTTCGGCATGCCCGGCGCTGGTTCCGACGACCTGATTCACGCTTACCTCTCGTTGTTCAACGTGAAAACAGATTGTTTTAAGCCCTACCAGCTTTTCACGTATATGTTTGTGCACGGCGGCTTCATGCACATCTTTTTCAACATGCTGAGCCTTGCCTTCATGGGTCCCATTCTCGAAACCTATTGGGGCACAAAACGCTTCACGATATTCTACCTCGTCTGTGGCATCGGTGCCGGTATATTTAATATTTTTATAGACCAGTTTCTGGGGCTGGGATCATTCAGCAGAATGGTGGGGGCCTCGGGCGCTATCTACGGCATTTTGATGGGCTTCGGCATGATGTTTCCCAACATGGAAGTGCAACTGCTGATTCCCCCCATACCTGTCAAAGCAAAATATCTGGTGTTTATACTAGGAGCGTTGAATTATATGATGGATCCAAGCGGTAACACGGCGCACTTTGCCCACTTGGGAGGAGTTGTTTTTGCATACTTCCTCGTCACTGCGTGGAAACGTGAAGGAGGAAATTACTAGGAACAGAGGCTTATATGTTCGAAGACTTTAAAAACGCATTTCACCGCTACAACAATGCACACGTGCAGATGATCATCATTAACGTGGTGATTTTTTTGGCCATGTCCGTCATCTTCGTGGTCAGCGATCTGTCGGGCGCGTCGTGGTTTGGTGATTTTATTGAGAGGCAGTTTGCCATTCCTTCTGCCCTTCCGGAATTGCTTGTACGTCCCTGGACGTTGGTGACGTATATGTTTGCGCATGGCCGGCTGGATGTTATGCACATCCTGTTCAACATGCTGGCGTTGTATTGGTTCGGCAGCCTCTTCGTGGAGTATCTGGGCAGCGACAAGATGATTGCGCTGTATGTTATGGGTGGACTTGCCGGTGCGTTGATCTATCTGGTGATGTTCAACACCGTGCCATTTTATATCGAAAGAACACACGGCATGTCGTCGTATATGGTTGGCGCCTCGGCCGCCATCTACGCCATTGTGGTGGGCGTGGCGACGCTGTTGCCCGACTACACATTTTTCATGTTGTTTCTGGGGCCGGTGCGCATCAAATACATTGCGGGCTTCTATGTTGTGTTGTCATTCCTCGGCACAACCCAGGCCAACGCCGGTGGCAACCTTGCACACCTTGGAGGCGCGCTCATGGGCTTTGTCTACATCAAGCAATTGCAGAGCGGGAATAACCTGGGGGGCTGGGTCACCTTCATCATTCAAAGTGTGAAAAAATTACTGGCGCCCAGGCAAAACGTTAAAGTGACCTACCGCAAGGAAGCGTCATCGGCGGCGCGCAAGGCGACGAAAGGCTCCAACATCTCTCAGGCGGAAATAGATGCCATACTCGATAAAATTTCTGATGGCGGCTATGAAAGCCTCACCAAAGAAGAAAAAGACAAGCTCTTTCACGCCAGTAAAAAATAACACGCCTCGTAGTTAAAGGCGTGTTATAAAATTATCGAGTCGTTAAAAACGTGCGAATGCCGGCGGCCATCGCTTCCGGTTTTTCTTCCTGCACAAAATGCCCGGCATCGTCGAAGGCGATATACTGTGCATAGGGCAACTTCAATTTCCAGTGATTCAATTCAGCAGGCAACACAAACGAATCTTTCATTCCCCAAAAGAATAAAAACGGTTTGTCGCGCACGGTATCAAGCCGTTCCCACAAGCCCTGCCACCATTCGTTAGCGTGCGACATCTCCAGTCCGAAACCATATGGGCCTTTGCGGCTTCCGCGTGGCAAAGCATGTTTGTAGTGCTGATGATTTTGTTTCGTGAGTTTTTTCTTGTCGCCATAGGCGGCCGGCATAATGGTGTTGACGGGTGCGTTGAGCGTGACATACAGAAATTTCCCCAGCAACGTACGGATCAATCGCGCAGGCCGTGCATAGTGTGGTTCGTTTTTCAGCGAACGCATCCACGTGTTGGAGAGAACAATCCGGTTAATGTTTTCGGGATGGTCCAGCACATAGCGCATGGCAATGCTTCCTCCAAAGTCGTTGGCCACGATGGTGATGTTTTTGAGGTCGAGTTGTTGTATGAATTTCTCCAAGCGTTGGGAGTGCGCGGCGCACGTATAGAACTCGCCCGGCGCCTTGTCAGACAAACCAAACCCCAGCAGGTCGATGGCCACACAGCGAAAACTATCGCGCAGTGCCTTCACCACGTCGCGATAGGCAAACGACCATTCCGGCGTGCCGTGCACAAACAAAATCACATCGCCTTTGCCTTCGTCGATGTAGTGAAGTTCGTTATCGTCTATAGTGAGCCAGCGCGAAGTGAACGGGTAGCGTTGGCGGTCTACCCAGGCGGGAGCGGTTTTCATGCATACGGGGTTTAGTTACCTATACGACGGAGCGTTCGCTAATGATACGCGCGCTCAAAGAAAGATCGCAGCGACGACACAATTTCTTCGGGATCGGTCGAGTAGAGCACCGGGCGACTTTGCTGGTTAAATTTTGCCAGCGTGCTGTAATACTCCGTTTCCGAAATCTCCAGCTCCTGCATGATGGTTTCCCGCAGCGTGGCATCGTTGATCACCTGGATGTAGGTTTTGATGCGGTCGTTTTCGTTGATGAGCTTCACCACCTTGCGTCGTTCTTTCTGGCCCCGCGAAAAATATTCCCACGGACTTGAGAACGCGTCGGCTGTGGTCATCTTGCGCGGCTTGGCATGTTCGGTGCGGGTCACTTCATTCTCGGCAATGCGCGCGCCGGTCACCGTAATTTCCTTCAGCATCTTCACACGCTCGCCCATGCGGATGAGAATGTCGTCTTCTTCAAACAACAACGGAATTTCGACGGTGCGATAACCCAGGTACGAGAGCACCAGGGTGTCGGTAGGCGCGGTCACCACCGTGAACACGCCGTTGGCGTCGGTGAGCGTGCCCCGGTGTTTGCCCTTCACCACCACGTGCACGCGGGCAAGGGCCGACATGGCGATGGAGTCTACCACAATGCCCCGCGTTCGCTTTTGGGGCGCGGTCTGTGCCCAACCTGAACCTACTACTAAGACCAGCAGTCCCACCAACCATCCTATTTTTTTCCAGCGCATCATGCCTATCCCGTTCTTGAAACCGAAAGTTTTTTTGTCTGGACTAGGATGCACGAAACGGTCATTAAGTTTTATTGGCCAGCTGTCCGCAGGCGGCGTCGATGTCTTTGCCCCGGCTTTTGCGGATGCGGGTAGTGATGCCGTTCCGTTCCAGCAGGTCCATATACATGTTCAGCGAGTCTTCCGAAGCCTGCTGAAACTCGCCGTCGTCGATGGGGTTGTATTCGATGAGGTTTACTTTGGAGGGAATGATCTTGCAGAATTTGAGCAACGCCCGGGCATGTTCTTCGGAGTCGTTAATGCCTCTCCACACCACATACTCGTAGGTGACCTTGCGTTTGGTCTTGGCATACCAATAGCGCAGCGATTCGCCCAACTCGTCGAGGGGATTGGTGTCGTTGATGGGCATGATGGACGAACGCGTTTTGTCGAGCGCGGCGTGCAGCGACACCGCCAGGTTGAACTTCACACCGTCGTCGGCCATTTTCTGGATCATTTTGGCAATGCCCACGGTGCTCACGGTGATGCGCTTCGATGCCATGTTCAGGCCTTTTTGTGCTGTGATCTTTTCGATGGCCGTCATCACGTTGGCATAGTTCAGCAACGGTTCGCCCATGCCCATAAACACGATGTTGGTGAGGGGGCGGTTAAAAAACAGCTCGGCTTGTTCCTTGATGGCCACCACCTGGTCATAGATTTCGTCGGGACTGAGGTTGCGCTGGCGTTTGAGACGAGCCGTAGCACAAAATTTACAGGCCAGGCTGCAGCCCACCTGCGACGAAACACAGGCCGTGATGCGTTTTTCGGTAGGGATCAAAACCGACTCCACCACCATGCCGTCGAACAGCGTCACGGCGTTCTTGATGGTGCCGTCGGCGCTCCGCTGCATGTGGTCTACCTTGATGTGGTTGATGGTGAAATGCGTTTTCAGCATGTCGCGCAGGCCAATTGACAAATTGGTCATCTGGTCAAAATCCTTGGCCGACTTGTTCCACAGCCATTCATAGACCTGCTGTGCCCGAAAAGCCTTCTCTCCATGCTCCACAAAAAACGCCTTCAGCTCGTCGAGCTTCAGCTTTCGAATATCACGCTTGGCCGTCGTTTCTACCATGCGGCAAAGGTAGGGAAAATGAAGGACGTAGGGGCGACTCGGGGAGTCTCAAATTTCGGACGCTATTTGACCCGCAGAAAAATCTTGGTCTCGCACACCCGGCTGCTGTTGGTGATGATGAGCGAGTCGGCGTCGAATTTTTCCACAGAAAAGCCTTCGATGATGGTTTGCGATTTTTTGTCGAGGATGTAAAGACCCTCGCCGTTGAATTTGTAGAGGAAGCTCTTGGAGTTATAGGCCTTTTTGCGACTGATGATTTTGGTGCTTTCCTGCCCCGTGTTGTTGCTTTTGAATTCCAGGATCTGGGCCAGCCCACCGGCCGACGACATGCCTTTCATGTCTTCCACCAGCGCATCCGTGTCGGTGTCCTGATCGGGAAGGTCGTCTTCCACACAATTGCTTTGTTTCACCAGCTGCCATTTGCCTACGATGGATTGGGCTGGACTATGCACGCAGTACACTACGGATACGATCAGAAGCAGCAGGGTTTTCATGGCGTGAGGTTTAACCAAATTTAACCAAAATTCAGGCCATTGAATGGACCCTTCGCATAATTTTGCCGCCCATCAGCGCCATGTGTTCCCGTTTTGTTCGCAGCTGGCGGCGGGTCATTCACAAACCCGATATAAATCCATGCACGGCCTGCGTGTTTGTTTGAAAACTCGCTTTAATAGCCGAAATTTTCACCCTTCAAAACTTAGCGCATGGAGAAAAGTAATGCAATTGTCATCACAGGAGGATACCTGGCCAGCAGCAATGCCAAAACCGCCCATGGACTGATCCGCGGCACGGATCGTTTCAATATTGTGGGCTTTGTCGATTCAAAAAGTTTTGGCAAAGACGCCGGCGAAGTGCTCGATGGAAAAAACAGAAACATCCCCATCTATGCCACCCTGGAAGATTTTCTGAAGTCGGGCAAAAAAGCAACCTATTGCATCGTGGGCGTGGCCACCAAAGGCGGCGTCATTCCCGATTCGCTGCGGGCCGAATTAAAAGAAGCCTTGCAAAACGGCTTTCATCTTGTGAACGGTTTGCACGAATACGTTTCCGACATCCCCGAACTGGCCGCGCTGGCCCAACAAAAAGGGCTGGAAATAATCGACGTGCGCAAGCCTAAAAAATTTAAAGACCTTCACTTCTGGTCGGGCAAAATCAAAGAGGCAAAGTGCCCCAAGATCGCCGTGCTGGGCACAGACTGCGCCCTGGGCAAACGCACCACCACACGCTTCCTCGTAGAGGCCATGCGCAAAGCCGGCTACAAAGCCGAGATGATCTACACCGGCCAAACCGGCTGGATGCAGGGCGCCAAATACGGTTTTGTGTTCGACTCCACCCTCAACGATTTTATTTCAGGCGAAATGGAACATGCCGTGGTGACGTGCTATAACGAAGCCAAACCCGACATCATTTTCATTGAAGGCCAATCGGCGCTGCGCAACCCCAGCGGCCCCGCCGGCGCAGAGTGGATTGTGTCGGCCGATGCCGACGGCGTGGTGCTGCAGCACAACCCCGCGCGCAAACAATACAAGGACATGGAATATTATCCGGCCTACCTGCCCACATTGAAAGATGAAGTGGCGCTCATCAAAATCTATGGTGCCCCCACGGTGGCCATCACCATCAACTCGGCAAAAATGTCGGAACAAGATGCGCGCGAATCGGCGAAAAATTATCAGGCCGAACTGAACATACCCACTGTGCTTCCCCTCGAAGACGGCGTAGATAGCCTGGTGCCCGTGTTTGAAGCCATGATCAAAAAAAGCCTCGCACACGCTGACTAAAAAACACACGGAACAACGATAATCATCAATCTAAACCACTGAGAAATTTTTCCGATGAAGATAAAAGACATAAAAGTATGGAGCGTTGACCTGGGCAACACCAAACCCTACACCATCGCGTTCAAAACAGTAGACGAAGTGAAGAACGCGTTTGTTGAAATCACCCTCGACAACGGCCTCACCGGCATTGGCGCCGGAAACCCCAGCGAATACGTTGTGGGCGAAACACTCGATCAGTGCCTCGATGCCTTGCAAGAAAAAAACATCGAGTTCCTCATCGGTCGCGACATCCGCGAAATCAACCAGCTGACCTTTGAAGTGTGGAAGCGCCTGCCGGAAAATCCTTCTGCCCGCGCCGCCCTCGATATTGCACTCTACGATGTGTTCACCAAATTTCTGGATGTGCCCCTCGTGAAATTTCTGGGACAAAAAATCAAGAAGCTGCCCACGTCAAACACCATTGGTATCAAGAACGTGGAAGAGACGTTGAAAGAAGCCGAAGACTATATCAAACGTGGCTTCCGTGTGCTGAAAGTGAAGCTGGGCCGCGACCTCATGGAAGACGTGGAGCGCATCATGAAGCTGCGCGAAAAATTTGGTCCAGGCATCGTTATCCGCATCGACGCCAACCAGGGCTATACCGTGGAGCAGACCATTCAGTTCTATGGTCGCACCTATGACCTGGATGTTGAACTTATCGAACAACCGTTGCCCGCGAAAGCAATTTCTGAAATGAAAAGCCTGCCGTCGGAAGTGCGCCAGAAAGTGGCCGCCGACGAATCGCTCATCACACCCGCCGATGCCATCGAACTGCTGAAGCCACCCAAGGCCGCAAAAATTTTCAACATCAAGCTGATGAAATGCGGCGGCGTGAGCCAGGCCTTGAAAATTGCCGACATCGGTCTGCACGAAGACATCGACTTGTTCTGGGGCTGCAACGACGAAAGCATCGTGAGCATCACGGCCGCGCTACACACTGCGTTTGCCTGCTCCAACACCAAATACATCGACCTCGACGGCAGCCTCGACCTGGCCCGCGACGTGGTGAAAGGAGGATTTATTTTGAAAGACGGCTACATGACCTGTTCCGACAAACCGGGACTTGGCGTGGAGAGAATCTAAAAAAGTATTAAGTATTGAGTCCTTAGTCTTGAGTACTAAATACTAAGGACTCAATACTTAATACTAATTTTCGGAATAATGAAAGGTGCCGCCGTTGAAATATTTCTGATGAATGGCTTCGTATTTCTTTTTGTCTGATTCTTTCACGGTTTTTCCGTTCACCTTCAGATCGCCGGGGTGTGACCAGTCGATGGAGTTGATGTTTTCGTCTTTGCCGAGGTAGCCATCTTTCACGAGCATTTCCTTCAGATCTTTTTTCATGGCGTTCATGGTGTCGCGGTGTTTGCGGGCCATTTCTTCGTGGCGTTTGGCAAGCTCGACATGCTTCTCGGATTGTGCTCTGAATAATTCGGCTTGTCGCTCGGCGTGAGCCTTTGTTCGTTCGGCCTGCCGCCGGGCAACAGCAGCTTGTTTTTCGGCCTCGCTATGCACTGCCGCTCCCTGGCGCTCGGCTTGTGCGGCCATGCGTTCTCCCTGACGTGTGGCAAAATCGGCGTGACGTTCGGCCAGGGCTTCCATTTTGTGGGCAAAGGCTTCGGTGTCCCAACTTTCTTTCATGTTTTTTTCCAGCTCGTCCATCATGGCCTTCATCTTCTCACCGTTCTTGCTGTAGAAGTCGCCAAACTGCTCTTTGAATTTTTGTTCGAAGGCTTCGTTGAAGGCACCCCAATCTTTGTTGTCGTTCCACTGAAAGTTTATGGGCGGGAGGGGCGCGACGGGCTCAAGAGGTTCGATGGGTTCCATGTCGGGCATGGGGGGCATGAGCGGTATGGGAGGAATGTGGATGTCAAAGTCCATGTCCATGTCGTCCATGGCGGCCTCCATATCCATGTTGTGGATTTCAATTTCTTCATGATCAACCTCCGGTGCCGTTTCCACTTCTTCGGTCACCTCCGTCATCTCTGTTGTGACGGTTGGTGTGGTAGTGATTTTTCGCAGTCCTTTGTGCGATGGTTTTTTCTTTTTCGCCGTGTCGGCAGCCATCGCGATGGGAGCGATGGCCGAATGATCGAGGGTCAGATCTTTTTCTGTGCGTGAGGTGTGCACCGTGAGCCACGAAGCACACATGAGGCCAATGACCAGCAGCACCGCCGGAGCCATGCGCTCGCGGAGGGAATAATTTTTTACAGACTTTTCCATGATGCGTTTTATTCGGTTCAACAATTGGTTTTTATTTTCCGCCAGCGACAACGCCAGGCCCGCCCGCGACAGCCGCACTTCTTCGAGAGATGCCAGCGCATGCGCATACGCTAGGGCATTTCCCTGGTGAAGCACCACGGCATCGTCGCAGCAATGTTCGCGTTCCTGCCGCAGGATGCCCGATATCATCCAGGCAAACGGGTTGAAGAAGAACAATGCTTCCACGATAGATTGAAGCAGGTTGAGCAGATAGTCGTTTCTGCGGATGTGAATGAGTTCGTGTATAAAAATGCTTTCGAGCTGCGCGGTGGAAAGACCTGCACACATGCCGGTGGGAATGAGAATGATGGGCTTGAGATAACCAATCACCACCGGCGCGTGAATAAAGGCGGACTCGGCTAACGTGACGGCGCGCTTCAATTCAAATTGCCCGGCCAGTTCGGCGATGCGAAACGACCAAGTGTTTGTTAACGGAAGGGCTGTGTGCTTCAACCGTGCCGTGAACCACCATCCACCAAAAAGGCGGAGCAGAAACAAGATCGACCCGGCCACCCACGCCAGCACCACAAAGGGAATCGTGCTGTGCAGAAAGTTCGACACGGTGGCGAGCCAGTCCGTGAAGGACGCTTGCGCCAATAAAGAAGTAGGAGCTTCACCCGTTTGCCCGATGCCTGACAAAAGTTCTTCTCTCACAGTAGGCACAGGGCTGTACAATAGAAAGAACGTGACCGCGGCAGAGCAGAAGATGAGCACCATGCCCGCGCCGGCAACGCTATAACGCAAACCCGAAAGCCGGGAGGGCACACAACGCAAAATGCCCACCACCATCATGAAGATGATTAACCCCTGCCAAAGAGAATGCAGCACGGTGAAACCCAGCGCCTGCGCCCACGTGCCTTGCACAAATTCGAGGATTGTGTTCATGATGCGCCTCCTTCCAGTTTTTCGAGATACTTTTTGATTTCCAGAAGCTCTTCTTTCGAAGAGGTGTTGGTGCCCAGCGCACTCAGCACTAACTGAGCAGCCGAACCCTGAAACACGGTGTTGATCATCTTGTCCAGCATTTGCTGCCGTGTGTTTTCCAGCGAGGGCACGGCTGTATAGAGATGCAGCTTGCCGCTTTTTTGGCGTGTCACCAATCCTTTTTCGTGCATGATCTGCATCAGTTTCAGAATGGTGGTGTAGCCGTTCGCATCGTCGCCGCCCAGGGCTTCGTGAACGTCTTTCACGGATACAGCCTCCTTTTCCCACACGATTTGCAGGATTTCAAGCTCTTTTTCCGTTGGTTTTACAGGGGGATTGCTCATAATTACGAATTTGTTCGTACTACAATGTTAAAACGCCGTCGCCAGACTTCAAAGCTTTTTACGAATTATTTCGTAAGTGGGTTTCAACGTTCCTTGGGCGATTGTTTTGTCAGATCGCTTCATGGCCTTAAAATCTTAGAGCCTGTTTGGTTTTTTTAAACCGAACGCGCCGAACCGACTGCGGCGAATACAATCCCTGAAAAATCAAAAAGGGAAACGCTGATTGTGCAGCGTCTCCCTTTGTGAATGGTTGTATGACAATGAACTAGTGAAACGTGATTTTTCGGATACGCCCGTTGTTCTGATCGCTCACCAGCAGATTCCCGTCTTTGTCTACCACAATGCCATAGGGTTCACTAAACGTGGCGGTGCTCCCATCGCCATCGGCATAACCTTCCATGGAGCCGGCGATGATGGTCTTGTTGCCGGCCAGGTCAATTTTATAAATCACATGCTGCGTGAAGCTGGTGGCATACAGGCTTTCCTTGCCGTCCCACGCCAGTCCATAAACAAATCCTACGCCGGTGGCGAACGTGGTCACGTTGCCGTCGAGGTCAATTTTGCGAATGGTGCCATTGAAACAATCGCCCACATAAAGATTGTTGCTGTTGTCGACAGCCAATGCTGACGGATAGTTGAAGCGTGCGGCGGAACCCTGGCCATCGGCGGAGCCGCCCTGCGACGCCTCTCCTGCAAAGGTGGTCACTTGTGCCGACGCATCTATTCTGCGGATCACGTGTGTCATGTAGTCTGTCACGAACCACGCGTCGAAGTTGATCGATTTCACAATGCCGGTGGGAAAGAAGAACCCTGCCGCTGCGCTGTTCGGCAAGCCTGCGCCGCTGCCGTTGTTGGTGCCCGGCGTGCCGTTCGAAAAGCCGGCCCACGTCGATACCATGGTGGGCACAACGGTGGGATCAATTTTGCGGATCACGTTGTTCATCTGTTCCGCTACATATACGAAGCCCGTTGCCCGATCTACCGAGATGCCTGTGGGGCCATTGAACTGCGCCGAAGCAAACGGCCCGTCAACCGGTCCCGTCTGCGCCCGCACGCCGCTGCCGGCATAGAGCGAAAGGCCGCTGCTGTTGTATTTCATGATGCGATGGTTGATCTGGTCGGCAATCAGCAGGTCGCCGTTCACATTAAAGGCAAGGCCCGCGGGTCGCAAGGTGTTTATCAATCCATCACCGGCCACCGTCGACACCGTTATCCTTCCTGTTGTGGAGTTCACAATAAAGATACCGCCTTCTGCCACTGTGCCGTCTATCGCTACCGTTAGTTGTCCGGTAGTTGCGCCATTGGGTACGATAACTTCCAGCATGGTTGGCGTGGCCGACACCACCGTGGCAACAACACCACTGAATTTAACAACATTGGCCGCCAGCGTGATGTTGAATCCTAAACCTTGAAGCGTCACCTTCGTGCCAGCACCACCCGACGTTGGCGCGAACGACGTGATGCTCAGCGTGGGCGTGACGGTGAAGAGCATGCCCGCTGAATTTTTCCCACCGGTTGTCACAACCAGGTTGCCGGTGGTGGCGCCTGTCGGCACCGTTGTTTTCAGTTCGGTTGCCGACGCCTGGGTGATGGTGGCCGTTGTGCCGTTGAACGTGACGGCATTTTGAGACGCGTTTGTATCGAACCCGCTTCCCGCGATAATCACCTGTGTGCCAACCGGGCCGGCACGCGGTGTGATGTTAGTGACGACCGGCCCGGGGCCCAACACAGCCTCAACCGTAAACACGGGACCCGTGGCCTCTCTGCCGTCGACCGTCACATTCACAACACCAGAGGTCGCCGTCGCAGGCACGGTCGCTACCAGCTGGTTTTCGGTGGCTGACGTCACCGTGGCTGGGGTGCCGTTGAAGGTGACAACATTCGAAAGCGGCATTGTGCTAAAGCCTGATCCCGCAACGGTCACCCGTGTGCCCGCCGGTCCGTGCGTGGGCGAGAGGCTTGTGATGTGAAGAGCCGGTACAGGAACTTCATTTTCTTTCGCGCAAAAACTTAACAGCAGCAACAGGACGATCACAAACGGATGCCGGCGACGCGCCGTCTGCCTGCCGTGCTGGAAAAATGTGGAGATGATTTTTTTTGAGTACATAAATGCCATGGTTTGATGCAAGACTAGCGTCGCGCACTGCAAGAATTTTGCAGTAGTTTTCAGGCTCGTCAAAACGCGGCGCAGGGATGATTGGTGTTATTTAGAATCGACAAACGGTTGAAAGATGTTGTAGGGTTTTGAAGCGCGATGGCGTTGTGTGGCAAACCGATCATGGGATGGAGTACAAAATCTTTTCACTGAAAATAAAACTGCAATCCCGTTGCAGTCTGTCGCAGTAGGTTAGCGGCCAAATTCTATCGCTATGACGACGATGCTCAAAAAAAAACTGGTTTGGCTTTGCCTGATTTTTATACTGCCATCGGCCACCGTCTGCGCGCAGCAGTTCCAGAGCTGGGGCGACAACACAGACGGCCAACGAAATGCCCCGACAGGTCTCTATGACATCACTGCGCTGGCTGCAGGCGACCGCCACACGCTTGCCCTGCACGCCGACGGCACGGTGGAAGGGTGGGGCGCAAATGATCTGGGTCAGATTTCTATTCCAACGCTCAAACCTGTCACGGCCATTGCAGCGGCCGGCAATCAGTCGTGGGCCTTGCAGCAAGATGGCACGTTGGTAGGGTGGGGCGATCGCACGCTGGGCAGTTTGCAGGCGGTGCCCGCATTGCAAAATGTGTTGTCGGTGAAGGCCGGCGATTCGTTTGCCATGGCATTGTTAAGCAACGGCACCGTGCGTGTTTGGGGCGATGCCGCGATGTTGCCGCCCGTGCTGCCTGCCGTGAAGGCCATTGCTGCCGGTCGTCGTCATGCCCTGGCCCTGTTGCTGGATGGAACCGTGGTGGCGTGGGGCGAGAATTCAAAAGGACAAAGCGCGGTGCCGGCAGGCTTGAATAACGTGTGGGCTATTGACGCTGGCGCCGGCCACTCGGTGGTTTTGCTTGCCAATGGCACGGCCGTGGCCTGGGGCGACAATGCCAAAGGGCAAACTGTCACGTCAGGACTCTCGCAACTGAAGGCCGTGGCCTGCGGCGCAGAACACACGCTATACCTGCACGCCAATGGCACGGTGACGGCACGCGGCACCAACACGCACAACGAAGCAACACCGCCGGCGAGCCTGGCATCGGTTGCCACGATCGCAGCGGGTGCACGCCATAGTCTCGCGCTGACCACGGCAACCCGGTGGCTGAGGGCATGGGGAAATAATCTCCAAGGTCAAAGCACGGTGCCCGATGGGATGGGCGAAAACGTCATTTCCATGTCGGCTACGGCTCTGCACACGGTTGTGCTTCTTGCCGATGGCACCGTGTCGTGCTGGGGCAGCAATGCCAGTCGTCAGTTGGAGGTGCCGCCCGGTCTTGCCAACGTGAAGGAAGTGTTCGCCTCCGAAAACCGCACGATGGCGTTAAAGGCCGACGGCACTGTGGTGGCGTGGGGCCTTAACACCTCGGGCCAATCTACCGTGCCCGCAGGATTGTCGAACGTTATCGCCATAAGCGGTGGGCGATTTCCTTCTGTTGCGTTGTTGGCAAACGGCACGATGGTGGGCTGGGGACAAGGCTCCCCGTCCTACGCGCAGGCACCGCTGGTGAAAGAAGTTTCCCAGGGGTATATCCATACGCTGGCACTGGCAGGCAACGGCGCGGCGATAGGCTTTGGCAACAATGCCTTCAATCAACTCGACCTACCTCCTGGAGTGAGCGACGTCAGCAGCGTCACCTGTGGCTATTTTTCGAGCTTCGTGATCACGGCATCAGTGGCGGCATCGAGCTATGGAAATCAATCCATTGACTATGGGCAGCTTCAGATTCCAGCCGGCCTCACCGGAATACGGCAAATCAGTTCCGCGCTTGTGCACACGCTGGCGCTACTTGCCGACGGCACGGTGCGCGCCTGGGGAAGGAATCCCTATGGACAAACCACGATTCCGGCACAGCTGTCGCATGTCATGAAGGTGTTTGCCAGTGAGCACCACAGTCTCGCGCTCACATTCCTCGCGCGGCCAATCAATGTGCCACCCTCTTTCACCAAGGGCAATGATGTGTCGGTGCCTGAAGACAGCGGGCCACAACGCCTGTTGAATTGGGCCACCGCCATCAACGCCGGCGATCCTGGCCAGACGGTTCATTTTGAAATCGTTCAGGACTATGACGCGTCGCTGTTTGCCGCGGGTCCGCAAATAGACGGCACCGGAACATTAACGTTCACACCAGCGCCAAACGCGTCTGGGCAAACCGTTGTAACGGTCTATGCGGTCGACGACGGCGGCGGTACTCCGGCGCAGCATAATAGTGCATCACAAAGTTTCAACATCACGATCACACCGGTCAACGATCCGCCAACCTTTCGTGGGGGCACTGATGTGACGGTGTTGGAAGACAGTCCCGCTTTGTCATTGTTGTGGGCCGATAACATGTCAGCGGGCCCGGGTGAATCAACCCAACGCGTTTCCTTTCATGTCAACGGCTATGACCCAGCCTTGTTCCATCACCCTCCGGCCATCGATGCCAACGGACTTCTCACTTTTACGCCCGCGCACAATGCCAACGGCACCACGTCGATGACCGTGACGATAGAAGACGATGGAGGAGGGCAAAGCGCGGGAACAACAGCATCGCTCACCATCATCATCGCGCCGGTGAATGATGCGCCGACGATTGATCCGGTGGCGTCGCTCATCATTCCGGTGAACAGCCGTCCACGCAAAATCATCATCACAGGTTTTTCGCCGGGGCCACCCAATGAGCAAAGCCAAACGCTGTCCGCTACGGCATCGTTTGGCAATGTGGCTCTGATCAATACTTTTTCGCTCAACTATTCATCGGGCACGCAGGCGACGCTTGAGTTTTTGCCAAACACATTTCTCACGGGCAGCACCGATATTGACATCATAATTAAGGACAATGGAGGCACGGCAAACGGTGGCATAGATGAAACTCGCTATACCTTCAAAGCGACCATTGAAGATGCCATCCAGGAAATTTTTGTGCCGACTGTTTTTTCACCCAACAACGACCAGGTGAACGATGTGTTTCGCGTTCGTGGCGCGGGCATTCAATCGCTGGAGCTTGCTGTGTATGATGTGAGTGGACGGGAGGTTTTCCGTACAAACAGTGTTGATGAGGCCATTCAACAGGGATGGAACGGCATGAAAAACGGAACTGCGCTTCCGGTGGGCAGCTACACCTGGGTGCTGAACGGACATTATCTCGACGGCACTGACATTGCCTATCACGGAAAACGATATGGGCAGGTGTTGTTGATGCACTGAAAAAAATAAGCCCCGGGAACCACCCCGGGGCTTCAAACCAAACCCCTCAACCAACACATCCGACCCGACCGAAGCCGGGAGGGAATCACCAATCCTTAAACCAATTACTTAACAACTTCAGCCTCTTCAAGGTTCTCGAAAATGAAATCTGTTTCATTTTTCAGGTCAATAAAAATGACCGAGTCTTTTTGAACCTTGCCGGCCAATATTTGTTTAGACAGCTCGTTCAGCAATTCACGCTGCAACACCCGTTTGAGGGGCCGTGCGCCATATTGCGGGTCGAAGCCCAGTTTGGCCAGCCTGTCGCGGGCACTGTCTGAAATATCTATTTTCACACCCACCTCGTCCAACCGTTTGCGGACGCCTTCCACCTGGATGTCGACAATTTTGCGAATGTCTTTCTGACTCAGCGGGCGGAACATGATGATCTCGTCGATCCGGTTCACAAACTCTGGTCGCACAGACTTTCGTAACAACGTCAGCACTTCGTCTTTTGTATTCTCGAGCACGTCGAAATAATTTTCGTCCGTGATCTTTTCAAAATTCTCCTGAATCAGCTGCGAGCCGATGTTCGTGGTCATGATGATGATGGTGTTCTTGAAGTTGGCCACACGTCCTTTGTTGTCGGTGAGCCTTCCTTCATCCAAAACCTGCAACAAAATGTTGAACACGTCGGGGTGCGCTTTTTCAATTTCATCGAGCAACACCACCGAATAGGGTTTGCGTCGCACGGATTCCGTCAGTTGCCCGCCTTCATCGTAGCCCACATAGCCTGGAGGCGCGCCAATGAGGCGGCTCACGCTGTGGCGCTCCTGGTATTCGCTCATGTCGATGCGCACCATGGCGGTGTCATCGTTAAAGAGGTAGTCGGCCAGGGCCTTCGATAACTCGGTCTTGCCCACGCCGGTGGTTCCCATGAAAATGAACGAACCGATGGGCCGTTTCGGATCTTGCAATCCGGCACGACTGCGTCGCACAGCGTCGCTCAAGGCGGTGATAGCTTCTTCCTGTCCGGCCACGCGCTTGCCGAGCTCGGCTTCGAGGTGCAGCAGTTTTTCGCGTTCGCTCTGTAGCATTTTCGAAACGGGGATGCCCGTCCACTTGGCCACCACTTCGGCGATGTCTTCGCTGTCTACCTCTTCCTTCAACAAGGATTTTTCGCCTTGCATGTTTTTCATTTGCGCCTGAATGTCGTTGAGGCGTTTCTCGGCTTCGGTAATTTTTCCGTAGCGTATTTCGGCCACCTTGCCGTAGTCGCCAGCCTTCTCGGCCTGGTCGGCTTCCAGCTTCAGTTTGTCGATCGTTTCTTTTTCTTTCTGGATGCCGTGCACCACTTCCTTTTCGCTTTCCCATTTGGCTTTTAGCGAATTGCGCGCTTCCGACAGTTCGGCAATGTCCTTGCTGAGCAAGTGTTCCTTGTCTTTGTCTTTTTCGCGGCGGATGGCTTCGCGTTCAATTTCGAGTTGCATGATCTTGCGATTCAGCTCGTCGAGCTCTTCGGGCATCGAATCCATTTCCAGCCTGAGCTTTGCTGCCGCTTCGTCCATCAGGTCAATGGCTTTGTCGGGCAGGAAGCGATCGCTGATGTAGCGGCTCGACAACTCTACCGAGGCAATCACGGCGTCGTCTTTGATGCGCACGCCATGGTGCAGCTCATATTTGTCCTTGATGCCGCGCAGGATCGAGATGGAATCTTCCACAGAAGGTTCGTCCACAATCACCGCCTGAAAGCGGCGTTCGAGGGCTTTGTCTTTTTCGATGTACTTCTGATATTCTTTCAGCGTGGTGGCACCAATGGCATGGAGCTCACCACGGGCCAGGGCCGGCTTCAACAGGTTGGCCGCGTCCATCGCGCCTTCGCCACCGCCTGCACCAATGAGGGTGTGAATCTCGTCGATGAAGAGGATGATCTCGCCTTGTGCGTCGGTCACTTCTTTGATGACGGCCTTCAGACGTTCTTCAAACTCGCCTTTGTATTTCGCGCCGGCCACCAGTAAACCCATGTCGAGCGACACGAGAATTTTGCTTTTCAGGTTTTCGGGCACGTCGCCGTCAACAATGCGTTGGGCCATGCCTTCCACGATAGCGGTTTTGCCCACACCGGGTTCTCCCAACAGGATTGGGTTGTTCTTTGTGCGCCGGGAAAGGATCTGCAACACACGGCGAATTTCTTCGTCGCGGCCAATCACCGGGTCGATCTTGCCCTTCTTGGCCAGATCGTTCAGGTTTTTGGAATAGCGTTCGAGCGACTTGTATTTGGCTTCCGCATTCTGATCGGTCACCGTGGCTCCCCCGCGCAATTCCTTAATAGCTTTGATGAGCGGCGAGCGTTCCAGCCCGGCATCTTTCAGCACGCTCGATACTTTGTCTTTCGAGGCCAGCAAGGCCAGCAACAAATGTTCGACGGCGATAAATTCGTCTTTAAATTCGCGCAGTTCTTTTTCGGCGTGCTGCAACACGGTGTTGCTAGCCGACGAAAGGTAGGCCTGGCCCCCCGAAACATGGGGGTAGGATGTCAACAGGTCCTCAAGCTTGTTTTGCAGGATGACTTCGTTGACGTTTAATTTTTTAAACAGGTAATTGGAAACGTTTTCATCCGTTTCCAGAATGGCTTTCAAAAGATGCCCGGGCTCGATGGCCTGCTGCTGCTTCGCCATGGCAATCTCCGCAGACTTTTGCAGAGCTTCCTGGGACTTTATGGTAAATTTTTCGAAGTTCATAGTAGTAAGGTCTCCTGCTGCATTAACAAATTACTATCCATATAAATGATATACCCCTATTTCGGAAATTTTGACATTTAATTAATAGCTTTAATCGCAGGAAATCGGCCATCCTGACCACTATAATGTCAAAACGTTCCATTGCATTAGCCAACCATTTTCCTGCCGCGTGCATCGCGGAAGTTGCCTGGGAGGTTTGCAACCAGGTGGGTGGCATCTACACCGTCATTCGTTCGAAGGCGCCTGCCATGGTGAAGAATGCCAATGGCCCCTATTGCATGGTGGGCCCGTATGTCAACAAAAATATCCACGCCGAACTGGAACCCCTGGACGATTCGCAGGATGTGTTTGGTCAGGCAGCGGCCATTCTCCGCAAGAAAGGCTTTGATGTGATCTATGCCGAATGGCTCGTGACCGGTAAGCCCCGCGTGGTGTTGCTGAACCCCAATGCGGTGCAGGACAAAACACTTAGTGTTGTGAAATATCTGCTGTGGAAAAACCATGGCATCAGCACACCGCCCGACAATGCCCTTATCAACCAGGTGATTTTGTTTGGCTATCTCGTAAAACTTTTTTTTGATGAGCTGGTGAAGCTGGTCGATAAAGATCATCCCATCATTGCGCACTTTCACGAATGGATGGCAGGGCTTCCCATTCTCGACATCAAGAAAGAAGGGATGCCCATCAAGACCGTGTTCACCACACACGCCACGCAACTGGGGCGGCACCTCGCGATCAACTCGCCGTTGTTTTATGCGCACCTTCCATTCTTTAAATGGGAAGACGAGGCGAAGCGCTTTGGCATTGAGACCGAGGCGAAGATTGAAGTGAGCTGCGCACAGCAAGCCGATGTGTTGAGCACCGTGAGTGAAGTAACGGCCCGCGAATGCAGACACCTGCTGCACCGGAAACCCGAAGTGGTGGTGCCCAACGGCCTCAACATCGAACGGTTTGAAGCCCTGCACGAATTCCAGAACCAGCACGTGATGAACAAGGAAGAAATCCATCGCTTTGTGATGGCCCATTTCTTTCAGTCGTATTCTTTCGATCTTCAGAAAACGCTTTATTTCTTCACATCGGGTCGCTACGAATTCAAGAACAAGGGATTCGACCTCACCATCGAAGCCCTGCACCGGTTAAACGCGCGATTGAAAAAAGAAAAATCGGACCTCACCGTGGTGATGTTTTTTGTGACCAAGCGCGACTTCCTCAACATCCGCCCCGAAGTGTTGCAGTCTAAGGCCATGATGCAGGAAATTTTTCAAACCACGGCCGCCATTCAGCAACAAGTGGGTAAGCGCCTGTTTTATCAAAGCACCATTCAGGACGACAATCACCTGCCGGACCTCAACACGTTTGTGGACGAATACTGGAAACTGCGCTACCGCCGCACGCTGCAGGCCTGGAAGACAAAAAAGAACCCGCTGATTGTGACGCACCGCCTGGTGAACGAGGACCAGGATGAGGTGCTGCAGGCGTTGCAGGCCAAAAAACTGCTGAACAATGCCGACGACCCGGTGAAGGTGGTCTATCACCCCGACTTCATCAATGTGAGCAGCCCGCTGTTTGGCATGGACTACAACCAATTTGTGCGCGGATGTCACTTGGGCATTTTTCCAAGCTACTATGAACCCTGGGGCTACACACCGCTGGAGTGTATGGCCAGCGGCATTCCGTCGGTGACCAGCGACCTTTCAGGTTTTGGCGACTACATTCTGCACCACATTGAAGACCCGGAGAAATACGGTCTGTTTGTGATTGAACGTGGCAAGCGCACTTTCGATTGGTCGGCCGGTCAACTGGCGGATGTGATGTACGGTTTCCTGATGCAGTCCATGCGCGAGCGCATCATGCAGCGCAACAATGTTGAAAACAATTCATCCATTTTCGACTGGACCAACCTGATCCGGCACTATAAAGAAGCCTACATGCTGGCCATGAAGAGCCCGAACCCGTAGCGATTCTATTTCGCGATCGTCAATTCGCGGTTATACTTATTCCTGTAATCGACAGGCGACACACCAGCCACTTTTTTGAACACGTCGCGGAAAGCTTTTGAGTCGGTATAGCCCACATCATACATCACCTCGTTCACGGTTTTTCTTCCGGACTCCAGTTGTTTTTTAGAGGCTTCGATCTTCACACGCTGGATGTATTCCACCACGGTGTTGTTGGTGGCTTTTTTGAAGCGACGTTCCAGTGTTCTTCTGCCGATGCCAAACTCTTCGGAGAGCTGGTCGATGGAAATTTTTTCGGGCACATGGCCTTCAATGAACTCCTGCACCTTCACGATCTCGGGGTCGTCGTGAATTTTTTGCCCTTTGAAAATGCTGAATGGCGATTGTGTGTCGCGGCCGATGTCGAGCACAAAGAACTTCGACGCCAGGATGGCCATGTCGCGGTTTGTATATTTTTCGATGAGGTGGAGCAACAGGTTCCAGTAAGAGTTGGCGCCGCCGCTGGAATACAGTCCATTTTGTTCGGTGATGATTTTGCTGTCGACCAACGTTATGTCTGGAAACATCGCGCGAAATTCGTTTGCATATAGCCAGTGCGTAGAACATTGTTTGCCGTCGAGCAGCCCGGTGGATGCGAGAAGGAAAGCGCCGATGCAGAGGCTGGCCACTTCGGCGCCGTTCTTGTATTGCTGCACGATCCACGGAATGAAGTCGCGATTCATCTTAATAGCATTGGCGATGTTTCCGCTGATGGCCGGCACGATGATGAGGTCGGCATGCTTCACCGTTTTGAGCGTGGCATCAGTGTGAATGGAGATGAGGCCATCGCTCAGCTTCACTTCTTTAGTGAGCCCCACCAGTTGCACGTTGAAAAGCGGTGGCTGGCCCGCACTTTTGATGAACTCGTTCACGGCGGTGAACATATAGCGTGGGTCGACAATGGCGGCGGAGACAGCGGTTTCGGGAACCAGAATAATGACATTTTTCATCCTGTGGTCGTTTTGGGTTAGGGAGGAACCAGTAATGTTTAGACCAAAGGTAAAAGATGGACCTGTCGCAATCAACCCTTCAGATTGACGTATTCGCACCATCTTTTGACTTCTTTTCGTGGATTGATCATTTGTGCCGGAATGGTTTTGCCGCAAGGAGGGTGAATGTGAAATTGATACGTGTTTGAAAAACGTGCTGACGCAAACGGCACTATAGATTGTCGTGTTCACACTAAAGAGCATCCGTGTTCCGTGGCTAGGTTTGTTGTGTTGGCATAGCCTAAAAAAAACACAACATGAAAACACAAATCAATGCTTATCTGAACTTCAACGGCAGCTGCCGCGAAGCGATGACGTTCTATCACGACTGCTTTGGCGGCGAACTCACGTTGCAGAAAATTTCCGAATCGCCCATGGCTGCACAAATGCCTTCGGAAGAAGGTGCAAAAATTTTGCACGGACTGCTTTCCAACAACGACATCCAGCTGATGGGCTCCGACATGATGGGGGCTTCGCTGGTGAATGGAAATGTGGTGAGCCTTTGTTTGAACTGTAGCAGCGACGAAGAGATCAACACCTTCTTCACAAAACTATCGGCTGGCGGCAAAGTGAAAACGCCCGTGCACCAATCGTTTTGGGGCGCACTCTATGGAGAACTCACCGACCGATACGGCATGAACTGGATGTTGAACTACAGTAAGAACTAGGATGGACGATATGCAGGTGTCTGGCGTGTATTGAAATGTACCCGCAAATTATTGTTTTGGCACTTGATTTTACGGAGCAGAAGTTTCTACATTGACGAATAAAAATATGTTTAACATAAACAAACGTTAGTGTGAACAACGAGCTGCGCCAACCCCTGCCAAAAGTATTCAACGCGATTGAAGCCGCCACCAAAGAGTCCGGTTTCACAATGGCTTCCGATATTCTCACCGGCTCGCTGCTTCGAACACTCGCGGCATCAAAGCCCGGTGGAAAGTTTCTGGAGATGGGAACCGGCACCGGTCTTTCGGCGTCGTGGATTTTGGAGGGAATGAATGCGCAGGCGTCACTCATTTCGGTTGACTATGATCCGAAATACATGGAGATCGCCGAGCGATTTCTCGGTGCGGACAAACGCCTCTCGTTGGTCACGTCCGATGGCGGCGAATGGCTTGCGTCCAACCCACACCTGCGTTTTGATTTTATTTTTGCCGACACCTGGCATGGCAAATACCTGCTGCTCGACGAAGCGCTGGCCATGCTGAACCCCGGTGGTCTCTATGTGATCGACGACATGTTGCGACAACCCAACTGGCCCGAAGGTCATGCGGAAAAGGCAGAGAAGCTTGTGGCGGCACTGGAGGCACGAACAGATCTGTGGTTCACCAAACAAGTGTGGTCCACGGGCATCATGATCGGGGTGAAGAAGTAGTACGCCTCGACCCAAACGGTTTTCTTTTTTTTTACCTTCCGGATGTTTCATACCTTGAGCGCATACGCAAACCCTGCACGTATGCCGCACGACGCTATTCTCACGCTGGTAGAAAGAATTAAATCCATCGCCGATGTTGGCTTGCTCTATGCAAAAGATCCCTACGATCGCGAACGCTACAGCGAGCTTCAGGAAATAACACACGCGTTCCACCACACGCTAACGGGTGTGGACATCGACACGCTGAAGCAACTTTACGTTCCTGCAAAAGACTACCCCACAGCAAAAGTGGACATACGCGGTTTGTTATTGGCGCCCGACAACAAAGTGTTGCTGGTGAAAGAAAGCGCCGATGGCAAATGGTCATTGCCCGGCGGCTGGGCCGATGTGGGCTACAGTCCCCGCGAAGTGATCGTGAAAGAATTTAAGGAAGAAACAGGACTGGATGTGAGTGCCGAACGTTTGCTGGCATTGTTCGATAAAAAAATGCATCCCCATCCTGTGCAGCCTTTTTATGTTTATAAGGTGGCGTTTCTCTGTCGCGCACTGTCGCACGAAATTCAGAAAGGATTTGATGTGCTGGATGTGCAATATTTCGACATGCAAAACCTGCCCGAACTTTCGAGCGACCGCATCCTGAAATCGCAGCTGGAAATTCTTTTTAAGCATGCCATGGCGACAAACACCAGTCCTTACTTTGATTAAGCTGTCCGCATGAAGGAACTGTATTTGCTAAGCGGCCTTGGTGCCGACAAACGGGTGTATGATTTTCTGGACCTCCGCGATTATAAGGTTCATCACATCGACTGGATCGCGCACCACGACCATGAAACACTCGAAGACTATGCCGGCCGGTTGGCGCAACAGATTCAAGCACCCAACCCAATCCTCATGGGCGTTTCGTTTGGAGGCATGATTGCCGTGGAGATCGCGAAGCAACGCGCGGTCGAAAAAGTGATTCTGATTTCCTCGGCCAAAACACGCGACGACATTCCGACACAGTTCAGCTTTTTCAAGCCACTACGGCTCCATCGGTTTATTCCCGCCAGGGCCTTAAGACATCCGAACGCGCTTGTGTTCTGGTTCTTTGGTGTAGACAAGACCTATGAAAAGGATTTGCTCCGCGCCATCATGCGCGACACCGATGTAGTGTTTTTCCGGTGGGCCATCGGCAAGATTGTGAACTGGAAAAACGAAACCATTCTCCCCCATGCCATCCATATACACGGCACAAACGACCGATTGATTCCCTTTACCACGGCCGACTATCGCATTGAAGGTGGTGGACATCTCATGATCATAAACCGGGCGAAGGAAATTGATGCCCTGGTGAAGGAGATTATCTGAGAAATAAAACGTCCCGCGTCGTTGCAAGAATTTCAAATGCAAAGACGCAGGACGAAGAATGGAAAAAGAGATGCCTTACTTAGTAGACCAATAGTCTACCACCGTAACTTTATCCAGGTAAGGGCCCAGTAATTTGCCAAACGCAGCGTGATCGGGATGCACCAGGTAGGCATCGCGATCTTTGTCGCTGTTGAACGTGAGGAAGAAGCAATGGGTGAGGCCCTGGTTCAGACCTTCGGGGCTGGAGTTTTTGCCCCATTCATAACTCTTGATGGTTTTGATTTTTGTGGGCAGCGCGCGAAACGCGTCTTCCACTTTTTTTACATCGGCTTCGGAGGCGTCGTCTTTAAATTTAAATAACACCACGTGGCGCAGCACGCTGCCGCCTTTGGTTTGGGCTGAAGTGTCGGTAGTGGAAAGTGTTGCCATAAGTGCGATGCCAAGGATCAGTGCGAGTATTTTCTTCATAGTTGTTTCGTTTATAATTAATAGCCCCATTTTTTCATCACGGCCAGGTCTTCCTTGATGGAGTCGAGCGGCGTTTTGCCCTGATACGATTCCTGCTCGATGATGAACAGCGTGGTGCCTCCCGACTTGCGCCCCAGGTCAATCACTTCTTTCGGATTCACGATGCCTTTGCCAAGGATGGTGCTCTCGTATTTGTCGTGACCACCGGCCGGTGCCAGAATTTCATCTTTCACGTGCATGGATTCGAAGCGGCCGGGATATTGACGCACGATGTCGATGGCTTTCACACCGCCGTTGTAGAGGTTGCCGATGTCGAGCTGCTGCATCACCAGGGCAGGGTCGGTGTTTTGCAGAATGAGGTCGTAGACGCTTGTGCCATCGAGCTTTTGGCTGAATTCAAAATCGTGGTTATGATAGCCGAATTTCATGCCCGACTTCTGACACAGCGCACCCGATTTGTTGAACACTTCCATGTAGCGCTTCAGGTCGTCGGCGTTCTGGCGAAGGCTTTCTTCGAGCGAGGGGCTGATCACATATTTTTGTCCCACTATGGCGGCATCTTCCACGGTGTAGCGCCACACATCGGTGAAATCCTTTTTGGCATCGTCCCAATGTTTTTTGCCCATCACGGTGTGGCCACTTGGCATTTTCAAGCCCAGGTCGTCGAGCACTTTTTTGAAGTCTTTGGCCGCATAGCCATAGAATTTGCGGTCGACATAGTTGGCGTGTTCCACATATTTGTAGCCCTGCGCCGCCACTTGCTTGAGGGTGGCCAGCGGGTCGCTTTTCATTTGCTCGCGCACGGAGTAGAGCTGCACGCCCGTCATCTCGGATTTTGCCTTGGCAAACAATACATTGGAAATCATCGAAGTGGCCGCCAGCGAGAGGGCGCCCTTCTTGATAAAATCGCGTCGTGAAGTGTTCATATTCCTATGGGGTGTTTAAAGTTGATAGAAAGGAAAGGTAATGTTTTTATCGAAGAAAATGATAAAAAAATGGTGAGTGGAAAGGGCGTCCTCACAGGCGGATCGGGGCCGTGTTTGTCGTGGCAGGACTTGGCTGTTGAGTATTAGTTGTTCAGGACGTGTGTTGATGTGCCGGTGATCGGCTCATGCGGGCAACTCCAAATAGAATCGGTAGAATCGTGTTTGGTATGTTTTTCAACGCGCATACAATTCGCTGCTAACGTCATGGGTACTTGCAGTGTCGCATATAAATTTTATTGTTCTTTTATGTGAATGAGATAGAAGGTTGATAACACAGATGCCGTATGTGATTCATGTACTTCTTTTCATGCCAATGAAACATCACTTTAGAAATCCACATCCGTCAGAAGACTTTCTTCTGATTTGACGCGAGCTCACCCGTGGCGGGGTATCTACCTCGTCAGGCCGCCCAAACTCACATTGGTTTTTTGCCACTCTCATAAATCCCGTTTTATGTCCTTATCTTCATTGACCATATTACTTGCCGTAACATCCTAATCCGCAACCCTATGTTTCGAAACTACATAACCATCGGCCTTCGCAACCTGGTGAAGAATAAGGTCTACACCTTCATCAACATTTCGGGTCTGGCCATCGGGCTCGCCTGCTTCATTCTTATCGCGTTATACATCCGCGACGAAACGGGCTACGATACAGGCTATGCCAATGCCGACAACATCTATCGCATCAACACACATGTTGACGTGAACGGCGTGTCAAACAACTATCCCACGGCACACTACCCGGCCGCGTTCGACATGGTGCAGGACTATCCCGAAGCTGTGAATGCCACCACACTCTACCGGATGTTTTACCTTTCGAACGTTTTGCCCAAGGTGCGCTATGGCGAAGCACAGTTCGAAGAGAGCAAATTTTTTCTGGCCGACTCCAGCTTCTTCACCGTGTTCGATTTCGACTTCAAATACGGCAACGCCGCCAAAGCCTTCGAGAACACAAACTCTGTGGTGCTGACCGAGGCCATGTCCAAAAAATATTTTGGCGACACCAACCCACTGGGCAAGCTGTTGCAATTGCAGGACACCGTGGCGCTGAAAGTGACAGGCGTGTTGCAACCCCGTAAAGGAAAGTCTCACCTTGAATTTGATTTCCTGGCACACGCCAAGCCGCTACTTAATCAACTCATCGGCTTTCGTGTTGACAATGCCTATGTGGGCCTTTGGTATTATAGCTATGTAGTGCTTCAGCCCGGCAGTTCACCGGCTGCGCTGGAAGCCAAGCTTCCCGCGTTTGTGAAAAAATATTATCCGCCGCGCTACACCGAAAACAATGCGAAGCTCACCGTTCAGAACATAAAAGACATTCACCTTCATTCAAACTTCTCTACCGGCGACATGTCGGTGAACGGCAACATTCAATATGTGTATACGCTTGGTTCCATTGCCGTGCTGGTCCTGATCATAGCCTGCATCAACTTCATGAACCTTTCTATTGCCCGGTTCTCCAACCGCGGCAAGGAAGTGGGTGTGCGAAAGGTGATGGGTGCGGAAAGACAAAACCTCATCTTTCAATTCCTGGGCGAATCGATTTTGATTGCGATGATGTCGGGATTGGTTTCGCTGGCGCTGGTGCGTTTGGCGATGCCGTTGTTCAACCGGTTGGCCTCTGTGCAACTCGATCCTATGGCCATCATCGCGCCCCAAAACCTGTTGGCCATTGTTGTGATCGTTTTGTTCACGGGTCTTCTGGCGGGTCTTTACCCATCGCTGGTGATGGCGGCGTTTCATCCCGTGAAGGTGTTGAAGGGTTTGCACAAGGCGGCCAATCAGAAAATGAGCTTGCGCAAAGTGCTGGTCATCGCACAGTTCACGGTGTCGCTCATTTTGCTTATCGGCACGCTGGTCATTTCGCAGCAGCTGTCGTTCATGCGCAGCAAGGATATGGGCTTCGACAAAGACCAGGTGATGATGATTCCCGTGGGGGGCACCACCATGGCGCGCGATTTTCCGGCGTTCAAAAATAAACTGAAACAGTTGGAAGCCGTGGCGTCGGTCACGCACGTGTCGCACAACCTGGGCCAGGAAACGCTGCCCTATCTGCCCATGATTGTGGAAGGAAAAGAAGACGAGCAGATGTTGCCCATCATGTCGGTGGGCTATGACTTTGTGGAAACATTTAACATCGACGTGGTGAGCGGTCGGTTCTTTGACCAGGGGCACAACAGCGACAGCACGCTCGCCTTTGTCATCAACGAGTCGGCGGCGCGCGCACTCAACTGGACCGATCCCATCGGACGCAAGATGTCGTATGGCGTGGGCGGAAGTCCAAACAGCCAGGTGATTGGCGTGGTGAAAGATTTTAATTTTGATCCGCTGCGCAACAAGGTGGGGCCGCTTGTGATGTATTTCTCGCCCGTGCAAGGCAACGTGGCTGTGAAGGTGAAACCGGGCAGCTATCAGCAGACCATTGCGTCGGTGGAGAAAGCGTGGGGTGAACAGATCACCGACAAACCATTCAGTTTCTATTTTCTCGAGGAAGGTCTGGCCGAAACCTATGCGGCCGAAGAGAACCTGGCAAACGTGTTCAAATATTTTTGTGGCCTTGCCATCTTCGTGGCCTCGCTTGGGTTGTTTGCGCTGGCCTCGTTCAGTGCCGAACGACGCATGAAAGAAATTGGTGTGCGCAAAGTGCTGGGTGCGTCCGAAGCAGGTCTGGTGGCGTTGCTCTACAAGGAATTTCTGGTGTTGATTCTCATCTCGTTTGTCATTGCGAGTCCATTGGCCTACTATTTCTTTGATCAATGGCTCAACGAGTTTGCCTATCGCATCAACATCGGCGTGGTGCCCTATCTCATCGCGGTGGTGTTCATCACCTTCATTGCGTTGATCACGGTGGGCTATCAATCCATTTCGGCCGCGCGCAGAAATCCCGTGAAGGTGCTGCGAAGCGAATGATGATAAAATGATTTGTAATGGAATTTTAATGTGAAGAGCCGTTTTTTCGAACGGCTTTTCACATTTGTTAAAGCTCACAACGTGAACGCAATGGGAACAAGTTGTCGTGCTTTGATGGGTTTGCCCAGGTGTGTGGCGGGTTTCCAATCGGGCATTAGTCTGATGAGGCGCAACGCTTCCTTGTCGCACGTGGGGCAAAGGCCGCGCTCCACGTGTTCGTCAACAATTTTTCCGTTGGTATCTACCCAGAATTCAACAAAGGCCTTTCCTACCACCACGTTGTGAGGCTGCTTCCACTTGAAATTTTTCTTGATAAATTTATTCATGGCGTTGGGGCCGCCGGGAAACTCGGCCGGTGTGTCCCCTGCCACGTAAATGACTTTGGTGACCGTGTCGGTGCGGACAATAACTTTTTGTTTAACCGTGTCAGTGGCTTGTCCGTAGGCACTGAGCATGGCGAAGAAAAAAACTGCGGTGATCGATGCTTTCATGTTGTGGGCTGGTGCTGTTTGGATCTTTTTCGGGATCGCGCATCACAAACCTAACAAAAATTGACGAAGCATCAACGACCCAAAACCTTCGCGAAAAAATCCGGGGCACAGGCAATTTTAAGGATTGCTGACGTTTGCAGGGGCCGGCCATCCCAGTTCAGCCATGCGTCTTCAAAACCTCATTCACTTCGCAGTGACTTCACCGGGTTGGCGCGCGCCGCCTTCCAGGTTTCATAGCTGATGGTGAGCAGGGTCACAACCAAAAGACCCAACAGGCTTGCACCAAACACCAGCAAACTGAGGGGCGCGCGATAGGTGAACCCGTCGAGCCAGTAGCGCGCAATGAAGTAGGCCGCCGGCACAGCAATGAGGCTGGCCACCAGGAATATTTTCACAAACACCCACACAAACAACCCTACCACTTGCTTCACCACGGCACCCAGCACCTTGCGTATGCCCACTTCCTTGGTCTTCTGCTCGGCCGTGTACGACGCCAACCCAAACACACCCATCACCGTGATGAGCATGGCCAACACAGCAAAACTTTTCGCCAACGACGATATTCTACTTTCTGACTGATACATGCGATTAAACTCGTCGCTCAAAAACCAATAGTCAAACCCCACGCCGGGGAATATTTCTTTCCAGGTCTTTTCGATCGACTTGATCTTCTCCTGAAATTTTCCGGGTGGCAGTTTGATGTAGGCAATGCGGTCGATAAAATGAACGCGCGGGTTCAGCATGAGCGGTTCGATGACTTGATGCATAGACCGGAAGGGAAAGTCTTTCACCACGCCAATCACCTTGAAGAGCCGGTTGTTGTCGCTCACGTGCGTGACGGAGGCGCCGATAATTTTTTCGATGGGCCGATTCAACGCTTTCACTGCGGATTCATTCAGGATGAGCGCCGAAGAGTCGTTGAGGTTGCTGGCGTCGAAGTCGCGGCCGGCCACAAATTCGAGGTCGTATGTTTTGGGGAAATCGAAATCCACGTTCAGCTGGTTCCAACGCAGGTCGTCGTCGTGCAGGTCTGGAAACTTTACGTTGGCGCCAATGAAACCGAAGTAGTTAAGTCGTGGAAGGTGGTTGGCCATCGTCACGTGTTCGATGTCTTTGTCTTGAAGCACTGCCTGCTTGAAAGCGGCGAACTTATCTTGTGGCGCGTTGCCGCCATAGCGGATAGAAAGCAACTGGCTCCCCTGCTCGTTCAGCTTGGTGTTTTGCATGAAGCTCATTTGCCGGATCACCGTGATCGTGCAGATGATGAGCACCAGCGACACAGCATATTGAATGGTGACCAGGCTCTTGCGAAACAATTCGGCACCTTGCCCTTTCACCACCTGCCCCTTCAACACTTCCGATGGACGAAAGGCCGACAGGTAAAGCGCCGGATAGCTGCCGGAAAGAAACGCCATGAACACCACCACCATCAACACAATCAGAAGCATGTAGGGATTGAGCAGCGAGGCTACCGTAAAAGTTTTATGTGCCAGTTGATTGAAAGGTTGCAGAAAAATAATCACCAGCACAAGCGCCAGCAGCAGGGCGCCCAGTGTCATAAGACCTGATTCGTAGAAGAACTGTTTGGCAATCTCGCCGCGTTTGCTGCCCAGCGATTTGCGCAGGCCCACTTCCTTTGCACGGCGGGCCGACCGCGCGGTGGCCAGGTTCATGTAGTTGATGCAGGCAATGAGCAGAATCAGGAAGGCCACCGAGCTGAAAATGGCCAACGATTTTTTGTCGCCTTGCGTGTTGTCTTCTTCCCATAGATTTTTTTGATCGAAATGCATGTCTTCCATTTTGATGAGGAAGGGATCGAGTTTGAAACCGTTGGCCACAAAGCTTGAATCGGATTGTGAAAGTTCCTTGGCCATGGTTTGCAGACTGGCTTCAATGGGCTTGATGTCGGCGCCGGGTTTCAGCACGAGGTAGTTCTCGAAAAATTCGATGCCGTTCGAAAAGTTGGTGCCGAACCGGGTGCCTTCCATGTAGGTGTCAAAATTTTCGAGCACGCTTCGCAGGGCGTTCACGTTGAGGATGTATTTTGGTTTGAAGTGCGAGTTGGCGGGATAGTCGCGAAACACGCCGGTCACCATCACATCGATCTCCTTGCCCTGTGTAGCAAAGTTGTGCTTCACCGTCACAATCTGGCCGATGGGATCGTCGTCGCCAAACAAGCGCCGCGCACCGGTTTCGCTGACGACAAACGTGTTGTGATCGTTAAATATTTTTTCGCGGTTTCCTTTCACTAGGTGAAAATCCAGAACGTCGTCGAAGTGCGGTTCGGCCCAGCGGATTTCTTCGGTGAGAATAATTTTGTCTTTGGCTTTGTGGTGCAGCGATGTGGGATAGCCGATGTAGTCGATGCGCACGCCGTTCACCACCTCACTGCGTGTTTCTTTCAATCGCTTCAGCCAGAACCCGGGCGATGTGGTGTTGTCGAACACCTGGCCTTCCCGGTTGGTGAAGCGTGAGCCGATGCGATAGGTGTTTTTGTAGTAGGGATGCATCACGTCATATTGCAGCTCGTCGCTCACATACAGAAAAATGAGGATGGCGCTGGCCAATCCAAGGGCGAGGCCAAACATGTTGAGCAAGGCGAACAATTTCTGACGCTGAAAATTGCGGAGGGCTATGGTGAGGTAGTTGCGCAGCATAGTGGGTGGGGTTGGTATGTTAAAGTACGAACAAAGCACCCAATGAAGTTATCCCCCACGACGCCTGATTTTTCGAACGGGTCATTCCCGCTTACAACGATTGAAATCATAAGAAAAACCGTTTTCAGCTTGGAAATGGCAGGCGCGGGCGGTAAGTTGACTATTCTAAATTTTACACCGACAACATGAATCTGAACATTGACGCCGAGAAGCAACAAACCTTCGATGCCATTGTGGTGGGCACGGGCATCAGCGGTGGCTGGGCCGCCAAAGAGCTGACAGAAAAAGGACTGAAGACACTCGTGCTGGAACGCGGCCACGATGTGAAACACGTGGTAGACTATCCCACCATGACCAAAGATCCCTGGCAGCTGCCGCACGCCAACCGGCTGTCGGACGAAGAGCTGAAATTTTATCCCGTGCAATCCCGCACCAACTGGGTAACCCAGGCCAACAAACACTGGTGGGTGAAGGACACGGAAAATCCATACACCGAAGTGAAACCGTTCGACTGGATTCGCGGCTATCACACCGGCGGTCGCTCCATCATGTGGGGCAAACAAACCTATCGCCTCTCGGATCTCGACTTCACGGCCAATGCCAAAGACGGCGTAGGAGTTGACTGGCCCGTCCGCTATGCCGACCTCGCGCCATGGTACGACTACGTGGAGTCCTACATCGGTGTGAGCGGTCGTGCCGAAGGGCTCGCACATTTGCCCGACGGAAAATTTCTGCCACCCATGGACCTCAACTGTGTGGAAGAAGCATTCCGCGACAAGGTGGCCGAGAAATTTGGTGGTCGCAAAATCACCATCGGTCGTGTGGCGCACCTCACCGCACCGCTTGCGCACGACCCCAGCCGCGGGGTTTGTCAATCGCGCAACATGTGCGACCGGGGTTGTCCCTATGGTGCATACTTCAGCAGCAACGCGTCAACACTTCCGGCGGCAGCCAAAACCGGTAACATGACGTTGCGTCCAAACTCGATTGTGCACTCCGTCATCTACGACGAGAAGAAGGGAAAAGCCATTGGCGTGAAAGTGCTCGATGCCGAAACAAAGGAAGAGATTGATTTCTTTGCAAAGATCATTTTCCTGAACGCGTCCACCTTGGGCAGCACGTTCATTCTGCTCAACTCAACATCAAACCGTTTTCCCAACGGCCTTGGCAATGGCTCCGGCGAATTGGGTCACAACCTCATGGACCACCAATACCGCGCAGGCGCCGACGCGCGCGTGGAGGGATTCGAAGACAAGTATTACATCGGTCGCCGTCCCAACGGCATCTACATTCCGCGCTTCCGCAACATTGGCAATGACAAACGAACCGACTACCTCCGTGGCTTTGGCTATCAGGGTGCGGCCAGTCGGCAGGAATGGTCGCGTGGCGTGCGCGAGATGGCGTTTGGCGAAGCGTTGAAAGAATCGTTGATGGAACCCGGCGGGTGGGGCATTGGCATCACCGGCTTTGGCGAATGCCTGCCGGATCATAAAAATCACGTCAGCATAAACAAAGATAAAAAAGATCGCTATGGCCTGCCCACACTGAACATCGACGCCGAGTGGGGACCCAACGAAAAGGCTATGCGCAATGACATGAAAGTGAGCGCCGCCGAAATGCTGGAAGCCGCCGGCTTCAAAAACGTGAACACCTACGACAATCCCGACAACATGGGCCTTGGCATTCACGAAATGGGAACAGCCCGCATGGGCAAAGATCCTAAAACATCAGTACTGAATAAATGGAACGCCGTGCACGAAGCACCTAACGTGTTTGTGACCGACGGAGCCGCCATGACCTCGTCGGCCTGCCAGAACCCGTCGCTCACCTACATGGCCCTGACCGCCCGCGCGGCCGAGTATGCGGTGAACGAATTGAAAAAAGGAAATCTTTAAGAAACGACATAAACGCTTAACGACGATGAACAGAAGAGAAGCGATTCAACGCACAGCCCTCGCCCTGGGCTATGCCATTTCGGCGCCGGCTCTGGCCGGTGTGCTGAACGGATGCAAAGCGCAACCCGAGCTGCCGTTCCAGCCCGTGTTTTTCTCGGTGCCCGAAGCGGCCACCGTGGCCGAGATGGCGGAAATTATTTTACCCAAGACCTCCACGCCCGGTGCGAAAGATGCCGGTGTGCCCGGCTTTATCGACAGCATGCTCAAAGAAGTTTACAAGCCCCAAGCACAACAAAAATTTCTGGCCGACCTCAAAGCGTTTGACGACGATGCAGAGAAATCATACGGCGAACGTTTTGTGGATCTTGATCCCGAACAGCAACTGGCCCATTTCAAAAGGCATCACGATGCAGCGCTGGCTTCGGCCGGAACAGGCGGATCGACCGGTTGGTGGAACGCAGGCAAAGGCGGCGACAAACCTTTTGTGCTGGTGGTGAAAGAACTGACGCTGCTGGGATTTTTCACCAGTCAGCCCGGCGCTACCGAAGTGTTGCAATACAAACAAGTGCCCGGACCCTATCACGGCTGTGTTCCATTGAAAGAAGTGGGCAAGGCCTGGGCCACGTAGTTTTAGCAGAAGGAAGATCGAAGTATAAAAGCACGGTGTCGCATGCGCCGTGCTTTCTTTTTTAACGAATCAGAAGAACCTGTCCGGACTTCGCGCCCCGAAACGACAGCGGGCGGCCGTCGGCGAGTGAACCGCTCAGCACCCACACGTAGGTGCCCGTGGGAACTTCCTCACCTTTCCACGTGCCGTTCCATCCGGTTTGTGTGGCGGTGTTCACATCTTCGGTCGAAAAAATTTTGTAACCATTAGTGGTGTACACGGCAAAGTGCACGTCCGCGATGCGCGCGCTCCTTAAACGAAACACATCGTTGACGCCGTCGTTGTTTGGACTGAAGGTGGTGGGGACGTATACATCCTCTTCGTTGAACACCGTGACGTTGAAGGTGTAGTCGCGTTGACTCGTACCACCCGATGCGTCGTTGTCGCGAACGTGAACGGTGACCTGCACCGTTCCTGTAAAGCCTGGTGCGGGTGTGAACATGATCTCACCCGCTGTTCCTGACGCATACCGAACCACGGCCCCAAGACCTTGCGATGGATTGACGGTGACCGTTAGCGTTACGGATTGGTCGCCTTCGTTGGGGCCGGCCGTGATACCATCCAGGTCTATTGGCGTGGACACCTCATCCGGTATGCTGACGTCGGCCGGTGGTGTCATGGAAGGCGCATCGTTCACCGGGGTGACCGTGATCATGAAATGCTGCGCCGTGCTTTCATCAACACCCCCCTGACTGGTTCCGCCGTTATCTTTCAAGATAACCGTCACGTTTGCCACACCGTGGGCGTCGGGCGCGGTTGTAAAGGAAAGAATACCTTGTAATGAAAGCGCAGGCCCTGCAGAAAAAAGTGCAGGGTTGTCGGTGTTGACGATGAACGCCACCGTCTGATTCTTCTCCCATGTCGGTCCAGCCGAAAGTTGCGTAGCCCAGCCGTTGAATTCCTGTGGCCCGCCATCTTCCGGCACTGTCACATCAGCTCCCTTGGTGAACGAGGGCGGCTGGTTGGGTTGGATGGTGATGGTGAACATAAACGGAGTGCTGGTGTCCAGTCCACCGTTGGCCGTAAGTCCGTTGTCGCGCAGCAACAACGTTACCTGAGAAACACCGGCGTTCTGACCCGCGGTGAAGGTGAGTGTGCCATCGGGCGCTACGGCGGGACCCACGGCAAACAAGTTAGCGTTGGTGATGCCGGCGATGGAGAATGTCAACGTCTGGCTGGCCTCGTCAGGCGGGCCCGGCGAAATCTGCGAAGCCCACCCGGCGAACGTTTCTGACTGCGACAGCGTGGTCACAACATCCGATGCGGTGAACGTTGGTGCATCGTTCACGGGCAGCACGGTGATGGTGAACGTATGCTCCGCGCGATCGATGCCTCCATGCGCTGTTCCTCCGTTGTCAGACAACGCCGCCGTGACGTGGGCCACCCCGTTGGCATTGTCGGCAAGCTTGAACGAAAGCGTTCCACTCGCGGGATCGATAGATGGTGGTGTGGCGAACAACGCCGGGTTGTCGTTCGATAAGTTGAACGTGAGTGTTTGATTTTTTTCACGCGCGGGCCCTGCCGACATGGCCGTGGCCCACGCGGCAAAAGTTTGTTGAATAAGCGGCGCATCTTCCAGTAATGTAATGTCGCTGCCTTTCACAAACGAAGGCGCGTGGTTTGTGGCGATAAGATGAATGCGCAGGATGGCAGCAGCACTCAATCCCAGTCCGTCGTCAACATTCACGCTGATGGTGTGAACGGAACCCCAGTTGTTGCCGCGATACTGGTAGCCGAGGTTCGACAAGATGTTTTGATAGACGGACGCTGAGGCTTCTCCGGAAAGAAGCAAGGTGCCCGTTCTGTTATTGCGGATCAACGAAATGCACGGCGGGGTGCGACAGGGCGCTCCAAGCGCGAGGCTCCCCGGCCAGTATGTGAGGTCGAGCGGATCGGATAGTTGCAGCACCATGGACGTGATGATGTTGCCGGAAATCGTTAAGGGTGGATTGAGCGGCGGAGGTGGCCATGCCTGGGGCGTCAACGATTCGTAGACGTCCACATCGGCAACAAGCGGTGTCACGGCCGCGGGCATCTCTGCGGTGATGATGCCCAGGTCGCGGGTACCGGTGGCCACTGCATAGATTTTTTTCGCCCACGGCAGCATCAGCAGTTCGTCGCCCATTGGTGTGCCCAGGCCCACGGTGCTGCCGTCGAGCAACACTGCCACGAGCAGGTCAAAGCCTCCTTCAAGGCTTCGGGCATCTGCGCCCGTTAGCGGTGTTGTCACGGTTGAGCCTAAGTTTCCCCACACCAGAAATGTTCCATCGGCGCGCAGCGCAGCGCTGAACATGTGCCCGCCGGCAACGGCAATCACGTTGGTGAGTGTGTCGATACCGTTGAGCTGACCGTTGGTGTTTAGTCCGAAACCTCGCACGGTGCCGTTCGCATAAACGACCAGCGTATGGTTTGCACCGGATGCGATGGAGCGGATCGAACGATTATAAGCCACAGGAATATGATACCGCCCGGTGGGTCCCTGGCCCCACACCGTCACCGTACCGTCGGCAAACAGAGCCATCGTTTGGGGGGCGATGTTGTGGCTGGCCAGTGCTTTTATGTTTTGCAAGCCTGGTGGAACGGCGGTCTGAAAAAAGCCTGTTGTGTTTTCGCCCCACGCCCGCGCGGTGCCGTTGGCGAGCAACGCGGCGGTGTGCTGCGTGCCGTTCGTGATTTGTTTCACGTCCACAACATTGGTGGGCACGTTGGCGCGTGGCGTCCGGCCGGTTGCCTGCACGGTGCCGTTGCTTAGCAACACCGTTGTGAAATCCAGGCCCTGGCGAATGTCTTTCACCGAACGCAACGTCGAGGGCAGACTGTTGCTGTTGAAGGCATTCGTTCCCCAGGCGCGCACCGCCAGCCGGTCGGAGGTGATGGCCAATCCAAACCCCGTTCCTGCAGCCACGCCAATGAGTCCTCCCTGGGAGGGAAGATTCAGTTGGCCGTGTGTGTTGTCGCCCCAGCCGATCAACGTTCCATCGCTTCGCAGCGCAAGGGAGTAGCCGCCTTTTGCCGCGATGGCAATGACATGATCGGCGCCAGCAGGTAGTGAGAGTTGGTCGCCGTCGGCCGGATCATTGTCGCCCCACACCACCAGCGTGCCGTTGGCCAGCAATGCCACAGTGTGATTGCTTCCGGCGGCTACTGCAATCACGTGGGTTAGTCCCGCCGGAACGTCCAGCTGGTGATGTGTGTTGTCGCCCCAGGCCTGCACGGTGCCGTTGGCCAGTAGGGCCACCGTGTGATGATCGCCCGCGGTTATGCCGATGACATCGTGAAGTCCTGCAGGCACTTGCCAGTGTGTTTGCCCGGCGCTTCCCCAGGCCACCACCGTGCCGTTGGCTTTCAGGGCAACGGAGTGGCGTGCACCTGCGGCAATGGCAAATACCTGTCGCAGCGTGGAAGGCGGTGTGATCACATCCGCATCCGATCCTCCCCAGCACACCACGCGCCCGTTGCCCATAAGCGCAACGTTGTGCACGTCGCCCGCAGCAATGGCCCTCACGTTGCTCAGCCCCGTGGGAATCGTCAGCTGCTGAGCGGCATTGTCGCCCCAGGCTATCAGTTGGCCGTTGGTAAGCAGTGCCACGGCGTGGCGCGAGCCTGCAGCCACACTCAGCGTCATGTTGGTGCCCGCCGGAACAGCGTTCAACCCATTGGCCGTGGCGCCCCAGGTGACGACGTTCTGACCAAACGTGGTCATACTGCCCAGCACACCTGTGCTCCATGCAATAAATAGAATTGAAAGTGGTCTCATATGCCTTTTTGGTTTGCGCCACACCGGGGCGAATCAAGGCAATGGTACTGTTGCACACTGAAATGTTTTTGCAGTGGCAGATATTCTGAGCCATCAACGGGCAAGCCGTTGATGTTCAGATTCTTTTTTTAAAGCGAGTGGTTTTCAGACGCGCACAACGCCTGCGTTAGGTAACAGAACGGATAACGCGTGGGCGCGCGATCGCATCTGTTAATTCAATGGACTGGGAATGTAGTCTTTGTCTTCTTCCTGATAGGGAATGCGCAGCGGCGCAATGTCCATGTTGTCGAGCAGCAATGCATCGGGCACGATGTAGGAAACGAGGTTGTTGCCACCCGTTTGCAGTGTGATCACCTGTTTTTCTTTGCCGGTGGCGGCCACGCGTTTCAGGTTTTTTAATCCAAGCGAACTAAGCCGCGCTGAGCGCAACAAGGTTTCGGTCCCGGTTTCCAGGTTCACTTTATACACTTCGGAAATGCCATCGCCACCGGGTGCGATTTTGCGCACGATGATGGCAAACGACAACCCTTCTTTTTTTGCCGATGCGATCAGCTGTTGTTTCATGGCCTGCACAGCAGAACCTTTTTCTACCGACACTTCCACTACGCCCGGGCCGGATGCATGGCCGTTGGCCATCTGACCGGTTTTGGTGAGCGAGCGGTCGTTCAGTTGATTTTTCAGGATGCCTTTTTCCACCAGCACGAGGTCGTCCTGGGGCACCACGCCTTCGTCGTCTACTTCATAGGCGCCGATCAGTGGAATGTTGTTGTAGGTTTTGAGGCGTGTGCGCGCGGTCACGGTGAGTGTATTGTCAACAACAGGCTTTCCAATTTTGGAATCCAGCGAACCGTTGCTTTCCGAACGATAGTCCATCGTGCTGGCCAGGGTGTTGGATGCCGTCAGGTTTTCGCGATAGGCAAACAGCGCCGACAAAAACGCTTCGGCCACGGCTGTGCCCTGAAACAACACCGGGCCGTTGTAGTCTTCTTCCAGCACCGGATTGTCTTTTGACGTAGTAAGTTTTTTGGCCATGGCGTTCACCTGGGCTTTCATGTCGGCCAGCGATGGCAGACCTTCGGGTGTGCGCGCGTAACGCACCAGGTTGTCGAACAGGGGTTCACCTTTTTCCGTTTTCATGATGGCGCCGCATTGCAGAAACGCAATGGTGAGGGGTTTCACAATGGTGGTGCCTTCGCTGTTCACAAAATATTCCTCACCATAGGTGAAGCTCATCGCCACCGCCGAATTTTCGATGACGGGATAGGCTTTGAAGAGCGCCGAAAGCTCCTTGCAATAGTGATTCCATTTTTCCTTGTCGAGCGCATAGGGTTTAGGTTGCTCCAGCAGCGTCACCACGGGCACGGTGGCAAATTCGCGATGGGGCATGTCGGCCAGTTTTTTGTTTTCTTCTTTCAGCGTGCTCTGGTGCTTCTTGTATTTCTGCGCGGCCCCTTTGTAGACCACATCGGTCGATGCCCACAAGGCCCGGCGAATGCCAAAGTAGTCATCGTCAAGCGGCACTTGCAGATCGTTGGCGTTGGGTGGGCTGGTGAGGTTGTTGTCGAGGCTTTCGTCGTTAAAAACATAGTTGCCCACCAGCAGACGAACCGATTTGTTCCGGTCGCGAAAAACGTCCGAGCGCACCAGTCCACCCAGGGTGGCGTTGGCGGTGAACACGTTCAGGTCGGTAATGCCATAGCTGATGTAGAACGGTTTGTCGTGGCCTTCGTATTGCGCCTCGGCAAGCGTGCGTTTCATTTCATCCTTCATGGCTTTGAGGATCACCGACTCCTGCTCTTGCGCGTTGACCGTGACCGTGCCGGCAAGCAGGGTTGAAGCGAGAAGCAGGGCGCTGGTTTTTAATATCGTGATGTGACGCATAGTGTCGGGAGTGTCAGGGATGTGGTTGAATGGTTCCGGGGCGGGCCAGCAGTGTGGCTTCCTGGTGTTGCTTCGGTTTCTTTTGTGTTTCGATGCGGCGCACAAACAGCGATGGCGATGCCGCGCTCACGGGCACATAGCCTGATTCGGCGCCACAAAATCCGATGAAGGTGTCGCGATCATTTCCGGTGGCCTGAATTTCGGCAAACATGGCCAGCGGCGTTCCGATCAGGTCCACGCCGCGCACCAGTTCGTCGGCGCGTCCGTCGGCATAGATGCGATAGACCACGGTGGGAAAAATGTTGAATGCATTGGGGTTGTAGCGATCGGTGATGGTGAAACCACCCACCACATCGCGAAACAGATAGCCATAGGGTTTGCCCTGGCGCTTGCATTCCTTCACCAGCATTTTGCGGAGCTCATCCATCGAAACGCCTTTTGTGGTTTCTACGATCAGGTTCGATTGTCGCGACACCGGCTCCATGCCCAGCGACGCGCGGCCGTGGCCGTTGGAGTGCGACAGGTTTTCGAGCGGCGTGCGCGACATCAGAAATGTTTTCAGCATGCCTTTGTCCACCACCGTCACACGCTGGCTTTTGATGCCTTCGTCGTCGTATTTAAATCCGCCGTTCAGCGGCTTGCCGTCTATTTCCGAAAGTGTGGGATCGAAATACACCTGCAAGGTTTTGGGTAAAACATATTCGTTGATCTTGGCTTTGAACGTGTGGCCATCGTATTCCTTCTTCATGCGATGACCTTCCACGCGGTGGCCAAAGATCTCATGAAAAAAAACACCGGCCGCCGGTGCCAGCAATATGGCCGGTCCGCTGTAGGGTTCTGCCAATGGCGCGGTTTTTAATTTTTCGAGTGTGGCAATCATCTTTTCGATGTCGCTCATAATTTTTTCATCCGAAGGAAAACCCGCGGGCGTCACGGCGTAGTATGAAATGTGAAGGGGAATGATGTCGCCGTCGGTTGCGCGAACACTGCTGTTCACATAGATGTAGGCCGAGGTGTTGTTCTGAACGATGTGCGTGTTTTCGGTGGTCAGAAAATATTTGCGCTGCGACGTGAATTGCAGGCTCACGTCGCCTTCGAGCAGGTCGGTGTTTTTCAGGAAGAGCGCGGAATATTTTTTCAGCTTCTCGGTCCACACCGCAGTCTCGAAACGCGAGGCCAGGCTGGGTTGAGGAGGTTCGTAGTAGGTGGTGGGTTGTTCCTGCGAAAAATCGTCGGTGGTCGATGGGGGTTGAGAGGTGATGCGTTCCTTTGCCTGGCGCGCAGCCTTGAATCCGCGAAGCGCCTGTTTGTATTCCGACTGTGTTGTAGACCACAGCGCCATGCGAACGGCCACTGGATTGTTTTCATACGTGAGGTCCGACGGACCCGAGCCACCGCGAAAATCGTCCATGTCGTCTATGGAAAGGGGATGGGTGTTGTCGAACTGGTAGGTGCCCACTTTCACGCGCGACACCAGCACGCGGCTTTTGTCGCTGCCCGAACGCACGAGGCTTCCGAACGATGTTTTGAGTTGTGCGTGCTCAACATCATCTACGCGGTAGTCGATGTAGTAGGCGGGAACGGGTGCTTTTTTCAAGGCTTCGAAACTGCGTTGCAGTTCGCCTTGCAGGATCGTCATCAACGAATCCTGTGCCAGCAGGGGAAGAGACAGATGAACCAACAACAAGCCCAGGCCCAGCGGTTTGATTATCTTACGGATCACGATTTTCACAATTCAGAAGTTAGAAACGGTGCTTATTTAATCCACCGCATGTATAAAGTAACGGTAAAGTATCGCAAAAAATGCATGAAGGCAAGAGAAGAAAAAACGCCGGGAGAAATGCGAACGATTTCTTCCGGCGTTTTTTTGATAGGCGTTGGTGTGGGGTTCAGGGCTGTTTCACCTTTGCCATCTCCCACCCGATAATGCTTTTCTTTCGCACGGGGTCCCAGCGGTATTCGCCCAGAATGCCGTCTTTGCGAATGACGCGATGGCAGGGAATGAGGTAGGCAATGTGGTTGGAGCCCACCGCCGACCCCACGGCCTGCAGCGCATTGGGGTTTTGAATTTTCTCCGCGATGCCCTGATAGGTCAGCACGTTGCCCATCGGAATTTTCAGCAGCGCTTCCCACACTTTCAGCTGAAAATTTGTGCCTTTCACAAACACATGCAGGCGTCCCGTTTGCGAGGAGGCCACGGGGTTGAATATCCGTTCCACAAACGTGGCGGTGAGCGTTTGGTCCTGGTGGAAAACAGAATTGTGCCAGTGTTCTTTCATGGCCTCGATTTGCGTTTTCGGATCTTCGTCGGTGGCCAGAAACGAAAGCCAGCAGATGCCCCGTTCGGTTGTGCCCAACAGGCAAATGCCAAACGGTGTTTCATGAAGTCCATAGCGGACGTGAATGCCCGTGCCGTGCAGCTTGTACTCCTGGGGGGTCACCCCTTCGAGGGTAGTAAACAGGTCGTAGACCCGCGACTGGCTGGAGAGGCCCGCGGCTTCGGCGGCTTCCACGAGGTTGCGCGATTGTTCGAGTTTTGTTTTCAGAAAATCAACCGTAAGAAATTGCAGGAAGCGTTTGGGACTGATGCCCGCCCACTCGGTGAAGATGCGCTGAAAGTGAAACGGCGAGAGGTGCACCTTTTCGGCAATCTCGTCCAGCTCGGGCTGGCGTTGAAAATTTTTCTCCAGGTATTGAATGGCTTCTTCAATGCGCTGGTAGTTGATATGGTTTTCGTTTTCGGTCAAGAGCATAAAGCTATCATTTTTTGTTGAGACAAAATTGCCACCGCCGGGGCGGCATCTCAACCTGTTTCTTGCGGACTTCGCGTAGCCGGCAGGCATCGCATTTTTGTGGTTTTCCATTATCTTTATCGATACACCCAAACCGACTCTATGAAACCCTCACTACTCTCCTTTTTGTTCCTGGCGCTGGCCTTCACCACACTGCGGGCGCAAACCAACTTCGACACCGTGAAGATCCGGCCCGTGCAGGTGGCCGGCAACCTCTACATGCTGAAGGGCTCCGGCGGGAACATCGGTGTGCTCATTGGCGACGACGGCACGTTGATGGTAGACGATCAGTTCGCGCCCCTGTCCAACAAAATCAACGGCGCAATTAAAACGCTGAGCCCGGGCGACATTAAATTTCTGATCAACACCCACGTGCATGGCGACCACAGCGGTGGCAACGAAAATTTTAAACGCATGGGCGTCACCATCGTGGCGCAGGACCAGGTGCGCGAACGCATGTCGAAAGAACAGGTGAACCGGATGAACATGAAAGTGCCACCCCGCGAAAAAGACGCGCTGCCGGTAGTGACATTTGCCGACAAGCTGAACATTCACTTCAACGACGAAGACATTGAGCTGGTGCACTTCGACCCGGCGCACACCGACGGCGACGTGGCCGTGCATTTCAAGAAAGCAAACGTCTATCATATGGGTGACATGTTTGTGACCTATGGCTATCCGTTCATCGACATCTCCAGCGGCGGCTCCATCAATGGCATCATCTCGTCGCTCGACAAGGTGCTGGGCATGATGGACGATCAATCGAAAGTGATTCCCGGCCACGGTGAGCTGAGCACCAAAGCCGACGTGAAAAAATTCCGCGACCGCCTCGCCGACATCCGCGACCAGGTTGCCGCCGCGTTGAAGAAAGGCAAAAAGAAAGAAGACATCCCCGGCCTGGGCATCACCGACAAGTATGAAGAAGAATGGGGGAAAGGATTTTTGAAAGGAAAAGATTTTGTGTTGATGATTGCCGACAGTTTGAAAATGGCATCGGCGAAATAGGAGGGTATCCCAATCATTAAGAAAAGAGACGTGGAGGTTTACTTCACGTCTTTTTCCTTTTGGAACATGTTGGATTATGCGGCGTCGTGAAAAATGATTCCCAGCGAATAGCGCACACCCGATTTCACCTCGCTCACGCCGTGTTTCATGGTGGCGCGATAGTAGCCGCGCGAGCCTTTCACCGGGCGGAAGTTGGTGGTGAAGATGAGCGCATCGCCCTGGTTGGGTTGCAGCACTTCGGCTTTGGATTGTGCACGGGGCACCTGCTCCGTCAGCACAAACTCGCCACCTTCGTGGTCTTTGCCCGCCTGGCTCAACACAAACACAACCTGAAATGGAAAGTAGACGGCGCCATACAAATCCTGGTGCAGTGTGTTGAAGCCACCGGCTTCATAGCGCAGGATGAGCGGCGTTGGTCTTGGTTGGGCGTGTGCGTGGCAATGGTCCACCAGCGCCTTGTGTTGCAACGGGTAGTCCACACCCGTTCCCAGTTTTTGCATCCACGTGTTGGCCAATTTGGCCAGCGGGGCATACAGCATCTCGCGCAACACCTGGATGGTGGGCGGGAGCGGGTAGTTGAAGTAGCGGTATTCGCCCTTGCCAAACCGGTAGCGTTGCATGTTGATGGTGCTGCGATAGAGCGGGTCGTCGGGATACAACCCCGACAGGTGACGGCACTCGTTGGCCGAGAGCACGCCGGGCAGCAGCGCATAGCCTTTTTCGTTCAGTGCGGTATAGATGGAATCCCAGTTCATAGCCGAAATGTCTTGCATGTTTATTTTTTGGTAAAGGTCATACACAGCATCAGGGTGCTCAACCCGAAACTTGCTGTTCGTGTACGTTTGTTGCCGCTTTCGCGTAAAGATTTTCCTGCCCTAATTTTTCTTTCAAAACTTTTCACGATTTCACTACCTTTCGCGCCATGAAAAAACTTACTACCCTCCTCTATGGCCTTGCGCTCGCGTTTGTGATGGCCGCGTGTGCCGAAAAACCGAACGCAGATTCGTCGGCCGAAGAATGGATTCCCCTGTTCAACAACAAAGACCTCACCGGGTGGGACATCAAGATTGCCCATCACGATCTGAACGACAACTTCAAGAATACCTTTCATGTGGAGGACAGTATTTTGAAAATCGACTACACGGGCTATGATAAATTTGAAGGTGAGTTTGGTCACCTCTATTATCAGCAACCCTTTTCATACTATCGGGTTCGCTTGCAGTATCGCTTTGGTAAAAAACAACTGCAGGGTGGTCCCGACTATGCCTACCTCAACAGTGGGGTGATGCTGCATTCGCAATCGGCGGCCAGCCTTTCCAAGCACCAGTCGTTTCCGGTGTCGCTCGAAATGCAGTTCCTGGGCAGCAACGATTCCATACAACAACACACAGGCAACTTGTGCACACCCGGCACAGAAGTGTTTCAGCACGGAGAAATTGTTACGGCACATTGCACGGACTCCAAGTCGCGAAACTACAACGAGAACGAATGGGTAACCATTGAAGCGGTTGTGCTGGGCGACTCCATCATCCATCACATTCTGGGAAGCGACACCGTGCTCACCTATGAACACCTGCGCGTGGGTGGCGGTTTTGTGAATACAGAAATGAACTGGACCACCGGTGGTTTTGCCGCCGACTCCACACAGTGGATTGCCAAACAAGGTGCGCCACTCATGGAAGGCTACATCGCGTTGCAAGCCGAAAGCCATCCATTGGAATTCAGAAAAGTTGAACTCCTGAACCTGAAAGGCTGCACCGACCCCAAGGCCCTCAACTACAAATCGTATTTTGTGAAATCCGACAATTCGAAGTGTCGGTATAAATGAGCGCGATCACTGTTCCTGTTCCAAAAGAATTTAGCTTCGACGAGGCGTTAACGTTCCTGAAACGTTCGCCGCGCGAACTGCTTCATCGTGTCGAGAACGAAACCGTGAGCAAGGCCATTCGCGTGGGCAACACTACGGCCGCCTTCACCGTGACATTCGAGAAAAACAAGCTGCACGTTCGCCTGCTCACCGACGGCCTCACCCCAGGCCAGCAATACGAGGTGGTGGCCTACATCCGCGAATGGTTCGACCTCGACACCGACCTTAAGCCATTCTATGCCCTGGCGGACAAAGACAAGTTGTTAAAGGACCTGGTGAAGCAACACTACGGCTACCGCATCGTGGGGCAACCGGATTTATACGAGTCGCTCACCTGGGCCATGCTGGGGCAACAAATCAATGTGGCCTTCGCCTACACGTTGAAGCAACACTTTGTGGAGAACTTCGGCGCCACGTTGCAGCACGGCGATCAGAAATATTTTCTATTCCCCGAGCCCGCCACGGTGGCCGTGTTGACGACCGATCAATTGTTGCCGCTTCAATTCTCGCGGCAGAAAGCAACCTACGCCGTCACCATAGCCGAGGCGTTTGCCAACGGAAACGTGTCGAAAGAAAGCCTTCAGGGATTGCCCCTGCAGGAGGCCAAAGAGCGCCTCATCAAAATAAAGGGCGTAGGCAACTGGACGGCCAACTATGCCCTCATGAAAACCTTTCGCTACCCCGACGCCTTTCCCCTGGAAGACGCAGGCCTCTATAACGTTGTGAAGAAATATAAAAAGCTCGACCGCAAGCCCACCGCCGACGAAATGAAAAAGGTGTTTAAAAAATATAAGGGATGGGAAGCATATGCTACCTTGTACTTATGGAAAAGCGCCTAGCGCCTGCACCGACCTCACCCTACATTTGATTTTCTTGACACCATGGCACGTATTCAACTTCAGCTTCCGGATAAATTTTTATATGAGACCGAGATCGCCATTCGCATCTCCGACCTGAACTATGGTGGCCACCTGGGCCACGACACGCTGCTGACCCTGTTGCAGGAAACCCGCGTGAATTTCTATCGCACCCTGGGCATCAAAGACGAGTTGTCGTTGGAAGGCACGGTGGGGCAGGTCATTGCCGATGTGGGTGTGCAATATAAATCGGAAGTGTTTTTTGGCGACACGCTCATGGTTCAACTGGGCGTGGCGGACATCCATAAATTTGGATTCGATATGGTATATCGCGTCACCCAAAAAACTTCAGGCAAAGATGTAGCCATCGCCAAGACGGGCATTGTTTGTTTCGACTATGCCACGCGCAAGATCGCCCCGGTGCCCGCGTCGCTGTTTTCAAAAATAAATCCGTAGACCAACGCAAATATTGATAAGATCATGACTCTGGAAAATGCGCAGCAACAGGTGGACGCGTGGATCAAAACAAACGGCGTTCGCTATTTCAATGAGCTCACCAACATGGCGATGCTCACCGAAGAAGTGGGAGAAGTGGCGCGCATCATTGCCCGTCGTTATGGCGAACAATCGGAGAAAGAATCGGACAAGAACAAAGACCTGGGCGACGAGATGGCCGACGTGCTGTGGGTGTTGATTTGCCTCGCCAACCAAACCGGCGTGAACCTGACGGAAGCGTTTGCCAAAAATATGGACAAGAAAACGCAACGTGACAAAGACCGCCATCACCAAAACCCCAAGCTAAAATGAAATCCTTCTTCCTGCTGCCAGCACTTGCTGCGCTCCTGTTTTCGTGCGCGCAACATCCTGCCGCCGACAAAGTTTTTCTGGGACGCACCTGGACGGCCAACGCCACCAAGCCCTGGGCCGAAGGGGTCGCCATCGTGAGCGACACGCTGGTGGCGGTGGGCACCGAAGAAGAGATACGCAAGTGGATCGGAAAAAATACGGAAGTGACCACATTGCCCAAAGGACAGTTGCTCACGCCCGGCTTCATCGATTGTCATACGCATTTTATTGATGGGGGCTTTGCCCTCTCGGCCGTGCAACTTCGCGATGCAAAATCGCCGGCGGAGTTTATACAGCGCATCAAAGCCTATGCGCAAACACTGCCGCCCGGCGCGTGGATCACGGCGGGCGACTGGGATCACGAAAACTGGGGCGGCGAACTACCCACCCGGGCATGGGTCGACTCGGTGACGATGGATCACCCATTGTGGATCAACCGTCTCGACGGCCACATGTGCCTGGCCAACAGTGCGGCCCTGAAGGCAGCAAACATTCCCGACAACGTTAAGGATGTGGCAGGCGGCACCATTGTGCGCGACAAACAAGGAAAACTCACAGGCATCTTCAAAGACAACGCCATGAATATGCTCTACAAAGTCGTGCCACCGCCCACCACAGACCAGGAAGACAAAGCGCTGGCCACCGCCATGGCCTATGTGGCCGCGCGGGGTGTCACGTCGGTGCACAACATGAGCGGCTTCCAGGAAGTGTTTGAGCGCGCTCACGATGCAGGCAAGCTAACGACCCGCATATACGCCGGCATGATGCTGAGTGACTGGCGGCAGTTGAACGAGAAGGTGAAGCAGAAAGGACACGGCGACGCATGGCTTCGCATTGGGGGACTAAAAGAATTTGTGGACGGATCGCTGGGTTCGCACACGGCAGCATTTTTCAAACCGTTTAACGACACTCCAAAAGATTCAGGCTTCTTTGTGATTGCCCAGGCCGACCTGCACCGCCGCATCAAATCGGCCGACAGCGCTGGTCTGCAAGTGATGGTGCACGCCATTGGCGACAAAGCCATCAACACCCTGCTGAATACTTTTGCAACGATTGAAAAAGAAAACGGCGTGCGCGATCGCCGCTTTCGTATTGAACATGCCCAGCACATTGCGCCGGCCGACATCAAACGGTTTGCCGAGCAGCACATAATCGCCAGCATGCAGCCCTACCACGCCATAGACGACGGTCGCTGGGCCGAGAAAGTGATTGGCCACGAGCGGTCCATGACCACCTATGCGTTTCGTTCGCTGCTCGACGCAGGCGCCACGCTGGCGTTTGGAAGCGACTGGTTTGTGGCACCACCCACACCACTCGAAGGAATTTATGCCGCCGTGACGCGCCGCACACGCGACGACAAAAACGAGGGCGGTTGGATACCCGAACAAAAAATTTCCGTAGAAGAAGCGCTGAAAGCCTACACCATTTCTGCGGCCTATGCATCGTTTGAAGAAAACATCAAGGGCTCGCTCGAACCGGGCAAAGTGGCCGACATGGTGTTGCTGGAAGAAGACATCACCGTCGTGGCACCGCCGCACATCAAAGATGTGAACGTGCTCATGACCATGGTGGGCGGCAAGGTGGTGTACACAAAATAAAAGCCTGTTAAAAAATCTTCGGCAGGTGTGCGCCGTGTGGCTTGCACTGGTGAAAAAAATCCGTGAGCTTTCAGCCAAATCCCGAATGGCATGGCCGAAAATCAACGCTACCTATCCCTCGACGTTTTCCGGGGAATGACTGTGTGTTTCATGATCATCGTAAACTCAGGCGGAGGCGACGTGTCGTATGCGCCCCTGTTGCACGCGTCGTGGCATGGGTTCACGCCCACCGATCTGGTGTTTCCGTCGTTCTTGTTTGCCGTGGGAAATGCCATGGCGTTTTCGCTGCACAAATATGAACTGCAAGGCGAGAGCGTGTTTTGGAGAAAGACGTTGAAGCGCACGTTCATCATTTTTCTGCTGGGCTTTCTGATGTACTGGTTCCCATTCGTTGCGCCGGATGCAAATGGCGACCTGGCCATGCGGCCGTTTGCCGAAACGCGTGTGCTGGGTGTGTTGCAGCGCATTGCCCTCTGCTATTTCTTTGCCTCCATCATTCTTCACTATGGATCGAAACGATTTGCTTTTTGGTGTGCAGCATTCTTTCTGGTGCTGTATTGGTTTTTGAGCTACACGTTTGGCGATGCCAACGATCCCTACAGCCTTGCCGGCAATGCTGCACAGAAATTTGATCTGTGGTTGTTTGGCGACAAACATTTGTATCACGGCGAAGGCATCGCGTTCGATCCCGAAGGATTGCTGAGCACGCTGCCCGCTATTGTGAACGTGATCTTCGGCTACCTGGCCGGCGACTTCATTAAACGCCACGGCAACAAATATGAAACCATCGCCAAGCTGATGCTGGCCGGGGCTCTATTGGTATTGGTGGCCCTCACGTGGGACATGGTGTTTCCCATCAACAAAAAAATATGGACCAGTTCATTTGTGCTTCTCACGGTGGGCATCGACCTCGTGGTGTTGTCGGCATTGATCTATGTGATCGAACTCCTGCACAAACAGAAGTGGACGCCCTTCTTCCTGGTGTTTGGAAGAAATCCGTTGTTCATTTATTTACTGTCGGAACTGTTGCTGATCACACTATACCTCATTCCGGTTGGCGATCGTCATCTGCAACACTCAATCTATAACGGGCTGGCGAGTTTTATGAGTCCAATCAACGCGTCGTTCGCCTTTGCGTTTTTATTGATGATGACGTGCTGGGCGGTGGGTTTTGTGTTGGATAAAAAGAAGATCTATATCCGCGTGTAGAATATCGCGAATGGGAAACGTGATTTGGTTTGTTGAAGCGCCTTTGCAGATGTGCACTTACATCCGGTGGGGAATCAGTACGTTGTTTTTGAGCACAGGGATCACGTTGTATTGATCGGGTGTGAGACAAAACGAAATGTCCTTATATACATTCAGCTTGGCCAGACGCTTCACGTGGCTGGCATTTTTCAGAAATCCCGCGAGGTCGCTTTTGGCCATGTTGTAGAGATGTTGTGCAGCAATGGGCGCGTCGCAGTCGGGCTCGGTGTGGTCTTTCAGGAGTTCCACTAGTGCACCGGCAAACAAGGTGTCTTCGAGGTTCACTTTTCCTTTCCAGCCTGCGCACACGACAAGCACGCTGTTGTTGCCTTGCAGCAGATAGTTGGCCACGGCCGACAAATTGAGGAACGATCCGATAATGATTTCTTTCGCACCTTCCGATTTGGCAATGGCCTGTGTGCCGTTGGTGGTGGTGAATGCAATTTTTTGTCCTTTGAGATGGTCGGCCATGTATTCAAACGGCGAGTTGCCCAGGTCGAAACCATCCACTTTTTTTCCGTCGCGCTCGCCGGCGGTATAATAGCCACTGTCTTTCATGGCGCGACAGTCGTCGAGGGATGCAAAGGGTTTGATGCTGTCGATGCCATAGGCCAAGGCGGTGGTCATGCACGAGGTGGCCCTGAAAATGTCGACCACCACCACGGTGCGGTCTTGCACCGAATACAGGTGCATCAGGTCCGGGCTCAGGCAAACGTCTATGGTCTTCATGTTGTGAACGTCTTAGCCGATCAGCGGTGTTTTGCTCACTTGCGCTTTCAACGCACGACCGCGCACATCGATAAAAATCTCTGTGCCAACGCCGGCGTTGGGTGTGGTCACATAGCCCATGCCGATGCCAATGCCCAGCAACGGCGACATGGTGCCCGACGTCACTTTGCCGATGGTGGCGCCGCTTGCGTCTTTAATAACATAGTCGTGACGGGGAATGCCCTTGTCGATCATTTTGAAGCCGACAAGCTTGCGGGTCACTCCTTCTTCTTTTTGTTTCTTGAGCGCGGCAGCGTTGGTAAAGTCTTTTTTGAATTTGGTGATCCAACCCAATCCACCTTCCAGTGGCGACGTGGTGTCGTCGATGTCGTTGCCATAGAGACAGAAGCCCATTTCGAGGCGCAGCGTGTCGCGGGCACCCAGGCCGATGGGTTTGATGTCGAATTCTTTGCCGGCTTCGAAGATGGCGTTCCACACCTTCTCGGCGTATTGGTTCTTTACATAAATTTCAAATCCACCCGCGCCGGTGTAGCCGGTGTTCGAGATGACGGCGTCTTTCACGCCCGCAATTTCGCCGATGGCAAAATGATAATATTTGATGTCGCCCAGGTTTGTGCTGGTCAGTTTCTGGAGGGAGGCAACGGCTTTCGGGCCTTGCACGGCAAAGAGACACGTGTCGTCCGAAATGTTTTTCATGTCCACGCCCTTGGTGTTGAACTTGCTGATCCACGCCCAGTCTTTGTCGATGTTGGAGGCGTTCACCACCAGCATGTAATCATTGTCTTTTATTTTATACACAATGAGGTCGTCCACGATGCCGCCGGTTTCGTTGGGCAGGCACGAATATTGGGCCTGGCCGTCAATGAGGGTTGAGGCATCGTTGCTGGTCACGCGCTGGATCAGGTCGAGCGCTTCGGGGCCTTTTAGCAGAAACTCGCCCATGTGCGACACGTCGAACACCCCCACGCCGTTGCGCACCGTCATGTGCTCTTCGATGTCGGACGAATAGCGGACGGGCATGTTGTATCCTGCGAAGTCAACAATCTTGCCGCCCAGTGAAACGTGAAGCTGGTGAAGGGGTATGTTCTTAGGTTCCATAGCAATTTTTTTGGTGCACAAAGGTAAGAGATTTCCCAAAAGCAGAAACCTGAACCCCGGAGTTTGGAAATAAAAGAACAAATGCCCCGGCCGTCACTCCACAACGTGCACCCAACCGTTCACCACCCGGTGGCCGGCTTCGGGGTCGCGCATCTCGAAATAGACATCGGCCGAATAATAATACACACCCGGGCTCACCTTCCTGCCCTCCGAGCTTAGCCCGTTCCAAAAGGTGTAGTTGGTTTCTTCCCACGACGTGGCATCGAGCGCATACACCTCTTTGCCCCAGCGGTCGTAGATTTTCAAGCCCACCGACTTCACAAACCTTGGACAGGTAGAAGCATCGTTGTCGTTGTGAAACACCTCGAAACGATCGTTGCGTCCGTCGTGATTATAGGGTGTGATGACGTTGGCAAACGCAATGGTGCCGCAGTTGTCGTTGCACACGGCGTCGCTCAACGCACTCTCGTTGCCCGACAGATCAATCGCCGACACGGCATAGCAATGTGCCAGCGATGCCAGCCCAGTGTGCACAAACGAATTTTCGGTCACAACAGCCAGCAGTGTGAACGTTCCGGAATTGTCGTCGCGAATAAAAACTTTGTAGGTAACGGCATCGTCGCATCCGGCGGGAGCTTGCCAGCTGAGGATGTTATGGTAGACGTTGCCTTTGCACGCAAAGGTGTTGCAGCGCGGTTGTTCCAGCACGACCATGGGCACACAGGGCGCCAGCGTGTCGAGTTTCGCGATGGCCACCTGTGAAAAGTTCTCGAGTGGCTGCGGGAGATCCGGGTTGCCATAGGAGCCGCGGGTGAGCACCTTGTAATAGTAGGTCTTGTTGTAGGCCACGTGGCTATCCATGAAATGAAAACCGTTCTCATTCACATCCACACTGTCAATCAACGCAAACGGATCTTCGGGTCCCGTTTCGTTGCGATAGATCCGGTGATAGGGAAAGGCCTGAACATAGTTAGACCACGGCGTGCGTCCATCCCAATCCAGAACAATTCCGCTCGGCGAAGACTTTGCCTTGAGAAAAACTGACGACGCTGCTGCGGAGGTATCTACAGGCGCGCCGGTTAGCGACGGCACATACAATTCGATCTTGTAGCGATGGGGCGTGTCTTCATTGTTCAGCACATCGGCGAACACGGTGTCGGTCTGCGGACCGTGAACCTGCACATAGGTGTTGCCGACAAAGCCCTCACTTCTATAAATCACATAGGCGTAGGGCGGGGGATACTGTGCTTTATCAAGGGCGAACGGCGACGTCCATGTCACCACGGTGGTGCCATTGGCCGCGCGCGAACGTTCAACCGAAACCTGCGTCACCACGGGGGCCTCGGGCGGTTTTGGGATAAGACAGGTGTCTATTGAAATCCGTCCCGGGGTTTTGGCCGCACCGACCCGGGCCACCACCCGGTAACAATATTGTGCACCCACATCGATGGCGCGGTCCACATAGGATGTGGCATCGGCGGGCAATTCGGCCAGCAGGGTGTAGTGAAGGTTTTTGGGCATGCCCGTATCGCACGAGGAAGGTGTATAGGTATAGCGCGCTACGCGGCGCCATACCTGAAGGGCGGTTGTGTTTTCACAGGCGGGTGGTTGCCATTGCAGCGTAATGATTTTGCTGACGGGATTTACGCTCACGCTTTTAAACACTGGCGCCGGGGCCATCACCGTGATGCGAACAGTTTGAAACTGAACCAACGGTGTGCCCGCCGGTGGCCGGTCGGTGATTTTGAACACCACCGCATAGGGCTGGCTCCGCACCAGCGCACACGTGGTGTTCCACGCGAAGTCAATGGAGGCGGTGTCGGTTGGAGGAGTGGTAGACTGCACGATGCCCGAATCTGGCAACACGGTTGCTGCGTCCTGGTTTAGGGTGAAGATATCCGAGAACGCCTCGATCACCACATTGTGCCGGTCGGGGTCCGAGCCTTTCAGCGTGAAGTGCACCGTGGTGCCGGCCTCTACACAAAGGTCTTGCGCCGTCGTGAGAACCGGCCGTTGATTCACACAGTCGTCCACAACAATCTGCATGTCGCGGATAACATAGCCGGCAGCATACCAAGTGCTGTCGGCGTTGTTAAATTTCCATTGAGTGATTTTGATCGCCACGCTATATTCTCCCAGCGATCCCGGCGCATCCCAGGTCAATAGTCCACTCTGTGCGTCGATGGCGAAGGTGGGTTTGCCGTTGTGAGCTTCGTTTGCCTGATCGTAGTGCATGGCGGCATAGAAGGCGATGGCGTTGGGAAGGGAATAGTTTTTTAATTCTTCGCTCGCCTGCGAACGCGGTGTGGTGAGTTGATACGAGAGACTATCGCCATCCGGATCGACCGCGCCCACCACATGATAGAACGCCAGGCCGCGACACGCGTGATCGATGGGCGGCACCGTTAACACCGGCGACGAATTGCAAAGGCCAAAGCCAATCCGCACGGCAGTCTCGGTGTAGTAGGGCGAGTTGACCGAGCCCGGAACATTCAGAACACCCTCGTTGCGATTGGCTTCGCGGTAGGAGATGATGAAAGTTCCTTCGCGGACAAAAGTGTGCGTGGTTTCGAATTGAATTTTGCCAACCTTCAGCAAAGGGTCAATTATTTCCTGTGTTGCCAGTTCGGGGATTTCGATAGAGAAGCCATCGCCAAAATCAAGCCTGTCGTCTGTTCCGCCAAAAGCGACGGTGCTCCCGTAGTTGGTATAGGCAATGACGGTGATGCGATAGGTGAGGGATGCGCAGTTGATCTGTTCGGCTTGTATTTGCACCGAGCGGATGTGTGATGCAATGGCGGACATGCCCGCGAACATCAGGCAAAGACTGACAATAACGGTTTTCATGGCAGGAGGTGTTAGGGTAGTTTTACAACGGACTCCCGCCTCGTCTTAGTATCTGCCGTCTTGTCTTCCTGCGGAAATACAGGGTCAACATAAAAAAAGCCCCCGCGTCATGTGCACGGGGGCTCTTGGAAATAACACCGCTGTGCGCGAAGCATCGGCGCCTGTTGAAGATTTAGTTCTCCATGGTTGCTTTTTCGATCGACTCCAGGATGTCGGCTTTCACTTTCTGCACTTTTTCCATCTCCGATTCCAGATATTCTCTTGCCTTTTCTTCACCGAGGCTGTCGGGCGGAGGGTTGAACTTGCGCATCCACACCATCATGTTTTCGCTGGCCGAGTCCAGTTGGGAAATGGTGAGGTCTATTTCTTTTTTCTGGGCATCAGACAAAGACGGTGTGTTGGCAATTTTATTTTTCAGTTTCTCCTTGAGCGAATAGATGTCGTCGAGCTTGGGCATCACTTCATTGTGCACTTTCATCACTTTGTCGTAGAGCAACCGGTTGCCGCTGCTGCTGTCGGCATCCGAAATCATTTCGCCATGGCCTTCGTTTTCGTGCGTCTTTCCGCCGCAGGCAAACAACACCACACACACCAGGAGGGTCATCAACAGATTTGTGTTTTTCATGTGTACAAGTTTTGAATCAAAAGTAGAGAACAATGCTCAATAAACAGCACGACAGGTTTCAGTCAGTGTGATGAGGCACGATCTTTTCGTAGATACCGTTTTTGTTTCTTTCCGTCTCCAGGTCGAACCGTGTCTGCAAGTTGAGCCAGAACTCCGGCGAGGTGCCAAAGAATCGTCCCAATCGCAGCGCGGTGTCGGCCGACATGTTGCGCGTGCCTTTGATCAACTGACTGATGCGGGTCTGGTCCACGCCAATGGCCTTGGCCAGGGCATAGGGCGTTACGTTGAGCGCGTCCAGGAAGTCTTCCTTCAGGATTTCACCGGGGTGAACATTTTCAAGTTTCTTCACACTCATATCCTATGGGCTAGTGGTAGTCGACAATGGCCACTTCAAACGCATTTCCATTGTGCCAGCGGAAAATGATGCGCCAATGATCGTTGATGCGCACGCCATAAAAGTCTTTTAACGTGCCTTCGAGCTTTTCGAGTTTGTTGCCCGGCGACGTTCGCAGGTCGTTGATGGCGGCAGCAGCATGCAGTTGCACCAGCTTGCGCCGGGCGGTGGGCTGAATGAAGAAAGGAAAGGTGGTAGACACGGCACCTTCCCAGATCATTTCGGTTTCGCGCGATGAAAAGGATTGAATCACAGTTGTTGTTTCAGAATGACAAGGTAACAGGAATAATAGTGTTTCGCAATACTATCGTGATTTGCTAGTAATGACGAACGGCCAAATTAGCCTGAAAATGGCGTTTCGCTCTTGCTGACCACTAACAAGCATTAGTTTCTTGTAAATATATTTTTGAAAGATGTGTTGCAAACTTGCATCTCAGAAAGAAAACCCTCTATATTTGAACACGTTCAACACGAGATATGAAAATCAACAACACATCAGTTTACTTTTATTACTTCTTTTTTAGTGCCCAGGCGGGACTTTAAAGAGGTGTGTTGTTGAATAACGATAACGAAACTCAGAAAAGTCCCGGAAACCCCGGGACTTTTTGCTTTATGGACCTAGTGTAAAAATGGCAAAGAAGAAAAAACTCAATATTGCAATTCAAGGCATCGCCAGCAGCTTTCACGAGATCGCGGCGCAGACGTATTTCGATCAACCCATTGAGACCATCGAGTGTTTGTCGTTTCATCGCCTGTGCGAAAGTTTGAAGACGGGCGAAGCCGACTATGCGGTGATGGCCATCGAGAACTCCATTGCCGGCAGCATTTTGCCCAACTACTTCTTGTTGCAGGAATATCACTTCAGCATCATCGGTGAGCTCTACCTGCCCATTCACATGCACTTGCTGGCGTTGCCCGGCGTGAAGCTGAGCGACATCACTTCCATCGAATCGCACCCCATGGCCATTCGCCAGTGTGCCGAGTTTCTCTATGCGCTCAAAGGCGTGGAGATCCGCGAAAGCGACGACACGGCTCTTTCGGCCAAGCGCGTGAAAGAACTGAAACTGAAAAACACAGCGGCCATTGCCAACGAATATGCCGCCAAGAAATACGGGTTGCAGATTCTGGAGAAGCGCATCGAAACACACAAAAAGAATTTCACACGCTTCCTCATCCTCACCAAACGAAGCAACGAAAAGAAGGAAAGCAACAAAGCGTCGCTCTACTTTGAAGTGGCCAACGAGGTGGGTAGCCTGGCCGATGCCCTGATGTCGTTCAAAAGCAACAGCATCAACCTCACCAAGATCCAGTCTATTCCCATCATTGGCAGGCCCAGCGAATACAGCATCCACATCGATGTGGAATGGAAACGTCGCAAGAACTACGACGACGCCATGCACCAGGTGTTGCGTCAGGTGAAAAACCTCAACGTGCTGGGGGAATACAAGAAAGCAAAGATCGAATACAAATAACGAAGTCAACGACAACGCGTCATGATAACAACCGCCAACAGAATTGCACAGGTAGAAGAATACTACTTCAGCCGTAAGCTGGCCGAAGTGCGCGGCCTCGACACGCCCGAACTTCGCGTCATCAACCTGGGCATCGGCAGCCCCGACCAGGCACCGTCTGCCGCGACGATCGACGCGCTCATTGCGTCAGCAAAAAATCCGGCGAACCACGGCTACCAGAACTACAAGGGCATTCCCCAACTGCGCAACGCGATTGCCGACTTCTATAAAAACATCTACAACGTTTCGCTGAACGCCGAAACGATGATCCTTCCCCTCATGGGTTCCAAAGAAGGCATCATGCACATTGCCATGGCGTTTGTGAACGAAGGCGACGAAGTGCTTATTCCCAACCCGGGCTATCCAACGTATTCGTCGGTGGCCAACCTGGTGGGCGCAAAGCTCAGTCCCTATGCCCTCCGCGAAGACTCCAACTGGGGTATCGACATGGAGGCATTGAAGAAGCGCGACCTCTCGAAGGTGAAGATCATGTGGGTGAACTTTCCGCACATGCCCACCGGTCGCACAGCATCGCGCGAAGAATTGAAAGAACTGGTGGACCTGGCGCGGAAGAATCAATTCCTGATTGTGAACGACAATCCCTATAGCCTCATCCTGAACGACGAGCCCATGAGCATCCTCTCCATTGAAGGAGCCGACGAAGTGGCGCTCGAACTGAACTCGCTCAGCAAGTCGCACAACATGGCGGGCTGGCGCATTGGCTGGGTGGCCGGCCGCAAGGAATATATCGAAGCCGTGTTGAAAGTGAAAAGCAACATGGACTCGGGCATGTTTCTCGGGTTGCAACATGCCGCCGTGGAAGCGTTGAAGAACGGCCCCGAATGGTTCACCGCACTCAACGGCGTGTATGCCCACCGTAAACGCGTGGCCACAGACCTGCTGAACCTGCTGGGATGCACCTACTCCGAAAAACAATCGGGCTTGTTTGTGTGGGCCAAAGCGCCCGACCACATTCAGGACGTGGAGAAGTGGATCGACGAAATTCTGTACGGCACAAAAGTGTTCATCACACCCGGTTTCATATTTGGTGAAGCCGGCCGCCGATACATTCGCATTTCACTATGCTGCACCGTCACCATGTTGACGGAAGCGGTGAAACGTATTGAAACATTCTTAGGAGACAAAGCCGCGACAAAAAACAAGGCTTCCATAAACGCATAAGCAACACCATGAAAGCAACGGTAATCGGTTTGGGATTGATTGGCGGCTCCATCGCACTGGACCTGAAGAAGGCCGGGGTGGTGACGGAGGTGGTGGGCCTCGATCAAAACAAGGAACATGCCGACAAAGCCTTGGCGCTGGGGTTGGTGGACCGCATTGGCGAACAACAGGAAGCCCTGGCAACATCCGACCTGATTGTGCTGGCCATTCCCGTGAACGCGCTGGGCAAATTGCTGCCTGCGGTGCTGGACACCATTCACAAAGATGCTGTGGTGATGGATGCCGGGTCGACAAAAAGTTTGATCTGCCGCGCCATTGCCAACCACCCGAAGCGCGAACAATTTGTGGCGGCGCACCCCATTGCCGGAACGGAAAACTCCGGCCCCGAAGCGGCCTTCGAAGGATTGTTCCGGAACAAGACCAACATCATCTGCGAACGCGAAAAATCATCGGCGCATGCCCTTGACGTGGTGGGACAGGTGTTTGATGCACTGGGCATGAACACCATCTTCATGGAACCCGAAGAACACGACAAACACGTGGCCTATGTGTCGCACCTGTCGCACGTGAGCTCGTTTCTGTTGGGACAAACCGTGCTGGACATTGAGCGCGACGAAAAGAATATCTTCGCGCTGGCGGGCAGCGGTTTTGCATCGACCGTTCGTCTGGCAAAAAGTTCGCCCGACATGTGGGCGCCGATCTTCGAACAAAACGCGGAGTATCTTAGCCAGGCCTTGCTGGAATACATCATGCACCTGCAGAAGTTTCAGTATTACTTAATGAAGCGCGACGCCAAAGAGCTTCATCGCATCATGGCCGATGCCAACCGGATCAGAGAGATATTAAATGGTATAGAGCATAAACAAACAAAACAGCAAATCGCAAAATAAACGTCAAGGCATATGAAGAAGACATTGCAACTGGAATCTATTTCGAAATGGCTGCCCACAGCCAGCAAGCCCATCATCATCAGCGGACCGTGCAGCGCGGAAACCGAAGACCAGATGGTGACCACCGCCAAGCAACTTGCCGCCACCGGCAAAGTGCACGCCCTGCGCGCCGGTATCTGGAAACCCCGCACACGCCCCGGCCAATATGAAGGCGCCGGCGAAGAGGGGTTGAAGTGGCTGGTACAGGCCAAGAAAGAAACCGGCCTGCCCGTGACCACCGAAGTGGCCAACGCCGCCCACGTAGACGCCTGCCTGAAAGCCGGTGTCGACATTCTGTGGATCGGTGCCCGCACCACCGTGAACCCTTTCTCGGTACAGGAAATTGCCGACGCCCTCAAAGGTGTTGACATCCCCGTGATGGTGAAGAACCCTATCAACCCCGACCTCGAGTTGTGGATCGGCGCCCTCGAACGCCTCAACAAAGCCGGCCTCACCAAACTGGCGGCCATTCACCGCGGCTTCTCGTCGTTCGAAAAAGGTCCCTTCCGCAATGCGCCGATGTGGGACATGGGCATCGAGTTGAAAACCCGCATTCCCGAGCTGGACATACTCTGCGATCCCAGCCACATTGCCGGCAACCGCGAGCTGATCTCGTTCATCTCCCAAAAAGCGCTTGACCTCGACATGGCCGGTCTCATGATCGAAGCCCACATCAACCCCGATGCTGCGTGGAGCGATGCCAAACAACAGGTAACGCCCGCCAACCTTGCCAAAATCATCGACGGCCTGGTGGTGCGCACCGTGTCGTCAGACAACAAGACGTTCAAGGATACCCTCAGCATCCTGCGCGAGCAGATCGACCAGCTCGACGACGAAATCATGTCGAAGATGGCGGCTCGTATGAAAATATCGGAGAAGATCGGCCAGTACAAAAAAGAAAACGGCGTCACCATTTTGCAGGTGAACCGCTGGGAAGAGATCATCCAAACCCGCATCACGCTGGGCAAGGCCATGGGCCTCAACCCCGACTTCACCACCGATTTGTTGAAACTCATTCACCAGGAGTCCATCCAAATCCAGACCAAGGTGATGAACAAAGTGGAAGAGCGCGTTTAATCTCCGACACCGACATTCGTTTTAAAACAAAAACCCCTCTTTTCTTACAGAGGGGTTTTATTTTTTAGTTCGGGTGCCAAAAGCATGAGACTATTTTTTTTACTTTCGGTACGCTAATACGTTATATGAATCGTTTCTTGTTGTCGATCGCCGGCCTTCTGATCGGTTTCACCATTCTCCGGGCATCACCGTCGGCAACGTTTCGTTTTAACAGAGCCAAACATGACTAGAACAATCTTTGCCAGTTTCACTATCGCCGTGTGTGTGGTTGCTTCGGCAAGCGCGCAAAATTCGGATCTCTATAAAAGCCTGAAGGAAAAATTTCCCGACGACCCCGCCGTGTTTGTGACGCGCGAAGAAACCGTGACCCTGCAACTGAAAGAAGACTCGCTGCTGGTGTTTTCGGATGTGTCGGAAGATATTTTGCACCTGAAAGAACAAAGCGAAGTCTACTCGTCGGGCCGTGTCTACGGTTCACACTTCAACCAGGTGAAAGACATCAAAGCCAAAACGCTGGTGTGGGACAGAAGCCGCTACAAGGAAATGAACGTGTCGGATTTCAAAAAGAACAGCGACCGCGATGCCGGTGTGTTTTATGACGACTCCTACTATTATTCCTTCAACTATCCGTCGGTGTCGAATGGAAACCGCACCCAGCTGCAATACCGCTCCACGCTGAAGGATGTTAAATTTCTGCCGGGTTTTATTTTCTCCACCTACCTGCCACAAGGAAAAACAGCGTATGTGATCAAGACCAGCCCGCAGGTAGATTTGTTCTACGAAGTATTGAATGATGCGGCGGGTCTCATAAAATTCAGAAAGTACGACAAGGGCGGATTTCGTTATTATGAGTGGACCGCCACCAACCTGCCGGCCCGTCGCAGCGAAGACAGTAGCCCGTCCGTGCGCTATTATGCCCCGCACCTCGTCACCTATGTGAAGTCGTATGAGACGAAGAAAGGCAAAGTGAATGTGCTCGGCAATCTCGACGATCTTTATCATTGGTACTATAGTTTTGTGAAGGACCTCAATGCCGACACATCGCCCGAGCTGGTGGCTGTGGTGGAGAAGATCAAAGCACAAAGCAAGACGGAGAAAGACGTGGTGCGCGGCGTGTTCTATTGGGTGCAGGACAACATTCAATACATCGCGTTCGAGGAAGGCATGCGCGGCCTCATTCCGCACCACGCCAACTATGTGTGCGACAAACGCTACGGCGATTGCAAAGACATGGCCAACCTCATTGTGAACATGCTGCACCTGGCGGGCGTAAAAGCCTATCACACCTGGATCGGCACACGCGACCTTCCTTACAAATACACACAAGTGCCCACACCGCTTGTAGACAATCATATGATCGCGACCTATGTGGCCGCCGATGGTCAATACTATTTTCTCGATGCCACCAGCGACCACACGCCGTTTGGTTTGCCATCGTCTATGATTCAGGGCAAAGAAGCCCTGGTGGGCATCGACAAGGATCACTATGAAGTGAAGGTGGTTCCGGAAATTGCCAAAGAAAAAAATCTCACGTCCGACTCCGTGTCCATCAAGCTGGACGGCAATCAGATTGTGGGCACGGGCAAAAGCGCCTTGCAGGGCTATGCAAAAGTGTTTGGTGGCTATGAACTGGACCGCGCCGAAAAAGATGATGTGCGCCGCTATGTGACGCGACTCGTGGGCAAGGGCAGCAATAAATTTTATCTCGACGACTATAGCGTGACCAATCAAAACGACCGCGAGCGTCCCACCCGCGTAGGCTACAAGTTTCGCATCGGCGACTATTTTCAAAAAATCAGCGACGAACTTTACATCAACCTGAACCTGAACAAAGACTACTACAACGCTTTCATCAACGTGGCCCTGCGCCAGACACCGAAAGAGAACGACTATAAATACGAGAAGCTGGAGTTTTGCGAACTGGCCATCCCTGCCGACTATGAGGTGGAATATCTTCCACCCAATGCCAAGCTCGACGGCGACCTGGTGGGCTTCGAGGCCCGCTACGAAAAACAGCCCGGTAAAATCCTGTTCACAAAAACATTCTACATCAACTACCTCCTGCTGCAACCGGCCCAGTTCGAACGGTGGAATGAAGCGATCAAAACCCTGAGCGAGGCCTATAAGGAATCGATTATCCTGAAAAAGAAATTATAATCTTCTTCCGTTCGAAAACAATGACGGGGGAAGTTTACGTTATGCTAAGAAGCTTGCCTGATGACTATTTTGTAAATTCAACTCTCAAAAAAAATACAGTGAAATGATGAAGGTGATAAACGTATACGTGTTCGTGCTGGTGTGCCTGACGGGTGTGAAAGCGTGGGCCAACGAATTCAAGCCCTATGAATGGGAGAAGGACCGGAAACGCTATGTGCTTGCCGAGAAGGATGCTGCATTGTCGGAAGTGATTCTCAAACAACACGCGCAGTACGACTATGTGCTGAAGGAAAATGAATTTTTGATGTACTCCACCGTTCATCGCATCGTGTATGTGAACAACAGCGAGGCCGTGCAGAAACACAATCGCATTGTGATCTCCATGAACAGCACGCTGGAACTGCTGGATGTGAAAGCCCGCGCCATCAACAAAGACGGCAAGGCGGTGTATTTCGATAAAACCAACCTGAAGGAACTGAAAGACGAAAACAGCGGAAACGCCTATAAGATCTTTGCCATAGAAGGCATTGAGCTTGGCAGCGAGATTGAATATTACTTTACCCGCAAAATGACGGCGAACCTGTTCGATCGCGCCTTCATGCAATTTGATGCACCCATCAAGGAAAATTCTTTTCTGCTCACCAGCCCCGGGCACTTGCGGTTTGATTTCAAATCGTACAACAATTTTCCGGAAGTAAAGAAAGCAGAGAACGATGTGCTGAACACCTACACCGCCGAAATGAAAGACGTGCCGGCGCTGAAGAAGGAACCGTTCTCCTATTTCACGCCCAATCGCAAGCGCATCGAATTTAAACTCGCCTACAACGTGGGACGCTCGCAAGAACGTTTGTATACGTGGGACGAAGCGGCCAAAACATTTTATAAAATGCTGGTGACACTTTCGAAAGAAGACGATAAGGCCATCGATAAATTTATCAAGACCCTGGGCGACAACCCTGCGCATAAACTGGAAGACCGCATCAAAAATGTGGAAACCAAAATCAAGACCACCATCCAGGTGAACAAGGAAGGCGACAGCGAATCGCTCAACCAGGTTGAGAGTATTTTGAAAGTGAAGCTGGCGTCGCACCAGGGCATGACACGCCTGTTTGTGGCGGTGTTCGATAAATTGAAAATCAATTGCCAGCCCGTCATCACCTGCAGTCGCGAGAATGTGAAGTTCGACGGCTCGTTCGATTCGTGGTCGTTTCTCGATGACTATGTGTTGTTCTTCCCCGACACACGCGGCTTTCTGGAACCTTACAGTTTTGAATTCCGCTATCCGCTCATCCAGCCCGACTTCACGGCCACACAAGGATTGTTTATGGAGCCCGTGGTGAATGGTGCAGAGAAATCGGCGTCGTCGTCGATCGGTGAAATTCCGGCCACCGACTATGCGGTGAACCAGGACAACCTCGACATCGACGTGATCTTTACCGAAGACCTTGCGGCCAACAAGATCCGGCAGAAGCGTGACTTCGGTGGCTACAACGCCGCGCTGTTCACACCTTACTACGATCTGATTCCCGCCAACGAGCGCGTGAAGATGATCGAAGAACTCACCAAACAAACCGCACCCGACGCTGCTATCAGCACCTGGAAAGCCAGCCCCTTGCCCGGAGCCAACGCCGGAAATTTTCTGGTGGACGTTGACTTTGTGTCGAACCATTTTGTGGAAAAAGCCGGCCCGCGCATTTTGTTTAAAGTGGGTGAGCTCATTGGTCCCCAGATCGAAATGTATCGCGACGACGAACGCACCACCGTAGTGGAGAATGAATATAACCGGAAGTATGATCGCAAAATCCGCGTGCACATTCCCAAAGGCTACCAGGTGAAAAACCTCAACGACTTGAAAATCGACATCGCCTATCGCAACCGCGACTATGTGCCCTACATGTTCAAATCAGACTACACGGTGAAAGACGATGTGGTGGAGGTGACCATCGTGGAATATTATAAAGAAATCTATGCACCCCTGACGCGCTACGAAGACTTCCGCAAGGTGGTGAACGCCGCGGCCGACTTCAACAAGATCACGCTGGTGCTGGAGAAAAAGAGCTAGAAGCCATTCGGCCAAAGAAAAAACTCAGAACACATAAGCACCCGAAGCGGTGACGTGTGGTGTTCTGAGTTTTTTTGTTTTTTCAAAGTCGTCGTAGATCGGTTTCAGGTTCTCCCAAAAGCTGATCGTGGAGGCCTCGCGGAAATTCTGCTTTAAAGATATGAGTGCATCGGCGGTAAGTTTCGAAGGGAAGATGTGAACCGGAATGTTTTCCTGCCCGCCCTGGCGCGCTTCAACCGCCAGCACATACAACTCTTTTATCTTATCGTCGGTGAGGGGAATGCAGCCCACGGTCACACAGTTTCCATGAATGTAGATGTCGCTTCCTGGCTTTTGTTTGTCGCCTAAAATTTTGTCGGACGCATTCGGGTAGTTGATGCCCAGCGACAGGTAGAAGTTGCTGTTGGGATTAAAATGTTCGATGTGATAGACGCCCTCGGGAATTTGCCCGTCGCCTTCCCGTCGCTTGGGCCCGGGTGTGCCCGAGGTGGCGCAGAAAGGGTAGGTGTGCAGCAAGGCAAAGGTGTTGTGTCTGCGTTCTTTCACCCAAACTTCCACCACAGCTTCTTGTTTCAGGGCGCGGATAAAAAGTTGAAAACCGGCAAAGGCAATTTTTTTGTCACTGAAATATTTTTTCACCACCGCTTCCTTTTCGTCATAGGCAGTCCTCACCCGCGCATACTTCAGTTGTTGTTCTTTGAAGGCGGGGGGAATGAGCAACGAAGTCATGAGCAGCAAGAGTGTTTTCATGCGGTGGTGGCGGGGATGTCTTTCGCCAGGAAAATGGTTTGCGAAGGATAGGCAAACTGGATGTTTTTTTCCTGGAAGGCTCGGTAGATGTTGAGGTTGATTTTCTGATGAATGTCGGCGTAGCGATTGTAGTCGGCGTTCTCTACGAAAAACACCACTTCATAGCGAAGGCTGTAGTCGCCATAGGTGAGGAAGTGCACGCGGTCGAGCGTGGTTTCGGGTTGTGCTTCAATTATTTTTTTGATGATCGATGGAATTTCTTCCAGCAGCGCGAGCGGCGTGTCGTAGACTACATTCAGGGTGAACACAATGCGTCTTCGTTCCATGCGCTTGAAGTTGTGGATGCGCGAGTTGGTGAGATCGCTGTTGGAGAACACCAGCTGTTCGCCGGTCAAACTTTTGAGTCGCGTGGTTTTGATGCCGATGTGTTCCACGTTGCCTTTCTTGTCGTCGATCACAATGTAGTCGCCAATTTCGAAGGGACGGTCGAAGAAGATCACAAAGTAGTTGAACAAGTCGCCCAGAATGTTTTGCGCGGCCAACGCGATGGCGATACCGCCAATGCCCAGACCGGCAATGATGGTGGTGACGTCGTAGCCCAGGTTGTCGAACAGGAACAGGATGCCCAGCGCCCAGATGATGATGTTGAGCAGGAGCATGACGCCTCCCAGCTGTTTCACTTTTTCTTCGCCCTGTTCCTGGCTGCGCACGCGCGACTGCAACATCAGCAACACCGTGGTGGAGATAAGGCGCAAGGCAAAATAGGTGACGGCCACGGCCACAGCAATCTCCAGAATGCGATCGGCCCTTGGCGAAAGCGTCAGGTATTTTGTGCCCGCATAAAGAATGATGAAGTTAAAAATGGGCAGCCCGAATTTTTCGAGACCGGTCACCACATAGTTGTCGAAGTTGGTCTCGGTTTTCTCCGACCATTTTTTCAGGCGGATAAGAATGATCTTCTTGAAGATGGCCAGCGCAGCCATGCCCACGAGAATCACGCTCGCGGCTATCAGATAGTCTTCTACAGTGTTGTTGAAATATTTTTGGCTCAAAAAATCTTCCATACGATTTGGAGGGGACGAGGGTTGAAGCTGTAAAAGTAAAAAAAAATGGAAGCAACTACGCACGAAGCCGGCCAGATAAACCCCCTGATTACGGGTGTCATCGTGTGCGTGGACTAAAAATTAAAACATCGGCCCCTTGTGAAGTGTCGATGCATATCGCTTACTTCCCGGCATGAAACGTTAGCACGCATGGGCTACAATATTTTCATGATGGTGTCGCTGATTTCACTGCTCATAGTGTTGTTGGTCATGTATTATCTACACGCAGCGCGGCGCCAGGTGCGGGAAGATGCGCTGGTGAAAGAAAATGAAAAACTTCGTCAGATCTTAAAAGACCAACAGGAGTCGCTGGAGGAAGAGCGCATGCGCATCGGCCACGACCTTCACGACGATCTTGCTCAACTGTTGGCGGGCACACGTCTGGCCCTGGAAAACCTTCGCCTTGAACCTACACTCTCGGGCCGCAACAAAAGTCTCTTGCTGCGCATCGATCACGATTTGAACGACCTGCTCAACCGTGTGCAAAACATCATCTGGAACCTGGCACCCGAGTCGCTTCGCGAAAAAGGATTGTCGTATGTGCTCTGGAAAATGTGCGACCACCTCAAGGAGCTTCGCTCGTTCCACATCGAATTTCTGGAAACCGGAACAGTGAGCCGCATGGCCGACAATGTGGAGGTGACGCTCTTCCGCATCGTTCAGGAAATCGTGAACAACGCCATGCGTCATTCGCTGGCCTGGAACATCAACATGAAAATCTACTGGTCGGAAAACTTTGTGAAAATTGAAGTGAAAGACGACGGCGTGGGCAAAGAACGCACCACGGGCGAGAAAAGAACCGGGCGCGGCCTCATCGGCATGAAACGCCGGGCCGAACTGATTGGCGCTACGGTTGCCAACGAGCCCATTCCCAAGGGAACATTGTTTGTGGTGACCTACTACTTTCCTGAATTGACTTCCTGAAAATGCCTACTGCGCCACAATGCCGTTGCTGAGCGCATAGTGAATGAGCTCGTAGGTGTTCTTGGTGTTTGTTTTCTTGATGATCTCCTTGCGGTAGTCTTCGATGGTGTATTCGCTGAGGAAAAGTTTTTCGGCAATGTCTTTTGTGCCCAGTCCCTGACACAACAACACAATGATTTCAAACTCGCGGGCCGACAGCTTGATGCGAGGTGGATGATGAATGCCGTCGGGCTTGGAGTGCAGCACAATGCTCACCTTCTCGTTATAGAAATGTTTGCCTTCCAGCACGGCGATGAGTGCGGTGTAGATCTCTTGCATGTGCGTGGTTTTCTTGAACAGGATGCCGGCCACACCTGCCCGCAGCAGGTTAAAGATCATGGCTTCTTCGTCGAAGGCCGTGAGGGCAATGATGCGTGTGGAGAGCTTTAGCTTGTCGATGTACTCAATCACTTCAAAGCCATCGACCACCGGCATGCGGATGTCGAGCAGCACGATGTCGATGGCGTGCTGGGCCAGCAGGGTCATGGCCAGCTGACCATTCTCGGCTTCGTGGATGGTTTTCACAAACTTTGTTTTCTCCAGCATGGCGCGCAGGCTTTCGCGCATAAACAACTGGTCGTCAGCAATAAGTACCGTAACTGTATTATGTTTCACCCTTCAACAGATTAAAAAATAAGAATACAATCCATCATCACCTTCAAAGATACCGTTGCTTTAGGGCTAATCAACCCCCTGCTGATGGGGGTTTTTCGAACGCCCCAAGGTTGCCGAAAACCACTTTGCCCATGTAGGCTCACGTGCATGTGCTTCATATTAAAGTTTTCAATAATGCCACCGGCGACTCCCGGCCGATGGTTGTGTCCCGGTGTGTGAAGTTCGGATATAAAAAGAACAACTCCCAGGCAAAATGTCCGTCCCAATCCGGAGGTCTGTAGGGCGCGGTACCAAACGAAAACACAAAAGCCAACGCTTCGAAAGCGATGTGTTCTGATGGCGTTGGCAGGAGCAGCAATGATCCCGAGCATTTTGTGCGTATACGGCGTGGTTAGGGTCTTCTTTCTACGTAGTGAACCATCAGAAACGTCACGTAGCCAAGCGAAAGGAATCGAAGGGTTGAAATGAAATTGTAGCAACAACAAAAGGCATCGCAGTGCCATGGCGCCGACCCTCGGCAGGTGCCGTTGTGAGATGTGATACGTATTTTTTCTCAACCCCCTGATCCTGGGGGTTTTTGAATTGCCCCTTGTCTTATTCCGTATACCTCAAGTATATTTAAACAATAAGAATGGATTCGCCGTGATCTTTTATTCGGGGTGAATACCTTGGGCTCCAAATAAGGTTTACTTTCCTTCGATACATTCATTGCATCTTATGGATGATCATTTCGAAGCGTTCACCAGAAAATAAAGCTCACGCGATACTGTTCTTGTTAATACGTTAGCAGAAATGATTCAAAAAAAAGCCTCTTATGAAATAGGAGGCTTTATTTTTTTGAGGCTTCCGGGTGCCCATTGTATCCGTGATGCGTTTATTTTCTTTTTTTCGAGGTCTACGATTTGGTACTGATTTTTTTTCGGATCTTTTCGGCAAATCTCCTGTTTCTTATGCAAAAAAATTCCTGGAAGAAAATAGCCATTGGCTTGGTGGCTGTTATTGTCCTGGCTGCCGGTGTGTTCTATGTTACCACCTCCAAAGGCACCAAAACCTCCCAAACTTTTGTAGACCCTGCCTTTGGCGAATACATCTCGTCCTACACAGCGGGGGTGGTCAGCGCAGGATCATCGGTGCGCATCATTCTGGCCCAGGACGCTGTCGACTCCACGGCTGTGGGGCAGGAGACTTCCGTGAGCCTGTTTTCGCTGAGCCCTGGCGTGAAAGGAACAACCACGTGGCTCGACCAACGCACGGTTGAATTTAAACCCGAAACCCGCCTGCTCTCAGGTCAGGTCTATGAGGTGAGCTTCGCGCTTTCCAAGTTGCTGGAAGTGCCCGGCAACCTGAAAACTTTTCAATATACCTTCCAGGTGATCCCGCAGAACTTCGAAATGTCGATCGAAAACGTGCGGCCCTATGTGAAGACCGAGCTGAAGCGCCAACGCGTGGAAGGCATGCTGGTGACGGCCGACCTTGCCGACAAAGATGCCGTGGAGAAAATGATGAAGGCTACCCAGGAAGGAAAAGACCTGAAGGTCACCTGGACCCACGCCGCCGAAGGCAAACAACACCTCTTCACTGTGGAAGATGTGACCCGTAAAGAAACTGCCAGCGCCGTGAACCTTACACTCGATGGCGCTAGCCTTGGCATCAAACAAACCGAACAAAAAGATGTGGAGATACCCGCCCTGGGCGACTTCAAAGTAACAAACGTGAAAGTTGAACAAAGCGCCACACAACACGTGGTTATCCAGTTCTCCGATCCCCTCAACGAAAAACAAACGCTCGACGGCCTCATCAGCATCGCCGACGTGGGCACGCTCGACTTTGATGTGAAAGACAATGAAATTCGCGTGTACCCGCCCGTGCGCCAGACCGGCTCCAAAACCCTTAAGTGGGAAGCCGGTATACGCAACGTGCTGGACTATAAAATGAAAGCCGGTGGCTCCATAGAAGTGGTGTTTGAGCAACTGGACCCTGCTGTTCGCTTCACCGGAAAAGGCTCCATCCTGCCTAGCACCGACGGACTCATCATGCCCTTCGAAGCGGTGAACCTGAAGTCGGTGGATGTGGAGATCGTGAAGATATTCGAGAAAAATGTGCTCCAGTTTTTCCAGGTGAACGACTACGATGGAAGCGCCGAGCTTCGCCGTGTGGGCCGGCCCGTGCTGCGCAAAACCATATCGCTCGAAAATGCGGGCGTGACCGACCTTGGCAAATGGAACCGCTTCACACTGGACCTTACCAAACTCATCAACACCGAACCCGGCGCCATCTATCAGGTGCGCATCGGTTTCAAGAAAGCCTACCTGGCCTATGGCTGTGACGACGGCGAAGAAAGTGCGTCGGCCTCGACCGACATGGCCAACCTGAGCGAAGAAGCGTGGGAAGGCGAGGAGAGCGAAGGAAGCTATTGGGATTCCTATGAAGACTACTACTACGGTGAAGACTATGACTGGGATCAGCGCGACAACCCCTGCAACAGCTCCTACTACAGCGGCGAACGCAACATCAAGAAAAACGTGCTGGCATCCGACCTGGGTCTGCTGGCCAAGCGCGGCACCGACGGCAACACCGTGGCCATCGTGACCGACCTGAAAACAACGCAACCCCTATCGGGCGTCATCATCGAGATCTACGACTATCAACAAGTGCTCATCGGGTCGGGTGTGACCGACGGCGACGGCAAGGCCGTTGTTAAAACAAAAGAAACGCCCTTTGCCCTGGTGGCGAAAAGCGGAGCCCAACGCGGTTACCTCAAACTCGGCGACGGCGAATCGCTTTCCATCAGCAACTTTGATGTGGGCGGCGAACGTGTAAACAAAGGCCTGAAAGGATTTGTGTATGGCGAGCGCGGCGTGTGGCGCCCCGGCGATTCACTCTATATAACCTTCCTGCTCGAAGACAAACTCAAGTTGCTCCCGTCTACCCATCCCGTTGTTTTTGAACTTCAGAATCCGCAGGGACAAGTGACCAGCCGCATCGTGCGGTCCAGTGGCGAGAACGGGTTCTATACATTTGCCACCAACACCGCCGCCGATGCCCCTACGGGCAACTGGACGGCCAAGGTGAAAGTGGGCGGTGCCGAATTCACCCAGCCGGTGAAGATCGAAACCGTGAAACCAAACCGCCTGAAGATTAATCTTGATTTTGGAGTCGATAAAATTTCGGCGGGCAACAGCAACGTGTCGGGCAAGCTCAATGTGAAGTGGCTGCACGGCGCACCCGGACGCAACCTGAAAGCAGAATTTGAAGTGTTGCTGACCAAAGCCGAAACCAAATTCCAGCGCTATCCCGACTTCGCGTTCGACGACCCGTCGCGCGAATTCACCAGCGAGGCCAAAACCATCTTCGAAGGCACCACCGACGACGAAGGCAACGCCGTGGTGAACGCCACACTGGAAGCTACGGAGAATGCACCCGGCATGCTCAACGCCGTGTTCCGTGGCAAAGCGTTTGAAGAAAGCGGCAACTTCAGCATCGACCGCTTCTCGCTTCCCTATTATCCCTACACATCCTTCACCGGCCTGCGTCTGCCCCCCGGCGACAAAGCCCGCGGCATGCTGCTGACCGACACCACCCACAGGGTAGACGTTGTGACAGTGGACGCCGATGGAAACCCTGTGAACCGCGACCGCGTCGAAATGTCGATCTATAAACTGGAATGGCGCTGGTGGTGGAACTCCGAAGGAGAAGATGCCAACTTCATGTCATCGTCCTATACCCGCCTCATCACTTCGGGCGCAACCAAAACCGTGAACGGCAAAGGTGCCTGGAATTTCAAAATCAATTACCCCGAATGGGGCCGCTACTATGTGAAGGCCTATGATCCGGTGTCGGGACATTCGTCCGGAAAAATTGTATACATCGATTGGCCAGGATGGGCCGGTCGCTCGCGTGGTGGCAACGAGGGAGCGAACATGCTCGCGTTCAATTCCGATAAGCCTGTGTACAAAACCGGCGAAAAGGCAACCATCGTCATTCCCGGAAGCGATCAGGGACGCGCGCTGGTGAGCATCGAGAGCGGAAGCAGTGTGTTGCAAACCTATTGGGTGGAAACCAAGAAAGGCGACAATCCTTTTAGCTTCGAAATCACCAAGGAAATGTCGCCCAACGTTTTTGCCAACGTTACCCTGGTGCAACCTCATGCGCAAGTGGTAAACGATCTGCCGCTGCGTTTGTATGGTGTGATCCCCATCAGCGTAGTGGACGAAGAAACGCACCTGGAGCCCGTCATCAACATCCCTGATGTGCTGGAGCCCGGCAAGGAAGTGAGAATAAAAGTGTCTGAAAAGACCAACCGCAAAATGACGTATACCCTAGCCGTTGTAGACGAAGGGTTGCTCGACCTCACCCGCTTCAAAACGCCCGACGCCTGGAACCGCTTCTATGCCCGCGAGGCACTCGGCGTGAAAACGTGGGATGTCTTTGACGACGTGATCGGTGCCTTTGGATCGCGCATCGAGCGATTGCTGGCCATTGGTGGCGACATGGAAGCTGCCGGCAAGGAAGACGATTCTAAAGCCAACCGCTTCAAACCCGTCGTGAAATTCCTGGGACCTTTCACCCTTAGTGGAGGAAGCAACGAGCATAAGTTCATCATGCCGCAATACATCGGTTCGGTCAAAACCATGGTAGTGGCCGGCTATGAAGGCGCCTATGGCAAAGCCGACAAGGCCACGCCTGTTCGCAAACCGCTGATGGTGCTCGCCACCCTGCCGCGTGTGCTCGGACCGGAAGAAAAACTGAAGTTGCCTGTCACGCTGTTTACTATGGAAAAGAGCATTCGCAACGTGAAGGTGGAAGTGAAAACATCGGGGCCGCTCCAAGTGTCTAACCCCACCCAAACGGTGACCATGAGTGGTGCCGACATGACGGTGGAATTTGATTTGGCCGTGAAGAGTGCCACCGGCATCGCCAAAGTGGAAGTGACGGCCTCGTCCGGCAACTACACGGCAACCGATGTCATCGAAATCGAAATACGCAACCCCAACCCGCCAGTGTCAAAGGCGGTGGAAACAATCGTGGAATCGGGCAAGACCTGGAACAGCAACGTGGAAGTGGTGGGCCTTGTGGGCACCAACAGCGCCGTGCTGGAACTGTCGTCGCTGCCGCCCATCAACCTGGGCCAACGCCTGAAGTATCTCCTCCAGTACCCCTACGGTTGTATCGAGCAAACCACATCGTCCGTCTTCCCTCAACTCTATGTCGATCAGGTGAAGGCCCTGACCGACGGCGAGAAGGTGGCCATTCAAAGCCACGTGAAAGCCGGTGTTGAACGACTGAAATTGTTTGTGACCCGCGACGGCGGTTTTGCCTACTGGCCGGGTGGAGAAGACTCCGACAGCTGGGGCACAACATACGCCGGGCATTTCCTGGTGGAAGCCGAAGCCAAAGGCTACTTTGTGCCCAACGACATGCTGAAACGCTGGAAGAAATTTCAACGCAACAAAGCACAGGCATGGCGCAAAAATCTGGAAGGCGGCAGCAGCGAACTCATTCAAGCCTATCGCCTCTACACACTGGCCCTGGCCGGTGATCCTGAAATGGGAGCCATGAACCGCCTGCGCGAACAACAGGCCATGCCGCCCACCGCGTCGTGGATGCTGGCAGCTGCCTATGCAAAGGCAGGCCAACCCGAAGCCGCGAAAAAACTGATCGCCAATCTGCCCACCGCCGTGAAGCCTTATCAGGAAATGGCCTACAGCTACGGCTCAGACCTTCGCGACAAAGCCATCATGCTGGAAACGCTGGTGACGTTGAACGAACGCACAAAAGGATTCACACTGGTGAAAGAAATTTCGACATCGCTCAGCAGTCCATCGTATTGGATGAGCACACAAACCACCGCATGGTGTTTGAAATCCGTAGGCGCTTTTGCCAGCGGCGAGAAAAAAGGACCGATGAAATTCACGTATACCTACAATGGCAAAACCGTGACCGCACAAACCGACCTCACGGTGTCGCAGGTGACATTGCCGGTAGACGGTGTGAAGTCGCGTGATTTGAAAGTGGTGAGCGAAACGCAAGGCACCTTGTTTGCGCGCCTCATCCTGGAAGGCACACCGGCCCGTGGCCAGGAAGAGGAAGGCGAGAACAACCTGTCGCTGAACGTGGCCTATGCCGACACCGACGGCGGCGCCATCGACCCTACCACGCTTGAGCAAGGCACTGAGTTTGTGGCCACCGTAACGGTGTTCAACCCAGGCCTGCGCGGCACCTACAAAAACCTGGCGTTGAACCAGATCTTCCCCTCGGGCTGGGAAATCAACAACCTCCGCCTCGACGAAGCCGAAGACCGCCTCAAGAGCGATGTGCCTGCTTACCAGGACATCCGCGACGACCGTGTCTATACCTACTTCGACCTCAATGCCGGTCAACGCAAAACGTTTAAGGTGTTGCTCACCGCCAGCTATGCAGGTTCCTACTATCTGCCGTCTGTGAGCTGCGAGGCCATGTATGACCACAGCGTGTATGCCCGCAAAAAAGGACAAGTGGTGGAAGTGGTGAAGCCCGTCACGCAATAGAAATGCCCTGACACCGTGCCTGTGCCAACGCCTGGCATAGGCGCCGTGTCAGTATTTTTTACAGAGGAAACATGAAACGTCTGCTGAAGTACTGGAAGTGGGGTGTCGGGATTTTTCTTTTCCTCGTGGCCTACTATTTCATTCTTCCGCGAAAGCTGTTCACAGATCCCTATTCCACGGTGCTCGAAGACCGTGAGGGTGCATTGCTAAGCGCCTCCATCGCGGCCGATGGCCAGTGGCGATTTCCCGAAGCGACTGCTGTTCCTGAAAAATTTTCTACCGCGCTGCTCCACTATGAAGACAAGCGCTTCTATCATCATCCCGGTGTTGACGTGTTGTCGATGGCGCGTGCCATCCGTCAGAACATTCAGGCGGGTGCCGTGGTGAGTGGTGGCAGCACCGTTACCATGCAGGTGATTCGCCTGTCGCGCAAGGGGAAGTCGCGCACGGTTTTTCAAAAGATGCTGGAGATCGTGTTGGCTACACGTCTGGAATGGCGCCATTCCAAAGCTGAGATCCTGTCGCTCTATGCCTCGCATGCGCCTTTCGGCGGAAATGTGGTTGGGTTGGAAGCCGCGTGCTGGCGCTACTTTGGTCGTGGTCCCGAAGAGTTGTCGTGGGGAGAGGCGTCGTTGCTGGCCGTGCTGCCCAATGCCCCGTCGTTGATGCACCCTGGCAAAAATCGCGAACGTCTCAAAGCCAAACGCGACCAGTTGCTGGAAACATTGAAGATGCATGGCGTCATCGACGCGTTCACGTGCAACTTGTCAAAAGACGAACCCATTCCAGAGGCCCCCACGCCGTTGCCCCGTTTTGCCAAGCATTTGCTGGCGCGTGTAGCCCGCGAGGGAAACGCAGGCCACAAAGTGAAAACCACCATTCGCCTGCCGCTGCAACTTCGCGTGGAGCAGTTGGTGAACGAGCATCATCAACGCCTGCTCAACAATCTCATCTTCAACGGCGCCGCCATAGTGGCCGATGTACACACCGGCAATGTGCTGGCCTATGTGGGCAACACCGATGTGAAGGAAGCCGGCAACTACAGCGAAGCTGTGGACGTGGTCACGGCACACCGGAGCACGGGCAGCATCCTCAAACCATTTCTCTACGCCGCCATGCTCGACGAGGGAAAGATATTGCCCCACACCCTCGTAGCCGATGTGCCCACGTTCATCAACGGCTTCTCGCCCAAAAATTTCTCGCGCGGCTATGATGGCGCAGTGCCGGCTGATAAGGCCCTGATTCGATCGCTCAACATCCCCGCCGTTCAGCTGCTGCGTTCCTATCGGTACGAAAAATTTCACACGCTGCTCACCAACCTGGGCATGACCACGCTCACACAGGCACCCGATCATTATGGCCTGGCCCTCATCCTGGGTGGCGCCGAAGGCTCGTTGTGGGACATCGCCGGAATGTATGCGTCCATGTCGCGAACGCTCACCCAATATTTCACCCACCCGGGAGCCAGCAAATACGACCGCAACGACTTTCATCCCTTGCGATACATTGCGGAAGATTCCTCAGCAAAAGCAGCACCCATCCTGGAAGCAACGTCGTGGTTGAGCGCCGCGGCCATCTATCAGACATTCGATGTGTTGAAAGAAGTATATCGCCCCGGCGAAGAAACCGGCTGGCGGTATTTCAACAGTGCAAAGAAGATCGCCTGGAAAACGGGCACCAGCTTTGGCTACCGCGACGGCTGGGCGGTAGGCGTTACCCCCGACTATGTGGTTGGGGTTTGGGTGGGCAATGCAGACGGGGAGGGGCGCCCCGGCCTCACGGGCACCGAAGCCGCATCGCCCCTCATGTTCGACATCTTTGCCCAGCTGGACGGGCAGCGCTGGTTCCAACCCCCGTTGCAGGAAATGGAGCAGATCACCGTGTGCGCCGCCAGCGGCCAACGCAACACGGCCCGCTGCCCCGACATCGACACGGCGTGGGTGGTGCGGCAGGGTCTTCAAAGCCCCGCGTGCCTCTATCACAAAACGGTATACCTCTCGGCCGACAAAAGGTTCCGGGTGCACAACTCGTGCGAGCCAGCCGGCCGCATGGTGGCTGCTGATTGGTTTGTGCTGCCACCGGCCCAGGAACATTATTACAGGACGCACACCGTGTCCTACAAACCGTTGCCACCTTTTCGGAGAGATTGCCAGGCAACCTTTGGTGTGGCCGTGATGGATCTCATTTATCCCAAGGCGGGCTCCAAAATCTTTATTCCCCGCGAGCTGGACGGCACGCTGGGCAGCACCGTGTTTGAGCTGGCCCACCGCAGCAACACGGCCGTGGTCTACTGGCACCTTGACGGCGACTATGTGGGCACCACCCAGAAAACACACCGCATGGCCCTGCGCCTGGGCGAAGGCCACCACGTGCTCACCCTCGTAGACGAGAATGGCGAACTGGTGGAGCAGGGGTTTGATGTGCTTTCAAAAATGTAAATCACTGACAAGTAGGTCCTTACTTGCATATTGTTAATTCTTTCCTATATTTGAAGAACTTTTTGTGCCTTCACAATAAACCCAGTGTTATGAGGACCTATTACTTTTTTGCACTGGTAGGCGTTTTAGCCATTATTCTTTTTTTTCAGCCTACCGCATTAGCGCGCGTCGAACAAGCGCGCCTGGAGGAATCTCCGAATTACGTCGTGATCGGCGCATTTTCGGTGCATCGCAATGCTTTGAAGTTCACGGCGCACGCGCACGAAGAACTGAAAGTGAATGCGAAGTTTGAGATGAATCCCAACCGTAAGTTGTACTATGTCTATGTGCTGAGCACCGACGACCACGCCCTGGCTATACGCGAGGCGTTGCGTTTGAGACAAGAGTCGGAATACACCGACACGTGGGTCTACCACGGCTCGTTCAGCAAGGAAAATTCACCCCGCAGCCTCAGCGCGACGGGTGTGGACATCAATCCTGCCACGGAGCAGCATATGACCGAGGTGAAACACAGCGACGAGTCTTCAGCCGAAAAAACAAAAGCAGCTTCCTCGTCCGAAGTTCCAGCCGGGCAAAGCAGTTCGATGTTGCCGCCGGCCACCGAGTCGTCGGGAACGGCCACCACGGCTACGGCCTCGCCTGCCGCTCCGGCAAATGAGCCCGACAACGGTGTGGAAGGAAAACGCTTTTTATTCAAGCTCGTCCGCGGTGTTGACCAGGCTTCTGTGGAAGGCGATGTGGATGCTATCGACGTCGACCGCGCCCGCAAAATGGGATCCTACAAAGGCAACGTACCCGTGAAGGTGGCATCGCCCGCCAACAAATCGGGTGAGATGTCGCTGGTGTGCGAAGTGTTTGGCTATCGCAAAGTGCAGCACAGCGTCAACTATAACGCGCCCGAAGGCGAAGGCATTTCAACCGACGAAGCCGGCGCTGTGGTGGTGCCATTTGAACTGGTGCGCCTGCAGAAAGGCGATGTGGCGGTAATGTATAATGTCTACTTCTTTAAGGATGCAGCCGTTATGCGGCCCGAGTCACGCTATGAAGTGAACAGCCTGCTGGCCATGCTGAACGAAAATCCGAAGTATAAAATCAAACTTCATGGCCACACCAACGGTGGGGCTGCTGGTAAGATCGTTTCTATGGGCAAAGACAGTCAGAATTTCTTTTCGCTCACCGACACAAAAGAAGGAATCGGCACGGCAAAACAATTGTCGGAAGCGCGCGCAGAGATCATCCGGAATTATCTGTTGAGCAACGGCATCGATCCGAAACGCATGGAGATCAAAGCCTGGGGTGGCAAGCGTCCGCTACAGGATAAGAACGGCACACGTGCGCAGGAAAACGTGCGCGTGGAGGTGGAGATACTCGAGGACTAGTCCGGAATTTTTCCGGGTGGAAGCGAGGTCTCCAGGTTTTGGCTGATCTCGCGGATCACGCGGTCGAGTTGTTCGCCGCAGGTCTTCAGGTGTTTTAAGATGATTTCGTGTTCCGTGGGATCGGCTTGCTGAATGAGGCTGATCAATCCCAGCATGCTGGCCACGGGTGCCCGCAGTTTGTGGGCATTCATGAATGTGTATTCCGCTACTTTCTGATTTTGAACCAGCAATTGGCGCGAACGCTCGTCTATGCGGCCTTCCAGTGTGCGATTCAATTCCTGCAACGTTTCGTTTAGCTTCTGCACCGACGCGGCCTGCATCTCGATCGCGCTTTTTTGTTCGTGTATCTCTTCATTTTTCTCTTTCAGGTCTTTGTTCGCATGCAAAATTTTCCGGCGCTGGCGGAACAAAATCAATGCAAACACAATGGTGATGAGAAGCCCGGCCGACACGGCAGCGATTGTTTTTTTCTGGGCGCTGAGCTGGGCATCTTTCAATTCTTTTTCGATGCGCAGCTCTCGGTTTTCGCGTTCGCGAATTTCGGTTTCATAGATGGCCTGCACGCGCTCAATCTGTTCTGACTTCAGCAGCGAATAAACACTGTCTTTAAGGGCATTGTGTCGCGTGAGGTAGTGATAGGCCCCGGCATAGTTTCCACGGGCCGAATCGAGCCGCGAATATTCCATGTAGATGCTGATGCGCAGGTCGGGCACCTGTAGTTTTGAGGCCAGGGCCGAGGCGCGGTTCAGATAGGTCCGGGCATCCTCGATCTTGTGCAGCACGCGATAGGCGTAGGCCATGTCTTCGTAGGTCTGGATGAGCGAACGGGTCTCGCCCAACCTAATCCAGGCGTCTTCGGCAAGTTCAAACTCGCGGAAGGCCTTTGAAAAATCTTTGCGTTCCACACTGATGCGGGCAATGCTCCAGTGGTCGTAGGCAATCACGCGCTCGTCGCGATTCATTTGTGCCAGCGTGAGCGACTGGTTGATGTATTCTTCGGCCGTGCCGTACTGCTTCAGGTTGATGTAGAGTTCTCCGATGTTATACAACGTGAGGGCGCGGGTGGAGTCGTTTCGCTTAAGCTCCATGGAACGTTGCAGATATTCCAGCGCGCGCTCCTGTTCGCCCAGTCGTTTGTTCACTTCACCAATGTTGTTGTAAACGCCCGAAAGCCCCACGCTGTCTTGGATGCTCAGATACTGGCGTGCTGCCAGCAGATAGTAGTTCTGGGCAAATTCATAGATGCCTTCATACCAATACGAGTTGCCCATCACCGTGAGCGCCCGTGCATAGCCCCGGGTGAATTTGATGTTTGACGATACGTTGATCACATACGATGCAATGCGCCGCGACGCCGTGGGGTTTGTCTTCAGGTAGTGGGTGGCCAGGGAGTTGAGCTTGGTAACGTAGACGCTATCGCGAGGCACACCGGCAAACCGCTGCTGTATGCTGTCGGGCAGGGCAAACTGGGCTTGCCCAATGCCTGTGGAAGCAACGATAAAAAGTATGATGAAAGAAAATTTCAAATTCGATCGCGGTTCATGTCTGATACAGCAACATAGACCGGCAGTAACCTTGCGGCTAGCTGGTCATCGCTTTCAACACATCGTGTTGTGTTATGATGTGCACACGCTCCTGTGCATCGCGCACCAAAACTGCTTTGTTGTCTTTGTTCAAGAGCGACGACAACACGTCCAATGTGCTGTCGGGTGCCACGAACAGCATCGGCTTGTCCATGATGTCGCCCACCTGTTTGTTCTGAAGCTGGGGGTCTTGTATGATCTTTTCCAGGAGGCTGGAAGAACTTACACTGCCTACAAAGTTTTCGTTCTCGGTCACCGGAATCTGGTCGATGCCTTCGCGGTTCATCACTAGAATGGCTTCGCCTACCTTCGACGATTTGTTCACCGTGTAGAGGCTGTTCTTGCCGTTGCGGCTGCCAATGATTTCGCGGGCCGAACCAAAGGCACGGGTTTCCAGGAAACCATGGTCTTTCATCCACTGGTCGTTGTAGACCTTGGCCAGGTAGCGTGTGCCGTGATCGGGGAGAAGAATCACCATCACATCGTCTTTCGTCAGAAACTCGCGTGCATACTCCAAGGCGCCGTGAATGGCGGAGCCACTCGACCAGCCCACAAACAAACCTTCTTCGCGCGACAAGCGTCGGGCACCGATGGCGCCGTCTTTGTCGGTCACTTTAATGAAGTGATCAATCACGTCGAAGTTCACATTCTTGGGCAGGATGTCTTCGCCAAATCCTTCGGTGAGATAAGGATAGATTTCATTCTCGTCGAAGAGACCGGTCTCTTTGTATTTTTTGAAAACCGAACCATAGGTGTCTATGCCAACGGTGACCAGTTTTGGATTTTGTTCTTTCAGATATTTTGCTGTGCCGCACATGGAACCGCCCGTGCCCACCGTGGCCACATAGTGTGTGATCTTGCCTTCGGTCTGTTTCCAGATTTCGGGACCTGTGCTTTCGTAGTGCGCGGCAGTGTTTGAAAGGTTGTCGTATTGATTTGGATAGAACGAGTTGGGAATCTCCTTGTTCAACTTGCGGGCAATGGAATAGTACGAACGTGGATCGTCGGGGGCCACGTTGGTGGGGCACACAATCACTTCGGCACCTACCGATTTGAGGATGTTGATTTTTTCCTGCGACTGCTTGTCGGCCATAGTGAAAATGCAGCGATAGCCTTTTGCGGCGGCGGCCAGGGCCAGGCCCATGCCGGTGTTGCCCGAGGTTCCTTCAATGATGGTGCCGCCGGGTTTGAGGTGGCCAGCCTTCTCTGCGTCTTCCACCATCTTCAGCGCCATGCGGTCTTTCGTAGAGTTTCCGGGGTTGAAATACTCCACCTTGGCAAGGATGGTTCCAGCAATACCTTTCGTCATCTTATTCAACTTCACGATGGGGGTGTTGCCGATAGTCTCGATAATGGAATTATAGATCATGCGTTCTTTTTTGAAGATGTAAAATTACGAAAAAATAAGGGGGATATCAGGAAAAGGAGGACTTGGTCTATCCTTTGGCGCCGGCCAGTAAGTAGAGTACGGCCATGCGAACGGCCACGCCGTTTTCGACCTGGTCGAGGATAATGGAGTGGGGGGAGTCGGCCGCGTCGCTGGTGAGTTCTACACCGCGATTGATGGGGCCGGGGTGCATGATGATGATCTGCTTTTTGAGGCTGTCGAGCAGACGCCGGCTTATGCCGTAATAGAGCGAGTATTCGCGGAGGGAGGGGAAATATTTTATTTGTTGACGCTCCAGCTGGATGCGCAGCACGTTGGCCACATCGCACCATTGGAGGGCTTTCTTCACGTCGAGTTCCACTTCCACGCCCAGTTGGGCTATGAACTTGGGCAATAGTGTGGGAGGGCCGCATACCATCACTTTGGCGCCCAGCTTTTGCAGGGCGAAGATGTTGGAGAGGGCCACGCGCGAGTGGAGGATGTCGCCGATGATGGCGATTTTTTTGCCGGTGAGGTCGCCGAGTTTTTCGCGGATAGAGAACGCGTCGAGCAACGCCTGCGTGGGGTGTTCGTGGGTGCCGTCGCCGGCGTTCACGATGTTGGCCGAGATGTGTTTGGCCAGGTAGTGCGGGGCACCAGGGCTGGCATGGCGCATCACAATCATGTCGACCTTCATGGCCAAAATGTTGTTGACGGTGTCGAGCAGGGTCTCGCCTTTTTTTACGGAACTGTTGGACGCCGAAAAATTGATGACGTCGGCCGAAAGCCGTTTTTGGGCCAGCTCGAAAGACAGGCGGGTGCGTGTGGAGTTTTCGAAAAACACATTGGCGATGGTTACATCGCGCAACGATGGCACTTTTTTGATGGGGCGGTTGATGACCTCTTTGAAATTGTCGGCGGTTTCGAAAATAAGCTCAATGTCTTCGCGGGTGATGTCTTTGATACCAAGCAGGTGTTTTTGACTGAGTTTAGACATAGACCTTAATCCTTATTGATCAACCAGATTTTATTTTGTTTATGCCCCTGTGCTTCCAATTCCACCAGCACGCGTTGTGATGCCAGGGTGTTCACCACCTTGCCGATATAGTCGGCGGCAATGGGCAATTCGCGGTTGTATTTGCGATCGATGAGCACGAGCAGTTCCACCGTAGCAGGCCGGCCAAAGGCAATCATGGCGTCCATGGCGGCGCGAATGGAGCGGCCGGTAAACAGCACATCGTCTACCAGCACCACTTTTTTTCCTTCGATGATGAACGGCACCCGGGTTTCGTTGGCCTTGGCGGGAATTTCACGGCGCCGGAAATCGTCGCGGTGAAATGTGGCGTCAAGGTAGCCCAGGGAGATGGTGCTGCCAGTGTCTTTCTCTAAGCGTTCGTGAATGATTTCGGCCAGGAAAATACCGCGGGGCTGCATGCCGATGATGACCGTATCGGCGAAATCGTTATGATTTTCAATTAATTGCTGGCAAAGACGACGAATGGTGATGTCCAGGAGATCGGTGTCGAGGATGAGTTTTTTCTGCATAATTGCCGTGCAAATATAATAATAACGGCAGGATAACATCCCACACCCCGGCAATGTATTCACCCCCGGCCGACCGTTTTTTCAGGCGACACGGGGTAGTGCTTTTTCCGGATAAAAAATGTCAATGAAGGAGTTCCTTCAGGCGGGTGCGCAATCCTTCGCCGCGAAGGGAGCTTGCCAGAATGGTGCCGTCTTCGCCAATGAGGAAATTTTCAGGAATGCCATTCACGCCATAGATCAATGCCGCTTCGTTGTTCCGCCCCAGCAGGTCGCTCACGTGCATCCAGGGGAGGCTGTCTTTTTTTATGGCATCGAGCCAATATTTCCGTTTGTCGTCAAGCGACACCCCCAGAATTGCGAAGCCCTTGTCTTTAAACTCCTTGTAAGTTTTCACGAGGTTGGGATTTTCCTGGCGGCACGGTCCGCACCACGAAGCCCAGAATTCGAGCAGCACCACCTTCGCGTGAAGGTCCGAAAGCTTGTGTTTGTTGCCGGCAGAATCGGCCATCTCGAAGTCTGCAAACTTGCCACCCACGTTGATCTCCCGGGCGAGTCGCAGGTAGCGCTCAATCTCTTTTCCAAATTGACTTTGTTTCAGGGGTGCGGTAAAGCCGTTGAATAGTTCCGCTGTTGTTTCGCGACCGTAGGTCGAGCCCATCACGCTCAGCACATAAGCACTCACCAGCGACGCCGGATGGTCGCGCAGGAATTGGATCTCGGCTTGCTCACGTTCGTGCCGGGTCTTCCGCATTTTTGCACCGATGCCGGTGGTGTCGTGTTGCGGCGTGCGCAGGAGTGTCATCAAACTATCTCCACGTTCGTCGAACACCGACAAATGTTTTTGCAGGGATTCGCTGTCGGTTTCCAGCACCGAGCCGGTGACGTGCGCCTGACGGAATTTTGTTTTCTCTCCCTCCACCACCAGGTCGTTGTGCTCCACCCAGAGAAAGCGGTAGGCGCTGTAGTCTTTTGTGTGCAATAGCATTTGCACCGCGGGCACGCTGTCGGGCAAGGCAATGGTCATTAGAAACTTCCCGCCCACAATGCGGGCAGAGTCTTTGGCGGTATCGCCCTGTCGCAGAAATATCCAGGTGCTGTCGGCAAAGCCCGTCACGTTTCCCGTGAGGGTAATGGAACCGTTGGTGCTGGATGATTCTTTTTTGCAGGAAAAGACCACCAGAAGAAGGAGGCCTAAGGGAAATAATTTTAGCATCGGGTAGAAAGGTTTGGTTAGCGTTTACAGACAGGATGCGGCACGGCGTGCAATAGTTTCAACGTACCGAACATTCGCAAAAGTACAGCGCTGCCGGGTTTTTCGGGAGAACACCCTGCCCGGTTTCCTGCCGATGTGGTCCATGCTCACGCTATTCTTAAAAAAGAAAAGCACTTTTGATCAGCCTATGCCAACACTGCGCAATGGCAAATTCTATGGATACCTTTCGCATCTTAGGCAACGCATGTTTTGATCATGTGGCCGATCAGCAACTGCTGCCCCACCTGGACAAGCGCACCTATGACAGCAGTCTGCTGTCGTTTGCCGTGAACCACTCGCTTCCCTTGCGCAACTATCTTGTGCTCACACACTGCCCCGAGAAAATGCGCACGCCGGTTGGCACGCTGGAGCTTCTTGTGAACCGCTACTACTGGCTGAAGAAATTTACGTTTCACTACGATGGCCATCCCGAAAAATACAAACAGTTCGAAATTCATACGGTGGCCATCGTCGACACCATCGCCAAAGACTATTCCGATTTTGACTGGGATGTGATCCAGCACATTCAACTTCAGATCCGTAAGGGCAGTAACGCCCTGGAATGCAACCTGCACTCCGGGGCCGGCCAAACGTTTAAGAAAAAATCGTGATGGTTCTTGTTGTCGAGGTCGACCGCCTTATTGATACACGATCTTGTTGATGTAGAACACCCGCCGCTTCCCCTTCGGTCCCACAATTTCCTGGACACCGTAGGCATAAAAAAAGCTGTCATACCAGTATTCAAGTTTGTTGATGTCGCTTTGTTCGCGTTTCACAAACTCCGTTTCCGATTTTGTTTTTATGGGCTCGAACGTTTTGCCTTCCAGCACCTGGTTGTTTTGAATGATCTTGCTGCGCAGCTCGTTTTCGAAAAGATAGAGCAGCACGATTTTGTCTTTCTGCACTTCCAGCTTCACATATTGTTCCAGTGTGTAGGTGCGCACGTCGTTGATCTCAAAACTGTTGTCCCACAAAAGTTTCCCATTGTGGTCGAAGCCCATCACCACCGCGTGTGTGTATTGATAGCCGTCGAAGATGCGGCCGTCGCGCACCATAGAGTTTTGATACATGGTGCGGCCGCCGAAGAAGCTGCCGTAGCCGTTGGTGCCCACCGAGGTGTAGTGCGGATAGAACGCTTCGCCCAAGAGTACATACTGATTGTTGTAGGGCACGATTTCGTGCACAAGGAAACGGTAGTTGAATCGTATTCTTTTGCCTTTGATCTTGCGCCGCTTGATGCGCTCCTTCACACGGATCTCTCGTTTGGCTTTCATGTACTTGAAAAAATTCTCCAGGTCGCCATAGCCATAATAACGTACCTGCTCCATACCCGCCTGGTCGATGCTGGCCAGAAACAGGCCGCGCGAATATTCCGAGTTGCGCGCGCCATACACGCCGCCCAGCAGCTGCATGTTGTTTTCGGTTTTCATGGAGCGAGCAAAGATGAGGTGCTTTCCGTTTTCGGGTTGCAGGGCAAAGTTGTTTTGCAGGTTTCCATCGGCATCGTAGTTTTTGAGCCACACGGTTTTTTGTCCCTGATAGTTGCGGGCGCAAATCACGACGTCAAACGTGCCATCGGGATAGAGTTTGATTTGCGTGAGCTCGCCGGTTTCGTTGGCCAGGCCGGGAAGTATTTTTGATTTGTGTGTGGCAAACGAATAGAACATCACCACGGGCACGTGGTTGTAGTAGCCACCAATAAGCACACCATTGTCGGTCACCTGAAATTCAGACGGCGCATAGGGGATGAAGTTGCGCACGGAATGTGTAATGAATTTTCCCGTGACATGATCGAGCACCACCACTTCGAAGTCGTTGCGGGAGAAGTCGCGATAGCGGAACAGCAGATAAAGATTTTTGTGATCGGCTTTCTTTCCCATCAACAAAAAATGGCGGTCGATGGGCAGGTAGCCTTTCCAGTCCTCGTGAAACACGGTGTCGAGCTTGGTCAGCTCCAGCACGTCGTCGGCTTCGGTGGTCACCAGCCGTCGGCTCAGATACACGCCCTGGTCTTGGGCGGGAATGATGTCAAAATAAACTTCGTCGCGGGCTACCGGCAATTCAAAGCGATTGGTCTGCTGCAACTGCTGGGCGAACCCGGGCTGCAGACCGACAAGCATCAGCGCTATGACAAACTTAGCGCACCTCTGCTTTGATGATGTAAAATACATCGCGCACCCGGTCAGCTTTCGATACATTACGCACTGTTTGATATCCCCATACGTAAAAACTATTTCCCATCCAGTGCCGCACGCCGCCCTCGGTTTCTTTCTCCGAGCGGATCTCGTCTACCGGATCGTTGACCAGCATCTTCGTTGTGCTTTCCGACGCCGTGTCGGCCGACAGCACGATCGATTTCAGCTTGAGTTCAGATTCTTTCTTGTACAGAAAAAACACCTTGTCGTTCTTCTCATAGAAGTCAGACACTTGCTCGATGCCCGACATTTTCACGTCGGCCAGTTTTGCGCTCTGATCCCACTGCACCTTGCCCGTGGCATCGAACGACACCAACACACTCGCTACCGTTTTGATCTCGTCCACATTTTTCACATTGCTACCATAGGAATACGGACGATACATGCGGCCCATGCCGGGATAATAATAGCCGGGGTAGTAGCCGCTCATGCCATAGGGACTGTAGTAGGGATTATAGTAATATGGATTTGAATAATACGGGTTCATGTTCGACACGGGGTTGTATACTTCCGCCAGCAACAAAAATCCATGTTCATATTCTTTCACCTTATAGGGCATCACATAACTGGTGAAGTTTGGAATGCGTCCTTCGGCGGCATCCTGCTTCGAGTTTTCTTTTATGCGTGCAGCACGCTTGGGGCTGAGGTAGTCAAGGTAATGATTGAGTTGCCCCACATCCACATACTGGATCTTCTGTTCGTTGAAAGGATCGACGGTCATAAAATAAAAACCCACCGACTGCTTCGAGTTGCGTTCGCCCCAGGTGCCGATGATGCTGAGGTCTTCGCGCACCAGCGAACTGGTGATGCCGTTCTGCAGTGACTTCTTTTCATCGATGGGCACCACGTCTTCCAGCAATTGTTTTCCGGTTTCGTCGAACGTGCGGAACACCAGCTTCCGGTTGTCTTTCGATCCGCGGTCGATCAGCACCGTGTTGAACGTCTGGTTCAGGTTGGTGCGCAGGTCTACCAGCTCGGTGTCTTTCTGGAAGAAGCCGGGGATGACGCGGATGTGATTGTTTGGCAATTCAAATAACACCACAGCAGGCTCGTTGTTCACATAGCCGCCAAAAATAAAGTTGCTGCCCGCTTTGGTGAAATGTGTGAGCTTAAAGTCCAGGTCGGGTTTGAAATGATGTTTCACATTCTCACTGGTTTTCAAATCCACTTCCACCACTTCAAAATCGTTCTTGTTGGTTTCGCCCGTGCGGAACAGGAGGTAGACGCGGCCGGGAGTCACCTCATAGCCAATCATCTTGTTCCGGTTGTTTACTTCCAGCTCGATTGTCTTTTTTTCCTGCAAGGCCGTGTCCAGCATCACCAGCTCCCAGATCTTGTTGCTGTTCTGATATTTGTCGCGTTCGCGAAAAAGCACCAGCCCGTCGTCGATCAACGGAATAACATTGTAATAATCGTCCGACATTTTTTGCTGTCGCTCATAGCGGTGGGTTTGCACCAGTTGAGCGTTTGCGCACGGCGCGGCAAACAGGCTTGCCACAACAATTAATGCGCTGAAAAGCAATCGCGGAAATAGCGGGCGGGGGGCGTGCATCGGGGAAGCGGTTTTTATTCCTTTATTTTCTTTTCACTAAGGGCAATAATCATGTCAAACTCTTCTACTCTCACCGGCTGAACCGACAGGCGCGAGGATTTTACCAGCACCATTTCCGACAGACGTTTGTCGGCTTTCACTTCGCCCAGTGTGATGGGGCGCTTCAACTTTTTTTCGGGGGCGATTTCCACGGCCACCCATTCGTTGTCTTTCGGATCGGGGTAGTGCTCTTTTGTGATTTTGGCGATGCCTACCACCGCTTTGTCTTCCATGCTGTGATAGATAAATGCCAGGTCTCCTTTTTTCATTGCCTTCAGGTTGTTGCGTGCCTGAAAGTTTCGAACACCATCCCATCCTGTTTTCTTGTCGCGCACAAGGTCATCCCACGAAAACGTGCTGGGTTCGGTTTTCATCAGCCAATAGTTCATACGTCATTTGTTGGTTAAGCCACACAAAATAGCAAATAGTCTTTGCATTTTCCTGTTGCAATGGAGAAATGAAAATGCGAAACGATCACACTATCCGTTTCCTTTCGGCCACAGAGGTGTAAGATACGCCATGAAATGGAACGATGACTGACAACATGGAATTGCATGGAAAATTTCGACCACCAGAACGTCACGTGGTTCCAGGGAAGGTTATGCCTGACGATAAACAGGTTACACTTCCAGGAAGAGGTGACGTTGCCACTAACTGCAGGCATCGGCCCGTTGCGAAAGTATGGTGTGGAGATAATTTTGTTGCATCAGAAAACGCCGGTGTCATGCGCCGGTGACGAAGCGTGACCTGGAAATTTTTTCACGCAGACTGCGGTAGCGTTGAATCGGGTTGGGCAGTGGCTGGTGGGGAAATGAAAAGGCTTTTGCGACACCTCGCAAAAGCCCTTCATGGAGTGCTACGTTTGGCCTACGCTTTTTTCCACGGCCCTTCAATGGCGAGGGTCAGGCCCGTGTGCTGAATGTTCACAAACAGCGTGGAGCCATCGGGCGAAAACACAACGCCGGTCAGTTCAGAATCCGAGCCGATGTTTTCGCCGAGCTTGTAATATTCGCCTTTAGGCGTGATGCCCACCAGAAACGGATGGTGATCGTCTTCGCACAACACAACGTCGCCCCACGGCGACACGGTGAGGTTGTCGCAATATTTCAGAATGTTTTTGTCGTTGGGTTCGGCAAACAACTCGAGTTTGCCCGGACCTTCTTTTTCGCGTGCCGTGCCTTCGTGCGCCCCGGGCACATAACGGAACACCTGGCCGGTGCGGTTGGTGCCGCCGTTGGTGCAGGCAAAATAAATTTCGTTGTGTGCATACCACATGCCTTCGCCACGTGCAAAACGGGCCGCACCATTTTTGAATCCACGATGGCGCAGGTCGTTGTCGGGCGCTTCAATGTTGTCGAGGTCAATCCACCGCACGGCAGCGGGCTTGCGCTCGTCAAGTTTTGGCGACTCGGGCCAGTTGCGTGTGTCGAACGAAGCCTGCTCCACAAAGGCCAGCGCTTGCAGCTTGCCACCCTTCAGGAATTTTCCAGGCGTGTTGGGGATGAAACGATAGATCAATCCTTCCACATCGTCTTCGGTCAGATACACAATGCCGGTCCGGGGATCGACCGCCACGGCCTCGTGGTTGAAACGACCCATGCCTTTGATGGGCAGTGGGGCGGCCAGCCCGCCGGTTTCCAATGCCGGCACTTCGAACGTGAAGCCGTGATCTTTCTCGCGTTTTTCGTTGGCGCGCTCCACGGTTTCTTCGCAGGTGATCCACGAATTCCAGGGCGTGGGTCCACCGGCACAATTGCGAATGGTTCCGGCAAGACTCAGGTATTCATGTTCCACTTTTTTGGTCACGTGGTTATACACCAGTGTGGTGGTGCCACCGTTGCCTGGAAGCGTGCCGCGGCCATAGTCATAGAACTTGGCTTTGTCGACCTTGCCAAGCAGTTCGTTTTTTTTTCCGAACGCACTGTTGTCCAGATCTTCGGGCGTGTTCTCGTGGTTGCGCACAATGATGGTGCGATTGTTTTTTCCCTTGAAAGTGGCCATGCCGTCGGCCTTGCCGGGCACCAGCAAACCGTCGCTCATCACCTTGCCCTGACGCGAAATGATTTGGTATGTGAATCCTTTTGGCAAATTGAAGATGCCGTTCGGATCGCGAAGCAGCGGGCCATAGCCGGTTTGGGGTGGCGTGTTGGTGCCGGCAATTGAAAAATGTTGCAGTCCTAAAAAGCCAATACTCATCATGGCAGAGGAGCGCATAAATTCACGACGGGTCGATTTCATGGGAAGAAGTTAAGAAGTTGAGTGGCAAATTTTCAGATTCAAATAAATGATAGAATGCGGCCAAACCCAACCGCGTTGAATTAACGATTTGTTAAACTACACCAGCGGCACTATTTCCATCGCCAGTCCAATTCTACGTTGTGCGCAATGCCATGGGTGGCTACAAGGGATGTCAGGTCGCTCCGGAATTTGTCGATGTCCGGATTACGTTTCGGGACAATAAGCGAGGGGCCGGTCACCATCTTTATGAAATAGTAGTCGGCTATTTCGTTCACGGCTTCAATACCCGAGATGTTGAATTTTCCTTCACCCGTTTTGTCTTTGGTGACAAGCTGCTCATCGCCGATCTCCACGGTAGCTTCCTCGCCAAAGCGGTTCTTGTAGACTTCTCTTATATATTTCTCGTAGTGGCGCTTATATCGCCAGCGCGAATAGAAGGGATACAATGTGAGGCTGAGCAGCGTTGCCACAACGAAATAGTAAAATAGGAACAAGTCGTCACGATCGGCAAACAAAAACGCCATGGCGGCGAACGTTATCGTGGTGAAGAGCCACCGCCTCAGGCGGCCTTTCCGGACGCTCGGCGACTTTGATGCGGTGTATAGTTGATAGGTCAGGTAGTCGTGTTCGGTTAAGGTCATGACAGAAAAAATGGAACATTCGGTGCGAGAAGATCGCAAAAAAATAGCACAACCAAAAAGGCTACCGTTTCCAGTAGCCTCTCCGATGTTTTGTGTGAGAAAATTCTTAGTATGCTCTCACCAGCTTTCCTTCCATATAGTTCACATACGAACGGTTCACCACTTTCATGCCGCCGGGTGTAGGATAGTTGCCTGTGAAATACCAATCGCCGCTGTGCAGGGGAATGGCTTTGTGCAGGTTTTCTACCGTCTGGAAAATCACTTCCAGGTCGGCCTTCATGTCGGCCGGGCGAACGATCTCCGAAATTTTCGAGGAGATTTCGTCATAGGTGAACGACTCGTACAAATTTTGTACATAGTTTTTCTGGCTCTGATGGCCGCGGGCGCGTGTACATTTTTCATAGACCTCGCCCAGCAAATAGTCTTTGCCGGTTTCTTTCAGCAACGAGATCATGGCGCGGAAAGCAACAAACTCACCCATCTTGCTCATGTCGATGCCGTAGCAATCGGGATAGCGGATCTGGGGCGCCGACGAAACCACCACAATCTTTTTCGGCTCCAACCGGTCGAGCATTTTCAGAATGCTTTTCTCCAGTGTCGTTCCCCGCACAATGGAGTCGTCAATCACCACCAGGGTGTCGATGCCTTTGCGGATCACTTCATAGGTGGTGTCGTAAACATGGGCCACCATCTCATCGCGATGTTCGTCGTCGGTGATGAAGGTGCGCAGCTTCACGTCTTTCAATACGAGCTTTTCCACCCGGGGACGGAACGACAAAATTTCTTCCAGCGAATCGACGGAAGGTTTCTTGTCGATGATAATGTCTTTTTGTTTGGCGATGAGGTAGTCTTCAATGCCCGCCATCAGACCATAGAACGCTGTCTCGGCCGTGTTGGGAATGTAGGAGAACACCGTGTTCTTGATGTCGAAGTTCACGGCGCGAAGCACCTGGGGCACCAGCAGGCGTCCCAGTTGTTTGCGTTCTTTATAGATGTCGGGGTCGTTGCCGCGCGAGAAGTAGATGCGCTCGAAGCTGCACGATGTTTTTTCGGCGGTCGGCACAATGGAGTGCTGGCTGTATTCGCCGTTCTTGTCGATGACCAGCGCGTGTCCGGGTTTTATTTCGTCGATCTGATTGTAGTCGACATTGAAAGCGGTTTTAATGGCAGGCTTCTCGGAAGCCACCACCACCACTTCATCATTGGCATAATAATAAGCAGGACGAATGCCGTTCGGATCGCGCACCACAAAGGCCGAACCCGAACCGGTCATGCCGGCCATGGTGTAGCCACCGTCAAAATCTTTGCAGGCGCGACGGAGCAGTCGTTGAATGTTGAGTTCGTTTTCGATGATGTCCGATACTTCGCGGTTCGAAAACTTGTCTTTGTATTTTTCAAAGATGCCTTGCACTTCTTCGTCGAGGAAGTGGCCGATCTTTTCCATCACCGTCACGGTGTCTACTTTTTCTTTCGGGTGTTGGCCCAGGTCCACCAGCAATTCGAAAAGCTCGTCAACATTTGTCATGTTGAAGTTTCCGGCCATCACCAGGTTGCGGCTTCTCCAGTTGTTCTGACGGAGAAAAGGGTGAACGTTTTCGATGCTGTTCTGGCCGTGTGTGCCGTAGCGCAAGTGTCCCAGCCAAAGCTCGCCAGAGAACGCCACGTTTTCTTTGAGCCAGCGCTCGTTCTTGAATTTATCTTTTCCTTCTTTTTGTGCTTTCTTGAATTTCTTCCCGATTTTTTTGAAGAGATGGGCTACGGGCTGTGCTTTGATGGAACGATAGCGGCTAATGTAACGGTGTCCGGATTCTACGTCGAGTTTTATGTTGGCGACTCCTGCGCCGTCCTGTCCCCGATTGTGTTGTTTTTCCATCAGGATGTACATCTTATTCATGGCATACAGGGGGCCATATTTTTCGATGTAATACGAAAGAGGCTTTCGCAGGCGGATCATCGCTATTCCGCATTCATGGAGAATCTGGTCGCTCATGGCTTGTAGATCGTTACAACCCCTTGTCCGGTTCAAAGCGCCCTTGATCTCATCCCAAACCTGCACCGAACACGGCAAAGGACTCGGGGGAAACACTGGTGCAGCTACCGGCTAACGGGATTAAAGTGCAAAGTTAATTTTATTAATCCATCCCATCAACAATCCGGGATTGAAGAAGAGAAAGAGTATCCCTACAACCAAGAGAAGGCCCAAAAGATTTTCGAACGTAAGATTATTTGTGGTTGCGACATGTTTCCCGTTGCGTACAAAGGCGAAAAATGGGATGCGCAGGTAATAAAACAATGAAACCACCGTGTTCAGCAAACCGAAAATCATCAACCACAGCACAATCGACTTCCCCGAGAGCTGATAAGCATCCCAAAGCGACGTGAAAATGAAAAGCTTGCCCGTAAATCCACCCGTGGGAGGTAATCCGGTTAACGAAATAAAACCGATCAGTAAAAACACCGACGGCCACAACCACACGCGACCTGTTCCTGCAAACGATTCCAACGAGGAAAATCCAAGCCTCTCAAAATAGTGCAGGTACAAAAACACGATGAAACTCCCGACGGCATAAGCGCTCGCATAAAAAAGTAAATAGTGTATACCCTGTGGAAGAAAAGCGGCGATCCCCACCAATAAAAATCCAGACTGTGCCACCGAAGAATAGCCCATGAGCCGTTTGGCGTTTTTTTGCCAAAGAGCAGAAAAGTTTCCCACCGTCAGCGACAAGATGGCTACGGCGCACAACACGAGCTGCCAATCGAAAATCGCGTGGCCTCCGGCTTGCAGCACCAGCGTGAAGCGCGCCAAAACACCCAGCCCGGCAAGTTTGGGGACCACAGCAAAAAAAGCGACAACAGGCGTGGGCGCCGCCTCATACACGTCGGGCACCCAGGGGTGCAACGGTGCCGCCGCGATCTTGAAAAAAAATCCCGCCAGGGCAAACGCCGCCGCCACAAAAAACAATGGACTGGGATGCTCTATGAGCTGCCGGGCGAACTCGGGCGCCGAAAAATCGAGCGTGCCCGTGAGGCCATACAAAAACGAAAAGCCATAGAGCATGGCTGCCGACGACACCGAGCCGAACAGAAAATATTTCAGGCTGCCCTCGGTGCCGTGCCTTGAAAAAGAAAATCCCGCCAGCACATACGAACTGAGCGAAATCATTTCCAACGACAGAAACACCATCGCCAGACTCTGGCTCATCACCAACAAGTGTGCACCCAAAATCACCGTGGCCAGCAGCGCATAATACTCGGCATGAAAACGCAGTGGTTTTGGATCGCGGGTGGTCATGAACACAGTCAACAACCCGCTGATGTCGATGATGATTCGCAAGTAGGCCGAGAAGGAATCGCTTCGCAGCATGTTGCTGAATAACCCGCGCGGTGTGGCGTAAGCATTCCAGTAGGTGAGTTCGAAGAGAAGTGACGCCAGGAAAACAAGTGCACACAACAACGCCGTCCAGACGGGTTGCTTTCGTGCGATGAGCCCGGCAACGACAATGATGACGATGCCTGCCGAAAGCACAAGCTCGGGAACAAACCCGCCAAAGCTTGTCGCGGTCGACTGCAATTTTTCTGCGAAGCTTTGCACGGTGCTACGGGGTTATGCTTTTGCCTGAACGAAGCACAAATTCTGCAAAGTGTTGTGCGTAGGGATCGATGATGGAAAGGACCGGCTGCGGAAAAATGCCGAACACCAGCACAGCCACCGCCAGCGGCACCAGCATGATGTATTCGCGCCGGTTCAGGTCGGGCAGCTGTTCGGGGCTCATTTGCCCTTTCAGGTTAAAGACTCCAAAGAACATCCGCTGCATCGTCCACAAGTAATAAGCCGCCCCGATCACCAGCCCTGACGTTGCAATGATGGCCAGGCTTTCATGAAGCGGACCACCCACGCTGCTTGATTTGAATGCGCCCAGGAAGATCATCACCTCGGCAATGAAACCCGAGAACCCGGGAAGCCCAAGCGAGGCAAAGAATGCAATGAGCACAAACGCGGTATAGGTCGGCATCTTGGTGGCGAGTCCAGAATAGTGTGCTATGGTTCGGTTGGCGGTGCGGTCAGACAACACACCGGCCAGCAAGAACAGCATGGCCGAAATGAGGCCGTGGCTAAACATCTGATACACGGCACCCGCCGTGCCCTCGGCCGTAAGCGACGATAATCCCAACAGCACAAAACCCATGTGCGACACCGACGAGTAAGCAATGAGTCGCTTCAGGTCTTTGCTGGCCATGGCGTTCAAGCCACCATAAATGATGGAGATCACGCCCAGCAACCCCACAAACCATCCCAGGTCAATGGCCGCTTCGGGAAAGATAGGGAAGGCGATGCGTGCCAGGCCATAGCCACCAATCTTGAGCAACAACGCGGCAAGGATAACCGAAATGGGAGTAGGGGCCTCCACGTGCGCGTCGGGCAACCACGTGTGCAGTGGCACCATGGGAAGCTTGATGCCGAAGCCAATCACCAACAACAGAAAAGCCCATGCCCGGAACGACAGCGGACCGAGTTTGGAAATGTGATGAGGATCGAGCAACGCATGGGGAATAAAATTCGAAGCATCGGCCATGTGCAGCAGGTTGAAGCTGTGCACCAGGGGGGCGCTGCCGGAAGGTTCCTGCACCGAAACATACAATGCGATCAGCACGATGAGGATGAGCACGGAGCCCAGCAGGGTGTAGAGAAAAAATTTGATGGAAGCATATTCGCGCCGCGGTCCTCCCCAGATGGCGATGAGGAAGAACATGGGCAGCAACATGAATTCGAAGAACAAATAGAACAACAGGAAGTCAAGCGCCGTGAAGCTTCCAATGATAGCGCCGTTGAGAATGAGCAGCAGAATGAAATAGCCTTTCACGTTTTCGGTGATCTTCCACGACGACACCGTGGCCACCAGCAAAACAAAAACAGCGAGGGCCACCAGCGGAAGACTCAATCCATCAACACCAACAAAATAGGATGCCTTCAGCACGCCCCACGAGCCCATGTTCAACGTGATCCACGGTTTCAGTTCTACCAGTTGCAGGCCGCCCGGATGAAAGTGCGACAGCATCACCACCAGCACAATCACCTGCAGCACATTTGCCGTGAGGGCCAGCGTGCGAAACGAAGTGGTGGAGGTTGCCGGTAGGAAAAGACCAAGGAATGCCGCCAGCAGTGGAATGAAGATCAGTAACGAAATCAGATATGGCTGCATTTAACTTGTCTTTAGGACTGCATAGGGCTTAAAGCAGGGTCCAAATTATAAAAATTATGATTGCGAACGCCGCCCAGAAAATATAAAGCTGAATTTTCCCACCCTGAAAAGAGCGCGTAAACGAACCGATACTCTTTGCCAACCCGGCTGCGCCATCCACAAAACCATCCACGATAGCGCGATCGAACCACCCCGTGAGGTTGGCCACAATCACCTGGGCATAGGCCGTGGCATGAAGAAAACCATCGATCCATTTTTTGTCTGCCCGATGCGTGAGGTCGGCCAGTTGCAACGTGGGTTGCTCGATGGCTTTCCGGGAAAACAGGTCCACATAAAATCCTTGCGCCAGCAGGCGCGAATCCAGTTTGCGACCCCGCGAAGCATAGGCCACGGCCAACGCCAGCAACACCCATGCGGCCGACGCCATGGAAACAAAACCGCCGTGAAAATCTTTGGCGGCGCCGATGTGGTTATAGATCCAGCCTGAAAATGAAAACGGATTCCATGAAAACCAGATCCACACCGAAGCCAATGCCAGCACGGCCATCGGTGCCCGCATCACTACAGGGGGCTCCGACACCACAAGCGATGCCGTTGACTTTTCTTCGCCGTTGAAGATCGTCCACACCAGGCGGAACGTATAGAGCACCGTCACAAACGAAACCAACGCCACAACCAGCAGCACCACCCAATGCCACGCATCGCCTGTGTTGCTCCAGTGCACCAACGCAGCAAGGATAGCATCTTTCGATAAAAATCCGGAGAACAACGGCAAACCGGCCAGCGCGCTACCACTCACCACAAACATGATGAACGTGAACGGAAGCTTTTTCCGCAAGCCGCCCAGCAGACGGATGTCCTGCACATCGAAATTCACATGCGATTGGTGTTGGGCCTGGTGAAGGGCATGAATGATGGAGCCAGCCGAAAGGAAGAGACACGCTTTGAAGAAAGCATGCGTGAACAAATGCAACAGTGCCGCTTCGGGAGCGCCTGCGCCCATGGCTGCCACCATGAGCCCCAGTTGAGACATGGTGGAGTAGGCCAGCACTTTCTTGATGTCGTGTTGCGATAGGGCCGCAAAGGCGCCTAGCAGGGCCGTTATGGCGCCGGTGATGGCCACCACGTTGAGCGCTGCCGGGGTGAAGAGAAAATGCGCGCGGCCCAGCAGAAAAACGCCAGCCGTCACCATGGTTGCGGCGTGAATCAAAGCCGACACGGGCGTAGGGCCTTCCATGGCGTCGGGAAGCCACGTGAACAGCGGGAACTGTGCAGACTTGCCAACGACGCCACAGAAAATGCAGAGCGACGCAGCGGTCATCCACGCGGGATCAAGCGGCAGCGCGCGCAACGCTTCGATGTTGAACGTGTGTCCATGCGTCCACACCAGCATGAGGCCGATCAGAAAGCCGGCATCGCCCACGCGGTTGATGATGAACGCACGCTTCGAAGCTTCTGCTGCCGCAGGACTTTCGTTCCAGTGGCCGATGAGCATATAGGAAGAGAAACCCACCAGTTCCCAAAATACAAAAATCAAAAGCAGGTTGTCGGATACTACGATGCCCAGCATGGAAAATGTAAAAAATCCGAGCATGGCAAAGTAACGACGCAACGCCGTGTCGCCGGCCATGTAGCCGATGGAGTAGACGTGTACAAGAAACGACACGCCCGTCACCACAAACAGCATCAACGCCGACGCGTTGTTCACATGAATGCCGGCCGTGAAGGTGTGGTCTGCTATGGAAAACCAAACGCGTTGCCAGGTGAAAGCCGGGTGATTCCAGGCTTGGTATAACACCACGGCCGCGCACACGGTGCTCGCCATCATGAGGAATGGCGCCAGCACCGAAGTTGCCCAACTGTATTTTTCAGAGACGTAGAAGCACAATAGGAACGAAAGCAACGGCAGGGCCAGGGCACCACCCAGGCAAATCACGAAGAATGACGAATGCGCTTGAAGGGTATCCAAAGGCGTCATTGGTTTAGTTCGTTCACATGATCGGGCACCGAGGTGCGATATTGCCGGTAGACGCGCAGCACGATGGCCAGGCCCACCGCAGCTTCACACACCGCCACCACAATAACAAAGAGGGCAAACATTTGCCCTTGCAGCGACCCGGGATGAAGACTGTTGAAGGCCACCAGGTTCAGGTTCGACGCATTCAACATCAGTTCCAATCCCAGTAGCACCATGATGGTGTTTCGCTTGGTGATGATGACGATGAGGCCTGTCGAAAACAGGAACGCGCCGAGGTATAGAAAGTGGTGCACCGGTGCCATGTCAGATTTTTTTGGAAGCGTTGTCCGACGCCATCACGGCCGCGCCAATGAGCGCCATGAGCAGCAGGATGCCGGTGGTTTCGAACGGAAGCACATAGTCGCTCATGAGGGCGATGCCCACAGTTTGTGTCGCGTCAAACGTGGTGGAAGTTTTGGCAACACTTTCGCTGGTGGGAAATGTTTGCAGCGCAATGGCATACACCAGCGCGCCAAAGAACGCCAGCCCCACCAAGCCACCCGACACGGGCAGTGTGTGTTCCACCACCAGCGGTTTGCCAGACAGACGCGACGTGAGCATGATCCCAAAGATGATGACCACCAGGATGCCGCCGGCATAGACCAGAATTTGTGTGACGGCCACAAACTCGGCAAAGGCCAGCACATACAAACCCGCCAGCGCCAGCAGGATAACAATGACGAGCAGGGCGCCATAAAAAACACTGCGCGCAAAGAGCAATGCCACCGCGGCAATCGCTGCCGCCGCTTCAAAGAAGTAGAACAGGATCAACGGTGCGTTCATGACGTGGGCGTGGAGGATCCGGGTGGTTTTATTTTGGGCTTGAACACCGGCTTGCTCACCTTGGGTGCAGCAGGGGCCACAGCGGCATCGCCATTGTCTTTCTTTTCTTCAGGGGTGCCGACAATTGTCGCCGTGGGGGCAGGTGGTGTGGCCGCGGCGACCGCTTTCGATTTTTGATGTTCTTCGAATAGTTTTTTCTTCTCGGCAATTTCGGCTTCCGTCATTTCGGCAAACACAAAGTTGTGTTCGCGGATGTCGGTCACGCTGAAATCATAAACCTTGGTCATGGTGAGGCACTCGGTGGGGCACACGGTGGTGCACAGTCCGCAGAAGCAACACTTGCCCATGTCGATGTCGAAGGTGGCGGCATAGATGCGCTTCGAGGTGCCGTCGGAGGTTCTGCCGATTTCTTCGGTGGCGCGGATCGGTTCAATGGTGATGCAATCTACCGGGCAAACCTTGGCGCACTTGTCGCACACAATGCAGTCGTCTATTTCGTTGTGAAGCCGGTAGCGCCCGTTGTCGGGCACGGGTTGCATGGCGTAGGGATATTGAATGGTGGCAATGCCCTCGCGTTCGGAAAAATAGTTGGGCGCGCTGATGGCCCGCACAGGTTGTGTTTTGCGCGCTTGCCGGAGATGTGCAAAGGTGATTTTCAACCCGCTGCTCAACGAGCGAATCGTGTCGATCACATGCTGCCAATAGGATGGTTCTTTGCCCTTTGTCATTGCAGAGCAAAAATAGAAGGGAAAAGGACGCGGCCCACATTTCTGCACGATTATTCGCAGAAGTTTGGGCCGCGTTTAGGGGCGAACAGATGTTAGACGTTTAGGTGGTTGCCTTGGGCAGTGTGAAGTAGAACGTGCTGCCTTTGCCTTCTTCGCTTTCCACCCAGATTTTCCCACCGTTCTTCTCCACAAACTCTTTGCAGAGAATCAACCCAAGCCCTGTGCCTTTTTCGTTGGCCGTGCCGCGGGTGGTGTAGGGAGCTGTTTTGTCGAAGAGAATTTTGATGATGTCAGGGGGCATGCCCACGCCGTTGTCGGTCACCGACATCATCCACTGTGTGCCTTTGTCCTGGCTGCGGATGGCCACGGTGCCGCCGTCGTTGGTGAACTTCAGGGCGTTGGTGATGAGGTTTCGGATCACCAGGTTGATGGTGTTGGAGTCGGCAAAGCCGATGGTGTTTTTGGGCACCTCGTTCACAAGCTGGATGTCTTTGCCATTCACGGCGGCCAGCAGCTGTATGTTTTCTTCCACAATGTTTCCAATGTCGATTTTGGCGGCCTGCACATTGAGCTTGTCCATTTGCAGCAGGGTCCAGTCCAGCAGGTTGTTGAGCAACGTGCGGGTGTGGTTGAAACGCACCTTCAGTTCGCGCACGTGGCTGGGCAATTCGGCTTCGGTCACCGCGCCCTTGTCGAGCAGGTCAAGCAACCCGCTCAGGGCATTGATGGGCGAACGCAGGTCGTGCGAGATAATGGAGAAGAATTTGTCTTTCACCTGGTTGAGACGTTCCAGCTCTTCGCTGCGGGTTTCCATCTCTTCCTGGTGCTGAAGCAACAGCATGTTGATTTGGCGTCTGCGGCGACCGCTGCGATACACCGTCACCAGCAGAATCACGCTCAACGCCATCACCACCACCAGGATGTTGCGCACAAATTCCTGTTTCTTCAATTCATCTTTCTGATCGGCCTGCTGGCGGCTGAGTGCAGCAATCTGCGAGTCGCGCGATTCGGTTTCGAAACGGAGCTGGTCGCGCAGCAGTTTGCCCTGCATCTCCTGGCTGAACAAGGTGTCTTCCAGTTGCTTGAATTGTTTGTAGTATTCCAGCGACTTCTTGAAGTCGCCTTTCATTTCCCACAGGATCGACAACTGGTTGAAGCATTTGATTTCCAGCACACGGGCATTCAGTTGTTTGGCCACCGTGAGGCTGTTTTCAATTTTGGTGAGGGCTTGTGCAAAGTCGCCTTCCTTGGTGTAGACAAGACCCCGACCCAATTCAACCTCGGCCATGCCAAAACGGTCGTTGGCGCGGGCGTGAAGTGCATAGGCCGAATCATAGTGTGCCTTTGCGCTCGCAAAGTCGCCACGACGCAGGTAGATGGTGGCAAGTTTGGAATGCACCTTCGGCTCTAGCTGGTTCACCTTCAGTTTGTGAATGATCTCAAGCGATTTCTTGAGCGACAGCAGTGCCGAGTCGTATTCATTTTTGCGCAGCTGTACATCGCCGATTTCATCGTAGGCGTAGGCAATGCCTTCTTCGTCTTTGTGTTTCTCACTCATGCGCTTCGCCAGGTTCAGGTGGTCGAGGGCGCGTTCGTATTGGCCCAACTCCTTGAACACGCGACCCACGTTGTGATAGGCCACCAGCATGCGGAAGGTGTCGCGCACGGCCACGGCCACGCGATGCGATTGGGTGAAGTAGTAGAACGAGTCGTCATACTCGCCCAGTTCATAGTAGTCGTTGCCGATGTTGTTGTAGTCGCGCGAAATTTTGGCGCTGTCTTTCAGCAGGATATCATTTTCGAGCGAGAGGTTGTCGAAACGAATGGCGGCGCTGTGATCGCCGCTACTGGTGAGCATGAAGGCTTTGTTCTGGTAGGCCAGCACTTTCAGTGAGGGGTCGTCCAGTTTTTCGGCGAGCTTCACGGCCTCGTCCGTATAGCGGGCGCTGCTGGTGTAGTCTGAGTATTGGTTCAGGGCGGCGAGGCGTATCAGCAAACGCACACGCGACGAATCAGGCAAGTCACTTTTCAATGCCTTCTGCAGGCTATCAAGGTCGTGTTGGGCCTGCGCATGCAGGGTCACCTGAGAGAAAAGAAAGAGTGCAATCCAAAAAGTTTTTTTCACGCGATCAACTAAAAATTAATTTCCAAAATCCGCATACAACTACCAGTGCCAAAGCCAGCGGTGTCAAATATTTCCACGATACATTCATTAATTGGTCAACCCTGAGGCGGGGAAAAGTCCAACGCACCCACATCTGCACGGCTACTAAAAACATGGCCTTACTCATCAACCAAAAAATCCCCCACAAGGTCGATCCCCAGGATCCTGCCGAGCCACTGGTCCAGTCGGCCAGACGCACCGCAGCAATGTTCGGTAGTGGGGTGCTCCAGCTGCCAAAAAATAATACAGCCCCTAATATACTGACTAAAAGCATCATTCCATATTCAGCAAGCATTATTACGGCCCACCGGAACCCGGAGTATTCCGTCTGAAAACCCGCCACCAATTCCGATTCTGCCTCGGGCAAATCGAACGGCGCACGGTTGCATTCGGCCAGCGAGGCGATGAAGAACACAACCCACGCCACGGCTAACAGCGGCATCCGGAAAACGTTCCAGGTGGTGAACCCACCCACGCCCGACATGTCAAGCCCCAGCGACGAAATGCCAAACAGAAATTGGGGAGCCGTGCTGTAGCTGCTTTGCTGATACGATATCTCTTGCAGGCTCAGCGTCTCGCACGTCATGCACACGCAAAGAACGCTCAGGCCCAGGGGCACTTCATAGGAAATGATCTGCGCGGCCGACCGCATGGTGCCAAACATGCTGAACTTGTTGTTCGAACTCCATCCGGCAATCACAATGCCCACCACGTCGAGCGACACAATGGCCAACAGGAAAAACAACGCAGTGGATAGTTCGGCACCGGCCCACGAGGGTGCCAGGGGCAACACGGCGAAGCCGGCAAACACTGCTGCAAAGATGAGGATGGGCGCCAACTTGAACAGCTTCGATTCGGCTTTGGCCGGCACAATGTCTTCTTTCTGAATAAGTTTGAGGAGGTCGGCCACGGTTTGGGCGATGCCGTAGTAGCCCACTTCCATCGGGCCGAGACGGTCCTGTATGAACGCAGATAGCTTGCGCTCCGCGTAGATGGCGATCACGGTGTAAAACAACAGGAACGGTAATATGAATATTAGCGTCGTCAAGGGCTCAGGCTCCGGGCATTAAAAAGGTTTCCAAATTGGGGATTTTATAGTTCCGGATTATTAATTTTTTATCTGGAAAAGTACATCGCCCCGCTCAGTTCCACAAGGGGTGTTTTTCCAGCCGCACATCGGCATGAAAAAACATGCGGGCCGCAGCCTCAAATGATTCGGTATAGTCCGACACCAGAAAGTGGTGCTGTACCGGCCCCGTGGTGTTCAGCAGGTTTTCATTTTCAAGATGGCGTTGCAGGGCCCGCGCAATGGTTTCGGACGAATCCAGGATGGTCATACGCTCGCCATAGAAGGCCGCGATCTCCCGCTTGATGAGGGGATAGTGCGTGCACGCCAGGATGAGGGCTTCGATGTGGTGAAGATTTTCGTCGCCCAGATATTGCGCGATGATTTCATGACTGATCTGGTTGTTGAAAAATCCTTCCTCGATCATGGGGGCAAGCAATGGAGTGGCTACTGAATGCAGGGATATCTGCCGGTGGCCCTCCTCAATCTTGCGGGCATACACACCCGACTGTACCGTGCGCTTGGTGCCGATGAGGCCCACCCGCCGGTCGGGAAACTTTTCGAGCACCAGCGCCACCATGGGGTCGATCACGTTGATGATGTGCACATCGTTGCGCACATATTCCTTCAGCAGTTCGTAGGCGGCAGACGATGCGGAATTGCATGCAATGACAATAACCTTACATCCTTTTTTCAGGAGCACATCGGCAATTTTGATGGAGTAGGCCTGAATGGCGGCCTCCGACTTGTCGCCATAGGGCAAGTGGGCGGTGTCGCCGAAATAGATCATGCTTTCCTGGGGCAGCAGGTTTCGGATGGCGTGTGCCACCGTGAGTCCGCCAATGCCACTGTCAAAGACTCCGATGGGTTGCGTGGGCGATAGCTTCATAGAACGCGCCAATATACAGGTTGGACGCGGGTCGGAAAGCGCTTAGGCGAAAAGTATTTTTTGGATCATGCGGTGTTTGCCGTGAGTTTAGTCACCACAATCTCGTGTTGTTCGCGATGTCCGCAATAGGAACATTTGAAGTGCTTCAGGAGCAGGCCCGGCTCCATGGGTGTGGGGGCCCGTTCAATTTCTTCGCGGTCAATCACCAGCGTGAAGTAGCCGCATTCCGTGCACTCTTCGGCGTGCTGATAGGCCGGATATTTTTCGATTTTTTTGTAGCCTGTTTTATCGTCGAGCCACACGTCGTAATCGATGGAATGAACAGGTCCCGACGTTTTCATGTCGTCTTCGAGGTGATGTTCTTCTTCCGAATCACTGAGCTTGCGCATGACGTTTCCTTCCGGAGAAATGCGCGGCGTGTTGCGCAGTTTGGTGAGCCGTTTTTCGAGTTGACGCGGATAATAGATGCGCACCAGGCTGAAGAAAATAAAGTAGGAGATCACACCGAATCCGGCCGTGATGAAGATGCGCACAAAAAACCAGCGCGAACCCTCGTGCACAATTTTGTCGGTGGCCAGCGTGTTGGCATAGATCGCCACCGCTGCGATGAAGGCCATGACGGAATACCAGAAGTATTTGATCTCGTTGAGGTTTACGTAGTCGTATTTCTCTTTGAAATCTTTGATCTGGAAAACTTTGAACTCATGATACAAAAGGATCAATACCCCGATCGCCACACACATCACTGCCCCAACATACATGTATTGATCCCACGCGCTTAAGAACGTTGACGTGGTTTCCATAAGAATTAAATTTTGGTATACTAATATATACAAAAATATTCTATCGAATGCCACAAGACGCTCCATTCTTTGCGGGCAGAGCTGTAAATTTGTCTCTTATTTTTCGTAGGTAAATTCCACATTCTGTTAGTTCATGAGCGTGTGCCAGTTGAAAGGGTATAGGGGGATGGTTTGGGTTGCGATCATATGCATGACGTCACCCGTATGCGCACAAAATATGGCAGTGGCTTCACACCGCAAGGTGATCACCGAAACCGAACTCGACAGCACTGTGAAAGCGCTCTCGCGCATGCCCCTCGCAGAAGCCGAACGGATTCTTCTTCCGGATGTGCAAAACAACGGAGCGTTGCGTGGCGACTTGCAGGCCATGCGCATCCTGGCCCGCGTGCAGCTCAGCAAAGGCAAGACCGTGGAAGCCCTTCAGGTGGCCGAACGCATTTTGCAAGGTGCCGAGGCGTTCAAACATAACACCGAAAAAGGCCCGGCACTCTACCTCATCGGCAGCATCTACAACCGCGAGAATCAAAAAGAAAAAGCACTCGACGCATTTTTGAAAGCCGCGCCCTGGAGCGAAAAATACGGCGACGCGTTCGAATCGTTTTCCAACTACTATGAGGCTGCCAACATTCAATTTAACGGCGACAACCTCGAAGCGTCGGCCGCCTTGCTGAACCGGGCGTTGCACCTCTACCATCTGGAACCCGAAAACTTCAACTCAAACGACCGGCTCACGGTGGTGATGGGTGCCTGGAACACGCTGGGCCTCGCCTACATGAAGCTGGGAAAAAATGCATCGTCGCTCCTGGCCTTGCGCGCATCGCAAAAACTGGCCGAAGAAACGCGCAACGCTTTCTGGGCCGGGCTCACCACAGGCAACATCGGTACGCTCTATCACCGGACCGGTCAATATGATTCGGCATTGCTGATGTGTGCCATCGACAAGAAGGTGAGTTTGAAATTCGGCAACTGGCATTCGGCGGCCAACGCCATCTTTGTGATGGGAAGCACCTACGAAAAACTGGGACGTCGTGCCGAAGCACGCCAGGCTTTCGACACCGTGGGCATTCTCATCCGCGCGCACCACTTCATGATGCCGGAATATTATAACAAGGTGGCGGGGTTCTATAGCGAGGCCGGCGATTATAAAACAGCCTATTCCTTCACCCGGAAATTTCAGGCCGAGCGCGACTCGATTTTGGCCAAACGAAATTCCAGCGAGCGTGCCAACCTGCAGGCGGCATTCGACTTCGAAAAGAAACTGGCCAACCACAACCTGGTGGTGAAAGACAACCAGTTGAAAGACGAGCAACTGAAAACCCAATCGTTTCTCACCATCACCATTGCCCTGGGCCTGGGCCTGGCGCTGGTGCTCATCTCATTCCTGTATCGCCGCAACCGCTTTCGCAAAAAAGTGAATAAGGATCTCGAAGACAAAGTGAAAACACGAACGCGCAAACTGCTGGAGGCCAACCGCGAGCTCGACACATTTCTCTACCGCTCGTCGCACGATCTGCGCCGGCCCATCACCACCATTCTGGGGTTGAACAACATCGGACAGCACCTCATCAAAGAAGAACTGGCCCGCGAAATATTGCAGAAGGTGAACCTGACGGCCCGTGCCATGGACCTGATGCTGCTGAAGCTGGCCACTTCGCACGACCTGAACAACCACGCCGTAGAGCTGTCGATCATCCGGTTCAACGAACTGTTGTCGGACGTCATCAAGAAATTTGAGGCCGATTTGAACGAGCAGAACATTCGCATCGCGGTGTCGGTAGACGAGGTGCGCTTTGTGTCTGACGAACGCCTGTTGCGCATCATCATCATGAACCTGATCGACAACGCCATCCATTTTTCAAACCCCGAGCATACCAATGCCATTCACATCCATGTGACCGAAGAACAGGGCGAGCTGGTGCTGGAAGTGTCGGACAAAGGCATCGGCATTGCACAGCCCTTTCACAACGAGGTGTTCAAACCTTTTTTTCGCGGCAGCGAACGTTCAAAAGGAAACGGCCTGGGATTGTATCTCGTGAAAAAAGCCCTCGACAAACTGGGCGGCAAAATCCGCTTCCAGTCGGCGGTGGGCAAAGGCACTTTTTTCTCCGTCACCATACCCAACGAGTAGGGGGTTGGCACTTGCCTGCTAAATTCTGCCCCTGGTTCGCCGCGCGCCAATAAATTCGTATTATTGTGGCCTTGACACAATTAAACTAACATGGCTAACAACTTATTGAAAGGAAAGCGGGGAATCATTTTCGGCGCATTGGATGAAAATTCGATCGCCTGGAAGACCGCCCTGAAAGTGAAAGAAGAAGGTGGTTCTTTTACGCTGACCAATGCGCCCATTGCCATGCGCATGGGGAAGATTAATGAACTCGCCCAGGCATGCAACACCGAGGTGATCTCGGCAGACGCCACGTCGGAAGAAGATCTGAAAAACCTGTTCACCAAGTCAATGGAATTGCTGGGTGGCAAAATCGACTTCGTGTTGCACTCCATCGGCATGAGCCCCAACATCCGCAAAGGAAAAGAATACGGCGACATGAACTACGACTGGTATTTGAAAACCATCGACATTTCGGCGCTGTCGTTTCACAAAATATTGCAAACGGCCGAGAAGCTTGACGCCATGAACGAGTGGGGTTCCATTATGGCCCTCAGCTACATCGCGGCGCAACGGTCGTATCCCGACTACACCGACATGGCCCAGGCGAAAGCCATGCTGGAGTCGATTGCCCGCAGCTATGGTGCACGTTTTGCCAAACTGAAGAAAGTGCGCGTGAACACCATCTCACAATCGCCAACCAAAACCACAGCCGGTGCCGGCATCTCCGGTTTCGACGTGTTCTTCGACTTTGCAAACATGATGTCGCCCCTGGGCAACGCCACCGCCGAAGACTGCGCAGCCTACATCACCGTGATGTTCTCTGATTTCACCCGCATGGTCACCATGCAAAACCTGATGCACGACGGCGGCTTCTCCTCCACGGGCATCACACAGGAAATGGTGGACAGACTCTCGAAATAATTTTCTCAAAAGCACCGGGTTTCATGAATGCCATTGGCACCGTGAAACCCGGTTTGTTTTTATACGCGCATGGTTTCTTTCCCTCCCTGCAAAATCAACCTCGGCCTCAGCATCACCGGCAAACGCGCCGATGGCTATCACAACCTGGAAACGTGTTTCTATCCCATCGCGTGGACCGACATCCTTGAGGTGATTCCATCCGATACGTTTTCGTTTACGTCGTCGGGCATCGCCATACCCGGCAGGGAAGACGACAATCTCTGCATAAAGGCCTATCACCTGTTGCAGCACGCCCACAAACTTCCGCCGGTGCGCATTCACCTGCACAAAATTATTCCTATGGGTGCAGGCTTGGGAGGAGGCTCGTCTGATGCGGCCTACACATTACGGTTGTTGAATTCGGTTTTCAAGCTTGGGCACTCAGCTACCGCGTTGGCCGGGTTTGCCGCGCAACTGGGTAGCGATTGCGCCTTCTTCACACAAAACCGGTCACAGTTTGGCGAAGGCCGTGGCGAAGTGCTTTCCGACATCGATGTGTCGTTGAAGGGGAACTATATTGTGATGGTGAAACCCAATGTGCACGTGTCTACCGCCGATGCGTATGCCGGCATTCATCCCCATAAAAAAGAACATTCGCTGAAAGAATTGCTCCTGCAACATCCGCTGCACGAGTGGAGGCATTGGATTAAAAATGATTTTGAGGAATCGGTTTTTAAAAAACACCCCTCGCTTCAAACGATCAAGACGACACTTTATGAGGCCGGCGCAGTCTATGCCTGCATGAGTGGTTCGGGCTCGACGGTGTTTGGAATTTTCCAAAAACAAATTGAATTATCTTCGGCATTTCCGGACGCTTTGGTCTGGTCTGGAATTATTTCGGCATGAGCTTTCGCTGATCGAATCGCTTTCGCAGGAAGGGATACACAATCACCGCCGACATGATGATGCCGGTGCCCACATAAAAATTAGTTCCCATTTTTTCGGACGCTCCAAAGATGAGCACGGCCATGATGATGCCGTAGACCGGCTCGAGATTGAGCGTGAGCTGAATCAGAAACACGCTGATCTTTTTCATCAGCTCCACGGCGGTGGAGTAGGCATAGACCGAACACACACCTGCCAGCAAGGCAATCCATAACCAATCGGAGAGCGTGGGCAGATACAACATCGCTTCGTGTGTGCCCCACACCATTTTATAGACCGGCAGAAACAACGCCAGGCCCAGGAAACATCCAATCATTTCATAGAACGCGATGGTGAACGATGGGATGGTGCGCACCATGCGCGAGTTGAAAATCGAAAACAGCGCCGACGTCAATCCTGCCATAATGCCCAGCAGCAACCCGAGTTTGTATTGGAAGTCGAACGAGAAGATCACGTAGAGTCCGAACAACACTAAGCAGCCCAGCACCAGTTCGAATTTTTTTATGCGTGTGCGGTTGAGCCACGGCTCCAGCACGGCCGTCCACAGCGAGTTGGTGGCAAAACCGACCAGGCTCACCGAAACATTGGCCACACGTCCCGCTCCAAAAAATGACACCCAGTGCAACGCCACCACGAAGCCGATCAGGATAAGATAGAGCAATGACTTGGGAGGGACAGTGAACGATTCTTTTCGCGCATAAATCACAATCGCTAACCCCAGCGCAGCCAGCAGCGCCCGGAAGAACACCATCTCCATGGTGGGGATGGACACGAGTTTTCCCAGAATAGCCGAAAAGCCCCAGAGAAAAACAATGAAGTGAAGTTTGAGATAGTCTGCGCGTGTGGCCATTTAACGGGGAACGTATTTATACATGCCGAGGGTGATCAGGAAAAAGATGATGTTCGGAATCCAAACTGAAATTTGTGGCGGCATAGAGCCCGCTTCGGCAAATGTTCGGAACAGCGTGAAGAACAGAATGAACATGAACGACAGTACAAACCCCAGGGCAATCTGCAAACCTGTGCCTCCGCGACTTTTGCGCGACGACACAATCACACCCATAAACACCAGAATGAGAATGGTGAAGGGCGAGGTGTAGCGCGTGTATTTTTCCACCTGGTAAACTTCCACGCCGGTGGACCCACGACGGCTCAGCATGTCGATGTAGTCGTCGAGTTCGTTGAGCGTGAGGCCTTCGGAGCGGAGGTAGTCGCTTTCAAATTCTTTGGGCTGAATCACCAGGGCTGTGTCGCGCGAAGGGCCGCGAAACAATTTGGCGCTGTCGGAAAAAGAATGGGGAATATATCCCTTGCTCACTTCGGCCGATGTTGGTATGTGGAAGAGACTGTCCACACGCTTGATGGCCCAGTCGCGCATAGTCCACTTGTGTTTGGTCGAATCCCACTCGATGCGATCGGCGGTAAGCTTTTCTACCAGGCGGTTGTTTTCAAATTTCTCCAGCGTGAAATGATAGCCCGTGTTGTTGGTGTTGTTGTAGCTCTGCATATACAAATACACATCGGGAGCCACCTGGATGTGGATGTTGCGCTTGTCGAAATAGTATTTGTTTTTGAGGTATTGCAACTCGAACTCTACGCGCGCTTTGGTGGAGTTGGGAATGATCCACCCGGTGAGTGTGAAGTTGATGACGCCCACAAAAATGGCGCCCACCAGGTAGGGAGCGAGCATACGCTTGAAGCTCACACCCGCGCTCAGCATGGCAATGATCTCGGTGTGCCCCGCCATGCGCGAACAAACATACACGGCCGCGATGAAGATGGTGATGGGGGTGAGCAAACTGCCCAGCCCGGGAATGTAGACCAGGTAATAAAACATGATCGACCCCGCACTGAGATTCGCTTCCGAAAACTTGTCCATCTTGTCGGTGAGGTCAATCACCGTGATCACCGACAACAGAATCACCACCACAAAAAAGAAGGTGACGAGGAACGTCTTGAGAATGTATTTATCGAGAAGCTTCATGTCGCCCTATGGGTTGCGTTGTGATGTTGGTCAGAGTCGTTGTGAAACGATCTTAACCATTTTGTTTTTCCATTCCGCGAAGGTTCCCTCCACGATCTGCTTGCGCGCCTCCTTCACCAGCCAAAGGTAGAAGGTAAGGTTATGAATGGAAGCAATTTGCGCGCCTAATATTTCTTTGTTGATGATGAGATGACGAAGATAGGCTTTGCTGTGGAAGGTGCTCACATAGCCACCCAGCGTTGCATCGATGGGCGACAGGTCGTCTTTCCACCGTTCGTTCCGGATGTTGATGATGCCTTGTGTGGTAAACAGCATGCCATTGCGTGCATTGCGAGTAGGCATCACACAGTCGAACATGTCGATGCCGAGAGCGATGCACTCCAAAATGTTTTCCGGGGTGCCCACGCCCATGAGGTAGCGTGGTTTGTGTTGGGGAAGAATGCCACACACGAGACTGGTCATGGCATACATGTCTTCGTGTGGCTCTCCCACCGATAGGCCACCGATGGCGTTGCCCGGCTGATCCTGTGACGCGATGAACTCGGCAGATTGCTTGCGCAGATCGTTGTACACGCTGCCCTGCACAATGGGAAATAACACCTGCTCATAGCCATACTTTGGCTCCGTGGAATGCACGCGGTCCACACAGCGCTTCAGCCAGCGGTGGGTCATGTCCATGGAGTTGCGCGCATAGGCGTAGTCGCAGGGATAGGGTGTGCATTCATCGAAGGCCATGATGATGTCGGCGCCAATGATGCGCTGAATGTCCATCACCCCTTCGGGTGTGAAAGTATGTTTCGAGCCGTCGATGTGTGATTTAAAGATGACACCCTCTTCGGTGATTTTCCGGTTGGCGCCCAGCGAGTAGACCTGGTAGCCGCCGCTGTCGGTGAGGATGGGTTTGCTCCAGCCGTTAAACTTGTGAAGCCCACCGACCCTTTCCAGCAAGTCGATGCCGGGGCGCAGGTAGAGGTGATAGGTGTTGCCCAGAATGATCTGGGCCTGGATGTCGTGTTCGAGCTCGCGCTGATGCACGGCTTTTACCGAGCCGGCGGTGCCCACCGGCATGAAAATGGGAGTTTGAATTTCGCCATGGCCGGTTTGCAAAACGCCCGCGCGGGCGGCCGACTTCGGATCGACGGAGTGGAGCGTGAATTTCATGAATGGGCGCAAAAATAGCGCTATGGATTCAGAAATCCTTGAGCCTTGGCTGGAGCAGGTGGCTTAGTGAATGCCGGAACCCAGATACGAATCCACGTTTTGTTGCGTGATCACTTCCAGGGGGAACAGTTCCATGGACGGTGCCGATTTTTTGAACATGAGGTGGTTCACCAGGTGGCTGATCCCCAGTAGCGCCTGCCGTTTGGGGTTTTGGTTGATGAGAAAGTCGATGATGCCCGACCGGAGGAACTTCAAATTCTCGTCCAGCAAGTCATAGCCAATGAGGCGGATATCTCTTTTTCCGTGTTTTTCGAGGTACGACGCGGCCACCGAAGTGCCTTTCGATGTGCTCACAAAGATGCCTTTCAGGGTTTTGTCGGCCAGCAATTGTTCCAGCTGGTTGTCGAAGGAAGGGTCGTTGGGGTTCAGGATGAAGTCAACGATCTCGAATTTGTGCTTGCGGTGCTCCTGGAAATATTCGCGGAAGCCTTTTTCTTTTTCCAACAAGTGAATGGAGTCGTGCACATCCTCATCGATGTGGAGCACGGCAAACGTTCCGGATTCGTGTTGACCCAGGTTGATGAGTTCGGCACCCACGCGGCCGCTTTGATTCAGATTCTGGCCAATAAAGCCCAGTGGCTGCGATTCGGGAATGTTGGTGTTGAACAATACATAGGGTATGGACTGATCGCGAAACAACTCGAACGCCGGCAACGACTCGTGATAGAAAATAGGGGCCATCACAATGCCATCGGGGGCGGTTTCCAAAACCTCTTGTGCCAGGCCGATGAAGGCGTTTTTATCAAAAATATCAAAGGTAAAGGTGTCGACGGTCACGCCATATTGGGCCCATTCGGCCTGGGCCTGGATGATGCCGAGGTTGGTTTGTGCCCAGTATGCATCTACGGTGGGGTCGGGAATGAGGGCCGCGATTTTATAATTCTTATTGGAGCCGAGGGTGCGCGCAATGAGGTTGGGCTTGTAGTCGATCTGATCCATGACGGACGTAACCTTCTTCAGGGCCTCATCAGAAACCCGACCACGGTTATGCAAAACGCGGTCTACCGTGCCGACAGAAACGCCGGCGAGCTTGGCTATATCCTTGATTCGGATGTTTTTTCCAATGTCCATAATTCAAAAGAATGAAATTTTAAAATCAATAGAAAACGTTCCCGGCAGCGAAGCGCAATGTGTTTTCGCACACAAATTAAATGTGTGCGTACACATTTTAAAAATTTTCTTGCGTTTATTTCTGATAACTTCTACTTTAACATGCGTTTTGGCCGCTAGAATATTCGGCCGGGGCCAAAACAGGCGGAATAATGTTCTGGCAGAAAGCCTATTTGACGGTGCCAAGGGCCATCAGGTCACAACAAGAAGCCTGGTTCCCGTGCAAAAGCCCTCGGCTTTCGAGATGCGAAGACAAATACACACCTCCAGGGGTGGCACAAAATACCTAGTTGTAGTAAGGATATAGGCTAGAGTGATAAGGGGTCGGTGGTTTCACTGGCCCTTTATTTTTTCGGGAAATCCTGGTAGTGTGTGCTTGTGCGTTCCGACCTTTTCACACACTGACAATCACAAATGCGGCGTCGCGAAGGAAGGAACACATAACGGTGTGGGTATATGCACCGATGAACTATGCCACCTCCCATGGCCGGGTAATATGTGCTTCGGATGGCCCCTGAATGGGCGACCGATAGGAGCCGAGCACTTAAAGGAAATCACGCACAACAACGCGTTCGTTGAGCGTGTGCTGTGTGGAATTATCCGGTAATTACTTTCAGGTCCGTAAAGGACATCTATATTTGTGATGCTAAAACCACGCCTCATTGCAAATTTTAGAGATCAGCTTATTTGTCATTATAGGAATACAAGTCATTTATTTCCTGGTGTTTATCGTTGCCTTTTCGAAAAAGCAGGAGGCGACTGCGCGTGTGGCGTTGCCGGTGTCGGTCATCATTTGTGCCCACGACGAAGAAGAAAACCTGAAAGCGCTTATCCCCCAGCTGCTGGAACAGGACCATCCCGAATTTGAAATCATCATCGTAGACGACCGCTCCAACGACTACACATTCGACTTGCTGCTGGCCGAAACGGCCAAAGATCACCGCCTCAAAATGGTGCACGTGAACCGGACGCCGCCCCACGTGGATGGAAAAAAATATGCACTCACGCTGGGCATCAAGGCGGCCCGCTATGAATGGATTTTGCTGACGGATGCCGATTGCCGTCCGTCGGGCAAGGACTGGATTTCGGCCATGAGCTCCCAATTTAGCGACGCTAAACAGTTTGTGCTGGGCTATGCGCCCTATCAACGGCAGGCCGGCGTGCTCAACGCCTTCATCCGGTTCGACACCCTGGTCACCGCCCTTCAATACATTTCGTTTGCCCTGCTGGGCCGGCCCTATATGGGCGTGGGGCGCAACCTTGCCTACCGCCGTTCCAACTTCCTGGAAGTGAAAGGCTTCAACAACCTTCTGAACGTGACGGGTGGCGACGACGATCTTTTTGTGAACCTCCACGCCAAGGGCAGCAACACCGGGGTGAGCCTCGGCGCCGCCGCCCTCACACACTCGTTTCCAAAGACTACATGGAAAGCTTTCTACCATCAGAAGGTCCGCCATTTGTCGGTGGGCAAATACTACCGCTTCGTGCCCAAAGCGTTGATCGGGCTGTTCATGATCACCTGGATGTTGTCGTGGTTTGGCGGTGTGGCGTTGTCTGTTTTTTCTGAATATCACTACATCATCCTGGGCCTGCTGGCATTTCGAACGATTTTGCTTACCATCACAACACAGATCGCGACAAAGACGTTAGGAGAAAGGTTTGAGGGCTGGGCCGTGCCCCTTTTAGATTTTATTTATGCCTTTTATTATCTTGTCACCGGCCTGGCGGCGTCTGTAACAAAAAAAGTACGATGGAAGAATTAGAAAATAGGTTTTCATCCAAGGCACTCGAAGATTTCAAGCTCATAGACATGGCAGTAGGGGGGGACGACAAAGCCTACGCCAAACTCCTGCAACGTTACAAGCGCCCGGTCTATCACATGATTCTGAAAATGGTGCGAAACGTCGACGACGCCGAGGATCTCACCATCGAGTCGTTTGCCAAGTCGTTCCGCAGCCTGCACCGCTTCAAAAAGGACTTTACGTTCAGCACCTGGCTGTTTCGCATCGCCACCAACAACACCATTGACTTCATTCGCAAGAAAAAGCTGAACACCCTCAGCATCGAAAATACCTTTACAGACGACGACGGCCAATCGGTGTCGATCGACGTGGAAGACGAAAACCTCGATCCGCAGGAGGAGGCCATCAAGGCCCAAAAGGCGGAGCTCATCCAGATTTTTGTGGACAAACTGCCGGCCAAATACCAGAAGCTGGTGCGCCTGCGCTACTTCCACGAACTGTCTTACGAAGAAATTGCCGTAGAGCTCGACGCCCCCCTGGGCACCGTGAAAGCTCAGCTGCACCGTGCCCGCGAACTGATGTTCGACATGGTGAAGAACAAACGGGATCATATCTAAACGACTTTCTTGCCGTGCCCTCTGCAGACCTTATATTCAACTATTTCCCGGACCTCACGGACCTTCAGAAATCGCAGTTCAACAAACTCTTTCCCCTCTATCAGGAGTGGAATGAGAAGATCAATGTCATTTCCCGCAAGGATATAGACAACCTCTATATTAATCATGTGCTCCATTCGCTGGCCATCGCCAAGGCAAACACGTTCAAGCCCGGAGCATCGGTGCTCGACGTGGGCACGGGTGGGGGCTTTCCCGGCATTCCATTGGCCATCCTGTTTCCAGAAACCCAGTTTCACTTGGTAGATTCCATCGGAAAAAAAATCACCGTGGTGAACAATGTAGCGGACGGACTGGGATTGAAGAACGTGAAGGCCGAACAGATCCGTGCCGAACAAATCAAAGGCGAATACGACTTTATTGTGAGTCGCGCGGTGACCCGCCTCAAGGAATTTTATGGCTGGATACACAAGAAAGTGAAAAAGAAATCCATCCACGATCTCTACAACGGCATCCTCTACCTGAAGGGCGGCGACCTGGCCGAAGAGCTTGCCGAACTTCATCATCCCTACCAGCTTTTTGATTTGCCCGACTACTTCAAGGAAGAATTTTTTGAGACAAAGAAGATTGTTTACGTGCCGTTGTGAGGCCAGGAGGGGATGCCCTTAGGTATCGTAATAGCTTTCTGATATTTCCACTCACCACCTCAATCCCGCCACCCAAACGGCATCCCTTCCCCCGGTCCGAGACCGAAACCGTTTGCTATTCTCACATATTTTTCTAACTATTGTATTCCTGAAACCCGAATGAGGAAGACTTTAACCATAGTGCTCACGCTGCTGTTGCTTTTGAATGTGATGGGCTATTATGGTGTGTTTATGGGGCTCAGCTACAAAAACTCGCAGGACCTCATGGCGCGGTTCGATTCCGAAGACTACGGTGTGCAGGAAACCGTGACGTTGAAAGTTCCCCTCGCGGTGCCCTACGCCATGGACAACAACCACTATGAGCGCGTGGACGGCGAACTGGAACACGACGGCGAAGTGTACCGCCTGGTGAAGCAACGCCTCTCGCAAGACACACTGTATATTGTGTGCTACAAAGACAATCAGAGCAAACGCATCAATCAAGCCCTGGCCGACTATGTGAAAACGTTCACCGACAAGCCCGTCGATGCAAAGTCGCACAGCAAAATCTTTCAGAATTTCATTAAAGACTATATCAGCAGCGCGGTAGACGTAGAGTCTGCCACGGGCGGATGGGAAAACCTTCTGTCCTTCTTTTCGCACGAATCGTTCTATAGCGATTCCAATCCTTCCCTCATCAAACATCCTCCAAGAGCCTGATCGGTCAGACAGCTTTTTGTGAGCCGGCCGATGGGCCGGACATTCTCCTTAACATCATTCTCAATTTCATGAACCGTGCGACACCGGATAAGCCCTGGCTTTGACGGAGGTAGCGAACCGCAATGCGCGGGTGTTTTGTGCGACGCGCAAAAAAAACTCAAGGCTCAAGAGGATTGGGCTTGGGTAAACAACAAGTGAAACCTTATAAACCAAACTATAGACTATGAAGAAAATTTTTACGATTCTGTTGTTGTCATGCCTGGGGTGCTTCCACCTGCAGGCGCAGACAATAAACGATGGGTTGATGATGTCAAAGCAGACATTATGTACGGGTTTGCTTTATACCCAGGATCAGTGGAAGAACTATTGGGAAGGAACACTGAAGCGCGACAACCTCAACATCGGAAAGGTGACGACGCAAAGTCTTGCCTGGATGGCCACCTATGGCATCAGCAACAAACTCAACGCCATCGCCATGCTTCCCTATGTGAAAACCAAAGCCAGCATGGGCACACTCCACAGCATGGAAGGTGTGCAAGACCTGACGCTGGCGTTGAAGTATAACTTCTTCACCAACAAAACGGAGAAAACAACCCTGCGCTTTTTTGCCGTGGGTGCTTTCTCAACACCACTCACTGACTACACGCCCGATTTTCTGCCGCTTTCCATCGGCTTGCACAGCACCACGCTGCAAGGCCGGTTCACAACCTACTTTGCGATGAGCTCGGGTCTGTTTGTGACAGGCTCTGCCGGCTACACCTATCGTGGCAACGTGAAACTTGATCGCCCTTCCTACTACACCGACGGCCAGATCAACAACACCGACGAAGTGTGGATGCCCAACGTGTTCGATTTCTTTGTTGCTGCCGGCTACCGCAAGCACGGACTTCAAGCGGAGTTGAACTATGCACAACAAAACACATTGTCGGGTTCCGACATCCGCCGCCAGGACATGCCGTTTGTTTCGAACCGCATGAACTATGGCAAAGCCGGAGCGCTGGTGATGTACTACCTGCCACAGCCCCGCGGACTTGCCGTGAGAGGCGCCGTGACCTACACCGTGAGTGGCCGCAACGTGGGACAATCTACCACGCTGATGGGCGGTCTGCTCTACACTTTCATATTTTCTAAAACTGACGTCGATAACGCTGCGCAATGAAAAAAACATTCTACTCCGCCATAACTACAGCACTCGCTTGTCTGCTCTTTGTGACAAGCTGTGACAAAAGCATTTCAGTAACCGAGCAACTCACGCCCTTGAAACCTGCCAGTGTCGACGAAGACGCCGGCAACTGGACCATGGTGCACATGACCAGCAACACACAGGTTGCTGTGCCAGCACCGGCCGAAGTGACGTCGGATGCCTACAAGGCCGAGCTGGCTTCCTTGAAAGACATTCAGAGCAAGCTCAACGCCAACCAAAAGAAGTCGATCGAATATTGGGCCGGCGGCGGTGTGCTGCGCTGGAACCAGATTTTCCGCGAGCTCGTGGCGCGCTACAATTTGCCTCCGGCACCTACTGCCGAAGGAACGTATCCCGCTCCCGATGCTGAAAATCCGTTCAACGATCCTCAGTTCCCCTTTTCAAATCCTCCCTACGCTGCACGTTCCTATGCGTATGTGAGCACGGCAGTGTATGATGCGTTGAAAGCAGCATGGTATTATAAGTATTTGTACAAACGTCCTGCACCCTACGTAACCGACCCCGGTGTAACGGCATTGGTTCCCCAATCAGATCTGCCTTCCTATCCTTCAGAAGATGCCGTGATGTCGGGTGCCGCAGCCGAAATGTTGAAAGTGTTGTTTCCGGCTGCACTCGAAGAAATTACCCTGAAGGCCGGCGAGCAACGCAACGCGGCGTTGTGGTCGGGCAAAGCCACCTCGAGCGATATCGCTGCGGGTTTGGCGCTTGGCAAATCGGTGGCCGACCTGTTCAAAGCCCGCGCGGCGAACGACGGCATGCGCAACGCCATTGGTAACAAACAACTTTGGGAAGACCTGAAGAAAAACGCAACAAGCCGTGGCGACGTGGCCTGGGCAAGTTTGGAAACACCGCCACGCCCTCCCATGCTGCCGTTCTTCTACAAAGTGACGCCCTTCAAAATGACCTACGACGACATCGTGGCCATGCGCCCCGGACCTCCGCCGTTGACCGGCTCCGGTGAAATGAACGACGAAGTGAAAGAAGTGAAATGGTATGTAGACAACCTCACCCGCGAACGCCTTGCCATCGTACACAAATGGGCCGACGGTGTGGGGACCTACACGCCTCCCGGACACTGGAACGACATTGCTGCCGAACACATTCGCGATGCCAACTTCAGCGAAGTGCGTGCTGCCCGTGCGTTTGCACTGTTAAACATGGGCCAGCACAATGCAGCCCTGGCCTGCTGGGATACCAAATATTTCTATTTCAATCCCCGTCCCACGCAACTTGATGCCGCTATCAAAACCGGCACGGGTGTGCCCAACTTCCCTTCCTATGTTTCGGGTCACTCCACGTTTTCGGCTGCTGCCGCCAGCGTGTTGAGCTACCTGTTCCCTGAACACGCCACTGAATTTGAAGCCGATGCTTCCGAGGCCGCCATGTCGCGCCTCTATGCGGGCATTCACTACAGAAAAGACTGCGACGATGGTCTGGTGCTGGGAGAATCCGTAGGAACATTCCTCGTGAATGGCTTTGCCAAGAACGACGGAGCAGATGATTAAAGAAATTGATTTTGATATCCCTCAAGACTGCTGCGCAAACACGCTTTGCGCAGCGGCACTGACCGGAACCTGCGCATTGTTCGGGGGAGAGTCGGTGAGGGATGCAGGATCTGATAAAAAATATAAGGTCATCCGCCGTCCGGGTGGATGATAAAGATGGGTTAGAGTTATCCGGGCGAGATTATGGTTGTGCGTAATCTCCCCGGATTAATTCTATCATTTTTTTTCGGCGATTGCCTTCTCAATCATTCCCTTCATCACATCAAAAGTTTGCTGACGCAAGGTGGGTAGATCTTCGTGCGTGAGTCCTACGGTTGGAATTTCGGGCGCCACATAAATGCGGATGCGTCCGGGTTTCATGCGAATGGTGCCGGGAGGCATGAGCGGTCCCGCGCCCACAACCACCATAGGGAGAATGGGTTGCTGTGTGTCTATGGCAATGCGGAAAGCTCCTTCTTTAAAAGGCTGCAGTAATTCTTTTGTCCGGTTTTGTGTGCCTTCCGCAAAAAGCAAAATCGAAAGACCATCCAGCAGAATACGTTTCAGTTTGTCCATGCTTTTTTTGCGACTCTCGCCACTGGAGCGATCTACAATTACCGTGGCACCGCGGGCAATCCATCCAAACACCGGAATCTTCAACAGCTCTTTCTTTGCCAGCGGACGAAACTCGCCGGGAATGATCATGCGAATGCCCGGAAGATCCAGAAACGAGGTGTGATTGCTCACATAGATATAGGCCTGTCCCTTGCGGAAGTTTTCCTGTCCATAAAAATCATAGCGGATAAAGGTGAGCATGCTAAACACCCACGACCAGATCCACAGAAAGGAATAGCCGATCCAGCTGAATTTTTTTCCAAGCAAAAAGGGTATGACAAGGCCGGGCAGGAAGAAGAGCATGGAGCTGCTAAACACCAGAAATACCCAGAAGGCATAAAGCCCGAGCGCGATAGAGCGGATGATTTTCAAGACGTTGACGTGTATGAACTTTCCGCGAAAGATCTGAAAGTTTAGGAAGGATGCAAAACTTAAAAAAAGCGGCCGACGTGGCTCCGGGAGGAGCAGAACGCCGGCCGCTGAAGGTTTATATACTTAAGAGAAGTACTTGGTCACGCCCGGTGTGGGGATCGGGTAGAAGCCGTTGGCGTCGGGCAGCGTGGGAGGTGCTGCATCCCACGCAAAGCGGGTTGGCATGATGCTGATGCCCGAGTTGATGGCTTTGTCCCACTCAACCACTTGACCCGAATAGGTGGCCATGCGACCCAGAATCGATGTCATGGTCGACTTGGCACCGCGTTCGGCATCTTCAAATTTAAATTCCCCTTTCGCGATGGCCGCAAAAAGTTCGTCGTGTTCGGTTTGATAAGGGTTGGGATCTTTGTCCTGTTTGCCATAGGCATACAACACTTTTCCCTTGTGTGTGATCTCGGCGGCGTTGCATTTCACCACGCCCTTGGTGCCCACCAGCATTTCGTCTACGATGGCGTAGGTTCCTTTTTGGTGACGGCACTGGCTGTTCAGGATGCTGCCGTCGGCGTAATGAAATTCAACAAAGTGATGGTCGAAAATTTCGCCATACTCTTTGCCGGTGCGGGTCTGGCGTCCGCCCATGCCTTGCGCTCTCACGGGATAGGCTCCTTTGAACCAGTTCATCACGTCAATGTTGTGGATGTGCTGTTCGTTGATGTGGTCGCCGCAGAGCCAGTTGAAGTAATACCAGTTGCGCATTTGATATTCCATTTCGGTTTGGCCCGCCTCGCGATTTTTCACCCACACGCCATCGTTGTTCCACCACACCTGGCCTGAGGTGATGTCGCCAATCATGCCGTCTTTCACGCGCTTGTAGAGCTCGCGATAGGTGTTTTGATAGTGACGCTGCAAGCCCACCACCACGTTCAGTTTTTTCTGCTTGGCAAGCTGTGCCGTTTCCAGCACCGACTTGATGCCGGCAGGATCGGTGGCCACGGGTTTTTCCATGAACACGTGCTTGCCCTGGCGAATGGCTTCGGCAAAGTGAATGGGGCGGAAGCCCGGAGGTGTGGTAAGGATCACCACGTCGGCCAATGCAATGGCTTTGCTGTAGGCATCGAAGCCCACAAACTTATGATCTTCGGGCACGTTCACTCGGGCGCTCACGTTGCCGTCTTCGCTGTTCTCGTCGGTCAGTGCTTTGTAGCTGTCGTTGAGACGATCGCGGAAGGCGTCGGCCATCGCCACGAGCTTCACGTTTTGTTTTGTGAGCAGGGCTTGCACGGCTGCGCCGGTGCCGCGACCACCACATCCCACCAGGGCTATCTTGATGGTGTCGTCAACCGAATTGAAATAGCCGGCGTTCGAAACGAGCGGGGCGGCCAGCAGACTTCCTGCCAGCAGGGTGGACTGTTTCACAAAATCCCTGCGCGTGGTCTTTGTGGTTTCGTCATTGGATTTCATAAGCATGTTGGTTTTTAAAAGTATAGTGTATCCCAGGCGTTGGGATTAAATTCACAATCCGGAAATCATTTCAAATACACCTGATAGAACTTCTCGATCTCATCTTTCGAAGGAGCCACTGCAGGGCGCACCACGCGGAAGCCAATGGTCATGCCGTCGGTGAGCCACCAGCGGCTTTTCGGAATCTGCGGGTCGCGCTTGTTCCAGTCGGCCAGCGACGAAATGCGGTTGGCACAACGCGACTCTTTTGCCGGCGTCAGATAGGAGCCGCCGCGCGTCACACGCGGATAGCGCGAGCCGGCAGCTTTCAGCGGGTCCTTCGCATTGTCTTCAAGTGTTTTATAGGCCTTGCTGTCATATTGATCAAGCGTCCATTCGGTGAGGTTGCCCAGCATGTCGTACAGGCCCCAGGCGTTGGGCTTCAGTTGAGCGACCTTGTGAAATTTGTTGTTGCTGTTGTCTTTGATGTAGTCGTATTCGCGCAGCGGGCCGGCATCGTCGCCAAACGGATAGGCTGTGGTGGTGCCGGCGCGGCATGCATATTCCCACTCGGCTTCGGTGGGCAGGCGATAAAAAACACCCGTCTGGTTATAGAGCCATTTGCAATACATGATGGCCGCGGCCTGGCTCATGCTGTTGGTGGGCTGGCGATCGTCGCGGCCCATGCCCCAGGTGAGGTCGATGTATTGTGCTGTGGGGCGCGACACGGCGTCCACGGCAATGGCTTTGGTTTGGGGCACGTCCATGTTTTTGAAGAAGGCATCCCACTCGGCAAACGTCACCTCGTGTTCACCCATCCAGAACGCCGACACGGTCACGTTCTTCTGGGGCCCCTCGTCGTCGTCGCGACCCTGCTCGGTGGCGGGGCTGCCCATCAGAAACGAGCCCGCGGGAATGGGCACCATCTTAAACTTCACACTCGTTCCGGGCACATTCTGCTCAAAGGGCTGAGCCTGCTGTGCGGAAACTGAAAAACAGAAAACAATACAGAAACAAAAGGACAAGAAAGCTTTCACTCCGGAATAAAAATTAGTTGAAAGGTCAAGGTAGGAAAAACGGCAATCGCCTGCAACGATCACTGTCCTGTTGCACAACCGCTCAACACAATGAAGTTGCGACGCGGCCCCCGGAAAAAACCAACCGGACAACCCGGTTTAGGCCGGGCACTGTGCGCCGGGCAACCCTCGGCACACAGCAGCCCAGTGCGAGGGGAGCAGCCCGTCAATGAAGGCATCATTTACACATCAAACTACCAGGCATTGGCCGAACAAAGACGTCGAGCAAAAATTGAAACAGAAAGCGAAACGATAGTTCGCCTATTTGCGGGGATGCATCCACAACGGTGAGTCTATTGCCCGTCATCAAAAAGTCAGTCGCACAGGCACAAAAAAAGATCGGACACAAACGGCCCGATCTCCCAATCATTACGATTTTATTTTCTGAATCTATTTCTTCTTAATCAACGCCATATAAAATCCGTCAAACCCATCCGAAGGCCAGCTGTGCTTCTGATCCACCATCTCATACTTGTCGCCGTGCTTGGTCAGAAAAGCATCCACTTGTTTTTCATTCTCCGAAGGCAGAATGCTGCATGTGGAATATACCATCAACCCACCGGGTTTCAGCATGGTGCCATAGTCTTCCAGAATGTGAAGCTGCAACGTCTTCACCTCATCAATAAACTGTGGCGACAATTTCCACTTGGCGTCGGGGTTTCGTTTCAACACACCCAGGCCCGAGCAGGGCACATCCAGCAACAACCGGTCGGCCGAGTTGTCCAGACGTTTAATAGTCTTCGACGATTCAATGAAACGCGTCTCCAGGTTGCTCACCCCTGCACGACGCGCACGCTTCTGCAACTCTTCAAGCTTCCATGCTTCCACATCCATGGCTACAATGCGGCCTTTGTTTTTCATGAGGGCCGCCAGGTGCAGCGTTTTGCCACCGGCGCCGGCACAGGCATCGACCACGCGCATGCCTGGCTCCACGCGCAAAAAAGGCGCGATAAATTGGGAGGCCGCATCCTGCACTTCAAAAAATCCTTCCTTAAACGCCGGGTGACGAAACACGTTCTGACGCTCCAGCAACACCAGCGCGTCGGGAAAATCTTCCAATAAATCAGTCTCTATTTCACCTTCGGCCAGCTGGCGTTGCAGCTCTTCGGCCGTTATTTTCAGGGTGTTGGCGCGCAGCACCACGTGGGCTTCTTCGTTCAGCGACGCCAGTTCGCTATCCCAGCGGCGGCCCAGTTCGGCCTCGCCCAACGTGTCGAGCCAATCGGGAATCGACTCACGGAAGCGGCGTATGGCGCGCATTTTCATGTCGCGCTCGCGAATGCGTTTTTCGCTGAGGCCTTTAAACTCTTCCCACTCGGGCAGTTGAATATTGTGCAGCACGCACCAGCCACCCAATAACTTCCAATAGTCGCGCGATTCGGCTTCGGTAATATTTTCCAGGAACCTATACCAGCGCACAATGTCGTAGGTAGTCTCGGCAATAAAGCGCCGGTCGCGGGCACCCCATTTCGGATTTTGTTTCAACACTTTTTCAATGACCTTGTCGGCATACTTGGCGTCGTCAAAGATCAGTTCCAGGGCCTGCACCACGGCGCGGGCGAGATTTACATAAAGCTTCATTGCGGGGCAAAGATACTACATCCAACCCAGTTTAACCGCGTGGCCATGCGGTTGCCTTACATGCCCGCAGTTCCCTCTACTTTCCAATAAAATCGGATGCAGAAAAAAATAGAGGCGGCCCCCTCGTGACCTCGGGCCGGGCTATCCATTACAAGTCCGCCTGCACACAAGCCCACCGCACTGCGGGCTTTCCATTTCTATCCCTGGCCGAAGCGCACCACACATCAAACATTTGCCGCTCCACCAAATAATCCCCGAAGCGATAATTCAGGAATGTTTTTATCTTGTCTAACTCTAATCCTATAAAAAACTACGACCACACCATGAAACGCAGAAATTTTCTCCGCAATGGACTCACCGCCACAGCCTCTACGTTGGCCATCGGCAATGTGTTTGCCGGCGCCGATCGCGCAGACCTGAAGAAAGAAGAAACAAAAAACACCGCCGCCGAAAAAACATTCCGCCTCAACTATGCGCCGCACGACGGCATGTTTGCCAACCACGCAGGCAAAGATTTTCTGGACCAGATCCGCTTCATGCACGACCAGGGTTTTCGCGGCATCGAAGACAACGGCCTGCTCGGTCGCCCCAAAGATCAACAGGATAAAATCGGCGCTTTGCTGGCCAAGCTGGGCATGACCATGGGCGTGTTTGTGATTGACGGCGGCGAGAACTGGAAGATCGGACTCACCAACGGCAAGCAGGAGCACAAAGACGTTTTCCTCAAAGCGTGTAGAGACAGCGTGGAGGCCGCCAAACGCGTCAACGCCAAGTGGGCCACCGTGGTGCCCGGGTTCTTCGAACGCAACATCCCCATCGGCGTGCAAACGGGCAACGTCATCGATGCCTATCGCGCCGGTGCCGAAATACTCGAACCCTCGGGCCTCATCATGGTCATGGAACCGCTTAGCGACACACCCGAATTGTTCCTGCGCGGCTCCGACCAAAGCTATAGCATCTGCCGCGCGGTCAACAGCCCGTCGTGCAAAATCCTGTTCGACATTTATCACATGCAGCGCAACGAAGGCAACCTCATTCCCAACATCGAAAAATGCTGGAACGAAATTGCGTATTTCCAGATCGGCGACAACCCCGGCAGAAAAGAACCAACTTCGGGCGAGATCAACTACAAAAACATTTTCAAATACCTGTTCGACCGCGGCTACAAAGGCGTGATGGGCATGGAGCACGGCAACGCCAAACCCGGCAAGGAAGGCGAGCTGGCCCTCATCAAAGCCTACCGCGAAAGCGACAGTTTCTAGGTCTCAACCTGAATCAAACACTACTTGCGCCCCGACTCGTCGGGGCGCTTTCATTTTCAACGCGGGCTAAAGTTTATCGGCCAATCCGAAACCCTTCACCGTGGTTTTAGTTAAATTGAATGTTTAATGAAAACTAAAACCCTCATGAAGCGTCTCTTCGCCAGCGTAGTCTTTCTGTTTGCCCTCTCGGTTCTTTCACACGCCCAGATTCTTCAGGACCTGAAGAACAAAGCCAAAAGCCTGAACACAAAAGAAAACCGCGAAAAGGTGGTGAAGGCCGTCATGAGCGACATGGAAGCCGCCCGCGCCAAATTCGACTCCACCGATTTTGACTATGCCATCTTGCTGAGCGATAACTCCGGCCTCTTCGATGTGAAAGAAAAAGGCGAGAACGCCGCGCGCGTCACGTCCATGCTCAGCTACAGCACATCCTATATGAAAAACAGCGAGCTGAGCGATGCAGACAAAGCACGCTTCAACCTCGAAATGGGCGAAGTGTTCTATGCCAGCACCAAGCTCACCATGGCCGAAAAACGATTTGCCTCCGCCAAAACACTCTACGAACAAGGCAGCCTCACCGAAGACCTGGGCTACCTCAAAACAATCTCCAACCAGGGCCTGCTCTATGCCACCATGGGCCGCTTCACCCAGGCCGAAGCCTTCACCAAAGACGCCCTCGAAAAACGCAAAGCCAAATTCGGCGACAGCAACGCCAGCGTGGCGGCATCGCTCAACAACTATGCGGTGTTGAAATACAACCTGGCGCGCTACAACGAATCGGAAAAAGATTTCGAATCGGCCGTGGGCATCATCAAAACAAAAGGCCTAACCACCGGCATGTCCTACGCCATCGTGCTAAACAACCAGGCCATGCTTTTTCAGGCTGTGGGTCGCTATGCCGAAGCCGAAACAGCCCTGAAGGAAGCCATCGGCATTGCCGAAAAACTGCAGAGCAACAAATCAAAAAACCACCTCAAGTTTCTTTCCAACCTCGCCCTGCTCTACCGGCAGATGGGCAAATATGCCGAAGCCGAAGCCATCTATGGCGGCATGGAAAAACGTCTGGGCAAAAACAATCCCGACTATGCCAGCATGCTCAACAACCAGGCGGCGCTCTACATGGTGATGGGCAAGGAAGACAAAGTGGAAGACCTCCTGAAAAAATCGGTGGCCATCTATAAATCAAACTTTGGCGAAGAGAACCCGGCCTACGCCAAGTCAACCAGCGACCTCGGAAATTTCTATCGCTACAAAACACGCTACACCGACGCCGAACCCCTGTTGGAAAAAGCACTGGCCGTGCGCGAAACCACACTGGGCAAAACACACCCGCTCTATGTGCAGTCGCAGGAAGACCTCGCCATCCTCGCCTGGAAAAAGAAAGCATGGGACCGCGCCTTCATGACCTACCGCGACGTGATGGACAAGTCGCTCGACTTTGTGAACAACTATTTCCCGCCCATGAGCGAAGCGGAAAAAACAAAATACTGGGATGTGCTCTCGCCACGCTTTCAACTCTTCTATAATTTTGCCGTGGAGGCCAGCACCGAAAACCCCGCCGTGGTGCAGGACCTATACGACTACCAGATTGCCACCAAAGCCTTGTTGCTCAGCTCCACCAACAAAGTGAAACAATCCATTCTGGCCAGCAAAGATGCCGCGCTCATCAAAGACTACCTCACGTGGCTCGATCAGAAAGAAACGCTGGCGCGACTCTATGCCTATAGCAAAGACGAACTGAACCTTCAGAAAATAAACCTCGACTCGCTGCAACGCGCGGCCAACGGCATGGAGAAAAAATTGTCGGAGCGCTCCACCGAATTTTCGGCTGGCTATTCGGCACAGAAGATGAGCTACAAACAAATCAAGAGCTTGCTCACCGACACCGAAGCTGTGGTGGAAATTATCCGAGTGCAAAAATACGATCAGGCGTTCACGGCCGATGCCAAATACCTGGCGCTGGTGCTCACCAAAACATCGGAGATGCCAAAGCTGGTAGTGCTCGACAACGGCCAGCAACTCGACACGCGCTATGCCAAATTCTATCGCAACGCCATCCATCAACACGTGGCCGACGAATATTCCTACGACCAGTACTGGGCGCGCATAGAGGCGGAGTTGGCCGGCAAGAAGATGATCTACATCTCGCCCGACGGCAGCTACAACGAGCTCAACCTAAACACCATGAAAAAGCCCGACGGCGACTACGTTATCAATCGCTATGACCTCGTCATCCTCGGCAACTCCAAAGACCTCATCGCCATCAAAGCCCGCAAGCAAAAAGCCATCAAGAAGAACGGCACACTGCTGGGCTTCCCCGACTATGGCGGCTCGTCTATCGCGGCCCTGCCCGGAACAAAAGTGGAGATCGACGGCATCTCGAAAATTCTGAAAGCCAACGCATGGCAATTAAAATCATTCACCCAGAAAACGGCCACCGAAGCCAACCTCAAAGCCACCAAAGGCACCGCGTTGATGCACATTGCCACCCACGGCTTTTTCTTGCAGGATGTTGAAAGCACCGGCTCTGCCTTTGGCGTGAACCTCGAAAACGCCGGCAACAATCCGTTGTTGCGCTCGGGCCTCATGCTGGCCGGCGCCGCCACCACGGTGAGCGGCACACGCATGCCCAATCTTGAAAGCAATGACAACGGCATCCTCACCGCCTACGAAGCCATGAACCTGAACCTCGAAGGCACCGACCTCATCGTGTTGAGCGCGTGCGAGACCGGACTCGGCGATGTGAAGAGCGGCGAAGGTGTCTATGGTTTGCAACGCGCCTTCCTCGTGGCCGGCGCCGATGCCCTCATCATGAGCCTCTGGAAAGTAGACGACGCCGCCACCCAACAACTCATGACTAATTTCTACACCAACTGGATCAAGCTCGGCAACAAACAGAAGGCATTCAAACAGGCACAGCTTCAGTTGATGACGAAGTATAAGGAGCCGTATTATTGGGGGGCGTTTGTGATGATGGGGTTGTGAGGAGGATGTTCTTTTTTTCAAATCCACATTTTGACGGCGTGCGAAGATTTCTTTATTTGGTTTTTTAGGGATTGACGATCAATGAGTCATTCCCGCAAGGCAATAACCAAAGCAACCGATCTCTTGGAAAACAATTCAAACCCGTCAGACGCCGGTTCGGCAAAATTTTCGGAAGGCGATATCTTCTACACCCACGCCGACACTGAATATCACATCTTCAAAGTGTTGAAGGCAGATGATGCCTATAGCACCTACCACATCATGGCCTTTGAGCCGGTTGCGACGCTGCCCGACAATGACGAGGTGCACCATCTCGACGTTGCCGTCTATCACATGCCCATCGATCAGAACGGGTTTGAATCGCCAACGCTTCTTGCCAAAAGAGAAGTGACGTTTAACGACCTGACGGGCTACCACGAATACCTCCGGCAAACCGCCAACATCACAGAACTCGCTGCGGAAGCCAACCGCTATTTCATGGAAGGCTATCGCCTCACCGACGCGAAGAAACTCGACGACGCCATCACCGCTTATTCGAATGCCATCGAGTTGATCCCTCAGTTTTATGAAGCGATAGACAACCGTGCGTTTTGCAAAATGGACCTCGGCCAGTGGCAAGAGGCCATCGAAGATTTTAACCTGTCGTTGCAACAGAATCCTGAAAGTGTGTTGGCCGAGTTTTCTATCGGAGAATGTTTGATGCGGTTGGGTGACTATACAAACGCCATCACGCAATTTGAGAAGGCACTGGCAATTGACCCGTCGCATGATGTGTCGAAAAGGTTTTTGGAGAAGGCGAGGAGTTTGTTGAAGGAGTAGTCAAGAACGATTGGTGACCTCTTTTTCTGCCTTAAAAAAGCAAATGATTAATATTGATTTAGAAAAAATAGTTACCCCATTAATGCCAGAGAGGACCATAATTCTTGACTGGTACGATGGCGTTGTCTCTGCTTTTGTTCAGTTTAATAGCATTGAACAATGGTGCATGATAAATCTTAAGGCATGGGATTTAGGTCGTAAATCGAAGGTGTATACCTTGAGTTTTTTAAGTGAACAAGATAATTGTGAAGTTTTGAAAAATTCTTGAAAAACACAAGCCGTCTTGGCCAAATTGGATTACTGAAGTACCATTCGAATTTGATAAATTTGAAAACATCATCACGCAAACCACTGAACACTATGTTTTCTTTGCTGACGATATTAATAATGGAGTACAGCCATTGAAGAAAATTCTAGCGGATGAAAAATATCGAAAAGCTGATGTTGACCGCATCTTTAATATGAGTAAGGAGGAGAATGATTTCTGGTATGGTCTGATCTGAATCTGGCGTTCTTTTTTTTGCCGCGGTCTCCTTATGGTATTAATCAAAAAAGAGAATACTTCACCGGCAACACGACATTGGATTTGACGGGCGCGCCGTTCTCCATTGCCGGAGCCCAATTGGGCATCTTCTTCAACGTTGACATGGCCCCTTGATCAACGATGTTAGATATTCCTTTGATTACTTTGAAATCGGTTAATGACCCGTCTTCATTCACAACAAACTGTATGAACACATTGCCTTCAAAGCAACCAGCATTTCTTGGATACTTGAGGTGGCTATTAAGAAATGATTTCAGGGCGTTGATCCCACCCGGGAAGCTTGCGTGAGTGGGAGAGTAACCAATGATGGACGCTGATTCGTGCTGTTCGCGTTGTGCCGGTTTGGGAGTTGGTTCGAGGGCACTTGGCGCGCACGACAAAAGTGTGAGCGTTGTGCACATCACAAAGGAAATACCCGGACTTGTTTTCATTGTCGGCGGTTTACTTCTTGTAATACACAGCGACGTGAAAAGTCACATTGAACAATAAGCTTCCTTTCCTTTGCGTCGGGGTACAATAGTGTCAGAATTGTGAGGCATCTCTCAGGATTTCAGACGGAGGATTGTTAATGAGAGAAACATCGTAGTCGGCGAAAATTTCTGAGAAAGCTCCTTTAGAAAGTCCAGCGAGTTCGGCAGCCTGGCCCAGGGAGAGCCGACCTGTTTCATACAATTTTGCCGCTAGGAATTTTTTGGTTCCTAGTTCATCGAATTCAAAGTCGCCAGGCACGAGTAGCGCTAAGCACTTCATACTTATCGTTATTTCTTCCCAATCCTCTCCTTATTCACCATCAACACCCCCCGCACCTTATCCAACCCGCGAATCAACCCCTCACCATATCGCTCTGCCGTAAACTTTGGCGCCATCTCCCAAATGATAGAAAGACAAAGATCTTCATCCAAAACGCGTTCCAGCCCAGTACCCACTTCAATGCGGGCCGCGTGCCCTTTGGTGGACACCAACAGGAGCACGCCGTCGTTCATGTCTTTGCGGCCCAGGCCCAGCTCGCGGACTTTCTTTAGCGAATAGTGGTCGACCATTTCTCCATGGGTATCCACAACGGTCATCACGGCAATTTGTGGCCCCAGGTTTTCGTCGATGTTTCGGATCATGGTGATGAGGCTGTCCTTTTGAACATCGGAGAGCACGTGGGCTTCGTCGAAGATACGGTTGGCGATGGTTATGTCGCTCGATTTTCCACAGGAAAAAAGGAACAAGATCGAGCCGCTAAAGAGCGCAAGAGTGCGAAGTGTTTTCATGGTGGTTAGTAGAAATAAAAACTTTAAGAATGTCTGATACATAAAATTGTGGCGAAAATTTTTAATGCGCAATGGGTACGCAATGTGAAGGAACAAACTTTTATCCGGACCATTGCGTCTACGCATAGCAGCACCTAAATTACAATCTCTTAACAACCTTCCTTATGCAACGCAAGACCCTCGGCAACTCAACTGTATCGGTAACGCCCATCGCTTTTGGCGCCTGGGCCATTGGTGGATGGATGTGGGGTGGGGCCGAGGATGCCGCCGCACTCCGCGCCCTCAGAGCCTCTTTCGACGCCGGCATCACCACCATCGACACGGCGCCGGTCTATGGCTTTGGCAAAAGCGAAGAACTCGTGGGCAAGGCCATGGAAGGAACACCGCGCCACAAATATGAGATCCTCACCAAATACGGTCTCAACTGGAAAACTCCCGAAGGCGAATTCTATTTCGACACCATCGACAACAACGGCAAGCCCCTCAAAGTCTATAAGTATTCCGCAAAACAAAGTGTGATCCGCGAATGCGAAGACAGCCTGAAACGTCTCAAGACCGACTACATCGACCTGCTTCAAATCCACTGGGCCGATGCCACCACGCCCATCGCCGAAACCATGGAAGCCGTGGCATTGTTGATCGAACAAGGAAAAGTGCGCGCCGCCGGAGTTTGCAACTATTCGGCCGAACAAGTGAGTGAGGCCCTGAAGACCGTGAACATCGTATCGAATCAGGTGCCCTACAGCCTGGTGAACCGCGGCATCGAGAAAGACATTGTGCCGCAGGCTGTGCAGAAAGGAATGAGCATCGTTCCCTACAGCCCGCTGCAACGCGGCTTGCTCACGGGCAAAATAAAGCCTGGCCATGTGTTCGGCCCCGGCGACACACGCGAAGGAAGTAAATTCTACAAGCCCGAAAACATTGCGCGCATCAACACCATGCTCGACTCGCTCCGGCCCATCGCCGAAAAACATAACGCAACCCTCGCGCAACTCATCATCAACTGGACCACGCGCCAACCCGCCATGGACTGCGTGCTGGTGGGCGCCCGCGACGACAAGCAAGTGAACGACAATGTTAAAGCGCTAAGCTTCACAATAACCGACAACGAGTTGAAGGCCATTCGCGCAGCAGCCGAAGCGTTGACGCTGGTGGATTGATTGCGACCTGGGTTCAACAAAAAAAGGAGACGCCCGTAAAGAGCGTCTCCTTTTTAAGGTCTTGAGTTTGAAGTCCGGACGGTGTTTTTACGCCAGCTTATTCATCCCCACAAACTCCTTAATGTGCTTAATGGTCTCCGGCACATCCTTGCTCACCAACACATTGTAGCTTCCCATATTTTTAAAGAAACGAATGGTGATTTCGTCCTGGTTGAGCAGGATCACTTTCTTCTTCGACTTCAACGCCAACGCTACTTCCGAAGCGGTGCCGGCGGCCATGCCCAACACCACAGTCACGTGGCTCGACAGCACACTGATGTAGTTGCGGCCGCTGCCCATGCTGGTCACGATTTTTATTTGTGCATGATCGGAAGAACCTTTCTCGGTGTCGCCGGGCAGCACGCCAATGGTAAGGCCTCCGCCTTCCACCGCGCCTTTCAGGGCCGCGTCCATGATGCCGAAGCTGCGGCCGCCGGTGAGGGTGATCCATCCTTCTTTGGCAATGGCTTTGCCGAGATCGAAGGCCATGATGTTTTCGTCGGGCGTGGCATTTTCGCCAGGGCCCATAACGCCGATAATTATTTTAGACGACATAGGGACGGGGGTTCAAAGGAAGACGCAATTTATAGGCAGGCGCGCACAGTAACAAAAATTTCAACGGGTCATTCGTCAAATTCATGGTTACAATCACCGCAACGAAAGACTTTTTCATGCGGGAAGAAGATGCCAAAGAAAACCACGTTGAGCAGGGATGTTATCTTCATGTTAAACCGGTTCGGAAAATCGCGCACCACATTCTTCGAGAAACATTGCGGGCAGGTGTTGCCCGTGTCGTCAACCATAAGGTTCTGTTCTTCCAGCAACTGCCCGGCACGTTCGGCATCGTGGGCAAACAAATGCAGGCGCACGTGTATGATCATCATGCTGTGTGCTCCAGGGTAGAGGTTGGCCATGTTCTCCTCGGTGAGAAAACACGCAATGCCATAGGCATCGAGCTTTGCTTTCGCGATGTTGGCCTCAATGGCGTTGTCGAACTGCCGGAACGCGATGATGGTTTCAGGGCCGGACATGGTTCAGTTTTATAAGGTTCACAAGATAGACTCCGCCAGGGGAAAGGGTGAGCGTGCGTGCAGTTGACCCATCCTCACCTCTAAACGTGCGGTAGTTGCCTTTGTTCAGAAAAATTGCTATTGGCCTGCCCATCCTAAATCCACATCTTTGCATTAGGAAAGATAACGAAAAGACAAAGATGAAACGATTGATTGTTGACATGGACGATGTGATGGCCGATGCCACCGGGCAGATTTTGAACTACTACCACCAGGAATTCGGCGTGCGCATTCCCCGCGAAGCACTAAACGACAAAGACGAACTCCAGGGCTTCCCCGACAACCACGACAAGATTCAGCAGTTTCTGTTCCAGGAAAACTTCTTCCGCACCATGACGCCCCACGTCGACAGCCGCGAGGTAATGGCCGAGCTTAATAAAAAATACGACCTGTTCATTGTCTCCGCCGCCATGCAGTTTCCGCAGTCGCTGCCCGAAAAGCTGGCGTGGCTCAACGAACATTTCTCATTTCTTGATTGGAAGCAGATCGTATTCTGCGGAAGCAAAGCCGTGGTGCACGGCGACTACATGATAGACGACCTGCCCCACAACCTCGAACGGTTCAATGGAGAAAAACTCATCTACACCGCCCCGCACAACACCCACATCAATCGCTTCAGCCGGGTGAACAGCTGGAAAGAAGTGGGCGACAGGCTTCTGTAGAAATCTTAGATTAGAAAGGAAGGTTATTCGTGGATATCTCAATCCAGCCTCACCGAAGTCATAGACAGCGAACCCATAATGGTCTTGTCGTTGAAGAACGACAGCGAATCGTTTTTGTCTTTCACACCCAGCGTGTAGAGCAACGGTAAGTAGTGCTCGGGCGTGGGAATGGATAACGCCGCCGCAGGACCCAGATTCTGAAATTGAATGAGGGCCTGGTGGTCGTTGGCCGTAATCAATGTTTTGAACTTCTCGTTCATTTCATCGGCCCACGCAAAGCCACCGTCGGGATTGTTCCAGTCGATGGCGCGCAGGTTGTGCACCATATTGCCACTGCCGATGATGAGCACACCTTTTGTGCGCAGCGCAGCGAGTTCGGCCGCCAGCTCGTAGTGATACTGTGGCTTCTGCCGGATGTCGATGCTCAACTGCAGCACCGGTATGTTCGCGTCGGGATACATGTTTTTCACCACCGACCATGTGCCGTGGTCAAGCCCCCAGTCGTGATCGAGATGAACTTTTGTTTTTTGAATGAGCTGCGCGGTTTGGCGGGCCAGTTCAGGATGACCGGGTGCAGGATATTGCACATCAAACAACGCTTGCGGAAAACCGCCAAAGTCGTGAATGGTTTGAGGCTGTTGCATGGCCGTGATGGCCGTGCCGTTGGTGAGCCAGTGTGCCGAAATGACCAGCACCGCCGTGGGCAACGGAATTTCTTTTCCCATCGCCGCCCAGCGTTGGCTGAAGACGTTGTCTTCGATGCCGTTCATGGGGCTGCCATGGCCAATAAACAGTGCAGGCGTCTTGCGACTTTGGGTCGAGAGACTGTCACCGAAATTTTTGAGATCTTTTAACGTGTTCATAGCCGGAATGCTAAAGAGAGAAGATAGAAGAAATTCAGCTCTGTTCATGCCAACGTGTTTGTCAAATCTTTCCGGGCCGTTTCAAAAAACATCACATCAACAAGCTCCACCCTTCGTAAAACCCCTCTCACCATGAAGGGGGAGATTGTATGATGCAATTTTTTTGATACAGGTTGTTGCTTATGCTTTCACAAACTCGGCAAGCACTTCAATCTTCACATCGTCGCCCACCACAATGCCACCGGTTTCGGTGAGTGCACTCCAGTTGAGACCAAATTCTTTGCGATTGATTTTGCCGGTGATTTCGAAGGCCGCCACATCGTAGCTTCCGCCAAAGCCTTTCACAGTGCCGTTATATTCCACAGCCAACGAAACTTCTTTCGTGGTGCCGCGCACGGTCAGGTCGCCGCTCAGTTCATATTCGTTGCCCGATTTTTTGCGGAACGATTTCGATGTGAAGGTGATGGCAGGGTGATTTGCCGCATCAAAGAAGTCGGCAGATTTCAAGTGGCCGTCGCGTTGTGCGTTCTTGGTGTCGAGGCTGTCAACAACGGCTTCGAATGTAATTTTTGCATCCGAAAAATCTTCTTTGCTGCTGTCCACGGTGGCCGAATAGGTGTTGAAGTTTCCTGCGATGGTAGATACCACTAAGTGTTTCACTTTGAATTTCACTTCCGAGTGGTTGGGGTCAAGTTTCCAGGTTGCCATAATACTGTTTGTTAAAATGTTTGTTTCGTTTTTGTTTTCCTGTCTATTGTCTTAGCGACAGTTGTATATACAACAAATGTAGACCCTGGAAGTTCACAACACATCGAAATATTTAAATATTTTTTGATTAATGCGTTTTTTGGGGTTCTGAGGCCATTTTTTCTATCTTTCAGTCACGTTCGCCCCGCGGCTTCCGTGTTGTCTCTGACCCTCTTTTCCAACTCACCTATGCGCCACCCTCTTGCCCTTCTCTTATTAATAGTGTGTTTGCCCTGGGGCGCCAACCGGGCCACGGGGCAGCCGCTCAGCCAAATCCAGCAAAAGGCCCTGAATGCCTATGTGGACTATGCCAACCAATCGGCCGAAGAAGTGACGGCTGTGGTGAAAAGCCTCATGAACTACTATCCCGACCTGCACCGCACCAAACGCTACACGAATCCGCGCTATGTGTGCCCCGTGCAACTCGAAGACTATTACCTCAACACCGCCCTCGCGCAAGCCAAAGCGCTTCCCCCCAGCCACGCCCAGGCGATCGCCGCCAAGCTGACAGCCCTGCGCACCGCCGCCGAAAAAATTGACGAGCAATGCAAAGCGCTCGACACCTATCACAAACTCGAAGACTATAAACAAGACAACTTTGCGAAAGCCGACCAGATCATCGTGGCCGTGCAGGAGTTGGTTGGAGACTATGCGCAAAAGCAACAAGACCTGGCCACAGCGCTGGAGACCGCGTTCAAAAAAATGAATCCCTACGTGGCCACCAACGCCTATCACAAAACCGACGCCATGATGCGGCAAGAGATTGTCCGCGAGAAAGCCTTTCTCGACGCGTGGACGTTCAACCTCAACGAATCGGTGCACACCGGCTGGCCGGTAGATAAATTGGAGAAGAGCATTGTAGAGACCGACGCCCAACTGAAAGCGTTCGCGGCCTACAAGCCGTTTCTGAAATATCCGGCCTCCAGCATGTATCCATCCTTTCAGGAAGCCATGGGCAACATGCTCGAAGTGAAACGCAATGGCCTCGATGGCTACAACTTCGACGCAAAAAAATCGGACACACACAGCAACCAGGTTTACCTCGACCTCATCAACTACTACAACGGGGTGCTGGTGTCGGACTATAACACCTACGTGGATTTTGCGCAAGGCAACTACAGTGGGTTAAAGACCATAAAATACGTCGTACGGTTTGGCATCCGCCTCGAGCCGAAGTCAGACGGTGTGAGTGTGAAACCGTTCAACGACATCAAGCATGCAGCCGTGGCGCCGCTCAAACAAAAGACGGCCATTTCCAAAACAGCATTCGACGCACTCAACAACTACATCGACTTCATCAATGAAGGCGAACGCCAGCTGCGCTACCTGCACGACGTGTGGCGAAACGCAAACTCCGATGCAGCCTACTACGAAACCATCGAAACCTTTACCGGACGCGGCGGCATGACGTTCGACTATAAGAATTTTGAAGTGCCGCTGTCCCTCTTTCAAAAAACAGTATCCGACAGTGAGGCACTGCCCTCCACCCTGGCCAGATCACTCAACGATCAGGCCGAAGTGTTGCTCAGCATTTTGAAAGAGATGGACCAGCAAAGCGCGTCGCTGCAGGTTGAGGTAACGGAGAAGCGCTATGAACAGGATCATCTGAAAAATGTGTTCGCCATACTCGACCGGAACAAGGTGCTCTACGACGTGTTCGATGCAAAAAAGGAACAGCTTTATAACGATGTGCGCACCGTCTACGAAGCCTATCCGCCTGTGAATGCAGCATCGTCGTGGTATGTGTCGGGCAGTGCCTTGCAGACCCTGGTAGACTACGACCACGAAGAGTTGTTCAAAGCCAGGGCGCGCTACCGGGGCGACACAAGCGTGCAGATTTCAACCGCTAAAATTGATCAGCAACTTCGCGAGGTGCTGGCAAAGGAATATGCCAACATGAAGGGCATCGAGAAAATAGGACGCAACAATGGCAATTGCCCCTACACACCCTACGAAGATCTGCCCAAGTCGTCGAAAGCCCTGAGCGAACGCCTCGCCAAATTCAAACCCGTCACGTCCGATCGCAACAGCGAACATCCCTATCATGAAATGGTCTATCACTACAACGACGTGGTAGACTACCTCAATAAGTTCGCCACGCTATCAAAAGAAGTTCTCCTGCTCAAGACCGTGAAGCAGCCGGAGTTTTTTGACGTGAAGCACAGCGAGAAAAAAGCAACCCCCAACACACCGAAGACCGACACCCCCGTGGCCAAGCCGGCGAATCAAGGCGGCGCTGCCACGGTGCCGGTCACCAGCCCGGCCGTGGCCACACAGGCAAGCCCGCCGCCACAACGCCCCGCCACAAAACCCGCAGCCCAAACCAAAGTGTTGCACGACACGGTCTATATCGAAAAACGCGACACCGTCTATCTCGGCGCGCCGGGCGAGAACCTTCGTTCCATGGAAGGTTATGCGAGCAACAACATGGTGTTGTTGCTCGATGTGTCGGGTTCCATGAACTCGCCTGAGAAACTTCCGCTGCTTAAAACGTCGGTGCTCAACCTGCTGTCCATGATGCGCCAGGAAGACGAAGTGTCGATCATCGCCTTTTCGGGCAAGCCCAAGGTGTTGCTCGAAGGAGCATCGTTCAAAGAAGGAGAGAAGATTGAAAAGGCCATCCAGGATCTGAAGTCGTCGGGCAAAACCGACGGCAACGCGGGCGTGAAGCTGGCCTACAAAGTGGCCGATGCCAACTACATCCGCGGCGGCAACAACCGCATCATCCTGGCCACCGATGGCGAGTTTGCTCTCAGTGAAGAAATACAACAGCTCATCGACAAGTTTTCGCGCGAAGATATTTTTCTTTCCGTGTTCAACTTCGGCAAAGGCATGGGCACATCGAAGAGCCTCGAAAAACTGGCCGGCATGGGCAAGGGCAACTATGAATACATCTCCAAAGAAAACGTGGACTATAAACTGATCCGCGAAGCCAAAGCCAAACGCAAGAAATGAGGCGTAGCAACTGCCGGATGCGGTTTCCGCGCTTGACTCAGGCTGGTGTGCCGGCATGGCCGGCCTGAAGAAGGGGGAGCCCAAAAGAATTTTTACAAACCTTTGTAACATCCCTCCGGGGGTGCCGTCTTGTATTTGAATTTAGCCGAATGAATATCGAATCCTTTCAGAACCGGGTATTGCCAGCGAAAAACAAGCTTTTTCGATTTGCCCTCCGATTCCTGGGCAACGAAGAAGAAGCCAAGGACGTGGTGCAGGAAGTGTTTATCCGGGTGTGGAACGGACGGGAGCAGATGAACGAGGTGCAGAACTGGGAAGCGTGGTGCATGCGCATCACCAAAAATCTCTCCCTCGACCGCATCCGCACCCTGTCGCGAAAACAAACCCACCCGCTGGAAGATGGCTACGACATTCGGCAGGAAAGCTTGTCGCCTCATGAATCAACCGAAATACAGGAGAGCATGAACCGCATTGGCCAATATATCGCCGCCCTGCCCGAAAAGCAGCGCCAGGTAATGCACCTCCGCGATGTGGAGGGGTATAGCTACAACGAGATCTGCGAGATCTTGGAACTCGACATGAACCAGGTGAAAGTGAACCTGTTTAGAGCACGCCAAGCCGTGCGTGAAAAATTGATGAAGATAAACGCGTATGGACTCTAAGAACATAGAAGCCCTGTTGAACAAGTACTGGAACTGCGAGACCACGCTCGAAGAAGAGCAGCAGTTGCGCGACTTTTTCCGCAATGGCAACGTGCCGGAACAGTGGAAAGAAACCGCCGCCATGTTCCGCTACTTTGAAGAGAACAAAAAAAAATCTCTTAACGACGTGGCGTTCGACCACCACATCGTGGCCCGCATGCAACCGGCCACCAAAGGCAAAACGGCCCGCCTGTTCTACAACACCATGCGCATCGCCGCGGGTGTCACCGTGCTGCTCACGGCCACGTGGTTTATCCGCCGCGAAGTGCGCAAAGACATTCCACAGGAGGTGGTAGACACTTACGACGATCCGAAGCTGGCCTTCGAAGAAACCAAGAAGGCCCTCATGATGATCTCCAAAGGATTTGGCACCGCCGAGTCGCAAGCCAAAAAGATCAACATGTTCAACGAAGCACAGGAAGAAATTCAACGCAAAAAAGACACGAAGCTATAGCGCAGGGCCCTGCGCGGTGGCGTCGCGAGTGAATAGAGAGTACAAGAAAAAAGTGAAACAGAGTTTTTAACAAGTCAGGAAACGAAGAAAATTTTAAGTCTATGAAAAAGATAATAGCAGTAGTGATCGTGATGGTAGTGGCGCAGGGAGCTTTTGCACAAGATGCCATTTCGAAATTTTTCACCAAATACCAGTCCGACGAATCGTTCAGCCAGGTCACGGTGTCGAGCAAAATGTTCAGCTTGTTCACCAACATGGATGCAGACACCCCCGAAGACAAAGAAGTGCTCAACGCCATCAGCAAACTGAAAGGCCTCCGCATCCTGGGCAAACAAGATGCACGCAACGCCCGCGAGCTCTACAAGGAAGCGTTCACCCTCATTCCCATGAAAGATTATGAAGAGTTGTTGTCGGTGCGCGACAAAGACAAGGACATGAAATTCCTGATCAAGGAATCGGGTGGAAAAATTTCGGAGCTCATCATGATCATGGGCGGCACCAACGACTTTATGGTGATGAGCCTCTTTGGCGAAATCGACCTGAAACAAGTGTCGCACATCGGCAAGAAGATGAACGTGGACGGGTTGGAGAAGCTTGAGAAAATGAACAAGCCCGAAAAAACGGATAAGAAAACAAACGAATAAAAATTCATACCCGGGCGTGGCGCATCCACGCAACGCCCGGGCCATGAAACGCGTCTGTCTGGTAACGTACTAAACCCCTTTCGTTATGAAAACCCTTATCGCGTCTTTCCTCCTCGTCACAGTCCTTTCCGCCACTGCCGTGGCTCAAAGCAAAAGCTTTATCTCGTTCAAAGAAAAATTCATAGGCCTCGAAGATGTACACCACCTGAGCCTCAACGGATTTTTTGCACGCACCATTTTCAAGATGGTGGCCGAAGACGATCTGAACCACGCTGTGAAAGCCATCAAAAACATTCGCCTCGTAACGGTGCCCAAAGCGGCCTTCCAAAAACAAAACGTTTCGGTGCCCGGCTTCAAAAATGTGTTGCATGGCGACGCGTTCGAAGAACTGGCCCACGTGAAAGAAAACGGCGACGACATCACACTCTACATGCAGTCAACCCAGAAGAACGACAACCGTTATATGGTATTAGTGGAAGAAGAATATGTCGTCACCCTCATCGAATTCAGAGGCAAGGTAGACCCAGACTTCCTGATCAAGAACCGGCCCATGTCTTATAACAAAAGTTAACCTTATCTCACCCCGCTATGAAGTCTATTGTACGTGCTATTATCCTTGTTCTCTTCGTCTCGCTGTCGGCCCACGCGCAATCCAAAACCACCGAAGCGCTTCACAAACAAAATCATGAAGCCCTCGCGTTGTTTTTCTATAACAACACGTTGCGCATGATCAACCAAACAGACAACAAAGAGTTTGACGAACTCATCAAGAACATCGAGAAGCTCAAGTTTCTCATGATCGATAAGAAGGCAAACTTCGGCACAACACAATACAAGAAGCTGGTGTCGGGCTATAAGTCCGAGGCCTACGAAGAAATTATGAGCAGCCGCCACCAGGGCAAAAACTTCGACGTGTTCCTCAAAGAAACCGGCGGCAAAACACAAGGCATGGTCGTGGCCGTAAACGACTCTTCAAACCTCTATGTGCTGGACATTGTGGGCGGCATCGCCCTCGACAAAGTGACAAGCCTGTTCAAAGAAATTGATCAAAGCTCTGAAATCGGAAAGAAGATAAAGGAGTTCACCAAAAAGGATTGATATCTTTATGTAATCCTGAACCTTCATCGCCGACTCATCTTTTATCAAACGACATCACGCTTGGAAACAGTTCTCTCCATTAAAGGTCTCACAAAAAATTTTGGACGCCTCTGCGCCGTCAACCAGATGAATCTGGAAGTGAAGCAAGGACAGGTGTTTGGCATGCTGGGCCCCAACGGCAGCGGCAAAACAACCACCCTGGGCATGCTCATGGGCGTGGTCAATCCCACTGCCGGCGAGTTCTCATGGTTTGGCGAAGCGCCCACCAGCGGCATACGCAAAAAAATCGGTGCCGTGCTGGAGCACCCGATATTCTATCCCTACCTGAGCGGCCAAAAAAACCTGGAGCTCAACGCTATGATCAAAGAGTGCCCGGCCAGCAACATCGCCAACGTGCTGGACCTGGTTGAACTCACCGCCCGCAGAGACGACAAATACAAAACCTATTCACTGGGCATGAAGCAACGCCTGGCCATCGCGTCGGCTTTGCTCAACGAACCCACTGTGCTCATACTCGACGAGCCCACCAACGGCCTCGACCCCATGGGCATCGCCGAAATACGCGAGCTCATCAAAAAGATCGCCGCCAACGGAAAAACCATCATCCTCGCCAGTCACTTGCTCGACGAAGTGCAGAAAGTGTGCACACACTTTGCCGTACTCAAAAAAGGAAACCTTGTGCACACCGGCCCGGTGGACGATGTGGGCAAAGGTGCCGAAACTGTTGAAGTGCAGGCAGACGTGCCCAACCTCAGCGACATGCTGTTGGATTTTTCCGGCACCGCGTCGGTAAATCGCGAGAACGGCTATTTCCAGGTAACGCTGCGCGACGACTTCCACAGCAAAGACCTCAACCGCTTTTTGTTCGACAAGGGCGTGGTGGCAAACCACCTCGTCACCAAAAAGAAAAGCCTCGAGAAAATGTTTTTGGAAATATTGTCAGAAGCCCATTAAGCCGACCCCATGCTTTTACACCTGCTCAAGATAGACCTCAAGAAGCTCACCAGCTATCGCACCTTTTGGGTGGTGTGTGGGCTCTATTTCATCACCATCGGTTTCTCCACCGCCAGCGGCATGGAGTTTTTGAAATGGCTAGCCAGCCTCATCGACAACTTCGGCCAGAAAATAAACATCGAGCGCATCCCCCTCTATCACTTCCCCGACGTGTGGCTCAACCTGGTGTGGTGGAGCGGCTTCTTCAAAGTGCTGGTCGGCATCATGGTGGTCATCTCCATATCAAATGAATATACCTATCGCACGCTGCGCCAGAACATCATCGACGGACTGAGCCGCTGGGAGTTTTTGTTATCAAAAATCCTCACCAATCTTTTGTTAAGCGTGCTCAGCGTGGTGCTCATCTTTTTCATCGCGCTCATAACCGGGTTCATCTACACACCGGAAATAAACTGGAGCTACGTTTTCACCGACCTTGAATTTTATCCGGCCTATTTGCTGGAAGTGTTCTCTTATTTGTCGTTCGCCCTCATGCTGGGCATACTCGTGCAGCGCTCCGGCCTCACCATCATTCTGCTGCTGCTTGCACACCTGCTGGAGTTCATTATCAAAACCAACGTCGACAACTACGTGGAGTGGCTCATTCCCTATTTTCCCATGGAGTCTATCAGCGCGCTCATAAAAATGCCGCTCTATCGCTACGCCTTCCAACAGATCCAGGACTATGTGGACCCGCTTTCGGTGGTCATTGCCACAGCGTGGATGGTGGCGTTCAACTATATCAGCTACCTGAAACTGAAGCGGTCGGACCTCTAGAAACCACTCGTCGTTAATTTTGCAGCACCGCAAACGCGGTTGCGAAGGCCCTTCCCGCAAATAGTGTCCATCCAGACCCGTCGATGAGCGAAAGCTTTCGCCGATGAACGATCGGCTGCATAGCCGGTTGTGGGTTCCCTGTTGCGAAAAATGCAACTGCAGGTTACTTACCCGCCCCCTCCACCGATTCAACATGTCGATAAGCACTTCTTGCTTCGCGGTGGATTCACTCTCTTTACATCATGAAAAACAGAACGGCTATGAAAACAAAACTTTTGCTTTTACTAAGTCTTTCCGTCATGCTTTTTGCGTGCAGCACAGAAGCCGACCGAGACTCGCCGATGTGGGGTATAGATTTTTCAGACGCAAACACAGCGGGGTTTGCCATGGGTTCGGTCGACAAACAATTGGCCAACACCAAAGTCACTTACATTGCCAAATCGGGCACGCTCACGCCCGTGGGCGAGAGCCTCTACAAGTTGACGTTCGCTTTCGAAAGCGGCGACATCCTGGAGATCACCATCACCAAAAAAGTGCCGAGCTACAACTACAGTTTCCCCGGCGTGGAAACCGAAAACCAAATTGTGTCGGCACTCCTCAACGGCGAAACGCTGAGCCTGAAAGAAAGCACGCTCGCCATTCAACCACGGTCCGAAGAAAACAAACTTCTCACCATCACCACACTCCGCACCCTCAACGCCGGCGACCTGAACGGAACAATCGGCAGAGTGCCCTTGGTGAGATAAAAATTTCAAGTAGTAACCAATCCCACAAAGACTCCGACGTGTCGGGGTCTTTTTTTATGTTGACATCAGCCCAATATAGTTTCGTAAAATAAACATCACGTGGGCGTGCCCCTCCTGGCGTCGGGTCGGGCCGTCCGCTCCAAGTCCGCCCGCACACAACCCCACCGCACTTCGGGCTTTCTGCTACCGTCCCTCACGCGGCATCCTTGTCATCATAGGCATATCACATGCAGTGAAACGTAAGGGGGTTATTTTTTCATACAAAGCATATCTCTCGTCACGCATACATATGGAATCGAGGGAAATACCTATTTTAAAGTTTGTGAAACAAAGGAGAGGCATTATTGGAATATCATGTCAAATGGAGAGAAGTTGATGGAGCCATGAAAAGTATATTCTACGCCCTATTTATTCTAACCTGGATTGGCTGTCGGTCAGTAAGCGTAAGCCCAGGCGTTACTGATGACTGCAGAATTTTTGAAGGTGAATTTGACGTCGATGAATATACGACACCTCTCTCCATGAAGTCGCCATCACACGGGGCGTTTATAGCGAACACCGAAAACGGGGCTTTTTTTATTCAGTTTTACCTTGGCAGCGGTTCTTATCGTGCACTGGTTTTGGAAGATGAACATGATCAAATGGCCGTTATCGATTTAAAGACGGGTAAGAAGTCTCAGTTGTCCGAAATAACAACCAAACATGCTCATGAAGCACTGATCTCCATACAGGAAGGGTCTGTTCGGCAAATATGCTTTAACCCACCATCGGAAGGCTCCAGGTCCGTCTTCTTCGTTAAACGTCTAGGAAAAATCATATTCAAATGGGAAGCTCCGCAGCATGACTACTTACTCCTTAATGAAAATGAAAAGCCGAAGGTCATGAGTGCTTTGCAGGTAATAGACATAATGGTTAATAATGGTCGATGAGTTATCCGACCACCATGCAAAATCCGGATCAAATCATGGTGTAGTAAATAGAATGGACACAAAACCCTCAAATGTTCATTTTTGTCAAAAAACTGGACAGATGCTCAATTTGCGTCCAAAAGTCGGCGAGGTGGTGGCTAAAAAGGCCAATAGCGATTGATGATTTCGTTTCGAGAAAGAACGACCTCTTGAATGTCTGATTTCCATAAGTGCTGGCTCAACGCGTGAGGCATGGAACTTCGATCAATCGAAAAACAGAAAGAACACCAGAAGCTAGCGAGATGAATACAAGTTGTTCAAAAGAACAATGGGGTTGACATAAAACATTTTTTTCCACCCTTGCTTGGCGCCGTCTATCTGCCAGGGATAGGGCACGAGGGTGATGATGGCATAGTGCAGGTGTGCGGGCTTACCCTTGGCATTGCCGGTCGTGCCCACATTGCCGATGTGTTCGCCCGCCACGGTCCAATCCAGAAAATGAGTGTCGAAGTCGCGAAGGTGCGCGTAGTAGTGGAGGCGCCACTTCGGGCCCAGCACCAACACTACGTTTCCACCACGGCCAATCTCTCCGGCAAAAACCACCAGCCCGCCGGTGGAGGAATTCACAGCCGTGCCTTCCCTGGCAAAGATGTCAACACCCTTGTGCGTGCCCGACTTTCCCCATGGATAATACCAGAACGATTTTGCATGATAGCTGCTGCGGCTTGCACCCACCACGGGTGAAGTGAAAGGCTGAGGGAGAAGAAATCCAACGATGATAGCGAGCAGGCACAACGTGAGGAAGAGTTTCTTTTTTGGAATGCTTTTCATTACGGGCAGGACTTTATTGTGGCGTACTGAAGTCTTTTATATTTAAAAAATGTAGGTATCGTGCATTTGTAGATTCATTCATCTAGTGCGGATTCGCATTCCCCGCCATCAACCCCTCACGCATAAATTCTTCCGCGCGCTTATTCACAATCGGCAACTTGTCCATCCACGACACCTCCACGGTGTACACACCAAAATCTTCCGTCACCTTTCCTTTCAGCGAATAAAATCCTCTTCCTCTGAATGGATACTTCCGGGCGCTGTCCGGGAAATGAACCGTGTCAAACACTTCGCCACGTTCGTCATAGAAGGTGCCAAAAAACATGGATTGACTTTTGAGCGTGCTGGCATTTTTGGTGGTGATTACGTAGCCCACTATGTGAACCTGCTTGCCGTGTTTACTTTTCAAATCGCGGGCCATCGTGTCGCCACGCTCGGGCGAGGCAATGAGGGGAAAGGGATTGCATAGCGGAAAGCCCAGCAGTTCTATTTCGTCGAAGGCATCTTCCAACGGGTTGCGTTGCAGCATGGGTAGCGGATAGTTCTTTGGTTCGGTGTCGAACAGGTCGGCCGTGGTTTTGTTGCGTTGTTTGGCGTTGCCGAAATAGAGCATGGCTTCCCAGAGCAGTTGCTGTTTGGTTTTGCCCGTGAAGCGAAATGTGCCAAGACGGATGAGGATGCGGATTTGTTCCAGCCCAAGCGTGATGCGACGAAGGAAATTGTCGAGGCTTTTGTAGTCGCCGTTGCGCAAACGCTCCTCCGAAATTTCTTTGGCTACCGCGGTCTCCAGACTTTTCAAATGGATGAAGCCGATAAAGATGGTGGTGCCGTCAATGGTGGTGAGGTAGTGGCTGCGATTCGCACAGGGCGCTTCAATGGTGGCGCCGTTCATGCGGGCTTCGTGAAAATAAAATTCCGTGCGATAGAAGCCCCCGAAATTATTGATCACCCCAACCATAAACTCCAGCGGATAATGTGCCTTGAGGTAGAGGCTCTGATAACTCTCCACCGCATAGCTTGCCGAGTGGCCTTTGGCAAACGAGTAGCCCGAAAAACTTTCGATCTCAAACCACACGCGGTCGGTCACATGTTGCGGATAGCCGATGCGCGCACAGTTTTCGAAGAAGCGGTCGCGCACGCGTTGAAACTCTTCGCGCGAGCGATATTTGCCCGACATGCCGCGACGCAACACGTCGGCCTCGGTGAGCGTGAGGTCTGCGAATTTGTTGGCCACCTTAATCACATCTTCCTGGTAAACCATCACGCCATAGGTTTCGGCCATGAGCTCGTCCATTTTGGGATGAATGGATTCATAGCGGCCGCCGTTTTGTTTCAGGTGAAAGCGCTCGATGTAGGCACGCATCATGCCCGAGCTGGCCACACCGGGGCGGATGATGGAGCTGGCCGCCACCAGCGTGAGGTAGTCTGAACAACGAAGCTTCTCCAAAAGCATGCGCATCGCCGGCGACTCCACATAAAAGCAGCCCATGGCTTTGCTGTTGCGCAGCAGGTCTTTCACTTTTTCGTCTTCCTTAAAAACGTTGAACTGGTGAATGTTCACGTCAATGCCCTGGTTGCGCTTCACGTGTTTCACCGTTTCTTTCAAATGACCCAGCCCGCGCTGACTCAGGATGTCGAATTTATAGATGCCCATGTCTTCGGCGTTGTGCATTTCGAAATGCGAAACGGGATATCCTTTTGGTGGAAGCTCGGTGGCGGTGTAGGCATAGATCGGTTTCTCGGTAATGAGCACACCGCCGGCGTGGATAGAGATGTTGGCCGGCAATTCCTTTTCCACAATGTAGCCGGCATATTTAAAGATCAGCTCGGTGATGTGGTCGCGGTTCCGATATTGCGCGGGCTCCTCCACCATGGCATCAATTTCCTCTTTGGGCAATCCAAACACTTTGCCCAGCTCGCGCAGGATGGAACGATATTTATAGGTGGTATGTGTGCCCAGCAGGCAAACGTGATCCATGCCATACGCGTTAAAAATGTAGTCATAGATCTCGTCGCGATTGTCCCACGAAAAGTCGATGTCAAAGTCCGGAGGCGATGTGCGCTCTTCGTTGAGGAAGCGTTCGAAATATAAATCAAGCTCAATCGGGTCCACGTTGGTGATGCCCAGGCAATAGGCCACCACGCTGTTGGCACCGCTGCCCCGGCCCACAAAATCGTATCCCTTCTGTTTGGCAAAGCTGATGAGGTGATAGGCGATGAGATAGTAGGAACAAAAGTTTTTGCTGCGAATGATGCGCAGCTCGCGGTTTATGCGCTCGGCAAGTTCGTCGGGGTTGTCGTGATGAGCGTAGCGCACGGCATAACCTTCCCACGTTTTTTCTTCCAGGAGTTGCCAGTCTTTTTCTACGGAGCCGTGAACGTTCTTTTTGTTTTTATCTTCTTTCAATGTGAAGTCGAGGTGGCAATGCGTCAGAATGTTTTCGGCATTCTGTATCAAGTCGGGATAGTGCTGGAAATGATGCGCCAGCATGTCCGCAGGCATCATCATCTCGTTGGGCTGTGCCTGGTAGTGCTCGGGCAGTTTGCTGAGCAGGGTGTTGTGATGAATGGAACGCAACAGGCGGTGGATGTTGAAGTCCGTCTTGTTTGCAAACGTGACGGGGTGCAGCGCGACAAATTTGTGTTTGTATTCTGCATACGGCGCATAGATGGCCAGCTGATTTAATTCCTGTATCCGAACTCCAACAAACTCAAAATCGCGAAGCAACTCCGGTTCCCATTTTTGAAATGTGTAGACGACGAAAACATTTTCAAACGCCGGCGCGCGATCGGGCAAAGGTTTGTCTTCGCGATTGTGATAGGAAAGAAACCGGTTGATCTCTTCGAAGCCCGCGTTGTTTTTAGCGATGGCGATGTAGAGCAATTCATGATCTTTGCGAAACTCGACACCGACGGCAATTTCGAGGGCATGTGTTGTTTTACCACCCGGTGTGCGTGGCCCTTGCTGGGGCGAACGTTCGCTGCAAAGCCGCAGCATCTCAATGTAAGACGCGGTGTTGTTTATTTCAGTGATCACCAGCTTGTGCACACCACAGCGCTGGGCCTCTTCAAACAGGCTGAGCACCGGCAGGGTGCCGTATTTGAAACTAAAGCCGGTGTGACAGTTGAGATACATGGTTAGCGTTTCAATGTCTAAACGTTTTTGCACCCGGGCAAGATGCGAAACCGTCAGACTTGTTTTTTGAATTCGAGGTGTGCCATCACCGCCTTGATCTCACCATAGCTATAGCTGCTGCCCAGCATGTCTTTGATGGGCGCGAGGCCCTTGTTGTTTCCGATTTTTTCGATGGCATCGCGAATGAACGGGATCTTCGAAGACCGCACCATTTCTTCGATGGCAAGCTTGCCCTGTTGCACATAGAACGCCAGGTGATTTTCTACCGTGCCGTTGCTAAGTTCCCGCATCGTGGCAATCTCGCCGATGCTGTGACCTGCCCTGAAAAGCGTGAGCGTCTGCTGCTTGGTTTCGGTGTCGCGTTCTGGTGCTTCACGTTCTTTTCGCAGTGGTGTGCGCTTTGGTGTTTTCAGGTGCATGCGCGAAGGCAGGTTAAACTCTTCGCAGTAGCGAACAATGGCGTCTTCGAAGGCACGGCCATATTTTTCAATCTTCATTTCGCCAAAGCCCGTGATCTTCCGCAGGTCGTCGCGACTTTGGGGCAGGTAGGTGGCGAGTTCTTTCAGCGACGCATCCGACAGCACAATGTAGGCGGCCACGTTTTCTTCTTCGGCCAGTGTCCAGCGCAGCTTCTTCAGCAATTGAAAGAGCGGACCTTCATGGTCAGCGGCGGGCTCGTGCATCACCGTTTCGCGTTTCTCTTTCGAGCTCACCAGCATCACGCGCTCGCGTCCAAACAATGCGGCCTGGCTGCGGGCGGTGAGTTTGAGCACGGGGTAGGTGCCTTCCGACTTCGCCAGATAGCCTTGCGCCAGCAGGTCGCGCACAATAGCGTTCCATTGGTCTTTGCTCACGTCGGCGCCCACGCCAAATGTTTTCAGAGCTTTGTGGTCGTCCATGATTTTGCCCGAGTGCGAACCGCGCAAAAAGTCGATGACATAGCCGGCACCAAACCGCTCTTGCAAACGCGTCACGGCCGACAGCAGCTTTTGTGCAAGCACGGTGCCGTCTTCGCGCTCCACTTGTGTGAGACAGATGTCGCAGTTGCCGCAGTGGTCGGGCGCGGGTTCGTCGAAATAGTTGAGCAGATATTTTCGCCGGCACGTCACCAGGTCGCCATAGGCGGCCATCTGGTTCAGCTTCTTGAGGTAGATTTCTGTTTGTGCGTTGTTGCCTTCGATCTCCACAAACTTCTTCATCTTGCTCACGTCGGCATAGGTGTAGTAGAGCAGCGCTTCGCTTTCCAGGCCATCGCGTCCGGCGCGACCCGTTTCCTGGTAGTAGCTCTCAATGTTTTTGGGAAGGTCCATGTGCACCACATAGCGCACGTTCGATTTGTCGATGCCCATGCCAAAGGCAATGGTGGCCACCATAATCTTCACCTGGTCGCGCAAAAACATTTCCTGGTGTTTGGCCCGCTGGTCTTTGTCCATACCCGCGTGGTAGGGCAACACGTTAAAACCTTCGCGTGCCAGGTCGGCTGCCAGGCTCTCCGTTGATGTGCGCGACAGGCAATAGATGATGCCCGAATCGTCGCGACGCGTTTGCAGAAAACCGAGCAGTTTTTCAAAGCTCTTCTTTTTCTGCTCCACGGTATAGCGAATGTTGGCGCGGTTAAAGCTCGACACAAACACGGCCGGGTTGTTCAGCTCCAGTTTCTGGATGATGTCTTTTTGCGTCACGCGGTCGGCCGTGGCGGTGAGGGCAATCACGGGCACGTTGGGCATGGTGCGTTTCAGCTGTGCCAGCATCAGATATTCCGGACGAAAGTCGTGGCCCCAATGCGAAATGCAGTGGGCTTCGTCGATGGCAATGAGGCTCACCTTGAACGAGCCGATGCGCCGGAAGAACGAACTTTCAGGAGCCAGGTAAAGCAACTTCAGCTCGCCCGACTGCACACGCGCGATAATGGCATCCTGCTCTGACGAACTTTGGGTGGAATTGAGAAACGCCGCAGGCACACCGTTGAGCCGCAAGGCATCGACCTGATCTTTCATGAGCGCGATGAGCGGCGAAATCACCACGGTGAGGCCTTCAAAAATGAGTGCGGGAATCTGGTAGCACAGCGATTTCCCTCCCCCGGTGGGCATCAATGCAAAGGTGTCTTTGCCTTGCAGCACCGACTGAATGATGGACTCCTGCTGCAGGCGAAACGAACCATATCCAAAGCGGGTCTGAAGAATTTCCAAGGGCGATTTCATAGCAGCAACGTTAGGGATATAAATGTAACAACGCAACGCGATTGCTCCAATTGCCGTTGAGATCACTTGGTTTGCGTAGGGTTTGTGGGGAAATGCGTTGGAGGATTTCGGGTTTTACCGACGATAGCTATTTCCGGGAAGTTTGCACAGCAGTCTCGCAGGCCATTTCGGAGGACGCCACGTCTTTTGAGACTGATTAAATTTTAATAAAAACGATTCGACGGAAAGGATGCTTGTTCACATCCGCTCCGCCGAATCTACTCTTTTCATTTTTAATCCGGTGGAATTTTAGTTCAGGATCTGCATTCTCCCTACGCCCCCTGCTCACTCAACTCCAACACATTCTCCTCAACCACACCATCGCCCGAACCGTCTTTCCCACCCGAAGACGACTTCACCTTCTTCACCGACTTGTCCACAATCTTTTCCAGGGCACCAATCGCTTCCTGCACGGGTTTCAACTTCAGCATCAATTCTGCTTCTTCGTCTTTCAGTCTTTTCAGCACATCAATGACTGGGTTCTCTTTTGCAATACTTTCCTTTGCCATAAAAATTTGTTTTTTGTTTATCGTTTAGTTTTAGAAATGATTCTCAATTTATTCTCCCAGCAAAATGTCCTTGTAGTGAATCCAGCGCCCTTCGGCGCGGGCCAGCACTGTGATGCGGTCGCACAAAAAATGTTGGCTGTAGGCGAAGCCCTGAAGATAGGGCCATGCTTTCAGGAAATCTTCGGACGAAAGTTTTTTTGCGATCGTGATGTGTGGCGTGAAATTGGCGTCTTCTTTAATGAGTTTTTCAAAAATGTCGCGCACCGGATATTTGTTCACAATGTCCAGGTAGATGGTCCGCTCCGATCCATGAGAGAACACATTCAGGTTTTTGATAAAAACATTGAAGGGCTTCATCGTCGACACTTTTGTTTCCACGTGGCGAACCATGTCGTCAACATGTTCGTCGGCATATTTGAACAGCGAGATGTGAGCCGTGGAATAGCGGTCTGCGAATTTGTGGCCAATGAGATAGTGCACGTCATCTTTCAATACAAACACATCGCTGAGAATGTGGCGGGGAGGAGAGATGATGAAAAACAATTCCTGAACGGGCGATTTGGTTTTTGTGATGGACGTTCTCATAAGCATTGTTGTGTTTTGATGGTTATTACATTCTCTTATTTTACATTTCCTTTAAACATGTTCATCTCCATGCGCACGCGCCGGTTCACACCCAGCGTGGTGGCGCGGAAAATCTTCTCAACCCCGTGTTTGTGTTTAATGAAGTCGATGGCCTCATAGAGGTTGATGGCCTCGGCCGTGTCGTCGAACAAACTGATCTGGTGGCTGCCGTGCACAAGGTTGCTGAGACGCACGCCCACCAGGCGAATGAGCATGCGGCGGTTATAAAGCTTTTTGAACAAGGCGGTGACGGTGTGCAGCAGCACGTGATCCGACGATGTATAAGGAATTTGAATCTGCTTGGTCTCCGTGTCAAAATTGGAGTAGCGGATTTTCACCGTCACACACGACGTCAGTTTTTTCTGGTCGCGCAGCTGGAACGCCACTTTCTCGACCATGGCCGTGAGAATGGAGTTGAGCCGTTTCACATCAATAGTGTCTTCTTCGAAGGTGCATTCGGTAGATATAGACTTCTGCTCGCTATAGGGCACCACCGGCGACTCGTCTATGCCGTGGGCTTTGTTCCAGAGGCTGATGCCGTTTTTGCCAAAGGCGCTCACCAGGAAGTTGAGGGGCATCTCGCGCAACGTGGCCACCGTGCGCACACCCATATCATAGAGAAACGATGCGGTTTGTTTGCCGATCATGGGGATCTTCTCAACCGCCAGGGGTGAAAGAAATTCCTGCTCGGTGCCGGTGGGAATGTTTTGGCTGGCCTGGGGCTTGAACTCACCCGTGGCCACCTTCGACACCAGTTTGCTGGTGGACATGGCCATGGAAATGGGCAGCCGTGTTTCGTGATTTATTTTTCCCTGCAACCCCTTAGCCCACTTGAAAGCCCCGAAGTAGCGGTCCATGCCGCTGGCGTCTATATAGAACTCGTCGATCGACGATTTTTCGAAAGATGGAGCGGCCTCTGCGATAATCTCGGTCACCTCATGCGAGCAGCGGCTATACGCTTCCATGTCGCCGGAAATAACTTTTGCATCCGGGCAAAGCTGCAACGCCAGATACATGGGCATGGCCGAATGAACCCCAAATTGGCGTGTTTCATAGCTGCACGCTGCCACCACCCCGCGCCGGCTGCTGCCTCCTATAATAAGAGGGCGGTTGGCAAGGGCCCGGTTGTTGCGTCGCTCCACAGCTACAAAAAACGCATCCAGATCCAGGTGTATGATGTTCCGTTCCATGACGCTAAATAACTAAAAATATTAGTGTATTGTTTTTCTTTTCAACTAATTATTTTAGTTTTGTGCTGTTGTTACGCCATAGCAGCAAATACCCTTCCCTGCCTCCCGTGCCGGAAATGAAGAGATGGTATTTCTATAGTCGGCAGATCGTTGGGTATAAACACCAACCGACGCCGCACAACGAAATCGAATCGATCACATTCGGGCCGGGAGGGGGATAGGGCCAATTTTGAAGGGAATGGAAGTCTGCAAGATGCAGACTTTGGAATGGCGGGAAGGCAAGCACGTTTGGAACGTGTTGGGTGCCGGAGAGCGTGAGATTAGACTAAAGAGTGAATTGGAAGCTGAATAAATATTTACCCGTTGTGTTTTGTGCCTTGTCGTAGTTGGCGGGCCTGGTGTTGGAAAGGTTCCGGCTCAGTCCGGGGGTGGCGCAAAGGCCGGCCCCGGCGGGCGTGGAAAATTAGGAATACAGTTTTTTGAAAAAAGCGTGTCGTTGTGTGTTAAGCGCGTTGTGTGCCACGTTGCTCCGCAGGCTGCAAGGCCGAAGGGAGTGTAATGTTTCCTGCACGTGCGCCGTTAAAGGATAGCGGCGTGTCGTGCAATGAACCCGGCGAACGGCCGGGTTCATGAAACATTTCAGTGTTTTAATTCATTATTGACATGGGTTGGTCGGGCACCAGCGCTGGAGTCTAATCGTCATTCCGATGAAATCATTTATTTCCTATCACATAACTTCTATTTTTGTAGCATGGCCATGGTGAATAAGAACCTCAAGTTTCTGCGTACCCAGCAAGGGCTCACGCAAAAGCAGCTCGCCGAAAAGATGGGCTTGAAGCAAGCCGCCATCGGCGCCTATGAAGAAGAACGGTCCACGCCGCCGCTGGCGTCGTTGCTCGACATCACAAAAATCTTCAACGTGAACCTCGACGCCCTCGTGCGCCACGACCTCAGCCGCATGCCGGAAAAGGAACGGAAGGCCAACACGCCGTCGAAAGGCAAAGACGTGCTCACCATCACGGTCGACAGTCACAACAAAGAGAACGTGGAGCTGGTGTCGCAGAAAGCATCGGCCGGCTACCTGGCGGGCTACCAGGATGTGGAGTTTGTGAAAGACCTTCCCAAAATCAGCATGCCCGTGCTGCCCAAAAACAGGACCTACCGCGCCTTCGAAATCCAGGGCGACTCCATGCTGCCCGTGCAGCCCGGCAGTATCATCTTCGGCGAATACATGGAAGATGTTGCCTCGGTGAAAAACGGCAAACTCTATATCATCGTCACCAAACAAGACGGCATCGTCTTTAAACGCCTCTTCAACTTCACGGCCGAAGAAGGCAAAGTGTTGCTGGTGTCCGACAACCGTCAATACGAGCCCTATTCCATCGAAGCCGACGACGTGTTGGAAATCTGGCAGGCCAAAGCATTTTTCTCCAACCAGTTTCCCGACCCGCAAGGCGCCACGGCCGTGTCTACCGATCATTTGGCCCACACCGTGCTCACGTTGCAGGCGGAGATTCAGAAGTTGAAAAAGAAATGAAGTGAGCGTTGCCGATGGGTGTTCACATGGCGTCAGCAAAGATGAACCACCGCTAATTGAATTTCGCACTGCCACAAATTCATCCGTAAAGAAAAGGAATGCCATGCAACGAATATTTTTTCACGGTGTCCTGTTTCTGGCGCTCATGCAGCAACACGCCATGGCGCAATCCGGGCCGAAAGAACTTTTCCCCTCCAGCATCACCCCGCTCAATTTTAGCCGCGAAGGCGAACAGCAATTTGAACGCGACAAACAAACCTTTCTGCGCATATCCGATAAGTTGCAGGCCGGAACATCGCTACAGGATTTGCCGGCCAGCGAGCAAGCGCTTTACAATGCCTGGGACGAAACCAGCGAAGACTATTGGGACATCCTGGGTGGTGGGTGCAGCTGGTATTGTGGCGGTGGCCCCGAAAAGGTCACGGCCTCGTCGTGGCTAAAACCCCAGGGCGGAAATAGCTACGACGCAAACAATGCTCACGACCTCAACTACAAAACGGCGTGGGTCGAAGGCGTTGCCGGACCGGGTGTGGGGCAATATCTGCGCTATGCATTTTTGCCCGAGAGTGCGCGCGTAAACGAAATCATTGTGGTGAACGGCTATGTGAAAGACCAAACCGCCTGGGAGAACAATGCACGTGTGAAAAAATTGAAAGTGCTGCTCAACGACAAACCGCTCGCCATGTTGAATCTGAAAGACCAGCGGGCCGCACAACACTTCACGGTCGACCCGATTGGAAACAACAACCGCAGCGATTGGGACAAACTGAAATCGGAAAAGGCCTGGACACTCACATTCGAGATTCAGGAAGTCTATAAGGGACTGAAATATGACGACGCGGCCATCACCGAAATATACTTCGATGGCCTCGATGTGCACTGCTTCGCCAAAGGCACCCGCGTGACCATGGCCAACGGCAACACAAAGAACATCGAAACCATCGCACCCGGCGACGTGGTGATGTCGCGCAACGAAGCGGGAGAAATGAAACCCGCCGTGGTCGAAGAAGTGAAACAGGTGAGCCACCACAACCTGGTGAAGTTCACCTTTGCCGATGGCAACTCCATTGTGGCCACCAAAGACCATCCCTTTCTGTTGAAGGGCAAAGGCTGGGCATCGCTAAACCCCGGCGCATCGTCGGCCTACCAGGGGTTTGAACACGTTGAGTTGATTACGCTGCACGATGCATTCGAACAATATTCTCCTGACGGAACACTAACAACAAGCGTGTTAACGAAAATAGAATTTCTGAAAGGGCACTACGACACCTACACCATAACAAAACTAGCGGGCGGCAAAACGTTTGTCGCGAACGGATGTGTGGTGGGTGTGGAGGCGTTGGCTTCTGACTATTGAGTTCATTCACCATGCACACCATCCGCAACGCACAACCCCACGAGTTCCCGGAAATCGGAAAGTTGATGATTCACGTCTATTCGCAACTGGAAGGTTTTCCAAAAGAGCACGAGCAACCCAACTATTATAAGATGCTGGCCAACGTTGGCGAGTTCACCAACAAGCCCGACACCGAACTTCTCGTAGCCGTTTCAGACAATGGCACACTCGCCGGCGCTGTTGTTTATTTTGGCGACATGCAACACTATGGCTCCGGTGGCACCGCCACACAAGAAAAAAATGCCGCGGGTTTCCGGCTATTGGCTGTGAGCAACGCTGCGCGTGGCCAGGGCGTGGGCAAACTGCTCACCAACACCTGCATTGGCAAAGCAAAAGAAAAACACCTCGGTCAGCTCATCATCCACACCACCAATGCCATGCAAACCGCCTGGAAAATGTATGAGAGCCTTGGCTTCAAACGATCCATCGATCTCGACTTCATGCAAGGCGAACTTCCTGTTTTTGGGTTTCGACTAATGCTATAGGCGAGGCGAAGAAAGCTGGAGTGGAAAAAAACGTCAGGCCCTGGGTTGCAAATATGCGCAGGGAATATTTGGCGGCGTGTAGTCAATGCCATAGGCATGTTTCACCAGCAACGACACCACCGAGGCCACCGTCTTCTCGTTCCGGTGCACCTGCGGCAACAATCCCATCATGGCATAGCTGATGGGATTCACGGCGGGTATAAACGTTTCCCAGGCATAGCCCTTCCCCCAAACCAAACCCTTCACCGTCATCGTGAGGTCTGCCTTGTTCTCCAACAGAAAATGGAGCATGCCGGCCGACTGGTGACCGTTCTGGTTCACGGTGTGGAAAATGGGCGTGTGGCCACCAAAGCCATGCTCGTCAACGCCGGCTTTTGCATTCACGTCGGCACCGCGAGACACCAGCACATTGGCGCAGGCCACGCTGTTGAATTCGGCGCAGAAGTGAAGTAGCGAGCCGCCGGTTAGTGGCGTGTAGGCATTGTTGAAAAGCGAATATGTTTTTGCAATGCGGGCCGGATCGTGGTCGATTAATTTTTCAAGCGCGTCAGCATCGTCTGTCAGCACCGATAACAAAGCCTTGTCGTCAAAGTCCAGACCGGCATGAACAAATGCATGCACACACGCTGTGAAGCGCGGGCTGCGCGTATACATTTCCAGCAGCGTAGAGAAAAGGGGTTTGCCATCGTGCACTTCGTTGGGGTTTCCGCCTTCGTCGAAATAACGGCGTATTCCTTCTACGGAATGCACTTCCATATCGTAAAGCAATTGTACATAAGAAGGCAACATGACCAGATGCGATGGGGGTAGTTAAAGGTAGGAATAAGTGTTTACTTTTTCTCTCCCTTCTTCTTCACTTCTCCGATAATCACGCCCAACGTGCCATCAACTTGTTCAATCTTTTCTGCGGGCAGATACACCTTCGACACAAAGCCATCCAGGTACAACGCGTTCCGGCATCCGCGTTTTTTGAACCACATCGCGAAGTCATAGAAATTGATTTTTTCTTTCGAGATGGCGAACAGCATGTTGCCGTTTGGCAGTATGCCCATGCCGTTCCGGATGTTCACGTTTTTTGAACCCTCGCTGAACTTCGGATGAATAGCGCCGTCAATCACCAGCATGGGCCCGGATTGGGTTGCGTATTGTATGTCGGGCGTGAGCACAAACTTACTGGTGGTGCACACCACGGCCTGGTGCGCCCGGGTGAGGTAGAAGATGCCGTTGGGTTGCATATAGAAATTGCCATAACCCGACCGGAGCGTGTCGGTTTTGGCAACCAACTTGCCCCCTTCCACAAACAACCCCTGTGGCAACAAGGCGGTGGTGAACATGCCGCCGTTCATGGCGAACACCAACTCAAGTCCTGCCGAATCGAGCGACTGTTTCAGTTTGCCGATATTTTGAAAACTGTGTTGATGTTGGTCTTTCAGAAAAAAGCGAAGGTCGTGCCCTGCCGGATTCACCTCATAGCTCAGGATGGAATTTGTGTCGGTTTCGCGCGGTGGCAAACTTCCGGAAAAGAAAACGATGGGAGCGAGGAGCAGGCAGATCAGAAATTTCATAAACGAAAGATAACAAGAACGGCCTTGTGTCATTTAGTCCCGAGAGAAGAACCCGGCAAGGGTGAAGGGCAAAAACTTTTGGAAATCGAATTGCCTTTAAAATACAAAAGCCACCCCGGGGGATGGCTCTGTGTGCCGAAGGGGGGACTCGAACCCCCACAGCTTGCGCCACACGCCCCTGAAACGTGCGTGTCTACCAATTTCACCACTTCGGCAAAAGTGATCTCAATTCCAACATCAGGGATGCTCGTCCGTTTGACGAGCGGAATTTTGGGTGCCCAGGACTGGACTCGAACCAGCACACCGGTTAAGGCACTACCCCCTCAAAGTAGCGTGTCTACCAATTTCACCACCTGGGCAATTAGCTTGATTGTGTGTGTGTGATGCGTGTGTGTGGTTACGAAGGGCGACAAAAGTAAGAACCTTTTCTGCATTTAGCAAAACCTTTATAGAAAACGACCCAGGAAAGCGCCGGCCGCCAGCGCTAAAAACCCGGCCACCAGGCTCACCGATGTGTAGAGCACGAACGTGCCCATAAATTTTTGCTCGATAAGATTAAAATTTTCCCACGCAAACGTCGAAAACGTGGTGAACCCGCCACAAAACCCTGCCCCCAAAAAAAGGCGCCACGATTCCGTGACCCCCGCCTTGCGCGCCGCCAGCGTGAGCACCAACCCCAAAATGAACGACCCCACCACATTGACCGTGAGGGTGCCATAAGGAAAAATGGAATTGAGCCGGGCGTCGACCTGCCGGGCGGTCACATAGCGGGCCGCGCTACCCAAGGCACCACCCGCAGCCACGATGAGAATTTTTAGAAGGGAGTCATTCATAGGCAAACGTCTGATTCGAAGTGAAACTTTTGGAACATGAATAGGCATAAGGCCCAGCCCAACCCTGCAATGGTAACACTTTGTCGTATTTTATTCATGTAAAAATTTTTTGCTCCCGGAAACGGAAACCCGTGGCTTTCGGGTTATAAGGATAACAAACTGTTGGGAGGAAATAGATGAAAGAGCCGAGGATGGGAATTGAACCCACGACCTGCTGATTACGAATCAGCTGCTCTACCCCTGAGCTACCTCGGCAAAGATTTGAGTAAAAATAATCGATGGAAATTCACCATCGCTATCAAATCCCGCTTCGTACATCGTAAATTACTAAATTGTCGCAATTATGCTGTCTAAGAAATGTAAATACGCCATTCACGCCCTGGTCCACATGGCCAAGGAGCCTGAAAAAAAGTTTCTGATAAAGGACATCTCGGAAGCCTGTAACATCCCCAAAAAATTTCTCGAAGCCATTCTGCTGGAGCTGAAGCGCGCAGGAGTGCTGGGCAGCAAGCAGGGCAAGGGTGGAGGTTATTTTCTGCGGAGCAATCCCGCCGAGGTTAACCTGGCCGACGTGGTGCGCATGTTCGATGGGGCCATCGCCCTGGTGTCGTGTGCCACCCACAAATTCTACGAGCCCTGCGCCGAATGCGAAGACGAGGCAACCTGCGCCATTCACCACGCGTTCGTGGAAATACGCAACTCTACCGTAGACCTCCTTTCCGGCGACACCATTGAGGGACTGGCCAAGAGGGAGTTGAAGATGAAGGCCAAGAAAAAAGCCAAAGCCTGAAACTTTTAAGCCCGGGATTACTTTATATAATCTTTGCGCTTATTTTCGCTGAAACTCTATATAATCAATAGGCTTTGAGTAATTTAGAGCTCTCCAGGAAAACGATCATCAGAAAAAACTATAACTAACCAATTGTTCAACTCAAAATTTTCAATTTATGTCGATCAGATTAGGAGACATCGCCCCTGACTTTACCGCCGAAACCACAGAAGGCACCATCAATTTTCACGAATGGCTGGGAAACAGCTGGGGCGTTTTGTTTTCGCACCCCGCCGATTTCACCCCGGTGTGCACCACCGAACTTGGCGCCGTTGCTAAACTGCGCTCGGAGTTCGACAAACGCAACGTGAAAGTGGTGGCCATTAGCGCCGACCCGCTCGAGTCGCACAACCGCTGGATTGGCGACATCAACGAAACGCAAAAAACCGTGGTGAACTATCCCCTCATTGCCGATCCCGAATTTAAAGTGGCAAACCTCTATGGCATGATCCACCCCAACGTGACCGACAAATTCACCGTGCGTTCGGTGTTTGTGATCGGCCCCGACAAAAAGGTGAAACTCACCATTACTTATCCGGCCTCTACCGGCCGCAATTTCGACGAGATCCTCCGCGTTATCGACAGCCTCCAACTCACCGCCAGCTACAGCGTGGCAACACCTGCCAACTGGAAACAGGGCGAAGACGTGATCATTACCGCCGCCGTGAAAGACGAAGACATCGCCGCGAAATTCCCCAAAGGTCACACCCGCGTGAAGCCTTACTTGAGAACCACACCGCAGCCCAACCTCTAACACAGGCCTGCACACAACAAGCATACAAGCCCTCTCCGACAACATCGGGGAGGGCTTATTTTTTGGTTCGGATTCCAACGGCCCACACCTCGCGCAGCCATTTCGACACTTCGCTTAAATCGCCACGACCCGGTGATGCCAAGCCCCGTATCTTTTCTTGAAAAAGAACGCATGAAGGCCGCATCCATTTTTCTTGCCATGTTAATGCTCGCCGCCTGTGGCCCGAAAGGGCAGGAACAGACCCCGCGCCTCAAGCCCGCGATGGAGGCCGTCTACGCCTCCGGCTATGTGGTGGCGCAGGATGAGTATGAGGTGTTTGCGCAGGCAGAAGGCTACCTGTCGGAGAAGCTTGTGGACGATGGTGCCGAAGTGAAACGCGGCGACGCGTTGTTCATTCTCGAAGCCGATCAGCAATCGGCACGCTTCCGGCTGGCAAAAGAAAACTACGCCATGGCCCGCCAAAACTATCGCGACGGCTCACCCGCCCTCAACGAAGCAAAGGCCGCCTTCGATGCATCGCGCACCAAGCTGAAGTTCGACTCCATAAACTTTGTGCGCTTCACCAACCTGTGGAAGAGCCGTGCCACCTCACAGGCCGAACTCGACCGCATGAAGTTGTTATACGACAATGCATCGGCCGATTATGCCGCACAAAAAAATCGCTATGCCAACCTGTTGAACCGCCTCTACCTCGAAGAACAAAATGCAAAAAGCCAACTGGAAATTGCCGGCGACGAAAGCAGCCGCTATGTGGTGCGCAGCCAGGTGGATGGCAAGGTGTTTAAAACACTAAAAGAAAAAGGCGAACTTGTTCGGCGCGGCGAAGTGGTGGCGGTGGTGGGAAACGATCGTAATTTTTACCTCCAGCTGAATGTAGACGAACTCGACGCTCACCGCTTGCGCACGGGCCAGGCCATGCTGGTGAAAGTGGATGCTTATCCCGATCAGGTTTTTCATGCCGTGGTTTCTAAAGTATATCCCTTCATCAACAAACAACAGCAGTCCGTTCGTGTAGACGCTGCGTTGCAGGATACATTGCCGGGCGAATTTTCGGGGCTGGCCCTGGAAGCGAACATCATCGTGGCACAAAAAGCACGCGCTCTCGTTATTCCCAAAAGCGCATTGCTGCCGGGCGATTCTGTGTTGGTGAAAACCGACCGTGGCACAAAAAAGATCGCCATCCGAAAAGGCATCGAAACACTGGACGAGGTGGAGGTGTTGAGCGGCATAGATAGCACAACTGTTTTCATAACGCCATGAAACTCTCCATCAGCATCGCCAAAACACATTTGCTGTCGCGCCCCAAACAAACGCTGGTGGCCATGTTGGGCGTTACGTTTGGCATCGGCATGTTCATTGCCATGGTGAGCCTGATGACGGGCCTCAACAATTTCACCGAAGAACTTACCATGACCTCGTCGCCCGACATTCATATTTACAACGACATCGCCGAAGGCCGGCCCACACTGTTGTCTGTGGTCTATCCCGACGCGTTGCAGGTGGTGCATCATCAAAAACCAAAACAGGAAACGCTCAAGGTGCGGCATGCGCTGCAACTGGCCACGCTGCTGCGCAACGACACGCGTGTGTCGGGTGTGGCACCCACGCTGTCGTCGCAGGTGTTCTATAACTATGGGCCGGTGCAGTTGAATGGCATGATTGCCGGTGTCGATATTCTGGAGGAAGACAAACTGTTTAACCTGCGCGCCAAAATGAAAGCCGGTCGCATCGAAGACCTGAAGGCGCATGCCGAGGGCATCATCATGGGCATTGGCCTGGCGCGCAAACTTCAGGTGCATCATGGGGACCGCGTGGTCATCACCACACCGCAGGGCTACACCATGACACTAAAAATTGTAGGCATCTTTCAAATGGGCATCGGCACGGTGGACAACATCCGGAGCTATGCCAACATCTCTACGGTGCAAACCATCTTGCAACAAGATCCATCCTACATCACCGACATCAACGTGAAGTTGAAAGATCTTCATCAGGCCAAACAACTGGCGCCCGAGTTTCAGCGGCTGTCGGGCTACAAGGCCGAAGATTGGGAAACGGCCAACGCCACGTTTCTCACGGGCAGCATCATCCGCAACATTCTCACTTACTCAGTGTCGTTCACGTTGCTGGTGGTGGCGGGTTTTGGCATCTACAACATTTTGAACATGACCATCCACAACAAAATGAAAGACATCGCCATCCTCAAGGCCATGGGGTTTGCGGGCAAGGATGTGAAACAGATTTTTATGATACAGTCGCTGGTGATTGGTTTTGTGGGAAGCCTGGCCGGCCTGCTCATTGGCTACACGCTGTCGCTCATCATATCGAAGGTGCCGTTCAATGGGGGCGACTTCATTGCGCTGGATCATTTGCCGGTAAATTTTAATCCCCGCTATTATTTCATCGGCATCGTGTTTGGCGTGGCCACCACGGCCGTGGCGGGCTATTTGCCGTCGCGCAAAGCATCGAAGCTCGACCCCATCGAAATACTGAGGGGGTAGCCCGTCGTTAAAATCTAAAATCATCGCGAACCTTTGGCCATGGACCACGTATTAAGAACGCACAAGATCACCAAGTACTTCTACGACCCTGAGAAATTTCAGGTGTTGAAAGAAATAGACCTTGTCGTAAACAAGGGAGAATTTCTTTCGTTGGTGGGCAAATCGGGCTGTGGAAAATCAACACTGTTGTATGTGTTGTCGACCATGGACACCGACTATGAAGGTGAGCTCGAAATTTCGGGGCAACGCCTCACGGGAAAAAATCAAAATGCCTTGGCCAGGTTTCGAAACGAGCACATCGGTTTTGTGTTTCAGTTTCATTACTTGTTGCCCGAGTTCACGGCGCTGCAAAATGTGATGATCCCCGCACAAAAACTGGGACGTTACACACGAAGTGAAATTGAAGAACGCGCCTACGAAAAGCTGAAGATGCTGGGCATGCATGAACACGCCCTCAAGCCCTCGGCAAAACTCTCGGGTGGCCAGCAACAACGCGTGGCCATTGCGCGCGGCATCATTAACGATCCCGACATCATTATGGGCGACGAGCCCACGGGCAACCTGGACTCCTACAACACGGGCCTTGTGTTTGAGATCTTTCAGGAACTGACCCACACCTATCACCAAACCATCATCGCCGTGACGCACGACGAAGCCTTTGCGCACAAATCCGATCGCATCGTGGAAATGAGCGACGGCCGCATCGTGCACCCAGGCGGTGTTCTCCTGCCGAAAATGCAAACGTAACCATCCTCCATTCCCCTGGGGGGATGGAAAAAATGAAAATAAAACCATAGGGGTAAACGTCTACTCAATTGTCATATTCAAAACATGCACACTATGGAAAATAGGATCAATCTCACTCCTGCAACCAATGGCTACCTGCAACATTTCTACGTGGCCCAAACCAATTTCCGCCAGCTCATCGAAGAAGAACGCCTCAAAAAGCGTATCCAGAAAAGCCGGCGGCAGCTTCTGAAACCCGAATGACAAAAACCAAAAGACTCTCCATCATCGGCGGTGGCATCGGTGGCCTCACCCTGGCCATTGCCCTGCGCAAAAAAGGTTACGAACCCACGGTCTATGAAAGTGCTCCAGCACTAAAGCCGCTGGGCGCAGGCCTGGGTCTGGCCGCAAACGCCATCAAGGCATTCGACGAAATCGGCATCAGCGACGACGTGTTGCAGGCCGGCAAGATTCTTAAAAAATTTACCCTGCGCGACCAGCGCGGCAACACACTGTCGGTGGCCGACGCCGAATCATTGAGTGGCCGCTATGGCGTGCCCAGCAACTTCACCATTCACCGCGCCGATCTTCACGAGGTGTTGTTGTCCAAGCTTCCGCCACACAGCGTGGTGTTGGGCAAAACTTGTGTGCGGTTCGATCAGCGCGCTTCCGGTGTAGTGCTTCACTTCAGCGATGGGTCAGCAATAGAAACCGATTATGTTATGGCCTGCGATGGTGTGCATTCTGTTTTTCGCAAGCAGCTTGTTCCCAACAGCCTGCCGCGCTATGCGGGCTACACCTGTTGGCGCGCCGTGATAGACACCCTGCCACCTTCGCTCGATGGCGAAGCCACCGGAGAGTCGTGGGGCATTGGCCGTCGCTTTGGCATTGTACCACTCAGCAACCATCGCGTCTATTGGTTTGCCACGCTCAATGCACCGGCCAACGATCTCAGCAAGAAAGCATACACGGTGGCCGATCTTCAAAAAGTTTTTGGCGAGTTTCATTCACCCGTTCCCGAAGTGCTTGCGCACACAAAAAACGAACAGCTCATCTGGAACGATATTGTCGACATCAAACCGCTGCGCCAGTTTGCCTTTGGCAACATTGTGTTGATGGGCGACGCCGCGCACGCCACCACGCCCAACATGGGGCAGGGCGCCTGCATGGCCATTGAAGATGCTGTGATTCTGGCACAGTGCATCGCGCAAAACGCAGAGCCCATCGTGGCCTTCCAACGCTTCGAAGCCCGGCGGCTCAACCGCACGCGGCATATCATCGTAGACTCGCGCAGAATAGGTCGCGTGGGGCAATGGGAAAATCGCTTTCTCATCAACGTGCGCAACACCGCGCTGCGCCTCACATCCGAACGGGTGGCTGCGCAACAGTTCAAATTCATTTCCGACGTATCGTTTCAATGAGCACGCTGGCGTGCATGTTCACATTCGGTGTCGTGCACGCGAACGTTGCCGGGAAAAATTCATACATTCAGTTCTGAATTTTCTTTGTCACTTGCCCGCGAATGCTGCGATACAAATCCAGACGTCAATTCTTTAAAACCTATGGCATCCTGCTGCTCGCTGCGTGGATGGGGTTTCTGGTGCGTCTTGTAAAGTTCGATGCGTTCACGCTCACCGCGCAGTTTTTCATGTTTGGCCTATCCACCGTTATGCTGGCCACCGTGTGGGAGCTGATGCGCTACCTCAACTTCGTGCTCGACAAACGGTATCCCTTCGAACGCAGCATCAGTGGGCGCATTGTGTTGCAGCTGGCGTTGGGCGCGGTCATCGGCCTGTTCGTCCGATGGTTGATTTACCTGTTTGGTGAATCGCATCTGCCCTTCAAACTCGACGAATTGTTTGTGGCCACCACGTGGGCATTATACGTGATCTGCACCGTGGTTATCAACCTGGGTTTCTTCACCGACTATTTTCTGCAACGTTGGAAAGACTCGCTGGTGGTGGCCGAACGCCTCGAAAAAGAAAAATCACAAGTGCAGTTCGACAACCTGAAGAACCAACTCAATCCGCATTTCCTGTTCAACGCCCTCAGCTCGCTCAACAGCCTCATCTTCGAAAACCAGGCGCTGGCCTCGCAGTTTGTGCAGCAGCTGTCGAAAGTGTATCGCTATGTGTTGCAGAACAAAGACAAAAACTTTGTGCCGCTCAGCACCGAGCTCGAATTCATTCAGCACTATGTGTCGCTTTTGCATACACGCTTTTCGGGGGCGCTCGCCATTTCTATCGATGTGCCGGAAGACCGCGAAACACGTGCCGTGGTTCCGGTAACGTTGCAGATCCTCATCGAAAATGCCTTGAAGCACAATGTTGTGGATCGCGACAAGCCGCTGCGCATCGAAGTGGTGACCATTGGCGACTATCTGGTGGTGAGCAACAACCTGCAACTGCGAAACCGTGTTGACACATCAAACAAACAAGGGCTGGAAAACCTGAGCTCGCTCTACACGTTTCTCACCGACCGGCCCTTGCTCATCGAACAAACCTCCGATCGCTTTGCTGTGAAAATTCCCCTGCTTTAAATACATTCGCCTGTAGAACCCGAAACGCCTTGACCCATGCGCTACCGTACCGCTACAGAAGACGATGCTCCACGTTTGTTGAAACTCTACAAGGCCGTGTCGCGCGTGCCCGATGGCATTGCCCGCCTCGAACATGAAGTGACGGAAGAATATGTTGAGAATTTTTTATACAACAGCCTGTCGTCGGGGTTGATCATTGTGGCCGAGAATCCCGACAAACCCGAAGAGCTTGTGGCCGATGTGCATGGCTACAAAATGGGGCTGGAGGTGTTCAAGCACGTCATCAGCGATGTCACCCTGTGTGTGCATCCTAATTTCCAGGGGCGAAAAATCGGGCGCACCATTCTCATGGTCTACCTCGAAGAAATTGCCACCAACCGCCCCGACATCGGCAAGGTGGAGCTCATTGCGCGCGAGGGAAATCTGAAAGCCATTCAGCTCTATCAATCCGTGGGCTTCCTCATTGAAGGCAGGCTCGAGATGCGCATCCGGAATGTGGACGGCACCTACGAAGCCGACATTCCCATGGGCTGGCAAAATCCAAACTTCGAATTCGACGAAGCCTGACGAAGCGGGCGGGTGTCACGAAAAAGTTTTTGTTATGAACATCCTCATCATCGAAGATGAAACCTGGGCAGCAAAAGACCTTCAGAACCTTTTGCAACGCATCGAACCTTCGGCAAAAATCGTGGACGCGCTCACCAGTGTTGCCGCGGCCGTGAAGTGGCTCAAGGCAAACCCCGCACCCGACCTCATTCTTTCCGACATCCAACTGTCGGACGGCATAAGCTTCTCCATTTTCGAAAGCCTGCAACTGAAGTGCCCCATTATCTTCACCACAGCCTACGACGACTACGCCATCCGCGCCTTCAAACTGAACAGCATCGACTATCTGCTCAAACCCGTGGACGAGAAAGAATTAAAAGGAGCGTTGGATAAATACAAAGCTCTGTCGTCTGAAAGCATATTGGGCGAGCAGCTCAAAACGGTGATGGCACACTGGGGGCAACCCAACAAAAAATATAAAGAGCGATTCCTCACGCTTCATCGCAACACACTCGTGCCCGTGGTGCAGCAACAGATAGCATTCTTCCACAAAGAAGAACTCATCTACCTGCACACGCTGGAGAATGAAAAATTCATCAGCGAACACCATACCATGGATGAAATTGAAAGTCTGCTGAACCCGGAATTGTTTTTCCGCGTCAACCGCCAATACATCATCCACATCCAATCGGTGGACCGGATCAAGACCACGCACAAAGGACTAACCGTGCAACTGAAACCTGTGTTCCACACGGAAATGGACATCAGCCGCGAAAAGGCGGTGGCGTTTAAGAACTGGGTTGGATAAAATTAAGAGGGATTAGACGAGGTATTCGAACAGGTTCTCGTTCTGATTCACCAGCGTGTAGTTCAGCTTGCGGTCGTTCATCCGTTCAATAAGCGAATTAAAATCGTCTTTCGATTTCACCTCGATGCCGATCAGGGCGGGGCCGCTTTCCTTGTTGTTTTTCTGGATAAACTCGAAGCGCACAATGTCGTCGTTGGGACCGAGAATGTCGTTCACAAATTCTTTCAGCGCACCGGGCCGTTGGGCAAAGCGCACAATGAAATAATGTTTGAGGCCTTCATAGAGCAGCGAGCGTTCTTTGATCTCCTGCATGCGGTCAATGTCGTTGTTGCCGCCGCTGAGCACGCACACCACTTTCTTGCCTTTGATCTGGGCTGCATATTGTTCGAGGGCTGCGATTGATAATGCGCCGGCAGGTTCGGCCACGATGGCATCTTCATTGTAAAGCTGCAGGATCGTTGACGATACTTTTCCTTCGGGCACCAGCAGCATGTCGCTGAGCACTTCCTTGCAAAGTTCAAACGTGAGGTCGCCCACTTTCTTAACCGCGGCACCATCCACAAAGCGCTGAATCTTGTCGAGCACCACGGGCTTGCCAGCCGCCAGCGCTTCCTTCATAGAAGGGGCGCCAAGGGGCTCAACACCCACAATTTTGGTTTGGGGTGAGAACACTTTAAAATACTGACCTACGCCGGCACACAACCCACCCCCGCCAATGGGCAGAAAGATGTAGTCGATGCCCGACAGGTCGTCGAGAATTTCTTTTCCCACGGTGCCTTGTCCTTCAATCACTTTGATGTGATCGAACGGCGGGATAAACACCATGCTGTTTTGTTCGGTAAACTCCAGTGCATGGGCCTGGCATTCGTCGAACGTGTCGCCAATGAGCACGATCTCGATGTTGCTGCCACCAAACATGCGCACCTGGTTGATCTTTTGTTTGGGCGTGATGGCGGGCATGTAGATGACACCTTTGATGTCGAGATATTTGCAGGCGAACGCCACACCTTGGGCGTGGTTGCCCGCACTGGCGCACACCACACCGCGTTGGCGTTGCTCGTCGCTCAGGCTTTGAATGAGATTGTAGGCACCCCTCAGTTTATAGGACCGCACCACCTGCAGATCTTCACGCTTAATGTAAATCTCGGCCTGAAATTTTTCGGAGAGTTTACGGTGCAGTTGCAGCGGTGTTTTCAAGGCAACGGCTTTCAGCGCGTAGGCTGCGGCGTTGATGTTGAGGTCGTATGTTTTGGAAGTGGGTGTCATAAAAAAGAGAGAATATAAAACCGCCAAGGCACGGAGGGCGCAAAGGACGTCGAAAGTTTTTTCGGTCGTGCCTTTGCGCCCTTGCGCCTGTGTGGCTTAAGATGAATTAGTTTATCATGCTGGCTTCAACTGTGTTCTTTTCAGGACGCAGTTGGCGCACGGCAGCACCGGCTTGCCAGAGTTCGCTTTCGCGAAGTTCTTTCAGCTCTTCAGCCAGTTTCTCGCGATAGTCGGGCTTGCTGCAGGTGTCGATGGTGCGGCGTGCTTCTTCGCCGGTGGCCACGCTCTTATAGAGGTCCTGGAACACAGGGAGTGTAGCGGCTTTAAATTTCTTCTTCCAATCCAACGCACCGCGTTGGGCTGTAGTAGAACAGTTGGCATACATCCAGTCCATGCCGTTTTCGGCAACCAGTGGCATAAGGCTTTGTGTCAGCTCTTCAACTGTTTCGTTAAACGCTTCAGAAGGCGAGTGGCCGTTGGCGCGCAACACTTCATATTGTGCTTCGAAGATACCGGCAATAGCACCCATCAGTGTGCCGCGTTCGCCGCTGAGGTCGGAGTATACTTCTTTCTTGAAATCAGTTTCAAACAAATAGCCCGATCCCACACCAATGCCGAGGGCGATCGCTTTTTGCTTTGCGTTGCCCGATGCATCCTGGAACACGGCGTAGCTCGAGTTGATGCCCTTGCCTTGGAGGAACAAACGGCGAACCGATGTGCCCGAACCTTTGGGAGCAGCCAACACTACGTCAACTTCGGCTGGAGGAATGATGCCGGTTTGGTCTTTGAATGTGATGCCAAAGCCGTGCGAGAAATATAAGGTCTTGCCTTTGGTGAGGAAAGGTTTAATGGTGGGCCACAGGGCGATCTGACCGGCGTCTGAAAGCAGGAACTCGATAACTGTGCCGCGTTGTGCTGCTTCTTCTATTTCGAAAAGTGTTTTGCCGGGAACCCAGCCGTGTTCAACCGCTTTGTCCCATGTTTTGGAACCTTTGCGTTGACCAACGATCACGTTGAAGCCGTTGTCGCGGAGGTTGAGGGCTTGTGCAGGACCTTGAACACCGTAGCCGATAATGGCAATTGTTTCGTTCTTCAGTACGTCAAGTGCTTTTTCCATCGGAAATTCTTCACGGGTCACAACCTCTTCGATCGTTCCGCCAAAATTGATCTTTGCCATTTTGCTTTATTGTTTAAGTTTTGATTTTTTTCAGTTACGTTTTTTTAGTGATGATGTGGCGCGTTGCCTGTGCCGGTTTACACAATCTGTTCGTTGTGCTTGGCACTCAGTTCGCAATAGAGATCGCTGCCCGAGTAGTAGAGTGCATACTCCACTTCAATGAGCTTCTCCAGCTGATGTTTCACTTTCTCCATCATGTCGGGTGTTGTGAAGAGCAGGAGCACGGCCACGCCCATGCGGAAGTCGTCTTCTACTTCGTGGGCCAGCAGTTTCTTGATCCTGATTCTCCGACGATTCAGAATGTTAACGATCCGGTTCAGCACCGAAAAGTTATTGTCCGAATGTATTTCAAGGGTGAAGTCCTGTTTCATGTCAATAAGGTTGGTCTCTATAATGGTGCGGGTGTGTATAGTCATAACAATTAGGCTTTAGGGGCTTCGAGCATCACGTCTGCAACGCCGGCGCCGGCAGGCACCATGGGAAACACGTTGTCTTCTTTTCCAACCACCACTTCCAGGAAGTAGGGGGTTTCTGCAGCCAGCATTTCTTTGATGGCACCTTGCAGATCGTCGCGCACTTCCACTTTGCGGGCGGGGATGCTATAGGCTTCGGCCAACTTCACAAAGTCGGGGTTTTGCATTTCGGTGAACGAATAGCGCTTGCCGTGGAACAGCTGTTGCCACTGGCGCACCATGCCCAGGAAGTTGTTGTTCAACACCACAATCTTTACGGGGATTTTATATTGCATGATGGTGCCCAATTCTTGCACAGTCATCTGATAGCCACCGTCGCCAATCACGGCAATCACTTGCTTTTCGGGTCTTCCTAATTTTGCTCCCATAGCAGCGGGCAAGGCAAAGCCCATGGTGCCGGCACCGCCCGAGGTGACGTTGGTGCGGGGCTCTTTGTATTTGTAGTAGCGCGAGGTGGTCATTTGATGCTGGCCCACGTCGGTTACCACCACCGCTTCGCCATGGGTGAAGTTGGAGAGGTGGTTGATCACTTCGGCCATGGTGAGCTTTTCGCTTACGGGGTAGAATTCTTTGGTGATGACTTTTTCGTATTCTTCGTCGTTCAGCTTTTTGAAGCTGGCAATCCACGCGCTGTGGTTTCCGGCGTTGCACTTGCCCACCAACGCGGCGAGGCCTTCTTTGGCATCGGCATGAATGGCCACATCGGCTTTGATGATCTTGTTGATTTCGGCTTTGTCAATTTCGAGGTGAACCACTTTGGCCTGGCGTGCATATTTGCTCACGTTGCCCGTTACGCGGTCGTCGAAGCGCATGCCCACGGCGATCAGCACATCACATTCGTTGGTGTTCACGTTGGGGCCATAGTTGCCGTGCATGCCCAGGTAGCCCACATAGTTGGGATGGTCGGAAGGAAACGCGCCGAGGCCGAGCAACGTGCTGGCTACGGGAATTCCCGTTTTCTCCGAAAAAGCGATTAGTTCTTCAGAAGCACCCGACAACAAAATGCCCTGGCCAGCCAGGATGTAGGGACGCTTGGCACTGTTGATCAATTCGGCAGCTGCTTCCACCTGTGGCATTTGCAGCACAGGCTTTGGCTTGTAGGTGCGAATGTTTTCACACTTTGTGTACTCCGCCTCTTCAATCATTTCGTTTTGTGCATTCTTGGTGATGTCGACCAACACGGGGCCGGGACGGCCGGTGCTGGCGATATAGAACGCGCGGGCCACGGCGGGGGCAATGTCTTTTGCTTCGGTCACCTGAATGTTCCACTTGGTCACGGGAATGGTGGTGTTCACCACGTCCGTTTCCTGGAAGGCATCGGTTCCCAGCAGGTGCGCAAACACCTGACCGGTGATGCACACCAGGGGAGTGGAGTCGATGAGGGCATCGGCCAAACCGGTCACCAGGTTGGTGGCGCCTGGGCCCGAGGTGGCAAACACCACACCGGTTCTTCCCGACACACGGGCAAAACCTTGTGCCGCATGAATGGCCCCTTGCTCGTGACGCACCAGAATGTGGTTGAGTCTGTCGGCAAAATGATAGAGCGCATCATACACGGGCATGATGGCCCCGCCGGGATAGCCGAAGATCACATCCACGCCTTCTTCCACGAGGCTGCGAAGCAACACTTCGGAGCCGGTTATCTTCTGTTTCGCCGGCGTGTCAACGCCCGCGGTGGGTTTAGTCTTCGTCAGTAACGCATCCATCTGCAGCAGTTTTTACGTGTTTTGCATACTTCCATAAAATTCCATTCTTGGCATTCAGCGGTGGAGTTTTCCAGGCCGCTCTGCGTTTGGCCAAGGTCGCATCGTCAACCAGCAGGTTGATGGTGTGACCCTGTACATCTATTTCAATCAGATCATTGTCTTCTACCAGGGCAATCAGTCCGCCTTCATAGGCTTCGGGGGTGATGTGCCCGATCAGGAGCCCGTGCGAGCCACCCGAAAATCTTCCGTCGGTGATCAGCGCCACGCTCTTGCCCAGGCCCACGCCCATGATGGCCGATGTGGGCTTCAGCATTTCGGGCATGCCCGGTGCGCCTTTCGGACCCACATAGCGGATCACCACCACATCGCCGGCTTTCACTTTACCGCTCTGTATGCCATCTACCAATTCAAACTCGCCGTTGAACACGCGGGCTGTGCCCTTGAAGCGTTCGCCTTCTTTGCCGGTGATTTTTGCCACCGAACCTTTCTCGGCCAGGTTGCCATAGATGATCTGCAAGTGGCCTGTGGTTTTGATTGCTTTTTCGAAGGGCATGATCACGTCTTGTGTTGTGAAGTCGAGATCTTCAATGCTCTCCAGGTTTTCTTTCACCGTCTTGCCGGTCACGGTCATGCAATCGCCGTGGAGGAAACCTTTCTTCAACAGATATTTCATCACTGCGGGCACGCCACCAATTTTGTGGAGGTCTTCCATCAGGTATTTTCCGCTGGGCTTCAGGTCGGCAATGAGCGGTGTTTTGTCGGAGATGCGTTGAAAGTCGTCTTGTGTCACCGACACGCCAGCACACTTGGCCATGGCGATGAGGTGAAGCACGGCGTTGGTCGAGCCACCCAACACCATCACCACGGTGATGGCATTTTCGAAAGCTTCCTTCGTCATGATGTCGCGCGGCTTCAGGTCGCGCTCCAGCAACAGGCGAATGGCCTTGCCCGCTTCAATGCACTCGGCCGATTTCTCTTTGCTCAGCGCAGGGTTGGATGCCGAATAGGGCAACGACATGCCCATGGCTTCGATGGCTGAGGCCATGGTGTTTGCCGTGTACATGCCACCGCAGGCACCTGCACCGGGGCAGGAATTTTGAATGATGCCTTTAAAATCTTCGGGTGTTATGTTGCCCGCCATTTTTTGGCCCAGGGCCTCAAACGCCGAGATAATGTTGAGTTGTTGTCCTTTCCAGTGGCCACCGGCAATGGTGCCGCCATAGACCATGATGGCGGGGCGATTTAAACGACCCATGGCCATTAATGCACCGGGCATGTTTTTGTCGCAGCCCACCACCGCCAGGAGGCCGTCGTAGTATTGGGCGCCCACTACGGTTTCGATCGAGTCGGCAATCACTTCGCGGCTCACCAGCGAGTAGCGCATGCCGGGTGTGCCGTTGCTCATGCCGTCGCTCACACCAATGGTGTGAAACATGAGGCCCACCAGGTCGTTGCTCCACACGGCGGCCTTCACTTCTTCGGCCAGCTTGTTGAGGTGCATGTTGCAGGTGTTGCCGTCGTAGCCGGTGCTCACTATGCCTACCTGCGCTTTCTTCAGATCGTCTTCTGTGAGGCCAATCCCATAGAGCATGGCTTGCGCCGCGGGCAGTGTGGGATCTTGCGTGAGTGTTTTGCTATACTTGTTCAGTTCCAAAATCTATTTGCGTTTAAAAAGTGAGATTCAAAATAACGAGGGGTGAAGTTTGTTTGGTGGAACGCACTTCACTTCCCCGAACATCTATCTGGTTGTAGTTAGATGATGACGTAGCTGAAGGACTTTTCGAGCACCTGGCACTTGTAGGCTTCCTGAACCGTGGCGCCCAGGCTTTCATACCATTCTTTTTTGAAGGGCTTGGCGTCGATCGATTCAATGCCGGCAATTTCGGCGGCAGTGCCACACAGGAATGCGCTGTCGGCGCTATCGAGTTCTTCGGGTTTGATAGGTCTTTCTTTCACGGGAATGTCGAGCTCGCGGCAAATGTTGATCACGGTTTGACGTGTGATGCCGGGCAGGATGTGGCCCAGGGGTGGCGTGTAGAGCACACCGTTTTTTTCGATGAAGATGTTGGCGCCGGGCGCTTCGGCCACGTTGCCTTCCATGTCAAGCATCAGGGCTTCGTCGTAGCCTCTCACCTTGGCTTCGCTGGTGGCGAGGATCGAGTTGACATAGTGGCCGGTCACCTTCGCTTCCATTTTCAGGGAGTTGGGGTTGGGGCGCTGATAGGACGACACACAGAGCTTCAGTTGTTTGTCGCCATGATATTTGTCCCACTCCCAGGCACACATCATCAGAAACACATCCTGAGGTTGTGTGAGGGTCATGTTGGGGCCGCAATACACGAGGGGGCGGATGTAGCTGTCCGAAAGGTTGTTTCGTTCGAGGAGCTGGTAGGCGATCTGGGTCAGCTCTTCGGTTTCGTACTGGAAGGGGATGCCCACCAGTGCGCAGCTTTTCCGGAGACGTTCGAAGTGCTCATAGGCCTTGAAGATCTTCGTTCCGTTTTGTGTCTGGTAAGCCCGGATGCCTTCAAACGCTCCGAAGCCATAGTGTAGCGTCTGGCTGTAGAGGTCAGTATGCGCATCAACCGCTTTAATGAACTTACCATTCAAAAAAAGGATCGTCTCTTTCGTGTAGTACATATAACAATTGTTAGTTTGTTTTAGCCTATATAAAACAAAACCGCCCCGAGGCTATCGGGGCGGTTCGTGAAGTTTTTCGTTATAACGCTATATCACCATCGCCCCTGCGGGTTTGAGAATCACGACCACGACTAGCACAAGCACAGACAGCACGTTCATGAGCCCGTTGGGGATCATTTTGCGTTCTGCTGTTTGGATTGTTTTCAACATATAATTTTGTGCGAGTACAATTGTCACAAATTATCGAGTAACGTTCAAGTGATTTGACGAAAATATTTGAAATTTCATCAAATAACGAATGTTAGCTACTGCATACGGGTGTTAGTTAAGCGAGGCTACACGCCTTCGATGTCACTGATTTTTGCTCTGTAAACACACCGTTTTTCTAAACAAAAATCGTGAACACAACGGCTTCATTTTTTTCTTCGTTTCCGAAACACACATCATTCAAAATGATGAAGCCATGCACTGAATTTCAGCATCAAAAAAATGAACGTCGTGAGCATCTATACGCAAACACAAAGGCCTCCGTTGTGGAGGCCTTTGCATGGGTTATTATTTTTTTTCTGAAGCGTTATTTCAAATACTCCACAATGGCATCGCGCACACTGGTGAACGTGCGAATCAAAATCTCTTCATCTTCCTCCAGCAACGTGACCCGGAAACCTTGCAGCTCCGAAGCAAACGAAGAGATGGGCACCACGCAAACACCTTTCGCGGCCAGCAGGTAATACACAAAACGTTTGTCGAGGGCGATGTCGTGTCGTGGCGATCCGTCGGGGTTGTTCACCCAGCCTTCTACCAGCGATTTGATGTTGGCGTCGGCAATGGCCAGCGACTGTGTGGGCTTCAGGCTGCCTTCGCGGAAAATGATGGTGTTATAGAACGCACCAAACGTTTCGTTGAACGTGAGCTGGGGCACTGTGCCCAGAATGTCGGATATGATCTTGCTGCGACGGCCAATGTTGGCGTTGGTTTGTTCGCGATAGTGTTTGAAGCGCGCATCGCCGAATATTTTCGGAATGGCCAGCTGGGGCAACTTGGTGGAGCACACCTCGATCATCTTGGCATTGTCGAGCGCCTGGCAGAAGCGGTTAAAGTCTTCGTCTTTGTCGCGGTTGTAGTATTCCATCCAGCCGCAGCGCGAGCCGGGCCAGGGCAATTCTTTCGAGATGCCCTTCATGGAAATGCCCGGCACATCGCCGATAATCTCCGCCAGCGCATGGGCGCGCGCGCCGTTGTAGGTGATGTTGATATAGATTTCGTCGGCCAGCAAAAAGAGGTTGAACTCTTTGGCAATGGCCACAATGCGTTGCAGAATTTCCAACGGATAGACCATGCCCGTTGGGTTGTCGGGGTTGATGATGAGGATACCCACCACGTTGGGATTGTATTTCACCTTGTTGTAGAGATCGTCCAGGTCTGGATACCACTTGTTGTTGGGATCGAGCTTGTAGGTGAGGGGTTCGTGCGCAGCGTGTGCCGCCTCGGCGCTGGAGTGCGTGGAGTAGGCCGGCGTGGGCCCGATGACCCTCGACGTGCGCGATATGAACTGATAGGCTTTCGAAATGGCATCGCCAAGACCGTTGAAGAAACAGATGTCTTCGGCCGTGATCTGCACGCCGTTCATGGCGTTTGTTTGGCGCGCCAGAAACTCGCGTGTTTCCAGCATGCCCTTTGACGGACAATAGCTGTAGGTGTCGTCCTGCTTCATGAGGTCGGCAATGATGTCTTTGATCCACTGCGGAAGTTTGTGGTGCTTCTGAATGGGATCGCCGATGTTTTCCCACGAAATGGCCACGCCCAGCTTCTTTAACAGATCGGCTTTCTTCACAATCTCGCGGATCTCGTAGCTAAGCTCTTTAGCCCCTTCGCTCAATAACTTTTGTCGCATAAAAAAATGTTCACGAAAAATTCTGCGCTAAAAGTAAACACTTGCAGCACAGGGATGAGAATGAATGTCAAAAAAAAATTACAATCACTAACGGTAGTAAGCAGCACTCAGCTTCGCGCTTCCTGCAAGCCCCACACTTTATACTGTCGTCGCAGTGTGCTGTCGTCGGTGTAGCCCAGCAGCGAGGCAATCTCCTGTTTTTTCAGTTTGCTGTTCAGCATTTCGGTGGCCAGCTCTTTGCGCAGCTGGTGGGCCAGCGCGCGATAGGAGGTGCCTTCGTCGGTGAGCTTGCGTTGCAGCGTGCGTGGTGTTAGCGTGAGGTGTGATGCCATTATTTCAAGCGCGGGCACCTGCCCGTTGAAGTCGAAGAGGAAGAGACTTCTTATTTTTTCGGAGAGTGTTTTTTCTTTCGAAAGATCGTTTTGCTTTTTCACCAGCATGGCATTGAAGAGCGCAAACAGCGACCGGTCGTAGCTGATGATGGGCATGCGATAGTGCTCTTTGGTGATGGTGATGCAATTGCGCGCCGCACCAAACTTCACCGGCGCATGCAACACGCGCTCATATTCTTCGGGCGCGCGTTTGCTATAGGTTAGTTCCACCGCCACGGGGCGAATGGTTTTGCCCGTGAGGCGACTCAGCTGCATGGTGAACGACGACGTTGACACTTCTACTGCCTGCCGCGCGCTCTCTGCATATTTGGTTTCATAGAGCGGATGCGGTTCAAAACAAATGTGCACCAGGTCGTCGCTAAACGCGAGGTTGTATTTGAAAATGGAACTGATGGTGTTGTTGAACTTCACTATGGTGTTGAGCGTGTCTTCTATGGTCTGGCAACTTTGCGACAGAAAGCCCAGCATGCCAAAGGCCGACGCGCCAATGTGCTGACCAATGTGCAGGCCCAGTTGTTCATCGCCCGTCATCTCTACGGCGGGCACCCAAAAGGCGGCGGCCGTTTCCCAGTCCACATGTTTTTCGGCGTCGGTGAGCAGGCGGGGGTCAATGCCCATGCGTTCGCAGAGGGCGTTGAGGCTGGCACCGTGCGACACGGCGCCATAGATAAGGTCTCGCATGATGGAGACTTGAACACTATACATGGCGTGAGAGGGTTTGAGATTGTCGCCATTTACACGGATAAGGATGGGCCCGGGTTTCGTGTCAATACAAAAAGTGAAAACCCCATGAAACGATTTCTCAAAATTGTCGCCCTCCTTGTTGGCTGCCTGCTGGCCTTCATCGTCTATGTGCAGCTCACCTACAACCGGAAATTTACGGCGCCCCCCACGGGCATCACCGCCCGCACCGACTCGGCCAGCATTGCCCGCGGCCGCTACATTGTGAAAGGCCCGGCCCACTGCTGGACATGCCATGCTCCCAAAACAACAGCACTGAAAGCAGGGATGCATCCCAGCGAACGCGACATGATGGGCGGCGTGGAATTTAAAACACCCGTGGCCACCTTCTACACACCCAACATCACACCCGACAAAGAAACCGGCATTGGCCGCTTCACCGATGACCAGGTGGCACGCGCCATCCGCTATGGCGTGAACCACAGCAATGATGCACTGGCGCCCTTCATGATGTTTCAGTCTATGAACGACGAAGACCTCACGGCCGTGGTGTCGTATTTGCGCGCTACCAAACCCGTGCACAACGAAGTGCCCGCACGCGACCTCAACCTGCTGGGCAAAATTATTTCGCGCTTCATGCTTGAACCCAACCTTGCCCCCGAGGTGATGCCCGCCATTGCTCCCGACACCACCGCGCACTATGGCAACTACATTGTGGAGGCCATGGCCAACTGCCGCTCATGCCACACCAAGCGCGACAAAGCTTCGGGCAAATTTATTGGCGAGCCCTTTGCCGGCGGCAACGAAATGGAAAATGAAACCGAAAGCGGCGGCACGTTTGTGACCCCCAACCTCACCCCCGACTCAACCACCGGAAGAATTTACACGTGGACATCCGAACAATTTGTGGCGCGCTTCAAACTCGGCCACGGCCCCGAAGGTAGCCACATGCCGTGGGAAGCCTACGCACAAATGACAGACAACGACCTGAAGGCGATCTACAAATTTTTGAAAACACTCACGCCCGTGCAAAACAAAGTGGAGCGCACGTTCATTCCGAAAGAAAACTGATGGCGTTGAAAAGAGATTGATAAACGTTTTTTGAAAGCGTGAACGTTGCAAAACAATCACGCCCTCCCGAAACGACAGCGAAGATAGTTGGTTGAATGCCGAGGACTTGAAACCTCCGGCGTGTGTACAAAATTCGCAAGGGGTTGATGAAGGTTGTACGGAAAGCACGCCGGGGTTTTATTGCCCCGGCTTCTTCGTTTTTTGTTGCGTTTAGTTTCTGCGCTCCAGGCGCACCACATCTTCTACATGCACCGTATGCGGAAACATATCTACCGGCTGCACTTTTGTGACATCATACAACTCCGACAAAATGCCCAGGTCGCGTGCTTGTGTGGCGGGGTTGCAGCTCACATAGACAATGCGTTGGGGAGCGGCCTTTAGCAACATGCGGCAAACATCTTCGTGCATGCCGGCGCGTGGCGGGTCCGTTATCACGGTGTCGGGGGTGCCGTGTTGGGCAAGGAAAGAATCTTTGAGCAGGTCTTTCATGTCGCCTGCATAGAAGTCGGTGTTGCCGATGTTGTTGATTTGTGAGTTCACCTTGGCATCTTCGATGGCCGCGGCCACATATTCGAGGCCCACTACTTTTTTGGCTTGGGCGGCCACAAAGTTGGCGATGGTGCCGGTGCCGGTATAGAGATCGTAGACCAGTTCGTCGCCTTTCAAATCGGCCATTTCCCAGGCCAGTTTGTAGAGTTGATAGGCCTGGTCTGAGTTGGTTTGATAGAACGATTTTGGGCCCACTCTGAATTGCAACGTGCCGCTGCCGTCGGGCTTGGGCATGTGTTCGGTGATGTAGGGGTTGCCCTTCCAGCAAATGATGTCGAGGTCGTGAAAGGTGTCGTTTTTTTTGCCGTTGATGATGTAGTTGAACGACGTGATTTGCGGGAAGTCTTTTTCGAGACGGCGCAGAATTTTTTCGGTCCACTCCATCTTGTCGTAGGTCACCTGCAGAATGATCATGACCTCGCCGGTGTTGGCCGTGCGGATGGTGATGGTGCGGAGAAACCCAATTTGCTTGCGCAGATCGAAAAACGGAATGCCCACCTTGAGGGCTTCGTCTTTGATGGCGAGCCGAATGCCGTTGGAAGGATCGGGTTGAAGATGGCACTGGTTCACGTCGAACACCAGGTCGTATTTGCGGGGAATATGATAGCCCAGCGCCGGTTCGGGGGGCCAGCTTTCAGCAGGCGTTTCCTGCGCTTTTCTGTGCTCCATTTCTTCGCGCGTGAGCCACCGGTGTGCCGAAAATGTGTAGTCAAGTTTGTTGCGATAGAACCGTGTTTTGGCCGACGGCACAATGGGCAAAATGGGGGGCAGGGCCAATCCGCCAAGCCGCGTGAGGTTGTCGACCACCTGCTGTTGTTTGTATTGCAGCTGTGCTTCATATTGAATGTGCTGCCACGAGCAGCCGCCACACAGGCCAAAATGTTCGCAAAAAGGCTGGGCCCGGGTGGGCGACAGTTGTTTGATTGCCGTGACTTTGCCTTCCAGAAAGGAGCTTTTGATTTTTGTGAGCTGCACGTCCACGGTGTCGCCGGGGGCGCCACCTTCCAAAAACACTACCAAACCGTTCAATCGCGAAACACATTTGCCCTCGGCGGCCATGGTTTCGACTACAAGATTCTCTATTACGTCTCCTTTTTTCATCGGGTGGTCAAATTACGCAAAACAGGGGGTTTTCTGCTTCGGCCTTATTCTCTATATTTAATCTCTTTGGAGGAGACTATGAAAAGGCTTTTGATCGTGATTTTGTGTGCTCTGTCCATGCCTGCCATGGCCTCGCACATTGTGGGTGGCGAGTTTGAGATTAAATATATCTCGGGCAATTCCTATCGGGTGAACCTGATTGTTTATTTCGATTTGAAAAATGGCCAGGAAGGTGCGCGCGATTTCAACATTACCGCCGCCATCTACCGCAAGCGCGACAACATGATGATGCGCACGGTAGACTTTAGTGGCTACACCGAATCGCAGGTGCAATACACACAACCCAGTTGCTCCAGCGGCGAAATTCAAACTTCGCGCCTGCTCTACACCACCAACATTATTCTGCGCGACAGCGAATACAACGACCCCGGTGGATACTACATTAGCTGGGAGCGCTGCTGCCGAAACTATTCTATTAAAAACATCTATAGCGAAGACCCCGCCTTTAGCCCACGCGCCGCCGGCCAAACCTTCTATCTCGAATTTCCGGCTGTGACCCGCAACGGCAAGCCCTTTATCAATTCGTCGCCACGCCTCTTCCCACCCCTGAACGACTATGCCTGCCCCGGCCGCCCTTATTATGTTGACTTTGGTGGCATTGACGACGACGGCGACTCGCTGGTCTACACCATGGTGACCCCCCTGAGCACGCACTCGCTGGTGGCCTTGCCCCCGCTGGCCTCGGGACCCTATCCTGAAGTGACGTGGCATCCGCCCTTTAGCCTCACCAACATTTTGGGCGGTGCGCCCGACCTGCGCATTAGCCGCGATGGTTTTCTCACCACCACGCCCACCCTGCAAGGCCTGTTTGTGTTTGCCGTGAAATGCGAAGAGTTTCGCGACGGCGTGAAGATTGGCGAGCTGCGCCGCGACTTCCAGATGCTGGTGCTGGACCAATGCGCCCACGCCGAACCACCCCAGATTATGGGCAAAAAACTGGCCGACGCCGCCTTCACGTTCGACAACACCATGGCCGTGACCTTTGCCAACACCGTGGCCGATGCCGACCGCTGCATACAAGTGCGTGTCTCTGACCCCGATGCCTCGAACGTGCTCGATAATTTTCAGGAAAACATTCACATCAAAGCCATGACCCTCGGGTTCAAAGCCGATGTGACGGGCGTGTTGCCCACCGAAACAACGGCCACCCTGGTGAACGGCAGCACAAAAGACTTTCGCATCTGCTTTCCCGACTGCCCCTATGTGGAAGGGCCTTTCCTGATTGGCATTGTGGCCTATGACGACGCCTGCAGCCTGCCCCTGACCGACACCCTGAAAGTGATGGTGACCATTGAGCCACCTCCCAACCAGAACGCACGCTTCACCACCCCCGACGTGGCCGAAACCGTGAACGAAGGCGATGTGCGCACCTGGCCCATTCGCGGCGTGGACGACGACGGCGACAACCTGATTGTGGGCGTGATCCTGGACGGCTTTAGCATGGCCGACGTGGGCATGGAACTGATCCAGATAAAAAACGAAGCCGGCCTCTATGAAGCACAACTGAAGTGGGACACACACTGCGACGTGTATGACTTTACCAAACGCACACAATTCAAAATAAAGATCCTGCTCGACGATGTGGACTATTGCAACTTTGCCCACCCCGACATTATGGAGTTTAACCTGAAGGTGAAACTGCCCGGCAACCTTGACCCCATCATAGACTCTGACCTCACCGCCGACCCGGCCGAGCGACGCGTGCTGGGCCTGACGCGCAAAGTGAACGAACCCCTCACCTTCAACGTGTTTGGCAAAGACGGCGACAACGACCTGATTGTGCTGAGCGGCAACGGCGTGGGCTTCGACATTAAAGACTACAACATTTCATTCCCCGGCAGCCAGGGCAACGGCAACATACAATCGCTTTTTGCCTGGAACATTTTCTGCGACAAACTTGACCTGGAAGCCAAAGACGAATTTCTGTTTGAGTTTGTGGTGGTGGACAACGCCAACAAATGCCGCTTCTACAAAGCCGACACCCTGAACGTGAGCGTGACCCTTTTGCCACCTGACAACACCGGGCCCCAACTGCAAATTACCAACCTGAACAAACAGGTGCAGCTGCTGAACAACAGCATGGCGGTTGAGTTAGGTCAGCCCATAGCGCTGGCGTTGGTGGGCAACGACCCCGACGTGACACCCCAACCCGACCTGGTGAAAGTGGACCTGATTGGCGCCGAAGGCACCGTGGCCCCCTCGGGCTACACCTTTGCCAAAGGCGAAGGCCGCGGCACGGCCGAAGCCACCTTTGCCTGGAACCCCGTGTGCGACATTTTTGTGGACGACGTTTACCAAAACGACTACACCTTTACCTTTAACGTGACCGACGACCGCTGCTTCAACGCCAAGGGCGACACCGTGGCCGTGAACATCACCATTAAAGACATTGACCACGAGAACCGCGACTTTTTGCCGCCCAACTTTGTGACCCCCAACGGCGACAACTATAACGACTTTTTTGCCATGGTGAAAGTTGATGAAGCCACGGGCCAGCTGGTGAGCATTTTGCCGCGCGACAATTGTGTGGGCGTGTTTGAGGGCATTGTGATCTACAACCGCTGGGGCAAGCAGGTGTTTCAAAGCAACGCCCGCGACTTCAGGTGGTATGCCGACCACGAAGCCTCGGGCGTGTATTATTATCTACTGAAATATTCGAACAAAGAATATAAGGGTCTCATTACCCTCTCGTTCTATGACCTACAGTCGAACCGGTAGCAAGTTGGTGTCGCGGATGTAGGCTGTTTGGCCATTCCATAAAATTTCGATCCACACATCGCGGTGCCCCACAATCTGCACGCGATGGCCTTCGTCTACAACGGAGATGACAGACGCACCCGGGCTGGGGCCGTCCATGAGAAACGCGTTGCCGTTGCCAATGATGCCCGTGTCGGTTTTTTCGCCAAAATTGATGTGCACCACCAAGCCCACCAGCACCAACGCGCACGCCAGGCCCGGCGCCAGGCCGCGGCCACCGCGCCGTTTAGAAAACACGGTGAGGCCCACCAGAAAGAGCGCCACCACCGCCAGCCCTGCCGACAGCGGCTGGTGATAGTTGTGATAGAAGGAGAGGGCCAGGTCTTTGTCGGTTTGGCTATAGCCTTCGAGGTTGTGTTTGGTGGCCAGCTCTTCCATTTTGTCGAGCACCTGCTCGTCGTCTGTGGCCAGGTTGTAGAGGTTCAGATAGTAGAGGGCGGGGCCCACGCGGTTTAGGCCTTCCTGGATGTAGGCCATTTTGAGCAACATGGCCGGGCTGTATTCGTGCTGGTTCAGGATGGCCTGATAGTGCTCGAGCGACTGCACATAGCGTTTTTTGCCATAGAGCGAATCGGCCTGGGCCAGCCTGAAGGCGCCCACCTGGGCGCTGGCGGCCTGCAGCCCCGAAAAAAAACTTAGTGCAAGAATGATGAGATTTTTTAGAACGCGTCTTTGCATATTTTTTTTATCCTGTTACCTTTGCGTCCTCAATTACGGAAAAGGCCTCTAAACAGGCAAGGAAGTAGGCGAAACCAACACGTTGTTTATCACGATTCCGTAGCTCAGCTGGTAGAGCAATACACTTTTAATGTATGGGTCCTGGGTTCGAATCCCAGCGGGATCACTTAGCAAGTAATCGAAGATCATCAAACCCCCACAAACGAAATGTTTTGGGGGTTTTTCTTTTATAAACCTACCCAAAATGTTCATCTAATATCAATGCTGTGGTGGGAGATTCGGTGCGTCATTGAAAGCAAAAAAATGACGCACCGAATTAGCTGTAACACACAGAAATTCAAGATGTTCAAAGACAAAACATCTTGACCAATACTAGTGGCAAACTGTAAATTCTAACTTTTAACAGCGCGTCATTAAGATGAAAAAAACATTCAATCAGCTTTTCTTTTTAAAAAAATCAAAAAGCACAACACTACACCCAACCGTTTACTTGCGAGTAACAATCGATGGGGTGAGAACAGAGATTTCCATACAGCGCCAGTGTGCGGCTGAAAAGTGGAATGCACACGCTGGAAGAGTAAATGGGAAAAGCCCAGAGGCAAAAGAGTTTAATCTATTTCTGGAAGCAATTGAATTTCGAATCTATGGAATTCAGAGAGAGCTTATTGCGTGTGGCGTAGAGGTTACCGGTGCGACCATTAAAGCCAAATACTTAGGAATTGAAAATGAAAAGCCTAGAATGCTGATAGAGATTTATGACGAGCATAATAAGCAGTTTCGTCAGCTTGTCGGGAAACATTTTTCGCTCGGCACCTATAAACGCTTTCAAGTGTGTAGAAAATCTCTACATGAGTTTTTACAATGGAAGTTCGGCGAGGATGATATTAATATTGCTCGGCTGAATTTTGAATTTATTAATGATTATGACTTCTATTTAAAGTCGGTAAAAAATTGCGCTCATAATACTGCGATGGGGTATGTTAAAAAGTTAAAGAAGATTGTTCGTCAATGTGTTGCAAAAGACTGGCTGGAAAAAGATCCCTTCATGGTCTATAAAATTTCACTGCATGAAACCCATCGAACTATTCTCACGGAGAGCGAATTGAAGATCGTATCCGAAAAAACATTTTTAAATAATCGACTGAAGCAGGTTCGAGATATTTTCTTGTTTAGTTGCTACACCGGGCTTTCTTACAGCGATGTCGCAAAGTTAACGGCAGACGACATTGCGACTGGTATTGATGGGGAAAAATGGATATTTACCACAAGAACAAAAACGGATACCGCGTCTCGTATTCCCCTACTTCCACAAGCTCTCGCGACGATTGCGATTTATAAAGAGAGCCAGGAAGCGCTGGGATCAAACAAGCTCTTGCCTGTGATTAGCAACCAAAGGCTTAATTCGTACTTGAAGGAATTGGCAGATGTATGTGGGATTCAAAAAGAACTAACCTTTCACTGTGCCCGGCATACTTTTGCGACGACCGTTACACTTACTAACGGTGTACCTATGGAAACAGTTAGCAAAATGCTAGGACATAAGAATATTCGTACCACACAACACTATGCTAAGATTGTCGATCGTAAGGTTAGCAATGACATGCTGTTGTTGAAGCAAAAGTTTGTCGCTAATAAAGAAGCTCAATAAGGGACTCGAAATGAAGCAGGACGGATGGTTCATAACTATTCAAATGCCAATTCTCGGTCAAAAACTGTCGCTACGAAGCTAGGTCAGATTGATTAGCTTAAAAAGTCATCGATTTCGAATGAGAATTCAACTAAGCCTCCTTTCAGAACCAATAGAAATTTGGACGCTAGTCCAAAGCCCAAAGACCTTCCTAACGCAAGGAACCCAAGCGTAGCAGATTCGCTGGCCGGCATTATTGGTGGCTTAATCAGCCCTCATCTTGAGCATGACCAATCACCAGAAGCATCGCTAAGATTGACACAGAAGCGGAAACGTAGAAAAGGCTTCGGGCGGTAAATTCACACTCGAAGATTTTATTGATTGGGTCCAAATCGTTGAAGAATTTAATTCTGTCACAAAGATGCTTCGGGCAGCGGATGCATCGAGCAGTCAAAAGCTTCCGGCATAAAATTCAGGGAGCCTTTGGCCTTGTGTCCTTTTCAAATAGGCGTAACTCGGCACGCTGTCAAAAATAATCTGTGCGCCTATATAGCATTAAATAAGGCTAGACTTGGCGATTGGAACGTGTTACTACCGTACTTAATGATCAGATCGCTACGGCGCCCGGGGACGCCTGAAGCCTACGTTGTCCGGGCCATGTGTCGTGGTGCATCATTAAGCTCGGTGATGGACTGAGCTTTGAGATACTAAAAACAATAAAGCTAACCACCCCAGTGATTAGCTGCACAGCCTATGACGAGTATGCTCTCACAGCGTTTAGTGCCAATGGAATAGATTATCTGCTAAAGCCATTCACGCTGGCCACCGTAATTGTCGCCCTGGAAGAATTCAAATGACTTACGCAGTCCAATGGGAGCAAACTGACGCTTCACTGGAGACGATCATGAACCTGTTTGACAAGCAAAATGAGTGAAACGGCGAGCTCAAGCCTGGTGCCATACAAAGACAAAATCATTCCGGTAAAACTCCAGGACACGGCGGTGTTCTACCTGGAGAATGACCTGGTGCACCTGATCTCCTTCAATGAGAAGGAATACTTTCCGGGAAAGAATCTGGAAGAACTTGAAAAGATCGGAGGCAAGGACTTCTACCGTGCCGACCGACAATTTCTAATGAACAGAAACGCCGTGAGGGATGTCTCCAATCAATTAGGAAAAAAGCTGTGGGTGAATGTCTCTGTCCCGTAAATGAAAGTATCATATCAGCAGGGAAAACTAATGGGATTCAAAGAACGAAATGATTTCTGAAGCCTTGTCCGGATGCTTTTTTATGAGGCTGTCACGTAAGAGATGAAAGGTCTTGTATAGCTCTTTCTCGACATCCTTCAAGGATCTTGAGGATTCCTCATCACAAAATGTGATCATCTTATTGATTATGGTATCGTTACTTACATCTGCCGATGCATAAACCAAGGAAATATTCGGAGGAAGAAAGAAGTCCTGATAGATGGGCAGATTCCGGTTGTTATACTTATCGAGTAGTCCAAGATCACTATCGACGACAATTGTGGTTTTTAGGCTTCTGTTTTCCTCAAACCTATTATAATTCTCTATGAACGTTTTCCAACTCCTGTTTTCGTTCTTCTCGACGTGATGGCTGTCTTGAAAATGAATGTAGTCTTTCACAGTCGCGTTGATATTAAATGTTCCATTTTCACCGGCCTTTAATTCCAGGCCGGCCACCACTCCAACTGACATGTGGACTTTTCCAATCCGTTTCTCATTTGTGTCTATCGCAAATATGGCGTCTGTATCTTTGAGAAATGATTGCGGCTCCAGGCTCCCGGAATTACTCTTGTGATATATCTTTTTTAAATTGAAACCCGGCTTATTTTTACGTTGATATCCCCTGATCGCGTTTGTTAATATTTCACGGTCATCGGTTTTTAGTACCACCGTTAGGGCGCCATCTATCAATCCAAAGCCGATTTGTAACGAACTTAGTTCTTCTTTTGTAATTTCATCCAAACGGAACTCAACACCAATAAATCGCTCCTTTATATTTTCTTTCTTCATACTTCAAATGAAATTTCCTTCCCATACCTTCAATCTGTTTAGAAAAATCCTATGCCAACTCAATATATAGGATTTTGCTCATTTCTATAATTGATTTATCCGCAACAAATGGAACGTTTTCAAAATGGGGACGCCCAGGCTATAAGTCTCTAGGAAGTTAGCGGGGCGACCGTTTCGAAGACAATAAACATCTAGGGCATTAGCATATCAAATGCCAGATCAAAGTTGCCTGTCGATGAAAAGATGAAGCGATCGGATCTACTAACTTGAAGGGAGTTATAGTAATCAAGGTGGGCATCAGGAACATTGTAGGTTCCTTTCAGGTCTTTATAAACACGTTCACAAAGAACGGCTAAGATTAATGAATCTGTTAATGGTAAATAAATTTCAATCCCATCACAGTTAATACCTAGTGTGCCTCTGATTCCAGGAGGATTTTTGTGATTACTGAACACCACAGGATTGTCTGAGAGAAAGAAATTCCTTTTGCAAACGTGGAGTACCCAGTTTTTCCGCTTTAACAGATCGGCATATTCTGGCGCATCGTAAATCTGATCTAGCCAGAGTTCCTTAGTGTCCGCTGGCGGGACAAAAATATTTGCTTTATCTCGGAGTTGTTGAGCAACCTCATTGGTAAGACGCTGAATATTGTTCATTCTCTCCTTAGTCCGACACATCTGAAGTGCAAGAAACATTGCTAATAATTCTCTTTCGCTGGACGACAAAATATTCAGGTCCCTATGTGTTGCCAACTCGCGGACTAGGGGAGATACACTATTCTCAATCAGGCCGAGTTGATATTCAAGGCTTTCTTTTACGCTGTCGACTTCTTTATCATAAAAATAATCGGCACTTGCAACGGACTTTATAGGCTTCTCCTCCACCGCTTTCCAGCCTTTAGCATGTGCCTCTTTATCAAAAGTCCAGACGTGTGTTTCGTTGCTTGTGAAGTTTTTTAAAAGAAACTTAGGTACGTAGTGTTGGTTTTTAACGGGATGCAACATGCGTTTCCATATTTAGCACTGAATGGTCTTTTTGATCTTATGCCTTTCCAGTTCGTATGTGTATTGGAATTTCTTTAAAATCAAATGGGACATAAACTGCGAAGTCCTTTGCTTCAAATACAGCAAAGAATTCCTTGAACTCTCGTAGATAACTCCATTTGGTTTCATCACTTTCGTAAAGAATTTCCTTAAATCGTGGCCAGGTGTCATACAAGGTTAGAGCAAATTGACTAACAGAAAAAGACTCTTTCTTAAATATTTCTGGGTGGATCATCTCTAAAAGAAATTGGTTAAGATCATTTGATACGACTTCGGCCATAACGAGTTTAGCATCTTCAATGATTTCTTCCGTACGTGTGAAAGTGCTATTTCCCATATCTACCCTATGCGTTCTTTTGCAACTATGAAACAGCATCCAAGTATTTTCGTCCAATTTCTTATTCGCAGCATATTTTCTGAAATAGCTTAATACCATGTTATCAAATTCCTGCCTCGGGAGGCCAAAATCATCCATCATGTGATTACTAATAAGGGAAGCGATTTCAGATTCAAATCGATATGGACTTTCTGCATTTGTAAACAATTCTCTTACAAATTTTTGATAATCTGCTTTTCTTTTCGGATAGAATTTATTTTCGATATTGCTGTCGTAGTTATTTAGCTTGTCTAGTAAGTCATCTCCACTATATCCGATGACGCTTGTAAGAGCGAAATTGTTGTTGACTTTTTCCGTTTGCCAAATGGAAAATTGCCCTGATGATTTTTTCAAAATCTTGGCGATTATCGAAGGACTTTATTCGGGTAAATCTTTCTTGTAACTCATATTCATACCCTTTCTGGACCCAACCCGTAATCTGAGAATTGAAGTCTTCTTGCGACGACACTCTTGCGCTACCAAATTGAACCTCTGAAAGATTCCCTTCAGGTAAGCTGTATGCGAAGTATCGATCAAATTTACTGGGATGAATAATTGACAAGTGTGATCGAGAATTGAGTGAATAGGACTGCGCTTTGTCGAAGACATTTCCAATCATCTCTAGAATTTTTCCAATGTCCCTTTTTGGAATTGACAAAGTCGAATGATTTTTGAGGAGAAACAATTCCAGCTCGCTATTGCAGTTTGTAAATTTGGGGTTTGATTTTTTATTCTCCCCCGATAGGTTTTTTAGTTGGTACGTGAATTTGTCATTGCTTCTTTGAGACGTTTCTAAGAATTCAGTGGTACGCGTAAATAGTAGTTCGTGGGCTGCGGGGTATTTTAGGCGAAGCAATTCAATTCTTAAAAAATCACCAAATTCAGTTTCGCCAGCCAGTCTGCCGAGATTTAGCACCAACGAATTTGTAAGCCTGGTTACGTCTCTCATTGTCTCCAACCAATCGTCTAAGTACGTTGGCCTCATCGAAAAAGTACCCAATATTTCGTTATCAATACTTTCGTGATACTGTTGAGGGAAGGCTCCTTTTATCCTTTCGGCGAGCTTCTGTCTAAATATGCTTTTTTCGAAATATGGAAGACTGATTTCGAGCTGAAATATTTTCTCCAAGAATCTTTCATGGTTGTAGGAATTGTGTTCTCGTAAAGCTGCCGCGAGATAGTTTTTATCGTATGCTACGATGAAATAGGTATTGTGGAAATTTGCTGTATTACGAATCAGTCGTATTACTTCTAATATTTCCTCCTTATCCAGGCGGTCAAGATCGTCAATGTAAATCACTATCTTTTTGCCAACATTCTTTAGTGTTTTGTTTATCTCGTCATGCAAGCTGTTAATCGATTCGGAGCTAGTCATAAATGCCATTGAAGTGTGGATTGATCGGCTAATGGCATTGTCGTCAATTGCGACCAACTTTTCCGAATATGAAACTATGACATCCGATAGATTGGAGTGATATGGCCGTATACATTCTTGAATTGTGTCGAAGAAGTCTTTTACGATAGCTCTAGGGCTTTTGCTGTTCCAGGGATTGTAGTTCACTTCAATTATCGCGGGACTTTTTAGATTCCGTTTGAGAAGATCGATAAAGGATGTCTTTCCTAAACCCCATCGTCCGTTAATGCCAATTGCGAAAGACTTATTAAAATGACTTTCTAAAATCTTGTGGGCGACCAGGGACGAATAGCCACTGTAGCCCAATTCGTCATTTTTTATAACCCCGAGCGGCTCGTCATCTAAAAATGAAGATGCTGTATTCTGTTGCAATTCTTTATCGCGATTTAGCAATAAAAGGAGATTTCCACTTGCAGCGATCAACAACAAATCACAATACTTAATGGTGGGAAGTAGCTTCAATGGACTAAAGGTCCAAACCTCCTGCGTGAATCTGTAATAGCAGTAGACAGCTGACGTTACGATAAAGAAAACAACTACATTTGGCTTGGGGTGGGATTTCCCTGTTCGATGAATAAAATGAACCACAACGAGCGCGGTTGCAAGTAGAAAGATTACGTCATTATACCATACGGAATCGACAAATGTCACTAGTGTTGATACAAAATATTCGGTCGCCCACCTTTCGAAGACCTTGTGAAACAAAACCAATATTGAAATTGTAGTAAAGACCGTGAGAACCTTTTTGTCAAGAACGTGCGAATAAAACTTATTCATCAGAATTTTTAAGCTATGGATTAGAAGGAAATTATTTAGATAGTGTCCTTTTCCTGTGTCAGACGTTGAGCAATTGCCTTGTCAAGCAAACCGTGAACCAATTTCTCCATACCTGTATTTCGTATTCGCGAAGAAAAAGCCAAGGCTCCTAGCTCAACAAATAGCTTACCCATTACTTCGTCGGCAAAACTACTGGAAATTACAGGGACCCCTTCCCAATTTGCGACTAGTGGGTAGGTTGGCTGCGCATTTAATAGGTTCTTAAGTTTTGTTCGAATTTGTGCTCCAGATTTTCTTGTGCCGAAACCGGTTGTCTCGTCTTTCATCCTCAAAATAAGACAGTCTTTATCTTCCATCTCATATTGCATTTCGACAATATCAACAGGAATGTATTTTATTCCTGTGCCAAAATCTAGGGCATCATAGACCCTGAAATCATTATTGATTTTAATTTGTCCACAAACCACAGTTCCTTGAAAGTAACCCTGCTTAAGGGGCTTTCGAATAGTCTCGTCATTAGTGACTACAATTCGTCCTGTACCACTTGTTAAATCAAAGGACCCCCCCGTTAGGGTTGTCACTTTTAATGAACCAGCTAATCCGTTGCCTTGTCCAAACTTTGGATTTCTAGTTACACCTGCTTTTACGGCTTCACCGATTGCCTGAATGTCCGTTCGAAGAGATGGGAATCCTTCCTGCATTGATTTAAGAATGCCGCGTCCAGAATCGGCAACCGCGAATGCAATTGTCTGATTAGTGGGATAGGTACTTGCTTGCACTATGCCACCGTGAATTGATTCGGAATGATTAAGAACATTGTCTGTTATTTCATTTATTGACCATTCAAGGCCCGAAATAATGTCACGAGGGACAGTCATATTTCGTAATACAACATCCATAAAGTCATCTACGACAGCTTTTTGCTGCTCTGCATTCTCAAATCTTCGTGTAACTAGATGACGGTCATGAATTGATTCTGATTTTTCAAATTGATCAGGGCTTAGGAGATGTGCCCAATTTACACTTCTGAAGAGTTTCCTTGTATTATTATTTGTGGGAAGTTTTACATAGATTTTTATGTCTTGATCTCTTAGCAAATCGAGGCTTGAAATTATCGGGAGGACTCCACTTGGATAAGCAAGTTCTACGTGCTCAAAATCAATTGTAATATTGGATTTTGCGGACTTGTGGAAGCGATCGAGAGCGGTGCAGAAATCTCTTACATTATATGCGTTCAGCTTCCCACTCAGCTGTATCGTCGAATCCGAACTTCGGAAGTGGGTTGTTCTAAATATTTTGAATCCCATATTCGAAATAGTTAACGGGTGAGTTTAGTGCAGATAGATTTTACCGGTTTCCACACAGTTAATGTAGTACTATTTATTTACAGTTAGGTTTATCATTTGGAAGATAGAGAGACTAGAATCGGTTTGGGTCAGCTACAAATCCTTACGCCAAAAGGAATCGGAATAAATTGGAAGGAAGGCCGTAGGGCAGGTGCCGTTTTAGGCCGAAGTCTTTTGGCAGGAATCCGGTGAAAATCCGAACTTAAGTACCAAAAAGACAGCAAAAAATAATAACCTTCAGAAACACCGAGTTCATTAGAAAAGAGCCGAAAGCGGTCAAATAAATTTACACCCGGCGCCATTTAACATTACTCACCATCGGTCCTGGAAACCACTAGGACACAGACACAAAGTCAACAACCGACGTTTTACCTCTGATAAAGCGAAAGATTACACTCTTCTTATTTGCATGTTTGTCTTCAAGGAACAAGGGTTTATCAATTTCAAAAGGGACTGGTTGTTGAGCGCCCCCATCTATAGCAATATTGTCCGCATATAGATAGGTTCGGAGTTCTGTGTCAAGGATCGGATTCAATCCACCAACCAACCCAGGGATACCTCCCGTTCCATTTGGACAAATGATTGACCCCGAGCCATCCTCATCATCAGGTAGCCGAACAAGTATATCATTTGAACTATCAAATTTCTCAAGAATTGTGCAGAAATAATTCGGGTGGGCAGCTAGGATTGCATAATTCGTTTCCGCCGGTATTTGAAAGTGAAATCGACCATCACTTGAAGTATAGCCTTCATGAAACGTGTTATTTTCCGCAAGCAAAACGATATGACAATTTTCAATTGCGTGATCGTTTTCGCTAAGCACCTCAACCGAGATGATTTTTGGGTTTGCTTTTGGCTCCAGTTGAATTGTCCCTTGAGATAACTTTAATGCCTGTTCTTTGACTTGGCCTTTGAAATGAAATTGGTTTTTCCCGTCTGCCCAGGCCGACAACATAAAATACGGGCTCCCTGATATTAACATTGGCTCAGGCAGAATCGAATCTCTATTCTTATCAACCATATCAATACGTGCAACGTTATTTGATAGTGAAACAAAAAAAGTGAATGCATCCCCACGATAGTCCAATATCTTTGTAGACTTGGTGTACTCCTGGCCACCAGTCAAACCATAATATGAAACTTTTAGACCTTTAGAATTCGCATTCTTTTCGGCATGAAATAGAGGATAGTTCATTACGTGCCGTTTATCTCGGGGCGGAAAAGATGCCGCTTGGGCGAACCGCAGCCCCACTCGCCAATGCCGGATGCCCATTTGAGGTTCAATGGAAATTTCATAACGAAATTTCCTGAGATCGAATACTTTTTCAAACAGGTGGTCATCACCCTCAATGCCTCGGTTTTCGGCGCCAGAGCGTAGCTCCAATTCAAAGGTCGTTGAATTGGAATTCAAAATTTGAGAATGGATGTTTTTGAGGCCTTCCTTAAGCAAGTGGCTGTTTTTGCTATACAGAGCCTTAAGAAATATTCGATCGCGGAATGAAGGGAAAGACTCCTCCATATATTGTCTAAATCTATAATTGATCTTTTCAAGAACGTCGCTGCCTTCGTCAGTAAAAATTATTATTATTAGGCATGTATCCTTCTGGACTGTTCTGTCATAACGCGACATCTTCTCAAAAGAGCTGATTAAATCTTCGCGCAACGTACCGAGCGCTCTTCTTCGGTATTTGATTTCAAATATGGCGTCGGGTTCATGCTTAATGTCACTTTGAGCTAAAAGGTCAATCTCGGTTGATCCGATTCTATGATGTTCTACAAATTTGAAACCCTGAAATTCCTTCTGAGCAATCTCCTTCACGTAATACTCCAAAAGGGCCCCTACATAATAATTATAGTTATTCTGTATATCAAGAAGTTCGCTTCCCTCTTTCTGAATGTCAGAGTTCGTATCGTTAAGAAGTAGTTTTCCTTTATCTAAAATGTCCCGCAGCCGCGTTGAACCAAGGTTCGGAATATTTACCACGCCTGCTTTTTGAAATTCTTCCACGATTTGGCTCACCGGAATTTTTTCACGATCAGGACCTAATTTTTCATTCAAATTAAAGTATAACGATTGGGCTAGATCTCGAAAGTCCAAAATGTCTTCTGTTGCAAGTCTAGCGTGTGTATTTTCGGAATTGAGGATAACGTTGCTTCCAGTCTTATTTCTGAGTTTAAATATTCTGCCTCCTACACTATCCGACAGTTCCTCAACAAGCCCCTTCTTAGCTAAGTCAGCCAACAATATGTTTACGTATTTTTCGACCAGTGGCTGTAATTTTTCTTTTAACGCGGTCGCTTGATGAGAGACTGCACTTCGTTCCTTCTCCATGGTATCGATTTAATTGGGAATATTATGGTTATGTATCACGGTATCCAACTCCAGTAGCAATTGCATGCTGAGGTAATCTGATATGGCAGATGGATATCCCTCGGCATTAATCATCTGATTTTGAATATCTTCTACGCTTTGAAGCACGATAGAATAGATTTCAAGGTCTTCTTTCGACTTGCTTATCTCTAAGTAAGCTGAATCGTCCGTCCAAACCAGGTTTTGGCGAATCAGTGAAATGAATCTCCGAGGTATCCTTTTTGAAGACAATATTAGGTAGCTAACAAATGAGTCTAGTAACTTGGAGTCTTCCTCACTTAAATCCCGCGCGTCGGTGCGAATGGTCTTTTTAAATAGTAAACGAAATTCTGAAGGCGAAAGCAGAGGGATGTGATGGTCCTTAGCAAAAAGACTTGAAAGCGGACTATCGTCTTTGGTGTGCGATGAAAAGTAATTGTAGTAGAGGTTTTGCCCGGCCACGACTATAAAACTTGCAAGCCCGGAAAGCATTATTGGCTTAAGTTCGTTGATCAGATCTTCAACTAAACGGTCATCCGAGACCTTATCGAGTTCATCCAGAACGAACATCACCTTGACATGATCCTTCAGAGAGGAGAGAACCTTAATTAACGAGTATTCTGCAATCTCATCATCATAGAGTTGGCTTCTGGAATTCTCGCTGGTTTTTTCTTCATGGTCTTCATCAACTTTACTAAAATCAAAGAGTGAAAGGAACGGCATTGTCATAAACGCAGCAGACAATATAATAACAATGTAGCTTTGCCATACCTTCAAATCTAACGACGAAGACAAAAATACAAAGGCAACAAATCCGCAAACGACCGATGCAATTTTTGCCAGATTTGCCTCAATTTTCCAAATCGTTTTTTGACTTTTGGTATTTTTGATATTGGAATTCTTTGATACGTCGAAAAAAGTCCGGTCATACAGCTCATGAAAATGTTCCAACGGAACTTTTAGCTCTTGATTTGTTTCAAGTCCCGAGTAGAGTGAATCGTTTTCGCTATCTGTTAATCGCAGATAAAAATTCCTAATAAGCTTTCTCAACAGTATCGACTTCGGCTCGTGTTTGGCAAAATTGAGATAGACAAATAGAGAATTTGTGGATTTACCTTTGGCCTCCTCTTCAAGCTTCTTGATAAAGGAAGACTTACCCACGCCTCGATATCCAGAAATCAAGTAGCAAGTCGGATTGCCGTGCACCAGATCATGAACGAAGTCGTGGGTGTCAGCCTTAGAGAAATTAAAAAAAGATTGATTGGCCCTTGAATAAGGGGAGTCAGTCAATTTTTTATAGTCAATGGGAATTCGAAGCGACATCGATAGAAGGTTAAAAACAACGTCCATTGTTCTCCAATAAGCATTGCTACTGGGACACATAGTGAAAATAACGAATTAACCCCTATTATCAATAAACCACCGTAATTATCTGATTACCGCCATTTACAATTACAATGATCGACAGTTCCCTTGGGTGCCGTGATAGCTAGGAAAAAAATCAGATGACAATAAGTCTCCAAGGCAGGGTTACTATCGTAACACCAATTTCGGGATTAAACGGAAAACCTAATTTGAAACCATATGCATAAATTTCATGTTGATAACACGGCGCTGCGGGCTCAGAGCCGACATGCCGGGCAACCATATTATCAAACGGTTAATCTCTGGTAACTATGCTAGCGAACCTGCGGCAAGTAATTCACAGATGCCGTAGTCGTTGTGAAAAACAAACAGGTATTTTTACAAATTTCCAATGGGACTAAAAGAGGATCTTTTCAAAACATATAGCACGAATCTAGAACTCGTGGTTCGGCACATGCTACCCGAAAAGGCAGAAGCGTTTAAAGGTAAATACCTTTGCCCCATCTGTCAGAATTTGTTTTCTATCCAAGATCTAGAAGTCAATGACAACCGCAACTATCTGACTGAAGAACACGTTCCTCCCGAGTCAGTACAATGGAAAAGAAAAGTCCTAACCTGCAAGGTCTGTAACAATACACAAGGCAGCGCGGTTGACAGTCAGCAAGCAAAGGTTTTAAACACGAAAGCCTTCAACTTAGGAATTTTGGGCACTGTCAAGGATACCCGAATAAGTTTTGGCGACAAGTTGTTTGTTAATGGTACAATGATGACCAGGAACGATGGGAAATACACCTTCGTGATTGATCCGAAGCGTTCAAATCCAAAACACGTTTTGCAATTTAATGATGCGGCAAAATCCGGAAGCGTTGCGGGTTATGAGGCTAGATGGAATGCAGGCGATTTGCGAAAAAATATGATTTCAATCATTCGTGCAGCATACCTATGGGGGTTCGCTGACCTTGGTTATGCATTCATTTTTAACACGCATTTCAGTAAGATCCGAGAACAAATACTCTTCCCGGAGAAAGACATCTATTCGCAGCGAAACATAATACAGAGCCCAACTGGATTTGACGAGGAAGGGATTCATATTGTCGCTCATCCCGAGAATCTCGGGATAAGTGCGGTTGTCATGAATTTAACTGCAAGTGGTCTAACCGATCAGGTATGCGTACTTCTGCCGGGGGCAGATTCTCGCGCTATGGACAGGCTTGATGCATTTAAGAATTCGCTAAAGGATAGGACATTTGAACTTGTTCCTCTGCGAGAGTTCATGAGCCCAGCAATGCTATTAGATCCCGACGAGTGCATGAATCCGTATATGTTTTGGCTAGCAACGTATGAACCCGCCGATGATACAACGGGTTCGAAATGATCAAAATATTTATACTCATAAAAACGGAACAGCCCGGCAAAATCATGAATCAAAAACTTGTGTGGCTAATTGGAGATTTCAGCTAAGGTGAACAACTCTTTTCAAGGTAAAGTGAATAGTGAAAGTTAACATCAAAATTCGAGCAAGATCGGTATTAGGATTTGGGTTGATCATGGTCTGTTTTTAGTATTCGTTTTCTTTATTTTCTGCCGCTAAGGTACCTCTTTTTTTACGCATCGATTCGCAGTTCGCCACTCGCCGGATCAACGACTTCCAGTTTCTCTCCCGTATAATCGACAAACATCTTGTCTCCGGCTTTGTGTGTCATATGCATACTGTGGAGATTCCGACCCCGTTGACCACTTTGTTTCATGAGGGCGTGAGCAGATAAAGTTACCTGAGGACTTGAACTTCGCCTATGTCTCTAACCCCTTGATTGCTAGACTCGTTTCTGGTCAAATGCTGACGGAATTGGGTGTCACGTGATCTGAAAATTGATGGTCAGGGCAAAACGGAAAGAGATAGTCAGCCACTTCGGATTCTCCATCATGGTCGCGTGGGGTGGATAATTCACTGGTATAGGTAGTTTCTGTCTTCAATCTAACAAACGTTGCTTCTACTTCCGTCCCTTAAAAATCTTATATCCGGTTGGAATAGGTTTAAATGGCTTCTTTGGCGAAGGATTAATTCTCTGAAATTTTCGCAGATCATCAACTTTGAGTGTAAGCAACACGAAATAATCGAATTCCCCTCCTCGAATCCGTACCTGGTCTCTCATATAAGATTCTTTATAGGGTGCTCTTGACCTTGTATCTCCGTACGTTCTGTTATTTACCTGCATTACAAAGCAATGTAGATCACTACTTGACGACTGAACAAGAGCGTCATAAGTCTCAGTGTCTTGGTTCCATTCCACAACAATTAATGCGTCAATATATCCTCGCAAAGCGTTTCGATAGTTAATATTCAAGAAATCATTGCATATTAACCCGCTAAAGTAGAAGCCACCATGATTAATCAAAAATTTAGCGTCGCTTCCAGCCATAAGTTTCTTTTTGCCGAGCTCTCTTAGGTCTTTTTTTTCATGAATTGCTGGAGATGTTTTCTCCTGAACTATAGCTAGCTGTTCGTATCTGCCACTAGCAAGAGTATTTACAATATAGAATAGCTGGTTTGAAACGATGTCTGGTTTCGTTGCCTTTTTAGAGTACTTCTTTTCATATTCAACGCCGGCAATTAATGACGTCTTTCTCGTTTTTAATTTCGAAGCTAGATACAATAAAATATTTCTTGGGATTGATAACTCGGAAAATACAACATAGTCAATTCGCTCCTTCCGCTTAATTATTTCATTAACTAGCTGAAATATCCGGGAATACCTTGAGGTGTCAGGCTCAACACCAGCATCCGTCACAACAGCATCCCAGCTGATTTTTTTTGTTTCAAGACTCGTTAATGCAAAACTTGGATTTACAGGTACGTTAGGTAATGTGGGGATTTGTAATTCAATTAATTTATTCACTTCTGAATATGTCTTGTGCTCCACTAATCTCGATGGTGCATGAGGTAAACCAAAAGTTGAAGCAATTGAATTAAATAAATGAATCCGAGAATCTGTATACCATTCAGGTATTAAGTAGGTAATTTCTAGCAAGGAATGCGGCCGAGTAAAAAAGAAAAGACCATTTGGTACAAACGCTTCATTTGTGGCTTTTTCTCCTTTAATTTTAAAAACTTCTTCTACAAAGGTTTTTCTGACATTAATTGACAAGAGAGAAGAATCAATTTCCTTACCAATTTTTTGTAATGAGAATGCGTCCTGCCCCCAGCCGCTTGGTATTTTTCTTTCTTCATTGAGGAATACCGTTCTAAATGGTAATGAATGTAGATCCGCATAGAACAGTTTCTCAGGTAACTTTACATCGATCTCATCACTAAAACCAATCTCTTTTAGAGTGTCTATCCAATTCTTTGCTGTCTTTTGATCGTCTATAGGCAATGAACTTAAGGTTGCCTCCATTATTAGCTTATTGGCATATACCCGCGCTTTATCGATTAGTTGACGTTCATTTTCAGAATCCACTTTTCTTGCCAGAAAGACCCACGATTCTTGATACTTGTCCCAAAGTCTTATGAACCAGTGTTGCTTGTCTGCCTTAATGGCTAGCTTAATAACTCTAGGGTAGTACTTATAGTATATAGGAATATGTTCCGCGGATAAGACAAATTCAAAGCTAAGCCTAAAGAAGTTCTCGATTCCAGCACTCCAAACGGCTTCGGGGGCTAAACCAATCATTGCCTCATAATCTCTGAGTCTAAGTGAGAATTTTAGCCGTTGAATACTCACGTTATCTGCGTTACGCAAGCTTGGAGTATCCTCAGAATCGTCTGAAGTGGAAGTGACGATGCTGTGAGTAAGGTCATCAAGGTTCTCTTCCGCATCGGGAAGCATTTTCCACTCGCTACTATTGTCATCTAAATCTTTCCGTATTTTATCAATCAAGACTTCACCCGAGCTGCCTTCCAATATGAATATCTTCTCCTTATCACGACCGAACTCCAACTTAGACTTAGACGAAAAATTCAATTGACAGGCATAATTTACATTCTCCAATAGTTTTCCTTCAGGCGGCGGACCAATACAATCTAACTCACTCGAAAGGTAGGTCCACAGATCGTCGCTGGTTTGAATAGCTGAAGTCTTATCTTTCAAAACAATAAAGAAGTCATCCACATATCGCCCGTAGTAAACAGGTTTCAGCTTATCCTTAATTTCGTCGTCAATACCGATGAGTATTAGATTAGCGAAGACTTTTGAAGCCCCTAACCCCAACGGAACGCCGCCAATATTGTTAACCTTAAATTCTCTCGGAATACCAGCATCTAACACAATATGATTGCTCCAAAATTCGATGGCCTTTACCAGCAATGTTGTCAATTCCTTCTGTTCTTCAGAATAGGTAGATTTGAGAACACCGGTTATAAAAATATCATCAAGTAAAAACTTTGGATCGATTCTGTGGTAGAACTTTTTTAAATCAAAAGTTGCAGCCACCAATCGGGGTTCTTCCTTTAGGTTATCTTTAATTGCTTTCAAACCGTTTCTCTGCCATTTCTTATAATCAGGAATGTATCTTCTAAAGTGACCCAATTGAAGTTTGTTTGGAGCAGAATTCTTATTTTCCTCATTAACAAATGATTCGGGCGTTTGTCCGGAACGTTTTAAACGACATCCGTAACTATTTTCCGAAACCTTCTCCTCCAGGCGGTATCCGACTTTATCTATCCAGAGCGAGGACAAGATGTGAAAGTCAACAGAATGCTGACCAATAATTCTGAAATCGACAATAGCCTTATCCCCGGGAAACCATCGCTTATTCGCATTTGAATAGACTACTGATTTCTCTTTACCCTCCCTGGAAACAGATTTTAACAGTATAGCGTGAGACCCCACGAAATCTTCATGCTGAACCCAATCATGCTCGCCCGAGTTTAAGTTCGATCTGAGCTTTCGTAAATTTTCAAGGAGTTCGGTCTCATATAGGGCAAACGAAATTGCAGTATTATGTCCGGACTCGTAGAATGCGTCAACCTTTGCCTTCCGGTAAGCAATTATTAAGTCTTCAAGAGATATGTTCAGAATTGCCATTTTAAGGTTTATAATTAATCATAACATCGAAATATCAATGGATGGGATCCAGTTCGCCGTCAATTACATGAACATATGGGCTTATTCGATCGGTCAAGAGTGGATACTGCACGATTATATAGTCTTTGTCCTCTTCTGGATATAGAGGCTTGCCATCATCTGGGCCGCCACGTCTGACACGCGGCTTTGCTTGTGTGGCAACGACCACATAATGTTCCGCACCTTCTGCGCCAAAAATATAGTGGACCCGATCTTCAACATCGAAACGCAATTGTTTTGCCATCAGTTTGGGGGTTAAGTTATGTTTTGGGATCTTTACTTCTTTCCAGACACGCCACAAAACCGACAAATTACAACTCGGGTAGTCGCATTGGCTATCGATAAATATTTGTCGTTGGAGATTTGGCGTTTGAATTCATGATAGACTAAATTGTAATAGCTAGTACTTGATCTGACAGTTGAGCTAGGGATTCCTTCCTACTAGGCAAAGGTAGCCACCGCTCCAAATAAGTCAAGGGCTTCGCGAGTGGCCGCGCAGAATCCTTCGCACGCCCAAAGCCACCCTTGACTTATTTTCCGCTTGCGGCTGTTTACGGCCTATGAGGAAGAAATGAAAAAGT
>NZ_JAERRB010000005.1 GCF_016735595.1 Chryseolinea lacunae
GGGCGTGCGAAGGATTCTGCGCGGCCACTCGCGAAGCCCTTGACTTATTTGGAGCGGTGGCTACCTTTGCCTAGTAGGAAGGAATCCCTAGCTCAACTGTCAGATCAAGTACTAGCTATTACACCTAAAACGACAATCAAGATGACTTTTTCATATCCAACATCTGCTGCAACAACGCAATCTTCTCATCCTTCTCCTTCAACAAGGCCACATACAATGCCTTATTCTCCTGAAGAACTTCCTCAATCTTATCATTGAAATGACAATTATTGAACGGTCCGTGGTTCTGAGTGGTGTGATCGTAATTATTCTGAATATTATTAATCACCGCCTCATCACTATAATTCCGAATCACCTCCGGCGAAAAGCCCAGCACCTTGGCGATGCGCCCCAGCGTCACCTCTTCAATAGTTTCATTCTGCTCAATCTTCGAAACGGCCTGCTGGCTAATGCCCAGCTCTTCGGCCATGGTTTCCTGTTTAATTTCTCTGAGCTCGCGCAGCTTGCAAATGTTGCGGCCAATGTGGGGTGTTGTGGTCATAGAAACCAAAGGTAAGGAAAGAAGTCTTGAGTCGTTAGTATTGAGTATTGAGATTTTTTGGTGGTGAGCCGTGTTTTTGGTTGTGGGGGCGCCTATCTTTGAAACAGCACCCCCTATCTGCCACGTTGATGCGCCACCTTGCCCCCGCCCTGCTCCTTGCCTGCTGCACCCTTGCCTGCAAACCACCCACCCCGCCCACCGAACACGAGGCGGAAAACGACACCATCGCGCAAACAACCGAAACGGGTTCGGCAATCTATTATGCGCTTCCTCTTGCATTGCTCTACGACACGCTGCCAGTGTCTGAGTTTGTGGCGCTCTTTAAAGAAAAAGAACGACTTGTCTATAACCTCCCCAAAGACACGACCCTGCGTGCTGTCTGGAGTTCGCCAAGCACCTTTCGGGGGCACAACATTGCTGTGAACGATTCGTTAAAAAAAATCATTCCCTTCCACGGCTATGCCATGTCTTTCCGCGAAATGAAAGGCGGCACCAAACGCATCACCTTGTCAAACGAGGCAGAGAACATCACCTATGTCTCCGCCATCACCCTCGACCGGTTCTACACCATTATTGCCTCAGCCATACTAACCAAACAAAGCGGCGACGTTGATGTGGCTCAGGAAGCCGATGGCAAGTTTGTGAACGACTCCACCTATCTGCGCACCGATGTGTTTACACAATACGATGCTGAGGGGGATGATCCTCCGGAGAGAAACATCAGCAACGTGAAGGTGATCTTCCATGCCAATGGGCAGATTGAAGAGAAGGTGCTTCGGAACTATGTGGAATATGGCCCTTCACCAAAGTAAGATGTCAAAACACCACGCACGCCAAAACGTAATCACAATCCATTAATCTTTCTATGAAACCCAGCTTGCTCATCACCATCGTCATTCTCATGCTTGTTGGTCGCGGCGCCAAAGCCCAGGACTATTTCAAAGCAGGCGACACGCTCTATGTGTGGTCTAACACCAGCCTCAACGTGCGCAGCCAGACCACCGGGGCAGTGGCAGATCAACTGCCCTATGGCACCCAGGTGATTGTGCTGGAGGGTCAGCAGCCCGCTGCTCCCAAGCAAGAGGTCATTGCCGGTCAGTTGATCGGCAAAGAACAATTTCCGGCGTTTCATCTGGTGGGCAACTACATTCCCATTCGCTATGGCAACAAGAGTGGCTTTGTGTTTGGCGGCTACCTTTCCAAACTTCCTCCGCGCAAAACCCAACGCCTCAACGGCGCCAATGAGTCGACCAAGGAATATTTTGAACGTAACTTTGGTGTGTTCAAAACCACGCACAGCGAAAAAGAAGGAGATCACGGAAAATACAAAACCGATCGCGTCGTCTATGGCAACGGCGTGTGCCTCAACTACGGTGGCGATGGCTATGGCGGAAGCGAAATCCTCATCCTCCCCGACCTGTCGCTTGTGCAAGGCTATTTGTTCCTGAACCAGATGCATAATTTTGATGCAGCCAAAAAAAATGGCAGAGACCTGTATGTGAACAGTTATAACCAGCAGACACAAACCATTGACATCTCCATGGATTTCGAATTTTTCCAGTTGCATAAGATCGGCCCCTACCTGATCGTTACGTCGGGTTGGTCAGAGTGAGAACTTGCTCTTAGCCAGCGAAGGCTTCACCCATGCCAGCTCCTAATATCTGCTTGTGGTTTGTTCGCACTTCGTGGCGTGATGTGTCGCTTTCCGTTTGAGCATTTAATAGCATCAGGTGGCTCCTGCCGGAGCCCAATTGCATTCATTGCTGGTTTTCTATAGACAGAGGGTTCTTCAGAGCCTAACTGCGTTCGTTACGGGGTTCTGAACACACACATTGCCTTGCCCAACATTCCGACACTCGAACCAATCAAGTCAACAAGCCACTTTTGCAATGTCGCGCTATTTTCTCAAGCAGGCACATAGGTCTAATTTTGCCATCCAATCAACTTTTACATTTCGTTTACATCTTTTTACAAGCGATTTACAAAGCCGAGCACAAAGGCTTGTAGGTTTGTTGGAATAGAAACTAAAATGAGAAAATGATGAAATACACATCTGGTTTGCTCTTTATACTTATTTTTTATACCTCTTGTAACGAACAAAACGAAACAAGCCTGCAAAAAGATAGTACCGACTCCGGAATTAACTTTTCTGGCGAATGGAAATCCCAAGAGTCGATAAGTATGGGCGGAAATATTGTTTGCACATATAACGGGGGTGATCGTATGCTCTCTAAAATAATGAAAATAGAACAGCAGGCAGATTTTCTAACCGTAGAAGTACCGAACCTATCTCCTGGCGCAGCACTGGGTACAAGCCAGGAGAAACTGACATTCGATGGTAAGCAAAGCGAAATTAATCATAGCCCGGAAAGAGGAAAGAAGTTTACCGTAGAGCTGTCAGCTGATGGAAAAACTATGACTGTTAACTCGATTGTACACCTGGTGGCTGTCGTTCCTTTTACTACAAATACTCAGAAGCAACAATTTGTTTACGTAACAGAGGTTTGGAAGCTGAGCGATGATGGTAATACTATTTCTGTTCAGGCCAATGCAAAAGCAACCTTATTCGACGAGGAGCGTTCCTGGAAGACCGTGTTCTATAAAGTCGGTACTCAAAAACCTTTTGAGTTTCCAGATCCATCGCCAGAGAAAATCGACAGGGATTCGCTTATGGTGAAGTAATGAGCAACGGACACACACCGGGAAGTATTGCTATGGAAGAACGCCTTGGGAAACCTTCACCACCACAAAAGAAATCGCTCTTGCCAAAATGGTTGACCAAAGTTATCAATCAGCATGAGTACACTTTTTCATTTCTTCCTCATAGGCCGTAAACAGCAACAAGCGGAAAAAAAGTCAAGGTGGCTTTGACCTTAAATGCCTCCATGTCTTGTCTTTGCTAATTCAAGCTCATGTTGATCGCAGTTATAACAGGCAGCTTCCTGCGGGGCTATTGCTGGCGTATGGGTAGCGACACGTCTTCGTTGTACAATACAACCGAAACGACATGCTTCACAACCTGCTGTGGTGTGGCACGCGCTTTCTTCTTCTGAATATTGCCGTGCCCTCGCGTCTTTGGGTTTGGTTGCTCTGTGCACATGTGTTGTGTGAGGGCAGTGTTTTGTTTCACCAAACCATCAACCCCATGACCATCGACACCAAACTTCCCCCGGCCGTCATCGACCTGCTCGAAACCGTGTTCGAACACGACAGTCCCGAAGCCATCCGCAACACCCTCATCGAAATCTACCTCGTCTTCCTCACCCACGAACATGAACACCTGCCCGTGAACTTCGACGACATGGCCCGCCACGTGAATGCGCTGTCGAATGTATTGAAACTGTCGGCGCAGGAGTTGAAGGGTTAGCAGTGAGTATTTCGAAATCATCGAGCTTAAAATTGCTATTCCGGACATATTTTGATAATAATCCGGTTTCCATTATCCCCACTGAAGCGCTTTTGCAGTGAAAGACGTTTTATTTGCCGCAAGTACTTACCGGCTTAGCATGCAAACTACCCTTGTCTGATTTTACAAATGTTTAATGGATCGAAAAATATTCATACAAACCCCCATTTCCATTGAATCAATATCGCACGCTGAAATTCTATTTGTGAGTTTTAAGGCAGGTGTAACGTTGATAAAGCTTTTGTCCAATCGGGTTGTCGTTGCAAAGCGTTCCGTGAAGCAGATTGAGAAAACAATTGACTCCAAATATTTTTATCGCTGTCATGCAAAATATTTGATTAACCTTGCTTGCATGGCTAGATATGTTCCCAAACATTCCCTTGTCGTTATGGCCGACGGCACCGAAATCAGGGTTGCTAAGGAAAGAAAATCGAAGTTTAAGAAGTACTTAATCGACATAAACCTGGCAGGTTTTGAGGAGTGATCTATCAAGAAGTTTGTCAGATAGCAAAGGGGTAAATCTTGCTTTCAGGTATTGGCCATGTAGAAGGTGAACAGTATGGCGAAAATCAGGCCGGTGCTGAGCACTATGTCGATGCTTCGATTCTGATCTGCTTCAATCTTTATCGTCCAGCCAAAGGCAAAGCTTGAGATGAAAATAGCGGCAATGTCAAGGGTTCGATTCAATTGATACCACACCGTTGATGTTAATTGCTGTTGGAAATCAAAATCCATGGTTATGCTTTTTGCTTCGTTCTTTAGAAATATGAACAAGAGACCAATCTTCAATATCTCGTTCGCCACCAGTGCGTAGATGAAGTAGTGACTGGCATGCAAGAAAGTCTTCAGGGGAAGAGATGACTTTATATATTGCAGAACAAACCAGGGCAAGCCCAGCAGAAACATGATCGTTATAAAAGTAAGTGATACGGTAATGAGCAATGTCATGTAGCTGCTCACGCGGGCCGAATAAAGAAGTGTTTCGTCAACTACGGACAGCAGTATCTCTACCTTTACGACGCCTGACACAAACAAGACGACACTGTAGCATAGTATGATTTTGACAAGACCTGATACGGAAATTTCATTCATCGTATGTTCGTTTTTATCATATAATACTCAATAGTGGCAGCGATGACTAGCAAGAGGGTGGGCAGCAGGGCAAATTTCCAATTTATGAAGACCGCGGGGGGCATGGGGTCTTTCTCTATAAGGTTTTTCCAGAACGAAAAGCCTCGGAAGCCAATCGTGCCGAAAAGCAAAAAGGCACTGATCTCAAAGATTCCATGAAAGGCAAACAGTTCAACAATACTTTCATCCTGGCATTGACTAAGGGCTCTTATTGTGAGCATGAGTATGAAACCATTCCAGGTGAAAACTGCTGCTGTTAGAATGCCACCGGTAAGAAATCCTCCGGCAGAGACCAGAATACCTATCAGTAGGTTGTTGGCTACGATGCTCAGAAAAACACTTCCGTTGATATGTAGCATACCAAAATCAATACTATCGATTTTGGCATGATGGTTAGGAGGCCTAAGAAAATATGCATGTCTTTCTGCATCTATAGGATAAGCCATCATCATACCCAGGAGCCAAAATGCAATTCCGACCAGTATGTACCGGCAATCCCTGGCATCAATATACTTCATGAATTCTGGCTAGTCTTTTCTTCAATGATGGATAGTTAAGCCCCCCTTTCATCAAGCCTCCTTCAGAAAGAATGTTAAGATTTGTAAGGGCCGTCGCGTAGGCTGCGCCTGCATGGATAGCGGCAAACTTGTCGGCGGCATACTCTATGCGGCGCTGCACCAGCCCGGGTATTAAGGCCATTAATAAACCATAGAAAACTGCGCCGTGAAGAAACACGAAAAGCCCTGCATAGGGGGTGGTCTCATAAAGTGGGAATAGATAGTAGGAGGCAACCACGCCGATGGAATACGTGACTACGTTGATGCCGTAAAGAACCAGAAGGTGATGACGGACGGTGTGCCCGAGTTCGTGCAGTATCAACCCTTTGATGTCATCTTGGCTTAAACCGTCGAAGAGCGGCCTCCCCAGAATAATGAGTTTTGAAAAAGGTATCACACCTGTAGCATAGGCATTCACGACTTCTTTATCCAGTAGTCTGATATTTACTTTTATCTTAAACGTTGTCAATACCCATTGCTCCAAGGCCTTGGTTTCTTCAATATATCGGTAGGTCTCTTTGTAAATGAATAGGCTTAGCATAGGCTGAATAACAAAGCCATAGATGGGCGAGGCGGCTGCTACAAGCACAAAAATCATGACAACCGATAATTGCCCGGTGTGCGTTCTATCCAGTAGAACCAAAACATAAAGAAGGGCAGCGAAGAACAATGAAAATAATATCCACTCAAAAAATGTGTCGCGAAACGAAAATCGGAAGGATGCATTTCCGGGTTGGATACGTTTGCCGTGCACGAATTTAAAAAAGACCACTAGATAGTCGATCAAAATCCGAATGCCCAGCATTATCGACGGCAGCATTGTTATGAGAAATATTCTATTCATTGCGTCGGCGGAAGCCCGTTACAATAGGTGAAGGAACAGGCGCGTATCTGTCGGTTTCACAATGCCCCAACACCCGCTCCAACCATGCCGCCAACGACAGCACCCACCGGACCGCCGCCCGAGCCAATTAGCCCTCCAAGTTTTGCGCCTGCCCACGCACCGGCCAATCCGCCGCCATAGCCAACGGCGCCCGCAACAGCCCACTGAGCGCCCTCGCCTCCCCCAAGCCTCGACGTAGCATACCATCCGATATTGGCCACCGTGTTGTTGCGATTGATGTTCATGATCGCTAACAAAACCGTTAAGCAAACAATGACTCCAAGAAATGCTTTGTTCTTCTTCATATGTGATTGTGTTTTAATGGTGTGGATTTTCTTAACACTTTTAAACTACACATATGTCAGACATCTCATTGACGAAAAACTACAATCCGGACACAAACGACTACAAGCCGGCGTGTGGCTTTGTGTAATGACATAAAAAAAACAGAACCAGATAACTCCGGTTCTGTTTCTTTTAAAAACTTGGTGAAGCGCCTTGCTAGTACTTCGGCTGGGCCACTTCCTTGTAGCCTGCGGGAATGTCGAACTCTGACGAGGCTATGGATTGTTTTTTGATTTCGGTCACCAGCATTTCCATGTTGCCCTGGGGCATGGTCATGTCTATCTTGAGGGGCACGCCGTCTATCTGTTCGTAGAAAATGTTTTGTTGTGAGTTGCCCATGCGCTGGCGGGCCAGGCTTTTGAAGTCGATGCCTTTAATTTCGGTGGTGGCCCAGATGTTTTGGGTCATGGCGGTCATCTTTTCGTTGGGATCTTTGGGGGTCACCTTCACAATATATTTGGTGCAGGTGTAGCCCAGCACCTTTGTGGTTTCGGATGTCTTGGTCACTTTCACATCCACCTTTTCCTGCGTTTTGTCGTCGGTCGATTTGGGCAGTATTGAATAGGTTTTGCCTTCGCGATCGAGGCTGTAGGTAATGTCTTTGTCGCCTTTGTGCAGAATAGACATGTGGGCCATGAAGCCGCCGTCCATGCTGGTGATGGAGTTTGTGCCCTTCACTTTCATGTTCATGCCTTTGGGTATCATGGCCGAGAGGCCGCCACCGCCCTGTGCGGCTTTTATCATGTTCATGATCTGCGCTTTCATTTGGGGGTTCGACTCCAGCATGGCTTTAAATTGGGGGTCGTCCATCTTGGCTTCCATCTCCTTCATCTTGGCCTGGTTGGCGGGGTCTTTCATTTGTTTGTCGGCCGCTTCCATTTGTGCCTTCATTTGCGGATCGGTTACCTCCATTTTCATGGTCCACGCCACGGTGCCTTCAAAGTCCTGGGCATGAACAAAGGTGATGGCCGTGATGGCAAACAGGAAAAGGAGAATGAGGTTCTTTTTCATAGTGAATCGTTAATGGTGGTTAATCGTGTGTTTAAAAATTGAGGGTTTCACACGTAGGGTCAGAAACCGGGCAACAAGTTAACAAAGAATTGGAAATAGTGTTTTTGCTTTCTTCTTCCTCCATTTTGTTCTAACTTCCATACACATTCCTACTCATTTCCGATTTTCTAAACCGCTCGCCTTATGAAGTGCTTCTCTGGTGTGCTTTCCCGTCTGCTGCATTCTGCATCACCGCACGTCATGCGACGATCAAAACCAAACGCTCATGAAAATCTACGACGAAAAGCACCTCAAGAACATTGTTCTGTTGGGTGCGCCCAAGGCCGGCAAAACCCTGCTGGCCGAAGACATGATTTTTGAAGCCGGCATCATTCACCGGAGGGGTACCATCGAAGGTAAAAACACGGTGTCGGACTTTCACGAAATTGAACAGGAGCGCGGCAACTCAGTCTTCGCTTCATCGATGCACACCGAATGGCGTGACTACAAAATAAACATCATAGACACCCCGGGCTTCGACGACTTTGTGGGCGAAATGATTTCGTCGGTGCGCGTGGCCGACACCTGTGTGATGGTGATCAACGCCCAGCACGGTGTGGAAGTGGGCACCGAACTGATCTGGGACTACATAGACCAATTTCAGAAGCCAGTGTTGTTTGCCATCAACCTGGTTGACCACCCCCGCGCAAACTTCGACAACGCCCTGCAATCGCTCCAGGAAAGATTTGGAAGCGCCGTGGTGCAAATGCAATATCCCGTTAACCAGGGCGAACCCTTCAACGCCATTGTGGACTTGCTGAAGATGGTGATGTATAAATTTCCTCCCGAAGGCGGCAAACCCGAGAAGCTGCCCATTCCCGCAAACGAAAAAGAAAAAGCCGATCGCCTCCACAACGCGCTGGTAGAAAAAGCCGCCGAGAACGACGAGCTTCTCATGGAAAAATATTTCGAACACGGCACCCTCGACGAAGACGACATGCGCGAAGGTCTGCGCCTGGGCATGATTCACCACGATGTGTTTCCCGTGTTTGTTACCTCCGCCAAAAAGAACATGGGCACCGGCCGCATGATGGGCTTCATAGACAACGTGGCCCCCTGCCCCGTTGATGCCAAACCCGAACGCACCACCGACGGCAACGAACTGCCCATTGACCAGACAAAACCCACCGTGCTGTTTGTTTTCAAAACACACCTCGAACCCAACCTCGGCAAGCTGTCGTTTTTTAAAGTGATGTCGGGCGAAGTGACCACGGCATCCGAACTGGTGAACAGCCAGACGGGCGCCGTTGAACGCATTCACCAGCTCTTTATCATGGACGGCAAAACACGCAACCCTGTAGACAAACTGGTGGCCGGCGACATTGGCGCCACGCTGAAACTGAAAGACACATACACCAACCAAACCCTGCACGCCAAAGGCCACGACGTCACGCTGCAGCCCATCACCTACCCCGAGCCCCGCATCCGCACCGCCGTGATTGCCCTCAGCAAAAACGACGACGAAAAAATTGGCGAGGTGCTTCACAAAATCCATCACGAAGACCCCACGCTCATGGTGGCCTACTCCAAAGAAATTAAACAACTCATTGTGTCGGGCCAGGGCGAACTGCACCTGGCGGTGTGCAAGTGGATGCTCGAAAATGTATACAAGCTTCATGTAGACTTTGAAAGTCCGCGCATCTCCTATCGCGAAACCATTCGCAAGTCGGCCACGTCCACCTATCGTCACAAAAAACAATCGGGTGGTGCGGGGCAGTTTGCCGAAGTGCACCTGAAGGTGGAACCGCTCATAGACGGCATGCCCGACCCCACGGAGTTTCCCGTGCGCGGCAAGGAAGTGATTGACCTGGAGTGGGGCGGCAAACTGGTGTTCTACAACTGCATTGTGGGCGGCGTGATAGACGCCCGCTTCATTCCCTCCATTCTGAAAGGTGTGATGGAGAAAATGGAAGAAGGCCCCATCACCGGATCGTATGTGCGCGACGTGCGCGTGATGGTGTTCGACGGCAAGATGCACCCCGTAGATTCTAACGACATCTCGTTCAAGATTGCCGGCATGATGGCCTTCAAAGATGCCTTCCTCAAATCGGAACCCCAGTTGCTGGAACCGATCTTCGACGTGGAGATTATGTTGCCCGAAGATGTGATGGGCGAAGTGATGGGCGATTTGCAAACACGTCGCTCGCTCATTATGGGCATGGACAGCAAAGGAAACTACCAGGTCATCAAAGCCAAAACACCGCTGGCCGAACTCGATCGCTATTCCACCACGCTGCGCTCGCTGTCGCAAGGCCGCGCACGGTTCACCCAAAACTTTGCCGACTTCTCGTCGGTGCCTTTCGATCTTCAACAAAAACTATCACGCCAACTCCAGGAAGCCGAAGCGGTGTAAGCGATAAGGGCCGAAACAAAAATTGTGGAACGTGTTTCCTTCCCGAGTCCGCGCAGGTGAAAGTTTATGTTCACTGCGTTTGGTTCAGGCCTGCACGGGCATGTCGTTATTCAAAACAGAAGATAACGCTCCGCCTAGGGCATTGCCGAAAATGCCTGGACACTACCAAAATCAGCGCGACGCGCGCCCGAAAAGGAAGCGAAAAAACTGGATGCACGCGCTGCAACACCATCACCGCAACTCAATTTGCATTGCGGATCTCTACTTTTTTTGACGCTCATGCCGCATTAGTCGAGCAAATGCGCGCATTCATCTAATTGTAATCAAAAAATCGGAAACCAGGATTTGGAAACGATTGTTTAACTAATGACTTTTTTTAGATTTGTCAACTTAGGCTATCTCCGTGAGCAACGCAATTGTCATCATCCCTACCTATAAGGAACGCGACAACATCCGCGCGATCATCGATGCCGTGTTTGCTCTTCCCAAAGAATTTCACATCCTCATTGTAGACGACAACTCTCCCGACGGAACGCCCGAGATTGTGGAGCAGATGCAAGCCTACTACAACCAGACCGAACACAAACTTCACATGGTGAAACGCCCCGGCAAACTTGGCCTGGGCACGGCCTACATCACGGGCTTCAAATATGCCATGGACAAGGGCTATGAGTTTATCCTGGAAATGGATGCCGACTTTTCGCACGATCCCAAAGACCTGATCAATCTATACCTGGCCTGTTCAGAAGGCAAAAGCGATGTGGCCATCGGCTCGCGCTATGCCACGGGTGTGAACGTGGTGAACTGGCCCATTGGCCGGGTGCTCCTGTCATATTTTGCCAGCAGCTATGTGCGCCTCATCACCAGCATTCCCATTCGCGACACCACGGCAGGCTTTCTCTGCTATCGCAAAAAAGTGCTGGAAACCATTCCGCTGGATCAGGTAAAATTTGTTGGCTACGCCTTTCAGATAGAAATGAAATTCCTCGCCTGGAAGTACGGATTCGTACTGGAGGAAGTGCCCATCATCTTCACCGACCGCACACGGGGGGAATCGAAGATGTCGGCGGGCATCTTTAAAGAAGCCTTTTTCGGTGTACTTCAAATGACCGTACAAAGTTGGTTTAAGAAGTATATTCCGTTAGGTCAATCTTCTTAAACCAATCTGTATCCTTCGCTATTCTTGAAACCCTACAAAAGTTATCGGGCCCACGTGTGATTTCACCAGTTCCAGATCGGGTTCGGTGATTTCGACTTCGTAGCCATCTTCCTTGAGCATGTTCAAAATATCCTCGGCGGCTTCGTGCTGTTTGTAGATGTGATAGTCTTCGCGGGCAAACACGGGATAACGTCCCAGTTTTTGTTCGCGGTCCACAAAGTTAAAGCCACAGAGGTACAACTTACTTGCGCTGTGCTGAATGCGATATAGCGGCATCTGAGGATACTGCTGCAACCATTCCACCACTTCTTCACGCGTTCCTTGTATGATTTCCGTCAGCTTATAAATCTTCATCACTTCGCCTTGGTTGGGTTTGTCCAACATTCTAAGATCGAAGTTGTGAACATAGGCTGACAGGCCTACGCATCCGCACAATACCATCAATGGATTTTGCGCGTCACCATGCAATCGCACATCCAGATTCTTCGCATTGAAGAATGCCTGAAGTCTACGATTTCGCTTCTGAATCGTGTTTGTTAGGTCCGGCCTAACTGGATTTTTGAATTTTAATTGCATAACATTTTAAACGTTACTGATAAGGTGGGCTCCTTATGTAACAAAAATAGAAAAATATTTCAGTTTAATATATTGTTAACTAATCAAAACGGATGGCCTTAATGGGATTTATGCGGGCAATCACAATGGTAGGGATCAGTAACACGATTGTGACCACTAAAAACGTGAGCAGGTTCAGCATCGCAATCACTTCCCAATGCCAGGCGATAGGCACGAAACTCATGTAATAATCATGCGCATTTAGCTTAATTATCTTCGTTTGATCCTGCAAAAAGCACAAACCCAGTGCTAATGCATTGCCCAATAACAGCCCCTTCACCAATAAGTTTATGCCGTTGTATAGAAAAACAAACCGGATGGTGCGGTCGGTGGCCCCCATGGCCTTCAGCATGCCGATCATCTGGGTGCGCTCCATCACCAGAATGAGGATTATGGAGATCATGTTCACGCAAACCACCGTTAAAATGATAAAAAGCAGAATATTGACCTGTCGACTAATGAGATTGAGCCATTCAAACACCTGCACATATTTGTCGCGGATCAGTTCCACACTAAAATCCAGGTCCATGGCTTCGCTCAGCGCAAAGGCATCGGCCTCCACGGCCTCGGGGGCGGTGTCGCGCACAAAAACTTCGAGGCCACCGGCCAGGCTGTCTGACCAGTCGTTCAGTTTCTGAATCATGCGGATGTCGCCCAGAATCACCTGGCTGTCGAAATATTCGGAGAGGTTTGTTTCATAGATGCCGCTTACGGTGAGCTTGCGCGAACGGATGGGGTTCTGAAAAAAATGGATCACCAGGTTGTCGCCCACTTTGGCGTTGAGCTTGCCGGCAATGATCTTGCTGATGATGACCTGGTGGGCATAGCCGGAGTCGGGGAAATCGAAAAACTTGCCGTCCACCATGTTGTCGCGAAAGGCGTTCACGTCATAGCTTTTGCCCACGCCCTTCAGCAGCACGCCCAGCACTTCGTCGTCTTTGGTTTTAACGAGGCCGGGTTTGTGGGCAAACTCCTGCATGTGCACCACGAACGGATATTTTTCCGGATGCACATAGGGCTCCACATGATAGTTCATGGGCCGCTCTTCGGTGGAGTTGCTCATGGTGAGCCGCGTCACCAGCATGTGGCCGTTAAAGCCATACACTTTGTTCTTCACCGTTTCCTGAAACCCGTGCATCACCAGAAACGAAATGATGCTGGCGGCAAGACCAATGCCGATGCTGGCGATGGCGATGTTGTGAATGGCCGATGCAAAACCCTGCCGTTGCTCGCGGCTTATTCTTTTGGATATGAAATAGGAAAGGTTCACCTGTTATTGCTAACTTTTCAGCCGTTAATGATCCCTGCAAAATAAGACAACCACACACCACAATCAACAGCCCGAATCCGATAATGAAGAAAGTCATCGCCTTGCTCTTGATCGTTGCACACAGCACGTATTGCAGCAGCCATAAACAAACGCCCGCACAAGCCGCATCGCTCGCCACACCCGTGGCCACACAAACCACGGTGGTGACCGGCGCACAACAGCTCGACGTGCTGGTGCCGAAGCTCGCCGGCAAACGCGTGGCACTGGTCGTGAACTACACCGCCATGGTGGGCAAAACACACCTGGCCGATACGCTGAAGACACTCGGTGTGAACATCAAAAAAATTATGTCGCCCGAACACGGCTTTCGGGGCAACGCCGCCGCCGGCGAACATGTGAAAGACGGCGTGGACCCCAAGACGGGACTCGCCGTGGTGTCGCTCTACGGCAACAACCGCAAGCCCACCCCCGAACAACTGGCCGACGTTGACGTGGTGGTGTTCGACATCCAGGATGTGGGCATCCGGTTCTTCACCTATGTGGGCACGCTCCACTACCTCATGGAAGCCTGCGCCGAAAACAACAAGAAGGTGATTGTGCTCGACCGCCCCAACCCCAACGCCTCCTACATAGACGGCCCCGTGCTGTTGATGGAATACAAGTCGTTCATAGGCATGCATCCTGTGCCCATTGTGCACGGATTAACCACCGGGGAATATGCTCGGGTCATTAATGGCGAAGGATGGCTGGAAGGTGGCAAGAAATGCGAACTGGAGGTTGTGCCCCTCAAGCATTGGACACACGCCGACGCCTACTCGCTGCCCGTGAAGCCATCGCCCAACCTGCCCAACGACCAGGCTGTACGCCTTTATCCATCCATCTGCTTTTTCGAGGGCACGCCCATCAGCCTGGGTCGCGGAACACAAACACCTTTCCAGGTGATTGGCCACCCCGACCTGAAAACCCTCCCTTACCAGTTCACGCCCGTAGACATTGCCGGCATGGCCACCGACCCGCCACAGGAAAACAAACTCTGCTATGGCCTTGACCTGCGCAACGTGCCCGTGCCCAAGCGGGTGGACCTGCACTACCTCATCGACATGTATAAGCTCTATCCCGACAAGGCAAACTTTTTTGTGAAACACTTCGAACGCTGGTCGGGCACACCGGCGCTGCGTCAACAAATCATAGACGGCCTTTCCGAAGATCAGATCCGCGCCACCTGGCAAAGCGACCTGGACAAGTATAAACTGATGCGCCAGAAATACGTGCTCTACCCGTAAAGCATTTCCACTACCGTTCAACCCCTGGCACACACGCGCGGCATCACCATGACGAAAGCAGAAAAAGTAAACGACATTCTCGGCACACTCGATCACTATTATCCCGAGCCGCCCATTCCGTTGCATCACAAAGATGCCTACACCTTGCTGGTCTCCGTTTTGCTTTCGGCACAATGCACCGACGAGCGCGTGAACAAAACCACACCCACCCTCTTCAAGCAGGCCGACAATCCCTACGACATGGTGAAGCTGAGCGTGGAAGAAATTCGCGAGATCATTAAACCCTGTGGCCTCTCGCCCATGAAGTCGAAAGGCATACATGGCCTCTCACAAATCCTGATCGACAAATACAACGGCGAGGTGCCCAACACGTTCGAAGGGCTGGAAGAACTTCCGGCCGTGGGCCACAAAACGGCATCGGTGGTGATGACGCAATGGTTTGGCGTGCCCGCCTTTCCCGTAGACACACACATCCATCGCCTGGCCTACCGCTGGGGCTTGACAAACGGAAAAAGCGTGGAGCAAACCGAGAAAGATCTGAAGCGCCTCATTCCCGAATCGAAATGGAACAAAGCCCACCTCCAGATCATCTACTATGGCCGCGAATATTGCCCCGCCCGCGGCCACCACTGGCAAGAGTGCCCCATCTGCGCGAAATATCTGCGCAAAGACCTTAGAGACTAACACCCATCGCGCATAAAAAAAGCGAGACACAAATCCTTGCATCTCGCTTCATATTTTCACACGCTGGTGCTTCTCACTTCACCACCGCGGCATCTTCCAGCCACGTGGTGGTGATGTCGTTCAACACTTTCACCTTGTGATTAAAATCCCCTTTAATCTGGTTGCGTATCTTCTGCATGTTATCCAACAACACATTCGTATCGTCGGGGATGGCTTCGTCCAGGTATTCGCGTATGCGCTTGGCAACCGTGGGCGACTTGCCGTTGGTTGACACTCCGATTTTCAAATTGCCTTTGGTCACTACCGACCCGAGATAAAAATCGCAGAGGTCGGGTGTGTCGGCCACGTTCACCAGAATTCGTCGTGTGCGGGCCAGCTTCTGAATGGCTTCGTGCAAAATGCGGTTGTCGGTAGCCAGCAACACCAGGTCTTTGTCCCACAAATCCCACAACTTGAAATTGCGCTCAAACAACTTCACCTGCGGATGCGCCTTGGCCAGTTCCTTTATAGAATCCTGAATGGTACGGGCCACCAGCGTCACCTTTGCCAGGGGACTGTTCTTTAGAATGGCCGATAGTTTTTCAAGTCCTACGTTGCCGCCGCCCACAATCAGGGTGTCGAGCGACTCCAGTTTCAGGAAAACGGGGAAAAGGTTGTTGCGCTCCATGGGGATGTTTTATTTTATTGATACTGTGTAACTACTTCCTGCGTGAGGTCGGTCAGTGCACGGGCATGCCGCACCACTTCGCCCACAATCATGATGGCCGGGGAGCCAATGCCCACCGCCGCTACCTTGGCCACTATGTCGTTCACCTTGCCGGTGACCATGCTTTGACTTGGCAACGTGCCGTTCTGCACCACGGCCACCGGCGTTTCCGATTTGCCATGCTGTGCAAACAGCTGCATGATGGATTCAATTTTATTGAGCCCCATCAAAATCACCACCGTGGCCGACGACTGTGCGGCCAGGGCAATGTCGTTCGACAGGTCGCCCGACTTTGTGGTGCCCGTCACCACCCAAAAGCTTTCGCTCACGCCGCGCTCCGTCACCGGCACGTTCACGCTTGCTGGCACGGCCAGCGCGCTGCTAATGCCCGGCACCACGGCGGTGGTCACGCCATGCAGTTCGGCAAAGGCCACTTCTTCGGCACCACGGCCAAACACAAACGGATCGCCGCCTTTCAGCCGCACCACGTGGCCAAAGGCATAGGCATATTCCACAATCATTTCGTTGATCTCGTCCTGGCTGTGCGAATGCGCGCCCGCACGTTTCCCTACCGAAAACGCCGGCACCCCCACGGGTATGAGCGACAGAATTTCTTCCGACACCAGTGCATCAAACAGCACCACGTCGGCAGCCTTCAGCGCCATCAGCCCCTTCAAGGTTAGCAGTTCCGGATCGCCCGGTCCTGCTCCCACCAGCGTGACGCGTGGTGGTTTGCCAAATGTGAGCACGGTTGGTATCATTTTGCTACAGCGACTTTCACTGTTTCTTTTTCTCCACCATCCGTTTCTTCCGCTCTGAACGTGGAAACGCTGGCCATAAATTTCGTGGAGTCGGCCAGGAAGGTGCGCGCAAAACTTTCGGAAGGTTCGTTCTTGTTGATGCGCAACACGTGTTCTTTAAAGTTGCCTTCGAAGGCAAACGCGCCGGTTTCCACAAACAGTTTCTGGAAATCGAGTATGGTCTGAATCTGTGTGCTGGGCTTCACATCGCGACCCAGCAACAATGCTTTCGCCGTGTTGATGAATGCGCTGTAGCTGTGATAGATCGAGTCGGCATACATGCCCTGATCCAAAGCCTCTTTTGCCCAGCCCAATTTATCTTCCGAATCATAGAGCAATGTCGACACGAGGTCGATCATCACCCCCGCGCACTCGCCCACGGCGGTGTGCAGAATGAAGTTGTGGTCTTCGCCCCAGTCGATATATTCATCGGGCGTTGTGGCCGTGATGTCGCCAAGCGGTTTCAGCAATTGGTAGAAGTGGTTTCTGCCGATGCGTTTAAAGTAGTCGTGATAATATTCGCCGGGCAGACTGTTGGCTTCATAGTCGCCCAACAGATAGCGCAGCGCCACAGGCCCACGCTTGCTGGGGATCTTGATGATTTTGTCGGAGATGATGCCATCGCCGCCCTGCAGTTTGCCACCGCCCAACAACACGACCAGCGCGGGCAACACTTTGCCTTGCTTGTCTTTGATGGTGCTGCCGTGCAAACCAATGCTGGCCAACCCGTGCTGACCGCACGAGTTCGGGCAACCGCTGATTTTGATTTTGATGTCGTTGTTATAGATGAGGTCGGGAAACTCTTCGCGCACCACTTTTTCGAGCGCCAGCGAAATGCCGGTGCTGCTCGAGATGCCGAGGTTACAGGTGTCGGTGCCGGGGCACGCCGTTACGTCGGCCACGCTGTCGAAGCCGGGCTCGGCCAATCCCAAACGGTCGAGTGCGAGATAGAGGTGTTTCAGGTTTTCGCCGCGCACAAAGCGGAGCAGGTAGCCCTGGTTGATGGTGACGCGCATTTCGTCGGCCGCAAACTGATCTACGATGCTGGAGAACGAACGCGCCATGTTTGACGTGAAGTTGCCCAGCGGCACTTTCACATTCACACCAAAGAAGCCTTCCTGTTTTTGCTCAAACACGTTGGTGTCGTGCCACTGCTCATATTTCTTTTGATCGGTGACTTCGGCAATGCCGCCAGCCAGCTCTTCGGGAATTACCGGGTCGGGCAACGCCTCTGTGTTGATGGCGTAGCTTTTGTTTTTAATGGCCAGTCGCTCTTCCTGCACCAGCGCCAGCAAGGCTTCGAGCCCGATGTCGTCGAGCAAAAACTTGAGGCGTGCTTTCATGCGGCGGTTGCGTTCGCCATAGCGATCGAACACGCGCAACACAGCTTCGGTGAAGGGCACAATCTGGTCTTCTTCCAGGAACTCGTGCGCCACCGGTGCCAGATAGGGGTTGGCGCCCAGGCCACCGGCAATCACCACCTTGAAACCACGCTTGCCGTCCACGATGCGGGGAATGAAGCCGAGGTCGTGAATGAAGGTGTAGGCGGTGTCGTCGTCGCTGCTGGAGAAAGCAATTTTGAATTTGCGGCCCATCTCCTGGCAAATCGGGTTGCGCAAAAAGTATTTAAACATTTCGTTCGCATAGGGCGACACGTCGAAGAGTTCTTTGGGGTCGATGCCCGCGGTGGGCGATGCCGTGATGTTGCGCACGGTGTTGCCGCAGGCTTCGCGGGTGGTGATTTCGTCTTTCTCCAGTTTGGCCCACAGCTCGGGTGTGCGGTCCAGGCTCACAAAGTGAATCTGGATGTCCTGGCGTGTGGTGGCGTGCAGGGTGCTGCTGGCATATTCGTCTGAGATGTCGGCGATGCGGCGCATTTGTTTGGTGGTAAGCCGCCCGTAGGGCAGTTTGATGCGGATCATTTGCACGCCGGGTTGGCGCTGCCCATAGATGCCGCGTGCCAACCGGAGGCCACGGAATTTTTCACTGTCTATCTTTCCATCGCGGAAGAGCCTGATTTTCTTTTCCAGGTCAATGATGTCGCGTGCAACGATGGGGTTGTTCAAGTCTTCTAGTTCTGAGCGAAAGCTTTCCATGTTCTGAGCGGTTGTTCGTTTGGTATGGTGGTTAAATAAAAGAGCCTTTCCTGTGGCAGGAAAGGCTCGGTATGTTGTTCTGTTTTCAGTTTCTACTGTGTCTTACGTACCGGATGCTCCTGCCTCTACATGAAAATGTTTACAGCAACACTTCGCTGTATTGATCTTCTTCGGCATAATGGTCATCACATTCTTCATACGTTCCAACGAAAGTAGGCTACGCGCCTCAAATAATCAAATTAAAATCTATTTAAATTGTAGGGTATGTAGGGCTTATGGATTAACAGTCGTTCGGGAGGCGTTGCAATCGAATGCTTCAAGGGAATTCTCCCCTCTCCTTTTCGACCAATGTCTCGCCTGAAACTCCGTCGGGCCTTCTGCCGTCATAAGCATCCCTAACGTGGTCGCGAAACAATTCGTTTCCGCGTGTGTCAAAAAACAGTTTTCATCGCACCACCGGCGCCGCGGTGTCAGAACTTCACAACAAACAGCGCGGTGGGCGTGCCCCTCCTCCGTCGGGTCGGTTGTCCGTTGCAAGTCCTCGCCCCACCGCACCTCCCGCCCTTCGCTGTGGGCTTTCCTCTTCCACCCCTCACGCGGTGTCTCCTTCCATAAGCCCTTCGATGTTAATTTGACACACGCCCCTTTCAACATCAACGCCACCCTGCAACAATCTCCACACGTGTGGCATTCGCATCCTATTCTGTTCAACGCCGGGCATGTTTATCTGCGCGCATCAAACCATCCCTTAAACAAAATCGCCCTGCTGAGCCGGAATGAATTTTGAGAAGATATTTCTCAAACACTAAACACAAACATCATGAAAAACGAAGCATCGGAAATAAAAAACCTTACCCACGAAGAGGCCATCGACAAGTTTAAAGAACTTGTGAAACATGAATCGACCTGCCTCTTCACAACACAGCTCACGCAGCTTCCCTTAACCACGCGCCCCATGGGCATTCAGAAAGTGTGCGACCAAGGAAACTTCTGGTTTCTCAGCGCCTCCGACAGCGACAAAAATCAGGAGATCGCCGACGACCCCAGAGTGCAACTCTTCATCAGCAACACCTCGAACTACGAATTCCTGTCTATCTACGGCCATGCCACCATCACCCGCGACCCACAAAAGATCGACGAGCTATGGACCGACATCGCCAAAGCATGGTTCCACGAAGGCAAAGACGACCCCCGTGTAACGGTCATTAAAGTGACACCCGAACAAGGATTTTATTGGGACACCAAAGATGGAAAGCTGGTGTCGACAATCAAGATTCTCGCATCGGCCGTTTCGGGAAAAACATTTCAGGAAGGTGTGGAAGGAACTATCACAGTTCGGTAAGGCTAAATGCGATTCGTCAAACACGGATCAATGTAACGTCATACTCAGGAACCAACGTGTAAGGTCCTTTCGCCAAGAAAGACCTTACACGTCTCTTCTACAATTCTTCAATCGGCATTGTCGGCCATGGGCAAACGTATTTCGCTACTTCTGTTCTCATTCTTCGATTTTCGAATAAAGCATTCTGTAAGAAATATTCCTGCCGATAAAACCAGGACTCTCGTAAGCAAGTTAAAAATTGAATTGGATACGTTGTCGTTCTGCGACGTTACGAACAATGATTCCACGCCTTGATTCATCCCGAGTATTGAAAGCGTTAGGTTTAAACCCACGTGAATTCCTGTGGGTAGTGCAATGCCCTTAGATCTGATTGCTGCTATTCCAAATACAAATGCCCATACTCCAGGTCCCAGTGAAGCGGTGAGGATGCTCCACCCCAGAGATATATGATAAAGAATGAACGCAACCGAAATTATGAGCTGGGCCGGCCATAGCCCCATGGTCCTTTTCAGTTTTAACAGAGGATATGATCGAAAAGCAATTTCTTCCATAAATGCCGCCGGAAGTATGGCCAAATACCAGAACCAAATGCAGGGGTCTCGGGGTTGGGGATTTTTCTGAATGTCAAGTCCGGCCAATAGCACTAACATCAACATGATTAGGGCGATACTGGCCACGCCTGTTAATAGCCCTGCAATAAACCTGAACAATGTGCCCGGTTCCAAATCAGGTCATAATCTGCGAAAGAACTTCGCTCCGATCTCAAAAAGATCCAGGTAACAAACAAAGCCAAAGCTGAACCAAAAACACCAACGGCAAAGCGGTGAACATGCGTTGAGAAGATAGTGCCGGATTGAATCAAGAAAGGGATTAATACGATAAGAAACAACGCCCAATAGCCGGCGACTTTTATAATTGGCTTTAGTTTATCAGTTCTGAAATTTGAGACACGATTAAACATTGTTTGATCCTGTTTTTAATTGCTGAAAGGATGGGGTATGGAGCATCCCAATGAAACTAAAGTTATCGATTTCTATCAGGCGGGCATAGGCCTGGCACCAACCCTGCCTTTATTCCGCATGGAATAAACTTTTCACCATGCGCCCTAAACATCCGGATAAGTTCTCTGTTTCTGCTTCAGCAACCGCTATTAAAACTGGCTCGCCTTTCAAACGTTGCCAAGGCCAATGCATTTCCTGTGCTTCAGGGATTAAGGGTGTGAGCGTGCTCGATCAGAGATCACACACACGCACACTGTGTAAATAATTCCACACCGTATCTCCCACAAAAAACACCGACAAACCCAACGATGCTACCACTGCAATAAAATTTATTGGTATATTGCGGAACTGTAGACGAGCCCAAACCCTACAAAACCTAATGACTTCATCGCTCACTCGCGGCAACGTGATTCGTAATCTGGTTGCCCTTTTTTTCACCTTCTCTTCGGCCCTTTGTTTTTCTCAAACGTTCACAGGCGCCCCCACCATTTCAACCGCTGGCCCCTATTGTGCCGGTTCTTCCATCACCGTGAACTGGGCCATATCCAGCAATTTCACGGCGGGAAACACGTTCACCGTCCAGCTGTCGAACGCTGCCGGAACCTTTGGTGCGCCCACTACACTGGGATCGGTGAGCAGCAACAGCGCCACATCACTGGCCGTAACCATCCCCCTGACACAGGCGGCGGGCGCGGGCTATGTGGTGCGCGTCACCAGTTCCAACCCGGCGCTCAACAGCGCGTCGTCTGCGGCGTTCACCATCACGCCACTTGGGCTCAGTGCGCCCACCGTCGCAGGCTCACCGTTTTGTGCTGGCACTACCTTCAACATCACGAACAATCTGGCAAATGCCTGTAGCTTCGGAGCGGCCAACACCTTCACCGTGCAGCTGTCCAACGCGGCCGGAACGTTTGGTGCACCTGTTAACATTGGCTCTGTGTCGTCCACAACGGGCGGCAACATCTCCGTGACGCTGCCTGTGGGCACGGCGGCAGGTGCCGCCTATGCGATCCGTGTGGTCAGCTCCAGCCCGGCCATCACCAGCGCATCATCTTCTGCATTCACCATCACAGCACCCGCGCTCAGTGCTCCCACCGTGACGGGCTCTCCGTTTTGTGCGGGCACTACCTTCAACATCACCAACAACCTGGCAAACGCCTGCGACTTCGGGGCCAGCAACACATTCACGGTTCAGCTGTCGAACGCGGCCGGAACCTTTGGTGCGCCCGTTAACATTGGCTCTGTTTCGTCGGTGACGGGCGGCGCCATTTCCGTGACCCTTCCCTTGGGTACCGCGGCGGGTGCGGGCTATGTTGTGCGGGTGGTAAGCTCCAGCCCGGCATTGACCAGTGCCAACAGCGGCGCCTTCACCATCAGTGCCGTTAGCCTCAGTGCACCTACCGTGACGGGTACGCCATTTTGCGCAGGCACTACCTTTAACATCACAAACAACTTACCCAACGCCTGCGACTTTGGGGCCGGCAACACGTTCACCGTGCAGCTGTCGAACGCGGCCGGAACCTTTGGTGCGCCCGTTAACATCGGTTCTGTCTCGTCAGTCACAGGCGGTGCCATTTCCGTGACCCTTCCGTTGGGTACGGCAGCGGGCGCGGGCTATGTTATGCGTGTGGTCAGCTCCAGCCCGGTAGTGACCAGTGCCAACAGCGGCGCCTTCACCATCAGTGCGCTTGGCATCAGTGCCCCCACCGTGGCGGGCTCTCCGTTTTGCCAGGGTGCTACGTTCAACATCACAAACAACCTTCCCAACGCGTGTAGCTTTGGCGCGGGCAACACATTCACGGCGCAACTCTCCGACAACACGGGCAGCTTCACCACGCCCACCACCATCGGGTCTGTGGCGTCGCTCACAGCGGGTGCCATTTCGGTTACGCTTCCATCGGCTGCACCCGCCGGAGCGGCCTATCGCATTCGGGTGGTCAGCTCAAATCCGGTGGTGACGGGCACCGTGAGCGGTACTTTCACCATTAACGCACCCGGGCTCAACGCCCCTACCGTAACGGGCACAACCTTTTGTTTGGCCACCAGCTATAACATCACCAACAACCTCAGCAACGCCTGTGCGTTCGGGGCGGGCAACACCTTTAATGTTGAGCTTTCGGATGGGGCGGGGAGCTTTGCTGCGCCGGTTGTTATCGGCACTTCGGCCTCCACAGCGGGAGGAACTATTTCCGTTACCATCCCCGGCAACACCACGCCGGGAACAGGTTTCAGAATGCGTGTCACCAGCACCAGCCCTGCGCTCACCAGCGCGATCAACGGCGCCAACCTCACGGTGAGTGCCTACGGCATTAATGCGCCTACGTTTATTGGCACAACGTTGTGTCCCAACCAGCCGCTCACGGTGAACTATACCTTGCTGAATGCCTGCGGGCTTCCCAACACGCCGTCGGCCAACGTGTTCACGGCGCAGTTGTCGAATGCCTTTGGTGCTTTCTCGAGCCCCACGGTGATCGGCACAGTTACGTCAAACACCGGGGGTTCCATCGCCACCACCATACCTGTGGGCACCACGCCGGGCAACGGCTACCGCATCCGTGTGGTCAGCTCCAACCCGGGCATCGGGCTCATCAGCCCCGACAACGGTGCCAACCTCACCGTCAATGCCATCAACCTCAACGCGCCGACCTTTGGTGCCACTACCTATTGCGCGGGTGCCACATTCACGCTGAGCTATACGTTTGTGAGCGGGTGTAATTTCATTGCAGGCAACACGTTTACGGCGCAGCTCTCCGATGCCAGTGGCAGCTTTGCGTCGCCGGTCACCATCGGCACATCCAACGCCACCGCGCCCGGCAACTTCGCGGTTACCATTCCACCGGCAACGACCTTTGGCACGGGCTATCGCATTCGTGTGGTGGCGTCTAACCCGGCCGTTACCAGTCTCGACAACGGCGCCGACATCACCATCAATGCCCTGGGCATAAACGCGCCCACCTTCACGGGCACTTCGTTTTGTCAGGGCCAGGTGTTTAACGTAGCCTATACCATTCAAAGCGCCTGCGCGTTTCCCAACACACCGGCCAACAACATCTTCACGGCGCAATTGTCAGGCCCCACGGGCAGCTTCGCTTCACCCACCACGCTTGGCACATTGCAGGCCACGGGTTCGGGCACTATTGTGGCCACGATTCCCGGCGGCACACCGGCGGGCACAGGCTATCGCATTCGGGTGGTCAGCTCCAACCCGGGCACGGGGGTGCTGGGCGCGAGCAACGGAACAGACATCACCATCAACGCCAGCGCGGGCAATCCGAATGTGTTCGGAACAACCGCCTGGAATGTGTATGCCTATGCCGGCAATGCTTTTCCCATCACCAACAACACCTATGTGGGAACCTATACCGAAAACAACCTGAGCTTTGACTCGCGCAATCGCTGGGGCAACGCCGTTGGTCCAGGCGCAGCCGATGCAACATCGGGTTCCGCTTACGCGGGATGTCCTGTGGGGGCAACAAACTATGCCATGAGTTTCAAGCGAACCAACTTCACGTGCGGCTACTACCAGATCGACATCCCCGCCCACGATGATGATATACGCCTGTTCATTAACGGCACGCAGGTTTTCAGCCACGTGGGCTGCTGCGATGCGCACACCAATGTGTGGACAGGATTTCTGAACAATGCATCTACAGTTGAGTTTCAACTCTTCAACGGCGGGGGCACCGGCTATTTGCAGGCCAGCTTCAACACCGCGGCCAACCCGTTGACTGTGTCGCCCAACATTGTGCAGTGCTCTGCGCCCATCACACCGGCCACGCTGTCGGTGAGCGCACCCGTGGCATTGAGCTATGCATGGACACCCACCAACGGCCTCACACCGGCCAGCGGATTGGGTGCCAGCGTGCAGGCCGCACCCGCCACAACACGCACCTACACCGTGACCGGCACCGACGCCACCACGGGATGCTCCGTAACGGGCAACGTAACCGTGACGGTGTCTAACGCCACGCCTACACTCACCCTCACCACCGTGCCGGCAACGATATGTTCCGGCGTTGTTACGTCAACCTTGTCTGTCAGCGGCGCCTCCACCTACACCTGGTCGCCTGCCACGGGACTCAGTGCCACTACCGGAAATGTGGTCATCGCCAACCCACCCTCCACCACTACCTATACCGTGGTGGGCAACAACGGTTGTGCGGCGCCGGGAGGCAATGGCACCGCCACCAGCACGGTGACCGTGCAGACCATTCCGGGTTCGCCATCGCCATCGGCTTTTGGAAACGGTGTGTGGAACGTGTTCACGTATAACAGCACCAACCTCACCGACTTCTACGGCTACTATTCCGAAAACACGCTGAACTTCAACACGGCAACGCGATGGGCACCCGCCAGCGGTCCCACAATAGCGAATGCAACCACGGGCTCGGCCTATTCGGGCTGTACCGTTCCTGCCACGAACTATTCCATGAGCTTCAAGCGAACCAACTTCACATGTGGCTACTATCAGATCGACATCCCCTACCAGGACGACTACCTTACCATGCTTATTGACGGCGTGCAGGTGTTTCAACGCAACGCCTTCACCAGCGTGTTGCAGCCCAACGTGTGGACAGGATTTCTCGGCCCCACGTCTACGGTAGAATTCCAACTCATCAACTTTAATGGCCCTGGTCAGTTGCAAGTGTCGTTCGCGGCTTCTGCGTCGCGGCCTCAGTCGCTCAACACCGACATCGTGGTTTGTGCAGGCACGGGTGCCGTGCTCAGTGCCACGTCGGCACTGGCGGGCGCAACCTATTCGTGGGCCGTGAGTCCGGCCGATCCCACCATCACGTTCACACCGAGCAACACCGGCTCTGCTCCCACCATTCAAACCACGGCCGCCACGCCGGGCGGAGCCTACACCGTCATCAACACACTGACCGACGCCGCCACCACGGGATGTTCGGTGACCCGGAGTTTTACGATGACCGTGAACCCCGTTCCCAACACCACCGTGACACCTACTTCTGGCACCATCATCTGCCCCACGGCGGGCATCACCTTAACGGCCAGTGGTGCTGCGAGCTACACGTGGAGTCCTGCGGCGGGCCTTAGCGCCACCACCGGCTTCTCTGTGGTAGCCACGCCCACCACCACTACGACCTATACGGTGACGGGTTCGAACAACTGCGCTTCCAATGCCGCAACATCAACCATCACCGTTATTCCGCTGGCCACCGTTTCCACCTTTCCCACGGGCACGTGGAATGTGTATGGCTTCAACTCCACCACCATAGGCACAAGCTATCAGGGCTACTATACCGAGAACGGCAGCGGTGCCACCGGTTTGGATTTTGATACGCGTACACGCTGGGGCACAGGCCTGGCACCTTCAACAGCAAATGCCACCAACGGAAACGCATGGCTGGGTTGCACGATGAACGCCACCACCATAAGCCTCAGCTTCAAACGCACAGGCTTCACCTGCGGCACCTATCAACTGGATGTTCCCGGACACGACGACGACTTCCTGCTGTTCATTAACGGTGTGCAGGTGGCGCAACACACGGGCGGCTGCTGCGACGTGCACACCAACGTGTGGACCGGCGTGCTGAACGCCAACTCCACCGTGGAGTGGCAACTGAAGCAGGGCACGGGTGGTTCGTTTCTCCAGGTAGCGTTTACGCTCATTCCTCCCACGGCCGGGACCACGGTGTGGTTAGGCGGCACAAGCAACGATTGGTTCTCTGCGGCCAACTGGTGCAACGGTGTGCCCACGGCAACCACCGACGTAATCATTCCGGCAGCAGGTCCGCAAAACATGCCCGTCATCAACGCTAGCGGCGCCGTGGTGCGCAACATCACCATCAGCCCCGCCGTTGCGGCCAGCACCTTCACCAACCTGATCCCGGCCGGGATCCTCACCACCAACGCCTTCAACCTCGATGTGAACGGCAACTGGAACAACGGGGGCTCGTATGTGGCCAACACCGGATCGATAAGCTTTGTGGGCACCGGCGCGGGCAACACCATCACCAGCACCAACGCCGAAACCTTCAACAACCTGATCATCAACAAAACCAACGGCATCACCATGACGTCGGGCATACATCAGGTGTCGGGCAACATGACATTCACCAACGGCATCGTTACCCAAAGCGGCACGCTTCGCATACTGAACGGGGGCACTGTTTCGGGCGCATCCAACAGCAGCTTTGTGAGCGGCAACGTGACCAAGGTGGGCACAAACGCGTTCACCTTCCCCGTGGGCAAGGGCACGCTCTACAGACCCATCTCCATCTCGTCACCGGCCGTGGCCACCGATGCATTCACCGCGCAGTATTTCAACACCTCTCCTATCGGCACCTATCCCAATGCCCAACGCGCCTTCACACTCGATCACGTGAGCAACGCGGAGTATTGGATGCTGAACCGCACCACCGGAACAAGCACAGTGAACGTGACCCTTAGCTGGGCCAGCAACAGCGGTACCGTGGGCACCGTTCCTTCGTTGCGCGTGGCCGCCTGGAACGGATCGCTGTGGGCCGACCAGGGCAACGGCGGCACTACCGGCACATCGGCCGCCGGCACCATCATCAACGCATCACCTTCCACGGTCTATGGCCCCTTCACCCTGGGCACAGCCGACAACGGCAATCCGCTGCCCGTAGAAATGCTGAGCTTTGATTGCGGCCTCACAGCCGAAGGCGTAGCCGAACTGAAGTGGGTAACTGCCACCGAAAAAAACAGCGACTACTTTGATGTGGAACGAACCTCCGACGGAAAAACATTCAACACCGTGGGCCAAGTGAAAGCCAGCGGAAACAGCTTCGATCAAAAACACTACAGCTACGTGGACATGAGCGCCCGCAACGGAACGTTCTATTATCGCCTGAAGCAAGTTGACTACGACGGAACAGCAACCTATCATTCCTTGTGCATGGTGAGAACCAACGCCACGAAGGAAGACTTCACCCTCTATCCCAACCCTGCTTTTGGAAACACCAGCGTAAACCTGAACGGCTCTATCTTTGAATCGCTCACCGTCATCAACAGCTTCGGACAAACCGTGAACGTTGACTACCATGTTGCGGGAGACAAACTGAATATGTCTACGGAGACGTTGGCTCCGGGGATGTATGTGATTGATGCGGTTATTGATCAGCGGGCGGTTAAGTTTAAGTTGGTGGTTGGTAGATAGGGATTGTTTTCTAAGAATATTTTTCAGAATAAAAAAGGAGGCGTGTGCCTCCTTTTTTATTCGCGTGCACAAAACTTTACGAATCGTGTCGGCAGATGAACTTGTGAAATTCTACGGTGCTGCAACTTGATAAAACTTACGTCGCAGCTTTGTATCAGCCATCGACGCAAGACTAAATTCATCTGATCTCTTAGCCATCCTCATTGAGTAAATACTCGTAGCCTTCCCAATCTATCAACTTGATTTTGTTGCCCATCCACTGCATGGACTCCGTTCCATCGGGCCTGACAAATATGTCCATTGACGAGAACTGCCACTTTTCATTCCCCGCCATGTCAATCCTGGTTATTTGAAGTTCACCATGAACTATGAAATCCTCCTTGAAGCTTGAGTCGAAAAACACGTTTCCAGGTCAAGTTGCACTGGCCACCTCACGATTCTCTTTCTCCACTCTTATTCCGTGCTTAGACGTTGCGTATACCCGATCCGAATTTGGTTTTCCGTCGAAGTATTCAACGGCATACGACGTGAAATTGTCCGTCGAATTCAAAGTGTACAGTTGATCATCAATGATCTCAATCACATAGTCCTTGTACCTAACTTTCATTTTTACAACACTTATCTACCTTCTATCAAATCATAACTATCAAACAATTGTACTGGCGCGAGTCTCCGACTCGTGCCCATCATCCAGCAAGTCTCCGACTTGCCCTACCGATCCTTCAACCGAAACATAAACTTCAATCCCGACCACACCTCATCCACCGCGCAAACCTTCACGTCCACTAACCCATTGGCCAACCCGAAGTCGCGAATAATATTCTCATCCAGATCGGTTGCTACCTTCGATGCTTTCTTCGGCCAGGATATCCATAACATACCGTCTTTCTTCAGGACCTTTTGTGCGCGTAGAAATTCTTTTTCGAATACGGCTTGCTCTTTCACAAACAGGTGGATGAAATCGAGGGAGCCTGTCAGCTTTGCTTTTAGCATAGCGCCTTCGGGTAGCGGGCCCAGCAGTTGGTCGTAGTTGTCGGGGGCGCGAAAGGCGTAGAGGGTGGTATTTGCTTTCACACCGAGTTTTTTGATGAGGGGGGTTCCTGAATAGCCGGCCATAGTGCAATTCGTTAGCCCTGCTAAAATGCAAAATGCCCCGGCATTTACCGAGGCATTTCGTGCTTTATGTTTTTGGAAGGACGCTTAGTTGTTGCTGCCCATCTTTTCCATTTCCTTTTCGAAGGTTTCCTTAAACTTCTCGTAGTCGTAGTCGATCTTCAACCGGTCGTCTTTCGAAAGACGTTCGTTGTAGGTAGCGACCAGGTCTTCGGCCGAGAGTTCGATGGCGATGTAGGTTTTGTAGGTAGCGTTGTCGGTGCGCATCAGTTTTTCGCAGATGGTTTTGATGCCCGTGAGTTTCTGGTCCACGATTTCGCGGTTCAGTTGTTCGAAACGTTCTTCCACCTGCTCCTTGTTGTTCATCTCGCGCGAGTTGGTGTAGTTGTCGGTCACCGCCTTCACGGTGGTTTGGATGCTGGCGGCGAGTTCGGCACGGGCGTTGGCAAGCGCTTTCTTTTTGGAGGTTACCTGATCCTGGCTTTCACCGATCGAGTTTGCACGGAAAAATTTGCTCGACGTAAAAAAGTCAGGGCCGGAACACGGAACGGTTACTTCGGTTTCGCCTTTGGGTGTTTTCTCTTTGCTCTTACAGCCAACCAGAAACACGCCCCCAAGGGCAACCAGCATCAAGGTAGAATAGGTGATTCGTTTCATATTCTCACGTTTTATTTAGTTTATTAAGTTATACTTTACAATTTAAATACCAAAGTCTTTAACGACGCGCTTCATTCTTTCACCGCATCATCACCGCACAAGGCAAAGCCGGCGTTCAGCCCCCCTCCCACATCAAAACATCATTGCAGCACGGTATTCAGCAATTCGTTCATGCGTTCCTTTTCCAGTGTTTCCATGGTTTTGTTATAAGCATCCACGCTCGATTTGTCGTAGTCCAGGCCATAGCCTTTGATGCGGTCGAGCGTGGTGGCATAGATCTCCTTGCCTTCTTTCACGGCCGACACTTTGATCACGCTTGTCAGGTAGGTCACATAGATGCTTCCTGTCACAGATCCTTTTTCCGAATCGGCACGCACGTCGAACCAGAGGTCGGCGGCTTTCTTGTCTTCGGTAAATTCGAAGCCGTTGTTGGCCAGCAGGTTTTTCAGTTTGTTGGTGATCTGGAAAACGGCTTTCTGTTGCCCCAGGCTTCGCTCTTCGGCCGTCACGTAAACTATGGGGCGTTGCACTTTCAACTCCACTTGGGCGCGGGGCACGTTCAGGGTTTTGGCAATGAGGGCATAGATGGGCGAACTGCTCGATCCGCTCAGGGCGTCGATGTCAACTTTCACGCCAACGGTTTGTTCAAGGTCTTTGGAGCCGATTTTGGTGAGCAGAATTTTTGCCTGGCCCGCATCGTCGGCTTTGTAGGTGGGATACACATCGCCCGCGCCTTTTTCGAAACCGGCGAATAAAGGAACTCCGGCGGCAGGTTTGCTGGTATCTTTGTAAGAAGCCTTTGCGCTCACCGTTTGCGTTGACTGATTCACGCGACGGTTCAGTGTGATTTCAGAGGGTGTTACGCGGATGTTGATCTTGTCGAGTATGTTTTGCAGCGACGCATAAATCTCGTTCACGAGCAGCACTTCTTTGTCGTCTACCGTTACGCGTATGGCTTCGCCCAGGTATTTCTCCAGGCTCCGAAAGGCTTGAAAATAAAAGCTGACGGCGGGCAGACGGTCGCCGACTTTTTCGGCCTGGCGGGCTTTCTGCAGATAGTCGGTGGCCAGCAGCACGGCGTTGCGTTTTTGTTCTTCTTTGATCTGGCGGTAGCGGGCAATCGAAAGGCGGTAATACACCCAATAGTTGCCGGTGTCTTCCCAGGCGTCCACCAGTTCAAACTCTTCGATCTCGTCGGCGGCGGTGGTCTGGATAATCTGTTCGTATTGTTCGGTCAGCTTCTTGTCCAGCTCCAGCTGGCTGAGCACCGACGTGCTCGACACGTTCACTTTGATTTGCGACACCAGGTCGTCGAGCGCGCTTTTCTTGGCCGATTGGATGTAGTTGTTGCTTCCGTCTTTCACGCTATGGCCAATGCCGGTATAAAATCCGTCCTGATAGGGGGTAGTTTTAAGCCACGAGGGCTTTAATGATTCCGGGTCGGGCGGCTGAACCTTGGGGCTGCAACCGGCAAGGACGATGAGAATCGCAAAGAATCGTTTCACAAAATAAACTATTAGCGGACTACGTTAACACTTATGGCCACTTCCGTGCCAACTTTGGCTGGCCGACAAATCTAACGGGATTGGTGCCGCGATAGTGAAGAATGTAACAAAATATTTACCTTTAATAATCAAAGAAACAGGGGCTATGAAAAAGTTGATCTTGGGGATACTGGCAACCGGCACGCTATTGTCGGCCTGCCGCGAAAACGAACAAACCGCTGTGTCGGACTTCACGGGCAATGAAACCGTCTATGCCCTGCAGGCGGGCTCTACCTATAACATCAGTGGCACGGCCACCTTCAAAGAAAAGAAAGACGGCACCGCCTTCATCGAAATGGCCCTCACGGGAACCGAAGGCACGGCCCAATTCCCGGTGCACCTTCACCTGGGCAACATCGCATCTCCCGACGCGGCTGTGGCAGCCCAGCTCAACCCGGTGACCGGCACCAACGGCACCAGCCAAACCACCCTGCTGCAACTGGCCGACGAATCGAAAATAACCTACAAACAATTGCTTGACCTCAACGCCTGCATCAAGGTGCACCTGGCCGCCTCCGGCCCCGACCGCGACATCATTCTCGCCGCCGGCAACATCGGCAAATCAACCGGCGATGTGTCGTCAGGACGTTTGGGTGTGAGCACGTGCAAGAGTGAGTAGTTTTAGTCCTTAGTATTGAGTATTTAGTCCTTAGTATTTTTTAGTACTATTCAACAAAAAAAAAACACCGCCCAAAATGGACGGTGTTTTTTTGTGCTCTGAATACTAAAGACTCAGGACTAAATACTCAAGACTAAGAACTAGTCTCCTCCCTTCAGTTCGATTTCATACGATGTGGTGATGGCCGAGAAATACTCGCGGTTCATGCGGGCGATGTTGGTGAGGCTGATGCCTTTGGGACATTCGGCTTCGCAGGCGCCGGTGTTGGTGCAGGCACCAAAATCTTCGGCATCCATTTGTGCCACCATTTTCTCTACACGCTCTTTGCGTTCGGGTTTGCCTTGGGGCAACAAGGCCAGCTGCGACACCTTGGCGCTCACAAACAACATGGCCGATGCATTTTTGCAGGCGGCCACGCAGGCACCACAACCAATGCAGGCTGCAGAGTCGAACGCTTCGTCGGCAATCTTTTTCGAGATCGCGATTTCGTTGGCATCAGGCACGCCGCCGGTGTTCACCGACACATAGCCACCCGCCTGTTGAATGCGGTCGAAAGCTGTGCGGTCTACCACGAGGTCGCGGATGACGGGGAAGGCTTTCGCTCTCCACGGTTCAATGACAATGGTCTCTCCATCTTTGAACGAGCGCATGTGCAGCTGACACGTGGTGGTTTGCTGCGGTCCATGCGGACGGCCATTGATGTAGAGGCTGCACATGCCACAAATGCCTTCGCGGCAATCGTGATCGAAGGCTACGGACTCTTCGCCTTTGTGAATGAGGTCGTGGTTGAGCACATCCAGCATTTCCAGAAACGACATGTCGGTCGACACGTTGTCCAACGCATATGATTTAAAGGAACCTTTAGTATCCTTATTTTTCTGGCGCCAAATCTTCAGGTTAATCTTCATATTACTTATAGCTTCTTTGAGTCAACTTAACATTTTCAAACACCAGGGTTTCCTTGTGCAACACTTCCTGCTGGTTCTCGCCTTTGTATTCCCACGCGGCCACATAGGCAAACTCATCGTCTTTGCGCAGTGCTTCACCATCGGGTGTTTGTGATTCTTCGCGGAAGTGACCGCCACACGATTCGGAGCGGTTCAACGCGTCGTCTACCATCAATTCTCCAAGCTCCATGAAGTCGGCCACACGCATGGCTTTCTCCAGTTCCTGGTTCAACTCTTGCGAGCCGCCCAACACATTCACGTCTTTCCAGAAAGCTTCTTTCAGCGCCTGAATCTTTTTCTTGGCGCCTTTCAAACCTTCTTCGTTACGGGCCATGCCGCAGAATTCCCACATGGTGAGACCAAGCTCGCGGTGGAACTCGTCTACCGTGCGCTTGCCTTTGATGGAGAGGAATTTGTTGATGGTGCCGTTCACCTTGTCAATCGCTTCCTTAAACTCAGGACGGTCGGTTGTCACTTTTTCAGGCGACAGTCCGGCCAGGTAGTCACCGAGTGTATAGGGAATCACGAAGTAGCCGTCGGCCAACCCTTGCATCAGCGCGCTGGCGCCGAGGCGGTTTGCACCGTGGTCGGAGAAGTTGGCTTCGCCCAGGGCATAGAGGCCGGGCACCGTAGTCATGAGGTTGTAGTCCACCCAAAGTCCGCCCATGGTATAGTGAACTGCGGGGTAGATCATCATCGGCATCTCGTAGGGGTTGTCGCCCGTGATCTGCTGATACATGTCAAAGAGGTTTCCGTATTTTGCTTCGATCGTTTTCTTACCGTCGCGTTTGATGGCGTCGGAGAAGTCGAGGAATACCGCCAGGCCCGAGCCTACGCCGCGACCTTCGTCGCACATCTGCTTCGCATTGCGCGAGGCCACGTCGCGGGGAACAAGGTTTCCGAACGATGGATATTTTCTTTCGAGGAAGTAGTCTCTGTCGGCTTCCGGAATGTTGGCAGCATCTTTTGCCTTGAGGCCGGGACGCGCCGTCTTAGGCACCCACACACGACCGTCGTTGCGCAGCGATTCCGACATGAGCGTGAGCTTCGACTGGTGATCGCCCGACACGGGTATACAGGTAGGGTGAATTTGTGTATAGCAAGGGTTGCCAAACAAGGCGCCTTTCTTATGCGCTCTCCAGGCCGCGGTAACGTTCGAACCTTTGGCGTTGGTAGAGAGGAAGAATACGTTGCCATAGCCACCGGTGCAAATCAACACGGCGTGGGCCGCGTGCGATTCAATCTTGCCTGTCACCAGGTCGCGTGTCACAATGCCGCGCGCTTTGCCGTCTACCAGCACCACGTCCAGCATTTCGGAGCGGGTATACATCGTCACTTTGCCATTGGCAATTTGGCGGTTCAAGGCCGAGTAGGCACCGAGCAATAACTGTTGTCCGGTTTGTCCGCGGGCATAGAAGGTTCTTGAAACCTGTGCGCCCCCGAATGAACGGTTGGCCAGCAGTCCGCCATATTCGCGGGCGAAGGGCACGCCCTGTGCCACACACTGGTCGATGATGTTCACGCTCACTTCGGCCAGACGATACACGTTGCCTTCGCGCGCTCTGTAGTCGCCACCTTTAATGGTGTCGTAGAACAAACGATACACGCTGTCACCGTCGTTCTGATAGTTCTTTGCTGCGTTGATACCGCCCTGTGCGGCGATGCTGTGTGCACGACGGGGGCTATCCTGGAAGCAGAATGCTTTCACATTATAGCCCAGCTCTCCCAAAGAGGCGGCAGCCGAAGCGCCGGCCAGGCCTGTGCCCACCACAATCACATCAAACTTGCGCTTGTTGGCCGGGTTCACCAGTTTAAGGTTAAACTTGTGTTTTGTCCATTTCTCGGCCAGCGGTCCTTCCGGTATTTTCGAATCTAATTTCATCTGTCTGTTTATTTTTTTGATCGGGACACGGGCTGTGTCCATGCTCTAACTTTTTTTGCCTGTCAGAAGTTTAATTCAGGTACATCCAAATGGGAATGATGGCGAATAGTGCCGGCACAATGATGGCGTAGGCCCTTCCCACAAAGCGGATGATGGGGTTATACTTGAGGTGATTTAAGCCCAGTGTCTGGAACGCGCTGGCAAAGCCGTGCCACAGGTGAAAGCCTAACGCACACATGCTGAACACATAGAGGGCCACAAAGCCGATGTTCTGGTAGGCGGCGTCCACCACGGTGTAGAGGTCTTTCACATCTTTTCCATCAACGGTGACAAAAGGCACATTTCCAAACTTCATCTGGAACCAGAATCCCTGAAGGTGAACGATAAGGAAGATCAGGATAAGTGTTCCCAGAATCCCCATGCTGCGCGACATCCATGCGGAAGAGTTATTGCTGACGGCGTAGCCCACTTCGCCGCGTGACCGGCGGTTGTGAAGGGTGAGGAGCAATGCCCAGATGGCGTGAATAAGAATGAAGGCGAAATTTCCGATCGAAACGGTCTGAATAAGAGGGTTGTGCCCCATAAATTGGGCATATACATTAAACGCGTTGCCACCGTCGCTTTTCAGAAGCTGCAGGTTGCCGATTAAGTGAATTACTAAAAACAAGACGAGAAAGAGGCCGGTAAGGGCCATGATCATTTTTCTGCCAAGCGTACTGGTCAGAAGGCTGGTGAACCAATTCATAGGATGTAGTTAATCGAGATTTTTGATGTGGCCAAAAATACTCCCCAATCACTATTCCACCAAAGACAACCTTATTTTATAAGTATTCTAAATAGTTAGACGGCACATCGCATCAGAGCAGTTCAAATAGCAAAACAATAAGGGCGATCGCCACCACGGCGATCAACAAAAACCACTCTCTACGTAAAAAATTCCAGATACAGGAAAACAAGCGTTTCATAGCTTTAAAAGACATTTCCTGCTATGTGCCAAGAATCAGGCCCTGTTTTATGAACAATTGATTCTCAGGCCATTAGTGGCATCGCCTTCAGCCGCCAATGCAGATTTAAGAGTCAAAATTGTAAGGATTTCCAGATTCGGGAAGACGATTTACTGCAAATCCGGAACGAAAATGCCAGCATTACAATTGAATTGAAGACGTACATTTACGTCACAACCACTTTTTCGGAAAGATGTATTTGATATTTGATACGGAGACCACCGGTCTCCCACGCAATAAGACTGCCCCATTAACTGACCTCGACAACTGGCCCCGGCTGGTGCAGCTGGCCTGGCAGCTGCACGACGCCAGCGGCAAGCTCATCTCCCAACAGAATTTCCTCGTCAAACCCGAAGGTTTCGACATTCCTTATAATGCGGAGCAAATCCACGGCATTTCCACCAAACGCGCCCTCGAAGAAGGACACGACCTCCGCTTTGTGCTCGAAACGTTTGGCAAAGACCTGCTGGGCACACGCCAGCTGGTGGGCCACAACATCGAGTTCGACATCAACATTATCGGTGCCGAACTCATTCGGCAGAACCTCAGCACCGACACGTTCCTGAACCTGGCCAAACTCGACACGGGCATTTCGTCTACCGAGTTCTGCGCGTTCACGGGCGGCATCGGCGGAAGACTCAAGATGCCCACGCTGCTGGAGCTTCACAAAAAACTCTTCAACCGCGACTTCGGCGACGCGCACGACGCGTCCTATGACGTAGCGGCCACCGCGCGCAGCTTCTTCGGGCTGATCCGCGAAAAAGTGGTGAAACCCTTCGACGACACAGCCTTCGACACCATTGTGTACGAAGAGCCAAACCTAGACGCTGCCAACTTCGCCAAGCGCGAAAAGAAAAAAACGGCGGGCTATTCGCTCACGGGCGAAACGGTGGCCCTCACCGACAAGCCCTTTGTGCACCTCCACGCCCACTCGCAGTTCTCGGTGCTGCAAGCCACACCCGATGTGAAGTCGATGGTGGCCAAAGCGAAGGCGCTGAACATGCCCGCCATTGCCATTACCGACCTGGGCAACATGTATGGTGCCTTCAAGTTTGTGCGCGAAGCCACCAACAACCAGATCAAGGCCATTGTGGGCTGCGAGTTCTATGTGGCCGAAGAGCGCCTCAAGCTCAAGTTCACCAAAGACAATCCCGACAAGCGATTCAACCAGGTGTTGCTGGCCAAAAACAAAAACGGCTATCACAACCTGGCCAAGCTCAGCTCCTACGGTTTCACGGAGGGGCTATACGGCATCTATCCGCGCATCGACAAGGCGTTGATCGAAGCCTACAAGCAAGACCTCATCGCCACAACGGGGTCGCTCTCCAGCGAAGTGCCCTACCTCATTCTGAACGTGGGCGAAAAGCAGGCCGAAGAAGCCTTCAAATGGTGGCACAACCTTTTTGGTGAAGACTTCTACATCGAGTTGAACCGCCACGGCATTCCGCAGGAAGATCACGTGAACGAAACGCTGCTGCGCTTTGCTGAAAAGTATGGCGTGAAATATTTCGCGGCCAACGAAGCCTTCTATCTGCAGAAAGAAGAATCGAATGCCCACGACGTTTTGCTCTGTATCAAGGAAGGCGAATTCAAGTCGACCCCCATCGGCTATGGCCGTGGCCATCGCTATGGTCTGGCCAACGAAGAATATTATTTTAAGTCGCAGGATGAAATGAAATCCATTTTCCGCGACCTCCCCGAGGCCGTTGAAACCATCAGCGAAATTCTCGACAAAATTGAAAGCTACACGCTCGAACGGAATGTGCTCCTTCCCAAGTTCGACATCCCGTCGACGTTCACGACGGAAGATGAGTATCTCCGTCACCTTACCTACCAGGGGGCTGCGAAACGCTATCCTGAAATCACGCAGGCCATTCGCGACCGTCTCGACTTTGAGCTTGACACCATTCAGAAAACGGGCTACCCCGGCTACTTCCTCATCGTGCAGGACTTCACGTCGAAGGCGCGCGAGATTGGTGTGTCGGTGGGGCCGGGCCGGGGTTCGGCGGCGGGTTCGGCGGTTGCCTATTGCATAGGCATCACCAACGTCGATCCCATCAAATACGATTTGCTGTTCGAGCGTTTCCTCAACCCCGACCGCGTTTCCCTCCCCGATATTGATATTGACTTCGACGACGAAGGTCGCGACCGCGTGTTGAAGTATGTGATCGCCAAATATGGCAAGAACCAGGTGGCACAGATTGTGACCTATGGCACCATGGCCGCCAAGTCGTCTATTCGCGACTGTGCGCGTGTGATGGAGCTGCCGTTGTCGGACGCCACGTTCCTGGCCAAGATGATTCCGGAAAAACCCGGCACCTCCCTGTCGGATGCGTTCCAGGAAGTGAAAGAACTTTCCGACATCAAAAAAGGATCGGACCTGAAAGCTCAGGTGCTTCAGCAGGCCATCATCCTCGAAGGCTCTGTGCGCAACACGGGCACCCACGCCTGCGGTGTTATCATCACGCCCGACGACCTCACCAAGTTTGTGCCGGTGTCGACAGCGCGCGACTCCGACATGCTGGTGACCCAGTTCGACAACAGCGTGGTGGAAAGCGCCGGCATGTTGAAGATGGACTTCCTGGGCCTCACCACCCTCTCGGTCATCAACACAGCCCTGCGCAACATCAAAAAAGGCCACGGCGTCGAAATCAACATCGACGATGTTCCCCTCGACGATGTGAAAACCTACCAGCTCTTTCAACGCGGCGACACCACCGGCACATTCCAGTTTGAAAGTGTGGGCATGCAGAAATATCTGCGCCAGCTGAAGCCCGATAAATTTGAAGATCTCATTGCCATGAACGCCTTGTACCGGCCAGGCCCCATGGAATATATACCCGCCTTCATCAACCGGAAACACGGACGCGAGCCCATCAAGTATGACCTGGCCGCCATGGAGGAATTTCTCCACGAAACGTATGGCATCACGGTGTATCAGGAGCAGGTGATGTTGCTCTCGCAGAAGCTCGCGGGCTTTAGCAAGGGCGACGCCGACGTGTTGCGGAAAGCAATGGGTAAGAAGCAGAAGGCCGTGCTCGACAAGATGAAAGGCAAATTCATCGAAGGCTGTAAAACAAACGGACATGCTCCCGAGATCTGCGAGAAAGTGTGGACCGACTGGGAAGCCTTTGCGCAGTATGCCTTCAACAAATCGCACTCCACGTGCTATTCCCTAGTGGCCTATCACACGGCCTATCTCAAAGCAAACTATCCGGCCGAATACATGGCCGCCGTATTGACGCACTCGCAAAGCAACCTCGAGAGTGTTACGTTCTTCATTGAAGAATGCCGCAACCTCGGTATCAAGGTGCTGGGCCCTCACGTGAACGAATCGGGTGTTTATTTTGCCGTGAACAAAGACGGCGAGATCCGCTTTGGGCTGGGCGCCATCAAAGGTGCCGGCGACGCCGCGGTGGAAGCCATCATCCAGGAGCGCGAAGCCAACGGGCCGTTTGAGGACATCTTTGATTTCTCGAAACGACTGAACCAGCGTTCGGTCAACAAAAAAACATACGAGTGTCTTGCCTTGTCCGGAGCGTTCGATTGCTTCACGGGCATTCACCGTCGCCAATATGTGTTTGCCAAAGACGGCGAAGTGAGTTTGCTGGAGAAGGCCATCAAATATGCAGCACGCACACAACAGGAAGAAGCCAGCGCACAAGCCAGCCTGTTTGGCGGAAGCTCGGGCATTGTGATGCCAAAGCCCCGCATCGACTTTGTGGAACCGTTCAGCGAAATCGAAAAACTGAACCTCGAAAAAGAAGTGGTGGGCATCTACATCTCAGGCCATCCGCTCGACAACTTCAAGTTCGAAATGGATGCCTTCTGCAAAACGGCGTGCAACGAACTGAATGAGTTGGAAGCCATGCAAGGTCGCGAAGTGAAGCTGGGCGGCATTGTGTCGGGCGTGGAGCATCGCACCACCAAAACGGGCAAGCCCTTTGGCAAGTTCACCCTCGAAGACTACACGGGCAACTTCACGTTCACGCTCTTTGGCGAAGACTATCTGAAGCTGAAGAACTTTATGAACGTGGGATGGTTCCTGTTTGTGGAAGGCGCCGTGATTAAGAATTCGTGGGGACAGCAAAACCTGGAGTTCAAAATACGCAACATCGACTTGTTGAACGAGTTGGGCATCAAGCGCAGCAAGGGCGTGAAGCTGCGCATCAACGCACACGATATCACCAAAGACATGATCGGCATCATCGAAGAGGTGTGTGGCGAATACTCCGGCAACACCCCCCTCTACCTCAAAATTCAAGACCAGCAGGAAAACATCAACCTGGACCTGTTGTGCCGTAAATTCAGGGTCAATCCCATCAACGACATGGTGCGGCAGATGAAAAAAGCCGGTGAAATCGAGGTAGAAGTGATGTTTTAGGCCAACGCCCAACCTAGGTCAAACAGGCGGTTTCGAACTCTGAACTAAAACCTATACCTTTGCGTTGGCTATTTGAAAGCAATAAAAAAGAACTTTATAACACATACTCAAATGGGAAAAGCAATTGAAATTAACGATGGCAACTTTGATGAGATCATCAATTCAGATAAGCCTGTACTGGTAGACTTCTGGGCAGAATGGTGCGGTCCTTGTAAGATGATCGGCCCTGTGGTAGAAGAACTTGCCGGCGACTACGAAGGCAAAGCCGTGATCGGAAAACTGAACGTAGACGAAAACCCTAACGTGACCGCACGTTTCGGCGTCCGCAGCATACCGACCCTGTTGGTTTTCAAAGGTGGTCAAATCGTAGACAAGCAGGTGGGTGCAGTACCCAAGTCTGTTCTGAATCAAAAGCTTGCTGCACAGGTTGTTTAATCACAACCGTGTTGCCACATAAAAAAAGAAGAGGCCCGAAGCCTCTTCTTTTTTTATGCAGTTACGTCTTGATCCGTTCTCATTCAGCCCAGTTGTCGCTGCGAAAGCTGCTCACCGGCAAACCTTCTTTGCTGAACAGGTTGGGGATGGACCCGTTGCTCCATCCAAACCTGACGGCTACGGGCTTCTTCACTTCTTTGGCCGACACCACCACGGTGTTGCCGTCGATCACGGCTTTGGCAGGATAGAACTTCTTGTCTTCGCCGGCCACCATAAACTCAGTCACTTCTTTACCTTTGGCCATCAGGCCTGTGGGGATGTTGTGAAAGGCGATTCTGAGTTTGCCTTTCTCTTCCTTTGCTTCTTTGTAGAGCGGGTTCAGATACACGATGCCTTTCTTGCCATAGGTATCGGCCAGGGCCAGGTTGGCCAGGCGTTCGCCCACGGGCTTTTTATATTTCGGATGAATATCCTTCACATCATCCACCAGGTCCGACACCACCACCATGCCCGACTTGGCAATCTCTAGCATCTTCACTTGCTGTTCGCGCACCAGTGTGCCGCTCGATCCGCCATAGCCGCTAAAGGGCGCGATCTGCACATAATAGAACGGGAAGTCGTGGAGGAAATGTTTGCGCCACTCGGTCACCACGTTTTCCATCAGCAGCTTGTACGTTGACGGTGCCGCGGTGTTGGCTTCGCCCTGATACCACAAGGCTCCGGCAATGCGGAAGGGCAGCATGGGGTTTACCATGGAGTTATAGACCACGCCTGGCGACGAAGGGCACCAGGGTTTGTCGTCGATTTGTTTTGCGGCCGAGGCTTTGAGTTCGGGGTTGCCCTCTACTATTTCGCGTGGCAGCCAGGTTTCGGCAGGTGTGCCGCCCCAGCTCACGTTGATAAGGCCGATGGGCACGTTGAGGTTGGTGTTCAGTTTCTTTCCGAAGTAGTAGGCCACGGCGCTAAAGCTTTTCACATTGGCGGCGTTGGCCACCTTCCACGTGCCTTCTCCCCTCACTTGTGGTGTGATGGCAGCCGAGTTGGGAACGTCGAAGAGGCGGATGTTGGGGTCGTTCACGTTGGCCACATCGGTGCGGCCGTCGGCCGACGCGTCCATGGACCATTCCATGTTCGACTGGCCTGCGCAGAACCATACCTCGCCGGTCATCACGTCGCTCAGCGTCACCGTTTCGCCACCGGCGGTCACCGTGATGGTGTGCGGGCCGCCGGCCACGGGGGTGAACAGTGTGGTGCCCCAGAAGGCCGTGTTGTCTGTTTTCACTTTCACGGTGGTGGTATCCCAGCTCACTTTAATGCTGATGTCTTGCGTGGAATACGACCATCCCCAGATGGGCACGGGCGATTGTTGTTGCAGAACCATGTGATCGTCGAAGATGGCGGCCAGTCGCAGCTGGGCCTGCAGGTTGATGACGACGAAGAGGAAGGTGAACAGGAGGAGAAGTTTTCGCATGAGTGTGTTCGTGAGGCGTTTGATGATTCCTTCAAAAATACAAAGGTATTGGCACAATCAGAACGGCCGGCTGCGGCATCTGGTGTTTGCCTACAGAATTTTTTTCAGTCGCTCCACCATTTCCAACACCGCCGGGCACACCTGCGTGTTCTTGTAGGTGAGGTCCATGATCTGCACCATCTTCTTGCGATCGGTGTGCGGGTATTCGCGACAGGCTTTGGGCCGGTCTTCATAGACGCTGCAATAGTTCTCGTTGTCGAGAAACGGACAGGGCGACGACTGCAACACATAGTCGCGGTCTTCATCCACACGCAGATATTTTTCGATGAAGTCGCCGGGCTTCATGCGCAGCGCTTTGGCTACCCGCTCGATGTCGGTCTGGTAGAAAATGGGCGATGTGGTTTTGCAGCAGTTGGCGCAGGTGAGGCAATCGATCTCTTCGAACACGGCGTCGTGGGTGTCGTGGAAGACATCATCCACTTTGCGGGGGTCCAGCTTCTTCACACGCTGCAGGAATTTTTTGTTCTCCGGCGCCTTGTTTTTTGCCTGCTGATAGAATTTCTCCAAGTTCAAAGCATTACCTTCACTGGCCATGGTGCAAAGATCGCAAAATCCACATGTCTTCGTAACCCGCTGAAAAATTATGACCACAGCCACCCCCAATGTGCTTGTTGAAAAACCCCGCATCTCATCCATCGACATGATGCGCGGCATCGTGATGGTGATCATGGCGCTTGATCACACCCGCGACTATTTCCACATCGACGCGTTCACGTTCGACCCCACCGACCTGACCAAGACATCGCCCATCCTTTTTTTCACACGGTGGATCACGCACTTCTGCGCGCCCACGTTTGTGTTTCTCTCCGGCCTGTCGGCGCGCATCAGCCGGCAAAACAAAACCGTGAAAGAACTCAGTCGTTTTTTGCTAACGCGCGGCCTCTGGCTTGTTGTGCTGGAAGTGACGGTGGTGCGCTTTGGTCTGCTGTTCAATTTCTATTACGACTTCACCATGCTGCAGGTCATCTGGGCCATTGGCGCATCCATGATGGTGCTGTCGGCGCTGGTCTATTTGGGCGATCGCACGGTGCTCGTTGTTGGTCTTGTTATCGTGTTTGTTCACAACGCGCTTGAGCTCATCAATGTCTCGCCCGAAAGTGCATGGTCGGCGCCGTGGGCCATGCTGGTTCGCGCGGGATTCTTTCCTGTTGTGCCCGATCATTTCATTGGCGTGCCCTACCCTGTTCTGCCGTGGCTGGGCATCATGCTCACGGGCTATGGACTTGGCACATGGTATACCAAAGGGTTTGATGCCACACGAAGACAAACCTTGCTGCTGCGTTGCGGCCTGGGTGCGCTCGCGTTGTTTGTGGTGTTACGCTTCATCAACGTCTATGGCGACGCGGCGCCGTGGTCGGTTCAGAAAGATGCCTTGTTCACCTTCATGAGTTTCATCAATTGTTCAAAATATCCGGTGTCGTTGTTGTTCACGCTTATGATTCTCGGGCAAACGCTGATTATACTTTCGCTTCTGGAGCGTCGGAAATGGAAAGCAGCACCGTTCTTTCTGGTGTATGGCCGTGTGCCGTTGTTTTATTTTCTCGCACACTTCTATCTCATACACCTTTGCGCCATACTGTATCGCGTGGCCGCGGGCACTCCATTCTCCGAAATAGATTTCCATTTCAGTAAAGGCTTTGGGGGCATCGCGGCGGGCACGGGCGTGTCGTTGCCCTGGGTTTATTTTGTGTGGATTAGTGTGGTGCTTGTTCTTTATCCGGTGTGCGCGTGGTACAATCGCTACAAGAGCACGCATAAAGATTGGTGGCTGAGTTATTTGTAGAACCACCCTGATAAAAGCAACTCTATTTTTTTATCTGAAGACTACATCGTCTAACGCCGAACGATGATACCGGGGTTGTGCTGCCTCACCACAGCGGCAAATTCGTCCAGGTCCTTATCGTCCCACGTTTCCCAGACCGGTTGGTCGTCAATCCCGGCCGCAGGATCAAACGCTACATTATACTTCCAGAAGGTGATGCCCATCACTTTCAACATTTCGTTTGTAATTTGAATTCTTGTGACCATTTGTAATGGCACTTTCCGCTGGCTTAAAACTCCTTTCAGATAGAGAAACTGGTCGTCGTAAAATAAATTGAATGTGTTTCGCATGGCAGCATAGATCCAGGCCGCAAGGCAGACACAACCGAAAATAGTCAGACCATATTGCCCGGCGGTGGAAGGTTGTTTGAACTTAACAACATAGATGACCAGGCCCACCAGGAGCAGCACCGGCGACGCGAGGGCGTTGAATATGTTGGACCCACTTAACTGCTTCACGATTTGAATGTATAGAAATTTAATCCACGAGAAAACAGGGGCACCCAGGCAGGTTTCATCATTCCTTTAACTTCGGCAGGCCGAAAATCCGAACAATTTTACATCCACACGCTAATCTAATAAAACTATTTTCGTTAGTTTTTACAACTAATTATATTAGTTTTTATATCTTTGATCCACCAACCACTAAAGGCTATGAAAACAGTAAGAACATCTATGGGAGTCCGCAAAATTGAAGATTGGAACGCCAACCTGATCCCCCTCCAACTCCGTGAAATTTTGCAGGAGCAACGCAAAGCCCTCGTCGAACGCATGCTCGTAGAAAATGGCCTGCAAATTTATGCACACGGCCAACTCGGCATAAAACTCACCCCCGAGCAAAACGCAAAGGCCCGCAATGGACTCATCCAACTGATGAACGCCGGCATCGACATCAACAATTACCAGACCGTGCTGGAAATGGTGCTAACAAGCGAAAACAGCTACATCGACAGCGCCTACTTCTATCGCGAAATAGACCACAGCATCCACATGTCCCTCCAAGAGTCCCAACTCAGAATACCACATTTTGTATCCCTCTTTGGCTAACCCCAAAGGCACACAAAATGCCCAGTGAAAGCTCCCCCCATAAAGTCACAACCAAACAACATTACCCAGCCCTCACTCCCCAACGACACTCAAATTCACATTCACAATAAAAACACAAAACAACAAACCCAGGCCTCACACCCAAAACACACCCAAGCCCACACCATTTTCCAGCATATTGCCATCAGGGCCTAAGCCTGTCTTCGGCCTGGCATTGGCATGTGCGGACAGGGTTAAGCCCTGATGGCAATATGCGGGGCCTAGCGGCCCGGGAGCGGGCTATGAAAAAACGCGAAAACCATTTTCGCACAAACCCTCCTATCCTACCAACATCAACATCACTAACAACAGACCATAAAGCTCCATTGTCAAGAGATCACCTCCCCCGCAAATACATCAATCAAAAAAATACTGGATTAAAAAAACAGATACCTCACGAAACACTCGGCACCTGCTGCCCATAATGCACCGTCAACTCCTCCACCAATTCCACAATCGTATCCTTCGCCGATTCCGGAAACTCAAGATCAGCCGAGGCCCCAAACGTAAGCAACCACCGGCAAAACGATTTCAAATGCGCCGTCAGAAACGTCATGCGCAATTTCGCACCAACACTCTCCTCCGAAACAAATCCATAAAAATATTTTGCATGATTCAGATAACGCGCCGCAGAGGCATCGAACTGCACAATCACCTTCTGAAGCTCCTGATTTCCCTGCACCATAGAAGCCAGATATTCCTGAAGGCTGATCAAATTACGACCATCAAATTTTATTCCGGGCTGTGACAAATTCTTAATGCGATCCGCGCGAAAATCGCGATAGCCATTGCGCAAGCGACACCACGCAATGAGGTGCCACGCGCCGCTATAATACACAAGCCCGATCGGCTCCACATCGCGTTGCGTAGACTCTTCGTTGTAGCTGCTGAAGTATTCAATGCGCACCACGTCTTTCGCCACCACAGCGCGTTGAATGCCCGTGAGGAAATCGTTGGGAAACTTATGTTCGTCCATGGGATGACGGCGCACTTCAATGTGAGCATGGAGGTCTTCGAGGTGATCTTTCTCCGTGGCGTTCAGCACCGCCTTGATTTTGAGCAGCGACGATTCAAACGCTTGCCGGATAGAATTGTCGGTCATCTTCTCCACCAGCTTTCCGGCCAGCAACATGGCACTGGCTTCGTCTTGTGTGAACATGACCGGGGGAAGATGATAGCCGTCCACAATAAAATAACCTTTGCCGGCTTCCGAACCAATGGGCACACCGGCTTCCATAAGCGCCTTCACATCGCGGTAGACGGTGCGCAGGCTGATCTCGAACCGGTCGGCAATCTCTTCGGCTTTGACAACACGCTTGGATTGCAATTGCACAAGGATGGCGGTGAGGCGGTCGATTCGGTTCATACCCTAAAGTTACGGCTTCGCGAGAAATTAGTTATAAAAAAAATGTCCTGCACCTCGCGGCACAGGACACTTTCCTTCTTGTGATCCGAACACGGTCTCTATTCGGGGCCAACCACCGGTGCGCTGCCCAAGGCGGGGTTGTTGTATTCCACCTCGTTCTTTGGCACATCGAAATAGCTCATGTAGTTGTAGTTGATGAATGCTTTCGTGTTCACCACGGTGCTTCCTGTGAAGTTTGAAAGCACCACAGCATTGGCACGGCCACCGCCCTTGCTTTTGTCTTCCGTAACACCCCAGCGACGTGCGTCATAGAAGGCCATGCCGCGGAAGGCCAGCCCAACCCTGCGTTCGCTGCGAAGTTCTTCGAGCGCTTCAGCTTTTGTTACACCGCCAATGGCAGCAAGGCCCGCACCCTGATAGGCACGCACGTTGTCGATGAGCGCTGTGCCGCCACCAACGTTGCCCGATTGAATGAGCACTTCGGCCTTCATCAATTCGTTTTCTTCAAAGCTGCCAGCCAGGTAGGTATCGTCTGCTCCGGATTCCTGGGTGTGGGTGTAGGTCACCACGCCATCCATGTTCTTGCCGCCGTCTACCAGGTAATAGCGTGTGCCAAAGCCGATGCCACGGCCGCGTTTGTTCACTTGGGGTGAAGTGAGCAGTTCGAAATTATTTTCCATGCGCTGGTCGCCGTCGCGATAGTCTTGAATGAGGCGTTCGCTGACGTAGAACGTCTGGCCCGTTTCGGTGGCCGACAGCGATGCTACAGTGCCGAAGTTGGGATCGATAACGGAGCGGCTAAAGTCTTCGGTGGTCTTCACGATAAACACCGGGTCGTTTTCCTGAATGCCATCGTTAACAAGATTTCCAACTGCGGTCCAGTCGGCCGACGACATGCTCGCCACGGGTGTGTTCACCAGAATGTTGCGGGCACGCAGCGTGTTGATGTTGCGTATCCAGGCATCGGGCGACGGAATGCCGCCTTTGCCCTGCTGGCAATAGCCGGGAATGACGATGCTGAGCACACCTGCATAAACGCCTTCATCGCTAACCGCTTCCAGTTCCGTTTGTGCCTTGTCGAAGTTGGCAGCGGCTTCTGCAAGAATGTCGACATGATCTGCGTAGTTGTTGCTGGTGGCGTTAGGTTCGTCGTTGATGATGCCGGCCACATACATGGAGCCGATGCGCGAATAGGCATAGCCTTTCCACCAATAGCCCCACGCTTTTAGTGTGCGCTTTTTATCTTCGGCGTTTTCCGTATAGGTGGCGCCGTCCACTTTTTTCAGCAGGATGTTCATGGCGTTGTTCAGGAAATACATCTGCGTCCATTCCATCAGCTGGGTGTTGGCCGGGCCATAGGCGCGGTCGTTGCGTAGCTTCAGCTCGTAGGGTTGCGAGAGACCAATGGGCATGGGCACGTTGGTGCCGTCGTCTATAGTGATGTCGGTGGGGTTGTTGGCAAAGCGGAAGCTTTGGTTTCCCCACGGAATGTAGATGATATCGCCCATGGCATCGTGCAGTCCGAAAACTTGTGCGGTGAGGTAGCCCAGGTTGCGGCCCGCGCGCGGACCAAGCTGGTCGTCGACCGATGCGTAGTAGTTGCCCACGCCGTTGATGTAGGCTCCGCCTTTGGCATAGGCCACGAGGCCGGCTTCGGTAGACAGTGCGTTCTCCAGTGGTTCATTTTTGTTCACCACCTCGGTGAGCTCGTTCTTGCAGGCTTGCGTCAGCAAAAGCAACCCGAGGGCTATATAGATTTTTGTGTGTTTCATAGCATGCTTGGTTTTTTTACTTAGTTAAAAGAAACATTCAACCCCACCTGGAACGATTTGAAGTTGGGAAACGACCAGAAGTCCAGTCCGCGTTGCGTGGCCACCTGAGGCGATGCCGATGTGGTTCCGCCGCCAGATGTGTTCTGGCTGGCTTCGGGGTCCATGCCTGTGTAGTTGGTGATGGTGGCCAGGTTTCTTCCCGTGAAGATCAGTTGCAGACGCGAGAAACGTTTCATGTCAAAAAACTTCGCGAAGTCGAAGCCCACCGATACGTTGCGCAGGCGCGCGAACGATGAGTTTTCGAGGAAGTAGTCTTTCGTGCCGTTGCTTTCGGACGCATCGTAGAAGCTTTTGTAGTAGGCTGTGAAGGCTCCTGTTTCGCCGTTGATGGTTACCGGGTTGTCGTAGTCACCGTGCAGGCCTTCGGAATACATCCACTCTTTGGTTTGGTTATAGGTCTTCGAACCATAAACCCAATCAACCTGGAACGAGAAGGTGAGGTAATTTTTGTATGCAAAGTTGTTGATGAATGCCATGTTGAACTTTGGCGTGGTGTTGCCCAGGTAATATTTGTCGGGCGTGAATTGCACCAGCTTCGAGTTTTTGTCCACTACACGGCCGTTCACCAGTTCATAGTCTGAAGCGTTGGCCGGATCGATGTAGGGGGCGCCGTTCTTATCTTTTTGATCGACGCTGGTGAGGGCTTTGTAGCCATAGATGGTTCCCACCTGCTCGCCGGCGCGTAGGGTGTACGTGGCGGCGTTAGACCACACCAGGGGAATGTCTTTGCCATCGGCCGTGCGGGTGAGCGTCGACTTCTGTGTTCCGAAGTTGGTCACAAAATCCCATTTCAGGTTGTCGCCCGAATACACATCCATATCGATGCTGAACTGCACGCCTTTCGACTCCATATCGATGTAGTTGTCCCAGATGGTTTCAGAACCTTGCGACACGGGCAGCGTGCGTTGCCACACCACATCGTGGCTGGTGCGGTTCCAGATCGACACGTTGGTAGCGATGTAGTTGAACCACGCGCCGTTCTTCACCGGCGAGATGCCAAAGTCAAAGCCGTATTCAAACTCTTTGGTGCGTTCCACCTGTAGGGCCGCGTTGGCAAAGGTGGGATTGCTGTAGATCAGGAAACCGTTGTCGACGGTGCCGGTCTTGAACGACGGAATGCGCAGGTAGTGATTGGGCACACCGCCGGCCAGGTCGCGCGAAGCGTCCAGCGTATAGCCAACCGGTTGAATACCGGCTTCGCCATAGGCCGCCCGGATTTTAAATTCCGGCAGAAACGATGTGATGCCGTCCCAGAAGCCCAGCTTCGACAAACGCAGGTAGGCATCGCCACGGGGGAAGGTGAAGGGCGATTTTGCGTCGCCATAGGTAGAGCTGTAGTCAGAACGGAAGCCGCCCGAAATGCCCGCCATGTCTTTGTATTCAAAACGCTGATTCACTAGGTAGCCATAGGTGATGAAGAGGTCTTCATATTCGCTCGTGCTGTTCGACGACGACTGTGCGCCGTTAATGTCGTCAATGTCTGAGTACGAAGGCAGCCCGGTATAGATCAGGTATTGGCGATGAAAGTTGCTCTTGCGCCAATCGAACGCCAGTTGTGTTGTGGACGTGATGGGAAGGTTCAATCCGAAATCTTTCGCGAAGTCGAGCTTCACGGTGGCCGTGGCCAGCGAATTGATGTTATAGTTGTTGGTGACCGATTTGTTGAGACCGCCGGCCAGCGATTCGCCGATGAAGCTGTTGTTTGCAACAGACGAGCGGTTGCCTTCCTGGTTCTGCGTTTCGCGTGCAAAGTTGTTGACCGAATAGTTGATGCCTACTTTATAGTCAAGCTCCAGGATCTTGTTGGCCGTGTAGTGCAAGTTCAGCGTAGGGATAATGTCGATGGCCTTGCTCTTGAAGTTTTGATATTGCCAGAAATATTTGGGGTTGGAGTTGTTGGCCCCTGCCCCACCAAACTGATACGTATAATTTCCGTCGGCATCTTTATAGTCGAGGTCGCCAAACGGATAGGTATACATGGCCGACGACAGCGGTGCGCTGTTCACGTAATATGGGTTAACCGAGTTGTCGGTATAAATAAGCTGTGTGATCGACCTGAACTTCAGGTTTTTCAACAGGTCCACACCGATGTTTGACGTGAAGTTGGTGCGGTCCAGCACGCCCTGCACCACCGACTCCTGCCGCAGCTTCGAGAACGTGAAGGCATAGTCGGCATTCTCTTTTCCACCCGAGAGCGAGAGGCTGTAGTTGGACGTGCGCACGCTCTTGAACAGCTGGTCGATGTGGTCGTGATATTGGGTGTTATTTTTATACGGCCTGTTGTTGAGTGCGGCCGGTCCGTTTTCCCAGTTGGCTTCGCCCCACAGGCCCAGTTCGTCCTGGGTGAGCAGGCCGCCGTTGTTGTCGAGGATGTCGCCATTGGCATCGGTGGTGAACGAGTGATTGTAGGGCTGATGAAGGTTGCCGATGTTCAACGCCTGATCCACGCTGGTGCGGGCCGAAGCATCGATGTGCATGGGACCTTGCTTTCCTTTCTTCGTGAAAATCTGGATCACGCCGTTGGCACCTTGCGCGCCATAGATGGTGGCGGCCGATGCTCCCTGCACCACTTCAATGCGCTCCACGTTGTTCAGGTCAAGGGCATTGAGCGAGGTGGATCGCATCTCCACACCATCGACCATGATGAGCGGTTGCGTTCCGCCGGAGAGTGTGTTGATGCCGCGCAGCTGAATGCTGACGGGAGCACCCGGGTTTCCGGAAGAAGACATGATTTGCGCGCCGGCAATTTTACCCACCAGGGCCTGATCGATAGACGCCGTGGGAATGGACGGCAGGCGATCGCCGGACACCGACTCGACCGAGATAGCCAGCCGTCGTTTGTCGGTGGCTACGCCAACCCCCGTCACCACCACTTCCGACAGTTGGGTGACATCGGCCGACAGTTGCACATCAATGACGGCGCGGTCGCCCAAAGTCATCTCCTGGGTTTGCAGACCGATGAACGAGAACACCAGTGTTCCGCCGGCATCGGCACTGGGAATGGAAAGCCGGTAGGCGCCGTCAGAATTGGTGACCGTGCCAAACGACGTTCCTTTCAAAACAACATTTACGCCGGGCAGTGCGGAGCCGTCTTCCAAAGACGAGACCTTGCCCGACACAACGCGCTCCTGGGCACGCGCACAAAGCGTCGCACCCAACAGGCATGCTAACAGTAGAAATTTTCTCATAGTGTGGTATGTTTTTGTTAATGAATTGTTACTTATCAAAGCTTGAGAAATCCGCTCTGAAAAGAATCACACCGGCAAGGGGAAGTATTGCGAAATCCAACTCACCTCCTGCGCGGGAGGCTATGGGCCGGAAAGGCATTGTTGTGAAGTCTTTTTAGTGCACCGTTACGCGCTCAGTTTATGTGTTCACAGAAGTTTCCATCGATAGCATAAAACACAACGGGCCGAAAAGTAAAAGCGTCGTGCAGAAGTTTTCTGCACGACGCTTCATATACCGAAACATGAATTCAAAAACGCGACGGTGTGTTTCTTTTTTTCTTACGCGCCCGCGTTTGCTTCACGAAATTTTCACTACCAGAAGATGGTGTAGAGCGCAGCCAATATGCCGCACACAATCACCGCACCCACCGCAAAGCCACCTTTGGGTTTGAACATCGACGCATCGATTTCCAATCCTTTGGCTTCGGCTTGTCCTTTCTTATCGGCAAGGCTCACCACAATCATGATCGCTGCTACAAACACAAACACAAGCCCCATGCGATCGATGAACGGAATTTCGTACAAGCCCGAGTCGTTATTGAGGGCGGCCAGTCCGAAGTTGCTCAGTGCCGAAAGGTCGGTCCATTGCGGCAACGCCTTCAACAATACCGAAAGCGGGAACACAATGATGGCCGCAACCAGCGCAGCTTTGGCCGTGGTGCGTTTCCAGAAAAAGCCCAGGATGAAAATGGCGAAGATGCCCGGCGACACAAAGCCTGTGTATTCCTGAATGAACTGGAAGCCACCCTTCTTGTCGATGCCCATGAATGGAGAAATCACAATGGCGAGGATCATGGCCACCAGAATGGCAATCTTGCCCACGTATACCAAATGTTTTTCGGAAGCCTCGGCGTTAAAGAATTTCTTATAGATGTCGAGTGTGAAGATCGTCGAGATACTGTTTGCCTTGCCGGCCAGCGACGCCACGATGGCCGCGGTGAGGGCCGCGAACGAAAGACCTTTCAAGCCTACAGGAAGCAGGTTGAGCAGGATGGGATAGGCGCGATCGGGATTCAGTTCACCGTCAGAAAGCATTTCGGTTTGGAACATGCCTTCCTTATGCAGCACATAGGCCGCGATACCGGGCAACACCACAATCACAGGCATCATCAGTTTCAAGAATGCTGCGAAGAGAATGCCGTTGCGGGCTGTGGGCAGATCGGCGCCCAACGCGCGTTGTGTGATGTATTGGTTGCATCCCCAATAGTTGAGGTTCACAATCCACATACCGCCTAACAAGATAGACAAGCCCGGCAAGTCGAGGTAGTTTGGATTGCCCTGCTTGAAGAGCATGTGGAAGTGGTCGTCGGAATGTTCCATCAACAGGTTGAAGCCGTTGAACACACCCGTGGTGTTGAAGTGTTCAGACACGAGGTTCAATGCCATGTAGGTTGTGGCGAGACCGCCGAGGATGAGGAAGAACACCTGGATCACATCGGTGTAGCCAATCACCTTCATACCGCCCAGGGTAATCACGATGGCAAAGATGGCGAGGCCACCCATACACACCCAGAAGTTGATGCCCGAAATGGCGTTGATGGCCAGCGCACCGAGATAAAGAATAGACGTGAGGTTCACGATAACATAGAGCAACAGCCAGAACACGGCCATGATGGTGCTCACCGTGCTGCTATACCGTTGTGTGAGGAATTGCGGCATGGTGTAGATCTTGTTCTTCAGGTAGATGGGCATGAAGAAGATGGCCACCACCAGCAGGGTTGCCGCCGCCATCCATTCGTAGGTGGCAATGGCAAGGCCCATTTTGAAGCCGGAGCCCGACTGGCCGATGAACTGCTCGGCCGATATGTTGGAGGCAATGAGCGACGCGCCAATAGCCCACCAGGTGAGTGATCCTTCTGCAAGGAAAAAATCCTTGGAGTCCATGGAAGCTTTTTTCTTGCGATTGTAAACCCAGTACCCGTAGAAGGAAACGATGAGAAAATAGATGAGAAAGACGATGTAGTCTGTCGTTTGTAAGTGCTGCTGCATCTGTGTTTAGGGATATTTGTTTAGGCGAATGAATGTTAGGTTTGCCTTCACATGCTCGTCTTCAGGAGCCGGCGTGTTGGCGCTTTTGTGTTTGTGTGTGCGGGGTCTGGAAAATAAAAGTCAGGTTCTTTTTTGACACTACAAAGGATGCAATCGATTTTTTAGGCATTTATCACAAACTCCCGCCCAGGATTTGAATTTCAATAAAATAACCTTCAACTTTTGGAGACCGAAAGGTTCTACCAAAAAAAAGCATTATGGCGAAAGGTTTATTGATTGATATGGACGGCGTGATCTACGGTGGCGACCTCATGATTCCCGGGGCCGACACGTTTATTGCCCGCTTACTGAAGGACGGAATTCCCTTCGCATTTATGACCAACAACAGCCAGCGCACGCCGCTGGAAGCCGTGCGCAAGCTGAAGCGCCTCGGCATTGAGGTCACCGAAAATCACATCTACACCAGCGCCATGGCCACCGCCAAATTTCTGGCCGGGCAGGTGCCCAAAGGAACCGCCTATGTGCTGGGCGAGGGTGGCCTCATCAGCAGCCTCCACGACCACGGCATCACGCTGGTTGACACCGAACCCGACTTTGTGGTACTGGGCGAGGGCCGCAACTTCACCCTCGAAATGGTTCAACGCGCGGTAGACATGATTCTGGCCGGTGCCAAGTTCATCACCACCAACCGCGATCCCTCTCCCAAAAAGAAAGGCTGGAACAACCTGGGCATCGCCGCCACCACCGCCATGATTGAAGAAGCCACCGGCATCAAAGCCTTTGTGGTGGGCAAACCCGGCCCCGTGATGATGCGCTCGTCGCGCAAACACATCGGCCTCGAAACCGCCGACACTACCGTGATTGGCGACACCATGGACACCGACATACAAGGCGGCGTGCAAATGGGCTACCGCACCATTCTGGTGTTGTCGGGAATTTCAAAAAATGAGGAGCTGAAGAAATACGCGTTCAAACCCGACCTGGTGGTGAACTCCGTGAATGATATAGAGCTACCGTTAGAGTGGTGGAAATAAAAAACGTTTGAAAGCCCGGCCAGTCCGGGCCTCTTTTTTGTTAGCGGGCAACAACACCCATCACCTGCCGCAGCGAGTTGTAGTCGGTGTCTGATGCTTTCACAAAACCTTCGGAGCCGTAGAGTTCGCGGAGAACTTCTTTGCCTTTTTGCTCGGTAGAAAGTTTCACCAGCGCTACATAAAGCTTGCGGGCCGTGTCGGCGTCGAACGCTTTCGAAAACACGATGGGATCGTTGGGAATGGGATCGGTCTTCACAAGTGTGATCACCTTCTTCTCCACATCGGGATATTGATCTTTGATGCGACCCCGCGCATCGTGCAGTTCGCCGTTGGGGCCGGGGGGCGAATAGAACGCAGCGCCAGCATCTACCTTGCCTTCATAGACCATGCGCACCACTTCGTCGTGTTTTTTGGCGAACACGATCTTCGACGGTGTTATACTGTTTTTGTCCAGTATCTGTTTGGGATAGAGATAGCCCGACGTGGAAAGTTCGTCGGTGTAGGCCATGGATTTACCTTGAATGTCTTTGATGGTTTTGATGCCCGAACCCGCCCGGCAGATGATCTGTCCATAATATACAGATGCGCCATAGCGCAGCGACCGCAGCTTCACGAGGGCGCCGTGTTTCTGATGGGCAAGCACATAGCTCTGGCTGCTCATGATGGAGAAGCACGGCTCCGGGTTCCCGAATTTATCGACCAGGTTTTCGTACGACGGCGGCACGCCCAGCTTGATGGTGAGGCCGGTCTCCTTCTCCAGAAAATCTTTGATGAAATTTGCGCTCTTGTCCATCGACTCCACCGATACTGACGGGGTGAGATAGAAGTAGATCACTTTTTGCGATTGTCCCACAGAGAGCCTGGGGGCCAGGGTCAGAACGAGAACGATGCCGAGCAGCACAACTGCTTTCACTTTTTGCATGACGGGGGTCTTTTTAAAGTTAACTGATACAATTTTAATAACGCTTCTCCAGAATCATCTCACCGGCGGTTGCTTCCCCTCCAAGCATTCACTATTCAACCCAACCCATTGGAAACATCACGGCGATGCATCCCTGAAACCAGTGTCGTTTTTTAAACGATTACCAATCAAATATAGTAGCTTTTTAGATTGCCGGGCTTCTCAGGTAATGTTCCCGCAGGAATTTACGGCGGATGACGGCTGGATGTGGCCCTCCGGCCGATATGAGGCTTCGTTGTTTTTGGGGATGTGTAAGAATTTTAGTTTTTTCGAATCTTATTAACACCTGTATCTATCATGAAGCATCTGTTTATTGTTCTGTTGGCGGCGGCGGTAGTTGTGTTCGCTTCGTGTTCTAAAAAATCTTCCGACACCGAGACGCCGGCCGACACCCTGGCCCTGTCCTACAGCGTCCTGAAAACCCTTCCCCACGACACGGAGGCCTACACCGAAGGGTTGCTCATTCACCAGGGAAAAGTGCTGGAAAGCACCGGCCTCAACGGCAAGTCGTGGGTGGCCGAAGTGGACCCCGGCAGCGGCGTGCACACCAAGAAAATCGTGCTCGACAACCAGTATTTTGGCGAAGGCATTGCTGTGCTTCACAACAAACTCTACCAGCTCACCTACAAAACCCAGATCGGCTTTATCTACGACGCCACCACCTACAAACAGATCGGCGAATTTAAATACGAACCCGAAGGCTGGGGCATGACGCACGACAACAAAAACCTGATCATGAGCGTGGGCACCGAAAAACTTTATTACCTCGACACCACTAACCTCAGCGTGGCCCGCACCCTCACCGTGACCAACGAAGGCCAGAAACTGAAAAACATAAACGAACTCGAATTTGTGGACGGCTACATATTCGCCAACGTCTACGAAACTTCGTGGATCGTGAAGATTGACCCCGCCACCGGCAAAGTGGTAGGCCGCGTAGACCTCTCGCCCCTCACCGAAGAAGTGCGCCGCATGTCGCCCAACATCGACTACCTGAACGGCATTGCCTACGACCCTAACTCGAAAGCATTTTTGGTGACCGGGAAGAATTGGCCGAAGACGTTTTTGATACGGATTCAAAAGCCTGCGGCGGCGACAGGAGTCTAGGTTGTAAATGGCATTGCTTTTTCGAAACATTAATTTTTATGAGAATCAAAAGAAATGTTTTTATTGTTTCATGGCTTCTCCTATTGGCGCTCTCCTGCAATCAAATCGAGACTAGCAAGACCCTGAAGCAAGACGATATAGACCGTTTAAAAGGTCTAAAGCTTCTTGATGAAGGGGAAATTGTTATCAAGTTTTATAGTGAATTTAGGAAGAACGTTGCCGGTAATTTTTTTACAGACCGACGCATCGCGACCTATTGGATTGACAACCGAAATGCAGAGAAAGACAAAAAAGATTTCGCCTACTATAAAGACATTGCCAGAATTGACACAGTCTACAATGCCGGGGTTACTTTTTCTCCATACATGCTTGTCACTAAAACTAATGGCGAGCACTTTAAAGTAAGTGTTAATGGAAAGAAGGAAGACATAAGGTCATTTTTTGAAGATGCTCTTCAGGAGTGGAACCACAAGAAGCAATAAAACGCCGATCCACCCCTCACACCTTCATCCGCTGAATCCTCACCGCATTCAAAATCGCGAGCAACGCCACCCCTACATCGGCAATCACAGCTTCCCATAAGGTGGCCACGCCGCCAGCGCCGAGCAGCAGCACCAGCACTTTCACCGTGAGGGCCATCGAAATGTTTTGCCACACAATGTGGCGTGTGAGCTTGCCGATTTTTATGGCGGCTATAATTTTGGAAGGCTGATCGTTTTGAATAACAATGTCGGCGGTTTCGATGGTGGCGTCGCTGCCCAGGCCACCCATGGCAATGCCTGCATCGGCCAGCGCCACCACCGGTGCATCGTTCACGCCGTCGCCTACAAACGCGATGTGTTTGCCTTTGTCCTTTAAGGCCTGAACATGCTTCACTTTTTCTTCGGGCAACAGGTCGCCATAGGCATTGTCTATGCCCAGCGTGCCGGCCACACTTGTCACCACACTTTGTTTGTCGCCCGAAAGCATCACCGTGGCAATGTTCAGCGCATGCATCGACGCGATGGCCTGTCGTGCATCGTCTTTAATTTCGTCGGCAATGATGAGGTGGCCTGCATATTTTTCATTCACCGAAACCACCACCACGGTGTCTACCACTTCGGTGAGTGCGGCCGGGTAGGCAATGTTATGTTTCGCGAGAAGCTTTACGTTTCCGGCCAACACATTTTTTCCCTCCACAACTCCCGCGAGGCCGTGACCGGCAATTTCCGACACGTCTTTCACCGCGAGCGTTTTAAACGAATCGCCCGCATGGGCCACCACCGCCTTGGCAATGGGGTGTGTCGACTGATTTTCTAACGCCGCCACAAGGGCTACAAATTGTTCTTTATCAAAATCGTTTGTCACCACCTCCTGCACGTTAAAGACGCCTTTGGTGAGGGTGCCGGTTTTGTCCATCACCACGGTGTCGATGCGCGTCACCACATCCAGGTAGTTAGACCCTTTGAAGAGGATGCCGTTGCGCGAGGCCAACCCAATGCCGCCAAAATACCCCAGCGGAATAGACACCACCAACGCACAAGGACAGCTGATTACCAGGAACACCAGCGCCCGATAGAACCATTCCTGAAACACATAGTCGTGCACAAAAAAGTAGGGCACCACGCAAACACACAGCGCTAATGCAAACACGATGGGCGTATAGACTTTTGCAAACGTGCTGATGAAAAGTTGTGTTTGCGATTTGCGTGCCGTGGCACTTTGCACCATGTGGAGTATCTTGCTGAGCTTGCTGTCTTCATAGGGCGCCGTCACTTTTATTTCCACCACCTGGTCCAGATTAATCATACCTGCAAAAACCAGCTCGCCTTTTGTTTTGGTGTCGGGTCGGCTCTCGCCCGTGAGGGCGGCTGTGTTGAACGAAGCTTTGGTTGATTGCAATTCGCCATCGAGGGCCACCTTCTCACCGGCCTTCACCACCATGCTCTCACCCGGGTTTACGTCTTTGGGGTCCACCACGGTGGCCACGCCATGGCGTTGCACGGTGACCTCACCGGGCCGGATGTCGAGCAACGCTTTGATGCTGCGTTTGGCGCTACCCACGGCCGCATCCTGAAACCATTCGCCGATGGAATAGAACACCATCACCGCCACGCCCTCGCTATAGGCACCGATGGCAAAGGCTCCCACGGTGGCCACAGTCATCAACACAAACTCGTTAAAGAAATCAAGACGCATCGCTTTCCGAAACGCCAGGGCCACCACGCTGTAGCCCGCCAGGCAATAAGCCATTCCATAGATCGCAAGATCAAGAGGGAATAGGGATTTGATGTTGAAAGCAAATTCCAACGTCAACATCACCAGCAAAACAAACGTGGCCAGCAGCAACGCACCATGGGTACGCCACACCGATTCGGGCGCGGTGGTGGCCGGAGCCTTGGTCTTTTCGTTTTGCTTTACGGTTGCCGTTGTTTCCATTTTTTGTTTATTCATTGGGCCTTGAAGCTTACAAACGTTAATGCAGTGCTTCCAACGTTTCGGGAAGGTAATATTCTCGTGTTAAAAATCAGCCTTTCAGAGAAAAAAAATAGGCCAGCCTGTCTGGAGGAAATCTGCGAAACGATCTTTTTCGTTCTTGCAGAAAAAACACTACGTTTGTTCAATCATCAGATGATATGATGAATTAAGCCATGAGCCATCTCCTACGAAAATCGCTATCCGACGAAGTCGCCGCACGCCTGCAGGAAAAAATCTCGTTGGGGCACTACAAAGCCGGAGACAAACTTCCCATCGAGCCCGAACTGATGAAAACGTTTGGTGTGGGCCGATCAACCATTCGTGAGGCCATCAAGGTGTTGGCCAACGCCGGGTTTCTGAATGTGCGCCAGGGCCTTGGCACGTTTGTGGAAGCCGAAGCCGGCAGTAACGAGCCGTTTGACAAACGACTGAAACGCGCGCGCATGCAAGAGGTTGACGATGTGCGCGAAGTGCTGGAGCTGAAAATCGCCGCGAAAGCTGCGCTGAACCGAACCGAAAAAGATCTGCGCACCATCGAAAAACACCTGACACGCCGCAAGAAGGCCGCCACCGAAGGAGACCTCGAAGCCTGCGTGGAAGCCGACGTGCAGTTTCACATCTCCGTCGCCGAAGCCACCAAGAATCAAATCCTGGCCGACCTCTATCGCGTCATCTCCGTGCACCTGAAAAAAGGATTTATGCGTCTCTATAAAAACACCGACGCGTTCAAGGGAAGCCAACCCCTGCACGAAAAATTACTAAAGGCCATCGCCGCCCAAAACACCAGCCAGGCCAGCGATGCCGCCGAAAAAATTGTTGTCTATAAATATTCCAACGCCTCGAAAAGCATCTTGTAATCACACACATCATTCACATGAAAACAACGTCCGAAATATCACTGGAAGCCGAACCCATAAGTGTGCAAAAAACGGTGTTCCCCATCCTGTTCACCATCAGCTTCACCCACTTGCTAAACGACATGATGCAGTCGGTTATTCCGGCCGTCTATCCTTTACTCAAAGATCAATTCAAATTGTCGTTCACGGAAATAGGGTTGATCACACTAACGTTCCAACTCACCGCTTCCCTCCTGCAACCTTTTGTGGGATTTTATACCGACAAGAAACCCTTGCCGTTTTCACTGGCCATTGGCATGAGCTTCACGCTGGCGGGACTTCTCCTGCTTTCGGTGGCGGGCAGTTTTAGTGTGTTGCTGGTGTCGGTGGCGCTGGTGGGCATGGGCTCGTCTGTGTTTCATCCCGAATCTTCGCGCGTGGCGCAGCTGGCATCGGGTGGAAAGAAGGGGCTGGCACAATCCATCTTTCAGGTGGGTGGCAACGCCGGCAGTGCACTGGGTCCGCTGCTGGCGGCGCTCATCGTTATGCCCTATGGCATGCGCAGTGTGAGCTGGATTTCTGTGGCGGCCTTGCTGGGCATCTTTCTGCTTTGGCAGATCGGTAAATGGTATGCCAATCATTTACACTTAAAGAAAAGCAAAGTGGCTTCTCACCACGAGGGCCGTCCAAATTTATCCAAGGGAAAAATCATAGCGGCCATCGGCATTCTGTTGCTGCTCATCTTCTCCAAATATTTCTACATGGCCAACATGACAAGCTACTTCACCTTCTTCCTCATCGATAAATTTCACATCACACCACAGCAATCGCAGCTCTACCTGTTTGCGTTCCTAGCCGCCGTGGCGGTGGGCACCATTCTGGGCGGTCCCTTGGGCGATCGCTTTGGCCGAAAAGTAATTATCTGGTTCTCCATTCTCGGTGTGGCACCTTTCACACTGATGTTGCCCTATGCAAATTTGTTCTGGACCATTGTGCTCGCCGTCATCGTGGGGATGATCATCGCCTCGGCGTTCTCGGCCATTCTGGTCTATGCCACCGACCTGGTGCCGGGCAAAGTGGGCACTATTGCCGGATTGTTTTTTGGTCTTGCCTTTGGCATGGGGGGCCTCGGCTCGGCCGTGCTGGGAAATCTGGCCGATCACACCAGTATAAGCTTTGTGTTCAGAGTATGTGCTTTCCTCCCGCTTCTCGGCATTGTTACGGGGCTGTTACCCGATGTGGAGTCGCGTCATAAAAAATCCTGATCGCTTCAAAAAAAGTAAACGGCGTAAACTCAATATGATTTGAGTTTACGCCGTTTTGTTTTTCTATCTATCAAGACACCCGTTTCATCTGAATGCGTGCGAGGCTGCCGGCGTGAGTGTTGGACGTTGCAATCAATACATCTCCTTTCTGCATATAGCCATTGAACATCCGCTGGTCTGCACGCAACTTTGTGTTCCATCTCTTTTTCAGAAGTCAAAGTCGTTCACTTTAACACATAACCCTATGGCAACCTATCCTCACGAAAACACTGCGCTGGTTCTGGTCGATCCCTTCAATGATTTTCTTTCGGAGGGCGGAAAATTATATTCCTACACCCGAGAGACTGTGGAAGGTGTTGGGCTGGTAAAAAATTTGAAACGTCTTTTAACCGCGGCACGGCAACAGAAAATACAGGTGGTGTATGCACCCCACCACAACACTGTGAAGTCAGACTACCAGCACTGGCGATTCATGACACCCTCACACATCGGCAGTCAGAAAACCATGTTGTTTGAAAAGAATAGCTGGGGCGCCGAATTTCACCCGGAGCTTGTGGCGCACGAAGGCGACCTCATTGCACAAAATCACTGGACGGGTAGCGGCTTTGCCAACACCGACCTGGACTTCCTCCTGCGAAAACATGGCATCGACCACGTGGTGCTGGCAGGCATGCGCGCAAACACCTGTATCGATTCCACCGCGCGCTTTGCCGTTGAGCTGGGCTATCACGTCACGCTCATCAAAGACGGCGTGGCGGCGTTCAATTGGGAAGAGATCAAAGCGACGGTCGAAACAAATTTCCCAAACTACGGTCACGCGGTTTTGTCGACCGAAGAATTTGTCAACGCCATAACGCTGTAAGCCATGCAAGAAATCACCAGTCAATCCGTGACGGCGCTCGTTCATGCGCCGTTCGAAAAAATAAACCTGACCGAATGGTTGTTCACGTTGAGAGACCACGAATATCAGGCCTGCTCCGCAGCACACCTCGGTTGTGGCACGTCCGTCTCGCCCGAAGGCAAACGCATGTCGCTGAATGTGGAACTGATTGGCGGCACCCTGCTTGTGCAACATTATGTGGAAGACATCTCGCTGTCCGATCATTGCCGCGTCAACTCCATCTCCGATTCCATTTCGGCAGCCGGAAACACAACCTTGGGGATCACGTGGGAACTAAAGATCAGAAAGGTTAATGACGACTCCTGCGAGTTGACAAATCGTGTGGTTGTGAATTTCACAGACGCATTTCTCACACTGCTTCAACACGCCAACATCACCGACCTGGAACCGGTGAAACTCCGGATGGCCGAAAACGTGAAGGCTCACAACCACGAAGAAACACCACGCTTCGCTTCCGACATAGAGAAAAAAGCATTGGCCGGTGTGTGGAGTTGATGTGGCGGCCCGGCACGCAGGTCGTTAAGATTTTTTGAAGATGGTTTCTTTTTCGATGCCCAGCTTTTTGATTCTGGAATTGAGGGTCGACGAGTTCATGCCCAGCATTTCGGCGGCACCGCCTTTGCCAAAAATTTTGCCTTCCGATTTTCGCAGCACGGCAATGATGTGATCGCGCTCGTTCTCAAGCATGGTTTTCACCTGCTGTTTGTCGCCACCCGACGTCGGGTTCATTCCGGGGAGGAATACTTCCCTGATCTTTTTTCCCTCGGTGAGCAGAATGGAACGCTCCATGGTGTGGGCCAGCTCACGCACATTTCCGGGCCACGCATAGTTTATGAGTTCGGTGGTGAGGTCGTGCGCCAGCGGCTCGATAAGCTTGCCGTTCTTTGCCGAATAATATTCAATGAAGTGTTGCACCAGCAGGGGAATATCTTCGCGTCGTTCACGCAAGGGTGGCAACAGGAGCGGAAACACGTTGAGCCGGTAATAGAAGTCCATCCTGAACCGGCCTTCGGCGACCTCGCGTTCCAGGTTTCGGTTGGTGGCGGCCACGATGCGCACATCCACTTTAATGGTATCGGTGCTGCCGATGCGGTCTATTTCTTTCTCCTGCAACACGCGCAACAATTTCACCTGCACTTCCAGGGGTATTTCGCCAATTTCGTCCAGGAAAATTGTTCCGCCGTGGGCTTGTTCAAATTTGCCGATGCGTCGTTCGGTGGCGCCGGTAAACGAGCCCTTCTCATGGCCAAACAGCACCGACTCCACCAGGTTGGCGGGCAACGCAGCGCAGTTCACTTTAATCAACGGCTTCGCCCGGCGCGGCGACAGTTCGTGTATGCATTCGGCGATGCGCTCCTTGCCGGTGCCGCTTTCGCCCAACACCAGCACAGATGTGTCGGTGGGTGCCACAATGCGCAGGTTGTTCAACACCGTCTGGAGCCTGGGGCTTTTGCCGATGATGCCATAAAAGTTTCCGGGCCGTGGTATTCCTTCGCTGGGTTCGGTTGGGCGCAACGGGTTTTCGGTGTTGCGCATCATGGCTTCAAGGCTGTGCTGGTGGAGATACCACGCAATTTCCAACATCACCAGCACATCGGTTTCCCGAAAGGGTTTCACCAGAAATCCATAGGGCCGCGTGGCCTTTGCCGACTCCAGGGTTTCGCGGTTGGAGTTTGCCGAGAGATACACAAATGCAATGTTGCGTTCATTCAACTTCACGGCCAGGTCGATGCCCGTCAATGGGCCGCGCAGAAAGATGTCGAGCAACACCAGATCTGGTTTTTCAGACGCGACAATTTCAAGGGCGATGGGCACCGACCGCGCGATGCTGCACACGGAATAGCCGGCGCGTTCCAGAATCATCTGCAGGTTGTTGGCCTCTACAAACTGGTCTTCAACAATCAGGATTTTCTTGCTCTCGGTGTGCATAGCGCTTGGGGATGCCAGATAGGCGCGCGGGGTTCATGCCGCGGCAAAGTAAAAATACAAAAGTAAAAGATTCATCGCCCATCCCAGGTCCGCGGTTTGTCAAAACTTTGTTTTCTCTCCCGCCCTCAGAAACGTCACGCGATCGCGGGTGGTCAGGTTTCGTTTCAGAATGTTCATGAGGTCGCTTTCCTTTTCCTTGAAGTGCGTCCAACCCTTTTGGTGTATGGGAACAACCCGTCGCGGATTGAGCACGTCAACCGATTTCAGCAGGTCGCGGCTGTCCATGGTATATTGGCCAAACCCGGTGAGGTAGCGAAACTGCACGGCGCCCACGTGAAAAATGCCGATGTCGATTTTGGGAAAGTGTTTGGCCACGTCGCCAATGCCACCAAAATAAACCGTGTCGCCAGAGATATAGACAACGCCGTTTTGCTGGCCCTCGAATTCGATAACAAACCCGATCACCTTGCCCGACAAAAATTCAGGAATCCACCACGGGTGATGTTGGGCCGGGGTGGCCGTTATTTTCAGGTTTGGCACTTTGGGCGTATCTATCGCAATGCTCTCCCAGTCGTCAAGCCCGATGGTGCCGGGCATGGCGCGGCGGGCGGCTTTTGTGGAGATCACGGTCTGCACCGTTGAGGTCAGCTTTTTTCCGTTGTTGTCGAAGTTGTCTTTGTGTTGATGATGGCTGAGCAGAACAAGGTCGATGCCGTCGAGGTCGCCTTCGTTCCACACGGGGTCGCTGGTCTTTCGCGAGAAGGTGCCGTAGCCGTGGTAGTAAATTTTTCCGGCGCGGTCGAGCGTCGGGTCCGTCAGAATTTTGTAGCCGTTAATTTCCAGTAGCATGCAGGCCGTGTCGATGTGCGTGAGGGTGATGTCTGGTTTCATGTTGCACCGTGATTTTTCTGGAGGGAGGAAAGCTGCGTGTCGTGGTTCACGGACGACACGAACGCATGGGGCGAGCCCTTTTTGAAACGCGTGAAATTCACACCCGAGAAGTTTTTAAAAAACTTGCTGAAATGCGATGCGTCGTTGAAGCCGAGGTCGTAGGCGATCTGTTTCATGCTGTGGTTGGATTGGGCTGCGCGGCGTTTGGCTTCCGTCACCACATACTGGTGAATCCAGTGGCTCGCCGTGAGGCCCGACACACGTTTCACCACCTGGTTGAGATAGCTTGGCGTAACACACAACTCGCACGCATAAAATGAAACCGTTTTCTCGTTTGTGAAATGTTCGCCCACCAGCCGTGCAAACGAATTCATGAGTTCCACATTTCGCGAATATACATTCTGCGTCGACAGCACACCTTCCTTGCGCGACAGATACAGCAGGAAGAGCTTGAACAAGCCGGCCAGAATTTCGACCCGGAGCGAAAAGAAATGTAGAAACTCCTTTCTCATCTTATACAAGATATCATTTATTTCCGGCTGATTCTCATCGTCTACCTGATAGAGCAGCGGACTGTTCCGGTCGCAGCCGTTGGCCGACAACAACATGAAACTCAATTCAAATCCCGACCAGCGGAAATATTCGGCCGAAAGCGAAATGTAAAATCCTTCGAGGTCCTTGGTGAGACTCAACGTGCCCAGTTGCCCGATGGTGAGAATGCACACCGAGCCTTTCTCCATGGCAAACTCCCCAACGTCGGTGGTGAGCCGGGCCGTTCCGTGGGTAATGTAAAAGATCTCGTAACGATTCAATTGCCCCGTGAGGGTGAGGTCGGCAAACTTTCGTTCGCGCAGGTTCTTTAAGGTTTCAATTTCAAACTGACAGGTCAGGGATTGTTCGGAGGTGGTGGCACAACGTTCGTCCGTTCCTGGCGACATTGCATGTGGGGGTTCATGTTGCATAGGTCTAGGGTTGGGTTTGTGTGAATATCCCCGCTATGTCAAACGCTGTGCCTGAGTTTCAAATCGTTGGTGACCAATATCTTAACCAAATGGAGCAGCGCAGAATTTGTTATCTTTCGCAAATTGACGAAAGGCATTAGCGAAATATCACAAATACACCGCGTCATTTTCTCGCACCGTAAACGCTTGCACCTGAATGTCATTCAACCAAAAAGCTATCGAACCAGTAGTTATGTCGGCCAATAATTTCAACATCCAAGGTCTGTCGGCCAACCAAGTCCAGGAAGCCCGCGCCCGGCATGGCTACAACCGTTTGACGTTTGAGAAGGAGAATGGATTTTTGGATGCACTGAAAAGCCTCGCCAAAGAGCCGATGGTGATCCTGTTGCTGGCGGCCTCGTCTATCTACTTTGCGAGTGGCGCCGTGGGCGATGGCATTTTTCTGGCGTCTGCCATCGTGCTGGTGTCGGCCATTTCGCTTTATCAGGATTCGCGAAGCCGCAACGCCTTGGCCAAGTTGAAAGACTTCACACAGCCGTTGTGCAAAGTGATTCGCGACGGACAAACCCTCGAGATCAAAGGCGAAGAACTGGTGGTGGGCGATAGCCTTGTGGTGGACGAAGGAACGCTGATCGCGGCCGATGGCATCATCGTGCACTCCAATGATTTTTCGGTTAACGAGTCCATCCTCACCGGCGAATCGCTGGCGGTATACAAAGATAAAACCAAAGACGATCCTTTTGTCTACAGCGGCACCACCGTGGCCAGCGGCCTGGCCATTGCTACGATCACGGCCATCGGCACCAACACTAAACTAGGACGCATCGGAAAAAGTCTGGAGAGCATTGCCGAAGAAAAGACACCGCTCGAATTGCAGATCAACAATTTCGTAAAAAAAATGGTGATTGTCGGCGTGGTGGTTTTTCTCATCGTGTGGAGCATCAACTTCCTCCATTCCAGAAACGTGCTCGACAGCTTGCTGAAGGCGTTGACGCTGGCCATGAGCATTCTGCCCGAAGAAATTCCCGTGGCCTTCACCACCTTTATGGCGCTGGGTGCCTGGCGGCTCATGAAGATGGGCATTGTGGTGAAGCAGATGAAGACCGTTGAAACCTTGGGGAGTGCCACCGTGATTTGCACAGACAAAACGGGAACCATTACCGAAAACAAAATGAGCCTCGCGAAACTGTTCGTGATGGCCTCACAGAAAATCACCGCCGCAGAAGATGCAGCAACAGACCTCGAAAAACAACTCGTGCGCACAGCCATGTGGGCCAGCGAACCGATTCCCTTCGACCCCATGGAAAAAGCATTGCACGAAGCCTATGCACGACTGTTTCCGGTTGACGAACGTCCGCACTACACGATGGTGCATGAATATCCACTGAGTGGCAAACCACCCATGATGACACACCTCTTCGAAAACCGCGAGGGTCAACGCATCCTCGCCACCAAAGGAGCACCCGAAGCCATCGCCAATGTTTCAGGCCTCACACCGGCCGAACTGCAACAGGTCGACAACGCCATTGCGATGCTCACAGCCGACGGCTATCGCGTGCTAGCCGTGGGTGAGGCTCCGTTTGCCGGAAACAATTATCCCGCCACCCAACAGGAATTCAAATTCAATTTCAAAGGCATGGTGGCGTTCTATGATCCGCCCAAGAAAAATATCGGCGCCGTACTACAGGATTTTTACGCTGCCGGCATCCAGGTGAAAATTGTGACGGGCGACAACACTGCAACCACCACCGCCATTGCACGGCAGGTCAACTTTAGCGGCTCTGAAAAAAGCATCACTGGTGAAGACCTCATGAAACTGTCGGACACCGCGCTGCGCGAAAAAGTTTCGGACACGTTCATCTTCACACGCATGTTTCCGGAAGCAAAACTGAAGATCATCAACGCCCTGAAAGCCCAACACGAAATTGTGGCCATGACCGGCGATGGCGTGAACGACGGCCCCGCGCTGAAGGCCGCCCACATCGGCATTGCCATGGGCAAGAAAGGAACCGAGATCGCCAAACAATCGGCCTCACTCATCCTGGTGAACGACGACCTGTCGAAAATGGTCGATGCCGTGGCTATGGGCAGAAAAATATACACCAACCTCAAGAAAGCCATTCAGTATATCATTTCCATTCACATCCCCATTGTGCTCACCGTGTTTATGCCGCTGGTGCTGGGGTGGATATATCCCAACATCTTTTCGCCGGTGCACATCATCTTCCTGGAATTGATTATGGGGCCGACGTGTTCCATCATTTACGAAAACGAGCCGATGGAGAAGAACACCATGGTTCAGAAACCAAGGCCGTTCACCAGCTCGTTCTTCAACGGACGTGAACTGGGCACCAGCATCGTGCAAGGGCTCGTAATCACCCTGGGCACACTCCTCACCTATCGCTATGCTGTGGCACAGGGATGGAGCGAGGCGGTTACACGCTCCATGGTATTTTCGGCGCTGATCGCCGCCAACATTTTTCTCACGCTGGTGAACCGTTCTTTCTATTATTCAATCCTCACCACCATCCGCTACAAGAATAATCTTGTGATGCTCATCATCGGCATCACGCTGGCTATCACCACTCTGTTGCTCTACGTGAAGCCGTTAGCTGTCTTCTTTAACTTTGACGCGCTGAATGTCCTGCAACTGGGTTGGAGCATCGGCGCAGGGTTCGTTTCGGTGATCTGGTATGAGCTTGTGAAATGGCGGGGGCGCAGAAATCAGCGCGGGGCGCTGCATAGGGACAGATAACGATCAACGCGTGCGACCCTCGTGTTTCCCAAAAAACGAGTTTATAAAAACGATTTCACTTCCTACAAGGCAACCCAGGAGTAGTCGTGTTCGACCGACAATTTATTTTCAACGGACTCGACACCGGGCGCTTGCCACGCTATCTTGCTTGCCGCATCGCGTTCGTACCACGAGGTAACGATGCCACCGAGGGTAACGCGTGTGCCCGTGACGTTGACGTTGATGTTTTCTGCGTTAATGGACCAATGGCGCTTCAGGGCATTTTCTATTTCCACGGCTTCCACCGCGGCTTTCGATTCGGACTTTATGGTGATGTTCATCGAAATTCCTTTCACGCCCGTAAGGCCAGTCACGGCATGCTCTGCAGCCACGCGTTGGTAGTGCCAGGGCAGTTCGCCGGTGAGCGTGATCCAGCCATCTTCTACCTTCAGCGTCACATGGCCTTGCGGAACTTGCCCGTTCCACTTCAGAGCATTCATCATGACGCGCGTAAGCTCGGCGTCGGTCACCTTTTTTTCATTTCCAAACGCAACATCAATCCGATCAACGACGGCTTTCACGCCGGTGATATTCTTAACAGCCAGTTCCGCTTCTGTCTTTTTAGAATAGCTATCAACAATGCCACTCAGCGTGACGATGCCGTCTTTGACCGATACATCAATCTGGGTGGCGTGCAACAGCGGCTCCCAAACCAATGCCGTTTGAATATCTTTCTGCAATTGTTCGTTTGTCTTTGTCATTTCGTTATTGGTGCTCGTCGACTGTTATGCAAAGTGGCGACATCCGTTATTTTAGTATAATAAAGCAGCATCAGCCTATCCCGCCACTTGCAGCGTCTGCCGCAGTGCATTGCGAAAGGTTTCCAGACTGCTTGTCTTTTCAATGAATGCCACCGCGCCAAGCCCACGCACCTGCTCGCGATGCGCCACAGACGACGACAGCATGATGACCGGAACACCATTGATGGCCGGGTCCTTGGCAATCTCCGACAAACACTCAATGCCATTCATCACCGGCATATTAATGTCCATGAAGATCACGCTGGGAAGTGTCAATGCGCGCTGAAGTCTTTCAATGGCTTGTCTTCCGTTGTGAACCACATCAAACAAAATCGTATCCTTGATGTCGGTCAGGGCATCGATAAATAATTCCTGATCATCGCGATCATCCTCCACAAGCAGAATGGTTTTCAGAGATTTCATATTGGGATAGGTTAAATAAGATTTACCAAAAACTCCTAGACGACTAAGGATCTCCCGACAATTACAAAGAAATGCTGACAAAGCAACGGTGCAGCGCGAATGGGCTAGACCCCTCAAACGCGAGTGCTATCCTGAAATGTGACGGCCGACCTCAACTCGCGTTCAAAATACACGAGCTCTTTTCGTCGACCACCTTCCTGGGTCTTGCAATAGTACAGTCCGTCTTCGCAACGCATAATGATCAGTTTGTTTGTGGGACGCGTTCTCTCGATAACAATCTCGCCTTCCCGAAATTTAGTTTCCATATCCTTGCGATTTAAAGTTCACTGTCAGGTCAGGCGGCTACCGGAAAATCAAAGGACGGGATTTTGATTCCCGTCCTTCAAATCAAACAACTATATATACACTGAGCACTGGGGATTGCGTTTTTTTACGGCGCTGAATTGCCTATACAAAGATGACTATATCGACCTTTGAATCATTATACGGCTAAAAGAGATTCTTATATAAGTCACAGGTACACGATCACCACAATCGACACCAATCGTCAGAATCCAATGGACGCCTGAATGATGTAACCGTTAAACTTTCCACCGGCGCGGATGTCGGTATCGGCAAAGTCGCTGTATTGCTGTTGGGTATATTCCGCTTTCAGCATGATGTTCCGCGTAATAAACCATCCGGCCGATGCTGCCACGCGGTGTATCGTGATGTCGGAGCCATAGCGCGGAGGCGTGGCCGTCACGGAGTTATACCTTCCGCCGATCCAGAAATTTTCGCGGTGGCGGGGGAAGCGATAAATCAGGTCGATGGCATATTGTTTTGCCGTGCGCCGGGTTCGTTCGGTGATGATTCTGCCACGCGCCATCTCGTAGGTGGCCAGCATTTCAAGCCCATGGTATTTCAGAAACGGATTGATCATGAAGGTGGTGACCTGTTGACTGAACTGCGGATTGTAGCGTCCCGAAAAGGCATTATCGCCCACGGTGGCCTGCGTGTTCTCCATCACGTACACATAGTGCGAGCCGGTTCGATCGCCGAAGAACAACGTGTTGCTTGCTGTGCTTTTCACTGCATAGAAGGAACCCGTGAGCCTGAAACGGAATGCAGAGGTCAGTTGCTTGTCGAACCCCAATTTGCCGTGAAACGCCGGCGCATAGGTGTTCAATTTCTGTGTGGCCGAATCGATCTTCGCAGATTTCACGACGGTTGGATTAAGCTCGCCGTTGGTGATGCCGAGCATAACCATCAGGCCGTTGGGGTGATGATAGTATACCTCCCCGCCAATTTCGGTGGCAAACTCGTCCATGATATAGTTTTCGACAAAGGGATTATATATGGCATTGCCTCCGTCGGTGCGGCGATAGTGCTGGTCGCCATAGTCCAGCTCATAGTCGCCGATCTTGATGGTGATGTTCTTCATGATGTTGTCGATCACCGCGCTGTGAAAGAAAAGCAATTTGTCGAATTGAATGTAGCCACCCTTCACCCACGTTTCTTCGTGATGGCGCGACGATAAATACAACGTCAGGTTCATGCGAATGCCATCCGCGAGTTGCGCATCAACATTCAGGTTTGCCATGGCGCGGTTAAAGCCGTTGGTCAACCCCATGAGCTGGTTTGTATTCACGCCATCCACCACAACCGGCGTGGCCGTATTGGAATGACGAAGGCCCTGAAAGTCTTGCGTGAAATTGCCACCGATTCTCACTTTCATATCGGTAAACTGCGTGGTGTCGTGTTTGGTGGTTTCAAAAACATGAAGTCCGTCCTGGCTGTTGGGCCGGAAATATTGTATGGCCGGTTGTCCGCTGGCCACACCGGCAACGAGTGAAAGAAATGAAATGGTGATGCTCTTGATGCTGTTCATGGGGCTAATGCGGTGGGATTTAGAAATGGAGAATGCGGGATGCGCGATGGCGTTCACTTCGTATACACCACCGTGAAATCAAGCGTAATATCGTCGCCGGTTCGCATGGCACCCAGCATAAAGGATGGAGGTTTAACGTTGTAGTCGGTCATCTTCAACTGATCGGACCCCGAGCAGGTGATCGTGGCATCGGCGTTCACAACACAAAAAACATCCATAGCCACTTTGTTGGTCACGCCCGCGATTTCCAGATTGCCGGTGGTGACAACATGATAGGTATGGTCTTTTTCAGGCGATACTTTTGCCGAGATGAGCGTATAGGATATGTTTTTAAACTGGTCCGTCTTCAGCGCTTTGTAAGCATTCCGATCCAACGCTTTTTCGTCGCTTGTCAGGCTCAGCACATCCAGCTTCATCGTCAGCGAATGAATGCCATCAATTTGATTTTGATGACCCGGTGCAAAACTGAATTGCGCCGATCCCGTGAGTGTCTTCGTGTTCATAGACCACTTGTGAAGGGTGGACGTGCCTGACAATTTCATATCGAGTTCTTTCGAATCGCGAATGGTGTAAACAGTCTGCGCCTTCACCACCGTAAGCGTTGCGGCAACACAAACAAGGCCTAAAATAAATCTGGAGTACATGTGATTCCCGTTAAACAAGGGAACGTAAATGTGCGGCTAACGGGGCCAATCCTGTTATGCAATAAAATCGAATAGTTACATGATTCACGCTTCGGAAACAAAAAACTGAGCCGCTACAACACGCTGCCGCAAAAAAAAGGAGAGCTGTTGAAATTCAACAGCTCGGGGCTCCCAACATATACAGATATCTCTATGAAGATGTCCACAAATTCGAGGACAGAATGATCTATGCTCAGTGTAGGCAGTATCCTAAAGATGGGTGTTGGCCATTTTCCATTTCTTACATCCATGCTCAAAACATTTACATTTTTCACACATTTCAAAAACGACGATGTTTTCAAAAAGATAACCACGTTTCGAAACATGACACCAGATGGGACAAAAAAAGAGTGAATAACACCGTGTCATTCACTCTTGATCTTTAAAGGAAACTCTGTAACCCTATGAGACTACTTTAAAATCAGCTCCAGCGCCACTCTTCTGTTTTGCGCTCTGCCTGCTGCGGTGGCGTTTGTTGTGATGGGTTGATCCTCGCCATAGCCGGTGGCTTCAATTCTGCTTTCGGAAACACCTTTGCGGGTAAGGTATGCTTTCACAGCGTCAACCCGGGCCTGCGACAATTTGAGATTGGCGGCATTGCTGCCATTGGCATCGGTGTGTCCACCCATTTTTAAATTGTAGTCCTTATATTCTTCCAGTATGCTCGTCACTTCGTCGAGCATAGGGAACGACGATGCCTTGAGTACGGCTTTGCCGGTTTCGAACGTGATGCCGCGCATGGCAAAGTTCAATCGCTTCTTCACTTCTTCTTTCACCACGGGACAACCGCTGTTTGCGGGGTCACCTTTCGACTGGGGACATTTGTCTAAAGCATCCGTCACGCCATCGCCATCGCTGTCGGCAGGGCAACCGGTTTCATCCACTTTAACACCCTTCTCAGTGTCGGGACATTTGTCTTCCGAATCCTGCACACCATCACTGTCGGTGTCGGCGCAGCCTTCAAAGATGTCGAGACCGGCAAGGTTGGGACATTTATCTTTCGCATCTTCAATGCCGTCGCCATCCGTGTCGGGACAACCGGCAAAACGAGTAACACCTGGCACATCGGGACATTTATCGTCAAGGTCCGCCACGCCATCCTTATCTTTGTCGGGGCATCCATCGAGCAACGTCGAGCCGGCCAACATGGGGCACTTGTCGAGATAGTCGGCCACGCCATCGGTGTCAGTGTCTACCGGACATCCTTTCGAATCCACCTTGGCAGTAGAAGGGGTGTCGGGGCATTTGTCTTTCTTGTCCGACACGCCATCTTTGTCAGTGTCGGCTGGTTTACGGAAATTAAAGATAAGTCCTGCGCTGTGTTGCAGGTACAAATCGTTGCCACCGTTGTCAACACCATCCCACGCATCATAGAGCGGAGCGTTCAGCGTGTTGGCTACTTCAAGACCCACACGGTCGTTGAATTGAAACAAGATGCCGGCGCCCACGGCGAGGTTGCCTTTAAGTTCGCCATCGGAGATTTTGGCCGCACTCAAGTCATTAAATTGTTTGGAGTTGATATACGCTCCACCAATACCCGCCACCAGAAATGGCGCAATGGCCGCGTCCTCCTTAAAAATATAGCCGTTATTAAACTTGTATTTCAACTTCAAATTCACGCCATAGATGTCCGCATCAAACCCCTCGGTCTTGAGATCGTTTTGATACCGCAGCTGGTTAAACGAAATCTTCTCCACCAAATTAAAAGAAGAATTCAAATACTGCTGAAACGACAGCGCACCACCCACTTGTCTGTCTTTGAAACTATAGAAGTGATGCTTGTTGCCATTCAGATCGCCATCATACTCGGACATGGTGATGTGGAAGCCAATGGCCCCACTTTGTGCCCGCACTTGTTGCCATGTGATTAGACTGATCACACAACACATCAGAAATAATTTTTTAATCATACATTTTCATTTTTAGTTATTCATTTTCAATACTTCGTGTTCTTCATCCACTACTTCAAACGCGCGCCGAAGTGCCTTATCTTTGAACTCTTGTACGTCAATGCTATCCGCATCGATTGTTTTTAAATACACTTCCAGCAGGACACTTTCAACTTCGGTCTGGCCTTCAGATGCAACGATGATCGATCATGTTACAAAGGTGGGGCTAGGGGCCGGAAGACACCTTACACAATGTGCTCATATTGTTACATGGGTCACACCTTCAGTCGCCGGTTTTTTTAATGTATTGACAACGAGTGTCCGTGGCACCATTCAATGAATGTGCGGGTGGCTTCTGCGTTGTTTGCAAACCCTCGGTTGCACTTGCCCGCGTTAGCTTCTCCATAAATTATGATCGTTGTTTACAAGGGTCTGAGAAAAACTATGCCGCTTTCCCCCTCCAACACACTTCGCGTGCATTTGAAATCGGCAGTGAACCGATGCGCAGCAACACACAATCACAAACCCCGCGATAGGGGCTGTAAAGATCGATTCCGAAGAAAACCCTTATCAAAATAAAATATCACATCAACACTACCGTGGCGGCGTTGAATGAAGACGTCACCACCAAAACGGGCATTAAAGTTCACGTTATCGGAATTAATAGTCTCACGATCACACCGCTATATTTTCATGTTTGGAATGGCGCTTGTGGTTGTCGCAGCCTCTTCCCTGCCCTCACGTTGTCCATCTGGCAGCCAGGTATTATCTTTGACTAACGTCCGCGACTTCGCTATGATCTCTATTCAAACGCACGCACCCCTGGCGCTTTCTCCGCTCATCAAATCGTTCTGGCGTCTTCAGGTGTCCGAACGATTGGGCCAGCCCTACGTGGAAGACATTCTGCCGGATGGTCATCCGGAAATTATCCTGCATGCAAACACATCGCCCGTGCGCAGGAAAAGCGGAAGCAAAACGTGGCAGGCGGACCCGGCGGCCTATTTTACCGGGCAATACACAAAAAGCTACACACAGGCCTTGCGCCCGGGCACGGTTCTCTATGGCGTCCGGTTTCATCCGCACACACAGGCTTTGTTCTACAACCTTCCGGACTTGTCAACAGATACGCTACTGCCCCTTGCTGATATTGATTCAACCGACACGCTCGCAAGCTGCGTCCACGAAGATGCCGGAAAAACCTTTTCACGACTGGAGAAGATGTTTACAAAAAAAGCGGCGCGTGTAAAAAACAAAACCGATGCTTTTCAATATGTTGATGCCGCCATCCGAAACATCATGATGCACAACGGAAATGTGAAAATCCAGCAGCTCGAAAAAATCACAGGCGTATCGTCGCGTCATCTTGAAAAGTCGTTTCAGAAATTTGTGGGGCTTCGGCCAAAACAATTTTGCAACGTGATCCGCTACAGCCACTTTATTTCCTTTCGCGAAAAAAACCCTCACATGACGTTGACGACCTGTGCACTCGAAACCGGATTTTATGATCAATCCCAACTCATCCACCTCTCGCAGCCTCTCAGCGGACAATCGCCAAAGGCCTACTTCAACACCCCGAACCACATCAATACATTTTTTCTGAAGCCCTGACCGGCAGTTCGGATTTCGACAATTTTTCGACACCGCGTCGCTGTAGTTTTACAGTCGAACGATGAACAAAATTCAACATCAAACCCGAACAAACCATGGAAATAGTGTATGCCACCAACCGTATGCCCACGCCCGCGCAGGTCATCGAACTCTACACGCAAGCCAATCTGCCACGGCCCACGCACGATGTCACACGGATGCAGCAAATGTTTGACAACTCAAACCTCGTTATCACGGCATGGCATGGAGATATGCTTGCAGGAGTTTGTCGTTGTGTCACCGATTGGGTGTGGTGTTGCTACTTGGCCGATCTCGCCGTCAGTCCTGTTCACAAAAAAAGTGGTATCGGCAAAAAAATGATCAGTCTCACAAAAGAACTTGTGGGTGAACAATCCATGATCCTGTTGCTGTCGGTTCCGGACGCGATGGAATATTATCCGAAAGTAGGATTCACAAAAGAAAACCGTGGCTTCATCCTGAACCGTACACAATAAAAAACGAATATGCGAAAAATCATTCTGGACCTCGCCGTCTCACTCGACGGCTTCATTGAAGGACCACACGGCGAGACTGATTGGTGCGTCATGCCCGACGCGGCCGATCCCGGCACCGGATCGCCTTTCGACCGGTTCCTCTCGGGCATAGACACCATCTTCTATGGCCGCGTGAGCTACGACCTTTGGGGCCAGTATCAGCCCGACACCGGTGCTTCTGGTGAAGCGTTAAAACTTTGGAAGGGCGTGCACAGCAAAAGCAAGTACGTGTTCACGAACACGCCAACACCCGATAGCGACAAGGCAACCTACATCACATCAAACATCGCCGAGTCTGTTCAGGCCATAAAGAATAAACCCGGCAAAGATATCTGGCTTTACGGTGGCGCGAGCCTCATCACCACGTTCATCAATCTCGGCCTCATCGACACCTATCAGCTTGCCGTGCATCCCGTTCTGCTGGTCAGTGGCAAGCCGCTCTTTGCCAACGTCAAAACCAGAGTAGGCTTAACCTTAAACCATGTTGTGTCATCCAAGTCGGGTGTGATCCTGTTGCAGTATGATGCGCGATAGAAACCGGAATCGCTTCGCGGTGTGCCCTGCGCGTCGCGCTATTTCTGTCCCGGAATCGTCATGGGTTGTGTTGGCTTGATCTTGTCGTAGGGAACAACATCGGTACGCTCGGCCCATTGGAAATAATCTTTGGAAAGCTCGTCTACCACCAATGGGAATTTCGCGGCCACGTCGGTTGTCTCGCCGCGATCGGTGTCGAGGTCATACAGCTCCCAGGTAAAGCTGGGATAGGTCGACACGATCTTCCATTTTCCTTTTCGCACGGCGCGGTTGCCGGCCCGTTCCCAGAATAAAGGCTCACCCCGAACCACCTCTTGCGTTTGTCCGCGAAGCACAGGCAACAGGCTCTTGCCCACCAACGGATGTGGCGTGATCTTTTGCGCGCTCACATATTTTGCACCGGCCAGGTCGTAGAAGGTCGGCGCAATGTCTATCAGGTGCCCTGTGCCTTTCACAATGGCACCGCCCTTAATCTCCTTGGGAAACCACGCGATGAACGGGCTGCTGATGCCGCCTTCGTGCATGTTGTTTTTATATTGACGAAACGGTGTGTTTGACAGGTAGGCCCAGTTTTGTTCCTGGTAGTCGTAGCTGCCCGGCGTTCCCACGGGTCCCGAGTTGCGCGAAGGCTTGCGTGCGTTGCCCGCATAACCACCCTGTGCACCGTTGTCGGAGATGAAGATGATGAGTGTGTTGTCGTCTTTCTTCAGTTGCTTCAGGGTGCTCAGCAAGCGGCCAATGCTTTGATCCACACGGTCAAGCATGGCGGCATACACTTCCATCTTCGCCTTCCAGTATTGTTTTTGATCAAACGTCAGATAATCCCAACGGGGCACTTCCGGATCGTGGGTGGCCACGCGTTGACCTGCTGGCAAAATGCCAAGTTCTTTTTGGCGGGCAATGCGTTGCTGGCGCAGCGAGTCCCAGCCAATGTCATACACGCCTTTGTATTTGGCAATGTCTTCGGGCAACGCCTGCAACGGCCAATGGGGTGCGTTGAATGCGAGGTAGAGAAAGAAGGGCTTGGTGGTTTTGCTTTGCTCTGTCAAAAACTCCAGCGCGTTGTCGGTGATCTTGTCGGTGAGATATTCACCGGGCTTAAGCTTTTCTTTCTTATTGTTTTTCACAAGTACCACGGGCGCTGCTTTTCCATATTCACCAATGTCAAAGAAATCGCTGGCTCCGGGAATGAAACCATAGAAGCGGTCGAAGCCGCGTTGGTTGGGCCAGGCCAGGCTGTCTTTGCCAAGATGCGACTTGCCCGACATCAATGTACTATAACCATTCTGACGAAGCACTTCTGCCAACGTAAGCGACTCTTTGTTCAGATAGCCCTGATAGGCCGGCAACCCGAGGTTCACATCAAAGTAGCCCATGCCTGCGCGGTGTGGATATTGGCCCGTGAGCAACGACGCGCGCGTAGGCGCACAAATGGAGTTGTTATAAAATTCGCGAAAGCGTGTGCCTTCGGCGGCAAGCTTGTCGAGGTTGGGTGTTTTGATTTCCGAACCATACGAACCGATGTCCGAATAGCCCATGTCATCGACCATGATCAGGATGATGTTGGGTTTGGTTGCTTTTTGTGCAAAGGTGGCTGCACAAAAAAATGTGACCGCGAAAATTGTGATGACGAAATGTTTCATATGCAAGAAGATGTGGCTATGGGAGAAGATACGCAATATCCCGCACACCACCGAAGCCAATGCTGCCATCGACAGTTCAGGGCGATAAGGATCAAAGAAGCGATGCTATTCGTTTAACAAAATTTTAAGATTACGGTTGAGCCGGTGCTTTTCTGGCAGACCGCGTTTTCATTAACGCGTCGGCACCCTCGCACGACGAAACCGAAATGGCTTTGAAGGTGGCCGCGGCAATGGTGCGTTGCTCCTGCAGAACCTTTTCGTTTAGGGTCAGAAAGCCTGATGCGTGGTTAAAGGTCTGGCCTTTTGTTAACACCCAGTTCAGAAAAATTCCGGCCGCTGTGTTGGGCGATGTTTTGTTGAACAACACGTTCACGCGTTCGTCCACAAACTTTGCGTTGTTGGTTTTTTCGACATAGCCAATCACGTTGTCGAGTGTGGCATAGACTTGTTCGTCTTTGTCCACCTTGCCGTTCTCGTTCAAGTCGAGGGGAATCACGGCGAGGCCGTCCACTACTTTGCGGGTTTTCACATCGTAGATAAAACCCAGGTTGTTAAACGACACGCCGTTGGGGTCGTTCTTCACCGCGCTGGCCAGATCCTGATCGTCGCCTTTCACCCCTGTGCCCTGAATGGCCTTGGGGTCGTTGCCAAAATGTGCGGCAAATGTTTTCGCAGCACAGGCAGGTTTGTCGCGTGTGTATACGGTGATGGGCGACGGCGCCTGTGTTGACGCAAAGAAATTTGGAGGCGTTGGCGAGAAGTACAACGACTTAAAATCGCTTTCACTAAACCCACGCGCCTGCCATTGCGCCAGGTCGGCACGCTTGCTGTTGGCCACGGGCAACTGCACATAACGTGTGATGGCCACACCCCTGCGGTTGTTTTCCAGGTCCTTGCTTGTCAACGCATAGGCGGCGATGGTAAAGTCAATGCTGTCGGCCGGAGCGTTGGGCGCGATAGACACGTTTATCTGCGGGTATTCCTTTTTGAATTCCTCGATCCATTTGTTCACCAATGGATACGCGAGGCGTGTGCCACGAATCTTCACGATGCCGCTTTCGGTCGACTGGGCAACCGCCAGCGACGCGCTCGCCAGGAGCAAGAGGAAGGCTATTGTTTTTTTCATGATGGTATTGGTGTTATTATTTTTATGCGTTGTTAAAATTCCTTTTCACCGAATTCGCTTTCCGTGAACTTCAGCTTCTTTCCGATCTTGTTCAGCTGAAAACCGAAGTTGATGCGAAAAACATCCACCTCCTGAGTATAGTCGGTGGAACTATAAAAATCCGCGCCGCGCGTGGTGATGCGTTGTGCGTTCGAACCGAACACGCCGAGGTCTATGTTCTGCCATTGCAGGCTAAGCGAGCCCTGCCCTTTCAGAATTGTTTTTTTTACCGTGGCCGTGGGAATCACAAACCTGGAATCCACGCCCTGCGCCGTCACCGTTTCGGAGGTATAGTTCAGCGTCCACTGCAAGGTTAGGGTGGGCGATAACCGGAACGTGGTGTTGGCATTGATGGAATAGTTCACACTGCTGGTGTTCACGTCGGCATTGAACACGGTGCCCTGAATGTTGTAGGTATACACATTGCCGCCGGCAAACAGCGACCACCATGCCGTCAGCTTCAGGTCCGCGCCGGCCTCCAATCCAAACGCGTGCGCGTTGCCCGCGTTGGTGTAGGTGCGCAGCAAAATGGTGTCGTTATAGAGCGTGTTCACGCGGTTGATCACATGCTGCGTGTTTCGATAATACACATTGGCAAACACCGAGCCCTTGTTAAAATCCTTCACGCCACCCAACTCCACCACGTCGATATATTCCGGCAGCAAGTTCGGATCGCCAATCTCGATGGTCTCCGAATGCCGGCGCGCCGGAAAAGGATTCATCATGTTGGATGTGGTGTGCGCAATGCGACGACTGTAACCGGCCTTTAGCTTGTAGCCACGGTTGAGCGTGTAGAGCACGTTGGCGCTGGGAAATAAATTCAGCCGCTTAAACACATAGGGATCGGCTACGCTCTTGTCGGTGAGCACGCGATTCACCTCTTCCAATCTCAGGCCGGCGGTGTAGGACAACTTTCCAACCTCGTTCGAAAACTGGCTATAGAGCGAATGGATGTTCCGCGTGAGGCGGATGGTGCTGCTCAGGTCGTCGCGCACAAACCAGGTGTCGTTTTGCAAATCGCGCTGGCTATACACGAAGTCACCTTTATGCAGCAGGTAGCGGTATTGATAGCCCGCTTCAAATTTTCCTTTTTTTCCAACCGGCAGTGCATAGTCTGCTTTGAGGCGTGCGCCGTTCAGCGGATTGTTTTCCTGCATGTCGGCTTCGTTATACACATGCGCGTGCTGCTCGGGGTTCACGTCACGGTTGTGGGTCGGGCCACCTAAAATTGTTTTCTCATACAAACCCGACACAGCCAGTGTGGCGCCTTTGGGAAACGTGTGTGTATAGTCAAGATTGGTCACCACAAAATCGCCTTTGCGTTCGCGCAGGTTTTCGTTGAAGTAGTCCAGCGCATCAATGGGTGCACCAGTGGTCTCGTCAACACGTTTTTGTTGGTAAAGGATGTTTGCTTTTCTGAACTGCGATTTTTTGCCCGCATAAAATCCCGCTTCAACCAGGTTGTTCTTGTCGGCCTGATAACTCACCACGCCTTTCACGCCATAGGAATAGGAATGATAGCTTCTTTCACCGACAGAAGGAAAGTCGGTATACACATTGTCGACATACGACTTCGCTGTGCCGTCGCGATAGCCAGCAATGTCGTCGCGTTTATAGTTGGCACTGAGGGAAGCGTTCCATTTTTGTTTTTTATAGTTGGCCGTGATATCGCCACCAAAACGGATCGGTCGCTTTTCGTTGCCATAATCTTGAACGCTAGGCAAGCCGCCTTGTGCGTTTGCCAGAATGTAGTAGCCGTCGGTAGCGCCTTTTTTTGTGGTGATGTTAATGATGCCCGCTTTGCCATCGGGATCATATTTAGACGACGGCGTGGTGATGATCTCCACACTCTCCAGCGTGTTGGCCGGCAGTTGATTCAACACCACCAGCGGGTCGGCCTGCATGGCCTTGCCGTCGAGCATCACAATAAAACCCGTTGTGCCGCGCATGGCAACATCGCCTTCGCTGTTCACGGTGAGCGACGGCAGATTACGCAGCACGTCCACCGCGTTGCCTCCCTGACTCGCCTGAAACTGCGACGCTGTGTACACCTGCTTGTCGATCTGATGATAAGCTCCCATTTTTTCGGCGCGCACTTCAATCTCGTCCAGCAACGCCCTGTTAGCCTGCAACACAATGACGCCAGCGTCCACGTGTTGTCCTTTGGTGAGCGTGATGCCCGACACGTGCTTTTCTTCGTATCCCAGAAATTGCACCTTCAGATAATACGTCCCTACCTTCACATCCTTCAGCACAAAACTTCCTTTGCTGTCGGTTAGCGCGCCCGTGGCAAGTGTGCTGTCGCTGCGATAGAGCGACACCGTAGAAAACTCCAGCGGCTGCTGTGCTGCATGTTCAAGCACAGTGCCTCCAACCGACGCCGTCTGGCCCCACGCGAAGTGCGCGGCCAGCGTGCCGATTAGAACTAATACATATATCTTCAGCGCATGCATGCTGGTTCTTCTTTAGTTTCCTTTAAAATTATAGGCCGCCGCTTTGGCTTTCAGTTGCTTCACAATGTCGGGATGTTCGTGGGCCACGTCGCGTTGTTCGGCGGGATCGGTTTCCAGGTCAAAGAGCAATCCTGCGGCCGCGGGGACTCCGGTTTTTATTCCGGGAAATTGTGTTGCATTAGGTTGCTCGAACGGCGCGAGTATCGTCACCCCATCGGGCAGCCGTGGATCGATCCATGAAGCGTCAGAAGGCAACTGTGCCGACTCGGGCGACAACACGTGAAGTTTCCATTTGCCACTGCGCACCGTCTGAAGTTTGTCGTTATAGAAAGAGAACAACGCATCGTGTGGCGTCTTGCCGTTTGACACGAACAACGAAAAAATGTCGCGACCATCCAGCACCAGGTCTTTCGGAACAGCGAGGCCAACTACTTTGGCCAACGTTGGAAAAACATCAATCACGCCGGCAGGTTCTTTGCTCACCTGCCCGGGTTGTATACGACCCTTCCACCGGATGAGAAACGGAACGCGAATGCCTCCCTCCCAGTTTTGCGATTTGATGCCGCGAAGCCCGCCCGTGTTTCCTCCAAACCAGGGACCGTTGTCGGAGAGAAAAATCACGATGGTGTTTTCTTCCAGCCCGGTGTCTGCCAGTTTCTTCAGCACCTCTCCCACCGACCAGTCCAGCTCACGCATCGCGTCGGCATAGATGTCGCCTTTGGTTTGGGGCGTGTAGAATTCTTCCGACGGTGTCAACGGTTTGTGCGGCATCGCGTGGGGCAGATACAGAAAGAACGGTTTGTCTTTATGTTGCTCGATGTAGCGAACAGCTTCCTGCGTGTAGCGTTTGGTGAGCGTGGTCTGCACCACAGGATATTCAACAACCTTGTCGTTCTCCATCAGCAACACCGGGCGCATGTCGTTGGAATAGGGAATGCCATAATATTCATCAAAGCCATGACGTGTCGGAAAAAACTGGGGCTTGTGTCCCAGGTGCCATTTGCCAATGATCTTGGTGGCATAGCCCGATGTTTTGAATAACTCGCTTAACAACAACTGGCTATCGGCAATGCCAAGATCGTCGCCTCCGCGAAAGGTTTGAAAACTGTTGTTTACTTTTTCGGGATTCGGATTCAGAATGAGGCCGTGCCGCAGGGGGTAACGCCCGGTGAGCAACGACGCGCGTGTTGGCGCGCAATAGGGCGTGGGCGTGTAGAAGTGTGTGAGTCTCGCCCCCTCGGTGGCCAGCCGGTCAATGTTGGGCGTTTGCCAGCCGGGCTGTCCAAAAGAAGACAAGTCGCCATAGCCCAGATCGTCGGCGAGAATGAGAACGACATTGGGTGGACGTTGTGCGGCGGACTGGCTTCGGCCTTCCATCACCGCTGAACCCCACAACGCGACCACGAGAAAAAGGACTACACCATGCTTCGATACGAAGCGCGCCACACGTTCCACTACAAAAGAAAATCCCACCATGTCAGAAAGGTTAAAAGCATCGCCAACGGACTTCCTGGGGAAATCCGGTTGAGACAATCGATTGGTGGGATCAATTATCTACTTATTCTATAGACAAAACTAAAAAGTCTTCACGGAATTCCGAAGGCCCGGAGCAATAAACATGCTCCGGGCCACGGTTTTTATTTCACACCCTTTCGCTGCTTCAGTTTTTGAATATGGCTGTCGTCGGCGGGCATGCGCTGCACCAGCGGCTTTGGGGTTTCTCCCAGCTTGGCCTTGGCTGCATCCAAAGCCTTTAGCAAGCCGGGCACCACGGCGCGCTGCGAGGCCAGCAGGTTTGTTTTCTCTTCCACGTCCGTTTTCAGGTTAAACAGCAGCGTGTCGTTTGGTGCATTGTCGGCGCTGGGTGGAAGGGTTGGGTTGGCCGCGGCCGGGAATTTGATTTTCCAGTCGCCTTTGCGGAAAGCTTCAACCTTGCCGTTGCTGTAGTAGATAAACTCATCGCCCTTGCGTTTCCCCTTGCCGGTGAGCACATCCGAAATGTCTTCGCCGTCAATCGGGTTCTTATACATATAGGAGGTTGCGCCGGAGAGTTTCACAAATGTTGGGAGGATGTCGAACATGAGGGTGAGTTCGCTGTTCACCGTGCCGGGCTTAATTTTGCCGGGCCACGAGAAAATAGCGGGCACACGCTGGCCGCCTTCAAAGGTTGTGCCCTTGCCGTTGCGCAGCGGCTTGGCCGATCCACCTTCAATGTCAAACACAAGCCAGGGTCCGTTGTCGCTGGTGAACACCACCAGTGTGTTGTCTTCCACGCCTGCCGTTTGCAAAGCCTTCACCACCTGGCCCACACTCCAGTCGATCTCTTCAATCACATCGCCATACAGACCTTGTTTCGATTTGCCTTCAAACTCCGGTGATGCATAGAGCGGCACGTGTGGCATGGAATGCGCGAGGTAGAGAAAGAACGGTTTGTCTTTGTGCTTCTGAATAAACTTCACCGATTCGTCGGTATACACTTTCGTGGTATAGTGCTGATCCACGGCAAAGTTCTCCACTTCATTTCCGCGGAGATACACCACACCCTGCATGTCGTTGCTGTAAGGAATTCCAAAGTATTCATCAAAGCCCTGCTGCAACGGAAGATACTGACGGTGATGCCCCAGGTGCCACTTACCCACAATGCCTGTGTCATAGCCCTGCTCCTTCAACGCGTCGGCAATGGTTGTCTCCTGAGGCGAAAGCCCTGTGAAGCTCTCCGGAAAAAACACGTGATCAATGCCCAGTCTTCTGGGATAACGCCCCGTGAGCAAACCGGCGCGCGTAGGACTGCAAACCGGCGAGGGCGAATAGAACGACGTGAACTTCATCCCTCCCGCGGCAAGCTTGTCGATGTTGGGCGTGCGGATGGTTGTGGCGCCAAACGGACCCGTGTCGGCATACCCCATATCGTCGCAAAGGATAAAAACAAAGTTCGGCTTGCCTGCCTTCTTGCTTTGGGCGCTGCTTTCGGTTGAGGCGATCAGGAAAGGTGCCAGCGCCAGGCACGTGATCGTTTTGATTCTAGTTCTATATGCTTTCATCTTATCTTGAATGTACGGTGGAATAGCTACAATGTGAAACGGTCTTCTTTGTCGTCAAATTCATTCACAAAAAATCCGCTGCTGGGCCAGCGTGGCGACACCAATGTTTTCTCCCAGGCCGAAAGGGCTTCTTCCAGTTCTTTCACTTTTTCAGGATGTGTTGCCGCGAGGTTGTTGCGTTCGTTTTTGTCGATCGACAGATCATACAACACCAGGATGTTGTCTTTCTCGTTTCGCACAAGTTTCCAGTCGCCTTTGCGAACAGCTTTGTTAAAGCCGGCGCGCCAGAACAATGTGGCATGCGGCAACGTGGTGTCGGCTTTGGTGAGATACGGAATCAGGTTCACCCCGTCATAGCCGCGATCGGTTGGCAACTGCGATCCCGAAACGGCGGCGGCCGTGGCAAAAATATCAAGCGATATCACCGGGCTGTTAAACACCGTGCCCGCAGGCACGTGTCCTTTCCACTTCACCACAAAGGGAACGTTGAGGCCACCTTCATACAACGACAGCTTTCCACCTTTCAGGGGTGCGTTGTCGGTGGCGCCGGTATAGGTTGCTCCACCGTTGTCGCTGATGAAGAAGATTAGCGTATTATCTTCCTGTCCCACGGCTTTCACCTTCTGCACTATGGCGCCAATGGCGTTGTCCAGGTTTTCGATCATGGCCGCATACACGGCTTGTTTCCGGGTGAGACCTTTGGCTTCAAGTTTTTCAACATCATGCTTGGGCGCCTGGAACGGTGTGTGCGGCGCGTTGAAGGGAACGTAGAGAAAAAACGGTTTATCTTTTTTCTGCTCGATAAAATCAACGGCCTCGTGTGCAAGTTTGTACGTGAGATATTCTTTCTCGTCCAGAATTTCGTTTCCTCTGCGAATGAGCGAACCGCCCTGGCGGCCATGATCCCACACGTGCGAGTCCATGATGCCCTTCGCGCGCACGTTCACAAAATCGCGATCGGTGGTGTCGGCATACCACGAGAACGCTTCGTAAAATCCGTAGTGATAGTCGAAGCCCCGGTTCAGTGGTTGAAACGGTGTGTTGGCACCGAGGTGCCACTTGCCAATGATGCCCGTGGCATAGCCGTTCTTTCGAAGCAGGTCGGCAAGCGTGATCTCCTGCAATGGCAACCCTTGCTGTGCAATGCTTTCAAGCGTGGGCACTTTGGTGTGCTTCACAAATTCAAGCTGCTGCCGGTCAATGAACGTGTTGGCGAGAATCTGTTCCAGGTAGTTGCGCGCATACCGATTCACCGGTTGTGTTTCATGACCAAAGCGCTGCTGATAGCGACCGGTGAGCAAGCCCGCACGCGACGGGCTGCAGATCGCCGCCGTCACATATCCTTCGGTGAACGTGGCACCCTGCGCGGCAAGGCTGTCAATAAAAGGCGTCTTCACCGTCTTGTTTCCATAGAGCGGAATATCGGTTTTGCCGAGGTCGTCGGCCACCAGCACAATGATGTTAGGCTGACGCACCGTAGTGTCGCGAACAACAGATGCAGAAAGAAATGCCGTCTTTTGCTTTATACCTTCTTCATCGGGCGCGATGTCAAACTCGTGCGACGTGAACGGTTTTAACAACACAAATAGCAGAATGCCCAGCGGCAAGGCGATGTATAAAAATAGGCGAAGCCATTTCGGCAGAAATGATTTTCGGTTTGTAGAGAGCGATGTCATCGTGAAAGCGAGTAAGAGGTTTAAGGTTTTTGCAGTGTGGCCCACTCCACAACGCCAGCCCTAGCGGCCCATGCGTCGTAGAGCGCACTCAGCTCCTGAAGTTTTTCGGGATGTTGAGATGCCAGGTTGTGCAGTTCGGTGCGGTCGTCTTTCACGTTATAGAGCTCCCAACGGTTCTCCGGGAAAAACGAAACAATCTTCCAGTCGCCCTTGCGCACCGCGCGATTGCCCTGATGTTCCCAGTAGAGCACTTCGTGGCCGGCATAGGGCTTGCCGTCGAACGCGGCCTTCAGCGAAAGTCCTTCCTGGCGAATAAGCGGGTTGCCTTTGAATTCGGCTGGATACACCGCGCCGGCAAGGTCGAGCAACGTTGGTTGAATGTCGATCACGTGCGCGGGGGTGTGCTGAAACGTGTTGGGTTGAACTTTGCCCGGCGCATACACAATGAACGGCGTGCTCACACCACCCTCATGTTCCCAATGCTTGAACGACCGGAACGGCGTGTTGCTCACATTGGCCCAGTTGTATTCATACGACACATACGACTCCGGATTGTCGGCCGTGAGCGGCTTCACATACTCGGCCACTTCTTTGGTCTGCTTCCATAGCACGAAAGGATATTCGTGGCTGGCTCCGTTGTCGGAGAGAAAGATGACATAGGTATTTTTGTCAACACCAAGTTCCGTGAGCTTGTCGAGGATGCGGCCCACGTTGTAGTCGATGCGGTCCACCATGGCGGCAAACACGGCCATCTTCAAATCCCACGCTTCCTTTTCGGTTTGGCGAAGCTGATCCCACGCGGGCACAAGGGAGTCGCGCGGCGAAAGTTTCCATTCGGGTTTGATGATGCCCAGCGACAGCAGCTTCTGATAACGCTCGCTTCGCACCACATCCCATCCCTTCAGGTATTTGCCTCTGTATTTCGCGATGTCTTCTGTTCTCGCTTGCAACGGAAAGTGCGGGGCGTTGTAGGCGGTGAATAAAAAGAAAGGCTTGCCTTCGTTCTTTGTTTCATCCAGAAACGACAGCGCCTGGTTGGTGAACTCGTCGGTGAGATAAAAATCTGCAGGCTTTTTCTCTGTGGTGAATTGTTCCAGCTTGGTTCCATTCTTCACAAAAAAATCCACCTCGCGCAGCTTGTAGGGATGCGGATAAAATTGATGACTCGTGCCACCAATCAGCGCGAAGTATTTATCATAGCCGCGCGCACCGGGCCACTGTTCCGGCGTGTTGCCAACGTGCCACTTGCCCGACATCAGCGTGGTGTAGCCCGCGGTCTTCAGTCCTTCGGCAATGGTGATCACGCGTTTGTTCAGGAAGCCCTGATAGTTAGGGTTGCCCAGATTGCCATTCATAAATCCCACACCGGCCTGATGTGGATACACGCCCGTTTGCAACGCGGCCCGCGTGGGGCAGCATCGCGATGTATTATAAAATTGGGTGAACCGAAGTCCGTTGGAGGCAATCCGGTCCAGGTTGGGCGTGGCGATCTCGGAACCATAGGCACCGATGTCGGAGAAACCCATGTCGTCCACCAGAATGAGAACGATGTTCGGTTTTGAAGATGCCTTTTTCTTTTTGTCTTTTGACGATTGCGCAAAGGCCGTTGTGGTCAACAAAAGCGATAGTGCAAGGGCAAGGATTTGGCGTGCGTTCATAGCGTAAAAAAATTTCGTTGCGGGGTTTGTTGAATATCTATTCGGCATAGCTCGACCGGAGCTTCACACCCCACCGTCCATTTTCTTTTGTCAACACATAAAGTGACTCATACTCGCCCAGCTTTGTGCCGTCGGCTTTGAAGCGGCTGAAGCGCGTGTCCACATGCACCTTGGTGTCGCTTGCCTGCACAATGTTCCGATGATCCCACCGGCTGTGATGCCATCCCGCTTTTTGCAGGGGCACAAACACACTGGCCGAGTCGCGCAGCCCCGCCTTATCCAACACCGACATGCTGCCACTGGCCAGGCGATAGTGTGGAAACTGATAGGTGGCTTCCCACGCGGTCAGATTTTTGGCGTTGAAGGTGTTCATGTAGTCGTCGAGCACTTTCAGCACTTCGGCTTTTGTCTTGGCATCGATGTCGTGTGCGCCACGTTGATTGCCGTTCTGCGCATAGCTGGTGGAAGCGATGCTGATCAATAGCAGCATCGCCCAAATTGTTATTTTCATGGTGGTTTAGAATAAATTTTGTTTAGCGCGACCCGGTAAGGGCAGCATCCTGTTTTTTTAATTCGATGGTTACTTTATTCAGCGTTCCCGTAAAAGCAAAAGGAACTTTGTAGGTGTCAGACACGGGCGTGAGATCGTCGAAGCCCAGGTTCAGCCCTTCGTGACCAAAGATGCTGGTGCTGGTTTTGTCGATGCGCGCCTCACCCACTTTTGCGCCGTTGATGAAGAGTGTTCCCGTGCCACCCGCCGCTTTGCCGCCGTCATATTTAAAATCAAACTTCAATGCCGCTTTGCCGGGCGCGATCGCGTGGGCCGACGATGTGACATAGAATTTTTTCCAGCCTACGTTATAAATGAAATTCAATTTCTGATCCTGCACATAAAAGCTTGTTCCGTTGTCGCGGCCACCCGTCGAGAACAACACGCCTTCGGCACCGGCCGCCGGAATCTCCACATCGGCCGTGAGCGTGAACGATTTGTTGCGCAGATCGGGCGCAGCCAATTCAACAATGGTAGACACACCCGGGTAGAGCACAATCAGGTCTTTTCCGTCAAAAATGGTGGGGCCAATAATCGGTGTTGACAAATCCTTTAATGGATACACATTAAACTTGTAGGCCTGCTCGTCAAACACCGCCTGCAACTCCTTCAGTTTTTCGGGATGCTTCGCCGCCAGGTTTGTTCGTTCGTTAAAATCTTCGTTGAGGTTATACAGCTCCCACACGTCTTTGTTAAAATCATCGCCGTCCTTGTGAAGCGCGCCAGCCTTCCAGCCATCTTTGTAGATGGAGCGGGAGCCTTTCACTTCATAGTGCTGAATCGTATGCTTCGAAACCGCCGTGGCGTTGTCGATGCTATAGGCCAGGCTGGTGCCTTCGATGGATTCTTGCTTGTAGCCGTTGATCGACGCGGGCACTTGCGCATGAATCAAGTCAAGCGTTGTAGGCAACACGTCAATCACGTGACCGTATTGCGGACGAATGCCGCCTTCGTCTTTAATGCCTTTCGGATAAAAAACGATGAGCGGGTTGTGTGTGCCGCCTTCGGTGTTGGCGTCTTGCTTCCAATAGCGGAACGGTGTGTTGGCGGCCATGGCCCAGCCCAGCGGATAGTTGGGTTTGGAAAATTCGGTTCCAATAAGATCGATGTTCTCGATGTTCTTCTGCAAGATCTGATCTTCGCTCAACGCGGGGCCATAGTTGTTCACAACACCCACAAACGTTCCTTCCTTGCTCGCGCCGTTGTCGCCAACCGAAACAAAGATGAGTGTGTTGTCGAGCTGACCGGTTTTTTTCAGGTGTTTCACAATCCGGCCAATCTCATAGTCGGTTTGCGTGAGGAAGCCTGCATACACTTCCATGAAGCGGGCATACAATTTTTTCTCGTTGGCCGGAAGCGTGTTCCAGTCTTTGATACCGGGGTTGCGCGGGGGCAACACGGTGTTCCTGGGCACCACACCCAGTTTGATTTGGCGGGCCAGCACTTCTTCGCGGTATTTGTCCCAGCCGCCATCAAACTTTCCTTTGTAGCGATCCGACCATTCTTTGGCCACCTGGTGCGGCGCATGTCCTGCGCCCGTTGCCAGATAGAGAAAGAAAGGTTTCTCGGGTGCTGCCGATTGTTGTTCGGAGATATATCCAATCGCCTTATCAGCGAGCAGCGTGTTGAAATGTTTTCCCTGCGTGTCTTCATGACTGCGACGCGTGTCTTCCCATATTTGCGGATGCCACTGATCGGAGCTTCCGCGATAGGGATAGCCATAGAAATGTTCGAACCCGCGACCCGTAGGCCAACGGTTAAACGGACCCGCCGCCGTGAGGTCGGCCAGGGGTGTGATGTGCCATTTGCCCAGCGCGTAGGTGTTGTAGCCATTCTCTTTCAGGATCTCTGCCACCGTGGCTTTTTCAAAGGGCATGCGTGCATCATAGCCCGGTGTGCCCACGGCGTTTTCCGGAAACAAACCCATGTGCACCGAGTGCGAATTGCGTCCCGTGAGCAGGGCTGCACGTGTGGGTGCGCAAATGGCGGTGGTGTGAAAGTTGGTGTAGCGCAGGCCTTGGTTGGCCAGGCTATCAAGGGTTGGTGTGTCGATCAGTCCGCCAAACGAACTCACGGCACCATAGCCCACATCGTCGAGCAAGATCCAAACCACGTTGGGTGCACCCACGGGAGCTTTCTTTTTCTCAGGCCACCACTGTTGTGTTTCGCCAAGCGTTTTTCCAATCTTGCCCTTGTAGGCTTGCTGCGGATCCTGTTGCGCATTCATCAGCGAAGTGCAGGCCGTGATCAGCAGCGCGGTGGATATACTTTTTTTCATAGCGGTATTTTTTTTAGGAAGCTGATAAAAACAGCAAGAGGTGTCACCCTGCGGTGACAACCTTTGCTGAAAGGGATCAAACGTTTCGTTATTTCGACGACGGTGTCGTGGCGGGCTTCGGTGTCGGCGGCGGCTGAAGCTTGTAGCGCGTGGCCGCATGCTCAATGTCGATCAGCGGATAGATGTTGTATTTGGCCGCTTCGGCATCAAACAAATCCTTCAGCTCCTTCAACTTCTCCGGATGTTTCTTTGCCAGATCTTTCAATTCATTAAAATCTTCGTTGAGATTATACAGCTCCCACACCTCTGTGTCGGGATTGTTCTCGATGGCAGGCTTGGGTTCGCCGGCATAGGTGAACAACTCCAATGAATTGGGATGGTGTGCTGCCGCGGCTTTCCAACCGTCTTTGTAGATCGCGCGGTTGCCAAAGATGCAATAGTATTGTTGCGTGTGGCGCGATGCGGCGTCCTTGTCGTTGAGCGAGAAGGCAAGGCTGGTGCCGTGCAACGGATCTTGTTTGTAGCCACGAATCGTTTCGGGTTGTTTGGTGCCCGTCAACTCCAATGCGGTGGGATAGAGATCGATGAGGTGTGTGTATTGATTGCGGATGCCTCCTTTTTCTTTAATGCCTTTGGGATAATACACAATCAACGGATTGTGTGTGGCGCCCTCGGCGTTGGCATCGCTCTTCCAGAAGCGGAACGGGGTGTTGGTGGCTTGCGCCCAGCCCAGTGGATAGTTGGCCACGCTGGCCACATCTTTGCCCCCGATCTTGTCGTATTCGCTCAGCATAAATTTCCGGTAGTCTTCGCGTGTCACGGCATCTGCGCCAAAGCGAATCGATTTTGTGGTCACGCCATATTCAAGACCTTCCTTGCTGCCTCCGTTGTCGCCAATCATTACAAACACAGCCGTGTTTTCCAACTGGCCCGATGTTTTGAGGTGTTTCAGGAAGCGGCCAATCTCATGATCGGTTTCTTCGAGGAAGCCTGCATACACTTCCATGAAACGGGCATACAGTCTTTTTTCTTCAGCGGGCAAATCTTTCCACGCTTTCAGATACGAATCGCGTGCGGGCAGTTGAGCATTGGCCGGAATAACGCCCAGCTTCTTCTGGTTGGCGATCACCTTCTCGCGATACACATCCCATCCTTCATCAAACTGTCCTTTGTATTTGTCGGACCACACTTTGTCTACCTGGTGCGGAGCATGTCCTGCGCCGGTGGCATAGTAGAGAAAGAAAGGTTTGTCGGGGTTCACCGCTTTCTGGCGACTCACATAGCTGATGGCTTTGTCGGCCAGCAGTTCGTTGAGGTGGCGGCCATCGGGTTTGATGTGCTGGTTGTCTTCCACCAGGTCGGGTTTGTATTGATCGGTTGCCCCGCCAAGAAAACCATAGTTGTGATCAAATCCTTTTCCGGAAGGCCAGCGCACAAAGGGGCCGAGGTCGGTTGCTTCATCATCGGGAGTTAAATGCCACTTGCCCAGTTGATAGGTGCTGTAGCCGCTCTCGCGCAACGTTTCGGCAATGGTGCCTTTCTCGGGAAGAATGTGCCCGTTGTAGCCGGGATAGTCGGCCGAAAGATAGAAGTGCGGAAACAAGCCCATGCCTACCGAATGGTGATTGCGTCCCGTGAGCAACGCCGAACGTGTGGGCGAGCATATGCCTGCGGTGTGAAAGTTGGTGTAGCGCAGGCCTTGATTGGCCAGTGAATCCAGGTTGGGTGTGCGAATAAGTCCGCCAAATGCGCTGGTGGCACCAAAGCCCACGTCGTCGAGTATGATCCACACAATGTTGGGCGAACCGGGTTTGGCTTTTGTCACATAGTCTACTTTGTAGGGCTGCGAATCCTTGGCCGACTTGCTCACCTTTCCTTTCCAGGTCTGGTCGGTTTGCTGACCATGCGCCGAGGGCAGATAGACTGCCGCCGATAAAAACGCCACCGACAATACACGGAGCGTTTTCTCAACAGGGGTTTGTAAAATTTTCATTGGGGTTGGTTGATTTTGTGTTAAAGGTTGTGAGCGTTAGGTCAGTTTCAATTTCGAAGGCACAGCAACATCGGTAGTGGTTTCTTCTTTTGCCACGGGGGTCAGCACTTCGTCTTCCTGCACCATGGGGCCGTTGGCAGACAATTCGCTTCCCACTTTCTTAGATTTCAGAATGGGCCACATAAACTGCGCATACCATTCCTCCTGCTGGTAGTGTTTAATGCCATACGATGCAGGATACTGGCGCGTGATGATGCCTGTGCCAAAGATCATGTCCCACAGGAAAAACATGTTTCCAAAATTTCCTTTGTAGTGACCAACGCCATCGTCGTTGCTGTCGGCATGGTGCGCGTGATGCGTGGCCGGTGTGGAAATGGTGCGCTCCAAAACCCAGGCGATGGGATGCAGCCACTTGTTGTCATAAAAAGGTTTGTCCCACGGAATGCTGGAGTGGGCCAGCGTGGTGATGATCGACTTTATGCCCCGCACAAACAAGGCGGGATAGCCCAGGCCGAGATAGACAAGTGCCGTGGTGAGATAGGTCTGCGAAAAGAAAATAGTATAGATAATATTCTGACGGCTCGCCATGGCCATGCCCATGTAGGGCGCCGAATGATGGGTGCGGTGAAAGCGCCACAAAAACGGAACCTCGTGGTGCAGGCGATGATACCAATATTGCGTGAGGTCGTCGGCAATGCACAGAATGAGGAAGCCCCAAAAGAAGGGCACCCAGGTGAACGCATCTTTGAAGCCCGGCAAAAGAAACGGCAGAAACTTCAAACCGAAGTAGGCCACCAGCGGCCGCACCACGATGCGCGGAACAACATAACACACCAGGTCGAGTATGCGCTCGTTGGTGTTCCAGTTTTTTTTGTACAAGCCGAACGAAAATTCGACTATGCCAATGATGAGCATCAGCACGGGCAATCCCCACGTGTTGAGATTTTGAAAGATGGCTTCGATGAATTTTATCATAGCAATGGTATTAAGGGTTGGGCATTAGGGTTTCGAAACTTGCGCAGCCGGCACCGACTTCTTTTCCCACGGACGTTGACCGGTGATGTAGAAGGTGGCCAGCATAAGCAGAATGGGTAAGGCATAGATGAAAAGGCTCAACAGAACATTTCTGAATATCCGGTTGGCAATGTGCGGTTCCATTTTCATCGCGGCGCTAGTTTTGGGTGAGCACGGTTTGCAGCAGCCAAAGGCCACCAAACAGAATCAGAAACGGGACAAGCGTTACCAGTATTCCCACCAGTATTTTCTTTCCCAGAAGTCGTGTGTCGGATAGTGTCATAACTTTTTCGGTTTAGGGGTTCAGAAAAAAAGATTAAGTTCCTGCTCACTCCATCCACCACGAGGAGGAGCAGGATGTCATGTTGCCATGACCTTAATCTATATCGCGCAACGCCTCACGGACGCTGCTTATGTTTTTATCAATAGCCCGGGTTTTGATGTCCCTGCAGCTTTGCGTTCAATTCAATTTCCTGTTGAGGAATAGGATGCAGTCTGTGTTTGTCTTGCACGTTTGGCTTACCCACCGCTTTCAGTGTGCTCACAAAAATGGAATTGCCACTGGCATCCTTCTGCCGCACCAGGTCAAACCAGCGCTGGTATTCAAACACCAGCTCAAGACGGCGGTCCACATAGAGCGAGTCGCGGAACTGATCGCGTGTGAGGCCTTCGGTCAGGTCGTCGAGGCCGGCGCGATTTCTCACCGCGTTCAACGATTTATAAGCTTTTGCCGTGGGGCCGTTCAATTCGTTTTCGGCTTCGGCATGGATGAGCAACAACTCTGCGTAGCGTATGATGGCCACGTTGGCTGCCGACTCGCTGGTGAACGATGTGGTATTCGGGTCCCAGGCTTTGTTGAAGTAGGGAATAGAATCGACCTTATGCCCAGCGATGGTCGGGTCGTTCAGGCCACCAAATTTCTTTCCGGTAGTGGGGCTTTTGAAGTTGGTCACAAACGTCACATCACGGCGTTTGTCTTTGCTGGTGTAAAGTTTGAACACGCTGAAGAACTTGTCTTTGCCCCCGGGCTTTGTAGCGTCATCAACGGTGTAGAACCAAATCTGATCGGCATAGGTGCCGGCCAATCCGGGAACCTGTGTGCGGATGGAGCGGGCATTCTGGTTGTTGCCTTGCGTAAGGTAGCTGGAGCTTGACCCGCTCTTGAACTGCGCCGAGAAAATGTGTTCGGAGTTATTTTTGAAAGCCGGCAAAAACACTTTACTGTAGTCCGATTGCAGCGCATAGTTGAACGTTCCGGTTCCGCCGTCGGCAGGCGACAACGCTTTCTCTGCGGTGATCACCGCGTCTTCATAGTGTGCTGTCGCGTTCAGGGGAAGCGACGCTTTGGTGAGATACACTTTTGCCAGCAACGAAATGGCTGCACCTTTGGTGGCACGACCAACGTCGGGCGCCGAATATGAATTCGGCAACGCATCGGCGGCCTCTTTCAGGTCTTGCTCAATCTGCGAATAAACCTGAGCCGAAGGGGTGCGCTCCGCCGCAAAGTCTGTGGCGGCCACACCGGTCTGCACTTTTGTGATCAACGGCACGTCGCCATACAAACGCACGAGATTAAAATACCACAACGCACGAAGAAACTTGGCCTCACCAATCAGACGGCCTTTCAATGCCGCGCCGATATTGATGCCGGGTATTTTTTCAAGGGCCAGGTTCGCCTTCGCCACGGCCGCGTAGTGCTGTTGCCACAATTCATACACGCGAAGGTTCGACGACGTGTGCAACAGGTTGGCCATAGAACGAACGTCGGGGTTTGTTGCACCGGGGCCAGGAAACTCATCATCACACTCAAAATTCAATCCGGTGTTGAAGAGCGTGTTGTAGGGCGTTTGCACCGTGCTGCCGCCTTGATTCAGCAGGAAGTAGACCGCATTCACGGCGTTCACAGCATCGGCTTCTGTGTTATAGAAATTATCGGTAGCAATAAATCCTTTCGGATCTTCCTCCAGAAACTTATCGCAGGAAATCAGGATGGTTGCTGCGAAGCCAAGTAGAATTATATATCGTAATGATTTCATAAAAATCGTTGTTTGTAATGTGACTAAAAGCTGTGTTAGAAGGTAAGACTGATGCCGCCGAGAATGGTCTTGTAGTTGGGATACACACCATTGTCGATGCCGCGGTAAATAAGCGACTGCCCGTTGAAGCTTGCTTCGGGATCATAGCCGGTATAGTCGGTCCACGTCGCGATGTTCTGCGCAGAGCCATAAATTCTCAGCTTTTGAATTCTGATGCGCGATGTCCACGTAGACGGCAGCGTGTAGCCCACCGTCAAATTCTTTAACCGCACATACGACGCGCTCTCGATGAAACGATCCGAGATAGTCACCGCCGGATCCTGGTAAGCTTCCTTCACATCGGTGTTTGTGTTGGTGGCCGAATAGCGATTCAGCATTTCGCGCGAACCGTTATAGTAGCCCGTGCCCAGCTCAAGCGTTGCACGGTTGTTGTTATACAACTTTCCGCCCACGTTGGCCTGGAAGAACACGGTGAGATCGAAATCACCAAACGATGTCTTGTAGCTCACGCTGTTGGTAAACCCGAGGTTCACACCGGGTTGATTTTTGATCAGCACGCGGTCGTAGGTTTGTGTGATCACGCCATCGGGCACACCGTTGGGACCACTGATGTCTTTGTATTTCTGTCCGCCTGCGCTTTTGTTTGCCTGCGGTGTCAGGGCTGTGGTGCCGGCTTCCTCCGGCTGTATGATGCCATCCGTTTGGTACACATAGAACGATCCTACGGGAGCGCCCACCTGCAACACCGACGGAAGCGAAATATTCGGAACAATGCGTTGCACGCCTTCGCCAAGACTCACAATCTTGTTGGTGTTCTTCGAGAAAACAAGAATGGAATTCCAGTTTATCTTTCGCGTCACAATGTTTTGTGTATTCACAGCCACTTCCACACCCTTGTTCTCAACTTCACCAATGTTCTGGTAAATGGAAGATCCCTGGCTCGGGTTCAACACCGGGTCGTAGAACGACAGGCCCGATGTGCCCGGAACAGTAGCATTCAACAACAGGTCCGTAGTCTTCTTGCTATACACATCCAACACAACATTCACGCGGTTGTTAAACAATCCCACATCCACACCGCCGTTCACCTGGAACGTCTTCTCCCAACCCAGGCCAGGATTGTTCACGGTGTTTGGCGCATACCCCTGAACGGTGGTGTTGGAAAAATTATAACGGTAAGGCGAAATCTGTCCGATCGATGAGTACGGCGAAATGCCCTGGTTACCCGTAGTACCCACACTAACGCGCAGTTTCAAAAAGCTGATCTGTCGCACATCTTTGAGAAAATCTTCTTCATTCACATTCCATCCCAACGCTGCCGAAGGAAAATAGCCCCACTTGTTTCCGGCACCAAAGCGCGACGAACCATCGGCACGCAACGTAGCCGTGAGCAGATACTTGCTGTTGTATACATAATTCACACGTCCCAGAAACGAAGCCAGCTGCCAGTCGATAGACGACGACGAGGGCGTGCGTGCACCCGTTCCATTCTGCAGCGCGTTGTAGGTCAGATCGTCGAACGCAAACGTGGCGGCCGAAGCAATTTCACCTTGCGTTTTCGAGGCCTGCGCCGTGAAGCCCACCACCGCGTTGATGTTGTGTTTGTCGTTTATCTCTGTGGTGTAGCTCAGCGTGTTTTCATTCAGCCAGCTGGTGGTAAAAAGCGAACCCACGGTGGCAATACCACCCGTGCCCACACCACCCGAAGGGTTTCCTTCATACGTGCTGTTGGGCAGGTAGCGGTTCTGGCGGTTATAAATAACGTCTGCACCGAGCAGCACCTTCAGCGAAAGTCCTTCAATCAGTTTATACTCTCCCGCCACGTTGGTGAGGAAGCGCGACGTGCGCGTTTCGTTGATTTGATTCAACAGCGAGTTGATGGGATTCTGCAAAGGCGAATCGGTCGATGTGTTCTTCACAAAATTGCCCAGCGTGTCATACACCGGAATGGCCGGCGACGTCAGCAACAGGTTGGGCACAATGGCGTTGGGCGCAACCTTTCCAACCGTCTGCGACGCGGTGGTGTAGGACGTGAGTTTGAACTTGTCGTTAAATTCGTGATCGATGTTGAAGCGGATGGAGTAGCGCTTGAACCCGGTGTTTTTCAGAATACCGTCCTGTGCAAAATAGTTTCCCGACACCGCCAGCGCCGTGCGGTCGGAGCCTGTGAAGACGGAAAGGTTATGACTTTGGATGGGCCCTTGTTGAAAGGCTTCCTTCTGCCAGTCGGTGCCCACACCGGTGGTGTCGTATCTAAAATTTCCGGCAGCCGGCAATGTCGCCGCTTTTCCGTTGGGCGTGTTGCGATAAGCTTCCTTGCGCAACGCCCACCACTCCGCGCCGTTCAGCACGGGCACAGTGCGGATCACATCCTGAACACCATAGTAGCCATCATACTGCACCGAGCCGCGATCGTGTTTCGATCCTTTTTTGGTGGTGATCATAATCACACCATTGGCACCACGCGATCCATAGATGGCGGTGGCCGAAGCATCTTTCAACACATCGATGTCGGCAATGTCGTTGGGGCTGAGCGACGAAAGCGGGTTCAGCTTGGGGCCGTCCACCACGCCGGCATCGGCAATGCCATAGTCGTTGTTCACGGGAAAACCGTCAATAACATAGAGCGGGTCTGAAGCGGCTGTGATGGAGTTGTTGCCGCGAATCTGAACGCTCACACCACCGCCCGGCTGACCCGACGTTTGCGTGACGGTGACACCTGCCGTGGCACCCTGCAATAAGCGCTCGGGCGAAGCCACAGGTTGCGTCTTCAGTTCCACCGGCACCGACGCCACAGAACCGGTAATGTCTTTGCGTTTCAATTCGCCATAGCCCACCACCACAACTTCTTCCAGCACGTTGTCGATCTTCAGCACCACCTCAAGCGGTTCCTCGGGCAATTCAAAAATATCGACGTCCTGTGATTTATAGCCCACCAGGTTTATGGTGATGGTGAACGGAAACTGTTTTGATGTCACAAGCGAAAATGCGCCATCGGCATCGGCCAGGGCGGCCACCGATGTACCTTTCACAAAAACAGACGAGCCGGGCAACGTGCCGCCGTCCTCATCTTTCACAAGTCCTTTGATGGTTTGCTGGGCCAACACCGACCCGAGCGATAGCAACACAAACGCAGTCGCCAGTAAAATTCTTTTCATAAAAATGTAGTTAGGAATATGTAGTTAGGGTTGTTTAAAAATACCAGGAGTGTGCCCCACCATAGTGTCATGAGACAACGCGCGCGCCAGGCGCGAAGAAGTGTGTGCTTTTTTCGCTAAAGGTTTCTTCTGCGCAAACGACGCCGTGGTCAGCAGCAACAGGAAATAGAGGATCAGCACAGAAAGTACAGCTTTCATAGCGGTGATGAGTTTATTAAGTGTGTTTATAGAATGGAGGCCACGGAATGCACCAAATGCTCACAAAAAATCCCACCAGAATTTTCAGGAGACTGGTGCATCCGGAAACCATATTGGAAAATCAGTTTGCAAGTCGCGCATGGAGCATGCACGCTGGGGTATATGGGACTATACCGCAGTTAACCACTAGCAACAACAACCGTTACGGCCTACGCCCGATGCTTTTTGTGGTACAATTGGATGTGTGCTGAGAAACGCCTTTTGAGTTTTCATCGCATGGTGATTTTATAGGTCCCAAAAATTTGTCAACCAGGGTGTTCGGCCATTGTCTTGGTGGGGGACGTTATGCCAGAAGATCGTCGAGTTCCTGCTCTCTCCCTTCTTTTCTCTATAAAATCAATATGGTGGCTATTGATTATCTACTTATTCGATAGACAAAGTAATTATTACTTTACATAGGAAGCAAGCGCTTCGTCAAAAAAAAATTTATACGGGCGGCAACATGCCTTTGCAATCGATAATACCGTGTGGAATCGCGTCATGCGTATTGGTCTGCGTGGTGACTTGAACCTTAAAAACAACGTTTCTCCCGATCAGATCAACCGTCAGGGTGCCTGCTTCAAACGAACCAAATCCAGTTGCTGGCGGGCGTCGGCATCGTGCGGGTCAAGTTGCAACGTCTTCAAAAACTCCTGCGACGCGGCTTCTGTCTCGCCCCGCTCCTGCAGCAGCAGGCCCAGGTTGTAGTGTGCCCGAACATTGCCGGGTTCAAGAACGATGGCGCGTTGATATTGCTTCAGCGCCTCGTCTTTTCTGCCCGTGTCGTCAAGCAGGTTGCCAAGGTTAATGTGGGCTTGTGTTTCGTTGGGGTTCAGCCGAAGGGCTTCGTTCAGCGAGCGCTCGGCCTCAGCCTTCCGGCCAAGACTGGCGAGGTAGATGCCATAACTGGTAAGGATCGATGCCCGCGCGTGATCCTGCCCCGGGCCTTTTTGCATGTGCAACAAAAACTGAAAGTCAACTTCGGCCAGGCCTTCCGGTGGTTTGCTTCCCCACACGGGATCTTGATAGATCATGTTCACCTTTGCGCCTAAACGTTTCACGTCAATGTCGAGTCGCCGCTCTTCCGAAAGTTCGAAGGCCCTGTTGAAGGCCTGCTCGGCCATGGCATAGTTTTGTTCCGTCACGAAGTCGTCGCCAATCTGCACATACTGCTGAATGATGCGGCGCGACTCATAACGATCCCACTGGTCCTGGATAGACGGAATGAAAAACGCCAGCAGCATCACCGCAGCGCTTCCCAAACTCACCAGCAGCGGCCATATTCTTTTCCGGATCAGGCGTTTCATCGAATGCTTCATCACGATTGTGTTTCGTCGGCTTCCGTTCCGTCAGTGTCTTCGGCTTCCTCTTCGTCCGCATCCTCGTCGTCGGCTTCCTCGGCATACGCAACATCGTCTGTTTCTTCGTCAGCTTCCTCCTGCGTGTTGTCTTCTTCTGTTCCTTCGGCCGCGCTGGCAAAGCTGGCAAACCAACCGCCTTTGGCAAGGAGTTCGGCCGGTGTGCCTTCCTCCATCACTTCGCCTGCCGACAGCACAATCACATGGTCGGCGTTGCGCACCATCGAATAGCGGTGAGCAATCACAATCACCGTGCTCTCCGTTCGCAGGTCTTCAACCGTTTTTTGTATTTCGCCCTCTGTGGCATAATCAAGGTTGGCTGTTGCTTCATCCAGGATCAGGATGCGTGGGCGCGCCACCAGCACACGCGCAATCTGAATGCGCTGCCGCTCGCCCACCGACAAACCAATGCCGCCTTCGCCTACGCGCGTTTGCAACCCTTCCGGTAGACGCCGAAGCGTGTTCTCCATGCCCGCCGCCACGGCCGCCGCCATCACCTCGCTGCCGCTGGCCTCAGGGCGTTTGTAGCGAATGTTGTCGGCCAGTGTGCCTCTGAAGATGGCGCCGTCGGCCGCCACCATGCCAATCTGTTTCCGGATAGACGAAGGGCTTTGCGCACTCAGGTCCATACCGTCAATCGCGATGCTGCCAGCGCTGGGCTCATAAAGTTTCATCAGCAAATCCACCGTGGTGGTCTTGCCGGCACCGGAGCTGCCCACCAGCGCCGTTATTTTTCCCGGCTCAAGCGCAAAGGTGATGCCCTTCAGAATTTCACGCTCGGGAGTATATTGAAAATGAACGTCGTTAAATTCGATCCGCCCTTTCCCGATGGCCGCATCTGTCCCACTCTTTTCTTCCACCCCGTTGTCGAGCAACTTGAATGCACGCGAGATCGACGCGATGTTCTGTTGCAAATTCACCCACAGGCTCGTGAGCGAATCGATGGGATAATACAGCCGGTCAAGATACGACACAAACATCACCACATCGCCGGGCGTTAGTTTGTGCTCGAGTGTGAGGTAGCCGCCGTAGCCCAACACCAGCGCCGACGAAATCTGCATCAACGTGTTTTGCCAGAACACATAGCGGTTGCTGAGGCGCGTGCGGTTAATATATTCGGTATAGGCTTCGCCCGAAACTTTTTTCAGGTTGTCGGCTTCGCGTTGTTCTGCTCCCGAAAGTTTCACCGTCTTGATGCCCGTGAGCGCATCCTGCATGCGCGCCGACACATCTTCCCAACGCTCATAGTAAGTAGACAACCCCGTTTCTAATCTATTGGCCGAGCGCCAGGCGATCCACAAATACACCGGAATCACGGCAATGGCCAGCAACGTCAGCGTCACATTCTGCCAGAACATAATCACCAGAATGCCCACCAGACTAATCAGCTCCGGAAGAATCTCCTGCGAGAACCCCGTAACAATGGCCGACACTTCCTCGCTCTGATTGATCTGCTTTGCCACCGCCGCACTCGATCGTTTGCTGAAGAACGTTAGCGGAAGGCGCAGCACATGCATGAACGTGTTCTCGATGAACCGCTGCTCCACCAAACACGACAACTTCACGTTCAGGTTCTCTCCTACCAACGTCAGAATATAGCCTGCCACATTCACCATAAAAATAAGACTCACAGCCCACAGCAACGTTTCGAGTGCCTGTTGGGGCGAGCGCTCGGCCACGTGGCCCGCATGGTGAGGCTCCTTCACTTTTCGCGCTGGCTTAGGGTGGCCCTGCGCGATGTGATCGGGCGGTGTGGTTTGGTTTGTGCTGCCGGCTTCGGCCCGCACATCTTCTTTCGCCTGCCGCACAAACAAACCACTCACGTCGTTAATGGCCTCGCGGTAGATCAACGGCTCCACCAGGTTGGCGCCTGTGCTCAGCAAGCCGATGCAGACAATGACTATGAACTGTTTTCTGTGCGGCAACACCATTTGAACCAGGTGGCTCCAGGCATTTCGCTTTGTGTGCTTCTCCATCGTTTTAAAAAACCAGTATATCGTTTTGAATCACAACCGCACCACGCGCACCAACATCACACAGATTCATTCTTCTATTTACGTTTAATATTTTTCTACCGTCTGCCGCCATGCATGCCACCGCCATGAAAACCACCGCCTCCCATGCTGTGCATGCCACCGCCGTGCATCGGTTGCCAGCCCATGCTGTGAAACGAGTTTGCGTTGTAGTGATTAAAACTGCCGGCGTTAAAATTATTTCCCGGCCGCGCACCCGACTGCACACTGTGGCCACGATTTGAACCACCCGTGCGCGGCGCGGTTGACTGGCTGTTGTAGCTGCCGCGACGATTGATGGCCGCATGCGATGCATTGTTTCGCGCACGACCCTCGCTGGTGTAGCGACCATGATTGATGCCACCAAAGTGATTGCGCGCTGCCGTGTTGAACCCCCGATAGACGTTCACGTTTGTGATGTTGGCACGATGCACATTATAGTACGTGTTGTAATGTCTGTAGAGCAACGGATAGCGATGATAGCCAAAAGAGAAGAACCAGTTTGAATAGGCAAACGAAGGCAACCCAAACACCGTGAGGCCACCGTTGGCACCATAGTAGAAGCCGGTGTTATAATAGAAAGGTGTGGGATACCACATCGGGCTCGAATACCAATAGGGATAACCAAACCAATACGGATAAGGCGAACTTCCATAGTAGTTGTTGCTCACGGTGGCGGGACCGGCGTCGGGCTGATCATATTGTTTGGCAAATTCGTCGGCTGCACTTTTCATTTCTGCTTGCAGCTTCGGATCGTTCTCCACTTCTTTCTTGTAGGCATCGAGGTCTTTCGCGTTTTGGGCGGTCAGGTCGCTGTTCAGCGAATCGAGATATTGAATCACGCCGTTGGGGTCGCTCTTGTAAGACTCGCCCAGGCTCACCGTCAGGTCGATGTTGTCGGTCAGCAACGACATCACATCCGGACTACCCACCACTTTTTTGAAGTCGCTTTGAAGTTGTGGGGTGTACTTCGCCGTTATTTTTTCCAGCGTCGCCTCCGACGTTTGGTAGATGGTGCTGATGCGGGCGAGGTCATCGAAATGATTTGTATAAACATCCACAATGGCTTGCTGCGATCCTTCGGGATAGTCCTTCACCAACTCCCGGGCGCGTGCGGCGTTATCCTTTCCCAATGCAACCAACTGTGTGTTCAGCTCCGGGAAGCGCGAAGCCTGATAAAATTTTTCCTGCTCGTCGCGCGGATAGGAAGCAATCAGATCCTGAAACGACTGGCTGGTGCGGGCTTGTGTGCGCTCCAGTTTCACCAGCGCCTGCGGATACTGCGACACGTTCAGAATCGCCGCGCGCATGTCGGATGCGTAGGGCGCTATGGAAGCTACTATTTTGTTGTCGTCCTGCGAAAGGCTATCGATCAGCGCTTGTGCAAACGACACCTGCAACACTCCCAGCACGGCGGCCGTGAGCATCCAGGTTTTCAATTTCAATGCTGTGCTTTTCATAAACATTAAGGGTTTGTTCGTCCCGTTGCCCCGGGCTTCCCGCCACGCGAACAGTCTGTCATCGCATAGGCAACTTGGCCTGGGGCAAACGCGCTGATTAGATGAAAACTGCTTACCAAGGTCACGTCGCAATGCTGAAGAAATATTTTTTCCTGTCGCAGTGACTTCCGGTGTACGTCTCCATCTATAGTGATTACAAAACTCACCGACACCCCATGAGAAATTTCATCGTCACGTTAGCCTTCGCCATTGCAGTGTCTCCAAATGCCGAAGCGCAGATTTCGCAGATCAAGATCAAAGCCCGCGAAGCCGAAATTCCCGCCGACATTGTGCAGTCGTTCCGAAAAGACTATCGCGACACCAAAACTTCAGAATGGGCCATCATGCCCGCCGCGCTGGTGGGAGACGAATATGGCGTGACCGGCTACGACACCTCAAACGGTTCCCTGCCCACCGTCTATGAAGTGTCTTTTCACGGCAACCCCAAAGGCAAAGCCGTCTATGATCAGAATGGTATCCTGAAATATTCAAAAGAAACAATCTCCAACACATCCCTTCCCGCAGCCACCCGAAATGCGGTCGCCAAAAAATATCCGGACTTTGTTTTGATAAAAGACCAGGAAACCATTCGCCAGGGAAAATCACAAATCATTCACTATCGCATCGTCATCGAAAAAGCAGTCGAGCGCCGCGTGCTGGCGGTGGACGCAGCCGGAAAAATACTGAGAGAGAACAAGCCGGTGTTGAAAAGTAAATAGCAGAACGCAGGCTTCGTCTATCAGTCTTTGATATCTCGTATTTCCAGCGCGCCATTTCTACTTCCGAAAGAAACGTGTAATCGCATTAAAGATCCCCTGGTCCTGCGCAATAGTGTTAAAGAAAGAACCGGGAATATTATACAACGCCACCTGGTTCATCACCCGAATAAACAACTGTGCGCGATCATCCTGCGTGGTCACCAGCGCCGACAAATCGGCAGACGGTAGTATAATCACTTTGTGGCCCGCCTGAATGATGCCTTTCATCGCCTCGTTCGAAAGCAAGTCCGACTGCAGCACCGTGGTGATGGTGGGATTCTCGCGTATGTAGGCCAGCAACGTTTCCGCAAAATTTCCCGTCACAAAGTTGCGCCGGGTTTTCACGGGCGAGAGGCGATGGGAAAGCAATTGAAAGTTTTTGATGTAGAATCCCTGCGCCTCGGCCAGCGCGTGATAGATGTCGGCCAGCGGTTCGTTGCCCGCCGGTGCCGTGGTGGCAAAGAGCACATGTTTTGCCCGGAGTCTTCGCGACAACTCGGCCGACCAGGCATAGCCCACTTTGAAATCGCGATCAAGTTGAAAGGGGTACAGAATGGTCACGCTCATCCCAGGTTAGAGGCAATTCCCCGGCAGGGTCACACCGTTGTGTGTTCTATTTTTTCGCTCACACCAGTTGATTGTGCACATGGGCCAACGCCACGGCAAGACCCGCGTGCAGGGCAATGGCATAAAGATGGTTCAGTCTCTCCTTGGCGCGCTTCAGCCGCATCTTCACGGCACTGGCCGACAGGTGATACATGTGTTGCAAGGCTTCGATCGATTCGCCTTCGCTGTATTTGAGCAGCAGCAGTTTTTTCTCCGCTTCCGGCAAACTTTCAATCAGCGCCAGCATAATTTTTTCCAACTCGGTTTGACTCAGGCTGTCGTCGCCGGCATCGTCCATGCCCAGGGCCTCGCCTTGTTTGGCGGTGAGGGGATGGATGTGTTGTTTGTTTTTCTTCCGCAGAAATTCCAGGCAATGACGGTGCACAATGATGTAGAGCCAGGTGGAAAAAGACGCGTCGCCGCGAAAGGTGTGCAGGCTGTTCAGGGCTTTGATGAGGGCTTCCTGCGCAAGGTCGAACGCATCGTCGTGATCTTTCACGATCGATACACATTTCTGAAACACCTTGTTGTAGTAGCGGCTGTAGAGTTCTCCAAACGCTTCGGCATCGCGTTTCACAACCCGCCCGATCAGGGCTTCGTCGGTCATGTTTTCAAAAGTTTTCATAGGGCTGCGTGTTGCTGTTGATGGATCAAAATTGCATCAATCAACACACCTGTGTAAGCGTGAAAAACGGTATTTATCAAAAACGGCATTGTGCTTAGCGCCCAACCAATTCTCGCAGGGCGCTACGAGATTCTCGCAGCGGCAGCACTGCAATGTTTGCTAGATGAGGGCTTTTTCGATGGCATACTTCACCAGGCCGGCCGTGTTTTTCACTTGCAGCTTTTCCAGGATGTTGCGCCGGTGGGTGTCGACGGTGCGAATGCTGATGAAAAGTTTTTCGGCAATTTCGCCGTTCGAGCATTCCTGCGCGATCAATTGCAACACCTGTATTTCGCGTTCGGAAAGTGGAATGTCTTTGTTGGGTCTGGCAGGGGTCTTACTTTTCAGGTTGGTGAGCGCTTTCAGCAACGAAGCCGACACACTGCTGCTGTAATAGCTATCGCCTTTTGCCACGGCGTGGATGGCCGCCACCAACTCGTCGCTGCCCGTGTTCTTCAGCAGGTAGCCGCTGGCACCCGCTTCAAGCATCTGAATGATGTGTTCCTGCTCTTCGTGCATGGTAAGCGCCAGCACGTGCACATCGGGATAACGTTGTTTCACCTTTTGTGTGGTCTCCGTGCCGCTGGCCTTTCCCATGTCTATGTCCATCAGAATCACGTCAGTCACGTTCTTCTCCAGAAACGCCATCACGTCGTTGCCGTCTTCGGCCTCGCCCACTACGTCCACATCGGTCGCGCGTTGCAATATGCCCTGAAGACCCACGCGTATAATCTTGTGGTCGTCTGCAATCAATACTTTGATTTTGTCTGTCGTCATCACTTTCAGCTGAAACGTTTGCCCTTTCAATTTCTTGTTTAAGAACTGTGGGGCTATGCATGAAGTTACATCAAAGAACAAAAAAAATACATGAAAACCCAAGCAGGACCATCATCCTGTCCAAAACAAAATCATGAAAGGGGCGTGACCATGCAGCAGGGTTTACATCTCAAGTCTAAAACTTTTTAAAACCGATCAAACTATGAAACGCAACGCAATACTTGCTCTGCTGCTGTTCTCGGCAATGGCATCACAGGCACAGGTTCATGTGGACTTCGACAAAAAAGTGGATTTTAAAAACTACAAAACATTTCGCTTCGAGCCGGGAAAAGTGATCCGCAAGCTGGGCGTGCACGACACCGAAAGCACGTTCCTCAACCAATACATCGACGAGGCCGTCACAAAAGCACTGGTGGCCAAAGGACTTTCGCCCACCACCAACCATCCCGACCTGGTCATCACCTACCTGGCCGGCGCGCGCGAGAAACAACAGGTTCAGAACTACATGACCAACCCGGGCTTCTATCCCTACTCCGGCTTCTATGGCATGGGCGGATGGTGGGGACCGGGCTGGAATAATTTCTGGGTCCGCAACTATGAAGAAGGCACCGTCATCCTCGACATCTATGATGCACACAAAACCGAACTCGTGTGGCGCGCCTATGCCGTTTCGTCTATCAATAATTTCAACGAGAAAAAGTTTGTGGAAAAACAGATCGGCAAATCGCTGAAACATTTTCCGCCCACAGCAAAATAGAAATCCGCAAAGAATGTAAAGACTGCGCGGCGCCTTAGTTCTTCTTAGGTGCCACGGTGGGCAAGGTTACTACAAACGTGGAGCCTTCGCCCACCACGCTGGTCACAGAGATCTGACCCTCCAGCAGCGAAACAAGTTCCTTCACAATCGACAAGCCCAGCCCCGTTGAACCTTCGCCGGCGGTGGGCCGGTTGGTGAGCCGTTGAAATTTTTTGAAGAGGTTGGGCATCTCATCAACCGGAATGCCCAGCCCCTCGTCAATCACAGCAAAACTAACGGTGTCGTCGCGGAGCACCGTGTTCAGCTTCACTGTTTTTCCTATCGACGAAAACTTGAAGGCATTCGAGATCAGGTTTTCAAGGATGCGCTGCAAAATGTCGGGGTCGGTGTGGATCGTTCCTTCGGCGGGCATCACCTCCCATTGCAGGCTCTTCTTTTCTGCCGCGTGGCTAAACTCCGTGTTCAGTTTGTTCAGCAGACTGGCCAGCTCCACCTTGGTTTTCCTGGGTTGCGACTGGCCCTGTTCAATGCGGTTGATGTCCAGTAAATTCCGCACCAACTCCTGCATGGTTTTGCAGGCGTCTTCCATATAGTCCAGATATTGCAGATCGTTCTCCGAACGTTCGGTGTTTTCAAGACGCATCAGGGAAATGAGCCCCAGCACGCCGGCAATGGGAACTTTCAGATCGTGCGAGGCGATGCCCAGAAAATGATCTTTGGCCGTGTTGGCGTTCACCAGCTGCGTGGTGCGCACCTGCACCTTGTGTTCAAGGGTTTCGTTGGCCCGCTTGAGGTTCAACACTAGCGTGTTGATGTTGCGTTGTTTCAGGGCCAGCGTTACCAACGCCACGGCCGAGGTGAGCCCAATCAGCAGAAAGGCAAGAAACCTCACGTTGTCTTCCATGCGCGTGTTTGTTTCGAGCGTTTTGTTCTCGCGGTCCAGCAAGGTTTGTTCGCGGTGCACCAGGGCACGGATCAGCACGGTGAGTGTGTCCATATAGGCCTTGCCGGTTTTCTCGTGAATTCTGCGGGCCGCCGAATCTTTGCCAAACGTGTTGACCGCCGCCAGCGTGTTCTCCAGGTCGCGTCGTTTGTTTTGAAGGGCCGCAATAATTTTGTCTTCCAGCAAATAGGTTTGTTGCTCGTCGCCGTCGAGCAGTTTCTTGAGGCTGTCGGTTTGCATGGCCACCATGCCACGCGCTTCGTTGTAGGGTTCCAGAAAATCGCTGTCGCCCGTAATCACATAACCGCGCTGCCCCGTCTCCATGTCTTTCAGCAGCGACAACAGTTGTGTTGACGACCCGATGGACTGATAGCGCCGGATGACGCGGTCCATCGATTGTTTTTTCTCTTGCGTATTGTTGTAGGTTATGACGGCGCTCACGATCACAAAAACGATCGACAACGCCAGGAGCACATACACACTGCCGCTCCTTACTTTCACGATGGCATTCATATCTCTTTCAAATAAACCCAAGGTAACACGGGCGCATAGGGATTACAAACAAAAAAGTCTTTCCGAAACCGGAAAGACTTTTTCAAATCGATGGCCCCCTCTACCCTACGAATGTCTCAACGCATCTTTCGCCATCGTTCCATCGGGATTCACAAACAAATTTCGATGCTGCTTATTCTTGTGAATCTCCACATGAAAAACTTCCCGCACGGCGCCCTGGTGCGTGGTGATCTTTTCGCGATCGTTCACAATGCTCCAGTCCGGATATTTTTGATGAATGGCTGCCGACACTTCTTCCGGCAGGTCCGCCTTCTTCAACACCGTCTTCGACGACACCAGGTTTCCGTTCTTGTCGTAGACGGCTTTGTATTGTTCGCCGGCTTCCTTCATGTTCACCATATAAAAATCGGGCGTGGCACCGTTCAGATGATCGTCGAGGTTCACCGACCATCGCTCGCCATAGAGCTTTGCCGGCAGAATGTTGAGGTCTCCCACAATGGCCTTGGGAAAATCCTGTTTAATGGCCGTCATCACGGCGGTGGGTTCTTCGCCTTTCTTCACGCGGGTGAGCAGGAAGGTCTCGGTGTTGGATTGTGCCTGTGCAGCCAGCCCGGCCGCCATGCACGCAAAAATGAGAATAAGGTTTTTCATGGCTGTGATTGTTTTTTGATTTCGCCCTTTTGATGAAAGGCCACGCAAAAGTCACATGGACCGCGAAATAATAAGCGGCCAGCACCGCTTTCCGGCATTTTGGCCTACGCAAGCCGTCGTTGACCTGCCGGCCATCAAAAAAATCACATGTCCATCAATAATATTTCAATAAGCCTGTCGTCTCTGGTTTCTGCACATCAGCAAGATCAAAACCACCCTCACAGCGTCTCAAGGCACTTTATGGGCCGCAATCAGGGCAACCTTTCCCCACCTTCAACAGCACTTTGGGGCACCTCAGGGTGCGCGGTTCAATTAAAGACTGAAGTATCTCCTCCGAATTGACTACCTTGCGCGAAATCTGAACCGTATTATCTCTCTCCCTCCATTTTTTCGATAATCACTTGCAATTGCTTGCCGTTCGGGAAGTCGGGAAACTGACACTTTTGACTCTAGTATTTTAGTATTCACCAAATCAATACACATGCGACAACTAAAGATTAGTAAACAGATTACCAACCGCGAAAGCCAGTCCCTCGACAAGTATTTACAAGAAATAGGAAGGGTGGATTTGATTACTACTGAAGTTGAAGTAGAACTTGCCCGTCGCATCCGCGAAGGCGACGCCGTGGCCCTCGAAAAACTCACCAAAGCCAACCTGCGCTTTGTGGTTTCTGTAGCCAAACAATATCAAAACTCCGGCCTCACCCTGGGCGACCTCATCAACGAAGGCAACCTGGGCCTCATCAAGGCGGCCAAACGTTTTGACGAAACACGCGGCTTCAAGTTCATCTCCTATGCCGTGTGGTGGATTCGTCAATCGATCATGCAAGCGTTGGCAGAGCAATCGCGCATTGTGCGTTTGCCCCTCAACCGCGTGAGCTCCCTCACCAAAATATCAAAGACTTTTTCTGACCTGGAACAAAAATTCCAACGCGAGCCTTCACCCGAAGAGCTGGCCGAAGTGATTGGCGTGACCACCCAGGACGTGATCGACAACCTGAAAGTATCGGGCCGCCACGTGTCTATGGACGCTCCCTTTGCTCAAGGCGAAGACAACAGTCTTCTCGATGTGCTCAGCGACGCCAACGAAGCCCGTCCCGATGCATTGCTCATGTCGCATTCGCTGGTAGAAGAAGTGCAACGCGCTCTTTCAACACTTTCGGTGCGCGAAGCAGAAGTGCTGGGTCTGTATTTCGGTCTCAACAACACCGATCCCATGACCCTCGAAGAAATCGGCGACAAATTCAACCTCACCCGCGAACGCGTCCGCCAGATCAAAGAGAAAGCAACACGCCGCCTGAAGCACACGTCTAAGAGCAAAGCCTTGAAATCGTATTTGGGCTAAGGCATTCAGCAAGACCACATCAATCGATTAGCGCAAGCGTCGATTTAAAATACACATCAACCGGGGGTTGGAAATATCAAAGAGTTTTCTCTTGGGTATCTCCAACCCTCGCTGCATTTTTGAGCATCTGTATTCGCTTTGCCATGCGGATAACGTCCTGCCGGTATGCAGGCAGATTGAACGAGGTGGAAGAATTGTCGTTCAGAATAATCTCAAAAACATGATTGTATGGCAAATTCAATAACTCCAGCAACACCTCTCCCTGGGAACCATATTCCTTCGCAAATTTCAGCGATCTGATTTGACGAATCTTCAGGCGTTTTGCTTTTGTGAAAAAGGGAAGCAGGGATCTTTTTATGTCATAAAAGAATTCGTCATCAACCGCAAGGTCATGAACCGGAAGCACATAGATAAAGATGGTGCAGAGCACGCCAAAGATAACCTTGCCTACTATCACATCAGAAGTGCCAGCCTGAAGCGCCGCGAGGGCGCCATTGATCATCAACACCAACAAGGTCCGTTTGGACCACGTCCAGGGATTTCGAAAGTTATTGGTGCTTGTGAGGTGAGGTTTCACGGCACAAACACCCACACCTCTTTGCTTCTGTCGGGACACACCACAAAAGATCGTGTGTCGATGGTGAAGGTGGTGGGGCCATAGAAGTTTGCCGACGCGAAGTGTGTGTCGGTATACCATTCGTTGGTTTGCAGATCGTATTTATAAAGCCGGGCACCGTTTTGCGAATCGTGAATGCCAACATGACCAGCGCTGAAATTGGCGAACTTGAAGGTTGTGCTGCCGGGCATCATGGGCAGGCTGGTTTTTTCTGTCCAACGGTTGGCGGCGGCATCGTATTCATACAAGTCGTTGGTTGTGCCTGTGGTGGTGATGCCCAGGCCCATAAAGCCTTTGTCGCCGATGTTAAAGGCAACGGTCATCACCCTGGCGTCGCCGGGAAAATCTGCTTTTCGCGTCCACGTGTTGGCTACGGGATCGAACATCCAAAAGTCGTTCAGGATTTGAAAGGGAAACTCACTACTTGCGCCCGTGCCGAAATAGCCCTTGCCATTCGCCGCGAAGGCGGCAATTTCCGGTCGCGTATATTCCGAAAGCTTTGACTTGAACGTCCATGTATCGGCGGCCTCATCATACTCATAAATCGCACTGGAGGTAACCATCACATAGCCCTTCTTGCCGATGGTGAGCGCCACTTCTGCCGTGCCTTCGTAGGGAAAATCCTTTTTTTGCGTCCACGAATCGGCCGCAGGATCATACTCCCAAACCTCCTTGGACTGGTCGCTGGTTTGTGCCAACCCCACATAGGCTTTTCCATTCACCACAAACGAAACGTACTCGCTACCCGTCTTGCCCGGAAAATCGCCAAGCCTTTTCCATTCGCCTTTCTTGTCTGGCGCAGGCAGGGGCGCGATGGCCTGATCAGATTGACAGCCCGCACTGATAACGGCGAGAACAACGACGCCAACCTTCAGGATGCTTCTCATAACGTGGTCTTTTTTAATGAAGATAATGAATGGTTTTGAAAGTTGCCAAACACGTTGGCGCAGGTCATTCTTTTTCGCAAAATTGTAGCCCTCCGGTTCCCATAACCGCTACACGTCGCCGCCATGAAAAACTTCGAAAAGTTTGCCATCGTCACATCGCTCTCCCTGTTCCTGCTCCGAACGTTCACAACCTATGGCTCCGACGGCGTGTTCTTTCTCACCATGACGGCGCTTGCCATCTTCTACCTGATCTTTGGTTTTTTCCTGGTGAACAACTTCACCTTCACCGGCATCTTCAATCGCGCAGCCTACCAGTCCTTGTCAACGCTGCGCATCCTGGGTTCCGCCTGCGTTGGTTTTTTGCTGGGACCGCTGGTGCTGAGCACCATCTTTCTTTTCTTCAACTACAGTGGTGGCATGAATCTATACTTCATTGGTGTCGGCTCCACAACGCCACTGCTGGTGATCAGCGCTGTGAAATACGTTCTCACCAAAGATGTTTTTTATCGTGACAACATTTTCCGCTCCGCATTTTGGCTGGCATTCCCAACGGTGGTGCTGTTCATAACGAATCCTCCTGCTGCCTTCTGAAAACAATCCGTTGTCGTCCGTAGAAATGACGATGAGTGATAGCGTTGTTTGAATTTGTTATTTATTTTCGTTTGTCAACAAGCGCCGGACACTATGAAAACAATAAAAATCAAGCCGCTGTTTCTGTTAGTGCTTTGCACACTGGCTTCGTTCACTTCATTGATCATGATCGCGACGGGAAAAATTGGAAGCAAAGAAATGTGGCGGTTGATTGCGGGAGGCGTTGGCTTTGCCGGAATTTTGATGTTGTTGATTTGGGTGGCTTGGAATGTCGTTAGCGGTAGCCGAAGAAAATCATAGGTAGCTACGCATTCGCTTATTTTCTCAACGATCTGGGCAGATTCAACAACGTCCTTTCCTTCTCATCGTGCAGCACGGTTCACATAACCCCACACCCATTGCACCACTTTCAACACCACACCCACCAGCAGCACCATGCCGCCGCGACTCATGAGCGCGTTGGCCATGGCTTGTTCCTCATAGTAGCGCTTTGCTAATTCAGGCGGAGGGTCCTGGTAGGGAATGCCGGGGTCGGTTACAAGGCCGTACACAACAATGCACAGGCCCAGTGCCAGCACACCATTGGCAATCCATTTCAAAACGCGCATGCTGCCACGGCGTTAGCGGTGGACATCCGCGTCGTGTCACTTGAATGCTTTCTCATTCAGAAGCTCGATGGTTTCGGTGTGAAGCTGGTTGTTGGCAAAGCTCACGATCTCGCGTTTCCAGGTCATGTATTCGCCCACCCACTTGCTGCGCTTGGCGGGGTTGGTCTGGCGGTAGACGAGGGCCACATAGGTGGGCGCTTTCATTTTGAAGGTTGAATTGCGGCCGTTGTCGGACACGCGTTGCAGGGTGTCTTTGAGGAACACCGCGTTTTTGTTTTTCACATTGATCACGTCCACCAGTTGCACGTTGTTGAGAAAGGTGGTGTCGGAGGCGTAGTGGTCCGAAAGGGCCTTGATAAATTCGTAGTGGTCGGCCGGCGCGAAGCCGTCAATGATGTGGGTACGGGTAAACTTGACGCGTGGCACGCTGAAGATGCCCACGGCAAACGTTTTGGGATAGTTCAGGCCGCTATCGACCTCGGTGGCCTTTTGGCTCAGCACGTCGAACTCGTTCAGGTCGCTCACCTCAAAAATATGACAGGGCACATGGCGGGCCTCATAGAGGCGGAAGCTCTCGCACAGGTCGGTTTTCTTTTTTCGTCCGCACGCCGCCAGGGCCAGGGCAAAAACCAGCACCAAAAACGTGCGAAACAGGCCAGCGCCCGGCAAAACATTCATTCTTCTCTTCATGATCATGTCGACATTCATCGTGCGCCCCGGCCACATCCCGCAGCCACTAGACGCACTCCCCGCAAAGGTAACAACGATTTTGGTATGGGGCCAGAGGTGGTGGGGGTAGCTTCCCTATTTTGCAGACAATTTCTTCGCCCGCACACCGCCCCGCCCTTTGCGATGGGGCCTAACATCTGCTCTGGCCATCACCACGAACATGTAGATACAATAGGCGATTGTGCCAATGCCAAAAACCAACATCGCTGTGGCCACTATCGATTCCAGATTCATAGCTTTTTCAGTTTAGTGTATACAAACAAATATCTATTAGACAAATAGCTCAACACAATGCTGCCGCTAACGATCACATATAACGCCATATTAAAATAGGCACCCGTCTCGATGTTGCTGCCAATCACTGCCGCGCAAACACCCATCAAAAAAATGCCCGCCACCGACAACAAAATCAACGTCAATCTTTTCTCCGAGTTTCTTCTGCGCGCAACTCCCACCAAATTAAAATTCGTCACAAAAAGCGCAAGCCCACTCGACGCAACATCCGAAGTTTTAATGAACGCACAACATGAAAAATCCTGTCTGTTCAATTCGATCAGCAAGGAAGCCAAAAACGGAAATGCTCCGAAAAGAACAACCCAGACAAACCATTTCAAATCTCTATCAACCCATTTCAATTTTCGCTTACTCATCACCGTAATTCTTTCCAACGACATTCAAAAAAAACAGCTTCCTCAGAGGGTAAACGATCAGACCTGACCAGGCGAGCAAGAAGCCTCCACTAAACTACACACATCTCACAACCCGCGCAAATCCCCAAAACAAATTTCCACACCAACAACATCGCCCCTCCTCACAAAAAAAACACAGCCACCATCACAACACCAACAAATCCACTTTCTCACTCAACGCTTATCCCATTTTCACAAACACATTCAGACAAAACACGACACTAAAAAAATGCTTCCAAAAATTTCCACCCAACCAAAAATATTTTCATAATTTTAATTACAACCGAAAAAAAATTATGACTACCACCACCCAGAAAAAAGCAAAACAAAAAATCACCCTTCACAAAGACGATGTGATTGTAAAAAACATGAGAGACTACAGCAACGATCCGTTCGTGTTAAAAAAAGCCAAAGCAGCCCAGGAATTTCTAACAAAACACGGACTGCCAAAGGGTTTCTGAATTCATCTTCCCGCGCTGCCGCGAAGACGCTCCACGTTGGCAAATTTGCATCCTCACACGCCGAGTTCCATAGAAGTTCCTATGAAAAGTCACACCCTCACGCACAGAGCTCCGTAGGTGCTCCCTGTCTATAGAAACAACATCCATTCACATAATCAAGCTCCGTAGGTGCTTCCTTTAGCAGAGCTTCACGTCACCGACAACGCAACGCATTTTCAATCAGGCATTCTATAGAACAAACCAACTTCATCAACACACTCGCCACTTCAAGCCAGAAATTTAACAGTGTTGGGTCACGATAAAATAACCAACAAGAAATATCCACAAATCCGTTATTTTCAACCGGAATTTCAAAACCGACATTTCTTAAATGAGAATCTATGCCTTCCTTGACGGAGACACATACGAGTTTATCGAAAACGAAGACAACGAGGCATTTCTGAAAGGTGTTCGCAAAACCACATGGATCGATGTGTCCTCAACCGTTCTGTCGCTAAAGCACAGACAAACACCACTACCCACACCGTGAGAATCTACATCCTGCCGGACGGAAACAGATACGAGTTCATCGAAAACGACGACGACGTCGCGTTCATGAAAGGTGTCCGCAAGAATTCCTGGTTCCATCGCTATCTGAGAATTCTAACGCCCGACAATGAGCCACTCGCAACTATCAAGCTTTCGCAAAAATCCTTCTATTACTTTTTTAGCAGACCAGCCTATTCTGTAATATTCCATTCCGAAGACGAAAACATTATGCTCACACCCGGTGGCCTGTATGCCGGACACTGGCACTTTGAATGGAACAAAGATCAATACGATCTGTATTTTCAGAACTACAACGGTCCCAAGCGATCGCTCTACAAAAACGGCATCCAGGTGGCAAAGCTTGTGCAGGGGAAAACCCGCTTTGGTGACTTCAACTCCAGAGCCATTGTGGCCAACAACAACGAAAACAAAGTGATGCTCGTGTCCCTATGCGTCGCCTTCGATCTGCCCGACGGACATTCGCCAAACACGTTGGAAAAACAAGTGAAAGACTACGACGATCGATGGGCCCCGAATATGCCTAACCCAAACCTTTAACGCACGCCAAATCAACGGCCCAACCTCACGGGGTCTACAAAATCTCTAAACGTGTTCGAATAGATCGGCGCCGGATGATAGTCTTCGAAGTCGTGGTGAAATTTCAGTCGGCACAATGTTTCCACGCCGCGGGTGTGCAGCAGCACTTTCGAGATGCAAATTTCTTGTGGGCCCAGCACGATGTCTTGCAACACGGCGCCACAAAAATCGAGGGCGGTTGGATCTTCGTCCAGCTCAACCCAGCGGCCGTCGGGGGCTTGGGCTTCGCGCGATGTCCAGCGGAGAATGTTGTGGTGGCCCACCTGGATAGACGAGTCGGAGTGGTTGGTGACAATGAGGGGAAACGCTTTCTGATAGGCATGTGGCGGCACGTCCAGCACACGCCAGGCCAGGGTCATGGTGGTGTCGATGGCGAGGGTCAGGTTTTTGGGCGTGAAGCGTGTCCAGCGAAGGCCGTCGGGCGAAAGGTCGGACGTGGTGCAGTGGGTGGGCGAAACAATGCCGCGGGGCAGCTTGATGGTGTCGGCTTGCGGGCCCGCATAGTAGACGGGCAGAAAGAACGTGATTTGCGTGGAGTCGACCTTGAGCACGCCACCCGTCAGGGCCATGGAATCGATGAGCGTGAGCCTGCCGTTAGACTGAACATTGACCTCGTGTGTGGTGTGCGTGCACGATGCCAGGACGACGAGGAGCGCAAGGGCCAGAAATTTCACGGTGGTGGTCACGATTATTTCCCATAAGAATCTTTATAAATCCGTTATTTTCAAAGCGAAATTTCAGGAATTATCGGTTCTAACAGCCACACTACCTTAATTCTCCAATTCAGAGTCTGCGCCGATTCGTATTCTACTCTTCATTTTGCACTCCGCAGCTTTGCTTCAATTTCCATTTGCGTTTTGATATCCCACGTAAAGTGGTTCATTAAGATATGACCGACCACCTCATCACCCTTCGCCAGTGTCAGGGTGTTATAGCTCGTTGTCATGCCGTCTGACAGATTATCTTTGTAGAAGGAAAGGTCTTTATACTTATGAACTTTTGTGAATTCCCATCCACTGGTCGTCTTGGTTTTGAGGGTTAGTTCTTTTAACGCATCGTTAAACTTAAGCCCCACAACAATTTCCCTTTTCCCGTAATACGATCTAAGCCAGATCAATTCCACCACAACAAGGATGACAACAACAACGATGAATACGACCACGGAAGTAGCACTCATATAGGATAGCCCTTCTATAATTCTATCCAGTTTTGTTCTTCTGGCTCTGCCCTCATGATACACTATGGAATAGACCAACACAACAAGCCAGAATGCTAACACGGGATGTAGCAGCGCTAACCTTAGATAAAGCTTACTTACACGGGAAGAAAAATCCTGATCTGTTGAAACAAATTCCGTTATCATCATTCTGCCAACGCTGTTGGAAACCCTATTCGTCTCCAAAAATAGTTGTTCCCTCAACAACCACAAACAACAAATCCCAAGCCCAAAGCCCGCCACAAAAAAATTGCAGCAGCACTCCAGACTCAGGATTCATTGCTCAACGCCGCACGCCCTGAATGCTAAAGACTCAAGACTAACGACGCAAGACCAACCATCACGCCACTACGCGGGTCACCTCGTCAGAGAAAACCAGGGTTGGGTTGGAGCCTACGGCCGCTACGCGGAACGCATACTCTTTGGCCACCGTGAGATTAGAGATGATGATGGTGCGCGCCGTAGCGGCCTGGGTTTGCCACACGGAACCGGCCGTGACCGGGGCCTCGACATACTGAAACACGTAGCTGTCGGCACCTGTAATTTTGTTGACACTAAGACGAATGGAACCTTTGTTGGGACCGGCTTCAAATTTAGCAATGACCGGCTTACCCAGAATGCCCACGGGCGTGCTGGGTTTGCGAATGTTGAACCCTGAGTTGAGCGCAACCGTCGCATTGTTGTTACAATTCATTTCCACAAAGGTGGCAAGCTGACGCAACAACATTTCAAGTGCTTGTCGCTTTTCGGCTTTGCCTGAAGTTTTTCCTTTCGTCCCGCCCAGGGCCTCGCCCAGCGCAGTGATGTAGACCTGTAGTGCAGCCTCTATGTCGGCAAGCGCCGGTTTAGGGGTTGCGAAATCAGCATTGCCCGTCATTCCGCTAAGAACGTTTTGGGTGAATGCTACCAGCTCAGTGTCTGTTAGACGCGTGAAGCTGCTGAGTACTCTAACGATTGTCATAATGTTAAAAATTTATTTTTCCACACCCCTGGCAACCGTCGTGCCCGGAATGCCAGTCTTTTGTGGACAAGCTTGCCAGGCCACGTAATGAAATGTTTAGAAAAACAAAAAGACGATGTAAACACCGTTGATACCATTCGATGTTGCAACATTGCATTGCCCGGGCCGTGCAACACCTGAACCTGCATGGGCCTGGGCCGTGTGCCTGCGCCGTTTTGTGTATTGTAAAATGTGTTTGAAGGGCGATGAAAAAAAACTACCGACGCAAAAAACACTTTTGTTTTTGTTGCAAACACAAGTTGTTTTGGCCTGGACCTAACCAGGTTTGTTCCAAAAGCATTTGCCTTTGCTCCATTGTTAAGTTGATATGAAACAAAAGCAAATGCGTTTGCGCCATATCAACTTGTGTTTAGTCCCAAAAAAAATTCTTATCGCTCAAACCAACTTGCGTTTGAAGCAGATCAACTTAGCAATGCCCCAAAAGCAATTGCTTTTGCTCCAGACACAACTAGATATGGAGCAAACACAATTGCTTTTGCCCGTAAGAAAATTTGCAACGCCTCATCCGCATTTTGAAACGCACCTTTTCAATTTGAAAATGGCCCATATCAACTTGCGTCGGCTTCGAAAGAACTTGAAAACCATGTATTGTTTCCTATCAAGATTGCAGAATATCACCCCCTTGCACCCCCGACAACAGGGATGCTTGCACGCTGATTTTGATGAACGACAACGTGAAAAACAGCCGCGAGCCGACGAAATATCGTTGGCCCGACGAAATATCGTTGGCTGAGGCCCGAGTTCTGGCACGACACACCCCCACTTCAACGCTACAAACACAACGGCACCGGTGCCCTGGCACACCAAAACCGTTGAGATTTTCGGGTTTATTTGATACCTTATTTCAACAAAACGCCCACCTCCACATTCATTGCCCAAGCCCCCCTGCCAATGGAACTAAACAAAGACCTGGTCTACGACAAACTTTTCAAGGTCGCCCCCGTGTGCATAGACATTGTTGATCTGCAAACGCGCCAGCTGGTGCAAACCAGCGCGTGGGTGGTGAACCACATCGGCTACACCGAAGAAGAGTTTATTGCGCTCAGCAAAAATCTATTCGAAGGCATTGTGCACAAAGACGACCGCCAAACGCAACTGCAGACCTACGAGAGCCTGATGAACAACCCCACCGACCTGTTCAAAGAATGCGTGATTCGCTTCCGCAAAAAAGACGGCGACTACCTGCACGTGCAAATTCGCCTGTCGGTGCTTGAAGTAGACGAAACCAACAAACCCAAAAGCAGCCTCAACACCATCACCGACATTTCCGAACTGATAGACCTCCGCCACCGCCTCAACGCCGAACTGCGCAAGATGGACATCATCTCTTTCAAGAACAGCCATGAGCTGCGCGGGCCGGTGGCTACTATTTTAGGGTTGATCCAACTCATTGATCACGATGGATTGCATGGCGAGTTTTCGATGAATATTATTGATGCGTTGCGGCAGACAGTGAAAAAACTTGACGAGGTGATTGGAGAAATCAACCGCCACTCCAACGTTTAGCACTTTCACCATGGCCTCTCTCACCCGACGTTGCATGCCACTTTCGGAAACCTGTTGTCTATATTTGACATATCTAAAAATGTTAACACTCCATCCATAGCATGAAAATTCTCTTCTTTAGCATATGCCTTGCCAGCACAATAGCGCACAACGTTGTTGCCCAGACCAACCGTTCTGCTGCTGACCAGCAACATGAGAAAAAGAAAAACCATGGCAACGAATTTCCCAACTTCGACCGCTCCCTTCCACTGGAAGATCGCGTAGACACCACGGCCAATGTGAGCTTTGGCGATTTTGATGGCGATGGCCATCTCGACTTGCTGCTGGTGAAAGGAAGACATTGGCCCATTGTTGATCGCGTTCTGCTGGGCGATGGCAAAGGCGGCATCCGAAAGGCCCATGATCTCGGCAAGGTGGCCGACCGCTCCTACACCGGCGGCGTGGCCGACTTTAACGAAGACGGTTTTCCCGACATTGCCATTAGCAACGACGACCCCGACCGAAAACTGATTTATGTGAACGACGGCAAAGGCAACTTCAACGTCGCCTCCGAATTCGGGCGGCCTGAATGGCCAACACGAAACTTGTCGATTGCCGACGTCAACGGCGACCATCGGCCCGACCTCATCCTGGCCAACCGCGGCAACCGGCAAAACACGTCGAACTATGTTTGCCTCAACAACGGCAAAGGTCAGTTCGATGCCCCCTGCATGGCCTTCGCCCCCTACCCCGCCACCACCATCTATGCCACCGACATGAACAACGATGGCCTTATAGACCTCCTTGTGCCCCACCGCGACGGCGGCCAGAGCTATGCATACCTCGGCAACGCCGACCACACATTTGCCGACACCCATCGCATTCCCTTCGGCCCACCCAACGCCACCATCCGCCAGGCCGCCGCCGCCGACTTCAATGGCGATGGCCTGCCCGACATTGTGACGATCGACGAAAAGAAAGGTGTTAATCTCTATCTCGGCCAAAACAACAAAACCTTTTCCGAAGGCATCTCCCTTGCCAACGCCACCACAGTTCCCTATGCCCTGACCCTGGCACACCTGAACAACGACAAAAAAATGGACATCATTGTAGGCCACGTAGAAGCACCCTCCACGGTGTTTTTTAATGATGGCACAGGTCGCTTCAAATCAATTTCGTTTGGCGACGCGAAGGGCACGGTCTATGGTTTTGCCGTTGGCGATTTTGATGAAGATGGTGCGGTTGATATTGCCGCAGGAAGATCGGAGGCTACGAATGTTTTGTATTTCGGGAGTGGAAAATTGAAAAATTAAAAAAAATTAAAAGCACACCATCTCCAATGTGACCTACCATCTTCTAGTGAAATGCTGCCAACTTCTGTCCGAAATATTCCGTCTGCTGCAATTATTCATGTTTTTGAGTCTACATGGACATAAGCTTGCGTCGCATCAATTCAAACTTAAGGTCCTGATTCTTGATTTTGCAAAAGCTATCGTTATATTAGTATAACCATTCCATGGAATGAAAGCGCTCTGCTAATCGTTCGGCCCACTTGGATGATGGACAAAGTTCTTTATTGAACACAGTAAAAAATCCAGTTCTACATAATCAGATTCCAGCAAGTTTGGCTAGTCGGTTCAGTGTTTTTTAATGTCAACCATTCAAATTTTTTCTCACTTGTAGCTAGAAGCCATGAGTCCGCATCAACTTAGTCGTGAATTTATTAAGCACTTCAAAATCACAAGTTTTTTTCAAAGCCCGAAACGCGGCGGACAAAAATTTGTATACTTTCCTGTAATCGCCGGAAATAAGCTGGTTCTAAAGTTATTCCCTGGAGGTCTTGACGAAAGATTCACTAGGGAAATGAATGTGTATAAAACGTTCGAGCACCTCACGGGAATACCGAAGATAATAAAGACGGTGGAATTTAAGGGTGAACTAGTACTGTTTGAAGAATTCATCGAAGGTGATACTCTATCTGATATCACAAATGTTTACATAGGCAATTGCCCTCTGATCTGCCAACTCATGACGGACTTGGTTATCACCATGAAACCGATTTGGGAAGCACACTATGTACATCGTGATTTTAAGCCGCAAAATATAATTATCGCTCAAGATGGCACACCAACAATAATAGACTTTGGCATTGTCAGAAATTTAGAAGACCCCACAATAACTGCTGCCGGCTGGCAACCAAAGAGCTGGATGTTTGGGGCTCCTGAGCAATTCGCAGGCGACAAAGACAAAATCTCATATCGCACCGACTTTTTTAGCCTAGGCGTTATAGCATACTTTTTATTCCACAACAGACTGCCTTTTGGAAATAACGAGCACCAGGTCAGCCAGAAATTTAAAAAAAATGACGAAAAATTCATAACCGACTTAGGATTCACCCTTCGTCAATTCTGTGAAGAGACGATGAAATTCAGCCCCTCAGAAAGACCCAGAAAAATAGATGATATCCTGAACCTAATCTTATGAAAACACTACACTTAATAGGTCACATGCATAAATGGAATTTAGATAGTCACTTTAAAAACGGCGTTGGAGATGGGTTCATCTTTTGTGCCTACAGCTTCCCTTATGGCTACTTTGATCATGAAACTATGAATGACTACCCCATGAACGAAGTTCTTGCCAAGTCAATGATCGACCTTCAATACTATGGCAAAAAAGAGTCAGGTAACATTAACAAGGGAAAACTCAGTACCTATCCGTTCCATCCAGCTGCAAACCCGGACTCCGAACAACAAACAGAAGTGTATATTGAAAATGCCATAAGGGCTGGCATAAGATATCAGATTTCCATTGGCCTTAATAATATCGTTATTCCAAACTTCTATGAAAACGATGACTTGGACAAACTCATAATCGTCATAAAAAATATCAACAGCTGGCTGGTCTCAAATAAGGTAGACGGAAAGAAATACTATATGACTATCCCGATAGCCAATCACACCGTTATTGATGCATCCAAAATGGACAAACTTCTATACTCCTTAACCGACATTGATATTCAATATGATGGATACTACATCGTCTGTGAAGCCCGACCAGAACATCGACAAAAAATATCGACAGATTTCAAATACCTGAATAATCTCTCTCGCTTTCTCTCTGTCCTTAAGAAACAAAAATTTGAGACGATTTACTCCTATGCCAACTGGGATGTCCTTATTTTTTTAGCCGTCACCAACATAGACTTCATAACAATTGCTTCTTACGAAAATCTTCGAAATTTCTCAATACGAAGATTTCTAATAAACGAAGATGGCGGCCCATCAAAGGGATGGTACTTTTCTGAAAAAATATTAAATTTCATCAAAGCTCAATTAATTGATTTAGTCAGAAGTCAGGGCGGATTAAAAGTTATAAAAAATGAAAAAAACATTTTTTCCGATTCATGTCTCGAGGAATATTATGCATGGAGCAACCAGAAACCCGACGTTCATAAGAACTACCTCCTATCAATAGATAGACTTCTTAAAAAAGTCGCATCAATAGCAGACTTAAATGAAAGAAAAAAATATGTTCTTTCTTTAATAGAGGACGCCATTCACGCCTATCGAAAATTAGAGGAAAAGAAAATTTTTCTCACAGATGAGAGCAAAAATTATCACCTCGAGACTTGGAAATCATTTCTTCTTACCAAGTAAACTCAATTTTACTTGCTCACTAAGAAGAATGCTCATGCTTTCATTAATAGGTCTCTCTATTTTAGGCTTAAAGTGCACAGTTAACAGCCCATCGAGATCGATTACTGCCAGGCCGACATTCATTTTTTTGAAATGACTGAGATTTTTCACAGCAGGTAGGGAATATTTACTATCAAGCACCACGAACGCCTGTGATGCAAACCACCTATATCGAAACGCTTGATTCAATGCTCTCTTCCAATCTTTTAGCTTCGCTTCAACGGCCACGCTCTTTGAGATCACATGGGAATACGAGCGCTTTGCTCTAAATAATTCATCCTTGCTATCAATATAACCATTCATTTGTAGTTTGTGCAATGATCTCCTGACCTGAAGTTGATTTGCTTTTGTCTTCTCAATGATGTTCAAAAATGAAGCTTTTTTACTATCAGAAATTACCTTATATATCAGAATATCAAAATGACCCAATTCGTCCTTCACAAATGCAGCTTTGTTAACCTGAGAGATTACCAAGTCAGCAATACCAAACCCCAAATCGACCTCCTCCAAAATTTGCGTTTTTGATTTCTCTAAATTCCAGCAACAAATTTCCTTATAGTTAACCCTAAGTTTTTTCACCAATTGTTTTTCTGTCGCAAACATTTTTCTCTATTTAATCACCAACAGTGTAGCATCATCAAGATTATTACCTTTGATCATTTTCCTCAAATTCTCCCTTATTGTCGACGGCCTCTTCTTATTCAAAACATTAAAAAAAAGTAATTTATTCTTCTCCATCAATGAATAAAATCCATCCGTGCACAAGGCCAAGAATCCCCGCTCTAGCCTGAATCTTTTCTGTTCAAAATCCCCATGACCTAGTTCTGCCATTCCCAAACATTTATTTAGCACATTTGAATCAGACACCTTGTCATCCTTACTAATTTGCTCAATGTACTGGTTTGTTACCAAGTAGATTCTACTGTCACCAACTGAAATATAAAAAACATCCTCACTATGCTTCAAAATAACAACAATACAAACCGTTGAGAAGGGCTCAATTAAATTTGAGGCAACAATATAGTCATTACACTCGGCAATCATTGCCGACAATCTAATCCGCTCATGTAAGAATCTCTCATGATACTTTCTTATAAACATCGCAGCCATTTGCGTCGCTTTCTTTGCGTTTTTAGCTGATCCTACACCATCAAAAACAGCAAAAACATCATACATCTCACTTTGTATTACCAATCTTGCGTCCTGATTTTGCAATCTACCAATCCCTTTTAAAGAGAGAGCAAAGAAATTCTTATCTCGTTTAACATTCTCGGCCATGGAATGATCATCTAAAAAAAACAGAAACTCCCTTAAAGACCAATATCATTACTCTTGTGTTCATTCTTTCTTTCGGAACAATTCCTCCAACAACACAATCTTCTCATCCTTCTCCTTCAACAACGCCACATACAAACTCTTAATCTCATCTACAAGCTTCTTATTCTCCTCAAGCGCCTGTTCAAGCTTATCGTTGAAATGGCAGTTGTGAAAAGGTCCGTTATTTTGTAAAGGCGTAGATGAATCGTAGCTATTCTGAATATTATTAATCACCGCCTCATCATTATAATTCCTGATCACCTCTGGGGAGAAGCCCAGCACTTTGGCGATGCGGCCGAGGGTCACGTCTTCGATGGTTTCGTTTTGCTCGAGCTTGGAAACCGCCTGTTGGCTAATGCCCAGCTCTTCGGCCATCGTTTCCTGTTTAATTTCTCTGAGCTCGCGCAGGCGGCAAATGTTGCGGCCAATGTGGGGTGTTTTGGTCATAGACCAAAGGTAAGGAAAGAAGTCTTTAGTCAAGAGGGTTGAGTATTGAGATTTTTGGGGTCGTTTGGTTGTAGCCGTCTTTTGAATAGGGTCTGTCGGGGTGTAGCGAACAACCTTGCCGTTGTGATTGTGAATTTAATGCTCGCGGTCTGTTTGGCGGAGGTGAGGTGTTGCGCTATCTTTGATTTCGTACCGTCTGCCTCGTTGATGCGCCATTTTGTTGTTTCCCTGTTTGTTGCCTGTTGCCTCTTCTCATGCAAGCCCCCGGCTGCGCCCGCCGAGCCACCATTGGCAACCGACACGGTTGTGCACACAACCGAACCCATCGGGCCGTTGCCGCCACCAAAGGCCCGTGTGCCTTCGTCGATACTATTGTTCGACACTTTGCAGGTGCCGGAGTTTGTGGCGCTCTTCAAAGTAAAAGAACGACGTGTCTACGATCTGCCCAACGACACCACGCTGGTGCCTATCTGGAACACATCGGGCGTCAAGCATGCGCGCTGGATTGTCGTGAACGATTCAGTAAAAGCAGGTCCCCTGCAGGGCTATCCCATGTCGTTCCGCGAAATGAAAGGTGGCATCAAACGCTTCACCGTGGTTAGCGAACATGAGAACATCATCTACTTGACCGCCTACACGCTCGACAAGTTCTTCAACATTGTTGACACGGAACATCTGACCTACCAGGGCGGCGATGTTGATGTAGCCGAAGGAGCCAACGGCAAATTTGTGAACGACTCCACCTACCTGCGAACCGAAATAACAACCGAATATGACATCGTTGGCGACGACCCGCCAGACGTCTCCACCCACAAGGTGAAGCTGCTCTTTCATGCCAATGGACAGATTGAGGTGAAGGCGCATTTTTAGGCACTGATGCCGTCGCCCAGTGCTGTTGGACTCGAATTTAGTCCTGAGTAGTTGCCTCTCCCATTATTGCCCGGCACTTTTTGCTTTGTTGCTAAGGGTTAGAAATTGCAACAGGTATTCGCGTTTGTTCACGCCCAGCGTGTCGAAGTTGTGGCCGTTCCAGGCAATCAGGCAGGTGTAGTCGGTGGTCACCACGGTGGTGTCGTTTTCGTCTTCCACGCTTCTGTCGTCGGCGTCGTGCACCCAGATCAGGAATTGGGGTTTCGATTTTGTGTTAAAGATCCACGTGCGTTTGTCCATCGAATAGCCCGCGTCTCCAAACGATTCGGCCAATTCAATAAACTGCTCCTGCACAAACCGCCCGGTGTTGTTGGTCACAAACAATTTAATAGACGAGCTTTCATACTCCGACGGTGTGCGCACCAGCAAACCATCGTGCACGCTATCGAGTCTTATTTTCAAACAGCGATAAAACGGGTCATACAGCTGCGACGTCACCGGCAACCATCTCAGATCCAGGCTGTCAATTTCCGTTCCGGTATAGGGATAGTCCGGCTGGCCAAAATAGCTTCCCGAAAAAACTTCGAGCGAGTCTTTCAAAGCCCACTCAAACTTTTCCACGAAAGCCCCAAAGTCAGCTCTCTCGGGCGTGTGCGCCAGTGTGGTGCTGTCGGCACTTTTCGCACTGTCGGCAGAAGGTGTTTTGCATGCCTGCCAAACAAGCACAATAAAGACAACAGAAATCGGCAAGAAGATTTTCATTTCAGTTTTTTTGTATTTAGTCATGCACTCAACTACTGGCGTCCAGTGCAATTCACCATCAGGAAAAACAAAACGCATAGTTCCCGCGAGCGGAGACTATGCTACTACGTGAGTCACGGACGCAAGTATACAATACAAACCACTATCTCCTAAATGCTCAACACTCAACGTCGCAGCGATCAGTGTCGCAGCCCGCGAGCGGGAGACTATACTCGACAGTGAAAGACTAAATACTCAAGACTAAATACTAAACACTAAACCACCGGATGCACCCACGGCTCCCGATACGTCCGCTGCAACAGCTTCGTTGCTTCGGCGTCGCCCACAATCTCGCGTTTGGCGGCGTCATATGAGAGTGGTCGGCCTAGCTTCATCGACAAGTTGGCGATGATGCAGCTGGCTGTGCTGATGTGGCCTTCTTCGATGTCGGCTACGGGTTTGCCTTTGGTTTCGATGGCGTGCAGGAAGTTGAGCATGTGCAGGCGTGTGGCGGGGGCGGCGTTCAGCTCGATGTCTTTTTCTTTCAGGTCTTCGGGATACTTTTCTTTTTCGTAGACCACGTCCTGGTGAATCTTGGTGCCTTTGGGGTCGGTGGGTATGAAGTCATAGCGCATGGTGCTGGCTTTCAGGGTTCCCTTTTCGCCATAGAGAAAGAAGGCCCATGGATAGTCGGGGTCGGCCGGTGTGCCCCACGCACGGTGTTGCCACACGCAGTTGAGTTCGGGATATTCAAACACGGCGCTTTGGGTGTCGGCAATGTTGCTCTTGCCGGTCTTGTCTACATAGATGCCGCCCTCGGAGCTGATGCGTGTGGGCCAGCCCAGGTGCAGCATCCAGCGCACGGTGTCGAACATGTGAATGCACATGTCGCCCATAATGCCGTTGCCATATTCGCTGAACGTTCGCCACCAGCGCACGTGTGGCAGGCCGTCGTAGGGGCGCAGGGGTGCGGGGCCGGTCCACATCTCATAGTCGAAATAGTCGGGCACGGCTTGCACGGGTGGGTTGCCGTTGTTGCGCATGTGAAAGTAGCAGCACATTTCCACGTGCGATATTTTTCCCAGCAGCCCGGCGTCCACCACGTTCTTCTTGGCTTCCATGAGGTGGGGTGTGCTCTTGCGTTGTGTGCCCACCTGCACCACACGATTATATTTGCGGGCGGCGGCCACCATGGCTTCGCCTTCAATCACATCTACACTAATCGGTTTTTGCACATACACGTTGGCGCCTGCCTTCATGGCTTCGATGGCTTGCAGTGCATGCCAGTGGTCGGGTGTGCCCACCAGCACAATGTCGAGCTGGTTTTCGGCGAGCATTTTTCTGTAGTCGCCATAGAGGGCGGGGGCTTTGGCGTTTGAGGCAATGCGTTGTTTCACCAGGTCGCGTGCGGCTTCCAGTTGGTGGCGGTCCACATCGCAGAGGGCCACCACATCAACGGGGGCCACTTGCATGAGGCGAAACAAATCGCTCTTGCCATACCACCCGGTGCCAATCAACCCTACGCGCAGGGGCTTGGCGGGATGGATAATGTCCATGCCGTGTGCACCCAGCGCAGAGAGCGCCAGCGTGGCCGTGGCCGAACGAAGAAACAGTCGTCGGTTAATGTTGAAGTCTTTCATGGGGGCGGGAAGGGTAAGGTTGTGCACCGAAGTTATCATGAAATCGTTGGCGAAGCAACACTTGCGCCAACCGCTGGTGGAAAACCCAACGCCCTGTTCTTCTGCATTTGCTCCGGCGGAGCAGCCTGTCTATAGCACAAAACACTAACGCAACACCACGACTCCGTTATAGGAGTCTCCTATTCTTTCGCACACATGTCGTCTGGTTTTCACCAACGAAAAAAACACCTACGCGTTTTTTCACGGCAATATCAATCTGAAACAACGTGGGTGTTGTGTTTCCATCCGCGCTACCGACATTATATCTCGTCGGTGTCGCGCTTGTTCTTCAGCAACCCAATGCCCGACACAAAAAAGATAAGTCCAAGAATGGCAAGGGCCCACGGGCTCACGGCCACCACATCGGGACCAAACACACCGAGCACGCCAAGAATAAGTCCTGCAATACCCAGTACTACAAGAACAAGGGCAAGTATTTTAATCATAGTTGTTTTTGTTAGATCGCACCACGCGAATCTTTTTCTCGCGGAAGCAAAACACATTGCCTCCACACACGCCGTGGTCATGCGCATCTCACCAATTTCTATACCTAATCCAAAAGTGCCGTATTAACGGAGAAGGGCAATGTTTCTACACTTCCAAAGGGATTAAGACGAATTTGAAGGGGAAGAAATTCTACAGCTCCGTCAGGAGCTCCCTGTCTATAGAGGAAACCAACGCACAAAATTCGAGCTCCATCGGAGCTACCTGAAATTCTGGCCATCATGTTTCAGTCAACGCACCTGGATCCATGTTCACCTCCGTCAATACAAACAACCAACAACAAAAATCAAACAACAAAAATCACACACAACAAACATCACATCCATCAATCTCCTCCACAACCGCCACCACATCCTCCCCCACTACAACCACTGTCACCCCCGCTGTCGCCACCACATCCACTATCACCCGACGAATTATCGTTTCCGCATGAACTATCAAACTGACTATCATACGTACTGAAATCACTCCAGCATCCACCCCCTGCCACAAACGGCGGCGCCGTCTCTACCATGTGCTCCTGCAAGGCCCGCTCTATTGTGCGCGCCAATTCCACATCAATGCCGCTCAATAGAAAAATATTCCCGCCAATGCCCTTCAACATCTCCAATGTGTTAGCACGATCCTTTTTCATTTTTTGAGGCAGGTCGCTTTCCAACGTGGCAATCTCGTTTTCAACTTCCGTTTGCCACTGAAGACCCTGACGGGTATATGAAAATTTTCCACTAAAGCGCTGCCAGAAACTTCTTTCAAAAGCAGCGCCTAATGTGGCAGTACTAAAAAGGTCTGTAACATACCAACCACGCGATTTGGCATTTTCATAGCCAACCTTCACCAGGTTTCTGAACAGGATGCTCAGATCACTATTTTTTTTGCCCGACTTGAACGGCGACAGAAAAACCCTCTCGTGCACGCGCGCCTTATAGGTTGCGAACTGCGCGCCGGTCGAAACATATTTATACTTCTGCACAGGCTCCTTCGGGTGTGCCTGTCGCGTCACATCTTTCATCTCCAGCACCTGCTTCAGCAACAGATCCATGAGGGTGAACTTCAGCATCTCATTCAACGTAACCGTGTCGCCCTTTCGAAGCAACAGGGTTTCTGCGGGGGTCAGAGTCGAAAGCAGTTTCAAGCCAGTGGTTTTTTAATGATCCAAAATTTATCAACGTTCACGCGGCGGAAATTCACATCGCGAAAACGCACGTCGTTGGGTGGCCAAAGATCAGCAGGAGGTGGCTGGTTGAAGGTGCTGGCATAAAACGTTTTGGTGCGCGAATACCAGTCGTGATACTTGTCGCGCTCCTGCCCGCCGCCCCTGGTGGGGCCGTGATGTATTTTCTGTTGCAGCGTGTGTTCACAAAAATCTTCCCAATACGACCGGGTGTAGAGCAAGTGCAAATGCCACACCTGGTCCACCGCGTCCGACGGTGTGAGCGGCGTGGGCGAAATGCAGATCAGGAACATAAACCGTTTGTATTCTTCGATGGCGCGCAGGGCAAATTCGAGGGTCCATCCATTTTCGCGGGCCAGCCGGTCGCTAAACGTGAACGCCGCCGAGGGATCGTCCACTTCGAACGACCGGATGCTGTTCCAGAGTGCGGTATACGCAGGACTCATAGTGCCGGCTTGCTTTTTTCCTTGAATTCGTTTTTCCGGAAAGCACAGGAAACTTCCCCAAAACGAGTTCGTCAAAGATAAAAATTAAAGGCATCAACAACGCACATCCCTGTTTTCATGACACACCCGACAAGCCGAAATGACAGCCCGAAATTAACCTGAAAAATTATCGCTCCAAACCCAACCTGCCGACACCCGGCCCGTTACACACCCTTGTTTGGAGCGCGATGCCCGAAGCCGACTAACCACCGGGCTACGGGTGTAGCGAAAAACACTAAAAAACCACGTTAACAAGAATGTAAACGAATCGCTTGGCGCCGCACGGTAGATACACGGTTGCGCCGTTCCGGGAGGGACGTTGGAATTTTTATTCCGTTTCTAAGACAAATCCGAAACAAAGCTCAAACCACATGGGGATCTGACGCTATTATGCGCCATTTTTTCCTGTGCAACAGTTTGGCCCAATGGTTGCAATACCCTTCCCGATTGGAAGGCACAATGCATCCGGGACGGCCCGGACCGTTGGTGAAAAAACTTAGTTCGATTGTGCTTAAAAATCCACATGTCCCTCTCTGTGGGTTCCCGATTCTACACTTTGGTAGCGTTTTGACGCCTGTAGCGATTGGAATTGTTTTTGTAATCAGAGCAAAGGAGGGTTTAATCTAACATGTACACATCGTTCAAAATCTCGAAAAATCTTAACACACTCACGTACCTGACGCTGTCGGCCGCACTGTTCTATTCCTGCAGCCAACGCGTGGCACAGGTTGCCGTGGCACCCAAAGTGGCACAAGCCGACACCACCACGATGGTGGCGGAGCTACCGGCCAAGCCCGTGGGCATAGATTCCACTGCATTCAACAAAGCCGGCGCCGCCACCCTGGCCAAAGCCGCTCAATTCTATCGCCAGCACGGCTTTCAAAGCCAATGGCTGTTCGACACCAAGCCCTCGCCGCTCTTTGCCGCCCTTGAAGCAACGCTGAACGATGCCGGCAAATTTGGCCTGCGCGCCAGCGACTACGACGTGCAAGGCATTCAGGAAAAAGTAAAAATACTCTATAGCGAAAAGGCTGTCGACCGCAAAGCGCTCGCCACCCTCGACGTCTACATCACCGAAATGCTGTTCCATTTCACCACACACCTCAGCACCGGCAAAATCACCGAAGTGGTGAGCGGCCGCAGCATCTGGATGCCTGGCCAGCGCACCCTAAGCAGTGCCGACGTGGCCCTTATGAGCAAGGTGCAGACCCCGGCCGATTTCACCACGGCCATCCAACAGATTCAACCTGCCAACGAACAATACGGCAAGCTTCAGCAGGCCCTCGCCTACTATCGTGCCCTCGAAAAAAACACACCGGCCGCCATCGACATTGTGAAAGGCACCAAAGTGAAGCTGGACGACCACAACGCCATTGTGCCCTCGGTGCGCAAAAAACTTTCGCTCACCGACATGCGCCCCTACGCCATGACGCTCGACAGCCTTACGGGCACGTTCGATTCGCTGCGCTATGACGCCACGCTGGTCGATGCCGTGAAAATGTTTCAAGCCAAACACGGCCTGGAACCCGATGGTGTGATCGGCGAAAAAACACTCCGGTTCATGAACCAGTCGTTCAAAGACAAAGCCGACGTGATCGCCCTCAACATGGAGCGCATGCGCTGGTCAACCGAAAAGTATGGCGACAACTACATCTTTGTGAATGTGCCCGCCTACACCCTCACGGTCTATGAAAACCGGAAGCCCGCGCTGCAAATGCGCGTGATCGTGGGCGCGGTAGACAAACCCACACCCATCTTCAGCGACGCGCTTGAATACATTGTGTTCAGCCCCACCTGGACGGTGCCCACCAGCATCATCAAGGAAGAGATCATTCCGCGCCTCAAAAGCAACACGGCCTATTATGCCGACAAAAACTACGCGTTCTATAAAGACGAAGTGCCCATCGACCCCACCACCGAAGTGTGGGACGACACGGCCAATCCTTACAAATATCGCATCGTGCAGCAACCCGGTCCTGACAACTCGCTGGGTCTGGTGAAATTCATTATGCCCAACAACATGAGCGTCTACCTCCACGACACACCCAACCACCGCCTGTTCACCAAAGACTATCGCGCGCTGAGTCACGGCTGCGTGCGCGTAGACGAACCTGCCAAGCTGGCCGCATACCTCATGCGCGATCAGAAAGGTTGGGATACCAAGCGCATTCAGGAAGCCATGCATGCCACACAGCCTGCCACCATTCACCTGAAAAAGAAACTGGACGTGCACATCGAATACATCACCGCCTGGGTAGACGAGAACGACACCATCAACTTCCGGGAGGATATCTACGGACACGACAAACGTCAGCTGCAACAGCTTTATCCAAAAGACAAAGCCGGAGCCATTGCGGGATTGTGAGTGCTACACTAGTGTTTGGCGCTGGCCGTCACACTCAGGTTGTTGAGCACTTGTTCGAGGTTGAGATAAGACGAGCCGTGCAGATAGGCGGCATCGTTAAAGTAGGCAAAGATCAGGGTTCCGTCCTTGATGGCGTTGATAATGGTTTTTGACTGACCAATGGGCAACGCCGGGCAACCCTGGCTGCGGCCGAGGCGACCATATTTGCGGATCCAGCTTTCGCTCACATATTCGGCTTCGTGAATCACCACGGCGCGGTCGCGCACCTTGTCGTTTACACCTTTTTCCAAACCGTCAATCTTGAGGCTGTAGCCTTTGCTGCCCACATAGGTTTCGGCGGTGGTAAAAAATCCAAGGCTGCTTTGGTTGGAGTGCATGATGTTCGAAAACGCTTTGGCTTCGTTCTCGCCCGTGTTCTTTCCATGACTCACATAGGTGTAGTATTTCACTTGCATCAACGCCAGGTCGATGGTGTAGAAACGTTTCTTGGTGCTGGGCTTCGAAAAGTCGATGATGGTGAGCAATTGTTTCGAGCCAATCTTGCCTTGTTGCAGCAGTGAGTTGTAGCCAATCATGCCATAGCGAAACACTTCGCGCGACAGACTGTAGTCCGACAAGTTCAAGGCATCATAAAGTTGCGTCACCGTTTCTTCAAACTGCACACGGGCCATCTCCAGGGGTTGGTGCAGCGACACTTCCACAACAGAGTCGTTTTTCAAAAGCGTGTTGTCGGCAAGGGTGCCTGCGGTGTGAAATGCTGAGGAAAAAAAGAGGGATATTGCCGTCAGCGGGCCGAAGAGATTGTACATGTCGAAAAAATTGAGGGTTATTTTTACTAAACAGTTCAAAAGTAGGCCCCGACCGTTCCCCAAAAAAAGCAGCTACGGCTAAAAAGGTACGCCGTCCGTTTTTCGCCCGATTATGGCCCTGAACCGACAAAAAGAGGGGACAATTCTCCACAGATCCCGACGAAGAGCGGGTAACGCATCCCGAAAAAAGGGGCAGAAAAAGAGAAATGTTAAAAAAAGCACGGGATTGATATCCCTTGACCCTCGCAAAACGAAGGTCAATTACGCGCAGTTTTATGCCCGATCTTCCCCCTGCTCGCTCCTGCCTGGCAGCGTCAATCATGAGGATTTCATCCAACGTCATTCATCAACGACATGCCTTGCGCCGCATTAAATTTTAATGAATACATTTGATTGATGAGAAAATTATTCTGGCTTATGATGACGCTAGCGGGAAGTGTTCACGCACAACAAAACGTGATCAGACTATACAACGGTGCTGCTCCCGGTTCTGAAGGCTGGACATGGGAAGAGCAGATGAACAACAAGAATAGTGTGAACGTGATGTGCGTGTTCAACGTGGTGAACCCCACGCTCACCGTCTTCACACCCGAACCCGCCGTGGCCAACAGTGCGGCTGTTGTGGTTTGTCCCGGGGGTGGATTTCATTTTCTGGCCATCGATCACGAAGGAAACAACGCTGCAAACTGGCTTGTCAAAAAAGGCTTCACGGTTTTTGTGCTGCGCTACAGAGTGTTTCACATCACCTCCAACAATCCGTTCGACGACATGCTCAACACCAAAGATCACGAAGCGTGGGACAGAGAGGCCGACCCCATCATTCCCCTGGCCATTGCCGACGGCCGCGCCGCCATTGCCTATGTGCGCAGCCACGCCGCCGACTATAAACTATCACCTCAACGCATCGGCATCATGGGCTTCTCTGCCGGAGGCATGGTGGCCGCCTCCACCGCTTTTCACTACACTGCCGCCAACCGCCCCGACTTTGTTGCCCCCATCTATGCCGACATGCCCGAGTCGCGACTATCTGCCGTGCTGCCCGACGCACCACCACTCTTCGTAGTGTGCGCCGCCGACGATGATTTTGGTTTTGCCACGCACGCGCTCAACATCAGCTCGAAATGGCTGGCGGCGAAACGCCCCGTAGAACTTCATTTGCTTGAAAAGGGAGGACATGGCTTTGGCATCGGTCAACCCGGCAACACCACATCAAACTGGCTCCAGCGTTTCGAGGCGTGGATGCCCATGCACTATTCGCCGTCGTCGAAATGATCGATCGATCGGGCAATAATCTGTCTGTATTCGGCCAGCAGTCGCTCGTGCAATCCGTCTTCCTGGGTATAGCCCGAAACCTTCACCATCTCCTTGTTTGAATTCTGATTGGTGACCGGCGGTGTCACATAACTCACATTCATGCCCGCGCGTTGCATGCCGTGTGTGCCGTTCGTGAAAAAGTTGCTATTGCCCGTCTTGCCGCAAACCTCATACGTGCGCTTACCGTCGTCTTTAATGACCAACCAACATTTCGAATACATAAGCGCCGTGTTAAAAAGCCTGAGAAGCCTCAAAGGTACCCCAATTCCACCCACCGAACAACCACACACTGGCGCGGGTCTGCGACCCGTGCCCATCCTCCACTCAGTCTCCGACTGAGTCAGACGAAACCACATGCATAATCTAAGTCAGGTCTCCGTCGGAATCCGGCTGACGGAAACATCCTTTCATGATATAAATCATGCCCTCCCCTGTCACAAGTTTCCTCGCGGGCAAAGGTGATGCGTCATCTTTGGTGACGTATTCACCACGCATTCAAAAAATCGCTCACTAAAAACATAAAATCATGAAAGCAATCTTCACAATCCTCACGTTCCTGTTCATCACCGTCACCCTTGTCAATGCGCAGGAGCTTCCTCCCAAGCACAAGGGCATGCACCCACACCTCAAAGCCGACGGCACGGTGGTTGACGAAGCGGGCAAGCCCCTTGGCTCTATCAAAAACGGAAAAGTGTGCGACACCAGCGGCAAGGTGATCGGCATCATCGCCGACAATGGCGACGTGAGCACAGCCGCAGGCAAAGGCCTCGGCACCATCCAAAAAGACGGCAGTTTCAAATCCAAGAAAGGCCACGTGGTGACTACCGACCCCGACGGCGTTGTGAAAGTGGCTGGCAAAACAGTAGCGCAGGTCGAATCCGGCTACACCAACAAAAGCCATGGCTGCGCTTTGCATTGTTTCTTCAGCTCCGAAAACAAGGACGGCGACGCCGATGGCCACAGCCACAAATAGGGTGAACGAAATCGGAAACTGGCGCGGGTCTTCGACCCGTGCCCATCCTCCACTCAGTCTCCGACTGAGTCAGACGAAACCACATGCATCTTCCGCGCTGCAAAGTGCTTCACCGCATACCCAATCATCAACCCAAACGATGCAAACCCCAGCATTATAAAAAAGATATTGTCTTCAAACATCGTGGTCTTAATATCCAGAAAACGCCCGATGCTATACCCCACCGCATTCACCGTCGACGACCAGATGAGCCCGCTCACCAGACTATAAAAAAGATATTGCGACAACTTCAAATTGCTCATGCCGATAATGAGCGGAATGATGACCCGAAAGCCATACAGAAAACGATACGAAAACAGGATCTGAATTTTGTGTGTATCAAAAAAACGCCGCACCGGCGCCAGCTTCTCTTGCAGCTTGGGCCGCCGGGCCACAAAATATTTTCCATTGAGCCGGCCGATGGTGAAATAGAGCCAGTCGCTGATAAACGAACCGGCAAAGCCAAAGAAAACCGTGTAGGGCGCATCAAACAATCCCTGATGAATGAGTGACGACGCCACCAGAATAGCGGTCTCCCCTTCAAAAAAGGTGCCTATGGCAAGGGCGATGTATCCGTATTGTTCCAGGAAATTTTCCACAGCGATTGTTGTCTATCTTGATTAACCCATCCTGCTTCACAAATGTTCTTCACTCCACCGCGGGCTGATCGAGTTTGCAAAAATTATCCATGCCCAAATGCATGAGCGCATCGCCGGCGTTGATCACCGGAATGTTGTTGAGACCAATCACATAGCCCGTTTCGGAGGCCATCACTTCTTCCTTAAATTCTCCGAACGGATCGGTGATGGTGCCCACCCACTCCCCTTTCATCACCAATTGCCCGCACTTCACGTTCGACTGAAACAAGCCCGCGTTGCGCGCGCGTATCCACGATGTGCTCCAGATGATGCGGTTTTCTTCTCGCGGCTCGGGCGCCACATCAATCATGTTGAGGTGTTTCATGAGGCGCATGGTGCCGGCAATGCCTTCTTCGATGGCTTGCTGATCGAAGCGCAGCGATTCGCCGCCTTCATACACAATAATGTTTTTGCCTTTGCGCGATGCTTCCTTTCGCAGCGAGTTTGGCCGGAAGGGCGCATCGATGGTGAAGGGTGCGTGAAAGGCTTCGGCCATCTTCATGTTGGTTTCGTCTTTCAGCACGGCGCGCACCTGCGGATAGTTGGCGCGCATGGCGCCACCGGTGTGAAAGTCCACGCCCACATCCACATAGGGAATGACCTGGTGCATGAGGTGATAGGCCACGCGGGCGGCCAGCGATCCGTATTTGCTTCCGGGAAATGAACGGTTAATGTCTTTGCCATCGGGCACATCGCGCGAGTAGTTCAGGAAGCCATACATGTTCACAATGGGCATGCACACGGTGACGCCGCGCTTGGGTTTGTGCAGGCCGCTGTCCAATATGCGGCGCACGATTTCCATGCCGTTAATTTCGTCGCCGTGCATGCCTGCCGTGAGGGCCAGCACCGGGCCATCCTCTTCGCCCCGCGACACATAGATGGGCGTGTCGATGACCGTGTGCGACGGAAGCCGCGCAATGTTAATGTCTATCTCTTTAAATTCGCCCGGTTGAATTTCCTGGCCGGCTATGACAATCTTCTGCAAGGTGTTTTTTACGGGTATATGAAACTCAAGCGTTTATCTTATCCTTCTGTATCTTTTTCTTTCCAGCATTTTTCTCAAGATACTGAAAAATCTTTCCTGCGATGTCAACTTTTGTGGCACCTTCAATGCCTTCCAGCCCCGGCGATGAGTTCACCTCCAAAATCAGCGGCCCGCGTGCCGAGGGCAGCATGTCTACCCCGGCCACATCGAGGCCCATTTTTTTGGCGGCGGTGATGGCCGCTTGTTTTTCGGGGCGCGACAGCTTCACCACTTTGGCGGTGCCGCCGCGGTGCAGGTTCGAACGGAATTCGCCTTCCTTGGCCTGGCGCCGCATGGCGCCCACCACTTCGCCGTTCACCACAAACGCGCGGATGTCGGCGCCCTTGGCTTCTTTAATAAACTCCTGAACAATGATGCGTGCATGCAGTCCGTGAAACGCCTCGATCACCGACTTGGCGGCTTTTTTGTTTTCGGCCAGCACCACTCCCAGGCCTTGTGTTCCTTCCAGAAGTTTTATCACCACCGGCGCGCCGCCCACGGCTTCAATAATGCCTTCGGTGTCGCGCGAATAGTCCATGAAAATGGTTTTGGGAAGACCCAGGCCCGCGCGCGAAAGAATCTGCAGGCTGCGCAGCTTGTCGCGCGAGCGAATGAGCGCTTGCGACTCTACGGCCGTAAACACTTTCATCATTTCAAATTGGCGCACCACCGCCGCGCCATAGAACGTGACCGACGCCCCGATGCGGGGAATGATGGCATCGAAATAGTCAAGACGGCGCCCCTGATAGAGCACCACCGGATTTTTCTTTTCAATGAAGAGCACGCACTTCATGTGGTCGATAATCTCAACCTTGTGACCCCTCGCCTCGCCCGCCTGCTTGAGCCTGCGGGTAGAATAAAGCTTGGGGTTTCTCGACAGAATGGCAATGTTCATAAAGTAGCGGAAAAAGGTTGAGTTCTGTTGTTAACGATTCTTTTTCTTGACGGCCAAACGGCGACGACGTTTCTCGCGGTAGGAAAGATTTTTCTGCGTCACGTCTATGAGAAAGCGGTTACGCAAAATTTTCCGGCCAATCAGGATGGGAAACTTCAGGGAGCCACGGTTGCTGAGCGAAAATTCGGTTGTTATTTCTTCGCCAAAAATTCGCAGCGTGGTGAACACCACAAAGCGGCGCTCCACTTCACCAAAAGAGTTTTTGATGCTGCGCACTTCAAATTCGCGAAAAGAAAATTTCTTGCCCGAGAACTTCGGATGTTCGTCGTCGAGCAGAATGATTTCCAGCACGCCGTTCACCACTTCGGCCTTGTGGCAGTGAATGCACGAGGAGAACGCTCCGGTGTCGATCTTTGCATGGATATTATAGAGCCCAAGCAGGGGCAGGTCAAGGCGGTCGTAGCGTCCTAGAATGTGCATTGGGGCATCGTGGTTATGCGGGGCCAATATGCGGAAAATAAAAAAGCCCCGCCAGCGCGGGGCTTTTAAATTATCGTGAAGCAGAAGTTGCTTAGCCTTTCACTTTAAATGCTACGGCAGTGTTCTCCCATTTCAACTGCACTTCGTCTTTGCCGAGGGCGATGTTGAAGGTTTCTACTGCGGCTGCGGTTTTGGTGGGCTTCACCTTCACGCGCAACACGTCGTCTTTCTCTTTATAGCTGTAGGCACCCCACTGCTTGCTGTCTTTGTTGATCACGATGGTCCATTCGCTTTCACCGGGAATGGTGAAGAGGGCATACTTGCCGGCGGCCAGGTCCTGGCCTTCAATTTTCACGTCTTTGCTAAATTCGATGGTGGTGGCGTCGTTGGCTCCGGTTCTCCACACTTCGCCGAAGGGAACAAGACCCCCCATTATTTTGCGACCGCGTGCCGAAGGTTGACAATACACGATGGTGACATCGGCTGCTCCAAGCTTGCCTTTCACCGTGGCCTGAGGGCTGGCGGGTTTGTCTTGCGCCATAGCACTGGTGAGAACAGTTGCAAGCGCCACCATCAGAAATGTAATTCTTTTCATACGTTGTTGAGTTTGGTTGGGTGGATTGTTAAGGTATTTTACGGTGCACGATAATAGTAAAAATGCCCCGAAGTAGTCGGGGCATCTTTACTAATTTATATAACAACCTGTAAACTGTAGTAAGAACGGTGGATATGTCGGTTTGGTTTATGTCTTCGCGTTATATTTTCTAAAAAATATTCGCGTCGCAAACCGGTCCTACATTCTTTCTTCGCAACCCGTCTGTAAAACTTTGAGGGACATCATTTTCACTTATTTCCGTAAGCACGTGAAAGACGTTGCGCAACAAAATTGATTAACAATCGCCCGGGCTATCGGCCGAATGGATTCAGGGCCGACAAGGCGCGTTTGCCGCCACCCATTTTGTTCATGGTCTTCATGAGCTTGCGCATGTCGCTGAACTGTTTCAGCAGTTGATTCACCTGCTGCACAGATGTTCCGCTTCCCACCGCGATGCGGTTCTTGCGGCTGCTGTTGAGGATGTCCGGATTCTCGCGCTCGGCCAGGGTCATGGAACGGATAATGGCTTCGATGGGCTTGAATGAGTTATCGTCGATGTCGATGTCTTTGATGGCTTTGCCCATGCCGGGAATCATGCCCAGCAGGTCTTTCATATTTCCCATCTTCTTCACTTGTTCCAGCTGCGACAGGAAGTCGTTGAAATCGAATTGATTCTTGCGGATTTTCTTGTTGAGGCGGGCGGCTTCTTCCTGGTCAAATACTTCCTGGGCTTTTTCCACCAGCGACACCACGTCGCCCATGCCGAGAATACGGCTGGCCATACGTTCGGGATAGAAGCGGTCTATAGCTTCCATCTTTTCGCCAAGGCTCATAAACTTGATGGGCTTGTCCACCACGCGGCGGATCGAAAGGGCCGCACCACCACGCGTATCGCCATCGAGCTTGGTCAACACCACGCCATCGAAGTTGAGGCGTTCGTTGAAGGCCTTGGCTGTGTTCACAGCATCCTGGCCGGTCATGGAGTCGACCACGAACAAGGTTTCTGAAGGGTTCAATGCCGCTTTGAGGCGCGCAATTTCATCCATCATTTCTTCGTCAACCGCCAAACGACCGGCGGTATCCACAATCACGATGCGGTGGTTGTTTTTCTTGGCGTGTTCAATGGCCGCTTTCGCAATTTTCACGGCGTCTTTGTTCTCAGGCTCGGCATAGACCTCCACACCCACTTGCTCGCCCAGCACTTTCAGCTGGTCGATGGCCGCGGGGCGATAGATGTCACAGGCGGTGAGCATCACCGAACGTCCCTGTTTTTTCAGGTAGTTGGCAAGCTTTCCCGAAAACGTGGTTTTACCGGACCCTTGCAAGCCGGCAATGAGGATGACGGCGGGATTGCCGTCTATTTTAATGTCTTCGCTGTGGCCACCCATGAGGGCGGTCAGCTCGTCGTTGGTGATCTTCACCAGCAACTGGCCGGGCGAAATGGCCGTGAGCACATCCTGGCCCATGGCTTTTTCACGGATTTCGTCCGTTACTTCCTTGGCTACTTTATAGTTAACGTCGGCGTCGATCAGCGCTTTGCGGATTTCCTTTACGGTGGTGGCAACGTTGATTTCGGAGATCCTGCCCTGGCCTTTCAGCGTCTGAAAGGCTTTATCCAGCTTTATACTTAAATTATCGAACATGGGTCGATGTGTTAATGTTTGATGATGGCGTTCGCACGGTTTTCCGTGCGTTTCCCGAAGGGGAATAAGGGGCCAAAGGTAAGGCGCTGAGGGCTAAAGAAAAAGCGGAATAATGTCTTCTTTGATGCGCTGCCCGATGAGGGAAAAGGCCCGGGCCATGGCTTCGTTTTTATCGGTTTTCGCATTCACCAGGGCCACCACCTTCACCGCCCCCAGCCGATGCAGCTCTTCCGGGGTCAGGTCGGCCGTGCCGGCCACCACAAACAGGGGCTTTTCATATTTCACGGCCAGGTCGGCCACACGTTTCACCACTTTGCCATAGAGCGTCTGGTGGTCTACGCGGCCCTCGCCTGTGAACACCATGTTGCTCTGCGCCACCTTCTCGTCAAGCTTCACAAAGTCCATCACAAAATCGGCTCCCGACTGGAAGCGTATGTCGAAAAAAACTTTTGCTCCTGCTCCAATACCACCGCCAGCACCGGCGCCCGCAAAGTTGATGTCAACCCCAAACTGTCGCTGCACCACGGCGGCGAAGTTGCGCAGGCCATCGTCAAGCGTTTTCAGTGCTTCGGCATCTGCGCCCTTTTGCGGTCCAAACACATACGACGCACCTTCCGGGCCATAGAGGGGGTTGCTCACGTCGCACAGGGCCGTGAATAAAACTTCTTTCACGGCGGGTTCCAGGTTTGTGGTGTCGATGCGGTCGATGTGAATGAGGTTCTTGCCCACGGGCAATAGACGTTCGCCGCGTGCGTCATAAAAAACCACGCCGAGCGCTTCGGCCATGCCCATGCCCCCATCGTTGGTGGCGCTGCCGCCAATGCCCAGCACAATGTTTTTAACACCCTGGTCCACCGCATGGCGAATGAGGTGGCCGGTGCCATAGGTGGTGGTGTATAGTGCGTTTCGTTCTTCGGGCTGCAACAACAAAAATCCGGAGGCCGAAGCCATTTCCAAAAATGCTGTGGTGCCATCGCCCGATATGCCATACGTTGCTTTGACCGGTCGGAACAATGGATCGAGCACGGAGCACGTCACGCGTTGTCCATTCGAATAGTGCGTAAGGATTTCGCCCGTGCCTTCGCCGCCGTCGGCCAACGGGATGGACAGGGCGTGAAAGTCGATTCCTCCCTGGCGCAACCCTTCTTCCATGGCCTGGCAAACCTGCAAGGCGTTGAGCGATCCTTTAAATTTATCGGGTGCAAAAAGAATGGTCATCATACACAAAAAAATTATGCATCGATCATCGGTAGTAAAAACAACAGGGTTATCCCCGGAAGGGAATATACGGAAAACTTTCGCCGGCTTTGAAGGCCGATTGATTTAACGGCAGTTCCAAAAAACCCGTCACCTTTTTGAGGTTTGCAAAATCGCCGGAGCCGCCGCCCGCGTCGGGGTAGGCCATCAACGTTCCGTTTTCATTTTTCACCGTTACCTGCAAAAAATAAGTGAGCGGTGGTGCAAATGAAAAATCCGTGGCCAATGTCGCCATCAACGGCACTTCTGTAACACCCAAACTCTGCATCACCCACGGGCGGATGTAGCGATAGAAACACATGTAGGTAGACACCGGGTTGCCCGGCAAGGCAAACACCGTCAGACCTTTGTCTGACACCCCAAACCAAAACGGCTTGCCGGGGCGCTGACTTACCTGATGAAAAAGTTTTTTCACCCCGATGGCTTCCAGCACATCGGGCACAAAATCAAACTTGCCTTTCGACACACCCCCCGATAAAATGATGACGTCGTTTGCTGCTGCCAGCGCCGTCAACGCTTCCGTCATGCCGGCCTTGTCGTCTTTCACATGATGACTCTCGCCAGCCCAACCCAGCGTTTGCATGGCGGCCTGAATGGCAAAGGTGTTTGAGCGACGGATCTGGTGTGGCTCGGGCACAGCATCCACCTCCACCAGTTCGTCGCCACTTGCCACGATGGCCGTGCGTGGAAAGGCAAACACATTCACGGAGCTTTTACCAACCGAAGCCAGCAAGGCAATCTCGGCCGGCGACAGCACAAGCCCCGGTTCCAGGAGCAACGCATCTTTTTTGCAATCGGCACCCTGGCGGTGGATGTAGCCGTTTTCTTTTAGGGTGTCGGCAGCGATGGCGGCCACCTTGTTGGCAATGGTCAGGTCTTCGTAACGAATCACCATGTCGGTGCCTTCGGGCAGCATGGCGCCGGTCATCACTTCGATGGCGTTTTGGTTTTGGGTGAGCTTCTTTCGCGGTTCGCCTGCGGCCTGCACGGCTTCCAGGAGGAAAGCGTGTTGTCCGTCAAGCCAGGTGTCGCGATGAATGGCCATGCCGTCCATGGCTACACGGTCGAACGGTGGAAAGTCGCGGTCGGCATAAACGGGTTCGGCCAGCACCTGCCCCACGGCCGCCGTGAGCGCGACACGTTTCTGGCCGGGACGAAAGAGGTGAGAAAAAATTACCGAGGTTGCCTCTGCTACACTTACCATGTTAATTCTTTTTAACTTTGTTTGGACCCAAGTTACATGAGTAAAGAACAATTTACACACATCGACTCTGCCGGCAATCCCAAGATGGTGGATGTTTCGGAAAAGAAGGTGACCGTTCGCACCGCCAAAGCCCAGGCCACCGTGCACGTTGGCCCCGACATTCTCAGCCACCTCACGGGCGATGAGATCATCACCAAAAAAGGTCCCGTGTTTCAAACCGCCATCATCGCCGGGGTGATGGGGGCCAAGCAAACATCGTCGCTCATCCCCTTCTGCCATCCGCTGGGGTTGGAAGATTGCCAGATACACATTGCCGTGCGCGACGGAAAAATCGTGATCGACAGCAGCGTCACCATCACCGCCAAAACCGGCGTGGAAATGGAAGCCCTCACTGCCGTGACCGTGGCCGCGCTCACCGTCTACGACATGTGCAAGGCCCTATCGCACGACATTGTTATTCAAAACATTTCCCTGATGTCGAAAACCGGAGGCAAAAAAGACTTCAACCGCTAAGCTATGACCTTACGCCGACGACTATACCTCACGCTCGACCCCACCGAGAAAGGAGGCCTGCTGGAACGCATCTTCGAAATCCTGCTCATCGCCATCATCCTCCTCAACATCCTGTCGATCGTGATCGATTCGGTGAAGGAAATCGACCACGAATATTCCACCGTGTTTCGAAACATTGAAGTGTTCTCCATCATCTTCTTCACCGTCGAATACATTGCGCGCATCTATTCTATTGTTGAGAAGCCAACCTACGAAGACCCCGTGAAAGGACGGCTGAAGTTTGTGCTCACGCCCATGGCGCTGATAGACTTGCTGTCTTTTCTGCCATTCTACCTCACGTTTCTGCCCATCGACCTTCGCTTTCTGCGCATCTTCCGGCTCATGGCGTTGTTCCGTGTGTTCAAAATTGCGCGCTACCTGCATGCGTTAAAAATTTTTAAACGCGTGCTCACGGAACGGAAAGAACAACTGGTGCTTAGTTTTCTGTTCATCCTGTTCATCCTCGTCATTGTGAGCTTCATCATGTTCTATGTGGAGCGCGAAGCCCAACCCGACAAGTTCAGCAGCATTCCGGCCACCATGTGGTGGGGCATTGCCACCATCACCACGGTGGGCTATGGCGACATGGTGCCCATCACCGTGTGGGGAAAATTTCTCGGCGGCATTTTCGCGATCGCCGGTGTGGGTTTGCTTGCGCTGCCTGCCGGTATTTTGTCGTCAGGATTTTTTGAGTTGCTGCACGAAGACCGGCGGAAGACAATTGTGTGCCCGCATTGCGGGAAGGAGATTCATGAAGAATGACGAAATGATTTCCGTATTATCTTTGTCTTAGCGAATTCATCTACAAAAAAAATTGTCTTATGCCGGGAGAAAGAAATCTTGAAAAAATTCTCGCCTCTCTCGATCCGCTGTTGCAGCCGGGAGAGTATGTGTTTTGCAGCGTGGTGGACCCGTTGCAGATCGATGTCTCAAAATGTGTGGCCACGTTTCGCGAACACGAAGGATTTTCGGTGGTGATGGCGAGAGACGATGCCGACGATGCCAAGCTGGAATATCAACAAACCTTTTCGTGGATTGCGCTCAGCGTGCATTCGTCGCTCGAAGCTGTGGGGCTCACCGCCGCGTTCTCTACTGCCCTGTCGCAAGCCGGCATAAGTTGCAATGTGGTGGCCGCGTTCTATCACGACCACATCTTCGTGCCCGTGCCAGACGCCCAACGCGCCGTCGACATCCTGAAAGGACTCAGCGATTAAAAAAACAAAGTCGAGATTGGAAATGGATTGCCTGATGGTTGCGCCATGAACGCCGCGACTCACTTCAGCACACGGCGGTCCAGCACTTTTTCTTTTGCCACACCGTTTTCTTCATACACATAGTAGGCATTGCTTTGCTCGTTGGCCACCACCACTTCCTTCACGGTGTTGTCTTCAAAATAAATGGCCGCACGGTCGTCGCACGCATAGCCGGCCTTGAAGCGTTTGGATTGGATGTAGCCGTGATACAACGGGCGCCGGGTGGGTTCAGAATCATAGTGCGGGCAGTTGCTGGCCTTGATGAAACCGAGGCCTTCAATTTCTGATATTTCTTTGGGGCGCGAGTCTGTTGTTCCCTGCTCGAACCAGCAAAGCGACCCGGCGCTGCCCCCCGCCAGGATGATTCCGCTTTCCCAGGCTGTACGTAATATTTTGTCAACACCCTGCGCCTTCCAGATGGCCAGCATGTTCAACGTGTTGCCGCCGCCCACCACAATGGCATCCATGCTCAGCAACACATCCTCAAACGACTGCTGCTGTCCGTAGCTGGAAATGAACATGCGCTGCACAAAGGGTTTCACATTCAGATCCTGACATTGTTCATACCATGCGTTGATGCCCAGCGGACTATCGGCCGAAGCCGTGGGCAGAAAACACAGGCGCGGCACGGGCTTGCCGGTGAGGCCGGCCACATAGTTCACAAACTTCGGATTGGTTCCGGCGCCATAGGCCACAATTCTCTTTTTGATTTCGGATGTCTTCATGTCTTTACGATCGTCTGCCAGCGCCATGTTCAACGCCGTGAGTGTAGCGCCCGTGGCGCCGATAAATTCTCTTCGTTTCATGGTGTTGTGAAATGGCAAGGTAATACTACGCAACTTCATTGCACACTGCAAGCATCAAACGCGTCGCGTGCTCTCCCCGCGTGTTGCTCCATTCCAAGCCAACGGTGATCGCGGCGAAATGATGTCGGATAGACTTCTCGTAGTATAATAACGCCATTGACCTCGGGTCATTCCCATCAAAAACTCTCTTCTTTTAACCACAACAACGCCCATTCTGCACGCCGCTCAAACCGAAACGGCTGCCCATCCTGGAAATTCATTCAGATAAAGTAAAGCTTTAAGATAGCACAAGGAAGTGATGAACCCTGCCGGTGCTTCGCCACCTGCGCTCAGGGATTGTGGAAAGAGAATTTTCTAGGGCCATTTCTGCACGAAGGCCTGAATTCTTCGGCATTGGGGTTTGTTTCCGAAATCAACAATGCTTCATCAAGCTTTCAGTGCTGGGAAAGCGTTTTCGGAAGATCGCGGCAACAAGATTCGTTATGCGTTTTCGATTTGTGTTGTGATTGGGTTAACTGCGAAACTACTTGCTGGATTTCCCTCTTCCGTTAAAAATTTATGCGGTTACGTGAACCGTAAGTCAGCAACTTTTCATGTATCTATGCGTTACATCCGTGAACTAAACACGGGCGTATGTCTGTGGTCTTAAACTAAGTTGGCTTATGAAAGCACTCGCAAAACTTCACATCAACCCCATCCACCGGGACCTGCTCATCGCTATGGTCGCCGGATTTATGGTGGCCGTCTTCATTGTCTCGGCAGTGGTGATCGCCATGGGATAAACATGGGATACACAAAATGAAAAAGCCCCCGCCAACTGGCAGGGGCTTTTTCATTTATAACAGTTTCGCTGCGTTCAGACTTTTTCAGCAACGGCCGAGGGCCGGGCCGAGATCCATTCTTCGCCGTCTTCAAAAACTTCTTTCTTCCAGATGGGCACGTGCAACTTCAGGTTGTCAATAATGTATTCGCACGCGTCAAAAGAATCCTTGCGATGGGGTGTAGACACCGCCACCACCACGGCCACTTCGCCGGGGCGCAACGTGCCAATGCGATGGCTCACTGCCCATCCCTGCAACGGCCATTTGTGCGACGCATCGTCTATGATCTTTCGGATCTCTCCTACCGCCATGGTTTCGTAGGCTTCGTATTCCAGCCAGACCACATTTTTTCCGTTTGCGTTGTTGCGCACAGTTCCGACGAACACATTCACGGCGCCGGAAGCGAGACACGAAGCCGTATCGATGACCTTCTGAATGTCAATGGGCTTTTCCGTTATTTTAATCATGTTGCTGAGGGTTGGATTGAACAATAAGGAAGAGATGATGAAATTAGTGAAATGACCTTCAAATCACAATGAAAATTATGGGATTAAGGGCGTCAGCCGCCGCTCACGGGTGGAATCAGGGCTATTTCGTCGCCGGCACCCAGCACGCGGCCTTCTTCGGCGTAGTCGTTGTTCACGGCGATGTAGAGCGAGCGCAGGCCTTGCAGCCCGGGATAACGTTCCATCAGTTCAGACCGCAGCGCCGCCACGGTGTCGCCTTTTATTTCCACTTCTGCCTCTTTTCCTCCCAGGAAATCTTTGGTGATCCCAAAGGCTTTTATGCGATATCGGTTCATGTGGTGCAAAGCTACAAAAGGATTTTATTCCGCTTTTTAGTTCCCCAAAGAAATAGCCTTTTGCACAGGGGATGGTTTGATGTGATAAATTTTGCTATACTTGCAGTAGAACATCTGAAAAACCTAAGAATTTGCAATAATAACTCGTACCTAACCTAACCTAATGAAGAAAGACCGTCGAGCAATTGACGGTCTTTTTTTGTGAGGCTGTCCTTTCACGTCCCGCTCCAATGCAGGCTTTGGATGGAAACTGATCGGCGGGAATGTTAAACCTGATCCAACAAAAAAACTCAACTCACCCGTGAAAGAATATACCCTCACGTCCACCTTCGGCGACCGGCCCCGGAAGCTGATCCTGAGCCACGAGCACATCCGCTACGAAAACAAAGACCTCGTGGCCGATGCTTTCACAACGTTAAAGCGCGAAGACATCACCGGGTTCAAACATCGCGTGGATACTATTGTCTGGTATAGATTCCCGGTGGGCCGCCGGTTCATCATTTCCCTGCGCGGCCGCAACAACACCACCATCACCATTTCCTTCGCCAGCTATTTCGGTCTTCAAAAGCAGTCCTTTCAATGGTACACCGACATCGTTGAAACCCTTTGGGAATACTACATCCAACCCCAGGTCGACCACCTTGCCGAAATCTTCCACCAGCAGCACACCCTGACCCTCGGTTCCCTTCACCTCGACGCCAACGGGCTCCACATTCCTCCTGCACCCGCCCTTCGCTGGGACGATCTCGGCCTGCGGGAATACGAAACCTACTTTGCCCTCTATAAAATCAGCAACCCCCAGGAGCATCTTCGCGTTGGATTCGACGACTGGGATGCGGAAGTCATGTTAAGCCTTGTCCGTCACATTCTCGATCACCGAAAGAACGCATCGCTAAACACAACCCTCTCTTGAGCAACACTTTTCTACGCGCAGGCTGGCGCAAACTCGTGATGGCAAACTACGCCGTCGACCCCGCTGTTCTGAAAGATCACGTCCCCTACAAAACCGAACTTGACCTTTGGAACAACACCTGCTATGTGAGCCTGGTAGGCTTCATGTTTGTTGACACCACAGTGATGGGATTAAAAATTCCGTTTCACGTCAATTTCGAAGAAGTGAACCTGAGATTCTATGTACGCTGCAAAGACGGCCACGAATGGAAACGCGGCGTGGTGTTTCTTAAAGAAATTGTGCCGCGTGCCGTGCTGGCGTGGGTGGCCAACACCGTCTATCGCGAACGTTATGAAGCACTGTCCATGCGTCACACCTGGGAAGCCAGCGACGAGAACCTGCGCATCACCTACGGCTGGAAAAAAGGAACGTGGCATACGCTTCAGGTCACCACGTCGTCGCAAGGTCTTGCCATCGCACCGGGCAGCGAAGAAGAATTTATCACCGATCACTATTGGGGCTACACGCAGGTGGGTCCCGAAAAAACGTCAGAATATCGGGTCGAGCATCCGGCGTGGGAAGTCTACAAAACAAAAGCCTACAAGATTGATGTTGATTTTGGAAAAGTCTATGGCGAAGCGTTTGGTTTTCTTTCGCAGCAGAAACCCACTTCTGTTTTTCTGGCCGAGGGCTCGGCCATTGCCGTGAACCATGGCAAGCGGATCACCTAAGGAAAATTTATTCTTTCGCCTGTGCGCCAAACCCCGGGTGTGCAGACAACGGTGATTGAGGGTAGGTCGGGCGCACAGGCAAGAATAAAGTTTTTTAATTCAATTGAAATTTGATGGGCAACACCATACGCACCATCACAGGTGTGTTGCCTTGGCGACCGGCCGTCCAGGCGGGCATGGCCGAGATTACGCGTACCGCCTCTGCGTCGCATTCCTTGCTAATGCCTTTCAGCACGCGGGCGTCCATCACGCTTCCATCGGTGTTCACCACGAAGCTCACATACACAGAACCTTCAATGCCCATGCGGCGCGCCACGGCGGGATAGTGCAGATTTCTTTGCAGATAGCGTATCATACCTTCGTTTTTAGGCATCACTTCGGCCCATTCTACCGGCTTGGGAGGTTCCATCACCGCGGGTGCCGGTGGGGCTTCAACCGTTGTGCCGGGTCCTGCAGCCAACACCACCTCTTGTCCTTCGCCCACGGCTGTCTCAACAACAGGTTGAGTTAATTCAACTTCAACTTCTTCTGTCGTAACAACGGGGGTCACGTTCGCGGCCACGCGCTGTTGCGCTGGCGGGGGTGGTGGCGCTACGCGCGCCGCAGGAGGCTGTGCAATGTTGGGAGGAAGATCCATGATGATCACAGGACCTTTGGGAAGCACTGGCACTTTCGGAAATATGCTTGGAAAAACAAGCGGCAACATCGCGGCCGCAACCGACGCAAACAGGGCAAAGCCCAGTGCTTTGTGAATGTTGTCGGAGTAGGCTTTGCGAATGGCATAGGCGCCATACTCTTTGTTCCGGTTTTCGAAAACCAGGTCATCCATGGTCACTTCTTCATTTTCAGATTTCATAAAACAATTGGTTTAGGTTGAACATGAAGCACATCGCGTTGTCAGTTTAAAAAAAAGGCAGTATCGTTCCGGGCAGGTATTTTTTCTAATCCCTTCCCGCGTTGCCTTCGTCCGTCACGGGCATTGCGTGTGTTGTTTAAAAGCTTGTTTCCCTCATAATTGGTGGAGCGTTTGAAAGTCACAGCTTTTTTGAAAATTTTCTTTTTGAGTTTCTACTGGGGTAGGCATTGACCTATCCAAGTTTAAACAACGGATGTTCGCAACTTCCTGGTTTTCCGAAGGTGCAGCAGCCAGAACACCACACCCACTGTCATCACAATCCAGGGCCAGAGGCGCACGGCCTGCAACATCATGCCGAGAAACGCGCGCCAGCCGTTTTGCAGGGCCAGGCCAAGCTCGCGTGCAAATCCTGTGGGTGGTTCTTCATGATGCTGTGTGAACGAGAGGTCGATGGTGCAATAGGCCAGCTGGTGGCTCATGTATTTCAATTCGGCTTCCATCGATTCAATCTCTTCGCGTGTGGTGCCCAGTTGTTCTTCGATGGCCAACATGTCTTTCACCGTTTTGGCTTGTTGCAGAATCTGGTGGTAACGACTTTCAACTTCCTTTTTTGATTTCAGGCGCACGTTCAAGTCAGTGAATTGCATCGTGACATCTTTTAGTGTAATAGACCGATCGCTCACCTTTTGCCCGAGCGACTCGATGCGTTTCAGCAGGTGTTCGAATGCATTTTCGCCAACGCGAATGGTCATGGCCATGCGCAACCCGACGTTGGTTTTTTCCTGATGTTCGTCTGACGCGTAGGCCTGAAACTGGCTTAGCAGAGAACGTAGCGAGTCGGTTGTTGCATTCACATTCTTCACTTGCAGGACGAGCTTGGCTTCGCGAACCAGATTCAGCCGGGGCACCAGCGGGGGTGGCGCGTTCATCATCACCGCGTGCGTAATAGCGGGTGGTGCCGCAAATTTTCCTTCAACTTCACGCGACCTGGCATGACACGACAACAGTCCTGCCAGCAACACAATCAGGTATTTCGTTCTCATAGCTTTTAACGTTTAGGATACATCCCTGTAATGCGGCGACGGCATGGACGTCACACAAAAAGTGAAAAAGAAAAAAATCACGCACCACGTTTTTGAAATTCTGGACATTTCAAATAGTTTTACATCTATCCAATACAACCCTCTTTTAGTACTATGCCCTCCACGATTATCCGCGAAAGCAAACACTACTCCATTTCCATCACGCCCGAAAAAAACAGAGCCTACCTGAAGATTGTCGGGTTCTGGAGAAGCCCCGAAGTTGTTCCCGACTACATTGCCGATTGGAACAAAGCGGTGTCGCTTTTAAACAAAGGCTTCACCCTGCTCACCGACGCATCGGAAATGAAAACACATCCGCAGGAAGTGCGAAAGCTGCACGAACAGGCGCAAGCCATTCTGCTGAAAAACGGTGTGCGCAAAGTTGCCGAGCTGGTGAAAGACGAAGTGGCCGAAATGCAATTAGACGCCGTGGCCAAGACCACTCAATTTCCCAAGAGGAATTTTAGAAAAGCCGAAGACGCCGAGCGCTGGCTTGATGAATAATTTTTACAACCGAAACACAGCATTGTACATCATAATTTTTCCATGACCCTGCAAACAGGTCACGCTGAAATATTATTGCCGAAGCGGCTCACAATTTCACATCCCACTTGCCCTGGTCGTTTTTGAAATACGTGAGGCCGTTGCTCATCACATGAAGCGTCTTGCCCGCCGCATCGGTCTCCGTGCGTTTTTCGTAGACTTTGATTCCTCCGTTTTCACGGGTCAGCAAATTCACAAGCGCCGTCAGGGTGGGTGAAATATCAGATAGCGATTGTTCGTCGCCTTCTCTTACAAATGCCTGACTCATGGTGACTGTTTTTAGTGTGCAGGCAAGGTACGAAAGAATGACGGGTTTCGTCACCAATGTTGCGCCGGCCAGTAACCCATATCATTTCTTTTCCGTTCTTTGGGGCATGGACAAAAGAGTGAAATTCGATTTCGAGATCTATTTTACAAATGGCGGAAGCGTGAAAGGCGAAGACTTCAGGCTTGACATTGCCGGCCACGACATCTCAGATAAAGAACTTGCCGACTACGTTGTGGCCGACCTCCGGCTGCTGATGGTGGGTGAAGCCAAAATTCTGAACAAAGAAATCTTAACCGAGGCACACAAGCGAAAACCCATCAATGAAAAAAGTGGTGAGACTGTTTTTGTCGACCTCAGCCATACCATCACCTCGGGCCTTGTCACTTACAAAGGTTTGCCCGCTCCGTTGATCTGCGACTACCTGAGTCGCGAAGACTCCAAACAATACTATGCCCACGGCACAACCTTCCAGATCGGCAAGATCGAGATGGTGACCAACACGGGCACCTACATCGACTGCCCCTTCCACCGTTTTGAGAACGGCAAAGACATATCGGAAATTGGACTCGAACGTTTTGCCGACCTCGACGGCGTGGTGATCCGCGTGCCCTACACGGCGTCGCAGGCCATCACGGTCGAGCATGTAAAAAACCACGAGATCCGAAATCGCGCCGTGCTGCTGCACACCGGATGGGACGAACACTGGAACACCCCGCGTTATTATGAAGGTCACCCCTACGTGACACGCGAAGCTGCAGAATTTCTTCGCGACGCCGACGTGAAACTGGTGGGCATCGACTCGCACAACATCGACGACACCCGCGATTTGCTGCGCCCCGTGCACACCACACTGCTGGGTGCCGAAATTCTGATTGTGGAACACCTGTGCAATCTCTATACGGTTCCCGACGAAGGCTTCACCTTCAGCGCCATTCCACCCAAGTTCAAAGGCGTGGGAACCTTTCCTGTGCGGGCCATGGCCAAAATCCGCTAGCGTTTAATTCTTGTTAAAACATGGCGTAGTCCGTCATGTCTTCACCGCTTTTCATCGGCAGAAAACGATGGAGGCGTTATTTCCGACCGGCTATAACGCTACGTAGACCATCGCCAACCCGCGTCAAACACGATTTGACCATTTTCGCGCGTGGTTTCTTTGCCCTACGTTCCTTTGGAACGGTGCCGCACATTGGCGAATATTGAATATCTTTGGTCCTACGCAAAAGATAACCAAGTTCTCCCTGTGACACTTTACGATAATCACGGACGTCCATTGAACTACCTCCGGCTTGCCGTGACGGACCGGTGCAACCTGCGCTGTTTTTATTGCATGCCCGAAGACGGCATCCGCTATCTTCCCAAAAAAGACCTGCTGTCGTTCGAAGAAATCGGGCGTCTCATTTCCATATTGGCCACCCTGGGCATTTCGAAAGTGAGGCTCACCGGCGGCGAGCCCTTCGTGCGTCAGGATCTGATGCAACTCATTCACCGCATCACAGAAATTCCCGGCATAAAAGATTTGCACATCACCACCAATGGTGTGTTGACTGCCCCGCACATTGCTGCCCTTAAGAAGGCAGGAATTGGTTCGGTGAATCTCAGTCTGGACACACTGGACCGCGATCGTTTCAAAGCCATCACGCGCCGCGACGAGTTTGCTCCCGTGATGCACACTCTGGAACAATTGCTGGAGCACGACATTCCGGTGAAGATCAACGCCGTGGTGATGGAAGGAAAAAACATCGACGACATTTTTCCGCTCATCGAACTCACGCGACACCACAACGTGGACGTGCGGTTCATCGAAGAGATGCCCTTCAACGGCGAAGGCAACCACTACCCCACCCTGCATTGGACATACACTCGAATTCTGGACTATATCCGGACGCAATATCCCACGCTCACCAAAAAGATCGATCCCCAAGGTTCCACCGCGTATAGCTATCACGTGCCAGGCCACCGCGGCGACGTGGGCGTGATCGCGGCGTTCAGTCGCACGTTCTGCGGCACCTGCAACCGCATCCGCGTGACCGCACAAGGAACCCTGAAGACCTGTCTCTACGACGAAGGCGTGCTGGACATCCGTGCACTGCTGCGCAACGGATTGCCCGACGAAGCCATTCAGGAAAAACTTTTGACAGCCTTCCACCAGCGCGCCAAAGATGGCTTCGAGGCCGAGGCACACCGAAAAAATCACGCGCCCGTTTCCGAATCGATGTCAACCATTGGAGGATAAAAAAAATATGAAGCGAATCCTGTTCACCCTCCTGATCGTCGCGCCCTTTTGCCTCGCTGCACAAACCACCACCAAAACAGAATCATTCACCGTTAATGGCAAGGTGAAGTCGCCCGTTACCATCACGCTGGCAGACGTGAAGAAACTGAAGGCCTACAACCTCGGCGACGTTGTCATCACCAATCACCTGGGCGAAGTGAAGAGCACGGCCAAAAATCTTTCGGGTGTTTTATTGAAAGACGTTCTGAAAGACATCGCCCTCGACACAGACCAACCCAAGCTCTACAGTGAATATTATTTTGTGTGCCGCGGCAACGACGGCTATAAGGTGGTTTATTCCTGGAACGAACTCTTCAACACTCCGATCGGCAATTCCGTCTACCTGCTGACCGAGAAAAACCAGGAGACCATTCAACAAATGAAAGAGAGCATTCTCATGCTTTCATCGCAAGACGAACGCACGGGCCGCCGCTATCTCAAAAATCTTGAAGCCATCACCGTTAGACGCGCCGAATAGAACGTATGGATCAAACCCTCATCATTCTCATCATCAGTTTTTTTGTTATCGCCCTGGTCTATGCCTCCGTTGGTTTTGGAGGAGGCACAAGCTATCTGGCCTTGCTGGCGGTGATGCAGGTTAACTTCGAAGTGATGCGCCCCACCGCCCTGCTCTGCAACATTGTGGTGGTGACGGGTGGCACCTGGATATTTTTTAAAGAAGGGAAACTTGATCTGAAGAAAAGCTGGCCGTTTCTGGCGGCCTCTATTCCAGCAGCGTTTCTCGGCGGATTTTGGAAAATCGGTGAAGGCCCGTTCTTCATCATCCTCGGCACGCTGCTGATCATTGCTGCCGTGCTGTTGTGGTTTCAGGGGAGTGAATCAATAACGCATCGCGACGCGTCGCCTGTTCTCACCGCAGGGTTGGGAGGAGGCGTTGGGTTTCTGTCGGGGCTGGTGAGCATTGGTGGTGGCATTTTTCTGTCGCCGTTGCTGCACCTCATCAAATGGGACGAAGCCAAAAAGATATCGGCGCTGGCCAGCATGTTCATTCTGGTGAACTCCATCAGTGGTCTGGCAGGGCAGCTGGCGCGGTCGGTGGCCATTCCCTGGGCGTTTGTGCTTCCGCTGCTGATCGCGGTGCTGGCGGGTGGCCAAATCGGCTCCCGACTAGGCGCGAGGCGTTTCAATGCCATCTACATCAAGCGCATCACCGCCGTGCTGATTTTGGTGGCCGGGGTGAATATTCTGAAAGACCACCTTTAACACCTGTCTGACTCTGAATTCGGGGGGTTGCCGCTGGCGTAATGGCCCCGACATTCCATCGTCTGCGCTTTCCGACTTTGCCACTTCCTGCTTATTTTGCACTCTTTAATCCATTTCATGAAAAAAATAAACTTCGCCAAAGACGTCCTTCCGCATGGCCTGGCCATCGGTGTTTTCCTGATCGTGACGTTTTTCTTTTTTAACCCGGTGTTTTTCGATCATAAGGTGATCGCGCAGCACGACATCCAGCAATGGGAAGGATCGTCGAAAGCATCGCGCGACTATCGCGAAAAAACAGGCGAAGAACCCCTTTGGACAGAAGCCATGTTCAGCGGCATGCCGGCCTATCTGGTGAACGTGCAATGGGGCAACACGGCGGTGGCCTATCTCAAAAGCATACTCAGCTTCAGGCTGCCCCACCCTGTCTGCAACATCTATCTGGCTTTTCTCAGCTACTACATTTTGTTGTTGGCCTTTGGTGTCAGACCCTACCTGGCCATTGCCGGAGCGGTGGCCTTCGGGTTGTCGTCCTACATGATCATCGGGTTGAGCGCGGGTCACAACGGGCGCATCGGTGCCATTGCCTTCATGCCGCTTGTGATCGCGGGCATTCACCTCGCGTTTTCGGGCAAGCGCTTCCTTGGCTTTGGTGTGACCACCGCGGCCATGGCGTTGCACTTCCGCGAAAATCACTTGCAGATTACGTACTACATGCTGTTGATCGTGCTCGTCTATGGAGTGATTCAACTGGTTCAGGCCGTGAAGACCGGCGCATTGGTGGAGTTCGGAAAAACCGTTGGTCTGTTGATTGTGGCAGCGGCCATCGGCGTGGGCACCTTCCTCGGACCGCTGTGGGCCGTGACGGAATACAGCGCCTACTCTACCCGTGGCAAGTCGGAGCTGGTGTCGCCCGCCACCACCGGTGAAAACGGAAGCGGTCTTGCCAAAGAATATGCCTTTGGCTACAGCAATGGCATTCTTGAACCCATGGTGTTGCTCGTTCCAAATTTCTATGGCGGCAGCACCGGCGACTACCTGGTGCGCGATCAGAAGAGCGAAGTCTATACGGCACTGTCGCGTTCGGGCGATGAACAAACGGCCAATCAACTGGCCAGCTACACGTCGGCCTACTGGGGTCCACAAGACGGCCTCACTGCGCCTTACTATGCCGGTGCCATCATCGTTTTCCTCTTCGCGCTGGGCATCGCCTTCGCGGATAAAAAATACGTGTTGTGGCTCACCATCGTGGCCGCGCTGGGCATCATTCTCAGCTGGGGCAAAAACTTTGAAACGTTCAACTACTTCCTGTTTGATTACCTGCCCGGCTATAACAAATTCAGGTCGGTCACTTTCACGCTCGTCATGTTCATGTTTGCCGCGCCGTTGCTGGGCCTGCTCGGCCTGGAGAAGATCATGCAGAAAGGTTTGACAAAGGAAACCAAGAAAAAACTGCTCATCGCCTTTGCATCAACCGGTGGTGTGTGTCTGCTGTTGTGGCTTGGCGCGGGCATGTTTGGATTTATCAAGGAAGGCGAAGGCCAATTGCCACCGTGGTTTGTGAGCGCGTTGGCCGACGATCGCAAGAGCCTTTTCAGAAGCGATGCGCTGCGCTCGTTCATCTTTATCGGACTTGCCTTTGTGGTGATCTACTTCGAAGTGTGGAACAAGATTTCGACGGTAGCCTTCTATGCGTTCCTCATCGCCATCGTCACCCTCGACCTCGCCGTGGTGGACAGCCGCTATCTTGGCAAAGACAACTATCAGCGCAAGCGCGAAGACACTTTCTTCGCCATGACCGAAGCCGACCAGGCCATCGCCCAGGACAAGGGGTTCTACAGAGTGTATAACATTCAGCCCGGCGCCTTCACCAGTGAAGCGCACACGTCTTACTTCCACAATTCCATCGGCGGCTATCACGGCGCAAAGCTGCGTCGCTATATGGATTTGTATGACTCGTGTTTGTTCAACGAAACCAACGCCTTTATCCAGGATGCACAGGCGGGAAAATTTGACCTTGAAAAACGCGGCGTCATCAACATGCTGAACATTAAATACCTGGTATACGGACCGAAACGCGACAACATCATTCCAAACCGCGCCGCACTTGGCAACGCCTGGTTTGTAGACGACGTGGTGACCGTGAACTCGCCCAACGAAGAGCTGGCCAAAACCTGTTCGATCGATACGCGCCACACCGCAGTGGTAGACGGTTCGAAATTCAAAGTATCACCCTTCACCGCCGACAGTTCGGCCACCATTGCGCTGACCGAGCACACCCCAAACCGGTTGAAGTACGAAAGCCAGTCGCAGCAAAATGTGTTCGCACTGTTCTCGGAGATCTACTATGCCAATGGATGGAAAGCGACCATCGATGGCAAAGCCGCCGACATTGTTCGCGCCAACTATGTGCTGCGCGCGTTGGCCATTCCCGCCGGAAAGCACACCGTAGAATTTAAGTTCGAACCCGATGCCTACATCACGGGTAACAAAATCACCACCGCTTCGTCGTGGGTGATGCTGCTGGTGCTGCTGGGCAGTCTGGTGTGGACGCTGAAAGAAGAAAAGAAATAGTCCTCGAAAAAGAAGAGGCGCGAAGACGAAAGGTTATGCAGCGTTTATACTGCACCTTTCATCTTCGCGCCTTTTATTTTAAAGGATGATTTTTATAGTTGTGGATATTTCCATTCTCCGCGATAAGCTCTGCTTAACAACGCATTCGCTTCCGCATCGTTCCTGATCACGCCCTTCTCTCCATCCCAATCCACACCGCGTCCCAGCTTCAGGCTCAGCATGCCCAGCAGGCTCATGTTGGTGGAACGTTGTCCGATTTCAATGTCGCATACGGGAAGTTTGTTTGTCTTGATAGCGTTCATGAAATCGGTCCACAGCGCGGCAATGTTCTGTTGATCGGGCATGTCGAGCTTGGGATCCTGATGAATGATTTGCTTTTTTGTGTCGGAAGGATAGAACGTCCAGCCATCGAGCCATCCCATGTGGAAGGTGCCCTCGGTGCCATAGAAGTAACAACCGATGTTGGTCTTCTCCGCTTCGTTGCCCGCATACTGGCGATGCTCCCACGACGCGGTGAACGATTCAAATTGAAAGATCACGTTCTGTGTGTCGGGCGCATCGGTGTTGTCTTGCCGGATGAAGCGGCCGCCGGTGGAGTATACTTTCTTCGGATGTTTTTCTTCTGTCCACCACAGGATCTGATCCATCCAGTGAATGCCCCAGTCGCCCAGTGTGCCGTTGGCATAGTCGAGGTATGAGCGGAAACCCTTTGGATGCATGGTCTTGTTGTAGGGCCGCAGCGGCGCAGGGCCACACCACATGTTCCAGTCGAGTGTGGATGGTGCTTCGCTGTCGGGAGTTTTGGCGCCGGGGCCACCGGGATAATGCACGAAGGCTCTCACCGACCCGATCTTTCCGGCCTTGCCCGATTTCAGAAACTCCATGCCCGACACGTTGTGCGGCGACACGCGACGGTGTGTTCCCACCTGCACGATGCGCTGCGTGTCGCGGGCCGCTTTCACCATGGCTTTGCCTTCGTTGATGGTGTGGCACACGGGCTTCTCCACATACACGTGCGCGCCCGCTTGCATGGCCGCAATGGCAATGAGCGGATGCCAGTGGTCGGGCGTGGCCACAATCACAATCTCGGGTTTCTCTTTCGCCAGCAGTTCGCGAAAGTCGCGATAGAGCTTTGGTGTGTCGCCGGTGAGCTTCTTCACTTCATCCAGCGTTGTGTTGAGCTGGGTTGTGTCCACATCGCAGAGGCCCACAATTTTGCATTGGCCCGATTGCATGGCACAGCGCAGGATGTTGCCACCCCACCAGCCGGAGCCGATGAGCGCGGTGCTATACTTTTTATCCTTTCCCAGAACTTTGATGAGCGGCGCGGTGGCAAGTCCCACTGTGGCGGCCGCCGTGGTTTGAATGAATTGTCGGCGTTGCATGGCGATGCGTATGGTTGAGGTTTAAAGATTTCAAACAGATCAAAAGGTAACTTCCACATAGCCTTGCGACGGCTGCTTCTGGTGACCGTGCAAAAGTCCGGGCCGCCATGCGGGTCCTTCCTTGACAAGCCTGATCGCTTCGGCATCGTGCGCCGGCGAGATGCCTTCCATCACCACAAAATCCCACATCGCGCCGTCGAGGCCCACGTTGAAAATCAACTTCACCGTGCCGCCTCTGAAATCAGGCTTTCGTGTTTGAAGAAAAAGATATTTATTGAATTCCGCCATGCCCTTTACAGGAAAGGCATAGAAGCTCGTTTGATCGTAGACATAACGTTTGCCCTCGCGATCTTCAGACACTCCGCGAACAAGCCGGTTGTTGCGATAGAGTTCGCGGTAATACAGTTTGCCGTTGGGATGATAGCCGTACCAGTCGCCTTCGCGCTTCCCATTCTCATATGTTCCTTCTTCCGAAACTTGTCCATCGGCATACCAGTGCACCACTTTTCCTTTTCCATTTTGCACCTGCTGTCGCCCCAGCGAATCCCACAGGCTGCGCACATAAGCCTCTCCGTTGTAGAAGACCTCGCTTTCCAGCACACCGTTCCAATGATAGACTTCCCACCGCCCCACCGACTCTTCCTTTACATAACGCCCTGCCGACGTGTAGGTGCCACGGTTGGAGTAATATAAAAAGATACCGCTCTTCATGCCCTTGTCATACACGCCTTTCATCTGGATGGTGCCGTCGCGATAATAGTCGCGCACGCCGCCCTGCCACCTGCCGGCAGAGTCCACAGTGCCAATGCGATAATACTCCGATGTGTTGGGGTCGTCGGTTTCTTTCCAGGCCGCGTCGAAAAAAACTTTCTTCATCTCCAACGCCGGGCCTTTGCGCGCCGTGGTGTCGGGAGGTTCCACCGCGTCGGACAGTGTGAAGTTCAAAATGTGCTGCAACGGTGGAATGTTATTGAACCTTTCTTTCACTACCTCCAGGCTGTCCATGTACACATACGACTCGCGTTCGATGAGGTTGATGCGATACGCCGTCTCATCTTCGCGCACGGCGATGTATTGTTTCAGTACGGCGGTATCATATGCCAGCTCGGCGGGTACTGCGGGCAACGCATGTAAATTCTGTTGAATGTTTTTCCAGGTAGCCAGAACGCCGTGAAGGCTGTCGGCCAACGCCTCATCGCTGCGCACATCCCGAAAAAGATTGCTGGTCCTGTTCTCGTTTCCCAACACCCGCTGGAATAGCTGGTAGTAGCGAACCTCATCTTTTGGCAGGGCAAACAACGTGAGCGGAAAAACCAACAACACCACGGCCAGCATACGGCTATCGTAAAGCACTTTAAATCTGAAATGAAGCACCGCCAACGCCAACCCCACCACACATCCCCCCACGTGCGCCGCGAGGTCAACACTGAAGCTCAGCGAAATGAACGTGTTCACGACCACGAAGATGATAAAGTTGATGATGACCGTGCTGAGCCGTTGCCTATCGTGATAACTTCCAATGAGCTCCGCCCCCAGCCGATAACCAAACAGTCCAAACAATGCACCCGAGGCGCCGGCGCTGTTGGCATAGAGATTAAAAAGCAAGCTGGCCAACCCCGCTCCGATGCCACAGATAAAATACACCAGCGTGAAACGCACGCTGCCGATGGCCGGCTCCAGATCGTTGCCCAGCACATAGAGCGCATACATGTTCATCAACAAATGAATGACACCGAAATGCAAAAACATGGACGTGATCAATCGCCACGGTTCGCCTCCCAATGTGAACGGATTGAAGTTGGCTCCCGTGTGCAAAGTGGCCAGGACATCGGCCGGCGCGTCGAGCATGGGGTTTTGCTGATGAAACGCCAGCGCGGCATAGGCCAGAAGGTTAAGGCCCATCAAAACATAGGTGGCAATCGGTGTGTTCTTCATCGGGCAGGTTCATCTAAAGCGTGCAAACGACTAAGCAACGGCGGATGCGAATAATGAAAGAACACATACCACGGATGTGGATAGAGATCACTCAGGCTATCGACCGAAAGTCGCTTCAACGCACTGGCCAACGCGTTGCCATCAAAGGTCTCGCGGGCGTAGGCATCGGCTTCGTATTCATTTTTGCGGCTATAGAGGTGCATCAACAATCCCGTAACAAACGAGATGGGCGAAAACAAAATGCCAAACGCCAGCAGGTTGAGGTGAATGGCCAACCGCGTTCCGCCCAAAGCCAGCGACACGTTCTCGCTTCCGATCATGCGCGACAACACAAACAGCGTGAACACAATTTGCACCACCGAAAGAATATAGCCCACGATGATGTGTTTCTTTTTGAAGTGTCCCACCTCATGTGCCAACACCGCCACAAGCTCTTCTGTGGTGTGGTTGTCGATGAGCGTATCATAAAGCACAATCTTTTTCTTTTTGCCGATGCCCGAAAAAAATGCATTAGCTTTCTTTGAACGCTTCGAGCCATCGATAACGAAGATGTTATCGAGCGGGAAATTTACTTTGGTGGCAAACTTCTCGATGGCACTTTTCAACTCTCCTTCCGGCAGTGGGGTGAGTGTGTTGAACATGGGCAAGATGAGCGATGTATAAAACATGTTCACCACCAGAATGAACACTGCCGCCAGGATAGAAAACCAGATCCAGAAATCGGGACCGACCAGTTGAACGAGGTAGATCAATGCGGCGAGCAAACCTCCACCAACAATGGCGCCAAGGAAATAACCTTTCAGCTTGTCGGCAATAAACGTTTTGACTGTGGTTTTATTGAATCCATATTTTTCTTCGATCACAAACGTGCCATACCACTGAAACGGAATGGTGAGAATGTCGGAGGCCAGCATGAGAACGCCAAAAAACACCAGCGCCAGAACAATTTCATTTTCGATAAAAGGACGAAGTTGACCATCGATCCAGCCAAAGCCACCACTCAGCAACATCCCCAGCGACAACACAAAACTGAAGGCCGAGGTAAGAAATGAAAACCGGGTGAGTTCGCGGTGATAGGCCAATGACTTGAGGTATTTTTCCTTCTCATAGAACGCTTCGATTTCCTTCGGAATGTCGGTGCGTTGCGACTTCAGGTTAAGGTAGTCCAGGAACTGGTCGAACACATAGTTCACAACCGTGATCGCGAGAATGATGATAAGCAACGTATGGGGCGCCATGCGGATTTCTTTTGTATGGTAATGTTACCCAAATAACCCGAAACCTCCCGCAAAGGATTCACCACAACGGATTTTTTTTGGTCCGTCGGAAAGAAAAAATATCGTTGTTATCCGCGGACGAGGGCTTCCAGTTTCACGTCTACCGTTTCGAATTGGAAACTGCTCACGGCCTGTTGCATGGCCTGGCGGATTTCAGGAAGACACAGGTTGCCAATGCTGCCCTCGTGCGTGTGTTGCACCATGGCGGCGGGGTGATATTGCCCGAGTTCAATGTCCATCCCCACCTTCTTGTAGGCATCGCGGAAGGGTGTGCCCGACAGCACCAGTTTGTTCACTTCCTCCACGCTGAACAGGAACTTGTATTTCTCGTCGGCCAGAATATTCTCCTGCACCTTGATGTTCGAAAGCATGAGGTGTGCCATGCGCAAACAGTCTTTCAGGTTTTGGATGGCCGGGAACAAAACTTCTTTCAACAGCTGCATGTCGCGGTGATAGCCCGAAGGCAAATTGGCCGTAGCCAACGCAATGTCATTGGGCAATGCCTGCAGTTGATTGCAGCGCGCGCGGATCAGTTCAAACACATCGGGGTTCTTCTTGTGCGGCATAATGCTGGAACCTGTGGTGAGTTCGTCGGGAAAGCTGACGAACCCAAAGTTCTGGTTCAGAAACAGACAGGCATCCATAGACAACTTGGCCAGCGTGGCCGCAATGTTGCCCAGGGCACTGGCCACGATGCGCTCAGTTTTTCCACGCCCCATCTGCGCATACACCACGTTGTAGTTAAGCGATTCAAAGCCCAGCAACACGGTGGTCATGGTGCGGTTCAGGGGAAAGGAAGAGCCATAGCCCGCAGCCGATCCCAACGGGTTTTTGTTTGCCACCCGGTAGGCCGCCTGCAACGTGATCACATCGTCCACAAGGCTTTCGGCATAGGCACCAAACCACAACCCAAACGACGACGGCATGGCCAGTTGCAGGTGTGTGTAGCCCGGCAACAAATGCGCTTTATGTTTTTCGGATTGCTCCAGCAACAAATCGAACAGGGGCTGCACTTCGGCCACCACATTTCTGATTTCGGCACGAAGAAACAATTTGATGTCTACCAAAACCTGGTCATTGCGCGAGCGGCCGCTGTGTATCTTTTTGCCGATCTCACCACAACGCTTGGTCAGCTCCAACTCCACCTGCGAATGAATGTCCTCCACGCCTTCCTCCACTTTGAAATCGCCGGCAGCAATATGTTTGTAGATGTCCTTCAGCTCGGCCGAAAGAACTTTCAGTTCCTGTGCGGTGAGCAGGCCGATCGATTCAAGCATGGTGATGTGTGCCAGCGAACCCAGCACATCAAACGGCGCCAGGAACATGTCCATCTCCTGATCTTTGCCCACGGTGAATCGTTCAATTTCTTTCAGTGAGCTTTTATCTTTTTGCCAGAGTTTCATGCGGTCGTGGGGTTATGTTCGGGGCGAAGCGCGGCCATCACTTCCTGCGTGGTGGCAATGGTGGCATACTCCCCATTCAAATTTGATAAGGATATCTGATGGATCAAAGCCGACGGTTGTTTTGTGCCGTCGAGCAATACTTTGTCGAAGGTGGCTGTAGCGTCAGACACCACGGTGGTGTCGAACCCAAATTCGCCGGCCATGCGCGCCGTGGCTTCCACGCTGTTGTTGGTGACAAAGCCCGTGATGATGAGCTTTGACACACCTTGTGTTTGCAGATGCTGAAGTAAGTCTGTTTTCATGAACGCGCTGGTGGTCGATTTGTGAATCGACTTTTCGCCGGCCAGCACGTTCACAAAATCTTTCAATTCGTTTCCACGTTGTCCCGGACGGAACGGCGACGTGGGCGACACAGAGTCGTGTTGCACAATGACGATGACACAGTTCAATGCGCGGCAATGACGCAACAGTCGTTCAATATTTTCTTCAGCCTCGGGATTGTTCCGGTTTCCGCCCCAATGCGCCACAGCGTCTATGCCGTGTTGCACATCGATGAGCATCAACGCAGTTTTTCCGGCTGCCTTCATGACACGATTACGTTGTCGAGAAGTTTGATATAGGTGCTGATGCCCTGTTCAATCTCGTGGGCAAAGATAAACTCATCGGCCGAGTGCGAACGGGCAGAGTCGCCCGGTCCCATCTTCACCGACGGCACAGGAATGAGCGCCTGGTCTGACGTGGTGGGCGAGCCATACAATTCCAGTCCCAGCTTCTTCGCCGACAACACCAGCGGATGATCGAGGGCAATGCCCGACGAGCGCATGCGCAGCGAACGCGGCGTCACCTCGCACGACACATGCTGGCGGATAATATCGAGGGCTTCTTCCAATGTATAAGCATCCGTTACACGAACATCCACTGTGAAACGGCATTCGGCAGGCACCACGTTGTGCTGGCTTCCGGAGTTGATGATGGTGACGGTCATCTTCATCTGCCCCAATGTTTCCGAAACTTTATCATAACGATACGTACGGAACCATTCGATGTCGGGCAACGCCACATAGATGGAGTTGATGCCTTCTTCGCGGGCCGCGTGGCCTGGTTTTCCTTTGGCCAGACAGTCGAGCACCATCAGGCCTTTTTCGGCGGTGGCCATGTTGCACAGTGTGGGTTCACCCACAATAGCAAAGTCGATGGGTGTGAGGGCCGACCAGATGCTTTCAACGCCACCCGTGCCGGAGATTTCTTCTTCGGCCGTGGCGGCGATCACCATGTTATATTTCAGGTCGGCGCGATTATAGTAGTGCAGAAAGGTGGAGATGAGCGACACCAGCGGTCCGCCAGCGTCGTTGCTTCCCAGACCATAGAGCTTGCCGTCGATGATCTCGGGTTTGAAGGGGTCGCGCGTGTAACCCGAGTTGGGTCGGACAGTGTCGTGGTGCGAGTTCAGCAACACCGTGGGTTTGTCGGGGTTGAAGTGTTTGTTCTTCGCCCACACGTTGTTTGCGCGCCGATAGGTGTGTACGCCACGGCGATCCAAAAAATCCTCGATGATCGACGCCACCTCTTCTTCTTCCTTGCTGAAAGAAGGCGTGGCGATGAGTTTCATCAGGAGGGCTGTAGCTTCTGTGTGTAATGATTCCATAGTTCTCAGGCTTCAGGATGCGAACATCTCGAAGCGGTTACAAAGTTATCAATGTACCTTCCGTTTGCGCACCTGTGTTTTTCACCAGGTCACCGGCTTCTCCAATCAACACTTCCTTCACGCCGGCATTCAACGCGTTGTAGGCATTTTCAAGTTTGGGCAAAATGCCATCGGCAAACACGCCTTGTGGCAGGTATTCGTCGTAGAGGTTGCGTGGCAGATGGCGAATCACCGAACCGGCGTCGGCCACATCGCGCAGCACTCCTTTTTTCTCAAAGCAAAAGATCAAACGCACATCCGCCACTTTTCCCAACGCCACGGCCAGCACAGAGGCAATGGTGTCGGCGTTGGTGTTCAGTATTTTTCCATCGGCATGTGTCAATGGGGCAAAGACGGGAACCACATTTTGGTCGAGCAGTGTCGTCAACAATTTTGTGTTCACGCCTTCGGGCTTGATGTCGCCCACAAAGCCGTAGTCAATGTCTTTCACCGGGCGCTTCTTCGCGTTTATCAGGTTGCCATCGGCGCCGGTCACACCCCAGGCGTTGCAGCCCAGTTGTTGCAGTTGGGCCACGAGTTGCTTGTTCACGAGCCCGCCATACACCATCGTCACCAAATCAAGGGTCTGTGCGTCGGTGATGCGCCGTCCGTTGTGATAGTTGGCCGCGATGCCCAGTTGCTCGCCCAGCTTGGTGGCAATTTTTCCGCCGCCGTGAATGAGAATACGGGGTGCGTCAATCGACGCAAAGTCTTTCAAAAACGATTCCAACGCCGCCGGATTGTCCAGCACGTTTCCGCCAATCTTGATGATGAACAGTTTTTTCATAATCGTTCCCGTCTCAAGCTACGATTTATGTTTCAAAACCTCCGCCAACACGGCCTGCGCTGCCCACACACGGTTCGACGCCTGTTGGGTCACCACGCTGTTTGGGCCATCCAGAATTTCATCGCTCAACTCCACATTGCGGCGCACGGGAAGACAGTGCATCACTTTCGCGTTGTTGGTGCGTGACAATTTTTGATTGGTGAGCATCCATTGCGGATCGTTGCAGTAGATGCGACCATAGTCGACATAGGTACTCCAGTTCTTCACATACACAAAGTCGGCCTGCTCCAGAGCTTCCGATTGGTTTGTGGTGATGGTCGCTCCTTTTGTGAAACGTTCGTCCAGTTCATAGTCTTCGGGATGTGTGATCACAAAGTCTGCACCACCCCACGCATTGATCCATTGCGAGAAACTGTTGGCCACACACTGTGGCAACGACTTCACGTGAGGCGCCCAGCTCAGCACAATCTTCGGCTTCCGAACTTTGGTGTCGAAGTTTTCCATGATTGTTATCACGTCGGTAAGGCTTTGCAGCGGATGCAGCGTCGCGCTCTCCAGGCTGATCACGGGAATGCCTGCGTATTTTATGAATTGATTGATGTAGAGTTCGCTGTAGTCGTCGGTTTTGTTTTGCAACGATGGAAAGGTGCGAATGCCCAGCACATCGAAATATTTTCCGAGAATGGGGGCCGCGTCTTTCACGTGTTCCACCGTGTTGCCGCTCATGATGGCTTCGTCTTCAAACTCCAGCGCCCAACCATCCTGGCCCACGTTGAACACGATGGCTTCCATGCCCAGGTTCTGAGCAGCAATTTGTGTGCTCAGACGCGTGCGCATGCTGGGATTCAGAAACAACAGACCCATGCGCTTGCCCGCTCCCAACGCTTTTGCTTTGAAGGGATCGTTTTTGAAATCAAGGGCCTTCTTCACAAGTCCCTCGATGTCGGGCGCATCGGCGGCGGAAATAAAATTTTTCATAACTCGGCTTTGAGGGCGGTAAGGAAAATATCGATTTCGTTTTTAGACAAAGCCAGCGAAGGAAGCAAACGGATCACGTTGGGCTTGGCTTCACCGGTAAATACTCTATGTTTCAGCAGCAAATCGGTGCGCACGGTTTTCTTTTCTTCCGGAAGATCGAAGCCAATCATGAGGCCGCGTCCGCGAAGGTTCTGCAACAGCGGAAACTTCTTAAGTTCCTGCATGATGTAGTCGCCTTGCTTTGCAGCGTTCTCCAACAGCTTTTCATTTTCCATCACTTCCAGCACAGCAAGCGATGCAGCGCTGGCCAGGTAGTTTCCACCAAAGGTTGTTCCCAACATGCCGGCCCACGGCTTGATGTCGCCTTGAATGAGCAGGCCCCCCACAGGGAAACCGTTGCCCATCCCCTTTGCCGTGGTGATGAGATGCGGACGTATGCCCGCGAACTGGTGCGCAAAGAATTTTCCTGTGCGACCATAGCCCGATTGAATTTCGTCAAGAATAAGCAACGATCCATTGGCCCGACATTTCTTGTCCAGCAATTGCAGGAACGAATCGTGCGGCACCTGAATGCCACCCACGCCCTGAATACCTTCGATGATAACTGCCGCCACATCGCTGGTCAACGCTTTTTCAAATGCAGCTTCGTCGTTGAAAGGAACAAACACGATGTCGTGTCCGGCGTTGAAGGGGGCTACGATTTTCGGATTGTCTGTGGCCGCCACGGCGCCCGATGTGCGGCCGTGAAAGGCTTTGGTAAACGCAATCACTTTCTTGCGACCTGTCACAAACGAGGCGAGCTTCAGGGCATTCTCGTTTGCTTCGGCACCCGAGTTGCACAAGAACAATTGATAGTCGGGATAGCCCGACAGTTGCCCAAGCTTTTCCGCCAGTTTTTCCTGTAGTGGATTTTGAACACTGTTGGAATAAAACGCAATCTTGTTCAATTGGTCCGACAATGTTTTCACATAGTGGGGGTGCGAATGACCAATGGAGATCACGGCATGACCGCCATACAAGTCCAGGTATTTTTCTCCCTTGTCGTCCCAAAGCCAGGAGCCCTGAGCCTTCACAGGCGTGATGTTGAACAAGGGGTATACATCAAATAATTTCATCTCACAGTAGGGTTATTCCCGCCGGCACACATCAGACGCTGACGGGCCGCGGGAGGGTATTAGAATACAATGGATTTCAATTTCAGTCCGGCAGTTTCTTCGAGGCCACACATAAGGTTCATGTTCTGAACAGCCTGACCGGACGCGCCCTTCAACAAATTGTCGATGGCCGAGTGCACCACCAGCTTGTCGCCCTCTTTCTCGAGGGAGATCAGCGCCTTGTTGGTGTTCACCACCTGCTTCAGGTCAATGGTCTCGTCGGCCACAACCGTGAACGGATGCTGCGCATAGAAGTCGCGATAGATCGCCTTCACTTCGTCGAGCGATTTGTTCACCGTGATGCACGAGCTCACAAATATGCCCCGTGTGAAATCGCCACGCCAGGGCACAAAATTTATCGGCTCCGAAAATCCGGCCTGCAGCTGATGAATGGAGCGACCAATTTCTTTCAGGTGCTGATGCGTAAGGGTTTTATAGGCCGAGATGTTGTTGGCGCGCCACGTGAAGTGCGTGGTGTCTTGAAGCTTTTGTCCGGCACCGGTGGAACCGGTGATACCCGTGGCATACACTTCCTTCAACAGTCCGGCCTTGGCCAGGGGCAACAGCCCCACCTGAATGGCGGTTGCAAAACAACCGGGGTTGGCGATGTTGGAGGCTTGCTGAATGGCGGCTTTGTTCAACTCCGGAAGGCCATAGACAAAAGCACGGCTGCCACTGGTTTCACCCAGTCGGAAGTCCTGGCTCAGGTCGATCACTTTGGCATTTGCATCCAAAGGATTGTCTTGTAAAAACTTTTTACTCTCACCATGTCCAAGACACAGAAAGATAACGTCGGCGCCAGCGGGAATGCTATCCGAAAAAGCAAGTTCTGTGTCACCGAGCAAATCGGGATGCACCGCATAGAGTGGGTTGCCCGCATTGCTGCGGCTGTGCACAAACGCGAGGTCCACGTGCGGATGGTTCAACAACAAGCGAATGGTTTCGCCACCGGTGTAGCCGGCGCCGCCCACAATGCCTACTTTGAGTTTATTTGCCATCCACGTCTTCTTTAACCTGGTGATAGATGGCCACTTGGTTGCCAAATATTTTTGTGAAGCCCATCACGTCTTCGCCGGTCCAGCCGAGGTTCATCTCGCCATACTTTCCGAACTTCGACGACATGAGGTCGTAGGCCGATTCGATGCCCAGCACCTGGAACCTGTAGGGATAGAGTTGCACGTGCACATCGCCCGTCACATTTTGTTGCGCGCTGGTGAGGAAGGCCTCGATGTCACGCATGATGGGGTCGAGGTATTGACCTTCGTGCAGCCAGTTGCCATAGAATTGCGACAGCTGATCTTTCCAGCTCAGTTGCCATTTCGTGAGCACGTGTTTCTCTAACGCATGATGCGCCTTCAACACCACCATGGGTGCGGCTGCTTCAAATCCAACACGGCCCTTGATGCCGATGATGGTGTCGCCCACGTGCACATCGCGGCCCACGCCAAACGGTCCGGCAATCTGTTGCAGGTGTTGAATGGCTTCGGTGGGATGGGCGAAGGTTTTATCGTTCACTTTGGTGAGCTCGCCTTTCACAAACGAGAGCTTCACCGTTTCAGGATCTTTCTTTGTCACTTGCGTGGGCCACGCTTCTTCCGGCAACATGCCCAACGACTTCAGCGTTTCTTTTCCGCCCACCGATGTTCCCCACAATCCTTTGTTGATGGAGTACATGGCCTTGTCGAAGTTCATGCTCACGCCTTTGCTTTTCAGGTAGGCGATCTCTTCTTCGCGAGAAAGTTTCAGCTCGCGTATGGGGGTGATGATTTCGATGCCCGGAACCAGGATGTTCAAAATCATGTCGAAACGAACCTGGTCGTTGCCAGCACCCGTGCTGCCGTGCGCTACGGCATCGGCCTTGATTTCTTTTGCGTAGATGGCCACGGCCAACGCCTGCGACATGCGCTCGGCGCTCACGCTCAAGGGATAGGTGTTGTTTTTCAGAGCGTTTCCATAAATGAGGTAACGGATCACCTTGTCGTAATAATTCCGTGTTTCGTCCACGGTCTTGTGCGAGGCCACTCCCAGGTTGCGGGCACGCGTTTCAATTTCCTTTATTTCCTTCTCATCAAACCCGCCGGTGTTGACGGTGATGGTATGTACTTCATATCCCTTTTCTTCTCCCAAATACTTCACGCAGTAGGATGTGTCCAGTCCTCCGCTAAATGCTAATACGACTTTCTTTTTCATGTCAGTTTTTTAGGCATCCGCTCCAACCGTTTCGAATGGCGAAGCAAGACGCATTACCAAAAAAATATACTTAATAGTGATCTCTTCTTGTCGGGCGAGTCGCCGTTGCCTTCGTCTTTTCGTCGGAAAGATTTGAGCAACACAAACTGCTTGAAGCGAACCCATCGGTCGAACAGCTTCAGGTTTCCTTTGAACTCGCGGTGGCGATGGTGCACCAGTTCGCCTTCGGGGCTCACGGTGGTGGTCTCGGGTTTCTTCACTTCCTGCGCCTGCACTTTGGCGGCCTTGGCTTCGGCGGCTTTCAGCTTGGCTTCGGCCTCGGCAGGATCGAACAACATGGCGGTGCACATACAGTTCTTCCGACCTTTGCTCATCAGGATTTCGTAGTTCACACAGCTCTTGCAGCCTTTCCAGAACTCTTCGTCAGACGTGAGCTCGGAATAGGTCACGGGCTCGTAGCCAAGATCGGAGTTGATCTTCATGACGGCGAGGCCGGTGGTGAGTCCGAAAATTTTTGACGTAGGATATTTTTCACGCGAAAGCGCGAAGATCTTTTGCTTGATCTCGGTGGCCACACCCGTCTTGCGGAACGGTGGCGCCACAATGAGGCCCGAGTTGGCCACATACTTGCCGTGTTCCCACGCTTCGATGTAGCAGAACCCAACCCAGGTGCCGTCTTCGGTGACGGCGATCACCGCTTTGCCTTCCTCCATCTTCATTTCGATGTAGGCGGGTGAGCGCTTGGCAATGCCCGTGCCGCGGGCTTTGGCCGACTCTTCCATCTCCGTGGTGATGGTTTCAGAGTAATGTTTGTCGTCGGCTGTAGCCAGCCTGACGATAAGGTTATGATTTTCCAATGTATTTCAGAATTAATGGACCTATGACGAAAGCATCCGTGCGAAAAGCACAAAAGGCGTAATGTCCTGGACACCACGTCTTTTTATCAACAAAATGTGTGATGGAGGTATCAGATACGCACAAAGCGTGTCGGTCGAGGTCGCCTGGTCACCGTGCAGGCAATAGTCAAGAACTGAACCGTTCTTCTGGAATGGTAAGCAGCGATTGCTGCTGATACGATGGTGAACAATGTTTTCAATTTCTTCCTTAGCGTTTAATTGTTGAACGTCAGATAAAAATCATTCGGTTTCGTTTTAGTTATCATTTCAAGAATGCAAAATTAAACGATAAAGTTTGGTAAAAGATAACCTTTGCCCTAAAAGACCCTAAATATTTTTGCTTGCTAACGAAAGTTAGTAATGAATTACACGTTAATAGTTGCGGTTCTTCTTCCATGAATTGGTTACTTTTGCCCAACGTTTAATATTAGGTGTTATGGTGATGAAAAAAATTGTGATCTCGAGCATTTTTGTGGGGCTGATTGTTTGCCTGGCTGTTATTTTCAGACCGGTGCCGCCCGCCTCCCCAGAGAACACCCTGAAAACCCACGGCACCGTGGAGACCGTATTCGAAACCGGCGAGCATGACCTTGTGTTCAAGCTCAAAGGAGACGACCGGATTTACTACCTCAACCAGGGTCCTGAAAACGGTCCGACACTCGCAGAGCTTCGCGAAGATCTGTCCGGACGAAGCATTGAAATCTATTACGTGAAGTACTGGACCCCGATCGACCCCCTCAGCCGCATGAAGCACATTGCCAAGGTGGATTTGAACAAAACCACGTTGTACGCGAAATAGGTCTCCCGTTCCCCTTTCCTTTTTTGATTTAAGATTCTTTAAGTCTTTAGCGCACCAGCACAATTTTGCCTTGCTGGGTCATGGACTTGCCATTCACCGTGAGGTGAAGTGTGTAGATGTAGACGCCGCTGGGAAGCGGTGTGCCCTGCAAATCGGTTCCATCCCAAGCCAGCTCATTTCGGCCGGAGTGAAAATCCGGAAAGTCATCGCGCCCGAAATCAGCCAGCTGGCGACCATTCACGCTCACAATCTGAAGGCTCGCACCGTCGGGCAACACATCACCCGTGATGAGCACTCCAAAATAGACCTGGTAGTTGAACGGGTTTGGATACGGTGCCATGATGGTGACCGTGCTTTCATTTTTCACCGTGAAGGTGATCACATAGGGTGCTACCCCACTCTTGTTGCCCCGCGCATCGGCTCCCTCTACCTGAAGCGTGTACACGCCATCGGCCAGGTTCTTTGGATTGAACTCTACCCGGAACGGCGTGGTGGTTGTGGCTGCATACCACTTCACAGCATCGCTGTTGAGTGGAATAGCCGTGGCCGCACACGTTGCCAATGCACACGGGTACGTCAGGAAAATGCGAACACCCACCGTGTCGGTCTTCAATACAAAAGGATCTTCATCCCACACGTTCACCACAATGTTGGGGTTGGGCGACACAAAGTCTCCATTCACCAAATGCCGTCCGTCTACCAGCACATCCAGCACAGGATTGAGCCGGTCGCTTTGCACATTCAGGTGTGCGGTCAGCTGAAGGATGTTGTTGTCGTAATACTGCTCGGGCAAGATGAGCGGGTTCACATACACCTCCACATCGTTTAGTCCATCGCGCTGCGCGGTGCTCACGTTTACCGTAAACGACGTGGTGTCGCCGGGAGCCGGTGCTTTGATCTTCAAACGATCCTGCTCCGACGTGCGGAGCGCCTGGTTAAAAATATTGTACGCCACCGTGAGTGAGTCGCTGAATGTTTTGTCGCTGATGTTCACAAAGCCATACTTGCCCTGCCACACCACGCCTTCGTTCAGCACTTCCTGTTCGCGAACACCGCGATAGACCAGCAAACCTTCGGGCACCGGTGTGAACGACACCACCCAGTTTCGCAGTTGCGCCGCCGTGAGGTTAATGTCGTCGCCAGCGCGATACACAATTTTCAGATAGGGATATTCCGCAGCACTCACACCACTCAGATCCTGGTTGCCATTCACACCGGTCAGCACACTCTGCTCGACGCCACTCAGCTTCACCCCCACTATGTCGAAGCTCACCAGATCGGTGGCGCCAACTTCCCGCGTATGTGACTTGAGCGACACCCATTGCTGCGCGGGACCAATCAGGCCCGAACTCATGGTCGCCTCAGCATAACCTCCAGTGATGGTCTGATTTACCTCCAATACCTGCGTGGCCGCGGGCGACTGTGATGTTCTGAAAACTTTTGCCGTTCCTGCCACACTTCCCTTGCGGCCAAAGATCACAACGGGTTCGCCACTGGTCAACGCGTCGATCTGCGCCACGCTGATGCCCAGCTCTCCCAGCTTGGTCTTTGCCGATGGGGGCCACGAGAGGAAATTTGCATCGCCAATGGAAAACAAGAGCACAGAATCGCCTGCGTGAATATTGTCGACATATTGAATGAGGTCGTCGTTGGCGCCGGTCACCATCTGCTGCGGATAAAAACTGTTGATCACCCAAGGCTCGCGACCACACGCCCGGCCGTTTCGGTTATACCATTTGAAAGGAACACCGATATAGGGCACGGTAGACTTCCGGTCGAAAGCAATGAGGTTGATCGTGTTGTTGTTGCAATAGAACCCTTGTTGCAGCAGGTTATATTCCGCGCCACCGATTTTCACACTCATGGTGTAGAACGGCGCCGGATTGCTGCCACCTAAAACCTTTAACGACACCGGTGTCACCGTTTCCAGAAACTCCAGTCGACGCGACGTGGCATCCTTGAAGAAACCTTCGGAGCCGTTGCCGGTATATTGAGGAAATTGAACCTGCGCCCATCCTTCGGGGCCGTTCTTTATAAAGGTGAACGAGCTGGTGGTCCATTCTTCGCTTTCTCCCGGCTTGGGGTCCGCCAGCTTGCTGCGCCAATAATATGCCAACGTGTCGGCTACTACCAGCGACACGGGCTGCCGCGCCAGCACCTGGCCCTTCACCTTGAATTGTTTTTTGTATTGACTGTCGAATGTATAGGCCGTGTCGAGTTCAATAATAAATTCGCGCTCGTCCGAAAGCAGGTCGGTCGATTGCAGCGCAAGGCTGACCTGGTCGGTGTGCACAATGGCAAAGGCCGAAGGAAAGAGGTTCTTGGTGCCGTTGGAAGGAATGAACAACGTCTTCGATGCGGTGTTGTTCTCTTCATTCAACTCCAGCAAAACATCGTCGGGGTCCAGTGTTACGCGAAAGGTGTTGTTTCCGAAGCCCATCTCTCTGCCTTTGCGCACAATGAATGTGAGCGTGTCGCTATACTTTGCGGATGGATACAGCGAGTCATAGGTGATCAACGAATTGTCGTTCAGCGTGCGGGTCACTTCAATGCGGATTGTATTTTCCTTGGCCTGGCCAAAATTGCGGACGATCAATTTTATAGCGAACGAATCTGTGAGCGCGGTGATAGGCTGACCGTTGAACGACTCGAAAGAAACGTTGTTGTCGTTAATTTCCAGATCGGCCTTGGGCGCGCCAAACAGTTTTACGGCGGGGTCGCCCAGCAAAATCATTTGCTGCACCTGGGTCACGTTCACCGGCGCATCAAACGACGTTGCCAGATAGCGCTTCGCCGTTTCCTTCTGAATGTCACCAATACCTTTATAGATGAAGGTTGAGTCACCAAAGCCAACGTTATAGAAAGTCTCCGAATATTTCTTCAACAGGTCCACAAAGCCGTAGAAGCTGTGACCAATGAACCCGGCTGCTCCTTTATCGCGGGCCACCACCCAATCCTGTCCAAACAACACATAGTCCATAAAGAACGAACCGGCATAACACCCGTTCATCAGCAGGATGGGATACTTGCCTTTGTTTTTATAGCCCAACACCGGATCGGTAACATAGCCCACATCAAAGTCGAGCGTGCTGGCCGACGAGTGTCCAAAAAACGTGACGAGGCTCACACCGGCATTCACCTGGTCTGATATGTTGATGTGCTGAATCTCCTTTGAGTATTTGGCAATGGCCGATACTTTCCCACCCAGATGATAGCTTTCGGCTACTCCCTGAAATTCCTTGAGAAAGGATTGAAACAGCTGCGGCTCTCCTTCTTCTATGCCGCCGCTGAGGTGCAGAATGTTCTTACGCCACAAGTCATTGTAGGGCAACGCCTCCATCTCCTTCACCTTGTCGAGATAGGCGGCCACGTCGTCGGATTTCAGGGCGGGTATGCGTCCCGTGGGAATGGCGGGGTCGTAGGTTGTTCCTCCTAATCCGGCGGAGAAGGCCGCGTCGGAAGCGGGAAAGCCCGCCGAGGGCACGAAGTCTTTATATACAGGATACGCTGCCGGGTTTCTATAATAAGCATAAAACACGTCCATGCCCTTTCCCACCAACAGGAGGTATTTCGGCATTTTCACGTTGGCCATAAATTTCAGAAAACGAAAAATGCCCACCGGTGTCGGCTCGCCATAGCTGAACTGATCATAGAGTTGTTGGATGTTCACCACCAGCGTATCGTATCGTCCGCCCGCGGTTGACGCTCGATATTCGGCGTAGGCTTTTACGGGGTCGCTATAACCACCCGCCGGTTTTCTCAACAACGGATGCGTGATGATGAGGTAGTTGTATTGTGACGGCACAATCTGGCGGAAACTCACAGGCCGCAACGACGGCGTGATGGGCGCCGATGTTGCAAACAGCATTCGTTCCGTCGATGTGGACGACACCACTGCGTTTAACGTACCGCTGCTGGTCGTGCCGATGCGACTCACCGCGTCAGGATCTGTCACGTCAAACAAACGCATGGACGCGGACGGGTTTTCGATCTGCACGTACGTCTTATTGCCCGCATTGGCTGGCAGTATGAATTTCTTTTCCGTAGCCGAGGCTGCATCGGTCTTTTGAGCATACCGCAATTTGATAGCGGCTACGCTGATGCGATCGGGCTGTCCGGCTACACCGTTCACAGTCACCGTGAACTTCACGTTGCCATCGGCTCCAATATCCGACCACTCCAGCGTTTCGTGGATGGTGAAGGGATCATAGCCGGAGAAGTCGATCGACCTCAGGAAGCGTCCATTCACGGAGAGGTCGGCCTGGTGCTGCATGAGCCCGCGGCCGGCAAACACTACCTCCACTTCGGGCTTCCCTCCTGTCGCCACGGTCTGCACAACATTGCTGATAGTAAAGTCGGCTGATTGTGTCTGATAGATCGTTCTGCCCATCCACCCTTCTCCGATGTCGAAGATGGTGTTCACAATTTCACCATAGTCCACGCCGGCCGAGTAGTCAGTAAGGATCACTGACAGTTTTTCGTCGAGATGAAATGCCTGCACGGGCAATCCTGAATTTGCTTCGGAGAAAGAAGCCATGCGTTTCCCCGAGGCAGTTCCTATGGTAAGGAAATAGGCAGACGAGTCGCTATAGAGGTTGTAATACTTGTGAGGTTGTGCTTCGGGCTTGCTGTAAAGCTCGGTGTCGAGTGTGCCGTCGTTGCGCTGACCATAGAATTCCAGAAAATCGGCGGGATCAAACTGGCTGTCGCCCTCACCGGCCACATAGAGCGCCTGTTCTTTGCCGCGATGAAAAAGCTGGAGTCGCGTGGGGTTCACGCCGCTCAACGGGAAGCCTGCAGCCTGGAGATCGGCATAGGTGAGCCGATAAATGCCATCTCTGGCCACCGGGATTTTGAAATAGGGCTGATTAAAATCAATCCACTCGTTTCCGCTCTGCCCAAAGGCCGAACCCGTCAGCAACAGCCCTAAAAAAAATGCAGCAATCGAAACTTTCATCAGCAGACGTACAGCACGCATCGTTGAATACCAAAACAAGTGCGAAAGTAATCAAAAAGTGCGGTACATCCGGCCCGGGGAGACACTCTCCTGCCCGGGAAAAAGCAGGTTAAATTTGAGGGGTTCCCGATTATCCTTCAACCTTGGGCTTGGTCAGAATCTTCATCAGGGAAAGCACGGCATTCCATACCACGGCGATGCCGCCAACAAAGACGTAGAGTTTCTCGGACGGGCTGAGATCACAATTCAGGGGAAACAAGGCTTTGAAAGAAAGCAACGGACCTCCCACAACGGCCTGCGACGCCAGAACAATGCCCGCCACATGCAAAAACACGGCCTTGCTCCGGTGGTTCCAGAGATAGACGCCACACAAAATCATCGCCACGATGATCCCGGCGTAGAACGAGCTACTTAAAATCTGATAGAAATTCAATGGTGATACAACGTTGGTTGCGATTTAACGTGCCTTCTTTTGGCGCTGGGTGAAGAGGGCATGGAAAAGCATGAACATAGCCCCGGCAATGGCGCCGACAATCGGGATCGTGTTGCCTCCAATCGCATTGCCGATAACGGCTCCCCCAAATGCTCCCGATATTACGTCTGCAAATACGGGGACCATACTTTCCATGTTTTTCATATCCTACAGCATTTATTACACAATTTATACTCTTTTTTCCGAGAAAAAGATACGCCCCAATGCCCTCGAATACCCTCTCAGCTCTTCAAAAACACATTTTTTGCCGCATATGTCGGACCTTTCCTGATAACCGTCAAAAAGTTGCCAGGATTCGTTGATTAAAGATTTTCAACTTTTTTTTAACAGTACTTGGCCATACATAGTACTTTTGCGTATATAGTTATGAGAACTAAATATGGCGGGTATGAATGTCGAAAACACGCAAGTACAAATGAGGAAGGGAATATTGGAATACTGCATCCTCCACATAATTTCGCGGGGCGAAGTTTATGCTTCAGATATGTTGGATGAACTCACGTCAGCTAAAATCATCGTGGTGGAAGGTACCTTATATCCCCTCCTGACACGGCTAAAAAATGCCGGGCTTCTGGAGTATAAGTGGGTGGAGTCTAAATCGGGGCCACCCCGCAAATATTACAAACTCACCGATAAGGGAAGCAAATTTCTGGGAAGCCTCACCGAGACCTGGGACGAGCTTGTCCACTCTACACAAATGATCACCTCCAAACCCATCGCATAATCCTAACCAGACGAATACGTTTATGAAAAAAAATATAAGCATCAACATCAGCGGTATAATCTTTCATATAGAGGAGGATGGTTATGATACGCTTCGCAAATACCTTGACTCGATCAACAAGTACTTTGCGAATTTTGAGGATAGCAGCGAAATCCTGGCAGACATTGAGAGCCGCGTGGCCGAAATCTTTCTTTCCAAACTGAACGAAGGCAAGCAGGTTATCACTGTCGACGATGTGAACGCCCTGGTGGCCACTATGGGTAGCGTGAACGACTTCAAAGCCGCCGAAGAAACCGACGGTGCAGGTCAGGAAAGAACAACGCAACAGGCACGGCCCAACGCCCCGCCTGAACCCGAACCTGCCAGCCGCGACACCGGCAGCCGCCCCTATCGCCCAACCCAGCCGTTGCAACGCGACCAAAAACGCAAAATCATTGGTGGTGTGTGTTCGGGCATCGGAAACTATTTCAACGTTGACCCGGTCTGGATAAGGCTTTTGTTTGGCTTGCTGGCCTTCGCCTATGGCATCACCCTTTTGGTTTACGTGGTGATGTGGATTGTGGTGCCGGGCTCCTACACATTGGAAGAACCTGAATTGGCCAAAAAGATGTTCCGCGACCCCGAACGCAAAGCCATCGGCGGTGTGTCGGGTGGCGTGGCCGCGTTTTTTGGAATGGACATCGTGGCGGTGCGTCTGCTGTTCGTGCTGTTCACCATCTTCTTTGGCGTGGGCTTCATCATCTACATCATTCTGTGGATCGCGTTGCCCGAAGCCAAGAGCATCACCGACCGCATGGAAATGCAGGGCGAGCCCGTAACCCTTTCCAACATCGAATCGAACATCAAGAAAAATCTGGGCGAGACCGATAAAGAAGAATCAACTGCTACGAAGATCCTGTTGTTTCCCTTTCGCCTGATCGGGTTGTTGTTGAGTGTGCTGGGCAAAATTCTGGTGCCCCTCGTTGAAGTGATCCGCGTGGCCATTGGCATCATCGTGATCATCATCGGCATCTCGTTCATGCTGGCGGCCATTGTTGTGGGCGGTGTGATGATCGGGTTGTTCTCGGCAACTGCGTTCTCGTGGCCAGGCATGGGCCCTGCTGAAACAAGCCTGCCCCTGCAGGTGTTCACCAACAGTTTCTCGGGTTGGATTGTGTTGGCCGGTTTCTTAGGCACCATCATTCCCGCGGTGTTCATCACCTTGCTGGGATCGTCGATCGTGGCCAAGAAATATGTGTTCGGACCCACCGTGGGATGGACCATGTTTGTCCTCTTCTTTGTGAGCGTTGCCATGCTGAGTGTTGGCATCCCGAAAATTGTCTACTCTTTCAAGGAAGAAGGCGAATATAAAACGGAAGAGACCTTTAAAATCCACGGCAAAACCGCTGTGTTGAAAATAAACGAAGTGGGCATGGACGATTACCACGTCACACACCTCACCTTGAAGGGTTATACGGGCACAGATTTTAAACTGGTGCAAACGTTCAAAGCGCAGGGCGCCACAAAACAGAAAGCCATCGAAAATGCACACATGGTTTCCTACAACGTGGATGTGCAAGACTCAACGGTTACGTTCGATTCAAACCTTCAGTTCACCGACGACGCCGTGTTTCGTGCACAACGCCTCGATATGACACTCTACATCCCCTACAATTTCCCCTTCATCATGGACGAGCATGTCAGTCGCTTCATCTCCCAATATGTGGACGAAGAAAAACGCGACAGCTTCACCTGGACAATGACGGAAAAGGGCCTGGTGTGCGAAACGTGTCCCAAGTCGGAAGAAGAAGAAAATCAGATTGCCGACGAGTTTGGACTGCGCGACTTCAACGAGCTTGAGATCAGCGGTATGTTTGATGTACATGTGAAGCGTGGCGACGACTATGCTGTGGAAATGATCGGCCCGGACAATGAAAAGAGCAAGTATAAAATCTTCCGCTCGGGCGATGCCCTGGTGATCCGCTACGAATCCAAAAAGAAATTCAAGTGGAATTCTGAGATGGTCGACATCGACGAGATGCGCATCAACATCACCATGCCGCAGCTTGAAAAAATAGAAGCCGAAGGTTACGGGAAAGTGCAGTTCGAAAACTTCGAGAGCGAAAACATGAGCCTTGAAGTGCGCGGTCCCGTGAAAGTGCGCGGCGACTTAAATGTGAAAAACCTGGTGATGGAACTCACCGGCAAATCGGAAGTGGAATTGTCGGGTAGGGCGCACAACCTGGATGCAGAAATTCTGTTCGCCTCCAAGCTGCGCGCCTACAACCTGGAAGTTCAGGATGCCGTAGTAGAAGTGAATGGCGCCTCTTCCGCGAAAGTGAACGTGAGCGGAAACCTGGAAATTGAAGAAGGGCTGGCCAGCGACGTGGATTATCGAGGCAACCCCGCGGTTGTTAAAAAAGACTAACCCCGAACAGTTATGATAATTTTTCTGCTCCTCATTCTCGCATACCTGATCAGCCTCGTGCTCCATTAGAATGCGCTACCTTGCTCTCCTCGCCACCTTTTCGGAACTTACCGGAAAGGTGGCGAGGAGGCCTTTTTTCAGGGTTTTGACAACGGAAGAAATTTCTTCAGCCTCACGCAACCCCTGGCCGAAAGCGTGCATCTTAGTGGCGAGAACCTTTAAATGCAATTCAAAATTTACCGGGCAAAAGAAGACGAACTGATTAAAGGATGCCTCCGGCGCGACAGCAGCGCCCAGCGGCTTCTGTATGACACCTATTCGTCGAAAATGTACGGCCTCTGCTATCGCTACGTGAAAGATTCGATGGAGGCCGAAGACATCCTTGTGACGGCATTTATGAAGGTTTTTGACAAAATTGGACAATTTAAGAGCGAAGGAAGCTTTGAGGGGTGGATTCGCCGCATCGTGGTGAACGAGGCCCTCACTTTTCTCCGGCGAAACCGTTCCATGTATCTGGAAACAGACCTGGAACAGGCCGACCGCGAACCGGACTACAACAGTCTGAGCGACCACCTCGAAGCCGAGGATCTTCTGAAAATGATCCAGGAATTGCCAACCGGCTACCGCATTGTGTTTAACCTCTACGCGATCGACGGATACTCTCACAAAGAAATTGCCGAACAACTGGGAATCAGTGAAAACACGTCAAAGTCACAGCTGAGCCGTGCCCGCGTGTATTTGCAAAAAATACTACAGGATAAAGATTGGGTGGAGAACAAAAATTTAAGAAGCGATGAATCAGCAACCTGACAAATTTTTCCGCGATAAGCTGGAACACTACCAGCACCCCGCGCCCAGTGGCGCGTGGGACAAGATTGAGGCGGGCTTGGAAAAAAAAACAACTAGAGGAATCTGGTGGAGAATAGCCGCGTCGCTCCTGCTCGTGGCCCTGGTGAGCTTCACCTTGTGGAAAACAACGCATACAGCAACCGACGTGCCGGCGCTTGCCGATCAAACACAACCTGCACCTTCAACAACAATACAACCCGATCAGGCAAAACCACAAGCAACGCCATCTGAAACGATGCCGGAAAAAACAACCGAAGCGCACATCAGAAAAGAATTAGCACAGACCAAAAAACAAACATCGTCACACCCCGAACCACAGCACCGGAAAAATATTTCGGTGCCAAATCAATCCGTGGTTTCCGAACAGACCGTGGCACAAAACGCAGCTGCTCCCAAAGATCAACAGGCGCCTACCCTGGACGTTGTGTCTGAGCCGCTCACTAACAATACGGCAACGGTTGCCACCGCCACGCCCGATGTTGCGCCGGTCGTAGCAGAGAGTGCTCCGAAAAAAATCACGATCACCGTCACCGCCATCGAGTCTGAAGGGTATCTCGATAAAAAAGCATTGGCCGATGCAACCTCCGGAGAAAAGAAGTCATCTACGTTACAGAAGCTGTTGAAGAAAGCAGACGACCTGAAAAACAATCAGGATCCGTTTGGCGAACTGAGACAGAAGAAAAATGAAATTCTCGCGCTGAATTTTAAAAGTGAAAAACGTGGACAAAACAAGTAAATGACTATGAACAGAAATTGGATTTTAACCATACTACTCGGCGCCATCTTTACCGCAGGACAAGCCCAACAAAAAAGCGACACCGTGATTGTGGAGCTGGCCAAAACCAGCCGCGTGATCTTCACGGTGAAAGACCGGAAAGATCTCGACATCCTGAAGCACTATGACTTCCAGCAACTCTTCCAGGACATTCTGGTGAAACTGGAGAAGAACGACACCTCTGCCCTCGCGAAAGACACGACCAAAACCAACGACGTGGCCGCGACAACCGAAGACTGGAACACCGACAGCAGCAGCGACGATGACGACGACGATGATGATGACAATGACAACTGGAACGGTCACAACAACCGCTGGGGACGCACGTGGCAATCGTTCAACTTCGAATTGGGCACCAACAACTATCTGCAAAACGGAAAATTCCCCGACAGCAACAACGAACTGTATTCCGTTCGCCCCTGGGGATCGTGGTATGTAGGTCTCTCGTCTATTCAACGCACACGTCTTGGAAAAAAATTCTTTCTCGAATGGGGCGTCGGCATGAACTGGTATAACTTCAAGTTTCAACAAGACAACGTGGTGATGGTGAAAGACGACGCCGGTGTACACTTTGCCGAAGACACCCGCGACGTGCACTTCATCAAAAGCAAACTCACCGCGTCATACATCACGGCGTCGCTGGTGCCGGTCATCGACTTTGGCGATCACAGTCGCAAGGCGAGAATCTGGGAAGGCTATGGCAACTCGTTTCGCATCGGCCTTGGTCCCTACATCGGCTATCGTGTGGGCAGTCACTCCAAGCTTGTGTACAACGACGGTGGTCGTGAGAAAGACAAACAACGCGACAGCTTTTACCTCAACAATGTGCGCTATGGTGCGCGACTGCAAATTGGTTATCGCTCCACCGATTTATTCTTCAACTACGATATGAACGAGTTGTTTTCGGAAGGCCGCGGCCCTGCACTGAATGCCTTTAGCTTCGGCGTTATTTTCTAGAGAATACATCGCATCAAGACATAAAAATCCCCGGGTGACAAAAGTCATCCGGGGATTTTTTTCTACTAACGATTGTTTGTGGATGTAGAGGTTGAAACACTTGATCTTCAATCGTCAAGTATCATTTCAAGATTTCACGCTCATTACAGATTAATTTTCTAACTTTAAGTTATTTAATGAGTATGTCAGACGCCATCGCTAATCTTTCAAGAAAGGAACAAGTCATCCGGAAGGCCGCAGAACTCTTCAAAGACAAGGGATATGCAGCGGCTTCCATGCGCGACCTCGCCCAACTGCTGGGCATAGAGGCTGCAAGCCTTTATTCGCATATAAAATCCAAAGAAGAAATTCTCCGCAGCCTTTGCTTCGACATGGCGGCAGAATTCCGGAAATCGCTTGAGGAAGTGGAAAAGCAACACGTTCCGGCCAGCGAGAAATTACGCAATGGAATTATCGGGCACATCCAGGTGATGGCAAAGGACCTGACGGCATCGGCGGTTTTCATGAACGAGCACCGTCACCTCAGCGAGCCCTATCTGCGCGACTTCCTGCTCCTGCGCATCAACTATATCAACCGTTTCAAGACCATCATCGAAGACGGTGTGCGCACCGGCGAATTCAAAAACACCATCGACAAGAAACTTGCCGTGATGACGCTTTTCTCGTCACTCAACTGGATGCCCATGTGGTATGATCCGGATTCCTCTATCGATCCCCAGGCCCTCGGCGACCAACTTGCCGACATGCTGGTGAACGGTCTCAAAAAGGCATAGTACCTCGCGCCACCCAATGGCTAACAATCGTTTGGTTCAAACGTTTTAATGTTGTAAAATCGCTGATATTTATCGGCGGATGGTCTTCCTATTTTGAAGCTATCCGGCGACGCGATTTTTTCATTTTAACTTGTAGAAAATCATGTACGGTGGAGGAAACACATTCGAAGGCATAAAAAACGACGGTCTGGCCGAAGAAGATCCTGGCAAGCTGGCCGCCTTTGAAGCCCGCATTGCCCGGGGCGAAAAAATCGAACCGTCGGACTGGATGCCGCAGCTCTATCGCAAGCAGCTCATCCGGATGATTGAGCAACACGCACACAGCGAAATTATTGGTGCATTGCCCGAGGGCACCTGGATCACCCGGGCCCCCGGATTCAAACGGAAGCTGGCTCTCATGGCCAAGGTTCAGGACGAGGTGGGCCACGCGCAGTTGCTCTATAGCGCCGCCGAAACCCTCGGCAAAACACGTGAGGAAATGATCCACGACCTCATCACGGGCAAATCCAAATACTCCAACATCTTTAACTACCCGGCCTTCACCTGGGCCGACGCCTGTTTCATTTCGTGGCTGGTGGACGCGGGTGCTATTGTGAACCAGCTGGCCAACGCCAAAGGAAGCTATGGGCCCTATTGCCGTGCGTTAGAGCGGATCTGTGCAGAGGAATCGTTTCACCTCAAGTATGGCCACCACTGCGTTATTTTTCTAGCCGCGGGCACAGCACAACAGCGGGCCATGTTTCAGGAAGCCATCAACCGCTGGTGGGCTCCTATGATGCATTTCTTTGGCCCTTCCGACAAGATTTCGGCACACACCCAAACCCTCATGAAATGGAAGGTGAAGATGTCGACCAACGACGATACCCGAAATCAGTTTCTGGATATGTATGTGCCTAAAATATGGGAACTGGGCTTCACGGTGCCCGACCCGGCCCTGAAGAAAAACACCGACACGGGAAAATGGTCCTATACAGAACCCGACTGGGAAGAGTTTAAACGGGTGATCAATGGCGATGGACCGTGCAACAAAGAGCGATTGGAAGTGCGCAGAGTGGCCGAGGAACGCGGACGGTGGGTGCGCGAGGCGCTGCGATCGGAGAAAATGGCCTACGTCGAGCCGCTGGCGTGATGATGACTGTCCAACCTAATTCAACCGTGAAAAAGGTCCGGCCAGCAACAATACTTCTTTCCAAACGGCGGTGAATGCATCGTAGGGCGATTCGAAACAGCTTTTCAAATAGATCAGGCTGCTACTATCTTCCGGCAGTTCATTGTTGATCCACTTCAGAATATCATCGGCCAACAACAGCAATTCGTTGGAGTGATATTTCGGATGATACCTATAAAGAAGATCCAGAGCCCATAAAAAGTCGAGGTATTTCATAATACTTCTTGGTGGTGGTGGAAAAGTAACAACAATTGGCAGCGTATAGTTTTAAAAGTACACGAACGGAAACCGTCAATGGAAAAGGCACCCTGGCACAACCCCGAAACCGTTTCTAAACCAAAAGAAAAAATTGAAATCACTGGATCCCCGCGTTGAGCGCCTACCCGAAATCGGCATTCCCGAACAACCCCAGTCCAAACCGCCACTGGATCAGTTTGGCACGTTCGAAGTGTTTGTGCAACCCAAAGAAGGGAAACCTTTTCAGCATGAAGGCGCCGTGCACGCACCTAACCTGGAGATGGCCTATGTTCTGGCCAAAGAAACCTTTACGCGACGTTTTGTTTGCACATCGCTGTTTGTGGTGCTGACACAACACGTTGCCGTTTCGCCGTTTGCCGACCAAGGTGAACATGTGTTTACCCTTTTGAACAAAGCTTCCGCGGGAGGCACACAAGAATCGTATGAGATCTTCGCGCTAGCAAAACGTGGCAAACAACACACGCATGTCGGCAAGGTGCAAGCCACTAGTGCACAGGCCGCCATGGCTCAGGCCGAATCGTTGTTTGCCGCCGGGGCTGTGGTCATCAATCTGTGGGCGGCACGAACGCGCGACATCCGTTTCACCAGCACCGAAGAAAAAGATTTTTGGACGACGCTTCCGGAAAAAAAATTCCGCGACGCCTCCGACTACAAAGGCGGCGACAAGCTGAAAGAATTTTTAGAGCGCACCACCTGACAATAAACTCAACACGATGGAAAATGAAGCCTTGATTGAACTGCTTTATAAAATGGCTGACGACCAACTCATACTCGGCCACCGGAATTCGGAATGGACGGGATTTGGTCCTTTGCTGGAGGAAGACATTGCATTCTCATCGATGGCGCAAGACAAAGTTGGACACAGCCAGGCGCTGTATACGTTGCTGCATTCGCTGGGGGAACAAGCACCCGACACGATCGCGTTTTTGCGTTCCGCAGAAAAATTTCACAATTGCATATTGGTGGAGTTGCCCAACGGCGAATACGATTTCAGCCTCGTGCGGCATTTTTTGTATGACACGGCCGAAATGATCCGTTTCGAAATGCTGCGCGATTCCTCGTTCGTTCCGCTGGCACAACTGGCGCGCAAAATCCACGGCGAGCTGCGCTATCACACGCTTCACGCCAACACGTGGATAAAACAACTGGGTTCGGCAACCGAAGAGAGCATTTCCCGTTTGCAACATGCAATGTCGTTCGCGCTCCCTTATGCACTGGGCATTTTCGAAGCATCGCCCTACGAGCAAACGCTGATCGACACGGGCGTGTTTGCCGGCGAAAGGCAATTGCAGGAACGATGGATGGCAAAAGTCGCGGAAGTGCTGGCATCGACACAATTGCAGCTACCCGAGTGGTCGTTGCAGCAGGCCGTGTTGGGCGGGCGCGGCGGCCGGCATAGCGAGCACCTTGCACCGTTGCTGAACGAAATGAGCGAAGTGCTGCGCATCGATCCATCGGCCACGTGGTGAGTACATTTGAAGTAGAAGAACATAAAAATTTCACGAAGGATAAACAGGCAATCAACACAGGAATGAAACCTACGATCGACGAACTACGGCAGCTCATCAAAGACTACACGGCAAAATTCAGTGCCATACCCGAATCCGAATTTTCGGTGAAACCGTTGCCGCACAAGTGGAGCAAAAAAGAAGTGGTGGGCCATCTCATCGACTCGGCACACAACAACCTTCGCCGGTTTATTTGCGGACAATACGAACCCTTTCCGCCGCACATTGTTTATCATCAAGACTTTTGGGTGTATGCAAACGCCTATGGTCATGCGCCGCAGGAGGACGTGATCGTCCTGTGGAAACTCATAAATCACCAGCTGTGTACGGTTCTTGAAACCATGCCCGCCGAAAACTACGGACGCCAGTGCAACACCAGCAAAGACGGCACGCAATTGCGCACGCTGGAGTGGCTTGCCCAGGACTATGTGAAACACATGAAACATCACCTCAATCAGATTTTCCCAGGTTCGTTTGAGATCGCTTATACCTGATATGAACACGATGACCCAACGCGATATATACCACTGGCTGGAGACGGTGAAGGACCCGGAGATACCGGTGTTGTCGCTTGTTGACCTTGGCGTGATCACGGGTGTGACTGTGGACAATGATCGCGTGGCCGTTGAAATGACGCCTACATTTGTAGGATGCCCCGCATTGGATATGATGAAGCATGAGATCACCGAGGTGTTGACACAGCATGGCGCAAAGGCCGTGACCATTACCGTGAACTTTCGTGACCCCTGGTCGTCTGACAAGATTTCGGAAAAGGGCCGTGCGGCATTAAAACAATTCGGCCTGGCGCCACCCCCACAGGCGCAACTTGTCACCGACCTGGAGGTGCTTGAGCATGTGCCCTGCCCGCGCTGCGAAGGCACTCACACGGCGCTGAAAAATACCTTTGGGCCAACCCTGTGCAGGTCTATCCACTATTGCTACGATTGCAAGGAGGCGTTTGAGCAATTCAAACCCCTTTAAAATCGCAAAAAAACCTACATATCTTACAAACCGCCCAAAACCCAAATAACATTTCTTTTCTTTACAACGTATTCGACAACAGGAGTCCAACGTATAACATGAGAACTATCTTTCTGAGTCTTTTTATATCCAGTTGCGGAATGGTGGTGATGAGCTGTGGGGAGAAAAAAACGGAAGGCCCAGAAACCACGTTTACCCGGATCGATTCGCTTACCGACAGCTACCTGGCCTTGCAGGACAGCATGCTTCAGTCGTGGAATATGATGATCAACGACGACAACCAGAAGGTGAGCGCCATGCACAACCTGTTGCATGAACTGATTGTGTCTACGCCCGACAAACGCGAACAGCTGAAAGAATACGAAGAGCGTCTCAACCAACTGAGCCGCCTGCGCTACACCCAAAAATCCATGGGCAATGCCGATGTTGTGGAGGAATATGATTTCGCTTCAACATCCCTCATCACCGAGCTCATCAGCATGGCCGAAACCAAAGCAGAATTTACGTACAACACCACGCTTCAAAAACTGGTAGACGACATCCGGATGGCCGACCAGCGCGTGAATAACTATCGCGCCGAATACGACCTGATTACGGCCCGCTACAATACCTTCCTCGATAAAAACAGAGCCGACCTCAAAGAGATCAACCACGGCGATTCGCTGGAACTGAAGCCCTTGTTTCAGATGGTTTCGGTCGAATAGCCCCTCAGATTTTTTCGCTACATTCGGTGTATGAAAACGATGCTGCGCAAGATCGGCTTCTTCACCGCCTTCATCATTCCGGCGCTAACAGTATGGGGATTTTACCTCGGTAACCTCTGGAATTTTCTTCCAATCGTTTTTTCTTTCCTGCTCCTCCCCTTCATTGATCAGCTGCTCGGCACCGACACCTCGAACGTGCCCGAAACCAACGCCAAAGTTGTGGGTGAAGAATTCTACTATCGCTTTGTGACATACGTGTGGACCTATTTCCAGGTGGCGTTTTTGGTTTGGGGTGCATATGCTGTCACCTCCGGGAAGATCGACACCGCTGTGGAAGGCATCGGGTTTGTGATCAGCTTTTCGTTGGTGACGGGTGGCATCGGCATCACGGTGGCGCACGAGCTGGGTCACAAGAAATCGGCACTCGAACGGTTTTATGGCAAGTTGTTGCTCATCACAGTCTGCTATGGCCACTTTTATATCGAACACAACCGCGGCCATCATGTGGCCGTGGCCACTCCGGCCGATCCCGCCACGGCGCGCAAAGACGAGCCGTTCTATCACTTTTGGGTTCGTTCCGTGTTTAAAGGCTATGCACATGCCTGGAACCTTGAGAAGGAGTCGCTGCACCGGAAACAGCACAGCACCTGGAGTGTGAAGAATGAAATGCTTTGGTTTGCTGTTTTGCCCGTGGTGTTTTGTGGCGTGCTGACATTTGCCTTCAGCTATCGCGCCGGACATTTCGTGTGGCAGGTTCCCGCCTTCTTTTTCGCACAAAGCTTCTTTGCCTTCACACTGCTGGAACTGGTGAACTATGTGGAACATTATGGCATCGTTCGACGCGAGATCGCTCCCGGAAAATATGAGCGCGTGAACCCGCTTCATTCCTGGAACGCGAGTCACCTCATCAGCAACTTCTTCCTGTTTCAACTGCAACGGCACTCCGACCATCACGCGTATGCGCACAAACGCTATCAGGTATTGAATCACTACGACGAAAGTCCACAACTTCCGTTTGGCTATCCCACCATGATCATTCTCGCGCTGTTTCCCCCAGTGTGGTTTTCGCTGATGAACAAACGACTCGCCGCCTGGCGCGAAGACCACGCGACCACATTCACCCGATCGTCCGGCGTCGCTTCATAAAGGTGTCTTCGAAAAAAGGGAATTCTACTCCTTCACAAACGTGACCTCCACCCTGCGATTGACACTGCGGGCTGCTTCAGTTGTTGCATCCACCAGCGGCTTGCGCTTTCCATAGGCAAAGGTCTCGATGCGTGTGGACGCAATACCCTGCGATGTGCAGTAGGCGGCCACGGTTTTGGCGCGGGCCAACGAGAGCGCGTTGTTGTAACGATCGCCACCCACATCGTCGGTGTGGCCTGCGAGTTGAATGCGGGCTTCAGGGTGTTCTTCCAGCCAACCCACCAGCATGTCGAGTTGTTCGAACGATGAAGCCAGCAGTTTGTGGCTATCGAATTCGAAGCGGATGTTCCGGAGCACATAGTTTGTATTCCAGCGAACCCGCTCGGTAGTGAACGTGGGCGTGACGTTGGCCAGCAACAGATTTGCGCCGGCATATTTCGAGGTCACGCTCACATCGTCGATGTAGTAGTAGGCGGCGTTTGCAAGCATCTCCTGCTGGACGGACTGGAATTGAATTTTGTAGAACCGTGTTTCATCATCCAAAAAGAAATTGCCGATCAGAAGATATTGTTCACCGCCCCGCGCGCGATAGTCCAGCGCCCCGCTCTCCCAATAGCCGGTTCGTTTGGTTAAGGCTGAGTCCTGAATGACGGAGAGCACGGGTCTGGTGCGCAACACCCGGTCGTTTGTGATTTTGCGAAGTGTATCGGTGAGGTGGAGCCCCATGCGGTCGATGGCGTAGGCAGAATAGGACGCGAGCTTGTAGTGAAATTCGATGTGGTAGGTGGAGTCTTTCACCAGGGGTGTGATCAACGTGCATTGCAGGTATTCGCGGTAGTTTTTTCCGTTGTCCATCCAGGCATAGATGCCCGCATAGCCATTGCCTTCGTAGGCTTGCGACACGCCGGCCCAGTTGTAGGGCACGCCGCCTTCGCCGCGACTGCAGCCGTGGAAATGATCGGGAGTGCCGGCGGTGGCCGAATACCATCCTATTGCCTTAAACTCCGTCTGATGCTGTGCATAGCCGCCGGGGCATGCAGAAAATTCCTCAAAGCCTGGGTTGGTCACCAGATTTTGTGCCTGAAGCGTTGACACGGTCAGGCACAGCAGAAATACGACCCGGCGTATTCTTGAAAATAGAATTTGTTTCATGCAGGGGGCGATGTCCATTGTTTGCCAAAGGTCATTCCCACAGGTAAAAGAAAAATGCCTGAATTTATTGTGTGGCGGTGTTACTTATAATACGTCACCTCTACACGAAATTTCGGATCGATGGCGCCAAGGCGGTCGTAGGCCGATTTCGAAATGCGGATCACCAGTTTGTCGGTGAGGGCGGTGTCGGGAAGTTTGCCCATCACGCGCACAAACACTTCGCGGTTGTTCATTTCGTTTTTCACTTTCAGGATGGTGCCCACGGGTGCAGTGCGATGGAGCGCGAGGTATTTTCGGTTGCCATCGGTGCCTTCGATCAGTTCGGCCAGACCGGTTTGCACGATCTCGTCGCTGTTCTTCACCGATTCTGATATCGTGATGCTCGGTGCAGGGGTTGTCTCCTTCTTGGGTGGTGCGACGACCACAGGCGTTACGGTCTTTATCTCCGTTTTCGCCTCCGGTTCCTTCTTGATTTCAGGTTCTTTTATGGGATCCTTTTTCACTTCGGCTACTGGCGGCTGTGTAACCTTTACCTCCGCTGTTCCGGTCGGAGCAGCAACTTGCAATTCCTGACCAATGCTGATTTCGTTTCCTTCCAGCTTGTTCCAGTCTTTCAACTGCTGCACGGTGATGCCATATTGCTTCGAGATGGAGAACATGGTTTCCTTGGCGGCCACCACGTGTGTTCCCTTGTGAGTCGGGGTAACGGTTATCGTTGCCGTGGTGTGCGGCTGGGTTGGGGTGACTGGACGCGGAGTGGCCCCCTTTTTCACAACAATCTCCTGACCTATGGACAGGTTGTTGTCGGTAAGGTTATTCCACTGTTTTAGCTCGTCGACGGTGATGCCGTATTGGCGGGCGATAGAAAACATCGTTTCTTTCGCGGCCACCACGTGTGTGGTTCCGTCGGCCTTGCGGGGAGCGGTTGCTTTGGGTGTGTAGGGCACTTTGAGCACCTGGCCAATTTCCAGGCCTGCGTCGGCACCGGGGTTGGCCTGCACAATGGCGTCAACCGTGGCGCCATAGCGCTTGGATATGGCGTATAGGGTTTCTTTCTCGCCCACCTGGTGGAGGACGAAAATTTTCCCGTTGATGGTTTCTGTGCCTATGGAATCCTTCTGCTGTACGTGCGGATGAAAAAATGAGACACCCGCTAAAATCAGTTCGTTAATCATACAATCTTGTAACTATCCAACTCTACTCTATTCTTCACGAAAAATACGGAACCTGCGAGGAGGAAAAAAGTATCCAGACCGATTCCTTTCAGTGCTTCGTCTAATTTTTCTTTCAACACCACCTCACCTCCGTCGGATAGCACCAGCAAATGGTTCGCCAATTCTTTTTCACCGAGATAAAACGAGATAAAAATCAGAGAATCATGTTCCAGGTATTCCAACGCTACCACGGGCGATAAATTGAATGTAGTCTCCAAAAATGTTTTCACCGTGTGGAAGTAGGCATGGTCTGCGGGATATTGATGGGGCCGGTGGGCAACTTCCGTTTTCTCCGGTTCCGCAATGTCTGCTAAAGGTTTCACTTCCTGACCAGTCGCCACGGCCAGTACCACCTCGCGGACACCGTGTTTGGACGCCATGCCCCTGACCTGGCCATTGCCCACCGTGGTGAGTGCGAAGTCGTTGTGAAACCACATGATCTTTTTTTCGAAAAGATCGTAGGCCATAATGCCTTTGCGGTCGGGGTTGTTTGTTTCCAGATAGAGGGTGAAGATCACCGTGTGGTTTGTGACGGCAGCCAGGCTGATCCACCAGGGTTCGTCGAAGGTCAGGTTCTTCCAGAGCTGGCGGCCGGTGCGGGTTTCGAGGGCTGAAAACGAAACCTGCTGCACGTCGTGGCGGCGCACTTCCAGCACCATGATTTCGCTGTTTTCGGAAACGCTGGTGTTCCAGATCACGCCGTCAAAAACATGGGAAAAGTTAAATTCGATGCTGCGCCCCAACCGGTTTAAATCTTTAATTTTATGCAAATTAAAACAGGAATTCCGAATTCACGGAATTTAAACCGGATGCCTGATCCACCCGCGCCCCATGAACATCATGAAAAAAGTGACTACCCTCATCTTTTTTGTGTTGCCGCTGATTTCACTCCACGCCCAACACACCACCCCGGCCAAACAGACCCGGGTGATGGTGATGGACATTAAAGACGAAATCGATCCACGCATGATGCGCTCCGTGTCGCTGGGGCTCGAACATGCCGAAACAACAGAAGCCGACATCATCATCATCGAAATGGATACCTATGGTGGTGTGCTCACAGACGCCAAAGACATTGTCGACAAAATACTGAACGTGAAGAAGCCCGTGTGGGTGTTCATCAACTCCGACGCCGCATCGGCCGGCGCCCTCATCTCCATTGCATGCGACAGCATCTACATGTCGCCCGGGGCCAGCATTGGTGCCGCCACGGTGGTGGATGGCAGCGGCCAAAAGGCGCCCGACAAATATCAATCGTATATGCGCTCCATCATGCGCTCTACCGCCGAAGTGAACAAACGCAATCCCACCATTGCCGAGGGCATGGTAGACGAACAAGTGGAACTTGAAGGCGTGAAGAAAGTAGGACAGATCATCACCTTCTCGACATCGGAGGCCATTCAGCATGGCTATTGCGAAGGACAAGTGACCTCCGTAGAACAAATTCTCGCCAGGAACGGAATCAAAAATTATACGATCGACAAATTTGAATTGAGCACGGCCGACCGTATCGTGGCGTTCTTTCTCAATCCCTTCATCAGCGGTGTGCTCATTCTCATTGTGCTGGCCGGAATCTATTTCGAGATGCAGGCGCCGGGTGCAACCTTTCCCGGCATTGCCGCTGTGATCGCATTGGTGCTTTACCTGGTGCCCTACTACCTTAACGGCCTTGCCCAAAACTGGGAGATCATTGCCTTCTTTGTGGGCATCAGCCTCATTGCCGCGGAGATCTTTGTGATTCCGGGGTTTGGGGTGGCCGGCATTGCGGGCCTCGTGCTCACCATCGGTTCGCTGGTGCTGATCATGATCAACAACAAAGATTTCGATTTTGAATTTGTGCGCATGAACGACATCATCATTGCGCTGGCCGCCGCCACGGGCGGGCTACTGGGAGGCGTGGTGCTGTTCTTTGTGGGCGGCGCGCGACTGGCCAGCACACGCTTCTACAAACGCGTGGCTCTGACCGACACCCAGGACAGCAGCGAAGGCTACAACACCAACTTCAACAAACAATCAATGCGCGGCAAAAGCGGCGTGGCCCACACGGTGCTTCGTCCCAGTGGTAAGGTGACCATCGATGGTCAACAGTATGATGCCTTCACGCGGGGCGAATACATTGAACGCGGCACTACGGTGGAAGTGATTAGTGAAACCGGCTCCAGCCTACAGGTGAGACAAGCCCTCGAACTCCAAACTCAAACGCTCTCCGAACCCTTAACGTAATTTCAGATGAAGATTATCGGACTGATCCCCGCACGCTATGCGTCGTCGCGATTTCATGCAAAGCCCCTTGTATCCATTTCTGGCAAATCCATGATCCAGCGCGTGTGTGAACAAGCCCAGCGCGCCACGTCACTTTCGAAAGTGGTGGTGGCCACCGACCATGAAGACATCTATAACCATGTGAAATCCTTTGGCGGCCACGCCTGCATGACGCGCGAAGACCACGCCAGCGGCACCGACCGTTGCTATGAAGCCCTGGCCGCACAAGGCGAAAGCTTTGACTACGTGATCAACATCCAGGGCGACGAACCTTTTATTGAGCCCGACCAGATAGACCTGCTCGCCGCCACGCTCGACGGCAAAACAGAAATCGCCACACTCATCAAAATTGTGGACGACCCCGAGCAGTTGTTTAACCCCAGCGAAGTGAAGGTGGTGCTCAACACTTCGCGTGAAGCGCTTTATTTCAGCCGCGAGCCCATCCCCCACATCCGGAACATCGGCCGCGAAAACTGGATAGGCAAACATACCTTCTACAAACACGTGGGCATGTATGCCTATCGCGCCGACGTGCTGCACAAGCTCACACAGCTTCCTGTATCCTCGCTCGAAAAAGCAGAATCGCTGGAGCAGTTGCGCTGGCTTGAAAACGGTTTCAAAATCAAAGTGGTGGAAACGACAAAAGAAACGTTTGGCATCGACACGCCCGACGACCTGGTGAAGGCAGAAGAATTTTTGAGAAGCTAAGTCTAGGGACTTTTACGCCGGGAAACGTGTCAGGCTATTGCTTGACCAGTTTCAATTTTTCTATGCTGAATTTTTCAACGGCGGCATAAACACCTTCAAAGTCTTTGCATTTTTTGGCGAACCCGATGGGATGAACGCCCGCGTTGGGAATGGGCACAGCCGCTTTCATGTCTTCGGGTGTTCCCAACTTCTTGTGCATGTCCAGTATAGCGCTCACTTTCACGGTGGGGTCTTGCTCTTTTTCGTTTTTGTAATAATAAACAGAAAGCGACGGTTGTTTCACGCGTGCAAAAAGCTCGTCGGTCATGGTCTCCTCAATGAGTTCCTGCAGTTGGGTGGTGGCTTCGAGACGGTATTTGTTATACCAATATTCCGGAAAGTCGTTTGGCTTATCGCTCACCACATAGTCTCCGCCCTGCACTACGCGCGCGATCTGCAATCCCCAGGGGTTGTTGAGCAGAAATGCCGCGCCATTGTTGATGGCCACGTTGGGCGAAAGGTTGATGAGGGCATAGACGTCGTTGGGATATTCGGCGGCGAGCTTCAGGGCCAGGGTGCCCCCGGTTGACGTGCTCATGAGAATGACTTTGTCGCCCAGTTGTTTGCCGATGGCCAAGGCTTCTTTCGCACTTTCCCACACACGATCAACCGTGAAATTCAACAGGGCTTCCGTTGTATCGATGCCGTGGTCTGACAGTCGGGGAATGTAGAGGTTGCAGGCAAACGCTTTTGCGAAACGGTGGTGAATGGATTCGCCCTCCATGGGACTGGCCGAAAAGCCGTGCAGGTACACCAGCACATACTCGGTGCGTTGGGGCACGCTGTCGCGCCATTCGATGCGGCCTTCGTTGTCGGGCTTCAGTTTGTGTTTGGCGTCGTTGTTCTTCACAAAATCGACCAGCGCGGCGGGTTCGGCGGGAACCACAGGCATGGTCAGGGTCAGTTTAGGCTGGGCCGGCTCCGGACCGAGAAAGTAGACGCCCACGACCAGCAGAATGGGAAAGCTGATCTTCAAAAAACGTTTGGAGGCCATGATGTTTCGGGTTAATGCTAAGGGAAAGATAGGGAAACCACTTTCCAATCCCAATGGCGCAGAAAGGCTTCATGATTATATAACCTACCGTGTAGGGCAAAATAAAACAAAGCAGACTGCGTTTATGGATTTGGCGCCGGTCTGGCATCCTATTTGAAACGTCTATGATTGTTATGAAATCGCAAAGAACATTCCTTTTCACTATTTTGGCAGTAGCCATCATTTTGCTGGCGGGCTATGTGTATCGCCGGATCGAGCCGTCTTCTTCTCAAAACAAAGCCGTTCACAAAGAAAACCAACTTCGTCTTCCGCTCCGGAAGGTCCAACGTGCTGTGGCTTTCGTCCAGCCAAAACCTGCCTGCCGCCTGCGCTAACACTGCGGCTCGTTTGTCGCATCCTGTTTTTGATCTATATTGATGGCGCCCTTTCGGGGTTTGCTTAACTGCCGCCGTCTATGACAAAGATTACCGGGAATGAACCTGCACGCCACGAATTGAAAAAAGTGCTCGGCGTTGGCTTTGGTGTAGCCGTGATGATTGGTGGCACCATCGGTGCTGGCATCCTTCGCACCCCGGGCACCATCGCCCTCCTGCTCGACAACTATTGGCTCATTGTGCTTTGCTGGCTTTTTGGTGGCGCGTATGTGCTGCTGGGGGTCAGTTCCTTTTCTGAGATGTCTACCATCATGCCCAAGGCCGGTGGTCCCTACAACTATGCCATGCGTGCGTTCGGAACGTATGCCGGGTTCCTGATTGGCTGGCTCGACTTCCTCATCAACGCCATAGCCCCTGCTTATTTTTGTATTGTCATCAGCGAATACCTGTCGCTGTTGTTTCCGGTCATGGCCGGCTATGAATCGCTGGTGGCCGTGAGTTTCCTTTTTGTGTTCACCTTGTTTCACCTCGGTGGTGTGCAGCGCGGCAGCATCGCGCAGCAAATCATGAGTCTCGCCAAAGTGCTTTTTTTTGTGGTGCTGATCGGTGCGTGTTTCCTGGTGAAGGTCGAACATAGTGCACTTAGCCAACCGTTGCCTCCGCTGAAGGGTGGTGTCATCATTGCCATTCTCAAGTCGATGCAGCTGATCGTGGGCGCATACGACGGCTGGTGGTCGGGATGTTTTTTTGCCGAAGAAGATAAAGATCCAGGAAAAAATATTCCCCGTTCGCTTTTCACCGGCGCCATCACGGTCATTCTCATCTATGTGATTTTCAACATCGCGTTATTTTATGTGTTGCCCATCGGCTCCATCTCCACCTCAACGCTGCCCGCATCTGACGCTGCAAAAGTTGTGTTCGGATCTTCGGGTGCCACGTTTGTGGTGGTGCTGGCTGTGGCATCGCTTGTGAGCACGCTCAATGCGTATATGATGATTCCGCCCCGCATCCTGTTTGGATTGAGCCGCGACAAGTTTTTTGTGAATCAGGGAACGTTCGTGAATAAAGGAGGCACGCCGGTGGTCACGTTGCTTTGTTCGTCGGCGCTCGCGTTTGTGCTCATTCTGCTGGGTTCGTTTGAAGCGTTATTTTCGTTAAGTGCTTTCATTTCCCTCATCGTGCTGGGCTTCAGCTTTGCAGCGCTCGTGAAGCTGAGAATTTCGGAACCCAACCTGCACCGCCCCTATCGGGCACGCGGCTATCCCTACACGTCCATCGTTGTCTTGCTGGTTACGCTGGCGTTGTTTGTCGGCTTTGCCATCAGCGATCCGTTCAACCTCATACTCATTGTCATCATCACAGGGTTGACATATCCAGCCTACTGGCTCTTTGTGAAGCGTCGCGTAAATTCCTGAGTCGCCTTTTCTTTTATTGTTCTCACGGCACAAAAACCGTTTCGCTTTTTTGCGACACGCCATTCTCGTTGAAAGCTTCTATTGCAAAATAGTATGACACGCCCTTCGACAAGGCGCGGATCTCTTTCACAGAAGGTTCGTCTCCAAAAATCTGATAGGTCTGATAGAGCTTTTCACGGCCAATGCCCCACAAAATATTATAGCCAACAGCACCCGGCACTTTCTGCCAACGCACAAAAGCATTGCGTGGATCTGCGTCCCGCACGGCGGTGAATTGTGCCGGTGTCTTCGGCGGTTTTCCAAACCCGTTGCCAAAGATGCGCAAGTCGCTAACGGCGAGATTAGGCGACGCCACGTAGCCATGTTCGTATTTTATGTAGCGTGCGCGAACGGGCATCGTCAAGGGCACGTAGGCGTTGGGGCGGTCGCGTTTCTTTTCGCGCGACAGGTCGGCGACGAGGTCCCATTGTTTGCCGTCGCGCGAGGCATAAAGTTTGAATTGTGTATAGACTCGGGCCGAATCGTTATCAAAAATATCAGACTTGTAGTCCGTGTAGTTCACTTGGATGGCTTTCACGCTTTGTTCTTTTCCCAAATCGACGGTGATCCATTCGCCGGGTTTGTTTTGTTTCGCCACCCAGAATGTTCGCGGGTTTTCGTCGGTGAGGTTGGCTGTAGCAAAGGTGTCGCGCACCGAAGACGCTGTGGCGGGTTTGCGATAGGAAAGCAACATCCAGCCGAGAAAGAGATCGTCTTTGTTGTTCCATTTTTTGTCGGGCAGTGCGTGGGGCAGATCGCCAAAGCGTGTGTTGGAAAACATCTGTCCGTCGGCGTCGAAGCCCGCGGGGAACATGGCGATGCGGCGTTCGAAATTCCAGTTCACGGCAATCCAGGGTGTGCCGGTGTTCCAATAGTTTCCATGCTTGTCCTGAAACGTGTTGCCATGCCCCGCGCCGGTCACAAACCCACCGGGCTTGTACGACACCGGATTGTAGGGTGCATACGTGAAAGGTCCCAACGGACTGTCGCCCACATAGGTGCCGTTGGCGTACACATTATACTCTGTGCCTGGCGCGCCATACTGAAGATAATACTTGCCGTTGTGCTTCGTCATCCAGGCACCCTCCATGAATGGCTTGATGTTGCTGCGATGGTCGCGGCCGAAGCGTTCCCAACCGTGTTCTTCAGGATGCAGATAGAGCATAGGTTTGTAGTCGCCTTTGTAGCGCAAGCGCGCGTGTTTTTCGAGTTCGCTTCCATACATCGGGTAAACATTTGACGAGCCCCAATACATGAACCAGCGATTTAACTCTTCGTCGTAGAACAACGCAGGGTCCCAGGGGCCAACTTCCTTTGGCAAGGCCGGTAGCCAGCGGTTGTAAAACTTCAGCTTTCCTTTCTCGGGCTCGAGCGAATAGAAAATGGGGCGTTGCTCAAAGGTGGATTGAAAAAGGTAGAGCGTGTCTTTCACCGACATGGCGGCCGGGGCACACATGTCCTCCATAGGCCACTTGTCGGGCACGATATAGTGCCACTGCAAAAGGTCGTAGGAGTGCCAATAGCCACCCGAGATGGTAACGAACAAAAAATACGTGCCCTTGTGGTTCACGATGACAGGGTCGGCGCCGGAACGATACGAGATGCTGTCGTTCAGTTGTTCGTAGTTATATTTATAATCAATGTCGATGGGATTGCAGTAGGTTTTTTGCGCCTCCACCGGGCATCCCGCCACCGACGCGATTAATCCCAACATAATACTCCGGACAAGACTGACTTTCGTTACCTTCATGGGCATGTAGTTTCGGTAGAGTGAAGTTAAAACATTTGCCGGATGACCTCGCTGCCGCCGTTGGCTTTGGATGCCAGCTGTGCCCGGAAGATCCCTCTACGTCATATGGCCGGACATGCCGCTGCACAGATCCGAACACTTTTTAATAGTCTACCCTGAAAATTTCCCTGGAATGCATCTTTTTACAAAATGCATGGTCTTTGTAACGTTGTTGAAATTCAGTCACCCGATCCTTGCTAACCCCTTTGCCCTATGATTCAAAATTATCTGAAAGTAGCGCTTCGCTCCATTTTCCGGAACAAGCTCACGGCCTTCATCAACATAGCCGGCCTGGCGCTGGCCATGATGTGCTGTGTGATGATTTACCTGTTTATCCGCGACGAAATGAGCTACGACCGCCAGCACCGTGCGGCCAACCAGATCTATCGTGTCACACGCAATTTTCTTTCCGACGACGGCACGCCCAACCTTCACCTGGCCAACGTTGCGCCGCCCATCGGGCCTTTGCTCAAAAACGACTTTGGTGAGATCAAGGTCCTGGCACGCACCGTCAACTTTGGGTTGGTGATGGGTCTTGAGGAGAACGGGAAGCTGGAAAAAAATTTCTCGGAAGATCACCTCTTTCTTGCCGAACCCGGCATCTTCAAAATATTTGATTTCCAAATTGTGAATGGCGATCCGGCCAAAGCGCTGGAGCGTCCGTTCACTGTGATGCTTTCGCGGAAGTCGGCCCTGAAGTTTTTTGACGACGTGAATGTGATCGGCAAACGCCTTCGCGCCAACAACCAGTTTGACCTGGAAGTGACCGGCGTGTATGAAGACCTGCCCACGCAAGCGCACTGGCATCCCGAATACCTGGTGTCGTTCACCACGCTGGAGAACGACAACATATACGGTCGTAAAAATCTGGAAACCAACTGGGGCAACAACTCCTTTGGAACCTATATGTTGCTGGAAGAAGGCACCGACCCAAAAAAGGTAGAAGCGCGCTTCCCCGATTTTCTCAACAAACATTTTGGCAACTATGCCCGCGCCAATTGGGGTGTGCCCGCCGACTGGATTGCTTCCAAGTCGACCACCCTATTCCTGCAGCGCGTCACCGACATTCACCTCCGTTCCCACCTCGACGACGAACTGGAAGTGAACGGCAACATCAACACGGTCTATATGATGGGCGTGATTGGGTTGTTTATCATTCTTATTGCCTGTTTCAATTTCGTGAACCTCTCCACCGCGCGCGCCACCAAGCGTGCAAAAGAAGTGGGCTTGCGGAAAGTGGTAGGTGCCTTCAAGGGGCAGCTCATCAGCCAATATCTTAGCGAGTCGGTGCTCATTGCGTGTTTCGCGCTGGTGTTGGGAACAGCGCTGTCGTTTCTGGCGTTGCCGTGGTTAAATTCCTTTACGGGAAAAGGCCTTAGCCTCAATCCGGTTTCGAACTGGCCCTTGTTTGTGGGGCTTGTTGCTTTTGCCGTGCTGGTGGGTTTGCTCGCCGGTGTGTATCCAGCGTTTGTGGTGTCGGGGTTCAAGCCTGCGCTGGTGTTGAAAGGACAGCAAGGATCGCTGCGCGGAAAAGGAACCATCCGCAAGGTTCTGGTGGTGGCGCAGTTCGCTATATCGATCGTGCTCATCATTGCTACAGCCATCACGTTTCAACAACTCAACTTCCTCAACACGCGCGACCTGGGGTATGACAAAGACCAGATTGTGACGCTGCCGTATTACGATGAACTTGAACCTACTTACGAAGCGTTCTACAACGAACTAACCAAGTCGTCACAAATTAAAAATGCGTCGCGGTCGTCGCGCCTTCCCACGGGCAGACTACTGGACAGCAACGGCTCGCCGCTCATTATGAAGGGCGACAGTCTGGTGTCGTCGAATATCACCACGAAGTATGTGGTGGTCGACTACGAATTTTTCAACACGTTCGACATCACGCTGGCCGGTGGACGTGGTTTCTCCAAAAGTGTTCCGACCGATGACTCACTGGCGTTTATCGTGAACGAAACTGCGGCTGAACAATTTGGCTGGAAGTCGCCGGGCGACGGTGTGAACAAGGATTTTAATTATGCGGGCACTACCGGAAAGCTGGTGGGCGTGGTGAAAGATTTTCATTTCGAATCGTTGCATCAGGCCATTGTGCCGTTGGTGTTCTTTCCCCGGAAAAATGGATACAACAGAATTGCCGTGAAGATTGCCGGCAAGAATGTGCAGGAAGGCCTGGCGCATGTTGAAACCGTGTGGCGCGAGTTCCTGCCCAAGCGACCGTTCGACTATCAGTTTCTGAGCGAGCGTTATCATCAGCTCTATGACTCCGAGCAAAAACAAAGTCAACTGTTCACCATCTTTGCCGGGCTTGCCATTTTCATTGCGTGCCTCGGCTTGTTTGGGCTGGCGGTATTCAACACGCTGCAACGCGTGAAAGAGATTGGCATACGCAAAGTGCTTGGTGCTTCGGTGCCGAGCATCCTGGGCCTGCTCTCCAAAGAGATTGTGATCCTGATCCTGATCGCCAACCTGCTGGCATGGCCGGTGGCGTGGTATTTCATGAAGCAATGGCTCAACACCTTTGCCTATCACATCGACATGAACCTGGCGGCTTATCTGCTGGCCGCCGTGGCCGCCATTCTGGTGGCACTCATCACGGTGAGTTCGCAGACCATCAAAGCTGCCATCAGCAATCCATCGTCTACACTTCGCTATGAATAACAAAAAAATATCCGGCCCAATTGGTGGGCCGGATATTTCAAAAATCCTCATTCAATTTTATCATTCAAGTCAAAAATCTCGCGAGGACATCAATCGACACGTTTCAACACAGTTCACCTGCGCGATTGGTTGACTTGATTGATACTGATAAAATTTCATTGGGACTAGACATTTGTACCTCCTTTCTTTTCGTGGAACATACACAGCAGCGAAACAGCGGACCGCTGCGGGGCTACGGCGGATGACGCCCGTCATCGACATGAAGAACGCCAAAAAATTCAAATTTGTTTGCCGCGGATGAATTTAATTTTTCAGTCGGGCAGTTTTTCGGCCAGATAGAAGTAAGGATCGAATAAGTGGTGGTTAAAGATTTTTTCTTTGCTGTCGGGAAACTTTTTATAATATTCTTCATCCGCCAGCAGCACCACGAATGCGCCGGTACGCACATAGTGCGTGGAGTGATAAAATTCGGGCACCACAAATCCCGGGAGCTGCTTCTTCACTAGCTTTGACAAAAATCTCCCCAGGTACTTTTCATACTTCCGTTGTGCTTTCCGCGGCGGTTTTTCCAGTTGATTATAAACATGCCTCAGCACGACATCTTTGGGAAACTTTAGCTTTTTAATGGCGGGCCGGGCATTCGCGAATGCGTTGGTTTTGTTGAAGTCGTTCACGGTCTGAATGGTGATGGGCGTTTCCGGCACCCAGTCGGCGGAGTTCACCACATTAAAGGCCCATCCTGAAGTTGTGGCTTCATACTCATATGCGTAATAGAGATTGCCCGGTTTGGGACCGGCACTGCAATAGGTCTTGAATTGAATATCGGCCGGCAAAAGCTTTTGTTGCTGCAAGCTGCGCAAGTGCGAGGTGAGCAGGTATGAAATGGCACCGCCCTGGCTGTGCCCCACAATGATAAAGTCTTTCATTCCAGTCTTGTAGCACGAATCGATTTTCGGAACGATGTCGCGCGAGAGAAAACCAGTGGCGATGAGCCAGCCCACGTGCACGGCGGCTTGTGGCTGTTGACTGAGCGCATAGGTGAATTCGAAATCACTGGCCAACCTGATCTTGCCTTTGGCGGGAACCATGGCGGCATAAAAGTTTTCCAACCACCCCGCAGGCTTCACCGTTGTGCCCCGGATACTGATCACACCAATGCCTTCTCCATCGGTCCACAAATCCCAGCGGTTGTCAAGGCCTACCACTGGTGATCTATACGTTTTTTTGAATTTAGCGGGCAGCGGCAATTTCAATATCGCTTCTGCCGTGTCGTAATGCCTTGCCGTGGCCCGGAGCACTTCTATGTATTCAGCTTTTTGAAAGCCCGGTTTCAACTTTTGCGCTTGCGCGTAGCTGATGGTTAATACGACAAGGGCCACGATGGCGGGAAGGAATTTTCTTTTCATGATACACAAACATTTTTAGACGCTATAAGTTTTCGATTTCATCCCACACACTTTTGAGCACAGGAATGCCCTGGTCCGTATTCTCACTACGCACGGCCAGCACACGTTCGCCGGGATAGATGACGGGCGTTTTGCCTGCGGGTTGTGATTGATGATAGTCATCGACGATTTGTTGCAGGGCCGTGGCTATGGATTGATAGTTGCCCAGCTTTGACAAATCGATCGCGATGAACACCTGCGAAATGCCGGTCTCTGCTTTTTGTTGCGAGATGCCCGCCGTTGACAAACCGCCGGAGAGAATTGCGGCCAGCATGTCGAGCAGCAACGAGAGTCCCGACCCTTTCCAATAGCCGATGGGCAACACGCGCTGCGATTCGCGAATGGCGGTTGGGTCGGTGGTGAGCACACCTTCTTTGGTGAAGCCACCGGGCACGGGCAACTGCTGATTTTTGAGTTGATAAAAATCGAGCGCGCCATAGGAGTATTGCGACATGGCCATGTCGAGCACGATGGCGTCGTTTTGAAACGGAATGGCGATGACGAGGGGGTTGTTTCCCAACTTTGCGTCGAGGCCACCCCAGGCCGGCATGTTGGCGGTGGTGTTGGTCCAGCCGATGAACGCGAATCCTTCGCGCGCGGCTTTCCATCCATAGGTGCCGCCGCGCATCCAGTGGTTGGTGTGGGCCAGGGCCACGCAACCCATGCCCTGCACGCCGGCGATGTCCATGGCGCGGCGTGTGCATTGCAGGGCGTTCAGCGGGCCTGCGCCCGATTGTCCATCCCATTGTTCCAGGCATCCGGCGGCGTGGCGCAGCACGGCTTCGTTTTGCGGAAGGATGTGTCCTTCGCGGGTATACTTTATGAAACGGCTGAAGCGGTTCACGCCGTGGGTGTAGACGCCGTCGACACTGTTGGCCGTGAACACTTCGGCGCACACTTTTGCTTTTTCTTCGGAGAATCCAGTTTGCCGGAGAATCTTCAAAAAGCGGGCTTCCATCGTTGATTTTGGAATGCGTATAAATTCTGGTGTTGCTTCAGCCATGCCTTGTTATCGTTTGTTAGGTTCTAAAATTAATCTGATTTAGCAGTTTTCGATCTGTTTCTTTTCACGCATGGGTATATTTAGACCCTACGTTTTGCAGATCGCTTCAAACTACTTTATTTTGCCTCCGAAAATAAGGCAAGTCTCTAGACAGCCACGAAGCTTTTCCGGATGGGAAATGCTTACAATTTATAGAGATCCTTATGAATTGCTACAACCAACCCAATCTGCCTGTAATGAAAATTACTACACGCTTCTTTTTGCTTCTGGCGTTCCTCGTCCTTCCAGCATCTTCTTTAATAGCGGGCGAAGCCACGCCGGTAATCGACTCCGGTGCCACAGCCTGGATGCTGACGTCTGCCGCCCTTGTGCTTCTGATGATTCCGGGTCTGGCCATGTTTTATGGTGGACTGGTGCGCACCAAAAACGTGCTGGGCACTATGATGCACAGCTTCGCCGCCATGGGCATCATGACGGTGCTGTGGGTGGCCTGCGGCTATAGCATGGCCTTCGGTCCCAGTGTGCTGGGCGGTTGGTTTGGGTGGAGCGACGACTACTTTTTCCTGGGTGGCATAGACGACAAAGTGATGCCCGCGGGCATTCCGGAATATGTGTTCTCGATGTTCCAGGCGAAGTTCGCCATCATCACACCAGCACTCATCGCGGGTGCCTTTGCCGAACGTGTTTCGTTTAAAAGCTATTGCATCTTCATCGCCTTGTGGGGCGTGTTGATTTATAATCCCCTCTGCCATTGGGTGTGGGCATCCGATGGATTCCTTTTCAACCTCGGTGCAAAAGGTGCCATCGATTTTGCGGGGGGCACTGTGGTGCACATCTCCGCCGGTGTGAGCGGTCTTGTGGCCGCCATCTATCTGGGTGCGCGCAAATCGTTTCCGCATTTGCCCATGCGTCCTAATAACCTTGTGATGACCATGATTGGTGCAGGTTTGTTGTGGGTGGGTTGGTTTGGCTTCAATGCCGGCAGCAGCATTTCCAGCGGACTGAGCACAGCACAGGCATTGACCGCCACACAGGTGGCCGCTGCCGCCGGTGCACTCACGTGGATTATCATTGAAGGATTGCATCAGGGCAAAGCCACTGCTGTGGGATTTGTGAGCGGCATCCTGGCGGGCCTTGTGGCCATTACGCCTGCCGCAGGCGTGGTGAAGCCAGTTGGAGCCCTGGCGCTGGGCGCACTCGCCACCGTGATCTGCTACCTCGCCATCATCCTCAAAAACAGACTTGGCTATGACGACACGCTGGATGCCTTTGGTATTCACGGCGTGGGTGGAATTGTGGGCGCTATCTTCCTGGTGTTCTTTATCCGCGACAGCTGGATGGCCGAAGCCGCCACCGTTGCCGGCAGCTGGACTGTTTGGCAACAACTTGGTGTGCAGGCCCTGGCTGTAGGCATTGCCATCGCCTATGCGGGCATCGGCACATGGATTATATTAGTGGTGCTGAACAAGATTGTTCCGCTACGCGCCAATGCCGAAGCGGAAATGCGCGGGCTTGACAACTATTATCACGGCGAGCGTGGCTATGGCATGACCAACCCGAGCTAACGTGTAAGCAAGAAACAGCCCGTCAATGTCCATCTTAACCTCTACAACCATGAAACTGATCATAGCTATAATCCGCGAAAATCAACTGGACCAGGTGCGTGAAGCGCTTATCGATGCGGGCATCACCCGCATCACGGTGAGCCACGTGTCGGGTCACGGCCGCAGCAAGACGGAAGAAATTTACCGTGGCCAGGTGGTGATCCCCAACCTGGTGCCCAACATCCGGTTGGAGATTGCCGTGAACGCCGAGTTTGTCGACACCACGTGCAACGCCATCATCAGTGCCACGAAGGCAAACGACGGTGGCCTGATTGGAAGCGGAAAAATTTTTATTACACCACTCGAAGAAGTGATTCGCCTGCGCACCGGCGAACGCGGCCCGGACGCTATTTAAAAAACGTCAACACTTCATCGGCAAAGGCCTGCGTCTTCGAGGCACCGCCATGGTCGCCAGGCACGGTGTGATAGACGGACTTGGGGATCATTTTGGCCAGCGACGGCGCCGATCCATTGTCGGAATCTTCATCGCCACACAGGATGAGCACGGGGCGATTGATTTTGCCCAACGCAGCCACGCTGGTAGAGGGCTGTTCCTTTTGCAAGAAGGCCAACGCCTGCTGATCGAGTCCCGATTCCTGCACGCGTTTCACCATGCCTTCCAATTCTTTTACCGGCTCGCCACTGAGGGCTCTGTAGAACAGGATGCGGCGTGGCCATTCGGGATTGGTGAAGTCGGAACCCATGCCTCCCAATACCGCCCGGCCTACACGCTTGTCGAGCACCAGCAGCCTTGCCGTGATGATCGCTCCACGCGAGTAGCCCACCACATCGTATTTCTTGATTTTCAAAAATGATATCAGGCCCATGATGTCATTAGCCTCCGCGTCTTTTTCATAGGCGGCCGCGGTGTGGGGTTTGTCTGATTTTCCGTTGCCGCGCATGTCGAGGGTGATCACCTGGAAACCTTTTGCCACAAGGTCGTTGTAGAGCGCAGTTCGTTTCCACGATTCGCCGTCCACAATGAAGCCGTGCACCAGCAAAACGGGCGCACCACTCCCCTTCACTTCATAGTGAATTTTAACGCCGTCGGATGCGGTGTAGAACAGCAGAGAGTCTTCGGCGGCGGCCGAGGCTTTCGGCGTAGAGAGACCAACCAGAGCCAGCAGGCTCAGCAGGAACAGCGGTTTATACATACGGTGTGCGATTTGGGTATGTATAAAAATACGATCATTCAATGAGAATATCCTACCGTATTTTCCAACGCTTCCACGGCGAAGGCCAGGTAGACAAAGGGTGCATTCCAGTTGATGGCAATTTCGTTGGAGGCAAAGGAACACACATCGTCCACATAGGCTTCGTCGGGGATGGCGCTGGCGTAGTTGCATTTGTCTTGCATGGATGGATTTGGTCCACCAGCCAGCATACCGGGAATTGGTTCGGCTATTCCGTCAGCTTCGGATGGCCGATGGTGTGGGTGCATTGGGGTTTTGCTTCCGAAGCCGGTCATGAACGAGTAGCCTGTGGCATTGCGGCCCAAAAGGTAGTCGAGGTTTGAGAGGGCGTTGTCAACATACTTCTTGTCTTTGGTAACGGCGTAGGCCTGCAACAGCAATATGCCTTCGTTGGCCGCCACGGCGCTGCTCCCCCAGATAAAGTCTTTAGCACTTTGCCCCATAACCGACGGGTAGGCGCGTTCGTTCACGCCGACCAGCAATGCATCGGCTGTTTTCAGCAACGCACTTTTTATTTTCTCAGCATCAGTTTTTGCTGCACCCGTAAGTGTGTTTGATAAACGAAGCAGTGAATAGTATCCCAGCAAACGCACTTGCGCCCACGACGGCAAAGGCATTTTGTCGTCGGGTAGGATGGCGGCAGTGTTGTAGTAGCTTGTCTCGCCCGTAGTGAGGAAGAGTTCTATGGCGGCCCAGATAAATTCGTCTTTCACATCGCGATCGCCATAAGCACCGGTGCTTATCTTTGGTTCGAAGGAAGCATTGATGGCATTCTGCTCGTAGAGTTGTGCGGGATTTTTTTGTGCCCACGTCCACGCTTGTTTTGCGGCTGTCAAACAGGAGTCCGAAAGTCCCGGCCATTGTTTGGGGAATTCTTTATAGACGCGTGCGGCCTGGGCCATCACGGCAGCAAAGTCCAAGGCGGCAGCGGTGCTTTTTTGCACTGCATAGCGTAGAGCCACGGCTTTGTCGGGCATTTCCATTTTGTCGAAAGAGGCGTTGGTGCATTTGTGATAGACACCGCCGTCGTTGGGATCTTGCATGGTCAGCATCCACCGAACATTCCACAGCACTTCGTCAAGCAGGTCGGGTGTGGTGTTGCCGCTTTCCGGAATATTCCAGGTGGCGGTGTTCATGGCGGCCGGAAAATCTTCGTAGAGCGAAAGCAATGTGCCGGTGGTGATGCCGCTGTTCACGATGTATTTGTTGTAGTCGCCGGCATCATACCATCCGCGTGGTGACGAGATGATGGTGCCCGCCGGACGTTGTGCTGTAGCGGCCGATGAATGGACCAATACTTTATTGTCGGGGTGTCCTTCTGCCCTACTCCACTTTCCGGCGTACGTTGGCGTGAGCGGTGTGGATGCGCGGATGTAGTAGAAGGCTTTGATAGAACCTTTGGCAACCGCTTCGTGCACGTGCTTCCGAATGTTAAAAGGATAAGATTCTCCCACACCCTTCACGACGAGCCGATAAGTTCCCGGCTTTTGAAAAGCGCTGAAATCTGCGATGCTTGTTTTCTTTGGGTTGTAGGTTGACGCGCGGGCCGTTGTTAATTTTCCCTCCCACACTTTCTTTCCGTCGGCAGCGACTAAATAAAATTCATCGCCATGTTCGCCCGTCACCACCGCCAGTTTGGGTCCCTCCGGGTAATATCCCTCCTGATTCAACCTGATTTGTTCGCCACCATTCCGTTGTCCATAGACATTCAACATGCCACACCACACCGTAATCAACAACGCGATTGACCGCAGCAAAAAAAGCTCTTTTCTTTTCATTATATTCCTTTGAGTATATCGATCACTACTAGTTAACTACTGTGCCACCAATTTGTCTACCAAAATAATCTTTCCTCCCGACACCCGGATAAAATACAATCCCGATGGAATGCTGGTATGAAACTCGGCAGTTGTCTTGGTGGGATCAAGCGTTTCGGTATAGGCGGTGCGACCATTGGTGTCCAGCAATTCAAGTTTGTTGAAACCGGTTGTCGGGAAATCGATTCTGAAGTTTTCGGATGTGGGATTGGGATAGACTTTCATCTTCTGAACAGGCTGTCCTTTTTCAACGGGCGTGATTGTGTTTTCTCCGTTCTCCACCAACACATACACCACCGAACGCGGTGGCGCCGTGACTTTAACGCCGCCATTGATCAGGGCCGACTTCGCTTTTATACTTTCCACATTGGCCGGCCCACCTGCGGCCACGGTTGGTCCTTGCCCGTTCACAAATACCTTCAACGAAAATTCGCCGTTGTCGCTGCCACCGGTCAGGGTATGTGTGTGATATCGATTGCCGTAGCCAAAACCTTTCATGTTCACCGCCACGGTTTGTTCTGTAGTCCCCTGGTTCACGATAACCAGGCCTGCTTCGCCCGAGGCAAACTTTGATGCATAGGCCTTCACGTCGGCACTTCCCGACACGGAAGCGTTCACCATCTTGTCGCCAAAGTATTTCTGAAAGAAATACATGTAATAATACACCGGCCGGGGATTCCAGCGGGGAACGCCACCGGGTTCATCGCCCATGCTGAACATGCCGTGATCGTCGCCCCCAGACCATGCGTTTGCCAGGTCCCAGCGACTCGACATCCCGAACTTATTTTTGATAAGCTCACCCAAAACCAACGCCGCATGCATGCCACTGATGTAGGACACCATCTGCTTTGATTTCACAGCAAAGATGTTCCATTCCGTTAAGGCAATCGGTTTCACAGTCTGCCCCGCATCGGTGATAGTCTTTGTGAGGTAGGCCATGATTTCGGTGGGCACTTTTGTTGCTGTTGCAAGTATTTCGGCCGCTTTGGAGTCGGTGTCGTAGGGTGTGAAGTAGCTGTGCGCGATGTAGAAGTCGGAAGCCGATGCCGCGTTGGCGAGCACGCCGGTGTTCCAGTTTCTTTCTGTCTCGGTTGACCAACTGGCTGGTGGTGCTTCCAGGAGTTGTGCGCCGATGTGTATGGTGGCACCGATTTTTGTGGCGGCTTTGCGCATGGAGTCGGCAAATACTTTCAAGTGTTTTCCATAGAGGGCACCGGTAATAATTTCAGGTTGGCCATCCTTGTTGTCGCTGGTTTTGATGCGATAGCCGGCTTGCCAGTTTCCAAAATTTTCATTGCCGATCTCCCAGAATTTTGTTCGTCCGTTGTCGTAGCGAACCCACTCGGCCGCGAGGTGCGCAGCGGCCGCTACAGGGTCGGTGGCCGTGCTATAGCGCGAATAGCTGAAGTTGACCGTGATGATGCCCGTGCTTCCGGTTTGCTTCAGCATCTCATAGTAGTTGTCGAGCGACATTGTCCAGCCTTCATTGTTCTTCCCAAACCAATAAGGATTCTCGTCTTTGCTGCCGTCCGCTTTGACCAATGTGGCCGGAACATCGGCGGGGAGCTCGGTGGCATTTGCTGCGTTCCAGAAATAGACGCTGCTGATGTTTCCTCCGGGAAAGCGCAGCACGTTGGGTGCAAGCTTTTTGATGTGGTCGAGCAACACCGGCTGGTCCACCATTTGCGTCATGTAGATATTGGCATTGTTACCGTAGATATATTTTGAAACGGTGGCCACTTCTTCTGCGAAATTCACCGACACGGTGGATGTCGCAGCCCTGGCAGGTTTTTCTGCATCCACGTAGGGAGGTAGTGTTGCATTTTTTGATTGGGCATCGTCAAGAAAAAATCCCTGGGTGTTTTGCGACCTGGCAATCATCGCGGTAAAAAGCAGAATGACACTGTATAGTATTTTCATGCAGCATAAATTTTTGATGGAAGAAAAACATCACGACGATTGTGCGATGGTCTGGAAAATCCAGTGGTACGCCTTTGCAGACGTACCACCAGAATATTTCACCCAAACTTGTAAAAGGGTCTGTTTATAACAGTCCAATGTCGTCCACGAAGAACACATACGGCGCGCCGCCTTCGTCCTGGAAATTAAACTCGTTGATGGTGGCCGGGTTGCCCAGTTCGCTCAATGGAATGGTGAAGTCCGTCCACACACCTTCTGTAATGGTGAGCGACTTCTTGCTTCCCTCCACGCCGTTGGCGTCTTTGATATAGAGCATCACCTTCTTGCCCGTTGTTCCCGCGCCACCGTAGAGTGAAAGCTTCACGGCTTTGTAGACGTTTACCAACACAAAGGTGCTGGCCGGGTGAGACTGCACGCCACCCCACGCACCATCGTAGGTAATCTTCATGGATTTTGTTCCGCGCTTCGCTTGTTGTGTGCTGGTCCAGTCTACGGTGCTGCTCCAGCCGCCCCACTTCTGCCATGTAGCCACCAGGTCTTCGTCGTAGATGATGAACTTGAAACCGAACGCCGATGTAGACTTCACTGTTCCTGCTTTCGTGGTCACAAAAATGAACGCTGATGTCACGCCGTCTGGCACCTTCACCTGAATCTCTTTGCCGGTCGACGAAACCACTTCGGCTTCTGCGTCGTCGAACCGCACGCTCTCCAGGTTCTCGAAGAACTCACCCTTGATGGTCACAATTTCTCCGGCTCCCACAAATGCGGGGTCGAAGCTTGCAATGGATGGTCCAGGTTGCTCGACCACAAAATTCAATTCGGCCGATCCAAATTCTGTTACCACTCTGATTTTGTTTGGCACATTGGCAAAGGGTGCGTTGTCGGGAAGGCGTATGATGATATTGTCATTGCGAACCAGCGTGGTGTTCACCTGCGCGAGCAAGTCGTTGAAGTAGACTTCGCGTGTGGTGGCCAGGTTGCTTCCGAAGATAACGTAGGTGGTGCCGCGTTTCCCGCTCTGGGTCGTGGAATCTTTGGCTACCAGGCTCACACGTTCCAGCAACGGTGCTCCGCCTCCGGAGTCGTCGCTGCAGGACATGAACACCGCCGTGCTGCCCAGCAGCAGGCCTGCGGCGATCATTGTGTTTCGTACTATTCTTTTAAGTATGTTCATAAGTTTTATGTTTTTAACGCCTGCCATTGGGCCGGCAACATTCGTGTTGATCAATTGAAAACATAGGGTACCGGTTCCTTCGCCAGATTGGGCGCGCGCAACTTTTCGTTCGACGGAATCGGCAGTCTGAAATTGCCTTCATCCACAGGGAAGTTTCGCGAATTGTCGTCGGGATCCACAGCGATGGTCCACTTGGTGGGATCCGGAATTTTGTCGGGTGTGATCCGGTAGAATCCTCTGTCCTGGTTGCTCAGGATGTCGTAGGCAAGCTGCGGGTTGTAGTAGTGCAGGCGCACGAAGTCATACCAGAGTTGTCCTTCCATGGCAAATTCAAGATGGCGTTCGTCGAAGATGTCCTGCCAGGTAAGCACGTTCTTTGTGGTCACGTTGGCGCGGGTGCGCACTTTGTTGTAGTAGGTCAACGCTTCATTGTCGGTGGTGGATGCCGCGTCGCCCAGAATGGCTTCTGCATAGATGAGATACACTTCGGCAAGACGCATCATGTAGGTGTTGATCTCGGTGTGTTGTTGCGACACTTTGCCGTCGTTGTCTTCGGGTCTTCCCACCACATATTTCTTCACCCATGCACGGTTATTGTAACCGCTTCCGCCCAGGGGAACACGCAACTCCTGTGTTACCGGTTTGCCGGTGTTGCCATCGATCACCTGTTGGTGAATATACGAGTAGTGATCGCCGGGGAACATAAACGTGGCCTTGCGGCGAACGTCGGCGGTGTTGCCGTTGTCGATGAGGCCTTCGTATTTGTTCATCATGTAGAGCGATGCACCAATGTCGCCGCCCCAGCCATCGGCAAAGCCGGTGATGCTGGAACCGAAAGCGAGGAATGCCTGCACGCTGTTCTGCGATCCCCAGTCGGCTCCGTTATAGACCCACTGCAGGGCGAACAGTGTTTCGCCGTTGTTGTTGTTTTTTGTTTTGAAAAGCTCTTCGTAAAACTCTTCAAGCTTTGCACCACTGTTGTCGATCACATCTTTGGAAAGAACGCGTGCACTGTCGAGCATGGCCTGATCGCGGCTTCCGCTTTTGCCCACGCCGGCGCGGGTCAGGTATACTTTTGCCAGCATGGCTTCGGCTGCCCACCGGGTGAGACGTCCTTTTTGGATGGGCGTTTCAGGAAGGTGCGTGGTGCCATAACGAATGTCGCGGGTAATGAATTCCCAGATGGTAGGAATGGTGTTACGCGAAATGGTAGTGTCCTGCAACAGCTTGGTGTTGTCGGTGATGATGGGAACTTCGCCCCAGTTCTGCACCAGGAACATGTAAGCCATGCCGCGCATAAACCGTCCTTCGGCAATGGCGTGCTGCTTGATGTTGTCTGGCACATCGGGGCCAGCATATTTGTTGACGTTGCTGATGAGCGTGTTGGCTTGGGCCACCACGTTATAGAACGCACTCCAGGCACTGGTGTTTTCGCCGGTCACACTCGTTGTTTTGAACTCCACGTTCTCCAATTGATAGGAGCCTGAAGTCAACACACCGCCGCGGCCGTCGCCAATGCCGTGTGAGGCTTTGTCGTTGTAGGCAAACCACACGACGTTATACAGCGGGGCACTCCCCGCCAAAACCTGTTCGGATGTTTTATAGAAGTTCACATCCAAGATGGAATCTTTCGGAGGCTGTTCCAGGAAGTCGGAACTGCATCCTGCAAAAAGGCCGACCAGAACAAAGATGGCCAGGTAAGTTTTGCTATACATGATATGTTTCATCGCTAGAATATTTTAAATCTTTATTAGAAATCAACGCTCACATTAAAGGTATAGACCGGTGTCAGCGGATAGCGACCAAAGTCAACGCCGACCGATTGGTTATTGCTTTGTGAGTCACGGCCCACATAAGCGCCCACTTCAGGATCGTAGCCTTTATACTTCGTGAACGTGTGCAGGTTTTGTGCACCCACCGCCAGGTGAAGTCCCTGAATCACGTTTTGTTTGCCGATCAGTGATTTGGGGAATGAGTAGCCCAGCGTCACGTTTTTCACACGGATATACGAGCCATCTTCCACAAACTTGTCGGTGAAGCGCAAGCCGTTGCCGTTCACATCGGGTGTCACAATGCGGGGAATGTCGCCGCCCGGATTGGTGAGGTGTGCTTCGGATCCTGTGCCTTCTACGCGGGCATAGTCGAATGTTTCTTTCATCAGGTTTCTTCCGAGGTTGATGTTGTTGGGGTTCGTGTTGCTGAACCGCAGGAAGTTGTAGATGTCGTTGCCATAGGAGGCCGTCAACAGGATGTTGAGATCGAAACCTTTGTAGGAAAAGGTGTTGGTGAACCCGAAGGTTGCTTTCGGCCAGGGGTTACCAATGTTGGTGATGTCTTTCTCATCGATCTTGTTGTCGCCGTTAAGGTCTTTGTATTTGATGTCGCCAACCCAAACGCCACCGGGTGCCACGTCCTGACGTTGGCCGTTGGTTTTGGTTGGTATGGCGCTGTTGTTGATTTCGTCTACCGATTGGAAGATGCCATCATAGAGATAGCCTCTAAACAACCAGGGGGCCTGCCCCACGGCGGCGCGTTGTGTCCAGTTGTTTCCGGAACCGGTGTCGCCAATGAACCACGAGGTGCGGTCTACAAACGCGTTGTCGGAATAGAACTTGGTGATCTCTGTTTTGAAGCCCGACACGTTGAAATTACTTTTCCAGGAGAAACCATTTTGATCGATGTTCACCGTGGTCAGTGTGAAAGCCCATCCACGGTTTTCAAGCGAACCGATGTTCACCGGCGGCGGTTCGATGTGGCCTTCGTTGCCCGAGCCCATGTATAACGGCAGCGGGCTTGTCATGAGCACGTTGTCGGTTTTCTTAATATAGAAGTCACCTTCAAGCTGAATTCTGTTTTGCAGAATGCTGAGGTTGAACCCGATGTTGTTGGTGGCTGTTTCTTCCCATTTCAACGAAGAGTTCGGGAAGCGTTGCAGAATGAAACCCGATCCCCATGGCGTGCTCACCGACGACAGTGGTCCGTAGTAGCTTGTGCCACCCTGGCTTCCGGTGACGCCCGTTTCCACTCTCAATTTCAATTCGTTGATGAACGAAGCGCTTTGCATGAATGGCTCTTGCGAAATTCTCCAGGCGGCCGACACCGAAGGGAAGTATCCCCACTTGTTGTCCGGACCAAAGTTTACCGAACCATCGGCACGTATCGTTCCTTGCACGATATACTTGTCGTTGAATGAATAGTTGACACGTGCAAAATACGATTCCATGGCCCACGTGTTGTGACCACCACTGGTGGTTGCACCTTGTGTGTTACCGATGTTGAGGTCAGGAATTTCGTTGGTCACAAAACCTCTCTTCGAACCCGACACATTTTGCCACTCCGACTTTTGTGCTTCGTGGCTTACCATCACGCCGATGTCGTGTTTCTCGATGCGCGTGTTGTATTGCAACATCTGGTTCCAGTTCCAATAGTTGTTGTCGCTGCTGCCCGAGGTGAGGCTGGCCACGTCGTTTGTTTTGTTACCCAGTCTGTAGGTAGGTGTGAAATAGTCGGATCTTGAAAAGCCAAGGTTTCCATTCAGCGAGGTGCGGAACACAAGACCTTTGATCAGCGTCACGTCGAGATTCAATCCACCCAGCACCTGATATTTTGTTTGTTTGTTTTGAATCAGGTTGGCGATGGCCACGGGGTTGAGGGGTGTGAACTGAACGATGTTTCCATTGGTCAGGTCGGCACCGCCCCAGCTTCCATCGGGATTTTTCACGGGAATGTTGGGGGCAATCTGCAAGGCGTTGAGGATGGTATTTTCCTGTGTGGCCGTGAGTGTTTCTCTGGTTTGGTTCACGCTGAGGTTTGTTCCGATCTTCAACCACTTGCGTGTCTGGTTGTCTACGTTGAGGCGAATGCTGTTGCGTTTAAAGCTTGAGCCGATGGCCACACCATCCTGATCGAAATGTTCGCCCGACAGGTAGAAGTTTGTTTTGTCAGTTCCACCACTGAGGCTGAGCTGATGTTTGCTAAGGGGCGCTGTTTTGAAAAGTTCGTCCTGCCAGTTTGTGCCGGGACCCAGCAAGGAAGGATTTGCAAATTCAGGAGGCGGCGTGCCACCGGTGATCTGGCGTATCTCGTTTGTCATTTGTGCAAACTCGGCCAGGTTCATGGTCGGCAAGTTCTTGGGTTTTTCCTGGAGGCTGTACATGAAGCCGTAGTTCACTTTCATGTCGCCCGATTTTCCGCGCTTGGTGCTGATGAGGATCACACCGTTGGTTCCTCTGGATCCGTAGATGGCGGTTGCCGAAGGGCCTTGAAGAATTTCGATGTTGGCGATGTCAGACGGGTTGATACCGGCCAGCACGTTTGATGAACTGTTGGAGCCATAGCTTAGGGTGGACGGTTGAATCTGCACACCGTCGATCACATACAAGGGCTCGTTCGATCCGTTGATGGTGTTGATACCCCGGATGTTCACGGAAATGCCACCCCCGGGCTGTCCGGTGTTTTGGGTGATGTAGACACCCGCCGCACGACCTTGAATGGCTTGCTCGATGGTGGTGTTGATGGTCTTCGAAATTTGTTCAGAGCTCACGGAGGTTTGCGCACCCGAGATGTCGGCGCGTTTCATTTCACCGTAACCTACCACCACCACTTCCTGGAGTGTGGACACGTCTTCCTGAAGATCGACGTTGATGCGGGACTGGTTACCCACTTTTATTTCCTGCGACTTGTAGCCGATGAAGGAAATGGTGAGCACATCTTCATCGTTGGCCGAAATGGAGAAATTGCCATCGGCATCGGTCGACGTTCCATTGGGTGTTCCCTTGAGGAGCACATTCACACCGGGCATTCCGGCACCGGAGGGATCTTTGATTGTTCCCGTGACGACGCGCTGGCCATAGGCGACCATGCATCCCAGCAGCAACAACAACACGAAAGCCCCTTTGACAAAGCTTCGGTAGACTTCTTTCATAATCATAGATTTAGTTTGTTGGATAGAGTTTAGTTGTATAGGGTGACGCGTTTGGCTACGGAAACCGGCTGAAACGATGTTGTTCTCCTCCTCGTCCGAGGTCGCCTTCGGGGGTTGGTTTCTCCCAACAAACCCCTTCCGGCAATCCCGTCATACCTAACCCATAGGTACCGCTTCAAGTCTTTAGCAATCGTTTGACTGATTAGATTTTAGCAAACGATTGCAATTCCGTATTACAAATTTGAGCCGGAAACGCAGTTTCGAGGGTATGAAAATGTTGCGGATTACTTCCCGGCGCGTTAACCGAGGGGGTAGAATGTTTCAGGTGAATGGGTGTTTTGTTAACCACCCCGTTGCGGAGTGCTTCTACGAACCATAAAAAGAAGGTTTTCGCGACCCGCGCGGGCCGCTGAAGAAGGTTGTTTTGTTAACGCCGGAAGAGCGTGGGGAAGGCATTGTTGATGCCAAACAGAAGGTTGCCGTTCTCCAAAACAACGATGTTGCGCACGTCGCCACGCAGGATTAGGCCTGACGTTTTGGGGTCGAGGTGCGAAAAGCCGCCCTTGCCGTCATTGAGAAAAACATCTCCAAAACTGGCCGTCGCTTTGCCAAAACGCGAGCGCGTGGCCGTCAGATTTCCACCGGTCACCAGGTCAGGCTTGCCATCGCCGTTCACATCCACGGCCGCCAATGCCATGACTGGGGCAAACTGAATCTGGATGGGCAGTGCATGGGGGATGAAGCCGTTGCCCGTGTTTTTCAAATAGAGCGTTTCAAAGGTTGATGCTTCAAACACCCTCGCTTTGCCCAACTCAGCCGGGTTCAGGATGGTTTCCACGGTGGCCGTGGTGTAGGTGGCGTAGTCGGGGAATCGTTTCTTGAAGGAAGGCAACTGGTCCGTCAACTCATCGCGTGTTGGCATCGGGTAGGCCGCGCTGCCAATGAAGTAGGTCATCAGCGGATCCACGGATCCGTTGTTATCGAAGTCGGCAGCGTATAGTTTTACGGGCCGCGCAGGTGTGGCTTTGAAAAGATTGTTCATTCCAAAGTTGCCGATCACCAGGTCTTTGCGACCGTCGCCGTCGAAGTCTTCGGCGAGGATACGATTCCACCAGCCGCCGGTTTTCTCTTTACTATAGAGTGTTGTTTTATCTTTCAGCTTTCCGTGGTCGTTGATATAGATCTTCACCGGCATCCACTCTCCCACCATCACCAGGTCAAGCCATGTGTCGTTGTTCACGTCCAGCCAAACGGCGTCGGTCACCATGCCGGGCCGGATCAGGTCGGGTGCCAAGGTGCTGGTGGCATTGGTGAAGTTGCCTTTGCCATCGTTCAGCAACAAACAGCTTTCGGGTGCTTCGGGATAGCGACCGGGTTTGATTCGCGCGCCGACAAACAAATCCAGATCGCCGTCGTGGTCCACATCGCCGGGGCGAACACAGGCGCCACTGCTCAAGTGTGCGGGCAATGCAACGCTCGTGAAGTTTCCTTTGCCATCGTTGCGATAGAGTTGATCGAGCAGTGCCACGTCGGTGGTGTCGTATTCATAGCCGCCGGTCACCACATACAAATCCTGATCGCCGTCGTTGTCCATGTCGAAGAACTGTGCGTCGATGGTTTCGGGTGTTGCCTTGTTGTCGAATACACCTGATTTTTCGCGAAAGCTGCCGTCTTTCGTCTGCACATACAATGCACTATGTTGTCCCTTGGCGCCGCCCACAAACACATCGCGCAACCCGTCGCCGTTGATGTCGGCTGAGGTCAATGCCGGACCTTGTGTAGAATACATGCGCGGCAGCAAGGGCTGCACTTTGAAGTCCACAAAATCATTTTCAATATGTTTGAATGGAATTGCATGGGCCACCTCGCGATACTGTGTCACTATTTTTGCAGGGGCAACAGTCTTCACCACGGCATCCTTTTGCAACAAGGTCAATGTCTGGTCGCCCTTCATCTGCAGCACGGTTTGCCGTTCGCCCTTGGGCCATTCCACCACAAGCGAATCGATGACTGTGGCTTGTCCCAATCCAAAAAATAATACAGGCTCCACCGACGACTGAAATCCGCGGTACGGACACAGCATTCGTTTCATCAATTTTCCTCCCTGATAAAGTGTGACGGTTGCACCAAGACCTGCCGTGTTTTTGTCGCTTCCCTGCAACGTCACTTTCAAATAGTGATTGCCATTTGTGCCCGCGTTGTTGCGATAGATGCCTGCCGGTTCATCGAGGTTGTTAAACACAAGGTCAAGGTCGCCGTCATTGTCCAAGTCGGCATAGGCTGCTCCGTTGCTCAGGTTTTTGGCGGCAAAGCCCCAGGGAGCCGACACGTCGTTGAACAACACACCGTTTGTGTTTTTAAACATGTAGTTGTGTTCGGTGCCCGATGGCATTTTATTGAGCACATCCTGCAGCGTGGCTTCGCGTTGTCCCTGGCGTGCTTTCAATTCCAGGTCGATCTTGTAGCGTAGAAAGTCGTTGCTCGTGAAGTTGCGTTTGAAGCCGTTCGACACAAAGAGGTCCTGCCAGCCGTCGTTGTCATAGTCGGCAAACAACGCGGCCCAGCTCCAGTCGGTGCCTGCGATGCCGGCCAGTTGACCCACTTCGCTAAACGTGCCGTTGCCGTTGTTGAGGTGCAACATGTTGCGCATGTTTTGGTGATGCCTCCCGCTTTTCACCATGGCCGCATACACATCGTAGCGGTCGGGCCAGTAAAATTCTTTTTGCCGTTTGTTGTTGTCGGGCAACATGTCGAGAGTCACCAGATCCATATGGCCGTCGTTGTTCACATCGGCCATGTCTACGCCCATGGAGAATTGCGACATGTGTGTGAGAAGGCTGTCACCGGCGTCGTTAAAAAAATGACCGTGGTCATTGAGGAGCAGGTTATCCTTTTCGGTGTAGTCGTTTGAGGCATAGAGGTCAGGCCAGCCATCGTCGTTCAGGTCCCCATACACAACGCCCAGCCCATAGTTGGATGCCGGGCCATAGATGCCAAGCGAGTCGCTCACGTCTTTGAACGTGTTGTTGTCGTTGCGATAAAGTTTGTTGCCTACGTAGGGCACACGGGTCTTTGCGTAGCGGCGTGTCACGTCATAGGAGTTCGAGATGGTGAGGCGTGAGTGGTTCAGAAGAAACAAATCAAGGTCGCCATCGCGATCAAAGTCAAGGAAGGCCGCCTGAGTGGAATAGGAATCATCGTCCAGTCCGTAGTCGTGGGCTTTGTTGGAGAACGTGAGGTTTTTGTTGTTTATATAGAGTGCGTTTTGCCGGAGCATTTCGTGTTGCGGGCCTGAGCGGCATACGTAGAGATCGAGGTATCCGTCGCCATTCACGTCGGCCATGGCCACGCCGGTTTTCCATCCGCTGGTAGCGGCCACGCCTGCTTTTTCGGTGATGTCTTCGAAGGTGAAGTTGCCTTTGTTCAGATACAGTTTGTTATCGCCCTGGTTGGCGCTGAAATACAAGTCCACGAGGCCGTCGTTGTTGATGTCGCCCAGGGCCACACCGCCGCCGTTGTAGAAATATTCATAGGCCAAAATGTTTTGTCCCTGGCTTTCGGGGTTCAGGTTGGAGAATGAGACGCCGGTTTGTTCGGGGGTAAGCGCCTCAAAAACGGGCGGCGCGGTTTCCGGAGTAGGGCTGCATGCCTGAAAGACGAAAGCGATAGACAGTGCCAGGATGCAGGAAAGGCGTGTGTGCATCATCGTGAAGCCTTTGTTGAGTGTTGTCGCTGATCCTTAATTAACAATGGCATAGGCCATGGCGGATGCAATAAATATATAGAGAATAATCTCGAGGATGAGCATCATGCGGGAAAGTTTCTTCTTGTTGTCGGTCGCCATGGTTGTAGCCTCAGAAAGCAAAATTTTTCCAAAGCTACACGCACAGGCTTCTTATGATGGTCATAAAATCGTTACAATGTGTATGCAAAATGTTATACGCGCCACATTTTAACGGCACAGATTGTTAAAACGGGCTGTTGTCATTGCTAAACATCGGCGGCGGGCTGCGCGCCATTCTTTTTCGACGCTACGTAGGCCGAAGGCAACATGCTGAATTCGTCGCGGAAATACTTCGCAAAATATTTCGGACTGTTGAAGCCCACTTTGTAGGCCACTTCCGAAATGGTGAGCTGACTCTTCTCCAGCAACTGTGCCGCCCGTTGCAGGCGGATGGTGCGGATAAACTCCAACGGACCTTTGCCCGTGAGGGCCAACAGCTTTTTATAGAGGTGCACACGACTCATGCCCAGTTCGCGGCTGAGGTCTTCTACCGAAAAATCGGGATCAGAAATATGATCTTCCACCACTTTGATGGCATTCTGAATAAGCTTCTCGTCCAGCGAGGTGATGTTGATGCTGGTGGCCTTCACTTCAATCTGTTTCCGGAACTCCTTGTGAAACAATTCGCGTTGGTGAATGAGGTTGCGGATGCGCGATTGCAGGATTTCGAAGTTGAAAGGTTTGGTCACATAGTCGTCGGCACCAATCTCGAAGCCTTCCACCTTTTGTTCCTCGTTGGTGCGGGCAGTCAGCAAGATGATGGGTGTGTGCGACACGGCAGGGTCAGCCTTTATTTTCTTGCACAGTTCGATGCCGTTCATCACGGGCATCATCACGTCGCTCACAATGAGGTCGGGCAAGTGTTGAACCGTTTTTTGCCATCCCTCGCTACCGTTGCGGGCTTCCACAATGGTGTATTGTCCTTTCAGGTTGTCTTTCAGATAGAAACGAAAATCTTCGTTGTCCTCTACCAGCAGCAACACGGGTTTTCGGGTTTGGGATGCCTGTTGGTCTGCCGGAACGGCCTCTTCCGGTTGCGGCGATGCCACGGCAATTTCTTCCCACTGCGGTGGCGCGGGCGTTGGTGTGGTTGCGCCCGACAATTCCACCACGGGAATCAGCACCGTGAAGCAACTGCCTTCGTTGGGTTCGCTCTGCACGGTGATGGTGCCGTTGTGTGCTTTCACAAATTCTTTTGTGATGGACAACCCGATGCCGCTGCCCTGGTTCACCATGGTGTGGGGCAGGTCGTTTTGAAAAAAGCGCTCGAAAATCTTTTCGTGCATGTCGGCCGGCACGCCTATGCCCGTGTCCTTCACGTTGATCTCCATCCACTTCGACTGATCTTCGTCTTTCACACGCAAGGCCATGGCCACGTCTACCTTCCCTCCTTCGGGCGTGAACTTGAAGGCATTCGACAACAGGTTGAAGAGAATCTTCTCCAGCTTGTCTTTGTCGAATATGGTTTCCAGCGACGGCACCGCCGTTTGAAATGTGAGCTCTATGTTTTTCTTTTCCGAGAGATCGCTAAACGACAGCGTGGCTTCCTTCACAAATGCCACCAGGTCGCCTTCGGATGCGTTGAGCTTTGTTTCCTGCACTTCCATGCGGCGAAAATCCAGCAACTGGTTCACCAGATTCAACAGGCGACGGGCATTGCGATGTATCATCTGAAACTGTCCGCGCTGATCGTTGTCGTTTGTGTTTTTCAGCAACCGTTCCAGCGGTGTGAGGATGAGCGTGAGCGGTGTGCGAAACTCGTGGCTCACGTTGGTGAAGAATTTGATCTTCATCATGTCGAGCTCGTGCAGTTGTTGGGCTTCTTGTCGTTCCTTCTCGATTTTATATTTCATCCGTTCGCGTTCCAGGATGAGTTGGCGCGACAACAACAGGGCGCCGAGAATAATGAAAATGTAGAGTACAAAAGCCGTGCGGGTTTTCCAGAAGGGTGGCAGCACGGTAATCTTCAGCTTGGTGGGCGTTTCGTCCCACACGCCTTCGTTGTTCGACGCCAGCACCGAGAAGGTGTAGTCGCCCGGATCGATGTTGGTGTAGGTCACCTTGCGCTGCGAGCCGTCGGTTACGAGCCACTGGTTGTTGAAGCCCTCCAGTTTGTATTTGTATTGACTCTTCAGCGGATGGAAATAATTCAGCGCCACAAACTCGATGGAAAACACGTTGTCGCTGTGTTTGAGGGTGATGCTTTTTGTTTCTGTTATGGATTTTTCCAGCACCACGTTTCCATCGAACACTTCGCCGATCTTCACGCTCTTGTTAAAAATCTGCAGGTCGGTGATCATGACCTTGGGAATGTTTTTGTTGATGCCGATGAGATCGGGTTGAAACAGGTTGAAGCCGTTCGGACCACCAAAGGCCAACTCGCCTTGTGGTGTTTTCCCCACGGCGTTGTCGTTGAACTGTCGGCCCTGCAAGCCGTCCGACTCGTCGTAGTTTTTGAACGTCAGGTCCAGTGCACGCGAGTTCTTTTCAAATTTCACGAGAATATTGGAGAGGCCATGGGGCGTGCTCACCCAAAGGTTGTGACTGTTGTCTTCCACCACGGTGAGGATGGAGTTGTGTGGCAGACCGTCTTCTTCACGATAGTGTTTGAATTTTTTTGTTGTGGGGTCGAACACGTTGAGCCCGCCATGGGTCCCAACCCAAACCAGCCCGCGACTGTCTTGTGTGAGAAACAGCACGCTGTTGTTGCTCAGTGTTCCTGGAGTGTTGGCATCGCTCAGGTAGTGCACAAAGCGGTTGGTCGCTTTCTCCAGCACGTCAATGCCATAGCCGGTGCCGACCCAGAGGTTGCCTTCGTTGTCTTCCATCAACGAGGGTACATACGTGGAGTGTATCGAGTTGTCGTCGCCCAATTGATAATGTCTGAATTCCTGTTTCCGGCGATCGAAGAGGTCAAGACCCTGGTTCAGGGTTCCGATCCACAGGTTGCCACGACTGTCTTCAAAAACTTCCCAGCTGTTGTCGTCGGCGATGCTCTTCGGGTTGGCGGGATCGTGTTTGTAGTGCGTGAATTTTTTTCCGTCGAACATGTTGAGGCCGCCAAAGTAGGTGCCAATCCATAATTTTTTATCGCGATCCATCCACAAGCTCACGATCACGTTGTTGCTAAGGCTGTTCGGATTCTTGGGGTCGTGCACGTATTGCGTGAATGTGTTTTTCTGGCGATCGAAGTAGATCAGTCCCCCGCCGTTCGACCCGATCCACAAGTTGCCGTTGGCTTCGCTCACAAAGGCATTGATGTCGTCGAACATCAGGCCTTTGGGATTGGACGCCTGGTGGCGATAGACGTTGAACCGGATAATGTTTTCGTGATAATAGTTTACACCATGTTTAAATGTTCCGATCCAGATGATGCCCTCATAGTCTTTATACATCGTGTTGATGCTGTTTTGACTAAGGCTCTTCTCGTCAGACGGATCGTTGAAGATGTAGTTGACGGTGTTTTTCTTTTTATTGATGAGATTGATGCCGCCGTGATCGGTGGCCACCCAGATGATGCCTTTGTTGTCCTGGGCAACGCCGCGCACGATGTTGGTGTTGAGGCGCAGGGGCTGCGAATGGTCGTCGATGTGCTCGAATGTTTTTCCGCCGTTGCTAAAGCGAAAGAGCCCGCGATTGCTGTCGCCCACAAAGATCCACAATTCACCGTCACTGTCCACCACCAGGTTGTAGCGGGTGCCATCGCTTTTCAACTGTTTGCTGAGGATGTGATTTCTGTAAGCCACTTTTCCCGTAGCCACGTCCAGGCGTTCCAACACGCCGTTCTGGTGCACGATCCAAAGTTGTCCATGACCGTCTTCCTGCAAAGACGATACATGATTTGTGGCGATGGAGGTGCTGTCTACTTCTTTGTGAAACAGCGGCGTGAGCTTGCGTGAGGGCGCGTGATATTGAAATAGCCCGAGGGTGGCGTGGATGAACCAGAAATTTCCCTGGCTGTCTTTTTTGATGTCGGTGATGATGCCCTCAGGAATACCAAAGCGGTCAAGGTATGTGCGGGTATTGTGATGAAAGGTTTCCGTTTCAGGATCGTAGACGTCGATGCCGCTCCACGTGGTGAGCCAGATGTTGCCCGCCGGATCTTCAAACATTTTGTTCACATCGCTGTTACGGATGGACGTGGTGTCGGCGGCGTCGTTGCGATACACTTTTATGCTGTAGCCGTCAAAACGATTGAGCCCCGAAAGGGTTCCGAACCACACAAACCCACGGCTGTCTTTCAGAAAACATTTAATCTGGTTGTGCGACAATCCCTGGTTCACGTTGACGTGCGAGAACTTGTATTGCTCTGTTTGGGCACACATGGTTCCCCAGCAAAGCATCGCCAGAAAAAACAGCAGGAATGATTTTACGTTCGACGTCACACAGGTCAGCTTGTGAAAGAAAATTATAAAAAATCTCCCGGATAACAACACGTTAGTGTGCCGAGCGGCAAATGTTATAAATGGATTTCAGGGCCAGCAAGGAAACGCAGGCTCTGTCAACAGGAAAAATGACGAGGTGGCTTACAGTTTGACGCGCTCCATCTTTGGTGCCAGCAGGTGCATCATGCCCCACGCCAACAGGTAGCCAAATCCGCAAATCACAAACAGGATATTGTAGCCCACAGTAATGTCACCGGCGGTCTTGTAGTGATCGAGCAGGTTACCCACCAGCAGTGGGAACAACATGCCCCCGATTGAACCGGCCATGCCTCCGATGCCCACCACAGAACTCACCGCGTTTTTCGGGAACATATCCGACACCGTGGTGAAGATGTTGGCACTCCACGCCTGGTGCGCGGCCGCGGCCAGACTGATGAGTGCTACGGCGATCCACACGTTGCCTGCAAACTGGGCCGTCATGATGGGCACGACACATAATGCAAAGAACAACATGGACGTCTTGCGTGCCCTGAACACCGGCCAGCCTTTGCGAATGAGATACGATGACAAGTATCCACCGCCAATGCTGCCAATGGTGGTGGCCGTGTAGACAATCACGAGATGAAGGTTGGGCTTTTTCAGATCGATGTGATAGGCTTCCGAAAAGTAGGATGGCAACCAGAAGAGAAAAAACCACCAGATCGGGTCGGTCAATAGTTTTCCAAACACAAACGCCCAGGTCTGACGGACGCGCAACAAGGTGAGCCACGGCACCGATGTTCCTTTTTTCTCGGCGGCTTCGTCTGCATCGCTGTGGATGTATTCAAACTCTGCAGTGGAAAGGCGTTTTTGTTTTGTGGGGATCTCGTAGAAGATGATCCAGAACACCAGCCAGATGAAGCCAAGGGCTCCGGTCCAGATGAAGGCATGACGCCATCCGTACACACCCAAGATCCACGGGACCAGCACCGGTGCCACCACTGCGCCAATGTTGGCGCCCGAGTTGAAGATGCCGGTGGCGAAAGCGCGTTCTTTTTTTGGAAACCATTCGGCCGTTGCTTTGATGGCGGTTGGAAAATTTCCGGCTTCGCTGATGCCGAGAAATGCGCGCACTATGCTGAAGCCCATCGTGGTTCTGACCACCGCATGCAACATGGCGGCGATGCTCCAGAAAACCACCGACACGATGTAGCCCATCTTTGTGCCGATCTTGTCGACGATGCGGCCAAACAACAAAAGCCCCAACGCATAGGCTGCACTGAAGGCCATCACGATGTTGCTATAGTCGGTTTCCGTCCAATGAAAATCCTGCTCCAGCGTTGGCTTCAGCAACCCGATGACCTGCCGATCCACATAGTTGATGGTGGTGGCAAAGAACAAAAGGGCGCAGATCATCCAGCGATACTTGCCAACAGGTTGCGAAAGGTTTTGCACGGGGAAAGGGTTAGGATGGTTAGTGATTCTAGTGGCGGAGTTTTTTGGCCAGCGCCAGAATTTCCGTGACGCGTTGTGTCAGCAAGGGCCAGTTGCGTTGCTCTAAGATATCTTTGGTGAACAATTGAGAACCCAATCCCACACACGCGGCACCGGCTTTGAACCACGACGACAAACTCTGTTCGGTGGGTTCCACACCGCCGGTGATCATGAGTTGCAACCCCGGCACAACGGGCATGATAGACGAAACAAAGTTGGGTCCGAGCACCGATCCCGGGAAGAGTTTTATAATTTCTGCACCCAGCTGCATCGCCGTGATAATTTCCGTAGGCGTGGCGCACCCGGGAATCCACAGCTTGTCGTGTGCGTCGCAGACTTCGGCCATCTCCTGTTTCATGATGGGTGAAATGATGAAGTGTGCGCCGGCGTCGATAAATTTTTTCGTGGTAGGCCCGTCTGTCACCGTGCCGATGCCCAGCATCAGATCGGGGTAGCGTTGCGACTGGCTCAGCAGGTGTTGAAATACTTCGAACGAATTTTTGCGGCGGTTTGTAAATTCAAACACGCGGATGCCGCCCGCATAGGAGGCTTCCAAAACTTCCTGTGCGTCTTTGGGATTATCGTGGGTGAACAAGGGCACCACGCCCGAAGCTTTTATCCCGTCTACTATCTGTTGCTTGGTGAATGTCATGATCGTTTATCGTAAAAGTTTTCCAATATTCTCTCCTCGCATCAAGGCTTCCACCTCCTGCACGGAGGTGGTGTTCACATCGCCTTCAATGGAATGTTTCAGGGTAGTAGCGGCCGCAGCAAACTCAACCGTCTGCTGATCGGTCATGCCCGTGAGCCAACCATAGATGAGGCCCGCCATGAAGGCATCGCCTCCGCCCACGCGGTCCACGATGTGTGTCATGTCATATTCTTTCGACGTGAGCGTGACTTTGCCATCCCAGATCACCGCCTGTATTTTGTTGTGTGATGAGCTGATGGACTCGCGATAGGTGCACGACACTTTCTGAATGTTGGGATATTGCTTCATGGCCGCGCGGCTGCTTTCTTCCAGGGAGCCTCCGCCAATGCCGAGACAGTTTTCCAGGTCGGTTGTGCCGGCCACGATGTAGTCGGTTAACGAAATCAATTCGGGCATTATGTCGCGGGCCGTCTTGCCATACTGCCACAGGTTGCGGCGGTAGTTGATGTCGCCGGAAATTTTCACGCCGTGCTTTCGCGCCGAAACCAGTGCTTCGCGACATACGGTGGCGGCGCCTTGCGAGATGGCCGGGGTGATGCCCGTCCAATGAAACCACGCGGCGTCTTTCAGGATGCTGTCCCAATCCACGCTGCCGGGAGCGATGTGTGCGAAGGCAGAATCGAAGCGGTCGTAGATGATGCGCGATGACCGTTGCATGGCGCCGTTCTCGAGAAAATAGACACCCATGCGTTCGTCGCCGTAGAGTATGTGGCGTGTATCCACTCCGTGACGTTGCAGGGTTTGGGTGGCCGCGATGCCCAGGTCGTTGCTGGGAAAGCGGGTAACGTGGGCCGTGTCGCACCCAAAGTAGCGCAACGATACCGCCACGTTTGCCTCCGATCCGGCATACAACACCTGCAAGCTTTGCGCCTGCGTGAACCGCGCAAATCCCGGCGTCGACAGCCGCATCATTACCTCTCCGAAGGTGATTACCCTTTTCTTCATAACCTGATATTTTCCCACGCTGCCACAACGGTGCGTGTGTTCAGCATTTTATACGTATATGTTTTGTGTTCTTTACTTTAGAGCGCCACGGCTTTGCGCAGTCTGCTGCTTTCGTAGCACGCTTCAATGAGGCGTATCACGTCGCACGATTCTTCGGGTTTCACTGCCAGCGGTTTGCCTTCGCGAATCGCCCCGTACACATTTTCGTAGAAGCCCAGGTAGTTTCCGGCGATGGTTTCCACCTGGCCCTCCACGTGCAGTGTGCCCACTTTGGTGTTCAGCTTTCCCCACCATTCCTTGCCCTCATATCCCCATGACGTAGATTTGGGGCTCTTACCCTCTTTCAATGCCTGTTCTTGTGGATCAATTCCGTATTTAATATAAGAACCGTCGACGCCGTGCAGGCTGTAGCGCGGTCCCTGCTCACGCACCAGGTAGCTTGATTTCACGATGGCCTGCAAGCCTTCATAGTGCAGCCGTATGTCATAGTAGTCGTCTACTTTGCCTCCGGGGCGTTGAATGCCGACGCGGGCGTCCACTTCTTTGGGCATGCCGAAAAGCACCAGCACCTGATCGAGCATGTGCGAGCCCAGGTTATAGAGGATGCCTTTGCCAGCGCCGGGTTCTTCTTTCCAGGTGTTGGCCTCAATGTAGTTGCGGAAGCGATCGTAGTGCAGTTCAAATTCCACGGGTGTGCCCACCAGTTTGTTTTCCAGCACTTGCTTCACGGTAAGAAAGTCGCCGTCCCAGCGGCGGCTCTGAAAAACGGTGAGGGTCTTGCCGGTTTTGGTGGCCAGCGCCATGAGGCGGTTGGCTTCGGCTGAGGTGATGGTGAAAGGTTTTTCCACGATCACGTGTTTGCCGGCTTCGAGCGCCTGGGTGGCATAGGGCTCGTGGGTATCGTTGGGGGTGTTCACCACCACCAGTTCGATGCTTTTGTCGTTCAGCACATCGTTGAGTGTGCGCACGATGTTGACGGCTGGGTAGCGTTCTTTTGCCTGCGACGAACTTCGTTGCAACACGGTGCTGAGGGTGAATCCGGGATGGGCATTGAGCAGGGGGCCGTGAAAAACTTCGCCCGACATGCCGAAAGAGAGAAGTGCGGTGTTTATGGGATTCATGGAGAAACAGGATCTATGTTTACCGGTTTGACGGTGGCCTGAATTTTATGAATTGTTTTTAATAATGCCACAAGATTGTGTTCAATGGCTTTCCAGTTTTTTTCGGCGATGAGGTCTTTGGTGAACAATTGTGCGCTGAGTTTCACCGCCAACGATCCGGCTTCAAACCATTTGGCCAGTTCGGTGTCGCGCAAATCGGATATGCCCGAGGGGATGAAACGCAGGTCGGGATGTTTCCGGGCGAGCGGGGCCACGAATTCGGAACCGAGCACATTGCCCGGCAGCACGTTGATAACGGAGGCGCCCAGCGCTTTTGCTTTTTCAATTTCGGGAACGGTGGAGCACCCGGGCATCCACAGCATGTTGTAGCGGTCGCACACTTCGCCCATGTCGGGCCGCAAAAACGGAGAGGCAATGAAGTTGGCGCCGGAGTGAATGTAGCGCTCGGTCATGATGGAATCCAGCACGGTGCCCACGCCGAGGATCATGCCGGGAAATTCTTCGAGCTTGCTCACGAGGTATTCAAAATAGCGCAGACCCTTGTTGTCGCGCTGGTGCATAAATTCAAAGACGCGGACGCCACATTTATAGCTGATGGAAACCGTGCGCAACAAAACATCCACGTCGGGGTGAAAATAAACCGGCACCAGGCCCGATGCCCGGATATTCAAAATTGCGTCCTTCTTGCTTACTGACATTCTGGTGGTGATATTTATGCAGGATTTAATCCTGAGGCTCTTTCAGATTTATAAAAAATTTTAATCACGATGCGCAATCGTTTGCGCAAGATAGCCCTTTTACAAGCATGTCAAACAAGTTTTTAAAGATTCACCCCGCCGACAACGTCTTTGTTGCGTTGACCGATTTGAAAGCGGGAGAAAAAATTTCGTACGAAGGAAAATCACTCGTCCTCACCGACGATGTGAATGCAAAACACAAATTTGCCGAGAACGATCTCGCGCTGAACGACGAGGTGTTTATGTATGGCACTGTGGTGGGCAAGGCCCTGCGGCCCATCAAACAAGGCGGCGTGATCAGCACACAAAATCTCACACACAAAGCCGCCCCCTACTCGGGACGGACCAAGACCTATGAATGGACACCACCCGATGTGTCGAAATTCAAATCCAAAACTTTTCTCGGCTATCACCGCGCCGATGGCCAGGTGGGCACCGCCAACTATTGGCTTGTGGTGCCGCTTGTGTTTTGTGAAAACCGCAATGTGGAAATGATCCGCCAGGCGTTTGTGGACGAGCTGGGTTTCAGCACACCCGATTCTTACAAACATTATGTGCACGAACTGGTGAACCTCTATCGCGAGGGAAAGACCGATCAGATCGACACCGTTGCGTTTCAACCCACCACGGAGATTCCTTCGAAGCGCACGTTCAAAAATATCGACGGCATAAAAATTCTTACCCACCAGGGTGGATGCGGCGGCACACGACACGATGCACAAACCTTGTGCGCCTTGCTGGCCGGCTACATCCACAACCCCAACGTGGCGGGCGCTACCATCCTGAGCCTGGGCTGCCAGAATGCCGAAGTGAAAACCATTCAGGAAAAACTGAGCGCGCTCGATCCGAAGGGACTGAAGCCCGTCATCATCCTTGACCAACAACAGTCGGGCACCGAAACCGAGTTGTTGACACAAGCCATCCGCAAAACATTTCTCGCCCTCATTGAAGCCGACAAGATCGAACGCAAGCCCGCGCCACTCAGCAAGCTGGTGGTGGGATTGAAGTGCGGCGGCTCCGACGGCTTCTCGGGCATCTCGGCCAATCCGGCCATCGGCCACACAAGCGATCTGCTGGTGGGCCTTGGTGGCAGCACCATCCTCTCGGAGTTTCCGGAGTTGTGTGGTGTGGAGCAGGAGCTTATCAACCGCTGCGAAGATGACGAAGCCGGACAACGTTTCATTCAACTGATGCGCACCTATTCAGACGCGGCGCAAGCTGTGGGTTCGGGCTTCGACATGAACCCTTCGCCAGGCAACATCAAAGACGGTCTTATCACCGACGCCATCAAGTCGGCAGGTGCCGCCAAGAAAGGCGGTACCGCCCCCGTTGCCGACGTGCTCCCCTACGCCACCTATATCCGAAAGCCGGGCCTGAACCTGTTGTGCACACCCGGCAACGACGTGGAAAGCACTACGGGAACCACCGGCTCAGGTGCACAAATCATTCTCTTCACCACAGGCCTGGGCACACCTACCGGCAACCCGGTGTCGCAGGTCATCAAGCTGTCGACTAACACGCGGCTTGCCGAGAAGATGCCCGACATCATCGACTTCAACACGGGCCAGATCATCTCGGGAGAAAAGACCATCGAAGAAGTGGGTGAAGAAATTCTGGACTTCATTGTGGAAGTAGCCAGCGGCAGAGTGGTGGCCAAATCTGTCGCCCTCAATCAGGACGACTTCATTCCCTGGAAGCGCGGCGTTTCCCTTTAAGATTTAGTATCCTTTACATAAGCGACCCCGGTCTGCCTTCCCCTGCGGAAGATTAGACCGGGGTCGTCTGTTTTTATATGTTGGTTGTGCACCTCAGGCGATCGCTGGAATGCAGGGCCGGGCAGTCGTTATCGTCGGTGTGGCTTTGTGTTGTGGCGCGTGGGCAATGTATTTTTTGCTACTTTTGCGACAATACTTTTTTAGAAGTAACCGTTCAATTCGGGTAACATTTTTTAATCTTCTTCTGTGGGTCGGAATAAACTGCACTACGCTTTTGGTCTCTGCTTGCTGGTCATCGGCTTCCTCCTGCTGTTTTCACTGGTGAAGCCCTTTCATGTCGGCACGTGGAAATATAAAACGGTTGATCCGCTGGCCGACATTCGCGTGCTGACGGCCGACACCATGCTGGCCGCGCTCGATTCCATTCAACAGGATTCATCGTTTCAGAAAGCCGACTCGATCGCCCAGGTGGTGAAGTCGAACTGCCCGCCGGGCATCACCTGTGTTGACGACTATAGCCCCGACAGCACCGGCCTGAAGAAATTTTTTCGCGCGCTCAACCGGTTGAAAGAAAATCACGCACCCTTGCGCATCGCCCTCTATGGCGACTCGTTTGTGGAAGGCGATGTGTTTTGCGGAAGTCTGCGCGACACACTGCAGTCGTTATTTGGTGGCGAAGGCGTGGGCTATGTTCCGCTCACGTCGGAGGTGGCCGGGTTTCGCGGCACCATCAAACATCAATTTGAAAACTGGAAGACCTATTCGCTGGTGAGCAAGAAAGACTCGACCATAACAACCGAACTCGGTCCTGCCGGCTTCAGCTTTCTTCCGCAGCCCGAAAACTGGGTGGAGTATAAGCCTTCGCACCAGCGCTTCCTGAAAACATTCAACACCATAAAACTCTACTACAAAAATCAGGGGCATGCCACCGTTGACTACACCCTGAACGACGACACGGTGACCGTTTCAGAAAATCTTAAGATTTCATCGGAGCTAAAAGAATGGTCGCATCGGGGAAAGGACATCAAATCCATTCGCATGCATTTTCAAAATGCCGACAGCCTGAACCTGTTCGGGGCCAGCTTCGAATCGCGCGAAGGCATTTATGTTGACAATTTTTCGATGCGCGGCAATTCGGGAATCGGCCTTTATAAAATTGAGGACGACCTCTATAAAGCATTCGACAACTATCGCGACTACAAACTGATTATCTTGCAATACGGTCTCAACACGGTGATTGAAGACTCGCTGAACTATGGACGGTATGCCCACGGCATGATTAAAGTAGTAGAGAAGTTGAAACGTGTCTATCCCAAAGCCAGCATTCTGTTAGTGAGCGTGAGCGACCGCAGCTCCAACACCTCGGGCGAATACAAGACGATGAAAGCTATCCCGTATATGCGCAATGCCCAGCGGCTGGTGGCCACGCGGGCGGGCATTGTGTTCTGGGATTTGTATGAGGCCATGGGCGGCGAGAACAGCATGGTGAAGATGACGGAGGGCAAGCCGGCTTTGGCCGCCAAAGACTATACCCATCTCAACTTTAAAGGTGGCCGAAAGCTGTCCGGAAAACTGGCGAAGAGTCTGCTCTACGAATGGGAAAAATATAACACCCGGAAGAAGTGACCGGCCCAGTGCTTCATATTGTCCGCACAGCCTTCACGCTGCTTCTGTTGGCGGTGGGGCAACTCACGCTTGCACAGGCGCCGCTGAAGTTCACCTTCCGCACCTATGACCTGGCCGACGACAGCACCAACTTCATTCAAAATGCCGACTACCTTGAGCCCTTCTTTGAAGCGCTTGTGCAATTAAAAACCACCGGACGAGGAAAGATCAACATCATTCACCTGGGCGACTCACACATTCAGGCCGACTTTCTCACGGATGTGGTGCGCCGGAATTTTCAGCGCGACTTTGGCAACGCCGGGCGCGGGTTGATTGTGCCGGGCCGTGTGGCGGGAACAAACGAGCCCAACAACTTCCGCACCTCCGTTACCACCCCCTGGAAAAGCAAGCGCGCCATCTATCCCGAACAACCCATGCCCATCGGCATTGGCGGCATCACCATCAGCACCGACGAGACCGAGACTCGACTCTCCATAAAAGTAGACAACACACTGAACGACTACAGCTTCAACTCCGTGTCGCTGTTTTTTCAAAAAGATCCCAGCAGCTACAGCTTTTCTGTGAAAGACACACAGGGGCAGGAGCTTGGCATCAGCGGTCCTTATGAAGTGGGCACCACGCATTTTTCGCGCATCGAATTTCAAAACTGTGTTGACCAGGTGTTTATCCAGCCGGTGAAATCGAACGACGATCAGCGACAGGCTACGCTCTATGGCATCTCGCTCGAGAACGGCAACGACGGCGTGCTCTATCATGCCATCGGCGTGAACGGCGCCAAATACAAACACTACAACGCCGCGAAGTATTTTGTGAAGCAGACCCCGGCCCTTGCGCCCAACCTCTTCATCATCTCGCTGGGCACTAACGAATCGGCCGACTATCCGTATCTCGATCCCACCTTCACCTATCACCTTGAGAAGCTGGTGCAATCGCTGAAAGAAGAAAACCCGCAGGCAAAGTTTATACTCGTTACGCCACCGGAAGCGTTTCGAAAAAAAGTGAAGCCCAATCCGGCCATCGAAAAAATACGTCAGCAGATCATACAGTATGCTGTTGAGAATGGATTTGCTTTTTGGGATATGTATAAAGTGGTGGGCGGCAAACAGGCTGCCACGGCATGGCGTGCGCAAGGCCTGTTGCGACCCGATGGCATTCACTTCACCAAGGAAGGTTATGAGTATCAGGGAAATTTAATATACGAGGCGTTCATCAAAACCTACAATCGCTATGTTGGGCTTCGACATCCATAAGCTGGCAGAACAATTCGTGTATCATGCCGATGAACCGTTGCTGTTCAACAGCGGCTTCTTTCTTTTTTTGTTCACGGCATTTTTATGGGTCTATGTGGTGCTCAGCCCCACGCAACGCCCCAAGCTCATTTTTGTCACGCTGTTCTCGCTCTATTTCTACTACAAGTCGAGCGGCATCTACTTTGTGTTACTCATCTTTGCGGCCGTGGTCGACTTCACCCTGGCCAAGCTCATCTATGCAAGCGAATCGCAGGCGCGGAAAAAGTTTTTTATTTTCCTGACGTTAGTGATCAACCTGGGTTTGCTGGGATACTTTAAATACACCAACCTGCTCTATGAAGCTTTTTGCGGCGTGTCGGGCAAACCGTTTGAGCCATTGGATATTTTTCTCCCGGTGGGCGTCTCTTTCTTCACGTTCCAGTCGCTTAGCTACACCCTCGATGTTTATCGCGGCACCCTGAAACCGGTGGATCACCTGGTGGACTACGCCTTCTTTGTGTCGTTCTTCCCGCAGCTGGTGGCCGGTCCCATTGTGCGCGCGTCGGACTTCATTCCCCAGATTTATAAACCAACCCTGGTGACCCAGGAGATGCTGGGTCGCGCGGTGTTTCTTATTGCCTGTGGTTTATTCAAGAAGGCAGTGATCTCGGACTACATCAGCCTCAACTTTGTGGATCGCGTTTTCGATGCCCCTACCCTCTACACCGGGCTGGAAAATCTCTTTGCCATTTATGGTTACGCCATGCAGATCTACTGCGACTTCTCGGGCTATTCCGACATGGCCATCGGCATCGCGTTGCTGCTGGGCTTTCACTTCAACATCAACTTCGATTCGCCCTATCAATCTAAAAACATCACCGAGTTCTGGCGCCGCTGGCACATTTCGTTGTCAACATGGCTGCGCGACTATCTCTACATTTCGCTTGGCGGAAACCGGAAAGGAAAATTAAGAACCTATCTGAACCTCATGATCACCATGCTGCTGGGCGGCCTGTGGCATGGCGCTTCGTGGCGCTTCATGATCTGGGGTGGACTGCATGGCGCCGCGCTGGCCTTTCATAAATTCATCACCGAAAAATTTGATCTCTCGTGGCGGGGCTGGAAAGTTCTGGCGCCCGTGCTCACGTTTCACTTTGTTTGTTTCTGCTGGATCTTTTTCCGCGCAGCCGATCTCGAAATCGTTGGCCAGATGCTGAGCCAGATCACAACCAATTTCAACGTTGGCGTGCTGGGTGAATTTATTACCGGCTACAAAGGCGTGTTGCTTCTCATGCTGCTGGGCTACGTGTTGCACTTTATGCCCAAGTCGCTGGAATTGGAAATCGAAAGCACTGTGAGCCGTTTGCCACTGGTGGCACAAGCCGCAGGATTGACTGCTGTGATTGTGTTGGTGCTTCAGATAAAATCAGCAGGAGTGCAGCCGTTTATTTATTTCCAGTTCTGATTTGACGGCTTTTCAAGAACAAAGACAATTTCACTTTACGAAATATCTACGTTGCGCTATTCTGCCTCGCTTGTGGCGGTCGCAAATAACTGATCGGCAACGGCAAGAAAATTTTTCGGATCAAATGACATTAGACCAGCAACGAGTTCTTGATATTTAACACAGCAAATTCCCTTGGATATTTCTCCATCACCCAATTCAGCAACGAATCAATTATTGCTTTTATTTTTTCTATGGGCAACGAAGACACGACATCAACAAACAACACGCTCCATCCTTCATCCAAATGCTGATACTCCAACCGGGCATACTTTGCCTCGTCTCCTAAAAAGAACGTTATCTTTTGGCGAAGGTCGTTTAGCACTTCAACCAACGAAGGATTATCAAAAACTGCAGCGACTATCGCCTCAGGATTTTCTAACACATAGTTATGTGAAAGCTCCGAATAGATCTGGCTTCGAAGAATTAACGGGTGTTGGCTCTGTCTCATGGCGGGCATTGTGTTGTTTGCTGAAACAAAATACGGCAAATTTCACAACGGGTCAAACCACGCTCAGGCCATCGCGCGCATGACGTAAAAACTGACCTACGATCATGGCGGAATAGCTTACGAAAATCCGTAGTTAGTAAACGAACGCCCTATTTTATCGTCGAAAAAAAAGTTGCAGATTTTTTTTCCACATCCTTCGACCAGAGCTTTATGTTATCGATTTTGCCCGAATCGTCGAAAGAGCCAAAGCCGATATAGCCTTTGCCAAATGTTTTATCGTTTGCTTCCTCCACCAGTGTGCCGTCGAAGAAAACTTTGATGGTGCCTTCTTCCACGCTACGCTCAACACGAAGTTTGTGCCACACGTTTTGTCCCCAGGCCACGCCTTCGCTGGTGAAGGTGCTGATCTTGGCGCGGGGTGCGCTGTTCACCAGCATGATCTGATGCGCGTTGTCGTCGCCTTTGGTGGCCACGTGCGCGTAATAGAAATGCGATGGGTCCTGAAAGCCAAAGATGATGCACATGTCGCGGTGACCATACTCTTTGCCGGTTTGCAGCATGTCGGCTTCCAATACAAAACTACCGACCTGCAAGGTAGAAAGCAGGCCGATGGTGTGTGGTGAGCGGAACGGTGGCTGGTATCCGTCGCTGATGCCCGTGAACTCCAGCGACTGGCCCTTCTCTTCTTTGCTCAACAACCACTTGTCGGGTTGTGTGAACCTGAAATCTCTCAACGCAGCCTCCGACGCAAAGGATTGATCATAGACAATCTTGTAGCCTTTGGGCACTTGTGCCAGCGCTGTGCACGCCAGGAGCATGCAGATCATTGCAAAAAATCTCCCTTTCATAAGTATGGTTTATTTTGGTAAGAGATCGTCTCGAAGTGGATTGAAGCTGTCTACCAGCCGCGCTTTTTCGGAGAGCAGTTGAATGGTGTGAAGTTTATTGGAGGGGACATAAAACAAATCGCCGGCTTTGAGACGGCGCTCCGGTTCACCTTCACAAAAAAAGATCAGCTCGCCCGCTGCGATGTAGGTGGTTTGTTCGTGCACGTGTTGATGCATCGGCTCGGGCACAGACCACGGGCCGTTGTCGAAGTCAATGACCACGGTCATCAGTTCTTCCAGGTGAATCACTCTTCGCTGCACGCCAGGTTTCACAGGCGTGGCGGCTATTTGGTCGGCTTTCAATACGGGCATAGTGCTATTTCAATGTTTTGATTTGGACGGGCGCGGCCAACCGTGCGGCAACTTCGTTCAAGTGTGTTGTCCATGCTTCGAACGAGTCGAAGCGTCCGGCTTTCTTCCAGCCAAAGGCCGTGTAGAAGGTCACGTTTCCTTCGCTGGCTTTGGCCACGACATAAAGATGACTCAGGTCTTTTTTGGTGGTGCGGAAATCCTGAAACCGTTGCACGTGTGCCGGGTCGATCAGCACGGCAGTTCCCAGATAAGAATCGTCAAGCGGTTCCCAGTAGCTGGTCCAGCCGTGCAGTGAATCGGTTTTCACGTCGCCTTTCTTGTCGTGCAAGGTCACGCCGATGGTGCAGTTTGGAAGGGGCGCCGATGGACGGAGTATTTCTTCGATCTTGCTCATCTGGTTGCCCAGGTCGATGGTGATTCGTTTGGTTTCGTTCACGGTGATGTCGTCTACTTTCCAGGGCGCGTAGGTTAGTTCGAACACGGTGCGCAGCGGGCCGTTGGTGGTGGTTTTGTGGGTGACGTAATTTTTAGAGACGTAGAGCGAATCGTTTTTCCAGACGCCGATGCCACCACATCCGCGGCTAGCCCCCACGTGGTAGTTGTCGAGGCCTTCGCCGTCGTCGTGATGATAGGTTCCTCCGGTTTCTCCCTTCTTATACCATTTGTTGATGATGGGATAGTCTACGCGTTTCAGCCAACAGTCGATGCCGCTGGAGAGTGTGCCTCCCGGTTGTTTTTCATCGACCAGCCGCTGCGCTTCCGGGCCATAGGTGCGAAAAGCCACGCGATCGTTTTCCCAGGCAAAGTCGTCGATGCGCTCAGGCACAAAACGCGCATAGGTGCGCAGCGTTGCCTGCACGGTGTCGGCCGGCGATCCGCTTTCTTCAATACTATATTTCTGTTCTTCCTTTGGCTTCAACGTTACTTGAAAAAGAAGTTCGTCTGCTTTGCCGTCGTCGTTAACATCCACGGGCTGACTCACCAGTGTGTTGCCCGCAGCATCACGCACGATCAAATGCGTGCCTGCATGCCTTGCCGAATCCAGCGCGTGCACATCAAACGACACAATCTCTGTCCGTGCCAGGTCAAGCGGATTGGTGACCACCACGGTTGTCTTCTGCGGATGGCGACACGACACCAGCATGGCCATGCTCACCACGATCATCACACTATTTTTCACACTATCCATTTCTTTTATTAAGATGACGTATACTCAAAGCTCAACCCTGAACACTCCACCAACGCTATTAACGCTTCGCTCACGATTTTAATGCATGATCGATTGGCGCTTCCTTTCCACTCCACACTTTTTTTGCCGTCCATTCTTCCGGGGGCGTTGTCCAGAACGGATCGTTGGCGGGAAGGCCCAGCGGCAACAGTCCGACCGAACACAGATAGAGGCTGCCTGTAGAAATATACGGCTCGCCAAGGCCCGGCTGATGTCCGCAAAAACCAATCTGCAGCCAGCCGTTTTTATCAAACGTGCCGGGTGCTTCAACCGCTTTGTGAATGACGGCCGACATCGCACCCCGCACTTGCGCAGGCGATACATCTTCGGGCAATGCCTTCATCAAAGCAACCTGTCCCAGCAATTGAAACGCGCCAAAGCGATAGGCCAGCGAACGGCCGATGGGTGGAAATGTGCCCTCCGGCGAAATGAGCCGCTCCTGGATGGCCGCATAACGCCGGGCACGTTGCAGCACGGTGTCATAGAACGACGGCTCCGCTTTGCCCGCAGCCACCAGCACCTTCACCACGTCGATCAACATGGGTTGAATCACAAAGCTGTTGTAGTAGTCCCAATGAAACTCGGGGCCGTCGCCATAGGCACCGTCGCCCTGATACCACTCGCGGTGTTTTTGTATCGCCCGGTCTACACGCGTGGTGTCCCAGGCATAGCCTTGCGACAACAGGAACGCTTCCACCATGGCCGCAAAGAGCAACCAGTTGGATTCGCCGGGCTGAATGACGCGGCTCGACTCGAAGGCTTTCACCACGCGGGCTTTCGTATCGGCATCGAGTGGTGTCCACAACTGTGCGGGCGCGCGCAGCAAGGCGTGGGCAAGAAATGCGGTGTCGACGAGCGCTTGTGGATGCTGATAAAAATTCATGAAATCGGGCGACTGTGGGTTCACCGCCTGCGCTATGCAACGCTGCGCCAAGGCGATGCACGTGGCCCGTTGCCTGCCTTCTTCGGTGGCATCGGCGCCCAGCGCCAACCAGGGTGCCATGCCGGCCATGAGGCGACCAAAGGCTTCCAGGTGCGTCACCGACTTTCGTTCGGCCATCACGCTCTCTTTTGCCTCCACGGGCATAGCGGATTTCAGTTTTCCATCCGACAGGTTGGTTAGGATTGGGTTGGCCAGTTTTTGCAGCACAGCCACCCAGTAGGCCCGGCGTTCAGGATTTTCCGTTTTCGGAGCCGCAGGGCCGTCGTGATGCCCGGGCTTCGCGGCAACGCCAAGCCATGTGCCGGCGGGAAACAGATGTAGAAACTGGCGTCTGAACATTTGACAACACGGGGTTTGAAACGATGGCCTTTGCGTTTCGGCAAGCGGCAATCTCTCACAGTTTATTAACTTATTTCCATAATGAAAAGGGGATGTTCCGATTTCCGGGGTTTTGTCGTTCAGGTGGCTGTCGGCTTCTTTCGTCTTATCAGTATATTGCAACCTTCATCAACACAACCCGACAGCGCATGAAATCCGAAATCCGATATGCCATCCATCCGGATGCTGCAAAGACTTTTCAAACACAGCAACTTCGCGATGCCTTCCTGATTGAAGAGCTGTTTCCCGAGAACAACATTTACCTGTGCTACACGCATTACGACCGCCTCATTGTGGGCGGTGCCAACCCCACCACGCCGCTGACATTGGAAACCTTCGACGCTCTGAAGGCCGACTTCTTCCTGCAACGCCGCGAGATCGGCATCATCAACGTGGGCGGCAAAGGCAAGGTCACGGTAGACGGCACAGACTATGCTCTTGAAAACAAAGAAGCTTTGTATGTGGGCCGCGGGGCGAAAGAAATCATTTTTCATCCCGGCGCGGAGAAGCCCCTTTATTACTTCAACTCCGCTCCCGCGCACACCGCCTACCCCACCCGCAAAGTTTCCATTGGCGAAGCGGAGACGGTGGTGCTGGGTGCGCTGGAAACATCCAACCACCGCACTATACGCAAGCTGCTGGTGAACAGCGTGCTGCCGACGTGTCAATTGCAGATGGGGCTTACGGAACTGAACGTGGGCAGTGTGTGGAACACCATGCCGGCGCACGTGCACGACCGGCGCATGGAAGCGTATTTCTATTTTGATGTTCCCGCCAACCAAGTGGTGAGTCATTTCATGGGCGAGCCTACGGAGACACGTCATTTGTTTGTGAAGAATCATCAGGCGGTGATCTCGCCCCCGTGGTCTATTCACAGCGGCGCAGGCACGAGCAACTACACATTCGTCTGGGGAATGGCCGGCGAGAATCTTGACTATAGCGATATGGATGCTGTGGCGCCCACGCAGATGCGATGACGTGTGTGGTACGCGTGGGTTTTGCGGAGGAACAAGGGTGACGTATAGGGTATGCTTTCACCTTGCTTAATGCCTGCCTTTATCGTGCCTTTGCCCTGCATCAGCCCCGTATAGGGAAGGGACTTTCAAGGGAGTTTCTAAGGAGTTACTCAGGAGTTTCTTCTCCTCAGGGTTGTGTCACATTTGTGGCGACGTGTCGTGTTGTTTAAATATCATCAAAAAAGCCCGGTCATTCAAAAATGACCGGGCTTTTTCTTTTTCTGTATTTGTTGGTTGCTCCAACCCGCTTTGTTGCGGGCTATCAGGAGAACAGTTTAATGATGTCGTTGGCGAAGATGAAGACCATGAGGGCGAGCAGGAAGACCATGCCCACTTTTTGTGCGTTCTCGAGGAAACGGTCGGAAGGTTTTCTGCGCGATACAATTTCGTAGGTGAGGAACATCACGTGGCCGCCGTCGAGGGCGGGGATGGGCAGCAGGTTCATGAAGGCCAGCACGAGCGACAACACGCCGGTGAGTGTCCAGAAACGCAACCAGTCCCACTCGCTTCCAAACGCCTGCATGATGCCGATGGGGCCGCTCAGCGATTCGGTGGCTTTGAGTTTTCCGGTGACGACGCGGCTCAGGGCTTTTACCTGCACAGCCAATGTGGAGAAGGCGCGCACGGTGCCTTTGGGTATGGACTCGATGAAGGAGTAGGTGATGCGTTCTTCTGCTTTCTCGAGGAAGGCCGGATTTTCGGGGCCCACGCCAAGTCTGTTTTGATCTTTAAAATAGACGCGGAACGAAAGCACTTCGCCGCCACGATCCACTTTCAGGAAGAGGGAATCGGATGTGTTGTGTTTCACTTCATACGACATGTCGTCGAAATACTGAACCGGCTTTCCGTTTACTTCCACAAAGCGGTCGCCTTTCTTCAATTTGATTTTTTCGGCCACCGATTCTTTTTCGACTTCGGCTATGGTGGGGCCATAGCGGATCCACACAAATTTGCCAGGGCCTTCTTTCTTGTTGAATTTCTGTATGAAGTCGGCAGGGATTTTTATTTCCTTCAGTTCGCCATTGCGTTCGATGGTATAGGTTCCGTCGGTGCTCAGCAAGGTTTCGGGATGCAGGATGTCTTCAACGTAGCGAAAATCCTTTCCGTTGATTTTTACAATTTTATCGCCCGACTTCAAGCCCAGGTCCTCGCCTACTTTGCCCACCTGGAAGCCGCCGTTTGCGTTCACGGCATCTTTCAATAAATAGGTTTCTCCATACACATAGGTGATGCCGATGAAGATCATCACGCCAATCACCACGTTCACGAAGATGCCACCCAGCATCACGATGAGGCGTTGCCATGCGGGCTTGGCGCGAAACTCCCACGGTTGTGCGGGCAGCTTCATGGCTTCGGTGTCGAGCGACTCGTCGATCATGCCTGAAATTTTCACATAACCTCCCAGGGGGATGGCGCTGATGGCATATTCGGTTTCACCTTTTTTGAACGACCATATTTTCGGGGGGAAGCCGATGGAAAATTGCTCTACACGCATTCCAAAATATTTCGCCGCCAGCAAGTGCCCCATTTCGTGCACCGCCACCAGGAAAGACAAGCTCAAGAGAAGCTGAGCCAACATTATCATCCAATCCATTCTTTAAAATTCCTCTGGTTAAGTATGTCTAAATAGCATTATCCAATGCGTTTCACAAATTCAAACGCCCGGATTCGTGTCTCTTTGTCAGTGTTTACGTAATCGTCGTAGCCCGGGGTCTTAATAAAAGCCATTTTTTCGAGACATTGCTCCACCAGGTCTGACATTTCCAGGAACCCGATCCTGTCCTTCAAAAATTCGGCCACAGCCACTTCATTGGCTGCATTAAGCACACAGGGCATGTTTCCGGCGCGGTTAAGCGCCTCAAACGCCAGCGCAAGATTACGAAAAGTTTCCGTATCCGGCTTTTCGAATGTGAGGGCGGGGTAGTTCAGAAAGTCAAAACGCGGAAAATCGGACTTGAGGCGCTCCGGATACGACATGGCAAACTGAATGGGCAACCGCATGTCGGGAAGGCCCATTTGTGCCTTCATGGACCCATCTTCAAACTGCACCAGCGAGTGCACGATGGATTGTGGATGCACGATGACCTCCACCTGCTTTGTAGTTAATCCGAAAAGCCACTTTGCTTCAATCACCTCCAGCCCCTTGTTCATGAGCGTGGCCGAGTCGATGGTGACCTTGGCACCCATGGTCCAGTTGGGATGTTTCAATGCCTGGGCTTTGGTGACGGCTTTCAGTTCCGCAGATTTCTTTCCCCGAAAGGGTCCACCTGAAGCTGTCAGCACCACCTTTTCTATTTTATTATGAAACTCGCCCACGAGGCATTGAAAGATGGCCGAGTGTTCGGAGTCTACGGGAAAGATGTTCACCCCTTTTTCGCGGGCCAGCGAGGTGATGAGTTCGCCCGCTACCACCAGCGTTTCCTTGTTTGCCAACGCAATGGGTTTGCCCGCTTCGATGGCCTTGATGGTGGGCTTCAGTCCTGCATACCCCACGAGGGCTGTCAACACCAGGTCTACGGTGTCCATCTGCACTACTGAACTCAGTGCGCTTTCGCCTGTGTATACTTTCACAGGCTCGTCACGCAGTGCGTCTTTCACAATGGGATAGTGTTCTTCGTTCACCACCACCACGGCGTTGGGCTTGAAGCGTTTGGCCTGTTCCACCAACAGTGTGGCGTTGTGGTTGGCCGTGAGCACCTCGGCTTCAAATGCGTCGGGATGTGCGGCAATCACGTCGAGGGCCTGTGTGCCAATGGAGCCGGTGGATCCGAGAATGGCAATTCTTTTTTTGGGCGCGGTCAATGTAGGTCGGGATGTGTTGGTCGTGAAATGTCTTTGTCTTTTTTTATAAAGCCCCGAGCGCCGATGCGATCTTCCGGTCGTTTGACAGGCGTGGCACTTTGTTTTGGCCTCCCAACTTGCCCTGCGACTTCATGTAGTCGATGAATGCATTTCTGCGCATGTCGCGGATGCGCAGCCTGCTCAGGATGCTTCCGCTGATGAGGTCGTCGTAATAAACATTGAGCTGGCGCAATTGGTTATCGAGCTCCTGCGAAAAAGCTTCGAGGTTGCCGGGTGCTTTTGCAAATTCGATATACCATTCGTGATGGGGTAGCCCTTCTGTGGGCGTGACGTGCGGAGCCACGGTGAATTCTACGAGCTCCACGCCGGGAAATTTTTCCATAGTATACTTCATGGCCTTCTCCACTTCTTCGCCGATCACGTGCTCGCCAAAGGCAGAGATAAAATGTTTGATGCGGCCCGTCACTTCGATGCGGTAAGGATTTTTGGAAACAAACTTCACGGTGTCGCCAATGGAATAGCCCCACAGACCCGCGTTGTTGTTGATGATGACGGCATAGTTTTTTCCGAGCTCCACATCTTCGATGCCTACGCGTGTGGGCTTTTCGTTGAAGTATTCTTCGGTTGGTATAAATTCAAAGAAGATGCCACCATTCAACAGCAGCAACAAGCCCGGCTCGGTCTGCGAATCCTGGTAGGCGATGAAACCTTCGGAGGCCGGATAGGTTTCGATGGTGTCGACCGGTTTGCCGATTGACTCGAACAGTTTTGCGCGGTAGGGTTCGAAGTTCACGCCGCCATACACAAACAGCGAGAAGCTTGGAAACACGTCTTTTATTTTTTTGCCCGTGCGGGCATGGATGCGATCGAAATACATTTGCGCCCACGGCGGAATGCCCGAGATGAGTCGCATGTCGGCCGTGAGGGTTTCGTCGATGATGCGTTCCAGTTTTTCTTCCCAGTCGTCGATGCAGTTTGTTGCGTAGCTGGGCTTTTGGTTGGTGCGCAGGTAGGCGGGCACGTGGTGGTTGATGATGCCCGAGAGGCGCCCGGTTTTGATGCCGGCTTTTTCGCTGAGCACAGGGCTACCCGAAAGAAAGATGAGGCCGCCATCGAGAAACGACGCATTGCCGGTTTCGTGCACATAGTTGAGCACTGCATCGCGCGAGCTGGTGAATTGATGCACCACCGACGCGCGTGTCATGGGTATGTATTTGATGCCCGACGTGGTGCCCGATGTTTTCGAAAAGTAGGCAGGCTTTCCTTCCCACAGCACATCGCGTTCGCCGTGCAACACCCGCTCGATGTAGGGACGCAACTCTTCATAGTCGCGAATGGGCACACGGGCACGGAAGTCTTCATAGGTTTTGATGGACCCGAAGTCGTGGTCTTTTCCAAAGGCTGTGTTCTTGCCCACGGCCAGCAACTGGTCGAATACCTTTTGTTGTGACCCGACCGGATCGAGCGACCATTTCCGGATTCCGGATGCGATGTAGGAGGCAATTGGTTTTGCCAGAAAAGAGCGTATTCCCATAACCTTGCAAAACTAAGAAATTTGGGAAGTCAACCGCGACCCCGGTCGACCGAAACGTTTTCTTTAATAACGCACCTGTTCTAAACTTCCGGTCGTTTGGCTGCGTTATTGCTATTCATTTGAAACTTTTTGAATTTCGCACGCATCCCAAACGGACGTTTAACTTTTTACAGGAAAACATGAAAAATGCTTTGAAAATCATTGTGTTAGGTGGGCTGGCCGGTTTTGTGGGAGCCTTCCTCTTTTATTCTTTTGTGATCAAACCCGAATTGTCGAACCTGCAAACCGAGCCACAGTTCAACACCGTGCGCTACGAATTGCCGGCAGGCGACACGTCGTCGGCAGTACAGAATTCCTACACACCTGCCCCCGCATCGGGCACGGCCGCGGTGCCCACCGACTTCAGCGAGGCGGCGTCTAAAGCCACACAGAGTGTCGTTTATATTAACAGCATTTCGCGCGGCGCCACCTACACCACGTGGGACTGGTTTTTTGGTGAAGGCACCGCCGGCGGACGCACACAGGTGAGCAGCGGCTCGGGTGTCATCTTTTCTGCTGACGGCTACATCATCACCAACAACCACGTGATCGAATCGGCCGAGCGCATCGAAGTGACCTATAACAAACGCATCTATCCCGCCGAACTCATCGGCACCAACCCGTCAACCGATCTGGCGGTGATCAAGATCAATGAAACCGGATTGCCTGCCATTGCGCTGGGCAGTTCCAAAACGCTTCAGGTCGGCGAATGGGTAGTGGCCGTGGGCAACCCGTTCTCGCTGGCATCGACCGTCACGGCGGGCATTGTGAGCGCGAAGGGCCGTCGCATTGGCATCCTCGAAGATAAATTTCCCATCGAGTCGTTCATCCAGACCGACGCGGCCATCAACCCCGGAAACTCCGGTGGTGCGCTGGTGAACAAGAGCGGCGAACTGGTGGGCATCAACTCGGCCATCCTGAGCCGCACCGGTTCCTACACCGGCTATGCGTTTGCCATTCCCGTAGACATTGCCCGAAAAGTTTTTGACGACCTTGTGAAATACGGCATCGTGCAGCAAGGCTTCATTGGCGGAAGCGTGATTGAATACAACTATGAAAACGCCAAGAAGTATGATCTGAACACGTCGGTGAAAACCTTTAACGGCGTGTTGCTGGAAAGCCTCGACAAAGCCGGTCCCGCGCTGGCCGCGGGTCTGAAGCCTGGCGACATCATCACCAAAATCAACACCACCGAAGTGAACAGCCAAAGCGCCTTCGAAGAAGAACTGAGCTATCACTATCCCGGCGACAAAATTTCGCTCACCTACACACGCGACGGAAAATCGGCCACGGCGAGCCTTACGCTGGTGAACCTGAACGGCACCACGGAAATTATCAAGCGGAAAATTTTCAGCAACGCCGCCATTGGTGCACAGCTTGAGGCCACACAATACGGTGTGAAGGTTTTCAAGATCAAAGACAACAGCATTCTGAAACAAATTGGCGTGCCCGAAAATTTTACGATCATCGCCATCAACCGCGTGCGCGTGAAAGATCCGGAAGAGGTTGTGGAGTTTTTTGGCAAGTATAAAGGCGACGGTTATCTCTATGGCATCAACAGCTCGCGTCAACAGGTGGAGATACCCTTCAGGGTGCGCTAAACGAAATGCCCGAACCAAAAAAAAGAAAGAGTCCCCCGCCAGCTGGCGGGGGACTCTTTGCTTCTAAACCGAACCGTAAAAAAAAACTATTTCAATTCTTTGATCTTGATGCTGCGGAACGACACGTTGTCACCATGGTCCTGCAAGAGGATGTGACCTTTTTCGGCCATGCCGAAGTTTTCCCAGCTGGCATATTTGCTGCGTGCAACCAACGCGTTGTAGATGGGCGTGCCGCGTTGATATTCCACCACCTTGTAGCCATTCAGCCAATGCTCCACGCGGTTGTCGGGATAAACCACCACGCGGCCAAAGTTCCATTCGCCAATGGGGCGAATGCTGCCTTTTGTTTTCAGGGAAGGAATCAGGTCGTAGAGCGATGCCAGTGTTCGGTTGCCCACAGCACCGAGTTTGGCGTCGGGATGTTTCTCGTCGTCGAGCACCTGAAACTCCAGGCCAATGGCCGAGCCTTTGTTGCCTTCTTTTTCCGTTACAAAATATTTCACGCCGCTGTTGGCGCCTTCGGTGAGTTTAAATTCAAACTGCAGGTCGATGGCACCATATTCCTTGTCGGTCACCAGGTCGCCGCCGTTTTCCGATTCGGCTCCGGTCGACTTCACTACGCTGAGCACGCCATCTTTGATCTCCCATCCTTTCTCGGGAAACTTGTCTTTGTAAGCACCACGCCAGTTGGCCGTGGTTTTGCCATCCCACAGCAAGGTGTAGCCGTTTTTCTTTTCCTGCTCCGACAATTGGTTGGGCAAGGTGTTCATCACAAAAATGCCATCGGGTGCCGATGCCTTCAGGCCTTCGGTCTGGATGCGGATGTTGCGCCAGCGCACCTTTTGTCCGCTTTCTTCTTCTTTGCCAACCGAATGCACCTGCAAGCCGATGAAGCCTTTGAGGGTGAGGTTGTCTACAAGGTTGGCCGTGGGCACACCGTTGATCCAGGTGCGGATCACAGGGCCGATGCATTCGATGCGTGCTATGTTCCAGTCGGCTTTCTTGTAGGCCTTCTTGGCGTCGATATTATATTCCAATGAATAGAGCCAGCCGCGACGGGCTTCATCATAGATGCCGCCGGTCCACGCGCGGAGCGACGGATCTATTTCCATCTGATAGCCGTGCACGCGACCGTTTTGGTAGTCGTCTTTGCTTTCGCTGCGAAACTGAATGCCGGAGTTCATTTCGGCGTCGAGCTTGAATTCAAGTTCGAGAATAAAATCGCCATAGGGCACTTCCGTGACCAGGAACGAGTTGGGCTCTTTGAACACCGTGGTGCCTACAATTTCACCATTCTTCGCTTCATAGCGTGCCTTGCCGTTCAACTGTTTCCATCCGCTCAGGTCCTTTCCGTTGAACAGCTTCACCCATTTCGCCTGCGCCTGGCAGAACCCCGCCACCAGCATCATGGCCATCGCGGCCAGTAGAGTACGTTTTATCATGACTTCTTAAATGTTTTCGATCTCACATATTTACTGTAGGACGCAGTATTTTTCAGCCACCCTTACAACAACTCTCCGGAGAAGAGATGAGTGGTATAAATCAGTTTCGGGTTCCGGTGTATCTTTCGGCCAAACTAAAAACGTGAATCGTCAAACGCTGATTTCCGCACTCCTCGCCTATTCGCCTTCGCCCGACGAACACCCCTTTGTCGCACGCTTTCTCGACTTGCTGCAACACCCCGATGCCTACCAGCGCACACACCTGCCCGGCCACCTCACAGGCTCTGTGTGGATTGTGGACCCTTCGCGGAAGTTTGTACTACTCACCCATCATGCCAAGCTGAACCGCTGGCTCCAACCCGGTGGCCATGCCGATGGAGACGAAAACATTTTGAATGTGGCCCTTCGCGAAGCGGAAGAAGAAACCGGGTTAAGAAATTTCACACACCACGCGTCGGTGTTTGATGTGGACATTCACACCATTCCCGCCCGGAAAGATTTTCCGGAACACCTTCATTATGATGTGCGCTTTTTATTGGAAACTGATCGCGACAATTCACTTCACCTTTCTGACGAATCGCACGCGCTGGCGTGGGTGGCTGTGGAAGAACTGGCGGCCAAAACCGAAAACAACGTGTCTATGTTGCGAATGGCCGACAAAGTGAAGCGTTTACTTTGAACTGATCAACAGCAAGCCAAACGCCACCACCACGATCCAGAATTTATAGGCGACAATGGCAGGAACAATTACCCATTGCAATTGCATCACTACCATGAGCAACACAAGTATAACAGCAATGGCTTTCAATATGGAACGGGTGCGGTTGCTCATGTTTTCTGATTTTTTCTTTCGCCACTAAAATGTGCTATTCCTTTGAATTTTCAATACGACGCTAAAAAATATTCGCACGCAGGTCAACCCTTAAGCAACGTGTTATAAAAAAACGAACGCATCCTCAATGCCATTCCTCGATCTTGGCCGCGGGTGTCCAGGGCGAATCCGGCTCAAAATATTTCCACAGCAGGCGCGACACATTTCGCAACAGCACATACCCTTCGTTGGCGGGTGTCCACGATTGGTCTTCCTGCATTTTGGTGATCACACAAAACACATAGTCGCCATGCGGGGCGTTTACCAGCACCACTTCCGAACGCGACTGGTCCACGGCTCCCTGCTTGGATGCAGCCTGCACATAGGGTGGAATTTGCGACAACGCTTCGCTATCCCAATAGATGCGCACAAGATTTCGGTAGATGCGTTCGCTGGCGCGTGGGCTGATGAGCTTGCCTTCGCGAATGCGCACCACCAGCTCGGCCATTTCGCGGGGTGTGGTCTGGCCCCAGCCGTATTTGGCGCGGTGGGTTTCGCGGCCGGGTGTGCGCGAGTTCACGCGCGTGTTCACCAGTCCGTTTTTTTCGAGCAGGCTGTTAATCGTTGTGCCTCCGCCGGCAAGCGACTGGCACCAGAGGCTGGCCGTGTTGTCGCTGGTGGTGATCATGAGCATCATCACTTTGCTCAACGTTATCTTCTCGCCGTTTTTGAACGACCCCAGAATGTCTTCGCCGGCATAGAGCAATGAATCTTTATAGGTGAGTGTAGCATGATAGTCGATGGCGCCTTGCTCAATCTTGTCGAACATGCCCAGTGTGATGGGGATCTTGATCATGCTGGCCGTAGGAAAAACGGTGTCGGCACGAATGGCCACGGTCTTGCCGGTTTTGAGGTGTCGCACATAAACGCCGGCAACACCTTTGAAGCCTTTCAGGATTTCCTGCACGCGGGCCGTGAGTTGTTTATCTTCCTGCTGACCATACGTCGACAAACTGAAGAGTGTGACCAGGATGAGTAAAGTAAATCGCATGCTGAAGGTAATTTAAATAAAGCGTCGAATAAAACTTTTATTGCGCGAATCATGGGTATGTGCACGGGCACTGTTGTTTTATAAATAAGAAAAACTTTTTTATTTCTATAACCACTGAACGATTTTATTTTTGTTGAAGAATAAAAACACGCCTTCTTTCACACACTAAATCTTTTTTTATAGATTGAAGGAACGAATCCAGGATGGATGTTTTTAAGTTCGCATCGCGAAACAAGAACATGCATGATTGATGGAATAGCACTATACCTGAATGGCTGAGATAGGGACCGACATTTTAAAAGCGAAAGCGCTGCTGGAGAGCGGAGAGTTGGTGGCCATTCCTACCGAAACGGTATATGGTCTTGCCGGCGATGCCTTGAAGCCGGAAGCCGTCTCAAAAATTTTCGAAGTCAAAGAGCGTCCCACGTTCGATCCGCTGATCGTGCATGTGCCGGACTTTTCACATGTCAGCAAATATGCTGCGGATATTCCCGATAATGCCACAAAGCTGGCCGAGCGTTTCTGGCCCGGGCCGCTCACGCTCTTGTTGAAAAAACAACCTGTCATTCCACACCTCGTCACCTCCGGCCTCGACACGGTGGGGCTTCGCTGTCCCGACCACGCGCTCACCCGTGAGTTGCTGGCGTCGTTGTCCTTTCCGCTGGCAGCACCCAGCGCCAACCCGTTTGGCTACGTAAGCCCCACACGTCCCGCGCACGTGAACGAACAACTCGGCAAAAAAATAAAATACATACTCGACGGTGGCAAGTGCGGCATCGGCATCGAGTCGACCATCGTGGGGTTTGAAAACAACAAGCCCATCGTCTATCGCATGGGCGGCCTCAGTGTGGAAGCCATCGAAAAAGTTGTGGGCAAAGTAAATGTGCAGGCCTATTCGTCGTCCAATCCAAAAACACCCGGTCAGCTCAAGAGCCACTATGCGCCCACACACAAGGTGGTGATCGGAAAAATAGAAGAGCTGCTGCGTCGCTACCCGGCACTCACGTGCGGGTTGCTCACGTTCCAGAAAGACTACAAGTTTCCCTATCAATTTGTGCTGGCACCATCGGGCACGCTCGAAGAAGCAGCACAGAACCTCTTCACCGCGCTGCGGGAATTCGACAAGATGCCCATCGACATCATTCTGTCCGAGCCCGTGCCCGACCAGGGTCTGGGCCGCGCCATCAACGACCGCCTGCGCCGTGCGGCCGCCAACGGCACCGCCTGACCATTCGTCACTTCGGTGTTAACTGCCAACTATTTTTTTTAATATTGGTGACTACAACCAAATCGCGCCATGTCAAAAAAGATCCTTATTCTCACCGGAGGCGGTGACTGTCCCGGACTCAACGCCGTTATCCGTGGCATCGCCAAACGCGCCCGTCGCGAAAAGGGGTGGGAAACCTACGGCTGCATTGAAGGCTTCAATGGCGTGTTCAACGAACCGCAGGAAATTATCCGCCTCACCTCTAAAATCACCGGCGGTATCCACGTGCGCGGTGGGACCATCCTCAAGACGACAAACAAGTCGAACCCCATAAACTTCCCCATGCTGCAACCCGACGGCTCCACCAAATTTGTGGACCGCTCAGACGAACTTGTGGCCAAACTGAAAGCCCTGAACTTCGACGCCGTGATCAACATTGGCGGCGACGGCTCCCAGAAAATTTCGAAGGTGTTGCACGACAAAGGCATCCCCATCATCGGCGTGCCCAAAACCATCGACAACGACCTTTCGGCCACCGACATGACGTTCGGATTTCAAACCGCCGTGCAAATTGCCACCGACAGTTTCGACAAACTCGTTACCACCGCTGAGAGCCATCACCGCGTCATGATCATGGAAGTGATGGGGCGCGATGCCGGGTGGATTGCCGTGCACACGGCCATTGCCGGTGGCGCCGAAATTTGCCTGATACCCGAGATTCCGTACGACATCCGCAAGCTGGTGAAACGCATCGCGCTGCGCTACAAGAACGGACGCGGCTTTGTGAACATCGTGATTGCCGAAGGGGCACGCCCCAAAACCGGCACTATACACTCCACCGCCAACGACAAAGGTTCTGAACACGTGCGCCTTGGTGGTGTGGCCTATCAACTCTCCAAACAATTGAAAGATGCCGGATGCACCGCCGAGATACGTGAAACCGTGCTGGGCCATGTGCAACGCGGCGGCAGCCCCGTGGCGTTCGATCGCGTGCTGGCAACTTTGTTTGGTGTGAAAGCTTTTGAGCTGGTGCTCGAACAAAGATTCGGACGCATGGTGGCGTTCCAAAACAACGGCATACATTCGGTGACGCTGGAAGAAGCCACCAACGATTATAATTTTGTGAAAACAGATTCGTATCTCATTCAGGCAGCAAAAGGTCTCAACATCTGTTTCGGCGATTGATCTCGCAGGTATATGTCGCACGCTTCACATCGCCTCTCTCTTGCACGCATTGACACTGTGTCTGCGAAAATCGATCGTGTGTTTTCGCAGACCCCGCAATTTGTGGACGATGGGTTGAGTGGCGTCACCGGTGCGCGTGTGGTGTTGAAAGTAGAAACACTCAACCCCATCCGCTCTTTCAAAGGACGCGGTGCCGACTTGCTGGTGTCGGAAGCCGACCCAAGCGTGCCATTGTGTTGTGCCAGTGCCGGCAACTTCGGGCAGGCCATGGCCTACGCCTGTCGCAAGCGAAACCTGCCGCTCACCGTCTATGCCAGCACAAACGCCAATGCGCTCAAGGTCGAGAAGATGAAACACTTTGGCGCGAACGTGATTTTGCACGGCGAAGATTTTGACGCCGCCAAACTGGAAGCCCGCCGCGTGGCGCAGCATTCGGGTGGACGTTTCGTGGAAGACAGCCTCGACATCGAAACGCTGGAAGGCGCGGCCACCATCGGAGTGGAATTGCTACAGTTTCCGGAACCCATCGACACATTGCTCATTGCCTTGGGCAACGGCGCACTGCTCAATGGCATCGCGCGCATCTATAAGGAAAGAAGCCCGCACACCAGCATCATTGCCGTGCAGGCGAAAGGCGCGCCGGCTATGGTGGAGTCGTGGCAACAGAAAAAGATCATCACCCACCCAAGCGTCAACACCATTGCCGATGGTGTGGCCGTGCGCCTGCCCGTGCCACAAGCGCTGCAAGACATGGAAGGCATGGTAGACGATGCGCTGCTGGTGGACGAAGCGTCCATCATTCAAGCCATGAAGCTCATCCACCTGCACAGCGGCGTGGCGACAGAGCCTTCGGGTGCACTGGGCATTGCCGCGTTGCTGGAAAACAAAAGTCGCTTCGCCAATCACACCGTGGCTACCGTGCTGTGTGGTGGAAACCTGACCGAACACCAGATGAAGGTGTGGCTACACTGATTCATAAACGGACAGTGTCTTGTGGCACACGTTTTTTCAAAATATCTTACTGATCAACGTAAAAAACGATCCATGAAAAAACTGGCGTACCTGATGGCGTTATGGTTGACGACACAAACTTCGCTGGCACAGGAAGCGAAGGACGAGGCCATGAACCAGGCACAACGCATGGCGGCCGCATTCACCAACCGGAACTTCACCAGGTATGTCACACACGTGGTGCCATCGGAGTATGACAACGACGAGGCCACGAAGAAAAAACTCATTGCCAATCTGCAGGAGCAGGTTCCGGGTGGTGCGGAACTGGAGATTCTGGAGCTGACGGCATTCAAAACATTTGGCGCGTTGCACCAGGCAATTTTTCTCGTCACCTATCACCATGAATATAGTTTTGTTGCAGCCATCGACGATGCGGCTGGATACTGGCAGTTCACCATGCCAATGCCTCAGTCGGTTCACTTCGAGCGCATTCTCAAATTCATTCCCACGTTTGATGTGTCGTTTGCCACGCTCATTGATCCGGGCTTTGCCAAGCGAAAAACGTTTGAAGTAGGCAAACCGTTGCCTGACTTTCGCTTCGCCACACTGAAGGGCGACACGATTTCGTCCGGTCATTTAAAGGGAAAAGCAATCGTGTTGTTTTTCTGGGCACCGTGGTGTGTTGACTGCATGGATGCGTGGCCCTTGCTGAACGACGTGGTGCAAAAAGCAGCGGGAAGGAACATCGCGTTTGTGGCTCCGGCCGTGCATGCAAACGCCAGGTCGTTTCCACAGCCCTCGCCTGCCCTGCGCACCTTCCGCTACACCGTGGCGCTGGCCGACCGTGCCGACGACGACTATAGCCTGCTAGACTACCCCACACACATTGTGACCGACGAGAACCACATCATCGTGTTCAAGCACGAGGGGAGTCATGCCGACACCATTCAGAAGCTGAACGAAGCGCTGGCGAAGTTGAAGCACTGAGCGGATGATGAAGCGCTGCAATGACAGTGGGTGACAAGCTTTTTAACATAAGACAGCATCCATTAAGCATTTTCAAGTCCGAAAACGTTTGTTGAAAAATAAGCTTTGGGCCGGCCCATAACTGTGCCGAGTTTCCTAAATTCGTCCCCGATCATTACAAACAGCCAGAATTTTTAGCCTATGAAAACCATCAACGACATTAATTTTAAAGGCAAACGCGCACTCATCCGCGTGGATTTCAACGTTCCGCTCGACAAGAGTCTGAACGTGACGGACGACAACCGCATCCGCGCCACCATCCCCACACTGACCAAAATCCTGAACGACGGCGGAAGCTGCGTGCTCATGTCGCACCTGGGCCGTCCGAAAGAAGGACCGGAAGATAAATACTCTCTGAAACACACGCTGGCCAAAACAGAACAGTTGCTGGGTCGGCCGGTGAAATTTGCCGGCGACTGCATTGGCGAAGAAGCGTTCAAACTGTCGGCCGCCCTGCAGCCCGGCGAAGTGTTGATTCTCGAAAACCTTCGCTTCTATAAGCAGGAAGAAAAAGGCGATGTGGCCTTTGCTGAAAAACTTTCCAAACACGGCGACATCTATGTGAACGATGCCTTCGGAACCGCGCACCGCGCGCATGCCTCCACCACCATTGTGGCGCAATTCTTTAACGAGAAATGTGCAGGCTATGTGATGGCCGCCGAACTCGACAATGCCAAGAAGGTGATGGAGAAAGCCGACAAACCTTTCACCGCCATCATGGGCGGCGCGAAGATCAGCGACAAGTTGCTCATCATCGAAAACCTGCTCGACAAAGTAGACAACCTCATCATTGGTGGCGGCATGGCCTATACCTTCTTCAAAGCCCTGGGTGGCCACATCGGCAACTCGCTGGTAGAAGAAGACAAGCTGGAGCTCGCCAAAGAACTTATTCAAAAAGCAAAAGCAAAAGGTGTTGATCTGTTGCTTCCCATCGACTCGGTAGTGGCCGACAAATTTGCAGCCGACGCCAACACCGCCATCGCCAACAACCACGCCATTCAGGATGGCTGGATGGGGTTGGACATTGGCCCCCAATCGATCGCCGTGTTCAGCAAAGCTGTGAGCGAATCGAAAACCATTTTGTGGAACGGGCCTATGGGCGTGTTTGAAATGGAAAAATTTGCAGCGGGCACAAAAGCCGTGGCCGTAGCCGTGGTGGAAGCAACCCAAAAGGGAGCCTTCTCACTCATTGGTGGCGGCGACTCTGCGGCAGCCGTTGCCCAGTTTGGTTTCAACGACAAGGTAAGCTACGTGTCAACCGGTGGTGGTGCACTGCTCGAATACTTCGAAGGCAAAGTGTTGCCCGGCGTGAAGGCGTTGGACTAACTCCGCGCTGCGCTTAAAACAAAGAGCTGCTTCTTTCGAGGCAGCTCTTTTGTTTTTTCAGGATGTTGATGTCTGCGATCGCCTGAAAGACAGCGACCGTCAACGCAACATTACAGATTTTTCCGGATGGCTTCCGCGACTGCGCTCAGCTCAGCTTGTGTAGGCGTGAGTTTGGGACGTGAGAAGTTCACATCGTTTGTCACATTCATGGGGATGAGGTGCACGTGCGCATGCGGCACTTCGAGGCCGATGACCGACACGCCAATGCGCACGCAGGGCACTGCTTTTTGGATGGCGTGTGCTACTTTTTTGGCGAACACGTTGAGGCCTGCCAGCGTATCGTTGTCGAGGTCGAACAGGTAGTCTACTTCCAGCTTGGGCACCACCAGCGTGTGGCCGGTGGTCAACGGGCTGATGTCGAGGAACGCGATGTAGCGTTCGTCTTCGGCCACGATGTGACTGGGAATTTCGCGGTTGATGATGCGGGTGAAGATGGAGGCCATGGGCGATGTTGTTTCGTCGCGTGTGTTTGACTAGCTGGTGATCTTCATCACTTCAAATTCCATTTCGCCGGCGGGCGTTTTGATGGTGGCGGTCTCGCCTATTTTTTTACCCAGCAAACCTCTGCCGATGGGCGACATGGTAGAGATCTTGCCGGCTTTCAAATCGGCTTCTTCTTCCGACACCAGGGTGTAGGTTACAGAAGCATTGTTCTTCTTATTCTTGATGGTGACCTTCGATAGAATAGACACCTTCGAGGTATCGATGTTGTTTTCGTCCAGCAGGCGTGCGTTCGACACGAGGTCTTCCAATTGCGCAATCTTTGCCTCAAGATGACCTTGTGCATCTTTTGCAGCATCATATTCAGCATTCTCGCTGAGGTCGCCTTTGTCGCGCGCTTCCGCAATCTGGTACGCAATGTCCGACCGGCCTTTCGATTTCAGGTGCGTGAGTTCGCCCTTCAACTTCTCCAATCCTTCTTTGGTGTAGTATGATATTTTTTTACTCATAACTTACATTTTTTCTAAACGAAATTTTCGGAAATGACCTCATTGATTTGTTCGATAGAGGTCAAAAAAAGAAACAACGGTCTCATCGCTGAAACCGTTGCCGATGCACAAATGTAATACCTTTATTAATAAATGCAAAAATCAGGTCCCTACGAGGGTTGGCAGGTTGGTCTTGATTTGCTCCAGAATTTCGTCGTCGAACTTGGCCAGATACAGTGTTTTTACTTTGGCAAGTTGCTCTACCGTCAGGCCTTTTGCGCCGCGAAGGTCGGCTTTGTAGAGGCTGGCATTTTCAAAGTCAGCGCCCATCAGGTAACACCCCTGCAGATCGGACTCCATCAGGAAAGCATTGTTGAAGTTGGCCTTGATGAGAAACGCATTTTCGAAATGAGCTTTGATGAGAAATGCATCCTTGAAGTTTGCACCGCTGGCATACGCGCCCTTGAGGTTGGCCTGGTTTAGGTTGGAGTTCTCGAAGTTGGTTTGATTGAGCCGTGCATTTTCGAGGTTTGATTCGATGAGCGACGACTGCGACACGTTGGCGGAATTCATATTCGAACCGGCCAGGTTCGCATAGTTCAGGTTGGTGCGGGCCAGGTAGCAGTTCACCAGATTGATCTCGTGAATTTTGTGACGGTTCAGACGCTTGATGTTCCCCACCGTTCGAAAGGCCGCTTCTTCAGACTCCCACAACCGGAAGTCGTCGATCTCATCTTTATAGGTGCGTATGCGCTGACGGATCTCGCCGTTCTGGTTGAGCCAGAAAATGAGAATACCGATCACGGCGATATCGAAGATCATGCCGTGTGCTTCGGCCAGAATCTGCGGTATGAACGAGTCAAACTCCGTGAGGTAATACTTCATGCTGAGCCCCAGCACGAGAATGGTCACCAATATCAAAACAAGCGTAGACGTAAGCAGCGGTTTTTCAATGATCGAATTGAAAACCTCGCTTAACTTCTTCATCCGCTTCTGTAAAAAACCCATGGATAAACAAGAGTTGCTAAATGGAAATTAACGATTAAAATGAATTTACGCTAAGTTTTTTATTTACACGAGCCGTAGCGCTTCGATTTTGTGTACCAAAGCTACATTTATTTTGACATGCGACTCAAAGGTCCAGCCGGCAATGTGGGGGGTCAATATTACATTAGACCGGTTGGCCAGTAAATTGAAGGCGTGGCGCTGACTTGCTGTGAGCTTGTCCAGTTTTTCATTTTCCAGCACGTCCAGCACAGCGCCCCGCACCTGCCCTTGCTCCACGGCTTCGGCAAGATCGGTCAACGAAACAATCTCGCCACGCGCCGTGTTCACAAACACGATGCGTTTTTTGAAACGCTTCAGATACTCGCCGTTCACCATCATCCGGGTTTCTGCCGTCAGGGGAATGTGAAGGCTCAGCATATCGCTCTCGCTCCACAGGGTCTCCATCGACACCTCGCGCACAAAGGCATCCGTAAATCCGGTTTTATACTTATCGTAGGCCAAAACATTACATCCGAATCCCGACAGCCGGCGGGCAAACGCGTGGCCCATGTTGCCATAGCCCACAATGCCTATGGTCTTCCCCATGATCTCTTCGCCCCGGTTGCCTTCGCGATCCCACACGGACTGCCGCACCTGCTGGTCGCCACGCGGTATGTTGCGCAGCAGGCTTAGCAACGTGCCCACGGCATACTCCCCCACGGCATCGCGATTTCCTTCTGAAGCGTGCAGCACGTGTATGCCCTTCTCTTCCATATAGGCCAGATCCACATTGTCTAACCCGGCGCCCGCACGTCCAACCAACTTCAGCGTGGGCGCGTCGCCCAGCAGGTCGCGATCGATGGTGGTCTTGCTGCGCACGATCAATCCGTCGTAGCCTGTGTGAAGGGCTTTGATCTCGTCGCGCGTGATGTTGGGTTTATAGTCAACCTGCCAGCCGATTCCGGTCATCATTTCGAAAAGGCTTTCGTGCATGGGGTCGATTACTAAGCAAAGCGGCATAAAATATCAGAGCATGATGTGAACCGTGAAAAAATAAAGGGTAAGTCCCAGCAGGTCGTTGGTGGTGGTGATGAAGGGCCCTGCCGCCAACGCGGGATTAAATCCAAACCTGTTCAGAATAAGCGGTGTGAGGGTGCCGATGAACGACGCAAACAACACCACGCTGAACAACGCCAGCGACACTACCAGCGACAAACGATATTCCTGAAACAACACGATGTTGGCCCCAAAGACCAGCACCGACAGGAACACGCCATTGAGTATGGCTACAAAAAACACTTTCACCAAACGTTTCCACAACCCCTCGTCCACAAAGTCGGGATTGGCAAGACTTTGCACGATGAGCGACGACGACTGTATGCCCACGTTGCCCCCGGTGGCCTGGATGAGTGGTGTGAAGAAGGCAATGGCCGTGACGCGCACCAGTTCGGCTTCAAACAAACCCATGAACTTGGCGTTCATCAAACCACCAAAGATGCCGATGAGCAACCAGGGCAAACGCGCGCGTGTGTTGCGCCACACGCTGTCGTCTTCCTCTACGCTCTCGGTGATACCGGCCATCATCTTCCGTTCTTCGTCGGCCTGCTCGGTGATCACATCCACCACGTCGTCGATGGTGATGCGGCCCACCAGTTGGCCCTGCACGTTCACCACGGGCACGGATTCAAGGTCATACTTCTTCATCATGTCGGCCACTTCGGTGTCCGGCAAATAGGTCTCGGCCGAAACCACATCGTGTTCATAGATGTCGGCCACCAGTGTTTTCGCATCCGACACAATCAGGTCTTGCAAGGCCACGCGGCCCAGCAGCTTGTCGTGTTCGTCTACTACATAGACGGCATAAAATTTATTGACACTCTCGGCCTGCTTCCGGATTTCGTTTACACATTCCACCACCGTCCAGTGATAGCGGGCCTTGATGAGTTCTTTCGCCATTAACCCGCCGGCTACGTGTTCTTCGTAGCGCAGCAGTTCCGTTACCTGTCCTTTGAGTTCCGGCTCCAGTCCCGACAGCACCTGCTCGCGTTCCTTGATCGGGAGCTCGTTGAGGATGTCGGCCGTGTCGTCGGAAGCAAGTTGATTGAGGAAGTTGGTGATCTCGGCGGGAGGATATACTTTTAGAAAGCGCTTGCGTGTGTCGCGGTCCAGGTCGCTGATGATCTCAGCCTGGGTTTCGATGGGCAACAGGTCCATCACATACTTCGACTCTTCCGAATTAAATTCATAGAGCAGTGTGGTGATGTCGGCCGGCTTCACATCCTGCAAGATCGTCTTAATGAAAGCTTCGTCGCGTACATCCAGCGCTTCCTGGAAACGGCTCCGGAATTCAACGGTCAACTCAAATTCAACCAGGGGTTGTTGCTCCACGACTGCGCTCGATTAAAGATGTGAGGTTTATAAAATCCTGCACCGACAACTGTTCGGCACGCTTGTTAAAAATTTCAAGCGTCGTTATTTCGGCTGCCAAATTTAGATTTTTTAGTGCGTTGCGCAAGGTCTTGCGGCGTGTATTGAACGCCTGCTTCACCACCTGCACAAACAACGTTTCGTTGCATCCCAACTGCTGCCGCTGGTTGCGTCGGAGGCGAATCACGGCCGACATCACTTTGGGTGGTGGCGTGAACACACCGGGCGGAACCTTGAACAGGTTGTCGATGTCATAGTACGCTTGTAATAACACACTGAGGATGCCATAGGTTTTGCTTCCGTGTGGCGCGGCAATGCGATCGGCCACTTCCTTCTGCAACATACACACCACCTGATCTACGTACTCGCGGCGTGCCAGCACGCGAAAGAAGATCTGCGACGATATGTTGTACGGGAAATTTCCGATGATGGAAAAGTGACCGGGAAAAATTTTATCGACCTCCGTTTCCAGAAAGTCACCTTCCACGATCCGGTTGTTCAGCGCCACGGCATAATTTTTCTTGAGATAGGCCACCGAGTCGCGATCGATCTCGATCACTTTCAGATCCAGCCCTTCGCGTTCGAGCAAATACTTCGTGAGCACACCCATGCCCGGTCCTATCTCCAACACGGCGGGGCTTGTTCCGCTCACCTCCAACGCGTCGACAATGCGCCGGGCAATTTGTTGATCGTGGAGGAAATGTTGCCCCAACGACTTCTTGGGTCTTACCTTGTTTGTTTGTTCAGTCCGCATACATCCGGCACAATCTACAAGGAACAAATAGATATTTTCACTAAATCGCAAAAGAATTGAACTTACTCTAACGATGCAACCACAGAAACCTCGTATCGGCATAACCCTGGGCGACCCTAACGGCATAGGTCCCGAAGTAGTCATAAAGGCACTTGCTGATAATCGCCTGCACGGCATCATCACTCCGGTCATCTACGGCTCAGCCAAAGTCATATCCTTCTATAAAAAATTATTGAACATCGAAGAGTTCAACTACACACAGGTGCGCAACAAGGGGCAATACGCACCCAAGAGCATCAACGTGGTGAACTGCTGGGAAGAATCGCTCGAAGTGGTTCCCGGCAAAGCATCGAAAGAAGCCGGCAAGGCAGCCTTTGTGGCTCTGAAGCAAGCCTGCGAAGATCTGAAGGAAGGATTGATCGACGCACTCGTGACCGCGCCCATCGACAAACACTCCATCCACAGCGAAGAGTTTCCCTTCAAAGGACACACGGAGTATCTCACCAAATTTTTCGGATCGAACGAAAGCCTCATGTTCATGGTGAGCGACGCTCTGAAGGTGGGCCTGGTCACCGAACACATCCCCGTGAAAGACATTGCCACGGCTGTGACCAAGGAAAAGATCGAAGCCAAATTGAAGATCATGGACCAGTCGCTCCGGAAGGACTTTGGCATCAACAAGCCCAAGATTGCCGTGCTGGGCCTCAATCCCCACGCGGGCGACGGTGGCCTGATCGGCCAGGAAGACGACGCGGTGATCAAACCCGTGCTGGTGGAACTGAAGAACAAAGGCTGGCTGGTTTACGGACCGTTTGCGGCCGACGGCTTCTTTGCCACAGGCACCCACACTAAATATGATGGTGTGCTGGCTATGTATCACGATCAGGGCCTGTTGCCTTTCAAGGCGCTGGTGTTCGAAGAAGGGGTGAATTTCACGGCCGGGCTGTCGGTCGTGCGCACATCGCCCGACCATGGCACGGCATTCAGCATTGCCGGTAAAAATCAGGCAAACGAGAGTTCTTTACGGGAGGCGGTATACCGGGCGGCAGACATTTTTAAAAGCCGTACAGAACCATCCACAGAAAAATAAGCTTATTTAGGCAGGCTGGTTTCGCATTTGACCGACAGGTGGCCCTTATTTTTTATTATTAATTATATTTGATCTTCAAGTATTAGTTGAAATGGATATCGTCACAAAAAAGCAGCTGAACATACTTATCCAACTGGCCGAGGCGGATAAACATTTCGCAAAGATCGAGCGGGAGATGATTTTCAAGATTGCCCGCGAGCGCAAGTTCCCGGAAGAGGAGGTTCACGACCTCATCCGCAATCCGGAGCCCATCGATTCGCTGGGGGCCTTGTCGCTGGACCAGAAGTTCGACTACCTGTGGTCGAGCATCGAACTGGTTTTTGTGGACCAAAACGTGTTCGAGAGCGAGATTATTTTCTGTAAGAATATCGCCATCAAATTGGGCTTCAAAAAGGGCGTAATCGACTATTTCATTGAAAATTACGGGAAAAAGTCCAACGCGGAGTTCCGCGACGCCGCCCTTGGGGAGTTCATCTAGTTATTGTAAAACGGCATCATCGGGCATAATAATGTCTCTGGTCTTCCTCTTTGCGCTTTTTATCCAGAGCGGCCTCATGGTCTAGCCTCTTGTTCTCTTTCACGTAGTATATAATACCGGCTACAATGGGCACCATTCCACCCAGGAAGATGCCCGCTATCACGATGTATGAAAAAAGGTCGCTCATTTTAATCGTTTTTGTGTATGACATAAATTACAAACGCCAATATTCCACAAGCGATCGAAAAAATCATTCCGGCTGCGATCGATACGGAATGCCTTGCCGCCGATATTCCGCTAGCGAGCAATGTTAGTGCCCCTCCACCAGTTGCTATAAACAACAAAACAAGGAGCTTGATAATTTCGGTATTAAACTTTACCTGCTCTTTTTCCTTATCCTCCATTCTGATAACATTCAAAGGCCAACGGGTCATTCAAAAAACAGAATTATATTGGTTAAATGTTAATAAATTTTCAATTTAAAATAGGAAATAACTAACAACTGTTTGGAGTTCCTTTTAGGCCTATTTAGCCAAATTACCCACTAAATGGTCGCAGTAAACCAGATACTCTCAACGACGGCGGCTACCAATTGCGATCTCATTTTTACTTTCTGATTTAATTATTCTAAATTTGCCGACTAATTTTTAGCGCCCGAAAGGGTATTGAGGTTGGGGGCATACGGTATCAATATTGTCGGCCTGAGTAACAAAGAGCACCATTTCGATTACGAAATTGGTGAGGCGTTCTTCAGGAAATATGGGTCGGATCTTCTGTCGGAAGGTGCGTTTCATGCCGATGTGATGTTGTTTAAACACGAAACCTTCCTCGAAGCGGAGTTTAAAATCAAAGGAGTCGCCAAACTGGTCTGCGACAGGACCCTGGAACCCTTCGATTTCCCAGTTTTGAATACGCATAAAATCGTATTCAAATACGGAGACGCCGACGAAGAAATTACGGATGAAATCGTGATCATCCACCGTGACACGGCCACGCTTGAGCTCGGGCAATACATCTACGAGTTCATCGGCCTGGCCATACCGCTGAAAAAGCTTCACCCCCGTTTCAAGGACGAGGAGGAAGCCGAAGACGACGACATTGAAGGCAAAATCGTTTATTCGTCCGGAAGTCCGGACGATGACAGCGACGACGACAATGACGAAGACATCGATCCGCGTTGGAATATTTTGAAGAAATTAAAATAAAACAGTTTAGACTATGCCGAATCCGAAGCGAAAACTCTCGAAAACCCGTAGAGATAAAAGAAGAACACACTACAAAGCTACTGCGAAGCAATTAGCCGTGTGCCCCACAACGGGAGAACACCACCTGCCACACCGCGCCTTCTGGCTCGAGGGTAAACTTTACTACAACGGTAAGGTGGTTATGGAAAAAGAAGTTCTGGCATAACATTGCATGAACCCGCTGCACCTCGCGCAATTTCAGTTCACTGAAACCACTTTAGCAATTTTAGTGATCGAGGACAAGAGGGATTGTCTCTGTTTCCCCTAGGAAAATTATGTCATGCTCGGTGGCTCAACCTCCGGGCATTTTCTTTTTATATCATGGGCAGGTCCGCTCAACCGGATCGATAACGTTTTAACAAGAACTATGACCAAAATTAGAGCTGCTATTACAGGTGTCGGGGGCTACGTTCCGGACTACATTCTCACCAACCAGGAACTGGAAACCATGGTGGACACCAGCGACGAGTGGATCACCAGTCGCACGGGCATTAAAGAACGACGCATCCTGAAAGGCGAAAACCAGGGCGTGTCTGTGCTGGGCATCAAGGCGGTGGAAGACCTGCTGGCGAAAACCAAAATCGACCCCAAAGAAATAGACCTGCTCATCTTTGCCACGGTCACGGCCGACATGACGTTTCCGGCCACGGCCAACATTGTGGCCACCGCCGTGGGGGCTACCAACGCCTTCAGCTTCGACATGAGCGCGGCATGCTCGGGCTTTATCTACGGATTGGCTACCGGCGCCAGCTACATTCAGTCGGGCATGTATAAAAAAGTAGTGGTGATTGGCGGCGACAAAATGTCGGCCATCATGGACTATACCGACCGCACTACCTGCATCATTTTCGGCGACGGCGCAGGCTGCGTGTTGCTGGAACCCACCACCGAAGACGTGGGCGTGATGGACTCCATCCTGAAAAGCGATGGCAACGGCGAAGCCTACCTGCACATGAAGGCCGGCGGAAGCCGCAGACCTGCCACCCTCGACTCGGTGACAAAACGCGAACACTTCGTATACCAGGAAGGGTCGGCTGTTTTCAAATTTGCCGTCACCAACATGGCCGACGTATCGGCACAGCTGGCGGAACGTAATCACCTGAATGCCGACAACATTCAGTGGCTGGTGCCACACCAGGCCAACAAACGCATCATCGATGCCACAGCAAGCCGCGTGGGCATCTCGGAAGATAAAGTAATGATGAACATTGAGCGCTATGGAAACACAACCGCGGGCACCATTCCGTTGTTGTTATGGGACTATGAGAAGAAATTGAAGAAGGGCGACAACCTGATCATCGCGGCGTTCGGCGGAGGCTTCACCTGGGGTGCTGTCTACGTGAAATGGGCGTATAACAGCTAATCCTTTACCGACGACGGTTCACTCAAAACGTGAACTCTTGTAATTCATCAATTCATTTGTAACTTAAAGTTTGATTTTTTTATGGCAACCGTCTCTGATTTAAGCAAGGGAAACTTCATGCGCTACAACGGCGAAGTGATGCAGGTGGAAGAACTACAGCATCGCACGCCCGGAAACTTGCGCGCATTCTACCAAATTAAAATGCGCAACGTGCGCAATGGAAAAATTGCAGAGAACCGATTCCGCCCCGGAGAAGAAGTTGAAATCCTCCGCGTAGAAACGAAAGAATATCAATACCTCTATGCCGATGGCGACAGCCTCGTGTGCATGGACAACGTGACCTTCGACCAGGTATATATCGACCGGAAATTGCTGGGCGATGCCGTGAACTTCATCAAAGAAGGCGTGACCCTGTTGATTGCTTTTGAAAACGGCGACAGCGCCATCACAGCCGAACCTCCTTCGCACGTGGTGATGGAAGTGCAATATACCGAGCCCGGCATGCAAGGCGACACCGCCACCCGCACGCTGAAGCCCGCCACCCTGGAGAACGGCGTCGAGATCCGTGTGCCCCTGTTTGTGAACACAGGCGATAAGATTAAAATCACCACCAAAGGTGAATATGTTGAACGCGTAAAAGAATAACATATCCCATGAGCAAATCACGCGCATCGAAACCTGTGGCCAAGAAGGAAGCAGCTCCTTCGAAGACCGCCAACGATTCAGGATCTACTAACCAACCTGCAATGAAAACAACAGAAATAAGAGACCTTATTGATTTCATCTCCAAGTCAGGATTGAACGAGGTAAACATTGAAACCAAAGAACTAAAGCTCAGCGTGAAGCGCGAGCCGGATCAAAAGGTGTTCAAGTCAACACCTGTGATGACACAAGCAGCCGTAGCGCCTGTCGCGGCGGTGGCCCCTGCTGCAACGCCCGCGCTGGCGCCGAAAGCAGAAACAGCTGCCCCGGTTGCCGCAGGCAAGAAAACAGTCGAAATCAAATCGCCGATGATCGGAACCTTCTATCGCTCGTCCACACCCGACACCCCGTCGTTTGTGCAGGTAGGCGACAAGGTCTCCAAAGGCCAGACCGTGTGCATCATTGAAGCCATGAAACTATTCAACGAAATTGAATCGGAAGTTTCGGGAACCATTGTGAAAGCGATGATCGAAAACGCTTCGCCGGTAGAATACGATCAGGTACTTTTTGTAGTAGAACCAGACTAGTTAAAAACATATTCCGCTTCGTTTGAAGCCCACCGCAAGACATCATTACCCAACGGTATTGATGTTTTGGTTTTCCGGAGGTGGCCTCAACAAGTTGAAGCATGTTATCATTTGGACTTTAAACCCTGCAACTGTGTTCAAGAAAATACTCATAGCAAACCGTGGTGAAATCGCCCTGCGCGTGATCCGCACATGCCGCGAAATGGATATCAAAACCGTAGCGGTCTATTCCACGGCCGATCGTGAAAGCCTTCACGTTCGCTTTGCCGACGAAGCCGTGTGCATCGGCGACGCACCCAGCAAAGATTCATACCTCAACATTCCCCGCATCATCTCGGCTGCGGAAATCACCAACGCCGATGCCATCCACCCCGGTTACGGCTTCCTGTCGGAGCGCGCGGAGTTCTCGGCCATCTGTCACGAATATGGCATCAAGTTCATCGGCCCCACACCGGCCATGATCCAGGCCATGGGCGACAAGGCCACTGCGAAAGACACCATGAAGAAAGCCGGCGTGCCGACCATCCCAGGTTCGGACGGACTGCTGGACTCGATTGAGCAAGGCATCGAGATGTCGAAAGAAATCGGCTACCCTGTCATTGTGAAAGCAACGGCCGGTGGTGGCGGAAAAGGCATGCGCATCATCAACAACGAAGCGGAATTCAAGAAGGCGTGGGACGACGCCAAGCGCGAAGCCGGTGCGTCGTTTGGAAACGATGGCCTCTACCTCGAAAAATTTGTAGAAGAACCCCGCCACATCGAAATTCAGATTGTGGGCGATCAATACGGCAAGGTATGTCACCTGTCTGAACGCGATTGCTCCGTGCAACGTCGTCACCAGAAACTGGTGGAAGAAACGCCCTCCCCCATTGTGAGTCAGGAGTTGCGCGAGCGCATGGGCGAAGCGGCCATCAAAGGCGCAAAAGCCATCAACTATGAAGGCGCCGGCACCATTGAGTTTCTCGTGGACAAGCATGGCAAATTCTACTTCATGGAAATGAACACCCGCATCCAGGTAGAACACCCCATCACCGAAGAAGTGACGGATTATGACCTTATTAAAGAGCAAATCAAAGTAGCGGCCGGTGTGCCGATTTCGGGCAACAATTATTTTCCAAAAATGTTTTCGATGGAGTGCCGCATCAATGCCGAAGATCCGGCAAACGGCTTCCGTCCTTCACCCGGAAAAATCACCAACATGCACATGCCCGGTGGACACGGCGTGCGCATTGACAGTCACGTATACGCGGGCTACACCATTCCGCCGAACTATGACTCGATGATCGCCAAGCTCATCATCACCGGACAGTCGCGCGAAGAGGTGATTACGCGCATGAAACGTGCTTTGCAAGAATTTGTGATTGAAGGCATCAAGACCACGATCCCCTTCCACATCAAATTGATGGACAATGCCACGTTCCGATCGGGCAAGTTCACAACCAAGTTCCTGGAAACTTCATTCGATTTCAGCGCCCTCTCCGAATAGCCAACCCAGGCCGGAGCGCCGACCATTCATATAATCTATTGACTAAGGATACCTTTTCAGGTATCCTTTTTTATTTCTTTGACTATTTTACACTGCATTATAACTCACTTACCTAAACTCATTACCCTTGAAAAGAAGAGAATTTGTTCAACTGGCCGGGTTAGGCATTGGCGGGATGCTGGTGTCTGTGCCCATGATGGGGAACCCCATTCCTGTTGAAGCATTGCTGGACTCCCCCCTTGACGCCCTTCAGAAGAGACAACTTGCCGACGTTGCTCTGACCACCGCCAAGTCGATGAGTGCATCATATGCCGACATCCGGATCGGGCGCTACCTCAATCAATTTATTTCCACGCGCGAAAACAAAGTGCAGAACATTGCCAACACCGAATCGTTTGGTGCCGGCATACGCGTCATCGTGAACGGCACATGGGGCTTTGCCTCTACCAACACGGTGACGACAGAAGGCATCCGAAAAGCCACCCAGCAAGCGGTAGCCATCGCGAAAGCCAATTCAAAATTCCAGAAGGAACCCGTGAAGCTCGCGCCGGTGAAAGGCTATGGCGAAGTGACCTGGAAAACACCGATTGAAAAAAACGCGTTCGAAGTGCCGGTCTCCGAAAAAACAGACCTGCTGCTGAAAGCAAACGCGGCGGCTCTGCAGAACGGCGCCAACTTTGTTAGCTCCAACCTGTTTCAGGTGAACGAACAAAAATATTTCGCCTCCACCGAAGGTTCCTACATCGACCAGGACATTCATCGCATCTGGCCCACCTTCTCCATCACCGCCATCGACAAAGCCACAAACACGTTTAAAACACGTCAGGCGTTGAGCGCGCCGATGGGCATGGGCTATGAATACATGATCCCGAAAGCTTTTGACAAGCTGCACGGCCCCGCCGATGTGATGCTCTACAAGAACAGCTACGACATGGTGGAGGACGCCACACTCGCGGCTCAACAAGCCAAAGCCATGCTCACCGCCAAATCGGTGGAGCCCGGAAAATACAGCGTGGTGCTGGAGCCCAACCACCTTGGCCTCACCATCCACGAATCGGTAGGCCATCCGTTAGAACTGGACCGCGTGCTGGGCTACGAAGCCAACTATGCCGGAACCAGTTTTGCCACGCTCGACAAATGGAAGACGGGCAAGTTTAACTATGGCAGCAAGCTTGTAAACATCTTCGCCGACAAAACACAACCCGGCTCACTCGGCGCCGTGGGCTATGACGACGAAGGCGTGCAATGCAAGCGCTGGGATCTGATCAAAGACGGCGTGCTGGTGAACTACCAGGCCATCCGCGATCAGGTGCACATTCTCGGACAAAACGAATCGCACGGTTGCTGTTATGCGCAGAGCTGGAGCGACGTGCAGTTTCAACGCATGGCCAACATCTCGCTGGCACCGGGCAAAGATCCCTACTCCATCAACGACATGATTAAAGATGTGGAGAAAGGCATCTACATCGCGGGCCGTGGCTCCTACTCCATCGATCAGCAACGCTACAACTTCCAGTTTGGCGGCACGGTGTTCTATGAAATCAAGAATGGTGCCATTGGCAGCATGCTCAACGACGTGGCCTATCAATCGAACACACAGGAGTTCTGGAACAGCTGCACAAAGATCTGCGACGAAAAAGATTACCGCTTGTTCGGTTCATTCTTCGACGGCAAAGGACAGCCCTCGCAGGTCAGCGCCGTGTCGCACGGAAGCTCCACCACCCGTTTCGACGGCATCAATGTGATCAACACAGGAAGAACCCTATAACCCCCGGCAACGATTATGAAGAGAAGAGATTTTATCCAAATGGCCGGCATGGGCGCGGGAGCCTTGATGCTTCCCGTTACATCCCTGGCAAACATTGTGAGTCCCGAAGCGCTTCTGGAACCCGGCCTTGACGTGGCCCAGAAGAAACGCCTGGCCGACGTTGCCCTCAACACGGCGAAGTCGAATGGCGCAACCTATGCCGATGTGCGCATTGGCCGGTACCTAAATCAGTTTGTTATCACCCGCGAAAACAAAGTGCAAAGCATTCGCAACACCGAGTCGTTTGGCGTGGGTGTTCGCGTGATTGCCAACGGCACGTGGGGCTTCGCAGCCACCAACGAGGTGACACCCGACGGCATCAAGAAAGCCACCGAGCGCGCGGTGGCCATCGCGAAAGCCAATTCAAAATTTCAGAAAGAGCCGGTGAAACTCGCTGCCGAAAAAGGCTATGGCGAAGTGACCTGGAAAACTCCGATTCAGAAAAACGGCTTCGAAGTGCCCGTGAAAGACAAGGCCGACCTGTTGCTGAACGCAAACGCCAAAGCGATGGAGAAAGGTGCCAGCTTCATCAACAGCATCATGTTCCTGGTGAATGAACAAAAGTACTTCGCTTCGACAGAAGGCTCTTATATCGACCAGGACATTCACCGCACCTGGCCCAACTTCCAGGTGACGATGATCGACAAAGCCTCGGGCCAATTCAAAACCCGTTCGGCGTTTAGCGCACCGGTGGGCATGGGCTATGAATATCTCGATGGAAAGGCACAAGATAAAATTCAGGGTCCCGGTGGCATCATCCTCTACAACAAGTCATACGACATCGTGGAAGATGCGACGATGGCTGCCGAACAAGCCAAGCAACTGATCTCGGCCAAATCGGTAGAGCCCGGCAAATACGATCTCGTGCTGGAACCTTCACACATGTGGCTCACCATTCACGAATCGGTAGGCCACCCCTTGGAGCTCGACCGCGTGTTGGGCTATGAAGCCAACTATGCCGGAACCAGCTTTGCAACACTAGACAAACAGCAGTCGGGCAAGTTTCAATACGGCAGCAAGGCCGTGAACTTTGTGGCCGACAAAATACAACCCGGTTCGCTCGGCGCGGTGGGGTTTGACGACGAAGGTGTGAAAACAAAACAATGGGATTTGGTGAAAGACGGTGTGCTGGTGAACTACCAGGCCATCCGCGACCAGGTGCACATTCTGGGCCAGGGCGAATCGCACGGCTGTTGCTATTCACAAAGCTGGCGCGACGTGCAGTTTCAGCGCATGGCCAACGTGTCGCTGCAACCCGGCAAGGCACAACTTACCCCGGATCAAATGATCAGCGGCGTAGAGAAGGGTATCTACATTGTGAAAGACGGGTCGTTTTCGATCGACCAGCAGCGCTACAACTTCCAGTTTGGTGGTGTGTTGTTCTTCGAAATCAAGAACGGCAAGATTGCGGGCATGCTGAAAGACGTGGCCTATCAATCCAACACACAGGAATTCTGGAACAGCTGTGTGCAGGTTTGCGACGAACGCGACTATCGCATGAACGGCGCCTTCAACGACGGCAAGGGTCAACCGGCCCAGTCGAATGCAGTGTCGCACGGATCGGCCACCGCACGCTTCAACGGCGTGAATGTTATCAACACCGGAAGAACTCTTTAACCTAACCTATAAAAAAAATTATCATGGCTATATTTTCAAAAGAAGAAGCAAAAAAGATATTGGAGAAGGTGATTGCCTACTCCAAGGCAGATGCCTGCGAAGTGAACCTGAACGGAACCAACGGAGGCAATATACGCTACGCACGCAACAGCGTGTCTACGGCCGGCGAGAACAGCGATGTGACGCTGGTGGTTCAATCCAACTTTGGTAAAAAATCGGGCGTGGCCACCATCAACGAATTTGATGAAGCGTCGCTGGAAAAAGTGGTGCGCCGTTCGGAAGAGCTGGCAAAGCTGGCACCGGAGAACCCCGAGTTTATGGACCCGCTGCCTCAGCAAACCTATGGCGAATCGAAAACCTATTTCGAATCCACCGCCAAGATCACACCCGAGTATCGTGCACAAGCCGCGGCCAACAGCATCAACCCGGCCATCGCCAAGGATGTTACGTCGGCAGGCTATCTTGAAGACAACTACAGCTTTGCTTCGATGATGAACACGAAGGGATTGTTTGCCTACAACCAATCGACCGGTGTGAACTTCACCGTGACCATGCGCTCCAACGACGGCACCGGCTCCGGCTGGGTGACCCGCAGCTCTAACGACGTGAGCAAACTCGACACCGCAGAAGCGTCAAAGATCGCCATCGACAAAGCCCTTCAGTCGCGCAATGCAAAGGCCATAGAGCCCGGCAAATACACCGTGATTCTGGAGCCTGCAGCATCGGCCGAATTGATCCGCAACATGCTCTTCGCCATGAACGCACGCCAGGCCGACGAAGGCCGCAGCTTCCTTTCCAAAAAAGGCGGTGGATCAAAAATCGGCGAGAAGATCATGGACGAACGCGTCACCATCTACACCGATCCCTACAACCTCGACGTGCCCGCGTCGCCCTGGTCGGGCGATGGACAAGCGCGCAAGAAAATGGACATCATCAAGAATGGCACCGTGGCCAACATGTTCTACGATCGCTATTGGGCATCGCAGAAAAATGTGGCGTCGGTTCCCTTCCCGGGCAACGCCATCATGGAAGGCGGCAACGCCTCGCTGGAAGATCTGATCAAAGACACCAAGAAAGGTATTCTGGTGACACGCTTCTGGTACATCCGTCCCGTGGATCCTCAAACGCAGTTATACACCGGCCTCACCCGCGACGCAACCTTCTTTGTGGAGAACGGCAAAGTGAAGCACCCCGTCAAAAACTTCCGCTTCAACGAAAGCCCGGTGATCATGCTCAACAACGTGGAAACCCTTGGCAAACAAGTGCGCGTAGATGTTGACGGAGGGCCAGGCGGTGGCGCCAGCTTCCTCATCCCCTACATGAAGCTGCGCGACTTCACATTCACCAGCTTGTCTGACGCTGTTTAAGAAAGCAACACTGAAAATCCCTGGGCCTCGCCCGGGGATTTTTTCTTTACATATACCGGATACTTCGGTATTGCAGAGTTGAAAACCTTTCCGAATATAATTGGCGAAAGATTGATTTATACAAAACTTTTAGATATTGCTTTCCGATAAAGCTTACAGGAATAACTCTTAAACCCTAACACTTTGAAACGACGAGATTTTATGTACCTGACCGGCATGGGCACGACGGCGGCCATGTTGTCGGCCATCCCCGGTATGGGGCGCGCCATTGCTCCGGAACGCGCCCTGGAAACCGTGGACGTGGCCTTGAAGAAACAGCTGGCGGACGTGGCGCTCAACGCAGCCCGCAGCAAAGGAGCAACCTACACCGATGTTCGCATCGGTCGCTACCTCAACCAATTCATCATTACCCGTGAAGACAAAGTGCAGAACATTGTGAACACGGAGTCGTATGGTCTTGGTGTTCGCGTGGTGGCCCAGGGCGGCTGGGGCTTTGCCGCCACCGACAAGCTCGACAAAGACAGCATTGCCAAAGCGGCCGAACTGGCCGTGGCCATTGCCAAAGAAAACTCGCGGCTTCTTTCCGAGCCCGTGCAACTTGCACCCCAGAAAGGCTATGGCGAAGTGAGCTGGAAAGCACCCATCGAAAAGAATGCATTCGAAGTGCCCATCAAAGAGAAAGTTGATCTCCTGCTGGGGGTGAACGATGCGGCCATGAAAGGCGGCGCCAACTACATCAACTCGTTCCTCTTCATGGTGAACGAACAAAAGTATTTCGCCTCCACCGACGGCTCGTATATCGACCAAGACATTCACCGTATCTGGCCTACCTTCTTCATCACCAAAATTGATGCGACCTCGGGCAAGTTCGAAACACGCAATGCACTGAGTGCCCCTATGGGCATGGGCTATGAATATCTCTACGCCCGTCCGCAAGACAAAATTCAAGGCGTGACCACGCTCTACAAAGGACGCTACGACATGCTGGAAGACGCCAAGGCCGGTGCACAGCAAGCCGGAGAAAAACTCAAAGCCAAATCGGTAGAGCCCGGCAAATACGACCTCATCCTCGATCCATCTCACCTCTGGCTCACCATACACGAATCTACGGGTCACCCGACAGAGCTCGACCGTGTGTTGGGCTATGAAGCAAACTTTGCCGGCACGAGCTTCCTCACGCTGGATAAGTGGCAATCGAAAAAATTCAACTACGGCAGCAAGCTGGTGAACGTGGTGGCCGACAAAACGCAAGTGGGTTCACTGGGCGCAGTAGGCTACGACGACGAAGGCGTGAAGTGCGGCCAATGGGACGTGATCAAAGACGGCACGCTGGTTAACTACCAGGCTATACGCGACCAGGCACACATTTTGGGATTGCCCGCTTCACAAGGCTGTTGCTATGCCGACAACTGGAGCAGCGTTCAATTCCAGCGCATGGCCAACATCTCGCTGCAGGCCGGCAAGGAAAAGAAAAGCATCGACGACCTCATCAAAGGTGTGGAGAAAGGCATCTACATCATTGGCGACGGCTCGTTCTCGATCGATCAGCAACGCTACAACTTCCAGTTTGGCGGACAGCTGTATTACGAAATCAAGAATGGCAAAATTGTGGGGGCACTGAAAGACGTGGCCTATCAATCGAACACCCAGGAGTTCTGGAATTCGTGTACGGCCATTGCCGACCAGAGCGACTATCGTTTGGGCGGATCGTTCTTCGATGGCAAGGGGCAACCCATGCAAGTAAGCGCCGTGTCGCACGGCTCTGCTACCACGCGGTTCAACGGCGTTAACGTTATTAATACATCACGTAATATCGGATAATATCATGGCGCTACTAACAAAAGACGAAGCTCAGGCTTTATTGAAAAAAGTATTGAGCTATTCAAAAGCAGACGAATGCGAAGTGAACCTGACCGGCACCAACACCGGCAACATCCGGTATGCGCGCAATTCCGTATCGACCAGCGGCGGCATCAGCACCTACACGCTGGTGGTGCAGTCGGCCTATGGCAAGAAGCTGGGCACAGCCACCATCAATGAGTTTGACGATGCGTCGCTCGAAAAAGTGGTGCGTCGTTCGGAAGAACTGGCACAACTTGCTCCGGAAAACCCGGAATATGTTTCGGTGCTCGGCCCGCAAAAATATGCCGAGCCCATCACTTACGTACCGGCCACGGCAGCCATCACACCCAAAATGCGCGCCGACGCTGTAGCACAAAGCTTGCAGGTGGCGAAAGAAACAAAAACCGTTGCCGCAGGATTTATGGAAGACACCACCACGGTGAACGTGATGATGAACAGCAAAGGGTTGTTTGCCTACAACACCTCCACCGGTGTGAACTTCTCCATCACCATGCGCACCGAAGATGGTAAAGGCTCGGGTTATGCCACACGCGGCTATAACGACATCACCAAACTGGATGCGAAGAAGGCCTCGCAGATTGCCGCCGACAAAGGCGTGAAGTCTGCCACCGCCCGCGCCATTGAGCCCGGAAAATACACCGTGATCCTCGAACCCGCAGCAGCCGCCGTGCTCATGGAAAACATTTTCTTTGGACTCGACGCACGACAAGCCGACGAAGGCCGCAGCTTCCTCAGCACCACCGGTGGCAAAACACGCCTCGGTGAAAAACTGGTGGACGAACGCGTGAACATCTATTCTGATCCGCTCAACCCAGACCTGCCCACCAGCACCTGGGCCGCCGACGGCAGACCACAAGAGAAAGTGAGCTGGATTGAAAAAGGTGTTGTGAAGAACCTCACTTTCTCCCGCTACTGGGCCGAGAAGAAAGGTGTGAAAGCCGTGCCTCCCCCCGCTGGCGTGATCATGGAAGGCGGAACAAAATCGGTAGAAGAATTGATCAAGGGCACCAAGAAAGGAATTCTCGTGACACGCCTCTGGTACATCCGTCCGGTAGATCCTCAAACACTCCTGCTGACGGGGTTAACACGCGACGGAACTTTCTACATTGAAAACGGTGAGATCAAATATCCGATCAAGAACTTCCGCTTCAACGAAAGCCCGGTGATCATGTTGAACAACCTGGAAGAATTGGGTAAGGTAGAACGGACGGTGAGTGTTGAATCGAACACGAACTATCTGTTGCCCCCGATGAAAATCAGGGACTTCACGTTCTCGAGTCTTTCGGACGCCGTATAAAAAAACAGTAAACCTGCATAAAATCCCCGGCCCAAAGCCGGGGATTTTTCATTATAGACGAAGCGAAATCGTGTTCGATGCACAAGCGCGTTTGACCTGTATTCTGGGAGCAAAGAATTCTCTCCGTTTGTATAAAATCATAGTGAGGATGGCGCAGCAAAAGGCGACATTGTAAGATTATCGTATGCGCGACGCGAACAAATTTTTCTTTACACGCCTGCAGTATGAATCGGGCGATTGGGATGTAGACCAGCGCATGCCGGCAAACCTGCTCAACTCGCTCATCGAGTATACCACCATACCCGTGGACACGCAGGAGAACATTGTGCCGTTAAACAGCGCCGACCTGTTTGCCTGTCCGTTCTGCTACCTGAGCGGGCACAAGCTGGTGGAGTTCACCCAACAGGAACGCGAGAACTTTGAACGTTATGTTCGCCAGGGAGGCTTTGTGTTTGTAGACGACTGCAACCACGACATCGACGGCTTGTTTGCCAAATCGTTTGAAGGACAAATGGAGCGCATCTTTGGCGCCAACGCGTTGAAGAAAATACCAAATCAACACCCGCTCTATTCCATATTCTTTCAATTTGAAGGCCCTCCCACCACATCGCAGGAACTGAACGGCTGGGGCGACGACATTGTGCACGACTATCTGAAAGCCATCGAGATCAATGGCAGGATTGGGGTGCTGTATAGCAACAAAGACTATGGGTGTGAATGGGACTATGATTTTCGGAACAAACGATTCTACAAAATAGACAACACCCGTTTCAGTGTGAACATCGTGATGTATGCCATGATGCGCTGACCCTGAAACAAAACAAACATGAACGCTTAGACTTTTTACGGATATGACACAGGATCTTAAAACCACCGAGCACGCCGTGCAGGAAATTATCGGCAAGCTGAACGCGCTCAAGCAGGAGATACGAAAAGTTATTGTGGGGCAGGAAGAGACCATTGATCAGTTGCTGATCACGTTTCTCGCCGGCGGTCATGCGTTGCTGGAAGGCGTGCCCGGATTGGCCAAGACGCTCATGATCCGCACACTTTCGGACGCGATCGATTTGAAGTTCAGAAGAATTCAGTTCACGCCCGATCTAATGCCCTCCGACATCATCGGAACAGAAATTCTGGAAGAAGATCATACCACGGGCAAACGCTTTTTCAAATTCAACAAAGGACCGATCTTCTCAAACATCATTCTGGCAGATGAGATCAACCGCACCTCGCCAAAGACACAAGCGGCGTTACTGGAAGCCATGCAGGAATTTGAAGTGACCTATGCCGGCGTAACGTATCCGCTGGAGCGACCGTTCTTCATCCTGGCCACACAGAACCCGATTGAACAAGCTGGAACATTTCCATTACCGGAAGCACAGTTGGATCGCTTCCTGCTGTACATCAAAATAAATTATCCCACCGCAGCAGAAGAACGCGCCATTCTTGAAAACACCACCGGACGAAAATCAAATCCTGTTCAAAAAGTAATCGAAGGCAAAACCATACTCGAAGCCCAGCGCCTCGTGCGCGAAGTGCACATCAACAGCGACCTCATTGACATCGTGAGCCGCATGGTGCGCGCTACACGCCCGGGAGAAAGCGAAGTGCCCTATGTGAACGAATGGGTGCGCTGGGGTGCTGGTCCCCGCGCAGGCCAGGCGATGATCCTTATTGCAAAAGCCCGCGCATTGCTACATGGCAATTTTGCCGTGACGCTCGACGACATTCAGAAAGTTGCCTACCCCGTGTTGCGCCACCGCATTCTGATGAACTTCAAAGCCGAAGCAGAAGGCGTGACACCAGACCAGGTGACGGCCAAATTATTTGAGAGCATTGCCGCGGTGAAAAGCAATCGCATATAAAAAAAACAAACGCGTCGTGAACCCGCAGATCAAAGACTTGCTGAAACCTGAAATCCTGAACACGGTGAACGGCCTCGAGCTGTTGGCCCGCATCATCGTGGAAGGATTTATGAGCGGCAGCAATAAAAGTCAGGCCGTGGGTTCGGGACAGGAGTTCAGTCAATACAGAAGCTACGAGCCCGGTGACGACCTGCGCCAGCTGGACTGGAAGATGTATGCACGATCGGAACGTTATTACATCAAGCAAGCCGAAATAGAAACCAACATCACCGTGAAGTTCATTGTCGATGCAAGCCACTCGATGGCCTACACCGAAGATGGAATTTCGAAACTGCAATACGCCAAAGTGCTGGCGGCAGCACTCGCTTACCTGTGCCGCAAACAAAGCGACACGTTTGGGTTGTTCACCGTGAACAACAAAACCATCAGCACCGTGCAGCCGCGGTTCGAGCAACAACAATTTATTCGCTTCCTCAACGCGCTGGTGCACATCAAAGGCGAAGGCACCTGGCGCAAAGACAACGGCCTGGAACAATTGTTCGACCACCACGGCAAAGAACTTATCATCTTCTTCACCGACCTCTACGACGACGGCGAAGACTTGCAACGTTTCATCTCCCGTTTGAAAACACCGCGAAACGAAGTGATTGTTTTTCATTTGATGGGCCATCACGAACTGAACCTCGACCAGGAAGGTTCCTTCACGTTCGAAGACCTGGAAACACACGCGCAACTGAAAGTAGACACGGTTCAGCAAAAGGAACAGTATGTGACCCGCGTAACCACCTGGCTGCAACACTCGCGCATGTGGATGCTGGAAAAACACATCACCTACCAGCTCGTGTCGATGCAAGACGCGTTCGAGAAAACGCTGCGCGACTTTTTGAAGGTACGTAAAACCCTGATGCGCTGATGGCTTTCACCAATCCGATATGGCTTTGGGGATTGACGGGACTACTGGTTCCGATCAGCATTCACTTGCTCAGCCGCAAGGAGGGCAAGGTGATTCGCGTCGGCAGCATTCGCCATTTGGAAGACTCCACCACAAAGCAATTCAGAAGTCTGCGCCTGAACGAGCTGCTGCTGTTGCTGCTGCGTTGCTGTGTTATAGCCCTGGTGGTTTTGCTTTTGAGTGGACTCCATTTCAACACAGACGCCAATCAACAACGCCACTGGGTGGTGATTGAAGCGGGGCTTGAGAAAGATACCGACATCGCGAAGGTGCTGGATAGTTTGACGCAACAAGGGTTCGAGGCAAAACAACTCAGCGCGGGGTTCCCGCCGATCGACAGTGCCACGGCTTCTCCCCTTCCCTATTGGACGGCCATAGAAGCGTTGAAGCAAAAGTCGTTGCAACGCGTCGTCATCATTTCACATAACCGGGTGGCCGACTTCCGTGGAAAGCGGATCGCGCTTCCAACGAACATGCAATGGATCGTGAAGGAGTCAGCACCCAAAACGTTTCCACTCCACGCCATCCGCCTCTCATCCGATTCTGTTTCCATTCGCACGGGCAAGTCAACATCAACGCTCACCACCTTTCAGGACACGAAGGTTTCTCTATCGCCCGGCGACACATACTTCCACCACGAAAAAGATTCGGTCAGCATTGACAAGCCCGACACGGTTGCTCTGGAGATTGCCAGCGACAAAGAGTTTTATTACGATCAATTGATTTTGGTGGCCTCCCTCGAAGCGTTGAAACAAACTCTTCCCGTGGTGCTTACCTGGAAAACAGTTTCAGCACAAGATCTAACAAGCGGCACTTCTGCATCATGGCTTATCTGGCTTTCTGATAAAAAAATTCCAGCAGGCGCACGGCACTACATTGCACTCCAATCAAAAAGCCTTCGACATTCGGGCCCACTGTTTGCCCAACGAGAAGAATTGGATAATGCCAGCGGATGGACTATCACCCGCCGGCTGAACGAAGACATTGCGTTGGAAGAAAAGCTACCCCTGCAATTGGCCTCCATCCTGTTCCCGAACAAACGCGACAACCTCCGCGCGGCACAACACGACCAACGGATGCAACCCGAAAAAACACAATGGTCGACAGAAACACAATCTGACACTGATGCCTCAACACCCTCGCGCAAAGATCATGCGCCGGCCTCTCCCCTGCTGGCCTTTGCCGCCATTGCCATGCTGGTGACGGAACGTGTTGTGGCCTATAAACGAAATCAATGAGCGCGACCGAAGCACGATATCGCCTGCAAAGCCTGAAGCGGAAATACCGGCTGATCCGCCTGTTGGAGACGTTGCTGTTTTCCGTGGCCATCGCGTTGGTAGTGTACGCAACACTGAACTTCTTCCGTGTGCCGAACGTCTGGATCTGGACGTCGACGCTTGTGAGTCTGATTGCGTCGTATGTTGTCCGTAGCATTCGACTCAAGCTGTGGAAAATTTCGGAAGCCGGGGTGGTGCATTATATGAACCAGCACTATCCACAATTGGAAGAAAGTACGGACTTGTTGGTGCGCGATGACGAGAGTCTCACGTCGCTGCAGCAATTGCAAAAGCGCAGAACGCTTCAACACTTTGAAACGCTCTATTCCACGGTGAAGCTTCCTCACAATCTGGCTCAGGCTTCCCTGGTATTTGTGTTGGGGGTGGTGGCCTACGTTTCGTTGACCGCATTCGCGGGAAAAGAAAACACGCCCTCCGATCGTGCTGCACAAGCTAACGTAATTGCACCTGTAGAAGAAACACACTTGCCCGCCACCATCAAACGTGCAGTCATCACCTTCACGCCACCGGCCTATACCGGGCTCCCCAAAAAGAGTAGCAACACCTTCAACGTTCGCGTTCCGGAAGGCACCACGGTTGCATGGGATCTTCAGTTCACGGAAAACGTGACGCATCCCGCTATCATCTTTTCTGCACACGACAGTCTTGCGCTCGCATCGCAGGGTGAACAATACAACGCCCATCGCCAGTTTGATGAAACCCTGTTCTATCAAATCGCATGGACCAACACGGATGGTTCAAGGAAATATTCCGACTACTTCACGATAGAAATTGTTCGCGACCAACCGCCCGTAGTCTCTGTTGACAACCTGGATCAATTCATCAGCCTGCGTCTCACGGACAACCTGAAGATCAATCTCAAATCCACCTTGACCGACGACTATCGCGTGAAGGATGCCTACATCATTGCCACGGTGAGCAAAGGCAGTGGTGAGTCGGTGAAGTTCAGAGAAGAAAAACTGCGATTCGACACACCCGGAACATTTTCAGGAAAACACATCGCGGCCACGCGCACGCTCGACATTGTGAAGCTGGGACTTGACCCCGGCGACGAATTGTATTTCTATGTGGAAGCGTTTGACAACAAAGTGCCCAAAGCCAACCGCGCACGAACCGAAACCTATTTCATTTCCCTGCAAGACACCAGCCAGCAAACCACCTCGATCGACCCCGGCCTGGGCGTGGACCTGATGCCCGACTATTTCAGAAGCCAACGTCAGATCATCATCGACAGCGAGAAATTGCTGAAGGAGAAAAAACAACTCTCAAAAGAAGTCTTCAACGCGCGCAGCAACGAACTGGCCTACGATCAGAAGGTGTTGCGTCTTCGCTACGGAGAATTTCTGGGTGAAGAGTTTGAGTCGGGCATCGGCCCACAAGTGGAAGCGCCCGCAGCAGACGATGATGAAGACGTGACCAAAAAATACGGCCACGCACACGACACAGAAAACGAACACAACCTGGTGGACGACAAGAAGACCGCACCCGCACAAGCCGGGCAAGATCATCATGACCATGCCGGTGCCGACAACGACGACCCGGTGAAGGCCTACACGCACGCGCACGACAGCGAAGACGAAGCCACGTTCTTTGCGCAGTCCATTCGCTCAAAGCTGAAGGCCGCCATCACCATCATGTGGGATGCCGAACTGCACCTGCGACTCTACGATCCACAACAGTCGTTGCCCTATCAGTATAAGGCCTTGAAGCTGCTGAAAGAAATCAGTCAGGACTCGCGCATCTATGTGCACCGCACCGGTTTCGATCCGCCACCCCTAAAAGAAGAAAAACGTCTCACGGGCGATCAGACGGAATTAAAAAACTCGTCAGCACAAAACACGTCATTAAAAACCGAGACGTATCCAAACATTCGAAAGGCCGCCACATTGCTTGAGAAGTTTTCGGACACAACACCCATCGTGGTGACACCTGCCTCAAAAGACATTCTGTTGAAAGCCGGACAGGAGCTTTCGGCTATAGCCATTGCTCAGCCCGGGCGTTATTTAAAAAGCTTGTCGTTGCTGAAGGGGCTTGCTGAAAACGAGTTGGAGAAAGCACGTCAACCCGAAGCCTTGCGCGTTGTGAAAGCGGCGTTGTGGAGTGTGCTGCCACAGGAGGCCGCCTCACCCCAAGCCCACGCGCGCACAACCCACAGCCTCGATGACCAATTCTTAAAACACATGGAGACTTTGAAACAGAAATGAAAGCGATGATCACGTTTCATGCCCTCCTGTCTCCACTGCTCATCGCCGGTTTGCTGGTGCCCATCACCATTTTGTTTGGATGGCTGGAGTGGAACCGTAAACATCGTTTCCGCGGACTGCGAATACTAGCCGTGGTTGTGTTAATGACGGCGCTGGCACTCATCCTGCTACGTCCTTCCACCACCGAAGAAAAAGACGCATCCGTATTGTTGCTCACGCCCGGCTACACCAGCAAACAGGTGGATAGCCTGTTGCAAAAACAACCGAACCTGCAAGTGTGGCATACTGCCGATGCCGTGCCGTTCAAAAATTCCATCGCGCTTTCGTCAACACACACCCTCGCCCTCCACGGCGACAACATTCGTTTTGTGATCGGCAATGGCCTCGCCGATTACGATCTTGATTTGATCAAGGAGAAACACTTCACCTATCTTCCCGGCCAGCCAATCGAAGGCATCACGACGATCGCGGTGAGTGAACCTGTGCGCGCGCATCATCTTGCTACTGTAGAGGGGACGTACGCCAACATCGCCGGAACAAAATGGATCTACCTGAATGGACCCGGCGGTAAGGAGGATTCTCTAAAGGTGACGGGTGCCGGTCGCCATCCTTTTCAACTTTCCTTCACGCCCAAACAAAAAGGCTCACTACTCTACACTGTCATCACAAAAGACAGCGCAGGCCATGCCACCGAAGATCGTCTTCCGGTTTTTGTTGACGAAGATCGTGCGCTCACTGTGCTCTTCATTCAAAACTTCCCAACGTTCGAAACACAATACCTGAAGCGCTATCTCGCGCACGCTGGTCATAAGCTCACGTTGCGCTATCAACTCTCCAAACAAATTTTCCGCTTCGAGTACGCCAACCGCGCATCACAACCGGTGAACAAACTCACGACAGAGGTATTGCAACAAGCAGACTTGCTTATACTCGATCGCAATGCCTGGCAGAGTCTATCCACAACAGAAAAGGCGGCCGTTCACAATGCCGTGCGTGCAGGCTTGGGGTGGTTGACATGGCCGAACGCAAAAGAAAAAGTGAGCCAGGATTTTCCATTCGCGCTTGCGGCTGTGAAAACAGATACGACGCAAATCACCTTGCTTCAAAAAGCCATCACCCTGCCCGCGCTTCCCTATCGTGTCGAAAATCAAACCGGCATCCAGACATCTGTTAAAAACAAAAGCGGCATCGTTGCAGCCTATGCGCAGGTGGGCAGAGGTAAGATCGGTTTGCAGACCCTACAAGAAACCTATCGACTCAGCCTCTCGGGCGACTCGCTACGCTATGGTGCCTTGTGGTCGCCTCTGATTGAAGCTTTGGCGCGGAAGTCGGCGGGAGTTACGGCGGTGCGCATCGTCACACCGTTCCCGTGGTATGCCGACGAGCCCATCGCGGTGCAACTGCTCTCGGCTCACCCCAATCCTGCATTGCTCGCCGACAGCATCGGCATTCCCCTACAGGAGGATGTCCAGTTGGATGATGTGTGGTCCGGGAAATTTTGGGCAGGCCAACCCGGTTGGCACACGTTGCAAGCAGACGATGCAACACCAAGTCTCTATTACATATCGACTACGGGAGAATGGAGCGGTCTGCGTCAGGCAACCCTGCGCGCGCAGAACATGGCCGCCTCGGAAAGCCATGCGTTGCAAACTGAAAAGGTTTATGTGAGTCGCGAAATTTCTCCGGTCTATTTCTTCGCGATGTTCGTGCTGGCCGCCGCCTTCCTGTGGATGGCCCCAAAGCTGTGAAATGAAAAGCGACGTGCTGATGACGTCGCTGTTCTTTATGCTCTATGTTCTTATGCTTATGCTTTTTTCGCTTTCGGCTTGGGCTTCGGATTTTGTTCGATAGCGCCTTCAAGTTCCTGATACCACGCTTCGCCATACTTGCGGATCAGTGGATCTTTCAAAAATTTATAGACCGGCACCTGCAGTTCTTTTCCCAGCGCGCACGCCGGTGAGCAGATGTGCCACTTGTGATAGTTAAGCGCCTCGAAGCTTTTCTTTTGTGTGACGCGGATGGGATACAGGTGGCAGCTGATGGGTTTCTTCCAGTCCACAACACCGTCTTTGTAGGCGGCTTCGATGCCACACTTCAGAATTCCTTTGTTGTCGTAGATGGCATACACACATTCGCGGCCTTCGATAACCGGGGTGCAAAGTTCACCATCGTCGTCCACCACGTGCGTGCCCTGCTTTTCAATTTCGCGGATGCCTTCGGGGGTGAGGTATTTTTTGATCTTCGGAAAGATTTCGTTCAGAATGGGAATTTCGTCAGCCTGAAGGGGCGCGCCAAAATCGCCTTCCACACAGCAGGCACCTTTGCATTTCTCGAGGTTGCAAACAAACTCCTTGTCGCGGATGTCGTCTGAAACCAATATTTCTCCGATCTTCATCATAGGCTGTAAAGGTAAGGACAATTGCGCCAATATTCACGTTGGCAAAACGCCATCAGGCAAACAATTCAAACTGCAGATGCTCTGTGACGTTCATGTCGCGCAGAATGGCCTGGGTGGAGAATTGTTTTGAGAAGAAACCCATATAATACGCCGGCAGGCTCACCAACTGCGATTCAAGCTTGTGTACCGACAGGGCAGCGTTCATGCCCATCACCAGCATATTGTTTTGATAGACGCGCACCAGCCGTTTGTAGAACTGGAGGTTGCCCGTGGCCTTTGCCAGGGACTCGCTTCCCGATGCGCCGGCAAACTTTCGAAGGAGCTCGGCGTGATCTTCGGTGTAGTGGCGGTAGTTCACCCGGTCGTTGAGAATGAATGTGAAGGGCACCACAAAGCTAAAGCCCAGCCCAATCCATTTGTCCATCAGCGCCAGCGGCATTTCCAATGAAAACGGATCGACGAGACACAGCACGGCCGCTTTATGACCCCGGGTGGACGTGGGTATGACAGACCTGAGGCGGTCGGTTAATTCGGGGAGCGGGTCGGCAAACACCGACACGTTTTTTTCGGGTGCCGCTTTCTTTGCGCGCATATACAGCGCGTGGGCTTGTTCGGGATCGCGTTCGCAAAAAATCCACCGGTCAATGGGCAGGTCGCCGCACAACGTGGCCAGCGATGGTCCTGCAAAAATTTCTTTCTGATGGCCGACCGAATAGAGGCCACTGCCGGCAAACGCGTCGACAAAAACAATTTCATCAGCCTTTGCTGCGGCGTTCATGATGAAGGCCTGAACGTAACGTTCTATAAGTTGAACCTTTACTTTAAACCAGGGTTCTGTGGCGGTGATGGTGAATCCATCGGCTTGAAAATTCGAAGCGTGATCACGCGATTTTGGATTCAAAAAGCTTTATGTTTAGTGTTTTCGTTATCAAAAATAGCGCGCTGCCGCGGCATCTGAAAGCATCGTGTACACGATCCGAAAAACATTACAAAAAAATCCGGGTTTCCGGGCAATCCAAAAAACTCTGCTCTAACTTGCAGCCCTTATGACCGATTATCTCGAGAGCTTAAATGAACCCCAACGCGAGGCTGTGCTGAACACGGAAGGCCCTTGCATGCTTATTGCCGGCGCGGGCTCAGGCAAAACGCGTGTGCTCACCTTTCGCATCGCCCAACTCATGAATAAAGGTGTCGACCCCTTCAACATCATGTCGCTCACCTTCACCAACAAAGCCGCACGCGAAATGCGCGAGCGCATCGAAAAGGTAGTGGGCCACGATGCCCGCAACCTGTGGATGGGAACCTTTCACTCCGTGTTCGCCCGCATCCTCCGCGCCGAAGCACACCACCTGGGCTATCCCAACAACTTTACCATCTACGACACCGACGATTCGAAGGCCATGATCAGAAGCATCGTGAAAGAGATGGGCCTCGACGACACCGTCTACAAAGCCAACACCGTCTACAATCGCATCTCGGCTGCCAAAAACAGCCTCATCGGCTGGCAAGACTACCTGCAAAACGCCGAGCTCATGGGCGATGATACCGCCAACCTGCGCCCTGAAGTAGGCAAGATTTACAAAGCCTATGCCCTCCGCACCTTCCGCGCCGGCTCCATGGACTTTGACGACCTGCTGTTTAACACCGACAAACTTTTTAAAGAGCACCTGGAAGTGCTGAACAAATACCAGCAACGCTTCCAGTATATCCTGGTGGACGAGTTTCAGGATACCAACCTGTGCCAATACTTCATCATCCGCAAGCTGGCCGCCGTGCGCCAGAACATCTGCGTGGTGGGCGACGACGCGCAGAGTATCTACGCCTTTCGTGGCGCCGACATCACCAACATCCTCAACTTCGAGCGCGATTATCCCGAGCTGAAGGTGATCAAGCTGGAGCAGAACTATCGTTCCACCCAGAACATCGTGCACGCCGCCAACTCGGTCATCAAAAAGAACCGCGCACAGCTTCCCAAAAATGTGTGGACAGCCAACGAAGAAGGACCGCTCATCGAGCTGATCAAGGCCGTGTCTGACAACGAAGAAGGCCGGCTTGTGTCGAACTCCATTTTCCAGGAAAGACTTCAGCACCAGCTCAAGTTCAGCGACTTCGCCATTCTCTATCGCACCAACAGCCAGTCGCGCGCCATTGAAGAAGCGCTGCGGCGGATGAACATCAAGTATAAAGTGGTGGGAGGTCTTTCCTTCTATCAACGCAAGGAGATCAAAGACCTGCTCGGCTACATGCGCTTTGTGCTGAACCAGCAGGACGAAGCCTCGTTCCGCCGCATCATCAACCTGCCCAAACGCGGCATCGGCGACTCAACGGTCGACAAGATTGTGGTGGCGGCCAACGACCACAGCATGACCATCTGGGACGTGTTGCAGAACGCCGCGCCGTTTGTGGGTGGCCGCTCGGCCACACCCATCGAAGACTTTGTGGCCATGATCAAACGCTTCGCGCTGGAGGTTGAACGCAAGGATGCCTACGATGCGGCCTTCGAAATTGCCAAAGGCTCCGGCCTGCTGCGCGAGCTTTATGAAGACAAAACCGTGGAAGGCCTGAGCCGCTACGAAAACGTGCAGGAATTGCTGAACGCCATCAAGGAATTTGTAGACGACCCCGAGCGCCAGGAAAAAGACTTAGGCTCCTTCTTGCAGGAAGTTTCGCTGGTGACCGGCCAGGACGAAGACAAGGACAAAGATCCCGACAAGGTGACGCTCATGACCATTCACATGGCCAAGGGACTGGAGTTCCGCTATGTGTATATCGTGGGGCTGGAAGAAGACCTCTTCCCGTCGCAGATGATGCTGAGCAGCCGTGCCGACCTGGAAGAAGAACGCCGCCTGTTTTATGTGGCCATCACCCGGGCCGAGAAACGATTGTTCCTGTCGTATGCCCTCACCCGCTATCGCTTCGGCCGTCTGAAAAACTGCGAGCCCAGCCGGTTCCTCGACGACATCGATCAGTCCTTTATTAAGGTCGCCAGCAAATTCGGCGGCCTGGAGTCGACGCCTCCGCCAACCAGCCAGTATGCCAAGACCCTGGTGAACGGCATCAAGAAGACCATCGCCTCCACCCCCGTGGCCAAACCACCGGCCGGCTACAAACCTTCTGCCGACTTCGCCCCAAGCGACACCTCGTCGTTGAAAGAAGGCATGAAAGTGGAGCACCCGAAGTTTGGTTTTGGCACTGTTTTGCAGATGGACATGAGTGGTGCCGACCGAAAGGCGCGCATCAGCTTCGGCGCCGTGGGAGAGAAAACTTTGTTATTAAGTTTTGCAAAACTTCGAATTGTAGACTAATCCTTACATGATACTTTTTTGAGGCCGGTTTTCTTAACCGGCCTTTTTTTTGCGTCATACTTTTGCCTTCGGCTTCGCTGATGGCCATGGGATGTTCACTTCCCGCCGGTCGGCTGCACACTTTTTCAACAACCGTTTAATCCAATTTCCCGCATGATCATGAAAAAATTTCCCCTTTCCATTTTTGCCTTGCTGCTGATACTGGCCTGCTCCAAAGACGACGCGCTGACGCCCGTGCTGCTGGGCATCGATCCGAACGTTGGCAAATACAACGACGTGGTCACCATCAACGGCGCCAATTTCGCCACCGACGTCCTCAAGCTACAGGTCACCTTCAACGGTGTGCGTGCCGAGATCGTGTCAGCCACACCATCCGCCCTCACCGTTAAAGTGCCGCCTACATCGTCGACCGGAAAAGTATCGGTGGTGAGCGACGGACAAACCCTGGTGAGCACCGAAGACTTCACGGTGCTGGTGGGCGATTGGGAAAAACGCAGCGACGCACCCAAAGCCGGCCAGCAATATGCTTTGGAAACCTTTACGGTGAACAACAAGGCTTACGTCTTGCTCGGCGAATACAGCACCAACAACTATGTGGAGTTTTCTACCCTATGGCTCTACGATGAGAGCGAAGACACGTGGACGGCCAAGAGCACCTATAGCATGACCGCCAGCCTGTCTGGATCGGTTTCGTGGGGATCGGATATCGGCAAAGCGTATGTGCTTGAGCCGGGCGGTCTGCCCCTCCGTGAGTATGATGCAGCCACCGACAAGTGGTCGGAAAAACAACATCCTTTCACCGCCGAAAACCAGAACGTGAACCTCAACACAGCCTTCAACGTCGGTCACAACGGATACGTCCTGATGGCCGATAAAGCATTGTTAATCTACGACATAGACGACAATAACTGGACAAAAAAGGCCACCTTTCCCGGTACCCTCATAAACAATCAGGCTTCGGCCCATGTGATCGGAGACAAAGCTTATGTGCTTACCGGAAACACCCTCTGGCAGTATGATCCTGCCACCGATAAGTGGACGCAGAAGGCTGGCCTTGATGAAGACTATACCTGCACCTTCGCAGCGGAGGGTAAGTTTTACGCCGGCGACTATGCCCGCGACGCGCGGTCTACATTTGAATACAATCCGGCGACCGACCGCTGGACACAGAAGGCAAGCTTCAGCGGCGGTGCACGCATCGACCCGCTTTGCATCAGCGTCAACAACCGCGCCTTTGTAGGTCTTGGCAAGCAGCAAAGCAACAACACGCGCGTGAAAGACATGTATGAGTTTCTTCCTTAAACCATGAACCAGGGTGATGATGCCGATCTGTTTTCAAGATCGCTTCATCACCCATTCATTACCCGTTGATGACCATGTTGTGCGCAAAATTTTTTAATTATCATTAAATTCTTACCTCGCTCGTTTCTCAACACTTTTGTAAAATCATCAACGACATTCATGTCATAACTTTACTAGTGAAAGCACGTCGTGTATGTGATCGCCCGGCAGGGGCAGAAACATTGCGACAGCCAACACGAACAAACCCTCTCTGACATGAAAAAATCGGTCCTCTTCCTGGTCATAAGTTTTCTCTTTTCCTGCGCTGAAGAAGACAAATCACCCGTGGCACTCAGCGCCACGACCGATCAGGGACAGTGGACCGCGCGCACCAGCGCCCCCATGGTAGGCGACGAAACCAACATCACCTTCTTCTCCACCCAGGGCAAAGGCTTTGTGCTCTTCGGCCAGCAAGCGCTGGACGGCGCACCTCAGGATGCCACCTTCTACGTCTTCGATCCGGCCGGCAACAGCTGGTCACCCAAAACCATCTACGACAAAAATTTCTCTCCCGTACAACACGTGTCATGGGCTGCCACTGCGGGCAAAGGCTTTGTGCTGGAACCGTATGGCGGCGACCTCCATGCCTACGACGTGGCCACCGACACCTGGTCGATCCGGAAGAATCCCTACATCAACGGCCAAACCGATCTCTATCCCGTAACGGCATTCGGCATTGGTGACAATGGTTTTGTTTTGCTGTCGGACAACACGCTGTGGAAATATGACTACACCGCCGATCGTTGGGAAAGCCAGGGCACATTCCCGGCCACCTTCAACGACGCCTACACCATCGACGGCAGTGCTACCGAAACCAAAGGCTACATTACCAACGGACCCAGCGTTTGGGAGTTCGATCCTTCTTCCACCCAGTGGAAAGCAACCACAAAATTTCCGGGCGCGGCCTCGATCGCATTTGCCACCGAAGGCCATCTCTACGCGGGCGACTATGCTGCGGCTGACAAAGGTCTGTGGCAATTTGATGCTGCGGGCAACCGCTGGGAACGCGTGTCTACGCTGGCCGGCAACGCGCGCTATGCAGCCTTCCACGTCGGCATCGGCAACAAAGGTTATGTGGGCCTGGGCGTGCTGAACCAGAGCGACGAACTGGTGAAAGACTTCTTTGAATACACCCCGGCAACAGGCCAATAAGCCACTTCTCAAAACCAGCCCTTTTCCCTTTCGCAAACACCGCTTCAGAGCGCCTTTTTTCCTTGGCACAAGCCATTTCGGGGCACTAAATTTTCGATTCTCGAACCGAACCCGTATACTTGCTGTTCCAAATCGTAGAGAATACGAGAACAAAAGTTCTTTTTTAACAAGCCAATACGTTTCTCGTTACATTAAACGTCACGCTTTTACACCAACATCATCATGATCGGAGAATACAATTCGCAGCGCCCGCATATTATTCTGAAAGAATATGGCCGCAATGTTCAGAAGCTGATAGAGTACATCAAGAGCCTCCCCAGCATTGAAAAGCGCACAGAGCTTTCCTATACCCTCATCGAGCTTATCAAGCAACTCACCCCCAGCATCAAAGAACAACCCGACAATCCTCAACGGTTGTGGGATGACCTTTATATCATCGCCGACTTCGACCTTAGCGTAAACAATCCCTACCCTGTGCCCGAGCGTGAGATTCTGTTCAAGAAACCCATGCGCATGGAGTATCCCAAAAACGATGTGCGCTTCCGTCACTATGGAAAGAACATCGAGAACCTTGTGAAGGAAGCCTTGAAGAAAGACGATCCGCAAGAGCGCGAAGATGCCATCATATACCTGGGCAAGCTCATGAAAACTTTCTACGGAAACTGGAACAAAGAAACGCTCGACGACTCGGTTATCCTGCGCGACATCCAGGCCATGTCGGGAGGTGCGTTGAGCATGACCATCGAGAAAGTGCGCGAAGACAACCTGTTCGAGAAACTCTACAAAGAGCGCAAGAAGGCAAGACCGCAGCAAGGTCAGGGTGGCAACGTAACGGGGCATCAGCAACACCCGCCGCGTCACAATGGCGGAGGCGGTGGCGGCGGACACCGGCCGTTCAACAAGAATAATAACAACAAAGGCGGTGGTGGCAACTTCCGTCGCCGAAGAGATCAGTAAGACGATCGAAAGAGACCGCGCCGTGTTTTATGACCGGCGCATTTTTTTATACATTTCGGTACAGATTCCACGTACTCATTTTTTCATTTATCACCGATGAGCATTTTCAAGATCAAAGGCGGAAAAAAGCTGAAAGGCGAAATCATCCCGCAAGGCGCAAAAAACGAAGCGCTGCAAATTCTTAGTGCAACCCTGCTTTCACCCGAGCCGGTCACCATTCACAATGTGCCCAACATTGTAGACGTGAACAAACTCATTGAACTCATCGGCGACCTGGGCAGCAAGGTGGAGAAACTCGGACCTGAGTCCTATCGCTTCACCGCGGCTAACATCAACGTGGCCTTTCTGGAATCAGACGAATACCGCAAGAAGGCCGCAGCCCTCCGGGGATCGGTGATGTTGCTCGGCCCCATCCTGGCCCGCTTTGGAAAAGCATCGATGCCCAAACCGGGTGGCGACAAAATCGGCAGAAGAAGGTTGGACACTCACTTTCTGGGCTTTCAGAAACTGGGCGCTAAATTCAACTTCGACGCCGAAGAGCACCTCTTCCACATCGACGCTTCCGAACTGAAGGGCTGCTACATGCTTCTCGATGAAGCCTCGGTGACCGGCACCGCCAACATCGTGATGGCCGCCGTGCTGGCCAAAGGCACCACTACCATCTACTACGCCGCCTGCGAACCCTACCTGCAACAGCTCTGCCTCATGCTCAACCGCATGGGTGCAAAGATCAGCGGCATCGGCTCGAACCTCCTCACCATCGAAGGCGTGACAGCGCTGAAAGGCACCGACCACACCCTTCTACCCGACATGATCGAGATCGGCAGTTTCATTGGCCTCGCCGCCATGACGCAGTCGGAAATCACCATCAAGAATTGTCGCATCGACATGCTGGGCATCATCCCCGAAATGTTCCGCCGCCTCGGCATTAAAATGGAATTCCGCGGCGACGATATTCATATCCCTTCACAAGATCACTACGAACTTGAGACGTTCATCGACGGCTCCATCCTCACCGTGTCGGATGCTCCATGGCCCGGCTTCACGCCCGACCTCATCAGCATCGTGCTGGTGGTGGCCACACAAGCAAAGGGCTCCGTGCTTATTCACCAGAAGATGTTCGAGAGCCGGTTGTTTTTTGTTGACAAGCTGATTGACATGGGGGCACAAATCATCCTGTGCGATCCCCATCGTGCCAACGTGATCGGCCTGGATCGCAAGCAACAACTCCGCGGCATCAAGATGTCGTCGCCCGACATACGTGCAGGCGTGGCGTTGCTCATCGCAGCATTGTCGGCCAGCGGCACCAGCGAAATATCCAATATCGACCAGATCGACCGCGGCTATCAAAACATCGATCAGCGGTTGAAAGCCCTGGGCGCGGATATCGAACGCATTGCGTAAAGGTTTTTGGATAACAGTCTGTTGACTGCTTCGACGTAAGCCTGCCATTTACTTCTTGTCACTTTGTCTTTGAATGTAAAGAGCTTCGACTTTAAAGTTCAATGCTATTGCATGAAGAAATTCCAGTGCGTTTTTTTATCACACTCATCTTCATCCAGTCGTATACCAAAGGCTACATGCAAGGGCCGTAAACCGGCCTTCAGTTTCTAAGCGGGGATTTCAATCTTCAGACCCACTGGGCAATGATCGGAACCCAGATATTGATCGTAGACCATAGCGTCTTTCACGTGATCCATGAGCGACTCGGTTACCAGAAAATAATCGATGCGCCAGCCCGTGTTCTTGGCGCGCGCGTTGGTCACATAATTCCAATACGTATACTTCACAGTCTCCGGATAAAACCTCCGGAACGTATCCACATAACCGGCTTCCAACAGGCGTGTGAAGCCGTCGATCTCGCGCTGCGTGTAGCCCGCAGACTTGTTGTAGTTTTCTTTGGGACGGGCAATGTCGATGGGCTGATGCGCCACATTAAAATCGCCACAGGTGATGACCGGCTTGCGGCGGTTCAGCCACAGCAAGTACTCACGGAACTCGCGATCCCACCGTTCGCGATAGTCGAGACGTGCCAGCCCTTCGCCGGAGTTTGGCGTGTAGACCGTGACGACAAAAAACGTGTTATACTCCGCCGTGATCACGCGGCCCTCCTGATCGTGCTCTTCCAACCCCATGTCGTAGGTCACTTGCAACGGTTCTTCTTTCGACAGGATGGCGGTGCCCGAATAGCCCTTGCGTGCCTTCGAAGAATTGACGTAGACATGATAGCCCGGCACCAGCTCCATAGACGAGCGCACTTCCTCTACGGCGGCCTTGGTTTCCTGGAAGCACAGAATGTCGGGGTCCATTTCCTTGATGTCTTTCAGGAAGTCTTTCTTGACGATCGACCGGATTCCATTCACATTCCAATTGACGAGGTGCATAGCAGAAAGGGTAAAGCGGTTGGGTGTTACAGGCCGTAAAATAAAAAAAGTCCTGCTTCGGCAGGACTTTTCAAATATTTTAAAGGAGAAAGATTAAGCTTTCTTCGCTTTGAATTCTTCTTTGATTTTCTCCACATCCACGTTTTTGATGACGGGTTGGAAATTCTGATTTTTCAGCGACTGACGTCTTACTGCTGATTTCGCCTTATCTTTGCGGCCTTTTCTCTTAAGTCTGGTTACTGACATGATTGAAATTCTTTAAAAGGAGCGCAAAAATAACCCCTATTTCCGGTTTTGCAAAGGCCCGTCTTTCTTTTTTTGATGGAATATGGAAAAGGCACGAAAAACTTTTTGCTCCGGCCTTGGCCTCAACCCCCGGCATTCATTGCCAAACCTGCTCTAAGCCGCTGAAATACGCTTGTTTTCGAGCTCAATCCGCATATTCACTTTGGCCTTCAGGGCATCGAAGATCCGGAGAATGGTGCCGATGGTGACGTTGGTAGCGTTTTTCTCCAGTTTCGAGATTTGCGCTTTCTGAACGCCCACCAGCTTACCCAACTGTTCCTGGGTGAGGTGGCGTTGCAGCCGCGTGGTTTTAATCATTTCTCCCAGCAGCTCCAGCGTCAGTTCAAATTCGTATTCGTCGCGCTTTGCCGTGCCTCGCTTGCCGATCATTTCATCCTTGATCTGCTCAAGGGTGTAGGTTTTGATTTTTGGTTCTTTTGCCTTCATTTGGTTTTGTATCTAGAAAGTAATGGTGCCTTAACTGATTTGCCCGCTCGATCTCCTGGCGCGAAACCTTGCCCTGTCTTTTTCATAAACCCGTGTGTCGCGATCACGAGCGTTTTGGTGTTTTCAACATCCCAGAAAGCCAGCATCCGGTATTGAATTCCCCTGATATAAAGTTCTGAATTCCCATATCTCGGACGTTAGCTTTTTGAAAGCGTTGGATCGTTCAAAAATCTCGCCTTGTCCAGATTGTATAGAATTTTCCGCCTCGCCTTCTCATTCAAGGGCCGATAAACGAACGGGCCTCCTCCAGAAAGAGAATTTCAAATTTTGCTTCCATACACTATCCGGGCTAACGGTAAAACAAAGATACAAAGTTTCCTTAAATGGAAACATTCTCCACCCATTTTTTTCACCCAAAGTGCCCAACAATCCGCAAAACCCCACAAACACCTTCGAATCCTAAATTTCCTTTTTAGCTTTGCCGCCATATTATGGAAAAACCCACCTTACCCAAAGGCACACGCGATTTTGGTCCGGCCGTGATGGCCAAGCGTCAGTTCATTTTTGAAACCATCAAAGGCGTATTTCAAAAGTTCGGCTTCCAACCGCTCGAAACTCCCGCCATGGAGAGCCTCTCCACCCTCACGGGAAAGTATGGCGAAGAAGGAGACCAGCTGCTGTTCAAAATTCTGAACTCAGGGGACTTTCTGAAAGACGTCGATGCCGCTACACTCGAAAGCAAAAACTCGAAGCAGCTGTCGTTTGCCGTTTCCGAAAAAGGCCTTCGCTATGATTTAACGGTTCCGTTTGCCCGGTTTGTGGTCATGAACCGTCACGAAATTTCATTCCCGTTCAAACGCTATCAGATTCAACCGGTTTGGCGCGGCGACCGTCCGGCCAAAGCCCGCTATCGAGAATTCTACCAATGCGATGCCGACGTGGTGGGTACCGATTCGCTCATCTGCGAAGCAGAAATCATTCTTATGATCACCGACGTCTTCAAAGGACTGAACATAACCGACTACACCATCAAGATCAACCACCGGGGCATCCTGTCGGGTATTGCAGAATCTATTCAGGCCAAGCAAAACGAAACCGCGTTGTTTGTGGCCATCGACAAGCTTGATAAAATTGGTGTCGACAAAGTGAAGGAAGAACTTCGCCCCAAAGGATTTTCGGAAGAAAACCTCACGGCCTTGTTCGACATCCTGAACGTGAAAGGCTCTACCACCAACAAGATTGCATTCCTCCAATCGCGCTTCGACACCAGCGAGAACGGACAGAAAGGATTGCGCGATCTCCAGGAAGTGTTCACATTACTAAAAAGCTACAACGCATCCGACAAACACGTAGAGTTCGACGTGTCGCTGGCCCGCGGCCTCAGCTACTACACAGGCTGCATCTTTGAAGTAAAGATCAACCACGTGGGCATTGGCAGTGTGAGCGGCGGTGGTCGCTACGACAACCTCACGAAAGCCTTTGGCGATAAAGAAAATCTGTCGGGTGTTGGTTTTTCCTTTGGTGTGGACCGCATCTATGACGCTATGGAAGAATTGAGTCTCTTCTCCAAAGGAACACAGGCATCGTCTAAAGTTTTGGTCTGTCATTTTGATGATGACAGCCGCTACTATGGCCTGGGTGTGTTGTCGGCATTGCGCGAAGAAGGCATTGCTTCCGAGATTTATCCCGACCAGGTGAAACTGAAAAAGCAACTGGACTTTGCCAACAAGAAAGCCATTCCCTATGCCATTGTGATCGGCCCCGAAGAAGCGGCATCCGGGCAACTTGCTTTCAAGGACATGGAAAAAGGTGAACAACAAAAGCTCACCCTGGCACAAATTATTTCAACGTTAAAATAAGTCGTGGCGCCTTCGGCCTGGTGCGAAACCTTGACCTTGCAGCCGTGAAGACACAAGACGCTATGGTGCACTACATATCCAGCAAACCCCTCACGCTCCAGGACCTCGCCCTGCTGCACGCCGGCAAATTGCCCGTGCAACTTTCGGACGAGGCCCGCGACAAAATTGTGCGCTGCCGCGAATACCTCGACCAGAAACTACAAAGCTCAACCCAATCCATCTACGGCATCAACACCGGCTTTGGGTCGCTCTACAACAAAAACATTTCGGCCGACCAGCTCGAACAACTCCAGGAAAATCTCGTGATGTCGCACGCCTGCGGAACGGGCCCCGAAGTTCCGCCGGAGATCGTGAAGCTCATGATCTTTCTGAAAATACAATCGCTCGCCTATGGCTATTCCGGTGTGCAGCTTGAAACCGTGAACCGCCTGGCGGAGATGTTCAACAAAGACGTGCTGCCGGTGATTTATGAAATGGGTTCATTGGGCGCATCGGGCGACCTGGCACCGCTGGCACATTTAACACTCCCCATCATTGGCCTGGGCGAAGCGCATCACGAAGGCAAACGACGCACGGGCGAAGAAATCGGCAAGGCCCTGCACTGGTCACCCCTCCGTCTTCAGGCAAAAGAAGGTTTGGCCATGTTGAACGGCACGCAATTCATGAGCGCCTATGGCGCATGGTGCACGCTGCATGCCCATCGGATTCTTAAGCTGGCCAACATCATTGGTGCGCTTTCGCTGGATGCGTTCGATGGCCGCATCGAGCCGTTTCTTCCGCAGGTGCACACCATTCGGCCCCACGCCGGACAAATGCGCGTGGCCGCAAAAGTGAAAGAACTGTTGCAGGGAAGCGAACTCATTCTGCAGGCAAAGAAACATGTGCAGGACCCCTACTCCTTCCGTTGCATCCCACAGGTGCACGGCGCCAGTGCCGACACCATCGACTATGTGACCGGTGTGTTTCTGGTGGAAGTGAACAGCGTGACCGACAACCCCAACGTGTTTCCCGAAGAAGACACCATCATTTCGGCCGGCAATTTTCACGGCCAGCCACTGGCCCTCGCGCTCGACTTTCTGGCCATTGCGTTGGCCGAACTGGGCAGCATTTCGGAGCGCAGAACCTACCAGCTCATCGCCGGATTGCGCGACCTGCCCAATTACCTTGTGGCCAATCCCGGTATCCATTCCGGACTGATGATACCGCAATACACCGCTGCTTCCCTCGTGAGCCAGAACAAACAACTCTGCTCGCCGGCTTCCGTCGACTCGATCGTGTCGTCGAACGGGCAGGAAGATCATGTGAGCATGGGCGCGAACGCAGCCACAAAAGCCTATCGCATCGTGAACAACCTGTATTCCATTCTGGCCATCGAACTGCTCACTGCCGCACAGGCGCTGATGTTTAGACGACCTTTGAAAACTTCTCCTTATCTTGAAGATTTCGTGGATACTTTCCGAAAGACCGTGCCGTTTATAGAGGAAGACCGCGTATTGCATGACGACATTAAAAAAGCAGAAGAATTTCTGAAACACTGGGAGCCCGCTTCATGAATTGTAAACCCGTCATACTTTTCCTGTTTCTGATCCTGGCTGCACTGACCCTCCAGGCACAGCCGCCCTATCAAAGCACAAACCCGAGTCCCCCGCGTTTTGAAGTTGACCAGGTGCGTGGATGCGCGCCGCTCACCGTCACCATCACCCAATTTTTGAACGGCTACCAATGCAACGGCACATCGCCGTGCGACATGGACTATGAGGGCAACAACACGTTCGAATCGCTCAAGTTCAGCCACACCTACACAACACCGGGCAAGTACACCATGCGGGTGCTGTTTCAGGCGTCGGGCTTCGCCGAGATTCCCATCGAAGTCTATCCCAACATACAGCCGGAGTTCGACATCTACACGTGTGGCGGAAATCAGGTGCAGGTGAAGGTGACCGACACCAACTACAATCAATACGTCATCAACTACAACGATGGCTCTCCGGATGTGATCGTGCCCTCGGGCAGCCTCGCCAAAGACAGTCACACCTTCGGATCTTCGGGTCCCAAGAACATTACCGTGCGCGGAAGATTTCTGAATGCCGACGACAACTGCAACGCCATGACCAAGCCGGTGGATGCCGTAAGTTCTCTTGCCCCACCCGCCATCACAAAACTCACTGTGACGGCCAGCGACCAGATTCAACTCGACTTCGACAACAAGCCGAATGTGATCTACAAATTGATGATTGCCACCAACGGTGGCAACTTTCAGGCCTTGCAGAATGTATACAACACCACGTCGGTCACCGTTCCCAACGTGCGGACCGACGACAACTACTATTGTTTCCGCCTGGACGCATTCGATCCCTGCTTTAACACCACCGCCGCATCCAACACCATTTGCAGCGCCAATTTTGATCTGGTCACACAGAACAATGTGAACAAGTTGCTGTGGGCCACATCCTCTGCGGGCATTGCCAGCTTCGCCATCACAAAAAACGGTGTTATGGCCATCGGCATCGCCAACGCCGCCGCGGTTTCTTATGACGACACCAACGTGGTGTGTGGCACCGAGTATTGCTACGAACTGACGACGAGCTACATCAACGGCAGCACCAGCACTTCCCTGTTGAAATGTGGAAAAGCTTTCTCCACAAATATCCCTTCCGTTGTGACGGACATCTCCAGCGTGGTGAGCGACAACACTGTGAAGCTGCAATGGACACAAGACCCGCTGTTCACCGTCAAAGAATACACGATGGTGAAATCCACCAACGGCAATTTCAGCACCATTGGCACAACGGCCACGCCAACGTTCACCGATGAAGCCTACGCTGCCGACGCGGCATCGTGTTATCGCATCACCTACAAAGACGCCTGCGACAATGCCAGCCCGGCCAGCGTTGACGTGTGCCCGATTGTGCTTTCGGGCGCGTTGCAAAGCGACAACAGCATCAATCTCAACTGGACGGACTACGCCGGATATGTGAACGGTGTGGCCAACTACCGCGTCGAGAAGTTTGACGATCAGGGCAACCTGCTTCAGACCTTCGACATGGGCACGGCCATTACGTTGCTTGACAACAGCCAGGACCTCGTTAACCAGGTCTACGTGTATCGCGTCACGGGCATCGCCAACGACGGCGGCCTCATTTCATCGGTGTCCAACACGATCACCATGATCAAAGAGCCCAACCTCTTTTACCCCACAGCCTTCACACCCGGCAACGACGGCCTGAACGATGTATTCAAAATCTTTGGTCAATACACAGCCAAGTTCGAATTCAAGATCTTCAACCGCTGGGGCGAACTGCTGTTCATCACCAGCGACTTCTCGCAGGGTTGGGACGGCACCTACAAGGGAAATCTGATGCCCGAAGGCACCTATGTGTTCCGCGCAAAAATCACCGACTTCATAGACCGAACCTCAGAACGCTCGGGCACTATTGTGCTGTTCAGGCGAAACAAGTAAGGCACACGCTCAACAACGAGCGGGGCATTCTCCGAACCGAATGTTTCGGCGCCAGCAAAAACTATCCGTCAACATCTTTACCTTTGCCCCGTGAGGAACAGCCTTGCGCTGCTTTTTCAAGAAACAAAATACACCAACCGAAACAAGCGACCTATATGTTTGATATGATGAAGATGATGGGTAAGGTAAAGGAATTCCAGACCCGCATGAAGGAAGTACAAGAAGGCCTCGGCAAACTGAAAGCCTATGGCGAGTCGGGCGCCGGCATGGTGAAGGCCACGGTGAACGGAAAGAAACAATTGATCTCCGTCGACATCGACCCTGCGTTGATGAAAGCTGAAGACAAGATGATTCTGCAAGACCTGGTGGTGGCGGCCGTGAACAAGGCCATGGAAGAAGCCGACATCATGGCCAAGGAAGAAGTGCGCAAGAACACCGAGGGCCTGTTGCCCAACATTCCCGGTATGGACCTCGGCAGTTTGATGGGATGAGCCGCACGGCAGTTGTCATTCTGAACTACAACGGCGAAACGCTGCTGCCCCGATTTTTACCGTCGGTGCTCCTGCATTCGGAAGGTGCCGAAATTATCGTGGCCGACAATGGCTCCACTGATGGCTCCGTGGCCTTGCTCAGGCAGTCGTTTCCCCAAGTGCGTTTGGTGATCCTCGACAATAACTATGGGTTCTGCGGCGGCTACAACCGTGCCCTTGCGCACGTGCAAGCCGATGTGTATGTGCTGCTCAACTCCGACATCGAAGTGACGCCGCGCTGGCTGTCGCCACTGGAAGAGCTCCTCCAGACCCGTCCGGAAATTGCCGCGGTGCAGCCAAAGATTTTATCCTACAACAAGAAAGATACCTTCGAACATGCCGGGGCAGGCGGTGGTCTCATCGACGCATTGGGCTATCCGTTTTGCCGTGGCCGTGTGTTTGATTCTGTCGAGCAAGACACCGGTCAATACAACGACACCACCGAAGTCTTCTGGGCCTCGGGCGCATGCCTCGCGATTCGGGCCAATCTGTTTCATCAACTGGGCGGCTTTGACGAAGACTTCTTCGCGCACATGGAGGAGATTGACCTGTGCTGGAAGCTGAACCGGGCCAGGCACAAAGTATACTACTGTGGCCAAAGCACCATCTATCACCTCGGTGCCGGCACGCTGGGCTACAACAGTCCACGTAAGACGTACCTCAACTTCAGGAATGGTCTGTCACTGATCTTCAAACATCTCAACCCGGGCGAACTGCTGGTCAAGCTGCCACTGCGCATGATGCTCGACTGGCTGGCGGCGGTGGTGTTCCTCCTGAAAGGGCAGGCGGGGAACTTCAACGCGGTGGGTAAAGCGCACCTGCATTTTGTGCTGCACATCGGGCGGGATAGGCGAAAAAGACGGTTACTTCGCGCGATCTATCCGGCCTATAGCAAGACCTCGGTGTTCCCGGGATCCGTTGTGTTTTCGTATTATATGAAGGGGAAAAGGAAGATCGGCTAGTAGTCCCACACGGCTGTGCGCTTGCGCAAATGTTTGCGCATGTTCATGACGAAGGCAAGGGACAAATAAATGATGACCGGTGATCCGAAGGTAATAAAGGTCGTATAGATGAAGAAAAGGCGAATGGAGGATGTTGCAACACCTAACTTTTCACCCAGGTGCGTACACACACCAAAGGCATGGGTCTCAAAGAAAAGTTGAATTTTATCCGTTAGACGGTCCATATCAGCGGTCCATTATACTTTCGACTTCCCAAAAAGTTGATTTGTCGACCAAAAATCCGGCTTACAAATATAACGCGTCAGGCCCTTCAAAATGTCGGGCTGCTTCATATTTTTTTGAGTATAATTGCAAAAAAATACACATAAGTATAGTTTTGCAACCTGTTTAAATCAACCATAAATCTAAATCCAATGAGAAAAGTAGTTTACTCATTTCTAGTCTTCGCAGTATTGACCCTCGCGGGCTGTACCCTGCCCAAGATGGTGAAAATGTCAAAAGACCAGCAATTGACGGTTACGCCGAACCCGCTGGAGGTTCACAAGGACACTGTTGCCTTCGACTTGGCAGCAAACCTGCCCGTGAAGATGCTGAAGAAGGGAACAGTATACACCCTGAACAGCTTCTACAAATACGGCACCAGCGAATTGGCCCTCGACCCTATTCCTTTCAAAGCGGAAGATTATCCCAACAGCAAAACTGAAGCTCCACGTGTTACAAAGAGCTTCTCGTTCCCTTACCAACCTGCTTACAAAGTAGGCACATTGGAAGTGGAAGGTGTTGCTTCGAAAGGTGAAAAGGCGAAGAAAACTCCCCGTCTCCCAGTAGCTACCGGTATCATCACAACGTCGAAACTCGTGAAGCCTGTGTCATTCGCAGCGTTCGCAGAGCACGGCTATAACAACCAGGAAGAACTTGTTCCCGTGGTTATCCCTGATTTCATTTTCGAACAAGGTCGTTCGGTACTCAGACCTACTGAGATCAAGAGCACAAAAGGTAAGCAACTCGATGCATTCATCGCCAGCAAAAACGCTACCCGTACCGTTACCATCACCGGTACTCACTCTCCTGAAGGTGCTGAGCGTATCAACGCTAAATTGTCTCCCGATCGCGCTGCCGCCATCGAAAAATTCTATCGTGCTGAAATGAAGAAGTACGACTACAAAGGCAAAGCCGATTCAATCAACTTTATCCTGAAGCCTGTTATCCAGGACTGGAACGAATTCAAAACTGCTTTGTCTTCTTACGAAGGCATCTCTTCCGAAGAGAAAGCTGAATACCTGAACATCATCAACGCCGGTGGTTCTTTCGAAGATGTTGAAAAACAATTCAAGAAACTGAAGACTTACAAGAAAGTGTTCAAGGATGTATATCCTAAGTTGAGAACTGCGAAGACTGAGATCCTGATCGTGAAAGACAAAAAGACCGATGCTGAAATCTCTGTATTGTCTAAGCAAGTAACACAAGGTTCGGTTTCTGCCGACACGCTTTCTTTCGAAGAACTGATGTATGCTGCAACCCTCACACCTTCTTTGGAAGAGAAAGCAGCGATCTACGAAGCCGCTACTAAAAAAGGTTCGAACTGGAATGCACACAACAACCTTGGTGCAGTATACATCGCACAAGCCAACGAAAACCCTAGCAACGCAGCCGCTTTGGCCGACAAAGCTCAGGCTCAACTTGACCTGGCTGTGAAACTGAACGAAGCTCCTGAAGTACACGCCAACCTGGCCTCTGTAGCAGCCCTGAAAGGCAACGCATACGCTGCCTACAGCCATGCTTCGAAAGCCCTTGGCGCTGGCCTCCGCGGCGACAACGCAGCCGGTGTGAACGGTGTGAAAGGTTATGCCGAAATCGTGAAAGCACAATACGCTGCCGCGGTTAGCTCAGAGTCTTCTGCAACCGACAACGCCGACAACCTCTTCAACAAAGGTCTTGCTCAGGTGTTGAACAAAGACTACCAAAATGCCTTGACTTCTTTCAAAGAAGCTACTAACAAAAACAGCAACCTGGCTATCGCTTACTACGGTGCCGCTGTTGCCTCTGCCCGCCTTGGCAATGCCGAAGGTGTGGTGAGCAACCTGGGCAGCGCTGTGAAAGCTGATCCTTCCCTGAAAGAAGCAGCTTTGAGCGACCTGGAATTTGATAAATTCAAAGCCTCTGAAGCATTCAAAGGCGCATTGAAATAAACGATTCTCATTGGTTAAACAGAGAGCCCTGGCCAAAAGCCGGGGCTTTTTGTTTGTGCCCGGCCCAATAAAAACCGGCGAATTCTTTTATCCTGTTAATCCTGACCCTATTTTTACGCACTTTCTGAAGAAATGCTATGAGAGAAATCCAGTTTAGAGAGGCCCTTCGTGAGGCCTTGAACGAAGAAATGCGCAGAGATCCCAGCGTAATCTTGATGGGGGAAGAAGTGGCAGAATACAACGGCGCCTACAAGGTGAGCCAGGGTATGCTGGACGAATTCGGACCGGAACGTGTGTTGGATACGCCCATTTCTGAGTTGGGCTTTGCAGGCATTGGCGTGGGCGCGGCCATGAACGGCCTCCGTCCTGTGGTGGAGTTCATGACCTTCAACTTCTCGCTGGTGGCCATCGATCAGATCATCAACAGCGCTGCCAAGATCTATTCCATGTCGGGCGGACAATACAGCGCTCCCATGGTGTTTCGCGGCCCCACCGGCAACGCCGGGCAGTTGGGTGCCCAGCACTCTCAGAACTTTGAAAACTGGTTTGCAAACACCCCTGGTTTGAAGGTGGTGGTACCTTCCAATCCCTACGACGCCAAAGGCCTCCTCAAGTCTTCCATCCGCGACAACGACCCCGTGATCTTCATGGAGTCGGAAGTGATGTATGGCGACAAGATGGATGTGCCCGCAGAAGAATACCTCATTCCCATCGGCTTGGCCGACATCAAGAAGCCTGGCACCGATGTAACCATTGTGTCGTTTGGCAAGATCATGAAAGTGGCCCTGGCCGCGGCTGCAGAGCTTGAGAAGGACGGTATTTCGGCCGAAGTAATTGACCTGCGTTCGGTTCGCCCCATCGACTATGCTGCGGTGGTGGAATCGGTGAAGAAAACCAATCGCCTCGTGATTGTGGAAGAAGCATGGCCGCTGTCGTCTATCGCGACAGAGATCACCTATCACGTGCAGAAGCATGCCTTCGACTACCTCGATGCTCCTGTGCAACGCGTGAACAGTTTCGACGTGCCCCTGCCCTACGCACCCACGCTCATCGAAGCTATTCTGCCCAACGTGGCCAAGACCATCAAGGCCGTGAAAGCCACGCTGTACAGAGACTAGTACGACATTTTTCGTTAACGATAATTCAGAAGCCCTTTGCAGGGCTTTTGTTTTTTCAGGCCAGCAGGATCGTCCAGGCTTCAACCACCTGCCCTTGTTCCAGGTAGCCCTGGGCGAGTCTGTGAACGGCCTCTTCGCCTTTCATTTTGGCCTGGTGAAATTCCGGTGTGCTCTTCCTCTGCGCGATCTGGTCGGCGCCGGGGATCTTCTCCACGTTGCCCAGCATGCCCAGGTTGTTTCCCGTCAGCACCCTGCTGTTCCGGATGTGCAGGGGAATCTGATCGAACCCGATGCCGATGGCCTGCAACGGCTTTGGCACCTTGAAGATGGCATCGGCCTGCACGCGGCAATACCAGTCGCCACCAAGCCTCGCCACAACATCCAGCTTGAAGGGATCGATCTTTCCGCGGTCGTCCAGAATCGCTTCGTTCACGTGTATCATCACCACTTCGCACAGCACCAGGTTGCCCGCACCTCCACCATCGCCCGTGTTGATGACTTGCGTGACTTTGCATTCGAACGACACGGGCGACTCGGCCACGCGGGGTGGACGAACAACCCGAGACGGTGCTTCTGTGAAACCCGCCTTCACAAACTCGTTGACCCCGCGTGGATATTCAACGCTGGCCAGCGACGTTTGCTGCACCATGGCATAGTTCACAATGTTGATGACTACCTCGGGCACTTCCAGCACATTTTCGAGCGTGTGTTTTGTGGTGTTGTCGCGGCCGCGTCGCGCAGGCGAAAACACCAGCAGTGGCGGGTTGTAGCCAAAGCAGTTGAAGAAACTGAACGGACTGAGGTTCACGTTGCCCTCGCGATCTATGGTGCTGGCAAACGCAATGGGCCGTGGTGTGACGGCCCCCAACAGGTATTGATGAAGTTCTGGAAGCGATACGTTGTGCGGATCAATGGTGAGCATACAGGCTAGGGTAAAGTGGGCAGGTCGTTGTTGGATGACGATCCGGGTTGCAGCGGCGATTCGGGGAATGTCTGTTGCGGCCTGGGCAGCTTCAACAAACCAAACGTGAAGATCACAATCAGCAGCGTTGGCAGCATGTAGGCACCAAAGCGAAAACGCAAACCGGTGTGGCTATACGTCCATGCCTGAAAGTCGATGCCGGTTTTCACCAGAATGCCAAACGACAGGGCGATCAATACAATCAGCACGATGCTTCCGGTAGCCCGTTTCAAAACGGAGCGTTTCACCAGGAGTTCAATCAACTCCGCGATGCCAATGGCAACGGCCACCACAATTGCCACGGTGAGCAAGGTGCGTGGAAAGGTGCGGAGGTAATGATACTTGTAGATGATGAGACCGATCTTGCCCAGCAGGTTGGGTTTTGAAATGAGAAGACTGTCAACAATCACCAACGCCAGCACAAAGAGATAGAACGTGAGTTTACGCATACATCAGGATTATAGTGAAGGAAGAATTTTTCCGCTGCATGCGCCAAAGCCAATGCGCACGCCATCGCGCGAGGCATAGGCGTGGAGGGTCACCGTGTCGCCATCGAGCAGGAAGGTTCGGGTGGTGTCATCGGTCATGTGCAGTTTCTTCTGGCCGTTCCAGGAAAGTTCGAGCAACGATCCGAACGAACCCGGCGAAGGACCGCTGATGGTTCCGGAAGCATACACATCGCCCACTTCAATGTTGCAGCCGTTCACCGTGTGGTGCGCCAGTTGCTGGTTCACATTCCAATAGAGATATTTCGCGTTGGTGCGGCTCACCACCACCGCTTCGGCCCCTTCGGGTTGTAGCAACGTTTCGATCACGACATCAAAATTCTTTTTTCCTTCGAATGCCAGATAGGGCAACACATGCGGATTTTGTTCCGGGCCGTCAACGCGGAAAGGTTCAAGCGCGTCGAGGGTAACGATCCACGGCGACAAGGTGGACGCAAAGTTTTTTCCCAGAAAAGGTCCGAGGGGAACATACTCCCACTGTTGAATGTCGCGGGCAGACCAATCGTTGAACAACGCAAACCCTGCGATGTGGTCTTCGGCTTCGTGCGTGTGGATGGGATGACCCAGTTTTGTTTCACCACAGGTGATGAACGCCATCTCCACTTCAAAGTCCAGCTTGTGTGTCGACATGAACATGGGAAACTCCGAGTCGGTTTTCACCTGCCCGCGGGGCCGGCGAACCGGCGTGCCCGACACCACGATAGACGACGCGCGTCCGTGATAGCCTACCGGCAAATATTTCCAGTTGGGCAGCAACGCATTTTTTGGATCGCGAAACATAGACCCCACGTTGGTGGCGTGTTCTTCGCTGCTATAGAAGTCGGTGTAGTTGGGCACGCGCACAGGCAAAAGCATCTCCACATCGTGCATCGCATGCAACACCTGTTTTCGAATGTTCTCCGCCTGCAACGTGGAGTTATCGTGACGAAGCAACAACGACACTTGCTCGCGAACGGCGCGGATCGTTTTTTTGCCCAGCGCAAAAAAATCATTGAGTCGCGAACGGTCGAAAACACCCGAGGGCAAATTCAGATTTCTGAAATAGCCCTGGCCTTCAAGATAATGCAAGTCCAACACGTGGTCGCCAATGGCCACGCCGGCACGCGGTGTTTGATGCTGGGGCCGGAAGATTCCAAAGGGCAGGTTTTGGATGGGGAAGTCGCTGTGTGCAGCCACGGCCACCCAACTTTTCAGGCCAGGGTCGTTTGGGTTAATCATGGCATCCAAGGTAGCGATTTATTAAAAATGATCTTTTAGCACAGCGCCGATAAATCAACCCCAAAGCATTAATTTGCCGTGAACAAAAGATGATGCCTTATACAAATCCGGTTTTGTATGGTGCACATCAACTTCCGGCCAACGCATGAGTGACATCTCCTTTCCCCCGGCTTTTGAACAACGCATGCGCGAACAGCTGGGTGCGCAGTGGGCCGATTTTGAAGCTGCACACCATCAGCCATCGCCGGTGAGCATTCGCCTCAACCCGGCAAAGGTGAGCGCACCACCCGCCGGGGCTTCGTCCATTCCGTGGACGTCGCATGGATACTACCTGCACGAGCGTCCGTCGTTCACCCTTGATCCTGCATTTCACGCCGGTGCATACTATGTACAAGAAGCAAGCTCGATGTTTCTGGAGCAAGCATTCCGCCAGGTGGTGGATCCTGACAAGGCCATTCGCGTGCTCGACCTTTGTGCCGCGCCCGGAGGCAAATCCACGCACTTGCTGAGTTTACTAAACAACCAAAGCCTGCTGGTGTCTAACGAAGTGATCCGGGCACGCGCGTCTATCCTGGCAGAGAACATCCAGAAGTGGGGACACTGCAACGCTGTGGTGACACACAACGATCCACAGGATTTTCAACGACTACAGGGCTTCTTCGATGTGATGGTGGTGGATGCACCCTGCTCGGGCGAAGGACTGTTTCGCAAAGATCCCGACGCCATGCAGGAATGGTCGCCCGACAACGTGGCGCTCTGCAGCAAACGGCAACGGCGTATCCTTAGCGATGTGTGGCCCGCCCTTAAAGAAGGCGGTGTGCTCCTCTACTCCACCTGCACCTATAACGCCGACGAAAATGAAGCCAACCTCGCGTGGCTTCAACAGGAACACGGCGCCGAGTTCATTCCCTTGTTGCTCAACGAAAGCTGGGGCATTCAACGCGTGCTGCATCAGAACATTCCCGGCTATCGATTCTATCCGCACAACGTGAAGGGCGAAGGTTTTTTTATGGCAGCCGTCCGCAAAACAGAATCTACGCCGCTCAGTCGTGTCAAAAACAAAACGTCGTTCATGTCGCCTCCCAAGAAAGCAACGGAGCAACTACCGGCCTTTGTGCGTAACGTGGAGGAAAAGATGTTTATTCTGCGCAACGATCAGATCCAGTTCTTCCCAAAACATCTTGCCGGCGAAATCGAGTTTCTCACCAGAAGTCTCTACCTCCTCACGGCCGGCACCGTGATGGCAACGCTGAAACACGACAAGCTTGTGCCCGAACATCCGCTGGCGTTGTCGTTGGAATTGGAACGCGATAATTTTTCACAACTGAATCTTGAACTTCCCGAAGCGCTGCAATATCTCCGAAAAGAAGGGATACACGTGGAGGGCGCCCGGAAAGGATTTGCCCTGATGCTCCACAACACTTTACCGCTCGGATGGATGAACGTGCTCGACAATCGCTCCAACAACCTGTATCCCTCCGACTGGCGCATCCGGAAGAGTTAACATTTCTTCACGCCTTTGGTCTCGGCAAACGCGCTAAAAAAAGAATGGCCGGCCGAACGTATCGACCGGCTCATTCCCCATAAACCAACCATTTGTTTATGTTACTTAGAGGGCCTGCAAAACTTCCAGAATACTATCGGGCAGGGCCACACCGCTAAAGAATATACCGACACAAAAAACCTTTTCGGCAAACGTTGATTGTTTGATCGCCAACGGAAGTGCACTCACCGAAAGCGATGTAAACATCACAGTAAAAAGGATTGTCATCACAAACACCACGGCCACCGATTGAACCGTGAACACAAACACCATGCTGACCGCGATTGCCACGGCACTGCCCCAGAACGATTTCTCAAGTCCCAGTTTGTTCACCAGGTTGCTGACCGGCCACGAGATGAGCGCCGACAGCACGAGGATGTTTACCATAATGATCTTGCCCTGCCATCCGTTGAACAATGAACCGATCTTGGCTTCGAGCACGTTGGGAAACAGGTTGAACAACACGGTGGTGGCTGTGCCCAGCACGAGCCCCATAAAAAAGATGAAAGCATAGTTCGATTTGGCCAGATCAGGTTGGGTATTCTCTTCGGGTTTTGCCTCCTTGTTTTCGCTGGTCGTGAAAAGCGTTAGCGAATTTTTCTTGAGGGCTATGCCCGAGATGAACACCACCAGCCCGCCGCTGATGAACGTGAGCGGCGCACCCACATAGTCGATGATGTCGACAATGACGGGTTCCACAGCATAGATAAGATTGGCTACAATGGTGAGTATGGCCATGGCGCGTGGCAATTTGTCAATGGGCGAAAACAGTTCCATGGTCGACAGCGCCGGGCTGGTGAAAATGCTCATGGCAATGAGCCAGAAGATAATGAGCACGGGCAGTATCCAGCGGAAAATCTCGCCGGGGTTGCTGAACAAGGTGAAGGCCACGGCCATGAACACCATAGACGCAAAGCTAATGCCCGCAGAAATTACCGGAATGCGATGGCCTTGCTCAAGCCGGTAGCGGTCGCCAAGCTTTCCGGCCACGGGCGGGGTAACAATAAGAATGATGCCCTGGGCGATGGCGAGCAACAGGGTGTAGTTTTTGAAATGAAATTGTTCGAGGAGCTTGGGTTGATAGTTCTGGTAGGCAATCCACCCGATCACAATGGAGCCATAGAGGGCCACGAGGCTCCAGAGCTGCTTCCATTGGATTGTGTTTCTTTCGGATGAGGTCAGCGCAATGGCTTTCATGGTCTTGCGTTCAGTTGGTTGGGTTGACATAGCGATATACGAAGTGTTTAGGGGTGTCGGATTTCGAAGGTCAGAGATTCCGTTATTCAGGCCATTTTCTTTATTTTTACGCCCATTTTCAACCCATTTATAAACCACTGCACCCCGCGTCGCCTCATGCTATCAACCAAATACAATCCTGCCGAAGTAGAAAATAAGTGGTACAGCTATTGGATGGAGCATGGCTTTTTCCATTCGGAACCCCATGCTGACAAAGAACCATATTGTATCGTCATACCCCCCCCAAACGTAACCGGTGTGTTGCACATGGGCCACATGCTGAACAATACCATCCAGGACATCCTGGTGCGTCGCGCGCGCATGCAGGGCAAGGAGGCTTGTTGGGTGCCGGGAACCGACCACGCGTCCATCGCCACCGAAGCCAAGGTAGTGGCCATGTTGCGCGAACGCGGCATCAAAAAGTCGGACCTGACCCGGGAGGAATTTCTGAAATATGCCTGGGAATGGAAAGAGAAATATGGCGGCATCATCCTGGAACAGCTAAAAAAACTGGGCGCCTCATGCGACTGGGACCGTACCAAGTTCACGATGGACCCGGACTATTACGACGCCGTGATCGACGTGTTTATCGACCTCTATAACAAAGGCAACATCTACCGCGGCCTGCGCATGGTGAACTGGGACCCCGCCGGAAAAACCGCCCTGTCAGACGACGAGGTGATTCACCGCGATGTGCCCTCGAAATTGTATTACATCAACTATCCCATCGAAGGCAGCCCCAACGAATTTGTGACCATCGCCACCGTGCGTCCGGAAACCATTATGGCCGACGCGGCCATTTGTGTGAACCCGAACGACGAACGCTATAAACACCTGAAAGGAAAGAAGGCCATCATCCCCCTTATCGACCGGGCCATCCCCATCATCGAAGACGAGTATGTGGCCATGGACTTTGGAACCGGCTGCCTCAAGGTGACGCCCGCCCACGACATGAACGACAACGCCCTGGGCTTGAAACACAACCTGGAGGTGATCGACATCCTGAACGAAGACGGCACACTGAACGACAAAGCCCGGATCTTTATCGGCGAAGACCGTTTCATTGCCCGCAAAAAAATCGGCAAGGCGCTCGACGAAAAAGGATACCTGCAAAAAATGGAAGACTACACCAGCCACGTGGGCTTCTCGGAGCGCACCGACGCGGTGATCGAGCCCCGTCTGTCGCTGCAATGGTTTTTGAAAATGCAGGACATCACCAAGCCCGCACTGCAGCACGTGATGAACGACGACATTCAGCTTATCCCGCCAAAGTTCAAGAACACCTACAACCACTGGATGTCGAACGTGCGCGACTGGTGCATCTCGCGTCAGTTGTGGTGGGGACATCGCATTCCGGCGTGGTATGATCAGGAAGGATTTTATGTTGTTGCCAAGACCGAAGCCGAAGCGTTGAAAGTATACGCCGAGAAAAAGCCCGGTGCTAAAACACCCGTGCTCACACAAGAAAGCGATGTGCTCGACACGTGGTTCTCCAGCTGGCTCTGGCCCATCGCCGTGTTCGACACATCGGTGTTTAAAGGCGATGGCAACAAAGGCAACACGGATCTTAACTACTACTATCCAACCAATGATTTGGTGACGGCTCCCGAGATTCTTTTCTTCTGGGTGGCGCGCATGATCATTGCCGGCTATGAATATCGCGGCGACATGCCGTTCAAGAATGTTTACCTCACGGGAATTGTGCGCGACAAACAGGGACGAAAGATGTCGAAGTCGTTGGGCAACTCGCCCGATCCCCTGGACCTCATCGCCACGTCCGGGGCGGACGCCGTGCGCACGGGCATGCTGTTTAGCTCGCCCGCGGGCAATGATTTGTTGTATGACGAAAAACTGATTGAGCAAGGCCGCAACTTCGCCAACAAGATCTGGAATGCCTTCAGGCTTGTGAAGGGTTGGACCATCGACGCGGGCATTGCCCAGCCGGAAGAAAATAAAGTTGCCATTCAGTGGTTCGAATCAAAATTCAACACGTCGCTGGCAGAGTTGAACGACCACTTCGGAAAGTTCAGAATGTCGGATGCGTTGATGACTGCGTACAAGCTCGTTTGGACGGACTTTTGCGCCTGGTACCTGGAGATGGTTAAACCCGAATTCGAAAAGCCCATCGATGCCGCCACGTATGCCTCAACCGTTGATTTCTTCGAGCGACAGCTACGCGCGCTTCACCCGTTCATGCCCTTCATTACCGAAGAGCTGTGGCACGAGTTGAAAGACCGTTCGGAAGGCGACTGCATCATTGTAGCGCCATGGCCCGCCGAAGGAAAACAGACCGCCTCCATCCTTGAAGAAGGCGCATTTGCTTTCGAGGTGATCACCGAAATCAGAAACTTCCGCAATGGCAAAGGCATTTCCCCAAAGGATGCGCTGAAGCTGATTGTGAAGCAGGGCGATGGCATTGCGATACAATCCTTCTGGCCCATCGTGAAGAAACTTTCCAACGTGAGTGAGGTTTCGTTCACACAAGAAAAAGCAAACGCCTCCGGCTTCATCGCCAGATCGACCGAATTCTTCATCCCTGTTGAAGGTAAGATCGATGTCGAAAAAGAGCGCGAAGCCCTGCAAAAGAAATTGGACTACGAGCTTGGGCTACTGGCAAAGCTGGACCAAAAACTTTCGAATGAGAACTTTGTGAACAGCGCAAAACCTCAGGTTGTTGAACTGGAGCGCAAGAAAAAATCAGATACGGAAGCTAGAATCAAATCATTGCGGGAAAGCCTCGAACGACTTTAGTTCGAGGCGACCAGCGTGTTGTAATAGGCAAAGACTGATTTCAGATCGTTTTCCTTGGAAAGCGACAGGTCTTTTTCTTTGATGTATTGCTCAACGGCGGTGGCTTTGTCGCCAAACACCGGAAGCAGTTTCTTTTTCGACGAGGGCACTTCGAGCGCCGTGCTTCCTTTGAGGTAGAACAACGTGGATTCTTTCATGATCTTGTCATCGCGGTTGCCCACGTTCAGTACGGCGTTGTAGTCTGCCTTTTTAACATACACCGTCATCCGCTTCAGCAACGTCACCGATCCTTCGGCCATCACTTCAAAGAAGCCTTTCAGGGGCGCTTTGCTTTCCGTCAAAAAGTCCTTCGCGTTCACAAAATACGTCGGCTCTTTCGACACGGAATCGATCCACACAAAACTCTTGATCAATTTGGAGGGCATGACCCGCACACCATTTTTTCCACGCAACTCCACCTCGTCGGCATAGATATCGTAGCGGGCCGGGAAACCTTCTACCATCTTGTCGGTATAGAGCAACAACGACGTGGGGCTCCAGTACAACTTATAATATGTATCGCCGATAACCTGTGGCGGAGGCATGGGTATGCCGTAAAGAATATCTTTGTTTGTCGATATGGCGTCCAGTTGCTGCAAGGTGTTTTGTGCACGCATGTTGCTGGGCAAAACAGTCTGTGCATAGCTTGCCGCACAAAGTGCCACGAGCACGACTACGAGTAATTGTTTTTTCATAGGTTGGGGAATTTGCATGTATCGTATTCTAACGTCAGGTATACTCAGAACCTTGCGGCCATCAGGAGTTCAATGTTTTTATATTTCAATCCAAACTTGCGGGCCACGTGTTCGTTGGTGAGTCCGCCTTTGTAGGTGTAGACGCCCTTCATAAACCACTTGTGCGAAAAGATCATCGCCTCCACGCCGCCTTCTTCTGACGCGCGCAATATGGTGGGTGTGAAAATATTGCTCAACGCGTTGGCCGCAGTGTGGGCCACGCGCGACGCCACGTTGGGCACGCAATAGTGAATGACGCCGTGCTTCCGGAAGATGGGCTTGCTCAGTGTGGTGATCTCTGATGTCTCCACACAACCACCCTGATCGATGCTGAGGTCGATAATAAGTGAATCAACCTTCATCTGCGCCACCATTTCTTCGGTGATGACGTGGCGGGGCCGGCCCTTCTCGGCGCGCAACGCTCCCACCACCACATCGGCAGTTTTCAGCGTGTCGCTCAGCGTTATTGTGTCGATGGTAGACGTGTAGATCTGTTGTCCCAAAAGGTGTTTGATGCGGCGAAGTTTGTAGAGGTGGTTGTCGAACACCTGCACGTCGGCACCCAACCCGAGGGCTGCGCGCACAGCATATTCGGCCACCGTGCCCGCACCGATGATGACCACCTTGGTGGGTGGCACGCCGGTGATGCCGCCGAGGATAACCCCCTTGCCGCTATTGGCTGTGCTGAGATATTCTGACGCGATGAGCAGCACACTGCTGCCCGCAATCTCGCTCATGGCGCGAACAATGGGCATGCCCCCTACTTTGTCTTCGATAAACTCGTAGGCCAGGGCTGTAATTTTTTTCTTGGTGAGTGCCTGCAGACTTTCCACTTTCAGTTGGCCGAGTTGCAACGCCGAGATGAGCGTTTGCCCCGCGTGCATCAGTTCGATTTCTTCCAGCGTGGGCGGTTCGATTTTGAGGATCACGTCGGCCTGGTATACTTCCTGCGGTGAATACACAATCTTGGCACCCGCGTCGCTGTATTGTTTGTCGGAAAACTTGGAGCCGTTGCCGGCCTTGGCTTCCACCCACACTTCGTGGCCGTTGTTCACCAGCAGGGCCACGGCATCGGGCGTGAGGCTGATGCGGTTTTCCTGCAGGGAAATTTCTTTGGGCAACCCGATAAAAAACGTATGCCGTCTCTTGCGCACTTCGAGCAGTTGCTCTTGCGGATGCAGGCTCGCTTTGGCCAGGGCTTCAAACCCTGTTTTCTTCTTCTCGCTCATGGACTGAAATCACTATGGTTCGTTCTGTATTATTTTCAACCTGGATGGAAACTTTTGCACGGCGCCCGGGAATGAGCGACGGAATTTTTTCCGGCCATTCAATGAAGCAAGGATAGCCTGAATAAAAATATTCCTCCGTCCCAATGTCATACGCCTCGGCTTCGTGCTTTATTCTGTAAAAGTCAAAATGATATATTTTTGAATGCTCCCGGGTTTCGTATTCGTTCACAATCGAAAACGTGGGGCTGCTCATGGCTTCTTCCACACCGGCGGCGCGGCATATGGCTTTGATGAAGGTGGTTTTGCCCGACCCCATTTCGCCATGAAAAAGCCACACCGGAATCGTGTTCAATCGCTTCACCACTTCTTTCGCCACGTCCGCCAAATCCGATTGTGTCACGGAACGAAACACCGCTTCCTCCGGCATCATGATGCATTTTTCGAATTTAAGAAAATTATAGGAATGATAATCTCTTCCATGCTCACACCACCGTGCTGAAACGTGTCTTTGTAGAAGTTCACGTAATAGTTGTAGTTGTTGGGATAGGCAAAGAACTGATCTTCGATGGCAAACACATACGACGACGACACGTTGAGCTTGGGCAGGAACAATCGCTCCGGCTTCAGCACCGTCATCACTTTCTCGCCTTCATAGCCCAGGTTCTTGCCTTGTTTGTAGCGCAGGTTGCTGTTCACGCTGCGGTCGCCAATGATTTTGAAAGGACGCTTCACGCGGATGGTGCCGTGGTCGGTGGTGATCACCACCTTCACATCTTTCTCGGCAATCTTCTTCAGGATGTCGATGAGCGGCGAGTGCAGGAACCACGACTTGGTGATGGAACGGTAGGCCGATTCGTCGGGGGCCAGTTCGCGCACCATGGCCATGTCGGTGCGGGCGTGCGACAGCATATCCACAAAGTTGTAGACCACCACGTTCAGGTCGTTCTGAAACAGGTTGTTCACCGTGTCGGCCAGGCTCCGGCCCTCCTCCAGGTTTTTGATTTTGTGATACGACATCTTCACGTTGAGGTTGTTCCGGCGAAGCTGTTTGGCAAGAAATTCCGATTCGAAATTGTTCTTCCCTTCGTCTTCGTCTTCCCCAACCCAAAGATCGGGGTTGGTCTTGGCCATTTCCGAAGGCATCTGGCCCGAGAAGATGGCATTGCGGGCGTATGCCGTGGTCGTTGGCAGGATTGAATAATACGTCTCTTCGCTGGTCACGTTGAAATATTCCGTCAGCACCGGCTCAATCACTTTCCACTGGTCGTAGCGCAGGTTGTCGATGAGGATCACAAACACCGGCTTCTTGCCCAGCTCGGGAAACACTTTTTTCTTCATGAGCTGGTGCGAAAGCAAAGGCTTTTCGGCCTTCGGGTCGTTGAGCCATGAGTCGTAGTTACGGATGATGAACTTGGCAAAGTTGGCGTTGGCTTCCGTCTTCTGCATGTCGAGCACTTCGCCCATGTCCTGGTTGTCGGCATGGTCCATCTGCAGTTCCCAGAACACCAGTTTTTTGTAGATGTCGGCCCACTGCTCGTGGTTCATGTTGTCCTGAAAGGCCATGCTGATCTTCCGGAACTCCTGCTGATAGTTGAGGTTTGTTTTCTCGATGACGAGGCGTTTGTTGTCGAGGATTTTTTTCACCGACAGCAAAATCTGGCTCGGGTTGAGCGGCTTGATGAGGTAGTCGGCAATCTTGGAGCCGATGGCCTCTTCCATGATGTGTTCTTCCTCGTTCTTGGTGATCATCACCACGGGAAGATTCGGTTTGTTATTTTTTATTTGCGTGAGGGCTTCGAGTCCCGACATGCCCGGCATGTTTTCGTCGAGGAACACCACGTCGAAATGTTTTTCGTCGGTGAGTTCCACGGCTTCGGTGCCGTTGTTGACCGGGGTGATGTCGTAGCCTCTTTGCTCGAGGAAAAGAATATGAGGCTTCAATAAATCGATCTCATCGTCGGCCCACAAAATGCTATATCTTTGCATAATCGAAATTTTCACCAATTTAACCATTAATCGTTATCCCCTGTCAGTTAATTTCTGACAAACGATTGGAGAAATAAACCCGCGCAGGATGAACAAAAAAAAGATCATCAACGATCCCGTCTATGGCTTTATCACCATCCCCTCCGAACTGATCTTTGACATTGTCTCCCATCCCTACTTCCAACGCCTCCGCCACATTAAGCAACTGGGCCTGACCGACTATGTCTATCCCGCCGCCCAGCATACCCGTTTTCAGCACGCCCTGGGCGCTATGCACCTTATGGGCAAGGCCCTCGACACCCTGAAGTTTAAAGGCATCGACATCTCCGACGAAGAATATGAGGCCTCGCAGCTGGCCATTCTCCTCCACGACATTGGCCACGGACCGTTTTCGCATACACTGGAATACTCCCTGTTGCCGGGCATCCGCCACGAAAGCCTGTCGTATCTGATGATGGATCAACTGAACAAGGAGTTCAACGGCGCCCTGGCCCTGACCCTGAAAATTTTCCGGAACAGCTATAAACGCAAGTTCTTTCACCAGCTGGTGTCGAGCCAGCTCGACATCGACCGGCTGGACTACCTGAACCGCGACTGTTTCTTCACAGGCGTGCAGGAAGGTTCCGTGGGCGTGGACCGTATCCTTTCAATGCTCACCGTGCACCGCGACCAACTGGTGGTAGACGAGAAGGGAATCTACAACATCGAGAATTTTCTGAATGCCCGACGGCTCATGTACTGGCAGGTCTACCTACACAAAACAACGGTGAGCGCCGAGCGCATGCTGGTGAATCTGATTCGCCGGGCGCAGGTGCTGGTGCGCGGTGGTGAAACCGTGCCGGCCAGCCACGCGCTCTCCATCTTTCTCACCCAGGAACTCACGCTGGCCGACTTCAAAACACCACAGATTCTCCACGCCTATGGGCAGCTCGACGACAACGACATCTGGGGTGCCATCAAATGCTGGCTCCATCACGACGACCGGATATTGGCCCTGCTTTCGCAGATGATCACGGAGCGAAAACTGTTTCGCATCAAACTCGGCGCCGAGCCCATCAAAAAAATTCACATCGAAAAAATACGAGAGGCGATCATGAAAAAATACGGCACGCTGCGCGCCGATGCCTCGTATCTTTTTTCGCACGGCACCGTCAGCAACGAAGCGTATGCCGAGGGGCATCACATCAACATTCTCATGCGCAGTGGCGAGGTGTTAGACATTGCCCAGGCGTCGGAGCTTCCCAACATCAAGGCGCTGAGCAAAATCGTGAAAAAAAATTATCTCTGCTGGCCTAAAAATGTATCTTTGTAGAATTCGTTAGGGTGTGTTGACAACCCGTGAACCCGATAGCACAATGCTCTGGCTTTAGCACGACGAACAAGACAAGAATCGAACGCTTTATTTAACGATCAACAGAATGGAATTTACGGTCAATCAAGTAGCCGCCATGCTGGGCGGAGAAGTGAACGGCAATGGCAACCAGAAGATCAACATGCTGGGCAAAATCCAGGATGCCAAGGAAGGCCAGATTGCGTTTCTCTCCAACCCGAAATACGAACAATATATCTACACCACCCTGGCCACGGCCGTGATCGTGAAAAGAGATTTTGTGGCCCGCAAAGAAATCTCCGCCACTCTCATCCTGGTAGACGATCCCTACATCAGTTTCACACGCCTCCTGGAAGAATATCACAAGCTGGTGAGCTTTCAGAAAAGCGGCGTGGAGCAACCCTCTTTCATGGGCGAGAACTCCACCATCGGCAACGGATATTACCGGGGTGCATTCTCCTACATCGGCAACAACGTGAAGATTGGCGAGCAGGTAAAAATCTATCCCCATGCCTATGTTGGCGATAACGTGGTGATCGGCGATCATTGCATCATCCACTCGGGCGTGAAAATTTATGCCGACACCAAAATCGGAAACCACTGTGTGATCCATTCGGGAACCGTGATTGGCAGCGACGGCTTTGGCTTCGCGCCCCAGAGCGACGGGTCCTACAAAACCATTCCGCAGCTGGGCACGGTCATCATCGAAGACCATGTGGCCATCGGTGCCAACACCGTCATCGACTGCGCCACCCTGTTTGGCGATGCCACCGTGGTGCGCCAGGGTGTGAAGCTCGACAACCTCATTCAGATTGCACACAACGTAGAGATTGGCAAGAACACCGTTATTGCCGCCCAGGCCGGCATTTCGGGCTCGACCAAGATCGGCGAAAACTGCATGATCGCGGGCCAGGTCGGCATTTCGGGGCACATCGTCATTGCCAACCACACCGGAATCGGGGCCCAGGCGGGCATCTCCAAATCCATCAAGGAAGAAGGTAAAAAGTTGATGGGATCGCCCGCCTATGACTTCAGCGAATACTATAAGGCCTATGCCGTCTTCAAAAAGCTTCCGGACATTTTCCACCGCCTCAGAGCCGTGGAAGACAAGGCTAAAAAGTCTGAAAATACCTCGCTTTCAGTAGATTAGCGAGCATAGCATCCCGTGCGGGGGAGGGCAAAACTCAAAATTGGATATTCTGGAGTTTGAGGTTAACTTTGCCAACTTTTGCACACCACATGCTCAATATAAAACAGCAAACCATTCAGAAATCGGTGACCCTTTCGGGCGTCGGGCTTCATAGCGGGGTTCAGACCAACATCACCTTTTTGCCCGCGAAACCCAACCACGGAATAAAATTCCAGCGCGTTGATCTGCCCGGCTCGCCCATCATCGATGCCGACTGCGACAATGTGGTGGATGTGTCGCGGGGAACCACCATTGAGCAAAGCGGTGCGCGTGTGAGCACTATCGAGCACACCTTGGCCGCCTGCACTGGTCTTGAAATAGACAACGTGCTCATCCAATTGGACGGCCCTGAGTGCCCCATCATGGACGGCAGCTCCATCGAGTTTGTAGAGGTATTGAAAGCCGCCGGCACCGAAGAACAAAACGCCCTCCGCGATTTCTTCGAAGTGCAGGAGCCCCTCTTCTACCGCGAAGCCGCCCGTAACGTTGAAATCGCCGCCCTCCCGCTGGACGACTACCGCGTGACGGTGATGATCGACTACAACTCGCCCGTGTTGGGCAGCCAGCACGCATCGATCACCGACATCCGTCAATTCGAAAAAGAAATCGCGAACTGCCGCACCTTCTGCTTCCTGCACGAACTGGAGATGCTGTATAAAAACAACCTCATCCGCGGCGGCGACCTGAACAACGCCATCGTGATTGTGGACCGCGTGGTGCAGGAAAACGAACTGGAAAACATCGCCAAAATGCTGGGCAAACCCAAAGTTGCCGTGAAGCAGGAAGGCATTCTGAATAACATTGAACTCCGCTACAAAAACGAGCCGGCACGCCACAAGCTGCTGGACATCGTGGGTGATCTGACGCTTGCAGGCAGACCGCTGAAGGCACAAGTGCTCGCGGCCCGTCCCGGACACGCCGCCAACGTGGCGTTTGCCAAGAAGCTGAAGAAAGCCATGCAGGAGTCTGACAAGAAGGGCAGACCAAAATACAATCCCAGCCTGCCTCCGGTAATGGATATCAACAAGGTGGCCGCCACCTTGCCCCACCGCTACCCGTTTCTGCTGATCGACAAGATTATTTACCTCGACAACGAAAGCGTGTCGGGTGTGAAGAACGTGACGGCAAACGAATACTTCTTCCAGGGCCACTTCCCCGGAAACCCCGTGATGCCCGGCGTGCTTCAGATTGAAGCCATGGCGCAGATCGGTGGCATACTGGTGTTGAACACCGTGCCCGACCCGGAAAACTATTGGACATACTTCCTGGGTATTGAAAATTTCAGATTCCGAAAAATGGTACTGCCCGGCGACACCCTCGTGATTCAGTGCGACCTGCTCGCGCCCATCAAGCGCGGCATCGCGAAAATGACAGGACGCGCCTATGTGGGCAACACCCTGGTTTGTGAAGGTACCATGACCGCCAGCATAGTTCGTAAAGACGCATGAGCCGATTCCCCATGACCAACGTACACCCCGACGCCGTCATTGGCGAGAACGTGATCATCGAGCCGTTTGCCACGGTGCAAAAGAATACAGTGATCGGCGACGGTTGCTGGATTGGTCCCAACGTGACCATCATGGAAGGTGCGCGTCTTGGCAAGAACTGCAAAATATTTCCCGGCGCCGTCATCTCGGGTGTGCCGCAGGACCTGAAGTTTAAGGGCGAAGAAACCACTGCCGAAATCGGCGACAACACCACCGTGCGCGAGTGTGTCACCATCAACCGTGGCACCATCGACAAATACAAAACCGTGATCGGCTCCGACTGCCTCATCATGGCCTATGCGCACATTGGTCACGACTGCATCATTGGCAACAACTGCATCCTGGGCAACACGGTGCAACTGGCCGGCCACGTGGTGATTGACGACTACGCTATTTTTGGCGGAGCCTGTGCTGTGCAACAGTTCTCGAAGATCGGTGCGCACGCCTACATTGGTGGTGGGTCGCTGGTGCGGAAAGACATACCGCCGTTTACGAAAGCTGCGCGCGAGCCGCTGTCGTATGCCGGCATCAACACCGTGGGCCTTCGTCGCCGCGGCTACAGCTCCGAAAAAATCAACGAAATTCAGGAGATCTATCGCATGATCTTCATGAAGGGGCTCAACAACTCCAAGGCTATTGAAATGGTGGAAAGCGAAATGCCCACCAGCGAAGAACGCGACTACATCCTGGACTTCATCCGAAACTCGGAGCGGGGCATCATGAAAGGTTATGAAGGGAATGACTAGGCAGTGGGCGGACGCTTTCGCTTCGTTCTGAACGTGTGAAAGAAGAACGCGCAATGTCACATTCTCCCCTACCCTCCACTTCCAGCCCTCAACTTTCCATTGGCGTTGCCGACCTCGGCAAGAAATTTAACCGCGACTGGATTTTCCGCAAGCTCACCCACACGTTTAAAGGGGGAGAGATCTATGCAGTGACGGGCCCCAACGGCTCGGGCAAGTCCACGTTGTTGCAAGTGCTTTGGGGACAGATGCCCCCCAGCACAGGCACCCTCACCTACGACATTTCCAGCACTAACGTTCCGGCCGAATCCATCTTCCGTCACGTGGCCATTGCCACACCCTATCTCGACCTCATTGAAGAATTCACGTTGCGGGAGCAGTTGCGTTTTCATTTCAGCCTGCGCCCAAGCCGTTATGCGTGGAGCGAAAACGAAATGCTGGAGCGTATGTATCTCACGCATGCGCGCGATAAATACATCTCCAATTTTTCGTCGGGCATGCGACAGCGTGTAAAACTTGCCCTGGCGTTTTTTTCGGAAGCGTCCATTCTTTTCCTGGACGAGCCGGGCACCAACCTGGACCAGCAGGCATTCGATTGGTATCTGGAACAATTGAAGGCTGTGCCCGCACACTGCCTGGTGTTTATTGCCAGCAACCAGCCGGCCGAATATCCGGCCAACGCGCAGAAAATTGACATCATGCGCTATAAATAGCGGTTACAAGATTTATCCCTATTCCATTAACAGTATCCACGCGGGTGACTAAGTTTGATTTTAATATTTTTACTAGCATATTCGTATTCTTAAAAGTTAACGCATGAAACATTTAGCCAGATTATTATCCCTTTTGATACTCGTTAGTGCAGGCTTTTTCTATGCCGGTTGCAGCAAAAAAGATGACAACCAGTCGGAAGAAGAAACCCAGCTTAACAAGTTGAAGTCCGATCAGTGGACGTTGACTTCCGCCAAAGATCCTTCCGACAGAACTTCTGAATATCCCGGCATGAAACTCACGATCTCCGGCACGTTTAGCGAAGGCGGCGTGTATCACTACACCAGCTCGGCAACCTCGTGGCCCAGCGTGAGCCCCTGGAAAAAAGAATCCGATTGGAAATTCCAGGCCGGTGCCGTATCCAACACCATAATCCGCCTGGCCGACGATCAGGTTATGAACTACACACTGTCGAATGGCGACAAAACATTGACCATCGCCTTCACCTACCCCGAAAGCGGCGAGGGCTTTAATAACGGCCGCACCGAATCGGTTTCCGGCGACTGGACATTTGTGTTCACAAGACCTTAACGAAATTTCAATTTCCACCAAGAAAGGCTTCCTGTAGAGGAAGCCTTTCTTTATGCGCCGTGGCCACCGATCTGGCTTTAAACTTCCCTACTTTTGCAGCACGGGCAAAACCCTGCTATCTTCCGCCACGTTCCTTTCAATCTATAAAACACCGACCCTCTTGTTTATGAAAACATCCGCGCTGCTCAGCCTGTCTCTGGTTATGCTCATCCTCTTTGGCTGTAGTGTTGCCAAAAAAGAATCGTTCGAGAAAGACATCCAGGTTTTCCTTACCTCCTTTCAGGCCAGCCTGGGCCAGGGCGATGAAGCCGCGCTGAAATATTTCGACACCAACCAGTCGCGCGAGTCGCTGCTCAAGGCCCTTCACGTGTTGCAAAACAAAGAAGGCGAATATGTGCTCTGCGAAGCCATGTTTCAGGCCGCCACCATCACGACCGACGAACACGGCACAAAAGTTTCTATCCCCGCCCGGTTCTCGGCAAAAGAAAAGGACGTGAGCCAGGACACCACCTCGGCAACGCTGGTGCTATGGCTCGAAACACGCAAACCTTCGTTTGTGATCACACGGCTGGAAGGCGAAGCGTTCTACGAAAAATATGCTTCCCTCAGCAACGCGCTTCAATGGGATGTGGACAGACACAACGAACTCAAAAAACGCGAACCGATCTATGCTCAGGCAAAAGCCCTCCAACAAAAATTCGACTCGGTGATCTGGTTCACCATCTACAAAACAAAAACGTATTTCTATGCCGTGAAAGGCCAATGGGAAAACAGCGATACGCGAAAAACCGATGCCTACACGATGGGCCTGCTCGACGACGCCGGTAACGTGGTGATTCCCGTCGAGTATGAAATGATCGGCACACTGGGCTATGACCTTCCCAACATTGTGGAAGTGAAAAAAGGCGGCAAGGTTGGCTACTTCGACATCGACACCAAACAAATGCTCATTGATCCTGCCTACGACATGATCGTTCCCTACAACCGCGAAAACACATTGGCGCTGGTGAAGAAAGACTCGGTCTATGGCTTTGTGAACTATCAACTCGCCTATGCGGACGGCTTCCCTACGGCGAAAGCAAAAACATGGGTGACCAACTTTGAGTATCTGCCTAAAGAACTTCGCCTCGTGAACGGTTCGCAGGCCCTTTGTGAAGTGCCCAATGCCGAGAACCTTGGTGTGGGCAACCTGGCCATGCCCTCCTACCTGGTGAAGACCGGCGTGTTTGAAGAACTTTTGTCGGGCATCTCCACCACCGTGGCGCCCATGGGCGGATGGACAGAATCGATTGAAACACACGGCAGCTTCCTGCAAACCGTGTCTGACAACATCAACGCGCTGATCACCGCCGTGACCAGGAACTACCTGGAAGGACGTGAGGAATTTTATACCGAAAACCGCGTCGTGTTCATGGATCACAAAAACGATACCCTGGCCGTTGCCAACATCCCCACCAAGGTGGTGACGCAGATGAAAAGAATCGGCCCCGACATCCTGGAAATTACATCAGAGACCGAAGACATGTGGTATGAACCCCAGGGCTATGAAGATTTTGACGGACCACAGTATACCTACTTCAAACTCGCCGAGAACGGAACAGTGCTGGCGTTGACATCGCATCGCATGTTTGCACAAACTGAGTTTATCAAACTTGACAGCAGCTATCTGTCCGGTAAATTCACACACGTCGATCCCAACACCGGCCAAACAGATTCGACTACGTTTCTGTCGGTGCCAACGCTGAACTTTATGCGCGACGAAATTCTGGCCAGCTATGGCATGCGTTTCCCCGAAGGTTCTGCAAACGCTGGCTATATCTCGGGCAATTGGTACACGCCCCGCTATGACAAGGTGGAAGAATTTGAAGACCAGCTCACCGACATCGATCGCCACAACCTTCAGTTTCTCGAGAAGGTGATCGCCCTGCTGACCACCAAACCGGCTTGACGCGATGATGCGTTTTGTTTGGGGCTTTGCGTTGTTGCTGACGGTGCTGCTGGCCGGCAACACGCTTACGTACCTGAACTTCGATCCGCAATTTAGTTTTCTTCGCCTGAAGCAGGAGGCGATAGCCACGGGGTGGTATCTTCCCTTCTACTATTCGCACGTGCTTGTGGGCGGCATCATTCTGGTGGCCGGGCTGCTGCAATTGCATCCGTGGTCGCTTCAGAAATTCAGACCCGTGCATCGCGCCCTGGGCTATGTGTATGTGATGGGGATTTTGTTTTTTGCTGCGCCGGGGGGACTCGTCATGAGTTTCTTTATTCACCGCGGGCCTTGGGTGGAGATCAGCTTTGTGTTGCAGTGCACGCTGTGGTTTGCATTCACGGCGCTTGCCTTCGACCGCATACGCAAGAAAGATGTGGCAGCGCACAGGCGCTGGATGTTGCGCAGCTATGCCCTCACCTTTGCCGCCGTGACGTTGCGGCTTTATATTTTCGCGAGCTCGTCGCGCTTCAACCTGAACCAACCCGAAGCCTATGCCACCATTGCCTGGCTCAGCTGGGTTCCGAATCTTCTGGTGGCCGAGTTCTATATCCGACGGGCTGTCACTTCAGCACTACCACGGTGATGCCGTCGCCGCCGCGTTCAATGTGTTCGTCTTTGATGCTGGCAACTTCCTTGTATCCCTTCAGGTGATCGCGCACCACTTTGCGCAAAACGCCTTCGCCTTTGCCGTGCAGGATGCGGAGTTCGCCTTGTGCCAACAGAATGGCCGTGTCCATAAACTGATCCAGTATGCCAAGCACTTCGTCAACCCGCTTGCCACGAATGTCGAGCGTGGAGTTGAACAGTGTTCGCTTTTCGTGCACGTTGATGCCGGCGGAGCGGAGGCGGGCCACAATCTCTTTCTCCACGGCCGCTGTTATTTTTTCGAGCTTGTCGAGCTTGGTCACTGACTTCAGCAAGCCAAATTGCACGGTGGCATTCTTGCCTTGAATGGTGAGGATGATGCCGCTTCCCTCCTGCCCGATGATGCGCACGCGATCGCCTTCCTTCAAAGTTTGGACCGGCTTCGTTTCTTTCTTCGGCGCCTCCACCTGTTGCGTCAGCGACTCCAGGTTTTTTCGCACCTTGAGCGTTTCTTTTTTCTCTGCCTTGTTTTCCTTGATGTGGCGGATGGTCTTTTCGATTTCGCGGTTGGTGTTTTTCAGCAACGTGGCCGCGTCTTCTTTTGCACGGTTGATGATGTCTTTCTTTCGTGTCTCCAGGTCGGTAGACAGCGTTTGATAGCGCGACAGGGATTGTTTCAATTCAATCTCCTGCTTCTCCATGCGTTTTATCTTTTCACTCAGCTCCTGCCGTTCTTTTTCCAGCGAACGCACCATCGACTCCACGCCGGCGAGGTCTTTGCCCACCAGCTTTTCGGCCTCCTGCAAGGTGCTTTTGGGCAGACCTGTTTTGCGCGCAATCTCCAGGGCAAACGAGCTCCCGGGCTTGCCGATGTCGAGCATGTAGAGCGGCTCCAGGTGTTCGTCGTCGAAGCGCATGGCCGCGTTGCGTATGCCGGGTTGCTGCCCCGCGAAGAGTTTCAGGTTGTAGTAGTGCGTGGTGGCGAGGCCCCACACCCTGCGCTGCAGCAACGCATCCAGTATGGCTTGCGCGATGGCGCCGCCAAAGTCGGGATCCGTGCCCGAACCCAGCTCATCCATCAGCACCAGCGACTTGTCGGTGGCCGATTGAATGAACATGTTCATGTTTCGCAGGTGACTGCTATAGGTACTCAAATCATTTTCGATGGATTGCTGGTCGCCGATATCCAGAAAGATGCTTTTAAAAATTCCGGCACGCGAACGGTCCGACACGGGAATGAGCATGCCACATTGCAGCATGTATTGCAGTAGCCCCACCGTTTTCAGACACACCGACTTTCCACCCGCGTTTGGACCCGACACCAGCAGCATGCGTTGCTGTTCGTTCAGTTCCAGCGTGAGGGGCACCACATCGCGTTTTCCTTTCAGGCTCAAATACAGCAGCGGATGTTTGGCCACATACCACACCAGCTCGGGTTTGTCGGTGAGCAAGGGAAGGTCGGCGTTGATGTCGAGGGAGAATTTTGCTTTCGCGCGAACAAAATCCAGTTGTGACAAAAAGCGGTAGGCACTTTTCAGGGCCGGCAGTTGCACGCGAAACGAATCGGTAAGTTCTTTCAGGATGCGTATCACTTCGCGTTTCTCGGCGTGTTCGAGGTCGCGGATTTCGTTGTTGGCGTCCAGCAGCTCGGCGGGTTCCATAAACACGGTCTGGCCCGTGGCCGACTCGTCGAGGATGAAGCCTTTGAGGCGGCGTTTGTGTTCGGCTTGTATGGGAATGACCAACCGGCCATCGCGAATGGTGGGCAGCGCGCCGTCGGGCACCCAGCTTTCGCTCACGGCGTTGCGATAGATCTGGTCGGCCAGTTTGCGCAGGCGACCTTGTTCGTCGCGCAGCTTCTTGCGCACCCGGCCCAGTTCTACGCTGGCCGAATCGCGCACCATGGCTTTGTCGTCTATTTTGGTGGTGATGTTCTGCACGAGCGAGGCCGTCACCGTCACGGGCTCCGTCATGCGGAAAAGCTCGGGATAGACCTCGGCATTCTTCACCAGAAAATTCTTGCAGGCAATGATGGTCTCGAGCGAATAGGCCAGTTGCAGAAATTCGTCGGCCTCCAGCCAATTGCCTTCCAGGGCAATCTTCTGAATCCAGTCGGAGGCGTCCAGGAAGTGTTGGGAGGGAAACGTTTCGCCTTTTTCCAGTATCTGCCGGAACTCCAGGTTTTGCTTCAGCAACACGCGGATAAAATCGTGCTCGCTGCTGAAACGCATACGGTCTACCCAGTCTTCGCCGGCGGGCGAATGACAGTAGGCTTTCAATTTTTGACGAATCTGGTTAAAGCCCAGTTTTTCTTCGAACGAATCGGGATAAATCATTGTGGATGCTGACCGGAAAGAATACGCTGCTCCCGCAAATTCAGGGAGTCTACCAATTGGGAATAGATGCCCTCGATGACACCGGGACGATCGACATAGTAGTCAAGTGAAACCCGGAACGAGGAATCGGTCACGCCGTTCTTTTCAAACACTTTGTCTTTCAATTTTGCAAAAATCTGTTCGCTGGTGTCGCGCTTCAGGGCGAGGGCATTCACCTTTTGCTCCACTACGTAAAGATCGGACAGAACGTTCACCACCTTGTCCTGGGGGAGCAAATTCTGGGGTGCCTTTTCCTTTCCACACGAAAATGCCAGGACTGCCACCAGCAGAACGAGCCCTGTGCAGACGGGGGCAATCATCGGACCTTTCACAGATTTTCTCAACCTATATTCAATTTTGGGTGCGGCAAAATACTCATAATTGTTCTATTTTTGGCCAATTCCCTAGTGGTTAGGGTATGGAGAACGTCGGAAAGTGGTTGCTTTCCGGGTCTTTTCAAACAAATACAATACCAGCCGGTGAAAGCGCTTTTAAAAAAGTTACGTCGCTACGAGATCCAGATCCGCAAGGCTATCAACAGCCAGATGCAGGGTGACTTTCACTCTGTGTTCAAAGGATCGGGTCTGGAGTTTGACGATGTGCGCCCCTACCAATATGGCGACGATGTGCGCATCATCGACTGGAACGTGACGGCCAAAGGGCACGGCACCTTTGTGAAAACATTCCGCGAGGAAAAAGAGCAAACTGTGTTCTTCATCCTCGACGTGAGCGCTTCCGAAGACATCGGCAGTCCCGGCGCCACCAAGGCCGACATCGGCAAAGAAATTTGTGGCGTGCTGGCCCTGTCGGCATCCAAAGAATCAGGACACGTGGGCCTGATTTGTTTTTCGGATGTGAAGGAAAAATACATGAAGCCCAACAAAGGGCCTTCGCAGGCCTATGAAATCATCAGCACCCTGGCCAAGCTGAAACCTCAGTCGCTGAAAACAAATCTCTCCAAAGCCCTGGCCTTTGCGCTCAACGCCATCCGCCGCCGCAGCGTGGTGATTCTCATCTCCGACTTTATAGACGAAGGATACTCCAACAACCTGAAAGCGCTGGCCCGCCGGCACGACCTGGTGGTTATTCACATCAGCGACAAACGCGAAACACGCTTGCCCAAGCTGGGCATCATTCCCGTGATCGACAAGGAAACGCAAAAGACGTTGTGGATCAACACGTCGTTTGGCGACTTCCGCGAAAAGATCAGCAAGGGCCACGACCAGCGAAAAGCGGAGCTTCAAAAATTCAGTCGCAAACACGAGATCAATTTTATATCGCTCGATACAGACGAAGACTATGTGCCCAAGTTGCTGAGGTTATTCAAAGTGCGGAACAAATCGTTAAAAACTTCGTGACGGCAATGAATCTGAGGCGCAGGCTTTACGGCATACTTTTACTTTTTCTCTGCACCCTGGGCACCACCCAAGCGCAGGACGTGACGGTGCACAGCGGATTTTTTCTAGACAGCGTGCGCGTGGGAGATGTGTCGGGCTATTACCTTACCGCCCGCTATCCACGCAGCCTCACCGTGCTCTTCCCCGACTCGGCCTACAACTTTGCACCCTTCGAATTCGAGCGCAAAAAATATTTCACCACGCAAACCCACGACGGCAAAAGCTATGACAGTGTGGTGTATTATGTGTCGACCTTCGAGATCGACCGCATCCAGACCTTAAGCCTTCCGGTATTTCAACTGAACCCACGCGACTGCACCGTCTACGAATCGCCGATAGACACTATCCTGTTTACTGCGCTGGTGCCAAATTTGCCCGACACCGTGTCTATTGAAAAGCTGCCGCTCAAGGTTTCCATTGCTCACCAGGATGTGCCGTCGGAGTTTAACTACCCGGTGCTGTTTATTGTGTTGGGTGCACTGGTGGTGCTGGGCATTGTGGGATGGTTTGTTTTTGGCAAGCGTATTCGTCGTCACTATCGCCTGAAGCGACTGCAGGCCTCACATCAGAAGTTTATGGAAGCCTACACGGCAAACGTGGAGTCTATACGCAGCACGTTCTCAGTGCCAGTCACGGAGCAGGCGCTATCGCAATGGAAAAAGTATATGGAACAGCTGGAGTCGCGTCCGTTCACCAAGCTCACGGCCAAAGAAATTGCGCGCATGGAGAAAGACGACTCGCTGGGGAAAATTCTGCATGCCGTAGACGGTGCCATCTATGGACACGACACCACGGTGGTTGATTCGCTGGAGAATCTGAAACAGATTGCCGGCCAACACTTTTCTAAAAAACTGGAGGAGGTGAAGCATGGATAATTTCGCAGCACCGTGGTATTCGTTGGACTGGTTCAGCCTGTCGTCTTTCAAGGCCTATACGTGGGATAATCCTTCGTTTCTTTATGCCCTGGTGGCGGTGCCGTTTTTGTTTTTGTTCCGCTGGCTGTGGCGCTATCGTTTCAACCAGAAGCTGCCGGTGGCAGTGACGCAGAAAGACCTGCGCGTTTCTCCGCTCACGCTCATCCGTTTGTTGCCCGAATTTTTCCTGATGCTGGCGCTGGCGTTGATTGTTGTGGCTCTGGCACGACCCCAGAAGTCGAACGAGAAAGTGGAGCAGTGGACCGAAGGGATCGACATCATGATCGGCCTTGACATTTCGCAGTCGATGAAAATTGAAGACTTTTCTCCAGACCGACTGGAAGCAGCAAAAGGCGTGGCCCGCGATTTCATTAGCGGCCGTGTGCAGGATCGCATTGGCATCGTGGTGTTTTCGGGCGATGCATTTTCGCTTGCGCCGCTCACCACCGACTACGACTTATTAAAATCCTACCTGAACGAAATCAGCTTCGAGATGATTGAGAACCGTGGCACCGCCATTGGCAGCGCGCTCGCCGTGGTGACCAACCGCATGAGCGAATCGGAATCAAAATCGAAAGTGTGTATCCTGTTGAGCGACGGCGACAACAACGGCGGCAACATCGACCCCATCACGGCCGCAGAACTCGCGGCTGCCTATGGCATCAAGATCTACACCATTGTGGTGGGCAAGGAAGGCCAGGTGCCCTATGGCAAAGACTTCTTCGGACGCCCCATGATGATCGACAACACCGTGGACGAAACCACCATGCGCCGCATTGCCAAGATTGGCGGCGGAGAATTTTTCAGGGCCACCGACAACAAGGCACTGAGCCAGGTGTTTGCCCGCATCGATCAATTTGAAAAAGCAGAGATCAAGGAAACGCGTTTCAAAGACACTACCGACTATTACTTCATCTACCTGCAGTGGGCCATCGGCTTCTTTTTGCTATGGCTCCTCATGAAGTCCACCTTCCTCAGCAACGTGCTGCAGGATTAGTGCGGAATGTTGTCAGGGAAAAAGATCAGCCTTCCGGCAAACACAATCAACACAATGCCCAACACGATGTTCATGATCCGGATGAAGCGCGGCGTGATGAGCGCGCGGAGTTTGTCGGCAAGTTTGGCTTTGATAAGGTCGGTAGAAAACACCGTGCCCACAATGGAACCAAAGAACACAAACGCTTCGTCTATGGACGTGTAGCCCAAACGGGTTGTGGCCACGCCTACGGTGGCGATCCAGAAGAACAGCACCATGGGACTGAGGCCGTTGATAAAAAATCCTTTCAGGGCAAGGCGAAGCCAGTTGCGTTCCTGAATGTTTTTCGGATCGAAGGCAACAAGCTTGCGGCTTTTCACAAAGAGGTAGTAGACGCCAAACCCCAGCAACACCAGCCCTCCGCCATAAGCCAGGTAGTGACGAAAGCTTTCGGCCTGCATGAACTGAATTAACCCAAAGTAGGAAACGAAAATATAGAGCGCGTCGCTGCACGAGATGCCGACGGCTACCCAGAAGCCACTCCAGAACCCACGCTCGATGCTGGTTTGGAGCAAGGCAAAAAACACCGGCCCAATGAGGAAGGCCAGTACTATGCCAGACAGCACACCGTCACGAACGATTCCCATTCGAATGCTGTTGAAGGAAATTTTTCCAATCGTCTAACTGGGCGTTTTTCATTACCCGTGGAAATTTGTTCTGACCGCCAACTTTTCCCTTCGACTCCATCCAATCATAAAATGTTTTCAACGGCAGCACGTCCACAAATATTTCCTTCAAGGCTGCGCTGCGCTCCACGGCATAGTCGTCGTTGAGGGCCTTGAGGTGTTCGTCAATTTTTTCTTTCAGAAGTTTCTTATCCACCTTTTCGTCGGTGCCCACAAACCAGTGGTGTGCAAACAACGAATCGTGTGGAATGCCTGCCACGGTGAACTCGGGGATGTTTACGTTGAAATCGTTAGACACCAGCTCGATCGCTTTGTTCATGTTGTCCACCGACAAGTGTTCGCCGCAAAGGCTGAGAAAATGTTTGGTGCGACCGGTGATGACAATTTCAGCTTCTTCGAGCGACGTGAACTTGATGACGTCGCCGATGATGTAGCGCCACGCGCCCGCACACGACGACAGCAGTATGGCGTAGTCTTTTCCTTCTTCCACTTCATCGATCATGAACGACTCGGCGTCGGGGTTCACTTCGCCGTTGGCGTCGAAGTTCTTTTCATCGAACGGTATAAATTCGTAGAAGATGCCATTGTTGAGTACCAGGCGCATGGTGCGTCGGTTGGGATAGGCCTGAAAAGCGATGAAGCCCTCGGAAGCAAGATACGTTTCGATGTAGCTGATGGGACGGCCCAGCAGTTTTTCAAATCCCTTGCGATAAGGATCGAACGACACGCCACCGTGCACATACACTTCGAGGTTGGGCCAAATTTCGTGGATGTTTTTGAGACCGTGATAGCTGATGATTTTTTCCATCAGGATTTGTATCCATGCGGGCACCCCCACCACCACGCCAATGTCCCAGCCGCTGGCCTTGCGTGCTATCTCATCGAGCTTCGCATCCCAGTTGCGTGTCTTCGCGATTTTTTTTCCGGGCTTGTAGAAATGTTGAAACCAGAAGGGCAGACGCGCGGCCTGTATGCCGCTGAGGTCGCCTTCGAAGTAGCTGCCGCGTTTGTTCAAGTGTGTGCTGCCCCCGAGCATGAGAATGCCCGACTGAAAAATTTCAGGTTCGAGATCGTATTTGGAAAGCGACAGAATCTGACGGATGCTCGTCTTCTGTATCGCCTTGGTCATGTCTTTGGTGACGGGAATATATTTCGACGAGGCTTCGGATGTTCCGGAGCTGAGCGCAAAATATTTTATTCTTCCGGGCCAGCACACATTGGTTGCTCCCTGCAAGGCAAGCGTCCACCACTCCGCGTGAATTTTGTTGTAGGTATGAATGGGGATTTGTTTCTTGAAGCGTTTGTAGAATTCTTTGTCGCCTTTGCGAAACCCTTGCAGCACGTCGGCAAAACTGTAGTGTTTTCCAAATTCCGTTTGACTGGCGGTCATAAGCAATTCCTTCAGCTCTTTTTTTTGCAGATCGAAGGGAGAGGTATATTCCTGCTCCATCATTTCGCGGAGCCGGATCCCTTTTTTCAGCAATGTTCCGAGGAGTGCCATATTTGCGTTAGCTTTGGTGGATTGAAGGGCTAAAAATAGGCATGAATATTAAGAATAACATAAACAATTTTCGCCAAAACTTACCTGCGGGATGCGAACTGGTGGCGGTGAGCAAAACCAAACCCATCGAAGCCATTAAAGAGGCCTATGCCGCAGGCCAGCGTGTGTTTGGCGAAAACAAGGTGCAGGAACTTGTGCCCAAGCACGAAGCCTTACCCAAAGACATTGCCTGGCACATGATTGGGCACCTGCAATCCAACAAGGTGAAATACATTGCGCCGTTTGTGTCGCTCATCCATTCGGTAGACAGTGCCAAATTGCTGGAAGAAATCAATAAGCAAGCAGCCAAAGTCAACCGCATCATCCCCTGCCTCCTGCAACTACACATTGCCGAAGAGGAAACAAAATTTGGTTTTTCGGAAGACGACGTACAAAAACTTTTTCAATCGCCCGAATTTCAAAACCTTCAGCACATCGAAGTGCGCGGACTCATGGGCATGGCCACCCTCACCACCGATGAAGCACAGATTCGCAAAGAATTTCACGGACTGAGAATGTTTTTCAATACCCTGAAATCATTGCCGCTTCCACCACAGGTCACGATGGAAGAATTGTCGATGGGCATGAGCAGCGACTATAAAATTGCCGCCGAAGAGGGCAGCACACTCATCCGCGTGGGAAGTGCTATTTTTGGCGAACGAACCTATCAACACTAACACATGAATCAACGCAACACGCTTTTGACCGCCGCCGTGCTGGGCTTCGTGGCCGTGGCCATCGGTGCCTTTGGTGCCCACGCCTTTAAACCAACCTTGATCGCCACGGGACGGCTGGACACATACGAACTGGCCGTGCGCTATCAATTCTACCACACCTTCGCGCTGTTGGCGGTGGGCATGCTGATGAGCCATTTCGATTCGAAAAAATTATACTGGGCATCGCTGTTTTTCTTTTTAGGGATTCTGCTTTTCTGCGGAAGCCTCTACGTGCTGTGCATGACCGGCATCGGCGTGCTGGGCGCGGTGACACCCCTGGGTGGCGTGCTGTTTCTATTGGGATGGGCGTTTCTTTTGCTGGGTGTCGCGAAGCGCAAGTAAAAATTCCGATGTTCATAAAAAAAGCCAGCTCCTGAGAGATGGCTTTTTTCATTTACAGTGTTCGATGAACCTGCCTGTCTATCGCAACATCCAAATCATTCAAAACTGATTTTCCGAATGCGACTGTTTCTGTAGTCGGCAACATACAACGCACCACTGGCATCGACGACGATGCCCGTTGGAAAGCTGAACCGCGCCTCGCTCCCGTTGCCATCGGCATAGCCTTCTGTTGTGCTGCCCGCAATGGTGGTGACCACGCCGTTACTGATTTTTCGGATACAATTATTGTCGGTGTCGGCCACATAAATGTTTCCGGCGGCGTCTACGGCAACACCGCGTGACTTGTTAAATTTTGCTTCGGTCGCCACACCATCCTGATAGCCATACGCACCACTGCCCGCCACCGTGGTGACCAGACCACCGGGTGTGATTTTGCGAATGTGCGCACCACCAAAGTCTGACGTATACAAATTGTTATCGGCGTCGATGGCGAGGGTTACCGGGCCGCTAAACATGGCGTTGCTTCCCTGGCCATCGGCATAGTTGGCTGTTCCGTTGCCGGCGAGTGTGGTCACGTTGCCCGCTACGATTTTTCGAATGCGGTGGTTCCCTTCGTCGGCCACATACACCGTGTTGTCGGATGCCACGGCAATGCCCGAGGGAAGACTGAACCGCGCATCGGCCGACGCGCCGTCGGCAAAACCTGGCATGCCGTTGCCCGCGAGGGTAAGCACGTTTCCAGTTGGCTGCACTTCGCGAATCCTGAGGTTAAGATAATCGGCCACCAGCAAATTCCCCTGACGATCGACTTTCACTTCGCGGAGCTGATAGAATTTGGCCGCAGTGCCTTGTCCTTCGGCATAGCCATTGGTGCTTCCGGCAATGGTGGTGACCTGTCCGGCTGTGGAGATCTTCCGAATGCGTGACGATGCAAACTCAGACACGATAATATTTCCATCGCCGTCGATCGCGAGGCCATGTGGCCCATCGAAACTTGCCATTGCATTCACACCGTCGATGCTGGCCGCCATGCCACTGCCGGCCAGCGTGCTCACCACGGCGGTGTAGTCGTAGGTGAACACCGGCCCTTCTGCCGTCTGTGTTCCGCGTGTTACTTTCACCACGCCGGTGGCCGCACCAACAGGCACTTGTGCCTTCAACGTTGTGGCTGTGGCCAGCGTCACTTCCGCGGGCTTGCCATTGAACGTGACGATATTTTCTCCGGCGTTGGTGCCGAAGCCTGTGCCGATGATGGTCACTTCCGTTTCTTTCGGACCTCTTGTAGGACTAATGCTGCTCACGACCACCGGCGTTTCGGTTACGGTGAATACCGGACCTGTGATAACCGAACCGTTCACGGTGACCACTACCACGCCGGTCGTAGCCAATGCGGGCACAGTCACCACCAGCTCTGTGTCATACGCGCTGACGATGTCGGCGGCGACACCATTGAACGTCACAGCGAGATTTGTGGCAATGCTCCCAAACGATGTGCCCTTGATTCGTATTTGTGTGCCAACCGGCCCTTGTGAAGGGTTGAGCGATGTGATGGCAGCGGGTGTACTCTTTTTTGTTACAGTGAAAACCGGTCCGGTCACTTTTGTGCCATTCACGGTGACGGCGACCGGTCCTGTTGTGGCAAGGTCGGGCACCGTAACCACGAGCAGCACATCGGTTGTGCTTTTAATTGTTGCCTTCACGCCATTAAACGTCACGGCGAGGCTAGACGGCGTAGTTCCAAAGCCCACGCCTTGCACACTCACTTCTGTTCCCACGGGGCCTTCGGAAGGCATCAGTGTGCTGACCACCGGCAGAATAGGAGCCGTGCCTTCATCACTATGACACGCATAGAACACCATTGCCATGCATGCCACAAGCATCACGGTCGCATGCTTCACTCTCACGTTTTCATTTTTCATATCAGAAAGATTTATGTTTCGGCAAACCTAGGCCGCCACACTGCAACCACGTTTCAGTTCCTCTTTCTGTCAGAAATTTGAATGCGATCATCTACACAACCCGACCGATAGTGCCGTGAAAAAAAATGACATAAAAAAAACCGTTCTCGTGAGGAGAACGGTTTTTATGCTTTTACACTTCCGTCGCGACGATGCGCGCAGAAAAGCAGGGAATGCTTATTGAGGTGTTACTTTCTTCTCCAACACGTTGGTGGTGAAAGAAACCTGGGCACCATCGGCATTCACGGCGTTCGATACGATCGTGACAACCTTGTTTTGTTTGCCCATTTTACCCGCGCTGTTGAACGCGATGGTCACTTCGCCTTTGCCACCGGGTGCGATAGGATCGCGGGGCCATCCCTTAGGAGTGGTGCATCCGCAAGTCACTTGCACGTTGGTGATGATGAGGGGTTCGGTGCCGGTATTGGCGAACTTGAACACTTCTTCCACTTTATCGCCTTGAACGATGTCGCCAAAATCATGCGTTTTCTTTTCAAACGTGATCACAGCGCCAGCCGCTTTGGGCGTGCTGGTTTGCGCAAAACCTTGTGCTGCCAGGGCCAGCAAAACGATCAGAAACAAATTCTTCTTCATACCTAATTATTTTTTTCAAATTTAAAACCTTCATTCAACAATTCTGCCAGAATATAGAAATTTCTACCGAAAATCCAGCGACTTTGTCTTCCATATCACTTCCTTCACCTGAGTAACCGTTCATGGATCAAAAAATCACGGAAATGTATGGCCACAAAGTTCGCGTGCGGGCCTGCGGGCTGTTGTGGGAGGGCGATAAGTTGCTGATGGTCAATCACAAGTTGCTACGCGACGGCGACTTCTGGGCACCTCCGGGCGGAGGTGTGGAGCCTGGTGAAACGCTGGAGGAGGCTGTGAAGCGTGAATTCCGGGAAGAAACCGGTCTGCTGGTGAACGTGGCCGGGTTCCGGTTTGGCTGTGAGTTCATTCAGACACCACTACACGCCATCGAGCTGTTCTTCGACGTGACGCGCGCCGATGGCACGCTCAACGCCGGCCACGATCCCGAACTTCAGCTCATCGCCGACGTGGCCTTCCTGTCGTCCGACCAAGTTCAGCGACTTCCCCGCGAAGCCCTGCATGGAATCGTCACCCTTCGTCAGCCCTTGGAAGCCCTGCGCCAGTTGTCGGGGTTTTACCGTATTTAATTGGTATTCCGCAAATTCCGTCTTGTGATTTCCCCTATAAAATAATTATTATTGCACACGTGAACCCTAACGTAGAAGCTAAACGGCATTGCTGACGGCGCTTTCCTTGGGGGTTTACAAATCGGCTTAACCCGGGAAAAACTTTGGAGACCACGGCGCTTACCTACAAACTGATACGCAAAGTAAAAGACGATTTGTTCGATGAGGAATTCATCCACCACTATCATCTGCTGATCAACATCGGTGCGCGCGACTTCCAGCTTTCCGTCATCAAACCCGACGACGAGAAAGTGCTCCTCCTCGAAGATTTTGTTTTGCCCAGCCTCACCTCCAACGAAGAGCTCATCAACATACTCGACCACCTCTTCGACTCGCATGCGTTGTTGAAAGCGGGCTTCTGGAAAAAGATCAAAGTTTCTGTCAAGAATACCAAGTTTGTGCAAGTGCCGCAGGCGTTGTTTGCCGAAGCGTCTATTGCCGACTATCTGAAATTTAACGCGCACTTCGATCCCGCGAAAGAAGATATACTTGCCTCGGTGAACGAGCGCTCGGAGGCGGTTACCGTGTTTGCCATGAGCAGCGACCTGAGAAGCTGGCTCAACGGCATGTATCCCAACAACCCGCCCACGTTCACACACCAGTCGGCCGCGCTCATTGAGGGCATCATGCAGTTTGCCGAAAAACGTAAAGACAGTCCGCTGTTCATCTACGTCGATCGTTTCAAGTTGCACATCGTGGCGTGTCGCGACAAAAAGCTGTTGTACTACAATCAGTTTGCCATCAAGCAATTTTCAGACTACATCAAATACATCATGCTGGTGATGAAGTCGCTGAACATGGATCAGCAAACCAGCCAGGTGATTTTGTGGGGATATATCGGCAAGAACTCGCCACACTATCATGAGTTCTACAAATACATCAACAACGTATCGTTTGGTGGCGAACCCGATGATCTCAACTTCGGCTATGCATTTGACGAAGTGCCCGAACATCACTACTTCGATCTGTACAGCATCCACCTGATAGATTAACCATTCCTTTTCAGCCGGCTGAAAAGGAACCGCGAATACATCTCCGACATCTTTAACGCGCACGTGCTCGACCTATGGCAAAACGAATCGCCCTCTTCCCCGGATCGTTCGATCCCTTCACCAAAGGACATGAAGACATTGTGCTGAGAGGCCTGCAGATGTTTGACGAGATCATTGTAGCCATTGGCTATAACAGCCAGAAGAGCAATCGCTATTTCGAAATCGATTTTATGGTGGAGCGCATCAGTTATGCCTTCCGCAATTATCCCAACATCACCGTAGTGAAATTCTCGGAGCTGACGGCCGAATTTGCCCGCAAGAACCACGCGCGTTTCCTGCTGCGCGGGCTGCGCAACACCACCGACTTTGAATATGAAAACAGCATCTCGCAAGTGAACCGGAAGCTGTTTCCCGAAATGGAATCCGTGTTCCTCATCACCACGCCGCACCTGGCCTGGATCAGCTCGTCAATCATTCGCGAGGTGCATAAATATGGTGGTGACGTGTCGGAGTTTATCCCCTACGCACTGGAGCCGTAATCAAATCAGATTTTTCTCTTTACGAACTTATTTGGCGGGGTTGATCTCCATCACTTCGTAGTATTGTTCAAAAACGTAGCTGATGGATTTGTAGGAATGTTCGAGGGCGTGGTATACTTCCTTGCGGTTCATCCAGCGAGTCTCTTCAATGTCTTCGGTGATTTGTGCGCGCATCTTTGTGTCGTCGATCACGTCCATGACATACCAGCGCGTTTTTTTCATCATGGCACGTTTGTTCATGGTGTAGGTGTGCCAGGTGGTGCATATTTTCTGGCCGAGCTTCACCGACACGTTGCACTCTTCTTCCACTTCGCGCACGGCCGTTTCCTTGTTGCTTTCACCTTTCTCGCGTTTGCCTTTGGGAAGGTCCCACTTTTTGAGGCGATAGATCATGAGAAACTTATCCTTCTTGCGCACCAGTCCGCCGGCGGCCTTCACCACCTTGAATTTGCTGCGCAGGTAGGTTTTGATGGCGTCGTAGTCTTTCACGGATACACTCACGGAGAGCACGCTTGTGGGCACTTTGGCGTCGAGGAAGTTGAGCAGCACGTTGGTTTCGGCTTCGCCCGCATTTTGCACCCACACGTGATGGATGAGCTTGGCTTGCGTGACGGGCTCCACAGCGGCGTCAATGATGTGGTTCACCCGGCCCTCGCCGGGTTGTTCATCTGCCTTAAGAATCCGGACGGGAATGTCGTTGATAAAAATGATCATGGGCCGATGAGTTTACTACTTAACCACGTTCGCAAAAGAGCAAATAATTTGCAACGTGGCAAGGGGGTTTGGTGATTTTTTGCCGGGCGGCCGACAAGATTTTTTTTCGTGCACACGTTCGGGGGCCGGGCATTTACCGGAAAGGATTTTAATTCTAACTTTCGGCACTATGCCAATCATCAAAGTACAAGAAGAAACGGCCGCAAAGGTTGCCGCCATGCTGCTGCAAATCCAGGCCATCAAGCTCAATACCGACAAACCGTTCACATGGAGTTCGGGATGGAAGTCGCCTATTTATTGCGATAACCGCCTGTCGCTGTCGTATCCGGAGATCCGGACGGCCATCAAGCACGGGCTGGTGCAAGCCATCCGCGAAAATTTCTTCACGGTCGAAGCGGTGGCCGGTGTGGCCACCGCGGGCATTGCGCAAGGCGCCCTGGTGGCGGAAGCGCTGAACGTACCCTTTTTGTATGTCCGCCCTAAACCAAAAGACCACGGCATGGAAAACCTCATTGAAGGTCGCGTGGTGAAAGGCCAGAAGGTGGTGGTGGTGGAAGACCTGGTGTCGACCGGTGGCAGCTCGCTGAAAGCGGTGCAGGCCCTTCGCGAAGCCGGCTTCGAAGTGCTGGGCATGGTGTCGATCTTCAACTATGGATTCGACATTGCCACCCGCAATTTCTACGAGGCCAACACGTCGCTGATCAGCCTTAGCGACTACAGCCATTTGCTGAAATATTCGCAGGAACAAAACTATGTTTCCGAAGATCAGATCACCTCGCTGAAAGCCTGGCGGGTAGACCCTGCAAACTGGAAAAAATAAGCCCGCAGCATGACACTCCCCAACCTGAACACCTTCGCGCCCAACGCACGCCCGGAAGCCCTGGCGTCGAAACGCGCACCGGCCTTTGCCAAAGGGTCGAGCGTGGTGGTGGTGGGTGCCGGGGCCTTTGGCGGGTGGTCGGCGCTTTACCTGCTGCGCAAGGGATTTCAGGTGACCTTGGTTGACGCATGGGGTGCGGGGAATTCGCGTTCCAGCTCCGGCGACGAAACCCGTGTGATCCGCTCCACCTATGGTGCTAACCAGACGTATTTCGATCTGAACGTTCGCGCCCTGGAACTGTGGAAAGAGAACCAGGCGCGCTTTGATAAAAAATTATTTTTCAACACCGGCGTGCTGTGGTTTTGTTATGACGAAAAAACACCGCTTGTTGACGACTCCATCGCGTTTGCCCGGCGGCACACGATGGACTATGAATACCTGACCACGCAGGAACTGAACCGCCGCTATCCGCAGATCCACACCCACGACCTTCATCACGCTTACCTCGATCCGTATGGTGGCTACCTGAAAGCGCGCGAATCGATGCAAGCCGTGCAGACCGCCGTGGCGGAAGAAGGAGGACACTACATCCAGGCACACGTCCAGCCCATGCCTGAACAGCACGGCACGCTGGAAACCCTGCACCTCTCGAATGGCGACACGCTGACGGCCGATGCGTTTGTGTTTGCCTGTGGTGCGTGGATGGGCACCATGTTTCCCGAACTGTTGCAACGACAAGTGAACTGCACAAAGCAGGAAGTATATTATTTCGGCGCACCGGCCCGCCACGCCGCAGCCTTTGAACATTTGCCCGTGTGGATTGATGTGGACGGCCAGGATTTTTATTATGGCATTCCGGGCAACACCCACCGCGGCTTCAAGATCGGCGTGGACATTCGCGGCGATGTTTTTGATCCCACTCATGGTGACCACACTCTGACGCCCGAGGCGCTGACAAAAGCACGCACGTTTCTGGCGCATCGCTTTCCCCAGCTGAGAGATGCACCCCTCAGCGAAAGCCGTGTGTGTCCCTATGAAAACAGCAGCGACGGCAACTTCATCTTCGACCTTCATCCCGAAACCGACAATGTGTTTTTGCTGGGTGGCGGATCGGGCCACGGTTTCAAACACGGCCCCGCGCTGGGCGAGCAGGTGGCGCAAACGCTGGCCGGCGAACGCCAGCTCTCTGAAATGTTCGCCCTAAAAAAAACAGATTGACGGCGGGGCGTTGTATGTTTGCCTCCTGTTAACATCAACATCCCGATGAACGACCTACGCATCATCTTTATGGGCACACCTGAATTTGCTGTGCCCAGCCTGGAGATTCTTATCCAGAACAATTTCAACGTGGTGGCTGTGGTCACGGCGTCCGACAAACCACAGGGCCGCGGGCAGAAGATTGTGTATTCGCCGGTGAAGGAGTGCGCGTTGCAACACAACGTGCCCGTGCTACAACCTACCAACCTGAAGTCGCCCGAGTTTCAGGAAGAGTTGAAGCGCTTTCAAGCCAACCTTCAGGTGGTGGTGGCATTTCGCATGTTGCCGGAAGCCGTGTGGGCCATGCCGGCCATTGGCACGTTTAATTTGCATGCGTCGCTGTTGCCCGACTATCGCGGGGCGGCGCCCATCAACTGGGCGGTGATCAATGGCGAGAAAGAAACCGGGGTGACCACGTTTTTTCTGAAGCACGAGATCGACACGGGCAGCATCATTTTTCAGGAGAAAGAAACCATTGCAGACAACGACACCGTGGGCACGCTCTACACGCGGCTCATGGCAAAAGGCGCAGCATTGGTGTTGAAGACTGTGAACGCCATTCAACAGGGCGATTATCCCGCCGTGCCACAGCCTGAACCTGCGGTGAACAAACATGCGCCAAAAATCTTTAAAGAAACGTGTGAAGTGCAGTGGGACAAGCCCGCCGTGGCCGTGCGGAATTTTGTGCGGGGTCTTAGCCCCTACCCCGCGGCGTGGTGCGTGCTGGCGGGCAAAACCTATAAACTCTTCGCGGTGTCGGCAACGGAAAAAGCCGCCGGTCAAAATTCTCCGGGCGACATGGACACTGACAACAAAAATTATCTTTACATTAAAGCATCCGACGGGTGGCTCTCCATCGACGAACTTCAGCCGGAAGGCAAACGGCGAATGAGTATCCAGGATTTTTTCAGAGGAAATAAATTGTAAACGCTCACGCTTGATTAAAAATCAAAGCACGCAGAAATTGTAACACAAGCGTATGATCATCTCGCTCATTGCGGCCATGGCGCAAAACCATACCATCGGAAAAAACAATGACCTGCCGTGGCGGCTGCCCGACGACATGAAATTTTTCATGGACACCACCAAAGGCCACCACACCATTATGGGTCGCAAAAACTACGATTCGATTCCGGAAAAATTCAGGCCCTTGCCCAACCGCACCAACATTGTGGTGACGCGCCAGCTGGGCTTTAAGGCACCAGGTTGCCTGGTGGTGCACTCGCTGGAGAAAGCGCTGGAGATTGCCGAGAACAACGGCGAACGCGAAGTCTTTATGATTGGTGGCGCCGAGATTTATTCAGCCAGCCTGCCCCTTGCGGACCGACTTTACCTGACGGAGATTCACGCCGTGATTGATGGCGACACCTTTTTTCCGGCGTTCGCGCCAACCGCGTGGAAAGAAACGTCGCGCATAAAACACGCGTCCGATTCGCGTCACCAACATGCATTCGATTTTGTGACCTACGACCGCACGCCACCAAAAGTCTGATGTTGTTAGCGAAACTTCCGTTGCTATGGCCCGTGTGAAAAACAAAGTGATCTGGCTCACGGGGGCTTCGTCGGGAATCGGTGAGGCGCTGGCCTATGAACTTGCCCGTCGGGGCGCGAGGCTTATTCTCTCGGCACGACGCAAAGAAGAATTGGAACGTGTGAAAGGCAATTGCAGCGTCGAGGCCCAAGCCAACATCCACACACTGCCGCTCGATCTCACACAGCCGGCCACCCTGCAACTCTCAACCCAGGCCGCCATTCAGGTGTTTGGTCATATCGACATCCTCATCAACAACGCCGGCATGCGACAACGCAGCCTCATTCAGGAAACATCGCTGGAAATGGATCGCAAAATGATGGAGGTAAATTATTTCGGCACAATCGCCATCACCAAATATTTGCTGCCGCATTTTGTGCAACGCAAAGGCGGACACTTTGCCAACATCAGCAGTGTGACGGGGAAATTCGGAACACCCTACCGCTCGGGCTATGCGGCCACCAAACACGCCCTCCACGGTTTCTTCGACGCCCTGCGTGCCGAACATTGGAAAGACCACGTGTCGGTGACCATGATCTGTCCCGGCTTTATCCGCACAAACGCCTACGGGAAACCTTCGGCCGACGAAAATTCGCCGGCCACAAAAGAAGAAGAATTCCGGGCGCGAGGCAAGTCGCCCGAGTGGTGTGCGCACAAAATTGTGCGGGCCATAGAACGCAGGAAAGAAGAAGTGTATCTGGGTGGACGCGAGGTGATGGGAGTTTACATCAAACGCTTTTTTCCGTCGTTGTTTTCGCGAATCATCCGAAAAGTTTCCACTCGATAGTTTTTTTTGAAGCATGCGCATTCTGTTTCTACCCTACCATGGCTACGGGCACATTCACCCCCAGCTGGCAGTGGCCAGCATGCTGCGAACGCACGGGCATGAAGTGTTTATGGCCGGCACAACATTCTTTCAAGGCTATGTAACGCAACAGGGATTTTCATATACGCCGCTGCAATCTGTTCCGTTCGGAATGAACTTTGAAGATTGGGTGAATCAAACCAAAAAAAAACGCTGGGTCTATTTCGCGTCGTTGAAGGACCGCATCACAGACGGGCTGTATGTTCATCGCGAAAAAGAACTTCGGGCTGTGCTTGATGCCGTTCGGCCTGACGTCATTGTGCTGGACGGAACACAGGCGACCGACTTCATTGTGCTCTATCCCCTTCTGAAACAGCGGGGCATCCGCGTCGCCGTGCTGCACGCCATGTTGCCCACGCACGTGCTGCCCGGCAGGCCCCCCGTGAACAGCGACGTGTTTCCCTCAGACGAAGAAGGGTGCGAGGATGCCCTTTGGAAACTGGAAGAAAAGCAAACCAAAAAACAGGAACGTCAGAAATTCAAATACGCCGGCTTCGACGACGTATACATCCTTTCGCGACGGATGAAAAAAAATCGCGTGCCCGAAAAATACTGGTCGTCGTTGCGCAGTCTGCTGAATTTCTCCATCGACTGCATCCCGCAATATATTATAGCACCCCGCGCATTTGACTTTCCCGATTTCAAAAATCAACCCTATCATCACTACCTGGGCTTTTTGGTTGGGACCAAGATGACCAGTAGTAACAGCCGGGAATTTGCCGAAGCACTTCCCCGCCTGCTGGAACGGAAACAGCGTGAGCAACGAAAGCTTTTGTATTGCGCATTTGGCACGCTTGAAGGCGATCAGAAAAAGCTGATCACGTTGTTTCTGAACAAACTGATTGCCATAGTGAAGCAGACCCCTCATCTGCTGATCGTCTCCACCAAACAAAAGAACGAATTGACCTCACCCTTGCCCGACAATGTGTATGTGTTTGACTTTGTTCAACAGACTTTGTTGTTGCAGCACACAGACCTGTTCATTTCGCATGGGGGCTTCAATTCGGTGAGCGAGTCCATTCAGGCCGAAGTGCCCATGTTGCTCTATCCTGTGCACGACGCCTTTGATCCACGCGGCAACAGCACCCGGGTGGTCTATCATGGTATGGGTTTGCGCGGCGATGTGCAGGAACCGGAAGCGGAAGTGCTGGAAAAGATATCGGAGCTATTGGGCAATCCGCTTTACAAACAATGCTTGCGAAAAATGAACGAGGCGAACGAGGCCTGCACCGCAGAGCGCTTCATAGCCGCCTTTCAACCGGTGCTCGTAGATTGAATTGCCACGCATTTTCCGGAGCATTCATTTCGCATGCGTGGAAAAACACAATTCGCTTTGTAACTTCACCTAAACCCAGCGTCATGAAAAAAATAGTATTCCTTCTGATTCCTGTTGTTGCTCTTCTGGGCTGTGGCCGCAAGGCTCCGGTGGAAGCGCCTGCCAAAACATCGACCGATTCGGTGAAACGTTATGCCGAAAATTACCGGCCACAATTTCACTTCTCGCCCGACCACAACTGGACCAACGATCCGAACGGACTTGTCTATTACCAGGGCGAATATCATCTCTTCTATCAATACAATCCCTATGGCGACCGCTGGGGTCACATGAGTTGGGGACACGCCGTGAGCAAGGACCTGTTGCACTGGGAACATATGCCGGTAGCCATCGAAGAATATGTTGACAAAACATCGGGTGACAGCACCATGATTTTTTCGGGCAGCGCCGTGGCCGACCTCACCAACACCAGTGGTTTTTTCCCAAAAGATTCGGGTGGGCTGGTGGCCATCTACACGTCTCACATTCACCGCCGCGGGCAACAGCTCACGCAGCATCAAAGCATTGCCCACAGCAGCGATCGCGGACGCACGTTTACACGCTACGAAAACAATCCGGTGCTCGACATCAAGCTGAAAGATTTTCGCGATCCGAAAGTATTCTGGTATGCACCGGAAAAAAAATGGGTGATGACCGTGGTGATCCCCAACCGATACCAGGCACAGTTCTATGAATCCAAAAATCTGAAAGACTGGAAACTGCTGAGCACCTTTGGCCCGCTGGGCGACACGGCAAAAATCTGGGAGTGCCCCGACCTGATGCAGGTGCCCGACGCCAGCGATCCGTCGAAAAAGAAATGGGTGCTTCTCATTTCGAACTCACATCCACAAGGCCCGACCTATGTGGGCATGCAATATTTTGTCGGAAACTTTGACGGAAAAAAATTCACGCCCGAGAACCCCAAACAATATCCGTTGTATCTGGACCATGGAAAAGATTTTTATGCGGCGGTGAGCTTTAGCAATGTGCCGGAGCAAGACGGACGCACCATCATTCTCGGATGGGCCAACAACTGGGCCTACGGCCAGCACATTCCCACCGCGCCGTGGCGTAGTGCCATGACGTTGCCGCGCGAATTGTATCTGGTGAAGACCGCGTCAGGCTTGCGCCTGCAACAGCACCCGGTGCGCGAACTGGCCACGTTGCGCGGCGACAGCGTTGCCATGCAGGCTTCGGGTGAGACACCCATTGGAAAGGCAACCGAGGTGGAGTATGTCTTCACCGGCGGAACGGCAACGTCGTTTGGCATAACCCTGGCCACGGGTGCGAATGAGCAAACGCGTATCGGCTACGACAAGACCAAAGGCGAAGTGTTTGTGGATCGCACCGCGTCGGGCAATGTGAGCTTTGATCCGGCATTTCCCAGCATTGAACGCGCACCCGCATCGTTGAAAAACGGTGTATTGAAATTGCACGTCTACATCGATCACTCTATTGTGGAAGTTTATATCAATGACGGCGACCAGGTGATTACCGATCAGATTTTTCCTTCGTCCAACTATGCTCTGAAGCTGTGGAGCGAAGGCGGTGATGCAAAAACCGATCTGCAGATCTGGGATGTGAAATCGGTGTGGCCTTAGCGGCCACTACGCGCAATTTTCTTGATCATTAAAATCAACATATCACGCAACAGTCGACATGCAGTTAGCATACCGTTCCTTCTGGAACGGGTTCATTCTTCCTTTTGCTGCGCCACGTAGTTGTAGATGATTTTGGAAACGGTGCTTAGCGCTTCAACGCCTGCCTTTTCATCTTTCAGTTGTTTCGACAACAGAATGAGCACATACTTGCGGCCATCGGGCAAAAAGACAATGGCCGAGTCATGATGAACGCCGGTGACCCATCCGGTTTTGTGGGCCACTTTCACGCTGTCGGGAAGCTGGGCGGGAATGATGTCGTTGTATTTCTGGTCGAGCAGGATGTTGACCATGGCTTTTGAGGCTTCGGGATTCACCGCCTCGCCGTTGGCCAGTTTTTCAAAAATCACCAGCAGGTCGTAGGCGGTGGTAACGTTGTTTAGTTTTTTCTCGAACGCCTTTTGGTCCTCCACGCCCCGACGCACCTGAATGTCTTTGGCTCCCAAGTCGCGCACGGTCTGCGTCACCTTTTTGCCATCGGCCATTTCGATGAGAATGTTTGTAGACAGGTTGCTGCTGACGGTGATCATTTCGTAGACCAGCGAGGCGATGGTTCTTTTTTTGCCCAGCTGGTTATAAAGTTCATACTCGCTGTCGTCTTTGGGATCGAGGCTGTAGGCACTGCTGTCGACAATGCTCTTGAAATCATTCTTCAATACAATTGAATCCTGTAGCGAATATCTTCCTTCGGCCGCTTGCTTAAACACTTCGATCATGACGGGCGTTTTCATGGTGCTGGCCGCATGAAAGGTGTCGTGTTCGTTCATCAGAATTTCGTCGCCAGTGCCCAGGTCATGGAAGGCCACGGCAAATGTTCCTTCCTGTGCAGACAGCACGCTGGCTATTTCATCTTTTACTTTTTCTTTTTCGGATTTGCAGGAAGCGAGAACAACGCCAAGGGCCAGCGTCAGAAACACGATGCGGGAACGATTCATCATAGGGCGTGCAGAAAAGATTTAGGCTTCCTAAATTTAGCAATACAAATCATTATCTTAACCGTTTAATTTTTTTAACCCCTCTATCCATGAATTCTAAAACGACCACTCTTCTGCTCTTCACCCTGGCGGCGGCGATCTTTGCCTGTGCGCCAAAGAAAACGGAAACGTCGGATTCCAACCATGACGAGGCCACGCGTAGTGTGCTGGAACACCACTGGAAATCGTTTCAGGACCGCGACATCGATGGGCTTATGTCCGACTATACCGACGAGTCCATTCTCATCACACCCGACCGGACTTACAAAGGGCTGGCCGAAATCCGCGACAATTATATAAAGGCTTTCGCGGTGTTTCCCAAAGATTCCACTACCATGAAAATCACCAAAACGATTGTGCAGGACGACCTGGGTTATATTCTGTGGGAGGCGACAGTTCCGAAGTTTAAACTTCCCTATGCCACCGACACCTTCATTATCCGAAACGGAAAAATTGCCCGACAAACCTTCGCCGGCGCACCCGATTTTCTCTGAACAATTGTGCGCGTAGCCCGGCGGTAAGTTGCATCGCTGGATTTGGATGAACGTGGACAATCAACGTTGCTGGCAGGCCTTTATCAGTCGCCCGAACAGTCCGCCAACGCACAGACCTGACCGTGATTGAACAAACGTGTTTGTTGCAAAGGGCGATTCCGGCGCAATGGAGGATGTTGGCGAGTTTGGTTCGAATTTGGAATAGCGTCTTGTAAAGTATATCCGGACGCACTGCCTTTTTGGGCTGCGCGATCAATGGAACCTAACACCAAACCGCATGGCTCTTCATTCCCTTACCCTCGCGTGGCGCAATCTGGTCCGTCACAAATCGTTTACCATCATCAACGTGCTGGGGCTTTCCATCGGCATCACGTGCTGTCTTTCGTTGCTGGTGTTTGTGCAGTATGAAACGAGCTTCGATGCCTATCATAAACACGCCTCCCAAACCTACCGGGTGGTCGAAGATTTCAAAAACCCCGAGGGCACGTTGCATTGGAACACCACGGCCTATCCACTGGCCGAAGCGCTGCGCAACGACTTCCAGGAAATTCCCCTCGTGACACAAACGGCCGGACCGCTGCATCGCCTGTTCAAGATTGAAGATGCACAGGGCAACGTGTCGCGCTATGAAGAAGACCGCGTGATGATGGTGGACCCGTTCTATCCTAAAGTGTTCGACATTGCCTGGCTCGCGGGCAACCCGGAAACCGCATTGCTCCAACCCAACTCTGCCGTGCTCACCGAAACCCTGGCGCGCAAGTTTTTTGGCGACGCCATGAAAAGCCATGAATCTGTTTTAGGCAAACACATCCTCCTCGAAAACAAAGACGAGCTCACCGTGACAGGGCTTGTGGCCGATGCGCCCATGAACAGCAACCTGCGCTACACGATGCTCATTCCGTATGCGTTTTTCAAAGTCAACAATCCCTACTTCAGTGGCAACTGGTCGGGCAACTACCAGGGCACAACCTTTGTGGTTTTGCAGCCCGGCCAATCGGCCGCCGCGCTTGAAACGCGCATTGCCGCGTGGAAGAAAAAATACCTGAAGCCCGAAGACGACAAACGTATTTCCTATGCACTACAACCACTGACCGAAGCCCACAACGACGAGCTGTATGGCGCCGGGCCGCAGGGCTACACCATGCCGCAAAAGTTTATCTTCGCCGCCACAGGCATCGGCTTTTTTATCCTCCTCATCGCCTGTGTCAACTTCATCAACCTGGCCACGGCCCTGGCGGCCAACCGTGCCAAGGAAGTGGGCATCCGCAAGGTGCTGGGCAGTTCCAGGTTTGGGTTGGTGAAACAATTCCTGCGCGAACACAGCCTGCTCATTGTGTTGTCGCTGCTGGTGTCGCTCGCGCTCACGCAAGGGGTGCTGCGGTACCTCAACACGGCGTTGGCCATCATTGACCTGAAGCTGGCCATGGACGCAAACGTGTTGCTGTGGGCGCTGGGCATTGGTGTGGTGGTGATGTTGCTGGCCTGTTTCTATCCGGCCCTGGTGATGTCGGCATTGCGCCCTATCGAAGCGTTGAAAAGTAAATTCTCGGGACGCGACAGTCGCGGGCTTTCGCTGCGGCGGTCGCTCATTGTATTTCAGTTTGCCATCGTTCAGTTGTTCATCATCGCCACCATTGTGGCCGCCACGCAAATGGACTACTTCCGGCAGAAGGATCTGGGCTTTAGCAAAGACGCCGTGCTCATCACCTATATTCACAACGGCAAAGATCATGAAACCTTCCGTCAGCGGTTGTTGTCTAACCCGGCCGTTGCCGATGTCACCTTCTCGTCGAGCAGCCCCATGGCAAGCTACGACTATCGCTACGGCACCAGCTATCGCCTGCCCGCCCAGCCAGTGGAAGAGGGCAAAGAAGCCGAAATGAAAGGCGCCGACGCGAACTACCTCTCCTTCTACAATCTTCAACTGCTTGCCGGAAGAAATTTCACAAAGGTCGAGGAAAACCTGAGCGAATTTATTGTGAACGAAACCCTCCTGAAAGGTTTGGGATGGACTCCCGAAGAAGCTGTGGGCCGTCGCCTCACCATCAACGAAGGCGAAGGCACTGTGGTGGGTGTGGTGAAAGATTTTCACAACGAGTCGTTGCAGGAAGCGATCACACCCTGCCTGCTCATCAACTGGCAACCGTTTCTGGAGTTCACCAGCATCAAAGTTTCCGACCAGGCAAACCTGGCCGAAACCGTTTCGTTTGTGGAGCGCACGTGGAAGAGCACCTATCCCGAAGGCATCTATTCGTATGAGTTTCTGGACGACGCCCTGGCTCGGAAGTATGCCCTGCAGCAACTCGTGTTTCAGGGCTTCACATCGTTTGCCGGGCTCACCATCTGCATTGGTTGTCTGGGCCTCTATGGGCTACTGTCGTTCATTGCCATTCGCAAAACCAAGGAGGTTGGCATCCGCAAAGTGCTGGGCGCCTCGGTGCGACAGATTGTGATGTTGTTTAGCCGCGAGTTCATCGTGCTGTTGCTGGTGGCCTTTGCCGTGGCAGCGCCGCTCGCAGCCTGGCTCATGGAACACTGGCTCCAGGACTTTGCCTATCGCATCTCGCTTTCGTGGTGGATGTTTGTCCTGGGTGCCGTGGTTACGCTGGCCATCATGCTGTTCACCATCGGCTACAAGAGTGTGCGCGCTGGCATGGCCAACCCCGTAGATGCTTTGCGAAACGAATAAGCCATTGGCCGAAGCAACGTGAGGGCATGTTACATTCGCGGTTCATTCTTTATATTCGTATCGCATTCCCGAACGAACTATGCGATACCTGATTCTTCTGAGCATTGTGCCTGCCCTTTTGTTTTCGTGCAGCCAACGCCCATCCAAAACCGAAGTGGATGTGCTTATCCGTTCCGCCGCCATCATCCAGGTGGAAACCGGGCGGATCGACTATAACAAAACCATTGCCGTGAAGGGAGACTCGATTGTGGCCGTGGTAGATGACTCTGTCGGGGTTTCTTTTGAAGCCCACCATGTGGTGGACGCGACCGGCAAATTTGTGATTCCGGGACTGTGGGACATGCACGTGCACTTTGGTGGCGGCGACACGTTGATACAAGAGAACAAAGACCTGTTGCCGCTCTATGTGGCAAATGGCATCACGGCCGTGCGCGATTGCGCAGCCGACATCAGCCCCAGCGTTTTGCAGTGGCGAAAAGAAATTGCCGCAGGCACGCTGCAAGGTCCAACGCTCTTCACCTCGGGGCCCAAACTGGAAGGCATAAACTCGATGTGGATCGGCGACCTGGAGATCGACAACACCGAAGACATGAACAAGGCACTGGATTCGCTCCAGCACATGCAGGTGGACTTCGTTAAAATCACCGACAACACGCTGCGCCCCGCGTTGTTCCTGGAAATTCTGAAAGCAGCCAAAACACGCGGCCTTAAAACATCGGGACACATTCCCTTTGCCCTCACCATGCAGCAAGTGTCGGCCGCCGGGCTGGGTTCGGTTGAGCACATGACCTATATCCTGAAAGCCGGCTCGCGCGACGAACAGAAAATTTCGGACGCCGTGGCCGCAGGAAAACTCACCTACCGCGAAGCCCTGCCGCTGTTGCTTGATTCTTTTGACGAGCAAGTGGCCAACAAAGCCTACAACGACATGGCCGCAAACGGAACGGCCGTAGTGCCAACCCTGAACATCAGCTATCAAACTGCCTACCTCGATCAGACCGATCACCAACACGACGACTACCTGAAATACATTGGCAAGGGCCTGAAGAAAACCTACGATTGGCGCGTGGAGCGTGCCGCCAAAGACGATGCAAAAGCCATTGACACACGTCATAAAATTTACGAAAAGACAAAAACACTTTTGCCCTTGCTGCAACGGGCGGGTGTCACCATCATGGCCGGAACCGATGCCGGCTATCTGAATTCGTTCGACTATCCCGGCCTGGCCTTGCACGAGGAACTGAAACTTTTCACCGAAGCCGGGCTCACCCCGCTTGAAGCATTGCAGACCGCCATACTTCACGGCCCCGCGTTTTTGCAGAAGCCACGCTATGGCGAAGTGGTGCCCGGCAAATTCGCCGACATGCTCATCCTGAACCAAAATCCGCTGCTCGACATCCAGGCCACGCGAAGCATCGACGCTGTGATGCTGAAAGGAAAACTGCTCGACCGAAAGGCGTTGGATGCGCTGTTCGAAGACGCAGCGAAAAAAGTTCGCGAACAAACTCCCCTATGAAAAGAAGACACTTTCTGAGAACCGGCACCCTGGCGGGAATAACGCTGCCGACCTTGTTGCTTGAAGCCTGCCGCCGCGGCGTCATTAAAAATGATGTTATTGCTCCCGCGCCACCCGACGCCAACGATGCGTTTGCACTCGACGAAGTAACCCTCGACGTTTTGCAACAAAAGATGCAAAGCGGAGAATATACCTCGCGCGCCATCGTGGAGTTGTATCTGAAACGCATCGACGCCATCGACAAGAATGGGCCGGCGCTCAACGCCATTATTGAAGTGAACCCCGATGCCCTGGCATTGGCCGATGCACTTGACACCGAGCGCAAGAATGGTCGCGTGCGCGGCCCGCTGCACGGCATTCCCGTGGTGGTGAAAGACAACATCGACACCGGCGACAAGATGATGACCACGGCCGGCTCGATTGCCCTGGAAGGAAACCTGGCCGCAACCGACGCATTCATCATTGGCCGCTTGCGCGACGCAGGCGCCGTGATTCTGGGCAAAACAAATTTAAGCGAGTGGGCCAACTTCCGGTCCACGCGGTCGAGCAGCGGGTGGAGCAGTCGCGGAGGACAAACCAAAAATCCCTATGTGCTCGATCGCAATCCCTGTGGTTCCAGTTCCGGCTCGGGCACAGCCGTGGCCGCCAACCTTTGTGCCGTGGCCATTGGCACGGAAACAAACGGGTCCATTGCATGCCCCGCGTTGCTGAACGGCGTGGTGGGTATCAAACCAACGGTAGGGCTGCTGAGCCGCGCGGGCATCATTCCTATTTCGCACACCCAAGACACCGCCGGCCCCATGGCACGCACGGTGAAAGACGCTGCAATGCTGCTGGGCGCCCTCTGCGGCGTGGACCCGCACGATCCGGCCACCAGTGCCAGCGAAGGAAAAACCCATCGCGACTACACCACCTTCCTCGACAGCAACGGCCTCAACGGAAAACGCATCGGCGTGGAACAAACCTTACTGAAAGAACACGAAGGCGTGGACGCGTTGTTTCGCGAAGCTATCGAAACCATGAAAGCCGCCGGTGCCACCATTGTGGAAGTGGATGTGCGCTCGAAGATGAACGATCTTGGCGGCGCAGGCTTTGATGTGCTGAAGTATGAATTCAAACACGGTCTCAATCTCTATTTGTCGGGCGCACATGGCAAAGTGAAAACCCTGAAGGAGCTTATCGCCTTCAACCTCGCGCATGAGGCGCAGGCCATGCCGTTTTTCAAACAGGAAATCCTGGAGCTTTCCGAAGCCAAGGGCGACCTGGAAAGTGCTGAATACAAAGATGCACTGAAGAAGACGCTCACGTTATCGCGGACAGCCATCGACACGGCGCTGCGCGACAATAAACTCGATGCCATTTGCGGGCCAGCCAACGGCCCTTCGTGGTGCACCGACCTGGTGAACGGCGACGCGTTTAATGGTTATGGTGCCTACAGCACGGCGGCGCGCGCGGGCTATCCACACATCACCGTGCCCATGGGGCTTGTGGCAGGGTTGCCGGTGGGGCTGAATTTTTTCAGCACGGCCTTCGCGGAGCCAGCGCTTATTGCCATTGCCTATGCCTTCGAACAACGTTCGGCAAAACGAAGCAAGCCGTTGTTCATACCCACGTTTCAACCAACGCGCACCACGCCCGTCGCCTAGCAAATAGCCCGATCGGCGTCGCACGTGTTGTGGAATTTCTTCATCAATTCGCTACAGAATACTGAAAACCTCCACAACGCACTTTTGTTAAATTCTTCTTTCTGACGTGCAGTGCCACGGCAATCGTGGTGAAATGTTCGCGCACACGATCTGGCATGAATTTGTGAGTTCACTTTATCAAAGTATACTACACCTAACCCACAGTGCGTCATGAAAAACATCTTTATCTTCCTGGCTGGCATGTTCCTGGTGAGCATGACCGCGCAGGCCCAGGTTGAGCCCGACACCCTTTCGAATGTGCGCGAGGGCAATCCTCAGGTTGTTGCACCGAAGCTGGTGCAGGACCAAGGCTACACCAAAGACATGATCCGTGTGAAAGCGGCCGACATACCCGCTGCCGTGCAACTGGCACTGAAGGGCAATGAATATAACGGCTGGGAAGATGCCAGCCTATTCAAAAGCAAATCGGGCGACGTGTATCGTATTGAAATGAAAGACGGCGACATGACCAAAACCTACCGGTTCGATCGGCGTGGCAAACGCATCAAAGAGTAGGCGCATAAAAAACTTTGGTGAGTTGTTTTCATAGTCGTATTTGTTGACAACGCACTAGAAAGGAAGTAGCGGGGCCGTTCCCTCCGGACGGGCTCCTTCTCACTCCTCCCGGGGACCTCTTCGGTCCGGCTTCTTCAGCCCACACGGCAAGGGCTCTCCTGCCGCGTGGGCACTTTCGTTTTTAGCCCGCTGTCATTTATCGCTACCGTGGTATTGTTATTTTAAATACATTGTGATGATTGCCATACTCCCAATCAACCATGGCCGACGTTAATACCTAACTTTTATCATCACATGAAAAAAATCTTATCCCTTCTCCTGCTGTTTGCGGCCCTGGCAACCCAGGCGCAAAACGGACTCCTGAAAGAAAGCCTGAAAGTGAAAAGCGCCACGCTTGGAAAAGATGTTGAATACAGCATCTATCTTCCGGCGGACTACGACAAATCAAACCGGCAGTATCCCGTGCTCTACCTGCTGCACGGCTACTCCGACGACGAAACGGGGTGGTCGCAATTTGGCGAAGCCCAGATCATCGCCGACAAACTGCAAGGCGAAATTGCACCCATGATCATTGTAATGCCCGACGCGGGCGTGAGCTGGTACATCAACAGCTTCGACGGCAAAGTGAAATATGAAGATTTTTTTATCAAGGAATTTATACCCTTCATCGACGCGAACTATCGCACGCGCCCGGTGAAACAATACCGCGCCATTGCCGGTTTGTCCATGGGTGGCTATGGCACACTCATCATGTCTACCAAACATCCCGAACTGTTTTCGTCGGCGGCGCCCCTGAGTTCCGGTGTCTTCACTGACGATGAAATTGCCAACGGCGACGAGCGCATGTGGAAAGACGTGATGGGCGATTTGTATGGAAAGAAAGATCTCACCGGCAAGAGTCGTTTAACGGAACACTATTACAAAAACTCGCCACTCAAAATTATCGAGACCGGCAATGCCGACGAATTGAAAAAGGTGCGCTACTACATCGACTGCGGCGATAAGGATTTTCTGATTAAAGGAAACATGGCCCTGCACAGCGTCATGATCGACAAGAAAATACCACACGAGTTCCGCGTGCGCGAAGGTATGCACAATTGGACCTATTGGCGGACAGCGCTGCCGGATGTGCTGAAGTTTGTGAGTGTGAGCTTTCACCAACAGTGATTTAGTCTTTAGTCCTGAGTCGTTAGTATTGAGTAAATACAAACTCAATACTAACGACTCAATACTCAGGACTAAGGACTAAATACTCAAGACCATTTTCCGAACCTACTGCCATTCTGTTGTCACCCCGGCAGGTTTCTTTTGTGGATACTAAACTCAACGTGTATGGCGAAGCAAAAAGAAATCTACGAACTGGCCGGCGTTTCGAACGAATCGGTGAAGGGCGCCACGGGCAAGGGGTGGGCCTATTGGATTCACTATCTGGCACGAAAGAATGCCGATAGCCTTGTGCAGCGCGAGCTGGTGAAGCTTCTTCCCGCCACAGTTGCGTCGCCCTGGTGGCGGCAGAAGATTGCGTTGGGGTTTCGTGAGGCCAAGGGAAAACGGATCACAGGACAAACCGCTGCCAGTGGATTTCAGATCGGCGTGCGCCGCGCATTGCCATTGACTAAAGACGCCGCGTGGGACTTCCTCATTTCTCCGGAAGCCATGAAGATATGGCTTGGCAAAGCCATCGCCCCGGACGATACAAAACCGCGCACGGTGAAAAAAGGACTGCGCGCCGAACTGGTGGTGTTCACTCCCGGTTCTCACCTGCGCCTGCGCTGGCATCCCGACAAATGGATTTCGCCTTCCACCTTGCAAGTGCGGGTGGTGGCCGGCGCAAAAAGCTCAACCCTCAGCTTTCACCACGACGGATTACCCGACGAAGCGGCGCGCGAAGAAATGAAAGCGCATTGGAGTGCCGTGCTGGGCAAGCTTGCCGGCCAGCTTTCGAAGAATCTGACGTAGTAAGACAGCGTAGATCAATACTTGCAAGGGCTGGGCCCAAACGAACCGAGTTCTATGAAATTTAGAGTATCCCCCACAAGACTAGTCCTCTACAGCATTCTAGTACTGCTCACACTTTTTGTGAACATCATCGTGAGGCCCTATCCAACAAAGTATGCAGCCATTGGCATTGACACGATCATTGACGAAGATGCCGTTCTGGTGGGTTTCATCCTCAGTGTCATGCTGCTGCTGTGTTGCGTTGGTATTTTCATGTATGTTAGACACACTAAACAGAAAATGGATGCATGGCTGATCGGGCTGCTCATCGCAAATAGTGTGGCGGTGTTCTATTGGTACAGCTACAACCCTGGCTAGGGCCAGCACAGAAATTTAGAGTCGTGGCTCATCCCAAACCCGCATTATCCTGCTAAATTGCCTGATAAAATCCGGGCAATCGCGTGACCTATTTTAATTTCTTCACAGCCTTGCTGTTAGCCATCGTGTTTGCCCTGGGAAGGGTGGAGCCCACGGAGGGAAATTATTTGTGGCTGGTGCCATATCTCATTCCGCTGGCGTTGATGCTCACCATCATACTGCTGTTGGTGATGGCGGTGCGGCGCAAAAAATCGGGTGTCTACTATCTTGCTTCGCTGGGGCTGGCCCTGCCCTACATCATAAGCACGGTAGGCATGAAACATTTGGTGCATACGAAGATCTCCTCCTCCAAACAATTTTCAGTTCTGAACTACAACGTGTCGCTCACCGGTTTTCCGTATGTGCAAAGCTGGGCGTTCTATACACCTCCCACGCTGGCCTTTCAAATGAAATACTGGATACTAAACCAGGATGCCGACATTCAATGCTACCAGGAGTTCATGACCTTTAACGGCGAACAAAACTTCGACATGCTGAAGCTGCTGACCGACAAAGGTTATCACTGTTATCTTTCAACCGACCGAAAAAAACCAAACGAACCCACCGTGGGCGTACTCATCGCCTCGCGCTTTCCGATTGTGAAAAGCGGCGATGTGGCCGCCAGCGAAAACGGCTTCAACCGCATTGCCTATGCCGACGTGCTGGTGCAACACGACACCGTGCGCATCATCAGCCTCCACCTGGAATCGATGGGCCTGCGTCAATACAATCCTGCAAAGGCCTGGAGCATCGGTTCGGCCGTGGCCAAGGTGGGTCTCATCCTGAACCAGCTCGAAGCCGGCATGAACGAGCGCAACCGGCAAATCAAAAGGCTCACTAGCTTTATTCGCGCTTCACCTCACCGCGTGGTGTGCACCGGCGACTTCAACGATCTTCCTTATGCATTTCCCTATCAGGCCCTAAAGAAACAACTGCACAACACCTTCGAAGAAGCAGGACGCGGCTTTGGCTTCACCTACAACGGCAGCACACTACGCACGCTGCGCATCGACAACCAATTCTATTCACCCGGTCTCACACCCACAACCTTCAACACCCTCAACACCGTGACACTCTCCGACCATTTCCCCTTGCTGGGAACGTACACATTAACCGAACGCCGATGAGAAAAGAACTAGCGAAGCAAGCCGGCGACCGCAAAAAATTCACCGCCACGTTTGTCCGTCTTGGTAAGAAGGCCGGCTACACCGGATATTCCGAAGAAACTATTTTGCTGAAAGATGTTGTGGACGTTGACACACAAAAGGTGGTGGCCGACCATGTCTGGTTCAGCTTCACTAAAGGATTTCAAGATGCGCGCCTCACGGAAGGTGCGAAAGTATCGTTTGAAGCACGTGTAAAAGAATATACCAAAGGTTATCTGAACCGAAGTGCCGGTATAGACAAACGGAGGAAAGATTTTCGGCTTAGTCATCCTACGCGGATTGTGGTGTTGAGTAGTTAGTGGTTAGTGGTTAGTGTTAATTGGATTCGGTTGGTATGACGTGTGTGTTTGAAAGTCGTATTTCATTCACGTATCGGTTGCCAAAATCCATCGCTTAAACTGACACTTCCCTCAGCATGTTCCATCAGGGCTTGACCCGACCCGCGCGTGCCCTTGCCAGGCCGAAGGTCGACTCAGGCCCTGATGGAACATGCTATGATAAAGTTGGGTGGTGTGGAACGGGTTGTGGAAATGTGCGAAAAAAAACTCATCAATGTCTTCTGTGTTTGAAGGTCGGTTTTCTATCGAGCGACTTTCTGTTTTTTTTAAACATTTGGTCTTGCTGTGAACGCCGCCACATAGTCGCGAAACGCAGACTATGCTACGACGTCAAGAATCAAGGCTTAGCACTACGATAGACTAAACTAATGGGGTGAGTGTAATGCCAAAAAAATACCCGCCAAGAGACGGGTATTTTTCGAGAAAGAAATGTTCAACGGCTAACGCACATCGACAGTGTTACTGGTATAAACCGTGTGCACGTGCTCGCGGTGAAACGCTTCGTTGAGGGCATTGACAATCTGGGCTATGTATTCTTTTTTGTTGCTTACTACGGCGTTTTTCTCTCCTTCGGCTGTGGCAATGCGAACGGCATAACGTTCACGAACAATGGCCATCACAATGAGGCCGAACAACAACAGTCCTGCGCCGATCCAAAGGGCCAGGTAGTTGGCCGTATAAAACGTGCCGTTAATCTGGACGTCTTCGATCATGGTGGACGGGATGAGTTTCAGCAAGCCAAACAGGCCTATCAGGATGCCCATGCCCACCAACAAAATGCCGGGTAAGCGCTCGGGAGCCAGCGTGGAAAGTCCGTGCTTGGTGATGCCGTTCAGTCTGTAAGACATGTTCTTCACCTGGAAGGTTGAGTCGGTGACCGTGATGCCGCGGCCATCGGTGTAAAGTACTTTGTCAGGTATCATAGTGGTTTGATTGTTAATGATGGTTTGAAATGGTTTTTCGTTTTCTAGATTTTCTTTTTGCCTGCCACCAGAATGATGAGGCCGGCCGCAGCCAGGATGCCGCCCGTGATAGGTGACCAATAGACCGGTGTCTTTTCCTCCTTGTTGATTTCAACCGGACCGAGATCGACAACCTTCTTTTTGGTGACAATGTTGAATCCGGTGAAAATCGTCATGATGAGGCCGAGGGCAAGTACAACTATTCCTAAAGTCTTCATAATTTGTTTGTTTGCTATAACCCCTGCAATTCACCCGCCACTCGATTTCAGTTGAAATTCAGCGTTTTGCTGTTGTTCGTTGGGTAGTTATCTCCACAACTCTCCACACCCCTATCGACACAATTCCTCTTCGCGGCACTGCGCAGTCTCTGCAACTTCTACGGGGAATCAACGAACCAACCGGTGCTTTCGGCGTTTCTTTCATTCGCGGGCGTTTCATAAATGCCTGTGATTTTGCTATTCTTACATGATTACACCCTCAAGTCTCCGGAATGATTCATAAGATACACACCTTCGTCAGCAAGCCCATTCTCTACCTTCACGATACGCTGTCGCAGCGGCAGTTTTTTGTTTTGTCGAGTATCCTGGTGGGGCTTACGTCGGGTTTGGCGGCGGTGGTGTTGAAATATTTTGTGCACTCCATCGAGTCGTTTGTCACGTTCTACTCCAATTACTATGAGCGCTTCTTTTTGTTTGCCGTGTTCCCCCTGGTGGGCATCCTGCTCACGGTGGCCTATGTGCGCTATTTTCTGAAAGGAAAATTCAAGAAGGGCAGCGCCGAAATTGTCTACACCATTGTGAAGAAGTCCAGCACCATCGAGTCGCAGCAAATGTATTCGCATCTGGTCACCAGTGCGCTCACCGTTGGTTTCGGAGGGTCAACAGGGCTGGAGTCGCCCATGGTGAGCACGGGGTCGGCCATTGGTTCAAACTATGGCCGCATGTATAACCTGTCGTATAAAGACCGCACCATTCTGCTGGCGTGTGGCTCGGCGGCGGGCATTGCGGCGGCGTTCAACTCGCCCATCGCGGGCGTGCTGTTTGCCGTGGAAGTGTTGCTCACCGACGTGAGCGCCGCGGCGTTTATTCCGCTCATCATTTCGGCAGCGTGTGGCGCGTTGCTGTCTAAAATAATCCTGAAGCAAGGTGTTGTGCTTTCGTTCTCGTTGCAGCAGCCTTTCAACTATCACAACGTGCCGCACTATGTGGTGCTGGGTGTTCTGGCGGGCCTGATCTCGCTCTATTATGCACGCATGTTCACCTGGGTGGATGTGAAAATGAAATCGGTTGCCAATCGCTGGACACGCGTGATCATCGGCGGTGTGTTGCTGTTTCTTCTGCTGATCTTTTTTCCGCCGCTATTTGGCGAAGGCTACGAGTCCATCAAGGTGCTGGCCTCCCTTCGCCCCTCCGAGCTGGTGAACGCCAGTTTGCTGCAGAAGTTCATTCACAGCGACGGTGCCATTCTGCTTTTTCTTGCTGCGCTCATGTTTCTGAAAACTATTGCCGCGGCCATCACCATTGGCAGCGGTGGCAATGGCGGCAGCTTTGGTCCTTCACTTTTTGTGGGTGCCTACATGGGCTACATCTTTGCGCGCGTGGTGAACCTGATGGGGTTTGTGCACATTCCGGAAGTGAACTTTGCGCTGGTGGGCATGGCGGGCATTCTCAGCGGCGTGTTCTATGCGCCCCTCACGGCCATCTTTCTCATTGCCGAAATCACCGGGGGCTATGGCCTCATGATTCCCCTCATGATCGTGGCCGCCCTCAGCATCACCGTGGTGCACTATTTCGAACCTTTGTCGATGGAGGCCAAGAAACTCGGCACCATGCTTGACACCACCGTAGAGAACCGCGACAAATTTCTACTGAGCAAACTCGACCTCAGTACCCTCATCGAAACCAACTTCTCGACCGTGAAGCCCGACGACACCCTGCCGTCGCTCATCAAAGTGATTTCCACGTCAAACCGGAACACGTTTCCTGTGGTTGACGAACACAACGAGTTGCAAGGGCTCATTCACATGGACCACGTGCGCAGCATCATCTTCAGTCCCGAGAAACACAGCGGCACCCTCATGAAAGACCTCATGACCAGACCCGCCGCCGTGATCCGCACCAACGAAAACCTCCACAGCGTGCTCAAAAAATTCGACGACACCAACCAGTGGAACCTCCCCGTGCTCGACAACAAACAATACCTCGGCTTTGTATCGAAGTCAAACGTGTTGACGAAGTATCGTTCGGAGTTGCTGAAGTCGGTGTAGGATTTCCTGCTTCCACTCCATCACAAAAAAAATCACCCCACAACAACGCTGCGGGGTGATCTCTTTCGGCTATAGCCGATTTTAGCGCTTACTGATTTGCGCCTTTCTTCACATTGAACTTGCTCATCGCCGCATTGCGGTCAATCTTCCCGGCGTTGAAGTCTTTCAGCACCGAGGCCTTCAGCGAATATTCGAGCGATGAGGGGATGTTGCATTTGTTGCAGCGCGTCACCTTCACCTGGAATACCAGCACTTCTTCGTCTTTCAGGCTCTTCAGTGTGCGGCCGTATTCCAGAATGTTGTCTTTCAGTTCCTGCTCAAACTTGGGATAAATTTCTTTTGCTTTTTTGTCGCGTGTTTCCTGGTCCACGTCGTTCAGGCCTTGGGTGGGCATGATGTAGCGGTGCGAGTCGCGTTCGCGTTCAATGCCGCTGTAGGCTTGCATGTAGAAGATCACACCAAAGTCTTTGAGACGTTCGAAGTACACATTGTCTTGTGTGAAATAGGTCTTCGACAGGTCGGGGCTATAGAGGCGGCTGAAGATGCTCGACAGCAGTTCAAGATCGGGTGCCACTTCTTCTACCGTCTCGGTGTTCACCACTTTCATTTTTGCCAGCGCCTGCTCGCGGGTAAGCTTGCCGGTGCGATAGGCCGTGATGTCGGCTTTTGTGGCTTCCACCGAAAGGTGTGTGCGATTGGGGGCGTTAAAGAACTGGTTCACCCACATGCGCGGCGAGTTGCCCTGGTTCGATACCACCACGCGTTCGGTGGGCGCAAGTTGTGCAATCATGTCGCCATAGTCGAGAATGAACGTCTTCGAAGCTTCAATCACTTTGTCGTTGTAGGCATCGCGGATGCTGTCCATATCGGCGTTGTTCTTTTTGGTGGCTTTGTCTTCCAGACGGATTCTGTTGTCGGCCGTGTTGGCGGCATTTTCATCATTGTCTTCTCCGCGAATACCAAAATCGTCACCAAACACCTGCACGTCGGCACCGTTGTTTCCGTAGATGGTCATCGCGCGGTTATTCATATCCGTATTCATAAACGCGATGGGCGTGGTGAAGTCGGCAGGCAAAGTGAACGTCACGCCGTAGCCTTCCTGGTAGCTGCCGTTCACTTCCAGTTGAAAAAACGTGCGCTGGTTGTTGAATTGTTGTTTAATGAGTGTGCTCAGCACGTTTTCGCCCACGGCAATGTCGCGTGTCATGCGCTGTTCGTCAAATTTCTGGGCCATGGTCGCCGGCGTGGTGGCCAGCATCAGCATGACGGTCATCATTGCCAAGGCTATTCTGTTTCTCGTTTTCTGTATCATGATGTCGTTCTCGTTTCGAGGTTGTTGTCGTTCAATTTAAATTCTGCTTGCTCGTGTTCTTGCCCGTGCCCACCGTGGTGATGATGCTGGTCAAGATCTGTTCGGTTTCCTGTTTGAACAAGTCTGTGTTTTGTTGCAGGCTGTTGATCTGCGTCTTCACAATCTGTAAATCGTCGTTGCGTTGTTGCTGCAAATATTTGGCAAAGTCCACCAGCAGGCCTTCCACATACTGTTTCTGTTCGTTGGCGCTCAGTTGAAAATAGCTTTTCACCAGCTTGGCATTTTCGGTTTGCAGCGAGGCCACAAAGTCGCGCACCTGTTGCTGCGAGGCCGACGACGCCTGCTTCACCAGGTTGTCGACCTGGCCCGAGTTGAGCGCGAGGCTCTGACGAATGGAAGCATTCAGCTTTTGTTCCGTGGCCGACAGGCTCGCCTGCAACGCCGCGTTGTTTTGCTGCACCGAGGTGTTGATCATGTCCTGCACCTGCTGCTGGGTGAGCGTGGGGGCCGAGGCTATTGTCGGAGGGGCTGTAGCGGGAGCGACCGGCACGGTTTCAGGTGCACCGCCATTGAAACTGATCTTCAATTCATTTTGCTGATAGCGGATGTTCAAGCCCGCCAGCTTGCCCACCAGCATCACAATGAGCAGCGATGCCGCAATGCTCACAATGGTTTTGAAATAGGGCGTGTGCCAGAAGTAGTGCTGCTGGCGGTCGCCCACAAAAATGGGAGGGGCAATCACTTCCTTGTCTTTCACCTGTGCCAGTGTGCGGCGCAGGCCTTGCAGTTTCTCCAGCTCCAATCGGGCGTCGGCATGCTCCAGCAGATATTGCTCCAGGGCAGCGCGCTCGTCGCCTTCCAGCTCACCATAGAGGTAAGCCATCAGGTCGTGTTCTGTGGGTTTATAGCTCATAGCCTAAGGTATCTTTACCAATATTTTTCCGTTCCAAAATTTTTCGAAGGCCGTCAAGGCCATAATACATACGCGACTTCACCGTGTTTTCAGAGAGGTTCAGCACGTCTGCAATTTCTCTGAACTTCAGCCCTTCATATTCTTTCATGATCACCACTTCGCGTTGTTCGTCGCTCAGTTCGCCCAGCGCTTGTTGCAGCACGTCGGCCAGCTCGGCTTGTTGCAGTTGTCGTTCGGGGTTGTCGAGGCGTTGGGAGGATCCTTCCCAGGCTGGCGATTCTTCGGCTTCGCGGTTCCACACCGAGTCGAACGAAAGGGAGCGGTTTCCTTTCTTCTTCCGGGCTTCTTCGCGGCAATAGTTCACGGCAATCTTATAGAGCCAAGACTTGAACCGGGCGTTGTCCTGCAGGCCGGCCAGATTGCGGCACATGGATATGAACGTTTTCTGCGACACCTCCATGGCCATGTCGTGATCCAGGAAAAACTTGTAGCTGAAGTTGTAGATCCGCTTATACCACAACTGCACCAGTTTGCCCTGGGCGTTCTGATCTCCCTCCTTCGCGCGCGTCAGCAGGGTATCAGAGTGCATCATTGCGCTGTCCAGTAAAGTTTCGGCCACGGTCTAGTCTAATAGGTTCAATGCCCTAAAGATGGCACCCCTCCCCAAAAAGTTTTACCCCTTCCCGGTATTTTTTTCCACCCGCGGGCAGATCTCTATACCCTTCCCAAAATCCCTCCCATGGCCACCGTTTAGAGGCTTTTTCAAAGTAGCAAGTGCAAAAGGACTATGCTTTTCTGGCGGCCTCCGTTCCGTCCGCCCGCCAACTGGCGGACGGAACGGAAACGGAACGGGCTTTCGCTGCAATCCCTGGCCGAAGTCCCCACAGACGTCCGCGACACCGCAAACTTTCTCGCACCTTTTTTTACCTTTGCCCCCGCATGAAAAAAATTATTTCCTGGCTCATCCGCCATGTGCCCCGCAAATATCTTCAGCGCGTCAGCGGCGTGGGACTCAAAGTGGTGAGCGTGTTCTATGCAGGATCGGCCGTGACCTGCCCCGTATGCAGCAAAAGTTTCAAAAAATTTCTTCCCTATGGCCGCATCAACCCGCGACCCAACGCCCTGTGTCCCAGCTGCCTTTCGCTGGAACGCCACCGGCTCATCTGGCTCTATCTTAACGAAAAGACTACCTTCTTCACTGCCCCGCACCATGTGCTGCACATCGCCCCCGAAGCGTGTTTCATCAAACGCTTCGAGAACGTGCACGGCGATCGATACATCACCGCCGACATCGAGTCGCCCCTCGCCAAAGTGAAGATGGACATTCACGCCATTCCCTTTCCCGAAAACACATTCACGGCCGTGCTCTGCAATCACGTGCTCGAACACGTGGCCGACGACATCAAAGCCATGAGCGAAATCCACCGCGTGCTCAAACCCGGCGGTTTTGCCATCATGCAAATCCCCTTCTTCAACCCCATCCCCGACGTCACCTTCGAAGACGCCACCATCACCGACAAACGCGAACGCGAAAAAATATTCGGCCAGGACGACCACGTGCGCAAATATGGCCACGACTACACCCAACGCATTGCCCGCGCCGGCCTCACCCCCCTCGCCGACGAGTTCGTGAACACCCTCGACGAAACCGTACGCCAAAAGTTCGGACTGGTGAAAGGTGAAACCATCTACGTGGGCTTCAAAAAATAATCACACAAACTGAAACACGCCATGGCTGGTGTCTTACCGCCATGGCCGCACATTCGCATCCCCGCCATCATTCAAAATCCCAACGCCTTCGAGTCCCTCGACGCAACGTCATAGTCACTTTTCAATTCATGCCTCACAAAGAAGTTGTTCAGGTTCGCAACTCGACGCTTCACATCAAAGCCCAGATTCCAAAACAACTTCCGATGACAATCGTAGCACAGGCGGTTGGGGCGGAAGTCTGACTCAGGCAAACTGTTCGATCCGTTCATGACACACCGGGCATAGGTGCAGTGCTGGCATGAGAACATGTGCGCTATTTCGTGCGAACCTGTTTTGATGAGGCGCATCAGGCCCACGTGCGGGTCCTCCGACTCAAGTCTGTAGATGGACGAAACGCCCACGCGTTTTTTCAATCGGGCCTGGCCAAAAACAAAGTTAAAGTCGTTGCTGGGATAGAGATCGGCCGAGGTAATGGCCATCACCACAATGGCGTCGTCGGGAATGTTGTCCTGAAGAATGTCGAGCAGATAGGTGGTGAGCAATTGACGCCGTCCTCCGTATAGTTGCCGTTGGGCAGTGGCGGGAATGTTGTCGTCGCTTTTTGTCGGCAGCATCACGGTTTCAAGGCCGAAGAAAATCGTGAGATAGTCAGCCGTGTGTTCCAGCATTGCCTCTTGCGTGGCCGTGAATGTTCCCCAGGGCTGCAAGTAGATTTTGTTCTGGCGCGCGTTGGTAGAAACGGGGTTGGACTTGATGTAGGTTTCGAAGGGTTGCCCCGGCTCCGCTTGCACATCAAGCCAATCGCCTGGCTGCGGTTTGCCCAGGGGAATGTCTAGCGTCTTAAGTTCTTCAAGGTTCACATCAGTGAGAAGGTGCACTTCGGTGTGAGGGTTCGCATCGATAGGAGCCCGCGTCCGATTCTCCTTTGTCGATCGTCCACAGCCTGACAGGAAGAGGCAAGCGATCAACCATAACACCGCCTTTATGCGTGGTTCAAAAATCATCATAGATCTAATATGGTCACGGCCGAAAAAACACGCTTGCGCAAAATCCGATAGTTCACAATATCCGCTATCACTTTTGCAAACAACTCGTCCTCAGTATGCGTCTTGTCTCCAACAAAATAATTCCGGGCAACACCTGCGATAGCGTCACCGCCCTCGTGCGCCATTTGCCAACTCGCATACATCTGCTTATCAGACATGTTCAGAATGTTAATCGTGCCGGAACACGGCCTGCTATGTCCATCATAGGTGATAACGCCTGCAACTTTGATCCGGTCCTTCATTTATTTACAACGATTTTTTACAACAAACTCCGGACTAATATCATATCGTTTCCCATCAAAAACAATCGTGTATTAATGCATTTGTTGGTGGACACCATTTCAAAATATGCCCATGTTGGTGTCCCACCAACATGGGCATATCAATGGCGTCACCCCTTCAATCCCGCATACCGATTCTCCGAAGGCAAATAGCCTTTGTCTTTCAAAATCACCGCAAGCCTTTCATAGAACGCAGGCTCGGCCGGTGTCACACTGGCGAAGCCGTCTACGAGGCGGTTGTATAGCGAGAACAGCGCGGCGATCAACACGGTGTCGTGAATCTCCAGGTCTGTGGCGCCAGCAGCTTTTGCGTTGTCGACCATTTGGATGGTCACGTTCTTTCCACTCACCTGCACGGCACGGGCAATGGCCAGCAGTGTCTTCATCTTCGGGCTCACGGGGGCGTGGTCTGGATCGTGTTTCACTTTTTCGGCGGTTTCCTTTTCGCCCAGCAAAATGTCGGCGGCGGCGGTGTGGGCCGCGGTGCAGAACTTGCATTCGTTGCCGTGCGACACCACCGTGGCGATCAGTTCGCGCTCGCCTTCAGTGAGCGTCGATGGTCCGCGCAGCAGGGTTTGGGTTAGCTCGCGGATGGGTAGCGCGGTGTCGGTTCGGAAATTGAGAATGCCGGTGATGCCCGGCAGTTTTTCGTCAAGGGGTATGTGCGGCATCGGTGTTTGTTGTTTGGCTTATGTTCGTTATGCAAGTTTCTTTTCGGCCAGCGCGGTGCCTTCTATGCGTGCCTTGATTTTGGCGAAGGCAATCTCGCGCGCGGTCGACACGTCGTCGGCAAAGGGTGAGAAGCCACAATCGTCGCAGGTGCCCAGCTGGTCGGCGGGAATCACTTTGGCGGCGTCTACAATAAGGTTGCATATTTCTTCGGGTGTTTCCACGCGTGGGTTCAGCACGTCGGTCACTCCCAGGAACACACGTTGTCCGGGCTTCAACGATTTTTTGATGGCGGCCAGCACGCCGGCCTTGTCTTTTTCGCCTGCATATTCCAGATAGAAATTTGTGGCGTGCAGTTCGAACAGCAGGGGAAGCAAATCGCCATAGGGCACGTCGGCACTGTGTGTTGAATCGTGATCGCCCCCAGGGCATGAGTGCACACCCAGTCGCTTGCGTTCATCTGCTGTGAAACGGTCGAGCACCTGGTTGTTAAGATCAATAAACATCTTGAGCAACCCTTTGGACGGATCGAGCTTGATGGCCAGACGCGCTTCTGTGAAATCGATCTGAACATTGTAGGCGCCATTGTTCAAACACTTCCGGATGTCGGCTTCAGCTTCGTTCACCAGGTCGGCGATAAACTGTTCGCGCGTGTAGCCGGCAATGCCCTCCTGCGGATAGAGCAGGCTGATGGCCGACGCCGAGATCACCGCCTGCTTCACGGGAAGTTTGGTGAGTGTTTTCGCTTTGTCGAGATAGCTGTTGGCATATTGCTGATAGCGAAACGCACCGGCCGTGAGCTTTGGAAGCTGACGTGTGTGGCCATCGGCAAACGGAATCACCACGCCTCCCGGCGCAAGCTCTTTCATGCCCGAGATGGGATAGGTAACAAAGCTTGGCTTCGACTGCTCACCGTCGCTGATGACGGGCGAGCCTGTTTGCTCGAACAGCTGAATGGTTTCGGCCAGTGCCTTGTCGGTGAGCCGCGACAGTTCCTGGACGTTTATCTCTCCTTTCGAAAACGCGCCAAGCGCCTGAACAAGATAGGCCGGCCGTGGCACGCTGCCGATGGGTTCGGTTGGTATTTTCATGATGTTGTGGATAAGGCGTTATAAAAAACTAGAACGACATATAGCCTTGCTTGGCCAGCTTTTCGCCCATGGGCATATAGGCTTCGTTGTTGGGTGGCGCCCAGGTTCCGAGTCCATCCACGTAGCGGTTATACATGCAGAAGGCGGCGGCGATCAGCACGGTGTCGTGAATCTCGCGATCGGTGGCGCCTTCGCTGCGGGCCGCGGCAATGTCAGCTTCCGTTACTTTCTTTCCTCCTTGCTGAACATGCGCGGCAATGTTGAGCAATGTGCGCAGCTTGGGCGACACCTGGGTCTTCACAAAACCCAGTTTGATGTCGTCGATGAAGTTGGCGTCTTTGTTCAGGTGGGCCGCTGCCGCTGCACCGTGCGATGAGTGACAGAAATGACAATCGTTTTTATAAGAAACATACGACGCTATCATTTCGCGCTCGCCGCTGGTGAGCGTGGACTCGCCACGCAACAATATTTCCGCCAACGCGCTGAGGGGTTGACCGGTTTCTTTTCTGTAGTCCAGCAAACCTACGATGCCGGGAAGCTGGTCGTTGAGCAATTGAATGTGTGCCATAAGGGTATGATGTTTTGGTTGTTCAATAATTTGTATAGAGAAATGTGCGACGACATGAATGATCTTCATAGACTGCATGAACATATCCAGCAACAAAGCCGGCATATATCTCTGCAAACATGAGTATCAGGAAAGAAATGCAAAACGCTGAACATCGAACACATTTGTATCATCGTTCAGAAATGTTAACGAGCGGCGTTCGCCGATGCGTTTGCTCAGGCGAGAAGGTCAGGAGGTGGTGTCAACACAGGCAGGTCGCGAGTTGACAGGTTTGTGTGGATCACGGTGCCGAACAACATCGCCACGCTATGGTGCTGTGACGTCGGCAGCGAAGGTGATGCGGGCAAGTAGTCTTTGATAAGACCACTCAGCAATTTTAATGTCTTTTGTGACGCCGACGGAATGTCGCACGAAAGTTTGATGAAGTCGGTCATGGCGGCGTGAAGCTGGCGTTCCTTGTGGTCTTTGATGCAGACAACATACAGGGTGTCCATCGCTAGTTTTTGTTTCACCAGCGTGAAGAATTCGCCGTGGTGTTCGAACGTGCCCGTCGCGCGCTCATAGTCGGGGTTGAAGGTGTTGTAGGGAACGGCGAGCGGAACTTTGATGGTGATGGTTTCGTCGGCGGTGTAGGTTTCGCTGTCGAGGCGCTGGGCCATTTCCATTCGTGCCTGATAGCGCAACGCCCAGAACATGGGGTGGTATCCTATCACGTTGAATAGGAACACGCTTAACAGGACAATGGAAAGGAAACGCTTCAAATGTTGATGAGGGTGATTGGATTACGTAGTTATGGAAATAATTCAAAAAATCAAAACTCCCCCACCAACAACTCATTTGTTTGGTGGTGTGTTTGTGCCAAGGATCATGGAGATGGTTTTCCAGGCGGGGTTTTGGTCGGCAATGAGTTTGGCGATGCCGGCGAAGGGAACAAAAAGGATCATGCCAGCCATGCCCCAAAGCATGCCACCGGCAAAGATGACGAGGAGCATCACCAGCGTGTTCACGTTGAGGCGACTGCTCACGGCGATGGGAAATATGATGTTGGCTTCGAGGTATTGCACCAGGGTGAAGATACCGACCACACCCAGCGGGTACCAGATTGAATCGAAGGTGATCCAGGCCATGGCCATGGGCAACAGCGAACCGGCAACGATGCCCACATAAGGAACTATGGTGAGTATGGCCGCGATGAAACCGAACAAGATGGCGTGTGGTATGCCCAGCAGCAACAACCCGATGCTGTTGAGCGTGCCCACAATCAAATACACGATCACCATGCCCTTCACAAAATTATAGTAGGTGCCGATAGACAAGGAAATGATCTTCACCAAATGCTCGCGCTGTTGTGCTGGGAAGATGCGCGCCAACACGTCCATCCAATAGCGACGGTAGTACAGGATGAGCACGGCATATACCGGAATCAACACCAGCAACAAAAGCGAAAACGCCGAGGCCGTGACCGTACTCTGAATGACGCGGAACAAATTGCTTCCCGACTGTGCCGAGAGTTTGCCTATAATATTTTTTTGTTGTTCCGGCCCAATACCAAGACCTTCGTCAAGCAGGTAACGCACATCGGCCAACGCCTGCTGAAACTTGGCCTGCAACGACGGCCATTCGTTGAGAAACGAAATGAACTGACTTGCCAGCAACACCATGAGCAGGATGCCGAACACCAACAGCAACGAAAGCGAAATCGCGATGGCGGTGGCCCGACCAAAACCCTTTGTTTCCAGCCACTGGCAAACAGGATACAGAATAAAACTGATGAGCAACGCGAAGCTTACGGGGATGAAAAGGTCTCTGCCCACATACAGAATCACGCCGGCATACACCACCAGTTGAATGTAATACAGCGGTGTGGATTTTGAACGAGCCGGGTTTTCAGTTTGCATGGCGCAACCTAAGCTTCCGGTGGAATGAAATTCCTGATTAAAATCGTGTTTGAAGGTGACAAAGATCAGTTTTTCGGTGAACGATGGTGTGTCTCTATGCACCTTTGAGATCAGATGAGTTTCCCGGATATTTGGAGCTGCCAACTTCGTTTGCTGCCCGACCAGACGAATTTGTATCTTGGTGTTTCAATCCAACGCACAATGACCGCACGTTATCTTCTTGTTGCCGCACTGTTTTTCACTCACGTTCTCAGCACCGTTGCTCAACACACTGCTCCCTACAAATCCACACCCAGCGAGGTCGTCACGCTCGCGTCAAAAATATTGAAAGAAGATCGTCAGATTTTCATTCACGTTCCCAAGCGGGATTCATCGAACCTGAACAAACGTTTTCCGGTGCTTTATCTTATGGATGGCGAAAGTCATTTCGATATGCTGGCGCAGTATGCCGACTACCTGGGGCGCTGGGATGTGGAAGCCATTCCGCCCATGATTGTGGTGGGCATTGTGAACACAAAACGCACACGCGACCTCACGCCGACCGAAAGCATCACCAACTATTTTGGAAAGCCCGACACGGCGGCTGTCTCGTGGATGAAACCCAGCGGCGGCAACAAGGCGTTCCTGCAATTCATCCGCGATGAGCTCATGCCCTACGTCAACACACACTACAAAACACAACCCTTCTCCATATTTGCCGGCCATTCGTTTGGCGGACTTGCATCGGTGCATTGCCTGCTCACCCAGCCGAATCTGTTCGACGCCTACATCGCCGTCAGTCCTTCGTTCTGGTGGGACAACGATTATGTGCTGAAACTTGCCGACAAAACCCTGAAGCCCGGAACCACACTCACTAAAACCATTTTCTATAGCGACGCCAGCGAAGGTGTGGCCGACAACAGCACCTACCACACCAACCTGCTCAAGTTCGATGCACTGCTCACAGAACACGCACCAAAAGGTCTCTCCCACCAATACAAATACTACCCCGCCGAAACTCACATGACCTCTCCCGTGGTGGCGTATTTTGACGGGCTTCGTTTTATCTTCAAAGATTGGAAATCGCGCTAGGCACATGCGTGACGAATATGCATTCAGGCCGCAGTTCCCTTTTTAAAATATTTACCATCCGCGATGAATGAACTCAGCTTCCCACTTGGCGCCTATCTTCAACTAAAAGACAACATTGCCTCCATCCGGGAGCAACTCGACGAAGAGACGGCGAGCTGGCAGCGCGTTCGAAATATGGTCGCGGAGCGAAAACGCTTTTCCCTTGACGAACAATTTAAAGCGGCATTCGAGACGCTTGCACAACTCGACCTCCATGCGTCGGCCATTGACTTGCGTAAGATCCTGCAAAGCCTTCGGGAATTGGTGCACGACGGCGCATCGGCCGAGCGGCTGGGCAACGATGAACTGGGCACCTACAACCTGGCCATGTTCATTCAAAACATTCCCGCGCTGAAAGGCAAGGACAGTCTTGACACGGCCACCGAAATAGTGCGACTCTCGCTGGTGGCCAATGCCGACCTTGTGCGTCAGAAAGCGTATGCCGGCAACGGCGGTGCCAACACGCTGGAATGGCTCTGCATGTACCTCGGTGCAGGTGTCACCTCCACGAGCTACCTCCGCGACATCGACCAATACAAATGCTGCCACACACTATTTGCGTGGGTTCTTGAAAAAAATCACACGGAAGACTCAGGCGCCAACGTAAACCCATTCACACTTTACATCACGTGCGTGAGAGACTCGCCGGGGTTGAAAGAATTGCAGGAGAGAGCAATCCTGAGGATGATCTGCCTGGGATTGTCGCCCTTCTCGGACAATGGTGTTTATCAATCCGTTTCGTTCTTCAACCGGCTTGCTGCTATTGACGTGCGCTGGCTCACCCTGCTCTTCCCGTATGAAAGCGAACACGTGAGCCACTACGTGCGCGTGGTCACAAAACACACAACCCCTGCGGTGGTGAAAGACCTGCTCAACTGCTACACCAGCAACACCAAATACCGGAAACACTTCCGGGCTTTTTTCTCGCTTCGCCCCCACTGGCTCCTGCACTACATTGTCGACACTACCCCGGAGCTAATCTTCAACCTCGTAAAGAGAAACGAAAGCGATTTGATAACCCCTTTCCTAAAAAATTTCAAAACCCAGATGACGCGTCTCCGGGACCAGAACGGAAACACATTGCTGCACCACGCCGTGTTGTCGCGGGCGCGCGTAGAACACACCGTCGAACTCCTGTTGAACGCGAAGCTCTCGCCTCACGAAAAAAACAACAACGGGCAGACGCCTGCTGAGCTTGCACTTCTGCACAAAAAAGACAATTTAACAAAACGCTTTACGTAACTTATTCGAACGACATCCCAACTCAAAAAAACGTTGTAGACAAGTCTCCTGTCGCTTTATCAGACCGAGTATGATCCTGCTCTTCATTATCCTGGAAAAAGCCACAACGGGCCAATTTCCAGAATGACGGCCCAAAAAACTAAAGCCACCCATTCTGTGTTGTGGTGCCAGGCACGCAGCCCGACCACGCTTTTTTGCTGTCCGGAAAATAAAATCGTTAGTTTTGGGTGATTGCTGCACGCCGCACGGTATTAAACGTCATGATTCCTGAAAACCACATGCTCGACGAACTCCGAAAACGCGACAATGCCGCCTACAACCTGCTCTACACGTTTTATTATCCCGGCATAGAAAGCTTTGTCCGCAAAAACAGCGGCACCAAAGCCGACGCGCAGGACATTTTTCAGGAAACCATTCTGGTGCTTCTCGAAAAAGTGCCAAAGGAAGATTTCATGCTCACCTCATCCATCAAGACCTACATCACTGCTGTGGCCCACAACCTGTGGCTGAAACGCCTGCGCGACGCCAAACGTGTGCTGCCGCTGGCCATCGACTATGAACTGGAAGACATGACGCTTTCGGAATTTGAACAACACGAAGAACGCCTGCGCAGCAAGAACGTCATGAAACGCCTCTTCGAACGCCTCACCCGCCACTGTGTGATCTTTCTCACAAAAACATTTCTATCCGGTGCCTCACGCGAAATGCTGGTGGAAGCCATGGGCTATAAAAACCCGCACACGTTCGACAATCAGAAATATAAATGCCTGGAACAAGCGCGTAAAAATTATTCGAAGAACGACGGGTGATTGGAAGGGTGGTCCGGGTATTATACCCAAATCGCTATCTGATTATCGTATGAAACTTATCCAAAATCAAACCGCTCCCGCCCTGCGCGTGGTCGACGTCAACGGAAAAATAATTGATCTTCAATCGCTGCGCGGACAAAAAGTTTACCTCAGCTTCGAACGCAACGCCGGCTGCCCGGTGTGCAACCTCCGCACCCACGATCTTTTGAACCACGCATCCCTCTTCCGCGACAACCAGGTGGTGGTGGCCATGGTCTATGAATCACCTGTGGCCCGCATGAAAGAATATCTGGGCGACAAAACGTATCCCTTTCATTTCATATCCGATCCAGACAACATGCTCTACAACACCTATGGTGTGGAACGCTCGTTGCTGAAAATGATGCGCAGCCTGGGCAACGGCCTGCTCGACAAAGTGAAGCGCGGTAAAAAACTTTTCGAAAAAGAATTCAAGCAAGACGGCAACGCCACACGAATCCCCGCCGAATTTATCATCGACGAAGCCGGAAAAATCAAGATGGCTCACTATGGAAAATTTGTCGGCGACCATGTGCCATTGGAAACGCTAAAGCAAATCATCACACGTTAACAACAGGCGCCGTGATCTAATTCTCAACAAGACATAGTATGATCACGGCGTTTTTTTCCATGATTCCAGAATCATCTCACCACAGCCTGAGTCAGGATGTCAAATAATCAAAACGGCTAATAGACTTATTTAACAGTCAACCGGTCAGCTTTCTCATCCGGTATTTTTAGATACGATCTTGATTTCCTTTTCTCCATGGCGGCAAGCTGGGCGTTTCCAAAATTTGTGCGATCGCCGGTAAACAGAACGCGCCAGATCTTTCCCTTCTTCGACTCCGACACATAGAGTGAGCCATCGGGTCCTTCTGATAATCCCATCGGTCGGTATTTGGCGTCGGCCATGCTGGCAATGGTGTCCACGCCGGCGAAGCCATCGGCAAAAACTTCCCAGTGGTCGGTTGGCTTTCCGTTCTCGAAAGGAACAAACGCCACGATGTAGCCCCCCTGCGGGTAGGGCGCGCGGTTGGTCGACCCGTGGAATGCAATGAAGGCGCCCTTCTTATAGCGCGCCGGAAACTGATCGCCTTTGTAGAACAGCAAATCGTTGGGCGCCCAATGTGCCGGCAGTCCCATGAGCGGATCTTCATAGCCGGTAGCTTCCTTTTCGCCGTCGCCTCCATATTCGGGCGCGATCATTCGCTTGTGTTTAAAGGGATCGTAGTATGTGTAGGGCCAGCCGAAGTCGCTGTCGTTTTTGATCTTCACAAACTCCTCTGCCGGGAGCACGGCGTTTTCCCATTCCGTGAAATGCAGCGGATCATGGCCCGACAAATAATCACGTCCATGCTGAACGGCATAGAGGCCACTGTCGGCTTCGTTCCACGCGATGGCCACAACACTCCTCAACCCGGTGGCATACAACCGTCCATCCGACTGCGACTGTTGCAACTTGTTGGCATCAAACTGCCAGATGCCACCAAAGGCTTTTAATTGCTCGCAGGGATATTGTCCCTTCACAAACTCCGTAGACTTGCCCGATACCGACGACCAATCTTCACACACATTGGTGGGCGCACTGAACGTGACATACATCGCCCCCTTGTTGTCGAACGCCAACGATTTGGCATTGTGCCAGCGAAGCGGATAGGGATCGATGACAACGATTTCCGAATGACCATCGGGAATGAGGTTGGGCGGCGTCAGTTTTTGCCTGTACACACGCAGCTCCGAACTGAAATAGATATAGCCGTTGTGAATGCGCATTTCGGTGGCAAAGCTTCCGTCGTTTTCATAGTCGCCAAAACGTTGGATGATGTCGGCACGGCCATCGTCGTTGGTATCGCGCAAGGCCACCGTTCCGGAATCGCGATCGATGATGCGCATTTTCACATAGATGTCGCCGTTGTCGTTCACGGCCAGGTGGCGCGTAAGGCCAAGGCTATCCACCACCACCAACGCTCCGAAGCCATCGGGCAAAATGAGCCCGCCGTTGTCGGCATCGGCTTTGGGCAGGGTGAATGTTTTCTTTTGTTGACAAGCGATCAAAACAATCGATAGTGCAAACAGCAAGAGGACTTGCCTGGTGAATGAGGTCATCGTTACGCAATAGGTTTAGGTCGGATTGTAAATTTATAAAAACAACGGGCCATATCATAATGAAGGAGAGAACAACCAAACCTCTGCAGCGGCCTGATTTGTTTACCTCCTTCACAACAAGCCCACGGCTTCAGCGCTTGCCGTTTGCCTCATACTTCACCACCACAAAAGTTCTTCCACAGCCAGTCCATGAACCAGGCACGAACGATATATGGACGATATATGGACGATATATGGACGAGTAAATTATCGCAACGTCCCATCAACACTGCGGTTGCGACGGTTCACAGGCACCGCCGCCGCATCCATTCGGTGAGCGCAAAAAGGAACACTAAAAGTTTCTGAAAAAGACAGAACTTCTCAGCCCGCACGTTGGCTGCGGGGGACCGCAATATTTTCGCCATCCATGCCGAAAAAAAATTTAGTGTGGTAAAAACGGCACATTGGATCGCAATAAAGCTGGCAGGAAAAACCACGAAGAAAAACAATTTGCACCGAGTCAAACCTATGCCCATATTTAATATCGCTCTCGACCATAAACCCACTATGAAAACACCCTCCACCTTCGCCAGAATTTCGACAGGCATGCTCATGCTCTTGGTGCTGTGCACGGCAAAAGCACAGATTAAAGTAAGCGACAACGCCCGCTTCCTTGCCACGCACGACGGCAAACCCTTCTTCTGGTTGGGCGACACCGACTGGGAATTGTTTCACCGCCTCACGCGCGAAGAAGCCGAGGAATTTATTGCGATACGCAGCGAACAAGGCTACAACGTGTTGCAGGTGGTAGCCCTCGCCGAATTTAACGGCATTCGTCAACCCAATCGCTATGGCGATGTGCCGTTGAACAATGAAGATCCCACACAGCTTTTGGAAACACCGGGCACCGATCCAAAGAGTGCCTACGAATATGATTATTGGGATCATGTTGACTTTGTTATCCGCGCCGCCGCCGCGAAAGGAATGTATATCGGCCTGCTGCCCACGTGGGGCGACAAGGTGACGCCGATGTGGGGCGATGGTCCGAAAATCTTCAACGAGAAGAATGCAGAGGTCTATGGCGCCATGCTGGCAAAACGTTATGCAAAGGACTGGAACATTCTCTGGATTCTTGGCGGCGACCGTCCTGCTGTGTATACTTCCGAGCGCGAAGGCACCAGGAAGAACTATGACGATCGCAGCCTTTGGAAAGCCATGGCCAAGGGCATCGAAAGTGTGTTGGGCAAACAGGCGTTCATCACCTACCATCCGGCCGGAGGTTCCTTTTCCACATCGCAGCAGATACACGATGCCGCATGGCTCGACATGAATGCGTTTCAATCCGGTCATGGTTCACGAGAGGCCGAAGCGTGGGACTATGTGACACGCGATCTCGCCCTCACGCCAACGAAACCAACACTCGACATGGAGCCTTGCTATGAAGATCATCCCGTCAATCCCTGGGATGGAAAATGGACGCGTGCTTCGCGAGGCTACTTCACGGCCTACGATGTGCGTGCCCGCATCTATCGCGGTGTGTTTGCCGGAGCCTGCGGTGTCACCTATGGGCATCACCAGATCTGGCAATTCATGAACACGGCACTCAACCCTCCCATCAACCCCGGCGACACAATTATTCCCTGGCAAAAGGCCGCGCGCGCAGCAGGTGCAAGCGAGATGTTATACCTGAAAGATCTCATGCTGTCGCGACCGTATTTCAGTCGCATTCCCGACCAAACGCTCATCGCCTCCGCCACCGGCACAAACTATGTCGACAAGATTATTGCCACACGCGACAGCAACGGTGCCTATGCATTTGTTTATCTGCCCCAAAACAAAACGGTGAAAATTAATCTTGGTAAGATTGGCGGCACCAGCAAAACCGTGTGGTGGTTCGATCCGCGAACGGGAAAAGCCGTCGCTGCAAAGCCTGCGAAGGGTAACAACACACAATCGTTCACACCGCCGCACGACGGAAAAGACTGGGTGCTTGTGATTGACGATGCTTCCAAAAAATTCCCGGCACCGGGCACGCACTAGCCTGTGCCATACATTCGTGTGTCGGTGTCGACCCGGCGGCGTGCAAACGAGATGGAAAAGGCGGCACCCTTGCCCGGTTCGCTCTCGCACTGAATGTCGCCATCCATCGCGATCACAAATTTTTTCACGATAGACAGCCCCAGCCCGGTCGATGTTTCGTTGGCCGTGGGTCTGGCACTTAGCTTTTGAAATTTTCCAAAGAGCTTTTGTTTGTCTTCCACACTCAAGCCCGGGCCTTCGTCTCTGATTTCACAAACCACCTTGTCGGTGCTGGTGCGCAGGTTCACATACACGTTGCGATCGAAAGGCGAAAATTTGATGGCGTTGGAGAGCAGGTTTTCCACCACCTGCTCAAGATAAACTTTGTCGCCGCTCACATACCCTCCGGGGTCGATATTTTTCACAATCGAAATTCGCTTCTTCATGGCCTCGTGCCTGTAGCGATCGGCCACGGTGTTGCAAATGTCGGAGAGGTTCACGTCTTCCAGTGTCAGATTAAGTTTCCGTGAGTCGATGGCATTCACGTCCAGAATTTTCACGATCATAGAGTCGAGGCGCTCAACGCTGGTTCCCATGAGGTTCAGATAGGTTTTCGTTTCATCGTCGGCCTGACTGTTCATTCTCACCAGCGAGATCAATCCCGTTATTTGCTGCAAGGGGTTTCGGAGGTCGTGGGCCACGATGCCAATCAGGTTATTTTTTTCAAGATTCAGTTGAATGAGCTCTTCGTTGCTGATGCGCAGTTCGTTTGTGCGCGCGTCGATGAGCCTTTGCATGGCGTGGCTTTTCTTTCTGTTGCGTGCATTCACGCCAACAAACGTCAATACCACCAGCACCGCGGCGGCCACCAAACACAGACCAAAAAACCACCACCGTTGCCAGAAGGGTTTGGCAATCGTGAAATGAAGGTGCGAAGAATTGCTCCACACAAAGGGACCATTCTTTTTTGCGCGCACTTCCACCGTGTGAGCGCCGGCAGTCAGGCCCGAAAAATGAAGTTCCGTTGCCGAAGTCGTGGCCCATGCTTCGCCGGGAACAATGCGGTATTGAAAGATCACTTCATTTTCAGGAAACGTGATGGACGAAACGTGGATAGACAAAAAGCTGCCATAGTCAATTTGGGTGTCGCCGCGCAGGCTTGCGTTTTTTCCATTCACACGCACCTGGGTGAATTGTGGCGCGGATGTTTTGCTCAACACCGTTAGCGGCCGCGTGCTATAGCACAATCCCTTTGCCGTGCCGACCCAAACGTTTTCGCAACGGTCCACAAAAAGTCCGCGCGGCGTGATGGTGTTCGACAACAATCCTGAACTTTCATTAAACAAGTCGGTTGTGCCGGCGATGCGATCAAACAACGCCATGCCGAATGCGTTGGCAACCAAAAGTTTGTTTCCCGCGTAGGTGTGAATGGCTTTCACCGGCAACTGGGCAAAGCGTTGGCCCAGGTCTACTTTATGGAGTTGAAGGCCGTCATATTTCAATAGTCCCTCTGAGGTGGCTAGCCAGAGCAGGTCGTCGGGGGTAACCACAAAATCAGTCACATTAAAATCAGGATGCATAGCAAAAGTCACCGGCACACTCGCGTTGTGAAACACCGTGTCGGCGCGGCCTTTGAAGAAAAGATAACTCGCCTTTCCTGCCGACGCCACATACATACCCCTGTTACCTTCGCGAATCATATTGACAACACCCGAGCGCCCCAGAGGAATGTTAAATTGCCGCAGCACCAGATCCTTGCCGATGCCATACACCTTCGGACTGCCCGGAACGGTGAGCCAGATTGTTCCGGCAGCATCGCGCGTGAGCGTGGTCACAAAGCGACCGTGGGCGCTCAGGTCATATTGTTTTTTTATTTTTTGTCCGGTCAGCAGGAACACTTTGAATGCGTTGGCCACCCACAGACCTTCCTCTGTGAAGACCACTGATTGAAAGTAGCCCGAAGGAATATCGAGCACGACCGTGTTCTTTTTTGTAGCGCGATCGAAGGCATACAATGTGCGCCGTGTGGCATAGTAGACTATGCCCGCTGCAGCATCCTCGGCAATACACTCAATGAAGTCCGACACATTCTCGTCGGTTCCGCGAAACAGGTTTTCCTTCATCACCACCAATCCATCGTTTCCGGAAATCCAAAGATCATCTTCTTTGCTACGGTAAACGTGGTTGATGTTGTTGATGGGATACGAAATGGCTGTGAACGTGCCGTTGTCGAGATTCGCCATGAAATGTTTGTTGCTGCGTGTGGCCACAAAATACGTGTCGCCGTGAAGCTCGCGAACAAACGACACAAGGGAGATGCCAAGCACGAGCTTGGGTGCTTTAACGCCACCTGCTTCGGGAAGATCGGCCCGATACACGCCGTCGGATGCGCCGATCACGAGCGTGTTGTTCACAACGGACACAAACTCTACGCCGGCCGGAAACTTCAGGTCAACGCTCTCAAATTCGTCGTATCGCGCATTGTATCGAAACACGTTGCCCTGCAGAGACGTGATGAACAGCGTGTGGCGTTTGTCTTCGAAGAATGAAAACGCTCTCAAAAATTGTGTCGACCGGTTGGCGATGTCAAACCCGAAGCGCTTCAGTGTTTTGCCGCGAAGCCGCACTACGGCTTGCGACTCGCTCACCCACAGGTCGCCTTGAATGTCTTCGAAAAGAAGTTTGGGATAAGAAAGACATGTGTCGTTTGCAATGCGCGCCACGGGGCACAGGCTTTTAAAGGAAACGGTGTCGCCGCGGTTCTGAATTTCGACGAGGTCGAGATCGCTATACGCCAGGAGCCTGCCGTTGCGGGTAGTGAAAAAACCTTTTGCGTAGTCGCCGTGTATGGCATCGCGATAGGTAGTAAAATTAACGCCGTCGTATTTAGCGATGCCCTGGTCGGTGGCGATCCAGAAATAGCCGAGCGCATCCTGCGTGCAGCCTTTCACAATATCGCTGGGCAGGCCTTCGTCTACACGGTACTTTTTAAAGAAGTACTCCTGTGCCGTTACAGCAATAGGGAGCTGTAAAAGCATCAAAAGAATGATGCATTTAGTCACAAGTCTAGTAATGGATGGGCTCTTCTAAGATATGAAAACTTGGGGGGACCTATACCGGAAAAGGCGTCTTTTTTTTTGCCGGGCGCGGGTCTTGGTTGTCGTGTGAACGCCGGAAAATCGTATTTCATTGACGCACCTGCAAAACTGATCTGCTGAAAATACTAGTATCTGATGCTATGGTGAAAGCCTGATTTTATGAGATATTTGGCGATTCAAAAAATTCCATTTCGAAATAGCAACGACATGCCCAAACAACCCGGTTTCACCACCACCATTCTTCATTCAGACCGACTGCGCAAGCCCGAATTCGGAGCCCTGCACCAACCGATTCACACGGCCGTCACCTGGGGCTACGAAAATGTGAACGACCTCATCAACGTGTTCCAGAACAAGCAAAAGGGTTTTGCCTACTCCCGGCAAGGCAACCCGACGGTGGCGGCTCTTGAGCAGAAAGTGACACAAATGGAAAATGGCCGCGACAGCGTTGCGTTCTCTACGGGCATGGCCGCCATCTCCGCCACCCTGCTGGCATTGATCCGGGCGGGTGACCACATCATCGCCAGCAGCTTTCTTTTTGGAAACACACGCAACTTCTTTCACACCCTGATGGGCATTGGCATTGAAGTGTCTTTTGTGGACGCCACAAAAGTTGCCAACGTGGTGGCGGCTCACCAACCCAATACGAAAATGGTGTTTGTAGAAACCATTGCCAACCCCGTGACACAGATCCCAGACCTGGTGGCCATCGGCGATTTTTGCAAGACAAACAAACTCCTCTACATCGTCGACAACACCATGACGTCGCCCTACCTGTTCAAGCCCATCAACGTCAACGCAAGCCTCGTCATCAATTCGCTCACAAAATACATCGGTGGACATGGCAACGCGCTCGGCGGATGTGTGACTGACACGGGCCTGTTCGACTGGATCGGTTTTCCCAACATTGCCACCACCTTCCGAAACCAGATTGCCCCTGCACAGCAAGGCCTTGTTCAGATCAGAAAGCTAGGCTTGCGCGACGCCGGCGGAACCCTTTCGCCCGAAGCGGCGCATAGCATTTCTGTAGGCGCCGAAACGTTGGCCCTCCGGCTCCAGCGCACATGCGCAAATGCCCAAACCCTGGCAAACTATCTTGCACAACACCCCAAGGTTGAACGTGTGAACTATCCCGGCCTGAAAAGTCATCCGCAGCACGATCGCGCAGCAACACTCTTCACCGGGTTTGGTGGATTGATAAGCTTCGCCCTGAAAGAAGGCGTTGACTACCTGTCGGTGTTGAACAAACTAAAAATCGTGATCAAGTCAAGCAACCTGGGCGACACACGCACGCTGGCGATACCGGTGGCCCAGACCATTTTCTTCGAACTCGGTCCCCAACGCCGAGCAGAAATGAACATCCCCGAGTCGCTCATCCGACTTTCGACCGGCATTGAAGATGTGGACGATCTGCTGGAAGATTTTCGCCAGGCGTTAGAGTAGTGTATACAAAAACAAAGGCCCGAAGATATCCGCGTCGCCGCATAGTCTGCCACCCCGGCGACTATGCGGACTTTGGAACGAAACTGTACAACGGTCTTGTAAAACAAAAGGCCCGCTCCGAATATCGGGGCGGGCCTTTATTTTTTTTTGCTACAGTTAGTAGTTTAATTTTTCCAACCTGTTGTCGATGCGTTTTTCTTTCTTAAAGTATTCGCTCACCATCACATAGCCCTCCTTGGCGGGATAAACATAATATTCTGTCGACGACCGCGTGAGGGGAAGCTTGTCGACAGCGAACACTTTTTCGGGGGTGTAGATCACGGAGCCGAGCACGTTCTTGGCTTTCTGTCCTTTCTCGCGATCGTAGTTGATGTAGTTCACGACAAACGTGTTTTTGTCTGCCGACGTTTGCAGGAATTGAAAGTCGAATGCGTTCATCGATTTGGCCACATAGGAAAGCATTTTTGCCGACGCTATGATGAAGCCTTGCGGGAACGTGAAGGCGTTCTTGTCTTTCTCGAACACGTGCAGTTTCTTGATGCTGAAGTCGGCGTCGAACTGAAACACCACGAGGTTGTAGACCAGGATACGCATACCTGTCATGGGGTTGCCGCCTCTTCTGTATTGCTCGCCAATGGCAAAGATCTGGCCATCGCTGGTGCGCACAAAATCGTGGAAGAGAATGTTGGTATCTTCAAACGTTTCTTTGTCTTTGGCGGCCACCAGTTTGTTGATGTCGGCGGTCCACGAGTTGGTCCGTTCCGATACTATTTTTCCTTTCATATCCACCACCACGGCAATGAAACCCTGGCTTTGGTTCTTGATCACGTTCTCGTTCTTGTCGAAATATTCGCCAAAGATGGTGAACTGCTGCTTGGCCTTGTCGAAGAAGACTTTGGCCAGCATCATTTTATACTTGGTCGATTCCATCGGAATGCGGAAAACGGTTTTTCCGTCGCCGATGTTTTGTACCAACAGGTCGATGTCGATGTCGCTCGAAAGCACGGACGTTCTTTTGATGATGGTAGACCCCACATACTGCTCATCCTGAAAAGCTTCCATAGCCGTTTCGAAGTCAAACTTATCGTCGGGGCCGAATGAAGTCCATGAACGTTTCATGGTGTTGTCATAAAACTCCACTTCAAAATCGCTCTTCGATTCCTCCTTGATGCCATAGTACATAAAACCTTTGTTGGGCACAGCAATCAAAAACGACTGCATCGGTTCATGTCCCTGGGCGATGTAGGCATACATCGCGTTTGCATATTTGTTCTTCAGGGTCTTGGTAACCTTATTGGTTTCCTTCAACGTGCGGTCATAACCAATGATCTCCAGCGTTCTTTCGCGCATGTCATAAAACAAAAATCCAAACGCTTCACCGTTGAACGAGGCATCCATGAGCAAATAGGAATTGGGCCGCACGATGTTAACAGAATTGATCTCGCGCAGATTTTCATCCGTTACGCTCAACATGTAGTTGTTGTTCTTGCGATCTTGTTTCTCAAGATTGTAGAACGTGTAGTATCCTTTCACCTGGCCGTTCTGCAGAATGGCGCCGGTGTTTCTCACTTTCACATCGCCCGTCACGGTTTTGCTTAGTGTTTGGGCGGTGGCCGTCTGCCACAAACATCCGATGAGGCATAACAGAAAAATTGATTTCTTCATAATTTTAAAACGTTGGATAGGTTAAGTATTGATAGGTATATGAGGGATCATTTCATCTTCGACAAATATCTGCCCTGTGGAAAGTTGGCGATGTATTCGGTTTTGATCTTGCCCGGATCGCTCTGACTCACTTCTGTTTTACTGCTGAGCCAACAGGCGTAGAGCAAATCTTCCTGCACCCCAAAGCGCTCGCGTTGCGTGCTGGAATAATAATACGACAACGAGGCCAGTTCCATCAGCCGCAGCGTGTGCACAAACGACAAATAGCGATCGTAGTTCTCTTCGAAACGGGCATCGGGCAGTGACAACACTTTGCCCAACTCATGATTTTTCTGATACCAGTAAAGCTGATAGAGTCCCTGGCCAATCATGGCGTGCACATAGGCATTTTCCGGATAACGCTCTGCCAGCGCGAGATACAAAAACAACCCGCGACCATAGTTTCCAAAATGATATCTCGACACAGCAATTTCAAACTCGCTGCGACGACGCATTGCATCGCTTTGTTCCGTCCCATAGTCGATTGCTTTTCGGTTAGCCCCTTGGGCCGTGAGCAGTTGACGCTTGATAGCCACAATGCGCCTGGTGCAGCTGGGGTGCGTGTGCAAACTGTCGGCATCCTCGTTAGCATGCCAGGTGTTCGACGGTGCATAGGTCAACCAGCGCTCTTTGAAGGGATAGGCTTTGAAGTCGAAATGTTTTCGCAGGTCCAGGTTGGTGCGGAAGGGTTCCACGTCGGCGCTGTCCAGAATTTCGAGTGTGCGCACCGGGGCTTGCAGGTCGTAGGTGGTGTTGAGATAGTAGCGCAGGGCCAGCGAGTCGGCTTCAAATTCCTTGTCGCGACCGTGGCGGGTAATGGACATGCCGAATGAGCCTACCAGTTTGGTGAGGCGTGTGTACTGCCCAAACTCGTTTTTCTCAATTTCCTTCACCTTCTTTTTTGTTTCGGGGTCGAAAAGAAACCGCGCCACTTCAGCGGCCTTGAGATCGGAATGGTGTGTGTGGTAGTGAGCCAGCTCGTGACACAGCACAAACGCCACCTGCGCCTCGGTCTCCATACGCGACAACAGGCCGAGTGTGAACGCAATGGTGCCCTCGCCATAGCTCATGGCGTTGACGGCCTCGCTGCGGTGAGCATAGACTTTTGTTTCGCGCGGCAACGCCGGGTTGGCCGCATAGATGTTATTAAGTACAGACTGCAGGTAGGGCGACAGTGTTTCGTCTGTCAGAATATAATCTTCGTTGAACTGGTCGATCACAAAGTTGGCGCGCTTGTCATACAACTCCTTGATGTAGTTGCTTACTTCTTTTGAAGGCTCGGCAACGCGAGCTTTGTCGGCCGCCAGTTTGGCCTTCAGCGTGGCAAGTGTGGCGGGCGGAATGGTGTCCTGCAACGGGGCCGGAACATAGTTTTTTTCAAATTGAGCAACGGCTACACCCCAGACCAGGCACGTGAGGAGCGTCAAACAAAAACCTTTCATCGGGGGTATGGAACAAACGTTAATAGCGGTCTAAAAATAATATTTTTTTCCTGCTCACGGAAGGATGTACTAAAATAGACACTTTCGGCGGATTGGACGCCTATTCAGCCTTATCTCCTTCTGCCTTACTTTTTGCGATTGCCTTTTCAAGGAGCGCATTCATGGATTGCAACAGCACCAAATTGTTCTTTTTACGAGCTTAGACGAGAATAGCGTTGATTTTTTATGGCCCTTGTCCAAGCGATCGTATGGCACGAATTTGCACTCCACGGCTTCAAAAAAACGACTCCCTAGAACTGAAGTTCCCAATCACTCCTGGAAGCCTGGTCGATATTCGGCTTCACAAATCCGATTTGCTCGAATCCGGCGCGACCACAAGTTTTTTCACAACCAATAACCTTTCCGTTGGCTTTTCCGTATTGGAGTGGAATGACATCAAAACAGCCTGCCCTCCGCTGCCACCATTGTAGAATTTATTCGGCAAAAACGTTTCACTGGGTAACATATTCATCACGGTAAAACCAGCTAGTGCCTCTGCGTTGTTTTTTTTATGGCTATCGCGTCCTTCCAGCGTGGCACGGATTTGTCTTTGACCCTCTCTATACATAAAACCCTCTACTACATGAAACTCTCTCTTTTACTCATTGCCGGAAGCCTTTTCGCGACCACTTCCTATGCCCAATTGGCTTCTAACGTAAAGCAAAACGAGAAATCTCCAAAAGAAAACAGCGATCGTATGGAACGCACCCATTCAGATGATATCGCGTCAGAAGATGAAGCAGAATACAGCAGCCGTACGCGCATCAAGGCCAACGAAGCTCCGGAGTCGCTGAGAAAGACGCTTCAGGGCGCGGAATATAAAGGTTGGGAAAATGCGCACCTGTTCCGTCGCGCCGGCAACGGTGGTTACATCCTGGAAATCTACACCCGCGGCGAAGTTCACTCCTATCGTTTCAACAACGCAGGCAAGATGACACGACACACACGTTAGTAGCCCATCGTCCGGAAGTGATATAAAAAAAAATATGATAGCAATGGTGTGTGTGTTTTGTGCACACACCAAACACATTGCTAACTGTTGTGATGCCGGTGTGACCGGCCATCTTCAATCGATGCCGCGTCAACATGTGTGTTTGTCGCACACATAATCCTTTGCTGATTTTGTTTTGCATTTTGTTACATTCGTCCTGAACGGTTTTCGACTTCTGCCTTCATGAACGATCAATGAACAAACCTGCAGCAACAGTACAGGCTGGCTCCATCAGCAGCCGGGATATGTATTTTTCTATCCTGATTGTGGGCGGGCTCTTCTTCATCTTCGGGTTCGTTACCTGGATCAACGCCATCCTCATCCCCTACTTCAAAATTGCCTGCGAGCTCACCAACTTTCAATCGTATCTGGTGGCGTTCGCGTTCTACATCTCCTATTTCGTGATGGCCATTCCCTCGTCGTTGCTCCTGAAGCGCACGGGGTTTAAAGCCGGCATGATGATCGGCTTTTTCACCATGGCCCTTGGCGCGTTCATCTTTGTTCCATCGGCGTTGACAAGAACCTACGAATTGTTTCTGATGGGCTTGTTCACCATCGGCATCGGCCTGGCCATTCTGCAAACGGCGGCCAATCCCTACATCACCATTCTGGGTCCGAAAGAAAGGGCAGCACAGCGTTTCAGCATCATGGGCATCTGCAACAAAGCCGCGGGCATTCTCGCACCGTTGTTGTTGGCAGCGGTCATTCTTCGCGCCACCGACAACGACATGGTGGCCCAACTGCCCGGCATGACCGCATCGCAGAAAGACGCTGCGCTCGACGAATTTATTGAACGCGTCATTCCTCCTTATGTCATTGTGGGCATCGTGCTGGTGGCACTGGGGTTTCTGGTTCGGATCTCTCCGCTGCCGGAAATCAATACCGACGAAAGCGATGACAGCGTGGAGACGAACACCAGTCGTTCACGTGTTGTCGAAATTTTCCGGTTCCCTCAACTGGTGCTGGGCGCCGTGGCAATCTTTTTTCACGTGGGTGCGCAGGTGATTGCTGTCGACACCATTGTGGGCTATGCGGGATCCATGCAGCTTTCGCTATCCGAAGCCAAGGTGTTTCCTTCGTACACACTCTTTGCCCAGATCTGCGGCTACCTGTTGGGGGTGACACTAATCCCCAAAATAATCACCCAGGTGAGGGCTCTTCAGTGCTGCACCATGCTTGGCGTAGTGTTCACCTTCTTGATTATCTACACCCATGGACACGTTCGCGTGCTGGGGCATACGACAGACATCTCGTTGTGGTTTGTTGTGCTGCTGGGCTTTGCCAATTCGATGATTTGGGCCGGACTGTGGCCGCTGGCCCTCGATGGCGTGGGGCGCTTCATAAAAACCGGTGCTGCCCTCATGATTATGGGACTGTCTGGCAATGCCATCCTTCCGCTCGTCTACGGCTACTATGCCGATCACTATGACCTGCGCACGGCCTATTGGATTTTGTTGCCTTGCTACCTCTATTTGGTATTCTATGCTACGTACGGATACCGACTGCGACGGTGGAGCATGTCACTGGCCACTACACCAACAACACCTGAAAACGCTTCGATAGATTCATGAACACCGAGAGACTGAAAATTATCAACGGCAAAATCATTACACCCTTCCGCATTTTGCAAGGCGGCACTGTGCTGGTGGCCAATGGAAAAATTGAAGCCCTTTCGCAGGGCGACATCGAAGCCGGCGATGCACAGGTCATCGACGCAAAAGGAAACTATGTGGCCCCGGGTTTCATCGACATACATGTGCACGGCGGTGGCGGGCACGACTTTATGGACAACAGCCTGACCGCCTTCCTGGAAATTGCCAAACTTCATGCACGCCACGGCACCACGGCACTCACCCCCACCACACTCACCGCCGAAAAGCGCGACCTGATCCAAACACTCGAGTTATATGATCAGGCCCATCGCGAAAATACGCAAGGCGCTCAGTTCATCGGCATGCACCTTGAAGGCCCCTATTTTGCTCTGAACCAACGCGGCGCCCAGGACCCACGTTACATCCGCGATCCCGATCCGGAAGAATACAAAGCCCTGGTGCCCCACTTTCCGTCTATCAAGCGATGGAGTGCCGCGCCGGAATTGAAAGGCGCGCTGGACTTTGGCCACTACATGCGCACACATGGCGTGTTGCCCGCCATCGCCCACACCGACGCGCTTTATGACGACGTGCTCGAAGCTTTCGAAAAAGGATACACACACGTCACCCATCTTTACTCCTGCATGAACGGCGTGGTTCGACGCAATGCGTTCCGCTATGCGGGTGTAGTAGAGAGTGCTTACCTCATGGATGAAATGACCGTGGAGATCATCGCCGATGGCATTCACGTGCCGGCGCCGCTGTTGAAGCTGGTCTACAAAATCAAAGGTCCCGACAAGGTAGCGCTCATCACCGACGCCATGCGCGCTGCAGGCATGCCTCCCGGCGAAAGCATTCTGGGAAGCCTCACCGGCGGCCTGAAGGTGATTGTGGAAGACGATGTGGCCAAACTGCCCGATCGCAGCTCCTTTGCCGGAAGCGTGGCCACGGCCGACCGATTGGTCCGCAACATGGTGACACTGGCCGATGTGCCCCTGACCGACGCCGTGCGCATGATGACCAGCACACCGGCCGCCATCATGGGCATCGAAAAAACAAAGGGCAAGCTCGAACAGGGAATGGATGCCGACATCATAATTTTTGATGCGTCCATCTCGGTAGACACGACCATTGTTGGAGGGCGGATCATATTCCGCAAAGAGGCGTAAGGAAATCATTTCCACGACAACCACTAAACATCACTACGTACACCGGACTCAATTCCGGAGCATAAAAATGTTTTTAAAAATGAACGCGACACAAATCGACAAACTCATCGTCAGAAAATATGCGACACGGTTAGCCATGGGTCAGGCAGCAGCACAAGCTGTGAGCGAACGCATTACTGATTTGCTGCAGTCGAAAGACACTATTAACATGATCTTTGCCGCAGCACCTTCGCAGAATGAATTTCTCGAGGCCCTTCGCAGCGATAACACCATTGATTGGAAACGCATCAACGCCTTTCACATGGACGAGTATGTGGGCCTGCCCGAAGATGCCCCGCAGCGATTTGCAAATTTCCTGAAACTAAAAATCTTTGACGCGATGCCGTTTCGCGCCGTTCACTACCTGAATGGCAACGCACCCGATCCGGCTGCCGAATGCACGCGTTACGAAACCCTGCTCAACAAAATGCCCGCAGACATTGTGTGCATGGGCATTGGAGAAAACACACACATCGCATTCAACGATCCACACGTGGCCGACTTCAATGACACACACCTTGTGAAGGTTGTGGACCTGGACATGGAGTGCCGTCAACAACAAGTGAACGACGCATGCTTCGCGGTGCTTGAGCAAGTTCCCACCCACGCGCTCACACTCACTGTGCCCGCCCTGGTGAGGGCTGCGTACATCTTTTGCATGGTGCCTGGAGAAAAGAAAGCAAATGCCGTGTACCACACGCTGCACGAGCACATCGGCGAACGTTATCCGTCCACCATCCTGCGCACACATGGCAACGCCACGCTCTATGTGGATGCCGACAGCGCGGCCAGAATATAATAACAACCCGAAATCAACAACCATGCGAATTTTTCCAGCGACGCTCTTCTTGCTTGTCCTTGCCTTCTGCGCTTCGGCACAGACCAACACGAAAGATTTCACCGTAAAAGGTTTTCACCTCGATCTGCGCATCCAGGTTATGTCGCCCGATGCGCTGAAGGATTTTGCGCTGCGGCTGAGCCGGAGTGGCATCAACACGCTGATCATGGAATGGGAAGGAACGTATCCTTTTGAAAAACATCCCCTCATTGCCAACCGCTATGCCTACAGCAAAGCGGAAGTCACTTCCTTTGTGAGCTATTGTAAGAGCCTTGGCCTCGACGTGATTCCGCTGCAGCAAAGTTTTGGCCATGTAGAATACATCTTGCGACACCCGCGCTACAAGGACCTGCGCGAAGATCAGAAAGACTATTCGCAGGTGTGTCCTTTGAAAACAGAACTGAACCGCGAACTCTTTAATGATCTGTTTACGGAACTTGTCTCTACACATCCTTCCAACTATTTCCACATCGGTGGCGACGAAACCTATTTGCTGGGTCACTGCGATCAATGTCGCTTGAAATCGGAGAAAGAAGGAAAGTCCAAACTCTATATTGATCACATCAAAATGCTGGCAGAGCTCGTGATCCGTCTGGGCAAACGCCCTGTGTTGTGGGCCGACATTGCGCTTAAGTATCCCGAAGCCCTGAAGTCGCTTCCACCTGAGACGTTGTTTATTGATTGGAACTATGGCTGGGAGATGAACCGGTTTGGCGATCATCAAAAATTGATGGACAGCGGCTTCGAGATTTGGGGCGCACCCTCGCTTCGCAGCCATCCCGACAACTATTTCCTGACGCAGTGGCAAAAACATTTCAGGAACATTCGCGACTTTGTTCCGGCAGCCCGACAGTTGGGCTATTCGGGCATCGTGATGACATCGTGGTCCACCTCGGGCATCTACTCACCGGTTTTTGAAACAAGCAACGACATTGTGGACCTCTATGCCATACGGCATGTGTATCCGCTCAGCGGTTTCTCCCTGTTGCTGTCCGCCTACACAGAGAGTCTGAAGTCGACGGCACCGCTGGACATTCCTGCCTTTGTTCAAAAATATGGAAACGAAACCTACGGTTTCAGTAAGGACCAATCGCTCAAATTCTGGAATGCCTTGCGGACCGCTCCCTATGAAATACAACAAGGCCAGGTGCAAGGCCCCACAACCATGTCGGTTCAAAACGTGCTGGACAGCGCCGCGCTGGCAGCCCGGTGGCTTCGCGAACTGACGCCATCAAAAAACAAAGACGAGTTCGAACACTACCGCCTCATGGCCGACATCCGCGTGCACTATCTGGACTATCAGCGCATCGAGAAACAAGTGAACAAGCCAGCGTTCACACAAAAAGATTTTCCGGATGTTCTGAAACAACTGAAAAGTTTAATCGTCCAGTCGGAGAATCTCAATCAACGTTTTGTCGCGCTCAACAAAGCTTATCTTCACCCCGGAGAAATGGATGTAGAGAATGTTTTGCGGATTGACAAGGCAAAACTTCTGTATGCCCGTTTGTCCAGACAACGCCTCTCGAAATAACATGTTAAAAATAGGAATCATCGGTCTGGGCGACATTGCCCGCAAGGCATACCTGCCCGTCATCAGCACGCGGAATGTTGAGGTTCATCTTTGCACCCGAAACGAAACACAGCTTGTCGAGACTGGTGCACGCTACCGGCTCAACCATCTCCATCGTACGGTTGACTCGCTCATTCAAAGCGGAATCGCAGGAGCATTTGTGCACACGGCCACCGATTCGCACGATGCCCTTGTGGAGCAACTGCTGATGCACAACATTCACGTTTATGTTGACAAACCCGTTAGCTATCACTATGCCGCTGCCGAACGCCTGACCGAATTGGCGCGAACAAACAACTTGCTGCTTCATGTGGGATTTAATCGCCGGTTCGCGCCCGCCTATCAATATGCACGGGAGCTTCCATCGCCCAACGTCATCACACTCCAGAAAAACCGGCGGGCACTGCCGGGCGCGATTCGCACTTTCATTTTTGACGACTTCATTCATGTGGTCGACACCCTCTTGTTTTTGTTTCCTCACCCCATCGACAAAATGATTGTGAACGGCAAAAAGAAAGACGGACTACTCTACCACGTGGTCGTGCAATTTGTCGCCACCGACGGCACCACGGCGATAGGAATCATGAACCGCGACAGCGGCACTGTGGAAGAACGCCTGGAGATTGCCAACGCCGACGAAAAACGCGTGGTCGTTAATGTCACGGATGTGACGGCTTATCGCGATCGCCAGGAGACACGCCATGTTCGCGACGACTGGGAGCCCACCTTGCACAAGCGAGGGTTCGATCAGATCGTTGATCACTTCCTGCACGCACTGGAATCAAAGCCACCTTATCCACCTGCGAACCCAGACTACCTGCTATCGCACAAAATCTGTGAACAGATCGTGGAACAACTGGAGCGATCATAGTCACAGGCAATTTCATCCTTCCATGTTGTGACGCGTCACTTGACCATTATTTACCAATGATTTTCTTCCGGTGATTTTCTTCCGGTGATTTTCGCCCTACAGAATTATCTCGTCCACCACAGCTTATGCACCCGACACAAGCGACTGATTCGAGACTATTGCAAGCGATTGACGGACTCTCATCCTTGTGGTTTGGCGTGAGAAGAATTCGTGATGATCTGCGTGGTCACGACAATACTCTATACGGTATCTCGTATTGTTTCAAAAAAGTCTCCACGTATATCCACTCGGTCTTCCAGATGTTGAAGGTATATTCATCATTGTCGTCGGCTCCTTCAATGTCGGCAGATTCTTCGCTGGTGTAGCGCTGGAGGTGCTCGAGGTTTGCACGGCGCAACCCTTTCTTCACCACGGCCACGGGCTGGTAGTAACTTTTATCATCACCCGAAACGAACCTATCCAAATCCGAAATCGACCGCACCCACTGCACCACCGTGTTCCGCTCATCTTCCGGCAATGCGGCACAGAGCTCACGCAAGGCCTTTGCTGCACGGATCAGCTTGTGTCCTGAGCGTTGCGTAGTTACCGCATCGACAAATTCTACTTTATGAACTCTTATTTCTTCTGGTGTAGGCATGTGTGGTGATTTGATGTGAACGGCGCCCGTAAAAGTACGGTAATTATCTCATCTATAAGTTTAAATTTGTCTTCAGGCAAAAAGATGACTATTACTACTGTATTTCATAGAAGTTACAGAAGTTACAGTCGACAAACGCGCCGCAGGTGCTCACAACCGCCATAGCCACGGAAAATGCATGCTTCGCGTGAGCCGTAAACAATACCACTATGCCTTTATACTATGCCCCCGATCGGAACGTTCCCCTTGTCGTAATGGCGACTATGAAAGCAACACTCCCTCTACTTATCTTTTCATTGCTATGCCGCTGTGCCTGCGCACAGAACATCGATAGCGTGACCGTCTCAAACGCCAACACGTCCCGGCTTTCACTTCAACATACTTCCATGCCTTCGCTAAACGCTGCACATGCCGCGGACAAGTGGGCGATTGTCAGCAAAGGCAATATCAGCATCAAAACACACGGCTTGTCTTTGTCGGCGCTTGAAACCGAAATCACCGATCTGGAATCGCGCGAATGTGACGCGGTGCGAAAACGAGATACGCTGATGTTGATGAGGCTCTGGTCGAGAGACTTCACGCTACAGGAAAAACAAGATGAAATTATCAACAGTAAAAATGGTCTGCCAAACTACATTTCGCTCACACGAATGATCGAGACTATTACCATTCTTGACAACAACACCGTGTCGACATCCGGATTCGAGTTGTTCAGAGAAATCAGGGCCGACCGAAAAAGCAACCCGGAAGAAACCAGAAAGTACTTCCACATCTGGACAAGAAAAAACGACCTCTGGAAACTGACAACAAAACGAGCCGGTTGACTTTGTCGAGTGCTATGACCATAGCCATGCACCACGCGCTTCATGACGATTTTTTATCACCTCTCCCCTACAACGTAAAATCAAAAAGTCAAAATCGCCAATGCCCTCAGGTTTCACTGTAACCGATGGTGGAATTTTTATGCATTCAACTGCGCTTGCAACAAGTTGCATACAATTTTTTATTAGATTTGGTTTGACCGGTGGTACATGTTGTGTTCCTGCTGTACACTCCTCCTTTTCCCTATCAACGATCATTGACAGCAATCATGTTCACGGGTCAACACAAGTGAAACGATTTGTCAGCCTTCCCAATCAAAAGTTTATGCAACAAAAAAACAAGATCGGCCGGAGAGCATTTATCACGAAGTCGGCCAAAGGCATTGTGTCAACATCGGCCTTGCTTGGTGCTTTCCCCTCCATAGTGCCTGCCTCGGTCTTTGGAAAAAACGCGCCCAGCAATCGCATCAACGTTGGAGTGATCGGCACCGGCCGCATTGCGCTCACGCACGACATGCCCGGCACCATCAAGTTTGACAACGCCCGTATCATGGCCGTGTGCGACCCCGATAGCGTCCGCGCCAACAACGCAAAGAAGTTTGTGAACGACTTCTATACCAAAAAAACCGGCAAGACCTACGACGGCGTGGCCGTCTATGAAAACTATAAAGACCTGTTGCAAAACAAAGATGTTGACGCCGTCATCATCACCACACCCGACCATTGGCACGCTCCCATCGCGGTGCACGCGGCGCGTGCGGGCAAAGACATTTACATGGAAAAGCCTGCGTCGCTCACCATTGAAGAAGGACGCATCATGAGCGACGCCGTCTATCACACGGGGCGCATTCTGCAAGTGGGAAGCCAGCAACGATCGATGCCGCAGTTTCGCTACGCCGCCGAGCTCGTGCGCAACGGCCGCATCGGACAATTAAAAACCGTTACGGTGGGTTTGCCCGGCGATCCCAGCGGCGAGGCCGAACCGGAAATGCCTATTCCCAAAAGTCTGAACTACGACCTGTGGCTGGGCACAACGCCCGAAGTATACTACACCGAGAAACGCGTGCACCCACAGGCCGACCTAAGCCGGCCCGGCTGGCTTCGCTGCGAACAATTTGGCGCCGGCATGATCACCGGCTGGGGCTCGCACCACATCGACTGCTCGCATTGGGCCATGGACACGGAACATACCGGCCCCATTGAAGTTTGGGGCAAAGCAGAATTTCCGAAGTCGGGTTTATGGGATGTGCACGGCCTCTTCAAAACAGAAGCCCTCTATGCCAACGGCGTGAAAATGATTGTGGGCAATGAATTTGAAAACGGCATCCGCTTCGAAGGCACCGAAGGATGGATCTTCGTGACGCGCGGCGACTATGCCGTTACCTCCAGCGACCCAGTGGCAAAGAAACCCAGCAAGGCACTAACGGCCAGCGATCCAAAGATCATTACATCGGCAATCGGCCCCACAGAGATTCATTTGTACGAAAGCAGCGACCACCACGGCAATTGGCTTGACAGCATTAAGTCGCGCAAGCAACCCATCGCTCCTGTGGAAGTAGGCCACCGCTCGTGTTCCACCTGCCTGATTCATCATGTGGTGATGAAGCTGGGAAGAAAAGCATATTGGGATCCGGCCAAAGAGCGCTTCAAGAATGACGATGAAGCAAATGCCATGCTGTCGCGGCCGCAGCGGCATCCGTATTTGATTGGGTAGTCCGCCAGGCAATTCCCGGCTAACATAAGGGGAACAGATCTGTGACATACAGATCCGTTCCTTTATCCAGACAACGTTCTATACTAAACCGCCCTTTGTGGCTAATGAAAAATTTCTTCCAGCTTTTTGGCAAGCTCTTCGCCGCGCAAGTTGCGTGCTATGATTTTTCCCTGGGGATCGATTAAGAAGTTGGCGGGAATGGCACGCACGCCATACTGCACTGCGGCTTCGTTGTTCCATCCTTTCAGATCAGAAACGTGTGCCCAGGGCAGGCCGTCTTTTTCGATGGCTTTTTTCCACTTGGTGGCGTTGTCGTCCAATGAAACACCCAGCACCTGGAAGCCTTTGTCTTTATAGAGCTCATACTCCTTTTTCAGGTTGGGGTTCTCCTGGCGACAAGGTCCACACCAGCTGGCCCAGAATTCCAGCAACACATAGTTGCCCTTGTAAGACGAAAGGCTCACCGTTTTTCCGTCGAGGTCGGTTTGTTTAAAGTCGATGAAGCCGTTCCCAACTTTGGTTTTCTTCAGGTTCTCTATGCGTGCCACAATCTCCGCTGCTTTCTCTGTCTTCTTCAGGTTTGCATCCAGGCCGTTGTAGATGTTGGTTGCTTCATCAAGATTGTCTTCGCCCACCCAATTCAACAGCTCGTTGAGGCTTGCATAGCTTTTGGGATGGGTGAGCACAAATTGTTTGCGCAGATCTTTTTCGCTGTTGTAAAGACTGTCGGCTTCTTTCTTAGCTTTTTCGCTTTGTGTGTAGAGGGCCGTCACCTTGTTGCGCAGCACCTGCACACCGTCTTCCAGCACTGTGAAATCATTCTGTGCCGGAGAGCCGGAAACTTTCAGGTTTGTTAAGGCATCGGAAGTGCCTTCCACTTTCATCGGCAGGTTTTCGATGTAGAACACTTTCTGAAACCGGGCTTCGGGCGAATAGATAATGCCCATGGTAGGTTCAGCACCAACTTTGCCCTTGAACGAAAACGTTCCGTTCTTCACCAGGCATGAGTCAAAACTTTCCACACCCTTCACCTGGTAGCGCATGTACATGTATTTTACGCTGAGGCCTTTTATGGAACCGGCCAGCGTGAAGCCTTTTTGTGCATAGAGCGACGATGTCGCCAAGGTCAGCACAACCAGGCAGGTGATTTTGATAATTTTATGCATAGTGTATTTCAAGGGTTAGTGATTCAGTATATGTGATTGTTAACGAACGATCAGCGCGCGTATGCGCGTGGTGGGAATGGCTTCTTTTGAAACCATTTGCACATTCTGATCGGAGTGATAGAGCGCACGCGATGCCGACACCACGCCAATCACTTCGCCATGATTGTTGATGACGGGGCCACCGCTGGAGCCCTGGGCAAAGTCGGCCGTAACGCTCATCTTCTCGCCGCCGTCGCGCGCATACAATCGCGAAACGTTTCCTTTAGTGAACGAGTAATACATGGAGTGCGGGTGCGAGATGATGCTCGCCTCTTCTCCCACCACCGGCTCGGCCAGGGGCATGGGCACAAACTTTTTGCCACCGCCGTCAATTCTAAAGATGGCGATATCGTCTTTCAGGCTGGCGGCCAATACTTCTACTATGGGATACACATTTCCATCGGCGTCCATCACCACGTGGGCCAGGTCGGTGTCGTGGTTGCTTTGGTTGGACCGGAAGATGTGATAGCTCGTCACAGCAATGCCTTCTTCAGCAATAATAAATCCGGAGGCAGACCGCGCATGGTCGTTGGGGCAATTGGGACATTTGTATAGCGTGCCCACAATCAACACACTTTTACGACAGCGGTCATAAACGTTGACATAGTTTTCTCGTGTGCGTTGCGGCTTCAAGTCAACCCGGCAGGAGATGCGCTGCAGTTGTTCTTCCAACACATTCAACTTTGGCACCTTTTGATTGTCCATGAGCTTGCGGGCACCGGATTCGAGCTGCTGGTATACTTTCTCGTCTTCAATGGTGCCCTGGCTAAACGCATAGGTGGTGGTCTGTGCACAGGCAGGTTCCATCAGCATAAACAACGTCAGTGCTACAGCGCACGTTCCTAAAACTTTCATCATAACTTTTATACTTGCAAAAAATGACACATACTTCATCGGAGGCGATAGAGCTTAAAAAAACAAGGTCCGGAGTCACACTACTATTTAACCTAAATAAACTCGTATGGGACTTTACTCTACTTATCAACATCCGGCCTTGTTTTTAAATATGTATACTAAGCGGGGTCTATCCCTAAACAACCGACTAACTTTATTATCGCTCTTCCGGCTAACGTCTTTCATCGTAAAGCCCCACTTCCGCCAACGCTGGCGCACCGTTAAATTCGTCGATCGTGATGCGTAGTCGTTCGCCCCACACACGATCAAAGCGATGCACGTTAAATTTTCCTTTGCTCTCTGCGGCCAGCAGAAGTTTCCAGGTTCCGTTGCTGTAGTATTCGATACGATACGTTTTCACGTGGGCATCGCTCTCCATCACGGTGACGGTGTTGAACGGTTTTTCGCCCTGCAGATTCACTTCCCACCACGGTTTTTTCACGGTAGGGTTCGAGATCCACGCCGTGGAAAAATCGTCGTCGTTGGCAAAATCCATAATCCACATGTCGTCGCTCCAGCTGCTTCGGGTGGGTTGATGTTTGGCTATGTTGGATGAGATGATGGGGTGCGCTGTTGTGGGAAGTTTCGCCGTGGTGGTTGCGGGCTTCCAGCGTTTGCCAATTTCCTTTAGCGCCGCCACGGCATTGTCGTCTATCAACCCGTCGCGGTTCGGGGCAACGTTCAGGATAAAATTGCAATGAGTCATGTTGAAGGGAATAATATTTTCGTCCACCAGCTTCGCCGCGTCCTTCACCGGCTCGTGCGGGAACCGCGTCTTCCAAAACCAGCTGCTGTTGATGGGCAAACACGACAAGGCCGGGAGGCGATTGGTTTCGCGGGCGATGTGCTGACCCGCGCCCTGTTCGTATGATTTTATGTCGGTATAGAACAGCGCCTCTGCGGGATACTTCGCCGCATTCAGATCCATGACCAGGCAGTTGGGCTGGAGCGATTTGATGAGACCATAGATTTCTTCGAACGGAATGTCATCGTAAGAGATGCGCGACCAGGGTGCGTCCCACCCGTCTATTATCAGGGCGCTGATGTCGCCATAGTTTGTGAGCAGCTCCGTCAGTTGTTCCTTCACCAGCGTGATATGGTTTGGGGTGATCTGGTGTGGGCGCAGGTTGTGGTGCGTGTCGAGTATGGAGTAGTAGAGCATCACTTTCAGACCGTTGGCACGGAAAGCGTTCACATATTCGCGCACAATGTCTTTCTTCACGGGGCTGTTCATCACCGAGTAGTTGGTGGTCTTGGTGTCCCAGATGGCAAAGCCACTGTGATGTTTTGTGGTGAGACAACCGTATTGCATGTTGGCTGCCTTTGCTGTTTTGGCCCACTGGTCGCAACTGAGCTTCGTTGGATTGAAGATTGCCGGCGATGCTTCGGGATCGGCCCAATCCTGATCGAGGTAGGTGGGGATATTAAAGTGAATGAACATTCCAAAGCGAAGGTCCACAAATTCCTGTTGCAACTGACTCAGCGCTCTGGGCTCCTGCCGCTGCGCCTGTGCACCAATCGCTAAAACGAACAATATCAGGGCAGACATTCCCTTCCTGATGGACTGTGGTATACGGACGCTTACTGAGGTTTTAGTAGAATATTTCATGATTACTTTTTTCGTAGGTGACAATGTGTGTTCCGCTGTCACGGCATCATCAATTTTTATGGACACTAAACACGGGATTGCTGGTTTCGTATTCCAGCCACAGGTCGTCGACGGTCCGGTTGGTTTCGTCGCGCCATGTTTTCTCCGAATACGTGCCCGCGCGCATGGCCGCGTCGATAGCTTTCACAATGCCAGGCCGTATATTTTGTTCCAGCCAAACAAAGAAGCGCGCGGTGACGCGGTAGCCGTGACTGTAGTGCTGCCCCGCCTTGAACGGCGGCAACGACCAACCAGCCCCGGCGTTGTCGACACCAAACGTGTAGCGCACATAGTCGGCAATGCCCTCGGTGATCCACAGCGGTTCATACTTCGGATAATCCTGAATGACGTGCATGATCTCGTGCGTAACAATATCAATGTCGCTGGCATAGTGGTGAAGCCATTGAGCCCCATAGTGCGTAACGCAGCCATAAGCTTCGCCCACGCCGTGGTAGGCCGTGTCTACCTGAAACACCACGGCACGGCAAGCGTTAACATTATACTCCTTGGCCAATACGGGATACAACTCAAAAAACGTTTTTATCATGCGGGCACGCAACCGGCCATCCAAGGTCGAGTCGTTGCTGATGAAGGTGAGCGAAAAGCCTTTGCGTTCCAGCACCTCATCGCCTTGCGCGGCCACGAACAAGGGGCACAACGTGAGCAACAGATAACCAAGCCAAACAACTTTATTCATAACACTTTTTGCAAACGGGTTTAGAAATTTGAGCACACACTTGATTGTCAATTCTTCAATAAAATCTCATCCACAACCTTCTGATCCAGCAAGCTCTTGCGAAACGTGTGGGCTTCGGTGTTAAACACGTGGTCTTCAAAGTTGAAGGTGCCCGCGTCTTCCGAGAACAGCAGGTAGAAATATTTCATAGTCTCCGCAAAAAAGAACGTAGCCAGTGCGTCGCCCTGTTGTTTGGTGACCACATTGTCTACTTTGGTATAGGCCACATCGGTACGGCAATATTTTTCGATGTCGTCGAAATATTTTTCGGCCATGCGTTTATACTTTTCATTTTTGGTAAAATGATAGAGGTAGTAGGCCGATTCAACAATTTCCGGATTGAGGTCGTAGGTATGGCTTTCAATGATTGCGGTCTTGTAGTTATAGGCCATCGGTTCCAGTCCATATTTGTTCCAGAGCCAGTCCCAGGTGGTTTGAAATTTCTCGGCTTCAGGCAGATATCCTCCCACGGCCAGCGTGGCGGGATAGAAAGCATCGTATAGTGTCACATTGCCTCCTGCACGTGCGCCGGTGTGCATGTCTACGGGGCCATACCACACCAGTCCGTCTTTTTCTTCGGGCATGTTTTTCTGAACGGCTGCGGCGGTCACATCCCACATGGCTTTCATGTCCGGGTCCTTAAACAGCAGCCAGGTCTTGATCATGTATTCATAATACGAATCCGATCCGGCGCTGATGCTGCTTTTGCCGCTGAGCCAGTCGCCACTGTTGATGTGAATGAAGTCGCCAATGAGGTCGCGCTCCGAGCGCCGGTCGAACATCGCCTGCATGGCCTGTTTTGCTTTCTTGTAATAGATGGGGTCGCGGGTGTAGTAGCTGAGCAGTCCAAACTCCAGCGTATACGTTCCAGCCCCTGCCGGCCCTGCACCGTCGCCACTCACGGCACCGGTGTGAAGATTTACGGAAGCATAGGGAATGCCCGTGGTGGAATTGAAGGCGGGCAACAACCGGTCGCCAAAATCTTTTGCCTTCGCCAGTATTTTTGGATTGGTTGTGTATTGATACATGGACAAAAGCCCGCCCAGCACCCGGATGTTTGTTTCAAACACCGACACCGAAATATCCTTGTTGAAGTTTAATGTCTCCACATACAATTCCACCTCTTTCGCTTCCTCGTCCAGCCCCATCACCCGCAGCGTGCTGTAGGCATCGATGGGCGAAATAGCCAGGGGCACATCATACCAGTTGCTTCCTGTTTTTGTTAATGGATTAAACTCATCCATACCCCAGGCATATCGCTTATATCCTTCCCACGCCCGCAGCGTTTCGCTTTTCACGCGGGCCGCGCGATCATCTGTTGTTACATCTACATTTGTTTCCTCGCTGCAAGCAAACGCCACGGAGCATAACAACACGCCCGATGCACACCATTTCATTAGCAGCGTGTTCCGAAGACCGGCCAAGGTTCGTGTCATCGTTGCTAGTAGTTAACGTTTGGAAAGTCTTCTTGCGCCTGCATGAATTGCGCCTCATAGTCGTCTGACCAGCCAAAGGCAAGTGTGGCTTGTTCCTTCAGGTTCACACCGGCCGCGCCACTCCAGAAATGAATGAACTCTCCCATGTTCATGCCCCGGTCATAGAGGCTGTAGGTTCCCGTGTCATCTTTGTGTGTGGGGAAATTCTTTGACAGCAACACAAAAAACTCGTTGAGCACTTTGCTCCCGCCATACTTGCTGTAGATGGGATAGAACCAGTCGCGAAACCAATGCGTGCCCGGCCGTGGATACACATCGCTGGTGGCCATGCAGATGTCGTAGGTGAGTTTGGCTTCTGTGTTCATGCCAATGCCTTTGTATACATCGTAGGTATAAATCTCGCACCACTTGCTGTCGCCCCATATGCCAAACGCGGGAGATTCGCGAATACCTTTCGATCCGCCTTCCACAATGTGACCCACCTCGTGTATGGGAATGCCGTAGCTGTCATATTCATCTTTCCACGACGTGTTGCCGTCGCGTCCCGACCCATTGTCTATCGCGTTTCGGTTTCCGTGGCTGGCATCCAGGTAGGATGCCGGATGACCACCCGAATATTTGTTGGCGTGCATGATGCAGTAAAGCCGGTTCTCTTTTCCAAAATCGCCGTACACCGACTTCGTATAGCGCCAAACCTTGGGCAACAGCGCATCCATCCATTTCTGTGAGAAGTCCATGTCTTCATCAAAATAGATGGCCACATCGTCGTCGTAGTAGACCCGTTGCAGCAGCATGTCGTGTTTGTCTTTGCCCGTGCCCCAATCTTCCTGCCACGTCTTCGACGGTGCACCCGGCGGGTCAATTTCTTCTTCAATTATTTCAGCATCCTTTCCGCCACATCCGCTCAGCATCGACAAGCAGAGCAGAAAAAAACTATACATGACCGACTTCATTGCTTTCATATTTATGTTTTTGATTTCGTTAAAACCGTATATAAACGCTGTTTATGTTTTTCAGACAATGCATTCCCGGCAACAGCTTTCGCCATTGAAAAAATGCATCAGAACAAAAGGTAAATCACCCTGTCGCAGGCGACAGGGTGCATGTGTTTTATCTGCGGATGACGATGTCGATCGGGTTGCCAGGAATGTTCCCGACTTTTTTCAACAGGTCGCCATATTTGCCGGCGCTCACGTCCATGTAGTAGAGCGCACCTTCCACACCTGCCACCAGCAAATCATTGTCAATCAGCTTGAGCATGGTGATGTTTTTGCCTCCGAAATCCTGTTCAATGCGCTGCAGATCTTGGTTCAGCGGATTGTAGCGATAAATGTTGCTACCCGACGTGAAGTAGATGATCTCCAGGAAAGAGCCTTGCCATTTGGTGTTGGCGTCCACCAGGTTCGAGCCCGAAAACACACGATACGATTTCGGGAAGATCATGCCGGGCACATGCATGAACTTTGCTTCCTGAAGCGTGCCATCGGTGTTGCGGAAGAACGCATAGGTCGACTCGCCCGTCAGCATTTGCATATACACCAGCTCCTTGCCGATGGCCTTGGGGTTGAAGTCAACGCCTTCATCGCTCATCACCTCGTATTGCGCACCGGCATAATCACCGACCGCACCAAACTGCACAAACTGTTGCCGGTTAACGTCGAAGCCCAGATAATGCGAACCGGCATAGATGAAGTTGTCGGATATCTTATAGTCTCCGGGCATGGCATCGCCAAATTTTCCAAACACCGGGCTGAACGGCGCCGTTGTGTAAGCACCGATATAGAGTTTCCCGTTGATGACGCCGGTGGGCACATTGGCACCGTGACGCACCAGCGATCCCATTTGAATCTGTTTGGGTTCGGTGAAGAAATTTTCGGCGAGGTATCGCTTCCGGAACAAGGTGCTCAAACTCAACATCACGCCGGGTTTGTCGGGCTCGCCGCACAACACAAAATAATTATTATACCAATCCTGCGAAGGCACAGCTTCAATGCTAAACAACTGCAGCGGTTTGTGTGGCAACGGCTCGCCATGCAACGCTTCATAGATGTTGGCCTGAACGGTTTCGTCTGGTTTCACAAAGGCCAGTTGCGCCACACCGCCCACGTCGCTCAGCACCAGTGTGCCCTTCGTGAATTCGGAACGCACTTCGATCTTAAACGGAAAGAAATATTTCATTCCGTTTGACTTATCGGTCACAATAAACTTGGCGCTGTAGGTCGACTCTTTCAGGTGACAGACAATATTGAGATTCTTTCCGTCGTAGAACTCCTCGCGAAGGTCAACAGGATTTGAGATGTCCCACTTGTATTCCATCTGGTCGGTGGCCGACAGCGAATGTTTCACCGTGGGACGGATGATGAGACTGTCGCCGACAAAGGCTACGATCTTCACCTGCATGCCGGTGACGATGGGCTCTTCTACTTCGTTATAGGTATAGTTCCCCAGATCGTTGTAGCACGAGGTCAATGCCATGAGACCGAAGAACAGCAGAGATGCAAAACTTTTTTTCATGATTGACTGCATTAGTGGTTGATGGTTATGGGCTTGCCCTTTTCGTCGATAAAGTAATATTCACCATCCTCCTGGCTCTTTTTCAGCAAATACTTCTTTGCCGGATTGGCTTCGGTGTGAAGAAAGAAGGTGTCGTCTCCATTATCCGTGAGCACATACCCTTTGTCATTTTCAGCCACCCAGTCGAAGGGAAAGACCAGCAACGCCTTTAGCTTCTCGATCAGGTAAAGATTATAGGGTATCTGGTATTGATTCTCACCATCATAGTTGGCCACCAAGTCGATGTTGCCTACGGCGATGATATAGAGGGCGTGCTTGGTGCGAGAGTAGCTTGCCAGTTCGCCTTGCCAGAGTGTCCACCACAACGGTTTTTCGAGTCGGTTGGAGAACATGATCGCCGTCTCGGATTTTCGCGCAACGTCCACACTAAAATCTTCGGTGGATGCGAGTTTAAGGTTGATGAACAGGCTTTGTGAATCAAGCTTTGCATCGGTGTTATAGAGGATGACGGGAACCCACGTCTGACCTGAGTCGGCCGGCAGGGTATACGATTCCAGCAACGGCTGATAGTGCACCGAAGATTCGGCCGTCGTCTTTTTAGACGTAACAACGACTTTAAACTTCCGGTCGTGATGAACGCGTGTGCCCGAGAGCGAAACCGGCACATACACGGTGTCGGTGGTCTTCTCCGGCGTGAGAGCAAACGTGTAAGACAAAACACTGTCGCGCTTGTCGAGCTTTTTGTCCTTGATTTCCTCTTCCGACAGTCCCACTTCCTTGCTGGAGCCAAAGTATACATTATCCGCGCTGGAATACTTCAGCGGTTCGTCCGCATTGCAGGCAAACAGCAGGGTCATGAGCAGCATGCATCCTGCACGCCATCCGTTCGACAGCGTCATGCGGGTATTTATAGTGTTATGTAAAATCATGTGTTGATGTTTTTAGTTGCCTGAAAACTGAATCTCATCGTCTGGCAGTGGCAATACAAAAATCTGACTGGAAGGGCCATAGGTTTCCGTGCCACTTTGGTTGATTACCGGTCTGTTCAGTCGCTTGTAGAAATAGAACAGTTGCCCTTCTGCAAACAATTCTTTCCGGTATTCCTTCGACAGTTTGGTGTAGAAGAATTCCGGGTCATACTCGCCGTGAATTTCATAGAGTCCACCAATACCGCGGTTCAGTCGCACCTCGTTAAAATAGCGCCACGCTCTTTCGCTGTCGGAGTTGAACACGCATTCGGCAGCGATGTAATACATCTCGCTGAGGCGTATGGCCGGTGCCATAATGGTATGCATATTTCCGTCGTTGCTGCGTTTGTATTTCTCCAGCGACACCGTAGTGCCCTGGCTGGCGAATTTAAACCACTGTTTGTAGCGCAGATCTTCCGCACCTTCTGCGGCCACTTCATAGATGAAGTCGCATGAGTTTTGTTTCAGTGTGAGGCCAATGCTTCCCCGCTGAAATCGATCCGACAGGGCGCCGGTGTAATTGGGAATCTCCCATCCAAAAATCAGTTCCTTATACAGGATGCGGTCTTTCTTGGCTTCGTCTACTGCGGCGAAGTCGTTGGGTTCGGTCCACGGAAATTTCTTCGAAGCAATAACCGTCTCGGCGTTGGTCAATGCATTTTCTTTGTCGCCCTTATACAGGTAGGCACGTGCTAATGCACCGCACACACCATAAAAATTAAGGCGATGACGTCTGTTTCGTAAAAACAGGGCGCCGGCTTCTTCGTTCGAGCCATCGTCGGGAAGTGTGTTGCCATCGTCGCCATCGAAGGTATAGCCCACCACATAGGCGCCGTTCAGAATGGGATCGGAACTGCGCAACAAGTCTTTGGCGTTGTTCAGGTCGGCGAGGATGCTGTCGAGCGCCGCAGCCACGGTAACTTTCTGAACAACCTTATTGCTGTAGCGGGTCACATAGGGAATACTTTCAGCTGTGGGCCCCACGGCATACGACGGTGCAAACATTCTCAGCAGATCGAGGTGCAGATAGCCGCGCAACGCCAGGGCCTCACCTTTCACGATCAGATAATTGTCGCCTGTGAAAATATTCTCACGGGCATCGATGTTCTCCAGAATCAGGTTGCAGTTGCCAATGGCACCGTAGAGTCCGATCCATGCGGCATCTCTCCGTTTCACAAAATCCTTGTCTTTGTAATTGTACTGCGCGGTCTGCTCATAAGGGAATAGCGTGTTGGTCACGTCTACCACGTCGTAGTTTTGAGCCATCACATCCAGGAAACCAAAGGTCAGTTCGTTGCCGTAGAGTTCGGGTTTGATGCAGCGCGAATACACGCCGTTCAACGCCTCCAGGAAACCTTCTTCGGTCTGGAACAAACTTTCCCTGTCCACTTCAGACTGTGGCTTGATGTCGAGGTAATCACCACAGGAAGCGAGTGCCACCAGAGCAAAAATCCATATTGCATACTTTCTCATGATCATCTGAGGTTAGAATCTTGACTGAAGTGAAAATGTTACCATGCGCGCAAACGGATACTCAATGCCACGTTCCATGGTCACGGCCGACCATCGCCAGGGATCGTTCATGGTCACGGTGAAGCGAAGCATTTGCATGGCCAACTTCTGCGTAATGAAACGCGGTGTTTCATACGAGAGCGCCAACGTGCGCAGCTCGATCACATCGTCGGCCTGAATGAAGCGAGAGCTGGCCTTGGTCGGATTCTGGTCGGCAATGTTCTTGAAGAACACCTGGTCGCCGGGCTGTTTCCAGCGCTGGTCCAGCACACGCTGATCCACGTTGTAGCGGGGGTCGGCATTCTCCACACGATCGATCAGTGTCTGGTTGTATACATCACCTCCCCACCGGGTGTAGAAGCTGAGCATCAACATGAAGTTCCGGTAAGAAATGTTGGTACCGAAAAATCCTTCTACCTTGGGGCTTGAGTTTCCAACGGCCACTATGTCTTTCACATCATAGTCGTAGGTGAGCGAGCCATCCTTCTTCATAAAAATCTCTTTGCCGTTTTCGGGGTCAATGCCCAGCGAACGCACAGCATAGATGGTGTTCAGTGACTGACCTTCCTGGAAACGCAACAGCGGAACACTCTGGTAGTCTTCTTCGATCTGCTTTTCATCGGCCTCGTCGTTATATTTTTTCAGCGAGTTGGCGATGCGGCGGATTTTGTTTTCGTTGTGCACCAGGTTGGACGTAATGTTTACCGTCCAGTCTTTGGCGCGCACCACGTTGGCCATGAAGTTGAGTTCAAAGCCGGTGTTCTGCATCTGTCCCAGGTTGTCTTTGTAGGCGAGATATCCCAGCGAGGGTGGCACCACAATGTCGGCCAGCAAGTCGTCGGTGATCTTATAATAATAGCGCGGCGACACCATGATGCGGTTGTTGAACAACGTAGCATCAATGCCTACGTCATAGTTGTGCGTGCGTTGCCACCGGAGGTTTTCGTTTCCATAGCCCATGGGTTCCACGCCAATGCCGGTAGAATACCAGTCGTTAAAATACTGATAGGTGGTTTGTGCCTGGTAGGCCGGGAACGCCACAACACCGGTGAGGCCCGTGCTGGCGCGCAGCTTCAACTGGTCGATGTAGGTTGCTCCCGACAGGAAATCTTCCTTGTGCAGGTTCCAGCCAATGCCCGTTGCCCAAAACGGCGCCACCTTGTTGTCGGTGCCGAACTTCGACGAGCCATCAAGACGCGCCGCCACATCGAGCAGATATTTGTTGTCATAAGAATAGTTGACGCTCAGAAAACCAGACGCCAGGCGCTCGTGTATGTAGATACCCGTTGGCGGGTCGTCGCTGTAGCGGTTGGCAAAGTCGATGTTGGGAAAGCGGTCGTTGGAATATCCCAGCGCCACAAACTTTTTGAAGTCCGAACGATAGTCGCGGAAGTTGCCACCCAGCGACGCATTCAGAAAGTGCTTGCCCAGTTCCTTGTTGTAGGAAAGCACGGCGTTTCCGTCGAGTGTAAATTCGCCCGTTGTGCCAAACGTATACTCACCGCGTTTCTTCGGGTCGGTCTCCGTCTGGTATTCGTTGCGGAAAGGCGATTTGAAAATGTCGGTAGTGGCATCATACTTCGTGAAATTCAAAAGCCCACGCAAGGTCAACCCGTTGGTGATGTTCCACACGGTCGAGAATGAATTAATGATCTGTGTATAGGCCGACTGGTTTTTGCTGTTGAGGGTGGCGTCATACAACGGGTTCAGCACACCGCTTGTGATCAGCGAATTCTGGTTGTCCACCGTTCCGCGGGTTACCCAGCTGTCGACTTCGCGGATGATGTTTCCCTTCTCATCACGTTTGAGGTAATAGGGATTCATGCGCACATAGTCGGCAAAGTTTCCGTAGGGCGACTCTGTCGATTTCACAAAGTTCACCGACAGGTCGTTAGAGAAAAGAAGCTTGTCGTTGAGGTTGTGTATAAGCTTGATGTCGCCGCCATACCGTTTCCGTCCCGAGCTTTTCATCACGCCGGGCAACTGGTGATTGTAGGCCGTAAGGGCATAGCGCGTGGCCTTTGATCCGCCTTGTATGCTCAGTGAGTTTTTATGACCGATGGCCGTCTCTACTGGTTCAGAAAGCCAGTAAGTGTCGACCCCCGACAATACACTTTTCTTTTTGTTATAGTACAGCTCGTCAAACTCTCCCTGGCTCAGTGTCGATTGTAACACATTCGCATCATAGAGGCCGGCCAGTCGTTCGTATTCCAGTTTATCGGAAGCGTTCAACACGTTGTAGACCGAGAGGTCGGGACCTGTAACGTTCATTTCATAATTGTAGAACAATTGTAGTTTTCCCTCCTCCGGCTTGTGGGTGGTAATGACCAGCACGCCGTTGGCTGCACGCGAACCATACACGGCCGTAGCGGCAGCATCTTTGAGCAAGGTGACCGACGCCACGCGATTGATGTCCAGGTCGTAGATGGTTTGAAGCGTCACCTCAAAGCCGTCCAGGATGAACGTGGGCAGGTTTGGGTTGCTCTGCAAGCCGTTCTTGTTCAGCTTGTCGATGTCGCCCGCGCTCGAAGGCAATCCGGAAGCGCCACGCACGTTGATGTCGGGCAGCTTGTTGGGGTTTGATCCAAACGCGTTGTTCTGAATAACTTTGAACGACGGATCGTAGGCCTGAATACTTTGAAAGATGTTCACCGGGTTCACTTTCTTAAGGTCCTCGCCCGACACGGTGATGGCCGTGCCCGTGAAACTTTCCTTGCGAATTTCCTGGTAGCCGGTGATGACCACTTCCTTCAACGCCGAAATGTTTTCTTCCATCGACACATCAATGGTGGTGCGACCGTCAACGGCAATTTCGTAGGTGGCAAAGCCGATAAACGAAAACAGCAGCACATCGCCTTCGGCCGTTTCCAGCGTGTATTTTCCGTTCACATCCGTGGCCGTGCCCCGCATGGTGTTTTTGATGAGCACGTTCACACCAGGCATAGCCTGCCGCGTCGTGGCATCTACCACGGTGCCGCTAACGGCGTGGGCGATCCAGCGTTCGGCGTTCATACTGCCCTGGCTCTTGTCGGCCACCAGATTGTCTTCGGCCTTGAACAGCAGAATGTGATTGTTCACCAGGTTGAAGCCAATGCCTAGCGGCTTGAGCATGTTGTCCAACACATCTTTGAGTTGTGCCTGTGAAACCTGGATGGAGACTTTTTCCAGGACCGGGATAGCCGAAGGGCTATATACAAATTTTACATTCACTTGTTTTTGGATCTCCGTCAGCACCTGACGGACTTCGGTGTCGGTCACCGCGAGGGACACCGGCTTTTCCAGCATCGATTGTGCGCTGGCGGTCAATGCGAGGCACGCGCCCAGCCATGCCAGGAAAAATTTCGCACGCATAGCCATCCTTGTTGTTTTAAGAAAAACAACAAATTGTTTTTTTTCCATACCTTTAAATAAGTTTTGTTGCAGATGATGTTCTCGACAAAACACTGCCCTTCCAAGAGCAGGTTAAGCGCTGGCGGTGTTCGTGCATCGTCAGCGTTTTCTATTTAAGGGCTATGTGTGTTCGTAGATGTTAGCGTTCATAGGTTCTTCAGGTTTAGGTTTATACATTATATTAGGTGGTCATGGATTGCAATGCCCTCCGCGAATGACGATGGAGGTTTCCTGCACGGCATAGGTCGCGCTGACGGACCTGCACACCAGGTCAAGGCTGGTGTATACATCCAGGCCTGTCAAATCTCCCGTAAAGGTGCAGTGGGTTATGGTCGCTTGCTCCAGTGACATGGGAATGTTGTAGGTGCGCGCCAGGCGATCAAACACTTCGGCCACAGATTCTGCAGCGAAGTTGACATCCACAGCCACTACTTCTTCGGTCACCGGCTTGGGCACGGCCACCAACGACACATTGAGTTCTTCGGTGTCGGGCAGATAAACAACCCGTTGATTTGGGGTGAGCGCTATGCTCTTTTCGAGCGGAAGAATGCGTTGAATGAAGCGCGCCTTTTCGTTGCGAACCACAATAACTTTCCCGGAGGTCACAGAAACTTCACTTTGCTTATTGGCACCGTTGGCCTTGATGGTGAAACTGGTGCCCACCACTTGTGTGATGAGGTTATCGCTGAAAACATAGAACGGCTTCGTCCGGTCTTTGGCGACCTGGAAAAAAGCTTCGCCACGCAGAGTCACTTCTCGCTTTGCGCCGGTGAACGCAACGGGATAGGTCAATGATGCGCCGGGTTGAAGCGTTACCTTGCTGCCATCTTTCAATACAATTTCCAAAGGCGATTGCGACTCATTGGTGCGTTCCACAATGTCGCGTTGCACCGTGGCCACAAAGGCAGGCTCGATGGCCGGTACACGCACAACGTAGGCCACCACACACAAAATTCCGATCAGCGAAGCAGCGATGGCCAGGGCAGGCCACAGGGTTCTGACCTTGGCGGGCACAACCGGTGTTTCTTTTCCCATCCTGGACTGAAGTGCCGTCCAAAGCCTTTCGTCCATGCGGTTCAATTCGTGCGCATCGGGCCCCTCAAGCTCTTCGTCGTCGAGCAGCCCATACCATTGCTCAACAATGCGCTTCTCCGCTTCAGAACATTTTCCTTCCTGATAGCGCTCTAATAGTCGATGGAATGCTTCGCGGCTCATAGAAATAAACTTGGTGGTTTTTAAAGGCTATGTAGCGAAAGTGGTACCCCACCCCTAAACGGGTGTTAACAATTTTTTAACAACTTTCTTTGTCAGCAGGGAATAACGTTTGCGGTAGGCAAACACGCAAAGGTCACAGCAGGTTGATGAAGATCAACCCGGCAACAAAATAGTCTTTCAGGTGAAGACGCATAATTTTAAGAGACTGGGTGATGTGATACTCCACAGCCTTTTCGGATATGTCGAGATCTTTGGCGATCTCTTTAACGGTTCGATTTTCGAAACGACTCAGCCGAAACACCACGCCCGTCTTGTGAGGCAACAATTCAATTCCTTTCTCGATGGCTTCCGACAGATCGCTTAGCATGGTGATCTCCTCGGTGGTGTGGGTAATGGTTTGATTATTCCCCTGCACATAGTTGACATACTTCTCGTGCACCATCTGCACCTTATAGTAGTTGATGATGCTGAACTTAATCGCGCCAAACAGCCACGATTGCAAATTCAGGATGGCGTGTTCACGTCGGCGCTCCCACAAGCTCAAAAACAGATTCTGCACCAGCTCTTCTGCCGGCTCCTTGCTTTTCACTTTCCTATAGGCAACCCAGAAGACTTCCTTCCAATAGCGGTCATAAATTTCACGAAACGCCACCTCGTCCTCGTGCTGTGTCACGAGGTTCAAGAGTTGTTCATCCTGAAGGTTTGCGTAGATCATGAAGTTTACCTGGGGTTAAATTTATAGAAAAAAAAAGCGCATCGTCAAATTTTCTCCGGCATCCTGAAATAAACACCGTGTAATCGTTTCCTGAAATCCAAAAAAACCAAAGGATAACCGGCCGCAACCGATTCCAGAAAAATTATCTCGATTTTCTCTGAACAAAAATATCTACGAGGCGTGCGAACCACGCAGACATTTTCAGTTGCGCGAGCTAATGATTTCTAAATCCCAATTGAAAGTTTGATTCCCGGTGATTTGCATCGGTGGGTATGAGGTAACAAATTCGCTCAGAATGTCGGATTTGCGAGGTGCTATTTCATACTTACATCTCCATTTTGACAACAGCATCCGTTTGAACAGCACCTCACCGACTCAACGCCCCACCCTTGCAGAATTAGGCTTCGATCTCCTCAACTTGTCGAGCACGAAGTTGCTGCTGACCATTGGACAGCCGTTGCTATTTTTTGTGCTCTACTTCATTTTCGGTGCCCGCTACTATTGGTTGCCAGGTATCATTTGCGCCATGGGGCTGAGCTTCACCACCTACGGCTCCACATCGCACGACCTGGTGCATGCGAACCTGAAAATCAACCAGAGACTGAATGAATGGCTCTTGTTCTTTTTTGAAGCGATCACGTTTCGAAGTGGACATGCCTATAAATTAAGTCACCTCTATCATCACAAGCGCTATTCCCACGACGACGACGTGGAAGGTGCCGCCGCACGTATGCCGTTGTTTCGCGCACTGGTTGAAGGATTTATCTTTCAAGTCAAGATATACGTATGGGCACTCTCAAGGCGGAACAGCAAATATCATCAATGGATTGTGGTGGAAGGAATTGTTGTGATCACGTTGGCAATGTTCTGTGTATTTTCCATTCCCTATACATACGTCCCGTTCGTGTACCTATGCCTGATGGTAGCCGGAAGCTGGATTATTCCGCTGGTTACTTCCTATCTGGTGCATACGCCCGCGGGCGAAACAGACCTTCATCAAACACGTCTGTTCCGCGGGAAGTTTTTTTCCCTGATTGCTTTTGATCACCTCTATCACCTGGAGCATCACCTCTACCCAATGGTGCCACACAAAAACTGGCCCGAGTTGGCCAAACGATTGGATCATTACTTCGATGCTCAGGGGATACGACCGCTTACGTTGCCAGGCATATCCAAAAATCAATAGAACTCATGGATCGAAGAACTCTGACAGAAGCAATTTTAGGTGACGGACGATTCCTGTTAATTTTTGTCAGCCTCATTTTGGTGTTGGCTGGTTTGTTTGTGATCGTGCAAAGTTTAACGGGCCACTTTCTTCCTCACGACGTTGCCTATCTTGGGCTTGATGCACAGCAATTGTCGCAGTTCAATAACGGCACGATTACAGGCTTTATGTTTCATGACCGCATATCGTTTGGTGGTTCGATTATAGCCGTGGGATTTTTGTATATGTGGATGGCTGAGTTTCCCCTAAAGAACAAGGAAGCATGGGCTTGGTACATTTTTGCATTTTCCGGACTGATCGGTTTTGGCAGTTTCCTGACCTACCTTGGTTATGGCTATCTCGATTCTTGGCACGGCATGGCAACACTGCTATTAATGCCGTTTTTTATCGTCGGTCTGGTTCGCTCGCATGCGCTGATAAAAACAGATGGTGCCATCAAGGACATGTTGTTGCCTGGCGAAAAATTTCGTTGGAAGTCTACCTATGGAGTGGGTAAGATTCTTCTGCTGGTAACCTCCGTTGGAATGTTTCTGGCTGGTGTAGTCATTATGATTGTGGGAATGACCACCGTGTTCGTGCCACAAGACCTCGAGTACATGTCTATCACCGTGTGTGGGCTGGACGAGGTGAATAGCAAACTCAAGCCTTTGATCGCACACGACCGGGCTGCCTTTGGCGGTGGCTTGGCAACCATCGGCCTGCTCTACTTCTTTATTATTCGTAGAGCCACGCCCGTGATCAATCTCTGGCAAATCACTGCCGTGTCCATGGGTGTTGGTTTTGCTTCGGCTATCGGTGTGCACTACTTGATTGGCTACAGAGATCTTTCACATTTAATGCCCGCCTATGTGGGTGCGGGCATGAGCATGGTTGGGTTGGCGCTTACCTACAGCCGCATGAAAAAAGGTTGAACCAGGAACTTGACTTCATCGTCTTACAACGGTATCGGTATTGGTGATTTGAGATGGATTGCGTTCCCGTTTTTTTCCGGCTTGTCAACAAAATTCCATCGTTCCCCGCGAGCAACCCAGACCAGCCAGGTAAGGTATATTCTGTTACAATGGCTCCATTTCCTGATAAGTGGTGCCCATTGTTTTTTCATTTGCCCTATCTTAGGTCACGCATTCAAAGCCCCCAAATTGAAAGTCTCTACACAGCATTCTATCCTACACCTCGTTTCGAAAAGTTTGCCTGGCAAACGCTCGGTAGGCATTGTCGTTTTTGCTTCACTCCTGCTATCTGCGCTGGTGGGCCATGCCCAAAACAAAGGCACGGTGAAAGGTCAGGTGGTCGATTCACTTTCTGCACTGCCGCTTGGTTATGCCAGCATTGCCATTCATGCGGTGGGCGACAACAAGCTCATCAATGGAAACCTCACCGACGAGCAGGGGAAATTCACCATCGAAGTGCCCCGAGGTCAGTATTATGCCGTGATCAATTTTGTTGGCTATGGTGCTTCTCAAAGCAATCCATTCACCGTTTCTTCGGATGTTTTGCATGTGGACCTGGGAACGCTGTTCATAAAACCCAAAGTAGATGTGCTTCAGGAAGTGGTGGTGCAGGCCCAAAAAAGTTCGATGGAACTGTCGCTCGACAAGAAGATCTTCAACGTGGGACAAGACCTGGCCAACAGCGGCGGCACGGCGTCTGACATTTTGATGAACATCCCTTCAGTGGCGGTGGACCCGGAAGGTAATGTGAAATTGAGAGGCAGCGACAACGTGAAAATATTAATCGACGGCAAGCCCTCGGGTTTAGTAAGTTTTAAAGGCGGCGCCGGCCTGCAACAGTTGCAAGCCAGCATGATTGAGCGGGTTGAAGTGATCACAAACCCGTCGGCGCGCTATGAGGCCGAAGGTTTAGGGGGGATCATTAACATTGTGCTGAAGAAGGAAAAGAACGAGGGCTTCAATGGCTCTATCGATGTGATTACGGGCCATCCCACAAACTATGGCCTGGCTGCCAACCTAAACTACCGGCGCAAAAAAATAAACTTCTTTATCAACTACGGCTTTGCTTATCGCGATCAGCCGGGCAGAAGTTCCATGTACCAGGAAACCTACGTAAACGACACCACCTTCATTCTCGATCAAACCAACCAATCGACAATGAAAGGACTCAACAACAACATTCGCGGAGGCATCGACTACTATTTTTCAGAAAAAAGCATCCTCACCGGCTCATATCTTTTCAGAAGAAGCGATGCCAAACGCCTCACCGACATTGTGTATAAGGACTACCTGTTTTCCAAAGACCACATGGTAGACTACTCCACGCGCCGCCAGGATGAAACCGAAGCAGAGCCCAACTCCGAATATTCACTGATCTATAAAAAAATCTTCCCGGGCAAAGGACACGAGTTGCTCACAGAAGTGAAGTATCTCGACAACTGGGAAAGCTCCGACCAAACCTTCACACAACATTTCTTCCAACCCGACGGAACGGAAGATGCTTCGCAGGCCATCCTCCAAAAATCGCTGAACGACGAAAGCGAGAAACAATTCCTGGTTCAGGTAGACTACACGCGGCCCATTGCCAAAGAAGGAAAGCTGGAAGGCGGCTTCCGCAGAAGCGACAGAAACATGATCAACGACTACGTGGTGACACAACAAAATCCAGACGGCAGCTTCTCTGTGGTGGGCGATCTGGACAACATCTTTTATTATGACGAAACCATCACCGCGGCCTATGGAATTCTCGGCAACAAATCGAAATGGTTCTCCTACCAGGCAGGCCTTCGCGCCGAGTGGACCGATGTGAAAACGACGTTGCAGAAAACCAGCGAAGTGAATCCACGCAAATACAACAATCTTTTCCCCAGCGTGCACGTCACCTTTGCCCTACCGAAAGAAAACAGTTTGCAGCTGAGCTATAGCCGCCGGGTGCGACGTCCTTTCTACAACGACCTCAGCCCCTTCATGACCTATTCGGATAGCCGGAATTATTTCAGTGGCAACCCCGATCTCAACCCCGAGTTCAGCAATGTGATTGAAGTGGGACACATGAAATATTTTGAAAGCGGTTCGTTGTCGTCGTCGTTGTATAGCCGGAGCACAAACGACAAAATAGATCAGATCAGGATCGTCGATGAAAACGGCAATGCCACCACCATGCCGCGCAATTTGCTCTCCGAAAAAGCTTACGGCCTGGAAGTATCGGGCACGTTCGACATCACCAAATGGTGGAAGTTCGACGCGAACGCTAACTTCTTCTATGCCAGCGTGGACGGCAGCAACATCGAGAGTGGCTATAAAACCACCACCTACAGCTGGTTCGCCCGGCAAACATCGCGCTTTTCCCTTCCCGCGAACATTGACTTTCAATTGCGCATGAACTATGAAGCACCCCAGAAGACCGTGCAGGGAAGCCGGAAAGCGCTAAAGTATATGGATGTGTCGTTCAGCAAAGACATCTTCAAAGGAAAGGGCACCCTCAACCTCAACATCCTTGACGTTTTCAATTCCCGCATCCAACGCAGCGTGGCCGAAGGCGAAATCTTCTACAGCGACCGTAGCAACCAATTCCGCCGAAGACAAATCAACCTGGCCGTAAGCTACCGGATCAACCGCGTGAAATCGGCACGGAAACAACGTGAGGAAACGGTGGCGGATTGATCGCACACCACCGAAACCTGCGGTTCTACCTAGACCTGCGAATAAGGCGCGGGCACCAAAAAGGTGTTAGTAATCTTGGAAATCGTATTTGCATACTGTGGATCGCCAACCAGTTTTTTCCATTCGGGATCGGCCACGAATGCAGACCATCCCTTGTCGCGTTCTTCCATGTTTTTGCAGGTGATCATGTATGTGAGGCGGGGTTGTCTGTCGCCGGCAATCACTTCGCCACAGAACACCGGGTTCAGTTTCGCTCTGCTGAAAATGGGAAACTCGCCGTCGTTAAACATCTTGATTTTTCTTCTTACGGCGTCTTCGCTATACCCCTCATAGGTTCTCAATTCAAATATCCGTTCGCCCGACGGCACAACCAGGGCAGGGAAACCATCAAAAGCAATCATCAGCGAAGACGTGAAGCGGGTGTATAAAGCTTTGTCGGCCGCTATGCTGTTATAGGCTGCGCTGTTTTTAATATAGTCCACGTCTGCTTTCACTTTTGAATTTATGGTGAGGTAGCTATCAAGAGAAGAATAAGGCGCCAGCAAATAAAATTTACGGGGTTCCGAATGACTCCAGTCTTTAAACACGCCAACGGTTTTCACGCCATGTTTATTCAGTGCAGGAATAAGCGCCGTCTTAAGATACTCGTCCAGTTGCCCTTGGTCGGAACCAAAGCGCATCTCATATTCACGCCACTCATATACTTCTTTTTGGGATGGATCTTTTTCGCCCGCCCGGGCAGGATTGATGCTGACGGCCGCGGTAGCCACAAGTGAAGATTGGAGAAATTTTCTGCGTTGCATAATGGTTATAGTTTTTAATAGATAAACGAATGCTGTGTGCGATGCTTCCATTACACTGTGAAGCCAATGACAAAATTCCTGCGCAAAAGATTTCCACACAGAAGAACTTTCAAAGATCTTAACAGAGAAACATAACGTTCTAAAATACCATATTTATCCCGAAATCCTTTTACCCTATTCATGGGTATTTCAACGTGAAAAGGTGTGCCTGAGATATCGGTCAAAAACAAATTGGAGTGCTACTGGTCGTCTTCCTGCGGAGTATATTTCACAATTTCGTCGAGCTCCCGGGCAATGGTGCCCGTGATTTTGTCCAGCTCCTCCACTTCGTATTCCACCTTTTGTGTAAGCCATTTATAGTCGATGGTCTCCTCCAGGCGGATCAAACTGAGCAGTCCTAACATTCGCGCCACCGGGCCGCGCACCTGGTGGGCATTCGAAAACGAATAGCGAAGCAATTGTTCATAGTGCTTGCGCAATTCTATCTCAAGATTCTTTTTGTCTGTAACGTTAATGTGGGTACCCAGCGTTACGTTGCCAACCGAACCATCGGGCTTGCGCAGCGTGCGGCCGCGTGACAATATCCAAAGCCAGGAACCGTCTTTGTGACGCAATCGAAACACGTTTTCATACATACCCTTCGCCCCGCCTTTCACGTACTTTTCAAACTTGCCCGTGGCCGACTGAAAGTCATCCGGATGAAGCTGGCCGATCCAGGCGTCGTTCAGGTTTCGCTTTCGTGTTTGAAAAAATTCTTCCTCCGAAAATCCAAGCATGGTATAATATTCCGGGCTGCACCACAGGTAGCCGGTGTCCGAATGATACTCCCAGGCTCCCGTGAGCGAGACTGCGATAATGGAACGGTAGCGTTCTTCATTTTCATGTTGCACAATCTCTTCGGCATCGCGCGCTGTTTTAACCACCAGCATCAACCAAATTATATACGCGCAGCCGAGAACTGAAATCACAAAAAGAGTGATCAACCCCATAGCCGAGTCTGGTGCATGTTTCAAGGCTACATAGAACAGCAAACATAAAGTCACCAGGATCATCAAAATTGCAGCAAGCAGTATGAATCTTAGCCATTTGCGTGTGCGTTGACGCCGGTGATGGGAGTTGGAAACAAGGTTCATGGCAAAGGTGCCGCTAATTTAAAATCGGAGGACTAATATAGCCTTTTAAGGGCTTTTGCTCCAAGCTCAGACTTGGTTACGGCTGTCATGGCATTGATGCGTTTAGGAAATACAATACAAAATGCCCCCGGTTTGGGTAGGTCCGAACCCTTACATCCAAAATTTCTTCGGCGATATCCGGGCATGTGGTTTTTCTGACCACAGATCGATGCAGCCGCCACGAAGCCAACGTCGATAAAAATAGGCGAGCTATACAGACAAGTAAATTGAGCCCTGGAAGAAAGCAGCCAGACGACGCAATGGCTGACCTTTGTTGTCACAAATCAAAAACAATAACAAGCAATGACAACAACAATCAAAAAAATAGCACTGGGCAATAACGGCCCGCTGGTATCTAAACTAGGATTAGGCTGCATGCGCATGTCGTCCGTGTGGGGCAGCACGGCCAACGACGAAAGCGAAAGCATCGCTACCATTCACGAGGCGCTTGACCGTGGCATCAACTTTTTGAACACCGGCGACTTCTACGCGCACGGTCACAACGAAATGCTGGTGGGCCGCGCCATCAAAGGAAGAAGAGACGAGGCCTTCATCAGCGTTAAGTTTGGTGCCATCTTCTATGGCGGCCAATGGCTTGGGTTGGACCTTCGCCCCAACTCCATCAAGAACTTTATCAACTATTCGCTGGTGCGTTTGGGCATCGACACCATTGATCTGTATCAGCCCTGCAGACTCGACAACAGTGTTCCTGTAGAAGATGTGATCGGCACAATAGCGGACCTCATCAAAGAAGGAAAGGTGCGTCACCTTGGCGTGTCCGAGATCAGTGCCGATCAACTGCGCAAGGCACACGCTGTGCACCCCGTCGCAGCATTGGAGATAGGCTATTCGTTGGCCGATCGCCAGATAGAAAGTGATCTTCTTCCAACCGCGAAAGAACTGGGCATTGGGGTGGTCGCTTTTGCCAACACCGCCGAGGGGTTGCTGACCGGCGACATGAAGGCGCCGCTTGCTCCGGGAAGTTACCAAAATCACTTCTCACGCTTTCAAGGCGAAAACCTGATCAAGAATCTGGAAAAAGTTGAGGTCTTAAAACAGCTAGCCAAAGCAAAAGGATTCACGCCTACACAACTGGCAATTGCCTGGGTGAATGCGCAAGGCGGTCACATCATGCCCTTGGTTAGCATGGGCCGCAGATCGCGCCTGCCAGAAAACATACAGGCCACGGCTATCGAATTCACGACCGAAGAGATGAAAACTCTTAACACTCACTTTTCGCCCGGATCGATACTGGGCGGCACTTACCTGCAAAGATGACGATGGGGGCACAACGCCCCCTTCTGTTTTTTATATCTTTACATAATGACAAATCCCAACGAAATAATCCCGGGAGTGCTTTTTTACTCCTATTTCTCTACTTCGCGAAAGGAGAAAGTGGGCTTTCTCTCTAACAACACCCTGGTGCTGCAGGTGTCGGGACACTTTACATTAGAGACCGCCGCACAGACCATTTCCATGAGCAGTGGTGAGATGTTGCTGATTGGGAAAAATCAACTGGGGCAAATCACCAAAACTCCTCTGCCTGGCGAATATTATGAAACGATCGTCATCTCACTAAGAGAAGATCTGCTCAGAAAGATTGCGCTTGAGGAACACCTTGCGGTGCAAGAAAAATATGTGGGGCCACCCAACATTCTCATTCCTTCCAATGAATTTCTGAAGGCCTATTTTCAATCGGTGATTCCATACGTTCGCAACCCGGAAGAATCCATAACGAACGACATCGGCCTTTTGAAAGTGAAGGAAGCCGTGAAGTTGCTACTGCATGCCATGCCGCGGCTCAGCAGTGTGTTGTTTGACTTTTCGGAACCCCACAAGATCGATCTGGAAAAATTTATGGTCAGCCATTTTCACTATAACATTCCGGTTAAAGAATTTGCCGAGCTCACCGGAAGAAGCCTGGCGGGTTTCAAACGCGATTTCCAAAAAACATTCGGTATGGCTCCGCGACAATGGTTGCAGGAAAGGAGGCTGACAGAAGCCAAAAACCTCATCGACAACAAAAACAAAAAACCATCAGCCATCTATCTCGACCTGGGCTTCGAAAGCCTCTCCCATTTCTCAAATTCTTTTAAGAAGAAGTTTGGCAAGGCACCCACCGAAAAGTCAATTTCAGGGTAGCGGCTTCGTCGTGGAAAGTGTAGGAATATCACATGCCTTTCGCGGAGCAACCCGTCACATAAGTCGACTATTGTTTATTCCAGACATTGTTAGACTTGTCAATATCTGCATCAAAAGCATTACCCAACACAATCCGTTGAATCTGCTTTGCTGTTTTGATCTTATAGACAACGGAATTGTTCCCCTTCGACCAACAGCCGATGTGTGATGAACGTTGTTCATGCGTGCCGTCCGAATATTCTATATCAAGATGAACGGGCGTGCTGCCCACTCCTGCTTTCTTTACTTCGATCACGTATTGCGATCCGCGATGCGTAACGTTTCCAATGGCCAGGTCGGGACGGATTTGATTATAAAACCAGTCCACCCAAAACCAACTAAGGTCCACGCCGGCCCCCGTGTTCATGCAATTGAAAAAGTCGTTTGGCGACGGGTGTTTGCCTTTCCAGTGAACGATAAAGTATCGTAGCGCCTCCGAAAATTTTTCATCGCCCAACATGTCTTTCACATAGTGAAATCCAAGTGCAGGTTTCAGGTCTTTATTCGAAAATCTTGATTTGCGATTCAGTTGGGGTGTGAGTGTAATGATCGGGTTGTCGTAGTCCGCGCCAGCCGTTTCATTAACTTCATTAATCTCGTAGTGTATAGGAACTTCAGGGGCAATCAGGGGAGGCAGCGTGAATTCTGCCAGAGTTGCCAGACCCTCATCCATAAAGGAGTATTTGGTTTCATTGGTGCCCACATAGAACGGAAACAGTGTATGAAAAACTTCATGCGCCGTAAACTGCACAATCTGTTGTGCCTCTTCAAAGGGCAGGTTGTTCACCATCATGGGATATTCCATCGCATCAAGACCATCAAAAATTGTGATGTGCGAATAGGGAAATACGACTTTTGGAAAAACATTGCGCATGGCCGATACGGTGCCCTTCGCATAGCCGACAACCGGTTCATATTGAATGTGATCGGGATTATAAACTGCATCAACACGCACTCTTTTGTTTGCTGCCGAATCGACCAGCACACTGCCCGACTTCCAGATGTAGTGATTGCTGGTTGTGAAAGCTACATCGGGAACGTCGGTGGCTTCGAATATCCAGGTGTTTCGAACATTGCTTTTGCTGACAAAACCCGCAGCGATGTCTTCTTTTGTGATGATGTCGACAATGCCGTCGCTCGTGCTTGCTTTCTCAATGCGTTGTATTTCCTTATCGTGAAGAACACTCCAGGCGTTTATCAGGTCGCCCGTACACCAAACCTGGTAGTCGCCCGGAACAGAAATTTCAACATGGAAGTCGCCATAGTCATTGTAAAATTCATCAAACCCCATGTAGGCATATTCATTCCACCCGTCTATGTCGTCATAGACGGCAATGCGTGGAAAAAAATAGGCCACCACAAATGCCCCCGGATCTACCTGACCCGTTCGGATGAACGAGTGTTCATTTAACAGATAAGAATATTTCAAACTGACGCTGAGCTTGTTCCCAGGCAAAACAGTTACGCCCTGCACCGTCATATTTGTTCCGCGAATGGATATCTTTTTCGAGTCTATCGATTGGCCATCTATCACAAGCGATTCTATGTCGACACCCTTGCCAAGATCACTGCCGGAAACAGGTTTGGCCCTGATCGATTCGGTTTTGTAGAGATTGGGGAAGAGTTTGAACACAACCTTCGAAAGTGTGTCGGGACTGTTGTTCAGATATTGAATATCAACATGCCCAGATAGTAAACGTGTTTCGGGAGAAAACTGTACGCGAATGGAATAGTCAGCCCGATTTTGCCAATAGTTTTTTCCAGGCACCCCACTCCTATCCCTGACATGATCGCGATAGCTCTTCCTGAAATTGGTGGCAACGGGCAGTTGCGTTTGGGCCAGGCATTGCAGGCTGGCAAAGACAAGTAGGGCGATTCGGATCATATTAGTCAGGTTTCAAAACTAAACAAAACCCGGCCAGTTTTCACGGATGGAGGGCATGGAAAAACCACATCAAACGTGTTTGATGTGGCTCCACAGTTCATCGGGACCTTGCTTGTTCATGCCGGGCACCGGCCTTTCGATTCAAATAGAAACACAAAGAAACATTTAATCAAACGTCAGCTGCGTGGCCAGAACAACCTCGCGGTTTTCCAGCAAGGGTACAATTTTTTCCACAACAAGCTTTTGAAAATGTTCCGATTCACGGTGCCTCGTCACCGCCTCTTCGTCTGCATATCCTTCAAACAATAGAATGGTATTGGCGTCGGCATTGCTTTGATAGACTTTGTAAACAAGGTTGCCCGCTTCTTTCGTGCTCTTTTCCGATACCTCCTTTAAGAGGGTCAACACGGTTTGCAACTGACCTTCTTTAACGCGCCATTTGGCAAATACATGCACTGGTTTTGATTTCATAGTCGTTTTGATTTTATAGATGTTAAGATTTATTTATCTGCTTTCCCGGCACGCGGCGCTACAACACCGGAACCCTCTGACGTAACGGAACACCCGGCAAAGCAAACATGAGCTGGGTGCCAACGATAACTTCGCGCTCCTTCAATAGTGCGGAAATTTCTCCCTCCACCAGGTTTTGAGCGTGCTCCAACTGCAGGTGTTCCGCGAAGGCAGCTTCATCAATATAGCCTTCAAATATCAACAAGGTGTTGGGATCTGTTTTGCTCTGATGTACTTTGTAGTACAGGTTGCCCGGTTCTTCAATACTTCTTCTTACTACTTCCACAAACAGGCTGAGCAATGCGTTCATCTGACCTTCTTTCACCTGCCATTTTGTGAATACGTGAATTGTTTTCTTACTCATAAATCTTTCATTTAAAATTTCGAGTCGTCTATCCCACCTCAGCACCCCAATAGCAGAACGGTCATGAACGGATTGCCTCAAAACAACTCAGACGTTGCGCCAGTCCTTTTGAGACAACCCGATGGCATGCACCTTATTATGCTTCCAGGATGGTGATCATCTTTTCGGCAACACCTTTGGCAGACGCGGGATTTTGACCGGTTACCAGGCGACCATCTGCAATGCTATTGGCAGACCATGGCGCGGCGGCGTGGAACTTTGCTCCCTGGTTGGTGAGTGCCGTCTGCAAATCGAATGGCACGTCGGGCCGCGCATAGTTATCTTCTTCTGCAGTGGTGAACGAAGCGATGTTCTTGCCGTTCACCAGGTATGATCCGTCGCTGAGTTTCACATTCAACAACGACACGGGACCGTGACAAACCGCTCCCACTACCGCCTTGCGATCGTAGGTTTCGGCAATGACTTTCTTAAGCAGTGGATTTTCGGGCATGTCTACCATCGGCGCCAGACCGCCTGGAACAAACACGGCATCATATCCTTTAACGTCCACATCCGAAAGTTTCACAGCCTTTTGCATGGCTGCCCATCCCTTTCCGGTTAAGAACGCAAGGTTGTCGGGATCGGACGCCAGGTGGAGCGCATCCAGATAGGGTGTGTCGCCGCTTAGGCTGGCAAAGTCAACCTGGTAGTTTGCCCTGTCAAATTCAGCATAAGGGTGGGCTACTTCAGGCAAAAAGGTACCAGTTCTTCTGTTGAATGGTCCAATGGCATTTGCATTTGAAACGATAATCAGAATTTTCTTTTTCATGGCTTTAAAATTTTAGGTGTTGATAAATGTTTGATTTGACTATTCTGAATTGAGCTCAATTTCTTTCACAAAGTTGACGATCTGCACGGCGCTCGAGAAGGACGCGAGTCACCGTTTCGGTGTGACTGAAATCACACGTCAGAGGGGACCACAGTTCCATCGCAAAGACTCCTTCTTTAGCAGAGCCGATGCAGGAAATGAAAATCTGTTTTTGGTTGAGATGGCGTTTCATCGTTCGCTGTGTTTGATTGATGAATCAAAATTAGATCACAGCGATGCCTTGGACGAAGGAGGGAAATCACAAAAAAGGTGTGAGGGAAATCACACTTTTAAAATGGTGGCCCGTTCATTTTGAAATGAATCTGACAGGAATGGTGCGCTTGGGGCTTGCTGAGCGCTTAAGCCCGGTTCTCGGAATAGAGCCGGCTGAGCGTTTCGCGGCTTACGCCGAGGTATTCGGCAATGTATTTTTTGGGGATTTTCTGCATCATGTTTGGATACAGCTCCGCAAATTCCTCGTAGCGTTGTTGCGGCGTGCTGGACAACAGGGAGATGATTCTTCGTTGCTGACCTACATATCCGTTGGTGAGTTTGACTCTGAAAAAATGTTCCATCTTATGAAGATCGGCCGATAATTTTTCCCGACCATAAAGCGTGGTACTGAAGACTTCTCCGCTTTCCATGCATTCGATGTGCATGTTGGTTTTCTTCTGATGGAAATACGCGCCATAGTCCGACATCCACCAGTTCTGCTGTGCAAACTGAACAATGTGTTCTTTTCCATCCTTGTCAACATAAAACACACGGAAGATGCCCTTGGCTATACAATATTCATGTGTAGCCTGGTCGCCATCCTGCAGCAGGTATTGATGTTTTCGTACCTGCTTGAGTGTGAAGAATGTTTTGATGTAGTCAAACTCTTCATCTGTGACGGAAGTGATTTCTTCTATGTGCTTTCGCAATCTTTCCATATCCAATAATGCAAAAAGTCCGTTGTTCCTGAAATATGTCTCAACCAGATCAGCGTTCTTGTCCTCGCTTTTTCAACCCTTTTGCTACACCGACATGGTTAAAATATTAGTAGTGCAATAAATCAACTATAATTTTTCATTCCGATCAGTTGCCCCTGCATAATCAGTTTGTGACAACGTCCAGTTCCGCATAACCGACAGTATCATTGCCTTCGCTATTGCTCAACGCTTGAATCCTGACATAGCGCGCTTTCCTAGGCGCAAACGTCTTGACTTGCCACACGGGATTGTTTTTGATGTTGGCGAATTCGCCGCTGTCAACCAGCGTCCATTCCTTGTTGTCGCTCGACATATAGAACCGGTAGGTGGTGATGATGCCGGGGCTCCATGGGCTTTGATCGGGAAAGTATTTGAACCCGGATAGATTTTGTTCGCTGCCCAGGTCTATCGTTAGATCGACAGGAAGTCTTTTGTCTTTCGGTTGATGCCATGCCGTGTGAATGTCTCCGTCGAGCACGGCATAGGCCTTTTCGTCGCGCTCATCTACAATTTTCCAGTCTCTTCGGGGAAGGTCAAACTTTTCACCCGACACCGGGCTGCTCTTGCCACTCTCTTTATCGTGGGCAATGGCTTTCACTTCCAGCTTGCCCTGGGTTTGAAGGGGACCGGCATAGCGTGTTGACGCCGTGGTGGGTGTGCTTCCGTCGAGCGTGTAGTAAATGACCGATTCGGTGTCAACAGGAATGATGGCCACTTCGCCCGATTGTTTTCGCACAATTGCAGGTGCGTTCAGAATTTGTGGGGCATTATAGATGCCGATTTCGGAAATGACGGGGCAGCTTTTTGAGTCGGTGATGTTGACACGAACCTGTGTGGCGGCTACGGTGGGGAAACGAACGATACGTTTATATCCGATGGTGGTTGCCGTGGCCAGTGTCTTCCAGCTTCCATCAACCCATGCTTCCACGGTAAACGCTTTCACGCGTTGCCCCAGGCGGATAGGCTCCTGCAAAACAATGCGGTTAAAAGTCGTGGGTTTGCCAAGATCGATGGTTAAGGATGCTTTGGTGATTCCATCATCGACCGCCCAATAGGTGTCCTTCTTGTTATCGATCGCGTTGGAGGCGCCAAACATTTTTGCATTTCCCCGAACGTTGGAGGCCGAGGCTTTTGATTTCGCTGCGAGATTAGTGGCAAACGCTTCTTTCACCGCCTGGGCAAATTCAAGCGCCGCTTTTTCATCGTTGGCATGAATGAGGCCATTGGGCATGATGGGAAAGTTGAGCAACAACGTGGCATTGTGGCCAACGGAATTGTAGTAGATATCCATTAGCTGCGGCACTGTTTTCACTTTCAGATCTTCACTGGGATGATAGAACCATTCCGGCCTGATAGACGTGTTCACCTCTGCCGGCACCCAGGCATTTCCGTCTTCCAAACCAAAATGCAACATGTCGTATCCTACGTCTCCTTTGTCGTTCAGCAAACTCCAGTTTGTTTCACCAACAGCACCGTCTTCAGTTCCTACCCAACGCAGATCGCCCCGGTCGCCGCCATCGTTCCAGATCACGATGTTGGGCTGAAGTTTTCGAATGAGGCTGTAGGTGTTGCTCCAGTCATAGTAAGTTTTGCGATCGATGGTGCGGGTCTCGTTCGCGCCACCGTAGTAGCCCGAGCCTCCATTGGCACCGTCGAACCACACTTCGAATATCGGTCCGTAGTTGGTGAGCAGCTCGGTGAGCTGGTTGCGGAAATAGGTGATGTATTCCGGTTTTCCATAGTCCGCATAATTTCTGTCCCAGGGCGAAAGATATAGCCCTAACGATAGTCCATATTCTTTGCAGGCATCGGCCATTTCGCGCACCACGTCGCCCTTGCCATTGCGCCACGGCGCATTTTTTACCGAATACTCTGTGTATTTCGATGGCCAGAGACAAAAGCCACTATGATGTTTGGCGGTGAGTATGATTCCCTTCATGCCGGCCGCTTTGCAAATACGAGCCCATTGACGACAGTCTAATTTTTCAGGATTAAATAGTTTAATGTCCTCGCCCCCATAGCCCCACGACTGATCGGTATAGGTATTTAATGAAAAATGAACAAACGCATAAGACTCCATTTCCTGCCATCGCATCTGATTTTGTGTGGGAACCGGACCAACCGGCGCCGGGGCTTGCGTCTGGGCAACGGAACTTTCCATAAAAAGCGAGGAGACCACAAGTCCCCAGAGGAATACTTTCATCGTTAGATTTTTTTTCGAATATACGGATCAGAAGCTGATAACAATGGCAAAATTCACTTCTCCCCATACTCAAAATGGATACAAAGTCCCTCAATTAGCACACACACCGGCGACGGCCACCACTGACCTTTGTTCTGTAAATCATTAAAAAAACATGACACAGCAAAGCAAAACTAAAAAGGTCTGGTTCATCACCGGTTCATCGCGCGGCTTCGGTCGCGTTTGGACAGAGGCGGCCCTGCAACGCGGGGACAAGGTTGTTGCCACGGCACGAAAGTTGGCCAGCATTGCCGACTTCAAAGAAAAGTATGGCGAAAACGTTCTCACCCTAGAACTTGACGTGACCCAACCAGACCAGGTAAAAAAAGTAGTGGAGCAGGCACACGCACATTTCGGAAGGTTGGATATTGTGTTGAACAACGCAGGCTATTCGCTGGTTGGCACAATTGAAGAAGCGAAGGCCGACGACATCCGGGCGCTCTACGAAACAAACGTTCTTGGCCCCGTTGCTGTTATTCAGGCGGCGTTGCCCTTGCTGCGCCAGCAGGGCGGTGGTCATATTGTGGGCACATCCAGCAACCTGGGGCATGTGACCCTGCCGGTTATTGGATACTACAGCTCTTCAAAATGGGCCTTTGAAGCCATCCACGAAAGCCTGGCCGCGGAGGTAAAACAATTTGGCATTAAAGTAACCATCGTTGAACCCGGAGCCTATGCCACTGAATTTGGCAGCCCCGAGTCGCTGAAGTTTGCTGTGGGGCTCGATATTTATGGAGCGTTTAAGGCAAACTTTTTTGATCAACTCAAAGCACTGGAGCGCGGCGATCCCAACGCCACACCCGATGCACTGTTCCAAGTCGTAGACGCAGAAGAACCACCGCTGAGGTTCTTTCTGGGAAGTCAATGTTTAGCGTGGGTGCGCCGTGCCTACGACGAACGTTTGGCCGAGTGGGAAAAATGGGAAGAGGTTTCTAATTTGGCCCAGGGCAATCTTAGCGAGAAGGCCCTGAACAAGGATATTGTTTGACACAACAAAAGATGACAACCGATGTTCGCGTTGCAAAATCGGTTGTCATCTTAAAATGATTTTTGAAAATGAAAAAGGAAGAAAACACCCTGCATAAGTTCAATTCAATATCCGATGCACACAAAGAGTTTGGCTTGCCCAAACCCAAACATCCGTTGATCAGCCTGCTCCATGGCAACGATGCAAATCCTCACTTCATTGAACCCTCCGGTTCTCATGTGCTGAATTTTTATAAGATATCGTATAAACCCATGCTCAATGGGAAACTACGGTATGGGCTACATCACTATGATTTTGAAGGAGGCGGCCTGTTGTTCGCGGCACCCCATCAGATTATGGGAAGCAGTCACGAGAACAATAGCGAAACAACACCCTGCTCGATAGATTCGTCGGTCTACACCTTGTTGATCCATCCTGATTTTTTGCTGAGCTATCCGTTGGCCAAAAAAATCAAACAGTACAATTATTTTTCCTATGCCGTCAACGAGGCACTGCACCTTTCGGAAGCAGAAAAAGAAACCATCATCTCCGTTTTCAAAATGATTGAAACCGAGCTGAACAGCCGGATCGACGACTTTAGTCAGGATGTGGTTGTTTCGCAGATTGAAGTGCTGCTGAACTTTGCCAATCGTTTCTACAAACGCCAGTTCATTACACGAAAGGCGGCGAACAACGACCTGCTGCAAAAGCTCGAAGAAATATTGATCGATTACTTTAACAACGAAACGGCCCTGCGGTCGGGCGTGCCCACGGTTGCCTACCTTGCCGGGCAACTAAACCTGTCACCAAGCTACTTAAGCGATATGCTGCGTTCGCTCACGGGCCGGAACGCACAACAACACATTCATGACAAAGTGATTGAAAAAGCGAAGGAGATACTGTCGACAACAAATCTATCGGTTGGTGAAGTTGCGTATGCGCTAGGGTTTGAATATTCACAGTCTTTCAGCAAACTGTTTAAGAGCAAGACCAACTTTTCGCCGCTGGAGTTCAGGCAACAGTTTAACTAATCTCCCGATGACGCGCGGTGAAATTATTAAACCCGCACACCCAAAGTTTTTTTGTGCTTATGTTCTTCAGGCTCGGCCGGATACAGCAGGATCTGTTTCAACTGGTCAATTTGCACCGGCTTGATGAATGATCTGATCTTATAGAGTTCATATCCGTCGAGGGGGATAGAATTTGGCGAGGTGCTGACCACAATGATCTGTATTTTTTCCTTGCCTGGGAAAACAAGCGTCCGAAAGGCTTGCAGAAATTCGCGGCCATCCATAGTGGGCATCTCTGCATCCAGGATAATATAGTCTGGGATTTGCTGCGCGCCCTCAATGCAGGTGTGGATGTCCTGAAGGCCTGCGGCCCCATCTTCAGCCATACGGATTTCCAGTCCCGGGTCTACTGCCAACAACAATCGTTGATGCATGAAACGAAAAAATGGATCATCGTCGATCACAAGAATACTCTTTTTCAAATTAGTCGGCGACAGGGTTAGGTTGGGCAAAGGACTCGTCGAAATTCTAAGGTACAACGAATCGACCTATTTTGAAAGCCTGAAGCGCTTTTTCATTTCTGAGCACGTCTTCAAGTCAATTCCATTGCCGGGGCCATGAACAAAGATGAAGGATCTTTTCCGTTTCAGCATGCCGATATGCTGGCTGCGGTCATCCTCTTGACACACGACACACCCTACCAACTCGCCTCCTTTGAAATCAACTGCCTGATGAGACTGGCGACTAACTCCAATAACCGAACACCGCGCGCGTTTTAAGATGACAGAGATCACCTTGCACCTTACCCATCATTCCCTGGCAATTCACACGTTCTCATCCGAATCTACAGTTTCTGCTTTTGAGTTCGTTCTGTTCTTTTTCATTCGGCACGACAGGGTGTCCATAAGTTCATCAAACTTCTCATCAATTTTATCATTCACAGCATCGGCAAGGTCTTCGCCTTTCCGGACGATGGCTCTTCGTGTACGTGATCCTTTTTCGGGGGCTAATAAAATGCCCAATACGGCACCGGCTGCAATACCAGCGACAATGCCCATCAATGCTTTTTTCGAATTCATGCTCATTTATAATTTTAATGTTTCAGATGAGGTTGGTTAACCGAACTGACAATACGTTTTGTCAGCGTCTTTTTTGCACGGCCTATTTGCCGGATAGCATGTGCATTATCTTTTCCGTTCTGAGGATTTCTTCCGCAATCTGCATAAACGTTCTTTTCAGTAGCCTGTGACTTTTCAAGAAGGTCATCATCTCATTTTCCAGTTCTTCGTGATTGTGCTTGTAGAGCAGCTCATCTACATATTGAAATGGATTTTGAACAATTTTGAGCATTTGACCTCCATGCTCCACAATGCGACCCTGAAGATCAACACGCTGCTTTTCGAGCTTCGCCAGGTCGGCGGTCAGCGTTCTGCTTTTTTCGGCATGCGCGGTGTCCATAAACCGGGCAAAATGTTCGGAGATGAGTTTCCGAAAGAAGTCGATTTCATCTTTTTCAAATTGCAGGTCGGATTTCCATTGTTCAGTGATGACGTGATAAGACTGCCATGTCTGCAACGCGTCGTCACCGATCTTGTCAGAAACCGGCCTTCTGGCCGACGAATCAGCGGGGGTTTGAGAACCCAATATTTTCTTTTCCATAGGTTTTTTTTTCAAAGATCGGAAGCGAAGATGGCTTGGTTTGCTGAGTCCAATCAGCCTGTCGACTAATAAATGTCAGGGTTCGGCACTGCAGATTACCCTTCTTTCCTGACGGAAATCATCGGGGGAGTTGGGTGCGGATCATAAGAAAAATAGTGAAGCACGTGTTCTTTTGTGATGTCAACAAAACACAACCCTTATGAAAACGAACAAAGACCTCATGGTTGAAATTCATGCGGCACTCGCGGCGGTGCCCGAGCTGACCGACTGCCTGTCGGACATTTATATTCTTGCTAATGATGGCTCCGTCATTGTTTCCGGTCAGGTTAACAGCCCCAGGCATGGTGACCTCATCAACGAGATCATACGCGGCGTTGCCGGAGTAAATCAGTTGATTGACGAGATCAAGGTCCAGCAAAATATTAAGCATCGTGTGGGGGTGGAAATCGACTGGAATGCCGGTCACATGGAAATTCACTAATCGTGCCCTTCCACTATCGGCCGTGGGTTCCGGAGATTTCATCACGTCGCGTTCGACACGCATCAGCAACTTCTTTAACACTTACCATATGAAGCCCTACATCATTCCCATGCTGGCAGCGCTGATAGGGTGCAGCCCGCAACTTAAGGTACACACCGATTTTGAATGGGATTATGATCAATGGACCTATCGAACATGTGCCTGGGCTTCAAAGACAACCGCCGGGTCTTCACAAAGTCCACTCTACCATGATGAACTCATCGACAGAACGATAAAGCAGGCGGTAGACTCACAACTCGCTGCGCATGGCTACGCCATATCAAGCGATGGCCCCGACCTTATGCTGCATTACCAGGTTATTGTGAACGAGGAAGCCACCCTGCCCTCGGGAGCCTTTGCCTACAGCAACGATCCGTACTGGATCGACATGCCGCGTCAACCTTTCACCTACCGCGAAGGAACATTGATCATTGACCTCACCGATGCCCGGTCGGGGCATTTAGTGTGGCGTGGCTGGGCCGTTGCACCCGTTGATGAGCGTTACAAAAGCGAAAAGATCAAGGCCCGAATTCATACCGCCGTTGAACAGATATTCAAGAACTTTCCCGGCAATGCAAAGGCAATCACTGGTCAGCAAAGAACAGCAACAAAAATTTGGTGAGCCATGAAAAAGCTCAACGCCGTGCACGGTGCATTCATCTTTCTGACGATCCTTCTTCCGGCGCTGGTGTCGCAAAATGTTTGTGCACAGATGGACTCCACACAACGCCCACAACCAAACCGATGCAACCTGGCTGTTGGTGCAGGACAATTTGGAGACGATTGGGGCATCAGCGCTGAACTAACAACCCCTACGTTTTGGAACAAGGCTCTGGCGCTTCGCTTTAAGGGAAGCACCTATTGGCTTGAATGTTATAAAGCAAGACAAGACCATTGGGCTCCTTACCGGATGGTGAGCGTTTCGCTTGTCTATAAGTTCCGGATAACAGCCGATGCGGGGACCTACGTCGCATACGTTGAGGCTGGACCTTTTACCATTCTGCCTGACGAACGCTATTCCACCCAAAAGCATGTCGAGGGATTTTCTGCCGCAGTGGGTGCGGAGTTGTTCTTTCGGCAATGTCCGCGTGTGCCCGTCTGCTATTTCCTTGCCTTAGGTGCCAGCGCTTGCAAGGCATCGGCCGATACCCTGGATGGTGAACCACGCTACGGTGAAGGACTGACGTTTGTGAATGGATTCCGGTTTTACTTTTAAGTCACTCCCAACGCGCTCTTCAGCTTTCATTGCAATTGCCCTCACGACATGAAATATGAAAACTTCAGCTTTAATTCCTACCGATCATTCAAATCCTGTTTTTGAAAAGATACTGCTTACCTGCGGCATTCTCTCCTCCTGCTGGTATGTCGCGATCAATATCTATGTGCCCCTACGATACAAGGGTTATAGTCTGTCTTCGCTCACAATAAGCGAGCTCTCTGCGCTGGGCTCTCCTACACGCACGTTGTGGCTGCTGGCTGTTATTCCCTATCTGATTTTGTTTGCAGCTTTTGGCTGGGGGCTTTTAAAAACTTCGCAGCAAAAATCTCCGCTGCGCAAGATTGGCGCACTCATCCTGGCCTATTGTTTTTTCAATGGCTATTGGCCTCCGATGCACGCCCGCGGCGAAGAGCCTACATTAACCGATACGCTCCATATCGTTTGGGCGGCCGTGACGGTTATACTCATGTTGGTTATCATGGCCTTAGGTGCAAAGGCATTCGGAAAAGCGTTCCGATGGTATACCATTTTGTCGATCCTGTTTTTGATTGTCTTTGGCGCATTAACCAGTCTCGAAGCGCCAAACATTCCCGTGAACAAGCCAACACCGATGATCGGCGTCTGGGAAAGAATTAACATCGGCATCTATCTTTGCTGGATAGCCGCGCTTTCGGCAGGGGCTTTGCGAACTGTAAAGAGGCCATCGAGAGACTGACAACAATCATCAAAAGTTCAAGCATCTGTCACACTCCGCTTCTGTTGGGATATATACTTTTCGAAAAAAAACATGAAAAAGATACTTGTCCCCTGCGATTTCTCTCAGCCGGCGCGCAATGCATTGCTGGTGGCTACAGAAATTGCCGCTAAATCAAAAGGAGAGATCATCGTATTGCACGTGATCTATCTTCCGGCATTGACCGACCCCTATTATGGAAGCACACCCATCAGTTATAGTAGCGGCCTGATTTCACAAATGGAAGCCGACGCCCAGGCAGGATTTGAACGCTTGACACAAAATATGCCGGCCGGCATCCCGGTGAAGTTGCAGATCGAAATGGGCAGTGTGTTGGAAACCATCAAACAAACCATTCACGACCAGTCCATCGACCTGGTAGTGATGGGCACATCGGGCAGCTCCGGCCTGGCCGAAATGCTGGTGGGCTCCGTCACCGAAAAGGTGGTGCGCCATTCGCCCGTGCCCGTTTTGTGTGTGCCCAAGGCCGTGGCACTGGCTTCCCTCAAAAACATTCTGGTGCCCACAGCACTGTTGCTGAACGAGAGCGATTTCATTAAAAAACTAAAAGCCCTGCAGAATTTTGTAGGTGCCACGCTGCACATCCTCTATGTGAACACTCCCGCACACTTCAGACGGGACGCCGAAATCAAAGAAGCGTTGGCCGAGTTTATAAAAAACTATCACCTCGAGAATTGCAAGACCTACATCAAAAATCATTACACCGAAGAGGAAGGAATTATCGATTTCGCCGAGCGCGAAAAGATGGACCTGGTGGCCATGGCAACGCATGCCCGGAAAGGATTGTCGCACGTGTTCAACACCAGCATCACAGAGGATGTTGTGAACCATATTGCTTATCCGGTCTGGACCTATACCCTCAAGCCTCAGGCCTAAACATAGTATACAACATGAAGCGAACAGCATCGTTTTAAAAACGCGATGCTGTTCGCTTCTTTTGTAACGTTTCGTTTGCGTGCACGTTCCGGATCGTGTTTACCCTTGGCCGTTGCCGGGTTGCCCCGTGGAGAGCACCTTAAGAATGTTCTCCTGGCCTGGAAGAGATCTTCCTTTTTTTAAGCTCCCGAACAATCGACGCAGGCATTTCGCGGCACCCGCATGCCTTTACATGTTCGACGTGCCATTTCAGGCGTTGCTCCAGACTGGGGTTCTCTGGCATCGGGTGTTTCTCGTGCCAGGCTTTGTTTAGTTTCTTGATCGTTGTTGTATTCATAGCTGTGTTCATTTTGCCTGGTGCCGTTATTAACTTGCCGCCAAATTTGCTTCCACCATTTTTTCTGCTTCAACAATGTTTTGAATGCCCCGAATTAACGCATCGGGATTGAACGATATGGAGTCGATGCCACATTCAACCAGGAAGCGTGCAAACTGCGGATAGTCGCTTGGTGCCTGGCCACACAACCCCACACTAACCCCTTCGGCATGGGCCGCCTCAATCAACGTCTTGATTAGGTATTTAACAGCCTCATCATTCTCGTCAAAAAGATGACTAACAATGGCCGAGTCGCGATCAAGCCCCAGGGTGAGCTGCGTGAGATCGTTGGAGCCAATAGAAAAGCCGTCGAACAGCGCTGCAAATTTGCGAGCCAGCAACACGTTGCTGGGAATTTCGGCCATCACATAAACCTGCAGCCCGTTCACGTTTCGCTCAAGTCCAAACTCACGCATCACCGCCAGCACCTTGCGGGCTTCTTCCAGCGTTCGGCAAAACGGAATCATGATCTTCACATTTTGCAACGCCATTTGTTCGCGCACCTTTTTTAATGCCTGACACTCCAGGGCAAAACCGGCCCGGTAGCGATCGTCGTAATAACGGCTGGCTCCCCGAAAGCCCAGCATCGGATTTTCTTCGTGAGGCTCAAACACCGCCCCTCCCAATAACTTTGCGTATTCATTGGTTTTGAAATCGCTCATGCGCACAATAACATCCTTCGGATAAAATGCAGCGGCAACCAATCCGATGGATTCTGCCAGCCGGTCCACAAAAAATTGTGTCTTATCCGTGTAGTGCCTGGTGAGCGCATCGATCTGTCGCTTCACCCCGTCCTCGGGCAAACTAGTGTAGTTCACCAGCGCCATAGGATGCACCTGTATTGTGTTGTTGATCATGAATTCCATCCGGAGCAATCCAACACCACGGTTGGGATAGGCGGCATACTCCAATGCCTTCAGCGGGTCGGCCAGGATGAACATGGGGCGCGTGGCGGTTTCTCCCAAAACTTCCATCGGCACTTCTTTCTCCTGCCACGGCAGCCTTCCATCATACACGCAGCCCTGGTCTCCATCGGCACACGACACGGTTACCGTTTGTCCGTCAACAAGTTTTTCAGTGGCCGTCAGCGTGCCCACCACTGCTGGGATACCCAACTCGCGCGCCACAATAGAGGCATGACTGGTGCGACCGCCCTTGTTGGTGACTATACAGATCGCCTTCCGCAACAATGCATTCCAATCGGGATTTGTAATGTCGGCCACAATGATGTCTCCGGCCTTCACCTTACCGCTGTCGGCCAGCGACTTCACAATGACCACCCTTCCGCTAACAATGGTGCGCCCCACGGCTTTTCCCACCACCAGCGGAGTTGCTTTGGTTTCCAGCGAATATTCCGTGAGCGCCACGTTTCTATGCTGCGAATGCACCGTCTCGGGGCGCGCCTGCACAATGAACAACTTGCCCGTTATACCGTCTTTTGCCCATTCAATATCCATGGGCATTCCATAATGATTCTCAATGGCAAGACACCATTTTCCCAATTGTTCCAGGTCGGCGTTGTTCAAAACAAACTGGTCTCGCAGGGCAGGCGGCGTATCCTTAAATTCCGTTTTCTTAGCCGGAGCATTGCCATAAACAAGCATCTGCTGTTTGGCCCCCAGCGTGCGATACACGATCGCCTGTTTCCCTTCGCGCAGCGCGGGTTTAAAAAGATAAAATTCATCGGTGTTCACTGCGCCTTGCACCACGCTCTCACCCAATCCCCAGGCGCCGGTTACATAGATAAGATTTTCATTCCCCGTTTCGGGCTCTATGGTAAAAATCACCCCGGCACTTCCTACGTCCGAACGAACCATGACCTGAACGCCAACACTGAGCGCCACCTGCATGTCGGCAAAGCCGTTGTCGATGCGGTATTTAATGGCTCGGTCGTTGAACAACGAGGCATAACACCGCTTCACCGCTTCCAGCACATGGTTGGAGCCTGTGACGTTAAGAAACGATTCATGCTGACCTGCAAAACTTGTTGTCGCCGAATCTTCTGCTGTGGCACTGCTTCTCACAGCAAGTGTCGGGTTAAGCCCAAACTCCATGAGATCGTTGTAGGCGACACGTATCTCCTTTTCGACACGCTCGGGAATATTTCCTTTCATAATCAATTCCCGGCAAACGCGCCCAACGTCGGCAAGGTTCGTCAGTTCCTTTCTGTCGAGGGTTGCCAGCACGTTTTCCAACGGCTTACTTAAGCTATTAAAAGAAAGATATTCATTGTAGGCTTCCACGGTAACGGCAAAGCCTGCCGGAACCTGCACGCCCAGTGGCATCAGTGCCTGAATCATTTCGCCCAGTGATGCATTTTTTCCGCCCACTTGTGCGAGATCGCGCAGCGACAAACGGCTGAAGGGTATGGTGACGTTTTTCATAGTGCGCCCGCATTTTGATCGTGTGAAGCGGGTAAACAAACCTATCTATGCCGCCGCAAAAACAACCTGACTCAGATCAGCACAGCACCATGATTATCGTCATCACTATGGCCAGCTATATTGCGCCACGCCCATTCGATTCTATCGCCGGGATTCTCCAAATTTTCCTGACAAAAATCATCACCTCACCCCCACGTTGATCAGCCGCACGACAAGGCCATCCAAGTAGCTTGCTAATAAAAAAATATGCAACGCATTCTTGTACCCTGCGACTTTTCACCTTCGGCAGAAGAAGCTTTTTCGTTTGCCGTGAAACTGGCACTGCAAAGCAAAGGCGACCTTCACGTTCTGCATGTGTTTGACCTCACCTTTCTTCATGGTGTTCCTTCCGTGTCCACCTCCTATATGTTTCAGCCAACTTTTCTGCAACAAATGGAAAAGGAAGCCCGCGACAAATTTCAAAAGCTCTGGGAAAAACATTCGCCAATGACCCTGGCCGTGAAGTTCAGATATCACCTTGGCTCTGTAGCCCATGAAATAAAAACATATGTCCACCAGGAAAACATCGATCTGGTGGTGATGGGAACGCAAGGAACAGGAGAAGCCAAATGGGGTTCGAATGTGGAAAAGGTGATTCGATCGGTCAGTGTGCCGGTAATGGCCCTCCGCAAAGCACCCTCCATGCCCATTCGCAATATCGTCTTTGCCGTGAACCCTGCAAATAAAAACAAGGCCGTGACCGAGAAAGTAAAAAGTCTGCAGTCATTTTTTGATGCGAGGCTTCATCTGCTCAATGTAAATACGCCCGTGATCTTTACACCCGATCGCACCATGGAAACAGCGTTGCAGAATTTTGCCAACGAGTCAGAACTCACCAACTATACCCTAAACATCCGTTCCGACTATTCCGTGCAAGAGGGCATTGCGCACTTCGCAAAAGAAATACAGGCCGATGCGATTGCCCTGGGCACACACGCATGGGCAGGCCTGATCCACACCGTGGTGGGCAGCGTTACCGAAGATGTGGCAAATCAATCAAAAATTCTCACGTGGAGTTGCGCGTTGGAATAAGCCAAAAAAACTCATCAGGATTGCTTTAGCGGAATTCAACGCTTCATCGCCTCAAGACCATGAAATCGCCATTCACGAACATACACTCGACCTTTCTAAAAGAAACCGGTGGCATCGCTTTGTTCACAGCCCGTTTCTTTAAAGAACTTTTCAAACCACGACAGGAGTTCGAGGAATTTCTTCGTCAGTGCTTTTGGGTGGGCTATAAATCATTGCCCCTGGTGGCGATCACGGCATTTATCATGGGGTTGGTGCTCACCATTCAATCGCGCCCCACGCTGGTGGAGTTTGGAGCACAATCCTTGTTGCCGGCCATGGTGTCGGTGTCCCTTGTCAGGGAAATCTCGCCCGTCATCACAGCGCTGATCTGTGCTGGCAAAATCGGCTCCGGAATGGGCGCCGAATTGGGATCGATGCGGGTAACCGAACAGATAGACGCCATGGACGTGTCGGGAACAAACCCGTTTCGCTACCTGGTTGTTACACGCGTGTTGGCCACCACGTTAATGTTGCCCATCCTTTCCAACATCTCCAATGCCGTTTCATTGTATGGCGGATTTCTCGGCGTGAACATTCGCGGGCAGGTGAGCTGGAGTCTGTTTTGGACACAAGTGTTCAACGCGCTCAGCTTTGGCGACGTTGTTCCCGCGATCATTAAAACGTTCTTCTTCGGTTTTGCCATCGGCGTTGTGGGATGCTACAAAGGCTTCAATTCCACCAAGGGCACCGAGGGTGTCGGGCAGTCAGCCAACTCGGCTGTGGTCGTTGCCTCGCTACTGGTCTTTATTATAGACCTGGTGGCTGTTCAGATCACAGACCTGTTGGGTTTAACGTAGACAGCCATGGAAAACGCACCTGTCATCGTTGTGAAGAACCTTCACAAGTCGTTCGGAGAAAATCATGTGCTCCGGAATTTCTCCGTGTCGCTGCATTCGGGTGAAAACCTCGCCATCCTTGGAAAGTCCGGCTCCGGGAAATCGGTGCTCATCAAATGTATTATCCGCCTGATCGAATCGGACCAGGGCGACATCACCGTTCTCAATCAAAACATCGACACCCTATCGAACGACGAATTGGACAACCTTCGCGCCAAGGTTGGATTCCTCTTCCAAAGCAATGCCCTCTACGACTCCATGACAGTGAGAGAAAATCTTGAGTTTCCGCTGCGTCGACACTGGAGCGATGAGCAACGCCGCAAGGGCACCGAAACCGCTATCCTCGAAGCACTGAACGACGTTGGCCTGGCGCACACCATCGACATGATGCCCTCCGAACTGTCGGGAGGTATGCGAAAGCGCATTGCCCTTGCCCGCACCCTCATTCTTCGGCCCGCCATTATTCTCTACGACGAACCAACAACAGGACTCGATCCGATTACCGCGCGGGAAATAAGCCATCTGATCGTGAACGTGCAACAGAAATACAACGCCTCGTCCATCATCATTTCTCACGACATGCACTGCATCGGCATCACCTCGAACCGCGTGGTCATGCTGATTGACGGAATGTGTTACGCCGACAACACCTATGAGGCACTGCGGCAATCAGAAGACGACAGAATTAAAGAATTTTTCGATTGATCTATGAGAAACAAACGTGCAGAAAACACAAAAGTAGGAATGTTGGTGGTGGCAGGACTGGCCTTCCTGATTCTCCTGCTCTACATGATCGGCAAAAACAGGAATTTGCTTGGATCAACGTTCACCATCACCGCTGTGGTGACCAACGTTAACGGGCTTGTAGCCGGCAACAACGTCAGGTTCAAAGGCATGGATGTCGGCACCGTGAAATCCATCACGGTCACAAACGATTCAGACATCTTCATCGTCATGACCATTGACGAAAAAATGAAAGCGTACATAAAACAAAATGCCCTGGCCTCCATTGGCACCGACGGCTTAATGGGAAACAAACTTGTGAATATAAATTCCGTGGCCGGAACAGCGCCCCCGGTCATAGAAGGCAGCATTCTTCAATCGCGACCGCCTGTAGAAACCGACGAAATGCTGCGCACCCTCAACACCACCAACACCAACATCGAAAAAATATCAAAGAACCTCTATGAGATCACCGCAAAACTGAACACCAACGAAAATTTATGGAAGCTGCTGTCCGACACGGCCATCACACACGATCTCAAAAAAGCTGTCGCCGGTTTCAGAGATGCCGGTCACAACACAGCCGACCTCACAGCAACCACAAAACGACTGGCCCTGAAACTAGAGCAAGGAGATGGTCTGGCCAACCGCCTCTTCACCGACACAACACTGTCAAACCAACTCGCCGCATCGCTCCAGCAGATGCAAGCGGCCAGCAACAAAACTGCCGATATGATGAGCAACTTAAAAACTATTGTAGACCACATGGAAAACGGCGAAGGCTCAGCCGGCCTCTTGCTAAGAGACACAGTGTTCCGGAAAAGCCTCATGAACAGTGCCGTTAATCTCGAACAAGGCATTGGCCGGTTCAATCAAAACATGGAAGCACTCAAAACCAATTTCCTGTTCCGTAAGTATTTTAAAAAGCTTGAGAAAGAGCAGGCCGAAGACGCCCGGCAAAACAAAAAGTAAATAGACCATCCTGACATTTCAAAAAAAGACACACCGCATTCCCGAAATGGAGAGTTGCAGAACTGCGTCTTCATTCTACAAAAATGCTATCGGCAATTTGCACGCCCGCACCAAAGGCTAATGACACGGCTACGTCGACATTAGATTTATCGAGTTGCTGTTCGTCGTTAGGGCGCATCAGCCAATACGTGTTGGATGCCACCAGTCTGCCTCCCCTGCCCGTGATGCTGTTCTCCAGCAACTGCTGGGCGCGACGCGTTGAACCGGACCCGACGGTGATGGCCACAATGGGTTTGTCGATGAGTGCATCGTGTTTCTTGATAAAATCGGTTACGGCCCAATCGGGTGCCCAGTTGTAGGTGTTTGCGCAGAGCACGTAGGCATCAAAGTCGGCAAGGGTTGTTTCATCGACGGCCGAAACCGTAGCCACCACAACATCCGTGTTGCGCTGCGCCAGTCCGTTGGCAAATGCCCGGCAAACTTTTTCGTCCAGATTATAGATAGGATCGGGATCAAAGATGACGATAACTTTTCGCGAGGCATTCGCCACCGGCTTGTGCCATGTTCGGGCCACTCCGATTCGTTCTACCCAAAGCGTGAGTATGAGCCACCCCAGTGCGATGAGGCAAACCGTGAGGGCTAACCTGCGGAGCCACAGTCGTTTTTTTGTTTTCAGCATACGGTTCAAAGATTTCCTGTATGGCAAAGCTCACACCGGTGTCGTGGCGATCGCATGAGAAAACTCACGTCGGGAAATGATTTTTGTGCGAAAATGCGGGACGTCGAAAAAGGCTAGGATTGGACACAAAGAAATGGCGAATACATTGCCAGAAATAAAAAAGCCGATATCCCCTTCGAGCATATCGGCTTTTATTTTCATCAGAGATCTACCATCCCTCGTTTTGTGTCAATGTTCCTTTGCTCACCGCGATTTCATCCGGGGGGATCGGCCACACGTGGTGCACCGCCGGGTTGAATGCCCGGCCGGCATAAATTTGTTTGGGCTGACCGTTGTCCAGTGTAAATGCGTGGTAGAGCGGTTTGGCATACGTCGCTTCTGCATCGCCCCAACGCACGAGGTCAAAGTGGAGGTCTGTCCACTCGCCAGCCAACTCGCAACGTCTTTCGTGCTTGAGGTCTGTAGTCCAGCACAGCATATTTAATCGCCGTGCAGAGATAGGACGAGACGTTGTTCCGCACATGCAGGGTCTCGCGTTTTTGCCAGATGTCGGCGAACACATCCTGCACAATCTCCTCGGCAGTTTCCTTTGACTTCAATCGGTTGTAGGCCACAGAAAGAAGTTTGTTACGGTAACGGAAATACAGGTGATCAAACGCTTCTTCGTGCCCATCTTTCAACAGGGCCAGAAGTCTTTCGTCGCTAAGATCAGTGTATCCTGTTTCGGAAATCATGCGCGTCTGAGATTGTCGCTCAAAAATAGAGCAGCCGACGGTGAGTGAAAATGATTGTCCATTAAGGCTATGTTAAAAAAATAGCCGCGTTGTTACGGACATAGTTCCATGAAGGGGAGCAATAAACACCAGGCAACCGTGGCTTTTGCAGCAATGCCTGGCCATTTCATTCTATGAAAATAGTTTTGATATCTGCACGCAGATGCTTTAATTGATAGCATGAGTCTTGCATCTTTCCTGAACTCAATTGTGCTATTAGGTTCCGTTCAGGGCTTTATAGTGGGTACGATACTTTATTTTTCGTCAAAGGAAAAACCATCCGGAAAACTGCTTGCGTGGCTTCTTCTACTCATGGCCCTCGCCTGTCTGAAAATCTATCTAAACAACATTGGTTTCACATACACTTCGGTGGGCGCACTTGTCGACGCATTCGTTCCCTTCATGATCATCATGCCCATTGGCCCATTGATTTATCTATATGCCAAAGCCGAACTATTCCCCAATTTCAAAATTGACCGCACGGCTCGCAAGCATTTTTACTCAGCCATTGTCGATTTGTTTCACCACGCCTGTGCTTTGGTTTTTTTGTTCGTCCTGCTTTTGGGTTGGGTCAATCCACATAAAAATAACTTTGGCGCTTGGTTCGATGCCTACAATGTATACTCAGACATCCCCCGCTGGATTTCGCTAACGGTATATTTGTTGCTCGCACTCCGGTTGGTGAATAACGTTGTGAAGGAGGCCAGGCTTAAAAATGAAATCGTGCCGGCGCTACCGTGGCTGAGAGAATTTCTGTGGGTCTTTCTTGCGTTTGATTTCCTTTGGCTCCTTTACCTCATTCCTTATGTCATTCCACAATACACGGACCTTATTCTTAGCTCCGTCGATTGGTTTCCGGTATATGTTCCCCTGGTGGCGATCATATACTGGTTAGGCGTGCGTGGATTTCTGATTGGACGACAAGACAATAATCTCCTGCCAAAGCCACCTCAGCTGCAACTCTCTGCCGAGATGATCGACCAGACACTGAAAAGCCTTCACAGGTCCATGACAGAAAACAATCTATATCTGGATGCCGAATTGAATCTGGCAAAGCTTTCAAAACATGTGGGAATGCATCCTAAAATCGTTTCGGCCGTGCTCAATCAAAAGCTTGGGAAAAGTTTCAACGAGTATGTCAATCAATTCCGTGTGGAAGAGGTTAAGAAGCGTCTGGTAAAGGAGGAGAACAAAAAATATACGATTGCTTCCCTCGCCTACGAATGTGGCTTCAATTCACAACCTACTTTTCAACGCGCATTCAAAACCGTGGTTGGACTAACGCCCCGCGAATTCCTCCAACGCAACGGCGATGCAGCGTGAGCTTTAATTCAAAATAGGCCTGAATAGTATTCAAATCACGATTTGAATAGGTTTCACCGCGTTCCAGCCGGTGTTTTGCCTGAAATGTAAAAACATATGAAACATTTCGGCCTCGTCTTTCTCCTTTCAGCATTAACGCTAAATCACGCATTGGCTCAAGCGCACTCCGGTGAAGATTACACCGGAGTTTATGTCTTCAGAATGGATTCCACGTCCCCGCTCACCATTCAGAAAGGAAAAAATAGCCTTCTCACTGTAGAATTTGCAGGGCAATGGCGCACCTCATTGTCCTATATCGGAAAAGACCGGTTTAGGCTCGAAGGGGTAAGGCCAAAAGCAATTCTGGCGTTCAACAGAGATAGTCTGGGCAGCATCACCGGCTTCAACTGGGTGCAGGCTATCCCGAAATTTACATACCAGCGAATATTTACCCTAAGCAAAGACAGCCTGCTGATTCACCCAAGCGGACGCCTTTCCCGGTATGTTGGAAATTACCGACTCGGCAACAACCCACAAAGGTTCTTGAAGGTGAGAATCGAAAATGATCGCCTTACGGCACAGCACACTGGCGAAGGCAAATTGACTTTAAAACAAATTTCAGAAAATCAATTCATGCTCTTCGATAAGGATTTAAAACTGGTGTACAACTTTATTCCCGACAACCATGGCAACATAACAACCATCGCATTTTCCAGGATTGGCGCACCGGAATTTGTGAAGACGAATGCAGATCCCGCCTTGCATAAAGTGTATGGATTCAACCGGTCCAATGGCTTTACACGCGCCGATACGCTAAGGGGCAAGCTGACGCCCTTGCGGGCCTGCTATGATGTTTTGTTCTATGACCTGAATGTTACTGTAGACCCAGCATCCAAATCCATACGTGGCAACAACACGATAAGATTCAAGGCGGTGAACACGTTCGATCGGGTGCAGGTCGATTTGTTCGAGAACATGAACATCGAAAAAATTCTCTACCGAGGCACTTCACTTTCCTTCAGGCGCGAATTCAACGCCGTTTTTATTGAATTCCCAACACCGATACAAGAAGGAACGGTGGATGAAATCATTGTCCTTTATTCCGGCAGACCTCAAACTCCCGACGGAGCAAGTTTAGCCGGAGGAATTTTCTGGCTTTGGGATAAGGAGGGAGAATACTGGATCGAGACCGTAACCCAGGGATCGGGCGCAAGCTTATGGTGGCCATGCAAAGATCATCTTTCAGACAAACCCGACAGCATGAAAATAAACGTGACCGTGCCACGAGGATTGTCGGACATTTCGAACGGAAGGCTGTTAAGAAAAACAGAAGTGCCCGGCAATCAAACACGCTTTGAGTGGCATGTGAGCTATCCCATCACACCCTATGGTGTGGTTATGAATATTGGAAACTATACGCACTTTTCAGACAAATACATTTCCGGAAACGACACGTTGGTTTTGAACTACTACTGCATGCCGCACGATCAAAACGTGGCCAAGGCCATTTTCAAGCATACCAAACCTATGTTGGCCCTCTTCGAAAAAAGCTTCGGCCGATATCCATTTTGGCGCGATGGTTTTACGGTGATGCAGTCGATCTATCCTATGGAGCACCAGAGCGCAGTGAGCGTTGGATCGATTTTCAACCCTTTTAACAGCGACAGGTTCGATTCGCTCGACGTCATTCGCACAATGTGGCATGAGTGTGCCCATGAATGGTGGGGAAATCACGTAACGGTCAAAGACATGGCCGACCTTTGGCTACATGAATCGTTCGCCACATACGCCGAGGCGCTAGCCTATGAGAAGTTACAGAACAGGGCAGCGATGATGAAATATCTAAAAGATCAAAAACCCGGAAACAACGGGCCGATGCTTGGCAAAATCGATGTCAACGATTTTCGTCTGGGCGACATCTATTCGAAAGGCCTGCTTATGCTGCATACACTAAGAAACCTGATCGACAACGATTCGGTTTGGTTCGATCTTCTTCGCGGCATGCAAGCACATTTTGCTTTTCAAACGGTCACTACGCACGATATTGTCAGTTACATCAACAACAAAACAGGCACAGACTACACCTATTTTTTTGAACAATATCTCACAAAAGCCTCCATTCCAAAATTGCAGTTGGCGTTTACAGAGCAAGGCAGTGTCACACATGTTAAATACCGATGGGATGTTGAAGTAGAGAAATTCGACATGCCTATAAAAGTAACGGCCACCAAAAACATTTACACCTTTATTTATCCCACCAGGAATTGGAAGGATCTTGATCTGGGGCAGATGAAGACCAAAGAATTCAAAGTCGATACGGACAACTTTTACATCGATGTTCAGAATATCAACGCAGCTTCACAACAAAATTAGATACGCCATACATTCTGTTTACCGTGTGAGCGCCAACTTTATCTAACGTTCGGAAAACGAAAGAAACATTCGATGGCTCACATCAAAGTGCGTTTCCGTGACATAATAGTTGTGACTACCAATCACCATAAACCCCGCCTTCCGATAAAAATCAATCGCCCTGTTGTTGCCAATCCAGGCATACAACCACATGCCCGATTGGCCATTATCTTTTGCCAGGTTGATATTAAAATTCAGAAGCTGCAGACCGAGCTTCTGTCCATAAAATTCTTTCCGCAGATAGATCCGGTCGAGCTTGGTCACATTCGCGACACCAATATCCGGATGACTGTCGTTTAAGACAATTTTGGAAAATCCAGCCGACTCACCATTGTACTGAATGATGTAGTAAATGTTATGGCTATCATGGAGTTCCTCCCGAATCGCCTCGGGGTTATAATTCCTTTCGAGAAACTCAGTCATGACTTCCACCGAAGAGCTGCCCCGATGAGATTCTTCCACCGCCGTTTTGCCAATGTCGGCAATGGATTGGCAGTCTCTTTCTGTTGCCTGTACAATTGAAATCATCCGTAGAATTTTATTAAATGCCTTAACCTATCAAATCACTGAATAACAAACCTACGGTCTAAGATATGAATGGTAAGGGTTTGTTGCGGCAATATTGGGGTTGATCGCGACAAAGTTCCGAACGTTTTCGATGACATGCCATGCTCACACCTGAACAAGCTTCTGGCTTTCCCTGCCAACACCGGTCGTAGCCGACAAGGGATAGTCTGCACCAAAAACAATTCGCACAATCACCCCGCCATCCGAATGAATGGAAAACTGTCCTTCAATGTCTTCGGTCAGGCCGCGCATCAGTTTGATGCCCAGGCCTGCCTGGCGGTGGCTCTGAAAATCAGCGGGTAGCCCCATACCATTGTCGGAGATGGTTAACGACACTTTTTTGTGTTCGTCGGCGGTGAGCGATAGCGAAATGATGTTGCCTTCCAGGGAGCGGGCAAAGGCATACTTTATGGCGTTGGTCACCGCCTCGTTCACAATAAGCCCCAACGGAATCACCTTCGACACATCGAGGTATATTTCATTCACATGAATCTGGAAATGAATGTAGCGCCCCAAGTCAAAACTTTTGTCGAGATAGCGAACCAGCTCGGGCAAGTATTCGGCCATGTTGATGGTGGTCATGTTGTCGGAGCGATAGAGCTTCTGGTGAATCAGCGACATGGCGTGCACACGATGCTGACTGTCCTGGATGGCCGACAAGGCCTCGCTGTTTTTCAAAAAGGCCGACTGCGATTCCAGTAAGCTCACAATGGTTTGAAGATTGTTCTTGACCCGGTGATGCATTTCTTTTAGCAACCAGTTTTTTTCGTCCACCAGGTGTTGCAAGAGCGTGTTCTTTTGTGCGATCAGTTTCTCGGAATTCTGCTTTGCTTTGAACTGCCTGAACAGCAACACGGCGATGGTGGTCACCAGCACAATGAACACCACAATGATGTTTCGAATCACACCTTGCTGCGCCAGTTCCGCTTCCTGAAGCTTGGCTTGCTCGTTCAGAAACTGAATGTTCTGATCTTTCAGTTCCAGGTCGGCTTCCTTTTTCTGTGCCGCCAGCCGGGCGCCGTCCAGTTCAATTTCCTTTAGCTTCGATTCTTGTTCAGACACGATCACACGCTGATGCAGCAGATCTGCATTTTGGTTGAGCAACTGAATGTCTTTTTCACGCAACAACAAGGCGGCCTCCTTTTTTTCGGTCTGGTATTTCACTTCCAGGTTTCGGTATTCTGCCATTTTGCTTTTGGCCTCCAGCGAATCTTCGATGTGCTTGCCACGCAGATAGTTTCGCATGGCAGGCAAGAAGGCACCTTTTGCAGAGTCGATCTTATACTCCAGCAAGTGAATGCCCGACCAATATTCGGTGGGCTCATAGCGATGAATTTTTCGGAGTCTGCTCACATACTCACCGGCCTTGTCAAATTTCTCCCATTCAACATAGAACCGGATAATGTTAAGATACATCTCCCCTTCTGCCAACACCGTGTTGTAGTAGGGCGGAATGAGTTCGATGGCCCTGAGCAAATAATTCTCGGCCTGCGCATAGTCTTTGTCGGCCCGGAGGTTCTCGCCCAACGTGGCAAAGTAATACATCGAATCCTGGCGGGCTTCTCGCGGAAACGCCTGAGCACATTGGCGAAAGTAGGCGTCGCTCTCTTTGTTTCTCCCCAACACATTCTGATAGCGGATGATGCGATTAATGATCGTCCAGTTGTCGGATTCTTTTTTGGTGTAAGCCTTGCTCAGATTGGCCAGGGCCGATTTGTAGGCATCGATGCTTTTTTCCCATTCCTTCACCGCACCATACATCTGGCCCAGTTGCAAAAAAGTTCTGTAGCGATCGTAGGGCGAGTCGGTCAGGTTTTGCTGCGCCTGGATGCAATAGGCAATGGCTTCGCCAAAGTCGGAACGCGAACGTGCATTGGCAGCCAATTCCATATACATGGCCGCTCTTGAATAGCCGGGGGCACTCCCATGATTTTTCAAAAAGTCGTTAAACACCTGCTGCGCGCGATCAAGTTTTCCAAACTTGGTGTAGAGATAAGAGATATACCATATGCGTTCGGCGGCCTGTTGCGTTTTGTCGGGTTGGCGATGAAGCACGCTCATGTTAAAAGCCCATTCGCAATATTTCAGCGCAGAGTCCAGCAAGGGCAAATCCTGCGGGCTGTTGCGATAGGCCACGGGCGACCAATAATAGTCGCCAATGCGCATCACCAGTTTGATCTTTGCCGTGTCGGAGGTGAGGGCGATTAGTTTTTTGGGTTTCTCAAATTCCTTCCGCTCAAAGTGAACGTTGGCACGAAGCAACACCTGCTCCTGAAAACCTTCCTTATCTTTTAGCCTCTGCGCCAGCACACCGGCCTGGTCAAGAAAATAAAGGGTGCTGTCGAAATGTGGTTTTGTTCGATACAAATAGAGGCTGGCAACCTGCAACAACGTTTGCACCCTGTGCTTGGTGGGCGGGGCGGTCTTCAATTCGGCAAGCAAGCCTGGCAACAACTTCTGGTCGAGGGGAGATGCTCCGGGAAAATATTGCCCGGCGGCCGAAGCACAAATCATCCAGAGAAGCACAAATAGGCTTGGTCGCAGGTTTGCCATGGCACAGAGAGGGGTTAGGTATGGTTCGCCGTCAGAAGGCGAAAATAAATTATCCCCCGCTAATTTTCAATGACAGAACCGGCCGTGTGTTGGCTGTTTAAGAGAAATTGCTTGTGCATGGCGGCAAGGACTAAACTAATTTTCCTTCCGAAGACGTTGCATTGTCACCATTATTTTCCAAACCAACGCGAAGCTTTTTTCCAAAAAGGTGGACATAAAAGAAAGTGCTGCAGATAGCCAGCAGGTGAAATTCATATATTGCGTTGACAAAAGGAAACCCACACTTTGGCACGGACTATACGCCGTTCATCCTTAGTGTTAAACAATTGACTACAATACGCATGGCATGTAAGTGCTCGACATATCCAGATTTAGAGTTGATTCGAGAATCAATTGATAAGAGAATTGCCATCACAAAGGGCATCAAGAAACAACTGCAATTCCTTTCAGAATCTCCCTCGGGCGATAGCCTTTATAAATGCGCGGTATGCCAGCAGTTGTGGCAAAACAGCCGTGCCTGGAATTGGGGAAATAAGGAATATGTATTTAAAGTGCCAAACATTGATGTTGCCGATTGGATGATCGAATCCTTTGCCCTCCCTGATCAAATGTTAATCTATTCCGCGACAATGAACGACTACTTTAAAAAGAACACACTGGTCGAGTCCGACAAAGGATGTCAAAAGAATGGTTGTGGCAATAACGCCCTCTTGAACAATGTCCTTTGCCGTGAACATTTCATTCAAAATCTTCAACAATTCGGACTGCTCACGAAATTTCCCCGGGGCAGAATGTTTAGTCCTTATCTAGTGGGCTCGTGAAATTTCATTATTTTATATTCCCAGGAAATATTCAACGACCGATATGGCTACGATTATCCCCACCGTGGCCAAACAAACCACCCAGCCGGTCCTGACGTATGACGGGCTGCGATTCACCAATCCGATAACCAAAAAGAAGATCCCAGATGATAGGCCCACGAGTGCTATCAGGACTTTTATAATAATAGAAATCATCTGGCGTGAGAAGTTGATCGCATGATGTACAGGATAAAGTATGGCAATGTAGGATCAACTCAAAAAACTTCCAAATCATTCAGTTCAGCCCTGCCCTATTCTTCCATTCCAAATTACGTTCTCAGCATAGCATTCCATCCATTCAACAATGGACAATGTCCACCCCGGAACAACTACTACATTTTTATACTACCGGCCTCAGTATATTTCAACACGGAACAAACTGCGATCACAGGATCTATCTCCTGTTTTTTTGATGCATACCCCTACCGGTGGAACCGCATTACTTTGCTATTTTTACTCCCAACTCATAAAACGATGGACAGCCAGCAAATAAAAAATCTAGTCAAAAGGGCATCGAACGATGTTTTGTTTGATGCCATTTATTACAAGCAGTTCTCTGACGAGGAATTGGTATTTTTTAAAGAAGAAATAAAGTCCAGACGGATTGAACCTGAATTCCTTGCTGAGATCAACAGAAAGGAGTCTCAAAAATCCAAGATAAAAGAGAACGCTAAAACGCTGCCCAAGGATGATCTGCTGGCGATCGTTGCCTATAACATTCATCAATTCACAGCGGAAGATCTTGCCCTGTTAAAAAATCACGTGAAAGAAAGAGGATGGGAGAAAGAACTATCGGATCTCATGAAAAAGAAAGAGGCGGATTCAAGGGCGTTCAAAGAGCAGGTAGAGAATGCCTCGAATGACGTCGAGGACTTAATGGCAAATTTTAACTCTTTTAATGAGAAGCAGTTTCCGGAAATGGCAGCGCGGATTAAAAAAGAGAAGAGAAAGAAGTCAATCGTCAGCGTTATTGCAGGCACCGTGTTTATCCTGATCGGGGCTGGGCTCACGGCCTGGTCAGAGGGCGGAGTTATTTTCTATGGAGCCATTGTCGTGGGCATTTTCATGATCATACGGGGTGTGTCCAGCATCTATAAAGAATAGCGCCGCGCTTTTAAACATAACTTTCCACACATAACCTTCCACATATTTTTTATGTCGACCTATACAATTCGGAAGCCTTCATCAAGCGACCAACCTTCATCACAGTTGTTTACAGACCTCTGCACCTTTGTGGGCTCCAGGGCACACGGATCGCTGGGTTGGTTTGATACATTCGGCCCTGAACCTGTTCCCGCCGAATGGGACGCCGCCGTGGCAGCACGGGTCAACGCCCACGGTTTCGCCTTCATGCAACTGCCCGACGGTTCGTTTCTGGTGTTGCTAGATACCGGTGTAACCGCTGCACCACATGCTGTAGCACTTCTTGGTTCGGAAGGAGAAATTCGTACCGTGGCAAACAGTCCCGAAGAATTTATTTTGCTGTGGTCGTCGGGCGAGACTGGCATTGGCGAACTCGACGACGAAGAAATCAGCGACAGAGCATCACTCCATGCCTGGGCAAAAGCGCGCAATGTGCAATTGCCATCCGCAACAGAGTTTGATTTTGGTGCATGGCTGGAGGGAAACCAAACAACAAGCACAACAACAGCCTCTCCGTCACAGCGCATGCCCACGGCAGATTACCACAAGCTGGGACCGAAAATGCGCGAGCTTGCCGACATGATGGGACGCCGCGCCGACGACGAAGGCCTGATTGCCTGGATAACGCAAACGCTCGGAAAAAAAATGCCACGCTACACCGCCGACAGCGTAAATGTAGTAGCGCCCAAGGCAGGCCTGGAGCTGGTGTTCTCGCACAACGTGCTGAATGAAAAGTATCCCTTGCTAAAACGGAGCGCGCGGTCATTCATCCCCTACTTGTCTTATGCGTGGGTGCGGGAGAAAGTCGGTGAGCCTGTGTTTGGCATCGACCTGAAGAAAGGCACCGAAGCAGATGCCATACAATCGTTGGGACAACCGGATGGCCGCAGGCCACAGTTTATGAATGATGCAGAGGAAACCATTGCCTACTGGCACCGCGTTGTTGATGCCGCGGCCGAGGTTGTGTTTATCGTGGAATCGGATGACGGCATCGACGTGAAAGTCACGATAGAATCATCGCGCGCGCTGGAGGAATTTCCGGATATGAGCACAAGTTTGTTCGTGGCGTGGGCCGCCGAAAATAATCTTCTCAATGAAGCAGCGTTTTCGCAGCACGCTGCGTTGCTGGCCAAAGTGAAAGCACGGCAGGCATCAGGATCTGATCTGGTGAAGGCAGCGCTGCCCCGTGGACTGTGGGATAGTCATTTGGTGGACAAGCCCGGCCTTCATCGCAAAGCTTATCAATGGTTTCACAACATGGCTGGCCTATGGATAACCGCCGACCTGAAGAAGATATTTGGATCCCGCAAAGGACCCTATGGCCATGACGAACCTGTGCTTGACGACGACGGTTGGGACAAGGTGGATGCCGCCGCTCCCGCATTTCGAAAACTAGTAGAGAAATGATACAACGTGGCCTTCGTTCGAGATTTATCACTCGGTTTTTTTATTCGCTAACGTGCAGACAAAATGAAAGAAGCAAACGAAAAATCCAGGAGTTCACAGAACGACAAGTTGAAGATTAAAATTAACTCAAATGACAACCCCTATCCTTCTGCGGATACCCAGCAAAAACTGCTTCAACCTCGCAGGTTGGCTTCCTATTTCATTGTGCTGATTGACAGCGGCTCCATCACTTACACGACCCAGACTATTTTTCAAGGCTATTCACATGGTGGGCCATCATCATTCGCAACCCGGACCGGTAACAACGATTTGAGAATCCATAATTTCATACTTCGCTTCCAGCGTTTTGCAGATCAATCGCATTTTTTCATACAGGGGCATGTCTGCCAGTGAAACGTTCAGCACACAATTCTTCATAATTTCTTCGTCATAAACAATGGTCACCCCATAGGCCTCCTCCAGTGATTCAAACACTTCTTTCACCGGCGCATCCTCAAACAAAAACTTTCTTTTCACGGCAGAGTTAATCAATGCAGGATTCTCAATCAAAGATTTTGAAAGCGTCGATTCTTCCCTGGAGTAAATAACTTGCTGATTTGGAATCAACACAACCGTGCTATTGGGATGAGCTTTTTTCGATTTCATTTCTTTCACCGTTTGAACAGAAACCTTGCCGGTCTTGACCTGCACCAGTATGTCGGGTTCATTTTTGAATGCCCGCACGATAAAACTTGTACCCAGAACGCGGGCCACAACTTTGTCGGCATACACATAGAAAGGTCGTGTTGGTTCCTTTGCTATCTCAAAAAATCCTTCTCCGTTCAGGGTCACTTCCCTGGCGCTTTCAGAAAACACCCGGGGATATTGCAACGAACTATTGGGCTGAAGCACTACCGAACTACCATCCAAAAACATCACTGTTTTTGGTGTCACTCCATTGTTTATCACCGAAATCAAGTCTTGATCATCTTGTGTTGTTTGACCGGATTCGCGAAAAAAGACGACCAAACTCAGAACGGCTATTGTCAACACGGCTACGCTTGCTGCCATCCATTTTTTTGAAACAAAAGGCAGCTTCGCTTTTGGCTTTGTGTTCAGTGAATGGTCAAGTCTGTTCCAAACTTCATCTTCTTCCTTTCTAAGCTGCAAACTTTCGCCTTCACCGTGGATGGCCCCAATGAGACGCTTCGCTTCCATTACCTCCTCTAGCTTGTCGGGATACTGCATAGTCCACGCACGCCAAAACTGGTCCAATTCCGGATACATGCCTGGATGCCTGGCCCACTTTTCAAATCGCTCATCAAGGACAAGATCAATTGCTGTATAAGTATTATAGTCTTTCATTTTATTTTAAAAACGGTCAATATAAAATTGTATCAAATCTTCAACCCACTTCCCAACGCCGAACATCACCACACCTTGTCTATTGTCCGGCATAGCAGAATCAACCCGAGCAGCGTTATCTGAGAATACTTTCTCAACAATTCAAGCCCGCGCTGAACCAGATTTCGAGCGGATTGTTCATTCACGTCCAGCTTATCTGCAATTTCACGGTAAGACAATTTATTGTAGAACTTCATCAACAAGGCTTCGTACTGGCGTGGTGGGAGGTCCTGCATATATTTTCTCAGTTTACGTGTTCGGGCATCATCACACTCGCTCTCAATTATTATTTCTTCATGCGAACTGTCGGCCGCCACACTTATCCAATCCGATTTATAGTTAAAGGTGGAGAACCGACGGTGGTTTTGATTATTCAATACGATTCTCCTTTTCAGGGTAGTAAACAAATAGTACCGGACGGAAGTCGTTGGCTGGAGTTTTTCTCTATAGTTCCAGATATCCAGGAACATATCATGTATGGCATCTTTCACCAATTTTGAACTGGTGAACTTGGTTCCATAGCGATAGAGCATACCAAAAAGTTTTCGATAGAGCATTTCCAACGACTCTCGATCACCGCTTTTTATTTTGAGCCAAAGACTCTCGTCTTCATCAAACATTGAATGCATAGTAGCCACTGTTAACCTGAAATAAGGAAGCCCCGGCAGGTTTGCCGAGACTTCCTTGTTATCAGGTTTGTCTTTTGTTTAGTATCCAGGATTTTGTGATATCAGAGAATTGGACAAGGCCACTTCATCCTGCGGGATGGGAAAACTCTCATGCTTTCCGTCTTGAAATGCCTTGCCCTTCAACGTCGAATACTTGGCGGCAAAAGATCTCAACACACTGCCGGCGCGCCCCTGCCGAACCAGGTCGAAAAATCTGAGATTCTCTCCGGCAAGCTCAACCCGGCGTTCGTGCCAAATCGCATTGCGCAGGGAGGTTTTGTCTCCCGCGGTCACATCCGGCACACGATCTTCCGCATCCATTGCCTCATCAAATTCATATCCTTTCACGTTGCGATATGGATCTGTAAAGCTCGACTCACGCGCACGCTTCCTCACGGTGTTTAGCGCATCCTGAGCCTGAGCAATTTTTCCATTCTCGTTGGCTGCCTCGGCATACATCAGCAACACGTCGGCATAGCGAATAACCGTGTAGTTATAATCTGTCTGACCTACCGGCAGCAGAAAGTTCAAAGGGTCCCAAAGCTTCCGAAGATGCATTTTGTCCGGATTCAGTCCGCCTGAAAACGACACAACCGAGGCGTTTCCTTTGCTCACATCTTCGTCGCCTTCAAATAAAAATGTCCATACAATTCTCGGGTCTCCGGGATTCTGCTCAAACTCCGTCAACAGGTCTTTAGACAATCCACTCAATCCCCATCCGCCATAAGCGCCTCTGGGTTGTTGAGCCGAGGCCCACCAGGAGGCGTGCGAAAAATCGTAGCCCGTGCCAAAATACTTATCGATTGTGTAGCCGAGTTCAAAGATCGATTCCACACCGTGCTCTTTGTCCTTGCTAAAAACGTCCTTGAACTCCGGCGCGAGCCGATACTCCTTTGAATCAATAACCTTTGATGCATAGGCTTCACAGTTCACCCAGTCTTTTGTGTAAAGATAAGAGCGTGTCAACAAAGCCTGGGCCGCTCCCTTGGTGGCACGTCCCACCTGGTCAACCGGATAGGAAGACTTAACCGGGAGCCGTGCTTCGGCATCTTTCAGTTCGTTAATAATAAAATTCCAGGTATCCATAAAATTAGATCGCGGCACCTTGCCCATTTCACTTTGCAGCAACACATGGTCAATGATGGGAAGGCCCTTGTCTTTGGATTCACTACCATACGCCATCATTATTCGCATGTAGGCGTAGGCACGCAGAAATTTAACTTCGCCAATATAGCGGTCGCGAATTGATTCACTCACGTCGGTTGCCTTTGAAAGACCCTCGAGTGCCGTATTGAAGAAAAAGATGTAGTGGTAGTTTAGTCTGTAAACGCTTCTGATCGCCGGATTGCTGGGCAGCGTTTCGAAACGCTCCATGATCCCCAGATCGGGTTGGTCTCCATCGTTCTGACCGCCCTTGTAGGCATCGTCCGAAAGAATGTTGCCCATGGCATAGATGTGCCATGCTTCCCATATTTGCCAGTCTTTGTCGTTGCTATAGAAAGCGGCATAACATCCGGTCACCGCTTGTTCCGAAGCAAAAACATCGGTGGATATATTTCCCTTCAAAGGAACATCCAGAAAATCATTGCAGGAGACAACCCCAAGCAGCATGATCATGAAAAGTGATGTTGTAATTTTTTTCATACTCGTAATTTTTTTCAGGTCTTTTAGAAATTTGCAACTATCCCAGCGCGATACGTCTTCGGTTGTGCATACTCATACGAACTCACACCGGTTTGCTGAAATCCTTTCACCCCAAGCTCAGGCTCAATGCCCGGGTAGCTTGTGAACGTCAAAAGATTTTCTCCACTCACGTATACCTTCAAGTTCGACATCTTGATGCTGGATGTTACAGCAGACGGGAAATTGTAGCCCAGCTGCAGACTTTTTAAGCGCATATAGGAGCCGTTCTCCAGGTAATAATCCGACATCCTGAAATTGTCGTTCGGATCATTGGCCGAAATTCTGGGCTGCGCATTGGATGTGCCGGGTCCATGCCATGAAGACGCCACCAGGCCTTCAACAATGTTATTGGTGCCTTGGCCCCTGTAGCTAAAAAACTTCTCATACATCAGGATCTTGTTGCCGTATTGTCCTTGAAAAAACATACTCAACTCTATGCCCTTATATTCCAGGTTGAGACTGTATCCATACGAAAATTTAGGAAGCGCCGAACCGATCACAACCCGGTCGTCATCGTTCAGCACGCCGTCTGCATTCACATCTTTAAATCTAAAATCTCCGGGTCTTGCGTTGGGTTGCATAAGAACGCCATCGCTTGATTTGTGCGCATCCACTTCCTCTTGCGTCTGGAAGATGCCATCCGTTTTAAAGCCTATAAATTCACCTATCGAACGTCCCGCTTCGGTCACGGTCGGGATGCCACTGAACCGGTAGCTATACCCCAAAATCTTATTATCTTCTTCTCCCAGGCTTATCACTTTATTCTTATTCACCCCCAGATTTCCGCTGAGGCTATAGGTGAGTCCACCGACTTTATTGGTGTAGGATGCGTAGAATTCAACACCCCGGTTTTCTATTTTCCCCAAGTTAGACCAGGGTTGCAAGTCGCCATAGCCGGCGTTCAATGGGGTGGTTACGCGAAGCAGGTTGTCTTTTGAAGTGCGGATATAATAATCAGCCGTTAGTTTAAACCTGTCCTGGAACAAAGCAAGGTCAATTCCGAAGTTCGTTTGCTCCTGGGTTTCCCAGGTCAAATCCGGTGTGCCAATGGTTCCGGGTAGTATGCCTTGCCAAAGTGTTTGATAGGGATATCCTGACGGATCGCCACCGGGAAACGGACCCGAGGCCGAAAACGGATAGGTGATGTGCCGCGAGCTGTTATACAATGATTGAGTTATGTAGGCCGGCACGGCCGAGTTTCCAAGTTGTCCCCAACCCGCACGTATCTTCAGGTCGCTGATCACCGACACGTCGCGAAAGAAGCTCTCTTCCGAAATTCTGTAGGCTGCAGAGAACGACGAAAAAGTGCCCCACCGGTAGTCTCGTGTAAATTTAGACGACCCGTCGCGGCGGATACTGGCTGTCAGTAAATATTTGTCTGCATAGTTATAGTTCAGTCGTCCAACATAAGAAAGAAGTTTGCTTTCATAATATTGTTCACCCACCGCCGGGCCAGAGGTGGCCAGGTTCAAAAATTGCACGTTCGCATTGTTAGACGGCAATCCCTGAGCGGAAGCCAGAACTGTTTCCGCCTGATTGTGCAAGGCATCAATGGCACCGACCAGGCTCACAGCATGTTTCCCAAAATTCTTTGAGTAGGTGAGTTGATTGATCCAGTTCCAGGTGTTTGATGCATCGTTCGAACGCGATGTCGAGTTTACCTGCCTTCTGTCCTGACCGGAAATGAAATAGTTTGGTAAGGAATTTTTTTCAAGACCGCGTGTCATGTTGATGCCGATGTTGGTTTTAAACACCAGGTCCTTCAGGATCGAGTATTCTATGAAGCCATTGCCGAACAACTGAAATTGGGAGTATTTCAGATTGGTTCGGGCGAGCCCTGCAACAGGATTGGGTGTGCCGGTGAAAAGGGAGGGCGAATATAAATCGTAAGGATTTCCCGGATTGCCGCCCGCCAGCTCAGTGTCCTGTGGCGTTCGTGTCACCGTTGTGAGCGGGTCGATTTGAAAAGCCTGCGACAACAATGAGTTGTCTGACGAAAAATTTAACCCACCGGTTGTTGTTGCATCATACAACGGGTTTATGCCTTTACGCGTAGAGTTAACCAAATTTAGATTGACTCCGACTTTGATCTTATCACTCACCTTATAGTCGGTGTTGTATCGGAACGAGAGTCTGTCAAAATCAGTCGCCCGCACGATGCCCGATTCGTTGTAGTAGCTCACACTGGTCAGGTATTTAAAGGAATCGTTACCGCCTGAAATTGAGACGTTATAGTTTTGAACAACGCCTTTCTGATAGAGTTTGTCGGCCCATTTCGTGGAGTTTGGATTTGCCTTCTGCAGTTGGTTATATATATTGTCCTGAACCGCAGAATAGTCTTTCGTCAGATCAACACCGTCAAGAAGGGGATAGTAAGGCTTGTAGTAGTCAACGATGTCGTTGACCGTTGCACCCGCAGCTTTTTTCGACAGCAGATACGTTGTGCCGAATTCCGCCGAACCCGCGGGCTGGATAGATTCACGCAACATTTTCACGCCAACAAACGAATCAAACGTGACGCGCGGGGCACCTGTTTTGCCGCGCTTGGTTGTTATCATAACAACACCGTTTGCTCCTTGTGCGCCATAGATTGCCGCGGCCGAAGCATCTTTCAGCACTTCAATTCTTTCGATGTCCGAGGGATTCAAAAACGTGATCGCATTCGGCCCTGCTCCCAACTGAATTCCATCAACCACATACAACGGGTCATTGCCGCTATTGATTGATCCGGTCCCTCTGATTCGGACCGTGACTCCCCCACCCGGCACGCCCGAATTGGAAGTAACATTGACGCCGGCCGCTCTTCCCTGCAACGCCAATCCCACGTTCGACACACCGGTGGCCACAATTTCTTTTGACTTCACAGAACTCACCGCGCCGGTTAAGTCTCTTTGTTTAACATCGCCGTACCCAACCACAACCACTTCGTTCAGCGTCTGCGAATCCGGTTCGAGCGCTACGTTGATTTGCAATTGGCTTCCTACGCGTATTTCCTTTGGTGAGTAGCCAATAAATGAAAAGACGAGAACAGCATCTTCATCTTTTACATTAATTGAATATTTTCCCTCATTATCCGATGTGGTTCCGTTTGTCGTTCCCTTTTCAATGACATTCACACCGGGCAATGCAAGGCCGGTTTCGTCGGCAATAGCGCCTTGAATTTGCAGCGAATAGGTTGCCGCATACAGATCAGGTTCAGCATCCGGCAAAGTCCTGTTGGATGCCGTTGCCTTCTTGGTGAGAATGATGTGGTCACCATCCACATCGTATTTGATGTTTTTCGAAATAAGAATGGTGTTCAGCACGTCGCCTAGCTTTTCCTGACTGGCTTGAATGGTGACCTTTTCGGTGGCCGCAATTAAGTGCGATTGGAACAGAAACGTGACGTTTGCAGCTTCACCGATTTGATTAAGGGCCTTGCGCAGCGTGGTGTTCTCGATCTTCACAGAAATTTTCTTCTCTAGCACACCCTGCCCAATCACCGAACCCGCATAGGCAAAGCTTAAACAACCTGTTAGCAGCAGGCCGTGGATAAGTGTGACTCTCATAAGGAACAAGACTTTTTCATGAACTTGTAATCGTTTTTTCATAATTTTAAATGTTTGTCTGAAGTATAAAAGGGACAAATGGTAGCCGGCCCCCAAAAGGGAGCAAGCCGGGTACTTGAAAAAACCGGTGATGCTCGTAACATCCCGGTTTTTTAATGTTCAAAAGCTATTGGTTAGCCATAGGGTAAGGGTTTAGGTGGTTGGTAAGGTTGGGGTTGTTTAAAATGATGCATTCGTTTGTTTACGATAAAGAGAGCTGTTTTTCGATTCAACTCGTCTATGACCGATAATTTTTTTTGAAGCATTAACAAAATGAGCCTGAATGACTCAAATTCACACCGATTCTCCCACAGTCAACCGTAGGGGTATTTTCGAAATATCCCGGAGCAGAGCGTTAAACCAGCGCCATGCGCTGTTCCTTTATTCGGCAATCAAATGAAACGCATTTTTTTACGGTGGTCATCGGCACGGCAACCTCTTTTAAAGGCAGAGATGAGGGCGGGACAGGATCACCGGATTTATCACCTCGGCTAAAGGAAAAAACTCCTTTTGAATTTAATGTTCTTCTGACTGCAAACGCAATCTGACTCATGAGACTTCCCCGAAACTATAGCCCCGCTATGACGTTGTTGAAAACTGCACACCAGTTGACTATGAACCAATATCCACGCTAAGAAATACATTTAACAAGTTGTAGATTAACTAACTTAAATACTCAATCACCATAGATTCATGAGAGCAACTTTCATTGCCACCCTTGTCCTCGCCTTCCTAGCATTGTCCTGCAAGGAGGATAATGAGAAATCAGGGCTTTCTTTTAAAAAGGTATCCAATCCTGTCTGGGAAGGAACGTTGACTGCTGCTGATCCGGACGTGGTGAGGGACGGCGATACACTGAGAATGTACTACTCAAGCCTTGTCATTGATGGCCATGAGAAACTGGTTATCGCCGGCGCCAAATCTATCGATGGAAAGCAGTGGATACCTTCAGACAATAATAAGGCAGGAGACGAAAGCATTTCGCTTGACGCAAATCCCGGCAAATGGGACAATCATCTTGAAGCCAATGCCGTGATGCGTGAGGGTGATAAAGTGATGATGTTTTATTGTGGCTATGAAAAAGAGGCCGACGCTGCCGGAACCATTGTAGCAAAAGGACAAATTGGGCTGGCTACCTCAGCGGACAAAATCAACTTCACCCGAATTTCATCGGACCCGATATTGGCGATCGGAGCAAACAACGCAAAGGATGCAAACGCCTTGTTCTCTCCAACCCTATTGAAAGAGGGCGATACCTACTACATGCTCTATGTAGGCTATTGCATCGAGAATTGTTCGCCGGCATTTATCGGGATTCTCGGAGCGACTTCTCCCGACGGCATAAACTGGACAAAGCTCCCCAACCCTGTATTGACGGGAGCCGACAAAAATCTACCCTGGGCCGAAGTCATTAAAGAACCGGACTTGGTGAAAGGGCCCGATGGCCTATTCTACTTGTTCATTTCCGGCGATCACAGCATTGGTGTTGCCCGAAGTGAAAACATACTGGGCCCTTACGAGGTGTATCCTGATCCGATCATTCAACCCACCTTGGATTGGGAAGGCAGCGACGTAATAGCCCCCTCCGTAATCATCGAAAATAATAAAGTCCGCATTTGGTATATGGGCGTAACCGTCAAGGGCAGTGGTGCAGACTTCTCCATTGGGTATGCCGAATCTGATTTTCCTTTGGATTGGTGATTTTATGGGCACTCCCATGCTCCTACAACTATTTGTCGGGATAAAAATACTAAGAGATCATCGACATAATCATAACAATTTCCCGTCCCGCCGCATGTCTTATTCTACTTGCGAAATTTTTCAAATCCCTTAGAAGGTCGGATAAATTTTAGTGAGCAGGAAGTAGAACAATTAGATTGAAGATAAAAAATTATCCCCAGCCCTTGCTTGACTAAAGACCTTGGAGAAGTTCCAATCAGGCAAGTCATCACTTTTATTGATAAATCGTCACCTGTTCCCTTGCCGCGGATGTTGTTATTGGGATTTGGGAAACTTTTTCGAGTGTCTAGGAAAATCAATTATCTATTGCTCTAAGTTCAAGATAGTTTCGCTGACTAAATCCAATAACTATGGAAAATCCAAAATTTCGAATCAAGCCCTCGATCAACAATCAATTCTATTTTGTGTTGCGCGCTAGGAATGGAGAAATTGTATTAGCGGCTAGCGAGAACTACACGACAAAACAATCGTGCAAAGTGGGAATTGCTTCGGTGAAAGAAAATGCCCCCTACAATGACCGCTACGAGAAGAAAAACACATCGAGCAATTATAGCTTCCTATTAAAGGCTTCAAATGGAAAAGTCCTTGGCAAAAGCGAAACCTATTAACACCAACAAGAAAATGACAAACCCTTTAAATATTCATTTTTTCAAAGCCGTGCATTCGTGCTTGACAATTGTCTGCTTTATACTTTTGTTTCACATATGCGCGCCATCAAATGCGCAGGATCAAAAGACTCAAGAGAAGCAACTGACTACTAAATTTGAAGAATTTAGCTCAAAGGTAGGTTCCATGCTTAAATTTGAAGACTATCCGCTGTCCCCTCTAAAAATCAAATTAGGCGGATCAGTTGAAACGCGAATCAGAAAATTGTCAAGCGGCGGAGTCACCATGCATTTCTATCAAATTCAAAAGCGAGCGCAATACAGTACCTCTTCCGCATCCATCGAATATTCCGACCTATTGGAAATCCTAAGATCTCTTGCTACTTTGAAGCAAGCGTCCGGAGCAGACCAAAGCCGCAATCCTTACTACCTGGAAAATAAGTTTATCACCACCGATGGATTTCAGGTTGGTTATTTTGTAAGCGACGGAAAACTGAGCTGGTATATTAAACTTGAGCAATACGGATCCGACAATACTCTTTTTATCAGTGACCCTGAATTTCTCGCCTCGTCCTTTAATGAGGCTAAAGCCAAAATTGACGATTTAACCAAAAACAACCGTTAGGTGTAAATTCATCGGCACTGGACAGGGCTGGCATACAGGCTCCTCTAAGGCTTGCTTTGCCCCTGGAGATACAACTTTATATTCCACACATGCACCTGATTGTCATGTGTGGAATAATTTAAACAGTACATCCAAACAACCTTTGTCAAATCGACTTAGTCTGACGTAAAACTTCACCCCTTTTTTACGAGATAATCACCTCCGTTTTAGAGGGACCAAGTCCAGTGCACTTACGCGGAGAGGGCGGGACAGCCACCTACGTTGCAATGAATTGATCCTCACTTAGCAGAGCTCATTCCTTAAGATCAACGAATCTATCACCTCAGGGAGAAGAAAAATTCAAGATTCACATTAAGCAATTAGAGGGATAAATTACTATTAGCCAATAGGGAGATCTTAACCATGATATACCAACAAGTTTATGCTCATGTTAGGTAACATCAGCGGCCTCCTTTCGTGGCACATGGAGCGGTGAAGTTTTCCAGGAGACCAGTTTCTATTTGCAAAAAAAGCAACAAAGATGAATTCCCTTTGTTGCTTTTTTTCGTGGATATAGAGGATGTTAGCGCTCTATGAAAATCCAATTACACTTTTTCCAAAGGCATGTCGACATTTCTTTCAACGTTGTGCAACGCAAACTTGTGTGAGCCGGGGATTTTGGAAAACAACATGTTCTGAACTTCATTGTTAATGAGGCATTTTGATTTGCCATTAAAGTGAACGTTGCAGGGAAATGTGCGCGATATCTTGCTGTATAGCCTGCCGCGGCTCACCATAAAGTTTTTTGTAAACCACTCCTGCTTGCTGTCCTTGTATTGCTGATAGCTGACCTTGTCGCCTTCCACAAGTCTGTCTTCTCCTATCTCGGGTGAGAACGTGCAGAATATCTCGCAGGCAGAGTCGAGCGATATCAAGTCCTGGTTGTTCAGATAACGGATCGTCCAGAGATATTGATTGCTGAATTGAAAGTTGTCTTCGTGATCGGCCAGGTTGTCCGACAGAAAATCCTTTATTAGTCCGGCTCGTCCGATAAATCCGCCACTGTTCAGATAGCGATAGGGCGTTTCCGTTTTCGGGTATTGCTGCGCTAGGCTTTTGTCGGGATAACAAAAGCTCTCTGCGCTAAACAACAGATCTGTTTTTGCCTGTTTGAACTTGTACATGATTTCGTACTCGTCGCTCATGAGCAGGGAGTCGTAGCCATCGGTGAATAAGACAATTTCGTCGCTGTTCACATCTTCCAAGTAGTCGCGCAGCAATGAATCCTTCATGCGATTGCCCGAGAATTCATCATCGTTGCAGTGGATGGTCACAAATTCCAAACTGTTGAGCGCGCAAGACAATTTCAACAACACGAAACCGTGTGAGTTCTGATCGGAAATAACTGTTATGACTTTCATAGTTTCAAGAGGTTATGCGTGAAGGCTCCGACTGGAGGGCCAGAATTTTGTCGTTCAATTCAACAAACGTGCAGTCCATGAACAGCCGCGTTGCAAGGGTGTTGTACTTTCCGTTGAAGTATTTCTTGTTAGCCACTTCCTCTCCAAATTTTTCTTTCATTGTTGCTTCGCGGTCGTGTGGAAAGTGGATCGACTCGGCAGCGGCGTTCACCACAAACGATACATCGTTGGCATGCAGCCTGTACCCCAGGTCGAGATCTTCAACACCCCAGTTGTAGTCGTAGTTTTCATCAAACATTCCCACTTCCACCAGGCTCGCTTTTGTGGCCGACACGTTGCAGGTAACAAAAAATATCCACGGCGCGGGCAGTCCGGCAAGGCTGTAGTTGACGCTTTTGTAGAAGTCGTGTCGCATGTCCAGAAACTCACCGCGTTCGCGCAGCAAGCCGATGGTGCGGTCGGGGTCGAGAATGTCGATCGCGTCGCGAAACGTGTCAACATTTTTGATGTATTGGTCGTAGCCATACACATAGCCGATAACGGCCTGTGGCACCTCTTTCGCCCGGTGTGTTTGAATGTGCTCGCGTATGCAACCCGATGCCAGCAAAACACCACTGTCTACAAAAATCAAAATCTCTCCCTGTGCATTTCGAATGCCCATGTTTCGTGCCGACGCCACACGATAACCTTTGTCGTCCTGAAAAAAATAACGAAGGCGCATCAGCGGTTCATACTTCCGAACAATTTCGCGCGTGTTGTCGTCCGAGCCATCGTCGGCCACAATCACTTCGATGGTTTGGTGGCCAAGGTCCTGGTTCAGGATCGAATGAAGGGTGTAGTCCAGCAACGTGCTCCTGTTGTAGGTCGGAACAATCACCGTAGCATCAATCTTTGTCTCTTTGTTGTTCATAGCTTTTCTTTGGATCGTTTTGAAAATATTAAACCAGCAGGTCAATGATTCTCGTGGTTGGGTTCCGTGTTGTTGCGTGCAGAAATTTGATGTATTGCTCAAACAGCGCCTCGATCATACCGGGTGCATAATAGTATTGATAGCTGCGACACTCCAGCGAAAGACCGTTTGCATATTCCTTTATTTCCAGGTATGAGTTGGCCAACATCCGCTCGGGTGAAGACACCTGGCTGACGTGCCGTGGCGTGAAATCAAGGATGTGGTTTTGTTTTGATGCTTCGGTGGCCAGGTAGTTGATCTTGAATATGTTCTTGTTGCAGAAGGGCCAACTGCCGTCGGCTTCCCACGGGTATTTGAATTTGGTTGATTCCAGAAAATTATGGCAGAGCCCCACCACCGCGTCGGTCACCGAATTATCAGGATCGATCCTGTTGAACAGAAAGATATATTCCGTGCAATTTCCCACCATGTTCTCCAGCTCCAGGCGGTCGCGGTCCATAAACAAAATGGAGGTGAGCACATTTCGTTGCTCAAATATTCTCGAAAGAAAAATTATAAACGTAGACGTTACCAAACCAAAAAGACTGACGTGACGTTGCACAGCCAGCACGCGCAGTTTCGCGATCAAGTCTTCGCCTACAAAAAATGTATGGAAATGTTTGTGCGCCAATTTCTCGACGTGACGTTCAGAAAATCGGGCGTAGAGTTTGTTAAAATCAAATTCAAAAGAATTGTCCAAATGGCGTTCCTCCCAATAGGCTTTGTGGTCGTAGTGTGCCATGGCGTCGTTTTTCCAGGCCACAAAATCTTTCAGCTGAATTTGCTCACGCGTCGTAGGCACGTCGCTCCAAGCCACAAATGCGTTGTAGATCTCAAAAAATTCATTCATTAGAAAATCGATCGACGCAAGGTCGAACACAATGTGCTCGGCGAAGACCGCGATCAGGCACGACTCGTCGTCAACGTGGTGGACCTGCATCTTGAAGAGGCATTCTTTTTCAAGATCAATCATACGCGCAGTTTCCTTATCAATACATTCTTTTGCAGCGCCGCCGGGGTCATTTTGTTGTCGCCAGTCAAACACTTCCACCCCATAGCGTTGTGCATCGTAGTCGTGAATTTTGAGTTTCAGTTCGCCATCGAGCGTAAAGAAATTTGTGCGCAAGGCTTCATGGCTTTTGATGATATGGATGAACACGCGTTTCAATACATCGATGTCGACGGAAACGTTTTTGACAATTGTCATCTTGAACAGATCTTCGCCACGGCCTCGTTTGGTAGCAAAATTCCAGTCGACGCGCTGGTGGTTCGAGGTGTTGTAGTATTCCTGATCTTCTATGGGTTGAATGGTCTGCGGGGTGGTGTGGCGTTCTGAAAAATACGTGACCATGGCGGCCTTATTTGCTTTCAGCAGGTGCATCAGTTCGGGTGTGAGATTCTCTTTGGCGCCCGAGATTACGAGCTGACCATCCTTCACGCGAATGCTCACATTTATGGCCTTCAAATTTTCCAGCAGGGCCGTTCGAACATCGTTTTCAACATCCATTGTTTCGTTTGTTTCTGCGTGCATGACAGGCTTCAGTTTTTATGCCGTGAGGTAGCGTTTTGCCGGTGTCGGGCTGTCGCCAACCGCTGACCGTACTAAATACGCGATCCTGTTTCGCGACATAAAAAATTTTAGACAAACGTTGCTCTGGTGTAGACGTAATTGGATTTCGGGCTGTCTCGTTTAAAAACCGGCATGCGAGAATCCCGACGCGCTCACCCACCATCGTCGCAAAAACATCACCATGGATTTTTCTTTTTTAGCAATGTCTACAAACAAAAAAAGCCCCGACAAGTCGGAGCTTTTTTTGCGCTACAGGTGAGCTGGGTTTTTAGTGAATCTTGTCTATCGCTTCATCATGAACGGGTTTATAGTGATCGTGCCATTGCATTTTCTTTTTCATTCGTTGTGCTTCAGTCAATTCCGGAACAAGCTCATAGACCAGTTCTTTCATTTTAATGGACTGCATAAAAATTCGAACGTCGTCCGAAGGTGATTCAAAACACGCCATGATCGACCGGCGCAAATTAGACGTCTCGCCGACCATGCGGGGGTTAGCCGCTTTGCCACCGATGCGCCCGCAAATCAAGTAGACGGCCGGAGCCTCCGGTATCGTCTGCAGGTTGTCGCGACCGTCGAGATTGTTGGCGTGGTGATATAGTGTTGTGCTGAGGTAGCCGGCGTGTTTTTCGAGCGGAACATAGAAGTGGGGCATACGCTACTTTTTAAAACGGATCGATATTGAAGCTGTGGCCTTTCACAAAATAGCCGAGTGAGCCATTTCTTATCTTAAACGAAATACCAAATTCATCTTCCCAATGATGAAGTATGGATTGCTCGCCCGGGCGATCGGCATCGTCCAGAAACACGATGGCATTGGGGGCCAGTTTAGTCATAACAAACTGCATCGCCGGGTAGCGTGCCTGGCCCTTGGTTTCCTCCCATGCCGGTGGTCCGTCAATCACCACCATGTCCCACGGGCCGGCAAACAAATTCAATACGTTCAAGTCGTACCACACGTTGGATTGCAAGGCCAGGGGGCATGGTTTGAGCGGTGCATAAATAACGGAAAGCACATCGTCGAGCCGCTCGTTTTTTATGAGGGTTTCCATCACCTTCACCCATTTCAGATCATGCTCTACGGTAGTGACCGTTGCCGTCAGTTTATTCTTCCGAATCAGACGCCCCATCAAAATGGTCGACATACCAGCTCCGAATTCCAGGATATTTTGCCGGCCGTTCACAACGATGTCGTTGAGCAGATACGTCAGGTCTACGGGGCCCATGGCCGAATTAGACATCGGCAAGTAGGGACCCTCAAGCAGTGTCTGGAGAATGTTGAATGCATATACGTCTTTCAGTTTCCGCTTGACATCGTGAACATGTTCGTCAAGGTCTATTTCTTTTAGTTCCAGATATTCGTTCATTGTCATGTTTCAGGTTACGTTGAATCGATTTTGCTTTGATTGTCAATTGACCGCCACCATTTCCGGCGCAAACCGCGGCACTTTCACAGACTGCATTTTTGATATAATGCCCGTGGTGCTGGAGTTTTTGATGTAAGGCGCCAGTACGACATGACCACCATAGGATTGGATAAAATCAAATCCCACAACGTCTTCACGTTTATAGTCGGCGCCCTTAATGAGAACATCGGGTTTCAATGTGCGGATCAAATGCTCCGGCGTGTCGTCTTCAAAGAGCACGATGGCGTCGACGCTGGAGAATTCCGACATCACGATGCAACGTTCTTTCTCATTGTGAATAGGACGCGTGGCGCCCTTGAGCCGCTTCACAGAACAGTCGCTGTTAACAGCCACGATGAGGCGGTCGCAATTCTTTTTGGCAAACAGTAACGTCTGGATGTGGCCGACGTGAATGAGATCAAAACAACCGTTGGTGAACCCGACGGTCAATCCTTCTTTACGCCAGCGCTGCACCAGCAGCGACAGTTCTTTCATCTTACTGACCTTGCTGTCGGCACGTACTTCTCTTTCTATCTCCGCTGCGGTGGTAGTGGACGTTCCCGTTTTTCCCACCACAATGCCCGCCGCAATATTCGACAGCGCGCAGGCATCGTCCATTTGCGCGCCGGTGGCATAGGCCGCTGCCAGCGAGGCGATGACCGTGTCGCCTGCCCCCGACACATCGTATACATCGCGCTTGCATGCGGCAAACCACGTGCTGTTTTCGGGAGTAATCAACATCATGCCCTCCTTGCCCAGTGTGAGCAGACAATACTGCACGCCCAGGCTGGCGATCAGTTCCCTTGCATAGAATTCTTCCTTGCCAACAATGTTCGCGTTGGGAAAGGCTTGCCGCAGTTCTTTTTCATTTGGCTTTATGAGTGTGGCATTTCTGTAGAGCGAGTAGTCGCTTCCTTTGGGATCGACAAACACCGGAATGTTTTTTGACGTTGCCAGTTTGATGATGCCCTCGCACAACCGGCTTGACAACACACCCTTCTTGTAGTCCGACAACACAATGATGTCGGTGGTGGCCAACTGGAGGTTCACCAGTTCGATAATCTGGTTCTCGACGGCCACAGAATGAACGGGCGCGCCCTCCACATCGGTTCTCAAAATCTGTTGATATCCTGACACGTATCGTGTTTTAGTGACGGTGGGTGTTGCCTTGCATTTCAGCAAGTATGACGTCACGTTCTCGATCGCGTTCAGCAGGTCGGTCACCTTTCCGCCATTTTCGTCGGTTCCGATAATACTGATCAGACAGGACCTGGCGCCCAGTGAACTCAGATTTGAAATTACGTTGCCGGCGCCGCCCAACATGGCCTTCTGTTCCTGAATTTTCAAGACGGGGATCGGCGCTTCCGGAGAAATGCGATCGACCGAACCGTAGACATATGTGTCGAGCATAACGTCACCTATAACAAGGACGGATGCATTCTGGAGGTTTCTAGTAATGGAGTGTATAGTGTTCATCGCAAAATTCACATAAGAGGTGACCAATTAAAATATGTGCTTCCTGTATTCTCGCCGTGTCGTTGGCGGCCACGATGATCGGCAGGTCCACGAGGTTGCCGGCCACGCCACCATCTTTGCCCAGCAAACCGATGGTGAACACGCCGCGTGTTTTTGCCGCTTCAATGGCCTTCACAAGACACGGGCTGTTTCCTGAAGTGGATATTGCCACCAACACATCGCCTGGATTGCAGAGGCTGCTGACCTGACGTTCGAATATGTATTCATAACCAAAGTCGTTGGCCACGGCGGTGATGATGGAAGTGTCGGTGGTGAGGGCCATGGCCGGCAGCGGCTTTCGGTTGGTTTTGAAACGACCCACAAATTCTGCGGCCAGGTGCTGGCTGTCGGCGGCCGATCCGCCGTTGCCCATAAAACAAATCTTGCCACCGCTGTTGAAGCATTTTAATGTGGCCCTGCAAAGTTCCTTTATGCCGTGCATATTGAACAGCAGCAGAGATTCGATCACGTTGGTGTGTGACTGAATGATTTCTTCAATCTTTGTGTCCGCTTCAGAATCAATCGCGCTGTCGTGGAGTGTGACATCATATGTATCCATAAAGTAAAAGGTTATAGGATGAAATTGTACAGGAGGAAAATCAGTTATTGCCATACGCCCTGTTGTGCTTCAGATAGTTGTCGACATAGTCGGCGATGCCGTCTTCGAGCGTATAAAACTCTCGTGTGTATCCTGCGTTTCGCAGCTTGTCGACATTTGCGCGGGTGAAATATTGGTAGGTGTGCCGCATCTTCTCCGGCATGTCTATGAATTCGATGGCTTCGGGTTTGCCGCATACGCGGAAGAGTGCTTGTGCCAGGTCGCAAAAACTTCGGGCCTTTCCGGAACCGACGTTGTAGATTCCAGACGCGGGGCGATGGTGCGCCATGTGCAGGCATACATCAACAATATCTTCGACATAGATAAAGTCGCGTTCCTGCCGGCCGTTTTCGAATTGCGAATTGTAGGATCGAAAGAGTTGAATCTTATGCGTGGTGTTGATTTGATGATAGGCATGCCAGATGACCGATGCCATCCTGCCTTTGTGATTTTCGTTGGGGCCAAACACATTGAAGAATTTCAGACCCGCCCAAAACGGCGGTCGCTGTTCCTGCTTCAATGCCCACGTGTCGAAGTGATGTTTTGAGTCGCCATAAGGGTTGAGGGGTGTGAGGCTGTCGAGGTGATCTTCGTCGTCGTTGAAGCCCAGCGTTCCCGCGCCGTAGGTGGCGGCCGAAGAAGCATAAACCAACGGGAGGTCATAGCGCACACAGCGTTGCCAAATGGCTTTTGTGTAGTCGGTGTTGAGTGCTCGCAGCAGTTCACGATCAAACTCAATGGTGTCGGTTCGTGCACCGAGGTGAAAAATAAAATCGACAGCGGCGTGATGCTTGTCGAGCCACGCCAGAAAGTGACGGCGGTCAACGCGCGTCAGGTTTGGCACATCGCGCAGACGGTTCTTGCGTTCCTCGTCGTGGAAGTTGTCTACCGCCACAATTTCGGCACCACGCAATTTTCTGGCAAGCACACTGCCGATAAAGCCCAGCGCACCGGTGACTACGATCATATTGATTTGGGTAAATGTTTTTTTTAAACAAGACTATTCCCTTGTGCGGGAAGCTGTGCCGGCACGAGAGGCCGATGTGTTTAGTCCACGGCTACGAGCGACTCGGTGGCTACGGTGTTCTCGATGATACGAACGATCTCCTTGACGTGATCGAAAATAAAAAAATGGTTTCCTGGAAATTGCCGGGCCACAATGGGCCGTGTTGTTTCGCGCTGCCAGGCCACAACCTGTTCGTAAGAAACCTGCTCGTCGGCGCCGGTCATTACGGTGATGGGCACATCAAATGCTTCCGACGGTTCGTATTCATAGGTGTCGAGCGCCTGAAAATCGGCTCTGAAAATGGGTTCGAAAAAACTCATGATGTCTTCGTCGTCCAGCACTTCGGCGGGGCTGCCGCCCAGCTCTTTAATGGCTTGGATAAATTTATCTTTGCTCAACAGATAGCGCGCCGGTTTCACATCGTCGCTGATGGATGGCCCGCCCCTGCCGGTCACAAAGAGGTGCAGGGGTTTTGGCAAATTGTCTCTGACGATGCGCTTAGTGACGAGGTAGGCCACCACGGTGCCCATGCTGTGTCCGTAGAGCGCATAGTTTTCGCCGGCGTGTTTCTTCACAAACTCGTAGGCGTCGTCAACGATGCGGCTCATCTCCGTCAACAGCGATTCCTTGAATCGTGCTCCCCTACCGGGATAGTCCAGCGGAACGATGTGAAGATGCCTGGGGGCAATCTTCGAGAACGTGTTGTAGGAATATTTACTGCCTCCCGCAAACGGGAAACACAAAAGATTAATTTTCATAGTTTTCGTGTTTAATGGCGCGGTGCAAAAACATCGTCGCCTTGAAATTCGGGAATTTGGTAACGATGATCTAACCAACCATCGTTACCCCAAACCATAACTAAACTATCAACGTCCGCACAGCGCCCTGGGCGGGTGCGAACCTTGTGCCCGACGTCATGTGTCGGGTCTGGCAAATGTGATACGGTATTCCAGCTGCGAGAGCGTTTTCTCTTCGTTCGGCCGATAGCTAAAATTGTCGTATCGTTTCAGTTCGTTGCTGATCGCATCGAGCTTGGCATCTTTCTCCGGTGTCAGAAAGAAGATGGCAGCACTCAAGCGCGTGAGGATGTTCTCATAGGGAAGTTCCCATGATTTTACAAGCCCTTGGCTTCGTAATTCATCGAGGTGCGTTTTCACTTCTATTATAGCGGGTATGTACATTGTTTTGTTTTTACGTTAAAAATGGAATTAGCAATTCTGATCCCTCGGCAACGACGATGTCGCCGTTTGTTTGCCGATCGTAGCATATGTTACCGTAGTCGAATTTGAGAATCCGATCGGCGCACGAAAAGTAGGCATCATCATGTGTTACGGCGATGATCGTTTTTCCCATGGCTCTTAGCTTTTTGAGAAACACCTTGTAGAAGTAGGCTCTGAAAACAGGATCCTGCTCAGCCGCCCACTCGTCCAACACCAGCACATCTCTTTCCTCCATCAACGCGTATACCATGGCTAGCCGCTTTTGCTGACCCTTTGATAGCTCGTGATGGATCCGGTTGTTGTCGTCATCGAATACGACAATCTTTGATAGCTGCATCTCGCCAATGTGGGCGCGTAGCGTCGGGTTGCTGCTCGACAAATTAAACTCATCATAGTTTTCATTAAACAGGTGGTTTTGAGTGAATATTACGGATAGTTTATTGCTGTAATAAGGATAGTTCTCCAGCAGAATTTTGTTTTCGTTGTAGTAGATATGACCGGCAACAGGCTTGTAGAGACCTGTGAGCAAATGAATGAAAGTGCTTTTTCCACTTCCATTTCCACCTACAATAAAGATCACTTCGCCCTTTCGTATCTCCAGGTTGATCGGCCCCACAACAAAAGGCTTCTCGCTTTCCTTCGCGGCATATTCATAGGTCAGCTGTTCGAAGCGCAGGCTTTGAAAATCGCCATTGAAGTCGAGCGCCGAATTGTAGGAGATGTCGCGTTCGGTGATGGTGCTCATGGTGTCTTCGTATTTCTTTAGTCGCTCCATGGCAATTTTCACACTGGTGTAGAACGGAACAAGCGTTATCAGCGTGCCCACCGGCCCGATGAGATAAAGTATGGTGACAATGAAGGTCGACACCATGCCCGTTTTCACATCGGTAATCACGGGAAGCAAATACATGACAAGTCCGAGAATGATGTACCAGCTGTAGCGGCCCATCAATTCGTTGTCGAGATATTTTATCGCTGTGGTTTCACCGAGACGTTTGCCGGTTACCCGGTTCGTGCGCAAACAGGTGTTAAAAATATTCTCGCTGCGCTTGAGACCCATTTTGATTTCCTTAAACCCCTGCAACATGTCGTTGAGGTAGCGGTAGTAGTCGTTTTGCAGGTCGCGGAGTTTATTCAGCTCCGTTTCAATGCCTTTGTTCCGCTTCAGGTATACCAACAGCAAGAACACGATCACACCCAGAATAAACACGCCGCCTATAGGGGAATTTATGAACATATAGCCCATACAGCACAGCACGATGATGGCCGAGTTGAATGCATTGATAAAGGTTTCCGGAATCTTGCCCAGCACACGTGTGTCTGAGATTGCCGTGAACACTTTCTCCACGCCCAGTTGCTCGAAGGCCTCGAATTCAGCATGTCGCAGTTTTTCGAGTACTTCCATCTCGAATTTGAACAGGATGTCGTTGGTTAGCTTCACCACATAGTATTGAAATATTTTGCTGCAAATGGCGGAGATCACAATGACACCAAAAAACAATGGCGCATTATATTTCGCATTGTCAAACAATGTGTGGTTCGAAATAGAATTGTTAATCAGTATCAGTAATCCGGTATAGGTAATGCTGTTCACTATCCCTAACAGTACCAAGAACGAGTAAAATATTTTTGATTTGCTCTTGAAGACATTGTAGATGTTCATATGCACTAAAAGTTAGGGTTAGAAAAAGAAGAAAGGCTGCACTAGTTGATGTTCACAGAAATATTTTCCAACACTTGCGCGGGAAACATCTTTTCGAAAATGGCGTTTGTCAACTCGCGTAGGGTTGAGCGGGTGTAGACGATACTTGTTTCCATTTTGACTTGAAACTTTTCCTGCACCATTTTTATAAATTCAATGGCCATGAGCGAATCCATGCCCGTGTCCAGGAGGTTCCTGTCGATGTCGAGCGCACAAATGCCGAGCACGCTTTCTGTAATCAACTGAAGGTTGTGAACGATGAGTGCGCGTGATTTATCTTCCGGCAAAATCCGGATCTGTTGCGACAGTGGTGTAACGTCTTCTTCGGCATCGGCCGCCTGAGGTGCGGGAAAGTCGTTGAACATGGCAGTCGTCTGACTAAACACCTGAAAGAGTTTTCGCACATCGCAGTCCATAGCCACAGCCTGACGCGCACGTTGCACCGCCAGCCGATCGAGAATTTGCGGAATGGCGGCAACGTCCAGCAGCCTGAGTCCTACTTTTGCCATAAAACTTTCGTCGAACACGTCTTTCAATTTTGCCACCATGCCCAGTTTGCCCACAGGCCCCCAGTTAATGCACAGGCACGGCAGGCCACACGATTTGCGATAGTGTGCAAAGCCGTCGAGAAATGCATTTGCCGCTGCATAGCCACTCATTTGTTTTGATCCGGTGAGCGAAGAGATCGACGAAAAACAGATGAAAAATTCAAGACGCATCTCTTTCGTGAGTTGGTGAAGATTCCAGGTGCCCACCGTTTTGGGAAGCAGCATGGCGCTGAATTCGTCCTCACTTTGGTCTTGCGCCATTTTTAGCTGGGCCGTTCCGGCAGCGTGGACAACACCGCCCACTTCGCGATCTAAGGTGTTGAACACGGCTTCGATCTCATGACGTTTGGCAACATCGGCCTTTCGCACCTGAATGTTCACCGTGTGACTGACCAAACGACTAAACGATTCCTGATCGCCGATGACACCGCTCTTGGTGACCAGCACCAGGTGCCGGGCTCCCTTGCGTATCAGCCACTCTGCTGTTTGCAATCCCAGACCGCCAAGCCCCCCCACCACGACATAGGCCTTTTGTGCATCGCACACCAGGCCAGACGTTATGCTGGCAGGTGCGGCACTCTTGACCATGCGCATCACAAAGCGTTCGCTGTTGCGATAGGCAATCCGGTCCTCCTTGCTCACGTGGCATAGTTCGTCGCGCAAACGGACAACGTTCGTTTCGTCGTTGTCCACATCGAGGTCAATGTTTTTGAATTTGATCCTGGGATTTTCAAGGCCCAGGGTGCGGCCGAGTCCCCACAGGGTGGCGTGTTGCACGCGAAGATTTTGTTCTGTGTCGACTACATGTTGGGTGGCCCGTGAAATGATAAAGAAATGAAGATCGTTTTTGCGATACGTCGAAAAGGCATTGAAAAGATGAATCACCGATTGGCATGTGCGCATGTATTCACTACACAGCTCGTCGCCCGAAAAATCGCCGGGAAGAGACGTGCCGTCGAGGCACCAGAGGTTCACCAATCCTTTCACCACCATAGACGGATGACGGATTATATCGGTTGCCAGTTTTTCACAGTGACTCGCGTTGGCGGGGTCGATCCGGTAGTGAAACGGATCAACCTGCTGATAGCGATCGTTCTGCTCCACCAGAATGTAGGGGCGATCGTGTTGCGCGAGTTGCTGCATCAGCCGGTCGGCAAAGCCCGACCGATCGGCAAGCAAAATCCAGGGTTGATCTTTTGTGAGGTCCGTTTCCGGCAGCGCAGCGTCGTCGTCATTGATTTTCCAGAACACATCGTAAAGAAGATTGTCTACCGTTTTGTCGGGCAGCTGTTTGGTGCTGGGGGTTTCCGGTTGGGGCGTGGTGGTGCTCCGATTGTTGTCGGTGAGCCAGTAGCGTTTCCGTTGAAATGGAAATTTCGGCAGGTCGCAACGGTGCGCGCCTTGCGGATAGAGGTTTTCCCAGTTCACATCAAACCCGATGGCATATAGCTTTGCCAGTGCGGTGTACATTGTCTTATGGGCGCTTTCGTCGCGCTTCAGGGACGTGAGCACCACGGCTTCTTTTCCGCTTGCTTCCAGCACCTGGGTGATCGGCGACGACAACACGGGGTGAGGCCCTATTTCGAGAAACACGTTGAATTGGTCGCGCAGCAAACTTTCCATAGCCGCGGCAAACCGCACAGGGCTCACCACATTTTGAACCCAATAGTCAGCACCGAACTCCAGACCGTCGCGAACATCGCCGGTGAGGGTAGAATAAATCGGAACGGCATGCATGTGAGATTCAACGCTACCCATATGTGCCTCCATGGTTTCGCTGCAAGCTTGCATGAGCGGGCTATGAAAGGCGTAGTCTCTCGAAAAATCTTTCACGGCAAGACCCTTGCTTTTTAGTCGCGCCACGGCCATTGCCAGCCGATCGTGTTTTCCGGAAATCAAGGTGTTTGCATGGCTATTGTAGGCAGCAATGCTAACGTCGCTTCCAAATTCCGATGCAGGCAAATTTCCGTTCACCGTGGCCGGATCGTGATAGACGATGGCCATGGCGCCGTGACCTTTGATTTCCTGCATGGTCTTGCCACGATGATATATAATTTTTATGGCGTCGTTCAGGGTAAGAACGCCGGCCACACAGGCTGCTGCCACTTCGCCCATGCTGTGGCCCACCACGGCGCTGGGCACGATGCCCCAACTCTTCCAAAGTTCGGCCAGCGCTATCTGAATGCTGAAGATGATGGGCTGGGCAAACTCTGTTTCATTATGGTCTACCCATTGACGGTCTTCTGTTATTTTGTTTATGAGCGACCAACCGGCCGACTCTGCTTTTAGCAGCCGTTCGCATTGTTTGATGACGTTGCGAAAAACTTCTTCCTGCGCAAACAATTCGCGCGCCATTCCCAGCCATTGTGCTCCTTGTCCGGAGAAAACAAACACCAGGTTTTGCTGTTGGTGCGTTTTGGTTCTGCCGGGCATTGCAAAGGCATTGACCCGTTTTTGAACACTGTCGCCCAACACCTGCAACAGGTGGACCGGCGAATCAGACACCACCCCAAGCCTGCAGGGATGATGCATGCGTTTCACTCCTGCTGCATGCGCCGCGTCGGTCATGTTGAATGCCCCGTGTGCCGCTTGCTTCTGAAATGTTTTCGTATAGTCTATCAACGCCTCGGGCGTGTGGGCCGACAGTGGAAAAATGTTCCAGCGCGATGGCTTGCCTGATGCCGGCGGTATTGCCAGCCAGGGTTCCAGGCTCGATGGTGCTTCGTGTCGCGAAGTTCGCGCATAGATCGTGTTCCAATCGACATCGTGGCCTGCTTCGCAGGCGGCCGAGAGGGTGGCGAGCATCGTCTTTCGCGCATCCTCGTTTCGTTCGAGCGTGCTTTTTATCCACGCATTTTTCTCCTTGTTGTCAAGTGTTTCGCTAATGGATTTGCTGAGGATCGGATGCGGACTCAGTTCGATAAACAAATGATCCTGTTCACCCGCCAACACACCAATGCCCTGAAAGAAGCGGACCGGCTTTCTCAAGTTGTGAACCCAGTAGGTGCTGTTGAACTGTTCATAGCCGAGGCGTTTCCCATGAACGGTTGAAACGATGGGGATATGCGCCGGCAAGGGCGTGATGTCGGACAGGGCCTCCAGAAGTTCTTTGCGCAGGCTGTCCATCTGTGCACTGTGCGACGCCACATCCACGTTGATTTGTTTGCAATAGATGTTGGCCGTGTTCAATTGATCTACGATTGCGGCCACTGCGGTGGTGTCGCCCGAAAGAACGGTGGATACGGGACTGTTGTAGGCTGCAATGGAAACGCTGTCGCCATACGGTGCCAGTATCGGGGCAAGGGCATCGCTGTTCAGTTCTACTACGGCCATGCTTCCCTTTCCGGCCACGTTCGACAAGAGTCTGCTTCTGACGCAAATGATTTTCATGGCATCGCGCAAGGTCAACACTCCGGCGATGTGCGCCGCGGCCACCTCTCCCATGCTGTGACCGATCACCACGTTGGGCCGGATGCCCCACGATTCCCACAATGCCGCCAATCCCACCTGAATGGAAAAGATGAGCGGCTGAATGATTTCTATCGGAGTTTGTTTTGCACTGGCGCCGGCGGTGAGTTCTTCAAGAACCGAAACACCATAAAATGTTTTACCAAGGGCATCGCATTGTTTGATTTTGCTTCTAAACACAGGTTCGTGTTGAAGCAACGACAAGCCCATGCCAATCCATTGCGACCCCTGACCGGAGCACACAAACGCGATTGGCGGCACAGTGCTGTTGATATCTGTTTTTTCGGCAAAAGGTTCACCGCCCAGCGCGGTCGTTAGTTGCATGGCAAGGTCTTCGAACGTGTCGGCCGTGAATGCGCGGCGATGTGCGGCAAGCGAAACTCTGCTATTGATGGCAAAGCAAAACTCGCTCAGTGTAAGTGTCTTTTCTGCCTGGACCAGTGTTAACGTGGCCTTCATCAGATTCTGTAATTCCTCGTGCGTGGTCGACGACAAGGTTAACAGGGCTTGGAGCCGCGATTGCGCTTCGCCTTGCAACACCACGTGACAGTTGGTGCCTCCAAAACCAAATGAACTAACCCCCGCGAGTGCAGGCTTGCCCAGTTCGGGCCATGGCGTCAGCGTTTTGGGAACGCTCAGCTTCAACTCGTTGAACGAGATGTTGGGGTTGGGACTTTCGAAATTAAGATTCTGCGGAATTTGTCTGTGTTCTATGGCCAGCGCTACTTTGATGAGGCCTGCAATTCCGGCAGCGCCTTCGAGGTGACCAATGTTTGTTTTGACAGAGCCCAACAACAGTGCGTTGTCGTCATTTCGATTTGCCGATAAGATCTTGCCAAGGGCTTTTGCTTCGATGGGATCGCCCAGGATGGTGCCCGTCCCGTGAGTTTCTACGAAGTGAACTTTGTGCGGTTCCACCCCTGCGCGTTCGTAGGCTTCGCTCAGGGCTTCTTCCTGGGCCTTGGGATTTGGTGCGGTCAGGCCGTTGCTAAAGCCGTCGTTGTTCACGGCGCTCTCCAGCACGGTGGCATAGATGCGGTCGCCATCGCGCAATGCTTTCGACAATGGTTTCAGGACCACCACGCCGCCGCCTTCTCCACGTACATAACCGTTTGCGCGCGAATCAAACGCCTTCGATTGTCCGTCGGGCGCCATGGCTCCGAATTTGGCCATGGCGATTGTGCTTTCGGGTGTCAATATCAGGTTCACGCCGCCGGCCAGTGCCATATCGCATTCGCCTCTGCGAATGCTTTGCATGGCCAGGTGCACGGTGACGAGACCGGAAGAACACGCGGTGTCGATGGTGAGGCTGGGGCCGCGAAGTCCAAACGTGTAGGACACGCGGTTAGCAATGATGCTGTGGTGCAGCCCTGTGGCTGTGTGCTGAACAATGTTGTTTGGACCATTGCGGCTGTTCAAGATGAGGTAGTCGTTCCAGATGGCGCTGTAAAACACACCGGTCTTACTGTCTTTCAATGACGCCGGAACAACGCCCAGGTCTTCAAACGCCTCCCACGAAAGTTCGAGCATGAGCCGCTGTTGCGGATCTATCTGAACGGCCTCCTTGGGTGTGATGCCAAAAAATTCGGGATCAAATTTATCTACCTGTTCCAGAAACCCTCCCCATCGTGTGTTCATCTTTCCCGCCTGGGTATTGTCGCTGTCATAAAACTCGTCAGCGTCCCATCGATCGGCGGGCACATTCACAATGCCGCTGAGGCCATTCTTCAACAACTCCCAGTAGGCATTCTTATCGGCCGCATTTGGAAAACGGCAAGCCATGCCCACGATGGCGATCGGCTCGTGTGTTACGGGTGTGTAGTCGCGCGGGCGGGTCTGCGTTGATGGTGCCGGGCCCGATTTTTTTGATATCAGGTGGGCGATCAGTTCCTGAAGGGTTGGATAATCCCAAACCAACGTCTGCTCCAGTGGCCTTGAAAGCCAGGCGGATAATTTATGTATAAGTAATGTCGCATTTTTCGAATCCAGTCCATATTCTTTGAAGCGCTTGTGGATGCTGATTTGATTTCTGTCAATGCCCAGTATATCGGACAATTTCTCCAGCAACCATGAACGTATTTCATGTTCCTCTTTCATAAAAACGATGGTTAAGATAAAGGTTAAGCAAAGGCTGCCGCGATGGGCATGGTCTTAACACAAAAGCGGGCGCTCGTTAAACGGAGCGTGGGTCCGGCAATGCTTTCCGATCGGCCTTGCCGTTTGGCGTCAAGGGGATGGCATCAAGCTTTATGAACCGCGAAGGGATCATATAGTCGGGCAAGTTGCCTGCCAGGAAGTTTTTCAATTCTTTGGGTGCTATTTCGGTCGTCGCGGTGTAGTAGGCCACAATCACGACGACGCTTTCGGAGTATTGTCTGGTATGGACAATGCACTCGTCAATTTGTTCGTGCTTCAGCAACCGGGCTTCAATTTCTCCCAGTTCAATGCGCAGTCCGCGAATTTTCACCTGGTTGTCGATGCGGTTGATGTAGTCGATGTTGCCATCGGGAAACCAACGGGCCAGATCGCCCGTCCTGTACATTTGTTCGCCTTCAGCAAAAGGATTTTTTACAAATTTTTGTGCCGTCAGTTCCACGCGATTCAAATACCCTCTCGCCACGCCTACGCCGGCAATGATGAGCTCGCCTTCTTCGCCCACCGACAAAACATTGTGTTCGTGGCCGGCAATATAGATCTGCGTATTGCTGATGGGTTTTCCGATCGGAATTTTTCCTTCCACCTCGCCGTTTGCACAATCATAGTGCGTTACGTCGACCGTGGCTTCCGTGGGACCGTAGAGGTTGATTAGCGATTTGTTGCCGTCTACATTAAACAATGTATTGAACTGACTGACGTGTTTGGTGCTGAGCTTTTCTCCGCTGGCAAAAACCAGTCGCACGCTTGCCAGTTTGTTTGTGCTGTCGTAGGCCTGGATGTATTCCAGAAACACACCGAGCATAGACGGCACAAAATGCATAACGGAAACGCTATGCTGTTCGATGGTGTCGATAATCGTGGCCGGATTTTTTTCACCGTTTGGTGCCAGAAGACACATTTGCGCGCCTTCTATGGCCCACCAGAACAACTCCCACACCGACACATCAAAATTGTAGGGTGTCTTTTGCAGCAGCACATCGTCTGGCTGAATGGGATAGGCATGTTGCATCCACTTCAACCGATTCACTACCGATCGATGTTCGATGAGCACACCCTTGGGCATGCCGGTTGAGCCCGAGGTGTAGATGACATAGAGCAGGTCGCGACTGGTGTTGATGCACGGCAGCGGCTGGTCGTCTACAGGCACGTTAAAATTTTCAAGCGCCACCACGGCGCCGGTGAAGTCCTTCACCTTGTCGCGCCACTCTTCCTGTACAAGCAGGATGCCCGCCTGACTGTCGTCGAGCAGCAGCAGCACTCTGGCAAAGGGATCGTAGGGAGAAAGGGGAAGGTATGCGCCACCGGCTTTCATGATACCAAAGATTCCGATTATCATTTCGAGCGATCGCGTGCACAGGATGCCCACAATCTGTTCGCGGCAAACACCTTCCTTGCGGAGGTGGCGTGCCAACGCATTGGCGCGGGCATTCAGTTCGCCGTAGGTCAGCGTTTCATTTTTATATTTCACGGCGATGCGGCCGGGATCGCGCGCCACATGGCGTTCGAATAATTCCTGCACGGTCACGTCTTCTTCGAACGGAAAATCGGTGTCGTTGAAGTCGATCAACACGTCGGCTTCGTTCGCAGCCCATGCGGTGGTTTTTGGATACGTGGTGTTCATGGTGCGTTCAGTTTTTATCAATTGAGCACGAGCGGTTCGGCACGGTTCACATAATAGTTTCCCAGAACATTTTGCAACACCTGTGTGGTGCCCTCTATGATTTCCATGATTTTTGCGTCGCGATAGAAGCGCGCGGTTGGCGACGACTCTTCGTGGCATCCGTGTGCACCCGAGATGACCACCGCCTGCGATGCTGCGCTGACGGCATTTCGGGACGCGACATATTTCGCAAGAATTGTTTTTTCTATGGCCTGAAGCGAACGATTGTCTTCTGCGGTGGCGGCATTCAAACACATCATCAAGCTGGTGTCGTAGCTGATCCCCATTTCGGTGATGACGGCCCGGATGGAACTGATGTTGTTCAAGGTGGCATGCGACACCACGCGCGTCGACGCCCGCTTGATGCTCGTTTCCATGGCGGCGCGAATGAGCCCCACCGACGAAAACGCTGTGCTCAGTCGGCCATAGTGCAGCCCCAAGGGCGCGATGTGCGAGAGCGCAAATCCTGCTTTGCCAATGACGTTGGCGGCGGGAATCTGCACGTCGTGAAAATCGAGCTGTGCCAGGTGACACGCCTTGAATCCGAGCATGTCGCGAATGGGTGTGACTTCCACACCCGGCATATCTTTTTCAACCACACAGGCTATGGGACGACCGTTGAGCTTACCAAACACCAGGTAGATGTCTGCTATTCCCGCAAAGGTGATCCATCGTTTTGTGCCGTTGAGCACGAGCATGTCGCCGTGTGACTCGAACTGTGTGCCGATGGACTGTATGTCGCTGCCAACGTTGGGTTCGGTCAGCGCAAAGGATGCAACGATATCGCCCTTTGCCATGGGGGGAATCCATTTGGCAACCTGCTTTGCGCTTGCCCATTTGAGCAAACACGTGGCCACCATGTTTTGCACCGTAAACAAAACGGTTAGCGATGAGCTGCCGCGTCCAAACGCTTCGTTCAGCAAGCCGAACGTCACAAAGTCCCACGCCTTTCCGCCCAGTGCCTCGGGCACAATAGCCCCGAAATAGCCTTCGCGCCCGATGGCCCGAATGACGTCGCGCGGCATTTGCTGGTGGAGGTCCCAGTCGCCGGCATAGGGCGTGACGTTGTCGTTTACAAAATCGCTAAACTCCCGGTAGCGATCTCGTTGGGCTTGGTCGAGGTTCATCACTACTTTCCTTGTTTACGTCTCACAAAATTGCACACTGCGTCAACGGACTTAAAGTTATCCATGTCTAGGTCGTCCTGCGTAATTTCCAAACCAAACGATTTTTCAATAAACGTGACGAGCTGTATAGAAAAAAGCGAATTCACAATTCCCGAATCAAACAGATCTTCATCGTCGCGAATGTCGCCGATGCCAATGCTCTTTGTGATGAATTTCCGAACGGACGTTTTCACGTCGAAGTCTGCCAATGTTTCCATATGTTGTTTAGTTATGTTGGTTAGTTTGCTTGGTGAGCGTAGTCATAAAATCCCTTTCCCGATTTTCGACCCAGGTTTCCGGCGAGCACCATCTTGCGCAGCAGCGGGCAACACCTGAATTTGCTGTCGTGATAACTTTCGTATAGCACATCGATGGATCGCATCACCGTGTCGAGCCCGATGAGGTCGGCGGTTTCGAGAGGCCCCATGGTGTGGCCATAGCATTTCTTGAAGATGGCATCGATCTGCTGCGGGTTGGCCACCTGGTCTTGCACCACGTAGGCCGCCTCGTTCATGAAGAGGTGCGAAATCCTGTTGGACACAAAGCCCGGATAGTCGTTTACCACAATAGACTCCTTGCCCATCTGGCGGAGCAGTGTTTCCAATGCCTGCAGTGTTTCGTTGGAGGTATGAAATCCGCGAATGACTTCTACGGTGGGTTTCAGAAATACCGGGTTCATGAAGTGCACGCCCACAATTCGTTCGGGTCGCGAAACAACGCTGCCCGCCTGTGTTATGGATGTGCACGATGTGTTCATGCCAAAGCAGATGTCGCTGTCGCATATCAGGTCCAGGGCTTTGTATACGTGTTCCTTTATCGTCCACTCTTCTGTCACGTTCTCGACGATGAACTCGCAGTTCCTAACGTCGTCGAGGTGTGTAGAGAAAGTTACGCGCTCCAGCACGGTCACTTCCGAAACTGCCTTCACATGCTTTGCGAGCATCGGTGCAAATCGAAGGGTTTTTATGATTTCCGCCCGGGCTTCCTTCAGCCGATCTTCGGAGACATCGATCAGCACAACATCCATGTCGTGCAACAACAAATCTGCAGTCACGCTGACACCCATCGTTCCTGCACCAATAACACCTATAGTTGAAAATTTCACGTTTAAAAAGATTTAGTTTATGGATACAATTTTTTATTGACCACACACGCCGTCGATTCGGGCGTGGCGTCTTGCTGTGTCAGGAAACAAGATAGGACTCGATAATATCAACCACTTCGGTAGACTTTTCGTAGCTGCGATAGACCTCGCGCATCTTCTCCACGTTTCTTTTGTAGGACGGGTCGTTCAACACACGATCGATCTTTGCCATGATGCTTGTGCCGTTTTCGCTGTTGATATCGCCCCGCAGACCCAGTTGCCGATAGGCGACGCGCGCGGCATTGCCATGCTGATCGATGTTGGCACTTAGCGGGTATACAATCATGGGCACCCCGGCAAAAATGCATTCGTTGATGGAATTGATGCCGCCGTGTGTAATCATGACACTCGCGTTTTCGAGGATATCGATCTGGGGCACGTATTTAAAAATGTGCACGTTGTCCGGCACGTTAACAAATTTGTTCAAGGGAATCTCCGAGCCCACGGCCACGAATAAATCATATTCAGGTCGGGTGGCAAACGCTTCCATCAACATCTGGAAAAACTGACTGCTGTGTTTGTACCAGTTGATGTTGATGGTGCCGAGCGAACAATAAATGAGTGGCCTGTTTTTTTCGGGGTCGGCTTGCAACTCGCGTTCAAGGGCAACCTCGAGATAGCGTTCGTCATACAACACGTCGTTGCGATTGAACTCCACCATCGGGCCCACAAAATGCTGTCGCGTTTGCGATGGCCGAGGAAAGTCGAATTCTTTTGCGCACAACACCAGCTCGGGCACGCTGCTGATGCCCGCGTGAAAAACCCGTTTGTTATTGATGTGATGCGCCGGAAAATTGCATGTGCGCACCAGGCTGTTGAAAATACTGTTGCGATCGAGGCCCAGAAACACGACGCGGTTCCAGAGGTTTCTCAAAAAGCGTCGGGCAAAATACGTTCGCCACGCCACCTCAATGCGCACCCGGCTCCAAAATGTGTGGTCGGGTATGTGTTTTGAATTCAGCGGCGGAACATTGTCGGCTTTATCGGTGGCCACATAGGTTTGCAGCAGCACGGTTTTAACATTGTGCCGATAGATGAGGATGGCGTGCAGGATGTGAAACACGTCGACCACAAAAAGATCGGGCTTCACGCGTTCGATGAGCTTCGCCATTTCGTCGCCGTGCATCAACGCTTGTTTGTAGCGCTTCAGGTGTTTGATGTAGTTTCGGAGCGTCTTGATTTTCCCCAACACACCTTTTTCTTTTGCGTCGTTGAAGCTTTCAAAAAAATCGTGGTAAATGGTTTCAAACCGAAATCCCTGCCCCACCACTTCCTTCTCACGCTTCCGGCTGTCGCCGATGTAGACAATGGTATGTCCCTCCTTCTTTAGCCGATTCGCGATTTTATAGGACGCGTTGTGATGACTAATGGAATCTGCCATCGCAAAGACAATTGTAGACATGTGCTGAAGTTGTTTAGACTATTTTTTTCTAGAATGTTTCGCTGATGGCAAACGACAGCTCGCAGGTGAGCTTGCATGTTTCCATCTTCTTCAAGATTTCCTTCTTCACATCGTTCACCTGAATCTTGCGCATGCACTCGTGGTTGTAGGGACATTGCGATTGATTGATCAGACCCGAGCACGGTGAACACGACGTTCGCCTGATGACGTTGGTGTTGCTGGCCTGGGCAAACATATGAAAGGGCGATGGCCCGAACAGCACCACGCCCGGAACGTTGACCGCGGCAGCGGCGTGCCCCAGAAACGAGTCGACACCCACATAGCATAGTGTATGTTTCAGGATGGCAACCGATTTTCGGACGGGCTGGCCGCGAAAATCTATGGCCCCTTTCAGCAAGGGATCGTTCTTGCCACCCAACTGCACAAACGAATAGGAGGGCATCGCTTTGATCAGGTCCTCCCACCGCTCCAGAATCCACTGCTTGTTTTTGAACGACACGGTGCTTGGACAAACCGCTATCGGTTTTTTGAATGATGCAATCGCTTCCTTGCCTTCGCTGTCTTCGCGCTCGGTGAGAAACAGTTGCACCTGTGTGTCGGTCAATGTCAGACCAAGGCCTTCGGCAATCACATCGCTCATTTTTGTTGCGCCAGGTTCCTTTGGCAAGGTGTAGCTATAGTTCAACGATTCCAGTGTTCTTATTCCCAGCTTGAAGGCCAGCCACGCCAACGGATATTTCCAGAAAGAAGCTTCCCGCAGTTTGTCGATGTATGGATTGTTTAACAGGATGTCGCGGTGCCATCGTTGATGATAGACCGTGACCACGCTGTGGGGATAGGTCTCCTTCAACGCCTTCAGTGCCGGTGTGGCCAGCAACGCATCGCCGAGGCCGCCCCAGGTAATGAGGTTGATGTTCTTTTTGTGGTGCACCGGCGGCGGCAGCGCCTTGTGAAAGTCATGTTCTACCGGCTCGGTTTCCGACTCCAGCAACGGATCGTTTGTGAACCAGGCGATTTGCTTCAGGGCGTAGCTATACACGCTCTGCTCTTTCCATATGAAATTCAAAAGTCTGCTATCTCGTTTGTCCATGGGCTTATCCATCTGTTCCTTTTTTAATTTCTTTAGTATTTCAAGTTTCTCCTTCAGATAGGAGGTCTGCTCGAAAATTTCCCTATGCTGTTTCATAAAATGTATCAGTAACGTCTGGGCTTCAGAATTTTTGGCTCGGTTTCGTTAAACGGTTTCGAGCAGCTCGGCCGTCTCCGCTTCCTGTAGCGACAGGGTTTGCTGGCCGGCTGTATAGTGATAGAGCAACTCCTTCTCTCCGAACAAGCGCTCCGACACGATGCCGCGGCTCAAACATTCGTTCACAAGTTTGTCTGATGCCACAATGGGGTTAGACTCGGGTGTGTATTTCAGGCTGCTTATAAATTCCAGCCAAGGTTCCTGACCCATGGCATAGACATACACTTCCTTCGGTTTGAAAACATTCACCAGCGCTATTCCCTTTTCGTAGTTAGACCCTGCCAGGCGTCGCGAGTTGTCCATGTCGCGGGGAAGATCTTCCGACAGCAGCGGGCCGTATAGCCATGTCAACGGCGCACCGTCGCATTCCATGCCCAGGAAGATGATATCGACATCGCCCATCTGGCGATGCACATGTTCATATAACTGAGGGGTGACGTTGCACGAGTCTGCAACAAACAACATGGTGAAGTCGCCCACCCGCGCATGATGACAGACTTTTGAATGAATATTCAGATCGCTGTGTTCGCCGATAAACGGAATGCCCGTTAAGGTGCAATCCGGAAACTCCATCGGTTCCATCTCATCGATCTCCACCACATTTTTGAATCCCAAGCTTTTGAACATGAGCTTCAGGTTGGGGTCCTGCAAGGCACCGCTGGTGCTTTTGGGAATCACCAGGTTTTTGATTTTATGACGCAACGGAAGCAGTGTCTCGAAAAGGATATGATCCTGGTGGTTGTGTGTTATCAGCACATAGTCGATAACGTCGGGAAGATCCATGTCCGAAAACCTCGACACATCCGAATAGTAGCCATAGTAGCTGATGATGGGATCGATAAGGATGTTCACGTCTTTTGTTTCCACGAGTATGCAGGCATGGCCGAAGTAGCGCATCCGCAGCTTGTCGCCCTCATATTTTTTATAGGCCGGTGGTGCCTCGTCTGTAAAGAATGTCTCAAACAATTTTTCTTGTTCGGGCGTCAGCGTCACCTGTGCTTTCAGGTCGGTCAGTGCTTTGGGGGTTCGTCTCATTTCGCTCAACGCATCGATGAAGGTGCTGTTGAAGGGTATGTTCAAATGCAACACATCGTTGCTGTCTACACGAGGGGTGCTGAGCACAAACGGCCGCTGATCGTTGTTTGTTATCCAAAACGAAAAGCTTTGCATCGACGGCTTGTAGAACTCGCTGGCGTAAAGCAGATGTTCAAAAAAACGAAACGACGGATTGTTGTTGAGATCGTATACCAGCTCCACATATCCCTTGAGAATTTCCGGAACTTTATCATAGAGCGGCTCCAGCGAATAGCCCTTCACATGACTCTTCAACAATTTTTCGAGCGCTGTGATGGCGTCCGAAAATTCCAGCAGGTCTTTGTGATTGGTTTGCGTTTGCTCCCTCAGGTTCTTTACTTCCTGCATGCTTCCCTGGGGCAAGTCCATGAACGGACCGCCCAACAATTTAGGATTCTTCACAGCCGCAGCATGCACATGAGGTGCCTGAATGTAGGAGTTCATAATCTTGAGATGTCTGCCCGAGATGTTGCGGGCTGCGGTTGCGGGAGAAATCAAATGGGGCCACGCATACCAGCGATCGACCAGCGGCTCGATCACCACATTGGGTTTCAGGTAGAATAATTTTTCACTCATAGTAGTAATAGAAAGAAGTAAAAAAAACTTATGAACGCGATGCGACAAACGTCGTCTTTGGTTTTAGTTCAAGATCGCGCAACCGCGGGCAACTGTTGTTGCAGAAATCCGGCGATCGTTGCTATTGTAGGACAGCAGTATGCTGTGCGGGCATGAAATACAACCCCCGTGCTTTTCTGAATGATGTCTGCCGCGGCAACAACTTCCATGGATGTTGCGCCAAGCAAGAAGATATTGTCGTGAATGCTCATGCCAGCGGTGTTCAGAATGTCTTGCCAAACCTGCGCCAGCATGGCTTCAAGCTGGTTTCGGGGTGCGGTGAAAACGGCATCAGATTGCACCGGCTTTGCTGTTTCGGCCTGCGTTGCATGGCGTGTAGTCATGGCGAACTCGCGATCATGGTCCGACACCACGTGCAGCGCGTTCAGCCTTACCGTGCTGTCTGCCACAACAAATTCCAATATTTTTAAAAAATGCCACCACACCAAATTCACATAGGCATAGTCATAAACATCGGTGTTGTATTGCAGCGAAAGGCTGAGGCCGTATTCTTTCTCATAGAACGTGAAGGCCAAATCAAACTTGCTGGTATTTCTTTTGCATTCATAGGGTTGAATTGTTACTTCGGATGCGGGTTGTGCCGACAGCGCGTTGGCGAACCCGGCCGGCGCATTCAAGTCGATGTTCTGCAGGGCCACGATCACATCAAACACGGGCGACCGTGTTGTGTCGCGCGCCAGAGGCAACGCTTCCACAAGTTTGTCGAGTGGGTAGCGTTGATGCTCGAACGCTTCCAGCGCGGTGGCTTTGACACGATGCACCAATTGAGCAAACGAGTCGTCGTGGCGGAAGCGTGTGCGCAATGGCAACATGCTGGTGTAGAGACCAACCTGATCTTCGAGGTCGGCATGGTCGCGACCCGCCGTGGGTGTTCCCACAATCACATCGGTTTGGCCGGTGTGTGTATAGAGCACTGTTATGATGCCGGCCAGAATCGTCATAAACAAACTGGCCTGCTCTTCGCGCGCAATCCGTTTCAATCCCAGCATAATGTTTTTGGGAACAACGTAGTCAATGGCATCACCGCGAAAGGTTTGAATGCCCGGTCGTGTTTTCATGCCCGGCAGGCTGAGCACGGGAATGTTGCCCCGAAGTTTTTGAAGCCAATAGGCTTTTTCAGCGCCCTGGCCAGACAACAGCTGGTTGTTTTTCCAGGCCACATAGTCTTTGTATTGTATTTTCAGGGGTGTCCATGTGCGTGTTTCGTTGGCAACGTGCGCAGCATAGCGGCGCATCAATTCGGAGTAGAGCACTTTGTTTGACCACCCATCGCTAACGATGTGATGTGTGGTCATTAAAAGGATGACTGTTTCACCGTCCATGCGAAGCACCTTCACTTTAAACAAAGGGCCCGTGGCCAGGTCGAACACCGTGAGCGACTCTTCCTGTGCGATTGCCTTTGCCTTCTGTTCCCTGTCGGGGCATTCGCGAAAATCCTCTACGCACACCGAAAAATTCACTTCGGCAACGCTGTGTATTTTTTGCTTCACGGCATCGCCCACGCGATGAAATGTTGTTCGCAGAATTTCATGCCGCGCGGCAAGATCGGCAAACGCTGCAGCCAGTGCGTTGACATCGAGGCCGCGTATGCGATAGGACGCGGGCATGTTGTAGGCTACCGGCGCTTCGGCCAACTGATGCCACAACCACATGCGCCGCTGTGCGGGCGACACGTCGTAGTATTCCTGTTTGGCGGCGAGGGGTATGTTTTGAAAATCGTCGTTGTGCGAACCGGCATTCAAATAGGCCACGATCTCGAATTTTCTGGCGCGCAAATCGGCGAGCAAGGTTTCGGGAACTTTCCCTCCCAACGCCGTAACGTTCAGGTTGTTGTCAACACATCGCACGACAACCTGCGACTCGCGGCATCGTAGCAGTAGGTCTGTTACGCTCATGGTTTACCGGCCGGTGTGTTAGATAATGATTTCTTCCCGTTCGCCCACCAGGCTTTCTTCTGCATAAAGCTCAGGGCTCAACAGGTCGTTCGATACAATTTCCCGTGCCAGGCTTCGTATGGTCGGCTGATTGGTGAACAGACTTCTCAGCGACAGGCGCACGTTTAGTTCTTTATAAATTTTTGAAATGATTCGCATTGCTTTTAGCGAGTGTCCGCCCAGTTCAAAGAAACTATCCTCTACACTGACCGGGCTAACGTTCAAGACATCTTCCCAAATTGCCGCGAGCTTTCTTTCCACATTGTTGGACGGCGCAACATATTTCACGGTTGCGTTTGTCTTTTCGGGGAGCGGCAATTTTTCGGCATGCACTTTGGCATTGGCCGTCAGCGGGAATTTTTCCAGGCTCACGATATAGGCCGGAACCATGTAGTCGGGAATAGTTTTCCGCAACGCGTTCTTGATTTCGGTCGACGGAATGGGCTGTCCTGTTGTGTAAGCCAGGAGTTGAGCGTCGCCGGTTTCATCTTGCCAGACTCTGGCAAAGGCGCCGGTGATGCCCTGTATTTTCAGGAGATGTGATTCTATTTCGTCGAGCTCGATGCGATGTCCTCTGATTTTCACCTGGCGGTCTTTGCGACCAAACAGTTCGAGGGTTCCATCCACATTCCACCGACCGATGTCTGCGGTGTGATACATTCTTTCTGCAGCAGCAAAAGGATTGTCCACAAACCTGGATGCCGTCAGCGTGGCGTCGTTGTGATAACCGCGCGCCAGCACAATGCCGCCGATGCAAATTTCCCCTTTCACCCCGATGGGTTGCACGTTCCGGAATTCGTCTACGATATAGATCTTGCTATCGGCCACCGGCACGCCAATGGTATACACGTCGTCGAGGTTGATGATCTCCTGAACCACGCATCCCACCGTGGCCTCCGTGGGTCCGTATTCGTTGTAAATTCGGATGAGGGGATTGATGGCCCACACCGTGGAAACGTGTTCTTCGCGCAACACTTCACCTCCCAAAATCACTTTGGTGATATTCGTCTCTTTGATGTCGAGTGTTCCCAACACACTCACGTGCGATGGTGTGAGTTTCACAACGCTTGCCTGTCCGCTGGGCTGAAATATTTCATACAGCATGTCGGAGGTCTGGTCGTGCGTATAGTTATAGATCACAATGCTGTCGCCGCGCAACAGTGTTGTGAAAAGGCTGGTGATGGTGAGGTCGAATGCAATGGACGTGTGCAGCGCAAAGGCATGACCCGACTCGTTGTTGAAATAATACTGATTTGCCCAGCGCACATAGTTCACAACACTGGCATGCTCAACGGCCACGCCTTTTGGCGCGCCGGTCGATCCCGATGTGTAGATTATATAGGCGAGGTTTGACGCTTGCGTTGTGCGCACAGGGTTGGTTGCAGGGAAGCTTGAAATTTCCTCCGCTGCTTTTGAAATCAGAATCTTCTTGAACTGATCGCCGACCAGACCGCTGAATTTTGTGTCGAGGATTATTCCCTTCACACCCGAATGGGTCAGTATCTGTTCGATGCGTTGGGTGGGATAGGCCACGTCGATAGGCACATAGGCCGCGCCGGCCTTCAATATGCCCAGAATGCCTACTACCAGATTTATTGACCGGTCGAGGGCAATGGCAACGCGATCGTCGGGTTTCACCTGCCAGGTTTGCCGGAGATAATGTGCCAATGCATTTGCACGGGCATTGAGTTGTTTGTAAGTAAGGCTATCGCCTTCGCAAACCAACGCAACAGCGTTTGGTGTGCGTTCGGTCTGTTGTTCAATCAGTTCGTGAAGCGTTGCGGGCTTGCTTGATGTTGCCACCGTTTCGTTGAACTCGTGCAAGAGTCTGTGACGCTCTGCAGCGGGCACATATTCCAGCGCATGCACCGGTGTGCTTCCTGAGGCCACAATGGATTGCAACAAGGTGGTGTATTGCAGCGACAGCGCATTGATGAACGGCGCAGAAAAGACGTCGCTATTGTATTCGATGATGAGGTTCAATCCCGCTGTTTGATTCTCAGCAAAGTTGAGGTTGAGGTCGAACTTGGTAGATCTCGGCTTACTGTAGTAGTTTCCGATTTCAACATTCGACAAGGCCTGGGGTTGCTTTGCTTCGGTCTTGGTGTCGTGAAACACAATCATGGTATCGAAGAGCGGCGAACGGCTCACGTCACGCACCAGGTCGAGCTGGTCCACGAGATAGTCGAAAGGATAAATCTGATGTGCGTAGGCTCCCGAGGTAACTTCTTTGACGGCGCTCAACACTTGCACAAACGAGTCGTGTGGACTAAACCGCGATCGCAGCGCCAGCGTGTTAACATACAATCCAATCTGATTTTCAAGTCCTTCGTGATCGCGGCCTGCGGTGGGTGTTCCGATGGTGATGTCTGATTGACCCGTGAGACGATAGAACAGAATATTGATTGAGCTCAACAGGCCCATGAAGAGTGTTGCATCGTTTTGGCTGCACAGTTCGCGCAGGGGCTTCAGGATGCTCTGATCGATTTTGATGCCGAGGTGTTTGCCGTTAAACGTTTTGGTTGCCGGACGCACCTTGTCTGCCGGCAATGTCAACGTGGTGGGTAGTGGCGTGAATTGCTTTAGCCAGTAGTCCTGATGTTTGGTGAGTTCGGTGCTGGCGATGAGTTTGTTTTGCCAGGCGGCAAAATCCTTATACTGTATGCTGAGTGGTTTCAGCGGGTTGGGTTCATTGCGGCTATAGGCGTTATACAGCGCCATCACTTCCTGAATCCATATGGATGTGGACCATCCATCGCTCACGATGTGGTGAATGGCAAAAAGGAATACGAATTTTTCACCCGGTAGTTGCAATAATTTGGCGCGCAGCAGCGGGCCTTGCTCCAGGTTGAACGGGATGGCCCATTCATTTTCGGCCAGCGTGGCAGTGATGGTATCCGGATCGTCTTCGCCCCGCAAATCAATTTCCTCCATGGCAAAGCCAAGCTCTTCAAACGACAACACCTTTTGCTTGGGTTCGCCATTCACGCTAACCATCACCGTGCGCAAGCTTTCGTGACGTTCGATAACAGTTTGCAGTGCTGCATGAAGACTTGCCACCTGAAGGTTGCCCTCGAAGGTGTAGGCATACATCATGTTGTAGGCAATGTTCTCGTCTCCAAAATGACTGAGTATCCAAAGCCTGCGTTGTGCATGCGACACGTCGTGATAGGCACTTGCTCCAATGGGTGTGATTTCGGCAAAACTCTTTTTGGCAGACTGCGATAACAATTCTGCCAACTGCCGGATGGTGGAGTGTGTGAACAGGTCGGAAAGTTTCAACAACACGTTGCATTCCTTATAGATCTTGGAAATGATCTTGATGCCCTTCAACGACGACCCGCCAATGGTGAAGAACGAATCGTCGCGGCCGATATCGGCCACCTTCAACACGTCTTTCCAGATGGTTTCCAATTTCCTTTCCAGCTCGGTGAGTGCACCCGCGGTGGGTTGTTCTCTCACCTTGGTGGGTTTGGGCAGTTCGTTGCGGTCGAGCTTTCCGTTTTTATTCTTTGGAAAAGTTGCCAGCCGCACATAGTATGACGGATGCATATAGGAGGGCAAATATTCCGTCAGGTATTTTTTCACCTGTGCTTCGTCCATGTCGGCTTCACCGGTGTAGTAGCAAGCCAACACCTTGTCGTCGTCCGATTCTTCAATGATGGTTACGGCCACTTCCTTCACGCCCTGAAAGTTCACGAGCACTTTTTCCACTTCCAGAAGTTCGATACGATTACCGCGGATTTTTATTTGATTATCCTGGCGTCCCAGGAAGATCACGTCCATGTTGTCGGCAAACTTCGCCATGTCGCCGGTGTCGTATATAACATCGTCAAAATCCGTGTGTAGCGGATTCTGCACAAATTTCTCTTTTGTCAACGCCTCATTCCGGTAATAGCCTTTTGAACGGAACGGTGTTTTTATGTAAAGGCGACCTGGCTCGCCGATCTGGCACAGTTTTCCTTCGTTTAGAATAAGAGCTGCTGTGTTCGAAATGGCTTTGCCCAACGGGATGATGGCATAGGGATCGACCAGCTCATCGCCAATGCGATGGAACATTTTTGCCAGCGTTGTTTCTGAAGGACCATAGATGTTTACCAGTTGCGTTCTTTTGTCGCGGGCCGATTGCCACCGCAGCACATCTTTGCCAAACAGGGGCTCGCCTGCCAACAACACATAGCGTAGTGTGGTCAGGGCATTGGTAGCCTTTGATTCGATCAACTCGTCGGTGAGCAGCCTGAACAGTGTGGGCACAATGTGCACCATGGTGAGCTGCTGATCGTTCATCCATTGCACCAACTTTTGTGGCACCGTTCGCACTTCCTTGTCGGGAATGCAAAGCGTACCCCCGGCCAGCAGTGGAACAAAAATATCGCGGAAACTCACGTCAAACGAAATGGGAGCAAGCTGGCTCACCCGCACCGTGTCGTCAAGGTTGAATTCTCCAATTTCCCAATGTATGAAATGACTCAGTCCCTTGTGGCAGCCTTCAATCACTTTGGGCCGGCCGGTTGAACCCGAGGTGTAGATGAGGTAGTTGCTGTTGTTGCCGTCGAGCACCACGTTCAAATTTTCGCTTGCATACAAACCGTCTGGCAGCGATGCACCACGGCGATCATAAACACGTATCGCGATGTCGTCGGCAAGAGGGTTTATGGTGAGAATTGTCACCGTCAGGCCGCCAAGCACTTCGCGTTCCAAAATGGAAAGCAACGCGGGCAACGTTTGTTGGTGGGTGATGATGAACGCCGGGGCCACTTCGCCCAGCAGGTGTTCCAATCGCTTCACAGGAAAGTCAAGCTCAAGGGGCATAAACACTCCGCCCGCCTTGTTGATGCCAAGGATGCTTGTGACATACTCAATCGAACTTTCAAAGTATGTACCCACCACACTTTCCTTTGTCAGCCCAAGGCCCTGAAGCGCGTGTGCAATTTTATTGGCATTTGCATTCAATATGCCATACTGGATCGATTGACCATTGTGTTCTATTGCAACTTTATCGCTGTGCCGCGAGGCCATGCTTTCAAAAACCTCATGTACGATTTGCTTGTTCATATCTGCGAAAGGGTTAGATTAAATCAAATGTTATGCGTAGCGCGCTTGCCGCCGGTGCACGGTGGTGGATGAGACGGGTTAGCTTTTGTAGGCAATGGTGCCCGCAAAACGAGCCTCCTGAAAAACGGTTGTTATGTGTTTGAACCCGGCCGCGGCCAGGTGGTGTAACTGATCGTCGAGGAAGGCTTCCTTGTCGCCTTCTTCGCCCCGAATGCGGCGATCGTTGGCGGTGATGTTCTCAATGCTCAGTTCGTCGATCAGCTCATCCAAATCCAACTCCGCTTGCAACCGGCGCTGATGATCGCGACACGCCAGGTACTCAAGCAGCGCTGACCCCTGCTGATCCTTGAGTTTAAAAAGATCATACAAGATAAAGATGCCGCCATCGTCGAGATGGTCATAGATGCGCTGAAATAGTTTCCACTTGTCGGCGTCCTGCAGGTGATGAATGGCTAACGCCGAGAAGATGACATCGACCTTTGCGGGCATCTGATGCCAGTTGATGTTTTCAAACAACGCGCAATGGAGGTGGGCTTTCAGCTGTCGAGACAAAAAACGGTCTTGCGCAATGTCGAGCATTTCCTGGGAGCCATCCACCAGATAGCCGTTTATGCGGGGGAAAATTTCATAGAATACTTCTGTGAAATAGCCCGTGCCACAGCCGAGGTCGAGAAACGACGTGGGTGCATTTTTTTGCGAGCACAGGAGATCGACAAGAAAATTCCGATGCTGCTCGCGATTGCCTTTGTCCAGTTTCGATTCATCGTCGTAGTTGGAGGCTCTGAAGGCGCTGTAGGCTTTGATGTTATTTTGTTGATACATGACAAATGTCTCTTGTTGTGCTTATGACATGGACACGAGTATTTTCCGATCGCCCGTGAAGGGCATTCTTCCGTGACAAACCAGGATATTGTCGACCATCAGCAAATCGCCCTTCTCCCACGTATTCAAAACGATCTCCTTGGCCACGGTGTCCTGAATCTCTTTCACGGCGGCTTCGCTCAACACGCTGCCGTCGCCAAAGGCGCCATACATGGGCAGGTCTTCTTCGCGTGAATACATCAGCATCAACATTTCATAAATGTCTTTGTCGAGGTGCGACGGATGAAACTGATCGACCTGGTTAAACCAAACTGTTTCGCCGGTTACGGGATGATCTATCACGGCCGGACGGAATTGGGTGAGCTTAATGCCGCCATCTTCTTTCCACGAAAATTCGATATTGTTCTCGGTGCAGAATTTCTCCACATCCGCTCTGCTTTCGGTTTCATAGGTCTGCTGCCACGACGGGCCCGCACCACCACCGCCGTGCAAGTTGCGCACATACTTCACCCCCTTCTGTTTCATTTCGGCCAACAACTCCGGGCGCATCCGTCGCAAAATTTTTCTGCCGTCGGCAATGGCCGTTTGGCCGCCGGTCTCGCTGGGTATGATGCAGCAAAAGAAAATCTTTGCCGGCCATTTTGCCGAATACGACAACTCGTTGTGAAGCGTTATAAAGAAGTCCTTATCATATTCGGTAGAGGTGTATGTGCTCGACGAAAGTTTGGTGCGTGGCGAAAAACCGTCGACATATCGCAGGGGAGTGCCCGCAATATTTTTCATGATGTAATCAAAGTCGCCCAGCTCGCCAATGCCGATATTTTTAAAAAGCACGGCACCGTTGTCGTGGATTTTTGTTTCCAGGAACTCTGCATGCCTTTTATACCAGTCGATGAAACTGTCTGTCTCAATCGTGTTCTCAAATTTTATAATGAGGGGAAGGCCGTTGTCTGTAACCGCGATCTTCTCACCGGTCAATGCTTCTTGTACCATGATATTTGCGTAGTTGGTTGTTGTCTTAAAAATTTTCGTCGATGCTGGTGCTGGCCCCTTCCAACACTTGCTCGGACAGCGTGTTGTTTCTGAACGGCTTCACCAACGAGGCGATGGGAACACGCGGACTGTTCACCACTTGTTCGGTCAGCAGAATGAAATTATCTCTGACTTTTTCCATGGTCTCAGGCTTGTAGAGGTCTGTGTTGTAGCGAAGCCTGAAGCTGATGTTGCTGTCCGATTCTGAGCCGTAAAACCAAACGTCGTGTTTGGAGAACGAACACGCTTCATCCAACTGCTCCACATCAACGCCAGGGAACACGGCTTTGCCATCGCTGTGCATGCCCATCTGGTTTTGCCAGGTTATGCCGATGTCGAACAAGGGCGATTGATTTGACTTTCGTTTGATGTCGAGGTCTTCAACGATCAGGTCGAAGGAATACTGCTGGTATTTATAAACATCCAGAATGTTGTCGCGAACGCGGCGAACCAGATTCTCCATGTGATCTTTCTCGTCGATCTGCACACGAACGGGCAACGTGTTCAGGTAGTAGCCGATCTGGTTTTCCAACGATTTATGATTGCGCCCTGCAATGGGAAATCCAATAACAATATCCTTCTCCCATGTGTAGCCATGCAGCAGCACATCAACAAGCGCCACGATAGACATGAACACGCTGCAATTGTTGGCCAGGCTGAATTGCCGAAGTTTTTCCGACAACGACGCGCCCAACGAAAAGGCCACGGTGCCTCCATGACTTGTCCGGCTATATTGTCTTGGGTAGTCCGTCGGGATTTCAATCGGTTTGATATCGCCCTGCAAATAGTGAAGCCAGAAGTTCCGATGTTCTTCCAATCGTTCGCCGCTCATGTATTGCAATTGCCACGCTGCATAGTCTTTATACTGAATGGGAAGCGGCGGCAATGGATTCTCGCGTGAGGACGAAAATGCTTCATAGAGAACGGATATCTCTTTTATCAAAATCTCAAACGACCATCCGTCGGAGATGAGATGGTGCATGGTTAACAGAAACACAAACCTGGCATCCTCGATCTGAAAGAGCTTGGCCCGCATAAGCGATCCGTTTTCGAGGTCGAAAACGCTGTCGCGTTCGCTTCTCATTTCGGCCATCGCCTGCTCCCATCCGTCGGCGGCGTTTCTCACATCCACATAGTCGAGTCGTGTGGTCGAGTCAGAAGGTACGTGTATCTTTTGGCGAACCTCATCGTCCACAAAAACAAACGATGTTCGCAAGCTGTCGTGCCGTTCGATGAATGTGGCAAATGCTTTCCGGAAGGCTTCCACATTCAATTCGCCTTTCAAGAGGAACGCGTCGGGAATGTTGAAGCCAGTAGAATTTCCTTCCAGCTGACTCAACACCCACAGGCGTCGTTGCGCATGCGAGGTTGCATAGAACTCCTGCGCGGCTACCACGGGGATGGTTACATGCTCCATGGGCAATGTGTTTTCCACCACCGTGGCCAGCTCTTCAATTGTGGCGTGACTGAATATTTTATTGAGGTCCAGGTGGACACCGAGTTCCTTGTAAATTTCCGATATCACCTGTGTGGCCTTTAGGGAGTGGCCGCCCAGTTGAAAGAAATTTTCCCGGGTGCTGATGTTTTCGATTCTTAAAACATTTTCCCAGATGCGGGCCAGCTGTTTTTCAATGTCCGTAACGGGTGCCGTATACGCCGCTCTGTTTGTGTTGGCATCGGTTAGCGGGTTGGGCAGATTTTTACGATCCACTTTGCCATTGGCCGTCAGCGGAAGGTGTTCCAGCTGCACAAAAAAAGCGGGCACCATGTAGGCCGGTAATTTGTCTTTCAGGTAGCCCGTCAACGCGTCGGTTGACAGTACGCTTTCGGCCGTATAATAAACGGCCAGTTGGCTTGCGCCGTCACGATCCTGAATGACGGTGACAGCCGTTTCTTTCAAGGCTGCATGTTTCAGGAGAGCATTTTCTATTTCACCCAGCTCGATGCGGTAGCCGCGAATTTTTACCTGGCCATCCTTGCGCCCAAAGAACTCGATGTTGCCGTCGGGTTTCCAGCGGCCCAGATCGCCAGTGCGATAGAGTGTGCCGTGCTGTGTGAATTGATCGGTCAGAAAACGTTGTTGTGTGAGCGAAGGGTTTCCGGCATAGCCTTTGGCCACCCCCACGCCGCCAATGTAGATCTCTCCTTTCACACCCAGCGCCTGCAAGCCCTGGTCTTCATTCAAAATATAGATTTGTGTGTTGGCAATCGGTTTGCCAATCAAAATGGTTTCGTCGGTAGCGGTCACTTCTTTCACCATGCATCCCACCGTGGTTTCGGTTGGTCCATACTCGTTGAATACTTTTATGTCAGCATTCAACGAAGTGAGCACCTCCACCTGTTCGCGGGTCAGCGCTTCGCCACCCACAATGACACGCTTCACATCGGTTTTGTCGAGCCCGAGATGGCGCAACAAGCTGATGTGCGATGGGGTGAGTTTCACCGCGCCAAGGGTAGACCCTGGTTTGAAAATTTCTTTCAGCACCACGTTGCTGTCGCGTTGGTCATAGACCACCAGTCTGTCGCCGCGAAGCAACGTGGAAAATATGCTGGTGAGCGTGAGGTCAAACGTCAGGGGCGTAAAGAACGGGAAGTCATACGCCGCCGTGTCGTCGAAATAATACCGATTGGCCCAGGTGATGTAGTTAACAAAACTCCGGTTGCTCACTTCCACACCTTTTGGCATGCCCGTGGAGCCGGAGGTATACAATATGTAGGCAAGGTCATCGGGCTGGGCTGGTGTGTGAACAATGTTATCTGCGGGTTCCAGCACATCCAGTTCAATATCAATAGCCATCACGTCGAGGGTGTGCTCGGCGAGAGAAAGAATGAAATCCATTTCGGTGAGCACGAGCCTGATTTTGGCATTGGCAATCATGTAGTCAATCCTGTCTTTTGGAAATTCAGGATCGATCGGCATAAAGGCTGCGCCGGCTTTCAGAATGCCAAGCAAAGCAATTACCATCCGGTCGGAACGACCGGCCATCACCCCCACGGCATCCTGTGCACCAACCTTATACGTTTTGCGCAGGTGTTGTGCAAGGGCATTCACCTTACTATTCAGTTCGCCATAGGTCCATGTGCGGTCGAGACATGTCAATGCTATTTTCTCCGGATTTTGCAATGCATTTTTTTCAAACCTTGCGCTTATGTTTTCGTCCCACGCAAGTTCCACACTGGTGTCGTTAAAATCGACCACCTGTTGTCGTTCTGCTGCATTGATAAATTCCAGTTTGCCCAAGGGCGTGTCAATGCCGGCATCGAGGGCGCATATCAATTGTGCAAGATGATTGCACATGCGCCCGATGGTGGACGTGTCGAACAAATCGGAGCTGTATTCAATCCCTCCAAAAATTGTGTCACCCACATTGAACCGGAATGTCAGGTCATATTTGCTTGCCCACGCTTCTTTGGCATAGGGTTCGATGTCTACACCTTCTATCGCCTGTTGCTGCTCAAATTCAACATCAACGTCGTCCAATTCGATCATGATGTCGAACAGTGGTGACCGGCTGAGGTCGCGTTCGAGTTTCAGATCTTCAAGAAGCCTGTCGAACGGATAGACCTGGTGTTCGTAGGCACCTAGCGTTACTTCCTTTTGCAAGGCCAACAGTTCCTCAAATGTATGTTGACCACTGAAGGTGGTGCGGAAAGCCAGCGTATTGGCAAAGATGCCGATCTGGTTTTCAAGCTCCACCTGATCTCTTCCGGCCGTTGTGGAACCAATAACAATGTCGTGCTGGCCAGTGTATTTGGATAGCAGCACGTTGGTCAAGGCCAGCAACGTAGTGAATGTGCTGACGTTGTATTTGCGGCTGATGGAATGTATTTTTTCGCTGGTTGACTGGTCAAGACTGAACGGCACAAGGCCGCCGTTGAACAATTTTGCAGCAGGGCGCTCGCGATCTGTCGGAAGATCGATAACAGGAATGTCTTTTGAGAATACATCCAGCCAATATTGTCTGGACAACCCGATGACGGGGCCAGTTATCAATTTGTTTTGCCACGCCGAAAAATCCTTATACTGGATAGCAAGTGGCTCGCGAGTCGGCAATTCGTTACGTTGAATGGCATTGTAGCACGCAATGACTTCGTTGACCAATATTTCCATCGACCAACCATCGGCGGCAATGTGGTGTATGGTGAGGCTCACCACGTAGGCCTGTTCATCCACGTGAATCACTTGCACGCGCAGCGGCACATCCTTTTCCAATGCAAACACGGCGCGCTCGCTTTCGTCTACGCGTTGCCTTATGATCTGTTCCTTGTCGGCCTCTGTTCTGATGTCTACGTAACGAATGTTGAATCCGCACGTTTTGTTGTCAAGAATTTTTTGTTTGGGTTCTCCATCAACGAGAACAAAAATTGTTCTCAGGCTTTCATGACGGGCCACTACGGTTTGAAATGCTTTTTCAAAAGCCGATCCGTTAAAGACACCCGTGATGCGATATGTTTTGGAAATATTATAGGCTGCCTGGCCGTGTTGAAACTGGCTCACAATCCACAACCGTTTTTGAGCATTCGATAGCTCATAGTACGGTTGCTCGTCAACAGCCACAATGGGTTCGTATGCCGAGCGGGCTGTGCCTTTGATGATGTCGGCCAGTTGGCCGATGGTGGGGTGCGTAAATATTTTGCGGAGGGCAATTTTGACCTGGAACGCGATGTGAATTTTAGCCACCACCTGCACGGCTCGCAAACTGTTTCCACCCAACGCGAAAAAATTGTCGTGCACGCCTACGCGGTGTGTGTTCAACACCGCGCTGAATATCCCGATGAGTTTCTGCTCTGTTTCGTCGGCTGCTGCCTGCCCCGGGTTTTCGTTGGCCGCCGAAGACGACCATACTGTGGGCAGCAGGTGGTTTGGAAAATATTTTCTCAGGTGAGTTTCCAGCGCATCGTCGTTCGAAACTTTATCGACCACATACTGCACCCGCGCCGTGAACCTGCCGTCGGTTCTGGCCAATGAAATTGACTGCACGTTGTTGAGCAACCCGGCTGCATCGCTCACCAACGTATCCAGAATAAAAGCGCCATTGGAGCGCAGGTCCAGGCTGAGTTGATCGTTCTTCACGCGCCGACATCCGGCAACACACTTCACCAGGTTCTGCGTTTCATTCTGTTGTTTGTCGTTGGCATCGGAGAAGTAAAGGTCCCCGACAATGCCGTCGAGGACGGTGTTATGATGACTGTCCAGCAATTGATATCGCATCGGTTCCAGCAAAGTGCCCAAGGGTGCCACAATGCTTTCTTCATTTTCGGCAAGCTCAATAGCAGTCACCAGCTTGCCAATCACGTTGGAGAAATATCCAAAAAACAAGCGCGACATTTTGATTGCATTGTGCCACACGCGAACATATTCGTTCAAAAGCGGTGTCTCGCCAATGACAACAACTGACGTTTGCAGATTTTTTACGGAAGGATAATGCTCGAGCGTTCTGGTCATTTCTGTCCAGGCAAATTTGTGCAAAACAAGGGCTGACTTCGCTTTGTCAGTCTCTATGCTTTCCCATAGTCCATCAGACGATTCTGTGTATGCCACCTTCTTTCCCGCCAGCATCGCAGCGAGAGAAATGTCTACGATAAAATCGGATGACAGCCCCCGCGTTAGTATTGTTATGGATGATGCATTGCCGATTTCAAATTTCTGAAGAAGGCTTTCATGATAGGCAAGGTCTATATTGCTTATGTAATTTGTAGTCTCTCCTCCTATCGCATCGGCTCCCGACAAATCGGTTGATGTGTCTGGCCATTGCGTGAGATCAACAAGATCCGTGTCGTATCCGGAAGCCAACGCTGCAGTAGACAACGTGACCGATGACCGGATGTCTGCTAACAACGCGTCTCCAGCTACCGACCCATTCAACAATACATAGGAAAAGCCTGCTTTCAAAGCGCCCCATGCACTTGCCACGATGTCGGCGTGATTATCCAACAATATGAACACACGGTCGCCCTTTGTTAGTGTGCGTTCGTCCAGCACACGTGCGATGTGATTTGCTTTTGCCGCCATCAACAGGGTTTCGGCTGAGAATTTTTTTGCTGCGCTGCCTTTCCGTTTGGTCTTGCGCTTCTGCACAACGGTTTCGCCATCACCAGCAGGCGATGTCAATCGAATGTCGGTCAGAGCCGATGTGGGATCAGCAAGGATATGGTGAATCAGATTTCTGAAACCATTAACCCAACCTTCCATGATCGCTTCGGGATAGCGGGCGTTGTTGTATTGAAATGTAAGCTTGAGAGTCTTGCCGACTTCTGCCACATTCAAGAACAGATCGTATTTATTGAACTCCGATTCTTTTTTATACAGTGCACCCCGACTATCGTTGGCCGATTCTTCGTGAGGCGAAGGCGCATCCATGTTGAAGGTGATGTTGATGGACGGAATGTCGAAGTTACCTTCCTTGGCCAGTTCGGTATACTGAAAGTTTCGAAACTTGTAGATGTCGAGCCATTGGCGTTTCACCGCAGCCAGAAGCGAGGCGAATGTGCTATCGCCGTCTATGCCAAGGTGAAACGGTTTCATTTGCACGCAGCAACCCACCAGGCTTTCGGCCTCCATGTTGAGTTGCCCCGCTGATGGAATGCCGATCAGAATGCTTTTGTCGCCCGACAATTTTTCGACGAAGGCGGTGAACGATGCCAGCAAAAGCATGAACAACGTAGCGCCTTCTTTCCTGGCCAGACTTTTCAATTCGCCGGTTGTGGCCGGATCTATCTTCAACACAAAACTGCTTCCCGACAACATCTGTTTTGTTTCCAGAACGTCGTGTGGAAGCACGGTTTGACGAATGCCTTTTGAAAATTGGTTTGTCCAGAACTGGCGTGCTGCTTCGTCTTGCGGGCCTTGATGATTTGCTTTTTCCCACTCTATGTATTGTGTGAACGACACCACCTCGGCGAGACTGGCCTGGGTTTGCTCACACTCGGCAAGATAGAGCGCTGAGAGTTCTTTCAGGAGCACACCAATAGACCATCCATCGGCAATGATGTGATGAATGATGAGGACAAACATAAACTGTTGCCGCTCCTCTACCACATGTATTCTGAAGAATGGACCTTGAGCCAGGTTGAAGGCTTTGCCTTTTTCGCGATGCACAAAAGCATACACGCCGCCCTCTTCGGGCAATGAAAAATAGTTTACTTCATAGTCTAGCGACGGTTGCACTGTTGCGTAGTCGCCATCGATCGAGACTGCACGCAACAATTCGTGGCGCGCAATCAATTTTGCAACGGCGTTTGAAAATGCGGGCTTTGAAACCTGGCCCTCCACGGTGATGACGCGCGACGAATTGAATGCCACCGAAGCATTTTCTTCAGCAACCGACAAAAACCACAGTCTGCTCTGTTCTTCGGTGAGTGGAATCTTTACTAACGCCGTCTGGCTAATTGTTTCGTCTTGCGCAGAATTTTGTGACGGTGCGATTATCTTTATCTCTCCAGCTTCTATAGCATTGCGTTTCCCTGCTGCGGGTATGAATCCCTGTTGTCGCAAGTCATGCAACACTTCTTTGAACACGGCAATAAGAAACTGAACGTCTTCTTCGGAGTGGGCCGTTGATATGAAGAAGGTCATGCCCTCCCAAGCATAGATTCCTTTTGCCAGGAAGTGATAGACGATGAGCGACAGATTATAGTTTGTGCGGATTTGAAACAGAGAACCAAAGTTCACGATGTTTACATCGTAGTGGTTCTGTTTAAAAAAATCGTTGAGCGTTTCCGCCATTCTCGACGTCCGGTCGTTGAGGGCCTCTTGCAATGCGGGGCCTTCGTTTTTCAAATGAAGTAAGGCTGCCTTGGCCGACGCCATCGCCAACGGGTGATGACAAAACGTGCCCGCCACAAATGTTTTGCGATGATCGAACGTGGGTTGCGAGTCGTCGCCATACTGCCACATGCCGCCATCAACGCCCATCATGTATTCTGCCTTGCCGGCGATGATGCCAAGGGGCAAACCACCACCGGCGATTTTGCCATAGGTGACCAGGTCGGCCTGAATGCCAAACCATGCCTGCGATCCTCCGGGGTGTATTCTGAATCCCGTGATAATCTCATCAAAAATCAATGGTATGTTAAGCTCTTGAGTAAGCGCTCTGAGTTGCAGCAAATATTCCTTGGGCTGAAATTCAGGGCGCCTACTTTGAACTGGCTCCACCAACACCCCTGCCAGTTCGTGACGATGTTTTTTAATAGCCTCCAGTGATGCGGGCGTTCCATAATCGAGGAAGAGCACTTCGTCCAATATAGATTGTGGAATGCCGGTCGACTTTGGAACGGCTTTATTGTCTTTTGAAAAGCGATCTTTTTGTGCCAGCACGCCATCGTATGTGCCGTGGTAGGAACCGACAAACATGGCGATTTTTGTTTTTGATGTGGCCGCACGCGCCAGACGCAACGCCAGCATCACCGCCTCGGTTCCCGAATTGTAGAACGCCACGCGCTCCACACCGGTCAACTCGCACACCAGTTTCGCTACCTCTCCCGGCAGCGCCGACATCGCTCCCAGATAACTTCCCTTGTCGGCCTGCTCTGCAATGCCTTTCACCACCGCGGGATGGTTGTAGCCCAACAGGTAAACACCAAAACCCATGCAAAAATCGGTATACTGATTGCCATCGACGTCGGTGATCTTTGCGCCTTTCGCATGATCGACGAGGATGGGATACATCATTTCTTTATACACCTGATGGTAACCGGCCACGTGCCGGTTGTTGGCATACCATTTCCGATTTTCCTGTGTTAGCGATTTCGATGTCTTTGTTTTTAGGTTGAACGCCGCGATAAAATTCCGAATGTAGCGTTGCTGATTTTCAGTGAGGTCATTCAAGCTATCGTCTGTGGCCGTTGCAGGCTTTGGTACCGCCGCGACAGTCTTCTCGTGGTTTGACTTTGTGGAACCAACATTCACCTGAGGTCTTTGTGTTGCAGGCACAACGGGCAACGCTTGACGCGCCACGTTCGCAGGTTGTCCCTTCAACACGGCCAGTTGTTGTTCCATCAGCTTCAATTGCTGACTCACAATTTCTTCCACGGCCTGAATTTTGCCGACAGTTTGGGGAGCCGCGCTTGTTGCTGTGTTTGCTTTTGTATTTTGATCCGAATTCATCTCTGGTGTTGATTTCTTGAAACTGTCCAACACGGTTGGTGCTTTGCGTTGTGTGGCCGCAATGTCTTCGTCAGGATAGGTGATCCAGCATCGCTTGTGTTCAAAAGGATAGACCGGCAAGCTCACGCGTCGTGAAGATTTCGCGGAGTAAAGTTTCTCCCACGAAACATCGGCGCCAGCCACATAAGCTTCCGACAGTTTCGACAGCGTGTCTGCCGTGAACGGTGTCAGCACGGAAAGATCGACCTGTGTCTTTGTGTCGCGGGGAACTATGCCGTAGCAAATGCCTTGCGCTGCAAGTTGTTCGGGCGACTGTGTTTTCAACAACGCGAGTTTTGCCGCCAGCGTCTCTATGGTGTTCACTACAAAACTGAGTCGGTGGTCGTGATGCTCGCGGCCCGCGGAAGCGGTGTAGCAAATCGCATCAATTGTGACGCCATCGGGCGCAGTGTCAACGTAGGCGCTATACTGGTGCACCAGGTTGTGCAGCGCGGTGTTTGATTTTGCCGAAAGGGTGAACAGGAACGTTGCCGGTTCAACTGTCGTTTCTGCAACGGCAATGCCCGGCGCCTCTTCCAGGATGACGTGAGCGTTTGTGCCGCTCATGCCAAACGAACTCACACCACACCGTCGCGGGGTGTTTGCCGGTGCGTCCCACGGTGCCAGCCGATCGTTTATGTATACAGGCGAAGTTTCAAAGTTTATTTTGCTGTTGGGACGTTCGAAATGCAATAGCGGGGGGATCGCCTTGTTCTTCAACGCCAACACCGCCTTGGCGATGCCGACAACTCCTGCCACGGAATTGAGGTGACCAATATTTGCCTTCACCGATCCAATGGCGCAGAACTGTTTTTTATCGGTGTGTTTTTTGAATGCTTTGGTGATGCCATCGATCTCTATCGGGTCTCCCAGCGTGGTGCCGGTGCCGTGTGCCTCAATGTAGGAAATGGTTTCGGGATTGACTCGGGCTTCGGCCCATGCCTTCTCCATCACGTCGGCTTGTGCCAACGCGTTGGGCGCCGTGATTCCAATGGAGCTGCCGTCCTGGTTGCAGGCAATGCCCTTCACCACGGCCAGGATGTTGTCGTTGTCGCGAAGGGCTTTGTGCAGCGGCTTGATGAAAATGGCAACACATCCTTCGCCGCCCACGGTGCCGTCGGACGAGTTGTCGAATGTTTTTGTTTTGCCCGATGTGGAAAGAATGCCCAGGCCTCTGTTCTCTTCTTCGAAGGGCATCCAGCTCAAATTTATGCCGCCGGCAATCGCCGTGTCGCAGGTGCCGTTTCTGACGGCCTGGCATGCAAGATAGAATGCTACCATCGACGACGAACACGCTGTGTCTATCAGCATGCTTGGACCTTTAAAATCCATCAGGTAAGAAATTCTGCTCGCAATCACAGAGGGGAGATTGGCGGGATATGCCATGGTGGCAAATGCAGGCTCTATCTCTTTTATCAACTCCAGATATTCGGACGAGCCGCCGGTGTAGCCCAGGTAAATGCCCGTGTTGCTGCCACGCATTTTGCTGCAGGCATAACCCGCGCTTTCAATGGCATGATAGGTTGTCTCCAGAAAAATGCGCTGCGCGGGGTTCATCACGCTTCCCTCCTTCGCGGTGAGCTTGAAAAATTTGTAATCAAACCCATCGATCGACTGCAGGAAACCTTTGCGTTTGAAGCGGAAGTCCTCGTCGGTATAGGCAACATTTTTGAAGGCCAGGTATTTTGCGATTTCCTTTTTGCGATCGTCGGGATAGTCGATCACACCGTCTACACGGTTCGAAAGATTGGTCCAGAACGCATCCAGGTTTTCCGCCGAAGGCAGTTGTCCTGCCATGCCAATGATGGCCACATCGGTCTTCGAAAACTTTTCGATGGCCGTTGTGCCACCGACTGCCTTCGGCGATCGCTCAGAATTGAAAAAGTTCTTTCTCATGGTTCGCTGATTTTTACTGCCCATGTGCTACGCGTCGTTCCGTGCACACCCTCATTGTTGCCTAACGTTGTTGTGCTTCTGCCAGGGCCTCGATTTGCTTTGCCATCACCTGCAACTGGTAGTTGATGATGCTTTCCAGAGAAGTGCCTCCGTCTGTGTTGCCGGGCGTTGCGAGTTGCGCTGGCCGACGCTCCACCACCGGAGCATTCGCAGAAGGCTGTGGCAATGCCACAACGTTCGCGCGCGCTGCCACCACGGGTGGCAATGTGGCTTCGACAAAACTGGCAAGCTTTTCAAGCGTGTCGATATCGTCGAACAACCGATTCACCGGAACGTCAAGTGTGTATTCATTTTTTATCAGCTGCTTCACCTGAATGATCGAAATGGAGTCGAGCCCCATCTCCAGAAAAGTAGCCTGTATGTCCACATCTTCCGCTGCCATTTCATATACCTGACTGATAACGCCCCTCAGGTTGTTGATGATGCTGGTGTTGCGGGGTGCAGATTCCGCTGGGCTATTGGCTTGTTTCATAGGGTCTATTTATGCGTGTTGGATTTTCTAATACTCACGGTCATACCTGTATCAAAACATTGCTCCATGCCGCCACCGGGCTATTGTTCATAATCAGCACATGTTCGCCTTTCTGAAATATTCCCCGCTCCAGTCCGGTCAGATAGTTTAACATCACGTCGGATGGCCCGAGGTGCCCGTAGTTTGCCAGGTTGTAGTGACAGGCCTTTGAAAATTTTATCTGCATCGACGATTCATAGAAGTCGTAGGCGCGAAGCGATATGTTCTGGAGAATATAGTGCTTCACATCTTCGGCGGTCAGTCCATTTTTTTCGAGCACGTCGTTGTTCAATTTCAGAAACGACATCTTGCTTTCGATGGCCAGCTCAAATCCGTAGCGACGCAGGCTGGTACACTCTTCTTTGTATTCGGCATAGTTTCGGTTGGCATATTCCACCTTAAACAAATCCCAATACTTTCCCTGTGTTTTGATGTTCACGTCCACAATCTGATTTTCGGCGGTGCGTGTCACCAGCAGTGCAATGCCGCCGTCGCCGTTGATGGTGACGGGAAACCTGAACCGGCTTGGTGCATACGGTTTGTTGCCGTAGCTAATCAGCACACAGTCGGCTTCGTGATTGGCCGACAAAAAATCTTTCGCCAGCTTGATCGCCATCGACATGTCGGTGCATCCCAGGTCCGACAGCGAAAAAGTGTTGGCGTTGGTGGCTTCAATGTCGTGTTGCAACCTCGCCGCAGACGAGCTCATGAAATATTGCGGCAGTCGGTTTTGAATATAGATTATGAGGTCGATGTCGGTGCCTTTCACATCATTTTTTTGCAGCAGTTTCACTGTGGCCTCCTTTGCCAGGTCGTATCCGGTATAGTCGGCTGCATCACAAACGCTGTAGATGCCCACACCGTTGAAGTATTCAATGGCGGCTTGCTCCATGTCTTCGTTTTCGATAAGCTCTTGCGTGCGCACCTTTTGGTCTGTGAAGAACGAAGCGATATCCTGAATTCCTACCATGATCTGAAATTTATGTAGCGTGTTGTTTATTCGGCCGAGGCGGTGAAGTGAATGATTTCTCCATACACCTGGTATAGCCTGTCGAGGATGGCGTCTTTAGCAATTTTTGATCTGAACTTGGGCACGTCGGCAAACTCGAAGGTTGAGGACCAGACGAACTTCACCACGTTGATCTCATCCACCACCAGTTCGGCAGGGATGGTGATCGCGTGCGTAGACCATTGTTCGGAGGCGGAGAGCTCTTTAAAAAACGCACCGTTTATGAACATGTTTATTTTGTCGCTTGGCGCATTGCGTTGTGGTGTTCTGTAGGTAAGTTTTGTATTGACAGACTTGCCCTCGTCGGCGACGATAAAAAATTCGGACTCCACATTTCGGGATTGATAAAACGAAGGTGTTCTGCCCTGATAAATATCATAGGACGTGGAATTATAGAACGACTCCAGCAAATTCACTTTGCGGCCGTTCACACCATGCTCTTTTTTCCGCAGGGCCTTCACGCTGCCACTCAGATCGATGTTCACCGTTTTGAGGGCCTTTATCATGGCGTTCACCAAAGCGATGTCCATAATTTTTTGTTCGCGTTTGTGCAGAAAGCCCACGCCACCGCCATACTGATTTATCCATTCGTTCTCCACCAGCTTCTCATGGCTTTTGCACAGCGTTGACGATATGCGTCGCGTGGCGAAATCGACATAGCTGGTCATGATCTCGATGGCTACGGGCGAACACTTCACGGCCATCTCGCAGAGGTAATAGAGCACATCGTGTGTCTGGCCATAGTGGGCGTTGTGAACCGCCGCGCAAGCATAGGCCACGGCCTTCACTTCGTCGCTGGCCTTGAACTGCCAAGCGTTGAAATCTTCCAAGGCAACCTCCTTCCCCACCGTATATTTCAGCAGCGCCTTGGCCGCAGCGGCCATAGCGATTTGTATTCCTTCTTCCGAAAGGTGACAGTAGTCCAGAAACAAGTCTCTGCCCGGTAGTTTGCCGCCGCGCTGTTGTGTGAACACCGTGGGAAGGTCTATCACCTTGATGTCAAAATTGTGTGCTTCTTCCAAAAAGATCTCGCGCACCAGGGCATGCGTGCGGGGCTTGCTGTCGGCACGATAGTATATCGATGTGTCTCTGGCCGACTCGAGGCAGGTTCGTGCTTCATCGTAGAGGCCCGTCTGCAATTTTCCGTAGGCCATAATTTCATAGCCCCACGGATGCGAATGATCTGCATCAATCATCTGCTGCGCATACCCGCACGCCGCTTTCAGGTCGCCCGTGGACAGTGCTTCTTCAGCCGAGGCCTTCGCGCCATGCCACGCACGCAACACGTCGTTTGATAGCGAGGTAAGAATTTTTTCGTTGGCACTGCTGCGCCAATCCACGAGGTTGAATTCGGGAATGATAAACAACACGGGGATGTTGCGCTCGGCAGCGATCTTGCCCAGGCGTTTCAACAGGTTGTGGATTAGTTTTTTGAACTTGCCCAACAAGAATTGTTCGAGTCCTTTTGTGCCTTCCCGCTCGAGCACGCTTGCCATTTCTTTTACCTCATTTTTGCTAAGGTCGCGACGTACGGAATTGTACCAGTTGTTGCCCGCAAAAATAACCATGGCATCCGGGTCGAGGTTCACGCTGTCGGCAGCAAATTCAAACAGGCCCTTCAGGTCCATGTTTGTGCGCGCCAAGTCCACGATCTCGTAGTCTGACGTTCCGTATTTTTCCAGAATGTTTTCCAGCACTTGCGCAGGATAATAGTAGGGATCATAGAGATATCCGCGGGCCACCGACTCGCCCAGCATCAGCACGCGCTTCTTGCTTGACTTTGGCGGAATTTCGTGTATCTGTGCCCAATATGCCCACTCTGCATTTCGGCGGGAATCGCGCACATAGTATGTGTCGCCATTTCTGATTTCCGGTTTCCAGATACCCACCGTGGTGCTTTGCTCTTGCTCGTCGCGAAACCACGACGTTGATTGCTGCTCTTCATCCACCAGGTTGAGCTTCAGTTGCTCTATCAATTTTTGCTTCGTCGTGCTATCGTTACTTTCCGTAAAAATTAAATTCGCCAACTCGGCGGCAATGATTTTTTTTGATTGTACTACGAGGTTTGACATTGGGTTGATTTATAAAGTTAGGGATGGAGTATTTGCTCCGTTGGCACACCACACGCGTTTGGGTGAAATGCATGAAACGGACACAAGAGTTCACACGCGAAAGAACTTTCCGTGTGAATTAAATGAAGGTGTATACATCGTGAACAATGCCACTGGACTTTTGCTGGAAGTTTATCATCCAGGCCATCAGTTCCAGGCTGTTTTCAGAACGGTTGACGATGGAATCGCCCAACACCAGGCAGTCGATGTCGGTGGTAACAAAACAGCGAAGCGCATCTTCGGGTGTGCAAACAATGGGTTCGCCACGAACATTGAACGATGTGTTCAACAAAATGGGACACCCGGTGATGGCGTTGAAATATTGAAGAAGTTTTGCAAACCGCTCATTCGTTTCCTGGCTCACGGTCTGCACTCTGGCCGATCCGTCAACGTGGGTGATGGCAGGCAAATCAAGCGCCGACTTTACCTGACAGGTTTCCAGCATAAATGGCGATGGGTGATCGAGGTCAAAATGATCGCGCACGCGTTCTGCCAGCACGGCCGGTGCAAAAGGTCTAAAGCCTTCACGTTTTTTCACCATGGCATTGATGCGGTCGCGCATGTCGGCGTCGCGCGGGTCGGCCAATATGGAGCGCGTTCCCAGCGACCGCGGACCAAACTCCATGCGCCCCTGAAACCATCCGATCACTTTTCCTTTCGACAACAGCGTGGCTACTTCGGTGAGTAGCCCTTCGGTGTCGCCGGCAAAATGATGCGCGTTGAACGACGTGGCTTCCAGCATGGTGGTGATTTCGCTTTGTGTGAACGAAGGCCCGAGATACACATGTTGCATCGGTTCGTTTTGCGGACGGCGACCCGTGATGTCAACATGGGCGAGCGCTGCCGCGCCCAAGGCACAACCCGAGTCGCTTGATGCCGGTTGCACGAACAGTTTTTTGAATGGTCCGTATTTCAGAATGTTTCCGTTGGCAACGCAGTTCAATGCCACGCCGCCGGCCATGCAGAGGTTGTCCATGCCTGTGACGTCATGGAGGTAGCGCGCCTTTTCTAACAAAATTTCTTGCAGCACTTCCTGCAGGCTTCGTGCCATATCGGCATGAACCTGTTCCATTTTCGATTCGGCCACACGCGCCGGCACGCCCATTAGATCAACCAAGGCCTGCGAATACATTTTATCGCCCTGCAAAAAATCAAAATATTTTAACTCTAGCTGAAACTGGCCATCGTGTTCCATGCGAATCAGTTTCCGAAGCTTTGTAGAAAATACCGGCTTGCCATAGGGTGCAAGACCCATCACTTTATATTCCCCTTCGTTCACTTCAAAACCCAGGTAGTTGGTGATGGTGCTATAGAGCAACCCGATGGAATGAGGAAAATGAACTTCCTCAAACAGATCGAGTTTGGCACCCACACCTTTTCCATAGGTGGTGGTGGCCCATTCGCCCACTCCGTCGACGGTGAGGACCGCTGCCGATTCAAATCCTGAATAATAGTAGGTGCTGGCGGCGTGCGATTGATGATGGTCGAAAAATTTTATGGGACCTTCAAATCCCAGCACTTCGCGTATCTGTTGTTCGGGGCGCTTCGGATCGAGGCGTCCATCAAATTCTTCGGGGCCGCAGCCATAGCCGCTCCACAACTGGCGCGCGAGTTTCTTCTCGGGGCGTTCGTAGTAGGCCAGGCAGTCGATGTCGGTGATCGTCAACCCGGCTTGTTCAAGGCAATAAAGAAAAGCCTTGGCGGGCACAGCAGGATCGTGTTTGATGCGGGTGAAACGTTCTTCCTGAGCGGCAGCGGTCAACATACCATCCTGCAACAGGGCACAGGCCGAGTCGTGGTATAATGCGGAAATTCCAATGATGTTAAGGCTCACACGTAAATTATTTTAGTAGAAGATAAATATTCAAAATCAGGCTTGCGGCTGGTCGATGAACGAAGGCATTGCGTGAAACAATTTTATGGTGCCCGTTTCCGTGAAAAGCTGTTCGAGGCGTTGCGTCTGCTGGTGACGATCGAGGCGCTTTGTTTGCATGATGCAACAAAGCATCTCGATGGTCTGTTTCATTTCGTCGACGGTGGGAAGCATCTTTCTCGATTCGATCTGTGCCTGAAGTTCTTTCATTTTATGATAGGGTTCCACAACACCGCGTTGATACTCGTCAGCGTCCCAGTTTGTGTTCCTGACACTGACGGCAATGGCCATGGCCTTGGTGACCACACTCGACAAATTTTTCACATCGTCGGCCAGGGCCTGACGAAGAAGCTCTTCGTCCGAAACATCGTCCATCGCGAAGGCTTTTACCCTGGCATCTTTCCGGATCAGGTTTCGCAAGGTTTTGCCAGGGCCAAGCTCTATGCAAAATTTCACATTCTGCTGCACGAGATAGTCGAACGATTGGTGCCAGCGTATCGGCTGTGTCATTTGCTTTGTCAATGCCTCGACGATGTCTGATGATGCATGAGGATTTCCCGTGACATTGGAAAGTATGGTGCACGCCGGTGTACTATAGGTATAGTTCGACAATTCTTTTTTCAGACTATCGGCGGCGGTGGCCATTAACGGGCTGTGAAAGGGTGCGCTCACTTTTAGCCGCACGGCCTCACCTCCCCTGACGATGCTTTCCGTTTCGGCCTGCTGCACCGCTGCGGTATGTCCCGAAATAACAATCTGTGTTGTGGAGTTATAGGCGGCCACCACCACCACGTGTCCGGGCCGGGCAATGGTCGCGCAAATGTCTTCCACGGTTTTTGCATCCAGGCCGTTGATGGCCGACATCGCGCCGGCACCTTCTGCCAGCGCTTCGCTCATCAGCCGCGCGCGAACCCCGACAATCGACAGGGCATCGCGAAAGGTTAACACGCCCGCGCAGGCAAGGGCCGAAAATTCGCCCAGGCTGTGACCGGCCATGTATTGAGGAATGGGCAACGTGTTTTTATAATATTCATAGCACGCCACGCTGGTGGTGAAAACAGCAGGCTGTGTATACAAGGTGTTGCCAATAACTTCGGGACGTTCTTCGAGACAAAGTTTTTTTACATCATAGTGCAGAATGTCTCCTGCCTCTTCGAAAACTTTTTTCACGCTTGCATTTTCGAACCATCGCTTGCCCATGCCCACGTATTGTGCGCCCTGACCCGGAAATAAAAAAGAAACCTTTTTCATCACGTCGTTTTATTTAGTCTGAACATCCGGCACGCCCACGCCGGCAACATCCGAAAGAAAACCGAAATAGAAATTGACCAGCTCTTCAACAGCGGCGGCATCGAGTCGTGGATTGTATTCTATGTTGCAGGCCACGCTGTCGGCATCGCGATCGTCTACCTCCACCACAAAATCAAAACTATTGAGCGGCAACGCATGGCCTTGTGCCGAATCTCTGCGATAGATGAATGGCACTATTCCGTTTTCATGATTTTCGAAGGTAATGCTCGCGGTCTTTGCCAGGTCGATGGGCTGCTGGCCAGGCTGCGATGCCAATTGCCGAAACAAGTCACCGGGCGATTCGATCGCATCAAAATCAAACCGGTGAGACACCAGTAAATTTTTTGAGTGCCCGTCAACCTGCAAGCTCTGGAGGCAGATGTCTTTCTGTCCCGAAAATTCGTAGAGTGTGTAGGCCAGTGCCGCCTTCAGAATATCCCACACGGCAATCTGTTCGGCCGCAGCAACATTTTTCAGATCGGCAAGAAGGCCATCGCGGATTTCAAATTTGAAATTGGATGTGGCCTGTTCGTCGGCCGTGTCGTCGGGAAAATACAACTGCGGCAGCAGCACCACGGCGTCGGAAATTTTGATCGCCACCGCTTCTTCGTTTGATGAAATGAATGTCGCCAGCTTTTCGATGGTGGTGTGGTTGAAGAGGTCGATAATGTTCAATTCCGGAAACGACTCCGACAGCATGGCGCTTACCTTAATGAGGTATAAGGAGTTTCCACCGAGGCTGAAAAAGCTGTCGTTCACGCCGATGTCTTCCCGTCCCAACACCTCGCTCCACACCTTGCGAATCAAGAGTTCTGTTTCGTTGCGCGGCAACAAAAGCCCGGCGTTGGTGGAACGGATCAGGTCTTTGGGCGACGGCAGTTTCCGGGCATCCACTTTGCCATTCGCCGTCAAGGGCATGGTGTGGATGTAGAGAAAATATTCTGGTATCATGTGGGCGGGCAGCTGATTGGCCATCGCGCCGCGAATCGCTTTTTCGTCGATGCGTTCTGTTGATGTATAGTAGGCAACAATCTTGTTGTCGCCGTTGGCAAACACGCTTGTTGTCACCACGCACTCCTGAATGGATGGGGAGTTTCGCAGGGCTTCTTCAATTTCTCCCAACTCCACACGGTGACCGCGAATTTTTATCTGGCGATCTCTCCGGCCGCGAATAATCACTTTTCCATCTTCGGTCCAGCGGCCATAGTCGCCTGTTTTATAAAGTCGTTCGCCCGCTTTGAAAGGATGTGTCATAAATTTCGCATCCGTCACCTCGCGGTTGTTCAAATATCCTCTGGCAAGACCGCGACCGCCAATGCACAACTCTCCGTCGATGCCAATGGGTGCAAGCTTGCCCCGACTGTCAAGAATAAAAACCTCTGTGTTGCGTATGGGGCGGCCAATGATGGGTGCTTTGGTGTAGTCGTCTATGATGTCGCCTGTGAGCGGGTTGGCAATACATCCCACGGTGGCTTCTGTGGGGCCATAGTGATTTACAAAACGTGTGTCGGGACAAAATGTGCGATAGTTTTCCACGTCTTCCTTGCGAATGAGCTCACCTCCCAAAACAATGAGGCGTAGCGACATTTGCGCAGCCACCTTTTTAAAGTCGGGAACGTGCGTCAGCATATAGAATAGCGACGGCGTGGTTTTGATAAAACTGATGCGCTGCTCAACAATATAGTTCAGCAAACGGTCGGGCACAGCACCATAATCAAGGTCGACCAGGTGAAGTGTGCCGCCTGCCAACAGCGTGCCCCAAAAACTTGTGTAGCCCAGGTCGAATGCCAGAGACGACAGCACAATGGAGCTGTCGGTTGGCACGATGTTGAACGTGTCTATGAACCACGAACTGTAGTTCACAACAGACCGGTCTTCAATCATCACGCCCTTGGGACGACCGGTTGTTCCTGAGGTATAGATCACATAGGCAAGGCTATCGGGCGGTCGCGACGGCAGTTGTTGATCGTTGTTGTTTTCAAACGTATCGATCTGAATGTCGCTAACCAACAGTTCGCCTTCAAACCATCCGAAGTCAAACATCTGGTCGCTTTCCACCAGCAGAATTTCCAACGCGGCATCCTTCACCATGTGCTGGATACGCTCTATGGGCTGCGACGGTTCGATGGGAACAAACGCACTGCCGGATTTTAGAATGCCGAGTATGCCAATGATGGCCCACTCCGATTTTGTGGCCAGCACGCCAATGGTCCGGTCACGGCCGACGTTGCTTTTTTGAATAAGATATTTTGCAAGCCGATCGCTGCGTTCATCAATCTCCCGGAACGTATAGGCTTTGCTCGCCGTGCGAACCGCTACCGCCGATGGTTCGCGCGCGGCTTGCGCGCTGAACATGTCCACCACGGAGAGACTACCTTCGTTCGCTGAGGTTTCTCGGTTGAAAACGGTTTTAACACATTCTGCTTCATCATCGCGAAGCAATGAAATACTTTCGAACGATGCGTCCATGTGTTGACGGATGCGCGCGAGTACGTTGCCAAAATGTCCGAGAAATTGTGCTGCCGTAAACAACGGATAGAGCAATTCGTTGAACTGCAATCGCAGCACAACATGGTGTTCGATATCGGTTGTCACCAACAGATTGAAGCCTGAAGCTTGCGGCGCAGCACTTGCATTTTCCGCCGTGGCATACGCAAAACCATAGCGCAGAATGTCGGCTTCCTCTATTCCCCTGTCGGCAAAACTGTTCCGGAGATTTTCATAGCGATAGCTGCTGTGGTTCAATGCCTGTTGCAGCTCGGCTTGTGTCTTTTGAATGATGGCCTTGAGTGTTTGTGTTTCATCGAACGCACTGAAAAGAAACAACAGTGTGTCGTTTGCCGATTCTGTTCTGGCGCTTCGCGGGCCGGGTGTGGCTATCAAAAATTCGTCGTCACTGAAATATTTCCGAAGAAGCACCTGAAAAACGGTTGCCAACACCAGAAACCCTTCAACATCACGTTCTTTGGTGAGTGCGCGAAAATTGGCCAGCGTCGTTGCTTCCAGTCGCAACGAAACAGACTGCGTTTCGCCGCGCACAACGTTGCCCGTTTGGGCCACCGCCGAAAACTTATTCAGCCAATAGTCGTCTATGATCTTGTTGCGTTTATCGTCTTGCATGGGGTTGGCTATTAATATCAAAAACTAAAATCTACTTCAAGCGTGTGTTGCTCCAGTTGTTGCTCGAACGGCAAGGCGATATGGAGCTCGCGCATTTTTTTCTGGGGATTTTCGGCCACCTGGCCGATGAGTACCTGAAACCGATCGGCCAGAATTTCTATGGTCTCTGTCTTGAACAGCGATTTGCTATACACAAATTGCATTTGCAGCTCGTCGGGACTTTCGGAAACCAACAGCCAGAGATCGGTTTTTGCTTTTGTGAAGCCGGTGTGGTAGTCGTGAATTTGAAAGTCGATATCGAACGATTCTGCCAGTTCGTTCCGCGTGCTCCAGGTCAGCCCCACATTGAACAACGACGACAGGTTGGGATGCCGCTCGAGGATTTGAAGCATCAACACATCGTAGGGATAGGTTTGATGTTGGAAATCGCGAAGCGTGTCGGTTTTCACTTTTGAAACAAAATCCAGAAACACATCGTCGTCGTGAACATGCGTTCTGAGCAACAGGGTGTTCAGGTAAATTCCGATTTGATCTTCCAGGTCGCTGTGCTCTCTTCCGCTCACCGGTGTTCCGATAACCACATCGTCGGTTCCCGTATATTTGGCCAGCAGAACGTTGAAGGCGGCGAGGGTCACCATGAACAACGTGGTGCCTTTCTTCTCTGCGATAGCCGTTAGTCCGCTCAACTCGTTTCCAATCACGCGGAACACCACCTTGTCGGCCTCCGAAAAATGAATGTCAGAGCTTTTGAAATCCGTGGGCAACGCCAGGATATAGTGGCTGTTGTCGAGTCGTTTCGTCCAATAGCCTTTGTGTTGTTCCAGTTTGTCGCCAAACAGCTGGTTGTTTTGCCACGCTACAAACTCCTTATACTGAATGCGAAGCGGAGGAAGTGCTTCCGTTTTCTTGCCGTTAAACATTTTATAAAACTTCAACGCCTCGTTCTTGAGCAACGCAATGGATCGCCCGTCGGAAACGATGTGATGCATGGTGATGACGAAAATAAATTTCTCGTCTTCCAGTTGTATAAGCAAAATTCGCAGCAAGGGTGTTTTGGCGAGGTCGAATGCCTTGCCGGCCTCCTTCTTCACTATGGCCTTGGCCGTGGTGTCGCGCTGCGTATCATTGCGCAAGTCGATGACGGGCAATGCAAACGACACATCGCTGGCAGCGTGCACCTTTTGCATGGGTTCGCCGTTCACCATCTCAAAGCTGGTGCGCAGGCTTTCGTGCCGTTCAATCACGGCAACAAAGGCTTGCTCGAGGGCCAACGGGTTCACTTTGCCAATGAAGGTGTAGGCAGCCGGTACGTTGTAGGCCTCTTTGCCTTCCAACTGATTCAGCAGCCAAAAGCGTTTTTGCGCGTGCGAAACATTATAGTATTCGCGGGCCGGCAGCGGCATGATCGGCTCGAAGGCCGTGACCGCACCGGTGTCGACCAGTGTGTCGATTTTTGCTGCGAGCTTGCGCACCGTGCTGTGATACAATATGTCTTCGAACCCCAGCTCCACACCCAGTGTTTTCTTCACGAGGTTCAGCAGCTGCATGATGTTTAGCGAATGTCCGCCAACTTCATAGAAGTCGTCGTCCAGCAACACGCTGTCCAGCTTGAGCACCTTGTGCCATATTGAAATGACACGGGCTTCTGTTTCGGTAACCTTTTCGTGGCTTATGTTGCGCACCCGTTCGAAGTCGGTGGTGCTATCGATGTTCAGGTTCGCATCGGCAGTTGCCGCGGCGGTGGCGGCGCGACAGTCGGTGATGCCCGCCGGTGTTTTGCGGGTGATGGCGTTTTCGTCTAACACAAAAAAGGGATTGATCGAAAACGACGACAGATCAACCTTGGCCACCGCCACCTGCGGTTGGTTCAAGGCGATCGCACAGGTGATGGCCGCGCGACCTTCCGTGTTGGAAATGCCTTGTATCATCGCTTCACGCGAAGCAACTTCGGCCTCCGATTTTTTCAGCTTCTTCCGATAAGCCAGCCCCGTCTCCTTCCAATCCGACCAGTTGATGGCTACAAAATTTCGTTGTTGCAGTTGCATGGATTCGGCAAACGCTTCCTCAAATGCATTGGCCGCCGAATAGTCAGATCCGTTTCGGGCGGGCACAATGGTGCCAATGGACGAAAACAGAACAAAAAATTCGGGGTTCAGCTCTCGTGTTGCTGTCTCCAGAAAAATGGTGCCGGCAACTTTAGGGCTTAAGGTCGAGCGCACGTCTTGCAGGTTTCGAAGCGCAATGGACACGCCACTGCTGCCAAGGCCCGAAGAATGGATAACACCATCGATGGCGGGATAGGCTGCACGAATTGTTTTCATTGCTTGCTGCACCTGTTCAAAATCGCCGATGTCGGTTTGTATGTAGCGAACGGTGGCGCCGGCCTGCTCCAGTTCGAGCAGGGCATCGATCCGTTCGATCGCACTTTTGTCGGTGCTCTCCGCACGAAATGTTGCCCACATTTCTCTTGGGCAAATGGGGGTGCGACCCAATATGATCACTGTGCATCTGCCGCGTTCGGCCAACATCCGGCTGGCTTCGAGCCCCAGGCCCGTTGCACCGCCCGTCACCACAAACACGCCGTTGTCTTTGAATTGAAAAGAGCGCTGGATAGCCGTTGCATCGAACACCACTTTGGCAAGTTTTGGCACATAGCGTTGTGTTCCCCGAAGGGCCACAAACCGAATGAGTCCCTCGTGCAACACTTCCTTCATAACAGAAGCCGCCAGAACATCGTTGGGATATTCGTCGTAGACCACATCCACACACGTGAGCTTCAACACCGGAAACTCGGTCATCATGGCTTTCAGAAAAACCGACGTCATCTTGTGAAGCGGAAGCATAACGCTTTCCGTCTTGCTGACCCGATGGCCGTTAGACGTTACGGCAGCAAACCGAAATTCAGGTTGTTGCAGCGACTGCTGAAAGGTTTGAATAATACGGTAGAGTGAGATAAATCCCCGCTCTACGCGATCGTTGTAGTTTTGAGGGTTCAGCGCATAGGGCGCCGTGTAGTTATAGAGATAAAAAATTCCGGTGATCTGAACGCCTTGTTCGTCGAGGCTTTCACGAAGCCGTTCATAGTCGTCGGCCGAGGTGGCGTTAAGCGTGTAGTTGCCGGTCGCATCCTGACTGAACGCGTCTGCAAACGAAACAGCAATGCACCGATTGTTCGTGCCCACGTTCTTTATCAACTCGTGGTTGAGGCCATGCTCATCGCAAAAAACGAGAAACACCTGATCGCAGATTTCAACCGCATCGATTTGTGCTACGGCGGGCGTCCAATCCAACGCATAAAACCATTGGTCCACACCTTCAACGATGGGCTTGTAGGGTTCTTCATACCAGCACCTCACCTTTTCGAATGGATAGGTGGGCACTTCGACCCTGCGATGGTGCGCACCGTTGTAGTGAGCAACCCAGTCTATGGAAACGCCGGCATTGTAGAGGCCGGTGAACATGTTCATGAGGGTGTCGTCTCCATGTTGGTCAATGGCCGTTGTGAGTTCCAGGCCTTTTACTTCGTTTTTGCGCGCCTGCAATTTTTGATAGCACACGCCATCGTTGCCCATCTCCACAAACACCGACACCTCTTTGGCAAGCAGGTCTTTCACGGCGCGCGTAAATTTCGTTTCGTCGAAGGCAGCAGCGCCGCTGTAGTGTTTTGCCAGGTCTACGGCTTCGGCCATGCCGATGGTGCCGGTGATAAGTTTGGTGGTGATGTTCCCGATGCCCGTGCCCATGATGGTGCGCACCGGAATGCCATAGGTCAAAAATTGTTTGTAGGTGGCCCATTGTGCCGCCAGCACCGCGATGTTTTCGGTGAGCCCGGAGGGTCCTCCTGCCAACGTTTGTATGTCGGCGAAGGCTTCTTCCATTTTTGGATACTTCTTTCGCAGTCTGGATAACAATGCTTCGTCAACCTGTTCGAGCGAAAACAACAGCACAACCTTCTTTCCCTTTTGCTTCACCGCCGGGAGCGTCTTCAACACATCGGTGTTCAAACGATCGAGAAGACCTTGAAGCAAGGCCGTTTTGTCCTTGCCATGAACGCCGATGCGGTAAGCATAGTCGGCACGTCCACGGTTGAGGGTATATAAAATATCGTTCAGCGAACCGCCGGCTTGCGCCAGGTGTTCTGTTATGCGATTCAAATAGGCTTCGAGCGCGGCAACGGATTTTGCCGATACTTTCAAAAAAAGATCATCATCATTCGAAGCGGTTGTGTGTGCCCCGGCCAACGGTGCTTCCTCCAACACGAGGTGTGCATTGGTGCCGCTCAGGCCAAAGCTGTTGATTCCACAACGCCGCGGATATGCGCCATTATCCCAGGGTATCGCGGTGGTGTTCACATAGGCACCGCTGTTCTTGAAGTCGATGAACGGGTTTGGCTTATCGAAATGAATAGTGGGCAAAATGGTTTTGTGTTTCAACGACACAACGCCCTTCATGACGCTGGCAATGCCCGCCGCATTTCCTAAATGGCCGATGTTGCTTTTGATGGAGCTTACCGCACAGAAATGTCGTTTCGAGGTGAATGTGTTGAAGGCGTCTGTGAGCGATTGAAATTCAATTACGTCGCCCAGTTGGGTGCCGGCACCGTGTGCTTCAACATAGGCGATAGTTTCAGGATCGATGCCCGCGTTATTCCATGCGTTCACGATGGCCGCAGTCTGGGCCACAGGGCTTGGTGCGGTGATGCTGTTTGACCGACCGCCGTCCTGGCTCACGCCAATGCCACGGATGACGGCCTGAATATTATCTTTGTCGCGCACAGCATCGTCGAGCCGTTTGAGCAGGAACATGCCGCCGCCTTCGCCAATGCCAATGCCCGCCGCATCGGCGTCGAACGCCCGGCTCTTTCCATCGCTTGATGTAACACCCAGGTGGCCTCCGCCTGTGCCCTTCTCTACAAAACTAAGTTTCACATTGATGGCGCCCACCAGTGCACAATCGATCTTGCCGTGTGCCAGTTTCTCTACGGCCTCGTTCATTGCAATGAGCGACGACGAGCATCCGGTGTCCACCATCACTGCGGGGCCCGACAGTTGCAGGGCATAGGCCATGCGACCAAACACCATCGAGTTCAATGTGCCGGTGTGGATGGTGGGGTCTTTTTCGGTTATCACTTCATTGATGCGCTGCAAATACAAATAGGGCGTGAGGTTACTCGACGCCATGTAGATGCCCGTGTTGCTGCCCTTGAAATCGTCGAGGCTATAGCCCGCATTTTCAATTGCCTCGCAGGCCAACTCCAGGGCCATGCGCTGCGTGGGCTCCATAAACTCGGCTTCCTTTTTTGAAATCTGGAAGAACTTGTGATCGAACAAATCCACGCGGTTCAAATGACCTGCCGTCTTGTAGTCCTTGTCGGGATCTTCGCCCGAAAAAATCAGGCGCTCGCGCGCAGGCTCGCGCACACTATCTTTCTTGTCACGGAGGTTGTCATAGAATTTTTCCAGATTGGCGGCGTCCGGAAATATTCCGCTAATCCCAATGATGGCGATGGCATGGTTGTTCATTGCAATTCTATTAGAGGTATCTGTTTCAAACCCGCGCGCGGTCTGCGACTGCACGAGGGAAAATTAGAATTCGAAACTGTCGATGGTGTTGTTCACCAGCTCATTTCTCGTCAGATATCTGGCGAGGGTCTGGATGGTGCTGTATTTAAACAAGTCGGCCAACACCACCTGTCCGGGAAAAAGCTGCGACACCTCACGAAAAACTTTTACCAGCTTCAGCGAGTTTCCGCCAATGGAGAGAAAGTTGTCGCTGGTGCTGATCTGCTCGCGCTGCAAAATTCTTTGCCAAAGTTCCAGCAGTTGTTCCTCCGTTCTATTTTTTGGAAGCTCGTGTGTTGATTCGTCTGTTTTTTGCGTCTTCATGGCAAGCAAGGCTGCGCGATTAATTTTTCCATGTGCCAACAACGGAAAGCTGTCGACGATTATAAAATTTGCCGGCATCATATAGTCCGGCAGTTTCTGCGATAGTGTGTTGCGAAGTGTCGCTACATCGATCGCCGTTTTTGTTTCGACGTAGGCCGTCAGGTATGTGTTTTCGGGTGTGTCGTCGTGCAGCAACACCACGGCGTTTTTCGCTGCGCTGTGTTGCAAAATAATTTTCTCGATTTCGGCAAGCTCCACACGATAGCCGCGAATTTTCACTTGGCCGTCGTTTCTTCCCGCCAGTTGAATGCTGCCGTCGGCGAGCCATCGGCCCACATCGCCTGTTTTATACAACACGGTGCCGGGCGCGAAGGGATTGTCAACAAATTTCTCGTCCATCAGTGTCTTTCGGTTCAGATAGCCCTTCGACACGCCCGCGCCCGAAATACAAATTTCTCCGGCAACGCCCACCGGGCAAAGTTGAAGATCGCCGTCCACGATGTAGGCCTTGTTGTTGTGTATCGGTTTGCCGATCACGGGGCGTTGCTCAAAGTGATCGAAATTTTCGCGCGTAACATAATAGCTTGCCGTGCCAATAGTGGTTTCGGTGGGGCCATAGTGGTTGAGAAATTTGGTGGCGGGTTGTGCGTCCAGAAATTTTCCAACGTCTTTTGTCTTGATGTGCTCGCCGCCTAACACGATCAACCGAAGCGCATAGTGTTTCGATGTTGCATCAAAATTCACATCGTCGGTGATGAACGAGAACTGCGATGGTGTGAGCTTTAGGAACGTAACCTTGTGGCTGGTCAATGTGTCGATGAGTCGGTCCGGATCGAGGTGGTCGGCCTGCTCCAGAATGTGAACGGTGCTTCCGCTCGCCAGGGCCGGCCACAGACTGGTGTAGCAAAGGTCGAAGGCGATCGATGCCAGCAGCAACGTGCTGTCGGCCGCGGTTATGCCGCCGATGGTTTTGAACCAGCGGATGTAGTTGGCAAATGAATGTTGCGAAATGATTGTGCCCTTGGGTTGGCCCGTCGAACCCGATGTATAAATGATATAGACATTGTCCGCTAAGCGCAGGTTGATATCGGGATTTTTGTTTGATCCCGAAAGCACAAGCCGTTCGTCAAACAAGATGATCGGTGTTTGCAGGCCATCGACTGAAACAAACTCGTCGGCTATCACGGCCACGGCGCCACTGTCGTCGAGCATGAATTTGCATCGCTCGGCCGGCACACCGCGGTCTATCGGGAGAAATGTGGCACCGGCTTTCATAATGCCCAGAAGTGCAACAAACATTTCCACACCCCGCTTCATCCGAAGGGCCACCACATCGCCGGGTTTCACGCGATGCTGTTCAATCAACAGATTGGCAAATTGATTTGATCGCCGATCAAGTTCGCCATAGGTCAAAACAACATCGCCGGCATGAAAGGCGATGTTGCCGGGTGTTTGTCTAACCTGGTCTTCGAACAACCGGACGAAGGGCAACACGTTGTTGCGTGTTTCGGTGGCATTGAAGTCGTTCAGCAGCAAATGCTGTTCCTCGATGCCAACCTTCATCAACTTGCCGATGGGCTCGTGGGCATTGCTCAACACACGCCCGATGAGCTGTGTCAATTGTTCTTTCCAAAGCGCTATCGCCTGGTGTGTGAAGAATGCCGGTTGGTAGTGCAGGCTAATCTTCAGATCGCTGCCGCGATGCCATACCAAAAGCTTTGCGTTGAACCTTTCGTTGTAGGTGTGCAAGGCTTGCACTGTGAATGCCACGGGCAGCTGTTCCGTTGCATTCGCACCGGCTGCAACGCTTTCGAAGCTCACAGACAAATAGTTTTTTTCGCTCGCGCGTTCGGGCACGGGGTTGTAGTTATCCTGCCATTGGCGAAGGACCTCGGCTTGCGTGGTGAGCTTTTGATACACCTGGCCAAATGTGTCGCTTGCATTGAAGGCACAGCGCATCGGCAGTGTGCGCGCCAGCACGCCGGAAATTTTCTGAAAGCCTTCAAATGTTCTTCCCGATTCCACTTTCCCCATCACAAAACTGCCGGGTGTGGCCAGGTGATGGTATAGCAAAACAGACCAGCATGTCAACAGGAAGTCGGAAGCGTTCTGACCGGAAGCTTCCAGAAAATTATTCAGTTGTTGTTTTACTTTCCGGTCAAGCTCCACGTTCACATGTTGCGGAAGTTCATGTTCTTTGGTGTGATCATAGTGTTGAAAGGGGTGCTTTTCAAACACATCCAGTGTGGCTACCTGTTGCTGCCAGAATTGTGAAGCCTCTTCGTTGGCTTCGTCCAGCATCTCGTTGTGCCACTCTGAATATTGTATAAACTGCAATTGCTCTCCGGCGTCATCGTGCTGTTCGAGGTCGTTGCCATAGGCTGTCTGCACCTCGTCGGCCAGGGCGCAAAGTGTTGCTGCGTCGCTGGCGAGTGTAGATGCATACAGAACCAGCAGGTGTTTTGCAGAGCCAAAGGTGAGCACCCTGGCACGAAGCATGGTCGATTGGTCGGGTGCAAATTTTTCAACCAGCAGCTCTTCCAGTATCCGTGCAACGCAGGGCTTGCGCATGTCGGCGTCGAGGTGAACAACGTCTTCATCCGGATTAAACGGTATGCAATCGCCTTCCACAATTTGCATGGGATAGGCAAGGTCGGCCTGATCGATATAAGATGTTCTGAAAATTTCGTGACGGTTGGCCACGCCCTGCAGCACGGCCGATAGCCTGGATAAATCCAGCGCTCCGCAAACCTTTATACAGAGGATATTATTAAAATCGTAGCCTGCATGTTTTTGCATCCAGATTCTCCTTTGCAAAGGAGAAAGCGAATAGCCATTGACAACTGCGTTCATTCGTGTTGCTGCTCTAGTGGTTTAGTATTTTATTTGACTATGGGCATTGTTCATGGCCACCAGTATTTTTCGGTCGCCTGAAAAACTATTGCGGCCGTGCGCCATCAGCATGTTGTCGAGCAACAGGATGTCACCTTTCTTCCAGGGGAAATAGACCTTTGTTTTTTCGAATGCATCTTTCAGTTCGGCAAGCACCTCGGGTTCGATTTCAGTTCCGTCGCCATAGAATGTGTTGAACGGAAGGTTGTCGCGATCGCCCACAGCCTCGTGAACGCTTTCGTCGAGGTTGATGGCATTGAAAAAGAAGCCGTGATTGAACCACGTCTTTTCTCCCGTGACGGGATGAACGTGAACGGCCGGCCGCGCCCAGCTGATCCGCAGGTTATCTTCGGCAAGCCAGGTGTAGGCAATGCCGCGTTCGCGACAATAGGCTTCTACCACATGCTTGTCGGATGTTTGATATACATCTCTCCACGAAAGTCCCAGACCACTCATGAGATTGCGCACATACAGAATGCCCTTCGCTTCAAACCGGGCGCGCGTCTTCTCAGACAGCAACGCCAACACCTTGCGGCTATCCGCGATCGGTGTTTCTCCTCCGGTGGTTGAGGGATAGAGACAATAAAATAAAATCTGCATCGGCCAGTCGTGCGAATACGACAACTCGTTGTGCATATTGATGACCTGGTCGGCGGGATGGTCGGTCGATGTATAGGTCTTGTCAGACAGTAGGGTTCGTGGCGAAGACTGGTCAACATAGGTCATGCCTTTGTCGCTGAGGGCTGCCACCACTTCCTGGAATGCCTCCATCGTATGAATGCCAAAGTCGCGAAACAGTATGCCGCCCGATTTATGCAGCTGCTCCTGAATGTAGGAGGTATTGTTTCTTACCCATTGCGCCAGGATGAGGCCCGTGAGGTTGGGCTTGACCACCACGGGATAGGACGTGCCCGGAAAAAATGTCTCATTCACCAGGGCTTGCGCGCCCAGGTTGATGGGCACCTTCTTCATGGTCTTGAACCTGTCAAACTTGGCTTCCTTCACTTTCTCATAGTTTTCCATAGTCTTTTCCTTTTGTTTCGACGACAAACTATTCACCAGGTCTTGTATGTTTCTTTCCGAATGTTCGACGAGGAGCGCGGCTAACGATTTGAATTGGTCGACAAGACCATCGATCGTTTCGGGTTTGTAGAGGTCCGTGCTATAGGTGAGCGATATATACAGTTGTCGATTGATCTCCCAGCCGTGAAACCAGAGATCGGTTTTAATCTCCTGATGATCGTGACGGAAGTGCGTCACTTCCAATCCCTGCAAGGAATAGGTTTGACTGCTTCCCTCCGGACCGTCCACGTTTTGCCAGGTGAACCCGACATCAAACAGTGGCGATCGCAGCAGATCGCGGGAGAGATTTAATGTCTCCACCAGCAGATCAAAGGGATAGTCCTGGTGTTCGAACGCCTCCAGTGTGGCATCCTTTATTTTATTGAGGTAGACGCCAAAGTTGCGCTCGGGGTCAACCGTTGTTCGCAGGGCCAGCGTGTTCAGATACAGGCCAATTTGGTTTTCGAGCGCCTGGTGATGGCGACCGGCAATGGGTGTTCCCACGGTGAGCGTTGTCTGCTTTGTGTAGCGATAGAGCATCACGTTTATCATCGCCAGCACATACATAAACAACGTGACCCCTTCTTTGCGGCTCGACTCAACCATGAACTTGCTCTCGTCTTCCGACAGCGTAAAGATGATACGCTTAGCCTTCGATGTCTTTGTCTCCTTCCGGGGAAAATCAATAGGCAAGTTTAACGCGGGTGGTGCATCGCCCAACTGACGCTTCCAGTATTTTTCAAGCGTGTCCACGCCCTGGTGTCTCAGCATTTTGTTTTGCCACGCCACGTAGTCTTTATATTGAATCTTTAATGGTTCGAGGTTTGGTGCAAGGTTGCGGGCGTAAGCATTGTAGAGCTCAAGCGCCTCCTTTATCAATACCCAAAACGACCAGCCGTCGCCAATGATGTGGTGCATGCTGATAACAAACGTGAAGTTTGTCTCTTCCAACCGGAGCAGCGTGGCCTTTATAAGCGGACCTTTTTCCAAATCAAAAACCTGCGACGCCTGTTGTGTGACGAGGGTCTTTGCTGTGACGTCGCGATTATAATCTGTTCGCAGGTCGACCTGCTGCAGCGAAAAATCAAACGTGTTGCTGTCCACAATTTCCTGCATCGGGTGGCCATCCACCATCGTAAACACAGTGCGCAAAATTTCGTGGCGCTGCACAATGGTGCAAAAAGCTTTCTCCAGCAAATCAACCTGCAGCGTGCCCTTAAAGGAATAGGCATCGGTCATGTTATAGGCCGTTCGGTATTCGGGCATGTGGTTGAGAACCCACAGCCGCTGTTGCGCGTGCGACAATTCGTGGTAGCGTTGCGCGGCCACCGGTGCGATCTCTTCGAACACGACGGCGTTTGCTTTGGCCAGGGTTGGCGCCAGGCTGCGCACCGTGGGATAGTTGAAGATGGACTTGAGCCTGATGTTGGTATTGAATGCCCTGTTGAGTCGCGACAGAAGTTGCGTTGCCAGCAGCGAGTGGCCGCCATGCTGAAAGAAGTTGTGGGTGACGCCGATTTTTTCGAGCTGCAAAACCTCTTTGAAAATGGCCAGCAGATTTTCTTCTGCGGCGTTTTCAGGGGCCGTAATTTCCTGTGCGCTTTCGCCGGCAAGATCGGGTTCGGGCAACGCCAGCACGTCGATCTTTCCATTGGGTGTTAAGGTAAACTTTGCAATCTTGATGATGTGCACCGGCACCATGTGTTCGGGCAAGCGGATGGCCAGCAATTTCTTGATGACGTCAACCGAAAGGTCGTGGGCCAGCGAAACGTATGCGCACAACACCTTGTTGCCTCCCTTGAGGGCAATGAGCACCTGGTCGGTTTGAAGAATGTTTTTTATGGCCGATTCGATCTCCAGCAATTCGACGCGATGACCATTTATTTTTACCTGCGAATCCTTGCGTCCGATAAATTCCAAATTCAGATCCGGCCGCAGCCGAACCAGATCGCCCGTGCGATACATTCGCTCGCCCGGAATGAACGGGTGCGGCACAAACTTGGTATTGTTAAACTCTTCGTTGCCCAGATAGCCCCGCGAAAGTCCTTCTCCAAAAACAAACAGCTCTCCAACGATGCCCACGGGCTTCAATTGTAAATCGGCATCCATCACATACAAGCCCGAATTGGAAATGGGTTTGCCGATGGGGATTTTTTCATACTCCTGATCTACCTCAAACGCCGTAGACACAACGCAGTTTTCGGTTGGCCCATAGGCGTTCACGATGGTTAACTTCGGACAGGCCTGCTTCACCAGCTTGACACGCAACGGCGACAACACCTCTCCGCCCACCACCAGTCTGCGCACACTCGAAAACAACGCCGGCTTTTGCGACGACAATTCATGAAAGAGGGCCGACACCAGTTGCAGTATGGTGATGTCGTGCTCCACCATATAGCGGTGCAGCGCTTCGCTGTCGAGCAAACATTCTTTCGACACCAGGCACAACGTGGCACCATTGAGCAGGGCGCCGAATATTTCCATGCACGACGGATCGAACGAAATCTCTGCGGTTTGAAGCCAACGGTCGCTGGGGCGCACATCCAAAAAATCAGAGTTCACCACCAGGCGAATGATGGAGCGATGTTCGATCTGAACACCCTTGGGAATGCCCGTGGACCCCGATGTGAACATGATGTTCGACAACTGGTCGGGTGAGACCTGCACACCACACGGTGTGGCGGGCATGTTGTTCAGCACGAGGCGATCGAATTGCTGTTTATGTTTTGCGATTTGTTTGTCAACATCGCAGCGCGACTTGTCTACCGACAATATGGTGTCGTAGCGAAAGTCGGTGAGTTCGTTTGGAATGGTGAAGATCTTTTCGCTGTGAAAAACTTTGTCGATGCCAGCAATTTCCACGCGCAGGTCGTCAAAGAAGCGCCTGCTCACAAAAAGCTCGTTCGAAAAATCGAGCTTGGTGTTGGCCATGGGGTTGTGTCGCTTAAACTCATGGATGGAGTTGACCATCGCTGCTTTTTTGTCGAGGTCCATCACATCGCCAACAAACACGATGCCTTTGTCGCCCAACAGGTCGTAGCACTTCCGAATGATCTGGCGCAGATAGTTCAACCCGTTGAAGGCCTGGATCACACTGTTGATGATAATGATGTCGAAATCCTTTTCGTCGATCAAATCAATATCGCCCGCGCCCAAACACTTCAGCCGTATGTTGTCGATTCCTTCGTCGGCACACCGTTGTTCGTTGTAGGATATGATGGCGTTCGAAATGTCGGTGCCATAATAACTTTTAACATAAGGCGCAATGCGATACATGGTGATGCCGGAAGCACACCCGATCTCCAATACTTTTTTTGTGGGATCGAGATACGATTGCAGTTTCAGATAGGCATTCACGGAATATTCATCCATCATCTGCCGACTGAACTTTTCCTTTGTATAGCTATTGGTCCAGCCACCGCCGGCGATATCGTCGTCGGCCGTTTCGCCAATGTATTCCCAAAGTTCTTTCTTCATCAACGGGTTTGCCCGTTCTTCGAGATTGTAAAAATCCACACCGTCGACACACAACACGGTTAGCAGGTCGTTGCACAGCCATTGCAGCATGTTTGCTTCGCGGATAAACGCAGTCTCCGAGATCAACACGGATGCCTTTCCCTCGGCGATCATGTTCCGGTTGCGCTCAATGGGATATTCATGGTTGAGGGGAAGATAGGCTCCTCCCGCTTTCAAAATGCCCATGATGGCCACCACCATTTCTATGGAACGATCGAGGTAGATCGCTACCGCGGATTCTTTTTTCACACCGCGACCGATCAACCAGTGCGCCATTTTGTTAGACCGCTCATCCAGTTCACAATAGGTAACCCGAACATCGTTGAGCGCTATGGCCGTTTTGTCGGGATACTTCGCGACCATGTCTTGAAATATATCGACCACACTCTTATTCCTGGGACAGTCGGTTCGGGTGTTGTTTATTTTCTGGTAGAGCTCGGCGAGATCTGCCTCCAACCCAAGTGACTGAAGCTTGATACTTGAAAGTTTCATTTGTTGATGCGTAATAGTCGGGGTATGTTTTTTCAGGATGTAAGGTGCGGCGAACGATTAGAATTCGTCCGTAATCAACGCGTTGAATGCCGCTGCATGTTGATCGTCTGTTGAAAGAACGCCGGCGGCGCCGGCGGCGAGGTATTTCTCCATTTCGATGGCCTCGCTGGGATACTCAACATCATTGCGATTGTTCACAGAATAAAACGAAGGGTGACTTACCATAATTTTTCGTACGGCGCGAAGTCCCTCGCTATTTGCATGCACGCGCAGCTCGTGATCTTCACTGCATCGCACAAGCGATACTTTAAATTTGTTGGTGTGGTTTGTGGAATAGGCGTGTTTGAATTGCGTAAGGTGTTTCAAACTTTCCATGACCTCCGATTTTGCCAATCCGAAATCGATCAGACACGCCAGTTCGGTCACGCCATAGCCTTTCAGTTTTTTCACAATGTTATGACAGCGCTCGGGCGAACCCAGGAGCGCGGCGTTTTCAAAGAAGCGATTGAAGGCCAGCTCAAGCAGTTCTTCAAACAAATCTTCCTGAATGCCCGCTTCGATATGTCCATAGCGACCGATGTTGTCTTTCTTTGTCTGCGACGAGTTGACGCTGCTTTTGGTCATGGTCTCGATGAGGTGAACAGACGATTTAATGTATTCTTTTAACGGCTCCCGGACAGCAGCCCGCACGTTGTCGTCGTCCAGGCCCACAAAGGTGTGAACCATTACCGACACCGTTCGTGACGCGGGGTCGAAGCCGCTTGCCCGAAGCGAGGCCCGATAGGCTTTTATTTTTTCGATAAGCTCATCGGGATCTTGCCAGAGCAAGTGTGTCAGAATGTTTGCGCCAAGCTTTCCGGCATCTACAAACGACTCGGTCTTTCCCGACACGGTGATCCAGATGGGCAACTCCGTTTGCACGGGGCGCGGAAAAATGCGAACATCGATCACTTCGTCCACCCCATTCTTGCAGGGGATCGACTGCCCTGCCCACAACGTTCGCACGTCTTCGATCTGTTTCAGCATGACCTGGTGTCGGTTGGCATAGTGGTCGGGATAAAAAACAAAATCATTCAGTTGCCAGCCCGACGCAAAAGACAACGCGCCGCGTCCTTGCGACAAGTTATCGATCACAGCCCAGTCTTCAGCAATGCGTATCGGATGATGCAAAGGCGACACAATGCTGCCCGTGCGGATCTGTACATTTTTTGTAATCATGGCCAGGGCCGCACCCAACACCGAGGGGTTGGGAAACAATCCGCCAAAGGCATTGAAGTGGCGCTCCGGAGTCCACACGGCCGAATAGCCGTGTGCATCGCCATAGATAACCGACTCTTTCACCAGCGCATACTTGTCGTCCTCTTGTTCTGCTTCGGGCGACGATCCAAAATAAAAAAGACTAAAGTCCATCAACACATCGTCTTCGTCAACCAATGCGTCAGACACATCATGAATGTTTCGTATCACAACGGGGATATATTTTGCCAGCGCCCACAGGGTGTCTATCAGGCAAACGGCAAACGGAACACCTTCCACAATGAGCAAGTGATCGTTGCCCTGCACGGCGGCAGCGTTGGTGAGGTCTGAAAAAATTGTTTGCAGGTCGGCCACCGCAAAAACATTTGTACGCAGACCATTTTCGTCGCGGGTGTATAGCGCCACGGTGGTGCTGGGGTGCCATGCACGTGGTGTTGCACGGCCGGTGGTTGGCGGAAGTTGATCGAGCGTGGTGTCGCCTATGCTCAAGCGCACGTGGTGTTGCTCCACAAGCTCTGCAACATCGTCAGCATTCACCGTGCGATCTATCACCACCACCGGCAGTTTCAATTTCAGACAGGCGATGACCGCGATCACAACCAACTCGGTTTTTTCTGCGCAGATCAACACACTTCCCGCCTGCACGCGGTCCGACAGCTGCGTCACCACCTCGTTCACGCGCGCTGCCAATTCGCCAAAGGTAAAATTCTCCTTTTGTACGGTGGACAGTGCGATTTTCTGATCGTGTTTGGCATGTGCGAAAAACCGCATCGTTTCTGTGTTGATGGCCATGGTGTACGTCTTTATTTAGTTAAACACGGTGGTGTCGGCAAGTTGCTCGCTGGCAACGACGGCTTCGGCATGCACTACGTAGTGGATCAATTCATGAAACACACCGTAGAAATAGTGTATGGTTTCATCGCCGATGCGTTCGTCGTTATGTTCAAAATAAAATGCGATGTCGTCAGCAGTTTCCGAAACAAATAACGTCAGGTCGAATTTAGACGGGTTTCGCAACGCGGGCATGGGTGATACTTCCAGCAACGCATCATCGTTTTTGTGATCGGCCGGCGTCAACAAGGCATTGTAGTTCTTGTAGTCATACATGACGTTGAGCAACGGTTGTCTGCTGGAGTAGCGTTCCTTGCAGAGCTTCTCTACAAGCAAGTTGAATGGATAGTTGGAATGCTCAAGGGCTTCCAGACTGTGAAGACTCACCTGGCGCAACGCGCTCTCGATGGTGGTGTCGTTCGAAAACTGTACGCGAATGGCGAGGATGTTCACAAAAAAACCGATCAGATTTTCAACATCCGGGTGGTTGCGATTGGCATGGCCGACGCCGATAAGAAAATCGTCTTGCCCGCTGATTTTGTTGATGAACAACGTATACACGGTGAGCATCACATTCGACACCGTGGTTTGGTTGGTGTTGGCGAAACGGCGCAATGCTGTGCTCGTTTCTTCGGTAAGGGTCACTTTCCGATAGATGTCTTCGGTGCTCTGTTCGCTCCGCGTCACGGCATCGTGAGGCAGGTTGACCAGCTCCGGCAGGTTAGCCAATTTGCTGAGCCAGTAACGTTCTTCGTCGGCGACCATATGTTTATGCCAGCCGGAATAATCTTTATACTGAATCTTCAACGGCTCCAGCGGATTTTCCTGGCCACGGCCGTAGGCGCTGTAGAGCTCAATCAATTCGTTCATCAACACCTGCATCGACCAGCCATCCGAAACGATGTGGTGCATGGTCAACATAAAGGCGTGCAGCGTATCCGACACCCGCAAAATCTTCACATTCATCAGCGGACCGTTTTCCAACGAAAAAATAACGTTGGCTTCGTCTTTGGCCATGTCGCACGCGATGGCCTCGGGGTCGGGCATGTCACTGAGGTCCAGGAAAGAAATTTTCAGCGTGCAGGTTTTACTGATTTTTTGCTTTGGCTGGCCATCCACACTCACGAAGGTTGTGCGCAGGCTCTCGTGACGGTGCTGCAGCGTTTCGAACGCACGCTCCAATGCGCACACATCCAGCGCACCTTTTATCCAACTGGCACTATGAATGTTGTATGCATTTTGCATATCGTCAAACTGGTGAATAAACCACAATCTTTTTTGCGCGTGGCTCACTTCATAATATTCTGCTTCTGCAACCTTGTCGATGGGCGTGTAGTCGGCCTGGCTATCGGGCACAATCACCAGCATGAGTTGTTTGATGGTGGGGTTTTCGAACACGTCGGCCAGCTTGATTTTGAAACCAAGCTCTTTAAATATTTTTGATACCAGCTGTGTGGCTTTCAACGAATGGCCACCCAGCCTGAAGAAGTCGTCGTCAATTCCAACACGCTCTTTTTGAAGAACGCGTTGCCATATCGCGGCCATGTCGCCTTCCAGGGGTGTGCGTGGTGCAACATACGTTGTCTCGTCCGCCATCGCGTCGCGTTTTGCGAGCAACAGTTTGCGATCTACTTTTCCATTTGCCGTGAGGGGCATTGCATCTACCTGCACCACCGCTGCGGGAATCATGTAGCCGGGGAGTTGGCGTTTCAAAAAATTCTGCAACGCCGTTATATCCACTGGCGCGTCGGCCACCACGTAGCCGGTCAACTGCCATTCCTTGTTTTCATCTTTGTCGGCCAGCACAACGGCATGCTTCACGCCATCGTGTTTCTTGAACGTCTCTTCAATCTCGCCGACTTCGATACGGTATCCTCTTATCTTGACCTGGTTGTCGCGGCGCCCCAGAAATTCAATTTTTCCGTCGGGCATCCATCTTCCGTAGTCGCCGGTCTTATATAGCATGGCGCCGGCATCGAACGGGTTGTTCACAAAGACGGCTTGCATAAGCTCATCGCGATTCAAATATCCCAAGGCCAGTCCGCGACCGGCCACACACAACTCTCCCGAACATCCGATGGCACAGGGGCTGCCGGTTTCGTCAAGTATATAAATGGCGTTGTTGGTGATGGGTCGGCCCAGCACTACTTTTCTTTTAAAGGCATTGAACGCTGCATGCGTTACACGCTCTGCGATGGTTCCGATTGTTGCCTCGGTGGGGCCGTAGTGATGTAAAAACACTACATCGCTTCGGTGTTGAAAATATTTCTCCAGGTCGTCAACCTGCAAAACTTCGCCACCCAGCACAATGAGGCTGAGGTTATAGCGGGCAACATTGGTTTCAAAGTAGGGATCGTTTATAAGGATGCTGAAGTGCGACGGTGTCAGCTTGATGTAGTCGATCCGGTGACGCACCAGCCGCTCGGCCAGCACCGCCGACTCGAGGTATTTCATTTCGGGTAGCACACACAATGTGCCCCCGGTGAGCAACGACGTCCACAAACTCGTGTAGCACAGATCAAATGCAATGGACGACAACAGTAATGTTCGGGCACCGGCAGAAATTTTATTTTCACTGGCAAACCAGTCAACATAGTTGACTAGGGACGTATGAGCAACAATAACACCTTTAGGATTTCCTGTTGACCCCGAAGTATAAATGATATAAACGGGATCAGCACAATTTCGCGCCAGAGCAGGGTCATTCTTTTCATCGTGTAGTGGGGATGAAAAATGTTCGTAAGAGAGCTGTGGCACTTGCAGGCCATCCAGCACATTGTCGGTTATCAGGGCCTTCGCACTGCAGTCTTCCAGAATAAACCGTACACGTTCTTCCGGCACGTTGACATCGATCGGCACATACACCGCACCGGCCTTCAGGATGCCGAGCAGCAACACGATCATTTTTTCTGAACGCGCCACGCGCAAGGCCACCGTTGAACCTGGTGCCACACCGTGGACGGTTTGCAGGGCCCGGGCCACCTGATTGGCGCGCGCATTCAAAGTTTGGTAAGAAAGAACCTCGTCGCCAAATTCAACCGCCGCCGCGTTAGCATAGCGCGCCACCGTTTCTTCAAACAAGGCGACAACGGTTTTGGAAAACGGAATGGTTTGTGCCGACTGGCTGAATTTTGAAAGTATTTTTCCGATCTCGGTTTTGCCTCGGATGTCGATATCTTTCACACGCTGATCGCCATCCGATACGGCCACAAACAACGTTTCCAACTGCGCCATCAATACCGTGATGGCCTCGTCTGTTAACATCTCGCTGTTGTATTCAAAGTCTACCTGAAGCGTGTCGCCCAGGTCGAGACATGAAACCTTCAAATCAAAAATATCATTCAGACTCTTCAGGTCTACGATCGAAAACTGAACGTCGTTTTGTGTGACCGTTGTTCCGGCTACCGACAGGTATTCAAATCCTATTTTAAAATATGGTGTGTCGCTTGTTTGCGGGCGCTCGTCGGGCCATGCAAAGTAATCTTCCAGTGCCACCACCGATTCAACAGCCTGCACGAGCTTGCCGACGAAATTTGAAAACGTCAGCTCCGGATCTACCTCAACAATGACGGGCAATGTTTTTGACAACAAGCCCACCACGGGCTTCAGCTCTTCATAGTTGCGTTCGGTGTTAACAAATCCGATGGTGAACGTGTTGCTTCCGATATGATTTCTCAGCAGCACAGCCAGGCAGGCCAGCATTGTCCTTGATAAGTCAGCCTGAGCCATGTGGGCGACACGTTTCAGGTGGTCGCCCAGGGCTTGGCCGACTTTCAAGGTTTTTACTGAGTACAACAGTTTTTTTGATGGGTCTGGTTTACGGTGGAAGGAGAGCAAATTTTCGTTGCCGCGTTGATAGTCATACTTCTTCCAGAATTCCGTTGCGTCGTCTTCCGGCAAGGCAACCAATTCGTTTTGCCATTCCGAAAAATGGCCATACTGCGCGATCTCCGCATCGTTCAGCAGTGTGTCTTGTCCATAGACGGCGCTGATCTCGCGCACGATGTTGATCACCGACGTGCTGTCGGCCGCGCTGGCAGGCAATGTGATGGTTAATGCATGATCGCTGTGGCTATGCCGTGTAAGTTCAATGTAGAGGGGAAAGTTTTTTTCCGGGCTGTGCGCGGGGAATCCCACGGGCACAGACGGTTGGTTGCTTGCAGCTTGCTTCTTGTCGGCATCGCTGTTGATGACCGTGTCGAAGGCCACGCCGGCCTGCACTTCCTGAAGCGGAAACGAAAATTCCGGCAGCGTGACATATTTCGTGCGCAGCCCTTCGTGTCGTCTCACCACGCGACCGATGCTTTCGATCAACGCCCCCGTGTTCAACGGGCCGGTCAATTGCACTACGCACTGCTGATAGAAATGAAATCTATCCCGAATCACCCACTGACGTCTTTGTTCCGGCGACAGCCGAAATCTTGTCTGCATGTTCTCGCTCATAAAAATCGATGTGAATAAGAATTAGAACCGTCGTGCACAACACGCCGCCTTATCGGCTTGTCTTTTGCAGTATTGTGCGAAGCGAATTGAGATTTTTCGTTTTGATGATCTTGCTGCTGGCCATTTCCAAACGCTGCTGATTATCGTTTAACAAATCGATCAGTGTTTGAATGGTGTGGTCCTGAGGCGCGGCAATATTTTCGATGAGGAATTTTATGTCGGTAAGATATTTTTGCACAACGGGTGCGCGGAACAGGCGGATGTTATAGGAAATGGTAACTGAAAAACCATAGTGCATTTCCATAACCTTCACCCACAGATCTGTCTTCACCAGGTTGAAACCATTTTCAAGCGCGCAAACTTCCACACCCGACAGATTTCTTCCTTGGTGGCCCACCGTCAACGCATTGCCTTTGTCGTAGGTAAACCCCACATCAAAAATAACATTGCGGCTTCTGTCCAGGGGCAAATCAAGATCTTCGACAAGCTGGTTGAACGGGTAGATCTGGTGATCCAACACTTCCAGTACGTGTCTTTTCACGTCCTGAAAAAAATCGTGAAAAGTTCTATTTGGGTCGATCACCGTCCGGATCGGAATGGTGTTGATGTAGTTTCCAATCTGGTTTTCCAATTGATGATGCTCACGGCCCGCCACCGGAAAGCCGATGGTGACATGATTTTGCCGGGCGTGTTTTGCGAGCACAATGTTTAGTGCCGCCACAAATGCCATGAAGGGCGTGGCACCGATTCGCTGACAGTGTTGCTCCAGCCCACGTTTTGTTTCGCCGTCGATGGACACGGCCAGGGTTTCGCTCTCATAGGTTCGCACGGCCGGTCGGGCAAAATCCAACGGAAGGTCTACCGTGGTCGGCTTTCCCTTGAGCTCGTTCAGCCAAAACTGTTTGTGCCTGTTCACCCCTTCGCTGCCATCGGCCAGCTGACGGTTTTGCCAATGCGCATACTCTTTATATTGTATGGTCAACGGCTGCAACGGGTCGGCTTGGTCCTTGGCAAATGCTTCATAGAGCGCCAGCACTTCGTCGATCAGAATCTCCATCGACCAAGCATCGCTGATGATGTGGTGGGTAACAAAGAGAAACTTGAAGCTGTCGTCGGTCAGCCGGAGGAGTGTTGCTTTGAACAACGGCCCCGTCTCCAGGTCGAATATCGTGTTAGACTCCTGCGTGATAATGTTCAACGCCAAGGCCTCGTTCGCTGCCTCGGCGCGAAGGTCGCGGAAGGCAACGCCGTGCACGGGCGCGTGAAAGGGATGTATGAATTGGCGGGGGCCGTTGTCGGCCGCCAAAAATGTGGTTCTCAAAATTTCGTGTCGCTGCACCACGCGTTCTATGGCTTTGCAAAACGCTGCCACTTGCAACGGGCCGTCAAACTGAAAGGCATAGGGCACATTGTATAGCGCCTTGTTGTCGGTTTCATACATGATCCACACGCGCTTTTGCGAGTTGGATAGTTCATAGCCGTCGGCGTGGGGCAGCAAAGGAATTCCCCGGTTCGAAACCGCTGGCGCTTCCTTTTTGCCGGTAGTGTTTTCGCGATCCGATTCTATGATCTCAATATTCCTGTCGCGCAGATATCGCCCCTGTGTCCGTGTTCTCAGGATCAGTTGCCGTTCGGGATTGAGTGGATTTTGTACCCAGTCGCCATCGCTTGTGGAAGATTCATCGGCGTAGTCAGCGCCCTTGAACGGCGTGATGACATAGAGCTCGCCAATTTCTCCGATGCGACAAAGTTTGTTGTTGTTGATGACGGCCACAAACGTGTTGTCGATGGCCTTGCCTGCATGCACCGCCTGATGTGGAGGACCTGACACTTCGCGAACGTGGTGGTATGTGCGCGGAAGCGTGGTGCCCGCCGGACCAAACATGTTTATCAACGCCACGTTGCTTACCTGTGCACGCCACGCCAACACGTCTTCGTTGTTGAGCGTTTCGCCGGCCATCACGATGTGTCTGAGCGAATCAAAACCTGGTGCCTGCGTTTCATCGCGGTTGTGCCATGCGCTGGTCAGCGCTCTGAAAAAAGATGGCGCGCAATGCAGCAGTGTGATCTGCTGCGCTACCAGCCACGTAGAGAATTTCTGAATATCGTTACTTGCCGTCGCATCGGGAATGCAGAGTGTGGCCCCGGCAAACAACGGCAACAGCATGTCGCGCAAAGACGAATCAAAGTTTCCGTGAGCCACATAGGCCATGCGGGCGTCGGCATTCACTTGCAGCGTTGTGGCTTCCCATTGCAGCACGTGGTCGAGGCTTTCATAACTTTCCAGCGTCAATTTGCCCTGGCCGCCTTGCCACGATCCATGCGGCAAATAACCCGCCATGCTAAAGGCCTGACCTCCGCGTTCACGCGCCGTCTGCCACGACAGCAGGTCGCACGGCGCGAAACCGGCCGCGTCACAACGAAAGCTACTTACCTCGCCGTTCTTCACCACAAGCATAATTGCTCCAACGCGCATCCGAAACGACGGGCGCATCATGACTTCATCGGCCGTTTGCTCGTCGGCGATGATGATCTCGCACGGACTCTGTTCAAAGGTTTTATTCTGCCTGCGCGAATGCGCGTCCATGTCAATGGGTGCATACACGGCGCCGACGTTGAGAATGGCCAACGCGGCAGTCAGGTGATCTGCGCCCGGCAACATGGCCACGGCCACGATTGTGCCACGGCGCACAGCCAGTGTTTGCAACGCGTTGTTCAGGCGCATAGCATTTGCATGCAGCGTCTCGTAAGTGACCCTGATTTGGCCAGCGTCTACCGCCACCCGGTTCGGGTAGGCGGCGACGTGACCTTCAAACACCCCAAGAAAAACTGATGAATTCATACTAACCCTGAAAAAGAAAATTACCCGCTATTATTTACTGCCCCGATATTGTCGGTGCCGATGTCTTCTTGTCTATATGCTTAACATGGCCTGCCTAAATTGCAGCGCCTCTTCCTCTTCCTCCGCCGACGAAATCAATTGAATTTCCGATAGCGGCACGTCGCCGTTGTGCAGCACGGTTTGAATAATTTGCACCAGGTTCTCTTTGATGGCATCTGCCGACGCATCGCTAAAAAGTTGGGCATCGTATTCTATTTCTATTGTGCTGGCCTGATCGGCATTCACCATGAGATCGAACGTCAGGTCAACTTTATGATAGTTCCCTTTCACCGCGCTTCGATAGGCTTCAATGCGGATGCCGTCTGTGCTCTGGTCGACAAACGACGGCAACGACTGGCACTGCACCAGCACATCGAACAGCGGTTGAAGATGGTCTGCTCCGGTGGCGCGCACATCGTCTCTAATGAAGCGGTCGGGATAGAGCTGATGTTGGTAGGCACCGAGCACCCCGTCTTTCACTCTGTTGAGAACACTTGAAAACGTTTCGGTCTCATCGATGCGTGTTCTCAGCGGGATGATGTTGACAAAATTGCCAACCACATTTTCCAGGTCGGCGTGGTCGCGGCCAACCACCGGTGTGCCCGTCACCAGATCTTTTCGTCCGGTGTAGCGGTGCAGCAGCACATTGACGCATGTGAGAAACACACTAAAGACAGTGGTGTCGTGTCGTTCGCCGAGCGCAACCAAACCGCGGTGGATGGAGGTGTTCAGTGTGGCAAACAACGCCTTCACGTTCCATGCAGCATTTGCTTTTCGCTCATAGTCTGTTGCAAGATCCACCAACGCCAACTCGCCGGCGAGCATGTTTGACCAATAGCTTTTATAGCGATTGGCGCGCTCGCCCGAAACCGACTCTTCCAGCCAGGCAACATAGTCTTTGTAGTGCACCTTTAGCGGCGCCAGCGATGTTGCCGATCCGTCGAAAATGTTTTTGTAGAGCTTCAGAAAATCGCCCACCATGACGCCCGTCGACCAGGCATCGCTGATCATCAAATGCGTGGTGAACGTCACAAAATATTTGTTGGGACACAACTTGATCGCGGCAACGCTGAGGAGCGGTCCGTTCTCCAGATCAAACTCCTGTCGCGACTCCACTTCAAAATATTGCGCCATGATGGCCTGGTGATCCTGGCTATTGAAGCTTTCATCCAGATACTTCATAGCATAGTGGATGTTGCCGTTCACCTTTTGTTGCATCTCGCCCGAAACCGTGTGAAAGGTTGTGCGCAACGCTTCGTGTCGTTGCACCAGCTGGTCGAGTGCTTTCCGGAGCACGTCTTTGTCGAGGCTGTCGAGCCACACAAACGCCGTGGTGATTTTGTCGGGAATGTTTTCGCCGCGTGCCAGCAGGGTGGCAATGTCTTTTTGCACAAACGACAAAGGATAATAGGCTTGCCGTTCAATGGGCACTATGGGTTTGTATTTGGAAAGGCCGCGGTCGGTCAGCAACACGGCCAGTTTTTTAATGGTCGGGTTGTCAAAAATATCGCGGAGCGAAACATCGATGGAAAATTGTTTGCTGATGCGGAACAACACGCGCGTAACGCTCAGGCTGTGGCCACCCAGTTCGTAGAACGAATTGTTGACGCCTACTTTTTTAAGGTTCAGCACGTCGGCCCAGATCTGCGAAAGCTTTTCCTCCAGCGGATTGTTTGGTGCCTCATACGACAATTGATCGTACAAAAGATCTTCGGGTTGCGGCAATGCCTTGCGATCGATCTTGCCATTCAAATTCAACGGAAACTCATCCAGGTGAATGTAGTATGACGGGAACATGTATTCGGGAAGGTAGTCTTTCAGAAAGGCATGCAGTTTTCCATGGTCAACGAAGGCGTTCGAAATGTAGTAGCATGTCAACACATAGTCGCCGTCCGATCTTCGGACGGGCAACACCACCACCTGGTTCACGTTTGGATAGTTCAGGATAGCGCGTTCCACGTCAGACAGTTCCACGCGATTTCCCCTGATCTTCACCTGGCTGTCTTGCCGGCCCGCAAACACAATGGTTCCGTCTTCGAGGCATCGTCCCAAATCGCCGGTGCGATATACGATGTCTTCATATTCGTTGTGCAGCGGGTTTTGAATAAACTTGTCCTGCGTCATAGCAGGTTCGCGGTAGTAGCCCTTCGAGCGAAAAGGCGTTTTTACATGAATTTCACCAATGGCGTTGGGGTTGCACAACAGACCATCGTCGATGATTAATATCGCTGCATTGGGAAGGGGTTTGCCAAGCGGAATAATTTCGTTGGTTTGATATACTTTATCATGAATGCGATTGCAGATTTTCGCCAGCGTCGTTTCCGAAGGGCCATACAAATTGGCGAGCGATGCTTTGTTGCCCCCAATGGTGCGCCAGTCGGCAAGGTCTTTTCCAAACAGCGCCTCTCCTGCAAACAAAATGTTTTGAAAATGCTGAACGTGTTTTGCCAGATCGGTGTCGTGCAAAATCTCCTTCATCAACAAGCGAAAGATGGAAGGAATAGGGTGAATTAGCGTGATGCGTTTTTCGCCGATCCATTGCAGCAGTTTTATCGGCTGCGATTTTATTTCGGCTTCCGGAATGCAGAGCGTTCCGCCGGCCAGCAGTGGCGCAAACATTTCGCGCAAACTCAGATCGAACGACATGCGCGCCAGCACACAACCCCGCGTGCTAGAGTCCAACTGAAACTCGCCCACTTCCCAGTGCACAAAATGACTCAGGCTTTTATGATAGCCTTCAATCATCTTGGGGTTGCCCGTAGAGCCGGACGTGTTCACCAGATACATGCTGTCTTCGCCGTCTACCACCACATCGACTGCCGTGTCCGGATAGCGGTTTTCGTCCGTCACTCGAAAGTCATCGCCTTCGCGGGTCAGTGCCGTAAACAACGTTCCTTCTTCCGACACCACAATGACACGCTTCACAAATGCGCTCGTGAAAGCAAGTTCATGCAGCAGCACCAGCAGTTTGTCGCGATAGACTTCGTCGGTCACGATAACACCAGGTTTGACATGGTTCAGGATGTACTCCATTCGTTTGATGGGATACTCCACATCGAGGGCCATGTACATTCCACCGGCCTTATTAACACCCAGAATAGTGGTCACAAAGGGGATGCTGCAATTCATAAAAACGCCAACGCCTTCGCCTTTTTTAACACCTTCTTTCACCAGGCAATTTGCCATGCGATTTGCGTCGCCTGTGAGGCGGCCATAGGTTAATTGACCCTTGGGATCTTCTATGGCAATGGCGCCGGGGCGTTGTGCCGCCACCTGATCGAGTACCGAAAATAAAACTTTCTTATCCATTTAGAATTCGATTATGTCGTTTTGATGAATGTGTTGGAAACTGTGGTGCATCAGTTCACATAAATGCCATCGAGCGGCCAGCGCTTGTAGTCGTTTTTCCAAATGCGACTAAGATCTTTTTCAAGAAGCGAGAAAATGCTCGATTCGCGTTCCATGTTTTTTCGAACCATCACCTTCTCCCTGTGAAAGGTTCTCGTGGCTTCGTCAAACGGCAGGCTTCCGAAATCATAAAACCGTATGGCACCGTCAACATCGCGTACACAAACAACCTTGTTCTTGTTGTAGATGTTGGGCGACCACGGTATGTCGATGATGCCCAGTTCGATGGCCTTCACGGCGCCCACGGCAATCTGTCCGTTGCCCAGGTCGCGGATGGCATTCATGATTTGTGTGACCTCGCGGCGGATCAGATTTTTTTCGACTTCAACTTTGTGTTGGTCAATGTTGAATGTTTTGGCCAGCGCGGCGGCTTTCTTCGAGAGGTGAAGCGACCGGGCGTTGTCGAACCGGTCGGGAATTTTGATGGCTTCCACGGCGGTCTTTATCATCACCTTTGTTGCACCGGCAAGCGTTGCCGTGATAGACGAATTGAAAATCAACTCTTCGGCCTTTGCTTGTTCGGAAGGAAAGGCCGCCATAAACTGGTGATAGACCGTTGTGACTTTGCAGCCATAGAACCGGTGTTGCCCGAGATATTTGTTTACCTGTTCTTCCAGCACGTGCACTGCGGCAATGTCTTGTGCCCGGTTGCCTTGTTCGGCATAGCCGGTGGAAATGCTCTTGATGCCCTGTTGCGCACCCACCAACGCCTGTATGATGTTCACCACAATGGCAATGGAGGGTTCGATGAGGGTGGCCGTGAGCACACCAAAGCATTCGCGGTTGATGAGCACGCCGTGCAACTCTTCGTATAGTGCACCCAGGCGATCAATGAACTGCCAGTTTTTTAGTGCCGTGGTCGGGCTCGTTAATTTGTCGTATGGCATCGTGTAGCAGATGAAGCCGCCCTCAAGCCCGGAGATGCCCGAGTTGAGGGCGATCTCGTAGGTGAAACGATGGTCGGGACCACCCGCGCGAAGTTGAAAGGGTTTCCTCACCGAGTTCACCAGCCGTCTCACTTCCTTGGTTCCATAAATTGGAATAGGAAATCCGTTCAGCTGCGAGGTCTTTCGTTCCCGGCTCAGCTCACAACCCAACTGTGCCTTGTCATACATTTTTGCACGCGACGCAGCATCAAGTTGAACCGAGCTCACGTCGCTGCCCTCGCTCTCCAGATACTTCAGTTTGGATATTTGTTGTTCGATGTCGGCCACACCGGTCCTCGGTTGAAAGAGGGGCGCCCGGCCTTCGATTTTATTTTTCCACAGCATTTTGTCAAGCGACTTCACATACCTTCCTGAATAGTTCAGCATCGACACATCGTTGCCTGTGGGCCATTCGCGCAACACTGCTTTTCGCTGAACGTCCATCTCTTCGCGTGTCAGCTTCCGGTTCATAATTCCTTCGTAGTCGAACGTGCGCTCATAGTTGGTGATGCTGTCCTTTTCATTGATGGGACGCTTCGGAATGTCGTGGCGGTGAATATCTTTTTTGATATCGCTCAACACTTCCTGAAAGCCGATGGGCCGGGGGTAGACGTTGGTGAATCCCATGCCCAGAAATTTTTTCTTGATATGAAAATCGGACTCGCTCACCGACAGGCTGCCGCCCAGATACCAGAGCTTTGGCGAATTGTTCGACAGTCTGAACAGCGCCAGTTTGGCGGCAAAATCTTGCAGATACAATTCGGCGTGACCGTTTTTGTTCGAGATCATCATGATGTCGAAATGCGAAGCGAGTTCGAAGAAAAGTTCAGTGTCGTTTCGTATCCCGATGTTCTTGACCTGGAAGTCGGCTTCGCAAAACCCCAGTTCAAGTAGCCGTATGCCCACCGAGTGGGCGTCGTCGCCTATGCCGCCAATAAGAAGCTTGTGTTTGTATGCCATAAATAACAAATAGTCTATAGTCTGCTCTCCAATTTAGTAGCGTATCGATTCCGTATCCGCTATCGGGTGTTGTTATCCGTTGTAGTCGGGCATGTCAAACACTTCGAGGAAAATATTGAAGGTGAGCACCACCATGAGGATGTCGCTGTCGTAGGGAAGATTCAGTTTGAAATTGTCTTTCTGATATTTTTGCTTCAGTCGTTCGATGGTTTCACTATTGAAGTAGCCTTGTCGTTTGATGCGCTCCGGCGACAGCATGTCGTGCACCCACTCGGTCTTATTTTTGAGAAGTTGATTGCTACCCGGGGCCACCCATGCAAATTTTTGACGATTGCTGATTTCGAGCGGCAAAAATTTCTTTGCCAATTGCTTCAGGATATATTTTTCCACCAGGCCCTTAATTTTTACCTGGGGTGGTATGGTGCGCACAAAGTCGATGACGGCGATGTCGAGAAACGGGTAGCGCCCTTCAACAGAATTTGCATAGTTCACACGGTCGGCATGGTCGGAGATCAGGTGATCCGACAAACGCAATTTCAAATCGAGATACGAGCGCTTGTGAAACGAATGACGTCCGTTCAAACGCTCCCGGTTGATCTCCAAACGGTCGAGACAACCGAACGACGGAAAGGCTTTGTTCACGCCCTGCGAATAGAGTGCCTGCGTGGTGTTTCTGAACTCGTGATAGTTGCTCTCGTAAAAGAAATTCGGATCACCCCAAAGCTTTTCACGAAGCTCGTCTTCCAGCATATCGTCGATCGACTTTTCGTCGGGCTTTATACGTCCCTGTGCGTCGAAGCGGTAGCCTACATAGCCTCCAAAAAATTCATCGGAACCTTCGCCCGACAAAATCACTTTCACATCGTGTTTTCTCACCGTTTCCGACAAGGCCAGCGAACAGGTATTGTAACTTTCTTTCAACGCCCCTTCGGAATAGTAGATCGCGTCTTTCAAACGGTCGGCCACATTGGCCCAGTCAAATTCAATTTCAGTGTGAAGCGAATTGAGGTGGGTGGCCATCATCCGTTGATACTTGCGCTCGTCGAGGTCGGCGTCTTCACGACTGGGATAGCCGATCGAAAAAGACTTGTACTGAAAATCAGGGTTAACCTTTTTCATGAGCGCGCCAACAAGCGACGAGTCAAGACCACCACTGAGGTAGAATCCTACGGGAACATCGGCGTTCAGCCGATACTTAACCGACTGAAGCAACAACTCTTCAAGCTGTTCGATATAATATTCGTCGTTCTTAACTTCGGCATGGTTTGCTTCCTGCGGATAGTCAAGATCCCAATATTCATGTTTTGAAATAACACCGTCCTGAACTTTCAGGAAGTGACCGGCCTTCAGATTTTCTACACCTTTAAAAAAAGTAGTCGGGCTCACAATCCCCGGGAAGGAAAAAATCTGATCGAGGGCGGTCAGGTTCACCTCGCGCCTCACGGCCGGATGCTTTAGTATGGCCTTGATCTCGGAAGCAAACACTACGCTGTTGTTCACCACCGTGTAGAACAACGGGCAGATACCAAAATGATCACGAGCCAGAAATAATGCGCGGGCTTTCGAATCGTAGAGACAGAAGGCAAATTGTCCGTTGAGTTTGTCAATGAAACGGATGCCCTGGTCGGCATAGAGGTGAACGATCACTTCTACGTCGCAATTCGTTTTGAAGGTGTAGCCTTTGGCCACCAACTCCTTCCGAAGTTCCTTGTAGTTATAGATCTCACCGTTGCAGATCATAACCACCGACTGGTCTTCGCTATAGAAAGGTTGCTGGCCATGGGCCAGGTCGATGATGCTCAATCGCTTGAACCCAAGACCAAGGTCGCCGTGAACAATGTAGGACGAGTCGTCGGGCCCTCGGTGATTGATGGCATCGGCCATCGACTTCAGCGTTTCGGGCTGGACGGGCTGCGCACCGCTGATATTAAAAATTCCTGTAATTCCACACATATAGAAGAAGTAAGTCGTTCAATGTAGTTCCTGATTCGGCTGTTGCCGGATGGGCAGATCGTGCACCACGATTGTTGCTTTCGCGATTAGAAATTTTCGCTGAGCACTTCCAGCCTGGCACTGGCGCGGGCCGAACGGTTGTGGCTGGTCAGCGACCAGAGCAGGTCGTCGAGGGTTTGATTTTTGTCGTTGATAACCGCGTTGATAAGGTCGGCTACTTCTTTTTTCAAACGTTGAATGGTGGTCGCATCAAACAGCGCCGTGCTATATTCAAACGCGAGCCCTATTTCTTCGTCGTCGTTGATGAAGAACGACAAGTCGAATTTGCTGATGCCTTCGCTGGTGTCGACGGCTTCAACATCCAGCACGTTCGCAACTTTATTTAACTGCTCCCGGGAGCCGAGCAGACCGTCGTTGTTGAACACGATCAACACATCATAGAGCGGGTTCCGGTTGTCGTCGGTCTTTGCGTTCAGTTCTTCCACCAGCAAGTCGATTGGATACGACTGATGTTCGTAGGCCTCGAGCACCGTGCGCCGCGCATGCTGGAGAAATGTTGCAAACGTGTCGCGACGGTCAAGCTGATTTCGAAGCGCCACGCTGTTGAGAAAAATGCCGATCTGATTTTCAAGATCCGGATCGTTTCGGTTGCCGATGGCCGTGCCCACCATAATGTCGCGCTGCCCGGTCTCGCCACACAACACAACGTCGAGAGCGGCCAGGAAGAACATGAACAGTGTCACGTTCTCCTGCGCGCATAGCTCCCTGATATTTCTTGACTGATCGCCGCTGAGGCGGAATCGTATTTTATCGCCGCCGTAGTTGCGTACAGGTTCGCGGGTGCGATCGATCGGCAAGTTGATTACCGGCAAGTCGCCCGACAATTTCTGATGCCAGTATTGGCGGTGTTGCTCCATGGTGGCACTGCTCAGCAATTGGTTGTGCCAGGTTGCATAGTCTTTATAGTGGATGCGAAGGGGACGCAACGGGGTCTCGCTGCCCGCAGCATAAGCGTGGTAGAGTTCAAGCGCCTCACGCATAACAATGCCCAACGACCAACCATCGCTGATGATGTGGTGCATGGTGAATAAGAAGAGATGCCGTTGCCCGGAAAGTTTTATGAGTTTGACGCGCAGCAAGGGTCCTGTTGCCAGATCAAACGGCCGCTGAAATTCGGCCTCGGCCAGCGCGGCCACTATGGCCTTTTCTGAACGACCGTCAACGGCGGCATCGCTTCTTTCAATTTTAAAAGGGATCGTCGGATTGATTTTTTGCATGGGTTCGCCCTGTGCTACCACAATGGTGGTGCGCAGCGATTCGTGCCGCTCGATGAGTGTGCTGAATGCTTTTTCGAATGCAACACTGTCGATGTCTCCTTTGATGATATAGTTGCCCTGCATGTTGTAGGCCACCATGTCGCCCGACGCGGTCTGGTCGAGCACCCACAACATCTTTTGGGCGCGCGACAGCGGGTAGTTTGTTTGCACGGGCAGCGGCTCGATGGCTTGAAACTCGTTTACCGGTTTGCTGCCCAGAAACTCCGAAATTTTGCGGATAGAAGAATAGTCAAAAAAATCTTTGAGACTGATTTTTATGCCAAGATCTTTATATATCCTGGACACGGCACGAGTGGCCGTGAGGCTGTGACCACCCAGCGAAAAAAATGAATTATTGACACCGACTTTCTTCAGTCCCAGAATTTCGGACCAGATGATGGCCAGACCTTCTTCCAACGCATTGGCCGGTGCTTCGAACGAAACTTTTTCGTACAACAGTTCCTCGGGTCTGAGCAATGCTTTGCGATCGACCTTGCCATTGAGATTCAGCGGAAATTCTTCCAGAAGAATGTAGAACGACGGATGCATATACTCCGGAAGATAATCTTTCAGATAGGTGCGAATAAACTCGCCGTCGATGTTGGCTGTGGTGGTGAAATATGACGCCAGCACATCGCTGCCATCCAGTTTTTTGATGGCAATGACAACAGCCTGGTCCACACCGTCGATGCCGCGGATCACGCTCTCAATTTCAGAAAGCTCCACGCGATTGCCGCGAATTTTCACCTGGCTGTCCATGCGGCCCACAAAGGCAATGCGACCGTCTGCCAGATATTGGCCCACATCTCCTGTTCTGTACACAATGTCGTCGTAGTCGTTGTGTAAAGGGTTGGGCACAAATTTTTCAGCCGTCATCACGGCATCGTTGTAATATCCTTTTGAACGAAACGGTGTCTTTATCAAAATTTCTCCGATCGCGCCGATCTTGCACTGCACACCATCGTTGCAAACAATGACCGATGTGTTGGGAAGTGGCACACCAAGGGGAATGATGGCGTTGGGATCGGATGGTGCTTCGCCTATGCGGTTAAACATTTTGGCCAGCGTGGTTTCGGTTGGTCCATAGAGGTTCACCAACTCCACCGATTCGCCCGCCAGTGCGCGCCACGCGATCACGTCTTTTCCATAGAGCGCCTCGCCCGACAGCAGGATGTGTTTCAGAAACCGGAGTCTCTCAAGAAGGGTCCGGTCGTTTTCAATTTCTTTTATGATGACGCGAAACAACGACGGAACAGTATGAATCAACGCCACGCGCGATTCAATGATCCAATCCACCAGCTTTCGCGGATCGGATTTGACGCCGTCTTCCGGAACACATAACGTTCCGCCGGCCAGCAAGGGTGCAAAAATATCGCGAAGGCTCACATCAAACGAAAGCGGCACCAATTGGCTCACGCGACTTTCGGGCGTCAGTCCAAACTCGCTCACCTCCCAGTGAATGAAATGACTCAGTCCTTTGTGGCAACCTTCTATAACTTTGGGGTTGCCCGTTGAGCCGGAAGTATACAACAGATAGTTGCTGTCATTTCCTGACACCTCAACGTCAACGGGTGTGTTCTCAAATTGCTCCTCGCGCGCAGTGTTCAAAACTCCCGTCACATAGTGTTCGATGCGAATGGGCGACCGGTCGTCGGTCAACACCACAATGCACTCAAGCTGTGCGGCGAAGGTTGTGCCCGCGATGTTTGCCAGCAATTGTTCGCGCGCAGCGGCGTTGGTCACGATCACGCGAGGTGCCACCTTGTCGAGCAAATATTGCAATCGCTTCACGGGATACCTTGTTTCCAGCGGCATAAACGCGCCACCGGCTTTGTTGATTCCCAGGATGCCGGCCACATAGTCTGCGCCGGTGCGTAAATAAATTCCCACCGGGGCGTCTCGCTTCACGCCTTCGCCTACGAGGCTGTGCGCAATTCGGTTTGAATATTCCGACAGAGACCGATAGTCTATAGATCTTCCCTGACCTTCAACCGCGGGCCGATGCCCGATGGACTGAGCATGAAGATCAATCAAGGTGTGCAGTACTTTTTTATTCATGTGTCGTAGTGAGCGTTCGTGTCTTTATTATTTGTGCCGGTGCAAAAATGAAATCAATCTTATTTAGAAATCTTCGTGGAGTGCTTGCAGCGTGCTATGTTTCATCTGCTTCTCTGTCTCATCCGAAAGATTCCACACGAGGTCGCTGATGAGCGCATGGCCATCACGAACAACGGTTTTCACAAGACATTCCAAATCGTTGTTCATCCGTTTGATGGTTTCGGGCGCAAACAACAGATTGCTGTATTCAGTTGTGATCGCTATGCCCTCGGCGGTTTCCACAAAAAAGGTGAGATCAATTTTACTGCTCCTGTTCTGAACGCCAACCTCTTTCACACCCAATGTTTTTTCCAGTTCGCGAAGTTCACGATCCCCGCCGGCCAGGCCGGTGTTGTTCAACACCACAACCACATCGTAGAACGGGTTTCGGCCGTCGTCGCGCTGCGCATGCAAATCTTCGACGAGCACATCAAACGGATAGGCCTGATGTTCGTAGCCATCGAGCACCGTTGTTTTCACGGACTGGAGAAATTGCAAGAAGCTCTCATTCTTGTTCAACGTGTTTCGGTGCACCAGAATGTTTAGGAACGTGCCGATCTGATCTTCCAGGTCGGCATCGTTTCTTCCGGAAATGGGGCTTCCGATCAAAATGTCTGACTGGCCGCTATAGCTATGCAGCAGCACATTGATCACCGACAAGAAGAACATGAATGGGGTCACATCCTGCTGGCGGCAAAATTCATGAATGGCTTCGCACGTTTCCTGTTCGAGCGTGAGCACGAGCTTGTCGCCGGTGTAGTTTTTGCGTTCGTCGCGTGCATAGTCTATGGGCAAATTGATCAACGGAAGATCGCCGGAAAGCCTTTGATGCCAATAGTGTCTGTGACGCTCCATGTCGGTTGCACCAAGCTGTGCGTTGTGCCAGGCCGCATAGTCTTTATAGTGGATGCGCAACGGGCGAAGCGAATTTTCCTGGCCGTTCGCATACGCGGTATACAACTGCAGAATTTCGCGCAGCAACACGCCGATAGACCAACCGTCGCTGATGATGTGGTGCAGGGTGCACAGGAATATATATCGTTTAGACGGAAGCGTAATCAATTTACAGCGCAGCAGCGGGCCATTCAGCAAATCAAACGTTTCCTGAAACGCTTCGTCTGCAAAACGCTCAATCAAAATATCTTCAGACGTCTCAAGCTTCGAGGCGTCAATCTCTTCGATGACAAAGATGGTGTGCTCGTGAATTTTCTGTCGAGGCTCGCCTTCCACCACAAAGAACGTGGTGCGCAACGATTCATGCCGGGCGATCAATGTGTCGAAGGCCTTTCTGAAGGCTTCTTTGTTGACGTTGGCATCCAGAAGGCAATAGAGCGGCACATGATAGGCCACCAGATTCACGGTGGTTTGATCTAGAACCCACAACAGTTTTTGTGCATGCGACAATGCATAGTGCGGCTGCGAAGGCAACACCGGAATGTTCTGATAGGCGCTTGTTTGTTTTGATGCAATCAACACCGACAACTCGGCAATAGTGGGGTTTTCAAAAAATTCCTTCAGGCTGATTTCAACGCCAATTTCCTTGAAGATGCGAGACACCACTTTGGTGGCCGTGAGGCTGTGTCCACCCAACTCAAAAAAAGAATTTTGTATCCCGACCTTCTTCAATCCCAGAACAGACGACCAGATGGCGGCAAGCGTTTGCTCGCGACCATTGCGCGGTGCCTCGTAGGATGTTTTTTCATACAGAATATCTTCGGGTTTGGGCAGGGCCTTCTTGTCGATCTTGCCATTGAGGGTAAGCGGAAATTCTTCCAGGCACACCACATACGAGGGATGCATAAAATCCGGAAGCACATCGCGAAGATAATTTCGCAATGCCCGGTCTTCTATGGGGCCCGAGGTGATGAAGTAGGCTGCAAGCACATCGCTGCTGCCTGCCTTCTTAATGGGAACCACCACCACTTGCTCCACACCGGCATAGCCAAGCAACACGCGCTCGATCTCCGAGAGCTCTACGCGATTGCCTCTGATTTTCACTTGCGTATCCTGTCTGCCCACAAATGCAATTCTGCGGTCCGGCAAATATTTTCCCAGGTCGCCGGTTCTGTAAACAATGTCGGCGTGTTCGTTGTGAAGCGGGTTTTGAACAAAGCGTTCGCTCGTCATTGCCGCTTCGGCATAATAACCTTTTGAAGCAAAGGGTGTCTTGATATAAATCTCACCAATCTCACCAATCTGACTCAACACATTGTGCCGGTTCACAATAAGCACCGATGTGTTTGGCAGCGGTGTGCCCAGGGGCATGATGGCGTGCAGATCTTCCGGTATCTCGGTGATCCGGTTAAAGACTTTGGCCAACGTTGTTTCAGACGGGCCATAGAGGTTAACAATCTCCGTCGAAGTGCCGGCCACGGCCCGCCATTCGGCAATGTCTTTTCCATAGAGCGCTTCGCCACACAACAGGAAATGTTTGAGTGACCGCAGTTTAGGAGTCAATGCATTATTTTGTTCAACCTCACGCAACACCGCGCGAAACACCGACGGCACCGTGTGGATAACATTGATCTGTGCGGCCTCGATCCAGTCAAGCAGTTTAGCAGCATCGCTCTTGATGCCGTCGGGAGGAATACACAATGTTCCTCCGGCAAGCAGCGGTGCAAAGGCGTCGCGCAGGCTGGCGTCGGTGTAGAGTGGAATCAGCTGGCTGACCCGTGTGTTGGTAGAAAATCCAAACTCGGCAACTTCCCAATGAATGAAATGGCTCAGTCCTTTGTGGCATCCCTCAATCACTTTGGGATCGCCGGTAGAACCCGATGTATACATCAGGTAGTTGCTGTCGTCGCCGTCCACGACAACGCCTACGGTTGACGACGGAAAAAAATCTTCTTTCCGCAACTTCGTCCCGTTCTCGCCGATGTCGTCTATGCGGATCGATGACGTTTCGTCGGTGATCACAACCACGCGAGTCAGTTTTTTTGCGAACGGTGTTCCTTCAATTCGTTCCAGAAATTCCGAAAGGTGGGTGGCCAGGGTAATGATCGTGGTAGGCATCACCTTGTCCAAAAGTTGTTGCATGCGTTTCACCGGATAGGCCGGGTCGAGCGGCATGAAAATTCCACCGGCCTTGTTCACGCCAAGCGCGGCAGACCAATAGTTGATGGAATTCGGAATATATATTCCAACCACGTTGCCCTTTTCGATATCCTCACCCACCAGGCTGTGCCCAATGCGGTTGGAATATTCTTTCAGCATCCGATAGGAAATCGTTTTACCATGACCGTCGATGGCAGGAAGATTTCCCACCTCATCCGCTTTAACATCGATCAAGGTATGCAGCACCTTTTTGTTCATATCACAATGAATTAATGTGTAGACGTAATAAATAAAATGCAGCCGCCATCAAAAGGGCCAGGGAAGCGCAAAGACGCGAACAACGTCTTTAAAAATCGTCCGAAATCGCCATCGCTATTGACTCTTCAAAGCGGGCATGTTCGTCCAGTTGTGTTGAGCTGAAGAGTTCGCGCTTCAGTTTCTTCACGGCAATGCGCGGCTGGTCGACCGACGTTCTCACCAACACCGCGAAGTCTTCGGCCATTTTGTCGATAGACGATTCAAAAAATAAATCGGTGCGGTATTCAATGTCGATGGTGATTTCGCAATCGACTCTGAAAAAGAAAGTGATGTCGAGCTTGCTCACGGGATAGGCAACCTTGTAGTCAGAAACAGTAAGAGCATGAAAAGCATCGCGGTTTGCCGCGGGAGTGCCCAACACGATTTCATCTGTCTCCATAACCACCATCACATCATAGAGCGGGTTCCGGCCAGCCTCGACGTAAGGCTCCATATCTTCGACCAGAAGATCATAGGGATATAGATGATGCGTGTGCGCCTCCATGGTTGTTCGCTTAACCTGACTCAGAAAATCAGAAAATTTCAGATTGTCGTCCACGTCGTCGAGCAGCACCATGTAGTTCACATAAAATCCGATCTGGTTTTCAAGGTCGCGATGGTCGCGGCTAGCCACCGGCGTGCCAATCGAAATCTCGACCTGATCGCTGTATTTGCTCAGCAACACCTTGACGATGGCCTGGAGATAGTTGAAGAGCGTGCTGTTTTGTTTCGTACAAAAGTCTTTGACGCTTGCGGACAATTGTTCGTTCAACGCAAAACTTTTTGTGTTGCCGCTATACGTGCGAAACGTGTTTCGCGGTACGTCTGTCGGCAACGCCAGGTGCAATGTTTTTTGATTCAGCTTCTCGGCCCAATACTGTTTATGAACAGAAACGACGGCCGACGACAGAAGTCCATTGTGCCACGCCGAAAAATCTTTGTAGTGAATGGCAAGGGCCGGAAGTTCGTCTGTGGAGCCTTGCGCAATGGCATTGTAGGCGGCCACAACTTCATTGAACAGCACTTTCAGCGACCAGCCATCGCTGATGATGTGGTGCATGTTAAACAGCAGAATATGTCGCTCGTCTTCCAGGCGCAAAAGCTTTGCGCGCAGCAAGGGCCCGTTTCTCAAATCGAAGGGCGACATCATTTCCTGTTCGGCTAGCGTGTAGGCCACGCGATCACGATCGTGGTCGCCTCTCAAGTCGATGTGGGTCACGACAAATCCCAGGCCATCGCCATGTATCCTTTGTTTGGGCTCTCCCTGCACCGATGGAAATGTGGTGCGCAGGCTTTCGTGACGAAGTATGATGCGTTCGAAGGCCCGATCGAGCGCAGATGCATCCAGCACACCCTTCAGATCATAGCCCATGAACATGTTGTAGGCAACATGATCTTCTTCCTGTTCGCTCAAAATCCAGAGCCGCTTCTGCGCGTTCGACACGTCAAAGTAGTTCTGGCTTGCCACCGGGCAAATGCTCTCGAACACTTTGTGATACGATTCGTTGATGGCCAACGCAAGGCTCGTTGGGGTGGGCCCGTTCAGAATATCTTTAAGGCCAATGTCGGCATGCAGTTCGTGTTGTATCCTTGATATGATTTGAATGGCCTTGAGACTGCTTCCGCCAAGATCAAAGAAATTATCATTCACACCGATGTTTGCTTTGCCGAGCACCGTCTCCCATATTTTCACGAGTTGTCGCTCAACACGGGTCGCCGGAGCATCGACTGACACCGGGCGTATCGATCTTTTTCTTGTGTATAACGACGCCACATCCACGCCGCCGTTCCGTCGGGGAAGTTGGGGCAGTTGCTCGATGTAGAGTTTATTCTTGAGTTGAGGCAACGCTGCAAGCAGGTCGTCGGCGTCTATTTCGCGATTGGTTTCATAATACACAACACAGTGTTCTGTGAGTGTATCGCTGGCCATCATTTCCTGCATCCACAAGTGCGCATCAAAGTCGCCGTTCAGCAACTGATTTCTCAATTGCAACCGGCCGATCTTGCCGCTGTCTGTGCGTGGAAATTCTGCCATCGACAACGACACAACACAGGCGGGCTCCATGCCAAACGCCGTGCGAAGCGTTGCCCGGATATTTTCCACAACATCGCCCAGCGCATAGATCGGGTCGTTCTGCGCAGCAAAAAACACGGCAAACGATTCGGTGCCGTTTTCGCTATCAGGGACAGCACAGATGGCCACGGCATTGCTCGCAATTCCCGCTACGTCGCTTAGCGATTCTTCCAGTTCATAGCAGTAGTAGTTAACACCATTGATGATGACAAGATCCTTTTCCCGTCCGGTCACCACAAGGGAGTTTTCTTTTATAAAACCCAGATCACCGGTACTAAGCCATCCGTCGGCAAACAGCGTTGCGTTGGCAACGTCGTTGTTTAAATAGCCGCTGGTCACAGCCGTTCCCATGATCTGAATTCTACCCACTTCCCCAATGGAACACAACCTATCTTTTTCATCAACAATCCGGATGGTGACTTCCGGCAACGGGCCTCCCACGGCCATAAATGTCATTTCGTTGGTGCGACGGGCGGCGCATCGAACAGGGTCGGCACCCATCGTGCCCGACTTCATATGATATACTTGATCGTTGGCAAATGTCTTTGTCAACGTCACGGCACCGGCCGCTTCGGTCATGCCGTAGGCCGGTTGAAATTTCTCTTTTGTGGCACCGAACGGTGCTACGTGTTGAAAAAATTTGTCTGCAATGTTGTAATGCACCAGCTCGCCACCATTTTTAAAATACCGAACCGACGATAAGTCCCAGTGACGATCGGCAATGGTTTGCAGTTTGTCGAGTGTGAGCTTGTATGCAAAATTGGGAGAAAACGTGTGTGTTCCTTTATAGCGCTCCAAGGTATCGAACCATGTTAACGGATCTTCGATAAACAATTCAGTAGCCAGATGCACCTGTTGTGCGCCGGTGACTACACCCCGCACATGCATGGTGAGCAACGGTGTGATATGATCGATGGGAAGGATGTTGACGATGACATCGCTCGCGTCTGCATCGATATGCTTTTTCACACCAAAGATGTGCGCAAACGCAGCCTTGTGTTTCACGGGGATGCATTTGGGAATGCCCGTGCTTCCAGAAGTCAACAACAGAAAAGCATTGTCCTCTATAGAACTTTCATGCGCACCGCAGGCCTGATCGCCGTCAAGCGCGGACATGTCGATAATTCGCAGGGCGCCTGTGGCAAATGATGTTTCCATTTCGGCGAGCGGTTCGCGCAGCAAACCATCCGAAAGAATGGCAGGGCGGTTCAATATGTTCCACGCCTGATGCAATCGCGTGGCCAGCGCATTTGATTTTGATCCGACAGCGATCGGGCCAATTGCCAGGGGCGCAACGCCACGCAAAATGCATCCCCAGAAAATGGTAAAAAAGTTTCGCGTGTCTTTAACCTGGAGAATAACATTGTCGCCGGGCAGAATGCGATTCTTTTGCAAGCCGTTTGAAATAATCAACGATTCTTCCAGCAGGGTGGCGTATGACAGAAATTCTTCTTCGTTCTTTTTGTTTACAAACGTGATCCCCTTGTCGGGATATTGTTCGGCCGTACGCACCAGCAGCGCGCCCAGGCTCATGCGGTCCTTCACGGGAATGCCCAGATTTTCGCCGCGCAGAATGGCTGGGTTATCTTCTTTGATAGGCCACTCGCTTCTGTGAGCACCGTTGCCGACCGGGAGTGTTGTGTCTACCGATTCGCGTGCGGCCATGCTGTGTTCGGAGCGGCCGTTTCCGCTAACCTTTTTGAAAACAGAAAATGTTTCGAGGCCGACAGCCTTGAGGGCATCGGCAATGTGTTCAACGACGGCGTCCACCAGGTCAATGCACAACAGTTTGTTGATGTCAACATCGCCGGTGCTCGTCGTGGGCAATGCGGGCAGGGCCACAAACTGCATGCGCGCCCGCCAGGCAGCAGGCACCACGCTGGCTAACCGTTGCCTAAAGGCTTCGCCGGCGACGTCGGTGTGGTGATGTGCAAAAAAACAAACCAGCGTTGTCTTCTCCGCATTTGCTTTCACGAGCACCTTCACATCGCGTCCTGCGTTTGCTTCGGCTAGCACACGATTCAGATAACCTATGCCGGCAATCTGTCCGTCCACAACAACTTCGGCGGGATTGAATTCAACGATCTCCACCGTTTTGTCTGACGAATATCGCGCACGATGGTTTGTCTTGTAGAGAAAAATTTCTCCACCGGCCGGCGACTGCACAGCCACAAACCGTTGCCGGTCTTTGCCATTACCGCCCATGTGTTGACGGACATAAAGACTCCCCACCACATCGGGCGGCACGGGCTTCAGTCGATTGTCTAGAATCACCAGTTGCCCGCTGGCAATGGATTTTCCGATAATGTTGTTTGAGAAGCTATTATTGTCGCGCGTCGATATTCTAATGCACTGTGGCAGTCCGCTGTTAAGAATAGGGAACACTATGGCCACGCCGCTCAGCGCCGGAAAAATATGTTGCAGGCGATCGTTGTCGCCTTTGCTAAGATGGCCGTTGAAATCGTGTGGTTGCAACACCCACTTAATGGCTGCATTTTCTTTGCTATCAAAAAACGGCGCATCAACAAGGCCGCGCAACACACCACTGTTCACCACCACGTGCGTGATGCTATGGGTGACGAGGCGTCCATAATAATCTTGTGAGGTCTCTTCGGGGCTATAGAATGTGATCCGGCTCCCCGATAGAATAAACGGAAGAACATAGTTCACTACAGCAATCGGATCGTTTGTTTCAAACATCCCAGCCGCGGCTGAAGGCGTTATGCTCAATCGTCCTCTCAGGGCTTCGCAGAAAGTTTCTATCTCGGGCAATGCTATGGCCACCTCACGGCTTCCCGATTCTGGATCGATGAACAGCTGGGTCACTACCAGGGCAGCGTCATCAAAAACATTTGTGATCGTTGTGCGTGATTCAATTTTTCCGGAAACGGTGAACATCGAAGAATTCATGTTCACCTTCACGCTCTTCACCTGAGCTATGACCAGGTCGCCATCCGTCACCACCGTGTCGAGACCCGAAGCCTCTATCGCGCAACGTATGTAATCATCATTAAAATGATAGAAAGGTCGAACCTGAATGCCCATTCTCATCAACGACGTCATGGCCGCAACAAGACACACCGGATCGTTCACAGCCAGCGCCACCGGGCCACATGGAGTGGTGCCTTGGGCGAACACCAATTCCATTTTTTTCTGGAACTGCTGCAGGTCACCATACGAGGTTGTGCGGTGGCCATGAACAATGGCAGTGTGTTGCGGATTGTTCCGGATTATATTGTCAAATTCTGAGAAAAGCATTTCGGAATCTTTTTTTATTGCTACGTGTGGTAGTGATGATAAACAGCTTTCGGGTTACAGCATTTCAAAAGCATTTTCCTTTTCTTCCACGAGGCTCAGTTCGTTGAGCGTTGTTTCCGGCTCACGGCTTATGCCGCTCAGCAGGTTTTTAAGACTATCGATCATCCGGTTGATCCGCTCGCCCGTGAACAGATCGACGTTGTATTCCAGGTCAAGATTCAGGCAACCGTCGGCTTCATAGAAATTCAGCAGCAGGTCGAACTTGCTCACACTATAGTCTACGTTGTGGGTCGACACGCGCAGGGCGTGCACCTGCTCGTTTGGAGTGGCGTTATTTTGCAACATCACCATTACATCAAACAGGGCAGACCGGCTGGGGTCGTTCCGCACGTTCAGGTCTTCAACCATCTTGTCGAAGGGATAGAGTTGATTTTCGAATGCATCCAAAACGGTTTGTTTAACACCCAAAACCAAACTGGCAAACGTGTCGTCGCCATCGATCACATCGCGCAGCGGCAACGTGTTCACATAGAACCCGACCTGATGATGCAGGTCCACATGGTCGCGACCCGCGGTGGGTGTGCCCACCACAATATCGTGTTGTCCCGTGTAGCGATACAACAACGTTTTGGTCGCCGACAACAGGATCACAAAAAGACTCACGCCGTGCGCTTGTGCCAGTGCGTTTATGCTCATCGTTTCCGATTGTGTGAAGCTTGTGCTGATGGTGGCACCGGCGTTGGTTTTGATGCGCGGCCGGGGAAAATCCAGGGGAAGTTCCAGCGGCGCAGTCGCACCCGTCAGTTTCTTTTTCCAGTAGGCTTTGGCGCGGTCGGCCGCACCACTGGCCAGGCGTTGGTTTTGCCAGGCCGCAAAATCTTTATACTGAATGTGCAACGGAGGCAACACACGATCTTCTTTTGACATCAGGGCGGCGTAGGTACTCATTACTTCATTTATGATGACGTTCATTGACCAGCCGTCGCAAATGATGTGGTGCATGGCCAGCAGAAACGCGTGACGCTCATCGGCCAGTTGAAGCAACGTTGCCCGCACCAGCGGACCTTCTCCGAGATCAAAAGGTTTTTCGAGGTGCTTTTTGCTGCAGGCTGCCAGGCGCTGCGCTTTGTCGGGCAATGCGCGGATGTCTTCATAGTGAAACACAAACCCGCTGGCTTCGGGGGCGTGAACAATTTGTTTCAGCACGCCATTGTTCAGGGCAAACGTAGTCCGCAATATTTCATGACGTTCGATCAGAACGTTGAATGCTTTTATGAATGCTGCACTATCGAACTTGCCGTCGAAAATTTTCGACACGGGCACAATGTAGGCCGTGCGCTCCGATTCGTGCTGGTCAACCAGCCACAGGCGATTTTGCGCGTGCGACACCTCATAGTGCGGCTGCACCGCTACCTGCGGAATGTGCTCAAAACGTTCGGGCGCCGCCGCCGCAATGACACCGGCCAGTCGCTTGATGGTGGGGTTCAAAAAGAAATTCTTGAAACTTACCGTCACGTGCAGCGCGCTCGAAATGTGGGCGATGATCTGGGTTGCGATCAGCGAGTTTCCGCCGATGAGAAAGAAATTTTCATATCTGTTGACACGGCGGCCCTGCAGAAACATTTGCCAGATGGCCACCAGCTTGCGTTCGATATCATTTTCAGGCGCACCATAATTTTCGTCTGGCGCCTCTGCAATCACAGGATCGGGCAAAGCCTGTAAGTCCACCTTGCCATGGCGGGTCAGTGGCATCGATTCGATCTGTGTAAACGAAGACGGGATCATATAGTATGGCAGGTGACTCGTCAGGAATTCTGCGAGGTGCGACACGTCCACGTTCTCTTTGCTTACAAAATACGCCGCCAGGGTGTCGTCCTTCTTCAACACAATCACATCGTGGATATATTCCAGCTTTCGCAATGTGTTGGCCACTTCGTGAAGTTCGATGCGGTAGCCACGTATTTTCACCTGATGATCATTACGTCCCAGGAATTCGACACTGCCGTCGGGAAGCCAACGCGCCACATCGCCGGTGCGAAACAATCTTTCATTTTCCGCAAATGGATTTTCGATAAACTTGCGTCCGGTCAATTCCGGCAGACTCACATAGCCCCGGCCCACACCATCGCCTCCAATGAAAAGCTCGCCGCTGATACCACACGGCACAGGATTGAGCTGATCGTCCAGTATATAGAGTTTGGTGTTAGATATGCCACGGCCAATGCTCAAGGCACTTGTGCGCCCCTGGCTCACTTCTTCTACGGTCGAGTCGACCGCCACTTCTGTGATGCCATATACATTAAACAGCTTTGTGTTGTTTCCAAAAACAACAGAGAAATTGTCAACGATGTCGTTTGGCAAGCTTTCGCCGCCCACCAGCACATAATCAAGCGCTACATCAATCGACGTTTGCTGAAGGGTTTGCATGACCGTTTTCAGGAACGCGGGTGTTATGTCGATAAGCGAAACACCTTGCTCTTGCAGGCACGACACATACAGGAAAGGATCTTTCCGCACGTTGTCCGGCACCATCACCAACTTCGAACCGTTTGCCAGCGGGGCAAAAAGTTGTTGCACCGAAGCGTCGAAATATATGGGCGCGGTCAACAAGGCCGTCAGCGGTTTCTCTTGCTGACGATAGAGCATGTTGCCCAACCAATGTGTGAGGTTCACGACTGACCGATGTTCAATCTGCACGCCTTTGGGGTTGCCGGTTGTTCCCGATGTGTAGATCACATAGATGAGGTTATTTGCCTGTGCAATAGCCTCCGGGTTATGAATCGGTTGTTTTGTAATTTCCGGATCGTGAATATGGATGACGTCGACTGTTTCAATGGCCGCATCCACATCGTCCGTCAGCAGGGCCTTGATGCCGCTGTTGTTGCTGATAAATATTTTTCGTTCTTCCGGATACTCGGGATCGATGGGCACATAGGCGGCACCCGATTTCAGAATGCCCAGTATGCCCACAATCATCCACTCCGATCGCTGCACCATCAGCCCAACAAGATCGTCGCCCTGCATGTTGTAGTGCGTCCGAAGGTAGTGGGCCAGACGGTTCGATTTCTCATTCAGTTCCCAATAAGTCAGCTCGCGACCTTCGAACACCACCGCCACCGAATCCGGCGTGCGTTGCACCTGGTCTTCAAACAACGCCTGTATCGTCTTCTCTCTCGGATAGTCAGACGCCGTGGCATTAAAGTCGTGCAACAACATGTTCAGCTCTTCTTCCGGCATGTACCTCACTCGGTTCAAAGACGTTTCCGGATGCAACATCGCCGAGGTCAGCAACGCTTCATAGTGTTGCAGCATCCGCTCGATGCGATTGCCCGTGAACAGCGCTTCGTTATATTCAACTTCCATCCACAGCGCGTCGCCTTCCGGATGAAACGAGATCGTTAAATCAAATTTGCTCGCCCCTCCCGACAGCGGGTAGGGTTTCAACGACAGTCCTTCAAGACCACCCAGGTTCGCACCGCTCACTTCTGTGTCCTGCAAAACAACCATCACGTCAAACAACGCCGAACGGCTCATGTCGCGCGATAATCCAAGATCTTCCACCAGCATGTCAAACGGATATTCCTGATGCGCATAGCCGCTCACCAGCTCTTCCTTCACACGGTGCAGCAGCGATCTGAAACTTTGATCGCCATCCAACTGCGTTTTGATCGCCAGCGTGTTCACATAAAATCCAAGCTGATGTTCCAGCTCAACATGGTCG
>NZ_JAERRB010000006.1 GCF_016735595.1 Chryseolinea lacunae
GGGCGTGCGAAGGATTCTGCGCGGCCACTCGCGAAGCCCTTGACTTATTTGGAGCGGGGGCTACCTTTGTCTAGTAGGAAGGAATCCCTAGCTCAACTGTCAGATCAAGTACTAGCTATTACACGTCATTTCAATTTGGGGTGTATCGCAATTTTCTGACGTGCCGGACACTATCCCTCTTATAGTACTTATGATATTTCGCTACTTTTTTTCTAGCACTCACTAATTTGTTCTGGGCCTACGCAAGACTGTTTACTGACACGGTTATGGCAATACAGACTCCAACCAGAAAAAAATACTTGCGCGCTTGTCACTTCTGTTTCAGTAATTCTTTCAACTGCATAAGGACCTTCTCTTTTTCTTCTTCCTCATCTGGTTTTAGCATAACATGCAGTATTATCGTACTTGTTAAATAGTCATATAAAAAGACAGATAGCCAACCAGAACTCCAAAAATCAACTTCGCCACCTTTTTCATTCGAGTCAAATGAAACCTGATTAAGATCACCAAAATCCCCGTCTTCGAAAAATCTGTAATTCACTTCGAAACTTTGAAGATAAGGTTCCACTTCCTCTTTAAACCAGCTGACATTTTTCATATTAATTTATATACAGGGGTTGGGGAGAAAGATTTCTTATTTGAGGCAGTATCTACCCCTTGCGTTAGAAATTAATCAAGAATTTCAACATGATCTTCTTTGTATTCAAGTCTTGGAATTGAAAAAATTCTATTTCTCAAGTAGCACACCAAGCCAAAACACCATTAACAATCTTCAGTATCGGATATTTTTTATCCCAATAGGTAACACCATCGTCCATCAGGATTTTTTTATACCAATGGACGATGGTGCTATGATTATTTTAGAACTTGAACTACACCACCGGCGGCGGCGCATCCGTTCCTCCAATATCGCGCACGGTAGGGGGCTCGACTTTGCGTTTCAGCCATTTGCGCGCGGCGGCAAAAGCTCCCACAATGGCAAGACCAATCAACTTGATGTTCTTCAACAACAGCGCAAGAATGCCAACCTTGGCCAACACTTTACCGGCCACCAGACCACCAATGGTCCACGCGGCCACTTCGTCGAGATCGGGATTGAAGTCGGAATATTTGTTGCCGTCGGAATAGCTGAACGACGACAGTACGGGGCTGATGTTTTTCTCTACGTCGGGAAGCTCGTCCATCGAGGCAACGGCGTTGAGCACAAGCACGCCTTTGCGGCCGAGGATGCGCACGTTGTAGTTAAGGGTGTTGGCTTCGGCGGTGCCGAATTTTATTTCTTTGGCCCAGTGAAGCACTTTTTTGTCGGCGTCATAGTAGGGCTTGGCTGCCCAGCCCACAATGGTGATGGGTTCGTAGCCTTCCTTTTCACGCTCCTTGTTTTCTTCTACGGTTTCCTCTTGCAGCTGGCCCAACATTTCGTCATAGTCGATGTCGTCGGCATCGTCGTCTTTCACGTGGCCCATTTCTTCGTAGCTGATGATGAAGGCCCACGACCGGCCATCGGTGATCGGAATTTCGTCGGGCAAGATCATGCCCAGCGTGCCCGAGCCTCCGGGGTTGCCCCACAGGTCGTGAATGACATATTCGGTTTGTTTGGCGTCGAGGTATCGAAATCCGGCGGGGACGTTCAGCGTTCCGATTTCATTTTCAAATTTGATTTCGCCATGCTGATAGTTGAACGTTGCCTCCAGGCTGTCCACAAACATTTGGGCACTGTCGACGGGAATTGTAAAGGCATGCGCCATGGTCATGCTAACGCACAACAAAAACGTGAGTAACGGTTTCATAGATAAAGGTTATGATGCCAAGAAAGATATTCTTTCCGACATCGCGAAGCCGTTGTAATGTTTCTTGCAAAAAAGCACCCCGCCAACTTTTCTCGGCAGTCACTCAAATCACATATTGCCGCACAATCGTGTCCATTTGTTCCTCCCATCAACGCAGCTACCTATTCGGGTCATAAAAGATCTTCTTTTTCCGTATAGCCAGCTCGCTAAGCTGAAAACCAACTCGAACCTGAAATCTCCTTGGATGCACTGGATTGTTATTGCTGTTGTTCAGGTTGTACAATGCCGTCAATGTTAAGTACAGCTTGGGATGCACAAGAAACTTCCTGCCAAGACCAACGAAGCAGTTGTTTTGCCAGGTCTTACGCGATTTGTCGTTGCCACTGGCTTTTATGCCACTTCGCTCAAACTCGCCATAGAGAAAGAATGACTTGAAAAAATCGTAGTGGATGAAGGCTTTGTAGCTGGTGTTTGAAGGAGAAACGTAGGAGGAACTTTTGATGCTATCGCTATACGTGAACCGGTAGTTCATGCCGACGCCCACCGAAAAATTCGTAGTGAATTTATACCCCACTTGTGGCGAGAAATCCAGTGAAAACGGTTGTGTACTCACCACATTGAAATTTCCGCCGATCAATAGGTGCTCTTTAAATGATTTCCCCTGCATTGACGTGCGCTTCACGGCCGTGCTCAAATCGTTTGAATCCGAAAATTCCTTGTACTTCGCCAGAATCTTGCTCACCTTTTGTTGCGCACCTTGCAACTCCTTGGTGTGGTTTGCGAAATGATCTACGGCCTGTCTTGCTGCCTCAGCTTTGCCTTTCTCCTTAAGTTGTTCGGGATTTGTATACTGCTCGTATTGTTGCTTATACTGATCAGTCATTCCCTCCAACGCTCTGGCCTCACTTATGCCTCCTCCTAAAGCTTTAGAGCCGAGAGCGTTTGCATATTTTTCAGATTGCTTTTCTGCTAGTTTGAAAACCTGCTCGGGGCTTGAATTGAAAACGGAGGACAACGTGTCGAAGCCTGGCGCGTGTTTGGCAAGTTCCTTCCAATCGGCGGTGTCCTTGCTGATTTGATATTTTTCGAGGAGATTTTGAAATCCGGGATATTGTTTTGCCTTTTGGACAGCTAGCTCTCTAACTTTGATGTTTGCTCTTTGCCGTATACTGTCTGTCGTTGATGAGTCTCTCAAGAAACTATACCATCTATTCAATTCGGTGCTCAAACTATCAGACCCTGAAACCTGTGGCCGAATCATCCCCTTTCTTGCAAGTTTTTTTTGCAAGTGTCGTTGTTTTGACTCTGCTTTAAAGGTACTGTCGAGCCTTCTTTTGTAACTTCTTTCTTGGTCATGCACAAACCGAGAACTGTCGCGCCTATAATACTTGTAGTATCTAACAAGTCGGCTATGGCCATTTCTTGTCGCGTTGAGTTTTTTTTGATGCCTTGGAGACAGCGAGATCGTGAAATCCTGACTATAGGCAGATGTTGTCAACAAAAAAACAAAAAAAACTGTGAATACTTCTAGTTCAAAAATTGATCTGATTTTTTCCAGCATTTTTATTTTTTTGATTGAATTTGCGAAAGCCCTTCGTTCTTCTGCAATTGAATGACTAGAGCCAATTACTGAACTTCATTCAAAGCAGGCGTTCATCTTTTAATTTCTCTTTCGTTTCGAATATCTTTTGCTTTAGCTCTTCATTATTGTAATAAACACCAGGATATTTTCCGAGATCTTCATTAAACTGAGAAAAACGACTTGAAACTTTTTCTAACTCTGAAAAGGCAGAGTATTCCAAAGGAGACAATGTATCATAGTCGATTTCCAAATCATACGAGCAATAAAATTCGTCGCAAAATACAGAAGCTGTTATTTGCTTTGCTAAGAACATATCAATTAATTGATACAGCCTCCTTTTATCGTCTTTAGGAAACATCACTAAAACTTATTTAGGTATTTTAAGCAAAGGTCCCATAGCATCGTTACTATACTTAAAGTGCATTATTGTATTAGTTGCTTGGTCGTACAAAACTTCAACATTATACAGCTTTCCATTCTTCCACATTTGAGAATAGTGCATCATTGCATTTGTCGCACTCCGTGGGTCTTTTACAACAGCCAGTGGGGCTTTAATAACATTGTCTAACGTTTGAACGGGTATCATACGACCTGCTTCATCCATATGAGCAGTAGCCGTTTTAGTAAAGTTAAATAACTCCCTACCCCCCTGAGCGGCTCCCGACTCTGCAGCTGCTCCTCCAGCAAGCGGAACAGCCCCACTTGCTACTGGCCGAGCACCGATAAATGGATTCGGTTTAGCGGCTAATGCGGCCGCTTCAGACGACCCAAATATAGCTCTAAAATAAGGAACTACAGGTGCACCAAGCCTGATGACAATACCCCCGGTTTCAGCTGCCGCAGCTCCTACCACAGTCTCGCCTATTGCTTTGGCTCCTCCCGCCACCGCTCTATAATTCTGCGGGCTTCCCCAGTCTGTAACACCAGCATTCGTGTTCCATACTTTAGCCGGGCCAAATAGCGATTGTCCGTATAATTTCCATAACCCACTCGCAAACGTCGAAGCATAATTTGCTGCTCCCAGCCCAAGATCGACAGTACTTCTGTAGGTACTCAAGGCAAAGTCCCGACCGTACTGGTACATCGCTGGGTTATTAACACCCAACAACGTATTGCTGAATTCCAGGCCCTCCAACTCTACACCATTGACTAATCTATTCTCACTAAACACATATGTACCATTGTACAAATACTTCTCCGCCAACGGATCCACTCCACCAAACCGTCCAATCGACGGATCATGCATCCTGTATTTATACTGATACAATCCCAAATCAAAATCCAAATCAGAGTCGCTCTGCAGTTCCTGGTTTTGAAACAAGTACCGGTTTCTGAGAGTCCTGCCATACACCGTTGGATTTGTGCCAACGGTTTTCAAACGATCGGCTTGATATTCATTGAACGATAGACCATACGGATAATAATCCGATGCCTGTAGCACCTGGAGGGTCGCATTGTTCTTCTGGTGCAGAATGCGGAAGTCGTCGAAGAACACATCTACGTTGATGTTGCCATCGCTCTCGTTGGCGACATACATATAGAGATAGCCATTTTTATTGGCCGTGAACGATCGGCTCAGTTTCTGAAAACCACTGGCAGCAGCATCAGAAACCGGCACAGCTGAAGAAGTCTGAAAGACATAGTTGTCGTCAAAGAAAAGATAAACGAGGTAGCTTCTTGGAATTAGAGTAGTATTTGACGGCATCGCAGCAGCAGCACCCGGCGCAACGGCTGTCATGTTCTGAAAAAGAACTGGTAGTTCGCTACTCTTTATGTTAAATGATGTGGTCACAGCCGAAGCCAACACAGCTGCTGTTACCATGTGGCTAAAGTTTTTGCCCGGGGAATATCGTGCATAAACCTCCATGTAAACCGCATCGCCCGACAGCACACGCAAACTTTTGGACATACCGATGGCCCCAAGACCCGTGTTCAAAAATCCATTGGCCACAGCCGCACTAACAGGCGCAGGAACCTGATCGCTAGGCTTTGTATAATTGAAAGTCCCTAAATCATTTGGAGGGTTCGGAAAATTGAATCCCTGGACATTTCTTTCATTTGCAATTACACTACCCTCAACCGTGGCAAGGTAGTTTACTGTTTCTTTCACTGATCCATACACAACGCGTACGTTGTTTTGATGATCTTTCAGAAGATATTCATAGTCATAGCCGGTCCCATTGTACACGGCCCTGCCTTCTGCAGTGCTTATAAAGGCAATCTTACCGTTGTCGAGCTGAATCCCTTCCACATAGTCAGTCTTTCCAACCTGGGTCGTTCCTACCTCAAACGTCTTACCCAGTTTTACCCCCAAGGCATCATATGTATATTTGATTCTCCGTGTGCTGGAATTTTGTGGTGTAAATTCTATTGCCGTGGGGAGGTTTAGGTGATTGTAGGTAATCGAACCTATCGTTTTGTTCAGGTCGCTTATCAAATTTCCGTTCCGGTCATACTGAACCTCATCCAATGTGTAGGGAATGCCTGGAGCGTCTGCAAAACCTTGCTTACCGGCAACGGCATCCGACACATTTAGCAGCTGATTGCCCGAATAGCGATAGGCCAGATTGTCGATGTTTGTCTTGGCTCCTGCAAGCCACCGGTAGCGTGACAACGCAGGTGTAGAAGTGCCGCCAATGTTTCCATTGCGATCGTACGATGACACCGCTTCATTGTAAGCACCGGTCTTTCCGCTCCAATTGGCGGCCTCATTCGTACCGTAGGTGGCTTGCTTGAAACGTTTAAAAATATCGTATGAATAGCCGTAGATGTTCTCCACCGGTGTGCCGGTTTTGGTATCGGTCTTCCATTTGATGGCCGCAATGTTGCCGTCAAATTTCTTATGCGCGTCAAACCCATTCACCGAAACCGATTGGTCGTATAGAAACTCCATGCCAAACACATCGTTCGTGTCGTCGTTCTTCACGCCGTCGTTGGTGAGCGTGCTGTTGTTGATGCTGGTGATCCACCCTCTGATGTTATAGCGGGTGTCGACGGATTGAAGGAAGGTTACGCCATTGTCTGTGGAGTGTATGTTTTTCTCAATCAGTTGTCCTAACTCATTGTAGCGATTGGACACCATTAACACCTTAGGGCCTGCGTCAATTTGATGCGACCGGGTCAAAAGACGTTTTGCGTCGTCGTATGTGTATTCTTCAACAACGGTTAGCGAATTTCCGGGCGAAGTGTGGGTGCTTTGGGATTTTAAGGGATTGCCAACAAAATCAAGGAGTGTGCTCGCCACATCCTGCCCGCCCAAATGATTTTCGGAGATGGTCTGAACGGTTCTGTATTGCTTGTCATAATAGGTGACACTATTCAACCAGCGGGAGTCATCCAGATTCTTGACCTTTGCCCCGGTCGCATAGCCCTTCACGGTCGTAGTGAAAACATCCGCCGTTGGTGTGAACCCGGAAACAGTTACGTAGGTATAGCTCAACCCTTGCGCATCCCAACCGGCATAGCCCTTAAAAGCATAGTCGTCATAGTATGAAATGGTGCGCAAATTTGCATCCGAATGCGAAGGAAAAGCGACGTTGGTGTAGCCGATGGCATTGGCGCTCGATCGGTCCTCATGGTGAACGGTGGCATTTGCGACGGCCGCTTCCAATGTAGTCTGCACGCCCGTGATGTAGCCCGTAAGAATGGTTCTGTTGTGAACGTCGTATTTGGTAAAGGTCCATTGACTGGTGGCGCTTTCGGTGGCACCTCGCTGGTTACCATCCTGTGTCAGCACCAGGCGGTCCCAATTGTCATAGATCATTTTAACGGATTCCGCTCCAGGAATTCGCTTGGATATTACACGACCATAAGCATCATAGGTATACTGAAAGGTTCTTAGGTTGAGAAACGCTTGTTTGTCGGCAACCGTAGCAGCTGCCGTATATTCTGCAAACCTGAAGGACGCGTCCGGTGGAAAAACAAAGACGGCATTCCCATAATCGTCATAGACGTGATAGGTGTCGTGCCATTCGGTTGGATCACCCAGTCGCTCAAGAATAACCTGGCCTTTAAAGTTGGTATACACCCGCTTTATCTGCCCACTTTCGTCCGTTGTCTCCTGCACTTGCAAGGTATTGACTGGATAAAAGTTGTTCGCTTGTATGGTTGGAAGCGATCCTGTTAGGGTTATCTTCTGTACCTCGTTGGCGTTGTTGAGTTTTAGTGTATTGGTGGTTGGTTTACTTTCCGCGTCGGTATGCCACGACCATCCCGCTCCGTAAGACTTTGTTACCCGATTGAGCGGAGAATCCTCAAATTCATTTTTTGAAAAGGGTTCACTATCTACAGCAACTCCTGCTGTTCCACTATAGAATTTAGCCTGTTCATTTATCGCATTCGTTCTAAACAACCCATTATTAGCAGAAGAAACATAGCTCAAATAGTTTATTGGTTCCCGGCCAAAGTTGCCGTATATGTGAAATTGAACTAAGTCAGACTTTCCTGGGCTTGCTTTCACATTCACGTCCTGAGAGCTCCTTCCCAGACCATCCACATAATTGTAGGTAAGTGACTTCGACCCAATTGGCAAAGCCGCGACTGCAGTCTCTGTAGTGATTCCTTTTACAAAAACAGTCTCCGTCCTCACATAATTTTTATCTTGACTTGGGGGAACATTACTGAGATCTATAGCCGCAGGTCGGGCATACCAGACTCCGTTCGTACCGTTGACAGAAAAACCAGGAGCAAGTATTACCTGCTTCGAAAATTGAAAGGAACTAGACGGTGTTCCCGTTTGAATACTATTGTTGCTATTGATGTAGATGAAGTTTTGCGCGTGAATTCCATGTAATGAAAACCCGCCGCAAAAGAGTGTCAGTAAAAATATCTTTCTCATTTTCTTGTAACTTTTATCAACAACCCGAACTAGATGCTACCACGGTTAATTGTGTGACTGATGACGGCTCAGATTCTCCACCACACTTATCAATTAATATGACCCTAACATTGAAGTAGACCGTACCACAACTTCCCGTTGTACGGCTACCAAATTCCTCCGGGGCATAAGAACTCGGCACCGTTGTCGTATTATATGCACTCCACGGAATCGTTACTGTGCCACCACATACTCGCTGAAATTCCCATCTATAGCTAACTGTTCCCGCTCCAGTAATGCAACCACCCGTGCCAGTGGCCTTAAGGATCGTTGGACTACTATAGGAATTGTTGACCGATGATGCACATGTCCCAAAGCGAAGCACTGTTTGTGAGCATTTATTTACCTGCGTTGGACCATCCGCACACATGCTAACCGTCATTTTTGGATGGATCGTTATCTGTTTTGAAATTGAGATTGGGTTTCTTTCCGTAGAGGAAACGGTCAAGGTCACGCTGTAGGTACCCGCCGCCGTGAAACTGTGGGTAGTACTGCTGGTGGTTGTGGTTGTCTGAATGCCGTCTCCAAAATCCCATTTATAGGAAACCGTAAAATCCCCCGGATAATCAAAGGCACTTGCGAAAGTCAGTGTTTTCTCCACATAAGGGCTTCCCTGAATAGAAAGGTCAGCATTCAAATCATCATTTTCGTTGTAATAATGATATCTAAAGCGACCTAAAATATTGTTCTCATTGTCCTTGGTATACCGCAGTCTTTGAAATCCATCATAAAAAAATGATGTTGCTATTCCGTTTGGATCGGTTACCGCGCTCAGTCCACCACTTCCATACGTATAGGTGGTGGTGTGCGACGATGCACCTGGGTTCGCTGTGAAGTCTGTTATCAAAGACTTGCTGGTGGGGTCCCACACATAGGCGGAAACAGTTCCATCGAGAGATGTTTGCTGTAAAACATTTCCCGTCGAAACGTCATAGCCAGAGTAGGCATGAAGACGTCTCATGCGTGAATCTATCACAAACAAATTCGATCCAGGCACAGAAGACTCCTTGTATGCATCGGCCTCCAGTGCCGCCGATCCCTTCATACCCCAAACTTCTTTAGGGCGTACATATTTTATCGAGCCATTTACACAGTTAATGAATTTATAACAAACGGCGGACTGAAGTTTGGAAACTCCTGCAGTTTCAATAAAAGTTGAAGTCTCAACCGCAGTAGACAATTGATTTGCTTTTCGAAGGTGCACCAAGGCGTTGACCTCATCTTGTGCCGCATTCTCGTTCATGCAGCCATTGAGTTGGTTCTCGCAGTTTCTCAAACATGCTGCAATATCTCCGGAATCGGTCAACCCAGCACAACCCGTTTTGCAATTCACGTATGTCGAAACACATGTCTTAGGGTAGATATAATCATCATGTGTAGTGAATTTTGTCTTCGCTATAATTTTGGTTGACAGATCACTTTCTCGCGTGGTTGAAGTTTGGACGACTTGCATGAAATCTTTATCATAGCTAAAATCTGTAAGCGTAACCGCACTTTTTGCCAAGTCACTTTGATCATATACCGTTTCCTTCTTCTGCGTCAGCACTATCCAATCTGACGAATATGAATTCCTGGCAAACCGGTAGCGTTGTTCCGCGTTAACCTCCAGTCCTCGCCAGAACGACACGCTTTCAGATGTTTTCCAGGTAAAGGATCCTCCTTTGAAACCCCAAACTATTTCCGGTTTGTAGCCAAGAATATTGATGTCATAGACATAGGCCGTTTCCTGAATGGGTACAACGCCTCCTTTCTTAAAGACCTGATGCAATTCAATTTGCCCCCTGAAGTAGTCTCTCTCCAGGCTCTTGGGGAACGGAAAAATATTCGTCATCGCGACACCATTGTTCTCTGCCGGAATTGAGTAGATTGACGAATTTGTATTTGCGCTATTCTTAAACTTAAATATTTCAAAGCCTGTATTGACATCGCCAGCCTTGACACCATGGTAAACTTTAACCTGATCATTTATCTGCACAACGCCATGGGGCCGAACGAATGATTCATTTTGGGCTGTCGTGGATATGACCTGGTACTTCATCCACGAGTTTTCGCCATCGTGCGATTCCAGAAAATCCTCGTATGAAGTGAATATCCCTCCCCCCACGGTAACGGTGTGCAAATATTCTATTTCCTTTTGCGATGTCACCAAATCGTTTTCATCAAGGTCCTGTACAAACTGCAGCTTTGGAATTGGTGTTACTGCATCAACTATTGGATAGTAGACAAATTTTGTCGAACCTCCTGTTGGATACTTCATCCTTGTTAAAATTCCACTCAACGGCACTCTATTGGAAGACAAGTCAATAGTTATTCCCTGGGAAACTTTTGCAGCCTTACCGGTTTGCAAAACATAGTCAAAAATCCCGCCGCTGTTACTCCGTGCAAATCCGGAGCCATCGTGCAGCATCGTGGTACGCCGTTTTAATGGCGTACTTTCGTATTGAAATTCATACAGCTTAATTGGCTTAAGGGTGGCACCTGTAGGCACCTCTTCGATAGACTGCAAGAACAAACGCTTATAATTGTAGTCACGTAGCCCCTCATATACATACTTGCGTAAAAGGGGATTTGATACTTGTGAAGCACTAAATGCCTTCACAAAATTAGCGTAGTACGCCGTACCGGGTTGAGTAAAAATTCCCAACTCCTTCATCAACCTCGCTTCACTCACCCAAAAGTAATCGTTGGCCTCATCGGCCAGTTGCGTCGTATAGTTTAGTTTTACAGACTTTTCGCCCATAACACCGTTGTAAAGTGTAATCAAATCATATCTCACACCATTGGGAAGATCTTCCCTTGGAGAGCCCTTTGCAAAAACAATACTGCGGTTTGTGGACGATTTAATATCCACAAGACGACGGCTATTTTCAGTGATAATTGTGTGATATAGATTTACACTTCCTGGGGTCCATTTGTATTTGACCGGATCAAACCACGTTGTAGGTTCAGTAATAAGGACCATAGGAGGGACCGCAGGCGCCGAGCCTGGGACGGATGCTGGAAATTTCAAAACTACCGGAAGGCTTTTTTCAGCGTTGTTATACACGTACCTATTCAACGTCGCACCCAAAGGAAAAACGCGAATAGCACTTGGCCTTGTTGCATAAACCACGTCTCCATCGGCCGCGGCATAAGTAAATGTCATTGTTTCTCCGGATGGAGTCGTGATAGACACCAAATGCCATTTGGAGTTGTACTTTCCGATGACCTTTTCATGTGTAATCGGGTTGCTTTCATTAACAGAACTTATGCCGTTATTCAAATCCGATCCCGCAACCTGAGTCATGTTATATCTGAATCCGATCGAAAGAGTCTCCATCATAGTCTCCTCTACGGCTATGGATGTAGAACCTCCGAAAACATATTTAATACCGTCTTCTGTTATTACTGTGAATTTGTCAATCTTATTGTTAACAAGTTCATATGCAATAGAAACTTTCTCACGGGGAATTGGCACCGCTTGCTTGGATTTATTGAACACAAATTTGATCGTTCGTCCAAGTATATTGATGCTAAACTCATCGGGTTGCCCATCCCGCTCGTTCTTTTGACTGTAATCAGACCATGCCATTTTTCCCTGATCGTCGACATTGAAGTAGTTAGTTTCATTGCTATATTTCCAATAGCCATTGTCCACATCTTCATCTGGTAAACCATTCATTTCCCGATATATATACCCTCCTGCATTCAGGCTCCATTTAATCCCAACGGGTCCTGAAATTTCATCTGTCCTTACGCCGGAGGCGTCATAGCTGAGACTTATAGGCACCTCCAGTTCCCTTCCTTTCAGCGTCAGGAGGGGGATAGATACCTCTGGAAGCCCCGTAAAATAATTGATCGGAACATTGCCAAACGTTCCAAGCGTTGCCGACTTGCTTTTTTGGGGAATAAAATTCTTATAATATTCACTATTCAGATACTCACCAATTTGACCAGATACATGCAAAGTGGTGGCCAAAAAAATTGTACAACAAAGTAATATGAAACGCATAAATTTTCTAGGGAAAAATTTCTAAGTGCAACATTGTTAGACAGTTCAACCAATATGTTATTTGATTTTTGCTTTTAAAAGCTCAAGCTCCCGCTGTTGGTTTTTTATCATCTCCATCTGGGCCAGTATATCTTTCTGCTGCTGAATTGTGTAAAGGGTTAATTCCTCGACTTTCTTCAGCAAGATTAAATTCATGTCTCCCAGATCCAATCCGTTTTTCTCCATTTCCTTGGCGGAGGGCACTTCAGGCAAATGTTTGTTTTGTTGAATGAACGCATTGAGTTCAAAAAGAGAAGGGAGTTTATAGTCGCTTTCAAAAACATAATCCGGACCCGCTACATTCAGATCTACTCGAACAGACTTAGCATGCACGTCGCCATTAACGGTTAGGTATGCATCGGGATTTGCTGTGGCAATGCCAACATATCCCGTGCCTTTGACTATAAATGCCGTGGTGTTTCCCCCCACGTCGCGAACTCTAAAAAAATGGCTATTATTGGCGTTAGTGCCATTCACAAAGCTTTGAACATCCACAGACAAACCGCTTATCGGAGTAGAGGTTGACGGCACGTAAATATGAAAATTTGAAGAGGGTGCAACGGTGCCAAGGCCCAATTTCCCATCCTTTTGGAGTCGCATCAATTCACCATTGTTAGTACTATAGTCGATTGTGGAATTGTCTGAAGACAGCCAGCGGAACGGTGAACCTACAGCATTCGGGCCATTTAATCCAAAATTAATAGCGGCATTCGACTCTAAAACCAACCCGCTGCGATAATTTGAGATCGTGGCAAAGGAATAAATCAAATTAGAATAAGCGTTACCAGGATCTTCAATTCGAAATTTTCCGCCTCCACCTAACGTTAATTTTTGCGTCGGTGTCGTTGTACCTATTCCCAGATATCCGCTATTCAAAAGTGTCATTTGAGGCGTCGAGCCTGAAGTTTGAAATTGAATTCCATATCCGGCTGTACCTATTATTTTTTCGCCACTGCCGTAAAATTGAATTCCTCGATCTGCCACGTTAATAGACAAATTTCCGCCTACCCACGTTTGGGCTAACGAAAAATGCGCTGTAAAGACCATGCCGATTAGAGTGGTGATGAATGTAGATTTGAGGTTTTTCATTCTATTTAAATTAATATTCTTAGCCAAGAGTTGTACTTCTTATAACGTATTTCTTTCAGTCTGAATCTCTGTGGCAAGTGAACGCAGAGAAATTCACTTAAATACAAACCAACATTCAATTGTCAGATTTCAGGGTTTCCACTTCAACTTTGAGTGTTTTGTTCTCAACCTTCAGATTTTCAATTTCCTTTTTCAAATCTATCAGATAAAGGGTAAGCTCTTCGATCTTCTGTAGTAGCTTCACGTCCATTTTACCAAGCTCGACACCTTCGCTTTTCATTTCTTCCGCAGAAGCGATTCCAGGCAAGTGTTTGTGTTCCTTGATATATTGATCCACGTCCTTTAGATCTTTAAGTGAATAGTCATTGTCAAAAACAAAATCAGCGCCCGCATCTACGGTGACTCTTACCTCTCTGGCGTTAATATCGCCGGCCACGGTGAGTTTAGCATAAGGATTGGGATTTGTAGTGCCTATTCCAACGTTACCGTTGTAGGTTACCACCATGCGAGCTGCACCATTTGTAAAAATTTTCAGTCCTGCATGAGCCGATAAGTAACCGGAGGCGGCTCCTGACAGCCAAGAGTCCGGATACCAGCCCAATGAGTAATTTCCAACGGATTTGCCATCGTAGGTGAATTTGTCGGTGGCTGTACTCATACCAAAAGCAGACTGCTGTGATATGTTAACATTACCCGTCACGAAAGCATTGCCATAGACGCATAGCTTTTCATAAGGGGTCATGAATCCGATCCCTACATTTCCATTTGGATCAACCTGAATGGCCTCCGTAATAACACCACTGTTTGTTGTTCGGATTCGCAAAGACGTGGAGCCCGAGGTATCAGACCGCCTGGCCTGAAGGAAGGTCATGTCTCCTCCGTTATAAGGTGCCATAAAAATATGGCCAGGCAAATATAGGGACTGACCAGTACCAAGTGTGGTACTTTCCGCGAGATAAATGTCGCCTGGACCCGAAACATCAAATCTTCCACGAGAATTGACGTTTGTGCCTATCCGAACATTTCCATTGTAATAAATGTAGGTGGTTTGATTGTTCCATTGGGCATTTACTGTTTGCACTCCGTAAAGTCCGAGAGTTAAGATCGCAAAGAATAGTTTTCTCATATATATATATATGGTTTTTCAAATACACATTATATTCCATCTCCTCAGTAGCCATTGCATAGCAATAACGTTGTTGTTCTCGGCCAACAAGGGGCAAATTATAGTTTATAGAGTGGCTTGGAATTTCTGGAAATCGCAAAAAAACAACAAAGTTTAAACAATACGATCTTTTATTTGCAGCTCCAAATTATCAGCAGCAAGAAGGATATTTCTTACATGAAATAAAAATCATTCCTCGACATAAAACATACGCTTCAAAGTCTGCCGTATCAGTGAAATGTCTTAACGGGGCACTATTATTACCATCAATGAGATAGGCGACTTTGCTTAAAGAAATAATGCATTGTTGCCAATTCCGAATTTAAAAGAATTCCCCACTTTCTTACATGGCATCATGGTGAAGCCAGCAACTATTTTATACAAAGGGACTCTTTCTTGCTGAAAATTGTTCCCAAGGGGAAGACTGAATTACAACCAAATGCTTTAATAATAGAAACAATTTAGATCCCATCTCTTCGCGTGTTTCGCACGAGATCGATTAGGCTCTCGTCAAAGGACAAATTTGAGTGAAGCAACAAAGTGCCTTTCTACCCTAACTACCTCTCCTCACTTCGTCATCACCTGAAAAGCACGTTCACCATTCTGCTCCACTTCTTTCACCACCCGGGTCTGTTTCAATTCTTCCAGCATCTGGTTGATGGCCGGTTCGTGGGTGGCGCCGAGGTGGGCCAGGATTTCGCCGTGGGTTTTGATGTCGTTGGGGGCTTTGCGGAAGCTGGTGATGAAGTTCAGGATGTCGATCTTTTTCATGGTCGTGCCAAATGTAACAATATACTGCCCTACCCCATTTCAATCTGTGTGCCACGGCAAAAATGCGTTCACACCGCCTGCAACGGGCCGGCTAGTAAAGACCGTGTTCAAATCCGGATTTTGATGTGCGCTGGCGGGCATGGCAATGCAAATCCGTTTTCCCCAACGGATAATGAAACACCACCCCATTTCGTCACTCCTGCTTCAATGCCTTTGCGGGATTTGCCAGGGCCGACTTCACCGTCTGGAAGCTCACCGTGGTGAGGGCCAGCAGCAGGATTATGGCCACGGGAAATAAAAATATCCAGGCGTTCAGGGTGATGCGCACGGCGTAGTTGGCGAGCCAGGCGTCCATGGCGAAGTAGGCCAACGGCATGGCTATTACGGCGGAGATAAGCACCACTTTGGCAAAGTCGCGAGAGAGCAGTCTCACTATTTGGAGCACCGATGCGCCCAGCACTTTGCGGATGCCGATTTCTTTTGTGCGCTGCACAATGGTGAACGACGACAAGCCAAACAAACCGAGACAGGCTATGAAAACTGCCAGTGCCGAAAAGGTTCCGATCACGCTTCCAAACTGCGCATCGGCGCGGTATTGCTGATTGTAGTTGTCGTCGAGGAAGAAATAGTGAAAGATACTGTTGGGATACACGTCAGCCCAAACCTGCTTCACGTCGGCGACGGCTTGTGTAACGTCCTGCCCTTTGAGGCGTATGGCAAAATAACTTGGCCAATCGGTGTAGCTGAACAACATGGGTATGTGTTCTTCCTTGGGCGACCGCTGGTAGAAATTTTTCAATACCCCGGCGATCACTGCGGGCTCGCCTTTCCAGCGCGTATAGTAGTCGAGCCGGCTGCCGATAGCTTCTTCCGCATTTGCAAAACCCAGGCGACGCACGGCCTCTTCGTTGATGATCACCTTGTCGATGTTCGGGCTGCCGCTTTCGAAGTTGCTGCCCGCTACGAGTTTCATGCCCAGTGTTGGCACAAAGTCGGCGTCGATAGAGAACACATAATAGTTATAGCTTCCGCCTTCGTTTTTGTGGCCAAGGCGTTTCACGTTGTTGGTGGTGGCCAGTTCGTGCAGGCTCAGGCCCGGCAGCGACGTGGTTTGTGCCACACCCTGAACCACGGGTCGACGCAACAACTCCGTTTTCAAACTTTGGGCGGCCGACCGATAGAGCGAGTCGGAAAGTTCGAGGTCGGGTGCACGCACAATCAGCGTCTGATCGATGCTCATGCCCAGGTCGTATTTGCGCAGGTAGGTGATCTGAAGATAGACCGTGCACATGCAGGCCAGCAAAATTACCGTGGCGGCAAATTGAAACACCACAAGGGCCTGTCGCAACCGCTGGCCGTGTGTGGATGAACGGAATTTTCCTTTCAGTACCGTGGCAGGGTTGAAGGATGACAGCACAAAGGCCGGATACAATCCCGACAAGATCGATCCTGCCAACAGCAGGGCCGACCACAACATCCAAAAGGTGGTGTCGTCCAGCACGTGCATGGATAGCGGTTGACCTGTGAGCTGACGAAATAAGGGCAACGCGGTTTGAAAAAGTGCCAATGCCAGAAGCGACGCCAGGCCGTTCACTAAGACTGCTTCGGAGAGGAATTGAAAAATCAACTGCGACTTTAACGAACCCATCACTTTGCGTATGCCCACCTCGCGCGCACGTTCCATGGCGCGGGCTGTTGACAGGTTGATGTAGTTTACCCAGGCAATGATGATGATGAAGACGGCGATGAGCATCAAAAACGAAACGGTGCGTGCATTGCCGTTCACTTCGGGTTCAAATGTTTTGTGTGAGTATAAATGTATGTCGCGCATGGGCTCGGCGGCGAGACGGTCTTTGTTGATTTTATCTTTCATCGTTTCCGAGAAAGCTACCAGCTTTTTGTTGAAGGCGTCTACGTCGGTGCCCGGCTTCATTTTGAGGTAAGTAAATTCGTTATTGTTTTCCCAGGTGTCGTCTTTGTACCAGGGATGTCTCTTCATCACGCTGGTGTGTGACAACAGGATGTTGAATTTCAAGTGCGTGTTGGGAGGCACGTCGGCCATGACGCCGGAGACGTGGTAGAGCATCCGATCGATTTCCAGTGGCTCGCCCACCACGTCGGTGCGACCAAAATATTTGAGGGCGTTCGATTCGGAGATGACGGCCAGCATCGGCGCGGTGAGCGCAGTGGTGGTGTCGCCGGTGAGCAGGCGAACGGCAAACATGTCGAACGCCGAAGGGTCGGCAAAGTAGATGCCTTCATCCAGGAATTTACGGTCGCCTGTTTTTATTTCCTGCAGGCCATCGTTGTGAAACATGCGTGCGTAGTCGACCACTTCCGGCATTTTTTCTTTCAGACCGGGGCCGGTCATGGCGTAGGTTTCGCAGTCGGTCACCACATATTCCGAGCCGTTGTAGAGATCGAGGGTCATGCGAAAAATATTCTCCGCGTTTTTGTTATACCCTTCGTAGCTGTGTTCGAACCTGACATAGTGCACAATAAACAGAAACGCCGCCAGGCCCACAGCGAGGCCCACAATGTTGATGAATGAAAACGCTTTGTTTTTGAGAAGGGAGCGGTAGGCGATGCGCAGATAGTTCCGGATCATTTCGACGTGTTTAAGAGGTGTGGTCCATGCCACGTTCCAATATCAATGCCACGTTGAAAAGGCGCCGTGGCGTAGAAAAAGGGACATCTGTGAAGGTGGCGATTTCTTCTCCCTCCGTCACCGAACAAAATTGTTCGTCAACGAACATGGTGCATCGCCGCCGGCTTCCGATATTTGTCAACACAGAAAAAACTAGAGCAGCTTCCATGGACGATATACAATTGCATTTGAACAGCGCCGGCCACGGTGCTTTCCTGCTGGAAAAAGACGGCGAACGCCTTGCCGAAATGGTCATTAGTGTCATTGGCAAAAACCTGACGGTCTATCACACCGAAGTTTCCGAAAAGCTGAAAGGCCAGGGTGTGGCCGGGAAGATGTTGGCCCTGATGGTGGACTACGCCCGCACACACGACCTGAAGGTGATTGCGCTGTGTCCGTATGTGCTGGCCCAATTCAAACGCCACCCCGATCAGTATGCCGACATCTGGAATCAGGACTGGCACCATCCGTCGTAGGCTTCGCGTTGAATTTGTGCGTGTGGGTTAAAGCACGTATTTGGCGTACTGTTTCATTTGGGTGAGGCCGCGTTGCAAAAGCTCGCGGGCCGTTGTTTCGTTAACGCAGAGGATCGTTCCAATCTCGGCAAACGACAAACCATCCTGGAGGCGAAGAATAAGCGCTTCGTATTGACGCGGCGACAAGTCGCTCAGCAATTTCTGAAGGCGATAAAGACGTTGATCGCTGGGCTGTGCTTCGTTCAAATTTTCGTCCGACGACAATTCCGAAAAGTGAAATGCTTCTTCGATGAGGGCACCTTCGGATGTGAAAAAAGATTTCTGAGCGCCGTTTCGCAAAAGCCTGCGCCGGAGCGAACGATAGAGGTAGAAGCGTGCCGATGTGGTGGGCGAAACATTGTCGCGAAAGCGCCAGAGCTCCACAAACAATTCGTGCACGGCCTCTTGCACTGCCGCATCGTCGGCCCCGATCTTGCGACCGTAGTTGTACAAAAATTTGAAGTAGCGGTTAAACATCCAGGCAAAAGCTTCTTCGTCACCTCCCCGCATTGCGTCCCATTGCTTCAGCTCCATGTCCATTGTGCGTCTGATATTCCCGGCAATGAAGCAAAGGAATTTAATCTTTACAAACAGACTTCGGTGGAAAAAGTCTCGCCTTCAAAAAAGCCGCAAAAACAGCGACCATGGCGGGTTTTGGAGGGAATGTTTTTGCCGGAATGCGGCCTATAAAACCTCCGCAAGTTTCTTGATTTCGACCAGGATTGGATTCCAGCCTTCGCCTTTGTTATAGGTTTCCGCATAGCGCCGTTCGCTATCCGCCACCGTGGCAAAGTCGCCTTGGGTGACCGTGAGGCGTGTTTGGTTTTGGATGGTCTCCAGGCTGTAGGTCACCGTGGTATAGTTTTCAGGCTTGTCTTCCATGGGCGTGTTGGGATCGAACGTGGTGTAGGCCAATCGCGACCCGTCTTTTTTTTCCACCAGCGTGCCTTTCACGGCCACCAGTTCTTTGCCATCAAATACCCCCTTCCAAAGAAATGGCCCTCCAATTTTCCAGTCCGACTCAATTTCGCAACCAAACATATATTGTCTTGTATACGCCGAGTTGGTTAACACTTCCCATACGCTTGCGGCCGGGGCATCGATGGTGATGGTGCTGGTAACAATCAAAGGTTTGCTCATAGATCTGATAGTTTTAATGCGTTGATCGGTGCAAAGATGCTGGTGGTCATGTTTCGCGGATTGCGTTTTCCGGATTTTTTCTCACGGCAAAGGGTGTCATTCCAAATTTTTTCTTGAACGCATTATTAAAGTGCTGGGGCGTGGCATAGCCCAGCTCCGACGAAATTTCGGCGGCAGTCTTTCGGGTGTCGCGCAAGTAGCGTTCGGCGAGATGGAGTCGTTGGGCGGTGAGGTAGCCAAACACGGTGGTGTCGAATATTTCCTTGAACCCACGCTTCAGTTTGTATTCATTCAATCCCACAGCGCGGGCAATCTCCGAGAGATTGGGTGGACAATGTGCGCGTGCATTCACCAGGTCGCGCACGGCAATGATCTTCTCTTTATCGGTTTTGCTTTTCAGAAACGGTTCGCCCCGGACCACCGGTTTGGTGCAGGCTTCGGCCGAAAGCACCAACAACTCGACACTCTTCGACAACAAAAACATTTTCTTCACGTCGCCCGTGTAGGCATTGTGAAGAATTTGCTGAATCGCGGTTTGAATGCCCGGATCGATGGCTCCCCAGTGCGGCGACAACATCACGCTGCGACCGGCCAGAACATCATTAGAAAACTTTTCCAGCTCCGGCGTGGTGTTTTGCGTGTAGGCGATGAATGTATCTTTCGGAAACTGGATGCCAAACGTTTCGATCTCGGCGGTTTTGTTTTGCACCGTCATGTCGAAGCCTTGCGAATACATGAGGTTGTGGTGGCTGCCAATGAGGTCGAAGGTCTGGCCCAACTGCTGATAGGTGAAACGATAGTCTCCTCTCATCCCGAAATGCAGGCGCACCACATCGGACTGGCTACTGGCCGAAAATGTGGTGTTGACCGCGCATCGTGAACGCGTGTGCCCCAACCGGATGTCGTCGCAGGTCCATACGGTAGATTCACGCGAACCGCCTTCGATTTGCACTACGATTTTCTCTTCCATGGTCCTTGATCTTCGCGCTCAAGGTTAAAGGTACTTCATTATTCTGCGCGATGCCGTAGATAACTGCAGGAGCCGTGTTAAAAATCCCGCGGTCTGCGTCAGTAGTATGGCACAGCATACGACACTGACCCTCCAGTTATTTTTTCAAGTACTCTGTGTTGGCAAAAAAAAGGCCCCGAATTGCCATTCGGGGCCAGCGGATGAATATTTCATCCAACCTAAACTAATCGCTGATGAGCCATTATCCAATATGCATGCCAACCCCTTAAAACGCGCTATTTGAAGTCGATTCGACTATTTGATACCCCACCGGCTGTACGCGCATGGATATTTTTTGGCCGGTCGCAGTCCACCGATGAACACTTTCTGATTACCTTTCGGGTGCCCTAAAACTATCCAGGCACCAAACTCATCTTACCGTAACACCTGAAAAAAACTAGCGTCTTTATGAAACTTCTTTCTCCGAAAACCTGCACACTCACCCTCATCACCCTGTTGCTTTGCGGCGCTGCCCTGGCACAAACACCCCTGAAAGTCGGCTATGCCCGCATCGACTATATTTTCACACAATTGCCCGACGCCAAACAAGTGGAGTCTACCATGCAGACCCTTCAAAAACAACTTCAGGCACAAATTGAAGGAAAGGATGCCGAGCTGAAAAAGAAATATGCCGAATACATTTCGGGCCGCGAAACTATGTTGGAACCGGTGCGCAACAACACCGAAACCGAAATGCAACAAATGCAGGAGAACCTTCAGAAGCTGCGGGAAGATGCCCAGACCACACTTCAGAATAAACAAAATCAACTGCTGGAACCCGTCTATAAAAAAATCGGCAAAGGCATTGAAGACACCGCGAAGGAAAACGGCTACCAGTTCATCGTGAGCGACGTGATTGGCGGCACCCGGCTGTTGCTCTATAGCGATCCTTCCATGGATGTGTCGGATCTGATTCTGAAAAAACTGGGCGTAACTCCCAAACCCGTCGCGGCCACCACGCCCGCTCCGGCTACGCACTAAGTCACCAAGATCACTCTATAGTAAAAAGGGAAAGCTCGCACGCTTTCCCTTTTTCTTTTATGCAGCGGTTGGTGGCTCTATCATGATTTTTTGATCATTCATGATTTTTTGATCATTGTATAAAAACAAATAACTTTTTCGGGGGATCGTATGGAATCCCGACCGGCTCTGCATCATAGAAACACCTAAATCAAAAAGTCTATGCTGCGAACCTTTACCCTGCTGCTGTTTCTGCTTGCATCGTGGCAAGCTCACAGCCAAACCCGCACCATCAGCGGAACGCTGCACGACACCGACGGAAGTCCGCTTCCCGGTGTGAATGTGATAATAAAGGGCACCCAGACGGGAACCGTCACCAATGCGGATGGCTACTACTCCATACAGGCGCCTGTTGGATCGACGCTGGTGTTTGCGTTCATCGGCATGCAAACACGCGAAGTGGTGGTGAGCCCCGAAAATTTTAAGACACCGCCGAGAATTCCCGCGCAGAAGCGCATAGAAAAACCGCAGCCCTCGCTCTACGCGATGCTGTTCAAAGACTCCACCACGTTGAACACACCGGGTGTGACGGTGCTCTCCGACAAGACCCCATCCTATACCAACCGCGCCAACGTTGCGCCCGAACGCATCAAGGCCATTCGACGCGTGGGGCAGCACTATACGGTTGTTGCCAACGACCCCAACCCCGTGGGCGGCATAAGTGGTCAGTTCACCAACACCGTCAGTTTCGAAACCATCAACAAACTGCCGTCGCTTCAAAATGTCTATGCACAAGGTCGGCCGCAAGGCGGAAGCGCGCAATGGCAAGGCCCCGACAACAACGAAATTTTCAGCTGGGGTCCGCTTCTCCGAACGCTCGAATACGACGGCAGTGTGTATCCGTATGATCGTCAAGGCAGGTTGGTGACGGCGGGAACGGGCAGTGGAGCATCGGCCGCCGCATATGATGCCTCTGTTTTTCGAACCGCCATCTCCACATCAACGGAGCTTCAGCTCACAGTGCCCTCCTTCAAAAAAGGAAATATCAGTGTGTCGCTTGAGAACCGAAATCGCCAGGGCATTCTTCCAAACGCACACTACACGCGACAAAACGCGTCGCTGTCATTGAGAAATGTGCAGCTGTGCGATCGCACAAAATTGCAGGGACTGTTTTCGTACAATCATTCATCCGGCCGGCTCATGAATCGCGGGGCAAACCTGGCCACCATTGTCGGCTCGATCTATCGCACACCGCCCACCTTCGACAACGCCAACGGTCTGCAGCGAAATGCGGCGCTTCATTCAACGGAGGCCTACCGGCTTGCCGATGGTTCTGTCCGGTCGCATGCGCCTGAACTTGTCGATAATCCCTATGACCTGCTCAGCAACTTTCCAGATCGCGAAAAACAAAACCGGTTGCTGGCCAACCTAAACCTGCAACGCACGGAAAAACCGTTTGGCTATCTCGCATCGGCGAGCATAGAAAAACAACAAAACGATATCGTGCACGGATTTCCCATAGGCTATGCGGGATTTGCCGACGGCCGGATCACACATCGCGTAGACGATCAAACCCTGCTCAGTGCCATGGTGTCGCCGACCTACAAACATCCTTCACACGATTTGAAAGTCAACGCCTCCTATGTCGTCAACGCCGAATTCCGGAAGCTCAACCGCACCGACGGCACACGCTTTCGCGAAGGTGACTATTCTCTTGAAGCAGCCGGTATGCGCACCCAGATGCAACAAACACCTTCGCGAACAAGCCATGAGTTGTCGGTGAACCTGCAGGAGCGTTATGAGGATTTCATTCTATTAAAGCTGGCAAACCGCAGCTACTTCTCGAATACAGCGCCGGCCGATTCGTATACAAACTTCTTTCCTACAGCCAGTCTCAGTGTGGACCTGGCAAACAAACTATACATCGACCAAGTCGACTTACTAAGACCGTATGTGTCACTCTCACGCACGCTACACGAAGCACCCTTGATCTATAACAACTGGTCATATCTCTCCACACGTCAGACGCTCCAGGCTTACAACACCTTCAATGAATCGACGGAGCTTTTCTTCCCGTCGGGCCTCGCACCGGAAACCACACGCAAACTCGAAACGGGTGTGCGCCTGGATGCGTTCCGGTATTTTTCGTTCGAGTTTTCCTATTTCAATTTTCAAACCGACAACTTTGTGAGCCCAATATATCGCAACGGTCATTTCGCCCTGGGCAACGCGGCATCCATCAGCAACACGGGCGCATCGGTCGCACTGGCCTTCAACTCTTCGAACTGGAACCAAACGTACTGGGGTGTTGACCTGAAGTGGAGCACCTATAATAACGTTGTGGATGCACTGGCTACAACCGATCCCTTCATTGCACTGGCGGGTTTTGAATCGGTGGCCTCCGTGTTGGCGCCGGGCAAGCCGGTGGGCGCGCTGTATGGCACAACGTTTCAACGAAACGAAAACGGCGACATGATCATTGGTGCCGATGGCTTTCCGCTGGTAGACAACACCTTGAAAATGATTGGCAACCCACAACCCGATTGGGTCCTGGGCTTCACCAGTTTCCTGAACATACATCAATTCAAAATTTCCACGACGCTCGATTTCAAACACGGTGGCCAGGCCTGGAACGGAACAGCCCGCATGCTGGACTATCTCGGCAAGTCTGCCACAACGGCAGAGCTACGCAACACCAGCGCCTATGTGTTTGAAGGTGTGAACGAGCAAGGGCAGGTGAACACACAGTCCGTGAACTTCGCCGATCCTTCGCAACCCGTGGCCAGCAACCGGTGGGTGCGCTATGGCTGGGCTGGCGTGGGCGAAGAGTATATTCAGAATGCATCGTGGTTCCGGATGAGTGAGTTGTCGCTCTCGTATGCCACACCCCGCGTCAACCAGCGGCAGTTCATCAAGGAAGCAAGGTTCTCGCTTGTTGGTCGTAATCTTTTTCTGGTCACGCCCTACGAAGGTGTGGACCCGTCGTCGACATTGTTCGGCTATGCCACCGGGTCGGGCCTCGACCTCTTCAACACACCCAGTACCCGCAGCTTCAGTGCCATCGTAACCCTTCTCTTTTAAACTTATGAAACGCATCGTCTACATCGCCCTCCTGCTCTTCGCATTTGTTTTGCAGGCATCGTTCGACAACATTCCTTTCCTGGAAAAACTGAAAGCTTCTTTGCAACACTACAATCGGCAATACCCCGAAGAAAAAGTGTATCTGCAATTCGACAAAACTTTCTATAAGCCCGGAGAAGACATCTGGTTCAACGCGTTTGTGTTGAACAGCAACCATCACACGGCCACCACCATCAGCGACGTGGTGTATGTGGAGCTCATCGATCCCAAGGGAAACCTGGCCACACGCCTGGAGCTCTTTGTAAAAGAAGGCACAAGCCGCGGCGACTTTAAACTAACCGAAGCCGCCGCCGGTGGGCTTTACAAGATCAAAGCCTACACGCAATGGATGAAAAATGGTGGCGACGATAATGCGTTCAAGAAAGAGATTATCGTGCAACGCGTCATCACACCACGGCTGTTGCTGAAACTGGATTTTGAAAAGGAAGCCTATGGCGTCGGCGACCGCGTTACGGCCGATCTTTCGGTGAGAGATTTGCGAAATGAACCTGCCCGCTCCCATGTAAAATGGTCGGTGTCGTTGGCCGGCAGCAACATTCTTTCTTCCACAGCAGAGACCGACAACACCGGCGCAACGAAAATAACATTCACGCTTCCGCAGGATTTAAAAACCTCCGACGGTCTGTTGCAGGTTTTGGTTGAGAACAACGGCGTGCAAGAATCCATCTCCCGATCCGTTCCTATTGTGCTGAACAAAATTGCGCTTCAATTTTTTCCCGAAGGTGGCGACCTTGTTGAAGATGTGCCGACACAAGTAGCGTTCAAAGCCGTGAACGAATTTGGCAAAGGCGCCGATGTGTCGGGGCAGGTTTTGGATGACGATGGTAAATTTGTTTGCACATTCGAAAGCTATCACATGGGCATGGGCGCGTTTTCGTTTGTTGCGAAACCAGGCAAGCAGTATCGGGCTATCATCACTAAACCTGTGGGCATCGCTGGCGCAACCCTGCTCCCTAAGCCACAAGCGCAGGGCTTTGGCCTGACCAAAGCAGCGCAGGACGATGACGATGCCACGTTTGAGATCCATGCACCGTTTGCCACCGATGGTTTTCTGGTCGGCCAGGTGCAGGGCGAACTTTATCATACCGGCAAAGTGACGTTGAAGGCTGGTAAAAACACCGTCGCCGTGAATACAAAAAAATTTCCCCCGGGCATTGCCGTGTTCACCCTGTTTGATGCACAAGGTCTTGAACAGTGCGAGCGTCTCGTGTTTGTGAATGCCAAAACGCAGTTGAACATCAAAATAAAGTCCGACAAAAAACACTATCAGCCGCGCGAACAAGTATCGCTCGACATTGAGACCACGGATGCCAACGGCCATCCTATCCCTGCAAAGCTCTCGCTGGCCGTGGTCGACGATCAACTCATTTCGATGGCCGACGACAAACAGGACAATATTCTTTCGTGGTGCCTGTTGTCGTCGGAACTGAAGGGCGCCGTGCAAGAACCCTCCTTCTATTTCGACAAGACCGAACCAAAAGCCACGCTGGCTCTTGACTACCTGCTGATGACGCAAGGATGGAGAAGGTTTAACTGGTCGACTCTGGCTACACCAAAAGAAATTACCTATGCGCCCGAAAAAGAAAACCTGCTGCTGGGTTCGGTGAGCGACGGAAAAAAACTCAGCGCAAACGAAGAGGTGATCCTTATGGAACTTAACAACCGAAGACGCATCGCCAACGTGAAAACCACCGGCGACGGCAAATTCATGTTCAAAAATATCGATCCAACCACACCCATTCTTTTGCTCTCCCGCAGGCCCAACAAAATGGTTCTTCACAAAGGCAACACCAGCATGGACACCATTTTTCCTTCGGGTGTGGGCGATGACGCTGCGCCTTCTTCGGACGTTCGAAGTGAAACGTTGCAGGACAACGTCGGCCCAGCCGTGGAAAAAAATCCTGGCCTCAATTCGTCCACAGGTTTCGATATGTCTATGGACCCGGACATTCAGCAACTGAGTGAGGTGGTTGTGGTGGGTTATGCTGCAACGGAACGACGCGATATGACCGGGAGTGTATCGGTTGTCCGGTGGAATGCATTGGAAGGTTTCGCGCCAGCACTGTCGTTCGAGACTGCGCTGCAAGGAAGAGTAGCCGGCGTTCAGATTCAATCCCAACCCGGCAATCCGGGATCGCACACCGGCATCGTCATACGCGGCGCCAGCTCCCTGGCCAGCGGCAATCGCGAACCTCTTTTTGTGATCGATGGTGTGCCCGTGGGGAACAGCCTGAACACAAATTTCTCAACCGGCAGCATCATCAACCCAAACAACATCGAAAGCATTACGGTGCTTCAATCGCCCGAAGCCTCGGCGCTCTATGGCAGCCAGGCCATCAACGGTGTCATTGTCATCAACACGCGTTCGCGGATCTGGCGTGGGAACCTTTCGACAAAAAGGAAAGCATCGCGCTATGACCATCTCACCATTTTTCCGCGCGCATTTTCGGCGGTGCGCGAGTTCTATGCACCGGTCTATTCCAGGAAAGAACAGGGTGCACCTCGAAACGATTTTCGCACCACGGTGTATTGGAACCCGACGGTGGTCACCGATAACAGAGGCAAGGCATCGCTGTCGTTTTTCAACGGCGATATCACCAGCACGTTTCGCATAACCGCAGAAGGCATGTCGGGGCTGGGCTTGCTGGGAAGAACAGAAGAAACCTATTTCACTGAGCTTCCCTTTTCGATCGATGCAAAGCTGCCTGAATTTATCGGCTATGAAGACACGCTGAAAATCCCTGTGCGCATCAAAAACACCACTTCCAAAATCCTGAGCGGTGAACTTGTCATCACCGTGCCCGATGCCCTGACCGCGTCTGCCAAAACGGTGAACGTGAATGTGGCGGCGCACCAAACACAAACCACCTACATCACCCTTGTGCCCCAGGCGAAAGCCGGTGTGTATCCCGTAACGATACAGCTAAGCAGTGGAGACTATCGCGACGAGATTCACAAGTCGCTGCAAGTTCACCCCGTGGGTTTCCCCGTGCAGCTTGACTTTGGTGGAAAAGCGCTGGACACTTTGTTTCGGTTTGCAGTGCACGATGTCGAGAAAGGTTCGTTGCAGGCCAGGCTCACGGCCTATCCCGACGTGATCAGCGACCTGTTCACCGGGGCCGAGTCCATTCTGCGCGCACCACACGGTTGCTTCGAGCAAGTTTCGTCGAGCACGTTCCCCAACATTCTCGCCCTGCAGTATCTGCGCAAAGCAGGGATCTCAAATCCCGCTGCAGAAGACATCGCACTGCGGTATATCAAGAGCGGCTACCAGCAACTTGCTGCCTACGAAATAAAGGACGGTGGCTTTGAGTGGTTTGGACATCCGCCCGCACACGAGGCATTGAGTGCCTATGGTTTGGTAGAATTTCACGAGATGAAAAAAGTTTATCCGGGCGTAGACGAAGCCATGCTCACGCGAACACGCGACTGGCTGATGTCGCGCCGCGATAACGCTGGGGGGTTTCGTCAAAATCATGGCAAGTATGGTTTCTCTTCGGCACCCAAAAACACCAACAATGCCTACATCGTCTATGCGTTGGCACTCACCGGAAGCAAAGACATCCGGAGAGAATATGAAACCGCGCGCGACGAAGCGTGGAGCAACAAAGATTTGTATCGCATGGCTCTTTTGGCAAACGCCGCCTTTGAGTTGAACGCAATGGACGACTATCAAAAATTTGTAACACACTTCCGTCACCATGTCACATCAACGCAATTGAAGTCCGTCACTGCAGAAAATTCAATTACCTGGAGCCAGGGTGTGTCGCTGGAAAACGAAACGATCGGCTTCTGGGTGCAAGCGTTGCTCAAGGAAGGGTTGCTCCATAAGGCTGTCGTTGATCGCTGCATTCATTTTCTTCTGGAACATCGTCAATATGGAAGCTTCGGGTCAACCCAGGCCATAACGGTGTCGCTGCAGGCATTGACTGCCTATGCCAACGTGATGCGCGCCATCCAGGAAAGTGGCGACGTTGCGCTCACGGTGAATGGCCAACGCTCGCAAAGCCGCCACTTCGAAAAGGACACCAAAGACAAACTTGTGCTTGATCGTTTTGCCCATCAACTCACGTCCGATGGTTCACAAACGGTTCGCGTTGCCTTCGAAGGAACAAAGCTTCCATTGCCCTACAGCCTTCAGTTGCAGTGGAGTTCAAAAACACCGCCATCGCACGAACGTTGCCCCGTGAAAATTGAAACCGTACTGAATCAATCGTCGGTTCGTGCAAATGAAACCGTGAGGCTCCGCATTCAGTTGGCAAACAAAACAGCGAGCGGCTTGCCCATGACACTAGCGGTTGTGGGAATTCCCGCAGGACTGGCCGTGCAACCGTGGCAACTGAAGGAACTACAGGAGAAAGGTGTCTTTGACTTCTATGAAATTCTGGAAGACCGCATCGCTTTCTATTATCGCGAGATGGGACCTTCTGAAACACGCACCATCAACCTCGACCTGAAAGCCGAAATTCCGGGCCGCTATACGGGCGCAGCCAACGCAGCTTATTTGTACTACAGTCATGAATGGAAACATTGGACAAAGGGGTTGACCGTGAATGTTGCCCAGTAAAAAAGATCAAGTGATTTTTATAATGCCGTTGTGCGTAATTCAATTCTGCCGGTGAGCCGCCATGCCTTCGCGCGTGAGCGGCTTCGCCGGCTTTACGGTTCAAACAACGTGGTGTAAGACTTCAGCGAACCGTGACTCACTGTGATGGCCTTCAACACGCCCAGCAGCGGGATGAACAACACCATGCCCGACAGCCCCCAGATCATGCCTCCCACTACCACGGCACTGAACACCACCATCGAGTTCATTTCCATTTTATTGCCGATCAGCTTTGGACGCAGAAAATTTTCCTGACTCACATTCACCACATACAACGCCACAGCCACCAGAATCACCGACAGGCCAGAGTCTTTCGTGACCCAGGCAAACACAATGATGATGATGAAGGCAATCAAATGTCCGATGTAGGGAATGAGGCTGAGGATGGCATAGAACACGCTGAAGAAAAATGCATGACGTATGCCCAGCGACAACAAGATGATGAATGTGACCAAAGCCACAAGTGCGGTGAGCACCAGCGTTCCGTTGAGATAGCTCTGCACGGCATTGCGAGAATTCTTCAACAGCAGCGAAAGAAAGTCAAGGTGTTCCTGTTCGAAGCGGTGTCGCACAAACCGCTTGATCGTTCCTCTGAACGTGAGCATGAAAAAAAGATAGATGGGCACCAGCAACACGGTCACCAGGTTTTCGCCAATGGAGCTCACTTGTTTGGCCACCCACGGCAGCGCTTTCATGAGGGGTTCTGACGATGAATTGCTTTCGGCCTGAGGATCATACAGCGCAACGCCGGTGGCCTCCTGGAATTTGGCCAGCAGCGCTGTGATCTGTTCCTTCATTTTAGAATATAACACGGGCTCATTCTCCAGTATCCGCACCGCTTCATAAATAAGGTATATGAGAATAAAGCCACTCACAAAACAGAACACCAACACAGCCGTCAATGATGCCGTGGTACGGCCAAACCGGTGTTTCTCCAGGAAACGACAAAACGGATGCAGCACAAACGAAAACAAAAATGCCCAGGTGAGTGGGATGAATAATTTTTGCCCGACAATCATCAGGGCAAGCACACCCAAAATCAGCAGCACGGCGTGCGTGGCATTGGTGAGGTATTTGTTTTCGTTCATGCGAGAGAGAGGTTTAGTTTTTTTATTATCCGGTCAGGATTCAAGCGTGAAGTAAAGCCTGAAGATGTAGACGAACTGATACACAATCACCGTCACCACAAAGGCTTTGTGAAAACGCTCGTCTTCGATTTTTATCGCCAGCAAATAGCCCACCACGTGGAAGGCGATGTAGAACACATACTCATAGCCGAGGTGGGTCATGTGCGACTCTCCCTTGATGAGGGTGTCGATGATGTCGAGAAGAAATGTGGCGGTGAGCACGCCGAAGAACCACTTGCGTCGCGAATAGAAGTAGTCTTTGTAGCCGGCATAGTCGGTCATTACTTCCGGAAACAATAGGGTGGCGTTCACATAGAATGATGCCGTGTAGACGATGAGGTAGAGATAGGTAAGAAAATTCCAGGTGGTGATGAGGTGGAGTGAAAATTCCCACCACCAGAAATGCACGATGAGCAGCAGCAGATACAACACCCACAGCATGTGCACGCTATAGGATTTTACTTTCCCGGGGTGCTCAATAATTTTCACAACGCCTTTCAGCAGGTGGGCAATGCTCAAACCGAGTATGGTGCCCATGAGCATCCGGATGTGGAAAAATTTATCCATGCGTTCGCGCCGGGGTTAGGTTGGTCAGCCCGCGATGAACGAAGATAAAAAACAAACCCGACAATTGCGAAGGCGGGCGCGCCCGGTCAGGCCGTAGTGCGAATGCGCCAATAGCCCACCAGCGACAAGGTGAAGATGGCACCGCCCACCAGCATCACCACCGTGTTGGTGGCCGACAGCGTGCCCAGAATAAAAATGCCCAATCCCACCACGGCCGACGCGATCACGATTACAGTTGTGCCAAACACATTCTGGCGCTTTGCTTCCACGTGGTGTGCTTCCGAAAGCACTGGCGGCACGGCTTGTTCCTGGCGCAGTTGCAACGCCTTCGCCGAGTGCATGCCTTTCAGATAATAATAGATTTCAAAACCCGCCAGCAACAACAACGGAAGGCCTACGCCCAGCAGCGTTTCTACCGTGCGATTAAACTTGAGGCCGATGAGCGATGGTGCAATGACTTTAAAAAACAAATTAATGAGCAACGCCACCACGGTGGTGGTGACCACCGAAACGGATGTTTGCCGTGTGGAAAACAACGACCAGATGACCGGCGCAAACAACGCACCGCCGGCAATGGCCGCGATGCTCAGCACCACTTCCACAATTCCCCCGGCCTGTGGCACCAGCATAGCCACACCAATGGTGCCCGCACCAAACAGCAACGTGAATACACGCGCCACAAGAATCTGTTCTTTGTCGGAAGCCTGTGGACGAAACACGCGATACACATCCTGCGCAAACACCGTAGCCGCAAGATTGATGGTGGTGTTGGCCTTGCTCGACGTGGCCGAAACCATGCCCGACAACACCAAGCCAATCAACCCTGCCGGCAACACGCGCTGACACAGCATCATGTACGCTCCCTCGGGATCAAGACCTTGCAGGTTTGGGTTGATGATGCGGTAGATCATGGGCGGCAACATCCAGATGACGGGGCTTACAAGGTAGAGACCGGCAAACAGATAGGCCACTTTCTTCGCCTGCCGCTCGCTTGCCACACTGGTGTAGCGTTGAACGTAGGCCCAGTTGCCCCCGATGTAAACCGTTTGATAGCCGATGAACGCCAGCATAAAGCCCGCCGTGTAGTCGGAGGTGAAGGGTTCGAAAAAATGTTCAGGGGCTTTCACAAACAGGTTGTTCACGCCGCCGATTTCACCAAAGGCCGCCGGAATAACGATGAGCACAGCCGCCATAAGAATGATGAACTGCACCACGTCGGTGACCAGCACGGCCCACAGTCCACCCGCCGCCGTGTATAACACAATGACCACCCCAATGCCAATGATGCACGCGTTCAGCGAAAACGGTGTGGCTACATACACCATCTTGCCCACGGGATAGAGCACGGCGCCGGTGTTGACCAGACTGAGAATGAGAATGAGATAGGTATAGAACTGCTGCGCATTGGTGCCCAGTCGCTTGCCGATATATTCCGCCGCTGTGCGGGTGCCCGTGCGTTTCCACTTGGCGGCTATGAACATGGCGACCAGCAAACCGCTCACCGCCATGGTGAGTTGAATAACATTTGCCACAGCGCCATGCTTGTAAGCAATGGAGCCCCACACCACAAACGTGCCCGCCGAAAAATAGCTGATGAACAATGACAGCCCGTTGATCCACCAGGGCGTTTCACCACCGGCTTCAAAAAAGGCCTGGCTGCTCTTGCTGCCCATGCGGGTGAAGGCCAGCCCGATGGAAAAAATCAGCAACGCAAAAACGATCATCACAATAAAATCCAGTTGTTCCATGAAGTACGGGCTGTGGGGTGTAAACTTAAGTTAGGATGGAGATTGAATCAAAGGTCGATGGCAAAAACTTGCAGGCCATAAGGTGCCAGCGTGATCTCCACAAATTCCCCGGCCGGTGTTGTTTTCTGCGTGGTCAGTTCGGTGATGCTTTTCACCGTGGCCCCGGTTTTCCATTTGGCCGCGTCGATGCGCAGCATGTCGTGCAGGGTTTCGTTGCGGTCGTTCAGCAACACCACAAACAACCGGTTGCCCGATGTGGCCCGTGCGGCGATGCATTCTATGTTGGGGTTGGCTACCGAGAACAGTCCTTCGCGCAGGATCAGGTTGGCCGACTCCTTGTAAATTTTTCCGGCGGCAAAACCATAACTCTGGTGCGGCCCCACTTTGGGGGTCACAAAGCCGCGGGGAAACACCACGTTGTTGTCGGACCGCAGTTGTGCTTCGGCCATCAGGTAGTCGGTGATCCATCCAATTTGCCACCATGCATGGTGAGGATAAGGACCGGAGCCTTTGTTCATTGCTTGCCAATAGTAGGACGCCACGTGTGTGGCCGAGTCCACAAAAGCATCGCGGCCGATGGCCGATGCGCGCGCCATATCGATCAGCAACGAGTCGCCGGTGAGCGCGAAGGCCCGCACAAACAGGCCGGCATGGCTGGCGAGTTGAATGGGACCGTTGCGTTGCGCCGAACCCATGATGCCGCCGTGTTCAAAGCCCAGACCGGCTTGCGCGATCTCCCAATCTTCGCGCGTCCTTCCCTTCACGGTTTTTGCTGCCCGGGTTGGGATGGGGTGTGTATAGATGGAGGTGGTATACATCCGCGCGGTGGCGATGGCCGCATCGCGGTATTGTGGTTTGTGCGTGAGGTCATAGAGGTCGAGCAACGCCTGCGCTGTCTGCGCTGTGGCAAAATCGGGGGCATAGCGCGCGTCGCCACACACACCAATGAATTGTCCTTTCTCGACACCTTCTTTCATCAGCCAGGTTGCACCTTTCTCTGCGGCCGCTAAATATTTTTCATCCTTCAAAATTCTGTAGGCCACAATCAGGCCATAGAATGTCGGGCGCAGATCCTGGATGTCGGTGAACAAGGGCTTCTGGTTTTCCTGGTCGTAGGCCACTTCCCAACTGCCGTCGCTTTTCTGCCAGTGCAACAGCAGGTCGGCTCCAAGGCGCAGGCGATCTCGAAGCAATTTATTTTCCGGTTCGAACAGAAGAATGTTACCCATGTCGAGCATCGTGTAATACGTGAGGCTGATGGGCTCTACAAATTCTCCCCATTCCTCCACAAATATTTTACGCTTCATCAGGTAATACTGCCCCATGGCGGCGCCCTGAAAAAATCCGGGTTTTGTTTGTTGCTGGGCCAGTTTGAAGTTGAGTGCATAGGGCAACACGTTCTTTTGCAGTATCGGATCGCCGGTGGCGTTGGCCAGCATCCACATGGCGCCATAGTCCGAATTTTTGATGGCATCGTTTTGCGAACCCACCACGCCGCCGTGATATTCCTGCCCGCCGATCTTCATGCCCTGAAAGGTTTCCACATTCCACAGCGATGTCTTGGGGTCGGTGAGGTAGTGGTGCATGGCCTCCACGCGGTGCATGAGCGACTCTTTATTAGTGCGCAGCGCAAGTCCTTTTTTGAATTGATAGATGTCGTTGGCAGCGTGATTCAAACTCTTGTACCAATTGCCGTCTTGCAGGCTGTAGCGAAACTCAAACGACAGCGTGTCGCCCGCCTTGAGGTGCGAAGGATTTTCGCCCAGCACCGGAAAATAAAGCGAAGGCGAAAGCGCTGCCGCGCGATTTTTATGCGACACACCAATGTTCCAGTCTTCGTGTGTCTTTTGATCTTTCGCCCAGGGGTCACGACCCAAACCCGGAGCAGGTATCACGGAAAACGAAACGTTCTCCTTTGTGTCGATGATAGACGTTAGTGTGCTCACGCAACGCTCGCGGTAGATCACGGGTCGCTCGGGAACACCCTGACCGTAGGCATAGCCACGCACAAAGTCTTTCTGAATCGCGTTGCCCTGAAAATATCCCGGCACTGCGGCCCACGCCATGTCCTTCTCGGCGATGGTGACCAGCGTTGGAGAGCTGAGGGAATAGTAGCCGTCTTTCTTCACCACGGCGTGTTGTTTCACAACGATGTCGGACGAAAATGTTTTGTCGAGTGTCCATGTGGCGGTCAGCGTCAGGTAGTCGTTGTCGCTTGAAAACACGATGGCGTCGGGCGATGTTGTTTTTGCTTCGGTGGGAAAGAAGTCCACGGCTTGCCCCGCTGTGTTCAGCGAAACGGATGCCGTTGCCTGTTTCCAAAAGTCCTGTTGATAGCGATAAATTTTCTCCGGAAACACCACGCCGGTGCTGGTCTTAAAAACCGTGGAGGTTGTGTCGGGTTTGTTTTCACTAAACAACAGCGTGTAGCGGCCCGACGGTGTGCCCACGGGTGTCCAGGTTTTGCTCACCAGCACCTGCAGTTCATTCAACTGCCAGCCGTCGCTACCTTTCTTCCATTGCACGTTCAGGTTTTCGTTTTTCAACGCTATTTCCTTTTGCCCGCAGCCGCTCAACGCCAGCATCAACACACCTGCCCAAATCATTATAGTCTTCATACTTCTCATTTCAATTTTCATAGCACAGCACTTCAAACACAGCGGCCGGAACGTTTGCCGACGGATGCTCCACCTCCAGCGTCAGTTGCCGGGTTTGCATGGGCGTTGCCAGCCGAATCACGTTCATGGTTTGATGGTTGTCCGTCTTCTCATATACCACACGGCCTTCGTCATCGCGCAACACATAACGGCGCACACAAAAGGGCATCACGTTTTCCGGATGGCCCATCAGCACCGACTCCATGGGGTGATCGAAGTCAGTGTCGAATTTCAGCACAATGTTGCGGATGATTTTTGGCGTTTGCCACGTCAGCGTCAACGTTGGCTTTTTGTCGTTCAAGTCTGCCACCCATGCGTTGGGTTTGTCGGTGGGGCGGGCAATGCCGTTCCGGATATTTTCTGCTTCAAAGCCCTTCAATGGCTCGCTCATTTTAATGGCGAGGTTCTGTCCTTCTGGCCTGCGCTGCGGGCACCAGAATTCAAATGCGTCAATGCCGATGTCTTCGGGTGGTTCCTGTTTGCCGTAGTTCGACACGGCTTCGTTCACCAGATTAAACACCGACAACACGCCCGTCACGCGACGTGACGTGAAGTGCAATTGCACGGCAGGATTCTTACGAAACGTGATGAACACATATTGTGTCGACGCCAGCACGGTGTCGAACGCGATCTTCACACAATTTCTTCCCGGAGTTAGTGCCACAGTTTTTTGTTCCAGCACCACATCGGGTGTGTAGCTTCCGGTTTTGCTGCAAATGCGCAACTCCACCTCCAGCGATGTCGCAGTCGTCGTCTGCGCATGCACCGTGAACACGGGAAGGCTACCCGCTGATACCGGCAACATTTGCGCCACGGCCGGATCGAGTGTCTTCAGCAAACCTTCTTCCGGAAGTTCGTTCACACTTGCCACACTCGACGCCGAGACTGTCGCCGTCCGCATCAGGTCTTCCGGATCGGCCAACGTGAGTCCGGGAATGTGTTGACCGGAACGCATCAGCATTTGCTGCAACGTCTTCATGTGTTTGTCGTCGCCCAGTGCGGCGGGCAACACGTTCAATCTTTTACACAACACGGCGGCCATGCCTACGGCTTGTCCACCATAGGCGCTGGTGCCCATCACGCGTGCCGACCCAAACGCCACATGACTGACGCTGATGATGCGCCCTGCGAAGAAAAGATTTTTGATGTTGCGGCTGTAGTAGCTGCGATAAGGAATTTGATAAATGCCTTTGCCATGCCACTGATTGCACCCGGGCTTTTCGCTGAACACACCGTCGGCAGGATGAAGGTCGATTGACCAACCGCCAAAGGCTACGGCGTCTTTATGTTCGCGTTGCTCCACGATGTCTTGTTGTCGTAGCATATAGTCGCCTTCGAAGCGACGGCTTTCGCGCTTGCCCGGAATTGTTCCAACCCATTCCAGCGTGAGGTTGCGCGCTTCGGGAAACTGGCCCGAGTTTTTGATGTGATTCCAAACGCCATACACCACACGCCACAATTCCCACTTGATGGTTTCTGTTTCATGCACCGTGTCCAGTCGTCCACCATATTCAATCCACCACAGGTTGCACCCGAATTCTTTTGTGTTGAATTTCCGGTAGCGCGGAATAGACGTGATGTCTTCCAACGCATACGACGGCGCCACGAAGTTCACCGGTTTGCCCGTGTCTTTGCTATAAAAATAAAGCGAGTGTCCCAACAACTCGCCGTAATCTTTTGTGGGCGCAAATTTTTCGCCCAGCTCTTCACGCGATTCAGCACCCATGCGAAATGCAGCGCCCGACAAAAAGCCCAGTACGCCATCGCCCGAAGCATCACAAAACAACGGCGCAATGAGCATGTACTCCACGGAGTTCTGGCTGCAAAATGCTTTCACTCCGCTAATGGTATCGTCTGTAGATTTCTGAACTTCCATCACCGCCGTGTTCAACAGCAGTGTGATGTTGGGTTCGCTTGTCACCTTGTCGAGCAACACCGTGTCGAATATAACGGCGTTGCCTTCGGGGTTGCGATACATGTTCTCGACCAGAATTTCGTCTATGACGCCACCCTCGCGTGCCCAGCGATTGTTATTGCCCATGTGCGACGTCGCACCGAGCACCCACAGGCGCACTTCACTCGAAGCATTGCCGCCCAACACGGGCCGGTCCTGCACCAACGTTACCTTAATGCCTTCACGGGCTGCCGTGATGGCACAGCATGCACCGGCCAATCCTCCGCCCACTACCACCAGATCGGACGCGATGAGCTTTTGTTGAAAAGACCGTGACGATGCGCGTTCTGCTATAATCATATCTCCTGCCGTTAACGTTATTGTCCAATTGATTTTTTGAGTACCGTGAAACCACCGGGTTTCACCAGCGACAATTGTGTGGCGCTGCCCTCGCACTCAAACGTTTTGCTTTCGCCGGGTTTAAGCTGCGCGATGTCGAACGTTTGGTTGCCACAGAGAAGTTTGTAGTTCCGAAGTGTGTAGCTGGGCAGATCTTTTCGCGCCGACACGGTGACCGAAAGTTTGTTGCCTGTGCGTGTCACCGAAAGTGTTGCCGGAGAAAATTCTTCCTGCCACGTAAAATACATGTCGCGCAACTCGCGCTCGGGCGACACCAATCCCCACGGACGATAACCGTTTGCATTTGTGCCGGGGAAACGGCTTTGATAGTCGTTGAAGGTCCACACCGAGGCACCCACCACAAAATCGCACTGCCGAAAATCCTGCATTGCTTTCACGAGGTGATCCACACGTCCCTGTTCGTTTTTCACACCGTCGGTGCGGATACCAAATTCGCTGACGTAGACGGCCTTGTTCGGGTAGAGTTCGTGAATATGTTTCAGGTTGGCGAGGTAGTTGCCATACATGTTGGCGCTGATGAAGTCAACATACTGCGATGCTTCTCCCTCGGCGGTCTTAATGTTTTCGCGCCATACCATCATGCTGGCAAAGGTGACGAGGCGTGAAGGATCGAGTTGCTTTGCGTAGGCATACATATCTTTTGTCCACGTCTGGCCTTCGGGGGTTTGCGATTGATATTCATTGCCCACACTCCACGCGATCACCGATGGATGATTCCAATCGCGCTCAACCATTTCGCTGAACTGTGACTGAAATTTTTTGCGCATCACCGGATCCGCCATCTGTTTAGGCGTGAGTTGCCAGTTGCCGGCTTCGGCAATAATCAACAAGCCGTGTGCATCAGCCCAGTCCAGCAATTGTGTTGACACGGGATAGTGACTGATGCGCGAAAGCTCCATGCTTCCGGCTTTGATGAGATTCAGATCCTGTTCCAGCACTATTGCAGGATCCATCGATCCATACTTCGGATAGTCAAGCGGGCGGTTGCATCCACCCATGCGAATGGGTTCACCGTTCAGCAAAAGACTTGTGCCCTTCACCTCCACTTTGCGAATACCAAATTTTGTTCGAAGCGTATCGGCACCAGCCACCACCTCGGCATCATAGAGCACGGGTTCGTCCTGGTTCCACAACTTCACATCTTTGGCAGCCAGTGTGCCTTCCAGTGTATAAGATCCTGTGGTTCCGGGTTTTGATTTCCACTTCACAGGAATTTTTGTCTTGTTGTTATAGATGGTCAGTGCGGGTGCAGGCTTTGAAGCATCGGCGTTTGCCACATCGACCCTTACTTGTATGGAGGCTGTTTTCTTTATAAGATCGGGATCGGCCACAATCTTCACCCGCTGGATGAATGTTGTCGGGCGCACAATGAGGTATACTTCGCGGTTGATGCCGCCGTAGTTTATCCACGGAAAAACCTGTGCGCTGTTTTCGTTTTCAAAATTCACACGCGTCTTGGCACCGGGAATGGTGGTGGTGTCCCACGCGTTGTTCACACGCAAGGCCAGTGTATTTTCTTCCGACAACGCTTCGGTCACGTCGATCTCAAAGGGTGTGTAGCCGCCTTCGTGTTCGCCAAGCTTTTTGCCGTTCACCCAAATACCGGCTTTATAAAACACGGCTTCAAACCGAAGAAAAGCACGATGACCCGCGGGTAGTTTTGTTTGCTTGAATTTCTTAATGTACCAGGCTGTGCCGGTATAGAGGGAATATCTTGGGTCGACGGAGAAACAATGCGGCACCGTCACCTTGTCCCAGCGGTTGCTGGGGAATGTGGGTTTATACCAGTCCTCACGGTCACCAATGTTCACCGGGTCCAGCGCGAAGGCCCACTCGCCATGCAACGGTGTTTTCGAGGCTTGCGCCTGAATACCAAAAGGAAGAAGAAACAGAATAAGAAAAAGATAATTGACTTTCATTGATCGTTACGTTTTGAAATGACTTCGGCCACGGTGGTGCCGATATGATTTAATCCCGTTTGGTTGTAGTGTATTTGATCCTTCATCCATCCGCGTGCTTCAAATGTATGGGTTTCTGTGTAGGCGATGAATGTGTTTTTTAACGCTGTGGCTACATGTCTCTGGGCTTCACGCACGGCGTCAAAACCTTCCCTGGGGTGATCGGTGTAATAGCCGGTCTGCACAATATAAAACGGCACCTGGTCGCCCAGTGATTTCCGGAAACGATTCACCAGATCCACAAGACTTTGTTCATACTCCGCTGCCGTAAGCGTGCCAGCGTTAATCGCGTTGGCGTCGCGCTCGCCCTGAAGCCACACAATGCCTTCGAGCGATTCTTTTGTTTTCTTTTCGGCAGCCTTCACTTTTTGTATTGCTGCATCAAACAACAACAGGTCGCCCGAAGTGTCCCACGTGCCATAGTTGTTCAACTCGGCTCTGCGATGACAAGCGCTTCCACCACGCGCGGCAGCAATCACAACCACCGGTTTGTGGGCATAGGTAGAAAACGTTTTGGCAAACGCTGGCGCAATGCTTCCGCTGTGCGCCGCTTCAAAATTTAATCCGCGTTCGCCCACCGGATCGGCCAACTGAATCAAAACGTCGGAAGCATACACATACTCCCACGCGCTCCCCACCTCACACACCGGCGACAAGGTGCTATCGCCCTGCCCCACAGCGTTGCTCTGCCCGGCAATCAGCCACAAACTTTTTGATTGAGCATTTCCTTCCGTCATACACCCGAACATACTCACGACAACGAAACAGCAGGCCAGCACGTGTGGTCGTTTCCAAAATTCAACATTGTTGCTGGCCTGCCTATTCATTCTTCGCGCACGGTTTCGTTCTATTTCCAGGGATCATTCTGTACCAACAAGGTGTTTGCGTTCAGCTCGTCCTGTGGTATGGGGAAATATTTGTTTTTGGGTTGTGGTGTGCGCACAGGATAATAGTCGCTCACGGCCAGCGGAATGAGGGTCATGAATTTGTCGGTGCGGGTCAGGTCATACCAGCGGTCGCCTTCCGAGAAAAATTCCCATGAACGTTCCTGAATCACGGCGTCCACAAACGCGTCGGTGCCCAACGCATCATCAAGGTCTTCGAGGCCAGCGCGGTCGCGCACTTTTTTGATGAAACCATAGGCAAGCGTCGTGGGACCATTCAGACGCGCTTCGGCTTCGGCGGCGATGAGGTAAACATCGGCCAGGCGAAGAATCGGAATGTTGTTGGTGTTGCCCGATGTGGAAATGGGGTCCATGTATTTTTTAACCAACACACCTTTCGTGGTGATGGTGGTGATGCTCTTTTGCGGAATAGTTTTTCCCGTCTTGTCAACATACGTGGTGTCGAGCAACAGCCTGCGTTTGTCATCGGGATCAAACGAGTTGAAGAAAGACTGGTAGGCAAAGAAAGAGCCGAACGTTGTCAGACCATACTTGGGACCGTTGCTGCCGGGAGGGCCGCAGAGTCCCACCATCTGGTGACTGCGTGCTGAAGTGGAACCGGTGACGGACGCTGTAGACTCCGCTTCGAAAGCAAAGATGTTTTCCACACGGGCAGCGTCTTCTTTCGTCACATCATACACGTCGAGCACATTCGTCATCAACGTAAGGTAAGGGTTTGTCAACACAGCCTGCGCTTTTGCCACGGCCGTAGCCCAGTCTTCATTATAGAGTGCCGCCTTCGCATACAAGGCCAGCGCTGCTTCTTTCGACGCACGGCCTTTCACCAACGACGCCGTGTGCACAGGCAATTTTGCTGTGGCCGAGTCAAGGTCTTTATAAATCTGTTTGTAGACGTCGGCCTTTGCACTCTTCGGAAAAAATGCATCCGAGATCAGCTCGCTCGCTTTTACTTTGATCACCACGTCGCCAAAATTTTTGGTAGCCATCCAGTGATAGAAAGCCCTCAGGAAAAACGCTTCGCCGATGATTTCTTTTTTGCGTGTGGCGTCCATGGTGGCGCGGGGCACGTTCTCGATCACGCGGTTTGCCTTTTCAATGCCGTCGTAGCACGAAATCCAGATTTGTTGTGGCGACTCGAACAAGCGACCGGCCGTGCGCTGCGCCGTGTAGTTCACGTCGTAGGTAAACAACGTGAGCGTGTTGCGCGAAACGGCTACGCGCGGATAGGTTTGATCGGCGCTGAAGTCAGACACCAGCACCGCCGCCGGTCCGTTATACATGTCGGCGATCGGATCGTAGGCTGCTGCAATGGCGGCCTCAGCATCGGACGATGTCTTGTAGAAGTTTGTGGTAAAGATAGACGAGTACACATACTGCTCTTCGTCGAGCTTGCAAGCACTCAGCATCACAACGACAAAGCACAGCAGAAGGAGAAATGAATGAATGTATTTCATAGTAGTATCAATGTTCGTGAGTTGGGAATAGCGGTCGTTTAGAAAGTTACCTGCACACCACCCAAAAATGATTTAGCCGGCGGGTACACCAGGTTGTCAACACCAATGGTTGTGTTGGAACCTGCGTAGGTGTTCACCTCCGGATCGTAGCCGGAATATTTGGTGATGGTGAACAGGTTGTTCGTGCTCACATACACACGGATGCTGCTCACACCTTTTATCGTCGGCAGACGGTAGCCCAGTGTGATGTTTTTGCAGCGCAGGTAAGATCCGTCTTCTACAAAACGATCGGATATCGGCAGACGGCCACCCTGTAACGGGCTTGCGTACTCGTTGTTTGGGTTGTCGGCCGTCCAATGATCTACCACACCTTCCAGCAGGTTGCGTTGTCCCAGCGGATTTTCGAACGAGGCACGGCTCACGTTGTAGATGCTGTTGCCGTACGTGCCCGAAAGAAATATGCTGAGGTCAAAATTCTTATACGACACATTCGTGGAAATGCCATAGATAAATTTCGGATTGGGATTGCCGGTGATCACCTGGTCTTCGGATGTGATCCGGCCATCGCCATTGTAGTCTTTCACTTTTGTTCCGCCGATGCGTCCATCCGAACCCGGAATGATGGTCTCGCCGGTTTGATAGATGCCGTCGAACAGATACGTTTTGAATACACCCACAGGTTCACCCACTTTTAATAGCGTATAGGTGGTGATAAACTTCTCCTGTGTCTTGCCGTCGATGTCGGTAACCTTGTTCCGGTTGGCGGTGAAGTTTGCCCCCACATTCCATTTGAAATCGCCCGACGAAATGATGCGCGCGTTCGCCGACAGCTCGATCCCTTTGTTCTCGATGCCCCCCAGGTTGGCAATCATGGTTTGATAGCCCGAAGAGAATGGCAGCGATTGATCGTATAACAAATCTTTGGTTGTCTTTTTATAGACATCAATGGTCAGGTCGAGGCGATCGCTGAACAAGCTCACATCCAGACCGATGTTTGCCTGCAACGATTTTTCCCAGCGCAAATCCGGGTTGGAGATACCCGCAGGGCTCAGGCCTTTGGTGTAGCCGTGGTTAAATTGATAGTCGCCACCCGTAGTTTGAAGCGACAATGATTTGTAGGGATCGATGGCGCCGGCATTTCCGGTGAGGCCATAGCTTCCGCGCAGTTTCAGATCGCTGATAAACGTTACGTTCTGCATGAAGCTCTCTTCAATGATACGCCATGCGGCCGATGCAGCCGGGAAGAAACCATAGCGATAGTTTGCGCCGAACTTGCTCGAACCATCGGCGCGGGCCGTGACGTCGAAGAAGTACTTATCCTTATAGCCATAGTTCACGCGACCCATATACGAGTCAAGGCGTTCTTTCGACTTGAAGCTGCTGGTCGACACGGTGTTGGCCAACTCCAGACGCTCGTTGGTAGTGGCGTCGTTCGGGAAACCATTTCCAAGAATCAGGTTGACGTCGTTTTGAGAAGTCTGCGTGGCAAAAACGCCGGTGAACTTCAATGTATGATCCTGCGCCAACACCGTGGTGTAGGTAAGAATGCTTTCGTGCAACAAGGTGAGACCGTTTCTATGTTCTTTGCGGCCCGATCCTGATGTAGCATTGAGATCCTTCGTTGCAATGATGGAACGTGGCGAGTAGTAGTTGTTGATGCTTCCCTGCACATCGGCGTTGAACGAGGCGCGATAGGTAAGTCCTTTCAACAATTGTGCTTCACCATACACATTCACCAGCACGCGCTTGAGGTCGGTGCGGTTCTTGATGGCGGCCAATCCCAATGGGTTGGTCACTTCGCGGTAGCGGCCGTCGCGCTGTTCGGCAAAGGGGAAAAGCGATCCGTCGTCGCGATAGGGTTTCAACGTAGGTGGTGCGCCAAGCGCGGCACCCACAATACTCCCTGTCACCACATCGGCGTCGCCAACGGTTTGTGAGCCGGTAGGGATGCCGTTGTTGATGTTGAAGCTTCCCATGAGGCTGGTTCCCATTTTCACGCGATCGTTGATTTTGTGATCGATGTTGAGACGCAGCGAGTAACGTTTAAAGTTTGAGTTGATGATGATACCGTCCTGGTTGAAGTAGTTCATCGACAGGGCGAGTTGAGTTTTTTCCGATCCGCCATTCACCGACAGCTGATGGTTTTGGATGGGCGCTGAACGGAAGATGAGGTCCTGCCAGTTCACACCTTGTCCTTCGGCGGCGGGGTCGGCATACACCTGGGTTTTGAAAACTTCGTTTTCCAGCTGTGCAAACTGCGACGCGTTCATCATGTCGAGCGTCTTGCGCACTTCCTGGACGCCATAGTAACCTTCGTACGACACCCGTGTCGATCCGCTTTTTCCGCGTTTCGTGGTGATGAGCACCACGCCGTTGGCACCGCGGGCACCGTAGATAGAGGTGGCCGAAGCATCTTTCAGCACTTCAATGGATTCAATGTCGTTGGGGTTGATGGTCGACAGCGGGCTCACATCGTTGATGTTTCCGCTGTTGGCAATCTGGATGCCATCCACGACGTATAGGGGTTCCGATGTGCCGTTGATGGAGTTTGTTCCGCGGATGCGCACACTCACGTTCCCGCCGGGAGCCGACGAGTTCTGGGTGATCTGCACACCAGCCACACGGGCCTGCAGGCCTTGCGCCACGTTCGACACCGGGGTTTGCACGAGGTCGGCCGATTTCACCGAAGCGATCGAGCCGGTGGTTTCTATTTTGCGTTGTGTGCCATAGCCCACCACTACCACTTCGCTAAGGGTTTCCACATCGGTGGCCAGGGTCACGTTCAGTGTGGTTTGGTTGCCCACCGTCACTTCCTGTGTGGTGTAGCCGATAAACGACAAGGTGAGCACATCTTCGGGTTTCACATTATCCAGCATAAACACGCCATCCCCATCCGTAGTGGTGCCTCGCGACGATCCTTTGATGAGCACGTTAACCCCGGGCAGCACCTCGCCCGCATCGGACTTCACGGTGCCTTTCAGGGCAGCGCCCTGTGCCCACACAGACGCCGGACTGCCGAGCCAATACAGCATGATTCCCAGCAGCAGGAAAACACGCGTTGCAGTAGAACATTTTCTCATAAGCATTTGAAATTATGGGTGGAAATGTAATGTGGGACTTTCTAAAAACGATTGAAATCGATTGAAATCGTGTTTCAGAATGTACCGGGAGCGCTTTCGCAACCGCTCTCGATAGGTGCGGTGCCGGTTTGTCATACCCGATTTCAATCGATAGCAGCTTTTTTTCGGCCGGCTTTTTTCACTACTTTTCACGTGGCGAAAGTCATGGAACGCGCCGTCAAAGGAGGGAGACTATGATCAAATGCGTTAAATGCGGGGAGGTGGATGCCATTGCCAAATCGGGCATCATCAGGGGTAAGCAACGGTTCTATTGCAAGCGGTGCGACTACTATTTCACGCAGCCTTCGCTCCTTTCGCCCGAAACACATCACCACCGCCGGCATCAAACCACCATCATGGACATTGCCAGCGCGTTGCAAATCTCAAAGTCAACAGTATCGCGCGCACTGCAGGGCCACTCCGACATCAATGCCAACACACGCAAGGCCGTGCTCGACATGGCCCACCAACTTGATTATCAACCCAACCTGCTCGCGCTGGGTCTGGCCAAGAGCCGGAGTTTCACGCTGGGCATCATCGTGCCGGAATTCATCAACAGCTTCTTTCCCTATATTATAATAGGTGCACAGCAGGTGGCCAACCCCGCCGGCTATCACGTCATCATCTGCCAGTCGAACGAGTCGCTCGACACCGAGATTGCCAACACCAACGTGCTCATGGCCAGCCGTGTGGATGGCGTGGTGGCGTCGGTAACGGCCGAGACAAAAAGTCTCGACCACTTTCACAAGTTTCAGCGCGCCGGCATCCCCCTTGTCATGTTCAATCGCATCTGCGATGGCCTTGATGTGTCGAAGGTTTTGGTTGACGATTATGATGGGGCGTATCGTGGTGTGGAACACCTGATTCAGCAAGGGTGCACACGCATTGCGCATTTGGCGGGTCCGCAAAATCTGCAAGTGGGCAAACAACGGCTTCAGGGCTACCTCGATGCGCTTCGCAAATATGGCTTGCCGGTGTATGACGAGCTGATTGTGTATTACAACCTCACCAAGACCAGCGCGCAGGCAGCAGCCCGGCAATTACTGGAACTCCCAACCCTGCCCGACAGCATTTTCGCTGTCAACGACCCGGCGGCCATCGAAACCATTCTCATCGCAAAAAGCAAAGGCATTAAAATTCCGTCCGAGCTGGCCATTGTGGGCTTCAGCAACGAACCCACGTCGGCGCTCATCGAACCCGGCCTCACCACGCTGGCCCAACCGCTCGACGAGATCGGCAAAACCGTTGTTCAACTTTTATTGCATGAAATTGAAAGTGAAGACGACGTGCTGGTGCCCCGAACAGAAATTTTAAAGACACAGCTTATTGTGCGCGGATCGTCGCTACGCAAACCCTTGGTGAGTTAAGCTATCCGATCCCCACGCCTCTCTCCTTCTCAATTTTTAGAATTCCTGATATCGTTTTTTCAAAAGTTCCATCATGAACACGTTGCTAGCCCATTGGTCGGCTAGCGGAGTAAGCGTGTAGGGATGCAGTGGCAAGTATGGAGGGGCGCCAAATTCAGGAGTGATCGTGACGGTATTCACACCCCGGCGTTTTTTATCTTCCACCACACGATCCCAACATGACAAATGAAAGTCAAGTGCTTCTTTCCATTCCGGTGCTTGCGGGTCGTTCACCTGTGGTCCTTGTGTGAAGCCCACGCGGGCATGGATGTGATCGGTGCGCCCGATGGCCAGGGCCAACGCTTCCGGCTGATCGTGCAGGAACGTTTCGGCCACGGTGCACCAATGCGAAACGTCGAGCGTGAGGCGAAGGGACGGGAGTGCTTCCAGGTATTGTTTTGTGATGTGTGATGCAAAACTGAATTTGCCGCGGTGTGTTTCGTGCACGATGGGTATTCCGGTCTGCTTTGCAAGGGTTGCGGCCAGCGATATCAGCGATTCGTTTTGTGCAAATGTGAAATGATCTTTCCCCGTTTGTGTGTTGATGAAAAGCGGTTGTGCATTGGCCAGTCGGCGCAGTCGCCTGGCAAACGCCTCGGCATGAACGTCCAGATCGCTGTCGGTCGTTTCCCAATGCTGACCGATGAAACGGAGCTGATGTTCGCGGAGACCGTCTGAAATTATCTTGCCCTCCGCTTCATCCTCCGGCAACGACATTTCTACACCATCATAGCCGGCGTGCTTCACTTTCGCAAAGAAATCGTTCCACGACAAATGTTCACTTCCCCAGCGGGGACAGAAGAAGAGGAGGTTCATAGGGGTGATGAGAGAAACAAAAGTAACGGAAGAATGTCAATCGACGAATTTCACTTTCACCATGCCCGCACCCAATCTTTCCGAAGGTCGTTCGGTAAATCCCAGCGCGCGATAAAACGGCTCCCTTCCTTTGCTGCTGCTCAGGGCGATCTGGGCATTTCGGCCCGCGTTTGCTTCGGTGTAGGTCAGGATGGCGTTCATGATCATTTTGCCTATGCCATGCCGTTGAAAGTCGGGAGCCACAATCACATCGTGAATGTGAAAGTAAAGCACGCCATCACCAATCACCCTACCCATGCCTGCAATGCGGCCGTCGGCAGCTTCCACCACCACGGCAAAAAGGGTGGCATTGAGGCTCGTCTGTGCTGCACGCTCTTCGAACGCAGGCCAGAGCACCAGGCTTCTCAACACCTGATATTCTGTGAGGGTTGGTGTTCGGTGATGGAGTGTAAAGTTCATAGTGAATGGGGGAGGTTACTTTCTGATGTAATACGCAACCCCAAGGGAAATGGATCCATACCTGGCCTGAAAACTATCACTGGACCTGCCTTCTCCCAAATGGTGAAAGTGCCCGTATCCAATATTTCCGATATTGGCCTCGAAGCCCCAACGCCTGGAGGGAAAGTAAAGAAAGGTCGGATTGATGTTCAGCGACAACAGGTAGTATTTGTTGACGTCGGCCTCACTGTCGTTGGCCTGGTACTCATCGCGTGTCCGTGAGTAGTTGACAATGCCCGTGAGCGCAAACATAAATTTCTCATTGATCGGAAAAAAGTATCTGCCCACTGTGCCGACAGCATAACTTCTGCTTTTTGCCGTGCTGTTGTTGAACGTAGATTCGTTTTCGCTTTTCGACAAACCCAAGCCAAGTTTGGCACCCAATGCAAATCGATCCGACAAAAAGAAGCCCGCCAGCGGCGAAATCCAGATGCTACGACTATCGGTGAACGTACGATAAGGAGCGATCTCCTTGGCAGCATTTTTATTGAACGACCCGTTGAGGGTGCCGCCGACGTACACATCGCCTTTGGTGAATTGTGCCTTTGCCACAACGGGCAACAGGAAAAGTATGAGTAATATGTATTTCATAAGGGTGCAGATTCTTTAGTAAATAAATGGTTTGAAGAAGGAGCGATTATTTCCTGAAGTAATAGGCAAACCCCAGGGTAACAGTGCCGGCGTCAAGCGAGGCGATGTGGTTGGAAGAACCGGAAAGAGCCTTGCTGAAGGTATAGCCCAAGCTTCCCACACTGCCTTCAATACCCCACTTTGGTGATGGAAAGTAAGCGAAGACAGGCTTCACATTGAGGCCCAGTGAATACACGTCGTCATGGCTTTCCACGCCATTGTTCTCATTCATCACATTCGATCTGCCATAGTTCAATTCGCCTTGAAGGGCAAAGAAAAATTTATCGGAGAGGGGATAATACTTACGACCGACCACGGCGACAAAAAAGCTTTTGGTACTTGTAACAAGGTGACTCGTGCTGCCGTCGTTTGCGGTGAGGTTTTGCTCTGAGCGCGTCGAACCGTATTCGACGCGGCCACCCAGGGAAATTTTGGAATTCAGAAAAAAGCCGAAGAAGGGCGACACGCTCAGGTTATTCGAGAAGTCGGACGAACCGGAAATGGTGCCGCCCAAAAAAGCATCGCCCTTGTTGAATTGCGCATGGGCAAACGCGGGGATCAGTACGACCACCAGGAGTAGTAACTTTTTCATATAGGAGTTGGTTGGTTAAAGCTAATCGTATCATGTACAAACGGAGGCTTTACGCACGTAAAGCCTTTCTTATGAAACAACTTTTGGACCAAAAGTAGCGCGTCACGATCGCTTTCAAAAAATTTATACCCTACCGATCCCGTTGGGGATATTAAAAAAAATGACGATCTCTTAGAAAAAGAAAAAGCACAACCGTGTAGAACGGTCATGCTTCCCGGGCTCCAGTAAAATAGCGTACCTATCGAACAATCATCACGTAACCGCTGATCGATTTTGTTTCTTCGCCAAGGCTTAGCGCATAGAAATACGTTCCCTGATCCAAAAGCTTTCCGGACTCCTGCCCTGCGTTAGAGCGTCCATCCCAGATCACCGACGTGTTGTTATAGTGACTTGCCTGATACACCAGCAGTCCCCAACGGTCAAACACTTTAATAGAATTGTTGGGGAAGCTTTCGATGCTCCGGATATACCAGGCATCGTTGTTGCCGTCGTTGTTGGGCGAAAATCCTTCCGACACCGTGAGGGGTTGATACACATACTCAATGGTCACGGTGGCCTCGTCGGTCAGACCTGCCGGATCGGAAATGGTGTAGGTGAATGTCACCACGCCCGACTCCGTACCCGAGGGTTGATATACCACCTTGCCGTCCACAATACTCACCGAGCCTACCTGAGGCTGCGTCACCGACACCAGGGTGAGTTCACTCTGGGTGTTGTCCACGTCGCTGTCGTTGGCCAGCACGTCAATGGCAAGCGGGATCAAAAATTTGTGCACGATCGGGCCATCGTCTACCGCGTTGGGCTTGCGGTTGGGGGGCGTCACCAAAACATTCACCGCCGCCACGTTTGATGCGGCACCCGATGCATCGCTGATGGTGTAGCTAAATGCATCGCCACCCAGATAGGCATTGGACGGTGTGTAGGTTATTTTTCCAGAAACATTGTCGATCGAAACCGTGCCGTGCGCGGGCGCATCCACCAGTGTAACCGTCGATGCATCCAGGGCATTGTCAACATCGCTGTCGTTCGCGAGTATGGTAATGATTACCGCCGTTTCTTCCAGGGTGCCGACATTGTCGTTCACTGCCACAGGCGCATCGTTCACCGGGTGCACATCCAGCGAAATCGTCACCACATTAGAAACACCGCCGTCAACATCTTTCACTGTGTAGGTGAAGGAATCAGCGCCGAAGTAATCCTTTGCCGGCGTATACAAGATTGCACCGGTTGTCGCATCAAGTGTCGTCGTGCCATGAGCGGCCGCGCTCACCACGTGCACCGACGCTGGGGCCAGCGAGTTGTCAACATCCGTGTCGTTTGCCAGCACATCGATCGTTGTGGGCGTGTCTTCATCGAGCACAGCGTTGTCATTAAAGGCCACGGGCACATCGTTCACCGGCGTCACCGTGATGTTCGTGGTGGCGGTGTTCGAAGTAGCACCCGTTGCATCGTTCACGGTATAGGTAAACGAGTCGGTGCCGTAATAATTCAGATCCGGCATATAGGTCACTACACCCGTTGTTGCATTCAGCACGGCAGTTCCGTGTGCGGGCAAAGTAGCCAGCGTCACCGAAGTTGCATCAATGGCATTGTCAACATCCACGTCGTTCGCCAACACAGAAATGACTACCTGGGAATCTTCCTGAACGGTTGGCGCATCGTTGGCTGCGGCAGGGGCATCGTTCACCGGGTTGATGGTCAGACTCACCGTAACAATATTCGAGTTGTTCACGCCGTCGTTGATTTTGTATGTGAAGCTGTCGGTGCCATTATAGTCTGCGGCAGGCACATAGCTGAAACTTCCGTTTGCGTTAAACGTCAGCGTGCCGTGCGTGGCAGTGCTCACCAGCAGTGCGGTCAGAACGTCGCCATCGGCATCCACGTCGTTTGTCAACACGCCCGCTGCGGCAACGTTCAACGTCACATCTTCATTCAGCGGATACGCATCGGCCGTTGCCACCGGATTGTCGCTCACGGGAGCAATGGTGATGTTCACAGTGCCCGTTGTGCAGCCCGAGGTAGAAAAGTCGTCGCAGATCTGGTAGGTGAAAGAATCGGTTCCATTGTAGTCGTGCGCCGGGGTGTAGGTGTACGTTCCGTCGGCATTGATCACTACGGAGCCGTGGGTTGTTGTTTTTGTTTCGGCCGTCGCCGTCAACACACCGCTTTCAGGATCGATGTCGTTTGTCAGAAACGAAGCGGTCACCGACTGGTCTTCGTCTACCGCGACCACATCGTTTGTTGTGACCGGGTTCAGGTTGGTCGTATTCATGGTGATGCCGCAAACGCCCTGGTAGTTGTTCTTCCCTCCGGTGCTGGACGAGAATCCCCAATACACATGCGTGGCATCGCCACCAAAAACACTGGCCACAATGTCGTTGCTATAGCTGATGCGCTCCACGCCGTCGAAGTATACCTTGAATGTATTCGAAGGTTTATCCCACGACATTTTTACAGTATGCTCCACACCGTCTTCAATATCGAGTGGTGTGTTGGTGCCGTCAACAAGGGCGGGCACGGGGCTGGCCAGAATGCTATACACGTCGCCGTCTTTGCTGATGGCAATGTGATCGTATGCCGGTTCGCCGGCGTTCTGATACGTGTCCACTTCAATGCCGATGCCGGGTGAAATGCCACCCACCCCTAAATATTCTCCAACCGAACCCCGCGCATCAATGGGCGAACCGGCCACGTTCAGTGGCGGCGGGGTGTCGTCGCGTTGCAACATCCAGATGATGCCGTCGGCACCGGCGTCGTTCACGGTGCCCGGTGCGCTGAAGATGGCATTGAAATTCAATTCAAACGAATAGCGCAAATCCAGCGGCTTCCGGTTCCATACGGCACCTTGCTGATTGTTCAACGCTTTGGTAAGAATAAAACAGTCGGGTGCCGTTTCGATGGAGTTGTTTCCCACAATGTTGTAGCTCGCGTTGGGAGGATTCACGGTGATCGACACCACGGCCTGTCCGCAGCGCGAGGCCGGCACGCCGTTGTCGGTGCCGTTGTCACATACCTGATACGTAAACGTGTCGGTGCCGGTGAAGCTACCATCGGGTGTGTAGGTAAACGTTCCCACGGCGTTGATCACCACCGAACCGTGTGCCGGTGGCACCAATGGTGCAGGCGACAGGCTGAGTGTGTTGTTCTCTGTGTCGGTGTCGTTGGTGCGCGCGTTGGCCGTCAATGCCGAGTTGGAACTTGTGCTATAAAAATCGTCCACGCCCACGGGTGCGTCGTTCACAGCTGTGATCGTGATGGTGAAGGTTTGTGACGCACTGATGTTCACGTTGGGCGCCGTGTTCGAGCCGTTGTCTTTCAGCGTCACGGTAACGGTCGTTGAACCATTCGCGTTGTTGGCCGGCTTGAATGTTAACGTTCCGGTTGTGCCGCTGATGGCGGGTTGCGTGGCAAACAATGCTGTGTTGGCGGCCGTGGCTGTGAACGTGAGGGTTTGCGTGGTGAACGGATCACCATCGTTGAGGTTGGTGGCCCAACCGGTCACGGTTTGTGTTCCAAAATCTTCTGTCACCGTTTGGTCTGCACCGATCGTGAAGGAAGGCGCATCGTTGATCAGCGAAACGGTGATGGTGACTGTGGCCGCCAGTGATGTTGTCCCGGCTACGTCTTTCACCGTATACTTAATGGTATTGGTGCCGCTGAATTCTGCGTTGGGCACATAGGTGATCTTTCCGTTCACCGGATCGATCGATGCTGTTCCGTTCACCGGCGACACGGTGATGGCCAGGGTGGTCGGGTCAATAGTGTCGTCCACATCCGAGTCGTTCGCCAGCACGTCGATGGTGATGGTGGTTTCTTCCGGCGTGGTCACGTTGTCGGCCACCACGGTGGGTGCGTCGTTCACGGGTGTCACCGTGATGTTCCGCGTGGTGGTGTTGCTGCTCAGGCTGCCGTCTGTCACGGTGAAGCTCACGGTCCGTGTTGCCGGCGATGGCGTGGCCAGGTTGCTGTTTTTGTATCGTACGGCACGCAATGCGTTTTGATAATTTACAACCGATGCACTACCCGTCAATGTCATGGTGCCGGTCGTGGCGTTGAACGAGCCGGTGATGCCCGAGGCGTTTGTAAAAGACAACACATCTTCTGTGCTCACATAGTTGCCGGTGATCTGGATGGTGGCTCCGGCCAGGTTGGTGTTGTCGCCATCGCTTGCCGTTTGGGTCGTAGTCATGGCGGTGGCAGCTTGGTCTTCGGTGTAGGCCATGTCGGCCGATTCAATTGCGGCCAACACGGGCGCGTCGTTTACCACGGCAATGGTAATGTTCCGGATCATGGTGTTGCTGTTGCCACTGCCATCGTTCACTCTAAAGGCCACCGCGCGTGTGGTGGTGGACGGTGCCAGATGGTTTGTGTTTTCATACGTCACCGAACGCAGCGCAGCTTCATAGTCCGACAAAGAGGCGACACCGGTAAGTGTCAAAATTCCCGTGGTGCTGTTGAACGAACCGGTGATGCCAAACGCGTTTGCAAATGCCAACACATCCTGCGATGCGTTGTAAGCGGGCGCATTGATTTGCACCGTGGCACTGGCCAGCGTGGTGTTGTCAACATCGGCGATGGCAAGGGTTGAGGTGATGGTGGTGGCTCCCTGATCTTCGGTATAAGAAAGGGCCGCCGGTTCAACCGCCGACAGCACCGACACGTCGTTCACCGGAGTGACGGTTATGTTTCGTGTCACGGTGTTGCTGGCGTCGGTGCCGTCTGTCACGGTAATGCTAAGCGTGCGTGTGGACGATGAAGGGTTGTCGGTGTTGGTGTTTTTGTAGAGCACATTGCGCAGGGCCGTTTGATAGTTGCCCACGGTCGCGGTGCCGGTCAATGCAATGGTTCCCGTGGCCGCGTCGAAAGTGCCGGTGATGCCGTTGGCCGTGGTGAACGACAACACATCTTCCGTGGCCACGAAGTTGCCGGTGATCTGAATGGTTGCCCCGGTGAGGTTTGCGTTGTCGACATCAACCGCTGTGATGGCGCCGCTTATATTTTTTGCTGCGCCGCCTTCGCTAAACGTCAGGGCAGCGGCTTCAATAGCGGCCAGCACCGGTGCGTCGTTCACGGCCGTGAAGGTGATGTTGCGCGACAGGGTGGTGCTGTTTGTAGCGCCATCGTTCACTCTAAAGGTGATGGTGCGGGTGGTCGTGGAGGGATTGTTGTTATTGTTGTTTTGAAACGTGACGGACTGCAATGCGGCCTGATAGTTGGCCAGTGACGAAGCACCGCTCAGCGTGAGCGTGCTCCCGCTAAACGAACCCGTGATGCCAAACGCGTTGGTGAACGCCAGCACATCTTTGCCGGATTCAAAACCGGCAGAAATCACTACGGTGGCACTCGCGATGTTTACGTTGTCGACATCCGAAACGGCAATCGACGATGTGATTTGTGTGGCCGCTTGCCCTTCGCTGTAGGCAAGGTTTGTCATCTCGATGCCGGAGAGCACGGGTGCATCGTTCACACCACTCACGTTGATGTTGCGCGACACGGTGTTGCTGTTCACCGTTCCGTCGTTCACGGTGAAGCTCAAGGTTCTTGCGGTAGTGGATGGCGCGTCTGTATTTGTGTTTTGATATTTCACGGCGCGCAACGCCGTTTGGTAATTTGCTTTGGTGGCCGAACCGGTGAGGGTGAGGGTTCCGGTAGAGACATCCCAGGTGCCGGTGATGCCCGAGGCGTTCGTAAAAGACAACACGTCTTCGGTGCTCACATAGTTGCCGGTGATCTGCACCGTGGCGCTCACCATGTTCGCATTGTCTGCATCGGCCACGGTGATGTTGGCCGTGATTGATGTGGCGGCGGCGCCTTCGGCATAGGCCAACGCCCCCGGTTCGATGCCAGCCAAAACCGGCGCCACATTGGCCGGAACAAACGCTACCGTCTTTTTCGCGCCAGCTAGCGGCGCGGCCGAAACGGCTGCTGCCGTAATCAACAGTAATGTGATGACGATGCCGGCAAGCAGCTTGTAGCCAATTTTTGTCTTTGCCAGAATGGTAGTACTCATAGTTAGGGGTCGTGTTGACCTCTAGTATCCAAGGCGTGTACCAAAGCCGTTATCCGGATGAAAAACAGCATCTAAGCTCTGAAAACGAAAGTCCTGCTTAAGATACACCACTCTTCATTTTCCTTTTTTGGGATTAAACCCGACGGTCTTCCATTTTTGGGGAGCCTTTTTTGGTGGAACGGATGGGTTGGGAGGGGCTATAAATGCCGGATTGGGGTCGTGATAGAACACGGTAGTCTATAGTATATGCTAGTATGTGCTCTGAGTTTTAATGTGTCGGATGAGGGCTGTCTACTTTGCCCGGACTTTCTTCCTCGGCGCTTCCGCTTTATCGTTGGGCATGGCAAACGCCAGGTATTCTTTCACGGCCTTGGCCACAGCCTGTGTCTGTTGTTTTGAGAACGTATAGAATGGCATGACTTCTATTCCGCCCGGCGATTTTTGTTTTCGCTGCCACGTTCCACTGATCACCCCGTTCACCACCAGCATGTGATTGGAGCCCGGAGTGTCAACCGCCGGTTTGTGTTGACGTTTCGGATCGACCAAAGCCTCCCTGTTTTTATAGCTCATCCCATATTCATCGTAGTCAGGCATGAGAAACGTTGTTTGGCTTGTCGCGCTGATTTTGGATGAACCGGGTTTCTCGATATACTCTACTCCATTCACGTTTTCATTTTCGAATGTTGCCGGGAGCAGGTTGGCGGCAGCCTGCGCATCTTTGAGCGTTAAGCCCGACCAGTATGACAGATCGTGAACCGTTGCCGGACTTCGCGATGTGAAATAACGGTTGGCCAACCGGGCCAGCGCTTCCTCGCGCGCGATTGTTTTAGTTTCGGGCACACGTTCATCGAGCCATGCATACGTGAACTGCTTGCCCTGGCGCGGGCCGCTGCAAATCAATCCCTCCAATTCAGCATGCATGAACAAGTACGCCAGGCGAAGACCGTCGGCATGGATTTTTTTCTCCGCCAGTTTCTCGTTCAGAATGTCGCGTGTTAAAAAATGTTTTCCCGCCAATGCTTTCTCGAAAACGGCTCGGCTTCGTTTCAACGTGCCGGCATCCAATTCAAATTTCCGATACCAATATGCATTCACAGCGTGCACGCGTGGCGCGGTGAGCATGAGCAGCCAACGAATATCGTCGGGCGACACAAAGTGCCAGGTAGGTCGTAGCAAATGGGTACGCAAAATATCGCCGCGGTTGAATGCGTTTTCAATCACCACATCATCAACGCCACGTGCGCGTAAAGCAATAGCCCACTTGGCCATGGCAAACTCCTGCGCCTGCATGGCCCCGAGCCATTGCACCACCTCTTGTGGTTTCTCAAATTCTGATCCAGCGATGCCGTGATTGATCAGCCGATGCTTTGCTAGGTCTGCGATGGTCATGGTGTGTTTGAATATATCCTTCGCTTATCGGACACTATTCAAATATCGCACTTCTCATCCTGTTTTAAATAACAAGGCACGTCATTCTAAAAATTGAAAAGAACCAAATCTCAAATTCACGCAAGCCGTGGGACAAGGTCTCAATCATACATCGCGATGTGCCACATGATTTTCAATGAACCATCCTTTTCCCGTCTCCAAATTCTTAAATCTTTACCCAACCCCACACCCGACCAGTCGCCACTTCTCACCGCCGCAAAATGACTGGCATACTCAATGACATACATTCCAAGATGATCGATGTGGTCGTTACGGATATCCAGCTTTTCAAAAACCGGAAGTCCCTTGCAATGCTCCACCAAAAAATCTTCCAACGCTTTTTTGCCCTTGCGCAAAGGCTGTCCGGAATACAGAAACATGCCATCGTCGGCATAGAACTGTGCCCAGATGGCCGCGTCGTGTTGGCTCACGGTGGCTTCCATCAAGCGATTCAGCGCCGCCAGTTCAAAGCTGATATTGTTGTTTATGTTCACATGCGACATGACCGCCACATCCTCATTGGGCACGTCAGCGAACTTCAATTGATTGGCATCGTCGGTTGGGTGATCATAGTTCCAGGCTTCTGTGATGAGACGCAGCGTTTTGTTTTCTTGCTTCTTCCAGAGATTTAAATACTTGCCCTTCCAATCAAAGTCTTTGCCAGTGCTTTTCAATTTCATTTTCTGCGTAAACGTTCCAACCTCGGCAACGAGCGTACCCAGGTCAATCACGTCCATTTCCATCATGTTGTATTCCCGAACATCGAAACGCGAAGCAAAAGCTTTCCGGTATGCCAACACATTCGCTTTGCCTACAATGGTTTTCTGAAACGCGGGCATCAGCCGGAGATTGTCGTCATAGTAGGCGACTATCGCCTCTGGCTTTTTTCCAACCATGCTTTTGGCTACATCAGATCTGAATTGTTTCAAATACGCCTGTGCCTGCTCATCGGGTTTTGTCTGAGACCAGGCGTTTCGAATCATCACGGCGAGGCAAGCGAGAAGGAGAATGAATTTGATTTTTGGCATAGCTTGATTTTATTATTCCTTTAAAAACAATACGCATTGTCGAATTTGTCTGGAATCAATTTCACAAGAAGTGTGGGGACATACAATGTGAAAGTCGGTGTTATTGATAACCCGCCGCTGCAGGTTGACTACGGGCCGGATTTTATTGACGACAGAACTCCCTTCGTCCGCTAGCGGATAGGCGCGTCCGATTCCAGGCCATTATTCACAGGAAGCTATCGATCGATCATTGTCATGGCGGTGGTCACTTCCCCCAGAACCTATCCTCCTGAAGAATATTCTCCGAATAAATCTTCACGTGCGTGATCTTTCCATTCTCCACCGTGTAGATATCAATGTTGCTCACGTCAAGTACGTTGCCGGTGGGTTGTGCAGCGGTCCAGCGAAGTTGCACGGCCACGGTGTTGCCGGTCACGCCGTAATGGCGGATGGCGGCGAGCTTCACGGTTTTTTCCGACCATTCGCCCATGATGCGTCCCATCTCGAACACTTCGGCCATCGACCTCTTGGTTCCGGATAGCCGGTTGTTGCCGGGCTGCTCCCACTGCACGTTCGGATGGAGCAGCGTTTTCAGTTTTTCGTGGTCGCCTTGTTGCACGGCGAAAAGAAATTCGCGCACAATTTGTTCGGGTGTAGTGGTGACCGGTTCTGTCTTTTGTGCCGTGGCCATGGTCGCTATCCCGACGAAGAAGAGAATAAGCATGTTGGTTTTCATGTTGCTGTGGTTTAGAAATTACGCTTCGATTTGTTTCACGCCTCTGAATTGCAAATAGGCCATGGCGGCCACCCACAAGGCGACACCCGCCACAAACAGGTTTCCCAAAACTGAAAATGCGACGGGCCGAATGCCGAGCAGCAGCGCGCTGGCAATCACCCAAAGCGTGTCAGCGGCTACGATGCCATAGATACGGGACACGTTCACCGTTTTGCGTCGTGACTCATACAGCACAAAGGCGGCGAACACCAACAGGAAAATACCAACCTCTGCAAAAGGCATCACCGCGTCAACGGCAAAAAGGTTGGCAATGAAACCCGGAAACACCACCAGCAGAAAACCTGTGGCACCTGAACTGATGGCGTTGATGAGCAGAACATTTCTGAGCGTTATCATATTTGTTTCGTTTTGGTTTGTGAAATTTTATATGACAAAAGTATGGTGCGCTCCACACGCAGGATTTACCTTTAGGCGTCATTCGATTATCATTTCACGACATCGGCTTTTTGGCGCCATGGCGATCTCATTTCACGACTTTACTTTTACGGCATGGAAGAACATCAACGACAATTTATGCTGAGCCTGCTGGCCTATGCAGTGCAGAAAGGAATCTCACCCCAACAGTTGTGTAAACTATCGCATGTGGATCTGGAGGCTGTGAAGAAAGGAACGGCGACGGACCTCACCCCGAAACAGGTACACGACCTCTGGCACAACGCGAGCCATCTTTGCGAGGACCCGTTGTTCGGGCTTCACTTTGGCGAGTCGTTGCAGTTGGCGGCGCTAGGGGTGGTGGGTCAGATCATACAAGCCAGCAACACGGTGGGCGACGCACTCACCATCGCCAATTCGCTGAGCCATCTCATCACCGATTTTTTTTCGATGGACGTGAAGCACAACAAAAAAACATTCAGTATCCTGCTGGTGCCGCGCACAAATGCCCAACAGGAATCGCCGTTTCTTTTCGCACAGCTACGCGACCTGTTGCTCGTGTTCATCATTCACGAGCTCGACGGTTTGCTGCTGGTGAAGATCAAACCCGAAGCCGTGAAGTTCCCCTACGACAGCACCACCAACCTTGCAGAATACGAACGCGTGCTGCGTTGCAAGCCCTCCCGCAAAGGCAATGAGTATTCGCTCGAATTCGATAGCCGCTATTGGAACGAACCGATCCTGACGGCAAGCTATGAACTCCAAAAATTGCTGCTTCAAAAAGTGAACGCGGGCACACCGGCATTGAAGTCTGCACCAACCCTGCAAAAACGCATTCACGAATATCTGCTGGCCCATGCCTATCTGGGCATCCTGTCGCTTGAAGACGTGGCCGCCAATTTCAACGTGAGTCCACGGAGCCTGCAACGAAAATTGAAAGAAGAAGGTGTTACGTTCCTGGAGCTCTCGGATGCCGTGCGCAAAATGTTGGCACTGGAGTATGTGAAGAAAGGAAGTTATCAGGTAAAAGAAATTTCGCACATGTTGGGCTACAATGAACTCAGTGCATTTTCAAGAGCATTCAAACGCTGGACGGGAAAGACGCCTGTGCAATATCCGTAGTGCATGATGTGGCGGTTTATTCCACCGTTAAAACAATCTTGCCGATATGCTCGCTGGTCTCCATTAGCCGGTGGGCGTCGGCAGCATTTTGCAACGGAAATGTTTTATAGACAATGGGTTTAACACGACCACTTTCCAGCCATGGCCACACGTGTTTTTCCAGGCTCTGGGCGACGGCGGTCTTGAATGCTGTGTCGCGCGCGCGTAATGTGGAGCCCGTCACGGTAAGTCGCTTCCGCATGATCTGCGACAGCTTCACGTTGGTTTCGTCGCCTCCCATCGTGTTGATGAGGACGAGCCTTCCTTCGTCGGCCAGGATGTCGAGGTTGATGGCCGTGTAGTCACCGCCAATCATGTCGAGGATGACGTCAACACCTTTTTTGTTTGTGATGGACTTCACCACGTCGCCAAATTTTTCAGTCTTGTAGTTTATGGCATGGTTCGCCCCAAGGGCTATGCAGGCTGCGCATTTGTCTGCGCTTCCGGCGGTAATGTACACCGTCGCCCCCCATGCTTTGGCCAGTTGAATGGCCGTTACCCCAATACCGCTGGAGCCGCCGTGCACCAACAGGGTTTCGCCGGGCTTCAGGCGGCCGCGTTCGAACACGTTGCTCCACACCGTAAAAAACGTTTCGGGGAGAGACGCCGCTTCGGCCATCGACAATGGTGTGGGTACGGGCAAGCATTGTCCTTCCGGCACAACACAATATTCGGCATAACCACCACCGGCCACCAGTGCGCAAACTTTGTCGCCCACTTTCCAACGCACCACCTTCGCTCCCACCGCCACAACAGTGCCGGCAATTTCAAGTCCCGGAATTTCCGACGCACCCGGCGGCGGCGGATAATTTCCTTTGCGTTGATAAACATCGGGGCGGTTCACGCCAGCCGAGGCCACTTTCACCAACACCTCATGATCAGCGGGCGAGGGCATGGGCCAGGGCTTCAGTGTGAGCACGTCGGGGTCGCCTGGCTTTGCTATGGTTATCGCGTTCATCGTGTGTTTGTGAGTGATTTATTTTTTTCTACTTGTGCGGAACGTGAAGGTCCATGAACCGCTTGCGCGACGTTTCCCAATTGTTAAGCACCTTGTTGCGACCGGTATTCAATTCGTTGTTCACTTTATTATAGTCCTGCACCGACTTGTTGAAGGTCGCGATGCTTTTGTTGTAGGTATCCACTTCGGCGGCTGTGCGGCTGTTGGCCGGTTTGGCGTCAAAAGCTTTTTTCATTTTCTCGAATTCGTCGTTCTTCAGAGTAAAATCTGAAAGTGCACTGATCTTTGTCGCTTCGTTTTTCTGAAACTCCAACACCTTGCGACAGGCGGTGATCACGGAGCCATCGCCTTTGAAAGGTTTCAACGTGTCGAGCTTCGCGAGGCCTTCTTCGGCATAGGATTTCATGGCATTCTTGTTTTGCTCCATGCCGTTGATGTCTTTTTTGTTCAAGGCTTCGATCATGTTGCTTTCCTGCACGGTGCTCTTGAAATATATGAGAAACAACTGATGCAGATAGGTGTTCACTTTTCCGGTTTGGTTGAGTTTGCGCGTGAGTTTGGTACTCTGTCCTTCCGAGAGCTGCACGTTGTGTTTGGCTGCAAAAGCCTGATAAGCGGCGGGCACTTTCAGATAGGCCTCGTTCAATTTTTCGTCGGCCTTCTCCTGCATGAGGAGGTAGGCCTCCATGGCGTCGTATGACCGCTCGGCCACTTCTTCCATGTCGATGATCTTGTGATAGTCTTCGTTCAACACCGACAGTAAGACATTCCAGTAGCCAACATAGGCGTTGCGCAGGCTGACATCGCCTTCGAAAGGTTTCACTTTGCCGCCTTCGCGAATGGCGGTGCGCACCGCCGCAAGCAAGTCCTGACGACGCTTCTCCATTTTGCGTGCGCTGCCGCCATGGGCCACTTCGCTCATGTAGCTCAGGTACTTCAACGACAACGTTTCTTCCTGTTCCGAAAGAAGGTTCATGTGCTCCACTGGCGATCCGGCCGCAACACGGGCGGCGGTAACTGCCGGTGAATAGAGGCATGACAGGACGCAGACTAAGATTAAGGCCAACTTTTTTCTCATTGTTATTTTTTCTTTTGGTTTATGTAGTCGCAAAGAATATAAAAAGCTTCCTCCAACGAAATATCTTGTTGAAGTTTTTTTATCCACGTCTCATTAAAGTTTCGGCCGTATTCGTCTATGGCCAGGCGCTGCTGTTCGAAGTTGCTGCCCGTCACGGTGAACGTAGAGGTTAGGGGCGACAACTGTTTTTCCATTTCCTGCAGGTTCTTTCCCCGGACATTTCGCCAATTCACATATTCGGTCCAGTGCAACGGCACAGCCTCCGTTGATTCGTGCATCTCTTTGAGCAACGCGCCGTATTGCTCGTGTGCCCTGAAGGCCGACGATGCCGATACGCGTAGCGCGCTCTTGGCCTTCAATTCGTGGAGTGGCAACAGCGTGAGCGGTTGATAGTAGGTTTTTTTCGCTATCGAATCCGACGGCAACACCGGCGACGCATTGTTTTCTTCGCGCAGCGAAAGTCCTTCCAGCATATCGGGCAACAGAATGTCGGGTGTGACGCCTTTGCGCTGCGCCGTTTTGCCGCTCACACGGTAAATTTTTTCGAGGGTCACGGCCGAGTAACCATTAAGACTTTTGCGTTTGGCATAGGTGGCCGCCGTGCTTTGAAGGTCGAGGGCAAAGAGTTCCTGCGCGGTGGCTTTGCCATAGGTGCGGCCCCCCACAACGATGGCCCGGCGATAGTCTTGCAACGCCGCCGCCAGAAATTCGGATGCCGAGGCACTGAGCGCGTTCACCATCAACACCAGCGGTCCGTCATAGATCGTTCCGCGGTTCATGTCTTTTACGGACACTACATTGCCCGTCTTGTCTTTCAACACGCCCATGGGACCGGCGTCGATAAAAATTCCGGCCATGGCCACGGCTTCTTCAAGCGACCCGCCACCGTTGAAGCGCACGTCCAGCACAAGGCCTTCGATGTTTTCTTTTTTCAGCTTCAGAATTTCTTTTGCCACATCGTTGGCACAGCGCGCGCCACCGGCATCACCCCAATTGGAGTAGAAACCCGGCAGAAAGATGTAGCCTATTTTTTTCTGTCCCTGCATCACAAAACTTTTCACGATGTTGTCTTCGTCCGATATTTTTTCCTTCCGGAGGCGCACGGTTTTTTGCTGACCGCTCACGTTCCGAAGTTCGAAATCGAGGGCAAGCTGATTCGACTCTTCCATGATGTTGCCAGCTTCTTCAAGGTCCAATCCAAAAAGATCCATCCACTCGCGCCCTTCCCACCGCAGCCGCTGCACCACATCGCCTACATAGACAACACCCGATTTCCAGGCGGGACCACCGGGGGTGAGTTTGTCGATGACTACTTCACCCAGTTCATTTTCTTTTAGCGTCACACCAAAAAAGAAACCTTCGGTGCTGAGAGCTCCCATAAAACTTTCCATCTCCTTGGGCGAAAAATAGTTGGTGTGTGCATCCACGCTGTTGGCCATGGCGTGCAGAAAAGCAAAGCCCACATAGTTGTCGTAGCCGTTGGGATGAAACAGGATTCGTTTGCCGCGGGCAATGTTATTGGCTTTGGCTTGCTCGCGGGCTTCGGGTTCGTGCTTTTTCAAAAAGGCATCTTCGGCTTCCGCCGGATACTTTCGTTTCATATCTGCCAAACGTGCCAGCACATCCAACTTCAAATCCAGACGCCAGCGCGTTTGCAGTGCTGCTTCATCGGCGGCCCAGGTGGTGTCGTCGGGCAACGTTTCTTTTGTCTTTAAATCGAAGGGGCTTTGGGTGTGTTGAAGAATGGACGACGCAGCCCGCGCCAGGCATTTTTTGTAGGTCTGTGTTATGGTAGGCAGGAAGACCCAGTTGTTACCATTCAACTCGTCGTCGAGCTTGTCGCGAAAAACCAGCAGAGACTTTAGTTCACCTGCCGTGAAGAGCATGCGGTCGGGATCGAGGTCGTCCAGAAAGTCGTCGAACACACGGGCAGAATAGGCGTCGTTGAGCGGCGGTGGGTTATAGTGTTTTTGTTGTATTACTTTTTTGAGCAGCTGGGCTTCGGTCTTGAAATTGATCGGTGTTTGCGCGTTGGCGTCGAAGGCCCATGCAAAGGCCAGGGTCGTTAGCAACGCGTGGCGCGTTACACATCTGAAATAGCAGGACATGAAGGTGGTGTTGAAACTGTAGCTGATCACGGTCATCCTTGATCCCGCGCAGAGAGGTTTGGGGGATGTTGGAAATTTACACCGGCGTTTTTCAAAAACCTAATGACGCCGCGGGCTTCCGTGTTGATCATTCAAAAAATTTGCACCCGATTGAAATACGTTGGTCACGTGGCGCGATTCTTTATCTCCGGCCGGCCTATAAAAATTAAATGCAACTCGTTACTTTCAGGCTCCCAACCTTCCAAACGATGTCAACGCACACCCCCAAGCCCACAACCCAGTCGCACCGTTGGACGGAGATTGTGGCCGGCGCTTCTTCGTTCATGGCCACGGCCTACATCATTGTGGTGAACCCCGCCGTGTTGAGCCAGGCCGGACTGCCCTTTGCTGCGGTGCTCACGGCCACCGTGCTGGTTTCATTTTTCAGCAGCCTCATGATGGGGCTGTATGCGCGCAACCCCATTCTGGTTGCACCGGGCATGGGCCTCAATGCCTTCTTCACATTTTCAGTAGTGCTGGGCATGCACGTGCCGTGGGCCGTAGCATTGGGTGCCGTGTTTTGGGCCGGCATCATCTTTCTTTTGCTTTCTGTTTTCAACATCCGCACACACATTGTGAAAGCCATTCCGTTGCCGTTGCGCTATGCCATCACCGGCGGCATTGGGTTGTTCATTGCGTTGATCGGCTTTGTGAATGCGGGCTTCATCGTGCATCATCCGGCCACGGTGATCGGTGCTGGAAAGTTAAATCCATCGCTCATTGTTTTTCTGTTTGGCCTCTTCGTCACCGGATGGTTCATCACGCGCAACCTGAAAGGCGCCGTGCTGCTCGGCATGCTTGCCACCACGCTGGTGGCCTGCACACTGGGGCGGGTTTGGGGTGGCGATGTGCCGGTGGTGACGTGGAAAGGTTTTTTTGCCGCACCCGACTTCAGTCTTTTGTTTTCGCTTGACCTCGTGCATTCCTTGTCGTGGGCTTTGGCACCCGTCATCTTTTCGTTTGTGTTCACGGGCATGTTCGACGGCCTCTCCACCTTTGTAGCCTTGTCGGAAGCCGCACAACTGGTGGATGAGCAGGGCGAACCGCGTAACATAAAAAAGTCGCTCATCACCGACGCGGCATCCACCACGCTTGCCGGGCTGTTTGGTTCAAGCCCGGGAACAGCCTACATCGAATCGGCCGTTGGCATTGAAGCCGGCGGGCGCACAGGCCTCACGGCCATAACGGGTGGCCTACTGTTTTTGCCGTTTCTTTTTCTGTCGCCGTTGCTCACGGCCATTCCCGCCGTGGCCACCGCGCCGGCGTTGGTTTTGGTTGGCGCATACATGATCCGGCCCGTAGTAAAAATTCAGTGGCTGAAAATGGAAGAAGCCATCCCCGCGTTTCTGGCCATGGTGCTCATCCCCTTCAGCTATTCCATCACGCAAGGCATTGTGTGGGGATTTTTATCGTGGACCATCCTGAAACTGGCCAACGGCAAACATAAAGAAATCAGCATAGCGCTTTGGATCATCGATGTCTTCGCCATCGTGGCCCTCACTTTAGAATAAAATTAACCGAACATGAACATGCATAAGATCATCGCCGTCCTTTGTTATAGCTGCATCCTTTTTTCATCCGCACAGGGTCAGGCCATTGTGGAAGTGAAACCCGATGCGCCTCCTGCAAACACCGAAGTGTCAGACATCACCGGAGTGTTGGGTGCATTTCCGGAAGAAATAAAATTCCTGCTGACCCAGGTGGAGAACAAAACAGAATTCATCATTCAGCGCATCGCGTTCACCGAAGGAAAACTGCACGGCCAACATGTGGTGGTAGCTCAAACGGGCATCGGCAAAGTGAATGCGGCACTCACCACCATTCTCCTCATCGAACATTTTCATCCCAGAGAAATTCTGTTCACGGGCATTGCCGGTGCTATCAACCCAAACCTGAGCCCCGGCGATCTGGTGATTGGTACCACGGTGGCGCACCACGACTATGGCACGCTGACACCGCAGGGCATCACCCGCCGGCCCACGCGCGACCCCGCAAGCATGCAGGAAAACCCCATCTACTTTGCCTGCGACACCAGCCTGGTGAACCTGGCCAAACGCGCCGGCAAGGGACTGGCGCTGGAAAAAATAAACACACCCAAAGGCCAGCGCTCACCCCAACTTATCACAGGCACCATCGTGACGGGCGATGTGTTTGTTTCTTCCGAGCCGGCCACACAGGAGTTGCGCAAACAAATGAACGCCGAGGCCACCGAAATGGAGGGCGCGGCTGTGGCCCAGGTGAGCTTTCAACAAAAGGTTCCCTTTCTGGTGATCCGCAGCATGAGCGACAACGCCGGCAGCAAGGCCTATACCGACATCAAAGATTTTTATCAGATCGCCGCGCGCAATTCGGCCAACTTGGTGATGGCCATCCTGGAAGCACAAACGAAACGCGCAAAGTAGAAACGCATAAAAAAAATTTCTATCTTTAGAATAGTGAGCCGTGTTTGACCGCGGCTCATTTTTTTGCGTACCCCATCCCAAATCTTGTTTCACCCTATGAAAAAAATATTCTACGCCGGCCTCATCCTGCTTGCCGTTTTCGAAATCCTGAAAGTGTATTTCATCATGCCCATGCCGGGAAGCCAGGACATTCAAAGTCTAGACATTGCCTACTTCCTCCATTCGTATCGCTGGTGGTTCCGGGTTGTCGCCATCATCCTGATTGCCGCCGGTGCCTCGGCTGCATTCCAAACACGACGCAAATGGATTCCCGTTGTGGCCTGCCTGCCCGTGCTGGTCGTGGCCTACTATTTCAATTTCAAGATGACCGCCGACAGCATCTTCGCCCAACCCGAAGTGCTCACGTTTAAGCCACAAGGCGAAAGCATGTTGAACGACAGCAGCATTGTGGTGGCCGTGGAACACAACGGTGTGACCAAAGCCTATCCCATCCGTTTTCTCACCTACCATCACCAGGTACAGGACAGCATCGGTGGAAAAAATATTATCGTGACCTATTGCAGCGTGTGCCGCACCGGCCGCGTGTTCGAACCCGTGGTGAATGGAAAACACGAAACGTTTCGCCTCGTGGGCATGGACCACTTCAACGCCATGTTTGAAGACGCCACCACAAAAAGCTGGTGGCGACAAGCAACCGGCGAGGCTGTGACCGGAGAACTGAAAGGCCAGGTGTTGCCGGAAGTGGAATCGTTTCAACTAAACCTCGACAAACTGTTTGAGCTGTATCCCAACGCGCTGGTGATGCAACTCGACAACGCCTCGCGCACACGCATCGATTCCGTGGGAAGATTTGAAAAAGGAAAAAGCAAAGGCAATCTCACACGCACAGACAGTCTTTCGTGGAAAGACAAATCGTGGGTGGTGGGCATTCAATCGGGCAACGCCAGCAAGGCCTACGATTGGATACAGCTCACCTCACAACACGTGGTGAACGACAAAGTGGGCAACACACCGGTGGTGTTGGCGATGACTAAAGATGCCCAGACCTTTTCCGTGTTCGAGCGTCCATCCGAATCCGAAACATTCACGCTGCGCAACGACACCCTGTTCGCCGCCGGCAAGCCCTACGATTTTTCGGGCCGCGACCTCACCACCCCAGGCCAACGCCTGAAGCGTGTGAAGGCCTACCAGGAATTCTGGCACAGCTGGAGAACGTTTCACCCCGCCACCGAAAAATTTGAGTAGGCACTATCGTGTAATGAACCGTCCCGGAAAATTTCCGGTGGACTTCTGATTCTCGTAAACGGAGCGGCCGTTCACCCACACTTTCAAAATGCCCGTCGACAAGGCCATCGGATCTTTCATGGTGGCGTTGTCTTTCACCGTGGCCGGATCAAAAAGCACAAGGTCGGCAAAATAGCCGGGCGCAATGATGCCACGATTTTTGAAGCCCAAATGTTCGGCGGTGAGTCCGGTCATTTTATAGATCGCTGTTTCGAGCGGCATGATTTTCTGATCGCGCACATAGGTTCCCAACACCCGTGTGAATGCCCCATGACCGCGTGGGTGGCCATCGGGTGCGCCATCGGAACAGACATTGGCGTGGGGCCATTGCAGGAAGTTGACGATGTCTGTCTCCGACATTGAATAACCCGCAATGCCGGCCGATCCCTTTTTCTCGTCAGCCTCTTTTATCAGGCGCATCAGCGCGCGGGGTGGCGACTCATGATGGAGCGCGGCAATTTCTGAAACGGTCTTTCCTTCATAGGAACGGTCTGCCGAAAAATATAACATCACCGATTTGGACGGATCGAACAATTCCTCCGTAGCAAACACCGCGCTTTTCTCGTTGTTGAAGTCCTTATTGGGGAACAACACGCGCGGCGTCGACATCCACATGGCATAGGGATACACATCGGCCGTGATGTTGATGCCTTCCATGCGGGCCTTTTGAAGCCGGTTCAGGATGGACGGCGATGTGCCCCAGGCACTGCGCAAGGCTATTTTGATGTGCGAGATTTGCACGGGCAATTTTGCCTGTCGGCCGATGTCGACAATTTCTTTGACGGCTTCTTCGATGTGAATGTCTTCGCTCCGGATGTGGCTGATGTAGCGCCCCCCTTTGGATGCCACCACTTTGGCGAGTTCAATCACTTCTTCGCGGTTTGAGAAAAAGGCCGCCTCATACTCCAACCCTGTGGCCAGACCCAACGAGCCTTTGTCCATCTCGCGCAACAACAGTGTCTTCATGGAATCAACTTCACTCTGGCGTGCAGCGCGGAAAAGGCGTTGACGCATCACGTGTTGTCGCAGGGTAGCGTGACCCGTGTAGGTGGCGAGGTTAAGACTGATGGGAGTGCGTTTGAGGCTGCGCTGCAGCGAATCGATTGGATCGGAATCTCCATCCTGGCCAACCACCACCGTAGTGATGCCCTGGCTGATCGCGGCGAGAAATGTTGGTTCATCGCTCAGCCCGCGATCGTGATGGCTGTGGCTGTCGATAAAACCTGGTGAAAGCACGGCGCCATTTCCATTCGTTACGCGTTCGTTTTCATAGGGAGCAAGCGCACCAATGTCGCGGATGCGGTCGCCAACAATTCTTACGCTTGCACTATAGGCTGGCAACCCAACGCCGGTAATTAGTTTCACGTTGGTGATGAGCTCTGTTTCCAAAAGTGTCGCCTTCTTTCCTTCCCACACGTCGACGATGAACGGCCGGCCTTGCACGCGTGAGCCGTTGTCAAGGACGATCAGCGTTTCGTGGGTGTCTACCTTGCGAATAATCTGTGTGTTGAACCCGACCCACGAACCGGTGTGTGAAATACGGCGGCCGCCATCGTCAATGAACCAGCCGAAACCATATCGCGTCGATTCACCGTTCAGGAGTTTTGCGGGTGTGAATGCTTCTTTCAACGTCTCGCGTTTCACAAGTTTTTCAGTATACAAGGCCTGATCCCATTTCAACAAATCTTCTGCGGAAGCATAGACGTTGCCATCGCCCACAATGCCATCAAATTGTGTAAGATCGTTCAGCACCGGTTTGCCACCGTCATAGCCAAAGCCAAACACGCGCGATGCCGGATATGATTTCATTTTCAGATGGTAGATATACGTGTTCGTCATCTTTAACGGCATCGTAATGTTCTTCCGGAAAAATTCATCGCACTTCACGCCCGAAACTTTCTCGATGACAGAGGCAAGGGTAGTGTAATTAGTGTTGCAATATTCCCATTTCGTTCCAGGCAAAAATGTTAACGGCACTTTTTTGTAGGCCAACAAGTCTAACATGGAAGTGTTCGTAAGCGTGTCGAGCAAGCTCATGTTGGCCTGTGCCAAGTCAAAATACTCCGGCAGTCCCGATGTTTGGTTCAGCAAATGGCGGATGGTGACATTGGGGTAGGGAAAGATGGGAAGATACTTTTGCACGGCATCGTCATACTCAAGCTTGCCGCGCTCTTTCAACATCATCACCATCATGGCAAAAAATTGCTTCGAGACCGACGCCAGGTTGAACGATGATGCCGGGGTGAGCGAAGTCTTCGTCGTTGGGTTTGACATGCCGAATGCTTTTTTGTAAAGCACCTTGCCGTGATTGGCGACCAGCACGGTGCCATTAAACATCTGGCGGCTGTGCAGCCAGGTGACAACGGAATCGATACGCGTCACCGTGCTTTGATCCTGACTGCTCGCGCTCAGTGCGACGGTGAGCAGGCCGATAGCGAATACATATTTCATGGAGAGGTTTTTTACGGACGCGGCATATGCGGCGCGTCAGGCAAGATAGTCGAAAATTGTAGAAATTTTTAGATCAGGGTTTCAGAATGTAGCCAACGCCGCGCACATTTTCGATGCGAAGGGCATCATCGCTGCGCAGGTATTTACGCAGGCGCGACACAAACACGTCCATGCTGCGGGCCACAAAAAAACCATCGTCTTCCCAAACCGTTTTCAGAAACACCTCGCGACCGATCACTTTGCCACAGTGTCTGAAAAAAATCTGCAGCATCTTGCATTCTTTATAAGTGAGCCGTGTCACCACGCCGTTGGCGTTGAGCGACAGGTTGTGAATGTCGAGCGTGGATTGGCCCGCTTTCAAAATCGAGACACGATCGGTGAGGCTGGTGGTGCCGTGCGACCGCTTCAAGATGGCGCCGATGCGGTATTTAAATTCTTCGATGCTAAACGGTTTGCACACATAGTCGTCGGCACCCACTTCAAAGCCGCGTATCCGGTCTTCGGTCTGGCTCTTGGCCGTGAGAAAGATGATGGGAACCTGTTGATTATACTTCCTGATTTCCGTGGCCAGGTCGAACCCGTCCTTGTGCGGCAGCATGATGTCGAGAATGCACAGATCGAACGCGTGACTGTGAAAAGCTGAAAGCCCTTTCTCACCGTTGGGATACAGATTCACACTCCATCCGCATCCTTCCAGGGTGTCTTTCAACAGGAAGCCGAGGCTTTCATCGTCTTCTACCAGCAAAATGTTTGGACCTTTGCTCATGCGATGGGTAACACTATTTTCACATCCGTTCCTTTATTCAATTCGCTGAACAGCTTCACTTCGCCGCGGTGCGAGCGGATCACATTTTGCACAAAGCTCAACCCAAGGCCAAAACCCTTCACGTGCACATCGCCTTGCCGCACCCGGAAGAATTTTTCAAACACCTTGCGTTTCATCGAAGGATCGATGCCGATGCCGTGATCGATGATGTCGATTTCGATGCCTTTGTGATTGTCGCGGGTCTGCACAACAATGTGTGGTGCGTGGAGCGAATATTTTTCGGCATTGTCAATCACATTGTTGATGGCCTGCGTCAGCAGTTCGCGGTCGCCGAGAATGAAGGCGGTAGCGGCTTCGAATTGAAGTTGTATGTGGCCGCTGCGTTCCTGCACTTTCAGCTGAAAGGCTTCGGCGCATTCCACAATGATCTGGTGCACATCCACACGCTCCAGCGCAGGACGCTTCAGGTGATCGACCGATGACCCCAGCAACACCTGATCTATTTTTTGACGGAGTTTTTCGTTTTCTTTTAATAGAATATCCACATACACCTGCGTGCCCAACCCTTCCGGCATTTTGTTCTTCAGCATTTCACCGGCGATGCGAATGTTGGTTACTGGCGTTTTAAATTCGTGTGTCATGTTGTTGATGAAGTCGTTCTTCAGTTCGGCAAACTTGCGTTCACGCAACAACGACACAATAGCATAGGCGAAGAAGCCCATCATGAGTACGAGGATGAATGTTGAAAAAATCCAGATGTCGAGCTGTGCGGCCACGTAGCTTTCCTTCTTTGGAAAATAGACGGCAAAGTTTTTTCCGGCCTCGCCCGTTTGCCACGATTCATCTGTGGCCATCACGTGGGGTTGTGTGGCTTTCACATAGTTGCCATACACCAGCGTGTCGTCGTCGGCATTGTACACGCCCAGTTCATAGTCGATGTCGAGGCTTCGCGACAGGAATTCTTCTTTCAGCAAACGGTCAAGGGCCTGGTCGTTCAGGTTGGTTTCGGTGGCCACAAAAAAGAAATTGGACGAAAGTTTTTTCACCTGCGTGTCGTGGGCTACAGAGTCGGCTACGCGCTTCAGCGCAAGTTGAACACGGTGGTCAAATTGTTGTTCGGCGGCATCGAAGGCGCGTTTGAACCAATAGACCTGCACCACCAGCAGGCACGTGAGCACCACCGTGCCCCACATGATGATTCGTCCCAGATGTTTTCTGTTCATAGATTAAAAATAAGATTTAAAATGCCAACCTGTTGCAACACGCCGCACTTTAACACTCCATTAACACTTCTTTACATACTTTAACCCGCCCCGCCTGCGATGGGCCGTAGCATTGCATAAACATCCCCATCGTATGCAAAACGGCTCACTAAACTTTTCGCGGCGCGATCTATCTTTTTTCATCGGCGCCATTCTTTTTCTTTCGGCAGGCTTCATCGCCATGGCCATCGACCCGGCCGACAACGGCTTCGGCGTGTTGACACTCTGGATCGCCCCACCATTGTTGCTGATCGGGTTTGCATTACCCATCGTGGGCATTCTTGGTCTTGACCACTTCGCATCCCTTCACCTGTTGAAACGGTGGAAAGCCTCGCCCCTGAAACACGCGGTCGGCGCGCTGGCTTTTGTTGTGGCGTTCGCAATCTATCTGCTCACCCTCGAACCAACGGCCAGCCTTTGGGATTGTTCCGAATTTATTGCGTCGGCATTCAAGTTGCAGGTGCCGCACACGCCGGGCACACCACTGGCGTTGCTGGTGGCCCGCATGTTTACCATGCTTTCGTTCGGCGATGTGAAGCAGGTGGCCTGGACCATCAATATGATGAGCGGTCTTTTTTCGGCCCTCACGGTGTGGGTAGTTTACTACATCATCCACTACCTCATCCTAAGCCTGACGCCTGCGCACGCAAGTGGCCGGGCCATCATCCTGGCCGCGTTGGGTGGCAGCTTGTGTCTTGCGTTTTCAGATTCGTTTTGGTATTCGGCCGTGGAAGCAGAAACCTATGCCGCCGCCTGTTTTTGTCTGGCTCTGCTGGTGTGGCTCATCCTGAAAGGCAAAGACCAACCCGAACCGGCACGCGGGCGATGGCTGGTGCTTGTGGCTTATGTTGCCGGCCTCGCCTACTGCATCCACCCCATGTGTTTGCTGGCGTTGCCCGTGCTGCCCTTCGCCTGGTACACAAAAGACCGCGCACCTTCCTATAAGAATATCATTGTCGCATCCGGCGCCGGGTTTCTCATCGTGTTTCTCATCAACCGCCTGGTTGCCGTCGGCCTTTTTGAACTGGCATTCTCGTTCGATTTCTTTTTTGTGAACACGTTGCACTTTGCATTCTATTCCGGCGTCGCGGTGTTGCTGGTGCTGATGACGGCCATTGTCTATTTCCTGCTGCGCCGATTTTCGCAGCGCGCACACTATACATGGTCTGTTGTTTTTCTGGTGGCCGGCTTTCTTCCCTACCTCATGCTCTTCATCCGTTCAGGACACAACCCTCCGATTGACGAAACCAACCCGGAAAATTTATACATGGTGAAAGCGTATATGAATCGTGAATCGTATCCCACCAGTCCGTTGGCGTTTGGACCTTACTTCGACGCCAACATCGAAGAGTTCGCCGTGAAAAGTAAAGCCTATGTGAAGGGGAAAAACGAATATGAACTCTCGGGGCCACTTGTCGAATACAAGTATGAGCCGTCGCGCCAAACCATTCTGCCACGGCTATACAGTAACGATCCTGATCACACCGAAGCCTATCGCAACTGGCTCGGGCTGCGGGCCGATGAAAAGCCGCGGTTCTCAGACAACGTGAAGTTTATGTTCACCGCGCAACTAGGACACATGTACTTCCGCTACTTCCTCTTCAACTTTGCCGGACGCGAAAGCGATGTGCAAGGTTCGGGCACGCTCATGCCGTGGGATAGCCTGAAGCTGGGTGGATCTCATCCCAACCCTGCACGAAATCAATACTGGATGCTGCCGCTGCTGGCAGGAGTGTTGGGATTGCTCTATCAATACAAAAAAGATCCTAAAGGATTTTTCTCGGTCGTCATTTTCTTTCTTATCACGGGCGTGATCCTCGCGTTGTATCTGAACTCGCCGCCTGTGGAGCCACGCGAACGCGACTATATCTATGTAGGTTCCTATATGGCATTTTGCCTGTGGGTGGGAATTGGTTTTTTTGTTGTCGGAAATTTTTTCACGAAGCCGGGAGTGGCGTGGATCGTTACGGCCGGCTTCAGCGTGCTGCTGCCGGCCTGGCTTTGCTATCAGAACTACAACGATCACAACCGTTCCGGGCGAACCTTTCAGGTCGACTATGCCCGCAACACGCTGATGCAATGCGCACCCAACGCGATCTTGTTCACGGGCGGCGACAACGACACGTTTCCGTTGTGGTATGTGCAGGAGGTGGAAGGATTTCGCACCGATGTTCGCGTGATGGTGCTGAGCTATTTCAATACAGATTGGTATATCGGGCAACTAACCAAACGCTACTACGATTCAACGCCATTCAAACTCACGCTCAGCGACAAGGCCTATCGTCAATATGGACCCAACGATGTTCTGTATATCCAGGAAAGCATCAAGGGAGGTATTGACGCAAAAAAATACCTGGAGCTGCTCAATGCCGAACACGCCGGCTTGCGCGTGATGACCGGGCACGGCGACTCCTACAACATCGTGCCGTCGCGCATCCTCACCGTGAAGACAGAACACAACGACTCTGCCGTGCAAAATATGCTGACGGCTTCATCGCATCAAACGGCTGTTGTCGCTCCTGGAATACAGCTGAAGCTCACTGAAAACTATATGCAAAAAAATGTGCTCGCGTTGCTTGACCTGATTGTCAGCAACGGCTGGGAGCGGCCGTTGTATTTCAACTTCACGTCGCTCAACACGCTTGGCCTTGACGTGAAACCCTATGTGGTGCAGGAAGGCTCGCTATTCCGGCTCCAACCCAAACCTGCATCCGGCAAAGCCATTGCCGTTGATAAAGACCTGTGCTATAAAAACCTGATAGAAGACGCCGACTACAGCAACCTGGCCAACCCGGATGTCTACTTCAACTACGAAGATTTTCAAGCCCGCATGGTGGTGCCGATCCGCCAAACTTTTAACACCCTGGCCGAAGCCTATTTCATGGAAGGCGACACCACACGGGCCGGCAAGGTTCTTCAACTGGCCGTCGGCAAATTGTATCCCGACCATCTTCTTCCCTCCTACACCAACCTGCAAGCCGCCGAAATGCTCACCGCCCTGGGCAGAGACGCACAAGCGCAGCGCCTGGCCGCTTCCCTGTTTCAATACGCCTACGACGAGGTGCAGGAAGACCGGCGCACCGGCAAACGCAACGAGCTCAACCTATTCCTGCTCAGCAAATCGTCTGACATGATGAAGGACATGGGCAAAGCCGACTACGCGGAAAAACTTCGGGCGTTGGGTATGTAAATTTTCTTATGTCGCCGATACTTTGGGATAAAAACGCCCTTTGCTGAAAATCCATTGTTTGAATTTCGCAAGGATTGATTTGAAAACTGCAATCCAACCCCACGCCGTATCCATACCTTTGACTTACAAACAAACGACTATGGACCAGCAGCACAACTATGTGGGCATGTGGGTGACGGGCGATGGCTTTATCCGGCAGGAACTCTTGCCGGAGGGCCGCTATGACGAAGCCCGTGGCACAAAGAAAAGTGCCTATACCGGACGATACGAAGTGACGGGTGACTACATTTACTATTGGGACGACACCGGCTTCACCGCCGACGGCAATTTTGCCGATGAAAATACATTGCACCACGGCGGCTATATCTTCTATCGTGAAAAGAAAAACTAAACAGACAGAGAAGTCTTCCGAAACCAATTCCGCTCTGGAAAAGACGGAAACCCTGGAAGACTTTTATAAGAACAAGTTCAACTGGATGCCCGAAAACCTGCGGAAGGACATCGGCCATTTCAACGTGTTCCGGTTGGAGGATTGCATGGGTCCCGACAAGGCACCTGTGCAGTACAGTCGGCGCGACTTTTATAAAGTGTCGGTGATGCGGGGCAAACACGTGTATCACTATGCCGACAAAAGTCTGGAAGTGTCGGGCACATCGCTCATTTTCTTCAACCCGAAAGTGCCCTACACATTCGAGCAACTTTCGGGCGACCCCACGGGATATTTTTGCATCTTCAAAGAAGCCTTCTTCACACAAACCCTGCGCCAGGGCATTGGCGATTTGCCCATGTTCCAACCGGGCAACAAACCAAGCTATGTACTCACCAAGAGTCAGGATAAATATGTGGCCAATGTGTTTGAGAAAATGCTGGAAGAGATAGGCTCGGACTATGTGTATAAGTATGATTTGCTTCGAAACTACCTGATGGAAATCATCCACTATGCACTGAAGATGCAGCCGACCGAAACGCTCTATCAACACGCCGACGCCAACGCGAGAATCACGGCGGTGTTCACCGAATTGCTCGAACGACAATTTCCCATTGAATCGCCGTCACAACGTTTTACCCTTCGCTCGGCCCGCGATTTTGCCGAACAACTTGCCGTTCACGTCAACCATCTTAACCGGGCCATCCGCACGACCACGGGCAAGACCACCAGCGAACATATTTTCGACCGCCTGGCCAGTGAAGCCAAAGTGTTGCTGAAACATACGCACTGGAATGTGGCCGAGATCAGCTATTGCCTGGGCTTTGAAGACCCGGCTCATTTTAATCACTTCTTCAAGAAACACACCAACACCACGCCTTCGGCGTATCGCGCATAGTCATGCCCATGCAATCTCCTGCGGTATGGCACTAGTGCTGAAAAAAATCAAAGAGGCCTACGTCATCCACTACACGTCACAACGGGTAACCGGCAAACTAACGCTTTCCCTACACACCAAAGACATGCCCGAAAAAACGGCGCATCAAATCGACGCGTTGTGTTCGATGTCGGCAACACAGCCCTGCACCTATGCGCTGGACCACAAACAAGAAAAAGCGCTGATGGGCATTGTTTCCAAAATACAGAGCGAAAAAACATCGGACTATCTTTTCACCGACGCCCTTCAAAAAACCTATCGCGTCGAACTGGTGCACTTCATCACCAAAATTCATCACGCCCACTATCCCGTTCGCTGATCCCTCTGCGCACACGCGTTTGTTTTGTCAAGCATGGCGATCATCTTTTAGATGAGTTTGATTTGGTATTTGAAACACTTTCCTGACGGTGTTTGAATTCTACAAGTATCCGTTTCAAAAGCGCAAGAAGGCAGACATGATTACACACGACCTTTGATCCATCAAAACAAAACACAACTAAGTATGAAAAAGAAAGTATGGTTCGTTACCGGTGCCTCTCAAGGATTGGGATTAACGCTTGTTAAGAAATTACTCCGCGAAGGTTATCGCGTGGCGGCCACGTCGCGAAATCGCGATGAGCTTGCAAAAGCCGTTGCCTCAGACGGTGAGGATTTTCTCCCGCTTCAAACCGATCTGAAAAACGAATCGAGTGTAGCGAAAAGCATCGCCGACACGCTGGCACATTTTGGCGCCATCGACGTGGTGGTGAACAACGCCGGCTATGGACTGGCCGGCAGCATCGAAGAGCTGAGCGACGAAGAAGCGCGCGGCAATTTTGATGTGAACGTGTTTGGTCTCCTCAACGTGACACGCCAGGTGCTTCCTCACCTTCGCGCGCAACGTTCGGGACATATCTTCAACATTTCGTCTATCGGTGGATTCACCGGCGCGTTTCCGGGCTTTGGCATTTATTGCGCCACCAAGTTTGCCGTGCAAGGTCTTTCCGAATCGCTGGCGGCCGAAGTGGCTCCGTTTGGCATTCAGGTAACGGCCGTGTCGCCGGGCTATTTCCGCACAAACTTCCTCATGGAAAGTTCGCTTCGTGTTCCCCGTCACGAAATTGCCGACTATCGCAACGTGAGAGAAATGCAGGACGCACACCAGCACAGCTACAACGGCAACCAAAGCGGCGATCCCGAAAAAGCAGCAAGCGTGATTCTTGGCGTCGTGGAGAGCAACGAAAATGTGTTGAACCTGTTCCTGGGTCCTGATGCTTATGCACTCGCGGAACAAAAAATCAGCGCCGTTCAAAAAGACATGCTCCAGGTTAAAGCAGTGGCTACCGCTACTAACTTTTAACATCGCCTGTCAACTTGCAGGATAGCGCATTGCTATTAAAAAGACCGCAGTGCTTTCTCACTGCGGTCTTTTTTTTATACTTCATACAAACACTCTCGTCTACTCCCAGCCACCACCCAGTGCTTTATACAACGCAATGAGCGAATGAAACTGTGCCTTGCGCGTATCGGCCAATGCCAACTCAGCTTCCAACACTCCGCGCTGCGCCGACACCACTTCAAGATAGTTTGCATAGCCGGTGTTGAACAAATCGCGCGACGTAGCTACAGCATTCTGAAGCACTTCCACCTCCTGTTCTTTCAGGTCGGATGCAGCTTTCAGATTTTCGATGCGGTTCATGCTGGTCACCACCTCGCGATAGCCGTTGAGCACAGCACTGCGATAGTGATGAAACTCTTCTGCCTGAAACGCCGTGGCTGCCTTGTAGTCGGCGCGAATGGTGTTGCGCTCAAACAACGGCGTCGTCAATCCACCCAACACACTGTAGGCTAGCGACCCCGGAAGATTAAAGAAGTAGGATGAACTGAACGACTGCAAGCCCACGGACGATGTGATGGTGAGCGACGGAAAAAATGCCGCGTGCGCCGACTTCAAATCGGCATGCGACGCCAGCAGGTTCAACTCGGCTGCCTGCACATCGGGCCGACGGCGCAGCATGTGCGCAGGAATGCCGACGGAGATTTCCATGGGCAGCGTTTGTTCCAGAATGGGTTGGCCTCTTTCTACAGGCTTGCCCATGCGACCCAGTAACGTATTCAACGCATTCTCGCCTTCCACAATTTCTTGTCGTATGCGATACTCCAATCCTTGTGTGTTGAGCAATTGCGCCGTGAATTGTTTCACTGCCAGTTCGTTTGCGCGACCTGCTTGTTTTTGAACGAGAATAACTTCTACAGCTTTTTGTTGCAGGCGGATATTCTCATGGATGATGTTCAACTCGTTGTCGAGGGCCAGCAGTTCGTAATACAACACGGCCACTTCAGACACCAGCGTGGTGGTGACCCAGTGTTTTCCTTTCTCGCTCGACAGCAATCGCAGGAAGGCAGCGCGCTTGCGGCTTCGGAGTTTTTTCCAAAGATCAATTTCCCAGGAACTTTGCAGGCCAGCATAAAATTCCGGAAGATGTTCGGGCATGCGTTTGTCGTCGGTGATGTTGTTGGAAAAGTTGGTATCAAAATTTCCCACGCCATCCATGGTGTGGGCGCCGAACTTTTGCTGACCACCCGCCACAAAGAGACTTGCCGAGGGCAACAGCGCTCCCTTGCGAACCAGAACCGACGCGCGCGTCATCTCGATGCGTTGCAAGGCAATCTGCACATCCGGATTGTTTTCTACAGCTTCGCCAATGAGGCGCGTCAGGTGTTCGTCTTTAAAAAAAATTGTGCGCGGTGTGTAGCCCAGGCTTTTTGTGGTGTCAGGCATTCCACCGAATGCCTCGGGCACCTTCACGGCCTCGGGCAACAGGGGCTGTGCCACTTTGCAACTGCACAAGAAAGAAGCAACGAGAACAGAAAGAATATAGGGGGATTTCAGAAATGTCATAAGGTTCTTAGCAGTCAGTTTGTTAATTCACAGCGTGCACGGGTTTTGTCATGGCGGGTGCTTCGCGACGGCGCGATGCCAACCCGGCAAAGATCACATAGAGGCCCGGCACCAGGATCACACCGAAGAGTGTGCCCACGATCATGCCTCCCGCGGCGGCCGTGCCGATGGAGCGGTTGCCCAATGCCCCCGCACCCGACGCGATGCAAAGCGGAATGAGCCCGGCCACAAAAGCAAACGACGTCATGAGGATGGGACGCAACCTTGACGCTGCGCCATCGATGGCCGCCTGCAACACGGTGCGTCCTTCCTTCTGTCGCACAATGGCAAACTCCACAATGAGAATGGCGTTCTTTCCTAGCAAGCCAATGAGCATCACAAGGGCTACCTGCGCGTAGATATTATTTTGCAACCCCAACACCGCCAAAAACAGGAACGCTCCAAAAATGCCGGTAGGCAAGGAAAGAATCACGGGCATGGGGAGCAGAAAGCTTTCATACTGCGCAGACAACAACAGGTACACAAACAACAGGCAGATCATGAAAATGAAAATCGCCTGATTGCCCGACAAAATTTCTTCGCGCGTCATGCCCGACCATTCATAGGTGAAACCGCGTGGCAATTTTTCGGCGGCAACTTCTTTAATCGCTGTGATGGCATCGCCGCTGCTATAGCCCGGCTTCGCTTCGCCGTTCACCATGGCGGCCGTGAACATGTTGTAGCGCGTGAGCTGTTCGGGGCCATACACTCTTTCAAGTCTCACAAAGGCAGAGTATGGCACCATGTCGCCTTGATCATTTTTCACATGCAGGGCCAGCAGGTCTTCCGGGTTGGCGCGGTAGTGCGCGTCGGCCTGCACCATCACTTTATACATTTGTCCGAAGCGAATAAAGTTGGTGGCATAGAGGCTTCCGATCAGCGTTTGCAAATTGCTCATGGCCTTGTCGATGGTTACGCCTTTTTGCGCGGCGGTTTCCTGATCGATGTGTATGAGGTATTGTGGAAAGCTGGGGTCGAAGCTTGTAAACGCGTTGGCAATCTCGGGCCGTTCCTTCAACGCTTTGATAAAATCCTGTGTCACTGTTGCCGTTTGCTTCAGATCGCCGGTGCCGGTTTTGTCAAGCACACGCAACTCGAAGCCGCTGGAGTTTCCAAAACCAGGCACGGTGGGTGGTGGAAAAAACTGGATGCTGGCGTCGGAGATATTCTTGGTGCGTTCTTCCAGCTCCTTCACAATTTCTTCCAGCGATTCGCTGCGCTCATCCCAGGCCTTCAGGTTTATCATGCCCATGCCATACGAAGAACCGGCGCCGTCGGTCATGAGGCTGAACCCTGCCAAGGTCGAAACAGATTCCACCGACTTCATGCCCAGCGTGGCCTCCTGCACATCGTCCATCACACGCTCGGTCCGTTCAACCGTTGCGCCCGACGGCGTGGTCACGTTCACATAGATCATACCCTGATCTTCCGTAGGAATAAACCCCGAAGGCAACACGGTGGTCAATCCCCATGATCCTACACAAAAGAAAACAAGCAAGCCCATGGTGACAACGCGACGGTTGGCCAGTACACCCACCAATTTCTGATAGCGGTCCGACAACGAATCGTAGCCTGCGTTGAATTTCCGGAAGAACCGCTGCAGCATATTTTCCTTCACGGCATGCCCATGCGTGCTCTTCAGCATGAGCGAACACAGCGCAGGTGTCAGTGTCAACGCGTTGATACCTGAAATCACAATGGCGATGGCCAACGTCAGCGAAAACTGGCGATAGAAAATTCCCACGGGTCCCGACATAAATGCCACCGGCACAAACACCGCCGACATCACCAGCGTGATCGCCACCAGGGCACCGCTGATTTCATTCATGGCCGCGATGGATGCTTCCTTCGGCGACAACCCTTCGGCCATTTTCACGTGCACGGCCTCCACCACCACAATGGCGTTGTCCACCACAATGCCGATGGCCAGCACCAAGGCAAACAACGTGAGCAGGTTGATGGAAAAACCCAGCAGCTGCATAAAGAAAAACGTGCCGATGAGCGACACTGGAACAGCCAGCGCGGGAATGAGCGTAGACCGAAAATCCTGCAGAAAAAGAAACACCACCAACGACACCAACAAAAATGCCTCGACCAGCGTGCGCACAACCTCATGGATAGACGCATCGAGGAAACGGGACACATCGTAGCTGATGGTGTATTTCATGCCTGGAGGAAAAGAGAGGGTCTTTAATTCCTCCATGCGGTTTTTCACATTCGCGATCACCTGCTGTGCATTGGAACCCGGACGTTGTTTCAGCAGGATGGCCGCCGATGGTTTGCCGTCGAGCTTCGACAGAATGCCATAGTCCATCGAGCCAAATTCTATCTCGGCAATGTCTTTCAGCTTCAGCATCGCGCCTTCTTCGGTAGCGCGGATCACGATGTTGGCATATTGCTCGGGCTCGTTGAACTTGCCTGTGTAGCGCAACACGTATTGCAACATTTGTTTGTAGCGGTCAGAGCTTTCGCCCGCCTTGCCCGGTGCGGCCTCTACGTTTTGATCGCGCAGTGCCTGAATCACCTCGTCGGCCGACACTTCATAGATGGCCATGCGGTCGGGCTTCAGCCACACGCGCATCGAATATTCGCGGGCGCCCATGATGTCGGCAAAGCCCACGCCTTCGATGCGCTTCAACTCGGCCAGCACGTTGATGTCGGCAAAGTTGTAGATGAAGTTTTCATCGGCACTGGGGTCGTCGCTGGTGAGGTTGAGGTAGAGCAGCATGCTGTTCACTTCCTTCTCCACCTGCACACCGGCTTTGATAACTTCTTCCGGCATTTCGTCCATCACGGTCGACACGCGGTTTTGCACGTTCACGGCCGCGAGGTCGGGGTCGGTGCCCACGTTGAAGTATACCTGGATGATGCTCGTGCCGTCGTTGCCCGACACCGAGGTCATATAGGTCATGCCGGGCACACCGTTCACGGCGCGTTCAATGGGTGTGACCACGGCTTTTGCACACACCTCCGCGTTGGCTCCCACATAGCTGGTGGTGACCGTAACGGCCGGAGGAACGATATCGGGAAACTGGGTGACGGGCAGCTCAACCCAAGCCAGCACACCCAATAACGTAATCAATAGAGAGATGACCAGTGAGAGCACAGGCCTTTCTATAAAAGTGCTGAACATCTTTTAGCGTCTGTTTAATACGAATGTTGAATCACTGGTTTCTCAGATCTTGGCCACGGCCACAGGTTTTTGTTCGGCCATGAGAATGAGACTGTCGAGCGGAAGATAGGCCGGCGTAATGCTCATGCCGTTGCGTATGTTTTGAATGCCTTCATACACCACCTTGTCGCCCGGCTTCAATCCCGTTTCCACAATGTAGAAATGTGAGAAGCGAACCTTTGGCGTGAAGCTTTGCATGCGCACCTGGTTCTTGTCGTCCACCACATAGACATAGGTTTTGTCTTGTATTTCGAGCGTGGCTTTCTGTGGAACAAAGAGTGCGTTTTCCATTTCACTGGTGAGCCGCACGCGACCGCTGGCGCCATGCTTGATGAGCTTCTTCGGATTGGGGAACCGCGCGCGGAAAGCGATGTTGCCGGTGCTGGCCTCAAACTCGCCCTCCATGGTTTCAATCTGGCCTTTCTGTTCGTAGAGACTTCCGTCGGCGAGAATCAGCTCCACTTCGTCGTTGGCTTGTGTGTTGTCTGATTTTTGTTTGATGTATTCCAGGTATTCTTTCTCCGACACGTTGAAGTAGGTATAGAACGATTCAAGATCCGACACCGTGGTGAGCAGCGAACCTTCGTCGATGAGGCTGCCCATTTTGAAGGGAAGCCGGTCAATAACACCATCGAACGGCGCTTTGATGTGCGTATGCGAAAGACGTATCTCGGCGTTGGATAAGGCTGAGCGCGCTTCCTCAATTTTGGCGCGTATGGCCGACAGTTTGGCTTGTGCCATGTCGAGCTCTGTTTTGGAGATGATTTCCTTTTCCACCAACAGTTTCACCTGCCGCATTTGGAGCTCCGTTGCTTTTGCATCGGCTTCAATGCTACTGAGGTTGGCTTTGGCTTGCGTGTAGGCTGCGCGGTATTCTTCGTCGTTGATGCGGAAAAGAGGCTGGCCTTTTTTCACTTCCTGGCCTTCGTCAACATAAATGTAGTCGAGGTATCCTTGCACGCGGGCGCGGATCTCTACGTTTCGGAAGGCGTTGATGTCGCCCACGTATTCGCGCTGCACGATGGTGTCTTTTACTATGAGTTCCGTTACCGGCAGTTTCTGGCTGGCGTCGTCTTTGCGTTCATGACCACAAGCCATTGCCAGTGCACTGACAAGTACAATAAAAATTGATGCGTTTTTCATATTGGTTAAGCCCATTAGTATACATAGAGAAAATTTGCACGTCCGCGATCGCGAATGTGAATTTTGTGTAATAGAGGCATCATTCTGCCGTGGGGCAAAAATGAAAGGATCGTCATTGTTGCCCGGTGGCGCGAGGCGTGCGCGTCAGCCTGGAAACAAACGAAAATCAAAAGCCGCTACTACGAATACTTGGGCGGTGGTGTAGTCTTTTCTAAAGTGGGAGTGCTGAGTGAGTAAGAAATGCGCGGGGCCCTTTTTCGTTCAGCAAAGGCCGCCACTCTAGAAACAAGTGAAGGGGTGGGAATGATATATTGTTCTTTTTCTAAAAGATCATCTTCATCGTCCTGATGTTCGGTACCATCGTCCGACACATCAAAGAATGTTTCCAGGATCACTTCCATCAACGACGAATCGGTTTTGGCGTGTATCGATACTTCAGATGACAATGATTCCTGAATGGTGGGAAAAAAAATTGTGTTGATGAGCCCGAACATACACAGATACAACACGCCAAGCGACAACATGCCGGGGCGTTGTGAATGGCGCATAGTGTTGAAATCGTGCATCATTTCAGTCAGGGTCTATTGTAAATATATCCTAAATGAAACGTTAACGAAAGTTATTGCGATACTTTTTGGACCGACGGTATGTTAAAAACGACGCTAACGATTGCAATGTTCGTGTTCGGGGAAATATTTTCACGCTAATAATTCAAGCAACGCCCGATGCACCGGAACACGTCATCCCAAACCTGCACAACGCGAATGGTCAAGCATGCATCACGGCATGAAATCATTCTCATCCGAAAAACTTCATTCATCGCGTATGGGCGTTGCGGCCTCAACATCAATAGAAGATTCATCCTGTGAGGGCATCTGATAAAGTTCCAGAATGCGTTGTCGTTGATTGGCCAGCATCGTCTTCATGCGGTTGAGCCGACTTCTCAAGCCACTCACGGTGGTGCGGGCGCGCTGAAGCTGTTCGGTGCGGCGGTGCAGATTCGATTGCAGGTATTCGATCATGCGGAGCAACTCCGCGTGGTCAAAGTCGTTGATGTTGTTTTTTAATGAAGACATCGCGGGAGCTTTTTTATTTTGAGATCGGTGTGGCTTTGAACACAAGGGTCTTTGTGCCAAAGTCTATGGTCATGTTGTATTGCGTCAGCATGTCGGCGCCCAATATGCCCGCGATGCGAATCCGTTCCTGGTCAAAGAACACGGAAGAAAAATCGGACATGTCGCGGCTCTTGAAGCGCAGCGAGCGTATTTGCAGATCGCCTATTTCGAGTATACAACGGCCGGCATGGTGCATGGTAGACGTTCCGTTGAAGCCCGTAACTTCCACGGCTTCATACATACCTTCGGTTGCGATGCGAAAGCCAAAATGCCGCGCGGCCTGTTCGTTCAGTATAGACACCGAGGCACCCGTGTCGACTATAAAAAACGCGGGCTTGCCATTCAACTTCGCCTCAATCACCGGAATTCTCCCGTAGGGTTGGAAGCGTACACGCTGTGGCATATCGTCATGACCGGGTTGTTGCAGCGCGGCACACCCCGCCAACATCCATCCCAAGCCTGCATAGCATAGCCAACATACCAACCGCTTCCAGGAAAAGCGTTGCGTGGTTGGGGATATGACGGAGGTTGCGTTCATGCCGGAACAAAGGAGATTACTTTCTCCATGTCATGCTTGAAATTTAGACCACCCCCACGCTTCGGGGTTCATATGCCCGATGTCGCCACGCAAAAGGCATTGCGCAGGACCGGTCGGCATCTGTGAGGTATTATCGTCGTTTGTCTAAAAAGAGCAGCCGTGATCCGAAAATTTGTGAACTTCGTAGCATGTCTCCGTCCCAAAAATTGAAAGCTCCGGAAACCCTGTTCGATGTGGCCGTGACCCGGTTGCTGTTGCGCAGTCGTGTGGCCTTGCACCTGCTGTTCTGGGTGTGCTTCCTGCTGTATGAAGGCGTTATCTGGGGCATGATCGACGGAAATTTTGCACAACGCTTTTCCATTTCGCTGCTGGAGCTGCCGCTGAAAATCGCCGCCACCTATTTCACCCTGTATGTGCTCATCGACAAACTTCTCATCAACAAACGCTACGGTCAGTTTCTTTTCGCACTCGTCGCTTCAATGATTGCGTTCGGTGTTCTGTTTCGCGTGTTGTCCTATTTTGTCGTGTATCCGCTTTATTATCCCGACGGATTAAAACTCCCGTTGTTCTTTGTTCCAAAAATTTTGATCTACATGGTCACCCTCTATGCATTAGTGGCGATCGTGGCCTCTTTCCATTTGCTCAAACATTGGTACAATCACCAGCAAGCGGCGCAGGTGTTGGAACAAACCACACAACAACTGGAAAAAGAAAAACTGGAGGCGGAGCTAAAACTGCTCAAGTCGCAAGTGAATCCGCACTTCCTTTTCAACACCCTCAACAATTTGTATGCGCTCACGTTGCACAATCCGGAGAAGGCCCACGAAATGGTGCACAAATTGTCGGAGTTGATGAGCTACATGCTCCACGACTGCAATCAACCCGAAGTGTCGCTGGAAAAAGAATTGCATCACCTCCGGAATTACATCGCGCTCGAAGCCATGCGCTATACCGAACGCCTCGACGTGGCCGTGAATGTGTATGACGACGTGACCGATATCGCTATCGCGCCTCTGCTGATTCTGCCGTTTGTGGAAAACAGTTTCAAACACGGCGTGCACAACCAGATTGACCAGGCCTGGGTTCGGGTGGACATTCAATTGCAGGAAAATCAATTGTTACTGAAAGTAGAAAACAGCGTCGCCTCCACACCATCGGCCCCACAACCCTTTTCGGGCATTGGCCTGCAGAACGTGAAGAAACGGCTGGCCCTTATTTATCCGGAACGTCACACGTTGCAGATTCTTTCGGAAGACGAAACGTTCCTGGTTGTGCTGAAGATAGAACTTTCCGGGGCCCGCATTCGTAAACCCGTTGAAGTCAAACCTTATCCCGCATACTCATGATCAGATGCCTTGTGGTGGACGATGAGCCTTTGGCGCGACAACTGCTGGAGTCGTATGTTAAGCAAGTGAACGGACTCAGTCTTGTGCAGAGTTGTGAAAATGCCATCGAAGCGTTCACACTGCTACAGAAAACTACCGTCGACCTGATCCTGCTCGACATTCAATTGCCGCAAGTTACGGGAATCGATTTGCTCAAGTCTTTGAAAGACCGCCCCCGCGTGATCCTCACCACCGCCTACCGCCAATACGCCTTCGACGCCTATGACCTCGACGTGGTGGATTATTTATTGAAACCCATTTCGTTCGACCGCTTTCTGCGCGGCATCAGCAAAATATTTGAATTAAAAAACACGGCCGCTGAACCCACACCGACAGAAGCACCCGCGCCAAAACCTTTTGAGGAAGCCTATTTGTATCTGAAAGAAGATCGCGAAATGGTGAAGGTCTATCTCAACGACATTCTCTACATCGAAAGCCTTCGCGACTATGTGCGTGTAAAAACCACGCAGCGACAGGTAGTCACGTATCAAAAAATAAGTTACCTGGAAAAAACTTTGCCAGAAGGAAAGTTTGTGCGCATCCACCGTTCGTTCATTGTGCCCGTCGACAAAATTCTTTCGTTCACACCATCGTCAGTAAAAGTGGGCACGCACGAAATTCCCATTGGGCGCAACTATAAAAACGAAGCGCTTCGCACCTTGAATAAAAATAATCTATTAAGTCCAGCCAGAGTCTAACGGCCCCTAGCCCGGTGTTGGTCAACGCGAAGAAACAGAATCGGCTGGAACGGTGTTCTGCGAATCTGAATTGATCTTCTTGAGGTTGCGTTTGATATTTTCCTTTACGGATTTGGGTTTGTATTTTTTTGCGCCGGGATGCGGGCAATCCCAATCTTCTACCGACACATCCTGAACGTATCGCGCCGACGGGCTTCGTTGATGTTGAAGTTCGTCGTTTTCTTCGCGCTCGGCCTTTGCCGAAAGGGCAGCCGCCGAAGGGCGATAGTGTTTGTGAAGCTTTGCCGTTTTAATTCGCGGGCATGGAATTTTACCTCCCTGGCAGGACATCAGGGCAATTGCCAGAAAGAGAACAATACTGCGCATGTACATGGCCGTTTCATTTAGGTTGTAGTGAAGAAATTTAAGCCGCTATATACACCAAACTCAGAGACGGTCTTTCCCGGGACCCTCGGCGAAAACAAACCTTATTTCTTTAAAGGCGTCGGCCCGGGATTATTGTGATGAGTAATTTATTATTTTTTTTTGAATTTCCATACCGATCCCCGACGCGCATGGCGAGGTCGGCTAAAATGAGGCTTTCCATTCGATAAACACAACTTTTAACCAGGCTCCACTAGCGAGGATGCCACGTCGCGCCACGGATGCGCGCGGTTTCCGACTCAAATCTTCACAAGTTTTTTCACCGCCCACGTCCCAATCCGCACCACATACACACCCGGCGGTTGCTGTTGCATGTCTACCGTGGCATTACCCATGTGGGTCTCTTTTAACACCTCGTTGCCCAGCGCATTGACGATTCGCAGATCGTATTTACCCGCCCGCATCGTGTAGAGTGTGAACACGCCTGTGGTGGGATTAGGCGCCACCTCAACCGAAGCCAGCCGTTCATCGTCTTCCAGCGCCGTCACGGCGTTGCACTGCGATTCGTCTGTTGAAGGTTCAATGCCGGTGGTGCCGCCGGCACACTGCTGGCAGGCATCGGGCGACGCCGCGCCATTGGGTGTGCCGCTGCAGTCGTTGTTGGCCGGCACAAAACGCGACAGCAGGCGAATGTAGTTGATCTGATAGCCGCCGCTGTTTTCGGTTACCGACCACGAGTTCAACGGCCACGATGTGTTGAAGTCTTTATATGATTTTTGTGAAGGCTGTCCTTTCGGGGGCACCAGCGATTCGCTGTTGCACACCGCGTTGGCGTCGCCACACGAGTTGGTGGCGCAGCAGTTGTCGCGGTCGTAGGAAGGATTGGGGCCGCCGGTGAGAAATCCTGGCGCGGGGCCGTAGGTAGATGTGCCCACGCGATCCCATTTCGCACTGCCGTTGGCAAACCACGAGTGGTAAAATTCATTCACACTGTTGTCGCCGCCATAGGCATTCATGTTCGACAGATACAGCATGCTCAACGGGTTTGTTCCGTGCAGGTAGTGAATAAATCCTTCTGCCGCTTTGCGCGCGTCGTCATTTTTTGAAGCATCGATGCCGTACGTAATCATGTCGGCATACATCAACCCCATGCTGGCTTTGGTTGAGTTGCTTCCCCAGGTGTAGTCTTTGATGTGCGCACCGTATGGATCTTTTGCGCCGTAGAAGGCTGTAAAATTTTCGTCGCCGTTCATGGCGGCTTTGTAGGTGTCTTTTATTTTGTTCACTACCGATGCCGTTGCACCGGGCAGTTTTGTGTAATACAAAAGCACTTCCTGACTGGCGGTTTCAAACGGGTAGGCAAACGACCAGGCCACGAGGTGAATTTCGGCGTAGTGTGCATCCACATAGTCGCGATACTTTGTCTCGCCCGTGATTTCAAAAAGATAACATGCCGCTCTCACACGGAACACCAACCGGCCATAGTCGTCGGTTTCCTGCTGGCCTGCACCAAGATCCGACGTGCCTGAAGCTTCGTCGTTGTTTTTGAAGACTACTTTTGGATTTGCCGTGGCCCAATCCCAGGCTTTCACGGCTTTCTCTTTCAACTTGTTGGCATATTCTTTCATGCCGCGTCCGCCATACACTTTCGATGCCAACGCCAACGCCGCGGCGGTATTCAGCGTGGCCGACGTGCTCGGCGTTCCGTAAACACTGGGCCCCGTTGCGCTCGACGGCGGACTGGCGTGCGATTCGCCCACGATGCTCAACACACTGCCATTACTTTTTTGCAGGCGCACCAAATGATCAACACCCCACTTTGCTTCATCAAGCAGGTCTGGAATTTTGTTGCCCGACTCCGGCAGGCTGTAGTCGTCGCTCCAGGCGCCGGGAACATCCTGATAGGCATGCATGAAGTCGATCACATAGTTGGCCGTCCAGTTTGTGTACTTGTTATAGTCACCGGCATCATACCATCCACCACTCACATCCACTTCAGTAGAGGCGTCGCTTGCCTTGTTATACTGCCGTGCATTTTTGTCCTGCAACGGTTTCATGTGGCTTGCGCCATCGGCCCATGCCGCGCCGGCGTGTTCGGCTTTCTTCTCGAACCCGCAGCGTTGATAATAGAACGCGCGCACAGCATGCTTCAACGCTTCTTTGTAAACATTGTCGTTGATCACAAACTCGTAGGAGCGAACGTCGTTGCTCACGTCCAACACATAGTAGGTTCCGGGTGCCGTGACCGACGAAAAATCGAACCACCACACCTTGTCACCCGACGAGGCATCTTCGGCTCCACCGTTCCAGGCGGTGGCGTTGGCCGTGAACACCGGCGTGTTGGTGGTCTTGTCTACCAAAGCATAGCTCGCCCCGGGTGCGAACGACTCGCCCGCGTCGAAGCCGGTTTGCGGATCGCGGATGACCGCAATTTTCTGCGACGCAGGCAGGTATCCGAATTGGTCGGTGACGATGTATTTCGAAATCGCCTGGCCCTGAACGGGGCTAACGCTCGTGACAAAAAGCAGCGCGACGAATGCGACGGCTTTGCAGGTTTGGGATGGCGTGAAGGGCATGAGATCGCGGTGTTGGTAGTCAACCAAAATTACAGTCAAATCCTCCGCGAACGTTAGCGCCCGGCATGGCTTTAACAAACCACTACCAAGGTTGAAACAATTTGAACCGTGACGAGAAGAGTTGTGAACAAACCGGCTATGCGCTCAGTCGACCAAAATCACGCGCAAGCAAGCACGGGGTATGTCATTGCATGAATTTCTCCGCACCGCACGAGTAGTATTTGAGCCCGATGAGATCGACCGGAAGCGAAGTTTTGTTCCAGTATTCGTGCATCACCAGGGCTGCTCCGAGCGCAGACGCCTGGGGCACCGAAGCGGCAAAGGTCTCGATGGCGGGAAAGCTGGCGGCCAGCAGAAACATGTAGATGTCGTTTTTGCTAAACCCTCCGTCAACAAAGATGCGCTTTACGTCCGTGTCTTCCAGCACCCACGCCGACGACATGCGCTGGCGCACCACGATGTTCATGATCAGCGCATGATACGCTTCCGAAGGGCTGGCGAACGATGTCAGGTCAGTGTCGGCAAACGACGAATGTTGCAAGGTGTCGCGCTGGCTTCGGGCTTCCCATCCTGTGCGGCGAAGTTTGTCGAGCAGTGCAGCATCGTGTTCCAGCGTTGTGAAGGCCGATGTGGAGAGGCCAAAGTGTTCTGCCATGCGCGCCACTTGTTGCTCGTGTTCGTAGCCGGCAAAGAGGCGCGAGGCTTTCACCGGCAACCCTTCGTACGTCAGGTAACAAAGTCCATCCTGCGCCAACGCTTCGCGCGTCAGCGGCTTGTGATTGAATGGATTGAGGCTGATGCACCACGTGCCGGTAGACAACAGCATGAACGGTTCGCGAAAGTTGGCGAGGTAGGGAATGAGGGCAGCCGAACTGTCGTGCAGACCGATGCCGATGGGCAGCGTTTGTCCGTTGCTCGTAGTCATAACAACTTCGGTGCTTTTGTGAATCGGTGGAAATTTTTCCGCAAGACCTTCACGTTCCACCCACACATGATAGTTGCGACTGGTGAAGTCCCACAAATTTGTGTGACAACCAATGCTTGTGATTTCCGAAACCGGTTTTCGCGTCAGTATGCAGCTGAGGTATTGCGGCAGGTGCAGCGCATGTTTTATGGTCGCGAACTTCGCCGGGTTTTCGGCCTTGATGCGATAGAGCTGCATGCCCGAGTTGAGACTGCCCAACACCGGCGATGCCGTGGCGGTTGAAAAATCTGCTTCGCCGCCGTAGGTGTCGTAAAACTTTTTTTGAAGCGCTTCGGGGTACGGCTTCAGATAGTTGTAGAGCGGCAACACCGGTTCACCTCGTGCATCGAGATACACAAAGCTTGCGCCGTAGCCGGAGAAGTTCACGGCTTTGATGGCAAAGCGTGTGTCTTTCAACAGACGCTCAAACGAATTTCGGAGCCATTGTGTGAGCAACGTCACATCTTCGCAGGCCATGCCGTCTTCGTCGGTGGTTTCGGGAAGATGTGTTGAGTCTTCAAAGACGAGGCGATAGTGTTCGTCGAACAAGAGTATTTTTTTGTTCGTCTTGCCTACGTCGAAGATGAGAATGACCGGCTGGGCTTCCATCACAATCCGGTGGCGATGGTTTTCAGACCGCGTTGTTTCACGAGATGCTCGCGCACGTTTTCCTTGCGGAAAATCTGAAGCGGATCAAGTGCACCCCCCGCGCGCAAGCGAGCTTCTGCCACCAGCGGGCGAACGTCGGTGCGAAACGCATTTTGCAACGCTTCCTGTGCACGCACCACGTCGTTGTTTTGTTGGGCCGCTTGCAATGCCGCGCGGTCCACCAGCAAGGCTTGTGCGTAGGTGATCATGATGGCTTCTACAGATTGCAATAGATCTTCCAGCGGATCTTTCACGTTGTGTGAGGCGTCTATCATCCAACCCAGGTCGGTGGTGTGGTTCATGCCACGGGCGTCCATGCCTTCTACGAGTTCATTAAAAATGAGAAACAGTTGATAGGGCTTGATGCTGCCCACCGTGAGATCGTCGTCGCCGTATTTTGAATCGTTGAAATGAAAGCCGCCCAACTTTCCTTCCATCAGCAACAGCGCCACAATCTGTTCGATGTTGGCGTTGGGCAAATGGTGGCCGAGATCTACCAGCGTATACGCTTTCGGTCCCAGCTTCGTTGCATAGAGCAACGACTGCCCCCAATCGCCCACGGTGGTGGAATAAAAATTCGGTTCGAAGGCTTTATACTCCACAAACATTTTCCACGCGTCCGGCAAAGCGCTGTAGACTTCCTGTAAACTCTCTAGTGTATTTTCAAAAGCCTTTCTGAAATTCAATTGTCCCGGAAAACACGATCCGTCCGACAGCCACACCGTTAGCGACTCCGAGCCGAGGGCCATGCCATGTTCAATCACTTCGATGTTGTGTTCCACGGCCTGGCGCCGCACGGCTTTGTCAACATGTTGCATCGAACCAAACTTGTAGCTCAGCGGTTGACCGGGTTGGTCCTGAAACGTGTTGGAGTTCATGGCATCGAAGCGGATGCCGTGTTGCGCTGCCAGCACTTTGATGGCGGCCCCGTTTTTCGGGATGTCCCACGGAATGTGAAGCGAGATGGCGCCGCTGGAGCGATTCAGTTTGTGAAGCAACGCGATGTCTTCAATTTTTTCTTCGAGGCTTCGCGGTTCGCCGCCGCCGGCAAAACGTGCAAAGCGTGTTCCGCCCGTGCCCAATGCCCAGCTGGGAATGGCTACCTGGAAGGCAACCAGTCTTTCCAGAATCGCTTCCGCATTCGCGATGTCGGAGGTGAGGGCCGATAACTTTCTTTTGTGCGACGCGCTCAACCCTTCGTTGTGCTGATCGATCGTATATTTTTCAAGCTGCATTTTCAGTCCGTTTGTCGTCAGGTATGTAAAAGTTACGGAATTTTTAGCGCATGAAACCTGCCGCCACACCGCCGTCTACGTTCAACGCGTTGCCGGTAGATTTATTGAGGAGTCCTCCCACAAACGCGAAGCAGGCGTTGGCAATGTCTTCGGGTAAAATAATTTCGTTCAGCAAGGTGCGCTTGGCATAGAATGCGGGAAGCTCTTCCACCTTCACGCCATAAGCTTTCGCTCTGCCTTCGGCCCACGCGCCTGCCCAGATCTTGCTATCAGCAATGACGGCATCGGGGTTGATCACGTTCACGCGAATTTTATCGGGCCCCAGTTCGGCCGCATTCAAACGGCTCAGGTGAAGTTGTGCGGCTTTCGCCGAACCATAGCCCGCGTTGTTCGGTCCCGACACGGTTGCATTTTTGCTCACGATGTTCAGCACGTCGCCACCCAGCGCTTGCTTGCGCATCACATTCACGCCGGCTTGCGTCATCAGGAACTGTCCTTTCACCAGCACGTCATACAAAATGTCCCAATCTTTTTCGGTATGATCTTCCAGCGGCTTGGAAATGGAAAGCCCCGCGTTGTTCACGATGATGTCTACACCCCCAAACGCAAGGGCGGCCACATCCATCGATCCTTGAATATCTTCATGGCGTGTCACGTCCAGCAGGGCGTTGGCAAAAGCGTCTTTGCCATATTGTTTGGTAAATTCTTCTTCGGCCGATTTCAGTCGCGCGGCGTCGTTGTCGCTGATGATGACGCAGGCGCCTTCGTCGGCAAATTTTTTCGCGATGGCTTTGCCGATGCCGCCTGCGCTTCCTGTCACCAGGGCCACGCGGCCCGACAACGCTTTGGGTTTGGGCATGCGTTGCAGCTTGGCTTCTTCCAGCAACCAGTACTCTATATTAAAGGCTTCCTGCCGCGGCAACGAGGTGTATTCCGAAACCGCTTCGGCACCTTTCATCACATTGATGGCGTTGATGTAGAACTCTGCTGCCACACGGGCAGTCTGTTTGTCTTTGGCAAACGTGAACATGCCCACGCCGGGATAGAGAATCACCACGGGGTTTGGATCGCGCATAGCCGGACTGTTGGGATGCTTGCACGTTTCATAATATTCTTTGTAGAGCGCGCGATAACCTTCGAATGCAGGTGTCAATTTTTCCTTCAGCGCTTTCACATCGGTCAGCGCTTCGGTGGGCGCGAGGGTCAGCACCAGCGGGCTGATTTTGGTGCGCAGAAAGTGATCGGGGCAGCTGGTGCCCAGGGGCGCAAGACGCGAAAGGTCGTTGCTGTTGATGAATTCCAGCACGCGGTCGTCGTCGGTGAAATGGCCGATCATGCGGGTGTGGCTTGAGCAGAAACCGCGCAGCACCGGGGCCAGGGCGGCCGCTTGTTGCAGGCGTTGGGCGGCGGGCAGGCTCTTCAGCTTTTCGCCGCCAAACACCGCGCGTTTTTTTCCATAGTTTTCTTCCAGGTATTCGGCACAGCGTTCCACCACTTCCAGGGTGTTCACATAACTTTCGTAGGCCGTGTCACCCCATGTGAACAGTCCATGCGAGCCCAGCATGATGCCGCGAATGCCGGGGTTTTCGTCGAGACATTGTTTCAGTTTCAGGCCCAGGTCGAAGCCCGGGCGCTGCCATTCCACCCAGCCGATGGTGCCGCTAAACAATTCCTGTGTGATGCGTTTTCCATCTTTCGCCGCCGCGATGGCGATGGCCGCATCGGGATGCAGGTGGTCGATGTGTTTGAAGGGCAAAAAGCCGTGGAGTGGTGTGTCGATGGAAGGCGCTTTCGAGGCAAGGTCGTAGATGCAGTGGTTGAAGAGTTCCACCATCTCGTCTTCGTAGCGCACGCCGCGATAAACATTCGTTAGGCTTCGCAAGCGGTCCACGTAGAGGGCAGCCAGGCCACTGCGTTTCAGGGTGCCGATGTCGCCACCCGAGCCTTTCACCCACATCACTTCCGTTTCCTTTCCGGTGAGCGGATCTTTGGCCAGCGCCTTGCACGAGGTGTTGCCGCCGCCATAGTTGGTGAGCCGCAAATCGGCGCCCAGCAAATTAGAACGGTAAATCAGCAAGCCCACTTCATCGCCTGCCAGCGACAAAGCCTTTTCCTCATCCCACAAATAACTGACGTGCTTGAAAGTCTTCGACGTTAAAGCATTTTTTCCCTTTTCACTAGCCATGATGTATGATTGTTTGAAATTCCCTTTGTGCGTTTTTTTGTTCCCAACGATTTCAGGCCCTGTTCTTATTCCCGCCTCGCCGGCCGCCGGGTTCCAGCAACGGCCTTCGCCGCGTGATTTCCTGAACGTTGCCTACCGGGGATGGAATAGAGCCTGAGCATAACTAAAATCTAGTCCAAGATACCGGCCCGCGGCAGGTTCACTATCCTGCACCATCATGACAAAAATGTTCCTGTCATTTGTTTACCTTGTATTTAATTTACCCTTTCAATTACATCCTTTTAACACGCTTTGCTCCGATCTTATGAAGGCGCCTTCGTTCTATAGTCACGTGGTCATCGACGAATATTCATCCACACCCAAGTATATCCAACTGGCCAATTCCATCCTCAAGGCCATCCAGCATGAGCACATCAAAAAAAACGACATCGTGCCGTCCATCAACGACTTGAGTTTTGAGTTGGAAATTTCGCGCGACACGGCCGAGAAAAGTTACCGCTACCTGAAAAGCATCGGGGTGTTGGGGTCCGTTCCCGGAAAAGGCTACTTCATCAAGAGCGTGGATGTGGGCAACACCAAAAAAGTATTCCTGCTGTTCAACAAACTGAGCGAACACAAAAAAATTATCTACGATGCCTTCGCCGCCACGCTGGGCGACCTGGCCACCATCGACTTCTATATCTATAACAATGACTTCTCGCTGTTCAAGAAATTGCTCCTGCAAAAGAAAGACGACTATGCCTACTATGTCATCATCGCGCACTTTATAGAAGGCAACGAAAATGCATACGAGATCATTAACACCATTCCCAAAGAAAAACTGATTCTGCTCGACAAACTGGTACCGGGTGTGAAAGATGAATTTGGCGCGGTCTATGAAAATTTTGAAAAAGATATTTATAGCGCGTTGGAAGATGCTCTCGAACGCCTGAGCAAATACCACACGTTGAAAATTATTTTCCCCGAGGGCACCTATCACCCCGAAGAAATTTTGAAAGGCTTCCGGCGGTTTTGTCATCAATATGCGTTTGCCAGCAAGGTGGTGCACAACATTGCAGACGAACCCGTGAGCAAAGGTGAGGTCTACATCAACCTCATGGAAAAGGACCTGGTGATTTTGATCGACAAAATTCTGGCCATGCAACTGGTGGTGGGCCAGGATGTGGGCGTGATCTCATACAACGAAATTCCCCTGAAAAAATTTATCCTCAACGGCATCACAACCATCTCCACCGACTTTCATCAGATGGGCGAGCGCGCCGCGCAGCTCATCCTGGAAAACTCCACGGCACACGTGGAAATTCCGTTTCGCATCACGCTGCGCGACTCGCTCTGAAAAATTATGAATGCGGGTGTGGCGCCAACGCTACACTTTTTTAGGAGGCAGTTCGAACGCTACGGCGTCGTGCTCGAAGTGACCTTTGTGCGAGCCGTCGCAAAAGGGTTTGTTGGCCGAACGGCCACAGCGGCAAAGCGACACAATGGTTCTTCCCTGAAGCCCGTAGGCATTTCCCTGGGCGTCCACAATTTCGAAATCGCCTTCTACTTTCACCGAACCGTTGTTGTTGATGACGAGCTTTGTTTTTGTCATGATGGTTTTTGTTCTGATTTAGGTTGAACGCGCAAAGATAGGCATCCCCCCAACACGCCGAAATTTCTTTAGGCCTTCCGCGTTCTTTTTGTGAACACCTGGATGCGTTCGTCAAACTGCACGCGAAGTTCGCCGATGAATTGCATCGGGTCTGCATACGACTCCAGCACCTCGAAAAGCTGCATGGTCCGGATGTCGTGAAGCGCCTGCTTCAGCTCGTCGCGTTTGTGTTGCAGGTAGCTCACCATGGCCACAGGGTCCATAAGCGTCTGTGGTTGATAGGGAACGTGCGCCATGGCATTGCCGCTCAGGATGTGCCGGTGCAGCGCGCTCAATTCCATTAGATCGCCGGCATCGTAGAGTGCATTGAGGTGGGCCGTCATGGCGGTGGCGCGATCGGAAAGCGACGCATCGTTTTGCGCAAATTTATCGGGATGCACGTGCACGATGGCCTCCTTATAGAGACGCTTCAGTTGTTCGGGGTCGGCATTTGCCGGAAAATTTTGTTGGCCCGATCGTGCGCTTCTCACCAGGGCTGTTGGTTCCTGATAGTTTTTTCCCTTCTTTTTTTGGGCGCGTCGTTTTTCTTTTTTTTCTGCCTTAAGCTTTTTGTACAGCGTTGTCAATTCCTGCAAGCGCACAATCTGGGTGTGCAGGGCTGTGCGGATGTGGCGCTCAAACGTGTTGACACGCACCTCGGCCTCACCCAAAGCCTGCTCCAAAGCAGCAATTTCCGTTTCGAGTGCGGCAGCCGCTTCGCGGTCGGGATTGGGATGGTGTATGGGATGCTGCATGGCTTCGCCGCAAAGATAAGATCTTCGCTCAAATGCCCTTCTCTAAAAAGCGGAAGGCCGGTGAGTGCTTCACCCACCGGCCTGGTACGAGCTAACCCTAGCGCCGTATCTCTTATCTTTATTTATTCGTATCGCAACGCCTTGACCGGATTGGCACGTGCCGACCGAATCGTGTGATAACTAATGGTAGCCAACGCCACCCCCAGCGCCAACACACCGCCCAGCAAAAAAACCAGCGGGTTGATGCTGATGCGATAGGCAAAATTCTGCAGCCACGCGTGAAGCAATCCATACGTCAACGGACTGGCCAGAACGAATGCCACCATCACAAGCACTGTGAAATTTTTTGACAATAGCACTGTGATCTGTCCTTCGGTTGCGCCCAGCGCCTTGCGGATGCCGATCTCCTTTGTTTTCTTTTCTGTAGTGATGGCCGCCAAGCCAAACAACCCCATACACGATATGAGAATGGCCAGCGACGCCATGATGGCTACTACCGAACTCATCTGCTGATCGGACCGGTAGAGTTCAGCAAAGTGATCGTCGAGGAAGGAATAGGTGAACGGATAGGAAGGCACTTGCGTGTCCCACAGATTTTTCACCAAAGCCACCGCTTCCTCGGTGTGCGCCGCGTTGAACTTCACCGACATTTCGCTATAGCCCCAACCGGGGTGCACCACCATGGACAGCGTGTTGATTTTGTGATGCAACGAGTTGAAGTTAAAGTCCTCCACCACACCAATGATGGTGCCCAGCGAATCGTTGGGATACCAGCTGTGCCCCGCGGGTGTGCCCACCACTTCTTTCAAACCCAGCTCTTTGGCAAACGACTCGTTGATGATGAAGGCCAGGCCGTTGTCGGTAGCGCGGTCTTTTGAAAACGCGCGGCCGTCTTTCAGTTTGATGCCATACACTTTCAGGTAATCATAGTCCACGTTAACATTCGAAGGGGTGATATCTACGATGCCTGTGTCGGCTTTCACTTTAAATCCCCATTGGTGAAAATTGTTGCCCAGGCGCTGGCCCGACGCGGTCACACCGACGATGGCTGAATTTTTTAGCAGCTCTGTTTTTAGCGTCTCAAATTTTTCGTTGGCTTCGCGGTTCATGTTCACTAACAAAATCTGGTCTTTGTCAAAACCGATGTCTTTGTTCTTCATGAAATACAATTGTTGCAACACCACCAGCGTGCTCACAATCATGGCCAGCGCCAATCCAAATTGCACCACAACAAGGCCGCTTCTAAAAATCGATCTGCCCTCCGTCTTGCCGCCACCTTTCAACACGCGCGACAGGTTGAACGAAGTCATGTAGAACGCCGGATAGATGCCAGTGAGCACACCCAGGCCAAGCGTGACGGCCATCACCGCTAAGATTTCCCAGGGGTGTTCAACCAGCGACCACAACACCAGTTGCCGGCCAATCGCGTTGTTCAACAGCGGCACAAACAGCAGGTTGAGCAACACCGCCAGCAGCAAGGCCACGGTGGCCAGAAATATCGATTCGAAAATGAATTGTCCGAACAACTGCACCTTTTTCGCACCAACCGTTTTGCGCACACCAATTTCCTTCCACCGATGCGACGCTCGGGCGGTGGTTAGGTTCATAAAGTTGACGCCGGCAATGAGCAGGATGAACACGCCAATCACAAAAAATACATCGAGGTATTTGCCGTTGAACTTGCGGTAGTTGTTGTAGTCGTGCTCAATGTCGGTCGATGCCAGGTGAACATCTTCGAGCCTTTGCAAAAACATGATGATGTATTTGCCGATGTCTTTGTCGCCCATGCGGCGCACCAGAAACTCCGGCATCTTTTTCTCCAGCGCCTTCACGTTCACACCCGGCTCAAGCACGAGGTAGGTGTTCACAAAATTAGAGCCCCATTGGTTGTTGAAGTCCGGATTCTTCCGGGTGAAGGTGGTCATCGACACCAGCGCCCCGAACTGGAGGTGCGAATTTTCAGGAATGTCTTTCAACACACCGGTCACTTTAAATTCTTCGTCGAAGATGGTGAGCAGGCTTCCTACGGCACGTTCGGCCGAAGGAAAAAATTTCAGTGCGCTTTCTTCCGTTAGCACCAGCGTTTGTGGCTCATCCAAAGCCGAAGCACGATCGCCGGCCAGCATCTCAAAATCAAAAATATCGAGAAACGTACTGTCTACGGCTTTCACTTCGGGCACGAGCAACTGCACCGTTTCTTTTTTCACCACCACGTTGCCCTGGTCATAGAAGCGTGTATAGTTTTTCACTTCCGGAAAGTCTTGCAACAAGGCCGGTCCCATACCGGGCATCGACAACGCCACGCGCTGCTGGTTCGTACCACTGAAGTTTTGAATTTCGTCGACGCGATAGATCACGTCATGTTTTGCATGAAACGCGTCGAAGCTGCGTTCGTCTTTAATGAACAAGTAAATAATCATGCAGGCCGCCAGCCCCACAGCCAGGCTGAAGACGTTGATGAACGCATAGAGCGGGCTGTGCCGGATGTTGCGCAAGGCAACTGCGAGATAGTTCTTGAACATGTGCGCCAGGGTTTATGTTGGGAATACCCGCCCCACAAGGGTTGGTTACTGGAATTTAAGAATTTATCTTTAGCCATTCCCCACGGCGATGTCGCATTTATCCAATTTTGCGGGCACCGCCCTACCGAACTTCGGGTATTAAACCGATCTTCACATATGGTGACCATACAAGAAGTTGAAGCCTGGGCACTCGCATTGCCCGAAGCCGTGCAACAGCCACATTTCGAAAAGACGTCGTTTCGCATACGAAAGAAAATATTTGCTACGCTGGACGTGCCGGGGCAGAAAGCGGTGGTGAAACTGTCGGCCATCGATCAGTCGGTGTTTTCCAAATACGACGATGCTATTATCTACCCCGTGCCGGGGGCTTGGGGAAAACAAGGTTGGACAATGATTGAGTTGAAAACCGTTCGGAAGTCCATATTCAAAGACGCACTGCACACGGCTTACGCAACCGTGGCGCCAAAAACACTGGCCGAACAGGTGGATAAAAAACGACTCTGATTTTTCAGCGTTTACAGTCCATTCCAACGATTCGGCGGGAGGTTGTGTCTATTAAGGCATGAAAAAAATCCCCTCGCTCTACTTTATTGCACTGGCCATGGTGTCGGTGAAATGTTCCGACCCCGATGCCGGTCCAAAGCCCATCGGCCTAAAGACCCTCCGGGCGGAAAAAATGTCGTACGGCAAACATTCTTATCGCGTGCTCACCTACGACAATGACAATCGCATCAGCCAAATCACCTCCGGGCTACTGGACGAAGGCGATTCGCTGGAAACGGTCTACACCGTGCACTATGCCGACGGACGCATTCAAAAAATCACAACGACCGGCGCTGCCGAATCGATCGAGTTTCACTATGAAGGCGGCCGGCTCACCGAGTCGCTGGAGTATGTCAACAACGCGGTGGAGCGCATGAACTTTTTCGCCTACGACGACCACGATCGCGTGAAGGCCTGGGTGATTCTGCAAGCCACGGCCGACGATGACTTCATACCGGTCTCCAAAAAAACATTTACCTACGACGCACAGAACAACGCTGTTCAAATGCAATACTCCGACTATCACGCCGACGTGCTGGACTTCGTGATCGTCTCCACCACACACTACAAAGACTTCGACAACCGGAAATACTCCGGCGCATTCTTTCTGAATTTCTATCACCCTTATCACACCCTGTTCCAGAACAACCCGCGCACGTGGCGCGTGGAAAATTCAAACGGATCGGTAGGCGAAACACATTTCACCTACGAATACAACGACCAGGGCTATGTGACGCGACAACTTGCCTCTGCCGGTGAGTTTGATATCGTGTATGAGTTTTCGATGCAATGATTTTTTTTAACCGGATGTTCGCTCGAACGGTCATTGGCCGGCGTAGCGAACATCTGGCCTTTAGTTTGCAGACGCTATCTTCAACGCCTTCACACGTGCATCGTGACATCAAAAAAATATAGCGTGATGAAGTAAGCAGAATGTTAGCCCGATCGTGATGGCGTACGTGTTCAACAGTGCACTGAATAGTGTCTAATCAAACTCATCTGCGTAAACTACTTTGCCTTCTCCGTTTCGCAACCGAATAAAATCCACCGCACCGGGCACGTTAAAGGTGTAGATGAAGCCCACCATTTTTCCAAAGTTGTTCCGATACGAAAGCTGGTGCATGGGCTGGCCGTTCAGGAGAATAGTGACTTCATGATTTTCATTCCGGATGCGCAGGGTTTGCCACTCATGCAGCGGCACACCCAAAGCCGAAAGGTTGGTGTCGCGTCCGTTCTGATACACCTCCCCTAGTTGTAGAGCCAGGTTGCTTACGCAACCCTTTGTGGTGAGCGGCACAAAAAATATTCCTTCCTCACACACCATCATCAATTCGATGAGCGGACACACCTGGGTCATCAGGCTGTCGCCACGCACACGCGTTTCCAGATCGAAGGCATCGCTGGTCACGCCTTCAAAATCGCGGCTGTTGTAGTAGCGCAGAAAAAATTCCTTTTGGGTGTCTACGTTAGCTGCTTTCAGTTGTGCTTCGGTCGCTGCCATGGCGCCGGCGGTAATCATCGTTTTGCGATCGAGATAGACGGCCCGGTTGTCGGTGAGGTCGTATTTGAGCATGGGGAACCAGCCGTCGGTTTTGATGTGCACGCGGGCGAAGGCCACCACCGAATCGTTCACCATGAGCCGCGCATGGTGAAACCCCGGGGTGTAGTAGATTGACGACAAGTAGTTTCTCTTCGGATCGATGCGTACCCGGTTTCGGGGATTCCACGACTGTTGAATAAAAAAACTGTCAGCGTCGATGTTGCTCACGTCGTAGTTAAACATCACGGTGTTGGGCACGCCGTGTGTCACGGTTTTGTCGGCACGGAATGGAATGTTGCCGGGCAACGTCAGTGTTTTTTTGCCGGACCGGAAACCCAGCATGGCCACGGTGCCGCCCGCGATCACCACCAACACCACCACTACCCACGGCATGGCCGACCTTGCCTGCTCTTTTTTTGCCGGAGGCGCCACCGGTGGAAAGGCGTGGATCATGTTTTGAGCGTTCGCCTTTTTAAAGCTCTGCCAGTCGGCAAAGTCAAGCGCCGAAGCCAGGGCATCGAGGGTGGATGGGTGCGGGTCCTGGGCATACTCATCTTTCCACAGGCGCTTCAGGGTGGAGATGCTCAGCTTCACGTTGCATTTCGATTCAATGTGCGTGGCGAGATACTCCAGGTCGCGTTGTTTCACTTTGCCATCGCTGCTGCCCAGCATCAGGCGTTGCTCCACTTGCGTCCGGTATAGAACAATATAGTCTCTTTCGGTGGCGGACATCTTACGTGTTTAGAAAATGAACGGCATTTGACTTCCAAAAGATCGCAAATTGATTTCGATTGACATCTCCCAACTTCCGATAATTGCGTAACTTCTTTTTAAAAAATTCCCCTATGAAAATCACAGCCTGTTTGTTTATTCTGCTGTTGTCCGCAGCGTTCGTTCGCGGGCAGGACATTCCCTATGGCAACAACCCCAAGACCGGAAAATATGTGACGTCGGGCGATGCCAAAATCTACTATGAGATCTATGGCGAAGGGCCGCCGTTGTTGTTGCTCCACGGAGGTTATTATGGATACATTAGCGAATATTCACAATATTATCCCGATCTGTCGAAACATTTCAAGGTGATTGCCGTGGCCACCCGCGGGCACGGCAAATCTGAAATCGGGCACCAGCGCATGACCTATGCGTTGTTTGCGCAGGACGCGCTGGCGGTGCTGAAGAAAGAAGGAATTGAAAAAACAGCCGTGATGGGGTTTAGCGACGGCGCCATCACCGGCAACATCCTGGCCGCCGAATTTCCCGCGATTGTAACAAAACTGGTTAGCATGGGAGGGCCATTGAATGCAACCATGTACCGCCCCGAGGCCTACGAACAAACCTGGCGCACTCAGGGAAAAACCGAAGAGCAAAACCTCCCGGACTTTCTGAAGGAGCGCAAAAAAATTATGCCCGAGCCCCAACGTTTCTCCGAATGGGTAGACATGCTGCGGGAGGCGTGGATGGAACCGGTGTGGGTGTCAAACGAAAAAGCTTCGCGCATTGCCTGCCCCGTGCTCATCGTAGCCGGCGACCGCGACGACTACACGCGCACCGATGCGTTTGTGAGCATGCTTCAGATCATCCCCACCGCGCGCCTGCTCGTCTTGCCCAACAGCGGCCACGTGTCGCTCATCCTAAACCCGGAAATGCTCCGAGACTTCATTATCCCTTTCCTAGAAGAAAAAAAATAATCTAAACCATCCATCAACTCCCAGCCCCTGGTTCCCCTATGAAAATTCACATCACCCGCATCGTCATTGTCGTGCTACTGGCCTTGTCCGGGGCGGCACACGGCCAATCAAAAAATACAAAACCCCAGACCTACACGCTGGTGAAGGCGTCGCTCACACCCTATGAAAGCGACGGCCGCCAGGGTGTGGAGTTGGTTGCTGCCGACCAACGGGGCGGCGTTGCCTGGCTCGATGGCAAAACGTTTTCGAACGGCGCCATCGAGTTCGATGTGATGGGCGCCAACAAACCCGGTAGCAGTTTTGTGGGCATCGCCTTTCACGCACAAAACGATTCCACCTACGACGGCATCTACTTCCGGCCGTTCAATTTCGTAGCCGAAAAACAATTGAACCGCGATCACATGGTGCAGTACATAAGCATGCCTCAATACGATTGGAGCCGTTTGCGCGAAGAACGCACCGGCCAGTTCGAAAAAGAAATTAAGCCGGCACCCGATCCCGACAAATGGTTTCACGCCCGTGTGGAGGTGACCGACGACGAAGTGAGAGTTTTTGTGAACCGCGCCACCACACCGGCGTTGACGGTGAAAAAACTAAACTCCAACCACTCTGGCAAAATCGGACTTTGGGTCGGTTCGAATTCGTTTGGCCGGTTTGCCAACGTTTCGTTCTGAAAAAATACCGCGCAACGATAGCATTACACGCAAGCCACGAAAGCCCACGTAGGGATACTTGAAATCCGAAAACATCCGCGAATTTCACACATTCACGGTGTTTTTCGGGTCTAACGCTTTGCGCGACACAGCGATACCGTTATGCGTGTGAACGTGGCCGATTGCATTTTTTTAAAATTTTGCTTTGACCACACCGCAAAAAAACGAAACTTGAGTAACGTAATTATTCGGTGTGGAGTTATCCGTTGCCATTCAGCTTATCAAAAAGGGAATCCCTGTTTCGTCTGCCGGTCAGGTTTGGATGGACCTTGGTGCAGGGAAAGGTTTGTTTTCGCATGCTTTGGCTACGCTTCTTCCGGAAGGCAGCACCGTTCACGCGATCGATAAAGACGGCGCGGCCTTGCGCTCCATCACGTTTTCGGTTCCCGGCGTCACGGTCAGCACAACACAAAAGGACTTTGTGCAGTACGATCACGGCTCCGCTTCGGCCCATGGCATTCTGATGGCCAACTCAATCCACTTTGTGTCGAACAAAATCGCGTTCCTGCGCCAACTTAAAAAACAATTTCTTCCCGGTGGCCGTCTGATCATCGTGGAATACGACACTGACGCAGCCAACGCGTGGGTGCCCTACCCCATCCGTTATGCGTCGCTTCAGAAATTGCTGGGCGAACTTGGCTTTGCCGACATTTCAAAGCTCGACGAAACCCCATCACGCTTTAGCCGAATCCAAATCTATTCCGCCGCCGCCACATGGGACGGCGCCGCGTGATACATGTCCATATCAAATAACATCGCTCCGGCATTTTCATTATAAGAATCCTTCGACAATAAGGACCAGTGCAAGCAATGCCAGCACGCGGACGAAAGTGATCATGTTGTGACGGTTTAATTACGCGCCACGACACTCAAGAACAATGCCGCTCCGGAAAGCTGGGAAATTCGCTATGGAAAAAGTGTTACGCTGAAACGTGCTGATCAATTCTGAACAGTGCTGTGTTCAAAGGTGAACCATGAATCAAACCTGCAAAATCGACTGCGGCGCCATAAGAAGTATCATGTGGAAGACAGCACCTTTGTTGAGCTGGCTGTCGGCATAAATGAAGCCGCCGTGATTTTCGACAATCTTGCGCGCAATGGCCAGCCCGATGCCCGTGCCTTCATAGCTACGACCATGCAAACGCTGAAAGATCCCGAAGATTTTTTCGCGGTATTCCGTCTCGAACCCGATGCCGTTGTCGCTCACCACAATGTGCGTGTAGTGTTGGGGATCAACGCCAAACGCGTTGGCCGTCGATTCGTCCAAAGGCTGTTCCTCAATGGTGATGACGGGCGACGTGGCATCTCCGAACTTCAGGGCATTGCTGATCAGGTTTTGAAACACTTGCCGCATCTGTCCCGGCACAGCGTCGATCACCGGCAGCTTACCGATCTTCAGAACGGCGTTTTTGTCACGTATGGAAATCTCGAGGTCTTCACAAATTTGTTCGATCACTTCCTTCAAATCGGTCGACTCCTTTGCCTGACCGTTGTTGGAAAGTTTGGAAAGGGTGAGCACATCATCGATAAGAATCTGCATCCGGTTGGAAGCGTTGATCATCTTGTGAAAATAGTTCAGCTCGCTGTCCGACAGTTTGTCTTTAATCTTGGATTGCAAAAGGTTTCCAAACGCCTGAATTTTCCGAAGGGGCTCCTTCAAATCGTGCGAAGCCACAGACGCAAATTGCATGAGGTCGAAGTTTGATCGCTCAAGCTGGTTGTTGCTGTCGGAAAGTTTTTTTGACGTGATTTCAAGGTCTTCAAAATTCTGCGCAATAATGTCAGCGTCCTTTCGCTTGGCGGTGATGTCGGTATGCGTGGTCACAATGCCATCCATCATTTTCACGATGCTGGTGTCGTACCATTTGTCGTTGGCTTCGTTGTAGAATTCAAGTTGTGCCGATTCGCCGGTTTCTATCACATTCACATAGGTATTGAAGAACTCACGACTCTCGTCTTTAAAAACATCGAGCAAACGCTTGCCTGTAAGAGAACGCGGCGCCACGCCAAACATGCGCTCGGCGGCCTCGTTCACGGCAATGTATTCGAAGTCGACAATGCGATTTTGATTGTCGCGCACCGCGCGCTTGGCGGCAATGCCGCTGGTGGAGCTCTCGAATATACCCTGAATGATTCCCGAAAGTTTTTTGGTGTGCGAGATGTCGACGAAATTAACCACCACACCGTCGATGGATTTGTCGCGACGGATGTAGGGCGTGAGGCGCATCAGGAAATAAAAACCGTCCTTGGTGTGCACTTCCGTTTCGGAATTCTGCCCTGTAGAAATCACCTTTTTTATCTCGCGGATCACATCCACCCCCGGGAGGTTTGTAGTGATGTCCACAATAGAACGACCAATGTCGGCCTCGATAAAATTCACCATGCGGCGTACCGAAGGGCTAAACTTCCGGATGATGAGTTTCTGATCTACCAGCACCTGACCGATTTCGGAGTTGTTGAAATAATTGTTGAGGTCGTCGTTCACTTCGAACAACTCTTTGATCTTAGCCTGGTGTTCGGCACTAACCGTGTGCAGCTCTTCGTTAAGAGACTGTAATTCCTCGTTGGTGCTCTGCAACTCTTCGTTGGTAGAGATCATCTCTTCATTGCTCGACTGCATTTCTTCGTTTGCCGTTTCCAGTTCTTCAATAACGGCTTGCAGGTTTTCGCGGGTGTCGCGCAGCTCGCGCTCCAGTTCCTCCATGCGGTCGGCACTTTCTACCGAGGTAATGTTCACGGTGCGCACCGCCTTTGGCTCTGCGGTCTCTTCTTCGAGCACGATGGCGATGAAGGACTGCTGGAATTCATTCTGCTGCAGGTAGGGTCGGATAATGATGTTGATGAAACGCTCGGAGTCGTTCTCGTGCACCATCACACGCTTCAACACGGTTTTTTCGTTTTGGGCCAGGGTTTTGCGAACCCCCACGCCCAATGCCACGGCGAGGTCGGCGCCAACAAGTTTCAGCAGGTTGAAGTTGAAATTGTCTTCCGGGAAATACAGGAAGTTTTTATAGCTGCCCGCCGCCTGCTTCACGGTCAGGTCTTTGTCAATAAGGATCACCGCGATCTTGCGGTCTTCCATGAGCGTGTCTTTCAAAATGTCAGACACGCTCATCGAGGCGTTGCGCAGCGGGGTGGATGTGAGGCTGGTGGCAAATGCTTTTCTGTCGAGAGGCACCAGCATGGTGTCGCCATCCATCACGGCCGACTTGCTGAAGCAGCGATATACTTTCCATTTGCGGCTCACTTCCTTCATCACATCTTTGAGTGGCCCAATGTTTTCGCTGGGTCCCAGCATCAGGTAGCCATCCAAATCCAATGCAAAATGAAATTTCTTTAACGCCTTGCGCTGAAGCGCCGCGTTCACGTAGATGAACATGTTGCGGCAGGAGATCAGATCAAGATGACTGAACGGTGCATCCTTCAGCAAATCGTGATTGGCAAACACCACGTGCTTGCGCAACTCGGGGGTGACGCGATAGGATTTACCTTCACGTGTAAAATATTTGGATAGCAAGTGCGAAGGAATATCCTTCACAATCGCTTCGCCATACACGCCGCGCGATGCCGTCTCCAACGCTTCCACATCGATATCAGTGGCAAAGATCTTCAGGGTCATGGCGGGCTTCTCTAATTTTTCCATGGCTTCGCGAAACAGCATGGCCACCGAATAGGCTTCTTCGCCGCTGCTGCACGCCGCCACCCAAACTTTCACGGAGCCGTCCGTAGCTTTGTTGGCCAGTATGGCGGGTATCACTTCCTTACGCAGACAATCAAACGCTTCCTCGTCGCGGAAGAATTTTGTTACGTTGATCAAAAACTCACGAGCCAGCAATTTTGCTTCGGCCTCGTCGCCCGAAAGACGCACTTTATATTCGGCGAGCGTGGTGAGTCCCAGCTCGGTCATACGTTTGGCCAAGCGCCTCAATAATGTAGGGCGTTTGTAGTGATGAAAATCGTTTCGTGTTAATTTAAAAAGCACCTCCAGAATTTCACGCATCATGTTTTCGTCCTGGCGGCTCATGTTGTGAAGCGCCTGAAGTGTTGGGGAGTCTTTGTAATATTCCATCAACTCTTCGCCAATCATTTCAGGCGGCAAAATGAGGTCGGGATAGCCCGTGGCTACGGCACTGTTAGGCATACCGTCGAAGGCCGCCGTGAGCGGGTCCTGTGCGATCACTAAACCACCTTTGCGTTTGATCGCTTCAATGCCCTTGGTTCCGTCGGTGCCGGTGCCCGACAGAATGATGCCGACCGCATTGTCACCCTGATCATCGGCCAACGATTCGAAGAATACATCGATGGCGTTGTTGGGGCCGTTGTAGCGAAGCTTATCTACGAGGTGCAGTCGCCCGGCATTGATTGTCATTAGCTTTTTGCTGGGGATCACATAAATACAATCCGGTTCGATGGCCGTGTCTTCTGTGGCTTCATGCACCTGCATGTCGGTGTGCTTGGAAAGCAGTTCGCCCATGAGGCTTTTATGGTCCGGCGAAAGATGTTGAATTACGATAAAAGAAAATCCGGTATTCGAAGGCAGATAATCAAAGAGATCGTGAATAGCCTCCAAACCGCCCGCCGAAGCGCCGATGCCCACAACCCTGTGTTTTGCGGCAGGGGCTACGCTGTCAGATGTGTTTTTTGCCATACGGGGGTAAGTAAAACTCAAAATAAAATTTAGATTTGTAGGATAAAATCTGTGCCTGTTTTTATCCCCGCAACCGCAGCACTATGGAATCCCTGAGCATACTGTTAGTAGAAGACGATCCGGACGACGTAGAATTGATGCGCGACGCGCTCCTGGAAAAGGACATTGCGTTTAACCTCGACGTGGTGAAACAGGGCGACGCGGTGATTCCATTCCTCAAATCGTGTAAAAAATTCCCCAACGTTATTCTGCTCGACCTGAACCTGCCCAAGCTTCACGGCCGCGAAGTGCTTGTTAAGCTTAAGGAAGACGCCGACCTGAAACACATCCCGGTGGTGATCCTCACCACCTCCTCGGCGCAGTCGGAAAAAGAATATTGCCTCGAAGCGGGCGCCACCGAGTTTCTTACCAAGCCCACCACGGTAGAAGGTTTTGCATCGTGCATTGCCAGCATCCTGGAAATCGCCGGCGTCAAAATCTGACGTATCCCATAAAACAAAAAAGGTTGTCCCGTTTGAGACAACCTCCTGACTATTCTATTACTCTATATATTATTTATAGACCGTTGCCTACGTCTCATTGAAACGAATGGACGTGGTGTTCTTATTCTTTGAAGCGAAGTTTGAAGAATAACAAGGTCGACGCCAGCATAAGCGTGAGCAGGTTGGCAGCGATGACGGGGATGTCGCGCACCAGAATGCCATAGGCCAACCACAGGGCTACACCGAGACAGAACATCGAGAACATTCCCAGCGACAAATCTTTTGCCGACCGGCTTTTCCAGGTTTTAAGAACTTGGGGCAGGAAGGCAATGGTTGTCAACATCCCTGCGGCAAGACCAATAAGTTGTATTGTATTCATATCGTTTGTTTTGCAATCATCAACCGACTTCGGTTTTGATGATATTAACGAGACAAAGCTATTAAAACGTTGCGGTGATTTGCGCAACATGTAATTTTATTCCACTTATTGATAACTACAACGATTGCATAAAAAAGTTTGAATCACACGATGCAGATGCGCAAAGTCAGTTGCTGCCAACGGTTGGCATAGTGTTCTTCATCCTGTTTTTCCGAATGATCTTTGGCTACGGATGCGGCAGGCAAAGGAATAATGTCGTCCAACCCAAACCTGCAAACATTGTTTTCTTCAGCACGCATTTACCGGCATATATGCCTGGTTATCCATTCACCAATACGGTAGCAAACACACGACGTAAAGTCAACGTCATTCCACGTCATCAAATCGTGGTTTCTGTCTGCTTTTTATACAGGATGACACACCGCGCTATTGTTCGCGCATTTTTTCTAACTTCATAACATGATCATTCGCCAGGCTATCGCATCGGACGCTGCTGCCATTGGCACGCTGCTCGCTCAACTAGGTTATCCGCCACCGGAAAGCAACCCTGAGTTTGTGAAAGAAAAAATTGAATACTACAGCCGGCCCTTCTTTCAATTGCTGGTGGCCGAAGAAAACCAGGGTGTGTCGGGTTTCATTTCGCTCCATTGGTTCGAAGTGTTTCACTCTCCCGGCATGCTGGCGCGCATCACCGCGTTTTGTGTGAATGAGCAGTTGCGCTCCACGGGCATTGGTCACCACTTGTTGGAAACTTCCTACAAATTTCTTTCAGAGCAGGGATGCCACGCCGTGGAAGTTACCAGCAACATGAGACGGAGCCGTACGCACGAGTTTTATTTGAAGAAAGGATTTTTAGAAACATCGCGGCGGTTTATAAAATCACTCACACCGCCAGCGTAAAATAAGAATCTCACCGCCACTCTCTCACCAGTTTGCCCAGGGTCTTCAGGCCCTCTTCAATTTTCGGACTCCACGGCTCGCCATAGCTGATGCGAAAACAGTTTTCAAATCTTCCCTGCGACGAAAATATTGGCCCCGGCGCAATGCCGATGTTGTGTTTGAGGGCACGCTTGTGAAGCTTGTAGGCATTGATTTTTTTATTCATCTCGATCCACAACGTGAAGCCGCCTTGTGGACGCGAGATGCAGGTGTCTTCCGGGAAATATTCGCACACCGCCTGAAGGTAGCGAAGGGCTTGTGTGTGCAATGCCTTGCGCAAATGCCGCAGGTGCAGTTCAAATCTTCCGTTGCTGAGGAAGTCGGCCACGGCAGCCTGCGCCAATGTGTTGGTCGACACCGTGTGCATGCGTTTGAGGCGGATCACTTTGTCTTTGAACTTACCCGGAATGGTCCACCCGATCCGATAGCCAGGCGCAAGCGACTTTGAGAATGATGCGCAGTGCAGCACCAGTCCTTTCTTATCAAAACTCTTGCACGTTTTCGGGCGTGTTTTTCCGAAGTAGAGTTCGCCGTAAATATCGTCTTCGATGAGCGGTATGTCTTTCTTTGCCAGCATTTCCACGAGATGCTTTTTGCGTGCGTCGGGCATGCAGCTTCCCAAGGGATTGTTGAAGTTGCTCACCACCAGGCACGCCTTGATGTTGAAGCGTGGTATGGCTTGCGCCAGATAGTCGATGTCGAGCCCCAGCACGGGGTCGGTTGGGATCTCCACCACTTTCAATCCATGACTTTGCATCACCTGAAAAATGGCGAAGTAGGTTGGGCTTTCAATGGCAATGGCATCGCCCGGCGAGGTGATGGCCTTGATGCAAAGCGACAACGCTTCCACACAACCCGCGGTGACCACGATGTCTTCCTCGCTGGGTGTGCCACCCCAGTTAAACGCCTGTCGCGCAATTTGCCGGCGCAGCGCCACGTTGCCCTGAATGTGTTCGTAGTGCAGGCAACTGGTTTTCGATTCGCGCAGCACGTGCGTCACGGCTTTGTTGAGTTTGGCTGTGGGCAGCAACTCGATGGCCGGTGCCGCCATCGAAAAATTCAGAATGTTTTTCGCATTGAGGTCCACATACACGCTGTTGATCATGTCGTCGATGGTGACGGGCAGCGCGTCGTCGAGTGGTTCGCTGGTGCGGGGAAGATCGAGAATGTGTTCGGGAGAATATTTCACGTAATAGCCCGACTGGGGGCGCGCCTCAATGAGGCCTTTGCTCTCCAATAAATAATAGGCCTGAAAAGCGGTGCTGAGACTGATGCCCTGCTCCTTGCTGAGGGCCCGCACCGAAAGCAACTTGTCGCCCACCTTAAAAACATTTTTGGTGATCAGCGTTTCGATGCGCTCGGCAACGGCGTTGTATTTATGATCGGGTTTGGGAAGAACGTCATTCATAGCGTTGGAATTTTGTGATGCCGGTTGGTCTGTCCACCAGCCGGCGAACAAACTGATCTGATCAAAAATAACAAAATTCAAACTGTTATGAAACGGTGGAAAGGGGGTAAAATGCAAACAGGAATCATCTGCCGTTGCCGACCAGAGATCCCTGTGCTTGCACTACCTAAAACTAATATTGAGATCGCGATGCCTTAGCGTCCAATTTGCTGAACGCCCTTGGAGATGGCCCACGCAGGATATCCTTTTGAAGCCACATTGCCCTTGGCCATGGCTGTTCCGCTTCCGCGATGAACACCTTTGGAAACCACCCAGCCGGCGTCAGTAGACTTTGCGCGAATGTGCGACTTGCCCAGGTTGGGGTCGTTCAGTGCCTTTTTGTTGGCCACCCGTTGCACATCTTTTGAAATAGGCCATGCCGGATCGTTGCCGGTTTGTGCGTTTGCAAAGGAAACGCTCATCATTACTAAACCCATCATGGCTATGGTTTTCATCCACACATTCATACACTTTTTCATAACATTGCTTATTTGGTTCTATACAAATAAACGGCGTCAGAGGAGGGCGTGCGTTCCGGAATTGTACGCGATGGGGATGGCGATTTATCGCAGGGTGCGTCTCCGTATTTTCCCGGATCAGGTCAGAATTTTCATGTCTATGGCCTTGCGGATCAGCTCGGCGGTGTTGTTTACCTTCATTTTCTTCAGCATGTTGATGCGGTGCGATTCCACGGTGCGGATGCTGATGCCCAGCATGTCGGCAATTTGTTTGGTGCTGTTGCCCTGGGCTACGCGCTCAAGCACTTCTTTCTCGCGGGGTGTGATCTCGCCCACATCGTAGGTCTCGGGACGGGCCACGGAGTCGGCCAGGATGTTGGCCACCACAGGACTGAAATATTTGCCGCCATTAAACACGGTGACGATCGCTTTTTCCAGGTCGGGCCATTCAATATTTTTCAACAGGTAGCCTTCTGCGCCGGCCTTTAGCGCATTCATGATATATTCGCGTTCCTCGTGCATGGTGAGGATGATGCAGCGGATGTCGGGAAAAGATTTCTTCAGCTTCTGCAAAGCTTCCAGACCACTCATGCCCGGCATGCTGATGTCGGTGAGGATGATGTTGGGCGATGTTTCGGCTACCAGCGTCATCAGCTCGTTGCCGTTTTCGGCTTCGCCCACAATCTCGAAACGTTCGTTTTTTGCCAGCAACGATTTGAAGCCCGCACGGATGAGCGGGTGATCGTCGGCCAGAAGTAGTTTTATTTTTGTCATGGGTCTTGAAATTGCTTTGGGTTGGACACTACACTACGGGAATGTGCACTTCCACCACCGTGCCTTCGCCCGGCAGGGAATGAATTTCTGCGCTGCCGTCCAGCAACTTTGCACGTTCCTGGATGTTGCGCAGGCCCTGCCCGGCATTGTGTTGCACCGCGGCAGTGTCAAAGCCACGGCCGTTATCTTCCAGCAACAAATATAGTTCATCTTCCTTGTCCAGCAGGTGAAGATTCACATGGGTGGCCGCCGCATGCTTCACGATGTTGTTAAGGCCCTCCTGCGCAATGCGAAACACGGCCGTGCTCACTTCGAAATTCAAGGTATGATCATACTCCTTAATATACCGAAAATCGATGGTGAAGGCGGCATACTTTTTAACCGTATCGCACAAACCCTTCAGGGCGGCTTCCAGACCAAAGTCCACGAGGGCCTGCGGCATCACGTTGTAGGAGATGCGTTTCACTTCGGCAATGGTGGCGTTGATGTGTCCTTTCACTTCATCTTTCCATTCGGCGTTGCCTTCCAGCGCTTCCACGCGCATGCGGATGGCGGTGAGCAGCTGCCCCACACCGTCGTGAAGGTCTTTGATGATGCGGCGGCGTTCGTTCTCCTGTCCTTCCATGAGTGCTGCGGCCCGCTCGCGCGCCACGCGCAGTTCGCGTTCGTTAAAGCTGTGCAGTTCGTCGCGCATGCGCAGCAAGGCCATGCCCAAGGTGTCGTGTTCGCTCAGCGTGGTGAACGTGGTGTTGAAATTGCCGCCCCCGATTTCCTTGGCAAAGGCAGTGGTGCGCTCCAGCCCTTCCGTTAGCTGGTCGATGGCATGCGCCATTTGGCCCACCTCGTCTGACGATGTGATCTGATGATGACGCGGCGGCATCATGCCTTTCGACAAGGTTACGATGATTTCGCGTAATTGAAGAATGGGGCGCGCAATGGCATTGGACACAAAGTAGGTAACCACCACAATGAACAGCAGAATGAACAGCGTGATGCCAATGAGGTAGTTTCGCAGGCTGTTGATCGGGGCCATGGCTTCGCTCAGGTCAATTTCCGAAATGATGGCCCAGTGCAGATCGGCAATGTCTACCAGCCTGTAGACGCTCAACGCGCGCTCGCCGCGATAGTCGGTCACGATGCCACGGCCGGGCTCTTGTTGAAAAGAATTCAGGGCCGCGTCTGTTCTCACCACGATGGCGCCGGGAGGTTTGTCGGGCAAAAAGCGCGATAGCGATCGCATCTTATAGTCGTCGCCCACAATATAAGACTCTCCGGTGCTGCCCATGCCGGTGGTTTCGCGCAGAATGTTCTGGACCTTCTCAAAATTTTCCTGCACCAGCACCATGCCCACACGTTGTCCTTCTTTGACAATAGGCACATAATAGAAGAGCAGCGTCTGTTTGTCATCGGAAGCGGCCGACGCATCAACAATCCACAAGCGGTCGGCCTCTGCCGTCACGGCTGCGTCGATGCGTTGCATGAGGCCTTCGGGATACTGCGCACTGTCGGTGCTGAAAAGCTGGTGATGGTGCGCGTCGAACAGGTGCATGTTCTTGAAGTTGTAGAGCTTGCAGATCTTGTAGAGGTCCGACAGGTCGTGATCGTTGGTGGCCGCCTGGTGCTGGGTTAGTTTGGTGTGTATGTGCAGGAATTTGTCTTCCACCGACAGCGCTTGCAAATTTTGTTGTGAACGAAAGAAATACGTTTCCACCAGTTCCTTCTTCAGCATGTTGATGGACGACAGCTGGTCGAGCGACCGCTGAAACAACACTTCGCCCACCAGCACATAGACGATGAACGAAAATGTGACGATGGCCACCAAGCCAATGGTGGTGTGCGAAAAGAAAAGCTTCTTGAAGATGTTCAGGTTTCTCATCGGTGCGATGGGCTGTGATCAGAAGCAAGGTAGAATGTTTCTTCGACATGACCGTTGAAAAATGGTACCGGCGGCAGGGCAAAAAAAAATGTAGCGATGAATTTCACCGCTACATTTCGTTGACCGGGGTCGGCACGTTGTTACTTCACCAACTCCATGTCTTTGATGCCGTCGAAGGTGGGTTGAATGACCCACTTGCCGTGTGTGTCGATGAGGCCCCATTTTTCGCCTTGCTTGGCGGCGGCATAGCCGTTCACAAAATCGCGCGAACCATCGAACTGTGGTGTGATGGCCCATTCACCTTTGGTGTTGAAGAATCCTACCTTGCCATCTTTGCGGCCTTGTGCCAGTCCATTCGAAAAGTCGCCATAGAGGTCGGTGTCTTTCACGTTCAGCACTTCGCCAGTCTTGCTCACATACGACCACACACCGGCGGTTTTCACACGCGCCAATCCGGTTTCGGGATCGATGTTATGACCGGCGTCGAATTGTGGTTTCACTACCCACTCGCCTTTGGTGTTGATGTAGCCCACTTTTTTGTCTGCGGTTTTTGCCCAGGCCAGACCACCTTTGAAGTAGCCCACACTTTCGAACTGGGCGGGGATGGCGATCTTGCCTTGTGTGTTGATGTAGCCAAATTTTTTATCGGCCGCTCTGAAGGGTGCCAGCTTTTCAGAAAAATCACGCACATCCACCACACCGCTTTCCACGGCCGTCTCGGTGCCTTTCTCATCGATGATCACAAATTTTTCGCCGATCTGCACCGGTGCATGACCGCCGTTGAAGCTGGTCACGTGATCGTATTTTGCCGGGATGGCCACCTTGCCGCTCTTGTTCAGATAGCCCCACTTCTCGCCATCTTTCACGGGCACCATGCCATCGTCGAAGCCTTTGAGGTCGATGCCGAGGCCATCGATGAGCTTGAATTTCTTAAGTTCAGTGTCCAGCTTTTCGCCTTTGAGGTTGATGAAATAATATTGACGGTTTTCCTTGTCGTAGATCACCGCGAGGCCATCGTCCGAAAACTCATAACATTTTTCGAACTGGGCGGGAATGATGAGGTCGCCTTTGAGGTTGGCATATCCCCATTTCTTTTCACCGGCAGGTTTCACTTGTGTGACCAGGGTTTGCGAAAACGCCATGGACGACGCAGCAACCAGCACAACACTAAAGATGATTTTGATTTTCATAGAGGTCATTTTTTTGAATACAGTTACGATTTTATGTGAATAAGGTTATCGCGAGGTTTACGAAAATCCAGAAGATCCGGATGAAGAACCGTCAAAAAAACTTTGCAGTCTCAACACACCGCCATCCCTGACAAAATGGAAGACGCGCGTGTGAAAGAAGAACGTTCGAATATACAAAATAGGCTGACTACGATAGGTGTTGCGCCTTCGAAAATGATTCACAAACATTCCATCTCTCGATAAAATTACCATCACGTTTCCGATAAATCAAAACCAACACCTATCTTGGGGCCAGTCTCAACCTCCGCGATATGCCCCATTGTTTCAACGCCAAGCCCTCTCTGGCCATCACGTTCCTCCTGCTCATCCTTATCCAGGCCTGTTCTTCCAAAAAGAACGAAGTCAAAGAAGAACAACTCCGTCTTCCCCAAACCAGCGCCGATTCCATCGCGGCCGATACCATTCAGGGAAATACACTGCGGGGCAACCTGGCCCTCAGCCAAATTGCCACAATCCCTACCAGCGTCATTCTCACGGGGCTTGACCAACACCGGCTTGTCACTATATATAAGGACAGACTCCCGGCTAATGCTTCGAAACGGTCGGACTATGATTATATGTATGGTTCCAAAACATACTACGACGACGACGGCAACAGCGAGCGCGAAGAACACTACATGCCGGGGCTTGATCTGCTTTATGGCTACAACCTGGTAAATGTTGCGCACTATGACCTGAAGACCGAACAACTCAACTATTTGTTCTCGCAGCCCGTGCTGGTGAAGTCGCTCTATTATCCTTCCTTCATCCAGGACTCGCTCTATGAAAAACCCATCACGCGAAACTACTACCTGGTTTCGGTCTACGACACCGACACCAACCTCGACACCCTCATTAACCGGAAAGATCTTCGCCGCTTCTTCTACTTCAATGCGGCAGCCACCGAAAAGGTTGCACTGCTGCCCGCCGACTACTCGGCCGTGCGGTCGCAATACGATCCTAAAAACGATGTGATGTATATTTTTGCAAAACACGATGCCGACCACGACGGCACCACAAAACGAACGGAACCACTTCACATATTCTGGGTTGACTTAAAAAGGCCACAGGTTGCCAAACGCCTGTATTGAGGTTCGCTCAACATAAGTTTATTTCGGGTTTGCCCGGTATCAAAAACTAATTTTCTCCAATACAACATTGCCGAGAACGTCTCGCCGTGGCCTGATCGCTTCGGCCATTCAACACCGCTAATAAAAATTCAGAAAAAATCAGACTGCAATTCAGTTGCAGTGTGGTGAATTAGTATTGCTAACATTCCAAACGCAAAAGTTATGTTAACAGCACTTCGCATTCTGGTCATTCATTCTTGGCCAGAAATCCATTGGGACATTGAAAACATTTTTAGAAGATATCCGGAGCTGACGTTTGTCGGCACCTGCAACACGTTGGCCGAAAGCAAAGTGGTGATCCATGCCACTCAGCCCGACGTGATTGTGTTGGCCCTCGACACCGAGGAGGACAATCGGGCGTTTGCGTATGTGCTGGAGTCACCCCGTCTGCAATTTGTCTTTCTTTCCGAAATCGAAAACGAGGGCGAGGGCGAAGAAGAGCCTTCACAAAACGAAGAGCAACCACCCCAAACCAAAGACGATTTTTTAAACGCGCTGGCGTTCACCATGGAAGATAATTTTCTTGACGACAACCTCGAAGAGGCCAGGGTATTCAAAAAAAATGTGATCATGAATCAGAACCGCATCGCCTTGCGCACAGCGGGTTTTGTGCAACTGATTGCCTTCGACGAAGTGCTCTACTTAGCCAGCGACAGCGGCTACACTACCTTCCATCTTACCGACGGCAAAAAACTGGTGAGCTCAAAGCCGTTGAAGGATTTTGACGATACGTTGCCCTTGTCTCACTTCGTGCGCACTCATCAATCGTATGTGGTGAACCATCACTATATCGATAAAATATTTAAGGAAAATTATATCCTCTTGAAAAACGGCATGGAAATTCCTGTGGCGGTTCGAAAAAAAACCGAGATCACCCGGCTTCTCGCCAAGTGAGCGTTTCCGAAACATGGCCCGCGGCAACTCCCGCCCTAAGCCATACATTTTGAAAAGTTTTTTTCACTTCTGACCCAAGCCTTTTTATTTTCCATCAAATCAATCTATCCATTCCAGTTCTCTTTTTCGCTGGAAAATTTATTTCCTACCTTTCCAGAAGCGACTCAACCCCGGTTGTGTGGCGAACTGGTCTTTCATTTTTTTACCGTTTCAAAACATGCGCATTCATTCAGGCACGCTATACCTCGCCGCTACCGACCTTTCAAACTACCTGGGCTGCATGCACCTTTCGCAGCTTGACCTGGCTGTGGCCAAAAAGGAAATGGAAAAGCCCGACTGGTTTGACCCCGCCCTGGCCATTTTGGCACAACGCGGCGAACAACACGAGCTGGCCTATGTGGAACATCTGAAGCAAAAAGGATTGCAGGTGGTGAACCTCAAAAACAAACCCGTGGCTGACACACTCGATGCTATGGCGCGCGGCGAAGACGTGATCGTGCAAGCTACACTCAGCGATGGCCAGTGGACCGGCAACGCCGACATTCTGATGAAAGTGCCCGGCACCAGCCGCTTTGGAAACTGGCGCTATGAGGTGCAGGACACCAAGCTTTCGCAACACACGCGCGCCGGAACCATCCTCCAACTGTGCCTCTACACCGACTTGCTGGGCCGACTGCAGGAGAGCACACCGTGGCAAATGTATGTTGTGAAACCGGGCAACAATTTTGAGCCGGAAAAATTTCTCTACACCGACTTTCGCGCCTACTATACGTTGATCCGCAAAAGCTTTGAACACTTCATGAGCAATCCGGCGCGGACCATCTATCCCAACCCTGTTGAACATTGCCAGGTGTGTCGCTGGTGGAAACACTGCGATGCGCGACGACATGCCGACGACCATTTGTCGCTGGTGGCCGGCATACGCACGGCGCATCGCGAAGAGCTGGAACGCCAACACATTGGCACGCTGGCCCAGTATGCCACCGAACCCGATGCCCTTCGCGAGAAACCCCAGCGCGGCAACCGCGACTCGTATGCATCGTTGCACGAGCAGGCCAAGATTCAGTTTGAAAGTCGTATAAAAAACAAACTGGTCTATAAACTCCTTGCACCCGAACCGGGTCGCGGCTTCTTCCGCCTGCCTGCACCAGACAACGGCGATATTTATTTTGACATTGAAGGCGATCCGTTCTTTGACACCACAGGTCTTGAATATCTGTTGGGCTTTTCCTATCGCGATGAAAACGGTGCCCTTGTCTATCGTGCGCTGCATGGACACGATGCTGCCGCCGAGAAAAAGATCTTCGAACAATTTATCGACTTTGTGATGGCGCGCTGGCAACGACACCCCAACGCCTATATCTATCACTATGGTCTTTACGAACCCGGTGCCGTGAAGCGTCTTGCCGGACGGCACAGCACACGCACCGATGAAGTGGACAGTCTCTTGCGTGCCGAACGTTTCATAGACCTGCACCTGGTGATCCGCGAAAGCCTGAAAGCCGGAGTGGAACACTATTCTCTAAAAGATCTGGAACAATTCACGCCCTATGAACGCCAGATACCGCTACCCGAAGCAGGCACAGCACGAAGGGCACTGGAACGTTTTCTGGAACTGCGCGAAGTGGACACGTTGCCACCGGAAATTTTGCAACGCGTAGAAACCTATAACGAAGACGACTGCCGCGCCACCGCCGCCCTGCACACCTGGGTGGAAGAACGCCGCACAGAATTGATAAACACCGGCGCCATGCTAACGCGTCCGGAAAACAAAACCGGCGAAGCCAGCGACAACGTGAAAGATCAACAGACGCGCGCGCTGGCCTTGTTTAAAGGCTTAACGGCAAAGCTACCCGCCGATCGTGAAACATGGACACCGGTGGACAAAGGCAAGTGGCTGCTGGCTCATCTTGTGGACTACTTCCGCCGCGAAGACAAAAGCGCGTGGTGGGAATATTTTCGCGTGCACGAACTGGGACACGATGCGTTGCTGGAAGAACGAAAAGCCATTACCGGTCTGGACTACATCGGGCCGGTGCTGCTCATGAGCGGCAAAGCAAAAATCCCCGTGCATCGCTACAGCTATCCTCCACAGGAAGTGGCCTTCGATGTGGACGATGAGTTGCACGAAGTGAAAGGTGCAAAAGTCGGCAGTGTTCACGCGATTGACCTCACGGACTACACCATCGACATCAAGAAAACCGGCAAGACCATCGACATCCATCCTTACGCCGTGCACGTGCTGGAACGCATCGACCCCAGCACACTCGCGAATTCGCTGATGGACCTTGCCAACGACATCATCGAAGATGGTCTCGACAACGAATGGCCTCATCGCGCTGCCAAACATTTGCTGCTCAAGAAAAAGCCACGCTTCCTCACGTCCACAGAAGGTTCGTTGCTGCAACCCGGCGAAGATGCGGGCGAAGGCGCTTTGCGTTTGGCACGGGCGCTCGACAAAAGTGTGCTGGCCATTCAGGGCCCGCCAGGCACGGGCAAAACACACACCGGCGCGTCCATGATTGTGGCGTTGCTGGGCGCTGGAAAAAAAGTCGGCGTCACGGCTGTGGGCCACAAGGTTATCCGAAACCTGTTGGAGAAAGTGATTGCTATGGCCGCCGAACAAAACATCGTGTTGCGCTGTGTGCACAAGGTGACGGAGAAAAGTGAAACGCCACTTCCCGGTATCAAAGAAGTGACCAAACCCGAAGAAGCATTGGCCGCCCTAAACCAAGGCACGCTGGTGGGCGGAACAGCATGGCTGTGGGCCGACAAAAAAGCCATCGGCACGCTAGACTATTTATTTGTTGACGAAGCCGGACAAATGTCGCTCTCGCAGGTATTAGCCGCCACGCGGGCCACAAACAACCTCATTCTGCTGGGCGACCCACAACAGCTCGAGCAACCACAGCGCGGCGCGCATCCCGAAGGCAGCGATGTGGCAGCCCTCACCTATTTACTTGATGGCCACAAGACGATGCCCGACGACCGTGGCATTTTTCTTGGCGTTACCCGAAGGCTTCATCCCAACCTTTGCGCGTTCACGTCGGAGCTTTTTTATGAAAGTCGTCTGCAGCCGTTTGCCGGATTGGAGCATCAGCAAATAAAAAGCTCAACACCCTTTCACGGTGGAGGATTATTCTTTATGCCCGTGTTGCACAGCGGATGCCAGAACCATTCGCACGAAGAAGTGGAAGCCGTAGCAAACATCGTGCACCAACTCACCCAAACAAACGCAACGTGGGTCGACGCAGACGGCGAAGAACATCCGCTCACTGCCGAAGACATTCTCATTGTCGCTCCCTATAACGCACAAGTCGGCGCCCTGCGCGAAAAACTCAGTGGGCTAAAAATTGGAACGGTCGATAAATTTCAGGGACAACAAGCGCCTGTGGTGATTTATTCCATGACAAGTTCGTCGCCGGAAGATGCGCCACGAGGCATGAGCTTCTTGTATAATCCAAATCGTTTGAACGTGGCAACGAGTCGGGCGAAGTGCATTTGTATTCTGGTGGCGTCGCCAAAGTTGATGGAGCCCGATTGTCGCACCGTGGATCAGATGAAATGGGCGAATGCGTTGTGCCGGTATGGGGAGATGGCGACGTGGGTGCGGTGAGGAAATTTTTGTTCACCAGCTCCCTAAAGCTGAACCGTTATCGAAGTGTAATACAAACCTCCAATAGACGGGCCGCCGAGAAATGAATTGTAGTAGCGGTTGAAAAGATTTGAGCCCCCAATTTTCAACAGCACCTTGCTCCACTGATAGCTCACTTGCGCGTCCACCGTTTGATAGGCCGGCACATCGCCGTTCACGAGGAACGATTGCCAGTAGTATGAACTTTGCCACCGGTAGGTGACCATGAAGCCGACATGTCCAAAAAACTTGTCGTTGCCTAAGGAAACGTTGGTAATCCATTGAGGTGTGTTGAAGCCGTCTTCAAGACCGTCGTTGCTGGTTTTGCGTTGCAGCCTGGAGTAGGTGGCGTTGCCGATAATTTTGAAATTGGCGGGCATGCGATAGACTAGGCCCAGCGAAGAGCCATAGTTGTAGGTGACGGTGTGCGAGTTGGTCCACATGCGATAACGGTCTTGCTTTTGTTTGTCTACCAGGTAGAAGGCGATGGAGTCGGGGTTTGTTGTTTGGGGAATGTTCATTTCCACCTGGGCTATAAACTGATCGTAGCGGTTATAATAAAAATCAATGTCCCACGACAACACGCCGCGCAACAATTGACCACGATATCCAAACTCGAGCGACCGGATATGTTCGGGCTCCATATAAGTATAGTCGTTCTTCGCCAACAGGTTTTGGTTTTTCACGATGGCTTCATTCCTGGTGAGGCTGTTGGTGTTTACGCCAGTGTTCACGGCCGCCTGGAATGCGTCGATGGACGCGCGCTTATAGGCCGTTTCAAAAATTCCGCTCGACATCACGGGCAATCCTCCCACGCGTGTCACACCGCCGCTGTTCACGTTCGAGAAAGCTTCGAACACACTGGGGAAACGGTAGCCGTTCTGATACGAAAAACGAAAGGCATGTTCCTCCACCGGCGCGAACACGGCAGTGAAACGCGGGTTCCACTTCAGTGCATAATATTCGTTCTTGTCGGCGCGCAACGTGGCGCCCAGCTTTAGTTTGCCTGAAAAGAAATTGCGCGTGAGCTGCACAAATGCTCCCGACCTACCGTAGGTGATGTTCTTGTCCGTCTCTTTTGGATTGACAAAATAATTTCCATCGGGCACAATAATGTAGGTTCGATGATCGAAGCCCACCAGCATGTCGATTCCGGAAGCGGTGCGAAAGGATTGAAGCAGTTGTTTGGTGAGATTAACCTGGCCTTCGGCGTGCACCATGCGCGACTGCACGCGAAGGGCCGCGCCATAATCCCAATTGTTGATGTCGCCAAGTTGTGCAATCAGGTTTTGAAAGTCGGGTGTGCCGGGTTGAGGTCTTCCGGCATCGGCAGCATCGCGCGCCGTGTGGTGCGCCGTGGCCACGGTTTCGCCATTGGTGACGGCGGCTTTGTAGGCGTTGGTGTAGTCGCTATACCACACATCGTCTTTCTTGAAACTCTTGTCTATGTTTTCCGACATCGAGCGTGCGTTATACGACTTGCCCGTGTTTTCAAGATTCACGTATGCGCGAATCACCACCGACGGACTCTGAAAGGTGAGGCCATGTTGTTGCAAGCGATAGTCGTCCAGCCGAAACCGGTTGGCGCGTTGATACACATTGTCGAGGTTGGCGATGCGACAGGTGTAGCTGATGCGCATGTCGGGCGTGATGGCATAGGCAATAGACGCGTCGGCCTTTGCGTTCCGGATGCCATAGTCCACCACATCCCTTTCGTCGTAGCCGGTTCGTGCCACCACATAGTTTTTTCCATTCAGCGAAAGCGTGCGCCGGTTCGATGATTCGTTGCCATAGGCATTCACCGGATCGCGCGCAGGGTTGTCGGCGCCGGTCAGGCCCGTGCTGCTGTTGGCGTTGGGATTCAGGTCGGTGTGATCGTTGGCTACCCAGTCGGTGCCGCGCAAAAATGTGGCGTTCACTTTAAACGCAAATCGCGAATGAAACACGTGGGCCCAACGCAAGCTTGTTTCGGTGAAAGGTTTTGTTCCGAAGTCACTTGCCACGCGGTTGAATCCTATCTTCTGTTGCACACTGAACCCCTTGTTCTTGAAAGGATCTTTTGTGATGAAGTTTGCCAGTCCATTGATGGCGTTCATGCCATACAAAGCCGACGCTGCACCCGGTATGATCTCCACGCTCTCGATGTCGAGGTCGTTGGGGCCAAGCGCGTTTGCGATGGGCGCGCCCAGGTGTGGCGCCTGGTTGTCCATGCCGTCTACCAGCTGCACAAAGCGCACGTTGGTGGTGTTGGCAAAGCCGCGGGTGTTGATCACCTTAAACCCCATGCTGGGTGTTATCATTTGCACGCCCTTTGTGTTTTCGAGCGCATCGAAAAATGAAATTGCCGGCGATCGTTTAAAGTCTGCTGCCGTCACCTTCTCGATAGTGACAGGTGATGCGGCGATACGCTCTTCGAGGCGCGAAGCGGTCACCACCACATCCTGCAAGCGCGTAACCTTTGTGGTATCTTCAACTTGCTGCGCCACGGCGGGCACTGTGAGGCCGAGCATGCTGTACAAACAAAAAAAGTGTACACGTCTTATCATGTTTCGATATATACGAGTGAATATATCGAAAGATACAAAAGGGATACGGGTCCATAAAATGCTTTTAACAAACGAGACAGAAAATCGTCGGCACCCCACAAACAACACGTGGGCACGGCCCAAAAGATCAGATCAGTTTCAACAACGCTTCATTCCTGGCCACGAGGGCCTGTAGTTTATCATCAAGCTTCCGGTAGGCAGCCACCACAGCTTTGGCCGTGGCTGTTACTTCGGCACCACCGCCCTTTTCGCCGCCCTTGCGCGCTACTACGTAGGGCTTCTGTCCGAGGGCATTCATTTCTTCCACCATATCCCAGGCTTTTTTATAGGACATGCCCATGGCTTTGGCCGCTTTGGCAATGGAACCGGTGGTTTCAATGTGGCTCAACAGTTCGGCGCGGCCCGGGCCAAAAAATTTCTCGCCGTCAATGTCTATCCAGCAACGTACGCGGAATGTTTTTTTCTTCATGTGCCTATATAATTATAGAGTGAACGCCAACACGGCAAAACGCCCTAGTGGTTTAGTGGCTTCAGGTTTTCTATCACCTTGTCGTAGATTTTTTTTACCTGTGCATCGCCAAAGCCATACACGCCTTCGCGCAAGGTAAACTCTTTGAACACGGTTTTAAAATCGCGCGAAGTTTTCTGGACGATCTCGCGGATCACGCGTTCAGGCCGACCCAGTTTGTCCTTGTGCGGGAAGCGATCGATGTGGGCATGGCAAACTTCCTGCAAGTAGGGGAAGCACATGGACTGATAGATCGACAATTCATGGAGGCGCTGCAGATCGCCTTGTTTGTAGGCCATCCACAGTCCTTCGGCAAGATGCAGATCGCGCGACGAAAAGACCACACGCTCTTCATAGGCCGCCAACAATTGTTCTGATGTGGCTGCCCCAAATTCCTGCCAGATGTGACGTCGCTCCAGAAATGAAGGATAGACCACAGCAATCTCATGTTCGCCTTCGAGGTGCGACAACAACGAAAGCACAAACCACATGTTGGTGCGACAAAACAGATCGTAGCCAAACCACAGGTTGAACACGGAGCCGTTGGGCGCGCTCATCAACTTTTCAAATTCATGCACAACATTGGAATAATAATGTATACGCTCTTCGTTGAATTCGTCTTCCACAAAACGGGCGCGGTTCTCCAGAAATTCTTCCACCGTGTCTCCCTCCAGATTTCCATCGACCATACATTCGCGGGCGATAACAACCTCTCCGGCCAGACCCGTGGCACTGAAACGCTGGGCGAGGGCGTCGCCATTTAATACATGATACACCATAGGTTATCGCTTGCTCTTTTCGCTCATGGCCAAAGCCTTGAGGTATTTACATGCTAAAAATCGCAAATTACTTTCTAAGATTAATACGATTTCTTTGGCCAAAGTAAGATCCTGAAAAAAACAAAAGCTCCTCCACGTATGAAGAAGCTCTTGTCGCCTGAAGTAAACCATGCTTTAAGGAACCAGTGTGTACTCTTCTGTCAATTCGCCCAATTGAATTTTCAGGGTCTGCCCCTGCAAACTCACTTGCCAGTGAGCACCGTTTTCCAACGTAATAAAATAAGTTGGGGTCGGGTCCGGCCTGCGTGCTGTCGGTGGTGTAGGGAACATTTTTATAGTCCGTTCCCCCTACCACGCCGGTGAACAACGAGCCCGTGAATTCAATTTTCTTGTGCATGGTTTCCGAAGCATACTCACATCCCGGAGCAAACCCGCCGCATGTGGACTTCCAGTTCCATTGGCCCACGGGCGTGGCGTCGGCTTCGCTTAGCGTCGTAAGCGATTTGTTGCGTTCGCCTTCCGCTTGCGTGGTGGCTTCTTCCTTGCAACCAAAGAATGCAGCCTGCGCGGCTATCAAGATGACGATGTTGATTTTCATAAGTATGGTGTTTGCTCTTTTGACACGAATAGGTCGCACGAAGTTGTAACGATCAACCCCGCCAAATGCAAATCCACCGGGTTTGGGTGATGCGTTTTTTATTCGACAAGGCACACTGATTTTATAAACCTTTACAAATGCCTAGTTTAGCAACGCTTTACCAAAAACACGCTAAACAAAAATGGCACCACACTCACGCACCCTGGTGATCGGCGACATACACGGCGCACTGAAAGCCCTGCAGCAGCTGCTGGCCAAGGCCGAAGTGACAAGCGATGACACCCTGATTTTTCTCGGCGACTATGTTGACGGCTGGAGCGAGTCGGCCGGAGTGATCGACTTCCTCATGGATCTGGAACAACAACAACCTTGCATTTTTCTGAAAGGCAATCACGACGAGTGGACCGAATCGTGGCTCACCACAGATCGACTGCCCGTCGGCTGGCACGACCACGGTGGCAAGGCAACCTTTGCAAGCTACAGTCGCCACGATGCAAAGGCCTGCGCACAGCACATTGATTTTTTTAGTCGCCTGCGCTATTATTTTGTGGATGCTCAAAATAGGTTGTTCGTTCACGCAGGGTTCACCTCGCCGCACGGACCACAGTCCGAATACCTGGAGTCGAATCTCATTTGGGAGCGGACGTTGTGGGAGATGACCGTGGCCATGGACCGGAATCTGACCAAAGATTCGCTGCGCTTTCCAAAACGGCTCAAGTTGTTTCATGAAATTTATATAGGCCACACGCCCACCACAAACTATCACGAAACAAAACCCATGAACATCTATAACGTGTGGAATGTCGACACTGGCGCAGCCTTCAAAGGTCCCCTCACCCTGCTCGACATCAACACCAAACAGTTCTGGCAAAGCGATCCTGTGCACACATTGTATCCCGACGAGAAGGGAAGGAACTAGCCCACCAATCCCACTGTGTTGGTCAATGTTCCAATACCTTCGATAGTAATGGTCACTTCATCGCCCTTTTGCAACGTGAAGTCCGAACCCGGCACAATGCCCGTGCCCGTCATGAGGTAGCAGCCCACGGGAAACGAACAGGCTTTGTATAAATATTCGGCAAGCTCGCTGAGGCCCCGCTTCATGCGATTCAGTTGAATCGATTGTGCAAACATTTCCTTTTTATCGCGGGTGATGGTGATGCTGATTTTTGTTTCAAGCGATATGGGTTCGGCCGGAACATACAGGCAGGGACCAAGCGCCGTGCTGTTGTCATACACTTTTGCCTGAGGCAAGTATAACGGGTTTTCGCCTTCGATGCTGCGCGAGCTCATGTCGTTGCCCACCGTGTAGCCTTGAATTTCGCCATAGGCATTGATGAAGAGCGTGAGTTCAGGCTCCGGCACGTCCCACGATGAATCTTTGCGGATGTTCACCGTGTGACCATGACCCACCACGCGAAGGGGCGTGGCTTTGAAAAATATTTCCGGGCGAGCCGCATCATACACCAGCTGATAAAAATCAGCACCTCCCGATTCCTTCGACTCTTCCATGCGGGCATCGCGGCTTCGCAGATAGGTAACGCCGGCCGCCCACACTTCCTGGTTGCCAATGGGTGGCAACAGGTTATGCGTCAAGAACACGTCGAGGTTTTCGTTGAACGTGGCCGCCGAACCGATGCGCTCTTGCAGGTGTGGATACAGGTAGCGTTGGTTCACCAGCGAATCCCATTCTTCCTGAAGTCTATAAACTTTTCCGTCGTGTTGAACGAGAATGCCTTGTTTGGTTTTGTAGAGGTGCATGCGTGAGGTTGTTTTTTAGTTGTTCAAGTTGTCAAGATCGATGCCGAGCACACGCCGCGCGAGGGCGCGCATGAGTTTATAATCACCTTGCAGGTGACACGTCATTTGTTTGTAGGTTAAGGTTTCGCCTTTGGCCAGCTCGGCCGCTACTGACGAAGACTCCAATTCATAGAACGGTCCCAGTTGGGAGCCGTCGGGCTGCGGGCCGTCGTTGTAGGCGTTCACCACGTCACCCGCGTAGGGGTGTTCCTGATTTTTCCACGTAGAGTTCACATAGGGCGCATCGGCCGTCACGGAAAAATGAATGAGCGTCAACACATTGTTCCGGAAGTCGTAGCTGGCGGCCATCGGTTTGGCCACGCGCGGCGACAGTCCGATTTTACTCCGGTGTTTTCCATCACAACGGAAATACAAAACACTGTCTGAAACCACCAGACGCCCCGGCGGTATTGCTCCAAAATAATCGTCGGTTATGCCCGCACGGCTGTCGGGTCCCGGATGAAACGGAATGATCACCATGGTTTCGGGCGAAGGTGTCATCATGCCCAGCAGCCAGATGGAAAGCAGACCCGTTTGTTTTTGCCACGGTGCATCGCCCAGGTTCTGAATTTTATTTTCCGTTTCATAGCCCACCACCGCGATGCTGTCGGAGAGCGCGGCGTTCAGCCGTTCGCCAATCATGTTCCGGTCCAGCAATGCGATGTTGCGCGCAATGCCCACCCGAAACTCCGTGCCCTGATAGTTGGTGAGCGTGGCTTTGGATGTGAACGATGCCTGGGTGGGCGACGACAACGACACGGCATAGGCTTCGGTGTCGATCACGGCCGGCACTTGCCAATGTGGCAACGTGAACGGATCGCCCTTTTTGAAATAGAGTGCATACTGCCCGCCTTCAGGGCCCAGCCAAAATCGTTCTTCGCCTCCCACGGGGTTGAACTGTGCTTTCTTTTCGGCAGCGGCAATCAGATCATAGTTGATCCATCCAAAGCTAACACCCGAGTCGCCTTTGGCGGTGCTGGTCATCACACGACCCTGATAGTCGGCCGATAAAAGAATTTTTGCTTCGCGGCTTTCGTCGGCCAGCTCAATAACATTTTGTGTATGCTTTCGCAGAAACTCCGCGTCGTGGGCGTAGGTGCCGGGTGCGGCTGGAGCTTTGTCTTCCACTTTTTGTTCGGTGTTGCGCGAAGGACCGCAGGCAAGGCACGCCACTAGCGGCAGAAATAGAATACGGTGCATGGTGCTATTCAGATTTTGCATGATGGGTTCAGGCGCGCAAAGGTCCTTGCTCATAGTTTCCGTTCACCATGCGCCACAAGTTCAGGGGATTCTCGTCGTGCAAGGCTTGGGGCAACAGGTGTTTGGGGAAATTTTGATAGCAAAGCGGACGGGTGAAACGATAGATGGCGTTGGTGCCCACCGACGTGTATTTGCTGTTGGAGGTGGCGGGATACGGTCCGCCGTGCATCATGGCGTGTGTAACTTCCACACCGGTAGGAACGCCGTTGCAGATGAGGCGCCCGCCTTTTGTTTCCAGCACACGGAAGATGTCCTGGAAGTTCACAAAGTCTTCGGCGGTGCCCCAGACCGAAAGGGTCAGTTGTCCGTGAAGCTGGCGAATGGCGTTCAACAATTCTTCTTTCGATTCGGCCACGATGTGAATGCTGGACGGGCCAAACACTTCCTCCTGCAACGACACATCCTTCAGAAATGCCGACACCGTTGTCTTAAAGGTGTTGGGAATGCCGCTGCGTTTCTTTTCCGTGGCAACTCCGGTGGCCAGGTGTTGAACGTCTTTTTTATTTTCCAATGCTTTCACACCGGTGGCATACGATGCCGAGATGGCGTCTGTCAACATGCCGTCGGCCGGTGTGGCCGCGATGGTGGCGGCATAGGTTTGCAAAAATGATGTTGTGTCGTTTGAATCTTGCGCCAGAAACACTCCGGGGTTGGTGCAAAACTGTCCGGTGCCCAACGTGTTGCTCGCTGCCAATGTTTTGGCAAGGTCTGTTCCTTTCTCCGCCAGTATGCCGGGGAGTATGATCACGGGGTTTACACTTCCCATCTCCGCATAAACAGGGATGGGCTCTTCACGCTGGGATGCCGCGTTGAAAAGTGCGCGTCCGCCTTTGAGCGATCCGGTGAAGCCGATGGCGCTCACCAACGGATGCGTCACCAGGCTCACGCCGCTTTCGTGGCCGGCGCCTTGCAACAAGGCGAACACACCTTCGGGCATACCCGTTTCGCGCGCGGCACGAATCACGGCGAGTCCCGTCATCTCCGATGTTGCCGGATGTCCGGGATGTGCTTTATAAACAACGGTGCAGCCCGAAGCCAGGGCCGACGCGGTGTCGCCGCCCGCAACAGAGAACGCAAATGGAAAATTGCTGGCACCAAAAACACCCACCACCCCAAGCGGCACCTGCAGTTGACGGATGTCGGCCTTCGGCAATGGTTGACGATTGGGTTGGGCCGGATCAATCATGGCGCGCACCCACGATCCCTCGCGCACAAGCGACGCAAAAAGTTTTAGCTGGTTCACGGTACGTGTGATCTCGCCATCGAGGCGCGCCGCCGGAAGACCCGTCTCCAGTTGTGCGGTCTCCACCAATGAAGCGCGGACTAACGCTAGTTCATCGGCAATGCGTTCGAGGAAGGTGGCGCGCGTGGCGCCGTTCAGCTGGCGGTAGTGTTCGAATGCTTTCGCCGCCAACGCCGCTGCGGCATGCACATCGGCGGGCGTTGCGTCTATAAATTTCACATCGGTTGCCGCAGGCGAGGCAAATGTGGTGTGGCCTGTAGCCGTTGCGGCATATCCGATGAGTTGTTTGCCGGTGAAGGTCATAAGCATGTGGTCGGGTTGTGTAAAGAGGTGATGAATTTATGATAAATGCTCCATTATGATGCTATCGACGGGTCTTTAATTTATGAATGGCATGCTCAACACGGTGGTTCACAAGCCCGTCGAAGTGCAGAGAACATTACATGGATTTTGTAATACAGCTTTCCTGCTTTATATTCGCACTGAAGTTCATCAGTTGGATGAACGGATTTTTTGTTTCACTTAAAAAACTAAAACGCTATGGCAAAAACAGCGAAGAAGTCTGCTAAGAAAGCAGCAAAGAAGACTGCAAAGAAAGCAGCAAAGAAAACTGCTAAGAAAGCAGCAAAGAAAACTGCTAAAAAAGCAGCGAAGAAGAAATAATCCGATAGCTGGAAAAAAGGCTGCCCCTAAACGGGCAGCCTTTTTTGTTTTATAGCCCCCCATCAAATGCGCTCTCCCCTTATGTAGCAATGCTTTTCAGCGTTTGCCTCCTTCATCACACACGTCATGCGTCACACCAAATTCCGGTATAGCTTTCGATCGGAAAACAATTCACATTTTGCTTCCCACAAGCTTCATACTCCACGTCTACGTCAGCAGCTGAGTATTCCTTGTCATCTGATGTTAATCGCCAGTAGCGTTGACCCTGCTGTCGGCATATGCTTGGGATTGTGTGGAGTCATGCATGTTGGGTTTGGGATGTGGCGCGCAAAGACCGTTGTCGCCCGTTTGTCGTCGCCTGATTTCATTGCAGATCTTACTTTTTCTTACTTCTGTCGTCACACACAGACCCTTTTTGTGAAAAAAATTTTTCAATCCGGAGCCGATCGGGCTCCTTTCGGCGTGTCCACCGGGCTTTACACACCATCCAAAAGCAAAACATGCGCAAGCGGCGAACAACATTTTGGTTTTCGCGGCGTCATCACCCGGTCCGGGCAACATTGTTTTTTCTTTTACCGGAATGAAACTATATTGAGACATGACAAAAGCTGTCCTCATAATTGTGTTGTCGTGTCTTAGCTTCGCGTTTGTGAAAGAACGGGGACCGGTGCGATTTTTCTTGCCCGGCGAGTCGAATATCTATCCCGACAGCTTCGCGATCTACTGGACGTGCCCCAACAAAGCCTGGGTCGAAACCCATGGACAGCCTGAAGTGCACATCCGGTTCATGAATATTTATGGCGACGAGCTTTTTCGGACCCCCACGGTGAAAGATTCCATCGTTACTTTTCCCTTCAACCATTTCAACGAACGCACGCTCATCGTTTCGTCTACCACGGCCACACCTAAAACGTCGGACTATGACTCTTATGGCCTTCGCATTCTCACGAAACGGCCGGCCATCGAAGAAATGAAAGTGGTGCTGTCGTTCGACCCCAGCGTGGCCAACTATCGGAACCTGGCCCGCGTCTACGAAAAGGAACGTTGTTTTGTGAACGCCATTTTTCTCTACCGCCAAATGATCAAGATGGACCCCGAGGCCATCCGCGACTGGCAGGCGTTTAAGGAACGCAATCAGAAAAAGTTTTCACGCCCCGAAGCACCGATCAAAAAATAGCCGACAGACTTTCGCGACGCGCCCAGCCTTTCATTTTTTTTCCGGGCGGGGCAGCGCTGTGGTGAGCAAGGCCGCCAAACCCATCGCGAAGAACACAATCATGGCCAGCGAACTGTTGCGCATACTGCCCGTTACCTGCTCAATCAGTCCATACGACAGCGTGCCCAACACGATGGCCAGCTTTTCGGAAACATCATATAAACTGAAATACGACGCGGTGTCTTTCGCTTCCGCGGGAATGAGCTTCGAATAGGTGGAGCGCGAAATGGCTTGTGTTCCGCCCAGCACGAGGCCAAGGAAACCCGCCATCACAAAAAATTGCAGTTCCGATGTGAGGTAAAACGCCGAGATGCAAATGAGCATCCAGATCACCAGCATGATGGCCAGCGCAAGTTTATTTCCTTTCCGCGCCGCCACAAACGCAAACAGCTGCGAGCCGGCAATGGCCACCACCTGCAACAACAGCACCGTGATGATCAGTTTTTCGCCCGGCAACCCGATGATCGACTCTCCAAAAAGCGGCGCCAGCAAGATCACCGTCTGCACCCCCATGCTATAAAAGAAAAAGGCCAGCAGAAAACGCGCCGTGGCCCGGTGTGATCTGATTTCGGCAATCACATCCCGCAGTTCGTGAAAGCCTTTCGTGATCACCTGCACATTCAAAGCATGCGAGGTTGGTCTGTCTTTCAAAAAATAGAACGCAAACTGCGCAAAGCCCGCCCACCAGATGGCCACCAACAGAAACGAAAAACGCGTGGCCGTCAATTTGCCATCAAATCCAAAGGTGTCGTAGTTCATGATCATGGCCAGGCTCACCACCAGCAACACCACGCTGCCCATGTAGCCCCACGAAAACCCACGGGCACTCACCCGGTCTACCTGGTCGGGCGTGGTGATCTCGGGAAGAAACGAATTGTAGAACACCAGCGCCCCCGCATACCCCACACTGGCCAGCACGGAACAGCCAATGCCTTGCACAATGTTGTCTCCGTGAAAAAAGAATAGCCCCAGGCACGCCGTGGCGCCCAGGTAGGTGAACGTTTGCATGAACACTTTCTTGCGACCGCTATAGTCGGCAATGCCCGACAGCAAGGGCGAGAGCAACACAATGATGAGAAACGAAAAAGAGATGGCGAAGCTATAGAGCACCGTGTTCTTCACCGGCCACCCGAGAAAGTTCACCACCTCGCTGCCAAACGCGGCCCGTGTCACTTCACTGTAGTAGACCGGAAACAGCGTGGTGGTGATCGTGAGGTTATACACGCTGTTGGCCCAGTCGTAGGAACACCATGCGTTGATGACACGGCGATTATTTTTTTCCACGCCTGCTCAGATAAAGGTCAGAAGTCATAGATGTGTTCGAGTGTGATGCCTGCCTTGTCGTTTTCGCGAAGCACCACGGCCAGGTTGTTTATGGGAATGAGCAACGCCACGCGCTTCAAGTCGGGTTGCGTCAGAATGGTTTGTGTGAACAGCACCGTGGTGCTGCCGGTGTGTTGCCACGATTGAGGCACCAGATACGTCACCAATATGGTGTCGGTGTTACCGGCGATCTCCGTGAAGTCTGCTCCTCCGCGTGCCAACTGTAGCGCCGCGTCATTGAAGGCATCGTAGCGCGGCAACAACAAAAGCGCCGACCCATCGGGTGCCACGCTGACCTGGGTTGACTGCACGCCTGCGGGAATTTTTGTTACCCCCACCGATGTCACCAGCAACGGTTCTTCATAGGAAGCCTTCGTGGCCTTTTTTATAATCCAGCCATAGGCCGTCTTGCCCGCATAGTCCATCGACAGAATGAAACGACGCTCCCATTTGCGGATCATGTTTTTTCCGGTGGCGGGATTTTCTTTCCACAGTCCCTTGAGGCGGGCCGCAAAATCAAATTCATACCACGGCGTCACCTTGATGAAGTCAACATACTCGCGGGCCACTTTGCCGGCATAGTGATCTTCTTCTGTGAAGGTGTTGGAGGCTGTGAGATACGAAAGCTTGCCGATCGTTTTTTCATAGCATGCGCGGAGGGTATACTCCACCGTGGTGCTGCTGCCAATCACCATCACCATCACGTGATAGCCGAAGTTGAAAGGATATTTTTCTTTTGTGGCACCGTAAACGGCCCGGTAGCCTTTCCAAAACTGGCCGATGTGACCAAAGAATGGGAACGCATGCGCGGGATGTTGTTTTGTGAACGTGGCAAATTCTTCGGGACTGAACACCAGAAACCACTCGGGATAGGTGAGAAACGTTTGCTCCGGCGGCCGCCGGTGTTCCATCGGACTTTTAATTTCCATGGCAGAGGATGATTGCACGTTTGGTTCTTCTTCGCTTGTAAAAAAAAGGATTCCAATGCTTATCAGCACACTAACCAGGGTGAGCGGTAACAGTTTTGGAACCATGATTTTATTTTTAAATGCTCGTCGTTATTTTTTGATGAACGCCATCAATGTGTTCAGCGACGGGTCTTTGTGTTGCAGAATGCGCTTGCCGCTGTCGGCAAAACCGTGTTGCTGCAAAAAGTCGCTCCAGCCTTCGGCCGATTTAAATTTTTTGTAGTCGGCATGCTCCACCGCCCACGAAATGTCGGTGCCCACATTAAACACGGTGTGCACCAGCGACACAAACGTGCTCATCTGGTCGGTCTTCACGTCGTGGTCGCGCAAAATGAAGAGACCGCCTTTGCGCAGCACGCGGTGGATGGAGTCCACAAAGCCGTCGAGCACGTCGGGTGTGCAATGGTGCAGGCCGATGTAGCACGTCACCATGTCGAGGCTTTCGTCTTTTATTTCGGATGGCGGAATGGGACGATAGTTCTCCAGCTTCACAAACTTTCCGATCTTGAAAAGTCCGCCGCGTTCCATAATGTCGTCAAGCGAATTGCTGGCGGGCAGGTCGTGGATGAGGTAGATGGGTTGGCTCACCTTCACGTGTTTTTTCAGCTGACTGATGTACCGGCCTGTCGATCCGATTTCGGCATAGCCGTTCAGCGTCCGCTTGTCGCCCATGAGCTCGAGCGTTTGGCGGGCCATTTCTTTTTTCTGCTTCTTTAGTGCGGGCAGCGCATAAGTGAGCGGCGCGTGGAAGGGTTTGATGCCCGGCAGTTTTTCGTAGATGTATTTATAGATGGCCTCGTCGTTGTCGTGTTTGTTCACAGCTTCCTGGATGAGGTCGTGAAATTTGTATTCAGGATAGAGGTGGAAAACATTTTCCAGGAACAGGAAGAACGAGTCTTTCCATTGGGGCTGCGAATAGATGGCGTGAAATTCGGAAGTCATGGTTCAGTTGGATTCTGAGGTTTGATTCAAAGTCGGTGCGTAATATTTATCCCACAACACATTCCGCAGGCGGAAGTCGGGATCGAGTTTTTGCTTCAGGGCAAACAATTCTTTTGCGCGGGGATAGGCCGAATGAAATTGTTCGGGGGTGGCGTGAGGCTGATAGGGCAGGTAGTAGGTGCCGTCGCAGCGCAACACGGCGTCAATCAGCTCGCGTGTCCATTGGCCCACGGCATGGCGGGCTTCGATGTGCACATGCTGCTTGTAGTAGAGCACAAAGGCAAACATTTCCTTTCTCGCCCAGGCCAGATACGTTCCCGGGTCGGGCAGCGCATGACGCACCGAGATATTGATCACGTTCACCTTGTGCTTGCGCAGCACGGCCGCCATCAACGGCAAAAAGTCGTCGAAGCGATCGATGGGCACAAAATATTCCTGCAACACATAGGTGCTGTGCTGGCGCGACGAAGGTTCAAGCTCGGCCACATCATAGCCGGCTTCGTAGTTTCGCCAATGCACTTTTTTTGCACGATAGAGCAACGGCTCCACAATAAACTCGCGACGCCACTTGCCCGTGAGTGTTTCGGTGAAGGCCCAATAGAAATAGCGGTGCACCGGATACGAGCGCTGCAGCGGCATGAGCCTATAGGGACTTGAGGCCGGCGCGTCTGTCTTGCTCCACGTCACGGCACGCAGGCGCGTGTAGTGCGGCGGATAAATGTCGGCATTGTGAAAAACGGCGTCTTTGCTGTTGCGTATGTGTTGCTTGAAGTAGGGCAGATATTCTTCGCGTTTCAGTTTAATGGCCGAGCGTTCCACACGAATGTTTTCAGTGAGCTCCAGCTCTGCCTCCACAATGATGGCGAGCGCGCCATAGCCACCCACCACGCCATAAAAAATTTCCTTGTTCACAGTCGGCGAAGCTTCCACCAATATGCCGTCGGGCATCACCACACGTATGAAACGCACCGATAACACAAGCGGGCCCAGCCCCATGTAGCGGCCATGCGAGTTCACACTCAGCGACCCGCCCACCGTGAAGTTGGCATAGGTCTGCATGATCTTTACCGAAAGATTCTGATTGTCGACCGTGCGTTGAATGTCGCACCAGCGCACGCCGGCCTGCACGTGTATGCGTTTCTCCAGCGCGTTGAACGCGATGATCTTGTTGAGCTTGCGCATGTCGAGATGCGTGCTGTCGGGACTCGACACCTGCCCACCCATGCTGAAGCGACCACCACCGATAGACAATGGTCCCTTTGTTTTCTTCACAATGTCGCACACTTCTTCAACGCTCTCGGGCGTGAGCACTTCCTTCACCTGCACCACATTGATCTGCGTCACGTCGTTGATGGTGTTGGGCGTGGGTTCGGGACGCACGGTGGCATAGTCCAGATTTTCGGCGTCGGGCGATTGTCCAAAGCGGTTGTTACCCGCCATTCCTTTGCGCAGCGTCAGTTCAAGAAACACCCAGATGGGTCCCACCAGCGGAATCAACAGTAGCAGCAAATGTTTTGGCGCTTTGCCCAGGTCGTGATAGCGCTTCACCGATAGGGCAAACACCATCCACAACAACAAGGCAATGAGAATGACTACGCCCGCGTCGCCCAGAAATTTTTCAAGAAAAAAAGTGAGGTTAAAGAAAGCCGTCCACACAAAAACAAGGCTGAGAAAAAACGTTGCCCGGCCAATGCGGCCTTGAAAAGCAAGGAAAAGGGATGCTAAACTCATTGCGTGTGAGTAACGTAGAATTTAAATATAGAGTAAAAGAATCTAGATTTTATTTTTTGGATCACTTTTTAGAAACCGCCTTTGCCACGACCACTTCGGTCAATCCCCTATCGCAGGGACAAAACGATGGTGAATCGCTATGGGGAGACCTTCTTTCAAAAAAGTATACGCATATGAAGACCAACCTTTAGATTTGGAACATCAAAAGTTGTTGGCAAATGCTTTCTAAAAGAAAAGAGGAGGGAACGTTTGGGGAAGCGTTATTCAGGCCGATAGGCCAAGGCTTTGTCCACAATTTGTTCGGGGGTGAGGCCGTCGTATTCTTCGGCAAAAAAATAGTCGCTGGCGTTGGGGTCGGGCACACTCTTCAGGAAAAGTTCGATCAACTCATCGTCTTCTTCTTCCGTTTCGGTATCGGCGCTGATAATTTTCTTGGCTATCTCAATCAGGTCTTCCCTGTTCAGTTTTTTCGCTTCCATAGTGGTATTTGTAAGTGAACACGCGTTTTCACGCAAATGTTATAACCGCGACACAATATCCTGTTTTTTACCGAACACCCTGCTACCGACGGTATCTATGTGCGAAAATAGTTTTTTCAATCAAAAGATTTCCCAACCCACAGCGGTTTTCTTCCCCGGCAACGTCAAAAAAACTGTTCCACCTGGGAATAGCTTCCCTCCCGCTCAAAAAATCCCCGAAAGCGTGATGCCTGCTTCTTTTGCACACAAACCCTAGAAAAAACCACGCATCAACTGTTCCCAAACATGCTATACAGCACAACGGCCAGCAACAATCCGCCAATCACAGCCAACGCAATTTTCACAGCGCTATACGGCCGCTCGCCCTGCACTTCGCCCGTGCGGGCATTCACCAGAAACTGGTAGACTTTGTTGTTGTAGCGATAGGCGCTGATCCACACCGGCAACAAAATGTGTTTGAATGTCGGTTGATGATAGGTCGTGTTTGTGTAGTGCACCATCTGGCGGTCGCCACCAATGTCGCGGCAAATAGTGCTGTGTATTTCGGGCTCCATTCGCTTCTTGGCTTCGTCATAGCCGCGGCGCACATCCACCGCATAGGTCTCGGTGCGAAAACCGCTGAGATATTTATCGTTGTAGGCCATCAGGTTGTTCAGGTCCCACGGCTCCAGCGAACGAAGCTTGCCCTGGTTCAGCGACTGCGTGGCCTCAATCAGCAAATCGTCAAACACATTGTTCACGTTGCCCGACGCCGGATACCAGCGTGTCTTTGTCACCTGCCGTGTACGCGTCACCGTCTTGCCGTTCTCTTCGGTTTGATACGACTCGGTCACGTAATAGTCTTCGCCGCGTTGGCCGGTGTAGCTTGTGTCGGTATCGCAGTCAAACGTCCAGTAGGGCAAGTACATGCCGTTCAGCTTATCGGCGCTGTCGGCGTAGTGTTTCAGGTCGTTGGGCGCAAACCACAATTTGCTGAGCCAGCCTTTAAAACTGTCGGTTGCTTTTTTGATGTCGATGCCAAACGGCAACACATACTGCGGCTTGTGCAAGGTCGACGTGGTGCCGCTCTTCACCACCAGCGTGGCCGCACAAAACGGACATTTGTCGGAGCTGATGTGCGGGTCGAGTGTGGACGTGGCGCCGCAGCTCTCGCATTTCACGGTAGCCACTTCCATTTTTTCTTCGTGCTCAAAGTTGCGCGCCAGAAAATCGTCGAGGCTGATCTCCTCCACTTCGCCGCGGGTTTCGGGCTGCGCAATTTCATTTTGTGCGCCGCAGTATTCGCACGCCAGGTTAAGCGTGCCCGGTTTAAATTTCAACACGGCCCCACAGCCCGAGCAGGCCAGCTCGTTGTTCACCGCCTTGGTGGCTTCCGTAAAATCACTCATTCTATTTTTTTGCTTTTGCCTTGCGGCGTCAAATGCTGTTTGCGTGTTGCTGCTCCAAAATTTTTCCCTTCATCATTTTTCGCAAAATGATTTCGCGCATGGTGGCCTCGCGCGCTATGTTTTTTTCTGATTATTATCTATTGAGGAAGTGGTGGCGGACCCGCGCCAAACAACGACGTGAGGTCGGCGGCGTCCGAAGCTTTTGTCCAGGCGGCCATGCCTTGTTTCCACACCAGCGTGTCGCGCGTCAATGTGCCTTGCTGTGTCATTTGTTGCAGCGCGGCAAGCGCGAAGGGCCCTTGTTGTTGCCCGTTCACCGCCACAAAATATTGAACCTGTCCTCCCGGCAACGGCGGTGGTCCTTGGGGTGCGTTGTTGTTGTTTTGATTTTGTTGATTAAACATTTGTCCCATCTGTTGCGCCATGGCAAAGCCCATGCCCATGCCAATGCCCGAGCTGGCGTCGCCTCCCGGATTTTTTGCTGCAGCCTCCATCGCGTTGGCCGCCTGAAACTGCGCATACTGACTGAGGTTGCCCAGAATGCCCATGCTGCTCCGCTTGTCGAGCGCCTGCTCTACTTCGGTGGGCAACGAAATGTTTTCAACCAGAAACTTGGTGATTTGCAAACCATATTCACCAAACTCCGGATTCACTTTGTTCGAAATGAAGGTGGACAGCTCGTCGTAGTTGGCCGCGAGGTCCAGCACCGGAATTTTGCTTTCGCCAATGGCGTCGGTGAAGCGCGTCACCACCAGGTTGCGCAGTTGTTCCGTCACTTCGTCGGTGGTGAAGTGGGCTTGTGTGCCGGCTATTTCCTTGATAAATTTTCCGGCGTCTGTAATTTTTATGGCATAGGTTCCAAAGGCTCGGAGGCGAATGGGTCCGAACTCCGCATCGCGCAACATGATGGGATTTTTTGTGCCCCACTTGTTGTCGGTGAAGTTTTTGGTGTTCACAAAATAGATGTCAACCTTGAAGGGACTGTTGAAGCCATACTTCCAGCCACGCAGCGTGGTGAGGATCGGCATGTTTTGGGTGGTCAGCTCGTGGCGGCCCGGCGAGAACACATCGGCGATTTGCCCTTCGTTCACAAACACAGCCACCTGGCTCTCGCGCACAGTGAGCTGTGCGCCGGTTTTGATCTCGTCCTGATAGCGCGGAAAGCGCCACACCATAGTGTTGGTGCTGTCGTCTTTCCACTCAATAATATCAATGAGTTCGTTTTTAAGTTTGTCCCAAAGCCCCATAGTCGTTTTGTTTTTTTGTTTGGACTGAAAAGGTAGAGAAAAAAGCGAAGGTCCAAAAGCGACGCGGCCCTAATTTGAAATCACAACAGGAAACTTAACCTTTGCAAGCCGTTTCCATGAAGGTTTGAAAACGCATAGGCGCTGTCTTTTTCGGAAGGTTTCAAACTGAAATACCGTTGCAGTGCGCAGGCTTACTTTCGCGAGAAACGAAAGCCATGATCAAGGTTCTTGAATTTTTCTGCCTCGACACCGACCACGAACACATTCATCGCATCATCATGTCGGCGTTCGATCAGCCCTGCGTGGTGCCGCCACACAAAGCCCGCCAAAAGGTGGCTGTCGCCGCCGCGAAAGCAGACGAAATGTTTATCCCAAACAAAGTGACCTATCTCTCCGAACAGTCGCGCGTCAACAACGTCACGTTTCGCCCGGCCCGCCAGCCCGACGAGCGCATCAAGTTTGTGATGGACATTGCCAAAAGTCCCGTCATCGAATTTCGAGCACCCTATCAGCGCTCCGACCTCGTGTTTGTGGCCGGTGCGTTTGTGTTGCCCTCGTTCGAGGCCGAGTTGAAAACCCAGTTCGACACACTCCAGCGACTGCTCACCAAAAACTTTCTCCTGCACAGCGACCTCAACCTCTATGTGTCGCACCGCATCACACTCAACACGGCCCGGTTCTTCTTCGACAACCGCGTGCACGCCTTCGCACCCCACGAACTCGTCACCTATGCACCCATGGGCATACCGAAACATTAAATACCGATACATGAAAAAAGATTTGTACTCCGAATTTTACCTGCTACACAACAACCTCACGCTAAAACATTTCGGCGGCATCTCGGCCGTGGCGCGTTTTCCCGAATACAAAATTGAAGTGTCGCTCTACCTCTCCAAACTAAACCTGTCGCATCACGACGACACCGGCCATCACTACAAACTCGACAGCGACGAACTGAAAACCCTCGCCGACATGACGCAACAACTGGAACACGACATGCGCCACCTCATACGCCTCGCAAAAATCGGAGGCCTCAGCGAAGCCATGTATGGCGAGGCCGAGTGAACGCCACCGACAACAATTTCAAACACCGGATTTTTTTTATTCTCCTTCTGTCATCACATTGGTGCGGCGGCCGATCATGCGTTTAATCACGAAAGCTTGCATGGCCGTCATCACCCACAGCAGTGGCGTGTTAAACACCAACATCACCAACATCACCGTGGCGTGCTGATACATGCCTTCTAAAAAATGTTGCGCCAGCCCAATGCCTCGGGCTTGCAAGGGCAACAGCAAAAAGAAAACCAGCAAACCCGTGCCCCACACCATGGGGTGGCGGCCAGCCATCTTGGCAAAATGGAGTCGCTCACCATCGGGAATAACGGTGAGGATGGGGAACCGTCGTGTCAGCTGTGCCTCGCGGCGGGTGGTGCGGGTGGGTTGTGTCATGCAAAAGATGATTTGAACGCCTCAAGAATAGCGCGCACCACTGAAAGAATTTTGCAGTTTGTTTCACCCCCCGTCCTTGCACCGCCAACAGACGCCACGGCAGGTCAAGGCTTTAAATTCGTCGGCCAAAAAACAGACAAGCCGCGAAACATTCGTCAGAAAAAATAAACGCAGGGCAAGGGTGAGGCTATCCGCCCTTCACAGGCTTCTCTTTTTGCCGCGAGCGGTTGGTGCGCGGCGCTTGTTTGGGAAAGCTCAGAATAAACTTGCCCGATTCGGTGTCGATCGTGTAGAAGTATTTCACTTTTTCTTTTGCCCGCGTCACGTTCACGGTTTCAAATTCGGTGATCACAAAGTCGGTCCCGTTTTTTTTGTCGTCTTCAAAAATCACCAACGCATCGCTCACCAGGCTGTCGCGCTCAATCAGCAGGCTATACGAGCCCGGCGTGTGGCAATTGTTTTTCACAATAAAAAGATGATTCGACAACGCGAGGCTTTCGGGTGGTTTCCGGTTGCAATTATATTTTTCCATACCCTTAATGCCCCGGTCCACCGCGTTCAGATGCGGCGCATAGAAACGGAGGTCGCGGCCCGTAAACGGAAACGCCAGCGTGTCGAGTCCCGGCGCGGCCAGCAGGTTGGGGTGATCGAGGTCGGTAATAATGTAGGAGCCTTCGCGAAACGCCAGCTGTGGCAAGTCCACCGTCACCGTGCGACCGTGTGGCAGCGTGGCATAAGTTTTTTTCACCGCCTCCGAAAAGTCCAGGCACACATACATGCGCTTGTCGCCACTGGCATACTTCACCAGCAACCGCGAGTCGCTGCGCATCGAAGGACCCCAGAAAAAATAAGAGAGGTAGAGCAACCTGAAACTCTTGCCACCCGCCACTTCCACCGTGGCGCGGGCGCGCGCTTCGTCCTGTTTTAGTGTGGCCTTGAACTTGCGCGTTTGCAAACCGCCACTCTCCCACCGGTAGCTGTTGCTGTAGCCACCAAACGCCACGCTATGGCTACCGTCTTCCGCCACAAAATGAATGGAGTCGTTCGACGCAAACATCACATCGTTTTGCGCACTGTCGGCCAGCGACAGGTTCACATCCACCTTCACCAGGTGCATGCCGGGTTGGGCAAAAGCCGCCGTTGCCAGGACCAACAGCAGAGAAGAAACACAAACAAGCTTTACCATAAAGAACCTGGCAGACAATTTTTTAGACATTTCGCACACAAATTAAACTCCGCCGACATCTATACCCAACATCGCAGCAAAAGAAATTTCAGACGGCGCCCGTCCTGTTCAGAAGGCATGTTAGAAAAAAGAAGTCTCCTTTGGCCGTGCCCGCCAGCTGGCGGACCAGGCTATCCGCTACAAGTCCGCCAACCCGCCATTCCCACCGCACTGCGGGCTTTCCGCTGCTATCCTTCACGCACCGCAGTCCACACGTGCGGCGGGCGCGTTCACTGCCCAACCTTTCTCTTCGCTGCAGGGCATTCGGGTTGTTGGATTTGGCCATCGGTGGTTCGCGAACGGCGCGAGGCAAAACAAACCTGCCGCTGCAACGCCATTTCAGTCTTGCGCTTTAAACTGAAGGCTCAACAAAAAAAAACTGTCATGCGCGTCGCGTTCAAAACTCCGGCCTACTTCCACCAATACATTGCCTTGCAAAACGAAACCAGCGAAGCCTTCCTCTCCTGCGCGGTGGCCGAGTGGACGCGGTGGAACAAAGCTTCGGCCCGGCACTGGCTCGTTCAGGTGGGTCGCCACCTGCTGCGCAAGCTCGTGGCCCAATATTCTGCCGGCAAAAGCATGGGCGCCGTCAAACGAACATTTGCCGAAATACGCTACTACCTCGGCAAGACTGACAACACGCCGTGCGATCCCACCGACCTTCTCTGGATGTTTTCGCTGGCCGTGTTGCTGCGTCTTCCTCACAGCCAAATTCAACCCTTTATTCAACTGGCCCGCACCCAACACCCCAATCATTACCTGCTGCACTACCTGCTGGCCCGCTTTGACCCAACACATCCGCTTCCACCTTTGCCCACCACCAAAGACCCACACCAAAACCTCGCGTTGGCCACACAACAGCGCAAACATTTCGCCCAACGCCGCATCAAAAACTACCTCGACAAACAATGGTATGCCGCACACGCAAACTTCTCGTGGCACGAAAGCCACACGTCGGCACACTACAACTACTTCGGCTATTGGAGCTTCGAAAGCGCCGCCATCACCATCGTGCTCAAACTCGACGACAGCGCCTATCGCGACAATCCCTACTACCCAAAAGATCTGGTGGACTATGCCCGTCGAAAACAAAAACCGAGGGCCGCGAAAAAAATCGATCAACCAAAAAAAAATTAACGCAGCCCACACAGCAGAAGGACGCTTTCATCGCGATTCTAACAAAAGCGCTACTTTCAGGTTATGTAATCCAGTGCATACGCTATGAAATTGTTTCCTGTCACGTGGGTGTTCTTCATCCTGGTCTTCTTCGTTTCCGCCGCCAGGGCTCAGGAAAATGTGCTGCTGCATCCCGACAAATTCTATAAAAAGTTTTTCCCGCGCCTGCGCATCAAACCCGCACCGCTCGACACGGCCTACATCAAAACCTATCCCAACTACCTGTCGGTGGGCACCCACATCCTCTCGCCCGGCATTCGCTTCAACCTGGGCCCGCGCGGTCCCGGAAGCGCCGCGGCAACCTCCCACTTCCGCACCAACATAGCCGACGTCATGGGCTTTTCGGCGAGCTATCGGTTTGTGGCCGCCGGCTTTGCGTTCCTGCTCAAGTCGGGGCTGCAAAAAAACGATGCCTATGCACCCAGCGCCTACCGCACCGCCACCATCAAATTCTCGGGCAGTGCCTACTCCTTTCAATTCAAATACATCCGCATCAAAGGCCTCACCGACGTCAGCGACATCAATCGAAATCCCGCTGGCCCCTATCGCCTGCGCCCCGATTTGTTGAACAAAGAGTTTCAGCTGGAGGCGCTCTACAACGTGAACTGGAAAAAATATTCCTACACCGCGCCCATCACCTTCTCGCAACGCCAGGTACGCAGCCAGGCCGGCGTGTTGTTCAAGGCGGGTGCTTACTATAACCAACTGTCGGGCGACTCTGCACTGATCTCCCGCGAACAGCAACGCCACTTCGATCCGGCCTTTGCCAACATCACCACGCTGCGACGCGTAACGTTCAAAGTTGCTCCCGGCGTGGGAGGCACGTTTGTTTTTAATAGACGTTTCTTCGCATCGCTGGTCGTGTTCCCTTCCGTCAATCTCTATCTCTATAAATACATCGATCAGTCACAGCAAAAAACCGCCAGTCGCGAAGCCCTTGTTTTTAATCCCGAAGGCAAAGCCAGCATCGGCTATCAGTCGCGGCGTTTCTATGGCGGCGTGCGCTATGAATACGAGTGGAGCAGTGCTGCCCTGCAATACATCGGGCTCTCCACCGTCAGTCGCTACATTGGGTTTGAATTGGGCTACCGGTTTTCGGCACCACGCGTCGTGAAAAAAGTCTATCGCAAAACGATGCCCCCCGGCATGTAATGGGAACGCTATAAAAAAAGAGAGGCTGTCGTACGCCCTACAACAGCCTCCTTTATATAAACAAAAAGCCAACTCAATTTCCAACCTGCACGGGCTCTGCATTCAGGCCCACATCGCCCACGGCAACGGCATCGTCTTCCAGAAAAATGCTCACGTGTCCGTCAAGTTCATCCAGCGATTCATAAAAATCTTTCTTGCCCACAACAAAATATTTATACGGCGCAAACTCACCCGCTTCGCCGTCAACCGGTGTCAGCGCGGCAAGCGAAGTAGAGGAACCGCCAGCCACCGTGCCAGCATAAAGACCCGTGGGATACGACGAGCCTGCCTTGGTGTTGTAGAGCGACACCTGCACCAGCGTGTTGTTGGCGTTGTCGAGCCAGAACACCACGCGACCATACACGCGTCCTGTGCCGGGAATAGAATCAAGCGTGTAGGCTTTGAACGTGGTGATGGTTCCGCCGCCGGGTGCCGTGCCCAGTTCGGGATTCACACTCACCTGTTCGCAGGCACTAAGCAATGTTGTGGCAACCGATGCCATCAGCATGAGGGAAGCTATTTTCGTTTTCAGTATGTTTTTCATGATGCTAAGAGTTTAGAATGAGAACAAAACGCGACCGTAGTAGTATGCGCCGTTGCTGCCTTGCTGGTTGTTTGAATACAGGTAGAAGCCGCGGTTTTCTTCGCGCAACAACTCGGGATATTTGTCGAAGATGTTGTTGCCACCTACCGAGAACTTCAGGTTCTTCGTGATGTCGTAGCTCACGCTAAGGTCAAACACGGTTTGTCCGCTAAAAGTCTGATCCCAGAATTCGCCATTGGCGTTTGTCGAAGTCGACAGTTCCGTAACTTTTCCATAGTAGGTGCCGCGAAACAGCGTCGAGAATTTGCCGAGCTTGTATTGAACAAAGCCGATAAACTTTGTGCGGGGTGTGCCGGTTTCAAATTGGCCAATTACCTGACGGTTCAGGTATTTGTTCACCAACGCTTCTTCGCTGATGTTGGCAGCGTTCAGATCCAGTGTTTTTTTATGAATCACCTGGTTGCGGCTAAAGATGGCCGACGCGTTAAACGTGAGCACCGACTTGTTGACGGCGGTGGTGTAGTTGCCCACCAGCTCAATGCCCTTGGAACGAATGTCGCCACCGTTCACAAAAAACTGGGCTTCCCCCTGGCTGCCAATCACCTGGTCATAGTTGTTGCCAACCTCTGCTGCGTTGAACGCACCCGTAAGGAAGATGCGATCGTCCACGTCGATCTGGTAGGCATCCACGCTAAACTCCAGCTTGTGCGACACCTGGTAGGCAAACCCCAGGCCATAGCTCTTCGAACGTTCTTCGGTCAGCTTCTTGATGCCCAGCACACGGGCGGCGGTGCTGTTCGAAGGATACGTAGTGTAGTCCACAGGTTGTGGAACGCCGTTCTGGTCGGTCACAAACACAGTGGCTGTGGTGGTGTAGTTCAGTTCCTGCAACGACGGTGCGCGGAAGCCGGTAGAGAGCGAGCCGCGAAGCGACAGGTTGTCGAGAATGGAATAGCGGGCCGCGAACTTGCCAATCACCACGTCGCCAAAGTCAGAGTAGTTCTCCACGCGCGCTGCACCGGCAATCATGAAGTCTTCCGTAAGGTTCAACTCTGCGTCGATATAGGCCGACACATCGGTGCGAAATTCGTCGCGCTCATTCTTGGGACCAAAGCCCGCAAAACACTGGCAGTTGGCCGACAGCGATTTCACCGTCACCTTTTCGCCTTTCGTTACTTCCAGCGGGTTGCCGTTGGCATCAACAATGGGTGTGCTGCTGCCATCTTCAAGCGGTTTGCCATCGGGGCCAACCAGAAAACCATCTTCACCCACGGTCACCACACCGGCGTCGCCATAGGTAAACCCTTCGTCTTGTCCTTTAATGATCTTATAATTTTCAACACGCATCTCGGCGCCAAACGCAATGTTCAGGCCGCGCATCACCTCCGGGAAATATTTTGAGAAGTCGAGGTTGGTTGTGTTTTGTGAGAACGCGTGTGTGCCCAGGTTCATGTTGATGGGCGAGTTCGATCCCAGCGACGCGTTCATGGTGTTCACCATGCCGATGCGGCTCTTGTTCCTGCCATAGGTGTTGCTGAAGTCCACGTTGAAGATTCCAATCTTGCCACGAATCCCCATGGTGGTGGAGATGTCGGACGTGTTGGTGGTCATCTCCGGGCGAAAGCCGTTGGGATAGAGCAGATAGTTGAAACGATCGGTTTGCTCGGGGCGACGATAGTAGCACGAATAGCTTTGCAGAAATTTATAGCCCATGCCGCCAAAGGCATAGAACGTTGTGGTTTCATCGATGGGAATTTCGGAGTTAAAATAAACCGTTCCCATGGTGATGGCGGGCGAACCGGCCCACACCGCAAAATCGCTTTGCTTCAGACCCCGCGCACCCATCAATCCTTCGGGCGTGGCAAGCGACGCCGCCAGCGTGGCATTGCCCGCCGCCTGCGCCGCTACCAACTCGGGGTTGGTGATGACGGGGTTGCCAAATTTGTCGGTGCGCTGATTCGTGAGATACGTTCCGTCATACACATTCCAGTCGTTCACAAAAGGACGCAACGTGGGCCGACGCTGCGTGAGCTCGCCCGAAATGTTGATGAACCCTTTCTTGCCAAGACTGAAACCATAGTTGGCCGACAGCTGATAGTTGTATCCATCGGGCTTGCCATCTTCGGTATATTTTCCACCGTCGCCACCCGAGTTCATGTAGCCACCGCCCGTGAAGCTGCCCGAGAGCCGGTTGGTAGATTTTTTCAACACAATGTTGATCACACCGGCCACAGCATCCGATCCATATTGCGCCGCGGCACCATCGCGCAAAATTTCAATGTGGTCTACCGACGCTGCCGGAATCAGCATCATGTCTACCGATGTAGACGGACTGCCCACCGCCGTGGAGATGATGAGCTGTGCCGACGTGTGCCGACGTTTGCCATTCACCAGCACCAGCGTTTGATTGGGCGCGAGGTTTCTCAACTGGATGGGGTCAACGTGCGAATCCAGGTCACCACCCTGCGAGCGCACCGCGTTGAAGCTGGGGGCAAGCATGGTGAGCATCTGGGCCAGATCTATCTGTGGCAAGTCGCCCATAATATCCTTTATTGAAATGATGTCCACGGGCACGGCCGTCTCCAGCGCGGTGCGACCCATGCCGCGGCTTCCGGTAACAATGAGCTCGCCCAGTTCGTGCATCGACTCCTGCAACGGCACGTCTATGGTACGGTTGGCACCCACGGGAATTTCGGTAGAAGCAAAGCCAATGAACGAAAACACAAGCACGTCGGCAGGCGTTGCCGTGATGGTGTATTTGCCATCGCCATCGGTCAACGTTCCTTTGCCGGGAGCAGTTTTCAAAATAACGCTCACACCGGCAAGGGGCGTGCCATCACTCGAGGCCGTGATGGTGCCCGACACCGTTACCTGCTGCGCGAACGTGGGCAGGGTGATGAGTAGAAAGATAAGGCACAGGTAAAATTTTTGTTTCATGGTTGTTTAGGTTAAAGTTTTGACAATACAGATCCTCGACCTTGCGAACACAAGGTTGGAGAAAGAAAAAAGCAGGGCCTGTCGCCACCCGAAACGTTGCGTGAACGTGTTTTTTAAAACACTTCAGCCGTGGATGGCGAAACGATGCTCAGATTTTTTTTTGATTTTCATCTGCAGAAGCAGCAAGTGCTCCGTGTTGTCAGATTCGCAGGTAGTAGATTTTTCTCATAGGTATAGATTTTGGGTTTAGGTCTCAGAAAACTGGTAACGGGAGATAAACAAATCCATACCTACACCACCGCCCTGCGCTTGTTTATCGCATCGAAACTATCAGGCACAACGACACGTGAAGGGGCCGGTCTCTTAGGGTGCTAACGTGGGGCGTACACGCAGGGCACCAAGACATAGGCTTTTCCGTGCTTTCATTTGTTTGCCCCGTCAGTTGGCGTCGAGGAGCGAAACAAATTTTTGTTTGGTCAATGAATCAGGTTGCTTATCTAATATATGGCATAATCAACACGCTATAAAGTTTTATTCCGTAAAAAATTCATCTTTCAATATCAAACGGTTGCACAATCGGAGTCTTCATAGAGACAAAAAAGAAAATAGAACCACATCACGTAGCATGTTCAAACAGCAATCGGGAATAGCTGTGGCAACGCACAAATATTGGGAGGATGAGTTGTGCCGACGAGGCAAGTTGTCGCTGTTAATGACTGCACGAGCACAATGTCTTTTTCTGACACAACGGCATGGCTAACGCATAAAATTATCTCGCCAGTTTCCGACTACTCACCATGTGAGATTATCGGTCACGTTCTCGTCTTTATAGTCATTAAAATCACGGACCTTTTGAAATTTCATATTCGTAATGTCCAGCGTCCAAATGGCCGAGTGGTCGGCCCAGGGGTCTATGAGAATTTCGATAATGCGCTGATCCTTTGTCCGCAGGGAATGTACCCATCGGAGTTCGGCTTGGTTTACGATCACACCCTTGCCGTTCTTCCACACGGTTATATGTTCTCCGGCGATAACCGCCCAATCGTTGTTCCTGCTAATCAAACCACACGTGGGGTCACCATAGAAATCGTCATGAAATATGTCATCTCCGCTCTGTTTGTCGATGATATAAGCGTCCTCAAAATAATGCCCGAGAAGGTATCTATCCGTTTCGTCCAGAACATTTAGATCGCTGTAGCTTTTTTTCATCCGTAGACTGTTTGGTCGCGAAGTTCGAAAAATATCCATCACAAGCGCATCTTGATGGGGGCAATCGGTCTGTTCAAAAATGTTTGATAACCCAATCATGTACTGGCCTAAACTGATCTGGTCAAAATACATAAAACTGAAACTGTTTTTTTTCCGTATTTATAGGAACTTTTGAATGTTTCCACACCCGCACCAAACACTCACACTAATTCATCACCCTTTAACCCCTGCACACTTGAAAAAAGATTTACTGGTTGCCTACATCGCACTGGGAGCTATCTGCATCATCTGGGGCACGACCTACCTGGCCTTGCGTGTAGCCGTTGTTCACTTTCCTCCCTTCCTCTTTGTGGTGATCCGCCAAATGGCGGCGGGCCTGCTGTTGGGAGGTTTCATGCTGTTTGTGATGAAGGAGAAGTTTCCGTCGCGCGAACAGCTTCAGCGTCAGGCCGTGGCCGGCTTCTTCATGATTTCGCTGGGCAACGGCCTTGTGGCCTGGGCCGAAGTGCTCATTCCCAGCGGCGTGGCCGCCATCCTCTGCTCGCTCATGCCCATGATGGTGATTCTCGTGAACCTCACGGTGAACCGCGAAGAGAAACCCACCGTGCCCATCCTTCTCGGCGTGATGGTAGGCCTGGTCGGCATTGTCATGATCTTTGGCGAACACGTCACCGAGTTTTCGAAGCTTGAATACCAGATCGGCATCTTCGCCATCTTCGTGGGCGTGGTGGCCTGGGCTGGCGGAAGCGTGTGGTTGAAAAAACGCGGCACGGTTGGCAACCTGTTTCTCAATGCTGCACTGCAAATGTTTTTTGGCGGTGTGTGGCTTATTCCAGCATCCCTTTTGTTCGACGACCTCACGGTGGTGAACTGGTCGCCCACGCCGGTCTATTCATTGCTCTACCTCATTGTGTTCGGGTCCATTGTGGCCTATGCATGCTATTCGTATGCGCTGCGCAATCTGCCCATGACCATTGTTTCGCTCTATGCCTATGTCAATCCCGTGGTGGCCGTCATTCTCGGGTGGCTGGTGCTGGATGAAAAACTCAATACCAAAATCGGCATTGCCATCGCCGTCACCGTGGCTGGCATCTACATTGTGAACAAGGGCTATCAACTGCGCGATTTGTGGAAAGCGCAATTCAGCCGCTAAGAAAAAAAATGAACCCTATCTTCTTTCATACCACGCAATGGGATAACCTTCCCGTAACGGAACATCGCGGCACGTCGGGCGTGGCCAGGTGGCGCACGCTGCAGTTCGACACGTTTCGTGTGCGCATGGTGGAATATTCGCAAGGCTACGAAGCCGACCATTGGTGCCGGGCGGGCCATGTGCTGTTTTGCCTCGAGGGTGAAATGGAATCACAGCTTGCAGACGGCCGCAGCTTCCGTCTTGAGAAAGGCATGAGCTATCAGGTGTCCGACAATGTGAGTCTGCATCGCACCGTATCCAAAACGGGTGTGAAGCTTTTCATTGTCGATGGAAATTTTCTTAGCCATAAACCTCAGCACAACGCATGGAGAATGTGACGCTCACCATCGAAACCTACCGGCCCCAGCACCAGCCGTTCTTCGAATCGCTGAACCGGCATTGGATCGAAAAATATTTCTGGATGGAGCCCATCGACGTTTCGGTGCTGCAACACCCCGACGTGCACATCATCGCCCCCGGTGGTGAAATTTTTATGGCGACCTGCAACGGCAACGTGGTGGGCACGGCCGCGCTAAAGTTTGTGAAGCCGGGTGTTTATGAATTCACAAAAATGGCGGTAGACGAAAATTATAGAGGACTGAAAATCGGGCGGGCATTGGCCGAAGCTGCGCGCGACAAGGCTCGCGAGCGGGGTGCACACACCATCATCCTCTATTCCAACACCGTGCTCGAAACAGCCATTGCTCTCTATCGGAAACTTGGCTTTGTGGAAGTGCCCGTTGACGGACCCTACAAACGCAGCAACATTAAAATGGAACTATCGCTGACCTGATGACCAACGCCATCACCATACGAACCGCCACCGCGCACGATGCCTCGCTGCTGGCCAGCTTAGGCTGGAAGACGTTCTACGAAACGTTTGCCCCGCTCAACCACGAGCCGGATGTGAAAATGTATGTCGACAAAAATTTCACAACCGAACAGTTAACCCTTGAGCTGAACGACGCGCTATCGGTTTTTTTCATTGCAGAGTTAGACGGCACGGCGGTGGGCTATGCAAAACTGCGCATGCATCCAAACAAAGAAGCTCCCCCGGACACCTTCAGCATCGAATTGGAGCGCATCTATTCCGACAGCAACTATCTCGGCAAGAACGTGGGAAAAACCTTGTTGCAGACGTGTCTGGATTTCGCGAAAGCAAAAGCATACAACACCATCTGGCTCGGCGTGTGGGAACGCAACCCCCGCGCACGCGCCTTCTATGAAAAGTGGGGATTTGAACAATATGCCTCGCACGATTTTCTGTTGGGAACCGATTTGCAAACCGACTTGCTCTACAAGAAAAAAATAACCTGACTCCATGACCCATCACTACACCACCACCCTCGCGTGGACCGGCAACAAAGGCAACGGCACGGCCGATTATAAGGGCTATGAACGCAGCCACCTCCTTTCGGCGGAAGGCAAACCCGAAATACCCGGCTCGTCCGATCCAAAATTTCGCGGCGACAAAACACGCTACAATCCTGAAGAACTGTTGGTGGCTTCATTGTCGAGTTGCCACATGCTGTGGTATCTGCATGTGTGCGCAGTGAACGGCGTGATTGTGACAGACTACGTAGACAACGCCGCGGGCACCATGCGCGAGAATGCCGACGGCAGTGGCGAATTTCTGGAGGTGACACTACACCCGGTGGTGACGGTGAAAGACAAATCGATGACCGACAAAGCCAACGCCCTGCACGACGAAGCCCACGCCATGTGTTTCATTGCACGCTCGGTGAGTTTCCCCGTGCACCACATGCCCACCGCCGTGGTGGCCGCGCTCGCCAACGCGTGATTTGTATTTGCTGTTGAAGATCCGAGGCGTTTAAAAAAATTATCTATGCAAAAATCAGACTGGCTCAAACGCACATTTCCCACCGGCCTGGCCGCCGGCCTGCTCCCGTTTCTACTGGAACGCCAGGAAGGCACGGCGGTGCGTATGGATGCGAAAGTGAAAGGCATATCCGACGAATTGCTGTCGCGCAAGCTCGACAACAAATGGTCGGTGAAAGAAAACATCGCGCACCTCGCTGAGATGGATGAAGTGGCGCTGCGCAGGCTCGAACAGATTTTGAGCAGCGCCCCCACGCTGGCCCCGGCTGTGCCGGGCTTGCAGCGCGACTACAATGTTGTACCCGTGGATGAAATCATCGCATTGTTCCGGCGCAACCGTGCCATCAAGCTGCAACGCTTTCGTTCGCTGCGCGACGAAGACTTCCTCAAGACCAGTGTTCATCCGCGCCTCAACATCACGCTAAACCCGGTCGATCTTGCCTTCTTCGAATCGGAACACGACGATCATCACCTTGTTCGTGTTTCGGAAATCATCAACACGCTAAATTCCTGAACCATGCATCCTCTCTTGCAACACGACCGCCAAAACCTGACGGCCATACTCAACCAAACCCAGCAGCTGGCCGCACAATATTTTGCCCGGCAAGACACGCTGGCGCCCGGCCGGTTCGTTGCCGACATCGCCCTCGAACATATGCCCGACAAAGGCATGGGCGCACAGGCCGCGCTTGATTATTTTGGAAAACACTTTGCCGACAAAATGGCCAACAGTGCCGGCCCGCGCTATTTCGGTTTTGTGACCGGCGGATCAACACCCGCATCGGTTGCAGCAGACTGGCTGGTGAGTGCCTACGATCAGAATGCCTGTGGCAGCAACGATTCCATTGCACCACAGATTGAGCGACAAACCATTCACTTCTTTAAAGAGATGTTTGGTCTTGACGATGCCTATTTTGGTTCGTTTGTGACGGGCGCCACCATTTCAAATTTCACCAGCCTGGCACAGGCTCGCCAATGGGTTGGCGAACAACACGGTCTTGACTTCAGCAACGACGGCATGGCAGGCAGCGCACCGCTGGTTGTGTTGAGTGCCACACCACATTCCAGCGTTCCAAAAGCCCTCTCTATGCTGGGCGTTGGTCGCAAGGCGATTGTGAAAGTGGACACACTACCGGAACGCGAAGCCATAGATGTGGCCGCGCTCGAACAAAAACTTGCCGCACAACAAGGCCCGTGCATCGTGGTGGCCAGCGCAGGCACCGTGAACACGGTTGACTTCGACGACCTGGTGGCCATTGGAAAGTTGAAAACAAAATTTACGTTCTGGCTACACGTCGACGCAGCCTTTGGTGGCTTTGCGGCGTGCTCTGAAAAATATGCAGCGCTGATGAATGGCATCAACGCCGCCGACAGCATCACCATCGACGCGCACAAGTGGTTGAATGTTCCCTACGACGCGGCCATGCAGTTCACACGCCACAAGAGCGTGCAACTGAAAGTTTTTCAAAACAGCGCCGCCTACCTGGGCGATCCGGCCCAAAGCCCCGACTACTTTCATTACACACCCGAAAACTCGCGACGCTTCCGGGCGTTGCCGTCGTGGTTCACACTCATGGCCTATGGAAAAGAAGGTTATCGCGAACTGGTGGAACGCAACTGCGACGCGGCCCACCATTTTGGCGAACTGTTGAAAAATTCGGAAGACTTCACCTTGCTGGCACCCGTGCGCATGAATGTGGTGTGCTTCACGCTAAAGCAGGAGGGTGTCACGGCCGACGCGATCCAACAGTTTCTGGCCGCGGTGCGCGACGATGGCCGCGTGTTTTTTACGCCTACCGTACTGCGGGGAGTGCCCGGCATCCGCGCAGCCATTTCGAACTGGCTCACCGAACGGGCCGACCTGGAGTTGGCGCTGGAGGTATTGAAAAGCGTGGCCGACAAATTGAAAAAACCGGAATCGGTTTAGGGCGTTACTTAGAAACCGACATGCACAGATTACGTCCGTTTTGAACCAAAAACCGCGTTGGCAAGGCCAAAACCGACAAAATATTTACGTAGACGGAGAATATGTAAAAGATAATGATGAAATTCACTCCTTTAATACCATCGCTATGACCACGCTAACCATTCCTGCTTTTGCCACGAAGCGCATTGCCAAATCACGCATCAGTGAAGTTGATTTTAACAACCTGGAGTTTGGAAAATACATTTCCGACCACATGCTCATGGTTGACTATGTAGACGGCAAATGGCAGGAGCCCACCATCCTTCCGTTCGGAGACATTCCCATGTCGCCGGCGATGCTTTCGCTGCACTATGGCCAGTCGGTGTTCGAAGGCATGAAAGCATTCAGAAACAAGAACGGCGACATCTGCATTTTCCGTCCGCAGAAACACAGCGAGCGTCTCAACAAATCGTTGGCCCGGATGTGCATGCCCGAGATCCCCGAAGAACTGTTCACCCAAGCCCTGCACGCCATCGTGGAAACCGACGCCAACTGGATTCCCACCAGCGAAGGTGCTTCGCTCTATCTCCGTCCCGTGGTGTTTGCCTACGAGCCACGCCTGGGTGTGAAGATCGCCGACCACTTTAAATTCTTTGTATTGACAAGCCCCGCGGGCGCATACTTCAGCAAACCCACACGCCTGAAAGTGGAAGAAACGTTTGTGCGCGCAGCCGAAGGCGGAACCGGTTTTGCCAAATGCGCCGGCAACTACGGCGGCGCTTTCTATCCCACGCAAGTGGCCCGCCAGGAAGGCTTCGACCAGGTGTTGTGGACCGACGCCAAAGAACATAAATACATCGACGAAGCCGGTGTGATGAACGTGATGTTTGTGATCGGCGGCAAGCTCATCACACCCAAACTCACCACCGCGTTGCTCGAAGGTGTGACACGCGATTCTATTTTGAAACTGGCGCCTTCGCTGGGCATCACCGTAGAAGAACGTCGCGTGAGTGTGGCCGAAATCGAAGAGGCTTTCAAAAACGGAACGCTCACCGAAGCCTTTGGGGCAGGTACCGCGGCCGTTGTGTCGCCCATCGCCGCCATCAACATTCACGGCACCGACTACAACGTGCCGGCCGTGACGCCCGACAGCTTCCAGCAACGCGTCAAAGAAAAGCTGAACAACATCCGCCTTGGTTTCGAGGCCGACGTGTTTGGCTGGAACTATATCATTCCTGCACGTTAATGCACTATCCTCCTGCTACCCACCGGCAGCAGGAGGAATTTTTATTGCCCAATAACCTATTGTATATATCGCAACACCGCTGTATATATCGCAACACCGCGTTTCAAAGCACGGCTTGCATCACTATTTCTAATTTTTTATGAGAGCAGTTTTCTTCAAAGGCAAAGACCATCCGTTGGTGGTGCAAAACATCAAAAAATTCAGACCCGTGAAAGACCAGGTGCTGGTGCGCCTGCAGCACGCCGCGCTGAACCACCTCGACATCTGGGTGTGGCGCGAAAAGGATAGTCTCTCGCCCGAAGGGAACATTCTGGGTTCGGATGGCTGCGGTGTCATCGAAGAAGTGGGCGAAGATGTGGACCCGTTGTTCATCGGCATGGAGGTGATCATCAACCCTGCCCTCGATTGGGGAGAGAATCCCATTGTGCAAGGCAACTCGTTTCGCATTCTGGGCTATCCCGACAACGGAACGTTTAGCGACTACATCGTGATCTCCAAAAAATATATTTTCGAAAAGCCCGAGCACCTCACATCGGCCGAGTCTGCAGCCGTGCCGTTGGCGGCGCTCACGGCCTATCGCGCGCTCTTTTCGAAAGCACGCCTGCGCAGCAAAGAGAAAGTGCTCATCACCGGCATTGGTGGTGGCGCGGCGTTGTGGGTGTTGCAGTTGGCGGTGGGCTATCAGGGTCGCGTGTATGTAACGTCCAGCTCGCCCGAAAAAATTGCAAAGGCAAAACAGCTCGGTGCACTGGGCGGCTTCAACTATAACGATCCGGACTGGGTGCAGCAGGCGCTTAAGGAAAGTGGCGGGGGCTTCGACATCATCATCGACAGTGCAGGCGGAAACCAGTTTTCGAAACTCATCGAACTGGCCATGCCCGGTGGTCGCATCGTGAACTTCGGACGCACCAACGGCAACATCACCGACATCGCCACCCGACTGCTGTACTCCAAACAGATTTCCATTCATGGTTCCATGATGGGCACACGCGACGAATTTTTGTCGATGCTCGATTTCCTGGAGAGCCGGAACATCAAGCCCGTCATCGACAAAACATTTCCCCTCGAACAGGCAGAAGAAGCCATGCGCTACATGGAAGAGGGCCATCAGTTCGGAAAAATTATTTTGCAAATCAGTAAATAAAAAAAATGGCAGCTCCCCAGATACTCTATCGCAGCGATGTGAAACTCACCGTCGAGGCGTTCACAGATTTGTTGAAACGTTCCACGTTGGCAGCACGGCGGCCGGTCAACAACCCGCAGGCCATTCAAAGCATGCTCGACCACGGCAACGTGCTGGTGACCGCGTGGGATGGCGAAACGCTGGTGGGAATTTCGAGAGCACTCAGCGACTTTTCGTTTTGCTGCTATCTGTCAGACCTTGCCGTTGACGAAGCCTATCAAAAGCAAGGCATCGGCAAACAACTGATTGAAGAAACGCACAAAGTTTCCGGCGAACAAACCATGCTGTTGTTGCTGGCCGCACCGGCTGCGCAGGAATATTATCCGAAAATCGGCATGAAACGCTTCGAGCATTGTTTTTTCATTCCCCGTAAATCATAATCACCATGTCACAATTCCCCATCACCGACAAAACCGAAATCACGCGTCTTCCCAAGCGCGGTGTATACGACAAAGACGTTGTGTATTCCATATTGGACGAGGGTTTGTTTTGCACGCTGGCCTATGCGCGCGACGGGCAGGCCTTTCAAATTCCCACGGGCTTTTGCCGCATCGGCGACAAATTGTACCTCCACGGTTCCGTAGGCAGTTTCTATATGCGCGAGCTGGCCGAAAAGAAGCCGCCGGTGTCTATCGGTGTCACGTTCATCGACGGGTTGGTGCTGGCGCGTTCGGCGTTTCACCACTCGGTCAACTATCGCTCGGTGGTGATCTTCAGCACGCCCGAAAAAGTGGACGATGCCGACGAGCTATACAAGGCGTTGGAAGTGTTCACCAACAAGATGCAGCCGGGCCGTTGGGACGACGTGCGCAAACCCAACAGTGGCGAATGGAAGGCCACCATGCTGCTTTCGTTCAAGATCGATGAAGCCTCTGCCAAGGTTAGAACCGGTGGTCCGAAAGACGACGAAGAAGACTATGCGCTCGACATCTGGGCCGGCGTGGTGCCGTTGGAAATTCAACGCAAACCACCCATTGCCGACGATGTGCTGAAAGCCGGCGTGGCGCTGCCTGACTATTTGAAATAACAAGAACCGTATTTCACATTTTGTAAGAATGAAAATTGAACACCTTGCCATCTGGTCGAAAGACATCGACAACCTGAAGGAATTTTATGTCCGCTATTTCGATGCGGTGGCCAATGAAAAATACATCAATCCCAAAAAAAATTTTCATTCTTACTTTCTCTCTTTCTCGGAAGGCTGCCGGCTTGAGTTGATGCAAATGCCGGGCATTGCCGCGGGTCCCGACGATGGAAAACAGTGGATGGGCATCGCGCACTTTGCCACGTCTGTGGGCAGCAAAGAAAATGTTGATGCCCTGACCGAGCGCCTGCGAAAAGACGGCTACAGCATTGCCGGTGAGCCGCGCACCACGGGCGATGGCTATTATGAAAGTGTGGTGCTTGATCCAGAGGGAAACCGGATTGAGATCACGATTTAAGTTCACGCTAAAATTTTAGCGCGGCGGCATGTCTCGCGTATTCCTTCCTTTTTTGATACCTTGAAGCCCTTTCGGACGATTGAATCCAGATTGAGTACAGGTGGGCACGGACATTTCCGGAAAGATTTTTTATTATTGTCTGATCGTATTTTTCGTACGTCCAAAAAAATGAACACCATGAACAAACAAACCCGTCGTACATTCCTGGCCAGCGCTGCAGCACTCACCGCCGGCGTGGCCACCGTGGCCCATGCCGCCACAACTTCACCATCGACTATGGAAACAAAAAATAAAAAACAACTTGCTCACCATGTGTTCTTCTGGCTGAAGAACCCCGGTTCGAAAGAAGATCTTCAAAAACTTCTCGAAGGACTTCGCACACTCGAGAAAATTGAAACCATCCGCTCGCTGCACATTGGTGTTCCGGCCAGCACAGAAAAGCGCGATGTTGTAGACAACAGCTACGCCGCTTCCGAACTCATGTTGTTCGACGACCTCGCCGGCCAGGCCACCTACCAGACACATCCCATTCACCTCAAGTTTATCGAGAACTGCTCGCACCTGTGGGAGAAAGTGATTGTGTATGACTCGATGGATGTCTAGCGACCAGTCCTGAGTCGTTAGTATTTAGTCTTGAGTATTTCGGGAGCTCTGAGTTTGTTGTTTCTGCAAACGATACAATGCCTGAAATCAAAAGCATACCGCGAAGGACCGAAGGGGAGCTTCCAAAAAATCGACGAACTCAAGACTCAGGACTATCGACTAAATACTAAATAACACTTGTTAGCGGAGTTAAATATTTTTTAACAATTCGTTGATGTAGGGCGCAGATTTCATCATCTTCGTGAATCAAAATCCTCTCGCAATTTTTTAAGTTAAAATTAGGTACATCTCCCATGAGATGATTTCATAAAACCGGACCTTTACAACCCGCCCCGTCCCGATGCAAAATCAGGACGGGGCGGTTTCATTTTAAACAGCGCAGAGCAAACTAACACTTGTTACAAGCTCGCCTACCAGACAGATGCCACAACAAAAAACATTATTCGACAAAATTTGGGATGCCCACGTGGTGAAGAGCAGCGAAGGCCACCCCGACGCCCTGTACATCGACCGCCATTTCATCCACGAAGTGACCAGCCCCCAGGCTTTTGACGGCCTGCGCAAACGCGGTGTCAAAGTTTTTAACCCGGCACGCACCACGGCCACGGCCGACCACAACGTGCCCACAAAAGATCAACACCTTCCCATCAAGGAAGCCCTGTCGCGTCACCAGGTGGAAACCCTGCGCAAAAACTGCGCGGAATTTGGCGTAGAACTCTACGACCTCGGCCATCCCTACCAGGGCATCGTGCACATCATCGGCCCCGAACTCGGCCTCACGCTGCCCGGCATGACCATCGTGTGCGGCGACAGCCACACCTCTACGCACGGCGCCTTTGGCAACATCGCGTTTGGCATCGGCACCAGCGAAGTGGAACAGGTACTGGCCACACAGTGCGTGTTGCAGTATCGTCCAAAAACCATGAAGATCGAAGTGAACGGCACACTCAGCAAGGGCGTGTTGGCAAAAGATATTATCCTCTACATCATCTCCAAGCTGTCGGCCAGCGGTGCCACGGGCTATTTCGTGGAATATGCCGGCGATGCCATTCGCAACCTCAGCATGGAAGCACGCATGACCATCTGCAACATGAGCATCGAGATGGGCGCACGCGGTGGTTTGATTGCCCCCGACGAAACAACCTTCAACTACATCAAAGGCAGAAAGTTTGCGCCACAAGGCGAAACGTTCGACCGCCTGGTGGAACAATGGAGACAACTGAAGTCTGACGACAACGCCGCCTACGACCTCGTGCTCACCTTCGACGCAGCCGACATCGCGCCCATGATCACCTATGGCACAAACCCCGGCATGGGCATCAAGGTGACCGACCGCATTCCTACCGTGAACGAACTGAAAGACCTCAGCGAACAAACATCATTCTCGAAGTCGCTTGAGTATATGGGCCTCGAACCCGGCTCGGCCATCCTGGGCAAAGCGGTTGACTATGTGTTTATCGGCAGCTGCACCAACGCCCGCATCGAAGACCTTCGCCTCGTGGCCAACATGGTGCAAGGCAAGAAGAAAGCCGACAACGTGGAAGTGTGGGTAGTGCCCGGCTCCAAGCAAGTGGAAAACCAAGCGCGCGAAGAAGGCCTCGATAAAATTTTTGAAGCGGCAGGGTTTCAACTTCGTCAACCCGGCTGCTCGGCATGCCTGGGCATGAACGAAGACAAAATTCCCGCGGGCAAATATTGCATCAGCACCTCGAACCGGAATTTTGAAGGACGTCAGGGACCCAAGTCCAGAACCTTCCTGGCCAGTCCGCTCAGTGCCGCCGCAGCCGCCATCACCGGCAAAGTAACCGACGTGCGCAGCCTGGTGTAGGGCTGTGAAATTTTTAAGTAAGGAAAGAAAAAAACTTATGTCGAAAGAAAAATTCATAACGCTCAAAAGCACGGCAGTGCCCCTGTCGATCGAAAATATTGATACCGACCAGATCATTCCCGCGCGCTTTCTGAAAGCCACCACGCGCGAAGGCTTTGGCGAAAACCTGTTTCGCGACTGGCGCTACAACAGCGACGACACGCCGAAAGATTTTATACTAAACAACGGCACCTATACCGGCAAAATCCTGGTGGCCGGCAAAAACTTCGGATGCGGCAGCAGCCGCGAACACGCCGCCTGGTCTATCTACGACTATGGTTTCCGCGTGGTGATCTCCAGTTTCTTTGCCGACATCTTCAAAAACAATGCGCTGAACAACGCACTGTTGCCCGTGCAGGTGTCGGACGAGTTTCTGAAAAAGATATTCGCCGCCATCGAAAAAAATCCAGCCACACCCATCACCGTAGACTTGTCGCAACAGAAAGTGGTTTTGGAAGACGGCTCGTCCGAGTCGTTCGACATCAACGCCTACAAGAAGACCTGTCTCACCAACGGCTACGACGACATCGACTACCTGTTGAGCTTACGCGACGAAATACGTCATTTTGAATTAGTACACTAACGCATAGGATGAAGAAGAAAATTACCATACTTCCCGGCGACGGCATCGGCAAAGAAGTAACGACCAGCGGAAAAAAAGTTCTTGAGCAGATCGCTGACTGCTTTGGTCATGAATTTATTTTTGACTACGCCCTCATTGGCCACGAAGCCATCGAAGCCACCGGCAACCCGCTGCCGGACGAAACCCTGACGAAACTAAAAAATTCGGACGCCGTGTTATTCGGCGCCGTGGGCCATCCCAAATACGACAACGATCCGTCGGCAAAGATCCGTCCCGAACAAGGTTTGTTGAAGATGCGCAAGGAACTTGGCCTCTATGCCAACCTTCGCCCCATCAAACTTTTTGACGAACTGCTGGAAGCTTCCAGCATCAAGCCCGAAATTCTGAAAGGCGCCGACATTCTTTTCTTCCGCGAACTCACCGGCGATGTATACTTCGGCGAACGCGGCCGCAAAGACAACAACGACACGGCCTACGACACCATGATCTATTCGCGCTATGAAGTGGAACGCATCGCGCACAAAGCCTTTAAGGCCGCACAAACCCGCAGCAAAAAACTCACGTCGGTCGACAAGGCCAACGTGCTGGAAAGCTCGCGCCTGTGGCGTGAAGTGGTGCAGGATGTGGCCAAACAATATCCCGACGTGACGGTGGAACACATGTTTGTGGACGCCGCCGCCATGAAGCTCATCCAAAATCCGAAGAGCTTTGATGTGGTGGTGACCGGAAATCTTTTTGGCGACATCCTCACCGATGAAGCCTCGCAGATTGCCGGATCCATGGGCATGCTCGCCTCCGCATCGGTGGGCGACACCGTGGGCCTCTACGAACCCATTCACGGCAGCGCGCACGACATCACCGGAAAAGGTGTAGCCAACCCGTTGGCCTCCATCCTTTCGGCAGCCCTGCTCCTCGACATTTCGTTCGGCCTCAAAGAAGAAGCCGACACCGTGATCAAGGCGGTAGAACAAACTTTGAAAGAAGGCTACCGCACCCGCGACATCGCCGATGCTTCCACACCCCACGAAAAAATTCTGGGCACCGAAGTGATGGGCAACGTGGTCTGCAACCAGATCCGCATGTTGGTGTCGGTCGATCAAAAATAGAACAAAGAACAAAACCGGTCAGTGACGCTGACCACCCCCATAAACAAATAAAGTATGAGCAACAGAATTCAAATCTTCGATACTACCCTCCGCGATGGAGAGCAAGTGCCGGGCTGCCAATTGTCTACCGATGAAAAAATCGTGGTGGCACGTAAGCTTGAAGAGCTCGGTGTCGACGTAATTGAGGCGGGCTTCCCCATCTCCAGTCCCGGCGATTTTCTTTCCGTGGTGGAGCTATCCAAAGCGGTGAATGTCGGCGTCTGTGCGCTCACGCGTTCAAAGAAAGAAGATATCGACGTGGCCGCCGAGGCCTTGCACCACGCCAAACGTGGTCGCATCCACACCGGCATTGGCTCTTCTGATGTGCACATCAAAACAAAATTCAACAGCACACGCGAGAAAGTTCTGGAGCAAGCGGTGTGGGCCACGGGCTATGCCAAAGCAAAAGGTTATGAAGTAGAATTTTTTGCCGAAGATGCAGGCCGCGCCGACCTGGCGTTTCTGGCCAAGCTGGTAGAGAGCGTGATCGCCGCCGGTGCCGACGTGGTGAACATACCCGACACCACCGGCTATTGTCTGCCCCATCTCTACGGCAAACGCATTGCCTACTTGTTCGAGCATGTGAAGAACATTCACAAAGCCACCATCTCCGTGCATTGCCACAACGACCTGGGTCTGGCCACCGCCAACACCATTGCTGGCCTCATGAACGGCGCACGCCAGGCCGAAGTGACCATTAACGGCATAGGCGAACGCGCCGGCAACACCTCGCTGGAAGAAGTGGCCATGATCATTCAAACCCACAAGGATCTTGAAATGACCACGGGCATCAACTCCAAAAAACTGTATGAGCTGAGCACCCTGGTATCGGAAATGATGCGCATGCCGGTGCAGCCCAACAAAGCCATCGTGGGCGCCAACGCCTTCGCGCACTCGTCGGGCATTCACCAGGACGGTTTCCTGAAAAATTCGGAGAACTACGAAATCATCAACCCCGCCGATGTGGGTGTTCCTTCTTCGTCTATCATCCTCACGGCACGCAGCGGACGTGCCGCGTTGAAGCACAGACTGGAGTTGCTGGGCTATCAGCCTTCGAAGCCGGAGTTGGATCAACTCTACGATCACTTCCTGATCGTGGCCGACGAAAAGAAAAATGTAGTAGACGACGACCTGATCACGCTGGTGGCCAACACGCCGCTGCTGGTTCAGAAATAAGAAACTACAGCGATCAAAAAATAAAGGCGCCTCTCACCATTCGGTGGGAGGCGCTTCTGTTTTCTGCAAGGTTGGGTTGGGATTTTGGTGGAGGCTTGGGTTGCGCGGAACACGTTGCCGGAAGTCCCTTTTTTCAGGTTTGGGAGGGAATCTCAACCCGGGGCGGAGGTCAAAAATTGTTTCTTGACGCTTATTTTTTATCTTCATCGCTTAATCCATCCTACTTCCGTATGACCCTCTTTCGTCGCATCAACAGGTTGTCCGTATTGATTCTTGCTTTTGTTTGTTTTGTGTGTGTGAAGAGCATGGCCCAGGAAATCGGGCTGGAGCTTTACAGCCTCCGGAATCAATTTGCCAAGGATGTTCCCGGCACAATGGCAAAAATCAAAGCCATGGGCATCAAAGACATTGAAATGGGCGAAACCTATGGTCTCGAATTTCCCGAGTTCATGAAGCTGCTGGCCATCAATGGTCTGAATGTGGTGAGCTATGGCGCCGACTTCGAACGCCTGGAAAAATTTCCGCAGAAGGTGGCCGACGAAGCCCGTGCCTATGGTGCGCGCTATGTGGTTTGTTTCTGGATTCCACACGATGGCGACACGTTCACCGCGGCCGAAGTGGAAAAAGCCGCTGCCGTTTTCAACGCCGCCGGTCGCGTGATGGCCATGAACGGCCTGCTGCTTTGCTATCACCCCCACGGCTACGAGTTCAAACCCTACAACGACGGAACCTTGTTTGACTACATGGTCACAAAGTTCGATTCGCGTTTTGTGCATTTCGAAATGGACGTGTTCTGGGTGAAACAACCCGGTCAGGATCCTGTGAAACTCCTTCGGAAATATCCTTCGCGCTTCATCCTGCTCCACCTGAAAGACCGGAAAAAAGGAACACCCAACAGCGACAACGGCCAGGCCGATGTGGAATCGAACGTGACGTTGGGCACAGGCGATGTGGGCATTGCCGAAATTGTGCAGGAAGCCAAAAAGAACGGCATCAAACATTTCTTCATCGAAGATGAGTCGTCGCGTTCGGAAGAACAGATCCCGAAAAGCATCGCGTTCCTGAAGTCGTTGCCTTAGGTTGGACTATTGACTACAGGCCTTCCAGTTCTTCGTAGTCGATGTCGAGCACTTCATATTTCTTATAGCCGATAAAATCGTAGTGCCACCACTCCGAGCCGTTCACTTTGAAACCATGTTTCTCCATGGCCTTGATGAGCAGCGTCCGGTTTTTCAGAATCACCGGATCGCTCACCGGTGATGTGGGCCACGCTTCTTTTTTGAACGAATCAAAACCGGTGGGCATCTGCAACTCTTCGCCCGTCTTCAGGTTGATCACCGTGAGGTCGAGCGCGCAACCGCGGTTGTGACGCGAACCGCGATAGGGCGACGCCACATAGGTGGTGTCGTGATAGACTTCATAGAACTTCACCGTGGCTTTGTAGGGGCGATAGGCGTCAAAAATCTTTATGCCCAATCCCTGCTTTTTCAAATCGGCTTGAATGCGCTTCAACGATTCGGCCACGGGCCTGCGCGCATAGGCCCGCGCAAGGTTATAGATTTTCTCGCCCGTGAAGTTGTTGGTGGTGGCATAGCGAATGTCGAGCACCAGGCCGGGCACAAACTTCTCAAGGTTTATCAATTGCTTTTCGGGATTGGCCTCCACGGTTTTCTTATACTCTTCCAGCGTGGTGGCCTTGAGCCCGTACTTGCCCTGACCCGATGCGCACGTGGACAGCGCGATACACCATATAAGAAAGGTCTGTTTCATAAAGATTACTTTTATTGGATGTCGGTTCGAAAATTCAAACATGCCGTCACCTGCGTGAGGTCAGCAGCGTTTCATAAAGATCAAAATTCTCTTCATCAAAACACACAAAGAAAACTTTTGCAATCGTTGGTTGCTTGGTTAAAAAATTCTGCACCTCGCGAATGGCAATTTCAGCCGCACGCGGTTTGGGAAATCCATAGATGCCCGTGCTAATGTTGGGGAAAGCGATGGTGGTCACATTGTGTTGCAACGCCAGCGCGAGGCTGTTGCGGTAGGCATTGGCCAACAAGACATCCAGCTTTCCGTGGTCAACACCCGACCAAACCGGACCCACGGTGTGAATCACAAACTTCGCGTTGAGGTTGCCACCACTGGTGATCACGGCCTCGCCTGTGGCGCACCCGCCTTGCCGGTTGCGTATGGCCTTGCATTCTTCCAGAATCTTTGGGCCTCCTTTGCGATGTATGGCCCCATCTACACCGCCACCACCCAACAGGCTGGTGTTGGCGGCATTCACGATCGCGTCTACCGCAAGCGTTGTGATGTCGCCACGCAGAACTTCGATGCGGGTCATACTTTGTTTTTGGTGTCGATGATGATGGTCACTGGTCCGTCGTTCAGCAAGGCCACTTTCATGTCGGCTCCAAACTCGCCGGTCTGTACACTTTTTTCCAATTGAACCTCCACGGCCTTCACAAACTGATTGTAGAGCGGGATGGCCACGTCGGGTTTTGCTGCTTTGATGTAGGATGGGCGGTTGCCTTTTTTGGTGCTTGCCTGCAAGGTGAATTGACTCACCACAATGATGTCGCCGGCAGCGTCTTTCACGCTCACGTTCATCACACCCTGGTCGTCTTCAAAGATGCGCAGGTTCACCAGCTTGGCCGCCAGCCAGTCGATGTCTTCGGCGTTGTCGGCGTCTTCAATACCCACCAACACCAACAACCCTTTGCCGATAGACGATTTCACAACCTGGTCGATGGTGACGGACGCGGAGCTTACGCGTTGAATGACTGCGATCATAGAAAAAAGTAAAAAAGTTATTTCATACACGCCGCGCTCACACGTTCTGGAGCGAAGCGGATTCGTGGATGAAATTACCTTTTTTATCTTCCGCGGCAAATTTCAACATGCCACGCGCCACCTTCATCGATTCGATGGCTTTGTATTTTGCGGGAATAAGAAATGCAAAAAATTTATAAAAGAACTTGGCGGCATCTTCGGCCGAACGTTTTTCGGAACGCGGGCCCAGCAGCAACGAGGGTCTGAAGATGTGAACGGTGTCGAAGCCCACCTCTGAAATGGTTTCTTCTATCTCACCCTTCACCTGATTGTAATAGATCGAAGACTCCTTGTTCGCGCCCAACGCCGACACCAGCATGAATTGTTTTGCACCGTTCGACTGCGCCGTCTTGGCCAACAGAAAGGGGTAATAAAAATCGACCTGATAGAAGTTCTCTTTCGATTTGGCTTTTGCCATGGTGGTGCCCAAGCAGCAAAACACATCGTCGCCTTTGATGAGTGCGGTCTTGTGGCTCAGGTCGCCAAACTCCAGTTTGATCTGCGTTAGCTTGGGATGGTGTGGCAGGTCCGTGCGCGTGAGGGCGATCACACTGGAATAGCGCGGGCTTTCCAGCAACAGCGACAACAGCTGGCTGCCAATGAGACCGGTGCTGCCGGCAATAAGGGCTGTTTTCATAGAGGAAGTTCCCGTGTTTTTTCCCACGCTAGAAATTTTCCGACCTCGTCGCCCAAGGTGTTATAGACCCACACCAGCACGGCAAAATCGTCGGTTAGTCCTGCGATCGGAACAATGTCGGGAACGAGGTCGAGGGGATTAACAAAGTAGAGAATGGCGGCCACCAGAATGAGCATAGCCCTCCACGGCACACTGCGGTAGTGCCCCAGGGCATAGGCTTTGGCCAGACGCCCGAGCACGGAGAATTTTTCCTGAAACGTTTGCAGGCGCACATCCGACCATTTGACCGCCCCAAGTTTGCCGGCAAATTTCACCAGCAATGCCATGAGGCGACCACGTTTGCCCAGCAGGCGGGCGGCCTGGCGCGTGGCCAGGTCGAAAAATCTGTTTTCCATCGGCGATAGTTAATATGCTCCAAATACCGGGATCACCCGAAAAACGAAACCTGCCGTGGGTTTGGTTCCCCTCAAAAGGTTTGTTGTATCTCCTTCTTCAACTCCAGCAGCGCGTGTGCCAGGGGGTCAACAGATTTCGTGATCGACTTTTCAAATATTTTTTTTGACAAGTCGAGGCTGGTGGACTCCATGTTCATTTCGCTGGCGGCATCGTTGATCGACACGATGAGGTCTTCTTTGGCGTTCTTGATCATCTCCCACACGCCTTCACTAATATACACCTGCTGCGACACATTGTGGTTGTATTCGTTCCGTATTTCACTGAGCAGCAACTGGTGAAATTCGCGCGACGCCATGCCCGACACGTTGAGGCGCACCAGCAGGTTTTGCGGGGCCATGCGTTCCAGAAACAAAGCCATGCGCTCGTAGGCCTGCAGACGGTTTGGCAATAGCGTTTCGATGCTGCGTCCCCGCACCTCCAGCTTCTTCAGGTCGATTTCTTTTTGAATGAACGTTCTGACCAGCAGGAAGGCTCCATACAATACCAGTGCGGCGGGTACCAGCACCATGATAAACATTACCAGGGGATCCATAGAATTTATTTACGGCTATTTGTGTTTGAAATTAAATAATTTTGGACGCTAAATTACGCTCTGCCCCAGATGTTTGAAAGCCTTCAACCCGTAACCTTGTCGCCCCGCGCTGCCGAGGAAATACGGAAGATCATGCAAACCAAAAACATTCCCGCCGAATACGGTCTGCGCGTGGGCATCAAAGGCGGCGGCTGTGGTGTTTCGTTGCTCATTGGCTTCGACAAGAAGAAAGATTCAGACCTGGCCTACAGCATCAGCGACATTCCGGTGTACATCGATAAAAAGCACACCATGTTTATCATCGGCAAAGAGGTCGATTTTTTTGAAGGCGACGAAGCCCGCGGGTTTGTGTTTATCGATCCCAAAAAAGAAAAAGAGCCTGCCCAGGATTAACCGGTCCGTTCGATCAGCGTTTCTTCTCCAGTTGAATGGTTGCCCGGGCGCACTTGCCTCCAATGGGCGGATTGATCTTCGACAGCTTGAGCTTCACCGACAACGCGCTGGGCAACTGTGTGAGAATGTCGTTCACAATTTTTTCGGCCACGGTCTCCAACAATTTCGAGGGCTTTTCCATTTCGGCTTTCACGATCTGAAAGATGGTGACATAGTTCACGGTGCCTTCCAACTCGTCGTTGGCGGCGCCTTTCGAAAAATCGGTTTCAACGGATACGTCTATTTCAAACCAGTTTCCCGATTCGCGTTCGTGCGCATACACGCCGTGGAAGGCATGGAACTCCAGTCCTTCCAGAGAGATGATGCCGGTCATCCGATCTCGTCAAAAAATGAGCGTTGCACTTTCTTCGTCACGGGGGCTTCCACTTTGATGGTGGTGGTTTTTTGTTCCAGCACCACTTCTTTCTCGATCACCACGGGGCCCGATTTAAATTCGGGTTTGAATTCCGGACGGAAGTCGGTCTTTACTTCGGGTTTCAATTCAGGACGCAGTTGCATTTCGCTATCCACCAGGTTGGGGAAGGCCACACGTTTGGCTTCGCGCTTGGCCATGGCCAGGTGTTTGTCGGGATCAAAGTCTTTGATGGTGACGCGGGCACGTTCGGCGCGGTCGAGGGCGTCGCTGGCGAGGTGCTTCAGGTTGGTGAGCAGGTCGTCGCGCGAGGCCTCCATGTGTTTATAGTTTTCTACCAGCACCTTGAGTCGGTCTTCCATCTCGGCCAGAATTTCTTTGGCGCGCTGGTCTGATTCTTCAATGGCATTGCGTGCTTTCACCTTGGCTTCGTTCAGCATGCCGTCGGCGCGCATCTGCGATTCTTTCAGGTGAAGGTCGGCGGCCATGCGGGCTTGCTCAATCACGTTGGCGCCGGTGTCTTCGGCGGTCTTCAGGGTTTTGTAGAGCGAGCTCTCCACTTCGCGCAGCTTGGTCACCTCGCGTTCGGTGGCCTCGAGCTTGATGCGCAGTTCTTTGTTCTCGTCCACGATGCGCTCCCACTCCTGCGAAAGGGAAAGGAGGAACGCGTTCACTTCGTCCTTCTCATAGCCTCTGAAATTCTTTTCAAAGGTCTTCTGTCGTATGTCGAGGGGTGATATTCTCATAAGGGTTGTTGTTCAAATTTTATATTCCAGACGGAGATGGTCCGGTCATCGCTGGCGCTGAGGAGTTGGCTATGATGGTTTGTCCAAACAAGTTTGTTGACAGAGGTTCCGTGGCCCGCGTGACGCGACCGGTCGATCACCTTCAACAACTTCAACGCCTCCCAATCCCACACCTTGATGGATTTATCCATGCTACAAGTTACGAAATGTTTGCCATCCGGGCTAAAATCGATGTGATTTATCGCGAACAGGTGGGCCACCACTTCACCTGCCTGACCATAGCCATGCGTTGCCTCCCACACTTTGAAGCGCGCATCGCGCGAACCACTGATGAGATGGTTGCCATCGGGACTATAGCGCAAGGTGAACACCGAGTTGTTGTGTGCCACCCACTCGTGTTTCAACGCGAGGCTGTCGCCGTCGAACACACGGATGCTGTTGTCGCTGTAGCCCACGGCCACTTCGCCGCGCACGGCATTCACCGCGATGGTCCGGGCGCTCTGCGTCGACGCCTGCACCTGTCCTTTGATGACGAGCGTTGCCAGGTCCACCTTCATCACCGTGCCGTCGCCGGTCGCCACCAACAGGTCGCGATCGTAGGCTTGCAGATCGAAGATGGCCGCCTTTGTTAATTGTAACGAGCCAAGTTCTTTTTTATTCTCCCCGTCCAGCACGTGGATGCCGTCGTAGTTGTGGGCCGCCACCAGACAGTTTTGGATGGGGTGGTAATGCAGGGCGTAGATGGAGTTGGGCAGCTTGGCCACCAGCTCGCCGGTGTCGGGCGTGTTCAGGTCCCACCGCACCACCATGCCGTCGCCCGCTCCGGAAAACACCACGTGCGATTGGGCCGAGCGCGCCAGCGTATACACACAGTCGCGGTGGCCGGTGAGGGTGTGGAGTTTTTGTACTTCTACTTTCAACCTGCGTCGATTAAATTTCCGAAAGTTCTAACTTTCGAAAAGTTATTCCGCATGCCTTTAGAAAAAATAGTTCACGAACCCGGCCGCGCCTGGGGGTTGTGGCACATCACCGAGCACGAACAGGAACTGAGCATGCGTCTTGGGGCACTGGAGCGTGTGCCCGAAAGCCTGACCCATCCCAACAAACGCCTGGAATTTTGGGCCGGCCGTGTGCTGGTGAAAGAAATTCTGGAAAGCATGAAGGTTTCGTTTCGCGGCATCGTGAAGGATGACTTTGGGAAACCGTTTCCCGCGGGGCTCGACTATCATCTGTCGCTGAGCCATTCCTATCCCTATGTGGCCGCCTTGGTCGACACAAAACATTCCGTGGGCATAGACCTGGAGCAACCCAAGGAAAAACTGTTTCGCATAGCCCCCCGGGTGTTTGCCCCAGGCGAGCTTCACGACGCGGGCACAGACCTGACCAAGCACTGCGTGTATTGGTGCGCCAAGGAAGCCATGCTGAAGGTCTATGGCAAAAAGGACCTTGTGTTTGCCGAAAACCTGCTGGTGAGCCCGTTTTCGCTAGAGGGCGAGGGCGACATTCATGGCAAAATAATTGTTGAAGATCAGGTGAGGATGATACCTTTACACTACGTGGTATATCCAAACTTTGTAGTCGTTTTCAACCAATCTGAAGAAATATGAAAACCGGTGTTCTTGTAGCCTTCCTGTTTTGCGCCATCCCGGCAGTGATGGCCCAGCAGGTTCCAGACTTTACGCTAACCAACGTGGTGAACGGAAACACGGTGTCGCTCAGCACCTATCCCAGCTGCTCGGGTGTGGTGATTGTGTTCACCACCAACACCTGCGCCTACGACGACTACTACCGCGGCCGCATCAACAAGCTTTCGAAAGAGTTGCAGGATAAAGTGCCCGTGTTGCTTGTCAACTCCAGCGTTGACGCACCCGAATCGGTAGACAACATGACCAAGAAGGCTCAGCAATGGGGATTGTCAGCACCTTACCTGGCCGACAAGGACCAGGTGGTGATGCGCGCGCTTGGCGCCACAAAAAGTCCTCAGGTGTATTTGTTAAAAAACAGCGGCGGCAAATTCACCGTAGTCTACTCCGGCGCCATCGACGACAATGCACAGGTGGAAGCCGATGTGCGACATGCCTATTTGAAAGATGCGATTGATATTATGCTGACGAATCAGACTATTGCCACTCCGGAAGTGCGGCCGGTGGGGTGTACGATTCGCAAGAAGTAGACTGACTATTTTTCCTTCAACCTTTTTCTATTCTTCTCCAGCAGCCCATTGAACTCCTGCCAGAAAGATTCATAGTCCGCTGTGGAATCGTCCTTGGCAAATTCACGGGGTTGTTTTTGAAAAAAGAATTTAATGCCATCGGCAAATCTCACCACCTCTCGCACATAGCTAACAAGGGGCAGTTCCAACGCCACATCGAAGTGAATGAGATCACGCTTATCGGTTGACAAAAGTTTCTGAAAATTCTTAAGCGTTACCATCGTTCCCTGATGAAAAACATCCCAGGTAACATGCATAGGGCAACCGATCATGCCCAACTGACCACAATGTTGAATAAGCGGAAAGCGACTGTTGGCTGAGGCAAAATCGTTGCTCAACGTCCTCAGCAACATCAAGCCCGACGTGCTGATCGTCCACCGTTCATCACCTTCACCTACAATTGGAACGTCGTTGGCCGTGATGGAAAGCAATCCGTACGAACACGGATCTGTTTTATTGTCCGGATTCTTTCCTGTCCAGTACTGATCAACAATATTGATTCTCAGGTTTCGCATGATCGCACCCCGCTATGTTTCCCTTAAAGTCTGGCCTTGTCATTCTGTGATTTGCGAGAATAAAAAAGCGCAGGTCCAATCATCAAAGAATGAACCTGCGCCATTATAGAAGATAGATTTCAGATAGTTTTTTAAAACAATCCCCGCCCACTCAACACAACCACGGCAATGATTACCACCAGTGCCACAAAGTTGAAGATGAACATGCGCTTGTGTTTGTCGGCATCGTTGGCCATGCGCTTGGAGGTGGCGCGGGCCAGCGTGATGAGCACCACGGCCACCAGCATGCCCGTGATGTGTTCAACGGTCCAGTAGCGGGTCATTTTGTCGCTCATGGTTTGGCCGCCAAACTGCACGAACGGACTCACAAAATACAACAGCAATCCCAACAGCAACTGCGTGTGGGTGAAGATGAAGGTGAACAGGCCGAGTTTGTTATCGAGGCTTGAATAGGGTTGCTTGTTGAGCATTCCCAGGAGGGCTTTCACAACTACGACAACCAAACCGAGGAGCACCAGATAGCGGAGTCCGGAGTGTGCTTTGAGCAAAAATTCGTACATGATGGTGTTGGGTTTACGGGCACGAAAATAACACAAAAAGCGCAGTTTTAGGAGGGTCGTTTAACCTTTCGGTTAACGGCTCCGGGCTTCGGCTGCTTTTGGCCGTCGGCTTTTTTGTGACCATGGTGATAATCAACGCAAAAAAATTAATTTTGGAACCTGCTTTCCGCGCTATGAAAAAGCTCTACACGTTCTGTTTCCTCTTTGGCATTTCGTTCCTGCTCCGCGCACAGGACAGCACAGCCGTTCAAACACCCGACACCGTGAAGGTGGGCACCTATGTGATCAGCGTGCACGACATCAACTTTCACGAGAAAGAATATACCGCCCGCTTCTGGCTTTGGTTTGTGTATGACAACCCCGAGTTCGATTTCTCTAAACAACTCGACATCCCCAACGCCAAAGCCATTGAGCCCCCCGAAATTATTATGGACAGCGTGGAAGGCAAGACCTGGGCCATCATGAAAATGAAGTGCACCATGAAAGAGCGCTGGGACGTTCGCGATTTCCCGTTCGACTCCCAACACCTGCGCGTACAAATTGAAAACACACTCTTCGACAAAGACAAACTCATCTTCTCCCCCGATGTGAAAGGCAGCCAGTTCGATCACGACGATGCCATCGACGGGTGGACCATCACCAACTTCCGGGTGGAGCGAAACGAAAATCTCTATGAAACCGGCTTTGGCGATCCGTCGAGCAATGCCCAGACGTTTTCGTCGTTCAACATCCTGATGGACATCGAGCGCGACGCGTGGGGGTTGTTCCTGAAGATTTTTATCGGCATGTACATCGCCTTTCTCATCTCCATTGTGAGCTTCACGCCCCACCCCTCGGAGCTTGAGCCGCGGTTTGGTTTGCCGGTGGGTGGTTTGTTTGCGGCCGTCGGTAACAAATACATCATCGACTCGCTGTTGCCCGAATCATCGTCGTTTACCCTAGTGGACACGTTGCATGCGCTCACCTTTGTGGCCATTCTGATGACCCTCATTGTGTCGGCCATTTCGCTGAAAATGGTAGATCGCGGCAACGAAGCCATGGCCCTGTCGGTGAATCGAAACGGCGGCAAGATCGTGGTGGGCACCTATGTGCTGGCCAACATCATCTTCATTGTGATGGCCCTCGCCTAGCAACGGCAAATTTCGACACAGCGCTGAACTTCTCCGGCATTCACACGTTAACCTTGTTCAACCTTATCAAATCCACAAAACAAACAACCATGAAACGACTCTTCACTTTTTTATTCTCCGTTGGTGTGCTGGCCGCTTCAGCACAATCGCTGGCCCTGAAATGGAAAACCGACACCCTGTTGCGCGTGCCCGAGTCTGTTTTGCTCGACGCTAAAAACAACGTGCTCTATGTAGCCAACATCGACGGCCAACCCGATGGCAAAGATGGCGTGGGCTCCATTGCCAAAGTTTCGCCCACCGGAAAAATCATCAACGCCGCCTGGGTCACAGGTCTCGATGCCCCCAAAGGCATGGGCCTCTATAAAAACAATCTCTACGTGGCCGACATCAGCAAGGTGACCACCATCGACATTGCTACGGGCAAGATCACCGCCTCCGTGGAAATTCCCGACGCCAAATTCCTGAACGACATCACCATCGATGCCAAAGGAAACGTGTATGTGTCAGACACCGGCGCGAGCAAAATCTATGTGGTGAAAGATGGCAAAGCCACACTCTACTTCGAAAGCGCCGAGCTGAAAGGTGTGAACGGCCTGTTGGCCCTGGGCAACACGCTCTATGTAGTTGACTTTGCCACAGGCCAGAACTACAAACTTTCCGCCGACAAGAAACTCACCCCCTTTGCCAAAACAGCCGAAGGCGCCGATGGCGTGGTGCTGGTTGGAAAAGAAGAATACCTGGTGTCGAGCTGGAACGGTCAGGTAGACTTTGTGAACGCAAAAGGCGAAGTGACCAAGTTGCTCGACACCCGCGAACAAAAATGGAACGCAGCCGACATTGAATTCGACGCCAAGACAAACACATTGTTTGTGCCCACATTTTTTGCCAACACGGTGATGGCCTACACGTTCAAGAAATAAGCAACATCAACCTTCATCACAGAAGCTGTCTGGCCATGCCGGGCAGCTTTTTTTTATTTCAAAAAGTGGTACCTTCCGCGGCAATTATCCGTGCATCCGCATGAGCAAAAATATTTTGAACGACCTTCCTGAACTTCTACGGGCCAACGTGATCGACGAAGAAACGGCGAAGCGAATCACCGCCTACTACGACGCGAAACCCAATGCTTCTTCGAACCGCCTCTTTGTGGTGTTTGGCATTCTTGGCGCCCTGCTCATCAGCATGGGACTCGTGCTCATTGTGGCCCACAACTGGGACGATCTTCCGAAGGCAGCCAAACTTTTTATCGGCCTCCTGCCCATGCTCATCGGGCAGGGCGTGTGTGGCTATCTGGTGGTGAAAGACATTCCCAGTCGCGCGTGGCGCGAAGGATGTGGTGCCTATCTTTGTTTCACCATCGCCCTCAGCATTGCCGTTGTGGGGCAAGTCTATAACCTCGAAGGAAATTTCCCACGCTTTCTCATGGTGTGGATGCTGCTCACGCTGCCGGCCGTCTATGTGCTGCGGTCGTCGATGGCCGCCATGCTTTATGTTTGCGGCGTCACGTGGTATGCGTGCGAGCTTGGTTATTTTCATTACCCCAGCATGCCGCCGTGGAAATACTGGCCCATGCTGGCCCTCGTGCTTCCGTTTTGCTACACGGAGTTTATCATGAAGGGATTCAAAAACAATTTCTACTACTTCATCTCATGGCTCGTGGTGTTGTCGGTCACGTTTTGCATCGGGGCATTCGAAAACCATCACGAAGACCTCGTGATTGGTATGTACATGAGTTTGTTCAGCGTGTTTGTTTTGCTCAGCGAGCTGAAAGCTTTTGAAACGCATCGTGTCCTCACCAACCCATTGCTGCTGGTGGGCAGCCTCGGCATCATGTGCCTGTTGCTGCTGTTGAGTTTTGACTGGTATTGGGATGAACTCGACCGCTTCACCGAACAGGACAACCTCGCCTCGATGGAATTTTATTTCACCGCCATTCTCAGTGCCCTTGCCGTGATACTGATGGTGTTTGTGTTTCGCGCCAAATCAATAGCCTCCATCAACCTAAAAGGTTTTGCGTTTCTCATCTTCATTGCGCTGTATATCATGGGCATAAACGCTCCCGGTTCGGCGCAGCTGTTGGTTAACCTGGTCATTCTCATTTTTGCCGTCTACACCATCCGCTCCGGCGCGAAGCAAAATCATCTTGGCATTTTGAACTATGGCCTGCTCATCATCACGGCCCTCATTCTCTGTCGGTTTTTCGATACAGACTTCAGCTTCATTCTGCGCGGCCTGCTCTTTATCGCGGTGGGCATTGGCTTCTTTGCCGCAAACTATTACATGATTAAAAAACGGAAACAGAACGCATGAAAAAATTCCTACTCATTCTTTTTGTCTTCATGTGTGTTGCCCAATGGCTGGTGCCAGCCAAAATGATCTACGACAATGAAGTGGTGGTTACGGAAGGCCTGCTCTATAAATTCAGAACACAACCGGTAGATCCTTCCGATCCGTTCCGGGGCAAATACGTCACGCTGTCGTTCGACGCCAACGCCATTGTGCTTCCCGACAGCGGCGATTGGGTGGCTGGTGAAGAGGCGTTTGTTTCGTTCGGAGAAGATTCTCTTGGTTTTGCTACACCCGCATCCATCAGTCGCGAAGAACCGGATGCACCCGCCTTTCTGAAAACCACCGTGAACTATGTAGAAAACTACAGCGACTCACCCTACATCATTAACTTCACGTTGCCCTTCGACAGATTTTATCTCGAAGAGTCGAAAGCCTCGCAGGCGGAACAAGCCTATTGGCAAGCACAACGCGACTCGGCACAAGTGGCCTATGGCGTGGTGCGCATCGGCAAAGGCCAGGCTGTGCTCACCGACGTGATGATCAACGACAAGTCGATTGTGGAGTTGGTGAAAGAGTTGAATACAACACCTGAATAGAAACAGGTCTTCGTAGTAAAAAGCTTTTGCCAATTCTTAGCCACTCTTAGGAAAACAAAGTTCATGAATAAAAACAGTAGCTCTCTCATCGTCCTGGTGCTGGCCATGGCGCTGGTTTCATGTGGCAAAAAAGAAAGCGCGCAGAAGCCCGGTGCCATTGTGCAAACCGAAAAACAAAAGTTCAGAGTAGACACCATCACCTCTGCCCTGGATACGCTCACCAATCCCTGGGGCATGGCATTTCTTCCCGACGGCCGCCTGTTGGTGACCGAACGCAGTGGAGCCATCCGCATCATTGAAGACGACAAACTATTGAAAGAAAAAATTGAAGGCGTGCCAACGGTCTATGTTCACGGACAAGGCGGTCTGCTCGACATACAACTCCACCCCGACTTTTCGAAAAACGGCTGGATCTACCTGAGCTATGCCAAGCAAGTGGCCGACAGCGGTGGCACCGTGATTGCCCGAGCCAAACTGGAAAGCAACAAGCTCACCAACCTCGAAGAACTGTTTCAGGCGTTGCCCTTGTCTTCGTCGGAAGCACACTTTGGCTCACGTATACAGTTCGATGGCAAAGGCTATATGTTTTTCACATCGGGCGAGCGTGGCAAAAAAGAAAACGCGCAAGACCTCTCCAACCACCTCGGCAAAGTGCTGCGCCTCCACGACGATGGCAAAGTGCCCAGCGACAATCCGTTCACCAGCATTATTGGTGCACGTTCGGAAATATGGTCGTATGGCCACCGGAATTTGCAAGGCCTCTACTACGACAAAGAAACCGGCACGCTCTGGGAACACGAACACGGCCCCCGCGGCGGCGACGAACTGAACATCGTGGAGAAAGGAAAGAACTATGGCTGGCCCATCATCACCTACGGCATCAACTACGACAGCACCATCATCACCGACAAGAAAGAAATGAATGGCCTGGAGCAACCCGTGCGCTACTACGTGCCTTCCATCGCACCGTGCGGCATGACCATGGTCACGTCAGACAAATATCCCAACTGGAAAGGCAATCTGTTAATCGGCGCCCTCTCGCACCAACTGGTGATGCGCGTGGAAGTTGCCGACAAAAAATTTGTGAAAGACGAACGCATGCTGGAGAAAATCGGCCGTGTGCGTTGTGTGACGCAGAGCCCCGATGGGTTCATTTATGTGGCCATGGAGAATCCGGGCAAGATTGTGAAGTTGGTGCCGGTGGAGTAGACACTACCTTTTCTTCGCCGCGAACATAAAGAAAAGAAGGCGCAAGCATCCGTTTCTTTGGTCGTCATTGCAGAGTCGTATCAACATTCTTATAGATTTCAATACGGCATAGGCTAACGGTGCGTCGATATTCTTCAATTCGATAAAGTATTCGCACCACTGGAATGATGTTGCCTGGCAGTTGGTCAGTGATCCAAAGGTAGTAGCCGTCGCCCATGGGAAATGCATTTTGGTCTGGTCGACGTGACAATGTCCAATCGATGGCCTTCTCCAGCTCCTCCAATCTTGGGTGTGTTTCAATCAAATCGCGAAGCTGCTCTGCAAACTTTTGCTGCTTTAAGACCCTGAACATTCTTCTATTTGCAATTTCGCCCACGCAAGATCATGTTCGTCGGGCGTTTTGAACGACAGCAGAAATGTGTGAAAGGGCAACTCTTCTTTTTCGGCAGCAACTTGCCACGCAGGATATTGATGCGATAATTCGCTTATCTCACTACCATTATAGTCTGCTATTTCTGAAATCACTTTATCGATGGTGGCAATCTCATCTGTGGAGAAAAGCTCCCACCGAGGTTCACGGCCAGCAAACAATCTCTTTTGAATCCTGCCAAAGAAATCGTTTTGAACAAAAACTAAATCATTTGCATTCACCAGCTCGTCGCGCAAGGATAGAAACAATGCTGGTTCGGGCGTTGGACCAAACGCTTGTTTGATGTAGGTGAATTCGGAAATAGGAATCCCATTTCTTAGATAGTGAACATTGTCGATAAAATACAGCGCTTTGTTCAACAAGGTTGCACCATAGTTGGACCGGTTGCCCAATCGATGCGCAACATAGACCATCAATTCTTTTGTCTTCAAATGATTGCCATCGAGTGGAGTGCTCATATCGCTGAGTTTTCGATCACTTGGGAATCGGAGCTTCTTAAAACGCCGCCGAAGCCATCCGTAATTTACAAAATAAACGGCTCCCCATCACTAAAAGTTGGGGAGCCGTCAAACAACTTTATATTCGTTGCTCTTTTCCTGAAATGTGAAAGGCTATAGTTTACAATCGTTACTTTTTCACCACCGTAAACTCCACCCGTCTGTTGTTCGCACGCCCCGCATCCGTATCGTTCGTGTCGATGGGTTTGGTTTCGCCATAGCCATGTGCACTAAGTCTGAAGCTTTCAATGCCCTGGCTGATGATGTAGTCCACCACCGCTTGCGAGCGGCCTTGCGACAGGTTGAGGTTGTAGTCGTCGGAGCCTTTGCTGTCGGTGTGGCCCGAGATTTCGATTTCAACGGTGCTGTTCTGTTTCAGAAACTCCACCACCTTGTTCAGCTCCGGATAAGATTCTTTTTTCAACGTGGTTTTGTCGAAATCAAAATAAATATTCTTCAACCGAACCGTTACACCAATTTCAATGGGCTGCAGGTATATGTCGCGCGAGAAGGGCGACAGGCCGTCGTCGTCGGCTTGCACGCTGTCTATGGCGTTGAGGTAGCCGTTGGCCGTGGCGGTGATCATATACCAACCTAACTTCGGAATCTCTTTTTCATAGCGACCCCCTTCGGCAGGAATTTTGAAATTTGTTTTACGATCGCCTTTCATCACCACGTCGAGGTTGGCCGTGATGAGCTGTTCGGTTTTCTTGTCGTATACATTTCCCACCAACAGGAGTTTCTTGGCCACGGGACGAAGCAGGATCTCGACGTTGATGGTGGTGTCGCTGTTGAGCACGGGCAATTTGAAAGCCTGCTCGTTTGGCAGATAGCCTTCAAGCGATGTGGCGATGGAATAGGCCAGCACTTCGGGCATCTTGGTTTCGAAACGCCCCAGTGCGGTTGACTTCAGCTTCACGGGTTCCTTTTCTTTCACGCGCACCTCCACGTTGGCCTGCAGCGGCGCCATGGTCTTTTCGTTATAGACCATGCCGATCAGGGTTATCTTAAACGTTTTGGGCACCAGCGCATAGAGATCCAGTTGTGCGCCGTCGAGCGCTTTGTTGGCGCGACTGGTGAAAATGTTGCCTGCGTTGTCGATGGTGAAGTAGTAGTCGAGCGCGCTCGTGTTGATGGGCTTGCCCAGGTTGACGGGCTCACCCCAGTTCATCCACGTGTCGTCGACGCGTTGCGTTTTATAGATGTCCACGCCGCCTTGCCGGCCCGGTGCCTGACGCGCGCTGGCGAAGTATAAAAATTTCTGGTCGGGGCTGATAAACGGACCAACGTCGTCGGTGGTGGTGCTCAGCTTCATTTTTTCGGGACGCGAATAGGTTCCGTCGGGCTGCTGATGGCTGGCGTAGAGGTCGCTGTTGGGACTGTTCTCTACTTCGCTGAAGTAGATGATGATGTGTTTCTGATCGGCCGACATCGACGCGCCATAAAAGCGGCCTTTGTTCATGTTCTTGAAGTCTTTCACATCCAGCTCACGAATGGAGCCGCCCGTGACGATCGAAAATCCTTTCTCACCTTTTGTGCGACCTCCTTTAATGAAGATGCTGCCGTCGGGAAAAACCGTGAACACCTGGTTGGAACGGTGCAGGTTGAACGGCGACGCCATGTGCTGGGCCAGGCTCCATGCACCGTTGGCATCTTTCTTCGACATCCAAACATCCTGTGTGTCTTCTTTGCCCATGGTGTTGTCGGGATGGTTTTGCACAAAGAAGTAGAGCGTGTTGCCGTCGGGTGAAATAACGGGGGCGGCCTCGTGGCGAAAGGTGTTCACGTTCTTGTCCATCTTGACCAATTCGTAGCGTGTTGAAAACTGTTGGGCTTGGATGGAGAGGCTTGCCAGAAGGAAAACAAGCGGTAAAGAAATTCTCATGCGTAATGTGTATTTGAATACTAAAGGTAATGGATATTCAGCGATTTTGAACGACCGGAATACGGTGATTGACTTCCAGCGGCAGGATTGCACGCCGGTTTCAGGACGATGTAAGATTCTCTATGAAATCGCAGGAAACGAAACGCGGCAGCTACACCCCCAGGTCGGCGCCATCGGCAATGATGAGCAGCAGTTCCTTCACCTCTTCGGCCTTGGCATGCTCGCCCATTTTGTCGAACGACATGATGAGGTTCCGGAACACACGACGGATGATCTCCAGGCTGGCACATGGTTCGAAAAACGATTCCTGTGGATTGAGGTGCAGCTCGCTTATGTAGTTCTCGATGTCCTGCTTCGAAAAGATGAGGCCTTTGTTGAAGGCGTTGATATAGAACTGGGTGTGCTTGGGATCTTTGTAGGTGAGCACAAACAGGTTGGGCAGGTTCACACCGTGCACCGGCAGTTTCAATTTTTGCGCCACCAGCATATAGATGATGCAAAGGGTGATGGGGTTGCCCTTGCGCGTTTCGAGCACCACGTTGATCATGGAGTTGCCCGGCGAATGAAAGTTTTTGGTGTTGGCGCCAAACTTCAGCTTGTTGAACAACACACTGTTGATCACCTTCACCTGGTCGAACGGGTAGAGGTCGGGTTTGAATTCGAGCCACGTTTCGTAATAGAGTTGCTCGAGGTCCTGTTTCAGCTTGATGAGTTCGATGTCGGGATATTGATAGGTGGCCACCAGCCACATGCCCGTGAGCAAATCCTGCTCGGGGCTTTCATACCATTCCAGTATACGTTCCTTCAGCAGTTCGTATTGCAGGGTGTGGATGAGCTCTTCGATGCGGCGCTGCACCATGGGATTGAAATTGCTTTCCCATTCTTCTTCGAGGAAGGGAATGATGGTGGTGCCCAGCGACAATATTTTTTCTTCGACGTGCGACACAATTTTTGCATCCTCGTCGTCCAGCAGCGAAACCAACGCTTTCAATTCAGTGTCTTTCATAGCTTCAAAAAAAATAAGTTGCGCAACTCTTCATTCCACCACACCCTAACACAATTTCAAAAAAAGCACGGGAAGGGACCGACCGGGGCTCCCGGGTTTTCAGGCAACTTCTGAAAAACTTTACAGGCTTGCAAACGAAAAAACTCTGACGTTCATAAAAAAGCCGGGAGATGCAGGATTTCCATTCCACTAAAACGGTTACTAGGTCTGAATGACGCCGGCATTAAATTTTTCGACCACGCCGTGGTTTGCGGCCTCGATGCCCATGGAAATTATTTTTCGCGTTTCCAGCGGGTCCACCACACCATCAACCCAAATGCGCGATGCGGCATAGTAGGGGCTGAGCTGGTCGTTGTAGCGGTCTATGATTTCCGACAACAGTTTGTCTTCTTCTTCTTTTGTTATTTGCTGGCCCTGCGCCTTCAATGTGTTGACACGGATCTGCAACAACGTTTTGGCCGCGGCCGCTCCACTCATCACGGCGATTTGCGCGGTGGGCCATGCATAGATGAGGCGCGGGTCGTAGGCCTTGCCACACATGGCATAGTTGCCGGCGCCATACGAATTGCCGGTGATGATGGTGAACTTGGGCACCGTGGAGTTGGCCATGGCGTTCACCATTTTCGCGCCGTCTTTAATGATGCCGCCGTGTTCGGCTTTGCTGCCCACCATGAAGCCGCTCACGTCCTGCAAAAACAACAGGGGAATTTTGCGCTGGTTGCAGTTCATGATGAAACGCGCAGCCTTGTCGGCCGAGTCGGAATAGATGACGCCGCCCATTTGCATCTCGCCTTTTTTTGTCTTCACCACTTTGCGTTGATTGGCCACAATGCCCACGGCCCAGCCTTCGATGCGGGCTGTGCCGCAGAGAATGGTCTTGCCATAGCTGGCTTTGTATTCCTGAAAGTCAGAGTCGTCTACGAGGCGTTTGATGATCTCCAGCACGTCGTAGGGTTTCACGCGGTCCACGGGCATGAGTCCGTAGAGCTCTTCGGGTTTTTCTTTTGGGGCTTTGGGGGTGGCGCGATCGAAGCCTGCTTTTTCGCCGGCGCCCATCTTGTCGAAGAGCGAGCGGATGTAGTCGAGGCAAGCCTGGTCGTTTGGAAATTTGTTGTCGGTGACGCCCGATATTTCACAGTGCGTAGTGGCACCGCCCAATGTTTCGTTGTCGATGTCTTCGCCGATGGCGGCTTTCACCAGGTAGGAGCCAGCCAGAAAAATGGAGCCGGTCTTGTCCACAATCATCGCTTCGTCTGACATGATGGGAAGGTAGGCGCCGCCGGCCACGCAGCTGCCCATGATGGCCGCCACCTGCACGATGCCCATAGACGACATTTTGGCGTTGTTGCGGAATTGACGACCGAAGTGTTCTTTGTCGGGAAAAATTTCGTCCTGCATGGGCAGGAAAACACCGGCGCTGTCAACAAGGTAGATCACGGGCAAACGGTTTTCCATGGCCACCTCCTGCGCACGCAGGTTTTTCTTGGCCGTGATGGGAAACCACGCACCCGCCTTGACAGTGGCATCGTTGGCCACAATAACGCACTGCCTACCCGCCACATAGCCAACACCCGTGATGACACCACCCGAAGGACAGCCACCCTGCTCTTTGTACATGCCGTCGCCGGCAAACAATCCGATTTCAAGAAAGCGCGAATCTTTGTCGATCAGGTATTGGATGCGCTCGCGGGCCGTGAGCTTTCCTTTTTGATGTTGCTCGTCTATTTTTTTGTCGCCTCCGCCGGCCTTGATCTTTTTCGATTTCTGCTGCAGTTGAGAAACCAGCTGCTTGAACTGATCCTCATTTTTATTGAATTCCAGATCCGATTGCATGCTCTAGTGGGTTATTCGGTTAGCGGTCTAAAGATTGAAATATTGGGGATGATCTGCAAGGTGGTGACGTTTGCGGTAAAATTTGGATCCGGCATACGCATTTGTTGTTGCGTCTCTGCCGGGATTCGGAAAGATAACGTCAAAGGGACTTACCGTCGTGGCACCTTGCAAATAGGGTTGGGTATTGAATGCCGGGAAGGTCGTTGATGAAAAACGAAGACATTGATTTTGTTCCGAGATACGACTCAGTATGTCGCCAGCGTGTTTCGTTTTTCGCGACCCGGCCAGGGATAGTAGTGGAAAGACCGAAGTGCGGTGGGTGTTTGCGGGGAGGCGGACTTGCAACGGATAGCCCGGCCCCGAGGGAACCGAGGGGGGACGCATCCCTGAACTACGTCACGACATTCGTAGCTTCAGGATGCGTCCGCCTTTTGTGATTTTTATTTCTTGGCGTTTGCCTTTTCTTTCTCTTTCTGCAGGTCGCGCTCAATTTGTTTCTGGCTTTTGCCGAGGGGCGCCAGGAAATGTTTGGGGTTTTTGTTGAAGTGTTTGGCGAGCGAGTCGACCGAGAGCAGCAGCTTGTTGAGGTTGGTGTAGAGCGTGTCTTCGGTCATGAGTTTGCTGAGTGTGTTGTCGCCCTTGTTGAGGCGCGACAGCGTTTCGTTTAGCTTGGTGAGGCTTTGGTTGGCGCGGTTGAGGGTGCCGTTGATCTGGATCATCTTTAACGAATCGGACAGCGTTTTGAAGTTGGCCAGTGTGGGCTTGAGCTGGTCGAGGGTGCCGTTGAGGTTGTTGGCCACGCCCTTGACGGTGGAGCCCAGTTCGCCGATGTTGGTGTTGGCGGTGATGAGCGTGCGGTTCAATAGACCGGGCGTTGCCTGCAGGCGAATGAACATGGTGTCGAGCCGGTTGGTGTTGCGGGCCAGGTTGCCCAGCACCACGTTGAGGTTTTGCAAGGTGGTTTGCAGCGTTGTGGCTACGGGACCGGCAAAGTCCATGATGCCTTTGCTCACTTCGGCCAGGATGGTGTCTTTGGGATTGAGCTTGCGTGTGCCGCGGCGCACGTCGAGGTCGATGAAGCGGCCGCCCAGCAATTCGCCGTCGAGCAAGGCACGCGTGGAGTCTGTGAGCACGATGTTTGACTCAATGTCGAGCTGCACAATGACGCGGTTTCTGGACTGCTGTATTTCGATGTCACTCACACGGCCCACGGCCAGGCCGTTCAGAAAAATCTGGTTCGACTCGGTGAGCTTGTCCACATCCTGGTAGACAACATAATATTTATGCGTAGTTGAAAAAAAGTCGATTCCTTTTAAAAACTGAAAGCCAACGTAGAGCAGACTGATGGACACGACCATGAAGAGGCCGACCTTAAATTCTTTGGATAGTTTCATGTAGTAGCGTTTCTATAAGGAATGCAGAACCTAACTGGTTTTAAGGTCTCAATTTATGGATTCTACGTCACTTTTATATTCTTTGAAGGCGCGGTAAATGCCGGAGGCAATCAATTCCTGGCCTTCGTCGCCTGACAAAAACTTTTCTTCGGTGGAATTGGTGAGGAAACCTGTTTCGATGAGCACGCTGGGCATGGTGGTTTGCCACAGCACCACAAATCCGGCCTGTTTCACACCGCGGCTGGTGCGGCCGGCTTTGATTTTGAATTGAGACTCGATTTTGGAGGCAAATTTAAGACTGTTCTCCTGGTAAGCGCTCTGGGTGAGGGTGAACAGAATATACGACTCCGGACTGTTGTTGAAGCCTTCGTAGCGTTCTTCATAGTTTTCGTCCATGAGGATCACGGAGTTTTCGCGCTTGGCGATTTCGAGGTTGCCTTCGTCTTTGTGGAGGCCCATCACAAACGTTTCGGTGCCAAACGCTTTCACGTTGGGGTTGGCGTTGGCATGGATGCAGATGAAGAGGTCGGCTTTGTTTTTATTGGCGATGGCCGCGCGTTCGTCGAGGGCCAGGTAGCGGTCGTCTTTGCGGGTATAGATGACCTTTACACCGGGCACATTTTTTTCGATGTACTCGCCTACCTTAAGCGCGATTTTCAGGGCCAGGTCCTTTTCCTTTAGCAATTTGCCATGCGTTCCGTTGTCGTGGCCACCATGGCCGGCGTCGATCACAACCACATCCACTTTGGATTCGCGCGTTGGTGGCAAGGTGCTCGACGAGTTTAGCAAGGTTATTGCTAAGAGAAGCACTGTTAATCCTATATTCCTCACGGGCCGTACGATGTTCAAAGTATTTGCAATAACTTTATGCAAAATTGTGAATTTTTCACTGAAAGGTAAAGAACTGTCCTTCAACTCAGCGCGTGTGCGGTATTTTATAGCCATCATTTTTACGTTTTTACTCATTCAAACTGCCGTGGCGCAGGTGGAACCCCGGGTGAATTCGCCGCGCGGGGTGCTCCCTTACAAAAAAGATTCGCTGGCCACACCCCCACCCGACTCGCTGTCGCTGCCTGCCGATTCGCTTCGCGCCCGCCAGGACACCGTGAAAGTGCCTCCGGCCAAAGGCGAGATCGAAACCACTATCAACTATTCGGCCAGGGATTCTATACGCGCCCAAATAGACGGCAAAATGGTGTGGCTCTATGGCGACGCCAAAATTGTGTATGGCGAAGTGGAACTGGAGGCCGAAGAAATCGTGATCGACTATGCCAACAGCACCCTCACCGCCCACGGCACCCGCGACTCGCTGGGCAACCGCATAGGCTACCCGATTTTCAAGAACGGGCAGGAACTCTACGAGACAAAAGACATCATATACAACTTCAAGACCAAACGCGCCCGCATCAGCGAAGTGGTGACGCAACAAGGCGAAGCCTATATCAGCGGCGACGTAGTTTTTAAAAACGAGAAGGGCGAACTGCTGAGCCGCCGCAACAGCTACACCACCTGCAACCTGGAGCATCCCCACTTCCGCATCCGGGCCACCAAGACCAAGGCCATCCCTAACGACAAGATTGTGGCCGGCCCGTTCTATATGGAATTCAACGACATTCCACTGCCCATCGGCTTTTTGTTCGGCATGTTTCCGTCGCCCCGCCGCAGCGCCAGCGGCATCATTGTGCCGGCCTATGGTGAAGAAAAACGTCGCGGCTTCAACCTTCGAGGAGGTGGCTATTTCTTCGACATCAGCGAATACGTGAAGCTGGCCCTCACGGCCGACATCTATTCGCGGGGCGGCCATGCGCTCTACGCAAACTCGTCGTATGTGAAACGTTATCGCTACAGCGGCACCGTGAACTTCGCCTATTCGAAAAACCCCGACTCGGACGACAAAATTGAAACGGCAAACTTCAGCAAAGATTTCAGGCTCACCTGGAGCCACTCGCCCCAGTCGAAGGGCACGGGTCGTTTCTCGGCGTCGGTCAACGCGGCCACCACCACGTTCAATCAAAACAACTTTTTGTCCTATGGCACGGCGGGCAACTTGTCGAGCTCGAGCATCAACAACATCACAGCCAAACTAAGCTCCAACGTGTCGTACAGCAAACGCCTCTCGGGCACGCCGTTCTCGTTGGGTATTAACCTGAACCACAACCAGGATCTGCAAACCAAGCAGGTAGACCTGTTGCTGCCCAGCCTGAGCTTGAACATGGTGAACATCTATCCGTTCCAAAGCAAAAGCGGAAAGACCAACGCGCTCGACAATTTCTCGGTGGGCTATGCCATGGTGGCGCAAAATCGTGTCACAAACAACCTGGGCCGCTTCACGCCCACCGCTGCCAAAGACAGCATCGCGCCCTTCACCAGCGGCAACTTCGGAACGTTTTTCAGCAACGGAAAAAAAGGGATACGCCACTCCGTTCCCACGTCATTTTCATTCAAGGCCCTGCGCTTCTTCACCATGTCGCCTTCAGTGTCGTTCGAACAAAAGTTTTATGACGAACAACAGACCTGGGCCTACAACGAAGACAAACAACTGGTGAAGGTGAGCAGCACAAAAGGCTTTAATGCCATCACTAACTATTCGTTTAGCATGGGCACCAACACGCGGATCTATGGCATGTATTTCGTTAAGAACAAGCTCAAGAAAGTGAAAGCCATCCGTCACGTCGTCAACCCGTCGATCTCCTATAGCTACACGCCCGATTTCCGGATGAATCCGAAATACTTCCAGGCATTGCGCGACCCCACCGACACCACGGGAAAACGGATCAATTTTGTGGATCGTTACCAAGGCTCTGTGTATGGCGGGTCCAGCCAGGGCCACAGCAGCGCCATCGGGTTTGGCATTGGCAACAACCTCGAAATGAAAGTGCAGGGCCCCAAAGACTCCGTGGCCCGCAAGGTGATGTTGCTGAACAACTTTTCCATCAGCAGCAGCTACAACATGATTGCCGACTCGTTCAAGCTGGCGCCCTTCTCCATGGCCGCCAACACCAACCTGCTCGACAACCTGTTGAACATGAACCTGTCGGCCACACTCGACCCCTATCGCATCGACCGCCTGCCAAACGAAGACGGCACAACCTATCGCGAGAAGAAACGCGACGACTATGCCTGGAAAAGCGGAAGCATCGGCCGCATCACGTCGGCCACGCTGGCGCTGAGCACCAACCTGAACCCGAAGGCACGCGCCAAAGAAAACACCACGAAAGAAAAGATCGGCAAGTCGGACATGCCCGAGCAGGAGAAACAATTTCTGTTGCAGAACCCCGATGCCTATGTGGACTTCGACATTCCGTGGAGCATGAACCTGAGCTATAACCTGGGCTATTCCAATCCGGTGAGGACCACCGAAGCCACGCGATCGTCGGTCACACAAACGCTCACCATGTCGGGCGATGTGTCGCTGTCGGAGAAGTGGAAAGTGACCTACAGCTCGGGCTATCACTTCGAACAGAAAGCGTTCACCCAAACCAACCTCGGCATTGCGCGCGACCTCCACTGCTGGACTATGCGCCTCAACTGGACGCCCTTCGGACCTTTTCAACAATTCTACTTCGTCATCAACGTGAAGTCTACGGTGCTTCAGGACCTGAAGCTGGAGCGACGCAAACCGTTCTTCGACAACTTGTGATCCTGATCTGAAACGCCATAAAAAAAGGAGAACGTTTTTGTAAACGTTCTCCATTTCTATTTACAGCCTGTCCTTTTTACGCACAGGTTCACAATCTCAATTCACGGCCTTCAGCCAACCTTCCACTTCTTCCATGGTAGGATTCTGCACATTTTCGAGTTTCATTTTCTTGCGCAGGCCACACACGTCGTTGAAAAGCTTGGAGGCTTTCATCTCTTTCAATTGTGTGAGCGCGTTGATGCCCAATTTTTGCAGGATGGGCACCAGTTCGGCGCGAACACCGAGGGCTGCGAAATCCTTTTCCGTTAACTGTGCCACCGGATTTTCGGGTTTCATCTGCGGGAAGAAAAGCACATCCTGAATGGAAGGTGAGTTGGTCATGATCATCGACAAACGGTCGATGCCAATGCCCAGCCCGGCCGTTGGCGGCATGCCATATTCCAGGGCGCGGAGAAAATCTTCGTCCAGCGTCATGGCTTCTTCGTCGCCACGTTTGCCCAGCTCCAATTGTTCTTCGAAGCGGCTGCGCTGATCGATGGGGTCGTTGAGCTCGCTGAACGAGTTCGCAATTTCTTTGCTGTTGCAGATGGCTTCGAAACGTTCTACCAGTCCCGGTTTGCTGCGATGCTTTTTTGCCAGCGGCGACATCTCGATGGGATAGTCGGTGATGAACGTGGGCTGAACCAGGTTGGGCTCGCACTTCTCACCAAAAATCTGGTCGATCAATTTGCCTTTGCCCATAGTCTCGTCCATAGGCACGTGCAGTTGGCGGCAGGTGTCGCGCAATTCCTGCTCCGACATGGCAGAGATGTCGATGCCCGTGAAATGCTGAATGGCTTCGAACATGGTGTAGCGCTTCCAGGGACGTTTGAAGTCAAGCAGATTTTTGCCCACCTGCACTTCCGTTTTTCCGTGAAGGTCAATGGCCACTTTCTCGATCATCTCTTCCACCAGGTCCATCATCCAGTAGTAGTCCTTGTAGGCTACATATAATTCTATTTGCGTGAACTCGGGATTGTGAAAACGCGACATGCCTTCGTTCCGGAAATCTTTCGAGAACTCGTACACGCCATTGAAGCCTCCTACGATGAGGCGTTTCAAATACAGCTCGTTGGCAATGCGCAGATAGAGCGTCATGTCAAGCGTGTTGTGGTGCGTTTTGAAGGGGCGTGCCGCCGCGCCACCATAGAGCGGTTGCAGAATGGGGGTCTCCACTTCCAGATATGCCTTCGCGTTCAGGTATTGACGCATGGAGTTGACCAGCTGTGTGCGTTTCACAAACGCGTCGCGCACGTCGGGGTTCACAATCAAATCCACATAGCGCATGCGGTAGCGTTGCTCAGGGTCGGTGAAGGCGTCGTGACGCGTCACCACGCCTTGCTCGTCGGTAGTTTCTTTCACCACAGGCAACGGGCGAAGCGATTTGCTCAGCACCGTGAGGCTGGTCACGTGAATGGAAATCTCACCGGTTTGCGTGGTAAAGCCATAGCCTTTCACACCGATGATGTCGCCGATGTCGAGAAGCTTTTTGAATACGGTGTTGTATAAAGTCTTGTCTTCCGTCGGGCAGATGTCGTCGCGACGGATGTAGAGTTGGATGCGGCCGGTTTCGTCTTGCAGTTCGGCAAACGACGCGTTGCCCATGATGCGGCGGCTCATGATGCGGCCGGCGATAGAGATGTCGCGGTAGTCGCTCTTCAGGCGCTCGTAGTTCTCCAGGATTTCCCGGGACGACGCGTTCACCTCAAAAAGTTCGGCCGGGTAGGGGTTGATGCCCAGCTTTTCAAATTCCTCCAGGCTTTTACGCCGGATGATCTCCTGTTCGCTCAATTGCATGACTGAAAAATTTTGGCAAAAATACGCGAATTAGGGAGAGGGAAAAATCTATCGGGAAGATTGACAGCCCCCACACTTTGTTTTGCGGAATCGCTAGCGCCCGTTGCGCCGACGTTGCAGCTCTTTGCGGATGAGCACGAGCTCGCGGCTGCTTTGCCCGGCCACCGACGTGTTTTCGGCCGCGCGGCGCAGCAAATAGGGCATCACCGAGCGCACCGGCCCATAGGGCACATATTTGGCCACGTTATAGCCCGCCTTGGCCAGGTTAAACGAAATGTTGTCGCTCATGCCATAGAGTTGGGCAAACCACATGTGCACGTCGTTGGGCTGCAACCCCTTCTTCTCCATGAGCGTGGTGAGGTATTGGTTGCTGATTTCGTTGTGCGATCCGCACATGGTGGTGATGTAGCCGTGGTGGCCAACACAAAACTCAAGCGCTGCGTCGAAAGCCCGGTCGGTTGCGCCTTTGTCGGGCTGGATTGGGCTGGCGTATCCCTTCGCGGCGGCGCGGGCACGTTCTTTTTCCATATAGGCACCACGCACCAGTTTGGCGCCAAGAAAATAATGATGCTTCAGTGCTTCTTCGTATGACGCCTTCAGGTTGTCGAGCGATGCCGTGCGATAGAGCTGGTAGGTGTTGAACACGATGGCCTTCTCGCGGTTGTATTTCGCCATCATCTCGTAGGCCAGGTCATCGATGGTGTCTTGTATCCAGGTTTCTTCGGCGTCTACCAGCACGGGTACGCCATAGGCATGGGCTTTCCGGCAAATATTGTCCACCCGATGGCGGACCAGTTCGAACGCCTTGTGTTCTTCGTGGCTGAGTTGAATTTTTTGCTGCACTTTCTCCAACACTTCGGTCGAAGCAATGCCCGTGACTTTGAACACCGAGAACGGAATGGTCTTGCTGTGGTGAGCCTTCTCGATGGTGCGTATAGTTTCTTCCATGGTGCGGTCGAAGCCCTCTTCCGATTTCTCGCCCTCTACGGAATAGTCGAGAATGGTTTGCACGCCATAACGAGCCAGCGTGGCCGACGAAGCCGAGGTTTCCTCAATGTTTTCGCCGCCACAGAAATGATCGAATGCAGTTTTGCGGATGATGCCTTCCACCGGCAAGCGAAGGTTGAGCGCAAGCCGCACCGCGCCCGTCGCCAGCTTCGACATGAACGGATGGTTCACCATCGAAAAAATGAAATTGGCTTTCCGGATCGCCCCATCAGACTTGTATTGAAAGGCTACGGCGGTGTCTTCAAATGAAACGGTGGTCTCTGGTTTCATAGCAAAAAATGTCGGGCAAATATAGCCCGCCAATCTCCGGCCACAAAGCCACCGTTTCGCACGGCAATTGCGATTGCTGATATTTTAATAACTTTCGAACGAAAGATTCACAAAAGCCTGATGCTGCCCGATAACATTCTGTTTTCACACGATCCCGCCAACGATTTGGCGACCTTTCTCCAGAAAAAAAAATACAGCCAGGTCGGTGTCCTGGTCGATGAAAATACCCGTCGCCACAGCTATCCGCTGGTGAAAGACGGACTGCCCGAGCACTTTGTGATTGAAGTGCCCAGCGGCGAAGAAGCCAAGAACCTGACCACCTGCACCACCATCTGGCAAGCCATGACCGACACGGCCATGGACCGCCATGCCTGCCTCATTGTGTTGGGCGGCGGTGTGCTGGGCGACATGGGCGGGTTTTGTGCGGCCACCTATAAACGGGGCATCGACTTCATTTTGATTCCCACCACACTCCTCGCCCAGGCCGACGCCAGCATTGGCGGAAAACTGGGAGTGGATTTTAATCACTACAAAAATCACATCGGCGTTTTTCAAAATCCCACCGTCACGCTATTGTACAGCGGGTTCCTGAAAACGCTTCCCCTCGCCGAACTCCGCTCGGGGTTTGCCGAAGTGATCAAACACACCCTCATTGCCGACAAGGCCATGTGGGAGGTGATCTCACAAAAAGACCTGGCTTCGCAAGACTGGGATGCGCTGATCCACCACTCCGTAGCCTTCAAGGCACGGGTCACACAGGAGGATCCCAAAGAAAAAGGATTGCGTAAAATTCTAAACGCCGGTCACACCATTGGCCACGCCCTGGAAACATACCTGCTCACAGCGGGCAACCGAATCCTGCACGGCGAAGCGGTGGCCGTCGGGTTGATTGCTGAGGCGTACATAGGCCGTCAGCGAAGCATGATCAGTGCCGAAGACTTTGCGAGCCTTTGCACATTCATACTGGGCATTTACGGAAAAGTGAATCTGCGTGAAGAAGACCTGGATGCTGTTGCCAAACTGGCGCTTCAGGATAAGAAGAATAAGGGAAATAGCATCCTGAGCGTATTGCCCGATGGAATCGGCAATGCGCGGTGGGACTTTGAGATTAGTCTGGAAGAAGTGAAAGGTGCTTTGTCATTCTACCGAACGCTTCACACGTAGTAGGCAACCTCGTCGACAGTGGCCGTTGTTTTCTTCGCTGTCTTCAGTGATCCTTTCAGAGATTGTGCTCCTTTGGTCACCAATACTTTTGTTTTTTCTTTCCGGGTTCCGGTCAGCAACCATGCTGCCAGCAACGCGCTTGACGCGATGCCTACACCCAATGCGATTTTTCCTGTAGTAGTCATATAAGCCGTAACTCAAATTCTTTTGTAAATGTTTCGCACGATGAAAATAAATCTTATTCAAGGTGTAATTTGCCGTACAATTCTTTTCCCTTGAGCACGAGCATCAAACTTAAACGAACGTCTGTTATGCGCGGCACTGCCCAGTGGCTGCCCGCATCCAAGAGCATCAGCAACCGCGCCCTCATCATCAACGCACTGGCCGGTGGCACCTCCGACCTTCACAACCTTTCCGACGCCAACGACACACAGCTGATGCTGCGCCTCGTGAATTCGAACGACCGCGTGATCGATGTGGAAGATGCCGGCACCACCATGCGTTTTCTCACCGCCTACTTTTCTGTGACCCGCCAGGCCAAAGTGCTCACCGGAACACAACGCATGAAGGAACGCCCTATTGCCCTACTGGTAGACGCCCTGCGCGCCCTTGGTGTGGAAATAGAATACCTCGAAAAAGATGGCTACCCGCCACACGAAATAAAATCGTTTGCCGGACAAAAGGTGCAGCACATCAGCATCCGCGGCGATGTGAGCAGTCAATACATTTCGGCGCTCATGATGATCGCGCCTACCCTGCCTCAGGGATTGACGTTGGTGCTAACCGGAAAAATCGGAAGCCGTCCCTACATCGAAATGACGGTGGCCCTCATGAAACACTTCGGCGCCCAATGCACGTTTGTCGACAATAAAATTGTGGTGCCTCATCAGGCATATCGTCCCGCTGAGTTTACAGTGGAGTCGGATTGGTCGGCGGCCAGCTATTGGTTTTCGTTCGCCGCCCTCGCGCAGGATGCTGAAATTCTTTTGCCTCGCCTGTCCCTGGATTCACTGCAGGGCGACAGCAAAATTGTGGAGATCATGAAGACGCTTGGCGTGCAAGCCGTGTTGGAAAACGGTTTGCTGAAACTCACCAAGACAGCCCATCAAAAAGAACTGCACTGGGATTTTACCCACTGCCCCGACCTTGCCCAAACCGTGGCCGTGATCTGCGCTGTGAAAGGCGTGACCGGTCATTTCACAGGACTTGAAAGCCTTCGCATCAAAGAAACCGATCGCATCGCCGCGTTGCAAAACGAGCTGCGCAAAATCGGCGCCGACCTCCGCGAAGACGACACCGAACACTGGACGTTGATCCCAACCACATCGGCGTTGCCCACATCAGCATTCTTCAACACCTACAAAGACCACCGCATGGCCATGGCTTTCGCGCCACTCGCCATGCTGATGGATGTAGAACTGGAGAAGCCGGAAGTGACGCGCAAGTCATATCCGAATTTCTGGAAAGACATCATCTCGTTTAATGTGCCTGCCACAGAAGTGTAGGCCACGCTGAATAGAGCTTGCGCGAATGACGATTCATTGCGCACGACCGATGATTATGTTCAAGAATGTTTTTTTGATGTGGATTCTGTGAAGGAACTCAGCAGACTGGCTTTGTTCGATTCGTCAAAGAAATTGAATGACCTCGTGGTTACTACTATAGGTTCCTCTGCCCTTTCGCTTGCCTGCTCCGTTAGCTCAATACCTGAATGTTGATGAAACCTTGTGGAATAATTCTATTCTGCCATTCCAAGAAGCTGATTGAAATATGCCGGCGCCTTCAGCAACCGGCTGCCATACCACGAAAACATTTCGCCATCCACCAGCAGAATGTTTGATGCCGGACATAGCTGCCGAAGTTCGTCGATGTGTTTTTCCTGAAAGGGATACGGTTCCGACGACAGGAAAATGAAGTCGGGTTTCAACTCCCGGATCTCTTCGGACGAAAGCACAGGATATCGCGGCAACAGCTCGGCACTATTGGTGAATCCGAGCGTGGTTAGCATTTCGTGGATAAACGTGTTGGAACCGGCGGCCATCCACGGCTTTTTCCAGATGAGGTAGAGCACCGAGGCGTTGTCGTATTTTTTTACCTGGGCAAACGCTTCGTTCACGCCCTTCACAATCTCCAACGCACGCGAAGGCCGGTCTGTGATTTCGCCAATGGAACGCATCATGACGCGGGCGTCGTCAAGGCTCACAATGTCGCTGATCCACACCGGGTATTTTTCTTCCAGCACTTCAATGCCTTCGCGATAGTTTTCTTCCTTGTTACCGATGATGAGATCGGGTTGGAGCCGGTCGATGACGTCGAAATTGAAATTCTTGGTGCCGCCAATGTGCGTTTTGGAATTGTGCCAGGCGGCGGGGTGAACACAAAATTTGGTGATGCCCACAACTTCATCGTGAAGGCCCAGATCGGCCAGCAATTCGGTTTGTGATGGAACAAGGGAAATGATTTTCCGGGGCGGAAAAGAAAAGGAAATGATTTTGTGGCGTTGATCGAAAAATGTCGGGTCCGGCATTCTTCAAAATAAAGGAAAAGGAGTCTGAAAGAATAAAAAAAACGTACAGAGCACACAAAGAAAAGACCCTCTCTTGTAAAAACTCTGCGGCCCCGTACGTATATCTTTCAGTACTTTGGCTAGTACAACATCTTATCTCTAAAAACGCACAGAGCGCATAGAGAAAAGACCCTCTCTATAAAAACTCTATGACCCCGTGCGTAAGTCTTCATTCCACCTCGAGGGATTGATGCAGTTGGTTGGGTATGCGGATCCGGAACGCTGTTCCTTTTCCTTTTTCCGATCGCACTTCGATCGTCCCTTTCAACCGTTCTATTGTATCCTTAACAATAAACAATCCCAATCCCGTTCCCTGCGATTGATCTGTTCCTCGAAAGAACAGGTCAAAGATTTTCTCCTTATACTCAGGATCAATTCCAATACCGTTGTCTTCTATGCAAATGTCGCAAAACTCTTCCGTGACATTTGCCACAATTTTGATGAATGGATTTTGTTTTTGCAAGTCTTGATACTTAATCGCGTTGGAAAAAATATTCGCGACCACCGTTTTCACGCGAATCAGGTCAGAATACCAGGCGATGTCTGAATTGCCTTGCAAAGACACTTTAACTCTATCGCCATGGTGGAGATTTTTTAAATTCTCCAGTTCGCTGGCGAGAAGCTCATTCAGGTTTATTTTTTCCCGTTGCAACGCCAGTTTGTCGTTGCGGAAAAAATTGTTCATTTCTTCAATGTACGAATCAAGTTTCAGCAGACTTTTCTTAATCATGCTGATGTACCGGTCTTTTTCTTCGATCGGTGCCGTTTCGGCGATTTTCACCAATCCCAGCGCCGACATCAGGGGGGCCTTCAGATCGTGTGTGGTCTTGTAGATGACCTGGTCAAGTTGCTGGTTCGAGCGAAGCAGTTCTTCCTGCTTTTGCTTGGTCTGCGTGATGTCGTGAAGTTTCAGCACCAATCCCTGCACCTTATAGTGATCCAGCAGATTGGACACATGCACGTCGAAATATCGCTTTTCGCCATGTTGCACTTTGAACTCCACTTCATCGACCACCGAGTGCGGTGTTTCGTCGAGACAGTGTTTCCAACTTTCCTGTTTCTCACGCGCCACGAAATCAAAAATATTTCGTCGCAGCATCGAAACCGGTTCCACGTCAAAGACCTTGTGAACAGACGAAGAAATGTAGCGTATCCTAAATTCCTTGTCGGTTACAATGATGATATCGTCCGAATTTTCAATTAACTCCCGGAACATCCCCTCGTTCTCCATGCTCACCATCCTATACCCAGCAGAAAACCTGAAAGCTTTCTTCTTAAATCAAAATCGCCATGCTGCTCAACTGCGACGAAACTTTGAGGTTCGACGAGCCAACCGATGTTTGATTGAGTTCGAACTTCAGCTTTCCATCAATCACTTTGAAGTTGATGCAGCTTCCTTTTTGTCCCATCCCCGAACCGTCGGTGATGGTCAGTACAGATTTCCCTGTAACGCTTGTTTTGATGTTGTCAAAATCCCGGTTCTTCGATTTGCCGATGTACACTACCTGGCAGTTGCCAGCTTCATCGGCCGAATGAAGGTTTTTGATAACATACTTCTTTGTTCCTTTAGGCTTGCCGTCGTACCATTGTTTGAGCGTGTTGAAGACATTTTCGTCTCCGATCACACCTACCACAAACTCGCCGGGTTCGCTTTCATTCGGCCACTGCACATACTTGATAAAGTTGTACAACATCGCCGCGTGAATTTCATGGGTGGGCCTTTCCTGGGCCACGACAGTTCCCATGGCCACGGCCACAAGTGCTGTCAAAAAGAGTCTTTTCATAGATTAAAAAATTATTTGGGCTTTTGCTAATCTACTACTTAATCTTGAAAAAACCCCAGGGTGTAACCCCCGAGGCTTCCAAACAACCCATTAAATCAAGATCGCCATCGATGAAAGAGCACCCGAAACCTTAAGGTTCGAAGCTTCAATCGCCTTCTGGTTCAATTCAAATTTCAGTTTATTATCAACCATTTTGAAGTTGATGCCGCTGCCTTTCTCACCAAGACCGTTTTTGTCGGTGATCACCAGGGTGCCTTTGCCTTTCACTTTGTTGTTCGCAGCTTCAAATTCGCCGCTTTTCGACTTGTCGATAAACAACACGTGGCAGTCCGTTACTTCGGCGGCAGAGTTAAATTTCTTAATCACGTAGGTTTTTGAACCGCGGGGTTTGCCACCATACCATCCGTTGAGGGTGTTATAGATGTCTGCATTTCCCACTACACCAATCACAAATTCGCCTGAGCCGGCGTGATCGGGCCATTGTACATACTTCGTGAAGTTAAACACCATCATGGAGTAAACTTCCTGCACTGATCTTTCTTGCGCATAGGTGCTACCGCTTACTAAGAGGGCGGCCACCACGAGAGTTCTGAACATTTTCATACTATTACTTCTTTGGTTTGTTTGATGATACAAAAATAGGCTCCCCCACCTGCGTGGAAGAGCCTATTCAGATACTAACCTTATAGATGTAAGGTTTTTATCAAGGATTACTTAATGTAGCGGAAATCATGACCCGGTTTGAGCTGCAAAAGGAATTCGTAGATCAGTTGAATAACGCTTTCCACGTCGTCTTTATGTACCATTTCCACCGTGGTGTGCATGTATTTTAGCGGCAACGATATCAGTGCCGACGCCACCCCTTCGGCCGAATAGGCAAATGAATCCGTGTCGGTGCCTGTGGACCGCGACACCGCCTGACGCTGGAAGGGAATCTTGCGTTTTTGAGCCGTTTCGATCACCATTTTAAGCACATTGTTCTGCACGGCAGGTCCATAGCACACCACCGGGCCCGCGCCCGCCTTCAGGTTGCCACTTTCTTTCTTGTTATACATGGGCGACTGCGTGTCGTGCGTCACGTCGGTAACAATGGCCAGGTCGGGCTTGATTCTACGCGAAATCATTTCCGCGCCCCGCAGGCCGATTTCTTCCTGAACGGCGTTGACAACGTATAACCCGAAAGGTAATTTTTTCTTGTTTTCGTGCAGTCTGCGGGCTACTTCTGCAATCATAAAGCCCCCCATTCGGTTGTCCAGCGCGCGACCGACCAGCCAATGTTTGTTCATTTCCATCAGTTCGTCTTCGAACGTGATCACACAACCCACGTGCACGCCTAACGATTCCACTTCCTTCTTCGACTCGGCTCCGATGTCGATGAAGATATTTTTCAATGTGGGTGTTTCTTCCTTGCCGGCGTCTCGAACGTGAATGGCCGGCCAGCCAAACACACCTTTCACCACACCGTTTGCCGTGTGGATGTTTACCCGCTTCGACGGGGCAATCTGATGATCGGATCCGCCATTGCGCCGCACATAGATGTAGCCGTCTTCGGTTATGTAGTTCACAAACCACGAGATCTCATCGGCATGTGCTTCAATCACCACCTTGTAGGTAGCCTTGGGATTGACCACGCCCACCACGGTGCCATACACGTCCACAATGTGGTCGCTGATGTAGGGCTTCAGGTAGTCCAGCCAGATTTGCTGACCCGACGATTCGAAGCCTGTGGGGGAAGCGTTGTTGAGATACTCGTAGAGGAATTGTTTGCTTTTCTTATCCATATTCTTTCAAATTGATAAACGAACCTAGAGGGGAATGTTCCCGTGTTTTTTCTTTGGCAATTTAGCCACTTTATTTTCCAGCATGCCAAAGGCACGAATCAGTTTCTCGCGGGTTTCGTCGGGATAGATCACCTCGTCGATGTAGCCACGGTGGGCAGCGCGATAGGGGTTGGCGAACTTCCGGGTATACTCGTCGACTTTCTCGTTGAGCTTTGCTTCCGGGTTTTCGGCCTCGGCAATTTCTTTCTTGAAGATGATTTCGGATGCGCCTTTGGCGCCCATCACGGCGATCTCGGCCGAGGGCCACGCATAGTTCAGGTCGGCGCCAATGTGTTTGGAGTTCATCACATCATAGGCCCCGCCATACGCTTTGCGTGTGATGACGGTGACGCGGGGCACTGTGGCTTCCGAAAAAGCATATAGCAACTTCGCACCGTTGGTGATGATGGCGTTCCACTCCTGGTCGGTGCCGGGCAAAAATCCGGGCACGTCTTCAAACACCAGCAAGGGAATGTTGAAGCAATCGCAGAACCGAACAAAACGCGCGCCCTTCACACTCGAGTCGATGTCGAGCACGCCGGCCAGCGAGGCCGGCTGGTTGCCCACCACGCCAATGCTGCGGCCGGCCAGGCGCGCAAAGCCCACCACAATGTTCTCGGCAAAATTCTTATGCACTTCAAAAAAACTGTCGCCGTCCACCACACCGTTGATGACCTCGCGCATGTCGTAGGGCTGGTTTGGGTTGGCCGGAATGATGTTGTTGAGGGCCGGGCGGCTTTCGTTGGCGGGCGTATAGTTCAACCGGGGCGCATCGTCTTCGCAGTTCTGCGGTATGTAGCCCAGCATTTTTTTGATCTGATTGAGGCACTCCACCTCGTTGGCACAGGCGAAATGCGTTACGCCGCTGCGGGTGCTGTGGGTGGTGGCACCGCCCAGTTCTTCGGCCGTCACGTTCTCGTGCGTCACCGTCTTCACCACGTTGGGACCGGTCACAAACATGAACGATGTGTTCTCTACCATGAAGATGAAATCCGTGATGGCGGGCGAATACACCGCGCCTCCCGCGCAAGGGCCCATGATGGCCGAGATCTGCGGGATGACGCCCGACGCCAGGGTGTTGCGATAGAAGATGTCGGCATAGCCTCCCAGCGACACCACACCTTCCTGGATGCGTGCGCCGCCAGAGTCGTTCAGCCCGATGAGGGGTGCGCCGTTCTGCATGGCCAGGTCCATGATCTTCACGATTTTTTCGGCGTGGGTCTCGGAAAGTGAACCGCCGAACACGGTGAAATCCTGGGAGAAAATATACACAAGGCGGCCGTTCACGGTGCCATAGCCGGTGATGACGCCATCGCCCAGGTAATATTCCTTGTCCAGCCCAAAGTCTTTGCTGCGGTGCATCACAAACTTGCCCAGTTCTTCAAACGATCCTTCGTCCATCAACAACATCACCCGCTCGCGCGCCGTGAGTTTTCCTTTGGCGTGTTGCTGTTCGATGCGCTTGGCGCCGCCGCCCAAAAGTGACTCCTGATTTTTGCGTTCCAGTTCATCGAACTTTTGCTGCAGTGCCTGATCCTTAACCGTTCGCTTGGCCATAGTTATACGCTGATTTTTGAAAGGCTAAAGATAATCTGAATTCGCATTCATCCGCGTGCCGGGAGGCTTTTCGGGGGTCGGCTGCCGCACTTGACTGCGTTTTGAAAATTCGTATCTTCACGCGCCCTCCTGCCACCTATGGAAAACAAGATCGCCATTATTGATATGGGAACGAACACCTTTCACCTCCTCATTGCCGAGGCGGACGAGCGGGGCTACCATATCACCTATCGCGAACGGCTGGCGGTGAAGATCGGAAAGGGCGGTATCAACCAGGGCGTTATCACCGAAGAAGGCATCCAACGGGCGCTACTGGCCATGCAGAGTTTCAAAAACACTATCGACCAGCAACACATCGGCAAGGTCTACGCCTTCGGCACCAGCGCCATGCGCAACGCCACAAACGGCGACGACGTGGTGGCCCGCATCAAGGCCGTGACGGGCATCGAGTCGACCATCATTTCCGGCGACCTGGAAGCACAATACATTTACATGGGTGTGAAGTCGGCCATGGACATCGACCACGACAAATCGCTCATCATGGACATTGGTGGCGGCAGCGTGGAGTTTATACTGGCCAACAATGAGCGGGTGTTCTGGAAACAAAGTTTTGAGATCGGGGCACAGCGGTTGCTGGAGAAATTCCAGAAACACGATCCCATCACAAAAGAAGAAATGGAAGTGCTCGACGACTATTTTGCAAAAGCACTTCAGCCGTTGTTCGAAGCCATCAAAATTCATCAACCTCACATTCTCGTCGGCTCTTCCGGCACCTTCGATACGCTAAGCGACATCTTCTGCATTCAACACGACATCCACAAAAGCCCCGAAGAAATCGAAACACCGTTGACACTCGCCGGTTTCTATGAAATTTTTGATTTGTTGCTGCACAAGAATCGCGAACAGCGGATGCAAATTCCCGGCATGATCGAAATGCGCGTCGACATGATTGTGGTGGCGTGTTGCCTCATACGATACTTGCTGGCCAAACATCCCTTCAACCGTATCCGCGTGTCGACCTATGCCTTGAAAGAGGGCGTGCTGGCCACGCTCATTCATGAAGTGCAGAATGCCGCTGCACAAAAAACACTCACGGTCTAGATCATTGAGTTTGCCAACGCTGTGAGGCTCTTCGAAACTTTTATCAGTCTTTTCTCCAGTTCTGTATTGTTAATGTCGTAGCGAAGTGTGCTGTTGTCGGTCACCACAAAGCTGAAGCCTGCACCTTTTTTATAGAGGCCTTCGCGTTCGCAGATGATCATGACAGACTTTCCCTGCGTGGCTTTGATGATGTCGTCGAGCGAACTGCTTTTGCCATCGGCGAGGTAGATGATGTTGGCTTCGGCAATGTCGGTGAGCTCGTTGGCCTGCGTCACTTTCAGGTTGTGACCGTTCACGTTCTTGCCGGCTTGTTTCTGAAGTTCTTCAAACACTTTTGATTTCCCGTAGACGGTCACCTGCAAATCGCCATTCAGGCTGGGCCATGCCGAATACTTCGCGATGTTCACCACAAACAAAGCGTACACCTGATAGTTGGTGGTTTGGCTATATGCCGTGGACGCCCATCCTAAAGCAACCAGAAAAATATAGAGTCGTGCAGATTTCATGTTCACTTTTTAAAATTGATCTGGTAAGAGATTTTCACTACATATTCACGGCTGCGGCCGGGAATGGGAGCATAGCCACCGTTATAGGCTTCGGGAATGGCCGGCCGCGTATTGGTGATGTCGTAGGCGCCAGCGCCCAGCGTGAATCCCGGAAAAATATTCTTGTAGTTCAAAAATGCGTTCACCAGCACATAAGGATCTAACGTGGTCAATGCCGGATTGCCCTCGTCGTCAAGCGTGGTGTAGGCAAACCGTTTGGACGCGTAGATAAAAGTCGGGTTGAAGCTGAGTTTTGGAGTGAGGTAGACGTTCGTATTGAGCGTTACTTTATTTTTGGCAAAGCCCACATACTGCGATTGGCCAGGCACGGCATAGGTCAGCGCTGTGTTGTCGTTGATGGCGGCACTAAACGAATATGTCAGGTTTGCATACCATGTCTTTTTCCGAATGCTATACACCATCTCTACGCCGCGGCTTCCACTCTTTGCCGAATTCTCATACCATTCGTTGAACGTTTCCCCTTCACCTTCCGAACTATAGACCAGGATGTTTTTGGTGCTGATGCTGAAAGCATTTACGGCCAACAACATTTCGGGAGTGAACTGATAGCCCAATTCTACCTCGAACACATTCGACTTCTCGGGTTTGATTTGCCCGTTGAGTGCAATATTTATGTTTTGAATGGACGGTGCCCGGAATGCCTGGCTGTATAAAATTTTGAAGTGGAGGTTTTCGATCTTTTTGGTGAGGGCAATGCGGGGAACAAAGGCGGCACCATAGCGATTGTTTTTCTCGTAGCGAAAACCCAGCGTGGCATTGGCCAACCTATGTTTGAAAAGACCTTGCGCAAAAAAAGCAAAGTTGTTTAGCGTAAGACTTTTGTTTCCCTGAAACAGTCCGCCATCGAGAAGATCGATGCCTTCGTCCTGAAAATATAAACCACCAAACGTAACGCTGGCCTTGCGCGAAAAATCATACTGCGCATCCACTTGCGCGAGCGAACGTTTTGCGCGGACGTGAAATTGTTTTTCATCAGTGCCCATCGGGCCGTAAGTCCACGGCACCTGGTTATAATATTTCAGCTGTGGTGTGATCTGCAGTTTGCTGTTCACTTTCCATGCATAGCGAAGATCGGCATAAAAGTTTTTGTTCGACACATACGTGACCGGGTCTGACGTTTCAAACTGATCGTACATGGTGCGGAAAGCAAGATTTTTATACTTCAGTCCAAGGTTCAGGTTCATCGGATCGGCGCGGGTCACCTTCTTCAGGTCCTGCACGTCGTTGCTTTGAAACAGATCCTGATATTGCCCGTCGCTCACAATGCCGTTGCCTTTAAACGCAGACAGATCCCACGAAAAAATTTCGCTCTTCCGGGCGGCCATCACACCGGCGTTGGTTCGTCCAATAGCGTTTGCATGAAATCCACCCACACCATACACCGCCACACCATCAAGACTCTCGGCTGCTTTTGTAATGATGTTGATCACACCATATTCTGCCGAACCCCCATAGATGGCAGACCCCGGACCACGAATAATCTCAATGCGTTCCACAGCATCCACCGGGAAGCGATTGCCGATGGCCACGGTCTGATACAATAATTCGTTGAAGGGTTGCCCGTCTAACATCACCAGCACTTTGCCTTCGTTGGCCCAGCTTCCCCGCAAGCCAATGCCCATCACAAACTGAAGGTCCTGTTGCACATCAAACCCCGGCACCAGGCGCAACACGTCAATCATGTCGCGGGCGCCGCTGTTCTGAATTTCTTCGGAGGTGATGACGGTGATGATGCCCGGCGTTTCGCGGGTGGTCAGACCGTTCTTTGACGACACGGCCACGTTTTTATTGAGAATTTTTTGAAGATCACTCTCCTCGGTGAAGGCGTTGAGGTTGAGCAGTGAATCGAGGTCTTGCGAAAACGAGGGGATGGACAACAAAAGCATACCGGCAAGCCAGGCATAGCGGTAATTTTTTAGCATAGGCTAAGGACATTAAAAGGATGAAGTACGTTCATGCGTCAGCCTTGTCAGGCATTAGGTCGAAAGGGTGAAGAAAGAATTATACCAAAAAATGAAATCGAAAATGCGGTGAAAAAATCATGCGTCACCTACCAAAAGATATCCCAAATTAGGATATTTTTTTTGAAGTTGAAACAGGTCCGCCTGCCACGCTGCCACACTCAACCTTTCATCCTTATCTTTACCCCATGACAGATCCCATCTATTCCTACGATACCCTGAAGGACTTCGCCCTGACCTTGTTTAAAAAAATTGGTTGCCCCGATCACGATGCGGCACTGGCCACCGAGGTGTTGCTGCGCGCCGACTTGCGCGGCATCGACTCGCACGGCATTGCCCGTCTGTCGGGCTATGTGAGGCTCTGGGAGAAGAAGCGTGTGAACGCCACGCCCAACGTGCGCGTGGTGCACGAGTCGCCTAGCACGGCCGTGGTGGATGGGGATGGTGGTTTGGGACTGGTGGTGGCACCAAAGGCCATGGAGATCGCCATAAAGAAGGCCAACGTAGCCGGCACCGGCTGGGTAGCCGTGAAGAATTCAAATCACTTTGGCATCGCAGGCTACCACGCCATGATGGCCCTGGAGCACGACATGATCGGCATGGCCATGACCAACGCCAGTCCGCTGGTGGCACCCACGTTTTCGGTGGAGAGGCTGCTGGGCACAAACCCCATTGCCGTTGCCATACCCGCCGACAAACAACCGGCCTTCGTAGCTGACTTTGCCACCACCACGGCAGCCAATGGCAAACTGGAAATTCTTCAACGCAAAAATCAGCAAGCACCCGTGGGATGGGTGCAGACAAAAACCGGTACCGTGTCTACCGACCCCAATGAAGCTAAACATGGTGGTGCGTTGATTCCGTTAGGCAGCGACAGAGAGCATGGAAGTCATAAAGGTTTTTGCCTGGGCGCGTGGGTGGACATTTTTTCTGCTGTGTTGTCGGGGGCCAACTATGGTCCGTGGGTTCCGCCCTTTGTGGCGTTTCTCGATCCTCCCTCCGATCCCGTGGGCGAAGGCATCGGTCATTTCTTTGGAGCAATGCGTGTTGACGCCTTTCGTCCGGCGCAAGAGTTTAAGGGGCACATGGACAACTGGATCAATCGCTTCCGCTCAGCCAAAACCATCGAAGGACAGGAACGCGTCATCATCCCCGGCGACCCGGAGCGCGAGATGCATGCCTACCGCATGGCACATGGCATACCTCTCAATCCTAAAGTGGCAGAGGATTTAAAAGAACTTGGTAAAAAGTTTTCGGTGAATTTTTAGAAACCTGCCGTGATGCCCGCGCGCAAAACCAGCGGACTGGTGTAGGGTGAAAAATCGTAGACAGAGGTTGGATCCTTGTAGCTGAAATTATAAAGCGCCAGGATGTAGAAGCCTGCGTGACGGCCTATCGGTTGAAAGAGCCCGCCACCCGCCATGAAGCTACTGAAGCCACGACGGATCGTTTCGTTTGGCGACTGGGCTGTGCCCGCAGGATATTCGTAGTTGAGGTATTCGTATTCGGCGTGTGCGAAAAATGGCCCATAAACCTGGTAGCGAACAAAGGGACTTGCACCGTAGTTGTTGGTGGAAACGCTATAGCCTGTGCCTTTGTATTTTGCCCAGCGGTATTGAATCTGAACACCGGCCGCAAGCTTTGGTGTGATGCTGTAGCCCACGAGCGGTGAAATGGAAAAGTAGCTATAGTAGGTGCTGAAGCTCAGGCCCACACCACCGCCGGTGAAAATGCGATCGCGAACCGAGGGTTTTTCGTCCATTTCTTCTTCGCCCCATTGAGCGAAGGCCATTGTTCCGACAAGAACAAAGGATGCGGCCAGGATAAACTTTTTCATAATGGATTTAATCTTTTTCAGCTACGATGAAGATGTCTTCAGTCTCTTTTTTCATGAGATATTTCTCGCGGGCGAATTTTTCTAACGACTCGCGGTCGCCAAAAAGTTCGTCGCGATCCTTCTCCACTTCCTTTATTTTTTCTTCGTAATACTCTTTTTCATTTTCCAGGGAGTTCCGTTTTGAACTCAGTTGAAAACGCGAAATCATGTTGTTCGAATCCAGGGCAATCATCCAGATCACAAAACAGACAATCGATAAGACGTAAAAATTCCGGAACGGCTTCGGTAACTTATTGATCATAATAGCTTAAAAAGTGATACTAAGATAGAGAAATAATCAACGTCAAAAAAACCTCGGCTTTCGCCTCATCCGGTAAGGGTAGAAAACGGAAAAAGCCAGGACATGTTGCCTGGCTTTCTCTGTTTTGTCTACACAAATGCGGACTACATCTTCTTGCCGGGGAAGTATCCAACTTCGCCCAACTCTTCTTCGATGCGGATAAGCTGATTGTATTTTGCCATCCGGTCGGAACGCGATGCCGAGCCGGTTTTGATTTGTCCTGTGTTCAATGCCACCGCGAGGTCAGCGATGGTGCTGTCTTCGGTCTCACCCGAGCGGTGTGACATCACGCTCTTGTAGCCGTTGCGTTTCGCCAGGTTCACAGCGTCGATGGTTTCTGTCAACGAACCAATCTGGTTCACTTTGATGAGGATGGCGTTGGCGATGCCATCGTCGATGCCTTTCTGGAGGCGTTTCACGTTGGTCACAAACAGATCGTCGCCTACCAATTGAACCTTGTCGCCGATGCTGTCGGTGAGGGCTTTCCAACCTGCCCAGTCGTCTTCGGCCATGCCGTCTTCCAACGAGATGATCGGATATTTCTTGGCCCAGTTGGTCCAGTATGCCGCCATTTCTGCAGGCTTCAGTTTCTGGCCACTCGACTTTTTGAAGTGGTATACTTTTGCTTTGGGATCGTAGAATTCAGACGCCGCAGGATCGAGGGCGATGAACATATCGGAGCCTGGTTTGAAGCCGGCTTTCTCGATGGCTTTCAACACCACCTCAATGGCTTCTTCGTTCGACTTGAGGTTGGGGGCAAAACCACCTTCGTCACCTACGTTGGTCGAAAGACCTTTGTCGTGCAATACTTTTTTCAGTGTATGGAAAACTTCAGCACCCATGCGCAGCGCTTCCGAGAACGACGATGCACCTACAGGCATCACCATGAACTCCTGGAAGTCGATGGCGTTGTCGGCGTGGCTTCCACCATTCAGGATGTTCATCATCGGCACGGGAAGCGTGTTGGCATTCACACCACCGATGTAGCGGTAGAGGGGCATGCCGGCTTCCATAGCAGCCGCTTTGGCAATGGCCAACGATGTTCCGAGAATGGCGTTAGCACCAAGCTTGGCTTTGTTGGGTGTGCCATCGAGGTCGATCATGATGCGGTCTACCAGGTTTTGTTCGAACACATCAAAACCAACTACCTCGGCAGCGATCTTGGTGTTCACATTTTCCACCGCCTTCAACACGCCTTTGCCAAGGAATTTCTTTTTATCACCATCGCGGAGCTCTACAGCTTCGTGTGTTCCGGTAGAAGCACCGGAGGGTACCGCAGCACGACCAAACGCGCCGGACTCTGTTGTTACATCAACTTCAACTGTGGGGTTGCCGCGGCTGTCGAGAATTTGCCGAGCATGAATGCTTTCGATTAAGCTCATAGTGATTTTAGATTTATGGATTTGATGATTGTTTGGTCTGTTGTGTTTAAGCCGTGACGGGTTCGGCAAGCTCGGCGCGGATGGCTTCGATAAACTGATCGAAGAGGTAGCGCGAGTCGTGCGGCCCAGGTGATGCTTCGGGGTGATATTGCACCGAGAACGCCTTCCGGTCCTTGAGGCGAATGCCCATGATGGTGTTGTCGTTCAGGTGCACGTGCGTCACTTCCACGTTGTCGTTCTTGTCGATGTCTTTCTCGCTCACGGCAAAGCCGTGATTCTGCGATGTCATTTCACCCTTGCCGGTGATCAGGTTTTTCACCGGGTGATTTAATCCGCGGTGGCCGTGGTGCATTTTGTAGGTCGATATGCCCGACGCCTGTGCCAGCAACTGGTGGCCGAGGCAAATGCCAAACAATGGCTTTGTCGAGTTCAGGGTTTCCTTCACGGTGTCGATAGCGTATCCCATCACCGATGGATCGCCGGGGCCGTTGGAGATGAAGTAGCCATGGGGATTCCAGGCGGCCATCTCCGAATATTTTGTCTTCGCCGGGAACACTTTGCAGTAGGCTCCACGTGCGGCGAGATTTTCAACAATGCTTTTCTTCACACCAAGATCCAGCACCGCCACTTTGATGGGTGCGTTCGGATCGCCCACCAGGTAGGCTTCTTTTGTGGTCACGAGCGACGACAGTTCAAGCCCCTCCATAGAAGGCACTTTCTTGATTTCTTCGCGCAATTGCTCGGGTGTTAACTCGGAGCTGATGATGGCGTTCATAGCGCCTTTGCTGCGCAGGTGACGCACCAGCATGCGGGTGTCGATGTTGCCGATACCGACCACACCACGGCTCTCCAGGTACTGCTGAAGGCTTCCGGTGGCCGACTTGCGACTGAATTCGTGCGCAAATTCGTTCACCACAAGGCCGGCGATTTTGGGTCTGTCCGATTCCTGCTCCGTATCAATGGCGCCATAGTTGCCAATGTGGGGCGTGGTGTTGACAATGATCTGTCCGTAGTAGGATGGGTCTGTGTAAATTTCCTGATAGCCGGTCATGCCGGTATTGAAACATATTTCCCCACCGGAAGTGCCGATTTTTCCGATGGCCGTGCCTTCCACGAGCAGGCCATCTTCAAGAAGGAGGTAAGCTTTTTTCTGCATAGCGTTCACAAAAATACATTAGTAATTCGGGGAATAGCACGTTGCGGGCAGGTTTTTAGGGTCGGCCCGGGCATAAAAAAAGGGATCGAACGATTGTTCAATCCCTTTTGGTATGAAATGTTTTTCAACACTATTCTTTTTCCTTTTTAGGAGCTGCCTTTCTAGGCTTCTTTTCTGCTTTGGCTTCTGCGGCAGGTGCTGCTTCGGTTGCGCCTTCGGCAGTTGCTTCTGCGCCTTCAGCTTTCTTGCTGGTGCGGCTTCTGCGTGTTTTGGCTTTCTTCGTTGCGCCGTCTTTGGTGTAGAGCGTGTTGAAGTCAACCAATTCGATAAGGCACATCTCAGCGTTGTCACCAACACGAACATCACCAAACTTGATGATGCGGGTGTATCCACCCGGACGGTCGGAGATCTTCGATGCTACTTCGCCGAACAACGTCTGTACAGACTCTTTGTTTTGCAAGTAGGAGAACACTGTTCTTCTGGAGTGCGTGGTGTCGTTCTTTGCTTTGGTCAGCAAGGGCTCAACATATTTTCTCAACGCTTTTGCCTTCGCTACCGTAGTGGTAATTCTTTTGTTAAGAATCAGCGAAGAAGCCATGTTAGAAAGCAACGCGTGTCTGTGCGCCGATTTTCTACCTAAGTGATTTATCTTCTTACCGTGTCTCATGATTTCCTAGTCTTCATCAAGTTTATACTTGGAGAGATCCATGCCAAAGGTCAGGTTCTTCTCCGCTACCAATTGTTCCAATTCTGCGAGTGACTTCTTACCGAAGTTTCTGAATTTCATCATGTCAGAAATTTCGAGTTGCACGAGGTCGCCAAGCGATTTCACGTCTGCGGCTTTCAAGCAGTTGTAGGCGCGCACCGACAGATCGAGATCGTGCAGTGGTGTCTTCAACAGTTTGCGCATGTGGAGCATCTCTTCGTCTACTTGCTCTACTTCAGCATCTTTGCCGGTTTCGAGTTCCATAGACTTGTCGGAGAACAACGCGAAGTGTTTGATGAGGATGTGAGCCGCTCCTTCCAACGCCTTCTCAGGGTGGATTGATCCGTCGGTCTCGATATCAACAACCAGCTTTTCGTAGTCAGTCTTTTGTTCTACACGCGTGTTTTCTACGCTGTACTTCACATTCTTGATCGGTGTGAAGATGGCATCGATGGGAATGAATCCGAAAACTTGCTCAGTAGGTTTATTTTCTTCTGCAGGAAGATAGCCTCTGCCTTTCTCGATCGTCAATTCGATTTCGAAGTGTGCAGATTCATCCAGGTTGCAGATGACGTGCTCGGGGTTAAGAATTTCAAAAGCCGATGTGAACTTGGCGATGTCGCCAGCTTTGAACTGCTTTTGCTTCTTGATGTTTACAGTGATCTTATTGTCGAAGTTGTCAGATACTTTTCTGAAACGAACCATCTTCAGGTTGAGGATGATTTCTGCAACATCCTCCACAACACCTTCAATGGTCGAAAACTCATGAAGTACGCCAGGAACTTTAATGCCGGTGATTGCATAACCTTCCAGGGAGGACAACAGAATTCTTCTCAGCGCATTGCCGATGGTCACTCCGTATCCTTTTTCCAGAGGCTTGAATGTGAAGAGACCGTGAAAATCATCGGACTTTTCCATCGCAACCTTCTCTGGCATTTGAAATGCTAATATTGACATAGTGATGTTGTTAACAGTTAAAATTACTTCGAGTACAATTCAACGATCAGCTGCTCGTTGATGTTTTCGGGGATGTCAACACGCGGTGGCAGGTTGATAAGTTTACCTGTCATTTCGCTATCGCTCCACTCTAACCAGTTGTACTTCTTGGCTCCTTGCAAGGAAAGACTGTTGGTGATGACTTCCAATGACTTGGAACGTTCGCGTACTTCCACCAAGTCACCAGGCTTGAGTGTGAAAGAGCAGATATTCACTACATCGCCGTTCACGAGGATGTGTTTGTGCAATACCAACTGACGGGCCGCTCTGCGCGTAGGGGCGATGCCCAAACGGTAAACGGTGTTGTCGAGTCTTGATTCGAGCAATTGGAGCAACACTTCACCAGTTACGCCCTTCTTACGCGATGCTGTGTCGAACAATTTTGCGAATTGTCTTTCCAGCAAGCCATAGATGTACTTTGCTTTTTGCTTTTCAGCAAGCTGCGTAGCGTATTCTGACTGCTTGCGCTTCTTGCCACGGCCGTGCTGACCTGGGGCGTAGTTCTTCTTTTGAAGCGCCTTGTTATCACCCAATATAGGCTCGTTGAAACGTCTTGAGATTCGGACTTTAGGGCCTGTATATCTTGCCATGGTAAAACCTGAATATTGTCTTTAATTAAACTCTTCTTTTCTTAGGAGGGCGGCAGCCGTTGTGCGGCAGCGGCGTTACGTCACGGATGGCCGTTACTTCGATGCCCGATCCCTGGATGGTACGGATAGCCGATTCACGTCCGGCGCCAGGGCCCTTCACGAACACTTCTACCTTTCTCAGTCCTTGCTCAAATGCTTTGGAAGCGCAATCCTGTGCTGCAACCTGCGCTGCATACGGAGTGTTTTTCTTCGAGCCTTTGAAGCCCATCTTTCCAGCCGATGCCCAGGAAATTACTTGTCCTGTGGAGTTGGTCATGGAAATGATGATGTTGTTGAAGGTGGCACGAATGTGCGCATGCCCTACGGCTTCCACATTCACTACGCGTTTCTTCGCTTTATCTTTTCTCTTTTCAGCTGTCGCCATTATTGAAAAGTTTATCTATTAACCTTTAGTTGCCTTCTTCTTGTTCGCTACAGTCTTACGCTTACCCTTGCGAGTGCGGGCGTTGTTCTTTGTAGTTTGGCCACGAACGGGAAGTCCCTTTCTGTGACGCAGACCTCTGTAGCATCCGATGTCCATCAGGCGTTTAATGCTCAATTGGATTTCGGACTTCAGCGCACCTTCAATTCTGAATTTCTCAGCGATGATTGCGCGGATCGAATTTGACTCTTCGTCATTCCATTCCTTTACCTTCTTTTCGGTGTTGACACCGGCTTCAGAAAGAATCTTTTGGGCTGACCTGCGGCCAATACCAAAGATATACGTGAGACTGATCTCGCCTCGCTTGTTATCGGGAATATCTACACCAGCTATACGTGCCATAGTATGTATGTTAACCTTGTCTTTGTTTAAACCTAGGATTCTTTTTGTTAATCACATACAATTTGCCTTTGCGTCTGATGATCTTGCAATCAGCGCTGCGTTTCTTTATGGATGCTTTAACTTTCATGTTCGTTGTTACTTGTATCTGAATACAATTCTACCTTTTGTTAAATCGTAAGGCGACATTTCGAGTCTTACTCTGTCGCCAGGCAAAATGCGGATGTAGTGCATTCTCATCTTGCCTGAAATATGTGCCAGCACTTCATGACCGTTTTCCAATTGCACGCGAAACATCGCGTTGGATAAGGCTTCTGAAATCGTTCCGTCTTGTTCTATTGACTTTTGCTTCGCCACTTATATGGATAATTTTCTTCTATATACTCGTGCGTCGTCAATATCACTGTCTCTTTCTCCGTCACGGCCACCGTATGTTCAAAGTGTGCTGAGGGCATGTGGTCGGCGGTTCGCACCGTCCATCCGTCGTTGTCCTGAACTACATTCTTTGTTCCCCGGTTAATCATTGGTTCAATGGCAAACACCATTCCGGGGATAATCTTCACGCCTTTTCCTCTTTTTCCATAATTCGGAACTTCCGGATCTTCGTGAAGCTTCTTTCCAACACCGTGCCCTACCAATTCGCGAACCACTCCGTATCCAAAGTTCTCAACATAACTCTGAATGGCATAGCTCACGTCGCCAATCCGGTTGCCGGCTTTCGCCGCCGCGATTCCTTTATACAAAGAATCGTATGTCCGGTTCAGCAGAAGCAGTGTTTCCGGGCCTACACCTTCCAGCGGATACGTATACGCTGAATCACTGTGAAAGCCTTTGTAGAACACACCACAATCTATTGATATGATGTCTGAATCCTTCACTTCGTATTTCCCAGGAAACCCGTGTACTACCACGTCGTTTACCGAGATGCAGAGCGATGCTGGAAAACCGTTGTAGTGTTTAAACGACGGTGTGCCTCCATTGTCTCTGATATACTCTTCGGCCAGTTTGTCCAGATCTTTGGTCTTCACACCAGGCTTCACAGCCTTGGCGATCTCTCCGTGAGCCTTTCCCAGAATCTGGGCGCTCTCTTTCATGATCTGAATCTCTTCTGCCGTTTTTAAGTGAACCATTCAGCCTTTAAGCCGCAGCAAATTGAGAACGTCCTTTCACTCTACCCGATTTCATCATGCCTTCGTAGTGTCTCATGAGCAAGTAGCTTTCAATTTGCTGAAGGGTATCCAATACCACCCCAACCAAGATGAGAAGCGACGTGCCGCCAAAGAACTGTGCGAAGTTCTGACCTACTCCTGCTTTCACTGCAAATGCGGGAAGCACTGCAATAGCCGCCAGGAAAAGTGCACCGGGCAATGTGATTCTTGATAAAACAGTGTCTATAAACTCAGCGGTTTGTTTGCCAGGTTTAACCCCGGGCACAAAGCCACCGTTGCGTTTCAAGTTATCAGCGATGTCGTTCGAGTTGATCGTGATCGCCGTATAGAAGAACGTGAAGATCAAAATCATTGACGCGAACAGCAAGCTGTATTGCCATGAATAGGGATCCGAAAATGTAGATCCTATGTAGGCACCGATGTCGCTCTCTCTCCACATGCCTGCAATGAGGGCGGGGAAGAACATCAACGCTTGCGCGAAGATGATGGGCATTACACCGGCAGAGTTCAACTTCAACGGGATGAAGTCACGTTTGCCTCCGTAGAGCTTGTTGCCGATCACCTGCTTTGCATACTGGATGGGTATCCGGCGCGTGGCCTGTGTGAGGGCGATTACCGCTACTACTATTCCGAAAAGGACAAACAATTCTATGATGAAGAAGATCGCTTTTCCAGGGAACTTGTCGCCGATCTCGGAGATCAACGCTACAGGCAATCTGGATACGATACCGATCATGATAAGCATCGAGATACCGTTGCCTATGCCTTTGTCTGTGATTCTTTCGCCAAGCCACATGCAGAACATGGTGCCGGCTATAAGGATCGCTACAGACGTTACATAAAAGAACGGTCCGGGTTGCAGGATCACCGAAGGATCGATAGCACCTTTGAGGTAGCTATAGCCCTGGAAGATCGTGATGAAGATCGTGAGCACGCGAGTGTATTGATTCAAACGCTTACGACCTGAATCGCCTTCTTTCTGCAGCTTCTGGAAATAGGGCACAGCAAATGAAAGGAGCTGTACGATAATCGAAGCCGAGATGTAGGGCATGATACCCAATGCGAAAATTGACGCATTGTTAAAGGCCCCACCGGAGAAGGTGTTTATAAAGCCGAGAATACCACTGTTATTTCTGGTCGGATCGAGCCTGTTCGGATCGATGCCGGGCAGTACAATATAAGAACCCAGTCTGAAGATGATCAGGAATCCCATGGTGTTGAGGATCCTGACTCTCAGGTCTTCTATTGAAAAGATATTCTTTATGGTCTGAAAGAAACGCTTCATTACTTCACGGTTGTGGCGGTTCCACCTACTTTTTCAATCGCTTGTGTTGCATTAGTCGAGAAGGCATGTGCCTCAACGCTAACCTTTGCTTTCAATTCACCTCTTCCCAAAACTTTCACCTTGTCGTTCTTGCCAACAACGCCGTTGTCGATGAGCACTTGAAGGCTCAGGGCACCCGACTTTGTTTTTTCGGCAAGGGTTTCGAGCACGTCGAGGTTAACTGCTTTGAAATATTCCTTGTTGTTGTTTTTGAAACCGAACTTCGGTACGCGACGCTGCAATGGCATCTGTCCGCCTTCGAAGCCTGACTTCTTGGCGTAGCCCGAACGTGACTGAGCACCTTTGTGACCACGACCTGCCGTGCTTCCACCCGAGCCCTGACCACGGCCAAGTCTCTTGTTAGTTTTTGTTGAACCTTCAGCAGGTTTTAATGTATGCAGCTTCATCTTAAAGTTCTTTTACAGTAATGAGATGATTCACTTTTGAAATCATACCGGCGATCTGGGGCGTGAGCTCCACTTCAACCGTTCTGTTTATCTTACCTAAGCCCAACGCCTGGATCGTGCGGATCTGAGTTTCGGGTCTTTTGATGGTACTTCTTTTTTGAGTGATCTGTACTTTCGCCATGTCGCTTAGCCGTTAAATACTTTGGACAATGATACTCCTCTGTTCTTTGCTACGGTGAAGGCGTCGCGCATGCTGGTCAACGCTTTGAAAGTAGCTTTCACCACGTTGTGCGGGTTCGAAGAACCTTTCGATTTCGCCAACACGTTGTGAACGCCTGCGCTTTCCAATACGGCACGCATAGCACCACCGGCGATAACACCCGTACCGGGCGATGCAGGCTTCAGCAACACGTGTCCGCCGCCGAATTTACCAATAGACTCATGGGGCACAGTGCCTTTAATGATGGGCACTTTCACCAGGTGCTTTTTCGCATCGTCGATGCCTTTGGTGATGGCATCGGTCACTTCGTTGGCTTTACCCAAACCGTAACCTACCACGCCGTTACCATCGCCTACTACGACAATTGCCGCGAAGCTGAAACGACGGCCACCTTTCACCACTTTCGCTACGCGCTCGATGGCTACTACTCTTTCCTTAAGATCGATTTCGCTGGCTTTTACTGTGCTTATGTTGCTTACTGACATATTTCAGTTTCTTAGAATTTTAAACCACCTTCTCTGGCACCTTCTGCCAAGGCCTTGATATTTCCGTGATATAAGTATCCGTTGCGGTCGAACACGATGGTTTCAATTCCTGAAGCCAATGCTTTCTCGGCAATCTTCTTTCCTACATTCTTGGAGAACTCAACGTTCAATTTCGCTTTCTCTCCAAGTTCTGAAGTAGAGGCAGAAACCAGGGTCACACCTTTCAAGTCGTCGATTACCTGAACGAACAATCCTTTGTTGCTTCTGAATACTGACAAACGAGGTCTTTCGGTTGTGCCGTTCACTTTCTTGCGAACGCCTAACTTGATCCTCTCTCTTCTTTCTTTATTCTTGCCTGCCATAGTTCTGTTTTCTATGATGCTTTCTAGTTCCTATTTAAGTTAAGTGCAAACCGTTGCACTTATTATTTAGCAGCAGCCTTACCAGCTTTTCTGCGTACATACTCACCTGTGAAGCGAATACCTTTGCCTTTGTAGGGCTCGATTTTACGGAGCGACTTCAATTTGGCGGCGACCTGACCGATCAATTGTTTGTCGATGCCTTCCAGGATGATCGTAGGGTTCTGACCTTTCTCTTGAACCGCCTGAACTTTGATTTCAGAAGGAACGGCGAGGAACACGTTGTGTGAATATCCTAAGCTCAGTTCGAGCACGTTGGATTGCGCGTTGGCTTTGTAACCTACACCCACCAGCTCAAGCTGATGTCTGTAGCCTTTGGAAACGCCTTCTACCATGTTGGCGATCAGTGCGCGGTAGAGACCGTGCATAGATTTGTGACGTTTCTGTTCGGTGGGGCGTTCAATCACCACGGTGCTGTCTTCATACTTGATGGTGAAGTCAGGATCAATGGCTTGGTACAGTTCGCCTTTGGGACCTTTCACGGTAACCTTGTTGTTCTCTTTCGAGAAGTTGAAAGTTACACCTGAGGGAATTGTTATCGGTTGCTTACCTATTCGTGACATGTCTCTTCTTTATTAATACACGTAGCACAATACTTCTCCACCTATGTTCAGGTTGCGAGCTTCCTTGTCGGTGATCACACCTTTGGAAGTCGACAAAATCGCCACGCCGAGGCCGTTCATTACGCGGGGTAATGAGCCGGTGTTCACGTACTGGCGCAGACCTGGAGTGCTTATTCTTTCCAGTGTCGTTATCGCTGACTCTTTGGTTTCAGGGTTGTACTTGAGGGCTATTTTGATGGAGCCCTGGACGTCACCATCCTGGAACTTGTAGTTCAGTATAAACCCCTTGTCAAAAAGAACCTTTGTTATTTCCTTTTTGAGGTTGGAAGCGGGTATTTCAACCACTTTATGGTTGGCCTTTATGGCGTTCCGCAACCGGGTTAAGTAATCTGCTATCGGATCAGTCATCTTATTTATCCTTTTCCTGTATTCTATTAAAAAAGCAAGCCCGTGTTAAAAAACCGGGCTGCAAAGATATTGAACAATTTCAATATTCCAAACTGTTATCGGGTTTCTCCTTTCGGGGACCTGTATACTCAGCAACCAATATGTATGTGTATGAAAACTACCAGCTCGCCTTTGTGACGCCGGGTATTTTTCCTGCAGAAGCCATTTCACGGAACACGTTACGGCAAACGCCGAACTTGCCCATATAACCTTTGGGACGACCGGTCAGCTTGCAACGGTTCTTCAAACGAACCGGGGAAGCGTTGCGGGGAAGTTTATCCAGCCCAGCGTAGTCGCCGGCTTCTTTTAAGGCCTTGCGTTTTGCCGAGTAGGTCGCTACCAGCTTCTCGCGTTTTGTCTGCCTTGCTATTACTGATGTCTTAGCCATGCTTATTCTTTGTTTTTATTCGCAAATGGCATCCCGAATGCTTTCAGGAGCTCGTAGCTTTCTTCGTCTGTTCCTGCTGACGTCACGAACGTGATGTCCATACCGCTGATTTTGTTCACCTTGTCGATGGAAATTTCAGGGAAGATGATCTGTTCTTTCACGCCCAGGGTATAGTTTCCATGACCGTCGAATCCTTTGGCCGAAACGCCGCGGAAGTCACGTACACGGGGGAGTGCGATGCTCATCAAACGATCCAGGAATTCGTACATTTTATCGCCGCGCAAGGTTACACGCACGCCGATGGGCATGTTTTCTCTCAACTTGAAGTTAGAGATCGCTTTCTTGGATTTGGTTGATACCGCTTTCTGACCGCTGATGCTGGTGATTTCTTCCAGTGCCACGTCGATCAATTTCTTGTCGGAAACCGCTACACCCATACCTTTGTTGATGCAGATCTTTTCAATCTTGGGAACTTGCATCACTGAACTGTAGGTAAATTTCTGCTTCAACGCAGGGACAATCTCAGTCAAGTATTTGTCCTTCAATCTAGGAGTTGCCATTATTTAATAATTTCTCCGGTTTTCTTGGAATATCTTTGAAGCTTTCCGTTGCTGTCGGCTTTGCGGCCAACACGGGTAGGCTTTCCGCTGGCAGGATCTACCAACATCAGGTTGCTGATGTGCACACCTGCTTCGGTTTTCTTGATGCCGCCTTCGGGCTTGCCTGCAGAAGGTTTCGTGTGTTTAGTCACGATGTTGATGCCTTCTACGATGGCTCTGCTTTTCTCGCGTACTACTTCGAGTACTTTACCCGTCTTGCCACGATCGTCGCCAGCCAACACCTTCACGGTGTCGCCCTTGCGGATGTGCAATTTGGTGTTAACTGCTTTTTTCTTCTCCATGGCTTAGATTACTTCAGGGGCCAGTGAAACAATTTTCATGAACTGCTTTTCTCTCAGTTCGCGGGCAACGGGACCGAAAATACGGGTTCCACGGGGCTCGTCCTGAGCGTTCAAAAGAACGGCAGCATTATCTTCGAAACGGATGTACGATCCGTCTTTTCTTCTAACTTCTTTCGTAGTTCTCACCACGACAGCTTTCGACACAGTGCCTTTTTTAACCTGGCTGCTGGGCATGGCCGACTTCACAGTCACCACGATTTTGTCGCCCACGGAAGCGTAGCGTCTTCTGGTTCCGCCAAGTACGTGCATACACAGTACTTCTTTTGCTCCACTGTTATCTGCGACGGTAAGTCTTGATTCGGTGCTTATCATAATTACTTAGCTTTTTCAACTATTTCCACTAATCTCCAACGCTTGTCCTTGCTCAGGGGGCGTGTTTCCGTGATGCGAACGGTGTCGCCGATACCCGCTGTGTTGGCTTCGTCGTGTGCTTTGAACTTTGTGGTTCTGTTCACAAACTTACCGTAGATCGGGTGCTTTACTTTTCTGTCGACGGCCACGGTGATGGTCTTCTGCATTTTATTGCTAACCACTTTTCCGACGCGTTCTTTTCTTTCGTTCCTTTCCATACAGGAATTATTTTTGAATTTCTTTAGCTCTCAATTCAGTGTTCAGTCTGGCTACCAGCTTGCGGCTTTCCCGAAGTTTCATCGGGTTTTCGATCGCTGTTACCTGATGCGCAAACTGCATCTTACGGAGGGCTTCTTTCTCTACGCCGATCTTTTCTTTCAACTCGGCGATGTTCAATGCTTTGATGTCTGAATTTTTCATGCCTTAGTTGCTTCTACGTAGTCGTGTTTCACCGTAAACTTCGTTTTCATAGGCAGTTTTCCTTCTGCCAAACGCAATGCTTCTTTTGCTGTAGCGATATCCACGCCACCTGCTTCGAAGAGAATGGTGCCGGGCTTAATCACGGCTACCCAGTATTCAGGAGCTCCTTTACCCTTACCCATACGAACCTCTGCAGGTTTGCGGGTAACTGGTTTGTCGGGGAAAATGCGGATCCAAACCTGGCCTTCACGCTTCATGGCGCGGGTCACTGCGATACGCGCAGCTTCCAATTGACGGGCAGTGATCCATCCCCCTTCGAGGGCTTTCAATCCAAATGAACCGAATGCAATGGAGTGACCTCTCGTGGCCATACCTTTCACACGGCCCTTTTGCATCTTTCTGAATTTCGTTCGTTTCGGCTGTAACATTGTTACCTATTCTTTATAGTGCTTCGAAATATTATTATCCGTTTCTTCTAGGTCCGCCGCCACGGTTACTACCGCCGTCGCGTCGTTGGCCTCCGCCTTCACCACCGCGACGATCGCCGCCTGGTCTTCCACCACCGCGTCTGTCGCGTCCACCTCTGTCGTTACCGCCTCGCTCGTTGCCACCTTTTTGTCCAGGGCCTTGTTGTGCGTTGCTTACTGCGCCTACGTTAGGGGAAAGATCACGTTTGCCGTAAACTTCGCCTTTGAAGATCCATACTTTGATACCGATCTTACCGTACACAGTTTGTGACTCAGAAAGTGCATAGTCGATGTCCGCACGCAACGTGTGCAAGGGAATTCTGCCTTCCTTATATTGCTCTGTTCTTGCCATTTCGGCACCGGCCAAACGGCCCGAGCATTTAATCTTGATGCCTTCTGCACCCACACGCATGGCCGAGGCAATCGCTTGCTTCATGGCACGTTTGTAAGAAATACGGGCTTCAATTTGTTGTGCGATCGATTCGCCTACCAATTTAGAATCCAGTTCAGGACGCTTAATTTCGAAGATGTTGATTTGAACATCTTTGTTGGTAAGCTTCTTCAATTCTTCTTTGATCTTGTCGACCTCGTTTCCGCCTTTACCAATCACAACGCCGGGACGGGCAGTGTGGATGGTCAACGTGATGCGCTTCAGGGTTCTTTCGATTACCACTTTGGCGATACCACCTTTGGGGATACGTGCTTCTACATATTTTCTGATTTTTTGGTCTTCAACCAGTTTATCAGAGAAGGTTTTGCCACCATACCAGTTGGAATCCCAGCCGCGTACGATGCCCAATCTAAAACCTACAGGATTAATTTTTTGTCCCATTATTATTCCTTCGTTTCTTTTTCAGTCGATGATACTTCAGTGCCTGTCTTTTTCAAGCTGGCTACTACCAGTGTTACGTGGTTTGAACGCTTGCGCACCCGGTGAGCTCGTCCTTGGGGAGCGGGTCTCAGTCTTTTCAGAATGCGGCCACCATCCACAAAGATGTCTTTCACATAGAGGTCTGCGTCTTCCAGTTTCACATCCTGGTGTTTTGCTTCCCAGCTAGAGATCGCGGAGAGGAGCAATTTTTCCAGTTTAGGAGCGCCAACTTTGGGCTCGTATTTCAGGATGTTCAGTGCCTTGTTAACACGCTCGCCACGGATCAGGTCAGCCACAAGACGCATCTTGCGGGGTGATGTAGGCACGTTTTTCAACTTGGCTACCGAAGGGCCGGTCTTGGCCGCCTCTTTTCTGGCGTCGCGCTTCTCGCGCTTCAGCACAGATTTTTTAGTTTTTTTCGCTACAGCTTCCATGGTTTACTTAGCGTTATCTTTCTTGTTGCCAGAGTGTCCGCGGAAGGTACGTGTAGGGGCGAATTCGCCTAACTTGTGGCCTACCATGTTTTCCGTAACATATACCGGAATGAATTTATTTCCATTGTGAACAGCAAACGTATGTCCGATCATCTCGGGAATTACGGTTGATCTTCTTGACCAGGTTTTGATAACTGATTTCTTACCTGATTTTTCAGTGGCTTCTACTTTCTTCAAGAGACGGAAGTCACTATATGGTCCCTTTTTTATCGAGCGTCCCATTATTTTTTCCTCTTAGCTATGATTAGACGATCAGAATACTTCTTCGGATGGCGTGTTTTCTTGCCTTTCGAGTACAAGCCCTTACGTGATCTAGGGTGACCACCTGAAGCACGACCTTCACCACCACCCATCGGGTGATCTACAGGGTTCATGGCTACGGCACGGGTGCGGGGGCGAATACCTCTCCAGCGTGAACGACCGGCTTTACCAACGCTTTCGTTCATGTGGTCAGGATTGGAGGTTGCTCCGATCGTGGCGATACAAACATCCAATACGTTGCGCATTTCGCCAGAAGGCATCTTCAGGGTTGCCATGCCGTTTTCACGAGCCAGCAACTGAACAAAGCATCCAGCGCTGCGGGCGATGGCGCCACCTTTTCCGGGCTTCATTTCCACGTTGTGTACGATTGTACCCAGGGGAATTTTAGCCAGGGGAAGTGCATTGCCTACTTCAGGAGCTACGTCGGCACCGGAAATGATTTCCTGGCCAGCTTTCAATCCATCGGGAGCAATGATGTATGTCTTCGATCCGTCAGCGTAGTACAGCAGGGCAACGCGAGCTGAACGAGTGGGATCGTATTCAATCGATTTTACGGTTGCAGGGATACCGGTTTTGTCACGTTTGAAGTCGATGATTCTCAACTTCTGTTTGTGACCACCGCCGATATAGCGCATGGTAGTGCGTCCGTTGTTGTTCCGTCCACCGGTTTTCTTGATGGTGGTAACTAAGGACTTCTCCGGAATGTTTGTCGTGATATCATCGAACGAGGGCGCGAGTCTGTGTCGCGTTCCTGCGGTTATCGGTTTTAATTTCTTCAGCGCCATTGCTCTAAAAAATTAGACGTTGCTATAAAAATCAATTACTTCGCCTGCAGCCAGGGTAACGATAGCTTTTTTGTAGCTGGGCTTGCGACCTGCCAATACACCGGCTTTCGTGTAACGGGTCTTTTTCTTGCCCATCACTACCATGGTGTTTACACGCTCTACGTTAACGGCATACTGCTTTTCTACGGCCTTCTTGATCTCGACTTTGTTGGCATCGAAAGCAACGATGAACCCGTACTTTCCTTTTTCATTCAGTGCAGAGACTTTCTCTGTCACCAGGGGTTTCTTCAGGGTACTCATTAGTCTTTATTTAATAAGTTTTCAACCTTGCTGATTGAGCTTTCCAAGAAGATCACGTTGTCAGCATTCATCAGATCATATGTGTTGATCTGATCGGCTGTCGTGATTTTTGCGTTCTGGATGTTTCTTCCGGAGAGAACCACGTTCTTGTTGGACTCGGCCAATACAAGAAGAGTTTTCTTTTCGCCCAACGAAAGGGCTTTGAGAAGGGCTGTGTATTGCTTGGTCTTGGGAGAATCGAATGTGAAGTCTTCCAAAATAGCAATCGAGTTATCTTTTGCTTTGTAAGTCAGAGCCGACTTACGTGCGAGGTCTTTCACTTTCTTATTCAGCTTGAACGAGTAGTCGCGGGGTTGGGGGCCGAATACACGTCCACCACCTTTGAACTGAGGGTTCTTGATGTTACCCGCACGGGCACCACCAGTTCCTTTTTGTTTTTTCAGCTTCTTCGAAGAACCTGAAATTTCGTTACGCTGCTTTGCCTTGTGCGTGCCTTGACGTTGGTTGGCCAAATAGCTCTTCACGTCGAGGTAGATAGCGTGGTCGTTAGGCTCGATGCCGAACACCAGGTCTGACAGGTTTACTGTCTTGCCGGATTTTTCACCACTGGATTTTAATACTGTTACTTCCATTATTTCTGAAGGATTACAGTTGAGTTTTTAGCTCCGGGAAGGGAACCGCTGATGATGATGAGGTTTTGCTCAGGCATGATTTTCACAACCTTGAGGTTGGTGAGTTTCACACGATCCTGACCCATGCGACCTGCAAGGCGTTTGCCTTTTGGTACACGTGACGCGAACGATGCGTTACCCATTGAACCGGGAGCACGAAGTCTGTTGTGCTGACCGTGAGTTTGACCACCCACACCGGCGAAGTTGTGACGTTTCACAACACCTTGAAAACCTTTACCCTTGGATGTACCAACGGCATCGATAAAATCGCCTTCAACAAAAACGTCTTGGATGTTGATCTCTTTTCCGAGCTCTACCAACCCATCATATTCCGAACGAAAGTCGCGGAATTCTACGATGTCTCTCTTGGGAGTGGTGTTGGCTTTTTTGAAGTGTCCAATAGCCGCTTTCGTGGTATTTTTCTCCTTCTTCTCGCCAAAGGCAAGTTGCACAGCACGATATCCGTCTGTCTCCTCGTTTTTCACTTGCGTCACAACGCAAGGACCGGCTTGGATAACCGTGCAAGCGATGTTAACGCCATCGGCGCCAAACACACTCGTCATTCCTATTTTCTTTCCTATAATTCCAGGCATGGCTGAACCTATTTATGCTGTTTTTCAGGACTTCTTACACTCTTTCTGTAAAAAGGACTGCAAAGATAGGAACTAAAGTATAGTTACCAAATGTGGGTTTCAAAATTTTTAGGGAAATGGCGCTGTTTACCAGGCATTTCCCCATAATCACTTAAAATCGCGTATCATTGCGCCCGTCCCGAACCGGAAAATATGCGCTTGAATGGCAAAAAAAGCTGGATTCTCCTTCCTTTCCTCCTGGGTTTGCTCTTCGTGGTGAACCTTGGTTTGGGCAGTGTTAACATTCCTCCCGGCGCTATTTTATCCATCCTCACCGGCCACGAATCGGCCAATCCTGTGTGGCACGACATCGTTTGGGACTTCCGGATGACCAAAGCCCTCACCTGTCTTTTGGCCGGAAGCGCCCTTTCCATTGCCGGTCTTCAAATGCAAACCCTTTTCCGCAACGCCCTGGCCGGACCGGATGTGCTGGGGCTTAGCTCGGGGGCAAGCCTGGCCGTGTCGCTGGTGTTTATGAGTCAGGCCGCCGGCCTCCACCTCTTCTCCACCCCTGGCCCGTGGACCGTTGCCGGCACAGCCAGCCTGGGATGCTTCGGGGTGTTTTTTATTGTGATCTTGATTGCGCAACGACTGCGCGACAATACTTCTCTATTAATAATAGGACTGATGCTGGGCGCGGCCACCTCGTCGCTGGTGAGCGTGCTCCAGTTTCTCAGCAAACCCGAAGAACAACAGTCGTATATGCTCTGGACGTTTGGCAGCCTGGGCCGGCTGAACTGGACGGAAATTAAGGTGCTAACGATTATCCTGGTGAGCGCCGGGTTGATGACCCTGTTTTCTACAAAGGCGCTGAACGGCTGGCTTTTGGGCGATCATTATGCGCAAAGCATCGGCATCAACCTGAACCGTTCGCGTTTCATCATCCTGTTCTCTACCAGCGTGCTCACCGGCGGTGTGACGGCTTTTTGCGGACCGATCGCCTTTGTGGGACTGGCCGTGCCGCACCTCACCAAACTGATTGTGAAGACGCATAATCACAAAATTCTTATCCCGGCCGTGGCCGTGGCGGGCGCTGCGCTGATGTTGTTTTGCGACATCATGACCCAGTTACCCGGTCAGGCCTATGTGTTGCCCATCAACGCCATCACCGCCATGATTGGTGCGCCCGTGGTGATCTGGATTATCATAAAAGCAAAGCGGCTGGCGGTATGAAGCAAACAATTACTCCCCTCCTCTCCCTCCAGGCGCTGACAGTTGGCTATGTGACTTCGGTGGGAAGCAATATTCTTTTTGAAAATCTTGACCTGGGGTTGAACGCCGGCGAACTGACCTGTTTCATGGGCCCCAACGGCATCGGAAAGTCCACGTTGATCCGCACACTCGCCGGATTGCAAACGCCGCTGGCGGGCACTGTGCGCCACGCAGGGGCTTTGCTACCATCGGGACAAAAATCCAACGGCCCCCTTCCACAACTCACCTCCGTGGTGCTGACAGACAAAGTGACCAGCGTGCAGATGAATGTGCGCGAGCTGGTTTCGTTCGGGCGGTATCCATACCTGGGATGGAACATCACCCTGAGCCGCGACGACAAAGACAAAGTGGAAGCGGCCCTGGCCGAGGTGCACATTCAACACCTCGCCTCCCACCGGCTGTTTGAGCTGAGCGATGGCCAATTGCAAATGGTGATGATTGCCCGCGCACTGGCTCAAGAGACTCCCGTTATTTTATTGGACGAACCCACAGCCCACCTGGATTTGAACAACCGCGTGGAAGTGATGAACCTGCTGCGCCGCCTCGCCCGCAAACTCGACAAGGCCATTCTCATTGCCACACACGAACTTGATCTTGCCTTGCAAACTGCCGACCTGATCTGGCTGGCTGGGCGCGAAAAAACACTCATCACCGGCATGCCCGAGGACCTGGTGTTGTCGGGGGTGTTTGATGAGGTGTTTCAGTTTAAGGGCTACAACCTGAAGACCGGCCGTGTGCAGCACGAAGCCTATCGTGGCAAAGCGGTGTCGGTGAGCGGCCACGGACATGCCTTGCTTTGGACAAAAAACGCATTGGAACGAAATGGATTTGAGGTGATTTCCGCGCCCTCGGGCCTGTACATTGAGGTGGTCGGGGTTGATGACGCTACGACGTGGGTTCTCCAGGACGGCAACACCTTCCATTCGCTTCGGGCACTTCTCGCCCACCTGCCGTAATTCGTCGGCAATGCAACGCATGTAAGGATTTCGTTGTGATCCGCATGGACCTCAAACGTTTGCAGTCTGGTTCTGTAAGAAATCGGGCCTATTCTCCACATTGCCAATTCATTCTTTTCACTACGTTTGAGTTTCTACATTCTTTATATCACCATACCATGATTAAACCTAGCGAACTTTTCCCCTACACGTTCGACGAAAAATACAGCAAGCCCGTGGCGTATTTTTCCATGGAGTTTGCCATCGACCAACCTCTCAAAATCTATAGCGGCGGCCTCGGCTTTTTGGCCGGCTCGCATTTGCGCAGCGCCTATGAACTGAAACAAAATCTTATCGGCATCGGCATCTTGTGGAAGAAAGGCTACTACGACCAGGAGCGCAACCAGGATCAGACGCTGAAGGTGAGCTTCCGCGACAAGGACTATTCTTTTCTGACCGACACCAACATTGTTTTCCCCATCACCATTCACGGTGCCAAAGTATATGTGAAGGCCTACCTGCTGAAGCCGGGCGTGTTTCAGTCTGCGCCGCTGTTTCTATTGAGCACTGATATTCCGGAGAACGACTATCTCGCGCAAACCATCAGTCACCGGCTCTACGATCCCAATGAAACGACGCGCATCGCACAGTCTATTTTGCTGGGCATTGGTGGTGCCACGTTGCTGGATGTGTTGGGACGTCAAACCGACATCTATCACATGAACGAAGGGCATGCGTTGCCCATGTGTTTCTACCTGCTGCATAAATACAAGAGTGTTGAAGAGGTGAAGAAGCGCGTGGCCTTTACCACGCACACGCCCGAGAAAGCCGGTAACGAAGAACACAGCATGCCGCTGCTGCACAGCATGAGTTTCTTTAACGGCCTCACGCAGGAAGAAGTGGACACCTATGTATATCCTGAAAACGGTGTATTGAACTACACCCTCACTGCACTCCGCCTGGCCAAACGCGCTAACGGTGTGTCGCAGTTGCACGGCGAGGTGTCGCGCAAGATGTGGGGCGACTACAAAGGCATTTGCGAGATAACCGCCATCACCAACGCGCAGAACAAAACCTATTGGAGCGATCCCGACATGGACAAAGCCCTGGCCAACAACGACGACGAATCGTTGGTGGCCCGCAAGAAGGAACTGAAGAAAAAACTGTTCCGTGTAGTGGCCAACCAAACCGGAAAACTCTTCGACGAAAATGTGCTCACCATTGTGTGGGCTCGTCGCTTTGCGGCCTACAAACGCGCCAACCTTTTGCTGGCCGACTACAACCGCTTTTTGAAGATCGCCACCAACACAGAATATCCTGTGCAGATCATTTGGGCGGGCAAGCCGTATCCGGAAGACTATGCGGCCATCAACATCTTTAACGAGATCTACTGGAAAACAAAAGATTTGCCTAACTGTACCGTGGTGACCGGGTATGAGCTTTGGCTTTCGGGCCACTTGAAAAAGGGCTCCGACATCTGGCTGAACAACCCGCGTCTCTATCATGAAGCGTCAGGCACATCGGGCATGACGGCCGCGATGAACGGTTCGGTGAACCTCTCCATTCCCGACGGATGGGTGCCTGAGTTTTCGAAGCACGGCAAGAACGCCTTCACCATCGACACGGCAAACGATTTGCTCACACCGGAGTCGAAAGATAAAATTGAAGGTCAAAATCTGATGAATGTTTTGGAGAACGAAATTATTCCCCTCTACTATAAAAATCCGGAAGGCTGGCAGAACATCGTGAAGGCAAGCATGACCGACGTGCTGCCCTTCTTCGATTCGGGCCGCATGGCCGATGAGTATTACGAAGTACTTTACAAAAAGCCCTAGTCGTATTTCATCAAAAAAGAAAGGCCTTGCGCGTGATTCACGGCAAGGCCTTTTTGTTTTTGTGAAGCTTGTGCTTACAGCTTTACCGTTGACGGCAAATATTTTGCAATCAGGTCTTCGTAATAGGGTTTCAACTCCTTGGCATTGGGAGGCACAGGGTTCTTGGAGTACAGATCGTAGGGGTTGAACTTGTTCACCCATTCAAACATGGCGCGATCGTGGTCGTCCATCAAATGCTCGTAGGCATGTTCGCGGTGTTGCGAGTAGAACGAGTGGTAGCGGATCATGTAGAGTGCTGGCTCAGGCAGGTAGTCTTTTGTGATCTGATACAGATATTCATCGTGACCCCACGACATGGTTACGTTGCGCATGCCGCAGCCGTGCTCGTATACACCATACTTCGTGTTGTATTTCTCGTTGTTGATGTCGGGGTTTGCCGCAAAATATTCGGGGTAGACAATTTTGTCGGAGAATTTACAGCCTACCGGGAATGTATCGCCCACTACAGCCCACTGGGGTTCACCGAAGAGGCAAAGCACTTTGCCCATGTCATGAATGAAGCCGGTGAGCACAAACCAATCGGGGTGACCATCGCGACGGATCGACTCGGCCGTTTGAAGTAAGTGTTGCAGTTGATCCAGTTCAATATCGGGATCGGAATCGTCTACCAGTGTGTTCAGGAATTCCATGGCTTGCCACACAGGCATTTCTTTGCGATTGAATCGCAAAAAGTCCGCACGTTTTTCTTGTACGAAATCGTAGGACTGATACTGGTGATTAAGCCTGTAGAACTCGCGCACGGTGTCGCGTACGGGATCATTATAGTTCCGGTATTCTTCTTTGGCTTTGGCTGGTTGGTTGGGTTCGGGGTAACGTTGCAAAACGTCGTCCTCCCATTGCTCGATGCTTTGAAGGGGGTTGATTTCTTTCTGCGAAAATGAAGCTGCGTCTCTCATATCCCTGATGTTTGATGATTAACCAAATCTACAAAATTCGTTTTAGAAAACCTCCATCGATTGCAGGTTACCAGAAAACTGTATAGAGCGCCGTCAGAATTCCGCCAATGAGAACAGAGCCCACCAAAAATCCCGACGACACTTTAAACATCGCGGGATCGATCTCGATGATGCGTGGCTGCGTTTTGCTGCGCCGGTCGAGCAAACTTAGGATGACCATTATGGCCACCAGCGCAACAAAAACTATTGTCATGCGATCGAGGAATGGATAGTCGGGAAAAGCGCCATTTGTCCAAACCGGGAGAAATTTGAGTAGCGCAGACAGCGGAATGGTGAGCAACGCAGCGGCCAGAGCAGCACCTGCCGTGGCCCGTTTCCAGAAAAATCCAAGCAAGAAAATAGCCAGCACGCCGGGCGAAATAAAACCAACATACTCCTGAATAAACTGGTAGGCCTGATCGAGCGAGCGCAACATGGGCGCTACCAAACCACCCAACACCATTGCCACAACCACCGTGACGCGACCGGAGATAACCATTCCTTTTTCGCTGGCATTCTTGTTGAAAAACTTTTTATAGATGTCCATCGAAAAAATGGTCGCAATGCTGTTGGCTTTGCCGGCCAGCGACGCCACAACGGCTGCCGTGAGCGCCGCGAAGGCTAATCCTTTGAGACCGTCGGGCAATAAATTTAATAGTGTGGGGTAGGCATGATCGGGTTTCACCACACCGGTGGCATCGACCATCTCGGTTTGAAACATTCCCTGCTGATACAAAACATAGGCCGCAATGCCCGGAAGAACGGCGATGACGGGAATGAGCAATTTCAAAAATGCGGCGAATAAGATTCCACTGCGGGCCGTCTTCAGGTCGGCGCCCAGGGCACGTTGTATGATGTATTGATTGCAGCCCCAGTAATTCAGGTTGTTGATCCACATGCCGCCGATGAGCACGGTGAGGCCCGGAAGATCTTTGTAGTAGGGATGTGTGCTGTCGAAGATCATGTGAAAGTGGGTCGGTGCTTTTTCGCGCAACAGTTGAAAACCCCGCCACACATTTTCGCCGTCGCCGTGATGTGCCGACACCATGGTGAGCGCCAGGTAGGTGGTGACAAGGCCGCCCAGGATTAAGACGCCAACCTGAATCACGTCGGTGTAGCCAATCACTTTCATGCCGCCCAACGTGACCAATACTGAAAAGAAGGCCAGCCCGGCAATGCACCAGCCGAAATCAATGCCCGAGATGGATGTGATGGCCAACGCGCCCAGATAGAGTATGGACGTGAGGTTCACAAACACATAGACCAGCAACCAGAACACGGCCATGATGGTGCTCACCGTGCTGTTGTAGCGTTCGGAGAGGAACTGGGGCATGGTGTAGATTTTATTCTTGAGATAGACCGGAATAAAAAATACAGCCACAATCACCAGCGTGGCGGCGGCCATCCACTCGTAGGTGGAGATGGCCAGGCCCAGGGCAAAGCCCGATCCCGACATGCCAATGAAGTGCTCTGCCGAAATGTTGGAGGCGATGAGCGACGCGCCAATAGCCCACCAGGTGAGCGACCCTTCGGCCAGAAAAAAATCTTTCGCGTTGGTGGTTTTGGATTTCTTGCGATAATAAATCCAGGTGCCATAGCTGGCCACGGTGATGAAGTAGACGAGAAAAACGAGGTAGTCTACCGAGTGAAGTTGGTTCATGTTCAAAAGTGCGCAGGTGTAGGGCTACTAATGTACAGAGATATTATGGAAGAATGTAAACGCCACTGCAACTCCCTTAAACAGAACCGGCTACGGGAGCATTTTTGGAATCGCGATGAAATCGACCTTATTTCAATTCGGCCCGCGCAAACACTACGGTATACTTTTCGCACCACACGTGCACGAATTTATATTGCGACAGGTCGGTGCCCTTGGGTATGGCATAGGATTGTTTTCCCGACGTTGACTTGAGGTTGCCCAGGCGAATGTAGTCGCCCGCGTCAACATCTTTGCTGAGGTATATTTTGAGGTCGGGTCCGTTTTGCGAGGTGTATGGATCGAGCACAACGGTGGCGCTGCCCTGCGTTTCGTAGATGGAGGCAACACCACTGGCCGTGTGCTGTATGCCTTCCAAAACACCCTGCTTCAGCAACGTGGAGGCTGCCGTATCAAAATCATCGTCAATGGGAAGCGATGGCGACGCATCTTCCGGTTGGCAACTGGCCAACACCATCAGAAATATCAACACTATGTTTTTCATGTCTAGAAGGAATAGGTGGCTCCGATAGCAATCAGCAACGATTTGTTCCGGAAGCGATCGTTGGGCTCGGGATATTGCTGCACCTTCGTGTCTGTGGTGAACTCCGTGAACAGGAATTGGGCGCCAAGTTTCGCTGCCCATTTTTCGCGCACATTGTATTTAACATAGAATTCAGAATTGAGGCTACCCCGGTCGTTGTCGCTTATGAGCAGGATGTTGAATGGTGTGGGAGTGGCCGACGTATTCTTTCCTGCAACGCCATTGATGTAGTTTCCTGCGCGACGACCACCAAACGAAAAACCAAGCATGTCGATATTAAATCCGAGGGTTATTTTCTTGGCGATGCGATAGTCAAGATTCAACATCACATTCACCATGGTCACCTGCGCGGTTTGTATCACCAGGCTGTCGATGTTGGCTTCTACATTTTCTTTGAAGAAAATGAGTGGGCTTGTGCTTTCGGATGTGAGCTTTGCGGGGGCGGTGATGTAATACAGGTTCTTGCCCAGAAACGTGGTGGCTCTTCCACCAATGCCCACACCCAGCCGTTTTCGGGCGCCAAACCTCCAATTTCTGAATGCGGACACCGACAAACTTCCGCGCGAGCCCCCGGCGGCAACGGTCACTTCACCCAGGGTCTGCCCCTTATGCACGGTCTCTTGCGCATTGCCTGCTATGGCAACGGCAAATAGAAAAACAGAGAGGATTGTTTTTTTCATGGCCTTGATTTCCTGTAAAGATGGAACGTGGCGCTGAAAAAAAATGTCAGCCTCGCGACGGTGTGTATAAATTGTGGAAGGGTCCGCTCAGGCGGTTATCGCCTGGGGTTGCGGTTGGAAAAATTTAACATCGAAGGGCGCGTTGTTCAATGTCAGCACGTCGCTGGTGTCGCCCAGCACCTCGTCGATGAGGCCAAAGGCTTTGGCTTCGGGGGCGCTTAAAAATTTGTCGCGCACAAAATAGTCTTCCACTTCCTTCCAGGTGTGTCCTGAATGTTTACCAATCAGGTGAAAAAGTTGTGTCTGCACGCGCTCCTGCTCGTGTGTGGCAATCCGCACATCTTCGGTGTAGCCCTGCGATCCACTGCTGGTGGGGTGCATGTGCACGGTGGCGTGTGGAAGCGCATAGCGTTTTCCTTTGTAACCAAAACTTAACAACGCCGTTGCCATGCTGCCCGACATGCCCACGGCCACGGTAGACACCGGTGCCTGAATCATTTGCATGGCGTCATAGATGGCAAGTCCCGCATAGACGCTCCCTCCCGGACTATTGATGTATAAGCTGATCGGACTTTTCTGATCCATGCTGTTCAGGTAAAGCAATTGTGCCACGATCACGTTGGCCACTGCGTCGTTGATGGGCGTGCCGAGAAACACGATGCGTTCCTTTAATAACAAACTGTAGATATCATACACGCGCTCGCCTCTTCCGCTGTTGTCGATCACCATCGGTATCATACTCATAATTTTTCGGGGTTAAAAAATGAAAAGATCTGTTCCTGAAACGCTGCTTTTGTGGGGTCGGCGAAAAGCTGTTCGTGCATATCCTCTACCGCTGCTTTCACATGGCGGCGTTGGCGTATGCGCAACAGCGTGTATACTTTTCGCTGAAGGTTCACTTTGCAGCGCAGTGTTGGGTTGGTTAACAGGCGGGCCTGAAACACCAAAGCTTCGTCGAGCGGCATCGTGCCGAGAATGTATTGCTCGGCGGCGCGCAGGTCATTCAAAGAAGTCCTCATAAGAAATGGATTTTTCTTTCACGGTGTCACGCACTTTTTCAAGACACTTATATTTCTGCACGGTGGCCGAATGCACCGACGAAAAGCCCAGAGCCTGCGCAAGATTTTTCAGCGACATCTTTTCGTAGTAGAAGGCCTGAAGAATGTCCAGGCATTTTTTTCCCGTGCGCTCCAACACCGCCAGCAGTGTTAAGTCATTGACAGAAGGAAAATAATCTTCCGGAATGGCGATGTTGGCTTCCATGGAATCCAAAGGAATGTGGCGCGATGTCTTTTTGAATTTCTTTAACCAAAGATGTTTGGCGATGCCCAGCACATAAGCTTCGGCGGGAACGTTGATCGTGAAATTTTCACTTTGCTCTTTTTCGTGAAAGATCACCAGCGCATCGTGAAAGATGTCTTTGGCATCGTCGAAGGTGCCGTTCATTTTGCTGACGAAGGCTGCCACGCCGGGGAAGGCCATCTCATACAGGGTTTCGAAGTCGCGCGCCGTGGGGAGCGTTTCCTGAATCGACATTTCCAGTGTTTCCATAGAACCGCGTTTATGTATATGTGCCCCAAGTTTAAAAAATATCACCGCTTGCGCCGACATTTTTTTTCAGGGCCATTCATACCGTCGCGGTCTGCCAATGAGGATTTTGCTGATTGGCCTTGCAAACCCGATGGATGAAGCTCATTTTCTCAATCACCGGCGGCGCGATCACAAACGGATAAAGATCCGGCTGGCCCATGCTCCGGTTCAGGCTGTTCACGGCCATGGTGAGGGGAAGCCACATGTCCATCAAATCCTTGAAGTCGTCGATGAGCAAAGGGTCGGTGGCGTATTCAGCTGATAGCTTGTCGCGGTTGGCCGCGGCGGCCGGATCGATGCGCATACCAAACGCATGGGCTGTTTCCACCGTGTCCATAATGTGCATGTAGTGCGCCCAGGTTTCGGCCCAGTCTTCCCACGGATGTGCCGAGGCATAGGCGCTCACAAAATTGTCGGACCAGTTTGACGGGGCCCCGTTTTGATAATATATATTCAACGCTTCACCGTAGTCCATGCTTTCGTCGCCAAACCATTGGCGAAAGGCCGTGAGCTTTTGTGCGTCGTCGCGAATCAGTCGGTCCCAATAATAATGTCCCACTTCGTGCCTGAAGTGACCGAGCAGGGTGCGATAGGCTTCGCCCAGCTTCTCGCGTGTTCGTATACGTTTTGCTTCGTCGGCTTCGGAAATGTTGATGGTGATCAGTCCTTCTTCGTGGCCCATCATCACTTTTTGCTCCGGGTGCAGGTCGGCCAGAAAATCAAAGGCCAGGCCTGCCTGCTCATCCTCTGTTTTTGACGTGATGGCCAATCCCATTTGCAACAGCGTGTAGACCAACCGGTGTTTTGCGATCTCCACTTTTCGCCAGCGTTGCGCGTGGTCGGGAATGTTGAGGTTTGGGATGGTTCGGTTCAGCTTGCACGCCGCACAAAACGTGTTGCCGTCGGCTACGGGAAGCAGCCAGTTGCAGGCTTCGTGCTGGGCATTGCCACAATAGCGATAGTGATCGTGCGGACGGGCGACGTCGGTGAATATTCCGTCGCCTTGTGTTTCCAGTGTCAGCAGATTTAGCGTGGAGGCGTCAAAGCCCAGGGCATGACCACACCGCTCGCATAACGTGTTTTCGAAATAGAGCAGTTGTCCGCAGTGTTGACATTTAAAGAGTTTCATGGGCTTTGTGCGTTTGTGATGGCCGTCGCTGCCTGTTCATTTTTCACGGCAATGAAATCCAATAAACATGATCCCGGGCACGGCCAGCTCCCTCGGTGCAAAAGCAATGCTGTTTCTCAGTATGCTAAATTTTAGAATAGGACCGATCGCGGCCACACGCGGTGTAGCTTCGGTTCCTCAGGTTGTAAACATTAGACCCCAGCAGGCGAATGCCTTTTGAGCGGTGTGAATCTTTTATTGGGCTTCTGCTTTCTCCACCCGAAGGCCCACGGCCGAAATACCCTGCAAAGTATCCATGCGCATGAACTGCTCGAAGGTGACGGCATATTTACCGGGATTTTTAAACTGAAAATCCTTCAGCATGATGAAGCGGTGGTCATACAAATCGCCAAGGCCACTTTTGCCAAAGGGCTTTCCTGATTTGGAGTCGAACAGAAATTCGCTCATCAGATTTTTCTCAATCTCTTTTCCGGTAGAGTCCTGTAGCGAGTAGGTATAGAACAGGCGTGCGTAGGGATACGACACCGTGTTCCGGATGTTGCCGTAGAGATTATATTTCTGTTGAACGTTCACGATCTCGAACTCGAAGCGCGGTTTCTCGCCCACGACCCATTGCCGTTCGTTGAAGTCTGTATACTGTTCGTACTCGCGCGTGTTGTCTCCGCATGCCGTAATGACAAGCGCAACGATGCTTGCTAAAAGCCAAATTCTCATGTTGGATTTCCGGGGTTGCCGGCGTCATTGCCGGGTTTAGGATTACGGTTACCACCGTCGGGGCGTGGTGCGCCGCCCGCGTTGTCGCCACCGCGCCGCCGGTCGCGTCCACGGCGATTGCCTCCGCCACGATTGCCGCCACCGCGGTTTCCGCCTTCGCCTCCCCCGCCTTCATTGCGGGGTGCTCCGTCGCCGCCGGGGTTTCCTCCACCGCGTGGTGGATTGTTTCCTCTGCGTTGCTCGCCACCGCGGTTTCCACCTTCGCCGCCACCGCCTTCGTTGCGGGGTGCTCCGTCGCCGCCAGGATTTCCTCCACCGCGTGGTGGATTGTTTCCTCTGCGTTGCTCACCGCCGGGGTTGCCTTCCCCGCGCGGCGCCCCGCCGGGATTGTTTCCTCTGCGAGGTTGGTCGCCACTGCCTTCAGGGCGTGGTGCTCCGGGGTTGTTGCTGCGTCGTGGCTGATCGCCTGCGCCTTCCGGCCGCGGGGTGCGTGGTCCGCCCTGGTTAGCACGGGGCGCGTTTTGATTGGGGGTGCCGCCTTCGCTGCTGCCTCCGCCACTTCTTTTTTTCTTGCGTTTTTTGGTCTTGCCTTTAAACTTCTGGTCCATGCGGGCCAGGTCGCTGTTGAGCGTAGCCACCGGTATTTTTTCGGCCACCACATCCAGGTCAAGACTCGCAGGCTTGCGCCCCTCGCGGTTCATGCTAAGGATTTGATTAACACGGTCAATGTTCAGGGGATACCAGGTGTTTTCTTCGGTGAAACCAAACCACATAATCTTGCGGAAGATGTCGGTTTTCTGAAGTGTAGCTTCTCCTTTTTCGGTCAGCAGGGGGCCTTCAATTTTTGGGATGTCTTCCAACGCATCCATGTAAGTCTCCAACTCGTAGTTGAGACAGCATTTCAGGCGTCCGCATTGGCCCGACAGCTTGCTGGGGTTGAGGGAAAGATTCTGATAGCGTGCGGCGCTAGTGGCCACGTTCTTGAAATCGCTGAGCCAGGTGGCGCAGCAAAGTTCACGTCCACACACACCAATACCGCCCAGGCGTCCGGCTTCCTGACGCAGGCTGATCTGACGCATCTCTACGCGGATCTTAAATTCGCCTGCCAACAGTTTTATGAGTTCACGGAAATCGACGCGATCGTCGGCCGAATAGAAAAATGTGGCCTTGATGTTGTCGGCCTGATATTCAATGTCCGACAGCTTCATCTCCAGCTTCAGGTCGCGGATGATTTCGCGTGTCCGGTAGAGCGTGGGAAGCTCGCGTTTTTTTACGTCTTCAAATTTCTCGAGGTCTTTCTGGTGGGCGAGGCGATAGATTTTTTTTATCTCGCCGTCGTTGGCCACTTTCTTTTTCTGCATCTGGAGGCGCACCAATTCACCTTGCATAGACACGTGGCCAATATGGTGACCGTTGGGCACTTCCACCACCACGGCATCGCCGGTGGTGAGCTGAAGTTTTTCCGTGTTCCGGTGAAACTCCTTGCGGCCGTTTTTGAAACGTACTTCTACAACGTTGAATTTATCTTCACCCGGCATCTCCATGTTGGCGAGCCAGTCGAACACGTTCATTTTATTACATCCACCTGTGCCGCACGCACCGTTATTTTTGCATCCGGAGACAGCTCCACCTTTTGTTGATCCACATGAGCATCCCATCGTTGCGTTATCCTTTATAGTTCATTAGGTCCTGTCCAATATCTTTCCGGTAATACAAACCGTCCCATTGGATCTGGGCAGCGGTCTGGTAGGCTTGTTCGCGCGCTTCGTTGAGCGAGTTGCCTTTTCCGGAAACGGCCAGCACACGGCCGCCGTCTGTTAATACTCCTTCGCCATGTTTTTTTGTTCCGGCGTGGAACACAAGCGCCTTCCCTCCTTTCTCCAGCCCTTGAATCACCTTGCCTTTTTCATAGTCGCCGGGATATCCTCCCGACACCAACGCTATGGTCACGGCATAATGTTCGTCGATCTCGATCTTTTTGTCTTTCATTTCGCCTTTGGCCGAGGCCACCAGCAGCTCCACAAAATCGCTCTTGATGCGGGGCATCACCGCCTGGGTTTCGGGGTCGCCCATGCGCGCGTTGTATTCAATCACAAACGGGTTGCCGCCCACGTTCATGATGCCTACAAATATAAATCCTTTATAGTCTATGCCTTCGCGATTCAGTCCGGCAATGGTGGGTTTCACCACTTCTTCTTCGATGCGTTTCATGAAGGCTGCATCGGCAAACACCACAGGCGAAACTGCACCCATGCCGCCCGTGTTGGGGCCGAGGTCGCCATCGCCGATGCGTTTATAGTCTTTCGCTTCGGGCAAGATCACATAGTCTTTGCCGTCGGTCAGCACAAACACCGAGAGTTCGATGCCGTTCAAAAATTCTTCGATAAGCACTTTGGCGCTGGCCTGGCCAAACCGTTTGTTGATGAGCATTTCTTTCACCACGGCTTTAGCTTCGCCCTGGCTGAGGCTGATGATCACGCCCTTGCCGGCAGCAAGACCGTCGGCTTTGAGCACAATGGGAGGTTTGCAGCTGGAGATGTAGTCGAATGCCTGGTTCAGGTCGGACGCAATGAAGGTGCGCGCCTTGGCTGTGGGGATTGAATGACGGAGCATGAACTGCTTGGAGAAGTCCTTGCTGCCTTCGAGTTGGGCGCCGAGCTTGCCCGGCCCCACCATCAATATAGACGCGAGCGCCTTTTCGCTCTCAAAATAGTCGCGGATGCCTTTCACGAGTGGTCCTTCGGGGCCCACCACCACCAAACCGATGGCGTTGTCCTGGCAAAACTTGCCCAAGCCTTCAAAGTCGTCGACGTCGATCTCTACGTTTTCAGCAACGGAAGCCGTGCCGGCGTTTCCCGGGGCGACGAAAATCTTTTCGCAAAGGGGGCTTTGGCGGATTTTCCAGGCGAGCGCGTGTTCTCGTCCTCCATTACCAATCACCAGTATATTCATGAATTCGATTTCGGTTGAATGCCAAAGATAACCGCGAATTCTTTGAAATAAAAAGGGAATAAAAAACCTTCCGGAGGTTAACTCCGGAAGGTCAGTCTATATGGGAAGGCATTAATTGGCGTATTCCGACATGAATTTGATGCGCATCATCCGCACTTCCTCTTCCGAATAGTCGGACATGGAGTCGTCGTTGAGGGCCTGATCGAGGTCGTCGGTTTCGGCATTCATGAAATAGTCGTGGATGTCGTCCTGCTTGTGTGCGTCGATCACCTGGTCGATATAGTAGTTCAGGTTGAGCTTCGTTCCCGAATAACAGATGTTCTCAATTTCCGTCAGCAGGTCTTCGAACGAGAGGCGAGCCTTCTCGGCAATCTCTTCGAGATCAACCTTGCGGTCGATCTGTTGAATGATGAGAATCTTTGTTTTCGATTTGTTGACCGACGATTTGATGACCACTTCGTTGGCGGTTTCAATCTCGTTTTCGTCAACATATTTCTGAATCACTTCCAGAAACTCTTCGCCGAACTTATTCACCTTGCCCATGCCCACACCGTTCACCTGCGCGAGGTCGTCTTTGGTGGTTGGATAGGTGGTGGCCATTTCCTCCAGGGAAGGATCCTGGAAGATGACATAAGGCGGAAGATTTTTGTCTTTCGCGATCTTCTTGCGGAGCGTCTTCAGGATCTCGAACAGCTTCACGTCGTAGGCCTTCGTGTTCACGGGGCCTTTGTCGGCCGACTCTTCTTCTTCGTCCACTTCGGTGGTGAAGTCGTGGTCGCGGGCCAGTTCGATGGCGTGTGGTTTCTTCAGGAATTTCTCGCCCCTATCGGAAAGCCTCAGCGCGCCGATGTTGTCGATGTCTTTTTCAAGGTATTGATAAATGAGCGTTTGACGGATCACCGACTTCCAATAGTCAGCATCTTCTTCATTGCCCTTGCCATAGACGGCGAGGTCGAAGTGACCATAGCTCTTCACGTATTCGTCTTCCACGCCGCGGATCACGTTGACCAGGTGATTGAGGCCAAAGCGTTCGTTGGTTTGTTTCACGGCTTGCAGCACGATGCGCACGGCATCGGTTCCGTCGAAGCGTTCGCGGGGATGCACGCAGTTGTCGCACATGCCACAGTTTTCTTGTGTATACTCTTCGCCAAAGTAGTGCAGCAGTTGTCTTCTGCGACACACGGGCGACTCGGCATAATATTCCATTTCCTGCAATAGGATGCGTGCGTTCTCACGCTCTTGCACAGGTTTGTCTTTGTTGAATTTTTCCAGCTTGTTCAAGTCGTTGTGACTGTAGAACATGAGGCAGAGGCCTTCAAGACCGTCGCGACCACCGCGACCGGTTTCCTGGTAGTAGCCTTCGAGCGACTTGGGCACATCATAGTGCACCACAAACCGAACATCGGGTTTGTCGATGCCCATGCCAAAGGCGATGGTGGCCACGATGATGTCTACTTCTTCGTTGAGGAAGTCGTCTTGGTTCTTCATGCGCACGTCGGGATCGAGACCGGCGTGATAGGGAGCTGCTTTGAAGCCGTTGACGTTGAGCAGTTGTGCGATCTCTTCCACCTTCTTGCGGCTGAGGCAATAGATCACACCGGACTTGCCTTTGTGATCTTTCAGGAATTTGATGAGTTGCTTCTTGGTCTCTTTCTTGGGACGGACTTCGTAGTATAGGTTCTTGCGATTGAAGGAAGAGATGAACACATCGGCTTCTTCCATCTGCAAGTTCTTCTGAATGTCGAGTTGAACTTTGGGCGTGGCGGTGGCCGTGAGTGCGATGACCGGCATGTCGCCGAGGTTTTGAATCATCGTCTTGATTTTTCTGTATTCGGGGCGGAAGTCGTGACCCCATTCGGAGATACAGTGTGCTTCATCGATGGCGACGAAGGCTACGTTCACTTTCTTGAGGAACTCGATGGTCTCTTCTTTGTTGAGCGACTCGGGTGCAACGTAGAGCAACTTCACGTTGCCGTTCATGCAGTCCTTCTTCAGTCGTGTGATCTCTCCTTTGCTGAGTGTTGAGTTGAGGAAGCGGGCGTTCACGCCGTAGGCGTTCATTTGGTCCACCTGGTTTTTCATGAGCGCGATGAGCGGCGAAATCACGATGGCCAATCCTTCTCTCACCATGGCGGGCAGCTGGTAGCACAGTGACTTGCCAGCGCCGGTGGGCATAATTACGAATGTATTCTTTCCCTCCAGCAAGTTTCGTATGATCGTTTCCTGATTTCCGCGAAACTGGCTGTATCCGAATATTTCTTTTAATCTTTCTTTAAGTGCATCTTTCTCTTCGACCAACATCATATCATCATCTTGATAAGAACCTAAAATTGTATCTTTGTCCATATAGACAAAGCTAACTTTGAAAAGGAATTGAATTTAGTAAAAAATATCAAAAAAATTGCACGAGATGTATTAATAAATGAATCTCTAGCAATCCAACAACTTGCCACTTTTGTTGATGATAACTTCGAAGCTTGCGTCAAAGAAATTTATTCGGCGAAAGGTCGAGTTGTCATTACAGGCATTGGCAAAAGTGCCATTGTAGCCAATAAAATTGTTGCTACACTGAACTCTACGGGAACACCTGCACTCTTCATGCACGCGGCGGATGCGATACATGGTGATCTGGGAATGATTCAACCCGAAGATATTGTGATTGGTATCTCCAAGAGTGGCAACACACCGGAGATCAAAGTGCTGATCCCGCTTATCAAACGAAGAGGAGCAAAGCTTGTTGCCTTAGTGAGCAATGTTAATTCGTCGTTGGCACAACAAGCCGATTTCGTTTTGAATGCAACGATTGCAGAAGAAGCCTGTCCAAATAATCTCGCGCCCACCACCAGTACCACAGCACACATGGCACTGGGCGACGCGCTTGCCATCTGCCTGCTGGAGCTCCGGGATTTTACGAGTCGCGACTTTGCCGAATATCATCCGGGCGGTTCGTTGGGCAAGCAGCTCTACTTAAAAGTGTCTGACATTTATGTGCACAACGCCTTGCCGCTGGTGAGTCCGCAAACGTCATTGAAGGACGTAATCATGGAAATCTCCTCCAAAAGGCTCGGTTGCACCGCCGTGGTGGACCACGACAAAACACTGTTGGGCATCATCACCGATGGCGATCTGCGGCGCATGCTGGAGAAAAGTGTGTCGCTTGCGGACATTGTGGCGGAAGATATCATGACACGCACGCCCAAGAAAATTGAAAAAGATGAATTTGCTACGAAAGCCTTACATCAGATGCAAGAGGGCGGTATTACGCAACTCGCGGTGATGGACGGTAAAAAAATCGCCGGATTTGTGCACCTTCACGACCTCCTGAAAGAGGGAATTGTTTAAAATTCACAAAAAGACTTTCAAAAGATTCTGCGACTAGCGTCTTTTGCGAAACCTAATACATCTGTTTTAACTAAATGAACAAAAATCTATTTGTAGTGCTCATGGCTGGCGGCGTGGGTGTACGCTTCTGGCCCTACAGCCGAAATTCCAGACCCAAACAATTCTTAGATGTACTGGGAACAGGAAAGACTCTTCTGCAGTCCACTTTCGACCGCTTTGTGTCGCTTTGCCCCGTGGAGAACATCTACGTGGTGACGCACGAGGAGCACGCGGCGCTGGTGCAGGAACAACTGCCGCAATTGAGCGACGACCAGATCCTGGCAGAGCCCATGCGGAAGAATACTGCCGCTTGCATCGCCTATGCCAGCTATAAGATCGCGTTGAAAAATGAGGATGCCATCATCGTGGTCACTCCCTCCGACCACCTGATCATGATGGAAGAAGAGTTTCAGGACGTGATCAAGAAAGCTGCCGATGCGGCCAAAGGTCAGGACCGCCTCATGACGCTCGGCATCACACCCACGCGCCCCGAGACCGGCTATGGCTACATTCAATATCACACAGAAAAGAATTTTGCCAAGAAGGTGAAGACCTTCACTGAGAAACCCGAGTTGTCGCTGGCCAAGAAGTTTTTGGAGAGCGGCGACTTTGTGTGGAACTCGGGTGTGTTCATCTGGGGAGCGAAAGCCATCACCAGTGCCTTCCACCAATACCTTCCCGAAATGGCCGAAGTGTTTGACGAGATCAAACCCAAGCTGGGCACGGCCGAAGAGAAGGAAGCCATCCTGGGAGCTTACTCACAATGCAAGAATGTTTCGATCGACTACGGCATCATGGAGAAGGCCACCAATGTGTTTGTCTGCCTCGGCAACTTCACATGGTCTGACCTGGGCTCGTGGGCTTCAATACACGAGATCTCACCAAAGGACGAGAACAACAACGTGATCAGCGCCAACGCGCAAACCTACGACACGCGCAATTGTATCATCAAAGGCTCGCCCGAGAAACTGATTGTGGTGCAAGGGTTGAATGGATACCTCGTGGGTGAATTCGGGAACGTGATCATCGTCTGCGAAAAAGATCGCGAAGAACAATTCCGCAAATTCGTGAACGACCTCAAGACAAAGCCCAACGCACAGGACTATATCTGATTTTAAATCATCGCATAAAAAATGCTCTCCCGGTTTCGACCAGGAGAGCATTTTTGTTTTGTAAGGATTGCTATCCTCTTCTTATTTCTTGTCGGGCCGGATTCTGTTTTCCCGATTAACAAGTTCCCACGCCGTGAAGAAAATTGTCTGCACGCGTTTGGTCAACAAATCAAATTCAATCTTGTCTACTTCGTCGCTGGGTTGGTGATAGTCTTCGTGGATGCCGTCGAAGTAGAAGATGACGGGGATGTTGTTCTTGGCGAAGTTCCAGTGATCCGAACGATAGTAGAGTCGGTCGGGGTGATTCACGTCGTTGTAGGTGTAGTCGAACACAAGGTTGTTGTAGGCCTTGTTGGTTGCTTCACTCACTTCATTCAGTTCGGTGGAGAGTTTGTCGGCGCCGATCACGTAGAGATAGGGCGGACTGTTTTTATGTTGCGCATCGCGGCGGCCGATCATGTCGATGTTGAGGTCTACCACCGTGTTGGAGAAAGGAATGATGGGATGACGCGTGTAGTAGTCGGAGCCAAACAAACCTTCTTCTTCGCCTGTCACGGTCATGAAGAGCATGCTGCGTTTGGGGCCGTGGCCTTCTTTTTTCGCTTGTGCAAAAACTCTGGCCAGCTCCATCACCGCCACGGTGCCGGAGCCGTCGTCGTCGGCGCCGTTGTTCACGCGGTCGTTGCCGGTTTTTGTGAGGCCGATGTGATCGAAGTGGGCGGTCACAAAAATCACTTCATCTTTCAGTTCGGTTCCTTCCAAGAAGCCCAACACGTTTTCCGACTTCACCACTTCCACATCGGTGGTCACCTTGAAGGTGATCTCGGCAGGCTTGATTTTCTTTAGTGCATTTTTCTCGGGTGCCGCGGCAGCAGCCTTCTTCAACTTGTCGATGCTGGTGCCAAAGAATTTTTCCACCACCAAAGGCGACACGATGAACAAGCCCGACTTCCTGCTCTCTTCGGCCGAAGGCTTGCTGAGTGTAAGGCTTCCCTTGCTGAAGTTTTTGAATTGATTGGAAAGGCCTTCGAAGTCTTCCTTTGTTTTCGAATTGCTGACCACGATCACTTTGGCGCCCTTAGCACGCGCCAGGCTCACGCCGCGGTTGCCCGTGAGCCACCCGCTGTCGGTGAACAGGAACACGGCCTTGTCTTTCACATCAACCTGGTTAAAGTCTGCCTCGGTGGCATTTCCCACAAACACGATGGGCATCGCCACTTCGCCGCCGCTGTTGCCCAGGCCATAGTGTGCTATCTCCTTGAAGTTATCGAACCGTGTGTTGCCCACTTTCAGATAGGTCTCTCCCGGCTTGGTGGTGTAGAGCTCCATTTGTTGCAGGTAGCCTCCATTCACTGGCCCTGCCAACCCAATGTTTTCGAAATGTGCCTGGATGAACGCGGCGGCCATCTTCTGCCCGCGCTTGCCGGTTTCGCGGCCCTCCATAAAATCGGATGCCAAAATGGCGAGGTTCTCTTTGAGATCGGCCGTGCTGATGGCTTTACCAAACCGCTGAGCAACCGAATCCTGCCCCCACACCGTGAAACTCTGGAACGCCAGCCAAAACAACACCACCCCTGAGATTTTCTTCATTCTTGTATACATTAAGATTAAACGAACCTTCAAGATGCTTCCGTTTCCCGAAATCACCAATGCCCCGATCAACTTTAATTGAGATGACTAAGGAAAGGGCCTCAGAACAAACCGTTGTTGTTCGTGGTACTTGTTTTTCTTTTATCTCAGGGCCTCTTTCGAGGGGTGCCTACTGTTAATTGTGTGAATACTCAATTACCTTTGCGAAAGCCAGAAGTCACGATCTGCGCGCGATGGGATGCGGACGGCCGCACATCGCGAAAAAGAAGGCCGACCCTGGACTTGAAAACCTCATTAACCTGTTGAAAATCAATTATCAAAATGAAAATAGATTCGCAGTATACAGAAAAGTTTGAAGGGCGGCACATTGGACCGGATGCGCGCCAGGTGGAAGAAATGTTGAAGGTTATCAACGCCGCTTCTATCGACGCCCTGATCGATCAAACCGTGCCGTCGAACATCCGTTTGAAAAAACCGCTGGCACTGGCGCCGGCCAAATCTGAATACCAATTTTTGCAGGAGTTCAAGAAGATCGCTGCACAAAATAAAATCTACAAGTCATTCATCGGCATGGGGTACTACAATACCATCACGCCCGGTGTGATTCTGCGCAACATCCTGGAGAACCCGGGATGGTATACCGCCTACACACCCTATCAGGCCGAAATTGCACAAGGCCGCCTGGAAGCGCTGATCAACTATCAAACCATGATCATCGACCTCACGGGCATGCAGATCGCCAACGCGTCGCTGCTCGACGAAGGCACCGCCGCCGCCGAAGCCATGCACCTCATGCTGGCCTCGCGCAAAGCGTCGCGCAAAAACGCCCATCGCTTCTTTGTCGACCAACATACCTTCCCCCAAACCATCGACGTGCTGAAGACACGTGCCACGCCCATTGGTGTTGAGCTGGTTGTGGGTGACGTAAGTACGCTGGACATCACCGATCCTTCGTTGTTTGCTGTCTATATCCAGAATCCTGGCGATGGTGGTGCAGTGAAAGACTACACGTCGTTTATCCAGTCGGCACACGAGAAAGACATTTTTGTGGTGGTCGGTTCTGATTTGATGAGCCTGTTGCTGATGAAGTCGCCCGGCGAAATGGGTGCTGATGTAGTGGTGGGTTCAAGCCAGCGTTTTGGTGTGCCCATGGGCTTTGGTGGTCCGCACGCGGCGTTCTTTGCTACCAAAGATGAATTTAAACGCCAGATGCCCGGTCGTATCATCGGAGCGTCTATTGATGCGTCGGGAAATCCCGGCTATCGCATGGCACTGCAAACCCGCGAGCAACACATTCGCCGCGAGAAAGCCACATCCAACATCTGCACCGCGCAGGTGTTGTTGTCGGTAATGGCAGGCATGTATGCGGTGTATCATGGTCCCGAAGGCCTGCGCAAAATTGCTGGTCGCATTCACGGGCTCACCAAGTCGCTCGACTCAGGCTTGAAAGCACTGGGTGTTAAACAAGAGAATGAAAATTTCTTCGATACTTTAAAGATATCGTCTACCAACATCGCTGCCGTGCGCAAAGAAGCCGAGCAACGCGAGTTCAACTTCCGCTACTTCAGCGACAATCACATCGGCATCTCGTTCGATGAAACGTCGACACCGGAAGATGTTCACACCATCCTCGAAATTTTCGCTGCCGCACAAGCCGGCAAAGCCGCCAAGGTTTCCATCAACGGACAAGAGATGAACTGGCCCGCGTCGCTCATCCGCAAATCTGCATACCTCAGCCATCCCGTGTTCAACACGCATCACTCCGAACACGAGATGTTGCGCTACATCAAACGTCTGGAGAACAAGGATCTTTCTATGGTTCACTCCATGATCTCACTGGGTTCGTGCACCATGAAACTGAACGCCACCGCCGAAATGATTCCTGTGACGTGGCCCGAGCTTGGCAACATTCACCCGTTTGCTCCCGTCGATCAAACGCTGGGATACCAGCACATGATTGGCAGCCTCGAAAATTCACTGAAAGAAATCACAGGTTTCACCGGTGTTTCACTGCAACCCAATAGCGGCGCGCAAGGTGAGTATGCCGGCCTCATGGTGATCCGCGCCTACCACATGGATCGCGGCGAAGGACACCGTAACATCTCCCTTATTCCCGCTTCTGCACACGGCACCAACCCTGCCAGCGCCGTGATGGCGGGTATGGATGTGGTTGTGGTGAAGTCGGACGAGGAAGGAAAGATCGACGTGGCCGATCTGAAAGCAAAAGCCGAACAATACAAAAACAACCTGTCGTGTCTCATGGTGACCTATCCTTCCACACACGGTGTGTTTGAAGAAGCCATCACCGATATCTGCGAAACCATTCACAAAAATGGCGGTCTCGTGTATATGGACGGCGCCAACATGAACGCACAAGTAGGACTGACCTCGCCGGCCAATATTGGCGCCGATGTGTGTCACCTTAACCTTCACAAAACATTTTGCATTCCGCACGGCGGCGGCGGCCCTGGCATGGGGCCTATCTGCTGCAACGATAAACTGAAATCTTATTTGCCCGGCCATGCCGTGGTGAAGACCGGTGGCGACAAAGCCATTCCCGCAGTGTCGGCCGCTCCCTGGGGAAGTGCCAGCATTCTCACCATCTCCTATGCCTACATCGCGATGATGGGTGGCGAAGGGTTGACGAATGCTACGAAGTATGCCATCCTCAATGCAAACTATATCAAGGAACGTCTGTCAGGCCAATACAAAATTTTATATACCGGATCGAAAGGCCGTTGCGCCCACGAAATGATTGTGGACTGCCGCGATTTCAAGAAAGCCGGTATCGAAGTGGAAGACATCGCGAAGCGTTTGATGGACTATGGTTTCCACGCGCCCACCGTGTCGTTCCCTGTGGCTGGCACGTTGATGATAGAGCCTACGGAAAGCGAGCCGAAGGAAGAACTGGATCGTTTTGTGGAAGCGCTCATCCAGATCCGTCAGGAAATTCGCGAAGTGGAAGAAGGCAAAGCCGACAAAGACAACAACGTGTTGAAGCATGCGCCACACACCGCCGCCGTGATCACGGCCGATGCATGGACCAGACCCTATAGCCGCCAGAAAGCAGCTTACCCGCTGCCGTATGTGAAGGAAGCAAAATTCTGGCCCAGCGTGAGCCGTGTCGACAACGCCTATGGCGATCGCAACCTGGTTTGCAGCTGCTTGCCCATGGAAGAGTATGAAAAGAAAACTGAAGAAGTTGGAGCGTAGTCTTCAACCGCATTCATAAAATTGAAAAGAGACCGGTCGTGAAGGCCGGTCTCTTTTTTTATGCTCGATATTGTTTCGAATCAATTGTTGGAAAGTTCTCCAACCATGCGCTTTTGCATTTCGCGTTCCTTGCGCACCAGTTCTTCCTGCGTGGCCTGGAGCTCTTCCATGTTTTGACGCATCTCTTCTTCGCGCTGGCGCATTTGCTCTTCGGTGATCTTGGCCTGCTCCAGCAGGTGCTTCATCTTGGAGGTGTTCTGCGAGCTGAGAATGGCCGATGCCAAAAACTCGCCGGCCTTTTTCAAAAACAGAATGTGGTGTTCTTCGAAATCGCGAAACGACGCAAGTTCCAAAATGGCCACGGTGGTGACATCATACTTCAACGGAACAATGACCAGGTGGCGGGGTGTGGCGTCGCCTAGCCCGGAAGTGATGGAGGTGTAGCCTTGCGGAATTTCTTTCAGCTGAATGGTGTCGCCTTCCAGGAAAGCCTGCCCCACAAGACCGTTGCCGATGTCGATGCGTTTTTCGATCCATTTCTTTTTGTCGAAGGCAAAGCAGGCTTTCAGTTCGAGGTAGGTATCGCCTTCTTCGCCTTCAATCACAAACAGGCTGCCTTGCTGGGCGTTGAGATATTTCACGAGGTAAGACACGCACTTTTCGGCCAGCAGGGTGTTGTCGTGCTGGTGGTTGCGCACCATTTCCGAAAACGTGGCGAGGCCTTCGTTCATCCAGTTGCGTTTTTCGTCTTCCACTTTCAGTTTCTTCAGTTGCTCGCGCATTTGCAACAGGTTGCCGGCCAGGGTGTCGGTGTTGAGGGATGCGTTGCTTTCTGTGAGTCCATCCCAGTTCACCTCATAGTTTCCCTTTGTCATGTTTTTGATGAAGTCTGAGGCCATGCGCACGTTTCGGATAGAGGAATCGTTGATGGCTTCGGCAGAGGTGTCGGTTCGTTCGCCTGTGTTGAACACATACTTTCGATCGTTTTCCTCCACTTCCATCAGCAGCTTGTGCCGGGCTTCGCGTTCTTTTCTGACGCGCTTCACAAACAACACGAGGATGGGCAACGCCAGCAGCACAATGGTGAGCTGCAACACCAGGTTGTTGCGCATGGCAGCATTGTAGTCGGCTATGGCTTTTTGATTTAATTCATTTTCGAACGCCAGCAGCGGACGCGAGAAGGCATCATACTTTTTCCACACATCATACCCTTTGTCTTGCTTCAACATGTCGACAAATGTGGTCATGCTGTCGACGCGGGCGTGCTCTACCATTTGTTTGCTGAACGCGATGTAGCTGTCCACTTCTTTCTTCAGGTCGTTCAATGCGCCGAGGTCGTCATAGGCTTGCTTCTTTAACAGCGAGTCCAGCTGGTGAAATATTCCGGCGTTAGAAACGGTTGCCTCGTTGTAGGGGCGCAACAAACTTTCTTCCTTCACCAGGGCAAACCCGCGCACGCCAAGGTCGAGGCCGTGCATGATGTTGCTGAGAATTTGCTGCGTGCGCTGCGTGACCAGCTCGGTTTGTTTTTGCAGAGCAGTGTTCTGTTGAATGATGTAGTGGTTGCGGATGGCGAAGATGGTGCTGGCGGCCAGGGCCAATCCGATAATGATGACAACGCCGTTGTCGGTAAAGAATTTTCTCATAGGTATTCGCAACGATACTAATATTGCGAAGAAAAAATACTGAAATGCCGACTGCTTCACAACGATTCAGTCAAATAAATGTTGCTTTCACACTTATGTTGATACGTTTTTTGCCCATACGATGTACGTAGTTTATGCCCCAAAAAAATACCGTGACCCGGAGGATGTATCGACCTTCGTTCGGAGGATGTGAAATGGTAACTTGACACCACAACCCAACCGCTGATCACATGCGTCTCTTTATTATTTTATTACTGCTCACCGTGTCGCCCATGCTTCGGGCACAACTTCAAAATGCCAATCTGCAAGCCATGGTGGATGCAGAGCGCGCGTTTATTAAGATGGCCAAAGATGAAAACACACGCGACGCCTTCCTGCATTTTCTGAGCGACGACGCCGTGACAACAGGACCCGATGGCCCGACGAAAGGCAAAGACGGCATCCGCAGCCAGCCCGTATCGCCGGGATGGCTATGGTGGGAAGTTGCATTTTGCGACATCGCCGCTTCGGGCGACATGGGCTACAACACCGGCCCGTGGGAGTTTCGCGTTCAGCCCACCGACGACAAAGCTGTGGCGTTTGGCGAGTTTCATTCGCTCTGGAAAAAACAACCGGACGGCACCTGGAAAAACATTCTTGACATCGGCATTCGTCACGGCGCGCCTGCCAAAAAAACAACCTTGTCTACTACGCAACTGCCGTTGACAGCCTCAGCTTCCAACGGAAACACCACAACCTCAACCCTGCTCGAGGTGGATGCTGCTTTTCTAAAGGAGTATGTTATCAAAGAAACTTCGGCCTACAAAAAATACGGCTCCGGCGAACTGCGCTTGTCGCGTGAAGGTGAGTTCCCGTTCGTGTCTAAAGAAACCCAACAGCGTTACTTCGACAGTGCTCATCCCAAGCCTGCAAACCTGCATGCTGTAGACGGAGGTGTTGCGTCATCGGGCGACCTGGGCTATGTGTATGGCACGGCCGATGTGAATGTGAGCGTGAAAGGTGAGCCTGTTCAAAAGAAAGCAACGTATCTGCGCGTCTGGAAAAAAGAAAAGAACAAGGACTGGAAAATTGTGCTGGATGTGTTGACGTACAACTAACCTGTTTAAAAAACGCGTGGCCCCGAAGTTTGAACATCAGGGCCACGCGTTTATTTTTTTTGTTTTCTAGAATCCGTACTTATCAATCAGATACACCAGGGCCGTCATGGATGCCGCGCCAAGTTCGAGTTCGCGTTTGCTCACTTTGTCGATGGTGTCTTCGGGAGTGTGGTGATAGTCGAAGTAGCGTTGTGAATCGGGCAGGTATTCAAAGACGGCAACGCCCTGCGGAGCCAACGGTCCGATGTCGGCACCACCACTCTCCTGGTTAAAGTCGGTGAGTCCATAAGGTTCGAGCAGGGGCTTCCAGCTTTTCACTTTTGTCTTCACCGCTTCCGTTGCACTCATCGAAAATCCTCTTGGTGCAAAACCACCACGATCGGACTCGATGGCCGCAATGTGTTTTTCTTTTTTAAGCTCCGCCTGTTTGGCATACTCTAATCCTCCACGCAAACCGTTTTCCTCATTCATGAACATCACGGCGCGAATGGTTCGCTTGGGTTTGATGCCCATTATTTTAAAGAGACGCAACACTTCCATGGCCTGAACACAGCCAGCGCCATCGTCGTGAGCACCCTGTGCCAGATCCCACGAATCGAGGTGGCCACCCACCACAATGATCTCGTCGGGATATTCATAGCCTTTAATTTCGCCGATCACATTGAACGACGGCGCGTCAGGGAGCATTTCGCAATGTGTTTCGAAATAGAACTGCACTTCCTTTTCTTCCTTAATCAATTTGCTGAGGCGTTCGGCATGTTTGGTGCTGATGGCAATGGCGGGAATTTTTGGAACGTTGGGAGTGTAGCGCAAGGCGCCCGTGTGAGGATAGTCTTCCTGGTTCAAGCCCATGGAGCGCACCACCACACCCACCGCACCAAACTTGGCAGCTTCTGACGCACCAAAGGCGCGCTGATCAACGGCACCACCATACGCCTCAAACGCATCAACTTTGGTAGGGTCCATGGGGCGGTTGAAGAATATGATTTTGCCTTTTATGTTTTTCTCGCCCAGCTTTTTCAGATCGTCAAAGTTTTTCACTTCAAGAATCACACCGGTCACGCCGCCGGGGCCGGTGCCCACAGAATTTCCTAGCGCGCAAACATTCACATCGATGGGGCCCGATTTTTTTGTATTCAAAATTCGTCCCACTTCCTGCTGGCCGCGAAGCCAATGAGGCACCATCACCGGTTGAAGCCAAACCGAGTCGGCCACATTTTCAAGTTCGTGACGGCTCCACTCCACACCCGCTGCCGCACCAGGCGAACCCGTGAGTCTGGAACCAACACGCGTGGTGAGGTATTCGAGCCACGGATAGGATTTTCCATCCACGAGTTCCTTATCAAAAATTTGTTTGATGGCCGATTCGTCTGTGGATTGCGCCACGGCACCGACTGTGATGAACGAGAAAAGCAGGAGTAGTGTTTTTTTCATGAATGCATTTTTAGCATGTGAACGGATAAAGATATCAGTTGGTTAAATGAGCTGATTTCAAAATGTACATGTGATGGTTGGGGTCTTTGTCATTCAGAATGAGCACGCCTTCCATCACGATGGCTTTGGATGTAAACTTAATTTTTTCTGATGAATCGATCTCCATCACCGTTTCAGGTCCGGCGGCGCCGCAGAAATAGCAGAGGTTGAAGGGAAGCGCCGAGAGCATGAAGCGCGACTGATCGCCCACTTCGGCAAGGGGAATGACATAACCTTTGATTTTGATCTTCTTACCCTGAAACGTTTTGAGGTGTTTGCTGAACAAGGGTACCTCCACCTCGTAGCCGTCTTTGTCCTTCCGGTTTTCGAAGCCCACCTCCGCCAGCGTTGTCCAGAAATTTTCCTGGGCAAACGCGCAAACGCTCCCTCCCAACAACAGTGCTAACAGAAGTTTCTTCATGCTTCTCAAAGTAAAACCAAGACGCTGACTTATAAAAACCTTAATCCGTGATTTTGAGAACGAATTAGTGTTCACAATCGTTTGAAATTGACCACAAATAGAAGAATTTTACGAGGCAAAAACCCTCCGGTCCTTACCTAATTTCAAATACCTATGGCATTTCTCTTCGACTCGTTTGAAGGCTGGAAAAAATATAGCGACGAACAACACCTGTCGCTGGTGGATGTTGTGCTTGAGTATGAAGAAACGCAAAAAGGCCACAACGCCGACGACACGCGGAAAGGTTTGATGAAAGCCTGGCTTGTGATGAAAGATGCCGTGCATACTGGCCTGGAAGAAGACATGACATCGCGCTCGGGCATGATCAACAACGGCGCGAAAAAAGTGTATCGCTATCCAAAGGCTGTGCTGTCGCGCGAATTTCAGCAGCTCATTGCGCGCGCGTTGGCAGCCAAGGAAGTGAACTCGTGCATGGGTCGTGTGGTGGCCGCGCCCACGGCAGGCGCCAGTGGCATCATGCCGGGTGTGCTCTACACGCTTCAGGAAATTCATCAGATTGAAGATTCTAAAATTATCGATGCCATGTTGATCTCGGCGGGCATCGCGCTGATCATGGAGCAGAAGGCTTCCATCGCCGGAGCCGTGGGCGGATGCCAGGCCGAAACGGGAACCGCCGCCGCCATGGGAGCCGGGGCCATTGTCTATTGTCTGGATGGCAACACCGAACAGATTTTCAACGGCGTGGCCATCACGGTTCAGTGTATGCTGGGGCTGGTGTGTGATCCTGTGGCAGGACTGGTGGAAATTCCGTGCGTGGTGCGCAATGCCAGCGCGGCAGCCATCGCCAACAGCTCGGCACAAATTGCATTGGCCGATGTGAGCAGCGTTATTCCTGTTGACGAAGTGATTGAAGCGATGGGCGAAATTGGCGCCAGCATGGAAACGCGCTATAAAGAAACTGCCCTGGGAGGATTAGCCGCCACCAAAACCGGACAAGCCATCGCGAAGAGAGTTTTGATTCGCGACATCGAGATTCTTCCCGACGAACAAATGCCGGCGTAACGTGAACTCTTTATTGCACAAAGTCGGGCAACACCTTGTTGCCAAAGAAATATATCGCGCCACTAAAAATCACCGACCACAACGCGGCGCTCACAAACATGTAGACAATTATTTTTTCTTTTGGACTGCCCGAGCTCACGGCCAGCAATGTGCCGCCGATGGGAGTGAGTAAGATGGGCGTTAATGCCGCCACACCAACCAGTCCATACTTTTTCCAGATGCCCACAAACTTGCGGTTGTTGGACGTGAAGCGGTTGCGTTTCTTAAAAATGCGGGAGAAAACTTTTTCTTTCATCCAGTTTCCAAAATAGGTGAGCGACACCACCACAGTCATCATGCCCGCCACCGTGGCCAGAATGGTGGTGACCATGTTGAGCTGCGACGCATAGCCAGCCAACGGGCCAAAGATGAATTTCAGCATGCTGGCAAAATATACTGGTATAGCTTTTAGTATCTCCTCCCACATAATGCCCTAAAGCTGCGAATTTCTTTTGAATACATGTGCTATAACTTTTCACCAAAGCTCAGGTCGCCCGCATCGCCCAAACCCGGCACAATATAGAACTGGTCGTTCAAATGTTCGTCGATGGCGCATGTCCACAGCGAGTGGGGCACGTCAACGTGTTGGCCCACATGCGATATGCCTTCGGGCACACTCACCAGCGACGCGATGTATAGATGAGAGGGTTTGCCATTCTTCACCAAGGCATCAACCGCACGCACAATAGATTTGCCGGTGGCCAGCATGGGGTCGACCAGAATCACTTCCCTTCCTGCCAGGGTTGGGGTGGCCACATAATCCAGGTTAACAAAAATTTCTTCGTGTCCTTCCTGGCGATAGGCGCCCACAAAGCCGGCGTCGGACCGGTCAAAGAAATCGAGAAAGCCCTGAAAGTAAGGCAACCCCGCCCGCATGATGGTGATGAGCACCGGCGGTTGTGCCATGCGTGGAATGGTGGATGAGCCCAACGGCGTTTCTACGCGGGCGGTGCCATAGTGCATCTTCTGTGAAATTTCGTAGGCCATGATCTGCCCGAGACGCTGTGCGTTTTTTCTGAACCTCAACCGGTCCTTCTGGATTTGCTTGTCGCGAAGCTCGGCTAAAAAATGATTCGCGATGGAATTCCGTTCACTCAAATTAAAAAGCATAAGGCGACTTTTTTCTAACGAAAATTTAGAATAAAGTTGTGGGACTAACTATCAAATCCAAAAAGAAACACACCTCTTTGCGGATGTCATTCACCCCCGCGTCAAAAAAGAAACCATGAAGCTCTTAAAACAACTGTGCGAAGTGCACGCGCCCTCCGGAAATGAAGTAGGCATGACGCAGTTCCTCCTGAAGTATATCGCCAAAGAAAAAAAGAAGTGGAAAACACAACCCGAAGTTTTCGCGGGCGACGATTTTCAGGATTGCATCATCCTCAAGTTTGGCAAACCCCGCACGGCCATCTTCGCACACATCGACAGCATCGGGTTCACGGTGCGCTACATGAATCAACTGCTACCCATCGGAAGTCCCGACGCACCGCCCGGCACCTGGCTGGTGGGCGAAGACTCGCAAGGTCCCATTGAATGTGAGCTTGAGTTTGACAACGACCATCATGCGTTCTACAAATTCGGACGACAAATTGACCGCGGCACAGAGCTGACCTACAAGATTGATTTTCGCGACACCAAAAATTTTATTCAAACACCCTACCTCGACAACCGTCTGGGAGTATATAACGCGCTGAAAGTTGCCGAGACGTTGAAAGACGGTGTGATCGTTTTCAGTTGCTGGGAAGAACACGGCGGAGGCTCGGTGCCTTATCTCGCAAAATTTATCTATGAAAAATGGAACGTGCGGCAAGCGCTGGTGAGCGACATCACGTGGGTTTCGGATGGCGTGGCGCACGGCAAGGGCGTTGCCATTTCGATGCGCGACCGGAATCTTCCACGGCGAAGCTTTGTGGACCGCATCATTGCCATTGCCCGGAAAAGAAAAGTGGCGCATCAATTGGAAGTGGAAGGCATGGGCTCGAGCGACGGCCGGGAATTGCAAGTGGCGCCCTATCCATTCGACTGGTGTTTTGTGGGGGCGCCCGAACAAGATGCACACACGCCTCATGAGAAAGTGCACAAGGATGATATTGAATCGATGATTAAGTTGTATGGGTGGTTGATGAAAGATTTATAAACGTTCGTGTTCCGGCATCCTCATTCTTCGTAAGAAAATAAAATCGTGGACGGCGATCCAACGCCAACTCAAATTTTCGTTTTGTCAAAGATTAAAACCTAAGGCATGATTTTTCGATTAACGTTTTTGCTGGTGGCGCTCGTTGTTGGCGATGAAAAGTTCAACATCAAACTTTCGCGCGCGGCCCTGGCGCTCACCCACGACACTGTGCAGTATGATCCTGCATACTTTTCAATTCCCTATCCCAATGGCGATGTGCCGACCGGCAAAGGTGTGTGCACCGACGTGGTGATCCGCGCCTACCGCAAGGTGGGCATCGATCTTCAGAAAGAAGTTCACGTGGACATGAAAGCGCATTTCAAGCTGTACCCCCAGCGTTGGGGCATGAAGGGCACCGATACCAACATCGATCACCGGCGCGTGCCCAACCTCATGACGTTCTTCAAACGCTTCGGCACAGAAATAAAAATCACCAAAAATGCCGGCGACTATGCTCCGGGCGACATTGTGACATGGGACCTCGGTGGCGGTGTGGGGCATCGGCATTGTGGTGGGTGAAAAATCTTCAGAAGGAGCGCCACTTGTTGTGCACAACATTGGCCGTGGCCAGGAACTGTCTGATTGTTTGTTCACGTATGCCATCACCGGTCACTACCGCTATGAGCCTAAAGGCCAGCCCGGTCATGGATAGCGATCTCCTTAATTACGTATTCACAACTCGTTTTTAACGCTGTCTATTGGGCGTTAGGCTTTTCTTTTATGCCGCTGTGGTGGTGTGTTTCGGGCTTTTTGCATGGAAGAGCGAATCTCAAAATGTAATCGCTTTCAAATTCTAAGATTCTGCTATTTTTGCACTCCCTTAGCCGGGAAGCATTATGCAGATCAAGGATTTAGAGTTCAAGCAGTTCATTAACAAGTCGAAAATTCAGCAACAGGTTAAAGCGCTGGCGGAAACCATAAACGCCGACTACCAGGGCAAATCGCCTGTGTTTTTGCCTATCCTCAACGGCTCGTTCATTTTTGCGGCCGACCTCATCAAACAAATTGAAGTGCCGTGCAAAGTGTCGTTTGTGAAAATTTCGTCCTATGTGGGCACGGCCAGTTCGGGACAAATGAAGACGCTGATCGGCCTGGAAGAAAGTTTATTCAACCAGGACATCATCATTGTAGAAGACATTGTTGATACGGGCCTCACGTTGCAAAAGATCGTGGAAGAGTTGAAGAGCCTGGGCACAAAGTCTGTTGAAGTAGTTGCCCTGCTTCGCAAACAACCCGCCCGCGAAAAAATGGTGGACGTGAAATATGTGGGATTCGAAATTGAAAACGAGTTTGTGCTGGGCTATGGGTTGGACTACGACGGCCTTGGCCGCAACCTGAAAGATGTGTATAAGGCATCTTAAAATTCGGATAACCCATTCGTAATTCGAATTTTCATTCCTTATCTTCGTCAGCTTGATGAAAACCAAACCACACTTTTTTTAACGTAAACGACAACGCTCACATGATCAACCTTATTCTCTTCGGCCCCCCCGGCGCAGGCAAAGGCACACAAAGTGCTAAAATCATAGAAAAATATTCCCTGATGCACATCTCCACCGGCGACTTGTTCCGGAAACATTTGAAGGAGGGAACGCCCCTGGGCAAGCTTGCTCAATCGTATATGTCGAAGGGCGATCTGGTGCCTGACCAAGTGGTGATTGACATGGTGGACGACAAGATTAAAGAGAGTGGCAACATTGCCGGCATCATCTTCGACGGCTTTCCCCGCACAAAACCCCAAGCCGAAGCGTTAGACAAACTGCTTGGCGCAAAGGGCGCTCCCATCAAAGTGCTTATCGAATTGGTGGTGCCTGAAGATGAACTGAAGACACGCCTCGCCAAACGCGCCATCAAAGAAAACCGCCCCGACGACGCGAAGCCCGAAGTGATTGAAAACCGGATCAACGTATACAAAGCGGAAACCCTTTCGGTAGCCGACTACTATAAAAAACATGGCAAATATTCGTCGATTGTAGGTGTGGGCGAAGAGGCCAGCATCTTCGCGAACCTTTGCCGCGAAATCGACAAAAGCCTTTTGCTGTAGGATTGATTTTCCGCACCAGCAAAAGCATTCACTACTCCTACTTACGAACAGAACCCATAGCGCACCGTGTCTTCTCCCAACTTCATTGACTACATTAAATTTTGTTCCCGGTCAGGACACGGTGGCGCGGGCTATTTACATTTTCACCGCGAAAAATTCATACAACACGGTGGCCCTGACGGGGGCAACGGAGGCCGTGGAGGCCATGTGATCCTGAGAGGCAACGCCCAGCACTGGACGCTGCTGCACTTGAAATATCGCAAGCACGTGATCGCCACCAACGGCAACCGCGGCGAAGAGCAGGACCGCACCGGCATGGACGGCAAAGACGAGATCATCGACGTTCCACTGGGCACCGTGGCCAAGCGCGCCGACTCCGACGACATACTTTTCGAAATCACCGAAGACGGCAAAGAATACATCCTCACTCCGGGTGGTCGCGGCGGCAAGGGCAATGCGCACTTTGCCACCTCCACCAACCAGGCACCCCAGCATGCTCAACCCGGCGAGCCGGGCAAGGAAGAATGGATCGTGCTCGAACTAAAACTGCTGGCCGACGTGGGCCTTGTGGGGTTTCCAAACGCAGGCAAGTCAACACTGCTGTCGGTGGTGTCGGCCGCCAAACCCAAAATCGGCGACTACCCTTTCACAACACTCACCCCAAACCTGGGCGTGGTTTCTTATCGCAACGACTTGTCTTTTGTGATGGCCGACATACCGGGCATCATTGAAGGTGCCGCCGAAGGCAAAGGCCTAGGCATTCGTTTTCTCCGTCACATCGAACGCAACTCGCTTCTCCTGTTCCTCATTCCGGCCGATGCCAAAGACATTCGTGCGGAATATGACATTCTCCTCAACGAACTGCGCAAATACAACCCCGAGCTCCTCGACAAAAAGCGCCTGCTGGCCATCTCCAAGTCCGACATGCTCGACGACGAGCTGAAGGAGGCCCTTAAAAAAGAAGTTCCCACCGATCTGCCCGTCGTGTTCATTTCGTCGGTCACGCAGCAAGGGCTTTTGGAGCTGAAGGACCTGATCTGGAAAAGCCTGCACTAATACGCCAGCCCACCCCGTCTGAAAATGCCAATCTGGCATTAAAATACCTTTGGCAAAATTGTTGACATTTGCCCCTTGTTAATTTTCCAGCCTTTATGACTAGAGAAAACACTGTAAATGAAAACGAAATGAGCCAAAACGAAGAAATCATCTCTGAAAATAGCGAGACTGCGGAAAATGTGGCAGCGCAACCTGAAGCTGCACAGACAGAAGGTGGCGCCGCCGAAAAACCGGCAGAAGACCCCGCCGCGAAGCTTCAGCAGGAGCTTGAAGAACAAAAGGACAAATACATCCGCCTCTATTCGGAGTTCGACAATTTCAGACGCCGCACGGCCAAAGAAAAGCTCGAACTCATTCAATCGGCCAACGAGCAATTGCTGCAAAAGCTGTTGCCCGTAGCCGACGACTTTGAGCGCGCCGAAAAATCGTTCAAAGACAAAAACGACAAAGAGCTGGAAGGCTTTTTCCTGATCTCCAACAAATTCAAGAAAACCCTCGAACAGTCGGGTCTGAAAGTGATGGAGATAGCCATACCCGGCGAATTCAATCCCGACTTTCACGAAGCCATCACACAGGTTCCTGTGCCCGACGAAGCCCAGAAGGGAAAGATCGTTGACGTGGTTGAGAAAGGATATTTATTAAACGAGAAAGTAGTACGGTTTGCCAAGGTGGTGATCGGAGCCTGATCCGAATCACTCTGGCCATCATCCAATCTATAATTCCATGTCAGCAAAAAGAGATTATTACGAAATACTGGGCGTAACCAAGTCGGCCACCGCCGACGAAATCAAGAAGGCCTATCGCAAGGTAGCCATTCAGTTTCACCCTGATAAAAATCCGGACAACAAGGAAGCCGAAGACAAATTCAAAGAGGCCGCCGAAGCGTATGAAATATTGAGCGATGCAGACAAGCGCGCCAAATACGATCGCTTTGGCCATGCCCGCCAGGGCAACGGAGGGTTTGGGGGCCACGAAATGAACATGGAGGACATCTTCAGCCAGTTTGGAGATATTTTCGGTGGCGGAGGTGGCGGCAGCCCCTTCGAAAGTTTCTTTGGTGGCAGCTCGAGCCGCGGTGGCAAGCGGGTGCGCAAAGGTTCAAACCTGCGCATCAAGCTGAAGCTTACGCTCGAAGAAGTGGCCAACGGTGTGGAAAAGAAAATCAAAGTGAACCGCCTCATGCGGGCCGAGGGCGTGACGTTCAAAACGTGCACCACCTGCCAGGGCGCGGGCCAGGTTCGAAAAGTGGTGAACACCATGCTGGGCCAGATGGTATCGGCCAGCACCTGCCCTACCTGCGACGGTTCGGGCCAGGTAATCGAAAAACGTCCCGCGGGCGTTGACAGCTCCGGGCTGGTTTCGAAAGAAGAAATTCTGTCGGTGAAAATTCCGGCCGGCGTGGCCGATGGCATGCAGTTGTCTATGTCGGGCAAAGGCAACGAGGCCCCTGGGGGCGGCGTGGCCGGCGACCTGCTCATCCTCATCGAAGAACAGGAAGACAAAGTGCTGAAACGCGACGGCAACAACCTTGTCTATGATTTATACATCAGCTTTGTGGACGCGGCCATCGGCACCAGCATTGAAGTGCCTTCGGTGGGCGGCAAAGTGAAGATCAAAATAGATCCCGGCACCCAAAGCGGAAAAATCCTCCGCCTGCGCGGAAAAGGCCTGAAAGACATCAACGGCTATGAAACCGGCGACCAGTTGATCTATGTGAATGTATGGACGCCCAAAAAGCTGACATCTGAAGAAAAGGCCAAATTGGAGAGCCTGCGCACCTCCCCCAACTTCGAACCGAGTCCTGACGCAAACGAAAAAGGCTTTTTCGAGCGAATGAAGGAATTTTTTAATTGATGTAGTAACAACCCTTTGGATATGGACCCCGTTTACTCCCTGTAAGCGGGGTCTTTTTTTTACTATTTCACCTTTAAACTTACACGCCGTAACCCTCAGAGGGTAAGGCCGTAAATACTCGTCATGCAGAAAAAGATTTGGTTAACATGTTGCGGCGTTGCACTTGTGGGGATGGCATTGGGGCAGATTAAGAAGCAATTCACCGTAGAAGACTCCCAATCTTGCGAAAACATCAGGCTTTCGCTGAAAGCCAATAGCGGCAATTGCTTTATAAAACCCTCCCACAACCCCGAAATCCTTAACGTATTCAGCAATCAGACCGAAACCAACTATGCCCACAATTTCCGCAAGGAGGTGAAAGGCAAAACATGTGAGGTGTTGCTTAACCTGGAAGAAACCCAATCGGAAGGCCTGAGCCAGACCATTTCGGCCCGCTTCTTTGGCGCCTCTGCCGAAGCCCCCGAAAACGACAAGCTGTGGAAGATGTACTTAACCGATGCAAAGCCCTATTTTCTGGAGCTTAATTATGGCGTGGGCAATGCCAATGTGGATCTTTCCGGCCTGGCTATCAAAAAACTGAAAATAAGCACCGGCAGCGCCGACGTTAACGTAGGCTACCCGTCGTCGCTCCAAAACCAGATCGACATGGACACGTTCTCCGTGAAAGTGGACCTGGGCTCGATCAATGTGAAGAGCATCAATCTTTCACGTGCACGCGTGGTGATGGCCGATGTGGGTTTTGGCAACATGACCCTCGACTTCAGCAACAAGCCCCTGGTGAGCAACCGCGTGAAAGGCAGCGTAGGCGCCGGAAACCTCCTCATCATTCTGCCCAACGATCAAACCCCGGTGCTGGTGCACATCAAAGATTCATGGCTTTGCAGCGTGAAGCTTCCCGGTGGTCTTAAAAAAATCGGCGACAGCACGTTTGCCAACGCGGCCTACACCAAAGACGCCAAGAACTCCCTCACGTTCGATCTCGACGTGGCCATGGGCAACATCACCTTCCGGCCTGCCGAATCGCACTAGGCACCTCACAAACATTTTCCATCCCAAATCAACGACTCCACTACCCGTAGAGTCGCATTCGTTTTTATCAGGCATGGGCACACGCCGTCACGAACGGCATGTTGCTGACGACCGACCACGTTTCGCCCTCCTGAACCAACTGCAAAAACACATGCATCACCGTTTGTTTTCCCTGAAGCGTGTAGGACGCCACAGCGGTTGGTCCCATGACCTGCACCGACACGTCTGCGATGACGTAGGTGTCGCCACCCGCTTTGTTGGTTTCGATCAAAGCCAGGTAGTCGCCTTTTGAAAGAAACGATGTGCGGCCCGCCGTGCTGGCATTGGTGATGACGCTGAACTGAGCGTGAAGAAGCGTCGACATCCCCACAACGTCACGATGGGTGAGGGCCGCGACATACGCCTCGATCACCCCGATGATTTTGTTTTCCATTGCGTTTTTTTTTGATGACAAAGAAACGGGGCTATAGCCTCACATCATTTGACGATCGTCACAAAACGATGTGGGGTTGTCTATTGTATCCGCTTCCGGATGCGGCTCAGGGTTTCGCGTGCCACGCCAAGGTAAGTGGCCAGGTGCTGCAGCGGCACGCGTTGAACCAGGTTGGGGTGGTGCTCCAGGATGAATTGATAACGTTCAGCCGGTGCATAGAGGGTGAACAAACTTGAGTAGGCGTTCTGCCGGATCATCATCTGTTCAACAATGGTTTTGCCGATCGACTCAAACACGGTCGCCTGTTTGTAGAGCGTCAACATTTTTTCGCGGTCGCAATAGATTACCGTTGTTTCTTCGAGGGCTTCCAGCGCATGCCGCGAAGGTTGCTGCAACGTGATGCTTTCGAAGTCGCTGGCAAAATCGTTTTCAAAATAAAAATGGTGGCTGATCTCCACACCTTCTTTCAAGGCATAGGAACGGACGGCTCCGCGCACAATAAAAAACAAGCCGCGACAAAACCTTCGTTCAGCAGCCTTGCCTTGGCACCATAGCGGCGTTCCGACAGGCATGCTGCAAACGTTGACCATTCCGGGTCGGTGAGCGGGCGGATGGTGCCCAGCAGTTGATGCAACACAGAAAACATGAGCCGTTATCGTTTAGAAAAAACTAATGTTTCAAAGAGAATACTTTAATTCTGTAATTTCCAGTGTTGATTGGATACTAATTTCGCACAAAACCAAACCTCAGTGGACGCACTCACCGCGCATCATGTCACCAAACGCTACACCAACCATGTGGCGCTCGACCAGGTCAGCTTAACCATTCCGCAACAAACCATCTTTGGCCTTCTGGGGCCAAACGGGGCGGGCAAAACCACGCTGATCCGCATCATCAACCAAATTATCAATGCCGACAGCGGCGAGATCACCGTGTTTGGTGAACGGCTGCAGGAAAAACACATCGGCACCATCGGCTACCTGCCCGAAGAACGCGGGCTCTATAAGAAACTGAAAGTGGGCGAGCAGCTTGTGTATCTCGCGCAGCTGAAAGGCCTTTCGCGCAAAGACGCTTCCGAAAAAAGCAAGGCGTGGATGCGCAAGTTTGAAATCACCGACTGGTGGAACAAGAAGGTGGAAGACCTCAGCAAGGGCATGGCCCAAAAGGTGCAGTTCATCAGCACGGTGATGCACGAGCCCCGGCTCATCATTCTCGACGAACCCTTTTCCGGATTCGACCCCGTGAACGCCCAGCTCATCACCAAAGAAATTCTGGAGCTGAAAGAAAAAGGCTGCACCGTTATCTTTTCCACCCACCGCATGGAAACCGTGGAGGATCTCTGCGACCACATCGCCCTCATCAACAAATCCAAAAAAATTCTGGAAGGCTCGAAGAAACAAGTGAAAGACACCTACCGGAGCAACACGTTTCTGGTGGAACACAAAGGCATCTTCAGTCTCACGTCAGACAACTATGAGCTGGTGGAACAAAAGAATGTGGAAGACAACTATTTCAGATCTGTTGTGAAAGCAAAAGACATCTCGTCGCCCAACCAACTCATACGCGACCTCACTTCCGTGACGGAAGTGCACAGCTTTATTGAAAAAATACCAACCATGAGCGAAATATTCATTACCCTGGTGAAAGGAGGCAGCGATGAATAAAGTATTCCTGATCATCCAGCGCGAGTTTCTGAACCGTGTTCAGAAAAAATCATTTTTGATCGCCACGATTCTGCTACCGCTCATCTTCCCGGCGATTATGGCGGTGTTGGTGTATGTTTCCATTCAGCAAAAAAAGAACGCCACCAAACAAGTCATTCAGTATGTTGACAACAGCGGGTTCTTTGTGCCCGACAGCTCCAAATTTTTGTTCCGCAAATTTGATGGATCGGTAGACGACGCAAAGAAAGCTTTTCAACATTCGGAAAGCTATTACGGCCTGCTCTACATTCCGAAATTCGAGTTGTCGCATCCCAACGGGTTGACGCTCTACACCAAAGTGAATCCCAGCCCCAGCGACATTGGCAACATTGAAGGCATGATGGCCAATCGCGTGAAGGAATTGAAGATGCAGAAGTTCAGCATCGATCAAAAAGTGCTCGACAGTTTGAAGACCGACATCTCCATCGCGAACGTGAACGTGTCGGACGCGGGGCAGGAGAAAGCCTCCAACTCTAAAGTGTTGTTGGGCGTGGGCGTGGCAGCGGGCATCCTGATGTATATGTTCATCTTTATTTATGGTGCCCAGATCATGCAGGGCATCATCGAAGAAAAAACCAGCAAGGTGGTGGAAGTGATCGTGTCGTCGGTGCGGCCCTTCCAGCTCATGATGGGGAAAATTATCGGGTTGGCTTCGGTGGGGCTACTTCAGTTTCTGATCTGGATCGTGCTCATCACCACGTTGTCGTCGGTGGTGTTGGCCTACTTCGGGTTGCAGATGCCGCAACAGCAAATGATGAACGAGATGGCGCAGAACAATCCGGGCATGCAAGCGGGCCCCGACATAACGTCCTTCATGGAAATGGTGTGGCAGATTCCGTTTGGCTATGTGATCTTCAACTTCCTGTTCTACTTCCTTGGCGGATACCTGCTCTATGGCGCATTGTTTGCCGCCGTGGGTTCGGCGGTCGATAGTCCCGCAGAAGCACAGCAGTTTATGTTTCCCATCACCATACCGTTGCTGATTTCCTACTTTGGATTGTTCACGTTCATTCTTGACGATCCGCACAGTTCCATCAGCGTGTGGCTTTCCATCATACCGTTCACGTCGCCCATTGCCATGATGGGGCGCATTGCGTTTGGTGTGCCCGCATGGCAGCTTGCACTTTCCATGGTGTCGCTCATTGGCGGGTTCATGTTCACCACGTGGGTGGCCGGGCGCATCTATCGTGTAGGCATTCTCATGCACGGCACCAAAATCAACTATAAGGTGATGGCCAAATGGTTTATGCAGAAGGGATAGGCCGACCAACCTGAACCAAAAAATCTTTCTTAAAAAACCGGATGATGCCCATCCGGTTTTTTATTTATCTTTCAAATCGCAATGGGCAAAAAGGGCACAATTCCGTCGCTTGACTTCTATCAGAACAACTCCAACATCAAGTGGGTGGTGCTGGTGGCCTCGGTGCTCATCAGCATCGGGTCTATCTATTACACCAACATTCTGGTAGACCAGCTGAAGGAACGCGAGCGGCAGCAGGTGCAGCTCTATGCCAAAGCCATCGAATACACCGCCAACGACGAAGGCACCGGCGACGTGAACTTTATTGCGCAAGAAATTCTCTTTCAAAACAATTCCATCCCCATCATCCAGGCGGGCGACAGTGGCAAAGTGCTGGCCTCGCGCAACGTCGACATTGGCGACACCTGGACCGAGAAACGAAAAGCCGCTTTTCTGAAAGAGGAAATGGATGTGATGCGCGAAACCTACGAGCCCATCACCGTGACCCTGCGCGATCCGCAAACCGGCGAAGTTTTTGGAACACAGTTCATTTACTACAAAAACTCCTTCCTGCTGAAGCAGCTCATTGCCTATCCCTATATACAATTGTCGGTCATTGCCATTTTTGGCTTCATCGCCTACCTGGCCTTCAACTATTCGAAGGCGGCGGAGCAAAACCGTGTGTGGGTGGGGCTGGCCAAAGAAACCGCGCACCAGCTGGGCACACCGTTGTCGTCGCTCATGGCGTGGGTGGAGGTGTTGCGCGACGATCCCTACATGAAACAGAAGGGCACGGTAGAGGAATTGGAGAAAGACATCCAGAAACTGAAGATCGTGACGGAGCGCTTCTCCAGCATCGGCTCCATCCCTACCCTGAAAAAAGAAAACGTGGTGTCGCTCATCAACAACGTGGTGAACTACCTGCGGCCGCGGGTGTCGTCGAAAGTGAAAATGGAGGTGTTCACACTGTCGGAAAATATATTTGCCAACGTGCACGCGCCTTTGTTTGAGTGGGTGATTGAAAACCTGTCGAAAAACGCGGTCGACGCCATGGGCAACAGCGGCCTCATCGCCATCAAGGTGTTGCGGGGCAACGAGGGCAAAATCTTTATCGACATTTCGGACACGGGCAAGGGCATTCCGCGATCCAAGATCGACCATGTGTTCCGGCCAGGGTTCACCACCAAGAAACGGGGCTGGGGGCTGGGGCTCACCTTGGCCAAACGCATCATCGAAACCTATCACGACGGCAAAATTTTCGTAAAATCGTCGGAAGAGAACCTGGGCACCACGTTCCGGATCGTGCTGAACGCGGCCTGAGGGGACGTTCCGTTCGCGCCGGTTTCAAAAGGATTGACAGGCTTTAAACAACTGTCAATAATTCGTATTCCGGCCTTTGTTCTTCGTCCATAAACGGCTACTTTTGCGGTCGATTTTAAGACCTTAATTTCAAAAACCAGATAAACATGGCAAATATTGGTAAGATCACTCAGGTAATCGGTCCTGTGGTAGACGTTGCCTTCGATGGCGAAGGGGCTAAACTCCCGAACATCCTTGATTCTCTTGAAGTTACAAAAGCTGACGGCACTAAAGTAGTATTGGAATGCCAGCAGCACCTTGGCGAAGACCGGGTGCGCACCATTTCGATGGAAGGTACCGAAGGCCTTGTGCGTGGAATGAAGGTGACCGATAAAGGTGCTCCTATCCAAATGCCCATTGGCGAAGACATTAAAGGCCGCCTTTTCAACGTGGTGGGCGATGCTATCGACGGCATCAAACAACCCAAAGGCACAAAAACACTCCCTATTCACCGTGCTGCCCCGCTCTTCGAAGATCTTTCAACTGCCACAGAAGTTCTCTTCACCGGCATCAAGGTAATCGACTTGATCGAGCCCTATGCAAAAGGTGGTAAAATCGGATTGTTCGGTGGTGCCGGTGTAGGCAAGACCGTATTGATCCAGGAACTTATCAACAACATCGCAAAAGCATACTCAGGTCTTTCCGTATTTGCCGGTGTAGGCGAAAGAACACGCGAAGGAAACGACTTGCTCCGCGAAATGATTGAAGCCGGTATCGTGAACTACGGCGACGAATTTATGAAGTCGCTCCACGCCGGTGGCTGGGACCTCTCGAAAGTAGACGAAGAAAAACTGAAAGACTCTAAAGCAACCTTCGTGTTCGGTCAGATGAACGAACCTCCCGGAGCCCGTGCCCGCGTGGCCCTCTCTGGTTTGACGGTAGCTGAATATTTCCGCGATGGCGATGGACAAGGCAAAGGCCGCGACATCCTGTTCTTTGTGGATAACATTTTCCGTTTCACACAAGCAGGTTCTGAAGTATCGGCCCTTTTGGGTCGTATGCCTTCGGCCGTAGGATACCAGCCCACGCTGGCCACCGAAATGGGTGCCATGCAAGAGCGTATCACGTCGACCAAGAACGGTTCCATCACATCGGTGCAGGCCGTATACGTTCCCGCCGATGACTTGACCGACCCTGCTCCTGCCACAACCTTTGCTCACTTGGATGCCACCACGGTATTGTCGCGTAAGATCTCCGAGCTTGGTATCTACCCTGCCGTGGATCCTTTGGACTCTACCTCACGCATTCTCCGTCCGGAGATTGTGGGCGAAGAGCACTACAACACGGCACAGCGTGTGAAGAGCATTCTGCAACGCTACAAAGAATTGCAAGACATCATCGCCATCCTGGGTATGGACGAATTGTCGGACGAAGACAAACAAGTGGTGCACCGCGCACGTCGCGTGCAGCGCTTCCTGTCGCAGCCCTTCCACGTGGCCGAAGCCTTCACCGGTTTGAAAGGTGTGTTGGTAGACATCAAGGATACCATCAAAGGATTCAACGCGATCATGGACGGCGAATATGACTACCTCCCCGAAATGGCGTTCAACCTTGTGGGTAGCATCGACCAGGCCGTAGAGAAAGGCCAGAAGATGATGGCCGAAGCAAAAGGATAATAACACTGACACATGCATCTTGAGATATTAACTCCCGAAAAAAAGGTCTTTGAAGGCGAAGTAACGCTGGTCACTTTTCCCGGCGCTGACGGATCGTTCCAGGTGCTGGATCATCACGCACCGCTCATCAGCTTGCTGAAAGAAGGCGTGGTGGAATACAATGGAAAAGAAGGCGCCAACAACGTCACCATCACGGGCGGGGTTGTTGAAGTGCTGAAGAACAAAGTGATCTTGCTGGCCACCGGTGTGGTGTAACTGGCCTAAGGAAACATCACGATCATAAAAGAAAAGCTCCGGAAACCCCGGAGCTTTTTTCGTTTCTAATGAATGTCAGTTCTGCCAAAATCAAATCAGGTTGTGCCGTTGCTTTATGGCTTCAATGGCATAGAGCGCTGAGTGTTTCACATCGCGCTTCCGGCTCTTTGCATGTTTCTCCAGAAACGGCAGCGCGCGGGGTGTTCCTGTTTTGTGCAACACACCGTTTGCGTAGATCAGTTCATAGGAGCTGTCGCTGGTGTCGAGAATCTGTAGCAGGGTTGTTTCTGCGGCGGCATCGTCTGTGTTTGTGAGGGCGCGGATTGCCGCATAGCCCACCTGCCATCGCTTGTCGTGCGTGGCAGCAATGAGCGCGGTGAGGTCTGTGCCGGTTGGCTTCTCCAGATGGGCGAGGCGGTCGAGCATGGCGCTGAGCACATACTTGTCTTTTTCTCTTTCGATCCGATCAATCAAGAACTGCGCGGTTGCTTGGTCGCCAACATTTTTTGCGACATGTCCCAGAATGAAATAGGCGGCGTCTCGATTCTTTTTGTCCTTTTCATTTTCAATGAATGTCATCAGCTGAGGAATGAGCGTGCGATCGGCAAGCTTCTCGGCTTCGCGGTGGGCCTTCCACGAAATGGTGGTGCTGCTGTCGAAGCCCGGCGCCATGATGTGGTCGTTTTTGTCGTTCATGCGCTCCACCAGGCTTTGGAGTATGCTGTCCATCGGCAAATGTTTTAAAGTGATGGGTCGCTTAGGAGATTTGTGTCATTTCTTCGAGCGCCCTAGAATGCGATTGAAAAACCGTTTTTCGAATTCCCAGAAGAAGGTGAACTGGCCAAACAGAAAACCATAGGCCAGCAGAATAACATTGTAGAGGGGAAGGATAAAAATATAATACAGTATCGTGGCCAGGGTGGAGTCGCCGCTATCGCCGGCCAAAAAATGAAGGATGGGTTTCTTGATGAACAATACGGTGAAACCCGTGCAGGCAAACACCACCAGCACCATCACCACCTGGAAGGCGCTGCCCAACTTCCACTTCTGCTTCAGTCTCTCGATCCAGGAGGTTTGTTCCATCGCGGTTTTACGTTTGATCAAATTTTGCGAAATATTTCCACATACCCATAACGGGCACGGGCGCCTCCAGGGTTATGGGTTCTTTTTTTACAGGGTGAACAAACGACAGCCGGCGGGCGTGCAGGTAGATGCTGCCATCGTCGTTGGGCGTGTCGTCTCCATACTTCACATCGCCTTTTATGGGGCAACCCATGCCCGCCAGCTGCGCGCGGATCTGATGCGAGCGTCCGGTCACAGGGTTGACTTGCAGCAGCCAGTGACCTTCGGTGGTGCCCAGCACTTTATAGCTCAGCTCCGAGCGCAGGGCGCCCACGGTTTCTTTTTTGTAGAGCGTGGTCTTGTTTTTCTTCTCGTCTTTCTGAAGCCAGTTAATCAGCGTGCCTTCTGGTTGTGGAGGCTTCGCGCGCACAATGGCCCAATAGGTCTTCTCGGTTTCTTTCTCGCGAAACAACGCATTCATCCGCTCAAGCGCCTTCGACGTTCGCGCCAGCACCACCACGCCGCTCACAGGCCTGTCGAGCCGGTGCACCACGCCGAGAAAAACTTCGCCGGGCTTGCCATACTTTTCCTTGATGTAGAGCTTGCCCAATTCGGCCAGCGGCACATCGCCGGTTGCATCGCCTTGCACCAAAATGCCGGGAGACTTATTAACCACCAGCAGGTGGTTGTCTTCGTAAATGACGGTGAAGGGAACGCTGCGCTGTGCCATCAGGATAGAATGAAATCAAACATCCGAAATGTTGGGGGAATTAAAAAGCGAGCGATATCAAATAGAAAGCGCATGATTTTTTAGAACAAGCGTTGTTACTCGCGAACACTGTAGGATATGCATAATTTCATTTGCATAACCTCCCAAAAAATCCGGGAACGTCGTGACTTCATCAAACGTTTTTTTGTAACTTGAATCATCCCTCCAGTAACGTTTCAAATATGAAGGCATCGAACACCGATCCAATTAACAGAAAAGGGAAAAATCAGATCCTCTGTTTTGCCCCTGCTTGATTTGGACTTTAAAAGAATTTTTAATCGAAGAAAACCGACGAACAATCCCTAGTCGTTATAGGGCTAGATAGATTTGAACAAGAACACATTTTTGATCCTCCAAAAATTTTCAAGATGAAGACATCCCAAACAAACCATACAAAAGGATGGACCGCAGATAACTTTCTTCTTCTCGAAGAGACTAACACACCTTGTGAGTTAATTAACGGAGAGATCATTATGAGTCCAAGTCCGCTATTGCTTCACCAGCTCGTTTCTGGTAATCTTTATGATGTTTTGAAAATTGAAGCCAGGAGAACTGGTGGGCGAGCGATCTATTCACCCATAGATTTTCATATCGATAATCGAAATGTTTTTCAACCCGATTTAATTTTTGTGAGAAAGGAAAATTTGCATGCGCTGAGTCTTCGGGGTGTGACCGGCGTTCCTGATCTTGTCGTTGAAATCATGTCGCCCCCGAACGCTCATATCGACAAAAATTTCAAGAAGAAAACTTATCTCGACATAGGGATTTCGGAGTATTGGATAGTTGACCCTGTCCGGAGAGTTTTAGAAATCTTCACACCGCAATCAGGCCCGGCCCAGCCCAAATTTCGCCTCGTTGAAAGGGGCGAAATATCATCAACTATTTTATCCCATTTAAAACTCAGGTTTGAAGATTTGTTTATCGATACAGAAATCGAATAACCGCACCACAAATCACTAATCCTTAAACTCCGACGTGAAGTGAAACTGAATGTCCGGGAAATTGTCCTGCACCATCTGAAGCCACGCGCGTGACTCGGCCATGAACACCAGCTTGTCGTCTTTGTCGCGCGCAATGTGGCGTTGTTTGGAGTCGATGAACTCGGCGAGCTTCTTGGGATCTTTGCTGCTGATCCAGCACGCCTTGTAGATGTTCTGCGGAACAAATTGTGCGGTGGCACTATATTCATTCTTCAACCGAAACTGAATCACTTCAAACTGCAGGGCGCCCACAACGCCAACCACTTTTTTCTTGCCTAGCTCGTAGGTGAACAACTGTGCCACACCTTCTTCCATCAATTGCAGCAAGCCTTTCTCAAGCTGTTTCGTTTTCATGGCGTCCATGTTCACCACTTCCTTGAAAATTTCGGGCGAGAAGCTGGGGATGCCGGTGTACAAAAGTTTTTCTCCTTCTGTCAGTGTGTCGCCAATCTTCAGGTTGCCTGTATCGAATATGCCCACGATGTCGCCGGGCCAGGCTTCGTCAACCGTCTCACGATCTTGTGCCATGAAGGCCGTGGCGTTTGAGAAGCGTAAGTTTTTTTGTTGACGCACATGGTAGTAGTTGCTGCCGCGCTCAAATTTTCCGGAGCAGATGCGAACAAAGGCAATGCGGTTACGGTGCTTGGGGTCCATGTTGGCGTGGATCTTGAACACAAAGCCACTGAATTTATTTTCTTCAGGCTCCACAATGCGCAAGGTTGTTTCGCGCGGCACAGGCGTGGGCGCGATGCGTATGAACGTGTCGAGCAATTCGCGCACACCAAAGTTGTTCACGGCGCTACCAAAGAAAACCGGCGCCACTTTGCCCGACAAATATTTGTCAACATCAAAATCGGGATACACACCTTCGATCAACTCAACGTCGGCCCGCAATTGTTTGGCGTTGGTTTCGCCCACATAGCTGTCGAGCACCTCGTCGTGTATGTCGCTGATCTGAATTCTTCCCTCCTCTTCCACCTTCGTTTTGCTGGGGGTGAAGAGCGTGAGACTTTTTTCGTAGAGGTTATAAACGCCCTTGAATGTTTTTCCCATGCTGATGGGCCAGCTCAACGGACGCACTTTAATATTCAATTTCTCTTCCACTTCGTCGAGCAACTCAAACGGGTCGCGGCCTTCGCGGTCGAGCTTGTTGATGAAACAGATCACGGGCGTGCTGCGCATGCGACACACCTCCATGAGTTTTTCGGTTTGAATCTCCACACCTTTCACACAGTCGATCACGAGAATAACACTGTCAACCGCGGTGAGTGTGCGGTAGGTATCTTCGGCAAAGTCCTGGTGACCCGGGGTGTCGAGGAGGTTGATTTTTACATCCTTGTAATTAAAGCCCATCACCGAAGTGGCTACAGAGATGCCCCGCTGCTTTTCAATTTCCATCCAGTCGGAACGGGCGTGGTCTTTGATCTTGCTGGACTTCACCGCGCCTGCCTTTTGGATAGCACCTCCAAACAGGAGCAACTTCTCCGTGAGGGTTGTTTTACCGGCATCGGGGTGACTGATGATGCCGAAGGTTCGGCGTTTTGCTATTTCTTGTTCCAGACTCATACGCAAATAAGAAGGCGCAAAAGTAAGCAAAAGTTCTTATCCGGAAGGACCGGAAAAATAGCGTCGTGTGCACAGGCCACACGTGGGAACCTATACACGCCTGGCTGTTGAAGTTTGCCCTATTTTATTCCGACTATTTTTTATCCTGAAAAACGATAACCAATTTAGGCTCCCGTTTCGCAGAACGGCAGGATCGAAAACAACCAACAACCCTAACTAAAATGCAATACAGAAGATTTGGAAGAACAAACTGGGATGTGAGCGAGATTGGCTATGGCATGTGGGGCCTTGCCGGGTGGACCGGCAGCGAGCAAGCCGAGGTGGAGCGCGCACTCGACAAGTCCGTTGACCTGGGCTGCACGTTTTTTGACACCGCCTGGGGCTATGGCGCCGGTGTGAGCGAAGAAATTCTCGGCCGCCTCATCAAACGGCATGGATCGAAGCGACTTTATTTTGCCACCAAGATTCCACCCAAAAACTTCACCTGGCCATCCCAACCCGGCTTCACGCTGGAGGAATGTTTTCCCGCCTCCCACATCATTGAATACACCGAAAAGAGCCTCAAGAACCTGCATGTGGAGTGCATCGACCTCCAACAATTTCACGTGTGGGAAGACAGTTGGGCCCACCACGACGAGTGGCAGAAGGCCGTGGAAAAACTGAAGCAGCAAGGCAAGATCAAACACATGGGCGTGAGCGTGAACCGCTGGGAGCCCAACAACGTGCTCGACACGCTGAAGACAAACCACATCGACGCCGTGCAGGTGATCTACAACATTTTCGATCAGGCCCCCGAAGACCTCTTGTTCCCGCTCTGCCGCCAGCTCGACATCGGCATCATTGCACGTGTGCCGTTTGACGAAGGCACGCTGACAGGCATGCTGACAAAAGAGACCGTGTTTCCGAAAGACGATTGGCGATCGACCTACTTCGTGCCCGAAAACCTGAACTCAAGCGTAGACCACGCCGAAGCCCTGAAGCCGCTCATTCCTCCCGGCATGACAATGGCCGACCTGGCGCTGCGGTTTATCCTGGCCAACGACGACGTACACACCATCATCCCCGGCATGCGCAAAATCCGGAATGTGGAAGCCAACCTCGCCACCAGCGACGGAAAGCGCCTGGAAGAGTCGCTCCGCATCGCGCTGAAGGATCACCGCTGGGACAGAACGCCAACATCGTGGTCGCAATAGCCTCGAAAAGCCTGTCAGGTTTTGAGGATGCCTTCTGCGATATTATGGCCATACGATGGTGAAAAGAGGGAAAATTTACTGTCAATGTGTCATTTTTTAGCTTTTAAAAGGCCTTGGCATAACGCTTGAAGAGAGGGATTCTACAAACAATTAGAAACTCTTAAAACTGAACAATATCATGGGAAAAATTATCGGTATAGACTTAGGAACCACCAACTCTTGCGTAGCCGTCATGGAAGGCAATGAGCCTGTGGTGATCGCCAACAGCGAAGGCAGGAGAACCACTCCGTCTATCGTTGGCTTTTTGGACAACGGTAAGGGAGAGCGCAAGGTAGGTGACCCGGCAAAACGCCAGGCTATCACCAATCCCAAAAACACCGTGTCTTCCATCAAACGCTTCATGGGCAAAAAATTCGATGAAGTATCGGAAGAAAAGAAAATGGTATCCTACCAGATTGAAGCGGGCAACAACAACACCGTGCGCGTGCGCATTGGCGACCGTCTCTTCACCGCACAGGAAATCTCTGCGATGATTCTTCAAAAAATGAAGAGCACTGCCGAAGACTACCTGGGCACCACAGTGACCGAAGCCGTTATCACCGTGCCTGCATACTTCAACGACGCAGAACGTCAGGCAACAAAAGAAGCCGGACAAATCGCAGGCCTGGATGTGAAACGTATCATCAACGAACCTACTGCCGCCGCCTTGGCCTATGGCCTCGACAAGAAAAACAGCGATATGAAAATCGCCGTCTACGACTTGGGTGGTGGAACGTTCGATATCTCGGTGCTCGAATTGGGCGACGGTGTGTTTGAAGTAAAATCTACCAACGGTGATGTACACCTCGGTGGCGACGACTTCGACATGCGCATCATGAACTGGCTGGCCGACGAATTTCAAAAAGAAGAAAACGTTGACCTGCGCAAAGATCCGATGGCACTGCAACGCTTGAAAGAAGCGTCTGAAAAAGCAAAGATCGAATTGTCGAGCTCCATGGAAACCGAAGTGAACTTGCCGTACGTGACGTCGGTAGACGGTGTGCCCAAGCACTTGGTGAAGAAATTGAGCCGCGCAAAATTTGAACAACTGGTAGACGACCTCGTGCGCAGAACTCTTGAGCCTTGCCGCAAGGCCGTTCAGGATGCAGGCATCAACGTGTCGCAAATTGACGAAGTGATTCTGGTGGGCGGTTCAACCCGTATCCCCCGCATCGTTGACGAAGTAGAAAAATTCTTTGGCAAGAAACCTTCCAAAGGTGTGAACCCCGACGAAGTGGTGGCCGTAGGTGCTGCTATCCAAGGCGGTGTGTTGACCGGTGAAGTGAAAGATGTGTTGCTGCTGGACGTTACTCCGCTTTCGCTGGGTATCGAAACCATGGGCGGCGTGTTCACAAAACTGATCGAATCGAACACCACCATTCCTTCGAAGAAATCGGAAGTGTTCTCGACAGCGTCCGACAATCAGCCTTCGGTAGAAATCCACGTGTTGCAAGGTGAACGCCCCATGGCAAAAGACAACCGCACCATCGGACGTTTCCACCTCTCTGAAATACCCCCGGCACCCCGCGGCATTCCGCAAGTAGAAGTAACGTTCGACATCGACGCGAACGGTATCCTCCACGTGTCGGCCAAAGACAAGGGAACAAACCGAGAACAGAAGATCAGAATTGAAGCCTCTTCGGGACTGACGGATGCCGAAATTCAAAAGATGAAGCAGGAAGCTCAGGCCAACGCCGATGCCGACAAGAAAGTGAAAGAGACCGTTGAGAAAATCAACCAGGCCGATTCACTGATCTTCCAAACTGAAAAACAGTTGAAGGAATTTGGCGACAAACTTTCAGACACAAACAAGGGCGCCATCAGCAGCGCACTCGACAAACTGAAAGAAGCGCACAAGGCTCAGGACGGCCCCGGCATCGACGTTGCCATGGAAGCACTGAACAACGCCTGGAGCGCAGCGTCAACAGAAATGTATAACGCAACCAACGCAGGCGGCCAGGGTGCACCTAATGCAGGTGGCAACCAAAATGCCGGCGGTTCATCTTCGGATGCCAACAACGTTTCGGATGTTGAGTACGAAGAAGTGAACGACAACAAAAAATAATTTTCAATAGTTTAATGGTTCAAGTGAAGAGCCCTTCGGAAACGAAGGGCTCTTTTTTTTGCACTACTTCAAATACGTTTCAAACCATTTCCAGTAACGCTCATAACGATCTTTCCAGTAGCTCGGCACTTTCAATCCATGATATTGCGTGGGATAGATCACCATCTGTGTGGGCACACCCAGCGACCGCAGCGCCTGATACATTTGTTCGCTTCCTGCGGCGGGCACGTTGAAATCTTTTTCACCCACCATATAGAGCGTAGGCGTTTTTATTTTTTCGATGTTGAGAAACGGATACGACACTTTCATCCATTTGTCCATGTTCTTCCACGGCACACCCAACTCCATTTCATATTGCTGCACATATTGATCGGTGCCATACATCGACAGTTGCAGCGCGCTGCCCGCCCCGCTGGCCGCCGCTTTGAAGCGTGAGTCGGTGGCGGTGGTGTAGTCTGTCAGAATGCCGCCATAACTCCATCCGCCAATGCCCAGACGCGCGGGGTCGGCCACGCCGGTTTTGATGAGATAGTCAACACCGGCGAGCAAGTCCACCACTTCCTTGTTTCCCCAGTCGCCAAAGATGGCACGCGAAAACGCATAGCCCTTGCCGTTGCTACCCCGGTAGTTGATGGCGGCAACCGCGTAGCCTTTTGCCGCCAGCATCTGCGTTGTCATGTCGAATTCATATTCATCCTGGGCCACGGGGCCACCGTGAATCCACAACAGCAACGGAAGTTTTTTTCCCTTGGGCGCGCCGTCGGGTCGGTACAGAATGCCACCCACTTCGATGCCGTCTTTATTTTTGAACGTGAACCCTTCGGCGGTTGCAAAACGATGAGACTTCACAAAGGCATCGTTGTGATGGGTTAGTTTTTTGAAGTTGCCCGCTTCAAGAACATACAGTTCCGGTGGGCTGGCCGTTTCGCTCATCAACACCACCGACTTTGAATCTGTGAGCGGAAGCACATCGGTCACACTGCGATCGCCGGCGGACCGTCTGGTGTTTTGTTTCGTGGCCACATCAAACTCCATAACATAACGTTGCCGATCGTCTTCAATCAACGCGAATAGCGAGCGACCATCTTTCGACCATTCCGGATTTGTTACCGGGCGGTCCAGCGTTTTTGTTAACAACACAGGCTCTCCACCCGACACCGGAACGATGGCGAGGTGTGCTTCATCATACGTATCCCACTCGGGCGAAATAGAGCGCAGATAGGCAATGTGTTTTCCATCCGGGCTCCACATGGGTTTGCGATCAAAGTCGACCCACGTGGTGAGTTGTCGTGGCTTGGCGTGGGCTTTGGCTTCTACAATCCAGATGTCAGTGTTGAGGTTCCGGTCGGGATCGGCAGTACGGTTGCTGGTGAAGGCAATGTGTTTTCCATCGGGCGACCACACGGCGTCTGACTGATCGAACTTGCCCGTCGACAGCGTGTCGAGTTTTTTAGTTTCCACATCATAGACATACAGGTGCGTGTGAAAATGCTGGAGATAGCCGTTGATGTCTTCCTTGAAATGATAGCGATCGATCACGATGGGCTTCGCCGGTTTATCCTTAGCGGTGTCGGCCTTTGGATCTTCGTCTTGAATGAGGAACAGAATTTTTTTAGCATCCGGGCTCCAACGATAGTCGGCGATGGCTGCCTTGAAGGTGGTGAGTTGCCGGGCCTCTCCCCCGCGCCGGTCGAGCAACCAAAGCTGATTCTTTTCCTTTGCCTTTTCGCGACCGGAAAGAAAACTGACGTACTTGTTGTCGGGGCTGAATCGCGACTGGCTCTCGTCTTCTTCCGAATAGGTAAGTTGCACGGCATCGCCACCCTCGGTGGGCACCATCCATATGTTGTCGTCGTAGGTATCGCGTGCAGAGTCGGGCGATGTGAGTGTGTAGGTCACCCATTTTCCATCGGGCGACACGTCGGGACTCTTCACAGCATGAAGATGATAGACATCCGATGGCCGCAACAATCTCTGTCCCGAAGCTGCCACGGTAAGCAGCCCGAACGACAAGAGCAAAAAACATTTTCTCATAGGTCAGGATAGGTTATGGCAGTAAGATAGGGCATATTTTTACTTCTCTGAAGCCGCCCGTCACCAACTAAAAAAAAATCCCATGGAGTGTTTTTACTCCATGCGATCTTCATTCAAACCGATGCTAGAAATTGTTTATTCAGATCTAAGGGATTTCACCGGATTGACCACCGCGGCCTTGAAAGAGCGGTAGCCCACGGTGAACATGGCAATGGCAAGCGTGACCACAAGGCCTATCAAAAATATTTCAGGCCCCATGGTAATCTTATAGGCAAACTCGTCGAGAAACTTGCCCATCACAAACCACGCGGCCGGTGCCGCCACCAGGAACCCAATGGCAATCAACTTCACAAATTCTTTCGAGAACATAAACACAATACTTTCCACGGACGCACCCAGCACTTTGCGAACACCAATTTCTTTGTTCTTTTGATTGGCCATGAAGGTGACCAGGCCAAACAATCCCAAACAACCAATGAAGATGGCGATGGAAGAAAAGATCGCCAACAGAATCGACATCTTTCGTTCGCCGTCATAGAACTCGGCAATCTGCTGATCCAAAAATTCATAGCTGTAGATGTGTTCGGGATACGTGCGTTCCCAAACCGGCTTCAGTTTCGCCAGCACATCCTGCACAGCCGAAGCCTGCACATGAATGGCCATGCGTTCGTAGCCCACGATGTGATTCATGAGCACGGTGGCCTCCACCGGCCGGCGCAACGTTACAGTATGAAAATCTTTCACCACACCCACCACCGGCAACGTGCGGCCGCGAATCCTTAGCATTTTTCCTTCGATATTGGCAGCGTTGGCAAAACCAACCGTGTGTGCCAGTTTTTCATTCACAACAAATCCCGTGGCCGTGTCGAGGTCCTGAAGGTTGTGACCGCTCACAAAGGTGAGCCCGAACAAGCCGGCATAGTTGCCATCGGCAAGCTTCACCTGCGTGGCAAAATTTTCGTCCTTGCCTTCTATCTTCATGTTGGTAGACGATACATATCCTGATGACGGCGGCGCGTTGTTCAAACTTACCTGATCCACACCCGGGAGTGCAGCCACTTCGTCGCGCAATGTTTTCATCTTGCTCACGGTCTCCATCTTTTGCAACGAAGCTTTTTCGGGAATGGGCACAATCAGGATGGCGTCTTTGCGAAAGCCCAGATCTTTTTTCTGGAAGTAGTTCATCTGGTTGATCACCACAATGGTGCCGATGATGAAGAATTGCGAAATGACAAACTGTGCCACCACCAAGGTTCGCCGCAAGGCATAGCCCGACGAGTTCTTATTGCTGATCAGATTTTTCAACGCCAACGCTGGATTAAATCCGGAAACCACAAAGGCCGGATACACACCCGCCAGAAGGGCCACGATGACAAAGACAACAATTATAAAACCCCACAGCTGACCGTCTGACCCAAATCGCAACGCCAGATGCAAGTCGAGAAAAGGATTGAGAAACGTGAGTGCGAGTTGTGTGAAGGCCAGTGCGATTAACAATGAAATGAACGTAACCAGCGCCGTCTCTCCGAGAAACTGACGCACCAGTTGACTCTTTGTGCTTCCCAACGATTTCCGTATGCCCACTTCCTTCGAGCGCTTGATGGCCTCGGCCGTAGCCAGGTTCACAAAGTTGATGCACGCCGTCACAATCAAAATAAACGCGATCACAGCAAACGCTGTCAACATATTTTTATCAATCGTGTTGTAGCTGAACGTGTCGTAGCGTTGATCGAAGTGAAAATCTTTCAGCGGTTGCAAAGAAAAAAGTGTGTGGTCGGGATCTTCTTTGCCAATGTATTTTTCGGTGAACGCTGGCAAGCGCCTTTCGAGCTTTGCTGCATCCTCGCCGGGCTTCAGCAGGATGAAACATTGCTCGTCACTCCAAATGCTGTTCCAGCCCGACGCTTCTCTTTCTTTCTTCACCGTGGCATACGACAACATGAGGTCGAGCGGAAAATCGGTGTTGGCCGGAAAATCTTCCATCACGGCCGTGATCTTGTATTCGTTGTCTTCAAATTTCACAACCTCACCCACGGCGTCTTCCTTCCCAAAAAATTTCAGAGCCCATCGTTTTGAAATCACCGCTTCGTTGGGATCGTCGAGACCTCTCACGGCATCGCCGATCAACACGGGGCGATCGAAGATTTTGAAGAACCCCGGTTCGGTAATCACAACGCCGGCGGTTTCAGTATACTTTTTCGGTTCGCCACTGGGTTGAGGAATGGTGACCAGAGCATCGGCGCGATAGCCGGCAAAGATAACCGCCTCGGCTTCGGGGAAATCGTTGCGGAAAGCTTCGGGCAACGGTGTGGGCACCCCGGCCGAATAGTTCTTGCCATTGTTGCCATCCGACTGCGACACCACTCGGTATATGCGGTCGCGGTGGGTGTGAAAACTATCGAAGGTGGCATGGTGGCGGACCAAAAGAAAAAGCACCAGGCTGCACGTAATCCCCATGGCCAGTCCCGATATGTTGATCAGGGAGCTTCCTTTCCCGCGGAGCAGGTTTCGGATGGCCGTTTTAAAGTAGTTCTTTATCATTAGCGCTTCTGTAAAAATGATTTCACACGTCAATTGGAATGCCGGCGCAAAAAAGGGCGCAACAGTATCCATTTCAACCTCTGGTACGCAAACTTGTTCGTAAATGTTTGATTTTGTCCGGTAGCGAACGGCACTGATGAAATTATTACAACCCGGGCTGCGTTAATGTGGAGGATTCTGTAATTTTAAGCCTATGATTCAGCAGATAATCGTCGGTTCTGTTTTTCTGGTAGCCCTGTTCTATGTGGGCCGTCTCATCTATAAAAGCTTTCAGGCGAAAGCGTCGGGTTGCGCCACGGGCTGTGGCAAATGTGGTGCAGTTGATTTTGAAAAAATCGAAGCCCAGATCAAAAAAGAACAGGCCCGCATTTAGTCTTCAGCCTCAGGCGAAGATTTTTGTTCCTTCCGTACAATTCTTACAAATTTCAATTTCACTTCTCGACCGTAGCAGCGATGCCCGAAACGCATTGTATTTGTCACTGTTCCAGATTTCTTCGAATGTGTTTTCGTTGAGATCGCCCAGCACAAAGTGAGCATCCTTGTCAAAACAGCAGGGCACCACTTTGCCGTCCCAGGTCACCACGCAGCTGTGCCACATCTTCCAGCATTCATTCATCAATTTATTCTTGAGCGCATAGGTGCCGTCGCTTGTTTGCCGGTAGCGCGAATAGCGGTCTTGTGTCGGCATGAGGGGCGAACCGTTTTTGTAGTCATAGATCTGCGCCGTCTTTAACACCACATCGTCCACGCCCAGCTGGTCGGCCAACGCATACACTTCGGGAATCTGATGTTCGTTGGGCTTCACCACCAGGAATTGAAAAATGACGTGGGGCGTTTTCGATTTCAATTCCTTTTTCCAACGCAAAATGTTCTGGGTTCCTTCCAGCACTTTGTTGAGCGAGCCACCGATTCTATAATTCTGATAAGTATCCTGCGATGTGCCATCGATGGAGATGATGAGCCGGTCTAACGACGACTGCACGGTGGCTTTGGCAACATCGTCTTTCAGGTAGTGGGCGTTGGTAGACGTAGCCGTATAGATTCCTTTCTGCGAGGCATATTTCACCATGTCGAGAAACTGCGGATGCAAAAAGGGTTCGCCTTGAAAATAGAACGTGAGATAACTTAGGGTGGGCGCCACTTGGTCGATCACCTTGCGGAACAATTGCTCCTGCAGCATTCCTGTGGGTCGCGTGAACGAACGCAAGCCGCTGGGGCATTCCGGACAACGCAGGTTGCACGATGTGGTGGGCTCGAACGAAAGGCTGATGGGCATGCCGCGCAGCGCGGGTTTGCCGGTGAAGGTTGAGGTGTGATAGCTGGAAAAGACACGGGCAGCATTGTGCACCCGTTTCAGAGAGCTTTTCGAGAGCATATTCACATGGTCCTGCAGCCTAACCTTCATGCAACGTCCGTTGATTCAGGGGCAAAGTAACCACAAAATTACTTCCCTTGCCAAACTCCGAAGTCAGCACAATGTTGCCATTCATTTTCTTGATCACTTCCTTCACAATATACAATCCCAGCCCCGAGCCGCTCGATTTTTCGGTGCCCCTGAAAAACATATCAAAAATCTTGTCCTCATATTCCTTTCGTATGCCAGCCCCATTGTCGGCAATCTCCAGGCGGCATTGTTTGCCATCCTGCACAACAATCACCTTCACCCACAAGCCTTCCCTGCGGAAGTTGTGATATTTGATGGCGTTGGAGATGAGGTTGCTCAACACAATTTTTACGCGGTTTCTGTCCAGAAACACAGGCGAGCTGCTGGCCTCCACATCGAAACGAATGATGTCGGCGCCTGCCATATACTTCAGGTTGGCGATCACCTCCTCGATGAGCGCGTGCAGATCAATTTCTTCCAGCACCAGTTCTGTGCGGGCGTTGCGCGAATACTCGATGATCTCCTGAATAAATTCATCCAGCTTCTGCGATCGCTCGCCGATCATTGAAAAATAGGTGGTGCTTTGGTCGTTCTGTGGTTCTTTGAGTGCCACGTTCACCAAACCCTGAATGGAGAGCAACGGTGCACGCAGGTCATGCGAGGTGCGGTAGACAAACCGGTCGAGCTCGCCGTTGATTTTCTCAAGGTCTTCATTCTTTCGCTGAATGTCTTCCGCCATTTTCAACAACATCCGTTCCGACACGCGGTTGGTCTTCACCATAAAATCAATACACAAGGCAACGATGACCATGGTGGCCACCAGGTTAATCACCACGCTGTTTTGCTGGCTCACGGTAGAGCGCGACAATTGCACGTCGCCAAACAGTTTGAAGTCTACAAACACAAGCAAAATCAAAAGGAAGGCCGGCAGCACGGTGAAGAACAGCCGCAGGTAGCGTTGCGAGTCGTCGAAGATCACATAGGCGATGGTGATCAGTGCGAAAAAGTAAACAAACCCCTGTCGTTCTTTCGGCACCACGTTGCACAAAAAGGCGATGATCGCGTTCAACAAAATCAAAAACAAAAATTTCGATTGCCATTGCCGTCCCGTCTTCATGAGCACAAAAGCCACCACCACCACCAACGCTGCGGCCGATGTCATTATGGGGATGGGCGCAAGGCCCTGATTGATCAGATCTTTAGCGGCATTCAGCAAGGCCACAATGCCCGACGACAGCAGGATGCGCGCATACAAGATATCGTTTCGCCGTGTGAAGAAGGCGTCCCGGTCGGTGGGATACCGGATACCAAAAAAATCCATGGCCTTTTTGCCGTTATCCTGAAGCCCCATAGTCCGGTTTAGGGTGGAATAATACTAAGAAAACCGCTTCTTCCACAGGCCACATCAAAAAATTGAGGGAGGTTTCTATCTTGCACACGATTCTTATCGGCTTCAAAATGAAAAAAATAATCGCAGCCTGCCTGATCTGGCTCCTGAACGGAAGCGTTTTCGGACAAACCTTGTCCAGCGACGCAACCATCTCCGTGATCACCTGCGGCCCCTACCAGGGCGAACTGTACTCTGCCTTTGGCCACAGCGCCTTTCGCGTGGTGGACCCCGAGCAAAACATCGACGCCGTGTTTAACTACGGCGTGTTCGACTTTGACCAGCCCCACTTCTACCTCAACTTTGCCCGCGGCTACCTCAACTACAAACTGGCCGCCTACGACTATCAACATTTCGAGTCGTCCTACATCTACCACAACCGCTTCATCCACGCACAGGTGTTGAACCTCACCGCAGAGCAACGCCAAAAACTTTTTGAATACCTCCGCTGGAACATGCAGCCGGGCAACGAGAACTATCGCTACGACTATTTCTACAATAACTGCGCAACCAAAATCCGCGACGTGGTGGTCACCGCCCTGGGCAAGGAAGTGACCTTCGATGGCTCATATGTAAAAACCGACTACACCATCCGCGACCTCACCGACATCTACCTAAAACACCAGCCCTGGGGCGATCTGGGCATCGACATCTGCCTTGGCTTGCCCATGGACAAAAAAGCCTCGCCGTTCGAATACATGTTTCTTCCCGACTACATCGAGTCAGGATTCGATCATGCCACCATTTTGCAAAACGGTGTGGGTGTTCCCCTGGTGAAAGAAAAATATTCGGTCTATGATGCGCGTGCCGAAGAAGCCCCCACGGGACTTCCGCATCCCTTGTATGTGTTCAGCGCCTTCGCGTTGTTCTGCATCGGCATCACCGTGTGGGACTTCAAGCGAAAAAAAATCTCGACACCGCTGGATGCCGTGCTCTTCACCGTGACGGGGTTGCTGGGGTTGCTGTTGTTCTTTCTGTGGTTCTTCACAGACCATGCCGCTGCCGCTGAAAATTTTAATTTACTGTGGGCCATGCCGACAAACGCCTTCGCCGCGCTGGCCTTGATGAGACGATTGCCGTGGCTTCGGATTTATTTTCTCTGCATCGCCATACTTAGCGCGATCACCCTGGTGGTGTGGCCCATACTTCCGCAACAGCTGAACTGCGCGCTCATTCCAATAGTCGTTGCCATTCTTGTGCGATCCTTTGCAGAATATCGTCTATGGAAAAAATGAGTTCCTGCCGGGAGACATTTCGGCAGAAACTCATTTCATTATCTTAATCAGATTTTATTGCTTAACCGCGACGCATCAAAGATGAATCGGGCGGTTGGCTGTGGCCGCGAGGCAGGCTTCTTTCACCGCTTCCATATACGTGGGGTGCGCGTGCGACATTCTTGAAACATCTTCGGCCGATGCGCGGAACTCCATGGCGGTTACGCCCGCGGCAATCATGTCGGCAGCGCGTGCGCCAATGATGTGCACGCCCAGAATTTCGTCGGTTTGTTTGTCGGCCAGAATTTTCACAAAGCCGTCGGTGTCCATGCTGGCACGTGCTCGTCCCAACGCTTTGTAAGGGAAGTTGCCAACCTTGTATGCTTTGCCGTCGGTCTTCAATTGTTCTTCGGTGTAGCCCACGCTGGCCACTTCGGGCCAGGTATACACCACGCCCGGAATGAGCAGGTAGTGCACGTGAGGTTTTTGTCCTGCAAATTGCTCGGCCACAAACGTGCCTTCTTCTTCGGCTTTGTGTGCCAGCATGGCGCCCTTCACCACATCGCCGATAGCGTATATATTATCGACTTTTGTTTTCAAATGTTCGTCAACCGGAATTTGCCCCTTCACAGTTTCGATACCGATTTTGTCAAGACCAAGGCCATCGGTGTAGGGTTTTCTTCCAATGCTCACGAGGCAGTAGTCGCCTTTCAGTTCCACCACCTTGCCGTCTTTCGATTCGGCTTTCACAGTCACTTCGTTGCCGCTGTTTTGCACCGAGGTCACTTTGTGGCCAAGGAAAAATTCCATGCCCAGCTTCTTGGTCACCTTCAGCAACTCCTTGCCCAGCGAACCGTCCATGGTAGGAATGAGGCTGTCGAGAAATTCAACTACAGTCACTTTCGATCCGAGGCGTGCATACACCGAGCCGAGCTCCATGCCAATCACACCACCGCCAATCACAATCATGTGCTTGGGAACTTCTTTCAACTCCAAAGCTTCGGTGCTGGAGATAATTCTCTTTTTATCAAACGACGCGAAGGGCAGCGGCGTAGGTTTGGAACCTGTGGCGATGATGACACGCTCGGTGGTGATCACCGATTCTTTTCCATCGGCAGCCGTCACCTTAATGGTATTCTTGTCCACAAACGAACCCACGCCGGTGAGCACGTCTATTTTATTTTTCTTCATCAAAAAAGCAATACCGTCCACGTTGGCTTTCACCACATCGCTCTTCCGCTTAATCATTTGTGTGATGTTCACTTTCGGCGCCGGAATGTCGATGCCGTGTTCTGCAAAATGATTCTTGGCCGTGATGAAATGCTCCGACGAATCGAGGAGCGCTTTAGAGGGAATGCAGCCCACATTCAAACACGTTCCACCCAGCGTGTCATATTTTTCGATGATGGCGGTTTTAAAACCCAGCTGTGCACAACGGATGGCCGCTACGTAACCTCCGGGACCTGAACCAATGACTGCGACGTTGTATTGCATATTTCTTTTTATTGATGTCTTATTTTTTTACTGATGTCCAACGAGCGGTCGTGTAGCCTGTCGCGGACGTGTTGAAGCGATATCTTTTCTACAGAAAACAGGCACAAACAAAGATCGATGCCGATGCATTCGTCTTCATTCATGCCTGTTTGTGTATGGTCTTAAACGCCGAGGATCAGTCTTCCCGGATCTTCGAGCATTTCTTTCACGCGCACCAGGAAGCTCACCGACTCGCGGCCGTCCACAATGCGGTGATCGTATGACAATGCCACATACATGATGGGGCGAATCACAATCTCTCCGTTTTTCACCACCGCGCGTTCCACGATGTTGTGCATACCCAAAATGGCTGATTGAGGCGGGTTCAGGATGGGCGTTGAAAGCATAGAGCCAAACACACCACCATTGGTGATGGAAAATGTTCCTCCCGTCATTTCTTCGATCGACAGTTTTCCGTCGCGGCCTTTTCCGGCCAGGCGCACCACTTCGCTTTCAATCTGGTTGAAGCTGAGGGCTTCCGCATTGCGGATAACGGGAACCACCAACCCACGCGGCGTCGACACGGCGATGGACACATCGCAGTAGTCGTGATAGATAATTTCATCGCCGTTGATAGACGCGTTCACCGCCGGGAATTCTTTCAACGCTGCACAGACAGCCTTCGTGAAGAACGACATGAAGCCAAGGCCCACGCCATACTTTTCTTTGAACTGATCTTTGTAGCGCGAGCGAAGTTCCATCACCGGTTTCATATCCACCTCGTTAAACGTGGTGAGCATGGCCGTTTCGTTCTTCACCGACACCAAACGTTTGGCGATGGTTTTGCGAAGCGATGTCATTTTTTCGTTGCGCACATTGCGTCCTCCACCCGATGCAATCACGGGAGGTGCCAAAGGCGCTTTCGCTTCTGCGGGCTTCGTGGGCGCTGTGGCGGCAGGTGCTTTTTGTGCATTCTGCGCATCGTCTTTTGTGATTCTTCCACCCACGCCCGATCCGGCTACCTGGTTGGAAGGAATTCCTTTTTCGTCGAGAATTTTTGCTGCGGCAGGAGAAGGATGACCGGCTGCGTAGGTTTTGTCGCCAGCGGCTACAGCGGCCTTCTCGGCAGGTTGTGCAGCGGCCGCGCCATTGGATGCGGCGGCTCCTTCAGTGATTTCTATTTTGCAGATCAGGCCTCCGATAGGAAGCGTGGTTTTTTCCTGTGCCACAATGCGAAGAATACCGGTGGCTTCTGCGGGCAGCTCAAACGTTGCTTTGTCAGATTCCACTTCGGCAATCACTTCATCAAGCTTCACCAGATCACCGTCTTTCTTCAACCAGGTAGAGATGGTCACTTCGGTGATCGACTCGCCTACTGTTGGCACTTTCATTTCCTTCACACCGCCGGTGGCTTTCTTGGCGTCGGGTGCAGGTGTTGCCGCCGGGGCCGCAGCTGCGGGAGTTGCCGCAGGTTGTGCAGGGGCTGCTGCCGCTGCCTGACCCGATGGTTCCACCTCGCAGATCAGTTCGCCAATAGGAACCGTCTCGCCTTGTTGTTTCACGATCTTCAACACGCCCGCGCTGGGTGCCGTGAGCTCGAACGTTGCTTTGTCTGATTCCAGTTCGGCAATCACCTCGTCCAGCTTCACCACGTCGCCGTCTTTCTTCAGCCAGTTGGCGATGGTCACCTCGGTGATCGATTCGCCTACAGTGGGCACTTTTATTTGAATAGCCATTCTCGTTTTGATGTTTTAAATGAGAGATATATTTTCTACCGAAGCCTTATGCTTCGCTACACATGTTTAGATTTCGAACGCCTTGTTCACCAGTTTCTCCTGCTCCACTTTGTGAACTTTCGAGAAGCCTGTGGCAGGCGATGCGCTGGCTTTGCGCGACACCAGTTCAAGCTCATACTTCGGCATCATTCTCAGAATGTAAGACAAGCATCCCATGTTGGCAGGTTCTTCTTGTGCCCACACCAGCTTGGCGTCTTTGTATTTCTTCAGGATGTTCTTTAACTGTTTTTCCGGGAACGGATACAATTGTTCCATCCGAACAATGGCTGCGTCTTTCACTTTACGTTTCTGTTGTGCCTCGGCAAGATCGTAGTAGATTTTGCCCGAGCAAAGAATCACACGCTTCACATCTTTTGCGGCCACACCCGATGGATCATCCAACACTTCGTTGAACGTTCCGGTGGTAAATTCTTTCAAAGGAGAAATAACCGCGGGATGTCTCAACAACGATTTGGGTGAGAACACAATGCAGGGCTTGCGGAATGGCCATGTCACCTGTCTTCTCAGCAAGTGGAAGAAGTTGGACGGTGTGGTGGGGTTTGTCACCACCATGTTATATTCTGCAGAGAGCTGCAGGAATCTTTCAGGACGGCAGCTGGAGTGTTCAGGGCCCTGGCCTTCGTAGCCGTGGGGAAGCAACATCACCAATCCGTTCATGCGCTGCCATTTCGATTCGGCGCTGGAAATAAATTGATCGATGATTACCTGCGCGCCATTCACGAAGTCACCAAACTGGGCTTCCCACAACACCAACGCACTCGGCGACGACATCGCATAGCCATACTCAAATCCCAACACACCAAACTCCGACAACAGGGAGTTGAAGATTTGGAATTTGGTTTGCGTTTTGTCGATGTTGTTCAGACCGCAATAGGGCTCGTTGCTGTTTGCATCAAAGAAATAGGCGTGACGGTGCGAGAACGTGCCACGACGAACGTCCTGTCCGGACATGCGCACGGGAGTTTTCTCGGCCAGCAACGAACCATAGGCCAACAGTTCGGCCTCAGCCCAACCCAGCACTTTGGTTTCGAAGAACGCCGCCGAACGGTCTTTCAACAGTTTTTCAATTTGCTTCAGCGGTTTGAATCCTTCGGGGATGGTGGTTAAGGCCTTTCCTACTTTTTCAATCACGCTTTCCTTAATTCCAGTTTCCGGCGACTTGTCAAAGTCTTCCGGAGTGGACCAACGCATCTGCTCCCACTCGGCTTCAATCTTCTGAGGCTTGTAGGGCAACGGTTTTTGTTTCACTTCATTCAACCGGTCTTGCAACTGATTTCTGAAGTTCTTATCCATCTCATCGGCCAGAGCAGCATCAACATCGCCACGTTCTACCAGTCTCTTCACATAGATCTCGCGGGGATTCTCGTGTTTGGCAATGATGTTATACAATTTCGGTTGTGTGAATTTCGGCTCATCGCTTTCGTTGTGCCCGTGACGACGGTAGCACAGCAAGTCGATAAAAATATCCTGACCGAATTTCTGACGATACTCCACGGCCAGTTTGGCTGCGAAGCTCACCGCTTCAGCATCGTCGCCGTTCACGTGCAGCACGGGAGCGTCAACGATCTTGGCGAGGTCTGTACAGTAAATGCTGGTGCGGGCGTCGTCGTAGTCTGTCGTGAAGCCTACCTGGTTGTTGATCACAAAGTGGATCGTTCCACCGGTGGTGTAGCCGGGCAAGCCCGACATCTGCAACAACTCATACACAATGCCTTGTCCTGCCACGGCGGCGTCGCCGTGAATGAGGATGGCCATGCCTTTGGTAAGGTCTCCTTTATATTCGTCGTCAATCTGACCGCGTGTGTAGCCAATCACCAACGGATCTACCGCCTCAAGGTGAGAAGGATTCGGGGTCAGCTTCAAATAGATTTTCTTGCCCGATGGAGTGTTGATGTGGCTGGAGTAGCCCAGGTGATATTTCACATCGCCATCGCCCATGGTTTGCTCAGGGCTCACGTTGCCTTCAAACTCGGTGAAGATCTGTTCGTAGGTTTTTCCAAGAATGTTGGAGAGCACGTTCAAACGTCCGCGGTGGGCCATGCCGATCACCACTTCTTTCACGTCGAGTTCGGCTGCTTTGTTAATGATGGTTTGCAGCGCGGGGATTGTGTTTTCGCCACCTTCCAGCGAGAAGCGTTTTTGTCCTAAGAATTTCGTGTGAAGGAAATTCTCGAACACCACCGCTTCGTTCAGCTTGGTGAGAATGCTCTTTTTCTCATCGATGCTGGGGTTGTAGGTGAAATATTGTTGTTCGCATTTCTGGAAGAACCACTGGCGAATTTCGTCGTTGCGAATAAAGTTGTATTCAAAACCGATGGGGCCGAGATAGACTGCCTTCAGTTTCTCGATGATCTTTCGCAACGTGGCGCGGCCCATGCCGATTTCGGCGCCCACGTCAAACTCGGTGTCGAGGTCGGCGTCGGTGAGGCCCACGTTGGTGTGGTCGAAGTTGACCTGGTGGTTGCGGCGTTCGCGAACGGGGTTGGTTTTGGATTTGAGGTGACCGAACGAGCGGTACACGAAGATCAGGTTTCGAACCTGCGTTTCTTTTAAAGAAAGGGAATCGTCAGCACCTTTGGGACCGTGGCCGTTTTCGCCGAAGCGTTGGGCGGAGAAGTCATATCCCTCGAAAAACTTCTGCCAGGTAGGATCTACCGCATTGGGATCCTTTTTGTAGGTTTGGTAGAGTTGGTCAAGATAACCAACGTCTGCATTGGAGATGTATGAATAATTATCCATGATTTTTTTGAAAGCCAACAAATGTAGAGAAGTGGTTTTAGATATAAAAATTGAATACTCGCGTAAACAAATACTTAACAATTCCCTTTTTACACGAACGGCTTTCTCCCCTCGGCATTGTCAAACCCGAAAAATCCCTTAACTTTGCGGTCTTTAAAAAAATACAGGACGAGTTCCAACTATTTTAAACTGAAACAGTAATGGTTAAAATCAGATTGGCCCGCAGAGGCCGCAAGAAACTGGCAATGTACGATGTAGTCGTAGCCGACGCCAGAGCACCACGCGATGGTCGCTTTATTGAAAAGATCGGGACTTACAATCCCCTCACAAACCCCGCTTCGATCGACCTGAATGACGAAAAAGCATTCAAATGGTTGATGAACGGTGCTCAGCCTTCCGACACGGTGAAAGCTATGCTTTCGTATCGTGGCATCATGCTGAAGAAACATTTGCAGATCGGTGTCATCAAAGGCGCGCTCACACAAGAGCAAGCCGATGCTAAACTGGCTGAGTGGCTGAAGAGCAAGGAAGTTAAGATCGAATCGAAACGCGATCAGCTTTCTCAATCGAAAGACGCACAAGCAAAAGCCCGCAAGGCTGCTGAAACCAAGATTAAAGAAGCACGCGCCGAAGCCATCCGCAAGAAGGCTCAGGTTGCCGAAGCCGCTGCTGCCGCACAACCTGCTGCTGAAGCTGCCCCTGCTGAAACGGAAGCTCCTGCTGCCGAAAGCACCGAACAGGCTTAATCGTAGAACTGACTATCACAAATGCCAATGTGTTTCCACGCATTGGCATTTTTTATTTCTCCCCTATGGACATCGAACAGTGCTTTAAGATCGGCTTCATTCTGAAACCCCACGGCCTCAAAGGCGAAGTGACCGTTTCGCTTGACGAAGAAGCTCCCGAAAACCTGGCGGAACTGAAGATCCTTTTCCTGGAGAAGGACAAGCGTCTGGTTCCCTATTTTATACAGACGGCTTCGGTGCAGCGCGCCAAAGCCCTCGTGAAATTTGAAGACGTAGACTCCATTGAGGACGCGGAGAAGATTTCGAAGCATGCCCTCTATGTCGAAAAATCGGCCCGCCCCAAATCCGGACGCGGCGAATTCTATAGCGACGAAGTGATCGGCTTTGAAGTGTGGGACACCGACGCGGGCCTGTTGGGAACCATCGCCGAAGTGCAATCCGGCGCCAACCCGTTATTGGTGGTGCACCAGGAAGAACGTGAAGTGCTGGTGCCCGTGAATGGCCCCTTCATCACCGGTGTCAACAAGAGCAAAAAACGGATCAACGTGAATCTTCCAGAGGGATTTTTGGATATTTGACACTATGCACATTGACATCCTCACGTGTTTGCCCCGGCTCATTGAAAGCCCGTTTTCGGATTCGATACTGAAGCGCGCGCAAACCAAAAACCTGGTCACCGTAAACATCATCGACCTGCGCCAATACGCTACCAACAAGCACCGCACCACCGACGACTATGCGTTTGGCGGAGGCGCTGGCATGGTGATGACCATCGAACCCATCGACAATTGTCTGACCGACCTCAAATCGAAGCGCACCTACGACGACATTATTTATATGAGCCCCGATGGCGAGCGCCTGTCGCAGCCCCTGGCCAACGAGTTGAGTTTGAAGAAGAACCTCATCTTGCTGTGTGGCCATTATAAGGGTGTTGACGAGCGCGTGCGGCAGCACCTTGTTACGCGCGAGATCAGCATCGGCGACTATGTGCTTTCGGGGGGTGAGCTGGCCGCGGCCGTTGTGGCCGACGCCATTGTGCGCCTCATCCCAGGCGTTTTGTCGGACGAGACCTCGGCCCTCAGCGATTCTTTCCAGGACAACCTCATTGCCCCACCGGTCTACACCCGGCCTGCGGAGTATAAAGGCTGGACGGTTCCCGAGGTACTTTTGTCAGGTCATCAGGCCAAAATTGAGGAATGGCGTCATGAACAATCACTGGAAAGAACCCAAAAAAGGCGTCCAGAACTGCTTCAAAAGCCCTGATTGCTAATTTTCTGGAAACATTCGACAATCAACTTCTGAAATTTCAATTCTTTCCCTACATTTGCAGTCCATTTTCAAAACCATCGTGTTATGGCAGATTTAATTAAACTCGTAGAGGCGGAATTTGCGAAAGTCCGTGAATCACTTCCCAGCTTTAAGCCTGGCGACACCGTGAATGTTCACGTAAAAATAAAAGAAGGAAACAAGGAGCGTATCCAGCAGTTTCAGGGCACTGTGATTCAACGCAGAGGCTCGAACGGCAACGGCGAAACCTTCACCGTACGGAAAATCTCCAACGGCGTCGGCGTGGAGCGTATCTTCCCGATCGTTTCTCCCAGCATCGATAAAATCGAAGTTTTGAAACAAGGTAAAGTGCGTCGTGCAAAACTGTACTACCTGAAAGGCAAACAAGGCAAAGCTGCCCGTATCAAAGAGAAGATCTAATACAGACTATAAATTTGTCAGGAAAAGCCATTCCCCGCGGAGTGGCTTTTTTGTTTTTCACGGGGTTTCTACGTAATCGCTGAACACGATTGAAATGGATCAAAAACCGCGAAATTCGCGCCAATTAGCATACTATTAAATAATTAATAACTTTGTCCCCTCGCATAAAAAACCAACTATGGCAAGAAACATCGCTGACTTACTTGGGAAGGATGCAGACTACCTGCTGAAGCACCAAAGTAAAACCATTTCGAAGGATCAACTCCAGACGCCCAGTCCGGATTTTGTTGACAAAGTTTTCGCTCAAACCAATCGTAACACGCAAGTGTTGCGCAGCTTGCAAGCCTTGTATGGAACAGGCCGTCTGGCCAACACCGGCTTCGTATCTATTCTTCCCATCGACCAGGGCATCGAGCATAGCGCCGGTGCATCGTTCGCAAAAAATCCTGCCTACTTCGATCCTGAAAACATCGTGAAGCTTGCCATTGAAGGCGGATGCAACGGTGTGGCCACCACGTTTGGCGCACTGGCCATGATGTCTAGAAAATATGCCCACAAGATTCCTTTCATTGTAAAGATCAACCATAACGAGTTGCTCACCTACCCCAACAAGGCCGACCAGATTATGTTCGGTTCTATCGACGACGCCTGGAACCTGGGTGCCGTGGCTGTAGGCGCAACCATCTACTTCGGATCGGACAACGCAACCCGTCAGATCATCGAAGTATCGAAAGCGTTTGAGCGCGCTCACCAGCTTGGTATGGCCACTATTCTTTGGTGCTACACCCGCAACAACGCCTTCAAGAAAGACGGAATCGACTATCACGTGTCGGCCGACCTTAGCGGGCAGGCAAACCACCTGGGCGTGACTATCCAGGCCGACATCATCAAGCAGAAAATGGCAGAAACCAACGGCGGCTACAAAATGCTTAACACCGGAGGCAGCAGCTACGGCAAGCTTGACGAAAGAATCTATACCGAACTCACATCCGATCACCCGATCGACCTTTGCCGCTACCAGGTGCTGAATTGCTACAACGGCCGCGCCGGTTTGATTAGCTCAGGTGGCGAATCGAAAGGTGCCAGCGACTTGGCCGATGCCGTGCGCACAGCCGTCATCAACAAACGCGCCGGTGGAACGGGCTTGATCTCGGGCCGCAAAGCCTTCCAACGCCCCATGAAAGAAGGCGTGGAGATCCTGAATGCCATCCAGGATATTTACCTCGATAAATCGATCGATTTAGCATAATGAAATTGTAATTTCAGCCGATGGACCTCACCGTCCATCGGCTTTCTTTTTTACAAAATTTTTTTTCCTATGTCTTGGTTCAAACGCAGCGATAAAGGTATTCTAACCCCCACCGAATCTAAACGTGAAGTGCCCGATGGCCTGTGGTTCAAATCGCCCGCTGGCAAAATTGTGCACACCCGCGAATTGAAGAACAACGCCTATGTGGTGCCCGACGAGGACTATCATGTGCGCATTGGCTCGGAAGAATATTTTGAAGTGCTGTTCGATGAAGGTAAATACACGGAGCTTGACGTGAACATGGAGTCGGCCGACCCCTTGAAATTCAAGGACACGAAGCCGTATCCCAAGCGCATTAAAGAAAGCCAGGAGAAGTCGCAATTGAAGGACGCCGTGCGCACAGCCTATGGCAAAATGGGCGGCATGGACATCACCATTGCCTGCATGGACTTCAGTTTCATTGGCGGCTCAATGGGGTCGGTTGTGGGCGAAAAAATTGCCCGCGCCATGGACCACAGCCTCCACAATAAAAAACCGTTCCTCATGATCTCCCGCTCCGGCGGCGCCCGCATGATGGAAGCAGGCTTGTCGCTGATGCAGATGGCCAAGACTTCGGCCAAGATCGCGTTGCTCGACGAAGCAAAAGTTCCCTACATATCGTTGCTCACAGACCCCACAACGGGCGGTGTCACCGCGTCGTATGCCATGCTGGGCGACTTCAACATTGCCGAACCCGGCGCGCTTATCGGTTTTGCCGGACCACGCGTTATTCGTGAGACCATTGGCAAAGATCTTCCCAAGGGTTTTCAAAGCGCCGAGTTTGTTCTTGAGCACGGTTTCCTCGACTTCATTGTCGACCGCCGCAACATGAAGAACAGACTCTCTACCCTGCTGCGCATGTTGCAGCCGTAGACCGTCCGCACACGAACAAATTCCTTCCTTTTCGAACATGACATTCCTTGCCCTGGAGCAGGAAACAGTGCCAGCATGATGAATTATGCCTATTCCGAAATGGCACATGGATTGACAGTGGACATCCTTGTAAACTCTTCGCTATGATCCGGAACTATATCAAGGTTGCCATCCGCAGCCTCATCAAACAAAAGGTATATACGCTCATCAACGTTCTTGGCTTGTCGGTGGGCATCGCCAGCTGTGTGCTCATCACCATGTTTGTTGCCGAAGAATTTTCGTACGATAAATTCCTGGCCAACGTCGACCGCATCTATAAGGTGGCACTCGAACGGAAGTATCCCAATCATGCTACCAACTATGCCATCATCCCTCACTCGTACGCCGATGTGATGGGTCGCGATTTCGCAGAAGTGGAAGATGTGGTGAAAGTGAGCGGCCCCATCAACAACGTGGCGGTAAACTATACCGATGCACACAACGAAGTGAAACAGTTCGAAGAGAACTTTCTGATGGCGGCCGACTCGAACTTCTTTTCGTTTTTCAGCCTCAATCTGGTGAAAGGCGACGCCAAAAAGGTGTTGACAAAACCCACCGACATTGTACTGACAGAAGAAACGGCACGCCGCTATTTTGGGACGGAAGAGCCCGTTGGCAAAACGCTCAAAATTTTTAACCAGGATTTCAACATCACCGGCATCTGCGAAAATCTGCCGGACAACTCCCATTTCAAATTCGATTTCCTGTCGAAGTGGGACGACCAGTTTTTTGGTAATGGTGTGAAGGTGAACTTCACCACGTTCTCGGCCCATGTGTATTTGAAACTTAAGCCGGGCGCCGACGCCACTGCCCTCGTGGCAAAATTTCCAAAGATGGTCGACACCTATGCCGCCGCACAGATCGAGCAAGACCTGGGCAAATCGTGGGCTGACTATAAACGCGAAGGCAATGGCTATCGCTATTATCTTCAACCGCTCACGTCCATTCACCTCGACCCTACCAACCAGGAAGCCAAGATGCGTCCCGGGGGAAATCGGAATTATGTTTACTTCCTCATCTGCATCGCGTCGCTCATTTTGGTCATTGCCTGCATCAACTTCATGAACCTGGCCACCGCCCGCTCGGCCGAACGCGCACGCGAAGTTGGTGTTCGCAAAACCATGGGTTCGCTGAAGGGACAACTTATTTATCAATTTCTGATTGAGTCCATTTTGCTAAGCGTGTTTGCTACGTGCCTCGCCGTTGGCTTCACGCAACTTGCATTGCCATCGTTTAACAACCTTGCCGGCAAACATCTGTCCTTTCCCGTCACGCCGCTCATGATCGGATCGCTGGCATTGATTGCTTTGCTGGTTGGATTTCTGGCCGGAAGCTATCCGGCATTCGCGCTCTCTTCCATCAATCCCATTGTGGTGATGAAAGGAAAATTTACCAACTCTGCCAAGGGCACATGGCTGCGCAACGGCCTGGTGATTTTTCAATTCTTCATTTCCATTGTGCTGATTGTGGGCACACTCACTGTGTCGAAGCAAATGACGTTTATGCAAAGCAAATCGCTGGGCTATGACAAAGAGCAAGTGCTGGTGGTTGACCGCGCATTTGCATTGACAACAAAAGTGCAGACCTATATAGACGAAATGAAACGCGTGCCCGGCGTTGTGGATGCAGCCGCATCGTTCTCGCTGTTGGGACGTCAGGGTGATTTCTTTGGTGCCCAGTTTACGCCGGAAGGATCGTCGGAAATTCTCACCACAAAAAGCATGGCCATCGACGACGACTTTGCAAAGACCATCGGCTTCGAGTTTGTGGAAGGCCGTGGCTATTCGAAAGAAACAAACGATTCGCTTTCCATCGTTCTCAATGAAACGGCTGTCAAAACCATGGGCCTCACCGATCCCGTGGGCAAGAAACTAACACAGGTGGTTCGTCGTCGCGAGGGCAATGTCGAAGTGGCCTACACCATCATCGGCATCATCAAAGACTTCAACTTTCAATCGTTGCGCGATCCCATCACACCGCTCACCATCCAGAGCATCGAAAGCTTTGGTGGCGGCGCCGGCTATGTGATGGTGCGCCTCAATGGAAAAGAAGCCACGCGCATTGTGGAAGCTGCCGAAGCAAAATGGAAAGAGCTAGTGCCTGCGCAGTCCTTCAAATACTTGTTCCTCGATCAGGATCTGAACGCGCAATATGCTGCCGAGCGCCAGGCCGGCGAAGTGTTTGCCGTGTTCTCCGGGCTTGCCATCATCATTGCCTGCGTGGGTTTGTTTGGACTTGCTGCCTACACGGCCAATCTCAGAACCAAAGAAATTGGTGTGCGCAAAGTGATGGGTGCGTCTGTATTCAGCGTGGTGGTGCTGCTGTCGAAAGATTTCACAAAACTTATTCTTGTGGCCTTTGTGCTTTCCGTGCCGGTGTCGTGGTTCATCATGGACCGGTGGCTGGAGGGCTTTGCCTATCGCATAGAGATGGGCGTGGGAGTGTTTTTGCTGGCGGGTTTCACGGCTACGTTAATTTCGTGGATCACGGTGAGCTACCAGTCCATTCGCGCGGCCATTGTCAACCCCATAAAGTCGCTGCGCAGCGAATAGCCACGAGTGGTTCAAATGTCAGCGTATAGCCCTACCGCTTTGTAGCGCTATATTCTTTCACTGTGTCAATAAAACATTTCACTTTGTCCACCTCGATGTCGGGATAGAGACCGTGACCGAGGTTGGCGATGTGTTTGTGCGAACCAAAGGCATCGATCATCTTTTTTGTTTCGCGACGCACGTCATCAAGCGAACCATAGAGCGCGCATGGGTCGAGGTTTCCTTGTAACACTTTGTTTGGCAACAATGCGCGGGATTCGGCAATGCCCATGTTCCAATCCAACCCTACCACATTACAATTGATGCTGTTCATTTCGGGGCGCGCAAAAAATGCGCCTTTGGCAAACACGATTTTGGGAACATCGTTACCCAAGGCATCACAAATTTTTGAAATATACTTCAGCGAAAACTCGGCATATTGATCGGGCGACAGAATGCCGGCCCACGAATCGAAGATCTGCACAGTGTCGGCACCGGCCTTGATCTGGCCCTTCAGATAGTGGATGGTGCTTTGTGTGATCATCTCCAGCAGCTGATGCGAAAAAGCAGGTTGTGTATAGAGCATTTTCTTTGCCTGACTAAACGTCTTGCTGCCCTTGCCCTCGATCATGTATGAAAAAATTGTCCACGGTGCGCCGGCAAACCCGATGAGGGGCACCTTGCCGTTCAGTTCTTTTTTGGTGAGTTTGATGGCGTCCAGCACATACTGCAGCTCTTCGGCCTCGGCAATGTGCAGCGACGAAAGGTCGGCCGTGGAGGCTATTCTTTTGGGGAACACAGGCCCCCTGTTTTCCTCCATTTCATAGTTAAGGCCCATCGCTTCCGGAATCACCAGGATGTCGGAGAAAATGATGGCGGCATCCACCCCCAGAATATCCACCGGCTGAATGGTCACTTCTGCGGCCAGCTCGGGAGTCTTCACCAGGTTTTTAAAATCCTTTGCCGTCTCCCTCACTTTCCTGTATTCCGGCAAAATGCGGCCAGCCTGGCGCATAAGCCAGACGGGAGTGCGTGATGTGGGGAGGTTGTTGGCGGTGTCGAGGAGGAGAGTATTCATGACGGCTTGAATTGGCGCGCAAGATAAGCCTCATCCGTAACAAACAAAAGCCCCTTCAGAACGGGTCTGAAGGGGCTTTATCAAAGCTTTTTAAGCCGGTTTATTTGGGCTCAAATTGCCAGTCGTATTCCGTTTCTTCTTCGTTTGCGTCCACAATGAGGATGTGGATTGATATTGTGCCCGAGCATTGATCATAAGACCCTTCACCCGACACGGTCGAGCCATCTCCCAATACTTGCTCAGCAACGGTAATCGACTGCTGGCTAGGATTTGTGGTGGACACTTCGAATACAGCCGATATCGAATAGCCGGTGTCATGAATATTCGAAATAACATACTCGTCTTCCGTGGCACCGTCTACGTCCAGCGACACTTCGCTATCGTAGAATTCCGATACATCGCCGCTTTCATACAGCTCAACAGTTTTGTATTCAGTTTCCCATGATTCAGCATAGGGACAAAACTCTGTGGCATTGAAGGTAAGCTTCTGTGCCGGATAGAACTGATCGCTATCGAATAAGCCTGATGCAAGGATAAGTTCTGCTCCAACTTTCGAACCATCGGTCAGGTTCAGATCGCTCTCCAGGTTGATGCCTGGCTGATACAGTGTGAGAAGTTGGTCAATTGCAGCGGGATCGGTGTAGTCTGTGATGCCAATTTTAGCAAGGATATCTGTGAGCTTCAGGCTTACGGATACCCAAGGGCGATCATAGTCGTCCGTCTTCTTGAATTCAGAAAACGGAACGGTTTTGATGGGCACTCTTTCGGTTGTTACCACGCCGGCCGTTTTTGTTTTCTTGATCACAAAGATATCAACGCTTGCCAATGTCTCGGGATCTTCCGACAGATACTCCGCGTCGAATGAAAACACTTCGGTGCCCTGGATAACACGCGGAAAAAATTCTGCGCCCGGTATGCCTTCGAAGTAGATGTTTTCCAGCTGCGTTCCACGCAGGGCCAGAATCGTACCCTTCTTAACCTCTTTGGTCTTCAAGGGGTCCAGTGACTCGTCGGTACAAGAGAACGTAAATGCACCGAGCGCCGCGACTAGAATTGAACTATATATTGAAAATTTTCTCATGGCTTTCGCTTAGTTAAGGTTATCAGGATTTGCATCCCAGAATACTTTATTGGTTTTGCTGAAGTCCTTCTGAACGGCACTCGCATCACCATTGAGGTTCACAAATACCGAAGGATAAACAAGAGAACGCAACCAAGGTCCTTCGTTAACCTGCAACGATGGCTGCATGTTGTCGGGACCGCTGGTTCTGCGATAGCCATTGTACGCTTCAATGGCGCTACCCCAACATGCTACCCAAAGCTCTCTTCCTACAATACGGGGTTTAGCCGCCGCGTCATCATAGAGATCCATAACCGCATTGATGTATGGAGTTCTGTCTATTTCCAAACTACCAGGAAGTGTCTGATCAATGGATTCCGAAAATCTCTGTACCTGATCAATGGATGCATTAATGGCCACGGTTAGCCACTCTTTTGCCTTCACGTCATTTCCACTGCGCGCCATCAGTTCGGCACGCATATAGTCGAGGAAGAAAGACATGAACATAGGTTCGATACCGGCACCATCTCCACCATCACCTTGCACGGTGGGTCCGAAATAGGTAGTCTTTGAAACAGGTGTGTCGTCAATTCTTCCACCGGCAGGATATGCACCAGCGCAGGTAAGAACTGGGGAATCCGGAGGTGTACCCGATGCATCGCCGTGATCGCGACCATAGAATCCAGGTTCGAACGTGCAGAACACATAGCCACCGTTGGCATAATGTTGAGGAATGGCACCTACCGAGCAGCCAACCGATTTGGGATCTACCTGGTTTGCCCGCGCAATGCTACCAACCTGACGATAGAAGTAGTATCTCCAACGGGGATCCTCCACGCCTTTGCCATTAAAAAGTTCATAGAGATAAGAGTTACATACATAACCACCGGCAGCACCTTCTGTGGACAGGTAATACTGACGATATAGCGGATGGCGCGACACTGGAACTGTGGCGGTACCATACTTATATGTAAAATTCTCTTCGTAGCGATCGATCATATTCACGCCCGTTTTATTCGCTCCTGTTGCCAGGTCAATAAATTGGCCCATCTTGGTTTCTGCTTCGGCCTTGCGAGCAGGGAGGATCGACAAGTTTAACCATGCTTTGAATTCCAGCGTGTTCACCAGCGCTGTCCAGTTGGCACGGCTGCCGCTATAATAAACGTCGCGTGGCGCCTTGAATGTTCCTGTCTTGGCAAGCTCCGCTCTGGCTTCTCCCAAAAGGGTGATCGCGTAGTTATACACCGATTCGCCAGCGTCTGCAGCAGGGTTGAAGTCGCTGAACCCTTGCAGTGCTTTGCTTCTCGGAACATCACCAAAAAGATCAACCAGCGTGATGTAGGTATATGCCTTCAGCGCTTTTGCAATCGCCACGTGAGTTGAATATCCCTTCGATTCAGCAAGGGGAACAAGCGTTTCAATGTTTACCAACACTTTCTGATAGGCCAATGTCCAAAGGTCATCCAGGAATTGCGCCTGATATGCAGTTTGATAGCGATAGCCAGTGTTCATGGCACGCATGCGCATCAACCGGTCAGCACCAACCGTAGTCTTATCAGAGAAAACGGTATTGCCCGATGCAATGCTATAGAAATCAGCAAAGTCAAGTTCAATCGCGTTCAATATCAGATCCGGATCGGCCTGATTCACCGCCACTTCGTTCGGGTTCGCCAAATCGTCGTCCATATTACATGAGAAGGACACGAGCAGCAGAACCGATAGTATTCCAAATGTATTTAATATCTTTTTCATCTTAATTCTAGTTTAGAAGCTGATCTTAAGGTTAACACCATAGCGCTTAGCGGAGGGACCTCCAAGGAAGTCGAAACCTGCACCGTTGTTGGTACCAAAAGCTGTACGATCCAGATCGGCCTTAGCATACTTCGGTGTGTTGAAGGCGCGATACCAAAGGTTGTTTCCAACAAAGGAAATATTCACACCGGTCAACTTAAATCTCGAAATCAGTGACTTGGGTATGCTGTAGCTCAAAGAGATTTCTCTGAAGCGAATGCGTGTGGCATCATAGATACCACGGTCGTTTGCACCCTCACCGATGATGGTGTTTCCAAAGAACACACCCGCTGTAGTCAACGGAATGTCGTTCGGCTTGTAGCCGGTCACATTGCCATCAGCATCCGTCACTTCACGTACGCCGGGCAGAATCAACGGCAGCGAAGGGTCGAAGTCTTCAAGATCCTTTGACACCCCGCGGCCAACCATGGTCTGCGAAGTGTACGAGAAAACCTGTCCACCTTGCACATAATCCCACTGCATACCAAGGGCAATGCCTTTGAATGTCAACGTTGAAATGATGGAACCTTGCCAGTTGGGATTAGGATCGCCGATGATCGCGATTTCATTTCCGATTTTATAAGAGCCGGATTCAGCAACGATCAATTGCCCATCCGGTGTTTTTTCAGTGAAGCTGCCCTTGATCACGTTCAAAGGTTGACCTTCAATCGCAAAGTTACCCAGGTTAGAGAATCCATTTGTGTTTATCTCCTTCGACCCCTCAGGAAGCGATTCTACAATGCTCTTGTTCTTCGTCCAGTTTGCAGTGATGTCCCAGGTCCAATCGGTAGTACGCAGAGGAGTTAGTGTCAAACTAATTTCCCATCCTTTATTAACAATCGTACCCGCGTTGATAAACGTTGATGTATATCCCGTGGCAGGATCCAACGGACGTTGGATGATTTGATCTTTAGCACTTCTGTGGTAATATGAAGCATTCAACTTGATTCGGTTGTCGAACAAATTGGTTTCAGCACCCACTTCAGTTTCTGTCAAAAGTTCAGGCTGCAGGTTGGCGTTTGCCAGGATATTAGACAAGCGAGTGGTTACTACGTTACCAACGCCGTCTACCCTGTTTTGCGCGTTGATCATCAAATAGGGAACCGTTCTGTAGGGTGTTCCAAAGTTAGCCGATGAGCCATAGGCTACGCGGAACTTCAGGAAGTCAAGCGTTTCTGAGGCCATGCTCGGGAAAGCTGCCGTTGGCACAAACGAAACGCTCACACCAGGGTAGAATTTCGAACGCGTTGCTTTCTGTAGATTAGACGACCAGTCATTGCGGCCGCTCACGTTAAAATACAGGTACTCTTTATAGCCTAATGCAAAGTCGAAATACGCTCCCGCGATGGCACTATTTTCCTGTCTGTTCAGGTTTGTTCCGCGGAAATCGCGTGGCTGTGTAGAAGTGAAGTTTCTGTGCTCGATCAAGCCGTATACCACCTGGCCCAAGCTTTCGAGTCCTTCCTGCACATAAGTGTTTTTACGGTAGTTGTAGCCGACAATACCAGTCAAGCTCAACGATTCGCTCAGTTCCTTGTTCATGGTCAACATCGCCGAATGGTCAACCACGGTGCTAAGGCCGGCGGTTGTGCGGTAAGCACCCGGAATCAGGTTCGCATCATACGATGTTGCGCCACCTTTGTTCACATAATATGTCTGACGCTCCGAGTAGGTGTCATATCCCAAACGGTAGGCTGCCGACAACCAATCTGTAATCTGATATTTCAGCGTAGAGCTGGAGAAGAAACGGCTGGTCAAGTTTGTTTGACGAGAGTTGTTCAACACCCAGTAAGGGTTGGAGATACTCTTGTTGTTCCGGTAATATACGTTTGAGTGATCGGCCGGATTTTCCCAAGGCCAGGCGCTCAAGTCGATGTTACGTGGCACGTAGAATATATCCGAAAAAATGGAAGGACCACCCACAGAACTGGATCCTTGACCGGCTCCCGAAGGAGGTGTCTTAAAGTCTGTGCGAACATAGTTGAACGTAGAGCTCAAGCTAAGTTTTTTCGTCAGGTTGGCGTTGATACCCAAACCAAAGTTGTCGCGCTTCAGATCGTTGTATTGAACAAAACCGCTTTCGGCCAAATGGCTGTAGCTGAAGCTCACACTTCCGAAATCTGTTTTTGTACCCAGATTCAATGAGGTGGTAGCCGAAGATCCTTTGCGGAAGAAATCTTTTACGTTGTTGGGAGCAGCGGTAGGAACATAGCCGCCGTTTGTTGATCCCGATTGCGCAAACTCGGGGTGATCAGGAAATACATCTCTCCACTCGTAGTAGGGGTGATTAACGCCGGTAGGCTTGCCGTTGAAGAGGCTTCCCCAGTTACTAAAGAATTCGCCATAGGCACCATCAAAACCGTTTGCCCATTTGTTTTGAAACTCGGGAATGTGAGCCTCTACCACAAAGTAGGATTGCGAAACAGATCCTTCGAACTTATTAAGTCCTTTGGTTGAACCTGTTTTTGTTGTCACGAGAATAACGCCGTTTCTTCCTTGCGATCCATAGAGGGTTGTGGCGCTCAAGCCTCTCAACACGCTAATGGATTCAATGTTGTTGGGATCAATGTCGAGGAAACGAGTGGGAGCAACTTGTCCGTCGCGGAAGTCGCCGTTGATGTCGTTCGCATCGGTGTTGATGGGCACACCGTTCACAACCCAGAGGGGTTGTGTGTTGCCTGTGATAGAGCTGTTTCCGCGGATGTTGATGCGTGTGCCCGAACCGGCCAAACCGGATGAGTTCATGATTTGCAAACCGGGAGTTCTGCCTTGCAATGCGCGACCGATATCAGTCTCAGGCTTGTTTGCCAACGCAGCCGACGAGATGGTAGTCTGAGCATAGCCCAAAGCTTTTTGCTCTCTCTCCACACCTTGCGCCGTAACAACAACTTCTGAAAGTTGTTGCACGTCTGCTTTCATTTGAATGTCGATGGTTGTTCTTCCTCCGACATTTGTCTCTTGTGTCAGGAGGCCAATGAACGAGAATACGAGGTTTGCATCTCCGGATACATTGGTGAGTTTGTAGTTACCTTCGGTGTCGGTAACCGTTCCATTGGTGGTTCCTTTGACCACCACGTTTACTCCTGGCATGGCCGATCCGTCTTCAGCGGACGAGACCTTACCAGTGACCGCGAGCCCTTGCGCAAAGGAATATAGCGCAATAGCTAACGCGAAGCACGTTAGTAGAAACTTCTTCATAGGTTTAGGTTTAGGTTAGATGTTTTTATTCAGGTCCCAAGTTAGGGGAGGTTTTGACAAAAGGAAATACCGCAATTGGTTTTTTTTGCGCCATTTTGATTGGGCTTAGAGTCAAAACGACCCCGATTACTTTGGTTTTTACTGTAGATATCGGCAACCTAAGTTTAAAAAGAGGGGATTGCACACGTTATTTTGAGCCATGCGCTCGGAGTTTGTATGGACTAAGAATCTCCAGGAGCGAAAAAAAAGAGGCCATCCGGGATGGCCTCTTTCTCAAAAAATTACAGAAAAATTAAGAGCTGCTATAATCCCTGAGGATTTTTCACAGGCGCGCTTCCTTCGGCGGGCGGATTGTAGACCAGCTCATTGTCCGGCACATCCCAGTAGTCGAGATAATTGTAGTTGATGGTGGCGTTTGTGCTCACCACACCTTTTGCGTTGACAGCTACAGCTTTTGTTCTGCCGCCACCGACAGCAACATCTTTTATCACACCCCAACGTCTGGCATCGTAGAACGACAATCCTCTGAACGCCATCACCACTCTGCGCTCCCTGCGAAGTTCTTCTTTGGCTTCATCCAAGGTAAGACCCATTCCGGCAACATCGGCGATGCCTGCACCTTGTAGCGTACGGATTTCATCGATCAATGCCAAGCCGCCTTCAATGTCTGACGTGTTAATTTTTGCCTCGGCGCTCATCAACAAATTCTCCTCGTGTGTGCTGGCCAGATACAATTCATATTCGCCAACACTGCGGCTGCTCATCACGATTACGCCGCTCATGTCCTTTCCTCCGTCCAATAATGCGAACCTTGTGTTAAAGGCATTACCTCGTGATGTCTCACCTGTCCAGGGAGCCGCCAGTTGATTGAAGTTATTTGCCAATCGTTTGTCACCGGTCTTAAATTCCTGTATGAGTCTTTCGCTGATTTTATAGGTAATACCATCGGCAGGTCCGCCGGTTGCTTTGGGAGCAATGGCGCCCGAAGTAGCTGAGATAAAGTCGCCGTTGCTGTTTGAACGACCTGTGAATACCATGTCGCTTTCAGCCACACCGTTGCTTGTCAGCGTTAAAATTTCATTCCACTGTGCAGGAGTCATCGTTGCCGAGGGAGTGTTCACCAGGATGTTTCTGGCTTTCATGGTGTTTATGTTCCGGACCCACATGGCAGGAGACGGAACAGCTCCTTTACCAACCTGATTGAAACTCGGGATGAGTTTGCCCATAACGAATCGATAGGTATCATTGTCGCTCATGGCCGTCAGCAATGCTGCAGCCTTGTCAAAATTCGCGTTCGATTCTGCAATGATTTCTTCCTTCGTAACGTATTTGCCGTTGGCCGGTGCGGAAGGCGTGCTGATTTTGGATGAGCTTTTGATCAAACCAGCATAATACGTTGATCCAATTCTTGAATAGGCAAATCCTTTCCACCAATACGCCCACGCCTGAATCGTGCTCTTCTTTATGTCGGCATCGCCTGTGAACGGAATTGTTTCCAAAAATTCAAGTACGGCATTACAGCTGTTGTTCATCGAATACATGTATGCCCACTCATAGAACAACGTGTTCTGCTGAGCATTCGCATTGATGTTGATCTGACGTATCAACGCAATTTGCTTGTTCGGTGCATTGGGGTTCAAAACCTTTGTTCCGTCATCAAAGATCACATACTCGGGACAGCCAATTTGGTTGCCATAAATATTCGCGGCTTCTTCGCCGATCACATCTCCCATCAGTTCATGAAAGCCCATGGCACCAGTCCAAAAATAACCAGGAACGCCATCGTAGTATTTAAGCTCTTTGAATCCGTTCACATAAACGCCGCCTTGTGCCAGCGACAATATCCCGGATTCTGTTGTGGCTTGTCCCACTACCGGCTGGTTCGGGTTTTCGATATCCAGTTGATCTTTGCAGGCAAACGAGATGCCCACAAGTGAAATGGATAGTATATATTTAAATATATGTCTCATACGTTGTTTTGATGTTTAAAATCCAATGTTCAGACCTACTTGATATGACCGATAGTTCGGCATGGTGTTGTGATCCGTTCCACGATCGAACGCCGAGTTTGTCGTGCCTGAGCTTGCCTCAGGATCCATACCCGTGTAGTCCGTGAAAGTCATCAGGTTGCGGCCTGAAAGCACCAGCTGAAGTTTTCTCAGCGCATTGATTTTAAGAACTTTGTTGATATCAACACCTACCGACACGTTTCTCAAGCGAACAAACGACGCATCTTCGTAGAAATAGTCTTTGGTTCCGTTGGCTTGGCGTTGCGCATATACACCTCTGTAGAATGCGGTCCATGCTCCGGTTTCGCCTTCAATAGTGATGGGTTTTTCATAGTCGCTGTGAATACCGTCGCGATACATCCACTCCTTTGTCTGATTGTACAAGTGGCTTCCCTGAACCCAGTCGAATTGAAACGAGAATGTCAGGAAGTTTTTGTAGGACATGTCATTGATGAAAGACATGTTAAACTTTGGATTGGGATCACCAAAGCTGTAAAGCCCTGCCGTGAAATAGGGTTGCTTCGTAGCTTTGCTCACCACGTAGCCGTTGCTGGCCACCGTATAGTTGGCTTGGTCTGCCTCAGGAATAAAGTAATTGCCATCCGGCCCCCTCGCATCAACCTGATGCAACGACAGGCGACCGTACAACTGTCCTATTTTTTCGCCGGGCTTCAGCACATAGTTTGTGCTACCTGCGCTCGACAGCACAATGATTTCCTGGCCGTTGGTGGCTGTGATTTCAGAAGTCTGTTTGCTGAAGTTCGTTGTGAGGTTCCAGGTGAAATTACCGCCCTGATAAATTCCCATGTTCAACGAAGCCTGAAAACCTTTTGACTGCAATGAGAATGCATTGTCACGGAATGTGCCAATACCTTCCGAAGGAGAAACGTTCACATCATAGATCGCATTGTCGGTGCTTCTTTTCCAATAGGTCATCGACAAGCCAACATCGTTCAACCAGCTGGACTGTTGCATAACGCTAAATACGAAATCCATGCCGAGTTCAAATTCTTTCGATACCTCCACATTCAAACCTGGATTTGCTTGAGCAGCGGGAATATAGAATGAGTTTGTGTTGCCCAAGCTTTTTGTTCCGAGTGTTGGATACCGGTCAAAAGGTTTTGGTTGAATACCAGCTTCGCCATAGGCAGCGCGGATTTTAAACTCGGGAACAGCAACGGCCAAACTTCCATCTTTCCAGAAATTGAGTGACGAAACTCTGAAGTAGGCATCACCCCTTGGAAATGTAAAAGGTTTTGATCCTGCTCCAAAAGACGACGAATAGTCACTGCGGAATCCACCCGATACACCTGCCACTTCACCAAACTCAACGCGTTGGTTAACCAAGTAACCATAAGTAAAAAATGGTTCGGAATAATCACCACCATAATATACCGGATCAGTTTTCTGCCGGGTGATATCGGCCGCAGGAACAACAAACGTTGTTGCCTGTGATGCTGTGAAGGGCGAATACGTCGGAAGTCCCAGACCGTAAGTAATATAATGTCTGTAGTTTGTCTTTCTTACGTCATACGACACCTGTGTTGTTGTGATGATCGGAAGGTTGGAATTAAAATCTTCTTTGAAGTCAAAACGGAATGTTGCCGACGCCAGGAAATTCTGGAAGGTCTTGTGAAACGCATAGTTGTCGATTTCACCATTGGCATCGGGCGCAAAGTTCGAAATGTAGTTCTGCCCGTTGGTTTTGATCACGTTGTTGTTTTCGGACTGATTTTTATAGATCGTGATCTGTTCCTGGTGTTGATAGTTCAATCCATACTTCAGATCCAGATCAACAAACTTTGGAAATTTGTAGTTTAAGTTGAAGTTCTGAATAACATCAACCTTATTGTCTTTCACATTTGTGTTGCGTTGGTAGAACAGCGGGTTAAAGTGATTCACACCCACGGCATCACCATAGTAAGCTCCCACTTCGCCATCGGGATCGGTGGCTTCAAAGTTTGCAAACGGACGCGCGTTGTTCACACTGAACATGATATTTCTGTCCAGGCTCTTCAGGGTGTTCTGCGTATACACCAGTTGTGTTATGGTGCGAAAGGTCAATCCTTTGGCCAGCTCCAGACCTATGTTGGAAGAGAAGTTGCTTCTGGACACACCACCGTTTTCGACAATGTTACTTTCCTGTTTGTTGTTGGAAACCGAAAACATGAAATCCACTTTATCTTTCCCGCCAGAGATAGACACGCTGTTGTTGTACGTGTTTGCCGGCTTGAAAAACATCGCGAAATGATCATAGTACTGGAGATTCTTGTCATAGGGCTTATTAAGAACGCTTGTCGTGGTCAAGGGACTATATTGAACGTTCTCACTATACGTCAATGTTTCAGGGCTAAACGCTAGCGGCTTTCCGGATGTACCAATAACGTTGTTCTCTCCATCGGTGGTAAAGGCGTGATATTTTGCTTTGCGTAGATCGCCGATGTTCAGGTACGTGTTGTTCGAGATACTGCTCGAAAAATCGATGTTTATTTTTCCGGTTTTTCCTTTCTTGGTAAACAACTGAATAACCCCATTGGCACCTTGTGCGCCATAGATGGTTGCCGCTGCTGCACCCTGAACCACTTCAATGCGATCAATCGAATTTAAGTCTATTGAGTTAAGGTTTGTGGAGGCAACTTGAATACCATCGATCAGAATGATCGGTGCCGTTCCCCGGTTAATGGTGTTGATCCCGCGCAAAACGATGTTCACATCGGCGCCAGGAGTTCCATTTGTGCTGCTGATTTGAGCACCGGCAATTTTACCGATGAGGGCCTGGTCAACGGATGCACTAGGCGTCGCCGGCAAATCGCGGGCCGAAACGGCTTCCACCGAAATGCCCAGCTTGCGTTTGTCGGTGGCCACACCCACACCGGTCACCACCACTTCAGAAAGCTGTGTGATGTCTAACGACATTTGAATGTCGACGGTGGTTCGGTCGCCGATGGCAACGTCTGCACTTTTTAATCCGATAAAGGAGAAAACGAGTGTTCCTCCGGAGGCGGGTACGGATAGTGAATAATCACCATTTGCATCGGTTACGGCACCGGATGTGGTGCCTTTGATAATCACGTTCACACCGGGCAAGGACGATCCGTCCTCGGCGGATGTTACTTTTCCGGTCACGGTTCGCTCTTGCGCCATTGCAAAAAATGCAAATGCGAGAGCGCACCACGTTAGTAGTAGTCTCTTCATAGGTTTAGGTTTAGGTTATGAATTCCAGACTGAAGGTAGGTTGACACTCTGACAAAGAAAACACCACACAACAGGCCAGTCGACAAGGCCATTCACCTCCGTCCCACAAAACCACCTCAGCACGTCGTTGATTTCGATTGCGGTACCTTCAACTTTTTTTCAGGGAAATGAAAAAAAAATCTCACGCCACGCCAATTTTGGACATTTTTTTTAAAAAACAGGGTCAATTTGTATCCACAGGATGTAAAAATTGAATGAATTCGTAATTCATGGCCCTCAAAAAAAGCCGTCGTACATAAAAAACGCCACATTCATATTCATAGAAGCGGCCCCGTTTTGGTGCAGCTTTTCTTTCAAAGTTTCCGAAGCCTAAGGTATCACCAATGCTACTGAGGAGAGATCACCGGAGCATTTCTCATAAAAAAGCCCCCTGAAATTTTCAGGAGGCTTTCTCTTATTTCTAAATCTTCCAGACTAGTTGTGCGTCAACAATGTGTTCACGTTCAGTTCTGAAGTTGGCATAGGCCAGATATAGTTGGGGTCTGTGGGATTCACGGCAGAGACAGTTCCTTTGCCCGGGATCGGCAAATTCAATCTCAGGCAATCCGAAGAACGCAGGCCTTCGCCCAAAAACTCTGCACGTCTTTCTTTCAACAGCGCGGTGATCATGGCGTCGGCATCGGCAAAGCTTCCAGCAGTGTAGGCAATACCTTTCGAACGGGTTCTTACGGCATTGAATAAATCCAGCGCTTGTGCATCTACGGAATTGGTTGATCTTATCCGGGCCTCTGCCAGGTTAAGCAACACTTCTGCATAACGCATGATCGGAGAGTTGTCGGTATAAGGCGAAGCTGTGGAATACTTGGTTAAGTAATAGGCAGAATCGACTTTCACCTTTGCCGCATTCAGAATGAGCACCTTTACGGTGAGCTTTCTGCGATCGTCAACAACACTCAGGGTAGCCGTGTCGCCAAGGATGCCCTTGCGGTTAAGATAATATTCACCGTTGCCCAACTCCGTTTTTGTAACACCAGCAGACGCGGGCAAATAATAGTAGCCCAGCTGATTTTGTGTTCCTGGAGCATCCAGCGCCGTGAACGGAAAGGAGAAAATGCTTTCTAAAGTAGATGCTGTTGGCGAGAAAGCTCCAGCAAAGCTATCCGACAGTTTGTACACATTGCCGGGAGCCGCAAAAGGAGCTGTGGCAGAAACAATTTTATTTGCTTCAGTGATAACCTTGTCCCATTCTTGCATGGCCAGATACACGCGAGTCTTAAAAGCGATCGCCGCATATTTGTTTGCACGATAGGTGAACGTTGTTGCGGGTGCAGGTGCAGCCAGGTTTTGTTCGGCAAAGTCCAGATCGCTTAAGATTTGTGCGTATACATCTTTCACCGAAGATCTTGCCAGGTCGTTTCCGGTAAAGTCCTGTTCAGCTTTCAAACGCAGGGGCACGCCGTCGTTGCCGCCCAGATTGTTCACATAGGGCTTTGCATACAGTTGAAGCAGATAATAGTAGGTCAACCCTCTCAGGAATCTTGCTTCTGCTTTATACTGTGTTACCGTAGCGGTAGCAAAGGCAGCCGGAAAAACCGGAGGCACAAACTTCGCAGCATTGTCATCAAGACCTTTCAGAAACACGTTGATCTGGTTCACGGCCTGATATGCAGCACGCCAGGTGTTGTTTACCTCGTTGGTAGATTCCACCAGCGTGTGGTTCCAGGTTTGCAAACCCGTTACACCGTTGGTCAGACGGTTGATAAATTCTTCTCCGCGAATATCGCTGTAGATAAGATATCGGCTACCGAGGAAGTCTCCATCTTTCACGGCGTCATACATGCCGTTCACCTGTTGCTCAACACGCGAAGGCGTATCGAAAACGATGGCCGAAGGATAGAGCGTCTCGGGGACTGTGTCAAGCAAGTCGGTCTGACAGGAGAACAAGCCTCCGATCATCACCGTGCAAAAAGTAAGTATAGATAATTTGTTCGTTTTCATGGTCATTAAGAATTATGAATTAAAAACCAATGTTAATACCAACGGTGTAGGTACGTGCCTGACCAACAGAGTTCCGGTCGATACCCGGTGTGGTGTTTGCATTACCGTTTGCCGAGATCTCAGGGTCAATGCCTTTGTAGCCTGTGATCAGGAATGCATTTTGAACCTGTGCATAAATTCTGGCATTAGACATTTTCAATCTGCTCAGAAGGTCGCTGTTCAGCGAGTACCCCAGCGAGAGGTTACGCACTCTCAGAAAATCGCCTTTCTCTATGTTCTCCGAGATGGGGAAAGAAGAACCATTCGATACGTTGTCGGTATACACTACGCGGGGAATTGAACCATTGGTGTGCTCTGGTGTCCAGCGATCGAGCACGTCTGTGCTGTTGTTCCAGAAACGCATGTCGCGCAAACCTGCTTTTGTTCCGTTGTAGATGTAGTTTCCACCCGAGAATTGCAGGAAGATTCCGAGATCAAAATTTTTGTATTTGAATGTGTTGTCAAGTCCGCCATACCACTTCGGCAGTGTGGGGCCATAAACAACGCCATCGGTTCCCTGGCTGGGCGCGCTGGTGGGTGTGCCATCCGAAACTTTTGTCCAACGTGAAGCGGCAGGAGAAGAGTGATCGTATTGCACGCGCGTGCCATCGGCTTTCACAAAAATGCGGCGACCGTTTTCAGGATTAACACCTTCCGTGGGCACAGCCAAAATGCTACCAATCGGCAGACCTACTTGTGTCACGTTTGCTGTTTCCAACGACGATGTTGCCGAGATGATTCTTGACTTATCCGAATCAAGCGACAACACTTTGTTGTTCATGGTTGTGATGTTTGCATTAACAACCCAGGTAAAACTTCCGCGCTCAAGAGCGGTTGCCTTCACACTGAATTCGACACCGCGGTTGCGCATCGCTCCGATGTTTGCATAAAGGTTGTTGCGTTCTGCAGCAATCGTGCTGGGAATACCTTTCGAAGGTGACTGAGGCACCAGCAAAATCAAACCATCGACTTTGTTGTCATACCATACAAACTCACCTTGAATACGATCCTGGAACAATCCGAAATTAAAACCAAGGTCGGTTTTCTTGCTGGTTTCCCACGACAAGTTGGTTGCCGCTACTTGTGTGTAGGCAATGGTATAGGAAGTGCCATACAAAACGGAGTTATACAAATCGAGCGACACAAAATCGTTTATACCCTGATTGTTACCCACAGATCCGTAGCTTCCTTTCAACTTGAAGAAATTGAAGACGCTAGAGAACGAAGCATCTTTCCAGAACGATTCTTCCGACACGTTGTAGCCCACAGAACCGCCATAAAAGTTACCATACTTTTTGCCAGCCGCAAACGCCGAGAAACCATCGCGACGGAAGTTGAAGGTAGCAAAGTATTTCTTCTTGAAGTCGTAGTTCACACGACCGAAATAAGAAACGAGATAGTTTTCACCCTGGAAGTTGTTGTTCGGCACAATGTTCGCAAAGTTGCCCTGGAACGTGTCGAAGAAAATATCAGACGACGTGGTGCGTTGTGCACCCCAGCGGTTGATGTAGGTATATTGTTGCTCGCCCCCAACCAGGAAAGAGAAGTAGTGTGCATCGGCAATGTTAAAATCATATTGCGCTGTGTTTGCCCAGTTCCAGCGTTTGTTGGAACGGTTCGCATTAGAAACAACACCTTTTGCCGTAAAACCATCGCCGCTGACGGGCGATTGATATCCTTTGTCTTCAACAGAGAAATCGCTGATGCTATAGGTCGTTTTCAAATTCAAACCTTTGATCACCTCCCAGTTGGCATACACACTTCCCTGTACTTGAACACCGGTTGAATTAAAATAGTCGTTGTTCAAAATCACAGCAGGGTTATAAAAACCAGACTGTTCGGTGTTGGCCATCTTGCCGATGTTTGCACCATCGAGGCTATACGTTCCGTCGTTCAGGTAGGCAGCAACGTTTGGCGCTGTCACCAAGGGAAGACGTCCCAAGCCACCGGTGTTGAATGCCTGACCGGGGATAGATCCTGTGTTCGGAGCGGAGTTAACACTTTTTGCATACGAGAACGTGGTTCCGATGCGCAGTTTTTCAACCACTTTATGGTCAAGGTTCACACGTGCCACGGTGCGATCGAAGGTGTTGTTCTTCAACATACCTTCTTGTGCAGTGTAGCCTACCGAGGTGAAAAATGTTGTAGCGTCTGTTCCGCCCGAGAAGTTGATGTTGTGCGAGTGCGAGAAGCCCGTTTGATAAACCGCCTTATACCAATCGGTGTCAATCACGTTGCCGTTGGCATCGTTGCTCGGGAAGAAGGCATCGGCCTGCTTGTTATTTCTGCGGGCTTCATTTTTAATGGTCATGTATTGATCGGCATTCAACAGATCGAACAAGCGCACGGGCTTGCTCCATCCTACCCAACCATCATAGTTTATTTTCGATTTGCCTTTTGAGCCACGCTTGGTGGTGATCAACAAAACGCCGGCGCTGGCGCGCGACCCGTAGATGGCGCTGGCCGAAGCGTCTTTCAATACTTCGATGCTCTCAATGTCGTTGGGATTCAGGTTACCCAGCGGGTTGTTGGCTGCCGAGTTTGTAGAGGTTGCCGCGTTGGCCGAGTTGTCGACCGTGAACGATGGCACACCGTCAATAACCACAAGGGGATAAGAGCTGAGGTTGATGGAGTTCACACCACGAATACGGATAACGGGTGCGTTGTTCAACACACCGTTGGGTGTTGTCACGTTCACACCTGCCGCACGACCTTGCAACGCCTGATCAAAACTTTGAACCGGCACTGCCGCTACGGCCGAGCCGTCGATGGAAGCGATAGATCCCGAAATTTCTTTTCTGCTTTGTGTGCCATAGCCCACCACCACAACTTCGCTGAGTTGAGAAATGTCCATGGGAAGTGCCATATCGACAACGCTTCTGTTTCCCACTTCAACTTCTTTCGTCTCCAAACCAATGAAGGTAAACACGAGGGTGCTTCCTTCTGGTACGGAAAGGGTATAAACACCATCGCCGTTTGTAGACGTTCCAATGGTGGTTCCTTTAATGACTACGTTAACACCGGGCAATGTACTTCCGTCCTCGACAGAAGTGACCCGACCTGACACTGTTCGCTCCTGCGCCCAAGCGGATGTGAAAAGGGCACACGAGAAGACAAAGAGTAGAATCTTCCTCATGATAATTTGTTTAGGTTAATGAAATTTATTTGCGCGCAAAATAGGGGAGAAAACGTCAATTTAAAATACCACATTAAGTGGCATTCTTAATATTAACTACTGATTATCGCTTATTGGCGGAATTTTATTCCGAAACACGTAGGAATTGAACGATTTTTACGAATAAACAATGGCTGTTCTAACAGGTAAAAACCTTAAAAAAAACTTAAAATATTGATTGTCAGCCTTGCAATCGGTAACGGGGGAGGATTACCGAAAGGAGAGGATTTTTCTACCTGATTTTTATGTCCTTGGCGTGAAAACCGGATGACCGGAAAACAAAAAAGGCATCGGATTTTTATCCGATGCCTTTTCAAAATATTGTCTTAAAAAATTAAGCCACTGCTACCGGCTCCACCGATACAAATGACTTGCCTTCTCTCTTCTTTTTGAAGACTACCACACCGTTTGTCAGTGCAAAGAGTGTATGATCTTTGCCCATGCCAACGTTTTTGCTGGGGTGGTGTTTTGTGCCGCGCTGGCGAACGATGATGTTGCCGGCAATTACTTTCTGACCGCCAAAAACCTTAATGCCAAGGCGTTTGCTTTCTGATTCGCGGCCGTTCTTTACTTTACCTTCACCTTTTTTGTGTGCCATGGATGAATATCAGTTTATTCGTTATGGTTTGATTTTGTTGTGCAAGCCCGGAATTAACCGATGCTTTCAATTTGCACTTTTGTGAATTGCTGACGGTGGCCGTTCTTCACGACATAGCCTTTGCGTCTTTTTTTCTTGAAGACAATAACTTTATTGCCTTTTACATGCTCCAGTATCTTTCCAGATACGGTAGCGCCATTCACAGTAGGGGCGCCAATATTGATCTGACCACCATTGTCAATCAGGAGAACTTTGTCAAAGCTCACGGATGAGCCTGCGTCGCCTTCTAACTTGGGGGCATAGATATATTGATCTTTGGCCACTTTGAACTGCTTACCGGCAATGTCTACAATTGCGTACATAGCTGCGTTTTGAAAAATTGGACTGCAAAGGTAGAAAAAGAATCCACAAATCAGAACCAGGGTTTCATTTATTTTGCCCATAAGCACCCCTGGAACCCTGAAAATTTTTTTGAAAAAAGTCTCGCCCTGAAATTATCTCGTGGAAGCCCACAACGAGTGGCTTTTAAGGGACTATTTCACAGCGCTTTATCTATCCACAAAGCTTCAACAAGTTATCCACAATCGTTGATTCTGAAGCGCATTCCGTGTTTTGATTTTTAGAACCATTCTAGTTCATTTGTACACTTGACGCTGACCGGGGCGGGTATTCAACTTCCTCTTCAAAGCACAACAAGATTTTAATGGAAAAATGAACGGGTGTTAGCTTTGGCTGGCGCCCTTTTGATATTTTGGTTTAACCCCCTAAAAACACTAGAGCATGACCCAAGGAACCCTCGACGAACCCATCCTGAAGGAGAACAAAGACCGCTTTGTGCTCTTTCCCATCCGCCAACACGACATCTGGAAGTTCTATAAACAGGCCGAAGCCAGCTTCTGGACAGCCGAAGAAATAGACCTTAGTCAGGATCTGCGGGATTGGGTTGCTCTAAATGATGGGGAGCGTCATTTCATCACACACGTGCTGGCTTTCTTCGCCGCCAGCGACGGCATTGTGAATGAAAACCTGGCCGAGCACTTTATCTCCGAGGTTCAATATACAGAAGCGAAATTTTTCTACGGCTTCCAGATCACCATCGAAAATATTCACTCCGAAACCTACTCTTTGCTGATCGACACCTATGTAAAAGATCCCAAAGAAAAGGACAAACTTTTCCACGCCATCGACACCATGGACTGTGTGAAGAAAAAAGCCGACTGGGCACTGCGCTGGATCAGTCAGGGTTCGTTCCAGGAGCGCCTCATCGCGTTTGCCGCGGTAGAAGGCATTTTCTTCTCCGGCTCATTCTGTTCCATCTTCTGGTTGAAAAAACGCGGCCTCATGCCCGGCCTCAGCTTCTCGAACGAACTGATCTCGCGCGACGAAGGTCTGCACTGCGACTTTGCCTGCCATTTGTATACCGACCACGTGGTGAACAAGCTGCCCGAGCAGACCGTGATCGACATTATTAAAGACGCTGTGGAGATCGAAAAAGAATTCGTGACCGATGCACTTCCCGTGAACCTCATTGGCATGAACGCTGTTCAGATGCGTCAGTACATCGAATTTGTTGCCGATCGTTTATTGAATGAGCTGATTGGCAAAAAAGTCTATAATGCTACCAATCCTTTCGATTTTATGGAGATGATTTCGCTGAGAGGCAAAACCAACTTCTTCGAGAAGCGTGTAGCAGAATATCAGAAAGCCGGTGTGATGAAAAGCATGGAAAAAGAAACCACGCCCAAGTTTTCACTGAACGAAGATTTTTAATATATTCAATCACTTTTTAAACTTTCTCTCACCCACAACCCTTATCCCCAAGATGCTAGTATTAAAACGTGACGGACACAGAGAATCAGTCAAATTTGATAAAATCACCGCCCGAATCGAAAAACTCTGTTATGGATTAGACCCCAAGTTCGTCAACCCTGTGGAATTGGCCATGAAGGTGATCAATGGCCTCTATGATGGTGTGTCTACGCAGGAGCTGGATAATCTTGCTGCCGAAATTGCAGCAACGATGACAACCCGGCACCCTGACTTCGCAAAGCTTGCTGCGCGTATTGCCGTTTCGAATCTGCATAAAGTAACCAGTAAGTCGTTCTCGAATACCATGAAACGGCTTTACACATACGTTGATCCGAAGACCGGCGAAAACGCTCCCCTCATCTCCAAAGAAACCTGGAAGATCATTAAGGAGCATGCCGCCGAATTGGATGAAGCGATCCTTTACGACCGCGACTTCGCTTACGACTACTTCGGTTTCAAAACCCTGGAACGTTCTTACCTCATGAAGGTAGACGGAAAAGCCATCGAACGTCCTCAGCATTTGCTGATGCGTGTAGCGGTGGGCATCCACGGTGAAGACATTCCGGCAGCCATTGAAACCTACAACCTGTTGTCGGAAAAATGGTTTACCCATGCCACCCCAACCTTGTTCAACGCCGGCACACCCAAGCCCCAGTTGTCATCGTGCTTCCTCCTCACCATGAAGGACGACAGCATCGACGGCATCTACGACACGTTGAAACAATGCGCCAAGATTTCACAATCTGCCGGCGGCATCGGCCTCAGCATCCACAACGTGCGTGCAAAAGGTTCATACATCAAAGGCACCGGTGGAACTTCGAACGGCATTGTGCCCATGCTGCGAAACTTCGACATGACCGCGCGTTATGTTGATCAGGGCGGCGGAAAACGCAAAGGCAGCTTCGCCATCTATCTCGAACCCTGGCACGCCGACATTTTCGATTTCCTCGACCTGAAGAAAAACCACGGCAAGGAAGAAATGCGCGCACGCGACTTGTTCTTCGCCGTGTGGATTCCCGATCTGTTCATGCAACGTGTAGAGAACAACGAAATGTGGTCGCTGTTCTGCCCTAACGAAGCTCCCGGATTGGCTGAAGTGTACGGAGAAGAGTTTGAACGCCTTTACGAGAAATACGAAAAAGAAGGCAAGTTCCGCAAGCAGATAAAAGCACAGGATCTGTGGTTCGAAATTCTGGAATCACAAATCGAAACCGGAACGCCTTATATTCTTTACAAAGATGCTGCGAACAAAAAGTCGAACCAGAAAAACCTGGGCACGATCAAGTCGAGCAACCTTTGCACCGAAATCATCGAGTACACATCGCCCGACGAAGTGGCCGTGTGTAACCTCGCCTCCATTGCCCTCCCGAAGTTCATTACCGAAGAAGGCAAGTTCGATCATCAGAAGTTGTATGAAATCACCAAGGTGGCCACGCGCAACCTGAACAAGGTGATCGACATCAATTACTACCCTGTCATTGAAGCCCGCAACTCCAACATGCGCCACCGCCCCATCGGGTTGGGTGTGCAAGGTTTGGCCGATGCGTTCATCCTGCTGCGCATGCCGTTCGATTCGGAAGAAGCCCGCAGACTGAACGAAGACATCTTCGAAACCATCTACTTCGGTGCGATGGAAGCTTCGATGGAGTTGTCGAAACAACTTGGCCCTTACGAAACCTTCAAAGGTTCGCCCGTATCCAAAGGCATTTTCCAATTCGACATGTGGGGTGTAACGCCCAAGAGCAATCGTTGGGATTGGGAACGCCTGAAGCGCGATGTGAAACAACACGGTGTACGCAACTCGTTGTTGCTGGCACCGATGCCAACTGCATCCACATCACAAATTCTCGGCAACAACGAATGCTTCGAACCCTATACTTCTAACATCTACACACGCAGAACCCTTTCGGGTGAATTCATTATCGCCAACAAGCATTTGATGAAAGACCTGATGAGCCTGGGCTTGTGGAGCGAGAACATGCGTCAGAAGCTTATCGCAGCAAACGGATCGGTTCAAAACATTCCTGAGATTCCTCAAAACATCAAAGACATCTATAAAACGGTGTGGGAAATTTCTCAAAAGTCAATCATCGATATGTCGGCCGACCGCGGTGCATTCATTTGCCAGTCGCAAAGCCTGAACATACACATCACAAACCCGAACTTCGGCAAACTTACTTCCATGCACTTCTATGCCTGGAAGAAAGGTCTGAAGACCGGCATGTACTACCTGCGTTCGACAGCCGCTGCCGATGCTATCAAGTTCACTCTCGACAAATCTGCAATCCAGGAGCCTTCGTTGAAAGAAGCTGCCGAGGTAACAGCCGAGTTGGTTGCCGAACCTGTGGCCGCCAGCCTGCAAGCTGCAGCCGATGCACATCAGCAAACCATTCGCTACGAAAGCGTATCGGACGACTACGATCAGAAGCGTGCCGACATGGCCTGCTCGCTCGATAATCCCGATGCCTGCGAAGCGTGCGGTAGCTAATGTTTACAAATGGACTAACGTCAAATACCCAATACTTAAAGGCCCTGACTTTGTCGGGGCCTTTTTGTTTGTGCTCAGTTTTGTAACCACGCTAAACTTTGTTGCCCCGCACGTGACTTCCTATAAAATGTCGAAAAGCAAAAAGCCTTCCCCTGAGTGAAGAAGGCTTTTGTATGATAAATGATTGATCGCTGTCTTAGAACTTGTCGGCGTTGGCCGACTCGAACGACATTCTGTATCGCTCGGGGACCGGGCTGGCCAGCATGGCGCCTAGCGGAACGGAAGGATAGATCTCTTCAAAGGTGCGCACCTCGTCCATGAACACACGACGGTTGATCTGGTGGCGATTAAGCTTGTGCGGTTTGTCGATGCCCGACGCGCCCATCAGCTCCACAAAACTTTCGATGGTGTTTTTGTGAAAGTTTGCCACGCGCACTTTCTTGTCTTCGATCACCAACCCTTTCACGAGATCGGGTTCCTGTGTGGCCACACCGGTGGGGCAACTGTTTTTGTTACACTCCAGCGCTTGTATGCAGCCCAGGGCCATCATCATGGCGCGGGCGCTGTTGCACATGTCGGCGCCCAATGCCAACGCACGCAGCAATTGAAAGCCGGTTAGAATTTTTCCGGACGCGCCGATCTTCACGTGATGGCGGATGTTAAACCCTTTCAGCATGTTGTCGACAAAGGCAAGACCATCAAGCAGCGGCATGCCCACGAAGTTGGAGAATTCGGGAGGCGCCGCGCCCGTGCCCCCTTCGCCGCCATCTACCGTAATGAAGTCGGGATAGACGTCGAGTTCGACCATGGCTTTGCAGATGGAGATGAATTCGCTTTTCTTACCCACACACAATTTAAATCCAACCGGTTTGCCGCCTGAGAGTGTGCGCAGGTGCTGCACAAATTTCACAAGCTCTTTTGGTGTGGAGAATGCGCTGTGAAAGGGGGGAGAAAAAACGGTGGTACCCGCCTTCACCAAACGAATGGCCGCAACCTCGGGTGTATTTTTTTTTGCCGGCAAAATGCCACCGTGACCTGGCTTGGCACCTTGCGACAATTTGATTTCGATCATCTTCACTTCGGCGCGCGTGGCATTTTTCTGGAACGCGGCATCCGAAAATTTTCCCTCCTCGTCGCGTGCGCCGAAATAGCCTGTTCCGATTTGCCAGATGATGTCGCCGCCTTGTTTGAGGTGATAGGGACTGAGTCCGCCTTCGCCGGTGTTGTGGGCAAAGCCTCCGATTTTGGCGCCGGCGTTCAACGCCTCAATGGCATTGCTGCTGAGCGAACCAAAACTCATGGCCGACACGTTGAGAATGCTGGCTTCGTAGGGTTGCTTGCAATCTTTGTTGCCCACCGTCACGCGGGGATGATGATTGATGGTGTGAAAATCAAGCGGCACAATGGAATGGCTCATCCACTCATAACCTTCGGCATAGACGTTGAGTTGCGTGCCGAAGGGTGTGGTGTCGACTTGCTTCTTGGCCCGCTGATAGATGACAGAGCGATCGTTGCGGTTGATGGGAAGCCCGTCAGTGTCTGACTCCACAAAATATTGTTGAATCTTGGGGCGAAGGTCTTCAAACACGTAGCGCAGCCTGCCCAGCAGCGGGAAGTTGCGCTTGATCGATTGTTTAGTTTGAACCATGTCGGAAATGCCCATAAAGATGAAGGGGCCGACAACAAAAAATGCAAAGAGTGCTTCGATCCAAAAATAAGACCACACCATAATCAGCAGCACGGTGATGGTACTGGCAATGACAAAACCTTTTCTCATAGTAGTATCAGGACGACGATCACCAAATATAGCAAAATCATGATGGCGGCGAACACGATTTAGGATGGACGAAATGTGGCCTTGCCATGTTCAGAATAGCAGGCCAGGAATTACCTTGTGATACTTTCGTGCAGACAATATGAACAACGTTCCCCACCTCATCGAACATTTGAATTTCGACACCACGTTTCTGGTGTTCGACCTGTTGGCCGTGTTCATGTTTGCCGCCTCGGGCGCGTTGGCGGCCATTCGCAAAAAGTATGACTTCATCGGGGTGCTGATGCTGAGCTTTGTTTCGGGTTTGGGTGGTGGTTTAATCCGGGATGCCATCTTCATCCAGGCCGGCCCACCCAAGGCGGTCACCGATTCGAAATACCTGATCATCATTCTGGCGGCATTCCTGCTGGCCATGATTTTTCATGGGCGCATGCACCGGCTGAAGCGCACCATCATGATTGTGGATGCGCTGGGGCTTGGGGCCTATGGTGTTGTGGGGGCACAGGCAGCCTTGCAGGAAGGCCTGGTGCCATTGGCGGCCGTGCTGGTGGGTGTGTTCAATGCCACGGGAGCGGGTCTCATACGCGACGTGCTGATCCGTGAAGAGCCTATCATTTTTAAGCCGGGCCAGTTCTATGCCGGCGCGGCCATTCTGGGATGCAGCGTTTTTGTGCTGATGGTTGTGTTGGGAAACTCCGATCACACGGTGGCGGCCATCGTGGCCACGCTCACAGCGTTTTCCGTGCGGATGCTGTCCATCTATTTTAACTGGCAAACGCGCCCCATCCTGGATGAGGACGACCGCTCATGACCAACCCTTTTGTCTTTATCATTCAACCGCTTTCTTTGTAATTGAACCAACCCTAATCCACCCATGAGTCTTCCGAAAAAAATTGCGCTTGGCGTGCTGGCCCTTTTGGTAATCATCCAGTTGTTTCGCCCCGAGAAAAATGTGTCGACTGAAATTGTCACAGCCGACGACATCTCAAAAAAATATGCCATCACGGAAGACGTCCACCAGATCCTTATCAAAAAATGTTATGACTGCCACAGCAACAACACAATCTATCCCTGGTACTATAACATTCAGCCTGTGGCCTGGTGGATGGCCCATCATGTGAACGATGGAAAACGCCATCTTAATTTCTCGACCTTCAAAACCTATTCCGATAAAAAAGCGGTTCACAAAATGGAAGAGCTGTCAGAAGCTGTGAACGACGGGTGGATGCCGCTGGATTCTTATCTGTGGATTCATAAGGAAGCCACAATCACCGCGGCCGACCGCGACGCCATTAACGGATGGATCAAGGCGTTGCCCATTGTGTTTGAAAAGGAAGAAGACGAAGGCCAGCACTAGTTGTAGGAAATGAACGATGGCGCGCGCACAAAGCTTCCGCTAAACTTGATGCGCAGGTTGCTCGACACACTCACGTTGAAGCTACTCATGTCTTGCACGGTGCGCGGGTAGTAGAAAAATTTCAGCTCGATGGTTCCAAACACCAGGTTTTCGTTTCGGGTGCGCACGCCCGTGCCGATGCCCAGGTAGGGTTTGTCATAGAACAAGATCCGGTTCTTCGAGGCGATCTCGGCCACATCGAGAAACAGGATGGGCGCAAACTTGAAGCCCAACAATTTCCACGGCGTGTAGAGCACCATCTGATAGCGTGCGTGAAGGCGTTTGGTGCCCAGCAAACTGTCGGCTCTGAAATTCTCGATCCCATAGGTGCCGTTGATGTCCAGCAAAATGTTGGTGCGCTGGTTGAAGACATACGTGAAGTCGGCGTCTATTTCGTTTCGGATCATAAACTTCTTGTGATACTTCAACTTCGAGAAGAGCTGGCCCGACACCAATATCGTTGCATCCTCCAGGCTCCCCTGATAGGGAAATCCCCCCACCCGCAGCGAGGTCGTGTAAAAGTTGCCGCCCTTATGCACAAACGATTTGTCCATGTCAAATCCAAGATAGGGACGGTTCAATCCCAGCAGGCTTTCCCATCCCACCAGAATAGACATGGTGTGTCCATAGGGAACGTCTTCGGTCCGGCCAAAACCGTAGACGTATTTTGTTTTGTAGAAGTCTTGCCGGAAGAAGGTGAAGGCGCCCAGAAAATACCGGCGGCTATTGTAGATCGGACTGGTTTCTTCAATGGGTTGGGTTGGCCGAAGTTTGAATGCCTGATCAAAAAAACGCGCGCTCACAAACCGCCGGCTCCGGTCGCTCATGTTATGGCTGGTACCGATGTTGTAGCCCAGCCAAACGTCGCTCACGTTGTAGCGGTAATGTCGGAAAACCGTATCGACGGTATTGTAGAAATTTTGTGACCAGTTCTTGCTGAACTCCAGTCCGCCGGCAAGGCGCGAATAGGGCGACACCAGGGGCCGGTCGAGCCGGAGATACCACGCGTTTTCTTCTTCGTTGCCATAGCTGCTGCCGTCGTTCAGTTGCGTGTAGGCCACCGTTGCGTTCACCAGGGTGCCTCCCACGCTGCTTTTCCGGTAATAGAATTCGCTGGCGTAGCGGGGGTCTCGCGATTGATCGTAGAGGCCGTCGTATTGTGTTCGCTGGCCGGCTCCAAACACGTTCACATCATAAACGCGGAACCTGAACTTGTTGGTGCCGCGCGGGCTGAAGCTTCCGCCCAGGCTAAACACGTCGCGTGTCACCACCAGCACGTCTACGGAGTCTTGCGAGCCCTTCACGGGAATCACCTGTATGCGGGCCTCCAGCATGAAGTCCTGATCGCGCAAAAAGCGTTCGTTGTCGGCGAGCTTGTAGGGGTTGAGGGGTTTGTCTTCGTAGAAGAAGAGGTGATCGCGGATGAGCCATTCCTTCGAATTGTTGTGCAGGGCATTGGCGGCGCGGGCGGCGATGTTCTTGATGGTGCGCGTGGTGTCGGTGATGGTTTTTTCGAACCCGATGTGGTTCACGCGGATGCGGCGGATAATCTTTCCTTCGTAGGGCAGAAAGGGCTCCTCGCTTCGGATGTTGTCCACATCATCCTGCAGGGGCTTGCGCGTAACGCTCTTCATGATCTCCTTCGACAGGCGCGTGTCTTTCACGGCGTCGATGATGTTGCGGGTGGTGTCTTTCTCGTTTTTTTCCTTTTCAGGTTTTTCCTGGGCAACGCCAACGGATAGGATGCCGGTGCACACTACTATTGTAACGAAAAAAAACTTTTGCCAAACCATCGCGCGTTGTGGGCCTAAGATAGAATACCTGTAATAAAAGAAAAACCCGGCTGCACCGGGTTCTGTTATACTATATTTTCGTTTTTCTTGTTACGCGAGCGCTTCTACGGATTGTATTTCGCCAGGCATCATGCGGGTGAACAGGTTTTCGATACCGGCCTTGAGGGTGATCATGGACGAGGGGCACCCGCTGCACGAGCCTTGCAGTTTCACCTTCACAATGCCGTCTTTAAACGAATGGTAGGTGATGGCTCCACCGTCTTGCTCAACGGCCGGGCGGATGTATTCTTCCAGGATGGTCTTTATTTTCCGGATGGTGTCGGTTTCTTCCTCGGCGGCGGCGGTGTCGGTCTCGCTCACTTCAATGATGAACTTGCCGTCTTCCAGGAATTTTTTGATAAAGTCTTTCAGGGTACCCTGAATTTCGAGCCATTCCACGTCTTCGGTTTTTGTTACCGTCACAAAGTTGCTGGCAAAAAACACGCGGCCCACAAATGGGAAGGCAAACAGTTCTGTGGCCAGGGGCGAAATGGAAGCGCTTTGGGCGTCCGGGAAATCGAAGCTCATGGCTTCGGGCACCAGCATTTCGTTTACCACAAATTTCAAGGAGTTGGGGTTGGGATTTGACTCCAGGTAGATATGAACATTTTTAGGGACGGCCTGTAGCATACTTTCAGATTTAATTATCGAACAAAATTAAGGAATTTAAGTTCACCAAAACCCAGCGATGGGGGGCCGTTTTCAGGTCGTGGGCGGGGTTTCGGGTTCCAGCGCATTTTCCCACTTGCTGACCACCGCGGTGGCGATGCTGTTGCCGATCACGTTGGTGGCGCTCCGGCCCATGTCGAGCAGGGGGTCGATGCCCAGCAGCAGGGCCAATCCCGCTTCCGGTATGTTGAACGTGGCCAGGGTTCCGGCAATGACCACCAGCGACGCGCGGGGCACGCCAGCAATGCCTTTGCTGGTCACCATCAACACCAGCAGCATGCTGAGCTGTGTGCCCATGGGAAGGTGAATGCCATACGACTGGGCAATGAACAACGACGCGAAGGTCATGTACATCATGCTGCCGTCGAGGTTGAACGAATAGCCCAGGGGGAGCACGAAGCTCACAATTTTGTCTTTGCAGCCAAACTTCTCCAGTTCCTCCATGGTCTTGGGGAAGGCCGCTTCACTGCTTGACGTGCTGAACGCCAGCAACACAGGTTCTTTGATGCGTTTGATGAGGCTCAACACCCGCTTGCCGATGATGAGCAACCCGGCAAAAATGAGGAAGAACCACAGGAGGGCAAGTCCGAAATAGAATTCGGTGAGAAAAAGCGAATACGTTTTCAAAACACTCAGGCCCTGCTTTGCAATCACTGCCGACATGGCGCCAAACACGGCCAGGGGCGCGAAGTTCATCACATAGTTGGTGACCTTCAAAATCACGTGGCCCGCAGCGTCGAAGAAGGTGATAATGATTTTGCCTTGCTCGCCAATGGCTGCCGTGGCAATGCCAAAGAAAACGGCGAACACCACAATCTGCAGGATCTCATTTTTCGCCATCGCGTCCACCACCGAACTCGGGAACGTGTGGTACAGAAAATCGCGAAGGCTGAAGCCGGTGCGGGTCACCACACTCTCGTCGGCATCGGGCAGAGGCAACTTCATGGCCACGCCGGGTTCAAAAATATTGACGAGTATGAGGCCCAGCAAAAGGCTCAGCAGTGAGGCGCTCACAAACCACAACAATGTTTTTCCACCAATCCGGCCCACAGCGGTGATATCGCCAAGCTTGGCCACGCCCACAATGAGCGTGCAGAGCACGAGGGGTGCCACAATCATTTTGATGAGACGAAGAAAAACATCGGGAAGCAGCGAAAAGGGTTCTATTTTTTTCTCACGGGCCTGCAGCACTTCGCTGCGTGCTTTTGTTAACGATTCTTTCTCTGCGGTGAGACGCGACACGGAATTGCTATCGGCCGCCTGAAGGGCATGCTTGGCGGCTTCAAGCTTCAACTCAATTTGAACGAGCTTGGTGTTCTCCTCGTCGATGTAGATTTTGTTGAGTGTGAAGCCGAGCGCTATTCCCGCAACGAGTGCGACGATGATATAGAACGCGAGTCTATTTTTCTTTGCGGGTTTAATTTCAGCCATATCCGGGAAACACGGTCTTTTAAATTGGCAGGCAATATAATTGAAAAGGGCTGTAGTTTGCCAGATCCGTTTGGCGATACGCGCGGAAAACAGAAGTCCATCCCTTGTTTCATGGGCTGCCCCGTTTGTTTTACACGCTTTCCGCGTCCTAAATCAAAGCATTCGCTCAAACTTAACGCACACGATTCACGACGCGTTGTGGCAAAAAGTTTCTCATCAATTCTACCTCGACATCGCCGAGGCTTTCTGATTTTTTTTCTACGGAGTTTGTTCTTAGAGCTTGCCTGCTTTGTCGCGCATCAGGAAGTCGGCCAGCACCAGGGCTGCCATGGCTTCCACAATGGGCACGGCGCGGGGCACCACACAGGGATCGTGACGGCCCTTGCCGCTCACCGTGGTTTCGTTTCCGTGTTTGTCTACGCTGGGTTGATCCTGCATGATGGTGGCCACGGGTTTGAAGGCCACGTTGAAATAGATATCCTCACCGTTGCTGATGCCACCTTGAATGCCTCCCGAAAAATTTGTCTTTGTGCGAATGCGCGTGCCATCGTTATAGAACTCATCGTTGTGTTGTGAGCCGCGAAGTCTAACGCCTTCGAAGCCGCTGCCGTATTCAAAACCTTTCACGGCGTTGATGCCCAGCATGGCTTTGCCAAGTTCGGCATGCAGCTTGTCGAACACGGGCTCGCCCAATCCCACCGGGGTGTTCTTGATGACGCACGTCACCACACCGCCCACGGTGTCGCGATCCAGTCGCACCTGGTCGATGAAGTCGATCATGGTTTGCGCGGTGGCGGCATCAGGACAACGTACAATGTTATCTTCTGTTTTCGAGAGGTCAAGTGTTGTGTAGTGGGGTGCGACGATCTCTCCCACCTGCGACACGAATGCGTTGATTTCGATGTTGTGTTTCTTCAGCAGCAATTTTGCAATGGCACCGGCGGCCACACGTGCGGCGGTTTCGCGCGCCGAGCTTCGGCCACCACCACGATAGTCGCGGTTGCCATATTTTGCTTCATAGGTATAGTCGGCATGCGAGGGGCGAAAGGCTTCGGCAATGTGGCTGTAGTCTTTGCTGCGCTGATCCTGATTTTCGATCACCAGCGCAATGGGCGTGCCGGTGGTTTTTCCTTCGAACATACCGCTGAGAATTTTGAACGTGTCGTCTTCCTTGCGTTGCGTGGTGATTTTGCTCTGCCCGGGTTTGCGCCGATCGAGTTCCAGTTGAATGAAAGATTCATCCACCGTCAGACCTGCGGGACATCCGTCGATAACCACGCCGATAGCCGGCCCGTGCGATTCGCCAAAGGTTGATATTTTGAAAAGTGTTCCGTAGACGTTGCTCATTGCGTTGGGGTTGCCGAAGAAATGCCGGCCCGATTTTTAAGTAGTTGGTTTTTTGAACACAAGATACGCGGTGGCACCTAACATCACCAAAACAAACGCATTGAAGGCCCATTTCTGCCAGCGCGTGTCGGCCATGGTCTTCAGCGTGTTGTCGGCGTTGTCGATCTTGTTATAAAAATTTCCCAGGTCACTGGATTGTATCGCTTCGTTCTTTTTGCTTTCGCCGGCCACCGTCACAATCAGTTTCGATTTCAGCGTGTCGTATTTTTTTTCTTTTGGATTAAAAAACACCCACTGAAAATAGTCGCCCAACTTGTATTGTCCCGGCTCTTTGGGAATCATGAAATAGCTGAACGATTTGGTTCCGGTGATGCGGTTGTTCTGACGGGTGATGTCCTGGCGAACGTTGGGTTCGTAGAACTCAAACTTGTCGTCGTTGTGTGTGGCCGGCTTTTCAATGGACGAGATGTTGCCTTCGCCAAAGATGTTGAAGTTATAGCCCGCGCTCTGGCCCGTTTCCAGGTCGGTGTGACGGATGCGTTCGTCAAGCCTGTAGTCGCCCACGGCCACCACGTCTTTGAGTGGATGCGGCGGAAGTTCTTTCACCACCACGCGCTTGGGTTTGGTGAAGAATTTTTTAAAATCTTCTTTCCGGTTCTGCCCGAAGAACGACGGGTTCTTGGCCACTTTATATTTGATCATCTCCAACCCCACACTGGGGAAATTGATGGTCTCGTTGTTCAACGGGAAATACACGGCCTGATACACTTTGTATTGCATGTAGTCGCGGCCGTTGATCTTCACGTTTTCGCCTTCAATGTTTTCGATGTTAAAATTTTCTTCCCAGCAGTTTGATGGTTTTATCTTTTTGAGGATGTCGACCAGCTGGCGGCCGGGCTCATAGAATTGCAGTGGGGCGCGGTTTTCCTGCGACACAAAAAACGACAGCGTGGTGGTGAAGCCTTCGCCCACATACACTTCGTCTTTGCTGGTGGTGAGGGCCAGGAAGGCATCTTCCTTGATGTCGACAAACTCGGTGTCGCCGCTGCCAAAGAAATCGTCGGAGGGGCGATCGAAAAATGTGCGGAAGGGATCGCGCTGTTGCTGCTGTTGTTGCAACGGCGGTCCTACACGAACTTTCTTGCCGGGCACGTTCACCGGTTTGTCGTTCACTTTCATGGTGAACGATGGAATGGTGAAGGTTCCTTGCTTGGTGGGCGCATAGGTCATGATAACACTCTGCGCCGACGACACTTGCCCGTTCACAATGTTAGTGGTGGACTGTGTGGACTGGCCTCGCTTGCGAAAACCGTCGATGTCCGGAAAATTGTCGTAGCTCTTGAGGCGGTCGTTTTGCACCGTGACGGTGATGGTCCACGATTGATTTTCACCAATCTCGTCGGGGCCCAGGGTGATCTGAACGCTTTGTGCCTGCGCTGCCGGGGCCAGGGCTGCCGACAGGAGCAGGAGGAGTATGGAGAGACGAAGAAAAAGAATCCAGCGCATAGTTTTTCACCAAGGTCTAATCGCACCAAAGTTAAGGGTTAACGTGCAACTGGCGTGAAAATTAAGGGGTAAATGGTGGATTTTTGGCTTATAAAAGGGCCTATTAACCGAAAAATACCCCACTTTCTCCCTTTATGTAACAAAGTTCATAATTCTGCTTTTGTATTTTTTGGACAATTTTTTAACTTAACACTCGTTAGGAATATAAATTTTTTAAACTATTCAGATTTTTGCCATGCTGAACTATGTTAAAACTGTGCTCACCAAAGTGAGTTTTAGCGCTCTTCTATTCGAAAAAGAGCTTCGTAAGGCCATCAATCTTTTGATTGGTGAAGAAGTAAACGAACTCAAACGCTGGTGCTACACTTCGTTTGGGAAAGAACACGAGGAAATACTCAACCGGTGTTTCGTGGTTGCTTAGACACAAACTTGATCTACATTAACTGGCCCCGACTTGTCGGGGCCTTTCTTTTTTTCAGACTATTTTTTTCAGGCATCATTCTTCGGCATCGAGGAAGAGAATGTTGCGTTGCAGGCCTTTCAGTTTTGTGCGTTGCACGGCCGAGTCGCTGAAAAGTTTTTTAAACACATCGTCGGTAATCTCGCGCCAGTCTTGTCGCGTCATGTGTTCGAGTTCGGGGGGAGGGTTGAAGCGTGGTTCGTGGTGAGGTTTCGAAAAACTGTTCCACGGGCAAACGTCCTGGCAGATGTCGCATCCAAAAATCCAGTTGTCGAACTTGCCTTTCACATCGTTTGGAATTTCTCCTTTGAGCTCGATGGTGAAATAGGAAATGCACTTGCTGCCATCTACCACATAGGGTTGCGGAATGGCGTCGGTGGGGCAAGCGTCCATGCAGGCAGTGCAGGTGCCGCAGTAGTCTTTGATGCCTTCGTCGGTGTCGAGTTCGAGATCGATGATGAGCTCGGCCAGGAAAAAAAAACTTCCGTGGCTTCGGTTCAGCAACAAGCTGTTCTTGCCGATCCAGCCCAGCCCGCCGCGCTGTGCCCACGCGCGTTCCATCACCGGCGCAGAGTCTACGAAGGCGCGACCCTGCACGTCGCCAATCTCTTCCTGGATCATGTCGAGAAATGTCTTCAGCTTTTCTTTCACCACCGTGTGGTAGTCTTCGCCATAGGCATATTTCGCAATTTTCAGTTCGCTTGTGGCGGCGAGGTCTTTTGCGGGCGCGTAGTTATAGATGAGGCTCACCACCGATTTTGCACCGGGCACCAGCAGCGTGGGGTCCAGTCGTTTGTCGAAGTGATTTTCGAGATAGCTCATCTTGCCATGATAGCCGCGCTTCAGCCATTCTTCAACGCGCGGAGCTTCGTCTTTCAAAAATTCGGCTTTCGAAATGCCACAGAACGAAAAACCCAGGGCGGTGGCCGTGGCTTTCACAAAGGCTGTTCGTTTTGTTTGCTGAATCACAACCCGAAAGTACTAAGGCCTTTCTGCATATTGATCACGTCATCATCAAAGAAAAAAAACGCGTAGCTCAGGTTGGGCTACGCGTTCGTTTCAAAATCTCACAGAGCCGACTACCAAAGCTTTTCAGGATAGGCGCCAAACGCCACCTGCATCTTCAGTTTTTGCGACACTTCTTCTTTGTCTTCTTTATAAGTCACCCCAAACCAGTTGTCGCTGCCCGAAAGCACGCGCACTTTGCCTTTGCCGTGGCGGATCATTTCGGTGACGATGAGGGGAATGTAGAATTCAGACTTCAGGTTGCCGCCGTTGTTTTTCAGAAAGTCTTCGAACAGACTTTGCGCAAACGGGAAGATGTTGGGTTGAAAGCCCCAGAAGTTCATAGACGTGGGGATGTCGGGACTCAGTTCGCGGTCGCCTTCTTTTTCTTTGGAGATGATCTTGCCGTTTTCTTTCACGATGGTGACGCGCTCGATCACGTTCTTCAAAAATCCTTCGGCGTCGCGTTCGCCACAGCCACGCGACACGCTGCCGTGTTCGGACAACACTTTTTCGAGCGTGTAGCCCACCATGGCATGCTCGCCAAAGGTGTCTTTGGCAAAAAAGTTGGCGATCGATTCAAACGACTCCTTGCCATAAAAATCGTCGGCGTTGATAGCCACAAAGGGTTCGCTGATCACGTCTTTGGCGCACAGCAAGGCGTGGCCGGTTCCCCAGGGTTTGGTGCGTTCGGGGTTCTGGTATTGGGCGGGAACAAACTTGTCGAGCGACTGCACCACGAACTCCACCTCCACTTTGCCCTGGAGTTTGGGAAGAAATTTTTCTTTTACCGTGTCTAGTATTTCATCGCGCACGATAAACACTATCTTCGTAAAGCCCGCCCGTACGGCGTCGAAAAGGGAATAATCCATGATTGTTTCGCCGTGAGGACCAAATCCGTCTATCTGTTTGATGCCACCATAGCGGCTGCCAATGCCAGCAGCCATGACCAATAAAGCGAGTTTTTTTTGTGGATTATTTGGTGTGTCCATTGTGTTTTAGTTTATTTCAGGATTGTAAGTTAAATGTGTTTGCGCAAACACTCTTGAATTTTATCGTTTTCGCAAAGGGATGCGGGAAATTGAAGAAACCAGCGGGAGATCGTGTGATGCTACGCATGCCTGGGTTATAAAGCGCAAAAATATAGTTTTAACTCCATAGTGAAGCCTTTGAGAGGAGTGACTCTTTAAGAATAAATAAAAAAGAACAACGCCTGAACCACCTTTAAACCTTACCCATGAGTACACAGAAGTCTTACACCCTGCCCATGATCATTATCGGGGCGCTATTTTTTGTTTTTGGATTTGCGACATGGGTAAATGGAACCCTTATTCCGTATTTTAAAATCGCCTGCGAGCTCGACACCGACTTGCAATCCTTCCTGGTAGCCAGTGCGTTCTTCATTGCCTACTTCGTGATGGCACGGCCGTCGTCGTATGTGTTGAATGTGACGGGCTACAAAAAAGGTATGGCACTGGGTCTTGTGATCATGGCACTTGGCGCCATCGTGTTTGTGCCCGCAGCAAACGCTCGCAATTTCAATATGTTCCTGGGCGGCTTGTTCGTTATCGGCACTGGTCTTGCGCTGCTTCAGACCGCCTCCAATCCCTATGTCTCCATTATTGGGCCCATCGAAAGTGCTGCGTCACGCATCAGCATCATGGGCATTTGCAATAAAGTGGCAGGCATTGTGGCCGGACTTATTTTTGGCTACATCGCGCTGAACGATGTCGACGCGCTCGAAAAAAGCCTGGCGTCGCTTGATGCGGCTTCCAAAGCGGCAAGCCTCGACGAACTGGCCAGCCGCGTTATTGTGCCATACATCATCATTGCCGTGGTGCTTGTTCTGTTCGCCATCGCGATTTTGTTCTCGGGTCTGCCCGACCTCAAAGAGGAAAGCAACGAAGAAGGCGCAGCAACTACCCCTTCCAACAAGACCAGTGCATTTCAGTTTCCCCACCTGATGTTGGGTGTTCTTGCCATATTCCTGTATGTGGGCGTTGAAGTGATGGCCGGCGACACCATCATTAGCTATGGCAAGTCGTTGAACATTCCGCTTTCGACGGCACGTTTCTTCACACAAGGCACGCTGGCCTTTATGCTCATCGGATACATCGTCGGCATTTTCACAATTCCTAAACTTATCTCCCAAGCCAAGGCCCTTGCCATCTGCTCTGTGCTGGGTGTGATCTTCACGATCCTGGTAGTGGTCACTAACGGCTATGTTTCAGTGGCATTTCTGGCCGCCCTGGGTCTTGCCAACTCCCTGATGTGGCCGGCCATTTTCCCCCTGGCCATTGATGGCCTTGGAAAATTTGTGCGTGTGGGCTCCGCCTTCCTGGTGATGGCGATTGCCGGCGGTGCCGTGCTGCCGTTGGTCTATGGAAAGCTGCTGGAAGTGGTGGGTTCTCAAAACGGATACCTGATGATGTTGCCTTGCTATTTGTTCATCCTCTACTATGCCACGAAAGGCTATAAGGTTGGCAAAACGGCTTAACGAAAGGATACGTCAGCCAGTCATAAAAGATTATAAAGTCCCTCCCCCACCGGGAGGGATTTTTTTATTTTCATTTTTTTGAAAGTTTCTGTCCACCCGGCGGATTTTGGTTCGTCATAGGCTAAATTATGTTCAACCAAAACCTTTTATGACAATGGAAAAGTACATGTTCATTTTTCTCGGTGGTGATGTGAGTCACCTTTCGCCCGAAGCACAACAGGCCCACATGGAGAAGTGGTTTGCCTGGGTACAGAAACTTCAGGATCAAAAGCGCTACGTTTCGGGCGAGGCCTTGACGCCCGAGGGGAAAACCATTGCGGGCCCAAAGAAAACCGTGACCGACGGTCCGTTTGCCGAGAGCAAGGAAGTGGTGGGCGGCTACTTCGTAGTGCTGGCCAAAGACATGAGCGAAGCACAGCAAATCGCCATGGAATATCCCGACTTTGTGTATGACGGTGTGATCGAGATTCGCCCGGTTATAAAATTCGACATGTAGCCGTGAAGTGTTTGATGATGATGCTGGTGGCGCTCGTCGCGACGGCGTGCGCCACCACCGATGCAAGTCACGAACAGTATGAAGCGCTTACGCGAAAAATGTTCGATGCATTCAATCGCCACGACTGGAAGGTCATGTCGGAATGCTATAGCGACTCCGCATCGTTTCTCGATCCTTCATTTGGGAAGAAGTATGTGAGGCAACGCCGGTCGGACATTGCGGAGAAGTATGCCGGCATGCAGCAAATGTTTCCCGACCTGCACGACTCCGTTGAAGCGGTGCACGTGTCGGGTCATACAGCCGTGGTTCAGTTTGTGGCCACCGGGTCGTCGGGCGATAGTGTTTTGTTCAGGCTGCCCATCATTTCCGTGCTCACGTTTGAAGGCGACCACATCGTGAAAGATGCGACCTACTACGATCTGGAAATTCAATAACTTTATGAATGCCCGAGCCTGAAGAGCAACGCGTTCAACAACTGGTCGGCCATCTTTTTCGCCACGAAGCGGGAAAGATGGCCGCGGTGTTGACACGCCTGTTGGGCTTTGGCGGGCTTGACCTTGCCGAAGACATTGTGCAAGACACGTTGCTCAAAGCGATGTCGGTGTGGCGATTCAAAGGCATTCCCGAAAATCCTTCGGCCTGGCTCTACACGGTGGCGAAACGCAAAGCCATCGACACGCTGCGACAGCAGCAGCTTCACAATCTGCATCACTCCGAAATCAGCGTGGCCCTCAAGTCGGAATGGACGCTGGCGCCCACAGTGAACCACCTCTTCCTCGACAACGAGATTGAAGACAGTCAGCTGCGAATGATTTTTGCATGTTGTCATCCTTCCATTCCGTTTGAGGCACAGCTAGCCCTCACGTTAAAAACCCTGTGCGGTCTCAGCGTGGGCGAGATTGCAAACAGCTTTCTCACAAACGAGGAAACCATCACAAAACGATTGTATCGCGCCCGCGAAAAAATAAGGGAAGAGCGCATCAGCCTGGAAGCGCCCGTGCCGGCAAACCTGCCCGGCCGCCTCGACGCCGTGTTGCAAAGTCTCTACTTGTTATTTAACGAAGGCTACAACTCCTCGCATCCCGATCAATTGATTCGCCACGACTTGTGTGCGGAAGCAATGCGGCTTTGTTTGCTGCTGGTGAACAATGCGATGACCCGCGCACCCGAAACCAGCGCGCTGCTGGCGCTCATGTGTTTTCAGGCATCGCGTGCCGATGCGCGACTACGCGACGATGGAAATATCATTCTGTTGAAAGACCAGGATCGTTCGCAGTGGAACAAGGCGTTGATCGAAAAAGGAAAATTTTATCTGGAGCAGGCGGCCGAAGGCGAACGCTTCACGGAATACCACATCGAAGCCGCCATTGCGGGATGTCATTCGCGCGCCGCGAGTTTCGCTGAAACCGCGTGGGACGACATAGAACACTTGTATACACTCTTGCTGAACATGAAAGACAGTCCCATCATCGCCTTGAACCGCGCCATTGCCATTCGCTACAGCGTGTCGCCGGCGGCGGGGCTTGAAGCGCTGTTGGCGATTAACGCACTGTCACAACATTATTTATATCACGCCGCACTGGGCGATGTGTATGTTGAGTTGAAAGAATTCGAAGCTGCCCGCAGTTGCTATGCGTTGGCCAAGACCTTGACACCTTCGATGGCGGAGAAAAAATTATTGCAATTAAAAATCGATACGTTAACCTCTACCACTGTCTAGCATTGCATCGACAGCCTTGCGAACCACCGCTTCGCGTTGTTCGTAGCTTCCGCGCACATCGATGAACGGAATGTTGCGTTGCTCCAGCGCGGCTCTGAAAACGTGAAGCATTTTTTCGCGATGGTCGCCAAGATCGCGCAGGCCGTCGGCTATCCATGGCACATCAATGTCCATGAGAAAATAAAGATCGTACGTGACCTTGTGTTCCAGTTCATGAACAATTTCAGGCACGGCGTTCAGGTAATGACGCGAATAGATTTGTGTGGTGATGGCGTCGGTGTCGCAGAAAAGAAGTTTGTTGGCGGTCTGTGTCTTTTCGATCACGCGATTGTATTGTGCATGGCCGATGGCCGCGATGTCGTCTAACGTAAAATCGTTTGATGTGAGGAGTTCGCGCGCCACTTCGGGCACAAACTCGGTGTGGTAGTGTGCGGCCATGCGTTGGGCCATGGTGGATTTGCCCGTGCTTTCGGGGCCGAAGAAACAAATCTTTTTCACAAAGTATGGACGAACCACAGCGGGTATGTGTTCCCAGTAGCGAAACGGCTGCTGCCGGATCTTTGTGGCCGACACGGGCACTTGGCTTCTTGACGGATCGAACGCCACGTGCGTAGCCCCGAGATGATGTGCAAACGGTTCACCATAGGCTTCGGAGCTAAACAGGATGTGAATGGGCGGATAGGTTTGTTTCATCACCGGCGCCCACAAGGCGGTGCGCGCATCCAACGCCAGCGATTCGTTGTCGAAGTTGTCTGTTATTTTTTCGACGCGTATTTTTTTATCCGTGAACGTTGCTTTGATCCAATGGAAACGCAATTCAGCATCGATCGGGTCGTGTTCGGTGAAACTCATCGAAACAATGAGCTCGTCGCATTGGGCTGCCGCAAAGTTGATGAGGGCAATGTGCCCGTTGTGCAGCGGCATAAACTTTCCGATAACGAGGCCCCGCTTCATCGGCTATGTGGTTGTTTTTGCAGCGGCCAGCAATTTGTATTCGCGCATCCAGTTCCACAAGCCAAAGCCGGCCAGGGCGGTGAACACAAAATACATGAGGCTATAAAACATGATGTCTTTCACAAAATACAAATACGTGGCAATGATGTCGACAATGATCCACACGATCCAGCTTTCCACTTTTTTCTGAATCATGAAGAAGGTGGTGACGATGCTCATCACGAGGATGAACGAATCGACATACGGAAACGCACTGGGCAACGCGAACACCAGGGGAAACCATTCGTGAAGTCGTGCGGCCATAGTGCCCAGGGCCGCGGTGCCCAACACACCCACCACACACAACACCACAAATTGCTTGCGGCCCAGAAAGCTCACCTGCAGCTCACGTTTACGATCTTCTTCACCCGGTTTGGGATTGGCCCATCGCCACCATCCCAAAATGTTGGTCACAAAAAAGAACACCTGCAAAAACATGTCGGGATAGAGCTGCACCTGGTAATACAGAAAAAACGACAGGGCCACGTTCACAATGCCCACGGGCCAGCTCAATAGGTTGGCTTTTGCCGACAGCCACACGGCCACCAATCCCGACACCACGCCAAAGAATTCGAGATAGCTCAGCGGGTAGCCCAGCACGGTAAAAAAAATATTTTGGATGTCGAAGAAGTTCATCGGGATTCAAACATAAAAGAATGTGAAGGGGTGTGCAAGGGTGGTGCACCATTTTCGTGTCGTCACAGTTTGATGCAAACGTTTTTCACTTCCACAAAAAATTTGAGGGCGTCCCATCCGCCTTCGCGGCCCATGCCCGATTGTTTCATGCCGCCAAACGGTGTTCGCAGGTCGCGAAAGAGCCAGCAGTTCACCCACAGGATGCCGCTCTTCACGGCGGCTGAAACACGGTGGGCACGTTTCAGGTTTTCGGTCCAGAGGGTAGCCGACAAACCATAGGGTGTGGCGTTGGCATAGGCGATGGCTTCTTCTTCGGTGTCGAAGGACATGATGGTGACCACGGGGCCAAAAATTTCTTCCTGGTTGGTGCGGCATTGCTGATCGAGCCCCACAATCACCGTGGGTTCCACAAAGTAGCCCCCGGCACAACGCCCGCTCAGTTTCACTTCGCGACCGCCGGCGAGAATCTTGCCGCCTTCATGTTGGGCGAGCGCGATGTAGGAGAGCACCTTCTGTTTGTGACCCTCCGAAACCAGCGCGCCTAACACAGTTTTGTCTTCCAGCGGATCGCCAACAGTCAACGCTTTGGTGCGCTTCACAAATTCGTCGACAAATTTTTCATAGAGAGATCGCTCCACTAAAATTCGTGAGCCACACAAACAAATTTCTCCCTGGTTCGAAAACGACGATTGCAGCGACGTGCTCACGGCCTTTTCGAAATCGCAGTCTGCAAAAACGATGTTGGGATTTTTTCCACCCAATTCAAGTGAAAGTTTTTTGAACAACGGCGCGGCGGTCTCGGCAATTTTTCGTCCCGTCACCGTGCCGCCGGTGAAGGAGATGACGGCCACATCGGGATGCTCGATGATGGCTTGTCCTGCTTTTGCGCCAAGACCATGCACAATGTTCAACACGCCGGCAGGCAACCCGGCGGCTATACACAACTTTGAAAACAGGAAGGCTGTCATCGGCGTAAGCTCCGAAGGTTTGCCCACCACGGTGCATCCCGCCGCGAGGGCGGGTGCAATTTTCCACGTGAACAAATAGAGCGGAAGGTTCCAGGGCGATATACAGCCGGCCACACCAATGGGCGAATGCACGGTGTAGTTGATGGCTTCTGCATCGGTGCTGTGGGTTTCGGTTGCGCTGTGAAGAATGGCGGTAGCAAAAAAACGGATGTTGGCCGACGCGCGGGGAATGTCGAGGCGACGTGCAAGGCTCACGGGTTTGCCATTGTCGATGCTTTCGGCAAGTGCCAGCGCCTCAAGGTCGCGGTCGATGAGGTCGGCCAGCTTCAGCAAAATGGCCGAACGCTCCTGCGCCGGGCGAACCGACCATTGTGCGAAAGCATTCTTTGCTGCCGCTGCGGCTTTTGCTACATCGGCTTCGTCAGAGTCGGGAATGAGGCTATATACTTTTCCTTCGGCGGGATTGTAGTTGTCGAGAAAGTTGCCGCGAGCGGGCGCCACGAGTTCGCCGTTGATATAGTTGAGAATTTTTTCCATGATGTTGTTTAAAGGCTTCCGGTTCTGCCACCATCCACGGGCACGTTGATGCCGTTGATGTAGCTGGCCGCAGGGGTTGCCAGGAAGGCTACGGCGTTGGCAATTTCGTTTGGTTCGGAGATTCTCCCTGCAGGAACTTCGGCGGCCATTTCCTTTTTTGCCTCGTCGTAGGTCTTGCCGGTTTTTTCGGCGCGTGCCTTTATGATCGACTCCAGCCGCGCGGTCATGGACGCGCCGGGAAGCACGTTGTTGACGGTGATGCCGAAGGGTGCGAGTTCGACCGACAGGGTTTTGGACCAGTTGGCTACCGCGCCGCGAACGGTGTTGGAAACGCCCAACCCACGGATGGGAATTTTAACCGACGTGGATATGATGTTGATGATTCGTCCATAGCCCGCCGCTTTCATGCCCGGCGCAAATGCCTTGACCAGGATGTGGTTGCAAAGCAAGTGACTTGAGAATGCCTTTGTGAAATCATCGGTTTCGGCCAGCAGGGCATCGCCTGCCGGAGGACCGCCGGTGTTGTTCACTAAAATGTGTACGGTATTTTTTGAAGCAAAGGCTTCCACTTTTGTTTTGAGTTCATCGGGCTTCGAAAAATCGGCAACGATATAGCCGTGTTGCTGCCCACTGGCTGTTGACAATTGACTTACTGTAGATTTCAACGCTTCTTCGTTGCGTGCCACCAGCGTGATGCCGGCCCCCAGCAACGCCAGCTCGATGGCCGATGCTTTGCCGATGCCTTGGGTGCTGCCGCATACCACGGCGCTTTTACCTTTTAAATCCAGATTCATAGTGTGTTGTCGCTCGCACGAAATTTCTTAGTAATTTTAATGAATAAAGGGCAGGTCTGAAAACTGTTTTTTTCAGCACCTTGTTCTTCACCTAACCAACCCCGGAGCTATGGCTGTTCGCAGACCTTTCAACCTCAAAGCATGGATCGATACCAACCGCGACTTGTTGAAGCCGCCCGTCGGAAACAAAAATCTGTATGCCGATGCCGGCGACTACATCGTCATGATTGTGGGCGGCCCCAACGCACGTAAAGATTTTCACTTCAACGAAACCGAAGAGTTGTTCTATCAACTGGAGGGCGACATCACGGTGACCATCCAGGAAGATGGCAAAGCCGTGCCCCTGTCTATCAAGGCCGGCGACATGTTTTTGCTGCCGGCGCGCGTGCCCCATCAGCCGGTGCGTCCCGCGGGTTCTATCGGGTTGGTGATCGAAGTGAAACGCGAAGACCCCAACACACTCGACGGCCTGCAATGGTACTGCGAAAACTGCAACAATCTTTTGCACGAATACCGTTTTCATCTCGACAACATCGAAAAAGATTTTCTTCCCCGCTTCCGCGACTTCTATGGTTCTATAGATTTGCGCACCTGCAAAAAGTGTGGCACCGTGATGGAAGCCGATGCTCGTTTTGTGTAAGTTGAAATGAAAGAACGCATGGCCTTTGAAAACTCGCATCAATTCGCAAAGTCTCTTGATCGTCAGGATTCGCTGAAATCGTTTCGCAGCAAATTTCATATTCCACCTGTGAAGGGCAAACCGTCGCTCTATTTCACCGGCAACTCGCTGGGCCTTCAACCCAAATCAACCAAACGCTTTGTTACCGAAGAGCTTGACGATTGGGCACAGCTTGGCGTGGAAGGCCATGTGCACTCCCGTCGGCCGTGGATGTATCATCACAAGCTCACCAAAAAATATCTTGCCGCTGTGGTGGGCGCGAAGCCGGGCGAAGTGGTGGCCATGAACCAGCTCACGGTGAATCTTCATTTGATGCTGGTGTCGTTTTTCAAGCCTACACCCCAGCGCTATAAAATTCTGACCGAAAGTGGCGCCTTCTCTTCTGACCAATATGCCTTCGAGTCGCAGTTGAAATTTCATGGACTTGATCCAAACGATGCACTCATAGAGTTGTCGCCGCGCGCCGGCGAGTTTGCGCTGCGCACAGAAGATATCCTCAGCGCCATCGAAACACACGGGCAGGAACTGGCGCTCGTCATTTTTGGCGGCGTGCAATATTATACCGGTCAGTTCTTTGACATCGCCGGCATCACCAAGGCTGCAAAAAAAGTCGGCGCCACCGTGGGCTTCGACCTGGCGCATGCCGTGGGCAACGTTCCGCTGTCGCTGCACAAACACGATGTTGACTTTGCCGTGTGGTGCAGCTACAAATATCTCAACGCCGGTCCCGGCGCCATTGCCGGCGCGTTTGTTCACGAACGTCATGCAAAATCGTTTGACGGTCCCCGGTTTGCCGGATGGTGGGGGCATGTGGAGAAAGAAAGATTCCAGATGCGCAAAGGGTTCAAGCCCATGGAAGGCATCGACGGATGGCAGCTCTCCAACATTCCGATTCTGCAAAGTGCGGCCCTGTTGGTTTCACTCGAAATTTTTAATGAAGCCGGCATGAAAGCCGTGCGCGTGAAGAGCATCTTGCTGACCAGCTACCTTGAATTTTTGTTGAAGGATATAGACCCCGACGGAAAATATTTCACCATCATCACACCGTCGGCTATCGAAGCACGCGGCGCGCAACTTTCGTTGTTGATGCTGCGCGATGGGAAAAAGATTTTTAATGCGCTCACCAAAGCCGGTGCCATTGTGGACTGGCGCGAGCCAAACGTGATTCGCCTGGCCCCTGCACCGCTCTACAATTCCTTTGACGATGTATATCAGTTAGGTCTTTTGTTCAAGAAAGCACTGAAGTGAAAACGGACAAACACATTGCCATTGCCGGTGCCGGCCCCGTGGGATCGTTGCTGGCCTTATATCTGGCCAAACGCGGCTATCGTGTTGACGTGTTTGAGCGCCGCCCCGACCTGCGCGCCGAAACATTGCAAGCCGGACGTTCCATCAACCTGGCGTTGAGCACACGCGGCATTCGCGCACTCGACGAAGTGGGTCTTGGCGATGCGTTGAGACGCGTGGCTATTCCAATGCACGGGCGTGTGATGCACAGTGTGCAGGGACAAATTTCCTCCCTACCCTATGGCAAGCAAGGACAGTTCATCAACTCCATCTCGCGAAGCGGCCTCAATGTTGTGTTGATAAACGGCGCCGAAGCGCAAGGCGTGAATTTTCATTTCAACCAGCGTGTGGCACACGTCGATCTGCAAAAAACAACGCTGACGTTGCAGCAGAACGGCGGTGAAAAAAAATTGGCTTTCGATGCAATCATCGGAGCCGACGGCGCTTTCTCGGCGGTGCGCGCGGCGTTGCAGTTCACCGACCGTGTTGATTATTCACAAGACTATATCGATCACGGCTACAAGGAACTGCACATTCCCGCCGGGCCGAACGGAAGTTTTCTGCTGGAGAAAAATGCATTGCACATCTGGCCGCGCGAAAGTTTCATGATGATCGCGCTGCCCAATCCCGACGGAAGTTTCACGTGCACGTTGTTCTTTCCGTTTGAAGGCGCAACGTCGTTCGCTTCGCTAAAGACAAACGAAGACATCGTTGCCTTTTTTAAAAACACATTTCCCGATGCAGTGGCGTTGATGCCCGACCTGTTGCACGACTATCAAACCAATCCCACCTCGTCGCTGGTCACCATGAAGTGTTATCCCTGGGTGAAGAACAAAACGCTGGTGATTGGCGATGCCGCACACGCCGTTGTGCCGTTCTACGGACAAGGCATGAACGCGGGCTTCGAAGACTGTCGCGTGCTGAACGAACTGCTCGACACACATCACGACGATTGGGATGTTGTGCTGCCCATGTTTCAATCGCAACGCAAGCAAGACACCGACGCCATTGCGCAGCTCGCGCTGGATAACTTCATCGAGATGCGCGACCTGGTGGCTGACGCCGATTTTCTGCTTCGTAAAAAAATTGAAGCCAGGCTACACGAGCTCTATCCCGAACAATGGATTCCCCAATACTCCATGGTCACCTTTCACGACACCATTCGCTATTCGGAAGCGCAGGCGTTGGGTCGAAAACAAAAAAGAATAATGGACGATGTGATGAAGTTGCCCCACCTGGCCACTACCTGGCAGTCTTTAGATTTTCAACAGCTTGTTCGTCGAATGCAGGAAGCTTGATGTGGTATTTGTATTGTTCAAAACGATCGAGCACATCTTTCACGTAGTTCACCGGCTCTTCACATTTACAGTAGCCAGCATTGGTCACCGGGTCGCGATAATATTTCGGTTCCGATTTTTTTAGCAGGAAATATTCAACGTTCTCATCCCATACGTTGGGATCCTTCTTGTATTTCCGGCAAAGCTTCCGCGCATCGATGATGTGCGCGAGACCGGCGTTGTAGGAAGCCAGCACAAACTTTAATCGTTCGGCGGGGTCAGACACGCTTTTCATCCAATACTTGTCGAGATATTTCAGGTAGTTCACACCGGCGTGAATGCTTTGCTGCGGGTCACTCAGATCTTTTGCGCCAAAACGTTTCGCTGTGGCCGGCATAAGCTGCATCAGTCCTTTTGCCCCCGCCCACGATTCGCTGTGCAACGTGAATTTCGATTCCTGATAGACCACCGACGCCAGCAGGCGCCAATCCCAACCCAGGCTCTCCGCACCCACCTTAATCATTTCATCATAGGGCGAAAGCTTGTTGCCCCCAAACGAAGAGTAGTCGCTGTTCATCCGCACCAGCGACGTGCGCGGGCTTTTGAAATAGCGATTGTAGATTACCATGAAGGTTGCATCGGCCTTGATTTTTCCGAGCCACGTGTCTATTTCTTTCACCAGTTCGGGAGAGTTGGAGCGCACCGCCCACGCAATTTGTTGTGGCACACTCAGCACGGTGTTCACATCGAGGTTTGGATAGTAGGCCGAGTTGACGCGTGCCATGGTGTGATCGGCCACGGTGTAGTCAATTTCTCCCAACGCCACTTTTCGAATCAGCGATTCGCTTTCGGCGGTGATGGTGTCTTCTTTAATGATGATGTCGCCACCCAGTTCTTCCGACAAATTTTTGAGGCGAATCTCATAGCTGGTGCCTTTGATCACATGTACTTCTTTTCCGATGAGGTCGGCCGGGTTGCGTATCATGTTTTCTTCAAGCTGATTCAGCATGAGTCGTTTCCAATTGCTGGGCTTGCGTTGCACCAGCACCTGATAGGTATTGAAATGTGGTCGTGTGAAGGTTACCTGCTTGCGCCGCGCCTTGTTGATGGTGAGTGGAAACGCAATGATGTCGCCTTCGCCTTTGTTCAACTGTTGAATGGCGGGCTCCACACCGGATGTTACTTTTATTTTTAGCGTTACGTTGAGATGTTTTGCCAGCAACTGCAGCAATTCATACTCATAGCCCATGGGATGACCTTTGTAAATAAAATAGCTGATGGAGTTGTTGTCGACAAGCGCGTTGATGTAGCCGCGTTTGCGAATGGCATCGAGATCGATGTTTACTTCAGGGCCGGAAAAAAAGTCGCGCTTCTGTTGTTCATGACATGAAGAACAGACTGCAAAGAGAAGCAAAGCAGACAGAAAAAACCGACGGGCCCCAACCATAGGACCTTGAACTTACTACATTCTGCCGGATATTAAAAGCGGGCTCACTGAACTCTGGCGACACGAACGTAAGGTAGAATCCCGAAAAGCCCTAAAACACGCTGGAAACCTCAATCGGATAGTCCGTTATTAAAATATCGATGTAACTTTTTTCTACATAGTTCCGGTAAAAATCCGGTGTCAAAAGGGCGCCTTTGTGTTTTGTGAATTCGCTAACGTCTTTCATGTTGGGCACGTGCAATGCACGAAGTTTTGTTACCAAAGCCGCCGGTGTTGTGTCAGTTGTGTAGGCCACCAGATTTTTTGTTGGAATGGAAAGTGCTTCAATGGCCAGCCAATCTTTTTCGTCGCGCACCAAACACGAGATAAGAACCTGTTGTGACGCGTCGTAAACTTTCTTTGTGTTTTCAATCTTGAACGTGAGCACAATGGTTTTGTCGAGCAACGATGCTTTGCTCACAGCGGCGATGGCTTCGACCCACACATCGGTCTTTATGTCGAGCATCATGACGATGTTTGCCTGCGCGGCATATGTCAAAAAATCGTCGAAGGTGAGCAGACGTTGGTTGGTGATGTTGCCTTTTGCGTCTTTCAAAAACAGCGAAGCCAGGTATGTATCCGTGAGCGCTGCGATCTTGCCGGTGCCCGTGGTGGTGCGGTCCACCGTTTCGTCGTGAAGTATATAGAGTTTGCCGCTTTCGCTCTTGCGGATGTCAAGTTCCAGCACCACGGGTTTGAGCTTGCTTTGGCTTTCGGTGTGTTTGAAAAGGGGCAACGAGTTTTCTGCAAACGCGTCATAGAATCCGCCGCGATGGCCGCAGATCCAGAGTTTCCGGGTGTCGGTTTTCCATTGGGCCATGGCGTGAAGGCTAAACAGCGTGAGCATGAACAAGAGCAGGTTGCGTTTCATACCGTTAAAAAAAAAGAAGCACCCCGTTGTCGAGGTGCTTCTGTTTGTTATTGTGAATAGTGTATTAGTTAAAGATGTAGCGGATGCCCACCTGTGCCTGCCATACGTTGTCAAGCGTTGCGCTCTTGATGAACGAATCTTTGATGAGAACAACGTCGTTGTCGCCGTTCACTTTGATGGCCTGGGTTGCCAGTTTGTATACTGGAGTTCCGTCGGCGTTCAGGTGATCGATCGAGATCGGGTTGGCGTTGGTTGTGGCATAGCCCAATCCCCATTTGTTGTTCAACAGGTTGGCTACGTTCAGGATGTCCAAACGAAGTTGAAGCGTGTTCTTCTTTTCTTTCTCTCCGACCTTGATGTAGAAGTCCTGAACCAATGTGAAGTCGAAGCGGGTCAACCAGGGATACACGCCGCCGTTTCTTTCGGCATACTGTCCACGACGGGTTTTCAGATAGCTGTTGCCTTCGATGTAAGAATCATAGGCAGCTTGCTGCTCGGCTTCCGTGAAATTTTTGGTGATCTTGTTGCCGGCGATGTCGGTGAAGGTTGTAGAGAACGGTGCGAACGCGAAGTCTGTACCTCTGTTGGGCACATAGATCAAGTCGTTGGTTGTTTGACCGTCGCCGTTCAACTCGCTGCCGTAGGTATACGAAATCTTTCCAGGGTTACCAGTCGACGAGTTTCCGCCGCTATACGACACCATACCCAACGACACCATGGTTGATCCACCAAACTTTTCGCCGTAGTTGATGCGGTAGTTTGCAAAGCCCACGATGCGATGACGCAGATCGTTGTTGGCATAGGCAGCACCCAGATAGTTCTGACCCAACACGGTGGCGGTGTTTGCTTCCACGGTGCTGCTCACCGACTGCATGTCTTTTGCCTGACCATAGGTGTAGGCCAACATTCCGCCAAATCCTTTGGCTGCAGGTTTTTCAAGTTTACCGGTGATGGTATAGGAGTAGCCTTCTTTTGTATTTTTCAACACAAACACGTTGGTCACGGCAGTGTTGTAGTAGCGCGCTGCGTTAACACCTGCGCCCGTCACGCCCGATGCGGGGAAACGTGGACGACCGTCGGCACCCGGGAAGGTGCGGTCCGGACCTTTCAGGTTGGCGTCGATGTAGCGAAGACCTTGGATGGTTTTGTTGTAGATCACTTCGGCCGTTCCAATCAAACCCCAGGGGAGTTTTTGATCTACGGCGATGTTGCTCTTCCACACCATGGGATACTTCAGATTAGGGTCCGTTGCATTAACAACGTAAGGAGGAAGTTTCGTGATGTCGGTGGTAGTGGTGGGAATAAACTCTTTAGGGTCAACTCTGAACGGATATGCTGTTGTTGCTGTAACGTTCAACACGGCAGTGTTCACACCGTTGTTACCCAACTGGTTCGACACCAATACCTGGGGAATACGCGACACGAAAATGCCGGTACCTCCACGAATCTGTGTCGTCTTCTCGCCAGTCACGTCATAGTTGAAGCCGATGCGAGGCGACAGCAACACGCGGGCTTTCGGGAATGCACCGGTGCTTACTTTATAGTCAGCACCATTTTCGTCTTTAAACGTCAACGCTTCCACTACGGGGTTGTTAAAGTCAGTCGCGGTGGCGTTGTCATACTTGAACAGATCGCCGCGTACACCCGCTGTGATTTTCAGTTTGGGTGTGGCTTGCCATTCGTCTTGCACATAGAAGCTGTAGGTAGAAACCTTCAACACCTGCAGAGGCTCGGCGCCACCAGGCAACAACGAATAGCGGAGATTATAGCGTGCCACGGTCACCGGCGAAACGGCGCTTGGGTTGGGCGACAAGGCATCGTTCACAGCCGTTTTGAAATCGGCGATGGAGTTATACACATACACACCGTTCGACGAAGGGAAGAACACGTTGTTCGACTTGTAGTACTCATATGCAATACCGGCCGTGAGCGTGTGCTTGCCGGCAAAGTAAGTGAGGTTGTCGGTGATGTTGAGCGTTGAATAGTTCAGCTTGTTGCTGGGTGTGAACGGATCGAAACCAACTGAAGTATACGTGCTTCCGCCCGCACCCAAAATGTCGATGGTGGGGAACATGTCGGCCTTGTAGCGTCTGTCTTCAATTTGTTTGTTGAACGTAGCGATCAGGTTGTTGGCAAATTTGCTGGCAAACGTCGAGTTCCACTCCGCGGCGATGGAACGGGTGTTGTCTTTAATAACATAGCCCGTGTTCTGTGCCGAGATGGCGTTGGCAATGTTTGTGCGGTTTCCGTTTCCGGCCGTGTTGCTGCTATTGCTGTTGCTGATGATCGCGTCCGACTCGGAGTCGTGATGCGAATAGCGAACCGACACTTTGTTGTGATTGTCGATGTTGTAGTCCAGACGCAACAGTCCTTTGGTGCTCTTGATCTCGTTGTTGAAGTTGTCGATGGCTCCGAGGTCGCGACCGAATTTTTCCAGCATAAAGGCTTTGAGGTCGTTCATGTCGGCGGTGGTCACACGCGATTTGTTACCCGTGGCGCCCGGTCCGTCCGTTACCCAATCCAACGCAGGTTGTGAGCTTTTGAATTGCTCCATGTTGGCAAAGAAGAACAATTTGTTTTTGATGATGGGACCGCCCACACGGAAACCCACGGTGCTTTCTTTCAAGCTCACGGGAGGAAGATCGTTGCCGTCGGCTTTCTTGCCGGTCATGTTGTTCTTGCTGTTGCGGAAGAGATAATACACCGAACCCGACACGTCGTTTGTGCCCGAGCGGGTCACGGCGTTGATGCCGGCACCGGCAAAACCTGATTGACGCACGTCGAACGGTGCAACGTTCAATTGCACTTCGTCAAGGGCATCCAACGAAACAGCTGAAGTTCCTGTGCGGCCACCGGCTTGCGCGGAGCTACCCAAACCAAAACCGTTGTTGAATACCGAACCGTCGATGGTGAAGTTGTTGAAGCGACTGTCCTGACCGGCAAAAGAGCGGCCGTTGCCATACGCATTGTATTTCACGATGTCGTTCACGCTACGACCAATGGTGGGGAGGCTGTTCAGATTTTCTCGTGTGAACGATGCTGCAGCACCCGTGCGATCGGAGCTGAAGATGTCGTTGCGTCCGGCAGACACCACCACTTCTTCAAGTTGTGTGCTTTCGTCTACCAGCTTCACGCTCACGTCGGCAGCCACACCCAGGCTAAGGTAAATGTTATCGACGCTCTGTTCTTTGTATCCTACAAAAGTGTATTTAACAGAATAAGGTCCACCCACGCGCATGCCGGGCAGTGTGTAGCGGCCATCGGCCAGGGTCGTTGTTCCATACGAAGTTCCCGAAGGCGTGTGAACGGCAATGACCGTGGCACCGGGTAGCGCCTCGCCATTGGCATCCGTGACAATCCCCGACATGGAAGACGTCGTTACCTGCGACCAGGCTCCAAGCGAGACCAGCAGCAAGGCCATTAACAGTAAAGTTTTTCTCATACGTTTGATTTAGATTAGATTTAGTTAGAGCGGAACAAAAATACCCGAATGGTAACACTTAACCTTTAAAGCACTTTTAATTCTTTCCACAAATTGTTTACAATAAGGTAACAATGATTCAGGTGCCACTCATAAAAATTGTCCTAATTGTTTGATAAAGAATATTTTATTTGCCCATTATCGACTCCTAAACCGAACGGAAACATGCTGAGATCTTTTCTTCTTACCTTTTTTCTTACATCGATTGCAATTTATACGAGTGGTCAACCCGACCTCTCCTACTACCTTCCGGAGGGCGTAACCTACGACCCGGCCATCCCCACACCCAAATCCATCATCGGCCACGAGGTGGGCGAATGGCACGTGACCCACGACCGGCTTGTCAATTATATGTATGCGCTCGACAAAGCGTCAGACCGCGTGACACTGGAAGTGACGGGCCATACCTACGAAGGCCGCCCGCTGTTGCTGCTCACCATCACCTCGCCCAAAAATCATCAGAACCTGGAGGCCATCCGAAGCCAGCACGTTCAGCTGGCCGACCCCGCAAAATCGTCGTCGCTCGACACCAAGAACATGCCGGCCGTGTTCTACATCGGCTTCAGCATCCATGGCAACGAGGCCAGCGGCGTGAATGCCGGATTGCTCGCCGCCTATCATTTTGCTGCGGCCAAAGGCAAAGACATCGAATCGTATCTGGACAACACCATCATTTTGTTTGACCCCAGCTACAACCCCGACGGCATGCAGCGCTTCAGCAGCTGGGTGAACTCGCGCAAGAGCCAGGTCATCAGCACCGACCCCAACGACACCGAACACAACGAAGCCTGGCCCGGCGGCCGCTTCAACCACTATTGGTTCGATCTGAATCGCGACTGGCTTGTGGCCCAACATCCCGAGTCGCAGGCGCGCGTGAAAAGTTTTCAGAAATGGAAACCCAACGTGCTCACGGACCACCATGAGATGGGCACCAACGCCACATTCTTTTTTCAACCCGGCGTGCCCTCACGCATGCACCCGCTCACACCCGAAAAAAATCTGGAGCTGACCAAACGCATCGGCGAGTTTCACGCAAAAGCGCTCGATGAGATCGGCTCGTTCTATTATACACAAGAAGGCTACGACGATTTCTATTATGGCAAAGGCTCCACGTTTCCCGATGTGCAGGGATCGATCGGCATTTTGTTTGAACAGGCCAGCTCGCGCGGCCACTCACAGGAAAGCATCAACGGTGTGCTCACGTTTCCCTTCACGGTGCGCAATCAATTTACAACGGCCCTCAGTTCGTTGAAGGCCGTGAACACCTTGCGCGAAGACTTGCTGAACTATCAGCGCCAATTTTTTAAAGATGCCGTTGCCGAAGCTGCAAAAGATCCGGTGAAAGCCTACCTCTTCGGATCTTCGAAAGATCCGGTGCGCGCATTCTATCTCGCCGAAATCATTGCACGACAAAATGTAGATATCTACAAAGTCGGTTCCAATCAAACGGTGAATGGAAAAACATATGTGGCCGCGTCAAGCTATGTGGTGCCCATGAACCAGGCACAGTATAAGCTCATCAAAGGCATGTTCGAAAAACGCTCCACGTTCAAAGACAGTTTGTTCTACGACATCTCCAGCTGGACCTTGCCCCTGGCATTTGGTCTTGACTATGAAGAGCTGAAAGCCACACCGGCCTTTGGCGAAAAACTTACCACACCAAAAATGCCCGAGGGAAAACGCGTGGGCGGCAAGAGTGAATATGCATATGTGTTTGAGTCGTATGGCTATTATGCACCGCGCGCCATCTATCGCATCCTCAGCCATGGCCTGCGTTTGAAAGTTGCCAGCGATCCGTTCTATAGCACCGACGGCCGCAAGTTCGACCGTGGCGCGTTGTTGCTGGAAGTGGGCAGCCAGGAAAAGAATGCCGACCAGATTGAGTTTATCGTGAACGAAATTGTCTCGAAAGACGGCATCGATGTGTATGCCTTCAACACCGGCCTCGACTATAAAGGTGTGAGCCTGGGCAGCGGTTCGTTTCTCCCCTTGAAGAAGCCCGTCATCGGCATGCTGGTAGGCGATGGCATATCGCCCACCGATGTCGGCGAAGTGTGGCACATGCTAGACACGCGTTTTCAAATTCCCGTGTCGCTCATTCCTGTGAATGTGTTTGACCGGACAAACCTGAATAAATACAACACTCTCATCCTGCCTCCAACCGTTTCAACACCTGCGCTCAGCGAAGCGACAAAAGAAAAACTGAAAGCGTGGACACAAGCCGGTGGCGTGATCATTGGCCTGGAAAATTCTGTGACCTGGCTCACCAACATCGGTCTTGGCCGGTTTGATATGAAAAAAGAAGACGAGAAAAAAGATGCCGTCATCAAACCGCGTCCGTATGGCGACATCGATGAATATACCGGCGCGCAGGAAACCAGCGGCGCCATCTTCGAAGCCACGGTAGACCTCACGCATCCGTTGCTCTATGGCTACACCAATGCCCGCATCCCGATTTTCAAGTCGAACAATCTTTTTATGGAGAAAGCGAAAAATGCATATGGCAATCCCGTAGTGTTCACGGCCTCCCCGCTGATCAGCGGCTACATTTCGAAACAGAACTATGGCAAGGTGAAAGAAAGCGCCGTGGCGGGTGTCACGGCCTATGGACAAGGACGTGTGGTGGGCTTCACCGACAACCTGTGTTTCCGAGCGTTCTGGCTGGGTTCGAACAAGATGTTGATGAATGCCATTTATTATGGACCACTCATCAGCAACACCTCTTCACGTTAACAGTTCAATAGAAACGAAACGATTGGCTAACTCAACCACCATGAAAATTCACTTCACCCTTTTCGCATGGCTTATTATGGCAACAACCTTTGCACAGTCGGTTAAGGTGATGACCTACAACATCCGGCTCGACACACCGGTCGACAGCGTGAATCAATGGCCCAAGCGCGCGCACAAGGTGTATGACCTCATAAAAAAATACGACCCCGACGTGCTGGGTGTGCAAGAGGCCATTCATCATCAGCTGATGGGTATCGTTGAAAATGTTCCGGCCTATGGCTATGTGGGCGTGGGTCGCGACGATGGAAAAACAAAAGGCGAATATTCGGCTTTGCTCTATAAGAAAGACAAGTTCGAGGTGATTGATCACAACACCTTCTGGCTTTCGGAAACACCCGACGTGGCCGGCAGCAAAAGCTGGGATGCCGCCATCACGCGTGTGGCCAGCTGGGCCATTCTGAAAGACAAGAAGACAAAGAAAGAATTCCTGGTGATCAACACACACTTCGATCACATCGGCAAAGAGGCCAGAAAAAACAGCGCCGCGCTGCTGAAAAAGAAAGCTGCGGCCTTGCGGAAAAATCTGCCCGTGATTCTCACCGGCGATTTCAACTGCACACGCGAAGAACCTCCCTTTGCCGTGATGGCCGACCCAACAGACATCAGCCTGCTCGACACGGCACCAAAAGAAGCTCCCGGAACATTCTGCGGATTCAAAGTAGGCGCCATGAAGTGCAACCCCATCGACTACATTTTCTACACCAAACCGTGGACGCCATCGGGCTACAAAGCCATTGACGACAACGACGGGAAATATTATCCCTCCGACCACCTGCCGGTTGTGGTGACGCTGACATTGAAGTAAGCGTTCTTACCAGAAGAAGCGGCTCGCGTTGTTAAACATCGCGAGCCGCTTTTATTTTTTCCCGTGCAGTGCACCAAAATATTTTGCAGCTTCCTTCTTCACCGCCGGTGCCAACGCAAATGCCGAAAGCATGGTGGGCACGGCCATGAGCGCAAATGCAATGTCGATCATGTTCAACACAATGTCGAGCGACACCACGGCGCCAACCACAATGGTGAAGATATAGAAGTAGTCGTACCACTGGCTTTTGTTTTCACCTATCATAAAGGCCAATGCCTTTCGGCCGTAATAGCTATAGGAGAAGAGCGCGCTGATAGCAAACACCGAAGCACAAACAAGCAACACCACCTCGCCACCATAGGGCATGGCTTCGCGATAGGCCATCGACGTGAGCGTGATGCCCGATGCCCCTGTGGTCTTCCACACGCCCGTGGTGAGTATGGCCATGGCCGTCAGCGAGCACGAGATGATGGTGTCGATGACGGGACTCAGCATCGACAGCAAACCTTCGCGCACGGGCGCGGTGCTCTTCGATGCGCCCATGGCCATGGGCGCCGTGCCAATGCCCGCTTCATTCGAAAACGTGGCGCGGCGAACACCCAGCATGATGAGCCCACCCAACACGCCCCCGAGAAAAGGATTCCCGTGAAAATGTTCGGCTGCAAAGGCATCGGTGAAAATAAGTTTGAAATAGTAGGGCACCACATCGGCATGCACCACCAGAATGACCACGACAGAAATAAAATGCAACACAATCATCAACGGTACCATGCTTCCCGCCCATGTGCCAATGCGCTGGATGCCGCCTATAATGACCACCGACACCAGCACGGCAACCACGATGCCAATGACAAGCTTCTGCACACTAAGTGTCACGCCGCCAATCGCCACAAACGTTTCGTGCACACCGGCAAGTGGCAACCCGATGTCGACCAGAGCCTGCGTGAGCTGGTTGGCCGAAAAGATGGGCAACGCGCCAATCATGCAGCACACACAGAACAGGGTCGCCATAGGCTTCCACTTTTTTCCGAGGCCTTCGCGAATCACATACATGGGCCCACCCTGCACTTCGCCGGTCGAATCTTTGCCACGATAGAGGCTGGCCAGTGTGCTCGTGAAAAAATTTGTCGACATCCCCACCAGCGACGTCATCCACATCCAGAACAAAGCACCCGGTCCGCCCAACGCAATGGCCGCAGCCACTCCTGACAAATTACCCATCCCTACCGTTGACGCGAGCGCGGTTGACAACGCCTTGTAGGCACTGATCTGCCCCGGCGCGTTTTTATCTTCGTCTTTGCCGGCCAGAATGCGCACCGCGTGAAAAAAATATCTGTATTGAATAAACCCCGAATAAAACAGGAAGAACAATCCTCCACCGAGAATGAGAAACAGCACCGGCCACCAGATGTAGCTTGCTGCAGTAGATAAAAACTCCTGAAATGAATTCAAGAAGAGTGGGTTTTAGTGAACATCAATAACGCAAAATCCCCAGCATTAAAAAAGTCGCCCCGTTCGTGGAGCGACCTTTCATATCTGATGTGCAAACAATCTGTGTTGTGGCTGCTATGGATGAATGTTGGTGACCATGATGTCGTTGGTATTAAAAGACATGCTTCCCGGATTGAAATTGGACGTACCAAAATATCCATTGAATACGCCCGACCATCCCCAGTTCACATGAATGGCTTTTGATACACCCACATACGTTGAAATCCACTCGCCGGGTGTGTTGGGGTCGGGTCCGCAGGTGTAGTAATGTTGTTCGGAGAAACCGTCTACCACCCAGCAATGTCCGCCGCTTGGACCGGAGCCTCCCATCACCACAGGGCGATCATTGGCCAGATCGAATCTCACCGTATTGTAGTTATAGCTCGCATAGTTTGGTGTCGGATAACCAAAGTTGGCGAACGTGCCCGGAATAGCTGTGCCAAAGGCACCCGATGCTGTGCACGAATAGCTCATGTTCAAATTGGCAGGCAGTCCCAGATCGCGCATCAACCGCGAGGTTTCCGCGCTTCCGCTCCCGAGTGGCATCGCGCCCCAGGTATAGGTTGTGGGAAATTGCCAATAGCGCATCACCTGTGCCATGGCCGTGGCCACACACCCGGTGAGCACACGCCCGTTGCCGGTTCCGCCACATCCCCAGTTGGCCAGCAGGTTGTTGTAGCCTGCTGTTTGGTCCCATGTGGAAAGTACAAGCGGATCTACACTCACGGTTTGATAAAATTGCGTGTCACCATTGTTGCAATCGCCCACCTGGCCGTAGACAATGCGACCGTTTTTTGAACGCGTTCGCTTGGGCGTTTCAGTATACGACTTCCACAGTCGCTTCACTGCCGGGTCCTGTTTTACATGCGCGCTGCGAAGTTGACGCACGGTGTTGCCGATGCCATCGAGCCATTCTTTCAATCCTTCCGGCATGAGCGTGTCCGTTCGGAACGTCGACGCATCCGAGTGTGCCAGCACCGGCGACAGTCGGTTGTCGGCCGAGAGAATTACAAAGCCGCCGCCTTCATAGTTCACCACATACGCCGCAGGCAATGTGCCTCCGCGTTTCAACGTTTCCGCACGTTTGATTTTTTGCCGCGCCGTGCGCCCGTTTCCGCTTATCACGTTGGGTGTTTGCACGGATGCAAAGGCTATGGCTTCGTCAATCGACACCATGTTCTCATCGGGAAGTTCCGACGGTGGCACAACATTGTCTCCTGCGTCTCTACAGGAAAATACACAAGCGATCAGAAAAAGGAAGGGAAGAATTTTTTGTTGAATTTTCATAACGTGTAGGATTTTGGTTTATGAATAGAAACAAAAAAGCCCGTTCACACCGATGCATAACATCAGTGTGAAGGGCTCCTACATTCAAATACGAAAAAATTCCGATCGAAAAAAAACCGGTCGGATGAAGTAAACATTAATTCGCGATGTATTCCATCCGAGCGGCGTTAACCTTCCGGTCTCACAGGTGAGTGGATTGATTTTCCCTCCTATCGATTGAATTGCCGAAGATGATGATCGATGTGCTTGAAGGCATGATAGCCGAGTTGTTCCGTGGTTATCGTTCCGAAAAATGGGTGCACGAAGTTGCGCGCCGGCGATTGTGCGTTTTCTTCCAACAACGTTTTCCATTTCTTTTTCTCGGCTGCCAGGTCGCCATGTCGTTCCTTCACCAGGAGCTTTGGGCTGGTGGGCGCATTGTGGCCCATAGGTTTGTCGTCTTTCAGAGATTGCTTCAATGCAAGCCTTCCAAACAGGTAGCCAATAAATGCGCGTTTGATCGGCAGTGTGCCCATCACCATTTCTTCCCACAACGCGCAATGTTTCGCCATCTGATAAACACTCATCTTGCCCCATTGCGCCGTGTCGTTTTCCGAAAGCGAATCGATGCGGCGAATCAGTTCGTCGCGCGTGGGTTTGTCGAATACGGTTTTCATATTTTGAATTGGTGGTTTAAGCGTTGTTTCAGATTTGTGAAGCGCAGTGGTGTACTGCCTCGAAACCCATCGCCCATCACACGCTCCAGATCCGCCCCGACAGGAATCAAATCTCGACACTCCTTCCATTGAAGAAGACCAACCCTTGAGCAAGCCTTCCACGGAAGCGTTGTCGCTAACGTAAAATCAATAATACTTCTCGCAGGAATCTACTTTATTTTTTCCGGTTGGCCAGATACACACCACCCACAATGGCGGCCATGCCAATAAAATGTCCGCCCTGAAGTTGTTCGCCGTCAAACATGCCCCACATCACCCCCACAATGGGAATGAGGTAGGTAACGGAACTGGCAAACATGGGCGTGCTGATCTTTACCAACTGATTGAACAAGATCGTGGCCACCGCGGTGCTCATCAAACCCAACACAGCAATAAATCCAAACGACCTCCACGCACCGTCAACCGTGGTCAGCTTGTGCACCACGTCGGTGAACCCCAGTAGATAGATAAACGCCAGGGGCCCGATCATCATGAGCGACACGCTTGTGATGGTGATGGAACGCACGTCGAGAATTTTGAATTTGATGAGGTTGAGGTTTGATCCATAGAAAAAACAGGCCAGCACAATCAGCAACGCAAAGGCATTGAAGCCGGTGATGGTTGCTCCCGAACGCGACAAGCTCAGCAGCACCGTCCCCGCAAACCCGAGGATGATGCCCACAATGGTGAGCAGCTTGAATTGCTGCCGGAAAAGAATGGCTCCGATCAACATTGTGAAAATGGGCGTGAGGGTGTTGAGCACGCTGGCCATGGAACTGGGCATGCGCGTTTGCGCGAGCGCGAAAAGAAACGACGGAATAAAAATTCCCATCATGCCCGACGCAAACAACTTCTCATAGTCGTCGCGCTTCAATTCTTTCAGGTGCGTTAGACCCACCGGAAGGAGAAACAATGACGCAAAGGCTACACGCAAAGCACCCACCTCGTCGGCATCGAACGCTTTGAGGCCTTGTTTGATGAGAATGAAAGACGTGCCCCAGATGAGCGCAAGCAATCCTAATAGAATAAAAGCTTTTGTGCGTGGATTACTATTCATAAGAAGGTGTTGGGAAACAAATGAATACAAAAACAACATCCCGACGCAAAAAAATTCGGGTTCACAAACGCAAAACCGTGGTTGGTCTTTTTTATGCCAGGGTCAGTGACGAATAGTATTCGGTCACTTCGTCGAGGATGGCCATGATTTCCGTTTCTGTTTCTACTTCCACGAGTCGCGTGCGAAAAGGTTTGAAATCGGGAACACCTTTAAAGTAACTGGAATAGTGACGGCGCATTTCGAAGATGCCCAGCCGGTCGCCCTTCCACCGCACCGAAAACTCGAGGTGTTTTTTTGTGGCGCGCACGCGTTCGGCCATGTCGGGTGCCTGCAGCTTTTCGCCGTGGCGGAAATAGTGTTTTATCTCGTTGAATATCCACGGATAGCCAATGGCGGCGCGACCAATCATGATGCCGTCCACCCCATAGCGGTTCCGGTATTCCAGCGCTTTCTCCGGGGTGTCCACATCGCCGTTGCCGAAGATGGGGATGTTCATGCGGGGATTGTTTTTGATGGCGGCAATGAGTGTCCAGTCGGCTTCGCCTTTATACATCTGCACGCGGGTGCGGCCGTGCACGGTGAGGGCCTTGATGCCGATGTCTTGCAAACGCTCGGCCACCTCCACAATGTTTTTGGTTTTATCGTCCCAGCCCAGGCGTGTTTTCACAGTCACGGGCAGGTGCGTGCATTTCACTATTTCGGCCGTCATAGACACCATCTTGGGGATGTCTTGCAGCAACGCGGCGCCGGCGCCGCGGCAGGCCACGGCTTTCACGGGGCAACCGTAGTTGATGTCGATGAGGTCGGGGTTGGCGGCCGTGGCAATCTCGGCCGAGCCCACCATGTTGCCGATGTCGCCGCCAAACAGCTGGATGCCGATGGGGCGCTCGTATTCAAAGATGTCGAGTTTTTGCCGGCTTTTGGCCGCATCGCGGATGAGGCCTTCGCTGGAAATGAACTCGGTATACATCAGGTCGGCCCCACCTTCCTTGCACACGGCACGAAACGGCGGGTCGCTCACATCCTCCATGGGCGCCAGCAACAGAGGAAATTCGCCCAACTCTATTTGACCTATTTTTACCATCTTTGGCGCAAAGATAATGAGGAATTTGTCAATGTCAGACCACCGTAATCTAGTTTCAGACCGCTCACCTTTTCTATCGTTTGTGCTCATCCTGATCACGGTTTTTATCGGGTTTGTGGTGGTGGGTCCGCTGCTCGGCTTTGCCGTGGGTTCGCAGATTTACGACGGCAACTTGCTGAACGACCTGCAAACCGGTTCCGACAACCCCGGTTTCTTCCTGGCGGGCATGGTGGTGCAGGGCATTGCGGCGTTTGTGGGTCTCGTTGTTTTTCCGGTGATGCACATCCGTTTTCTGGAACACAAATCGCTTTCACCATTTTTTCCTGACCAACCTAAACTCGGACAAATTCTGCTGGCCGTTGTTTTTCTTGGCGTCGCCTTTCTTGTGGCCATATCTCCCATTTCGGAATGGAACAGCGTCATGCATTTTCCCGAGTCGATGAAAGCCTTCGAAACGTGGGCCCGCGAGAAAGAAGACATGGCGGCAAAAATCACGGAATCGCTAACGCATTTCAGTTCGCTGTCGGACGTGATGCTGGCATTGTTGGTCATCGCGGTGCTGCCCGGCGTGGGCGAGGAGCTGGTGTTTCGCGGCATGATTCAACGCGAACTGTGGCGCAGCTCACAAAATATTCACCTGGCCATCTGGACGTCTGCGTTCATCTTCAGCGCCATTCACATTCAGTTCTTTGGATTTTTTCCACGTCTCTTGCTGGGCGCGTTGTTTGGATATGTATACTATTGGTCCGACAACCTGTGGGTGCCCATCTTCGCCCACTTCGTGAACAATGCCATGGGCGTGGTGGGCATTTATATGAGCCAGCAAAAGTTAACGGAACTGAACATGGAAGACAACACCGCCGCGCCCTGGCCGCTTGTGCTGGTGGGCGTAGTGGCCACTGCGGGCCTGTCGTATTTCATCTGGAACCATTACCGGCAAAACCCGCCAAACGTAAAAGATTTTTCAGGGTCTTCCGTCTTACCCCATCAGGACCCTTTAGTTTAACGTTTGTAATTTGCACATTTGCCAACTTTAGCTTTACCTCAACCGTGACCAACTCGCTTTCGAAATACAACAACCTCACTCAACGCATCATCGCAGGCGTGCTCGGTTCGGCCGGCATCATCACGGCAGTGTGTCTGAACGAATGGACCTATTGCGCTGTGTTCTTCATCATCTGCCTGTTCTCACTGCTGGAGTTCTACAAGCTGGCCGGACTGGATGGCCTCGTGCCTCAAAAGACATTTGGCACGTTTTGCGGCGTAGCCATTTTTCTGCTTTCGTTCTTTATTGAAAAAGGCGATGTGTCGTATCGTTTCTATTTTCTCATTTTCCCGATCGTGTCGTGTGTCTACATGATCAAGCTCTATAAAAAATTCGAGCGCAAGCCGTTCACCAACATTGCCTTCACGTTTCTGGGAATATTTTATGTAGCCGTACCGTTTGCGTTGCTCAACGTGGCGGCATTCGAAAACGGAACCTACAACTACCAGATCATCTTTGGCTGTCTTTTCATTTTGTGGGCCAGCGACACCGGTGCCTACTTCGCAGGAACATTTTTTGGCAAGCGAAAACTTTTCGAACGCATCTCGCCCAAAAAATCGTGGGAAGGATTTTTTGGCGGCGCCCTGCTCGCCCTCATCTTTGCCTATGGCGTGTCGCGCTATTTCGAAACACTCACGTTAACCCAGTGGATGATTGTGGGTGTCATCATCATTGTGGGCGGAACCTTTGGAGACCTGGTGGAGTCGCTTCTGAAACGCAGCATCGAAATCAAAGACTCCGGCACGGCCATTCCCGGCCACGGCGGCTTCCTCGACCGCTTCGATGGTCTGCTCATTTCGGCTCCCTTCATTGTTGCCTTCCTGGAGATCTCGCACGCCTGAAGCGAATACTAAAAACAAAGACCTTGGTTCTTCCCTTGGCGGGGATGGCGAATCGGGTACTACATCTATCCTCCCCAAAAAAAATCAGCTCGGACCTGTCAAAATTATCCATGATCCGGCATGCTCCTCAACCGAATTTCGTTTGACATTTTCGATGTATTGCAAAAGAAAATTCAGCCTGTCATCATTACGCAAAATCTTATAAGTCGATGCTTCCAACCGCGAGCCTTTTTCCAGGCTAAAAGATCGGTGTGAAATGAATTTAATTAACTTTGCAACCGTTTTCGAGAAGGATTTTTGATTCCCCCGTTCATAAATCAACGAAATGAGGAAAGGCCTCACTAAAAATTATCCTAACTTCTGCATTCTAAACGTTCACCCCATTCATTATGGCATACATTGAACCGGCACCGCTGAAAGACAAAGAGAATCCTTTTGAAGCGATGATGTCACGCTTCCAGGTGGCTTCACAACTCCTGGGCCTCGAAGAAGAAATCTATAACGTATTGAAAAATCCCGCCCGCCAGGTCATCGTTTCCCTGCCGGTGACAATGGACGACGGTACCATTAAGGTGTTTGAAGGCTATCGCGTGATCCACTCCACCATTCTTGGTCCATCCAAAGGCGGCATCCGGTTCGACCCCGCCGTGAACCTCGATGAAGTGAAGGCCCTGGCGGCATGGATGACGTGGAAGTGCGCCGTCGTAGACATCCCCTATGGCGGTGCCAAAGGAGGTGTGACCTGCAACCCGCGCGAGATGTCGTCGGGAGAAATTGAGCGCCTCATGCGCGCCTACACCCAGGCCATGGCCAGCGTGTTTGGCCCCGACAAAGATATTCCCGCCCCCGACATGGGCACCGGTCCCCGCGAAATGGCCTGGCTCATGGACCAGTATTCGCGCATCCAGGGCATGACCACACACGCTGTGGTGACGGGCAAGCCGCTGGTGATGGGCGGATCGCTGGGCCGCACCGAAGCAACCGGACGTGGTGTGATGGTTTCGGCCATGGCGGCGATGGAGAAAATGAAAATCAATCCCTACAAAGCCACCTGCGCTGTGCAGGGTTTTGGAAACGTGGGCTCGTGGGCAGCACGCCTCCTGCACGAACGCGGCCTGCTGGTGCAGTCGGTCAGCGATTTGTCGGGTGCCTACTACAACGAAAAAGGAATCGACATCGCCAAGGCCATCGAATACCGCGACTCCAAGAAGGGATCGCTCGACGGTTTTGAAGGTGCCGAAAAAATAAGCAACACCGACCTCCTCACCCTGCCCGTGGACCTGCTGGTGCCGGCGGCAACCGAAGATGTAATCACCAGCTCCAACGCGCCCAACATCAAAGCCAAGCTCATCGTGGAAGGTGCCAACGGCCCCACGTCGTCGCGTGCCGACAACATCATCAATGAAAAAGGCATTGTGGTGGTGCCCGACATCCTGGCCAACGCCGGGGGTGTGACGGTTTCGTATTTTGAGTGGGTTCAGAACCGCCTGGGCTACAAGTGGACGGCCGACCGCGTGAACCGCCGCTCGGACCGGATCATGAAAGATGCCTTCACCAACGTGTATAAGACGGCACAGGAATACAAAGTGCCCCTGCGCATCGCGGCCTACATGGTGGCCATCGACAAAGTGTCGAAAACCTATAAGTTCCGCGGCGGATACTAAACCGCGTGCTGGGCATTTATCCAATTTACCCGTAACTTTGCGAGCAGGCTTTTTTGAAAAAGCTTGCTCTTTTTTTATCTGAAAAATTAAACACATCAGACCCATGACGATACACCGCGAAGGCCGTACGCTTCTTTTTGTTTTATTATTGGTTCTCTTTGCCCTCAACTGGGCCGTGGCGCGTTTCCTCCCCGGAAACACCCTGGTTCAAAATTCGGTGATCGTTGTGAGCGTGGTGTTCTATCTCATCATCCTTCAGTTTTTTCGCGTTCCCATTTTCACAGTTCAAAAAAATGACAACCAGGTTCTGGCCCCGGCCGACGGCAAGGTGGTGGTGATCGAAGAAACTGAAGAAACCGAATACCTGAAAGGCCGACGCAAACAGATTTCTATTTTCATGTCGCCCATCAACGTGCACGTTAATCGCATGCCGCTGGGTGGTGTGATCAGCTTTTTCAAATATCATCCCGGCAAATACCTGGTGGCCTGGCATCCTAAATCCAGCACAGAAAACGAACGCACCACGGTAGTGGTGAAGACCAAAGACGGTGTGGAGGTTTTGTTCCGTCAGATTGCCGGTGCACTGGCCCGCCGCATCAAGTGGTATGTAAAAGAAAATCAACAGTTGCAGCAAGGCGAAGAATTTGGTTTCATAAAATTCGGCTCACGAGTCGACATCTTCCTGCCGCTCGACGCCAAGGTGAACGTGAAGATCGGCGAGGTGACCAAGGGTGGACGCACCGTGCTGGCCGAACTCAAATAAACACCACACCAGCCTTTCTCACGGATGTAAGAAGTGGACCGTTACTGTAGCAAAGTGGCACAATTTCCATTGTAGTTTTACCGTTGTATCGAGGCATCACAGACGGTGTCTATGGCAAAACATTTCACAAGAACTTAATGTAACATCCTAACAGTCGTTTATCATCATATTCTCGCTACTTTTAGGGTCAATTATTTCCTAACCTCCACCAATAAAAAACTTCAACAACAAAAAGATCAATACTGCGCATGAGACCTGCAACCAGCATCCGATTTTCAGCTAACCGAGCCGACTTTTTCTCGACGTTGAATCATCGTGTCAACGACTATTTCAAAAGCAACAACATCAGTCGCTATGCAAACGCCGAAATGAAATTCAAGACGGTGTTCATGTATGTTCTCTTCTTCGCGCCCTACATCCTGCTGATGACACAAACCGTGACACAAGGGTGGGCCATGTGGCTGCTGACGTTGGTCATGGGCACAGGCGTTGCCGGCATCGGTCTTTCGGTGATGCACGACGCCAACCACGGGGCCTACTCCAACAAGAGCTGGGTGAACAACCTGATAGGCTACTCGCTCAACGTGATGGGCGCTGGCGCATTCAACTGGAAAGTGCAACACAACGTACTTCACCATACCTACACCAACATTCACGACGTGGATGAAGACATCAGCCCCCGCGGCATCCTGCGCATGTCGCCCCACGGCAACTGGAAAGCCATCCACAAATTTCAACATCTCTATGCGTGGTTCTTCTACGGCCTGATGACGTTCGTGTGGGTGATTCACAAAGATTTCGCACGCCTGATCCGCTATCAAAAAGACGGCATGGTGAAAAAACAAAAAGCCAACCTCGCGGCCGAGTGGGCCATTCTCATTGCCACAAAACTTATCTATGTGGGCTACATCCTGGTGCTGCCCATGCTGGTGCTCGACATCACGTTTGGCCAGTGGTTCATCGGTTTCTTCTCCATGCACTATGTAGCCGGATTTATACTCGCCGTGATTTTTCAACCCGCACACGTCATCGACGGATCCGAGTATCCGCTTCCTGACGCGGAAGGCAAAATGGAAAATTCGTGGGCCATCCATCAGCTCCACACCACCACCAACTTTGCCAACAAGAGCCGCTGGTTCTCGTGGTATGTGGGTGGTTTGAATTTTCAGGTAGAACATCACCTTTTCCCCAACGTTTGCCACGTGCACTATCGCAAGATTTCGAGCATTGTGAAGCAGACCGCCGAAGAATTTGATTTGCCCTATAAGGCAGAGCCTACTTTTAGCGGCGCCCTGATGGGTCACGCCAAACTGCTGAAAGAACTGGGTAAGCGCCCGGCCATGCAGGTAGCCCAGGCGTGATCTGAACAGTCTATAGGAATCTCAATCCAATTTTTGCGCCCCACCACATCTTCAGGTTCATGTCGTTGCTGTAGGTGTGGTCGTAGATAAAGCTGGGCGTGTAGTTTGTGAACAGCGTGGGGTATTCCTTGTAGGTAGTGTCGGTCAAGTAGCCGTTCAGCGTTATGCCAGCCACCAACGCCACTTTTTTTATCGGCTCCAGCTCCACGCCAACAAAAACTTTGTTGATCATATTCACCTTCTCGAAGCTGTTGCCCTGCACAACCTGGTTGGCCGTTAAGTCAACATTCAAACTGATCCAGCGATTGAGGCGCGGGGCCGTGCCCACACCATAGCCAAACATCCACAGGGTTTTGTCGCCTTCGAAGGTGTCGGGCTTTGCGCCCGCCGTGAAGATGTTATAGAACCGGTGCACGCCCGTGCGAAAGGCCACGTTGGTATAAAAGATCTCATCGGCCGAGACTTCTATTTTGTGATAGCCCTTCAGCACAAAGCTGAAAAACCCAATGGGCACACCCTTGATGCTGTCGGAAATGTTTATCAAGCCCACTTGTGTTCCCTGAATGCGCGTGGCATAGTTGAGCAGGCCCGACACTTGTGCGCCCTTCATGCGGGTAGCCGCCACGTTTATCATCCCCGATACCTGCGCTCCCTTTGTTTCGTGTGTTGCAAAATTCAGGATGCCGCTCAATTGCGCACCGTTCATTTTGCCCGCCGTGAAATTCAAAAGACCGGCAGCCTGCACGCCCTGAACATCCTGTGTTGCCAAATTAAAAAGTCCGGCAGCGTGCGGACCTTTCTGTTCTCCCAATGTAAGGTTCCCCAACCCCGCCAGGTGCACCCCGCGCGACTGGTGGTGTGTGATGTTGAATAGCCCCGCGGCCGAAATTTTTCCCGACGAATTCCAGTCGGCGTTCACAAGACCCGCCAGCTGCACACCTTTCACACTGTCGCGCACCACGTTGAACAGCCCGCTCATTTGCCACCCCTTTGAATGCCCGCCCACAAGATTGAACATCCCGGCCATCTGCACCCCTTGCACGTCGCCGCGGTCGAGGTTGAACATGCCCGCCATTTCAAACTTGCGAACGCCCAGCGCATAGCCGCCAAAGATGTTGAAGGAATAGTCGTTCACCACGTTGGCGCTCAGCTTGTGGTTTGTGCCGATGAAGGGCACCAGCGAGAGTTGTCGTTTGCGATAGAGTGTGTCGCGGATGTTGTCGGTGTTCACCGACTTGGGGGCGAGTATTTTTGTTTTCCAGAAACGCCTGATCTTTTCGCGCACGCTGTCGGCCAGTGTCAGAATTTTTTCTTCGTTGAAGCGGATCGGGATTTTCAGCAAACCGTTTTCGTCGGCGCCCACCGTCACGAGTGTGTCGGTATAGTTTAATTTGTTCACCGCCAGAATAACATCGGCGGGCGGTTTGTCGATCTTGATTTCGAAGTAGCCATACGAATCCGTGACGGTAGACGACAGCGACACCGGGTCATAGACACTCACGTTCTTCAACCTTTCTCCGGTGGCTTCGTCTACAATATAGCCCGAATAGAGTTTGGGCTCTTTGCGCTGCGACGTAGTGGCTCTTGTTAGAATGATGTATTTGCCCTTGGTTTTATACTGCACCGTGCCCGCAAAAAGCTGATCCAGAATTTCGCGAACCGTTTTTTTCGTGAACGAGGCCGTCACCATTTTGCTGGCATTCACCAGGGCGGCGTTGTAGGAAAAAATGAAGTCGCCTTGTTTGGAGATTTTCCGCAGGGCCACGTCCAGCGGTTCGTTCTCGAAGGTGATGCTGATCACTTTTTCGAGCAGCGGCGGCGATTCGTCTTTGGCCTCCACCATGCCGGCGGCCACACAAAGCAAAAGCAGCCACACGCCACAAACCGCTCCGGAAATTCTAAGGCGCCACACAACCCGTACCCTCCAGCACAATTTGTCCACCCGAATCCGTTACGGTGAGGTTCAATGTTTCTTTCATTACCTCCACAATCTGTTCCAGGCTCTCGTTGTTAAACGAAACCGTGAGCCTGCACTTGGCCACGTTGCCACGCAACACTATCTTTTTGTCGTACACGTCGTTCAACGCTTCCACCACGCTTTTCAGATCGGTGTTGCTGAAGCTGAAGAATTTTGTTTTGTAGGACAACACGTTAGCTTCGGGCTGATCGATGGTGAAGGTTTTTGTCTTCTTATTGTAGATACCCTTGCCGTTGGCGCGCAGGTAAACACCCGAATCTTTTTCGGAATAGAACATCACTTCGCCTTGTTCCACCACCACCTCAATGATGTCGGAATCAGGATAGGCCTTCACGTTAAACGCCGTGCCGATGTCGCGAATGAAGATGTCGGAAATCTGCACGAGGAACGTTTTGTTGTCTTCGTGCTGAATGTTGAAGTAAGCTTCTCCCTTCAGTTTCACCAGGTGCACTTTCTTCTTCTTGTCGTAGGAATAGGTGAGCTTGGTTTCGCGGTTCAGAAACACATCGCTGCCGTCGGGCAGGGTGTCGGCTTCGGTGGTTTTGTTGGTGGCCACCTCCAGCGGCGGCACCGTGGATGGATTGAGCATGCGGTAGGCAAACAGCCCCACGCCCAGAATCACCAGCACGCTGGCGGCGACGCGCCACGCCCGCGACATGAAGAATGGATTGGGTTGGGCGGAGAGGGTGCGCACCTTCGCGCCGTCTTTCATGGACGACTTCAGTTTTTTCCAGGCGGCGTCTGTGTCGTAGGTTTGAATTTCTTTTACGGCAGCCGCCTTCGTGAAAATGGTGCGAAGCTGGTCGAGGTATTTTTTGTTTTGCTCGTCAGCCTTCACCCACGACTCCACAAAGGCAGTCTCCTCTACACTGGCTTCTCCCGCCAGATATTTTCCAATCAGGTCGTCGATATGGTTCAGGTTCGTGCTCAAGGCCTTAGTTTAAAAATCCGTTCATCAGCACGATCAGCAACGGAAGGTAATCCTTCAGCTGTTCGCGCATAATTTTTAATGCTTTTCCCATTTGGTTTTCCACCGTCTTGATCGATATGTTCAGCTGCTCGGCGATTTCGGCATACTTCAGTTCTTCGAAGCGGCTTAGCTTGAACACTAGCCGGCATTGTTCCGGCAGCTTGTCCATGGCGGTATATATTCTTGTTTCCAGTTCAGAAGCCATCACGGTGCGGGCCACCGATTCCACACTGCGGTCGGCCACGGCCAGTTCGAGGGCCACGTGTTGTTGTTTTATTTTTTCGTGCTTCAGCACATTGAGGCTGGCATTGCGCACCATGGCATAGAGATAGGGCCTCACGCCGGTGTGGATGGAAAGATCCTCGCGCTTTTCCCAAACATTCAGAAAGGTGGACTGAACAATCTCCTCAGCCTCGTCGCGGTCCTGGACGAAGGTGTGGGCGTAATTGCAGAGGGGTTGATAAAAAGTTCTAAATAACATCTCAAAGGCAGTTATATCTCCTGATTTCAGCGTTTCAACAAGCTGGTCTACCGATACTTCCACTGCTTTTGGTTAAGTGTTAACAGCGAAATTTACGGCTTTGCGGCTTTGGGGTTATGACAATCGGGAAAAGTTTTACCCCTATGGCTGAAAAAAGATTTATTCAGAAAGCTTTCCAGAGGGCATTTCAAACTGCAAATCGATGGCCTACAGGGGTTCTGCCACCCAAAACGATCCCTGGGCGCGGATGGTGACCATGCCGGTGCGGGCACATTCAAACGCTTCGTGCGCCGTGGCCTGAAGCCCCTGCAGGTGCAACACCTGCGACGATGTGCTCTTGCGGACCTTCAGAAGTGTGCCGGCGGTGATCCATTTTTCAAAATAGCCCGAGGATATGATCGACCACTTGAGATTTTCTTCGATGATGCTGACCCGCAACGCGCCTCTGAATTTCTCCACCCCATCAAATGTGTCTTCTGTGGCCACGGCCAGCAGGTTCACATCGGTTTGTGCATCGCTATTCAAAAATTGCAGCCCGCATTGCAAAAACGACTCGCCCGCAGCAAGGGTCACGACCTCTACCGGAGCCTGGCTCGACAGCATGAACGACGCCCGCTCGGTTTGCTCGGCATGGGCTAGCACCACGTCCAGTTTGATTCCCCACGACAGCACATCTTCCAGAATATTTCCGGCAGCCAACACCAGTGGCGCCCACTCCAGCAACGGGCCGGCAAGGGGAAACGGAAGCGGGTCCAGAATGAACAAGGCCGGCTCCTGGCCTTCTCTCACAAAATGATGCGATGACATGCAGTTAGTGGCTGGGATTTGTTTTTAAATGCGTTTCTCTTCCTAACTTCATGGCGGCGATTACCTTATTAGTAACCGCGCTCAATGCCAAATTAATTAAATTGCGCACTAATTGCTCACTATGTTAACGGCCCACGACAGCTATACAATTTTTCAACGCAGCATCGACGACTACCACATAACAGACCATGTAGACACGCCCATCAAAAATCCATATCCCACGGGAAGTTTTGAGGCCCTGCTCTACGCCAAAAACTGGATCGACACAGTGCAATGGCATTTCGAAGACATCATCCGTCTTCCCGACATCAATCCGGTAGACGGCATTGCGCTGAAAAGAAGGATTGATAAATCAAACCAGGACCGCACCGATCTTGTTGAGAAAATAGACGATTATTTTCTCGAACAGTTCAACGCGGTGGTGCCAAAACCAGGCGCACGCATCAATTCAGAAACCCCTGCCTGGTTGCTGGACCGCATGAGCATCCTGATGTTGAAAATTTTCCACATGAAAGAGCAAACCGAACGGAAAGATGCCAGTGCCGACCACATTGCAAAATGCACGGCAAAACTCAACGTGTTGCTCGAACAGCAACACGACATGGCGCTGGCCTTCGACGAACTGATGGAAGACATTGGTTCCGGCGCACGCCGTTTCAAAGTGTATCGCCAGATGAAAATGTATAACGACGCGTCCCTTAACCCGATGTTGTACGCGAACAAACCTGTTTCCTAAAAAAACGCAGCTTCAAAGACGTGGCACTAAAAAAAATATTGATCCTACGCTTTTCCGCCATGGGCGATGTGGTGCTCCTGGTGCCCGTTGTGCGCGCCCTGGTGAACGCCTATCCCGACGTTGAAGTGACGGTGGTGACCCGTCCCAAATTTGCGTCGTTCTTCACCGACATCGAGCGCGTGGTTCCCTTCCCGGCCGATGTCGACTATACCTACACCGGCATCTTTGGCATGCGCGAACTGTTCAAGAAGCTGCTGCGCAAAGGCACCTACGACCTGGTGGTGGACATGCACGATCACATGCGCACCATTTTGCTGCGCAGCCTTTTCAAAATCTTTGGACAGCGCGTGGTGGTGTTTGAAAAAGGACGACCGGAAAAACACACGTTCACCCAAAAAGAAAACAAACGCACCGAGCCGTTGCCCCACACCGTGGAACGCTATCGCATGGCCTTCGAAAAAGCAGGCTATCCGTTTGCCATTGGCGCCGCACCCTACATGGTGTTGAAAGACAGCACACGCGAGCAGGTCGCGGAGTGGCTCACCAAAAACAACCTGGTAAAGAAAGAACGCTGGATCGGCATCGCGCCGTTTGCCGCCCACACCTCCAAAATCTGGCCGCTGCAAAACTACAGCCCGTTGATGGAGCAATTGATCAAACAAGGACCCGTGAAATTTTTTCTGTTTGGCGGAGGCGAGAAAGAAGTGGCCTTCTTTGATTCGCTGCTCAAAAAATTTCCCGAACACGTGGTCATTGCCGCGGGCCAGCTAAAACTGAAACAGGAGCTTGCGCTCATGCAGCACCTCGACGGCATGCTGTGTGTAGATTCGTCGAACATGCACCTGGCCGCGCTCATGGGAATACCGCTGCTCTCCATCTGGGGTGGCACACATCCCGACGTGGGCTTCGGACCTTTCCGCAAGGGCGAAGAAAGCATCGTGCAAATTAGCCGCGAAGAACTTCCGTGCAGGCCGTGTTCCGTATACGGAAAAGAAAAATGTTTCCGGGGCGACTTTGCCTGTCTGAACCGCATCACTCCCGAGTTGGTGGCCGGCAGGCTTGAACATATCAAGTGACCGCCGTTCTCGAAACACCTCGGTTGCTGCTGCGCGAATTTTCGGAAGCCGATGCTGTCGGGATGTTTGCACTAAACAACGACCCGTTGGTGATTCAATACACCGGCGATCCTCCCTTCGCGTCTGAAGAGGCAACCCGCACATTCATTCAACACTATTCCAACTACAAAACAGCTGGCTATGGCCGATGGACCACGCTGCTGAAACCTTCCATGGCCTACATAGGCTGGTGTGGATTGAGCTACAATGTAGCGACGGATGAAACCGACCTGGGTTTTCGCTTTTCGCAACGGTATTGGAACCAGGGGTTTGCCACCGAAGCGGCAAAAGCTTGCCTTGACTATGGCTTCAATACGCTGAGGCTCCGGAAAATTATTGGGCGCGCCATGAAAGAAAACCGCGCGTCGATCCGGGTGCTGGAAAAAATCGGGATGACCTTTGAAAAAGAATTTGAAGCACACGGGGCATCCTGTGTGAAATATTTTCGTACACCACAACCATGAAGAACAACACAATAGACACCGTGATCTTTGATCTGGGCGGTGTGCTCATCGACTGGAACCCACGCTACCTCTACCGGAAAATCTTCAAGACCGAAGACGAAATCGACTGGTTCCTGGGCAACGTCTGCACCGCCGACTGGAACGACAAACAGGACGGCGGCCGTTCGTTCCGCGAAGCCACCGATGAACTGCTGGCCCTGCATCCCCAATTTGCCGAACCCATCAACGCCTGGTATGATCGCTGGCAGGAAACCATTCAAGGTTCACTGCCTGGCACCGTCGACATTCTGAAAGAAATCAAAACTGCCTCGAAACATCGGCTTTATGCGCTCACCAACTGGTCGGCCGAGTCGTTCCCATGGGCACTCGACAATTTCGAATTCCTCCATTGGTTTGAAGGCATTGTGGTGTCGGGTGTGGAAAAAACACGGAAGCCTTTTCCCGAGTTCTACCAGATTCTTTTCGATCGCTACAACGTGGACCCCGCACGCGCCATCTTCATCGACGACAATCACAAAAACATTGTTGGGGCAAATGCGATCGGTCTTCCCACCATCCATTTCCACTCGCCCGAGCAGCTTCGTTCCGAATTGAAAAGCCTGGGCGTTTTATCGTGAAAAACTTTTCCAAAAAAAATACGGTGCCTGCATATGCGGGCACCGTATTTTCTTGATAGATCAGGATGATTCAGTTCCTTGATTTTTATTTCGTGGCGTTCAGCACGCACTTCTCAATGATATCGCAGCATTCGTGAATTTGCTCTTCGGTGATCACCAACGGGGGAGCCAGGCGAATGATGTTGCCGTGTGTGGGTTTTGCCAGCAGGCCGTTGCGCATCAGTTCTTCACAAAGGTTCCAGGCGGTGTCGCTTTCGGGCGAATCGTTAATAACAATCGCGTTCAACAATCCTTTGCCTCTCACTTTGGTGATGAGCGTTGTCTTCTTCATCAACTCGGTCATGCGGGTTCTGAACACCACGCCGAGGCGATGCGCATTTTCGGCAAGCTTCTCGTCTTCCACCACTTGCAGCGCTTCCATGCACACCACGGCGGCCAGCGGGTTGCCGCCAAAGGTTGAGCCATGTTCGCCGGGTTTGATCACCAGCATAATTTCATCGTCGGCCAACACGAGCGAGACGGGCAACACGCCCCCCGACAACGCCTTTCCGAGAATGAGCAAATCGGGACGCACGCCTTCGTGATCGGACGCCAGCATTTCGCCTGTGCGGGCAATGCCGGTTTGAATTTCGTCCATCATCAGCAGCACGTTGTTTTTGTGACAGAGGGTTTCGGCCGCCTTCAGGTAGCCTTCGGCTGGAACATAAACGCCGGCTTCACCCTGAATGGGTTCGATCCACAACGCGCAAACGTTAGGGTTGGCCAACGCCTTTTCAAGGGCAGCCACGTTGTCGTAGTCAACCACCTCAAAGCCCGGCATGAACGGACCAAAGCCCGCACGCGCCGACGGATCGGACGATGCCGAAATGATGGTGGTGGTGCGGCCGTGAAAATTCTGGCGCGCCGCCACAATCACGGCCTGATCGGTCGGGATTCCTTTTTTTGTATAGCCCCACTTGCGGGCAAGTTTGATGGCCGTTTCGTTGGCTTCTGCGCCGCTGTTCATGAACAGGGCCTTGTCGTAGCCAAACAATTCGCACACATATTTTTCGGCGATGCCCAGCTTGTCGTTGTGAAAGGCACGCGAGGTGAGCGTCAACTCTTTTGCCTGGCCAATCAACGCATCAATAATGCGCGGGTGGCAATGGCCCTGGTTCACGGCGCTGTAGGCAGACAAAAAATCGAAATAACGTTTGCCTTCCACGTCCCATAAAAAAACACCGTCGCCCTTGCTGAGCACCACGGGAAGCGGATGATAGTTGTGCGCTCCGTATTGCTCTTCCAGTAAAATAGCCTCTTGGCTTGAGTTGATCGTTTCCACCATAAAATTCGGTTTGAAGCACTTTGTGCCATTACAAATCTATCAAATAGGCGCCTGAAAGCCTAGATCGTGGGGACAACGAAGTGGCGTATTGTCCGCGCCCCGGAACCAAAAACAAAGTTTAAACGATTTAAACCCAGAATTTCAGCCACCATTTTTGATACGATTTTTTTATCTGCGACAATCAAATTCAAGCATTTCCACGCCTCTTTCCGGAAAAAAATAAACGCTTACAAACTGTTTGGCTACACCAGCATCACCATCGTCCCAAAGGCGGTATTTTCACTTCCATCAAACGTAAAGACAAGCCGTTATGTCGCCAACATCCGTTCTGCCCGAAGAGCACATCTTCCAAAAAATTTATGTCATCCACGATCAGAAGGTGCTGCTCGACGCGGACCTCAGCAAACTGTATGGCGTTCCCACAAAAGTTCTGAAGCAAGCGGTGAAGCGAAACCGGACCCGGTTTCCGCCCGACTTCATGTTTGAGCTTTCGCCGGACGAGTGGGAAGACTTGAGGTCACAAATTGTGACCTCAAGTTGGGGAGGCTCGCGCTATGTGCCCATGGCGTTCACAGAGCAAGGCGTGGCCATGTTGTCGTCGGTGCTCAAAAGCCCGCAGGCCATCGACGTCAACATCCAGATCATGCGGGTGTTTGTGAAGATGCGGCAGCTCATCATGTCCTACAAAGATCTGCTGGCGCGAATCGAATCGCTGGAGACTGCCGGCGCAGATCGGAACAAACACATCCGTAACATCTATGCCCTCATCAAGGAATTGTTGGAACCTGCCGCACACCCGCGCCCTATCGGTTTCAAAACAAATCGCGATAAAGACTGATTTTGCTTGGCCTCACCCTAATCCTGAAATATCTTTACGCCTCATGGACATCATTTTATTACTTGTTGGAATCAGTGTGGGAGCCGTGGCGTCGTGGCTGATATTTAAATTCAAAGGTTCGGCCGAAGGGCAGGGACATAGCACAGCCATTCTGGTAGAGCAGGAGAAGGGCAAAGCATTGCAAACGCAACTTTTGGAAATGAAGCGCGAACTTGACCTGGAGCGGAGAAGCGCCATGGAAGCCAACAACAGCCTGGCCAGCGCCGAAGCCGATTATCGCAACCTACAGGAAAAACTTTCGGAGCAGCGCAAGGAAGTAGAAAATTTGAACGAACGTTTTGCCGTGCAATTCAAAAACCTGGCAAACGAGATTTTTGAAGACAAGAGCAAAAAATTCACAGACCAAAACAAAGCCAACATCTTTGACTTGCTGAAACCCCTCGGCGAGAAGATTGTGCAGTTCGAGAAGAAAGTAGAAGAAACACATCGCGACTCTATCTCCAGAAATTCCGCCCTGCGCGAGCAACTCGAAAACCTGCAGAAGCTGAACGTGCAAATGACACGCGAAGCCGAAAACCTGACACGCGCCCTCCGCGGCGACACCAAAGCGCAAGGTGCCTGGGGCGAATTCATTCTCGAAAGCATCCTGGAAAAATCGGGCCTGGAAAAAGATCGCGAATATTTTGTTCAGGAATCGTTCACCACCGCCGAAGGTCGCCTTCGCCCCGATGTGATCATCCGCCTTCCGGAAGGAAAACACGTGATCGTAGATTCGAAAGTGAGCCTCACGGCCTACAACAACTTTGTGAATTCGGATGTGGATGCCGACAAAGTGATGTATCTCAAAAATCACCTTGTCTCCATCCGGCAACACATGCGCTTGCTGGGCGACAAAAATTATCAACGCAACATTTCCGACAACAGCCCCGACTTTGTGATCATGTTCATTCCCATTGAACCGGCCTACATCCTGGCCATTCAAAGTGAAAAGACGTTGTATGAAGAGGCGCTTGAAAAACGTATTGTCTTTGTGAGCCCCACGTTGCTCATCCCGTCGTTGCAGCTCATCAAAAACACGTGGAAGCAGGAATATCAAAACCGGAACACCGCCGAGATTGTGCGGCAGGCCACCGGGCTCTACGAAAAATTTAAAGGCTTCACCGAAGACCTCATCGAAATCGGCGGGGCCCTTCGCAAAACGCAGACGAGCTACGAAAGTGCTATGAACAAACTAACATCGGGCACGGGCAACCTTGTGCGACGCGTTGAAGAATTCAAGAAGCTTGGAATTTCTCCCAGCAAAAACGTGGACCAACGCCTTGTGGACCGGGCCACCGACCAAGGCGATTTGTTTGACGCAAAGTAAGAATTTCAAAAATGAACGTTGGCTTCCAATCAACCCGGAAACTTTTTCCACACGAATTGCATTCGCAGTAAATATTTGACGTATGAAAATCACAGCAGACAACAAGCTAAAAAAACTGATCGTGGTAGGCGACCGCGTGCTGATCAAAACAGGCAAACAATCCGACAAAACGGCCAGCGGCCTATACCTCCCGCCGGGTGTTCAGGAGAAAGAAAAAATTCAAAGCGGCTATGTCATCAAAGTCGGCCCGGGCTATCCATTGCCCTTGCCTGCCGACGAAGACGATGTGTGGAAAGGCAAAGAAGACTCCGTGAAATATCTGCCCCTGCAGGCACAGGAGGGCGACCTGGCCATCTTCCTGCAAAAAGGCGCTATTGAAGTGATTTACGAGGAAGAAAAATATTTCATTGTTCCACAAGCGTCCATTTTGATGCTGGAGCGTGAAGAGGATTTATAAAATCGATTGGTTAATTTTATAGCATGCGTTCAACACCTCCCAAATCATATCCCGAAGGCCTCACAGACGACGAGTTTTTCGTAGTCTGCGAATCGCATCCGGGCTGGCGGTTCGAACGCGACGTTACCGGTAAAGTCACAGTTATGTCACCTGTCGGAGCCAACTCAAGTAATAAAAATTTCACCCTCACAGTGCTTTTTGGAAACTGGCTTCACGAACATCCCGAACTTGGCTATGCATTCGATTCGTCGGCAGGATTCACACTACCCGATGGTTCTATTCGCTCTCCGGATTTGTCGTGGATTAAGAAAGAACGTTGGGAAGTTTTGACGCCCGAGGAACGCAACAAATTCGCCCCCGTTTGTCCCGACTTTGTGGTGGAGCTACGCTCGGCGTCAGATGTGTTGAAAACGCTTCAAACCAAAATGACGGAGTGGATCAATAACGGATGCCAATTGGGCTGGCTCATTGATCCCCTGGAACAAAAAGTTTTTATCTACCAACCCGGCAAACCACCCGAAGAATTTTCGGGCTTTCACCACAAACTTTCCGGCGGCGCACTGCTTCCGGAATTTGAACTTGACCTTCTAAAACTGAAATAATGGCCGGGCTTTCTTTTGATGTGTTGCGTGCTGGACGAAAATACCGCCTCATAAATTTTGGAGAGCGAAATGAATTTGTCATCGAAAAAGTCCTCGTCGATGGCGATTTTAAAGTGAAAGACTTGCTCACGCTCGAAACCTATAAGCTGAAAGACCTGCTCGCCTATGGAAAAGGAAAAGACTATCAGCTCGAAGAAATTTAATTGATCAGCTATTATCATCCAAAACCCGCCCTCCTTCCGGTTTCCCGGCCGGATATCATGTCGGCTTTAGCGGTTTTTTCACGACCTTTGAAGAAATCTGTGATCGTATGAAAGTGCTGGCATTGCTCGCTTGTTTACTGCTCTCCCTGCCTGGGTTTTCCCAGGAATCCCGTCCCGAAGATTTCCTGACGGCCGACTTCCACAAAGACCGTCGCCAAAAACTGCGCGAGAAATTGCCGCCCAATTCGGTGGCCGTGTTCTTTGCCAATCCCGTGCGCAACCGCGCCAACGATGTGGACTTTGTTTACCACCAGGATCCGGATTTCTACTACCTCACCGGGTATAAAGAAACCGACGCCGTGTTGTTCATTTTCAAAGACAAACAAACCGCGGCAAACGGAGCCGCCTACGACGAAATCATCTTCGTGCGCCCCAACAACGAAAGTCAGGAATTGTGGACCGGCAAACGGCTCGGCACCGAGGGCGTGAAATCGCAGCTCGGCCTGAACCAGGCGTTCAGCAACACCACATTCAAAAAATACAAAGTCGACTTCACAAAATTCTCGCAAGTTCTCTTCACCGATTTCACTAACGACGTGCGCGACAACGCATTGGATTCGGCCGACCTCTACAGCCTCATCGAACAATTTAAAGCGAAAGCGAACTATCCCTCGAAAACTCCTGCCTTAGGCATCCAGCCCGAACCAAAGAAAAACAACCTGAACACTACCGGCCTCGACGGAATTCTGAACGACCTCCGGGGAATCAAAACCCCACAGGAACTTGCGCTGATCCGCAAAGCGGTTTCCATATCGTGCACCTCGCAGCGCGAAGTGATGAAGGCCATCAAACCCGGCATGTCGGAACGCGAAATCCAGGGCATTCATGAATTTGTATTCAAAAAATATCAGGCCGAAGATGTGGGCTACCCTTCTATTGTAGGGGCCGGCAACAACGGGTGCATTCTTCACTATGAAGACAACTACAAACCTGCCATCAACAGCAAGGAAATGATTTTGATGGATTTGGGTGCAGAGTATCACGGCTACAGCGCCGACATCACGCGCACCATTCCTGTGTCGGGCAAGTTTACGCCCGAACAAAAACAGATCTATGAACTGGTGCTGGCGGCACAGGAAGAGGCCATGAAAATTTGCAAGCCCGGCGCTTCCTTTTATGAGCTCGGTGTGGCCACCCGAAAAACAATCAACAAGGGATTGAAAGACCTGGGCATCATCGCTAAAGAAACCGACACACATTCCTACTATCCCCACGGCTGCTGCCACCACATTGGCCTTGACGTGCACGACAAAGGCACAACGGACCGGCTGGTCGAAAACATGGTGATCACCATCGAACCGGGCATCTACATTCCCGAAAATTCAAAGTGCGACAAACGCTGGTGGGGCATTGCCGTGCGCATCGAAGACGACTACCTCATCACCAAAGATGGCTACGACCAGCTTTCAAAACTTGCTCCACGCAAAGTTGAAGACGTGGAAGCTTTAATGAAACAACCCAGCGCCCTCGACGATTTCATCTTGCCCGACCTTCACTAGTTTTAACTAACGGACACGCATAAAAAAAGCGTCCCACTTTTCAGGGGACGCTTTTTTTATTTCTTCTCTATTCTTCTACCGGAGCTTAAAAACGCTCCAGGCCCGAAAAAAAGAAGCTGCTTTCAATGGCTGCATTCTCGTCGCTGTCGGATCCGTGAATAGCGTTTGCTTCGATCGACTTGGCAAACAAGTTGCGGATGGTTCCGGGTTCAGCTTTCTTGGGATCGGTAGCACCGATGAGCTTGCGGAAATCTTCCACTGCGTTGGCTTTCTCGAGAATCATCGGAATGATGGCGCCCGACGACATGTATTCGCAAAGTTCTTTATAGAAAGAGCGCTCTTTGTGAACGGCATAGAATTCGCCGGCACGCTCTTCGGTGAGTTGTGTCTTTTTCACGGCCACAACGCGAAAACCTGCTTCTTCAATCAATTTGATAATGGCGCCTGAATTTGCTGCGCTAACGGCGTCAGGCTTAATCATAGTAAATGTTCTGTTTCCTGCCATAATATGGTGTTTATCTTAATTTGGTTACGGATATACGGGTTCAGACTCCCGCCGGGGGAAATTCTTCTAAACGGCCGCAAAAATAGTATATAAGTCCGTAGTGCAAATGGCACGGGCCGTAGTTTTTAAAGTTTAACTGGTCGTATAGTCCTGAACTATTGATTCTTGCGTATTGACTATGCATTAAAATTGCTCATTTTTGCCACTTGCTTTTTCAGGAAGCTATGCAAAACCTTACTGCCTTTAAAGAGTACGTCAGCACACCCCGCAAGGTGGTCATTCTGACCCACTTCAAGCCCGATGCCGACGCGCTGGGCTCGTCGCTGGGTTTGGCTGGCTACCTGAAGAAAAAGGGGCACGCCGTCACTGTTATCACCCCAAGCGACTATCCCGATTTTATTGGGTGGATGCCCGGAAACGAGCAAGTGATGGTTTTTCAGAAAGAAAAGCCCGCACCCTGCGCCAATGCCATCGCGGCGGCCGACCTCATCTTTTGCCTCGATTTCAGCAGCCTGAATCGCATCAACGAACTGGGCGAAATGGTGCGCCAGTCGCCCGTGAAAAAAGTGCTGATCGACCACCACCTCGAACCCGAAAAATTTGCCGATTTCGAGCAATGGGACGGCACCGCCGCCTCAACTGCCGAGCTGGTTTTTCAGCTGATTGTAGAGCTGGGCGACAGGGACCTTGTGGACAGCAACATGGCCGATTGCCTCTATGCCGGCATCATGACCGACACCGGTGGTTTCAGGCATTCCAACACCAACTACAGGGTTTTTCAGACCGTGGCCGACCTCGTGCAGCGGGGCGCCAATCCCTATAAAGTTTCGAAACTGATCTACGAAACAAACTCACTCGAACGGCTCCGCCTCATGGGCTATGTGCTCTGGGAAAAACTTCAGGTGTTGCCGGAATATCGCACGGCCTACATCGTTCTGACTTCGGACGAGCTGAAGCGATTTGGCTCTCAGACGGGCGACACCGAAGGGCTGGTGAACTATGGACTTTCCATTAAAGGCATAAAACTGTCGGTCATCATCTCCGATCGCAAAGACAACATCAAGCTTTCGCTGCGCTCGCTGGGCGAATTTTCGGTGAATGAAATGGCCCGCGCACATTTTCAGGGCGGAGGCCACCGAAACGCCGCCGGTGGCCAGTCAAACCTGCCGCTGGACCAGACCGTGAAAAAATTCCTGGAACTGCTGCCCCAGTACAAAGACCAATTGCTGGCCGACTAAAATTAAAAATTCAAACCGCGTTACAACTTTTTAAAACCATAAACTGTCTAACCAAAACTAAATCATGAATAGAATTTCAATAGTGCTTCTCGGACTTGCGTTGCTGTGTGCTGCGTGCGACAAAAAAACCGAAAAAGTAACCCCTAACGGCCTCAAATTCACCGTGGTGACAGCCGGAAATGGCATACTTCCCAAAAAAGAAGACATCCTGGTGTTTGATTACATTTTGAGAGATTCCAAAGACTCCACCTGGAACAGCACACACGAAGAAGGCATGCCTTCGGCCGTGATGATTGCCGACAGCAGTGCCATCGCCACCGAAAACGGCATGGTGCAAATGTTCCGCATGCTCTCTAAAGGCGACAGCGTGGCCATGACTATGCCCGTCACAAAATTCTTCAAAGACATCGTGGGCCAGCCTGTGCCTCCCAAAGTAGACACCACCGTGACTATCTCATACTACCTGCAAGTGAAAGACATCATGCGCATGGAGCAATTCCGCGAGTTTCAAACCAAGCTCCTGGAAGCCAAAAAGAAAACACAGCCTGCTAAAGATGCGGCCCTCATTGCCAAATACCTCGACAAAAACAACATCAAAGCAGAGCAAGACACAACCGGTCTTCGCTACGTCATTCACTCACAAGGCAGTGGCGCAAAACCTTCGATCGAAAGCTGTGTGGAAGTGAAGTATAAAGGCACCTTGTTGAAAGAAGGCCGTGTGTTTGATCAATCCGAAAAAATAGCGTTCCCGTTGGGTGGCGTAATTGAAGGCTGGAAGCTGGGCATCCCCAAACTGGGCGTTGGCGATTCGGCTACATTCTATATTCCTTCTGCACTTGCTTATGGTCCTCAGGGATATCCCGGTGCCATTCCTCCGGATGCCATCCTCATCTTCGACGTGCAACTGCTGAGCGTAGCAACCGAATTTGATCAGGCAACGAGAAGTTGTAAATAAATAATTAACCAAATAAACCATATGAAGAAGAAATTAATTGGAGTTGGATGGGCGGCGTTGACGTTTGTGGGACTATCGTTTGTGCTATCCTCGTGTTTGAATTCGGGAGACACCTATAATTCACAACTACAGTTGACGCAGGATGTGACCGCGATTGACAATTTTCTTTCCACCAATAATATCTCTGCTGTGAAGGATATTAATGGTGTCCGTATGGTCATCACTAAGTTAGGCAGTGGCTTGCCCGGTCAGTTCACAGACTCTGTGGATGTAGATTATGTTGGAAAACTTTTTGGTTCGGGTGCCACGTTCGATAGCGGCAACACCAAAGGAAAAGTGCAGAACTACATCGACGGTTGGAAAATCGCGTTGACAACCCTGCCTGCCGGATCGGAAGCTACATTGTACATCCCTTCACTGTGGGGATACCAGAACCGCACTGACCTTGCAAAAATACCTGCGAACTCCATTCTCGTGTTCGACATTAAGTTCAACAAAGTGATGGTGGGTGGAACGCAAATTTCGCAATTCAAGACCGACACCACGGCCATCAACAACTACATCACAACAAAAGCTGTTGCCAATGTAGTGAAGGATGCCTCGGGTCTCCGCTATGTCATCACCTCGCCCGGCTCGGGACCAATTCCCAGCTGGTATAGCAAAGTGAAGCTGAAGTATTCTATCAAACTGCTGTCGGACGACACGAAGGTGTTGGCAACCGTTGAACGTGAGCCAACAGTCGACAGCTACAGCCGCGTGATCGACTACATCCATGGCATCAAAATCGGATTGCAAAAAATGCAAACCGGATCCAAAGCAACGCTCTACGTTCCCTCTGGATTTGCCTTTGGCGCACAGGGCGCACAGGATGGAAGCGGCTCTGTTATTATTTCGCCCAATACTCCACTCATCATCGACATTGAGCTGGTGAGCATTGTGAACTAACGATCATACTCATTTTCTCAAAAGAGGCTTGATGAAAATCATCAAGCCTCTTTTTTTTGATGACGTCGCACCGGAATGTGCGATTATTATTTTAGTACTTTTGAATTACTCACGCATCTTAAATCATATGAAACTTTGCTTTGCAACAAACAACGCCCATAAACTAAGTGAAGCCAGGCACGTGGCCGGGCCGCATATCGATATCGTGAGCCTGCAAGAAATTAACTGCTTCGAGGAACTGCCCGAAACAACCAACACACTCGAGGGCAACTCGCTTCAAAAAGCAGAGTACGTATACACACACTACCACCTTCCCTGTTTCTCTGACGACACCGGATTGGAAGTTGAAGCCCTCCATGGCGAACCAGGCGTTGACTCTGCACACTATGCCGGCCCACAGCGCAGCGCCGAAGAAAACATCGGCTTGTTGTTGCAAAAGCTGGAAGGCAAAACTAACCGTGCAGCCCAATTCCGCACCGTCATCACACTGATCGGCCTCACCCAGGAACCACTGCTTTTTGAAGGCATTGTGAAAGGAACCATCACGCTCGCCAAAAGAGGAACCTCCGGCTTTGGCTACGACCCGGTTTTTGTTCCGGAAGGCCACACGGTCACGTTTGCTGAAATGACCATGAGCGAAAAGAACACACTGAGCCATCGCGCACGGGCCCTGCAGAAATTGCAGGCGTTCCTTCAAAATCATTCCGCCGGCCGTTAAAAGTTATTTGTAACTTTGACGCATCTGAACCTGTATGCGTCAACCTTATACCATTGGCATTTCGGGCGGTAGCGGCTCCGGGAAAACTTTTTTCATCGAGCAGCTCTCGGCCCACTTTCAACCGCATGAAATTTGTCTGATCTCACAAGATCATTATTATAGACCTATCGAACACCAGGTCATCGACGACCAGGGTGTGCAAAACTTCGACCTTCCCGGCGCCATCGAACGCGATCAGCTTCACGCCGACATCCTGAAACTGAAACGGGGCGAAACGCTGTATAAAAAAGAATACACGTTCAACAAACCCAACGCAGTTCCCAAGACATTCGAATTCAGACCTGCACCCATACTCATTGTGGAAGGTCTCTTCGTGCAATACTATGCCGAAATTGAAAAGGAACTGGATCTCAAAATTTTCATTGAAGCCAAAGACTATCTCAAGCTCAGTCGCCGCATCCGAAGAGACAACGACGAACGCGGCTATGATCTCGACGACGTGCTCTATCGCTATCAACACCACGTGATGCCTGTCTATGAATCACTTATCAAACCCTTGATGCACCACGCCGATTTCATCATTCCCAACAACCGTCATTTCGAACGCGCGCTTCACGTCATTGTGAATGCCTTGAAGACGCACCTCTAACATACACTCCTTAAAAAAAGAAAAGGGTCCCGAAAAAATCGAGACCCTTTTTAGTATGCTGTTATTCGCCAGCTTATGCCGTCACCGGTTTGCCGGTAGCAGGTTTTGTTTCAGGAAGTTTGTCGTCTTTAGAGAAGTCTACCAGCACAGGTGTGCCGATACACAGCGACGAATACGTTCCGATCAACACACCGATCAACATCGCGAACGTGAATCCTTTAATGGTTTCTCCACCAAAGAAGAACAGAATCGTGATCACGAAGATGGTAGACATACCCGTGATGAGGGTACGGCTCAAGGTATCGTTCAACGCATCGTTCACCACACTTGAAATAGTTTGTCCGCTGCGTTTTGCGTTCAAGAACTCACGCACACGGTCGAACACCACCACGCTATCGTTGATGGAGTAACCAATCACCGTAAGAATTGCGGCCACAAACGACTGATCAATATCCAGCGAGAAAGGCATCACATCTTCCAGCAACACAAACAACGACAACACCACCAACACCGTGTGGAACAAACTCACCACAGTGCCCAGGGCAAACTGCCATTTTCTGAAGCGGATAAGAATATAAAGGAACATCAACGCCACGGCCACAGCCAGCGACCAGATGGCCGAGATCTTGATGTCATTCGCGATGGTAGGACCTACTTTGTATGAGCTCAGCACCGACACTTTATTGTCGGCAAATTTGCCAAGACCTTCGTTGAGCTTGTGTTCTGCCTGCGCCGTAGCTTCGTCAGAATCATCGTCGATCAGATAGCTGGTTGTGATCTTGTATTTTGTAGCACCACCAAACGTTTTCACTTCAGGGGCAGCTTCAAACGAAGCGGTCAGGCTTTCACGAATGGTTTGCGCCGTGAGCGGCTTTTGGAACTCGATCACATACGTGCGACCACCTTTGAAGTCTACACCATAGTTGAAGCCTTTAAAGGCCAACATTGTCATACCGGCAATGATGATTGCACCCGATACAGAATAATAAATCTTGCGATTGCCAATGAAGTTGACGTTGATGGAGCGGAATAAATTTTTCGACCAGCCTTGCGAGAAGCTGATGTTCACGCCTTTGCGAATGAAGTATTCAAAAATCACACGGGTGAAAAACACCGACGTGAAGAACGAACAGATGATACCGATGATCAGTGTCACCGCGAAGCCGTAGATCAGACCCGAGCCGAACGTCAACAACACAAAACCTTTAATGAGGGTGGTCACGTTCGAATCGATGATGGCCGTGAACGCACCTTTGTAGCCTGCGCGCACAGAAGCATCGAGGGTCTTGCCCGCGTTGATATCTTCTTTCACGCGTTCGTTGATGAGCACGTTTGCATCTACCGCGATAGCCAGCGACAACAAGATACCGGCGATACCGGGCAATGTCAGCGCAGAGTTCAGCGACGCAAGAATACCCAACAGAAAAATCAAGTTGAGAATAACGGCCAGATCGGCCACCCATCCGGATGCATTATACACCACGAACATAAAGAAGATGATGATAAGGAAGCCAACGATGATCGAGATGATACCGTTCTTGATCGACTCTTGTCCCAGTGTGGGGCCGACCGATGCTTCTTCAACGATTTTAGTAGGTGCGGGCAGTGAACCTGCTTTCAACACGTTGGCCAAATCCTTGGCTTCTTCAACGGTGAAGTTGCCCGAGATTTGCGAATTGCCATTGGGGATTTCACCATTTACCGAAGGTGCAGAATACACCACGTTGTCGAGCATGATGGCGATTCTTCCTTTCGGAGTTTTGCTGGAAGCTTCCGATGTCCACTTTGCCCACGTGCGTGTGCCTGCAGCATTCATGTTCATGCTAACTGCGGGACGAGCCAATTCGTCAAGGTCGTTGCGTGCATCCGTGATCACTTCGCCGGTCAGACGCGATTTGCCATTGCGGCCGATGTCGAGGAAATAGAGCTCGATGCCTTCTTGTCCGGAAAGATCTTTCTCTGCTTTGTTGCTCCAGAAAACACCAACAGTGCGGGGCAGCATGCTTTTGATGTCGGCACGACGGAAGATATCGTTGATCTTGGATGTGTCCTTAATAGAGTAGCGAAAGGCGCCCGGAGGTGTGCTCAACGCGAAGAGCGGCGACACGTTCAGGTTCTGAAGAGAGTCAAGTCCTTTGGCTACGTCTGCTGTTTTTGCAGAGTCTGATTTTGTATTGAGAGAGTCTCCCAGCAATGACGACAAGTCTTCTCCTTTTTTCTCTGTGCCGGCAACAGTTGTTGTGGCGGGAGCTGCTTTTTGTTCTTTCACCAACGCATCGTTGATGGCCAGAAGTGAAGCGTTGATGCTGTTCGGTTCAACAACGTCCCAGAATTCGAGACGGGCCACGCCTTGCAAAAGTTTGCGTACGCGTTGTGGGTTGTCGGCACCGGGAATTTCAACCTGAATCTGTCCGCTGCCAGGCAAACGCTGCACGTTAGGTTGTGATGTACCGAACTGATCGAGACGGTTACGGATGATGGTGAACGAGCGGTCGATGGCGCGTTCAATTTCAGCATTCACCACGCCAATCACTTTACTGTCGTCGTCGGTGATGGCGATGCTACCTTTTGTGAAAGAGTTGGCAAAGATTGTCGACAGTTTTTTGCCGGGATTATCTGTGCGATAAACATCAAAAAACACGTCGCTGAAATTTTTATGTGTTTGCTTTTGAATGACGTTTGCCTTTTTCAGCGCATTGAGGAAAGCAGAGTCCTGGCTATTGGCGCTGAGGCCTTTGATGATGTCGATGGGAGAAACCTCCAGCGTAACGTGCATACCGCCCTGAAGGTCGAGGCCGAGGCTAAGCTCGTTGTCTTTCACTTCCTTGTAGGTGTATTCAGCACCCAGGATGTTGTAGACCGGCGTGTTCCAGATCGAATCCAGGTAAGCCTGTTTTTTGTTAACATTCAATGCGCCCGATGGATCGGTGGCGAACGCAACGGCGTCGTTTTGCACTTTGCGCCCCACGAACGTGAAGGAGAGGTAGTAGAAGCACAACGCTGTGATCACTACCGTTAGAAAAATTACTAAACCTTTGTTTTGCATATGGTTGAAGAGAAAAATTACAAAATGAGAAATGGAGTACACAGGAAGGAGCAAACCTTGCCTGATGTGTTTTACCAGTCGATGCTAGTTAGCGGAGTGTTAGGGCGCGTTGGGCGATATGAAGCAGCCCAGCAGCGTCGAAAAGATTTTCTTTAGAGGTGACGCGACAAGAATATTGCGTTCTTCTGATGCATCTTCTCCGAGAAGAATTTCAAAAAGAAAAAACACATCCTGATTCAGCTGCACATGTGCCGAGGAAGGCAGATTGCTGGAGGGCAAGGAGAAATAAGCCTCATCCTTATCGGACTGATTTTCTTTTTGCTCCGTTTTCACGGACTTCTTGGAAACCTTGGCAGGGCCTGCGGTCTGGAAATAGAACAGTTGAAAAAACACAACAGCCATGGCGGCGATGATGCCGAGTGCCAAGGTCCATATGCGTTTTCCTGTTTTCATTTTTCTCCTTAGAAGGGTTACAAAAGTAGAAAATTGAAGGGTAAATACAAGAAAAAGCGCAGTCCTTTGCAGACGGCGGTGATGGTTTAAAGAAATCTTTTACAGGGACTTATCGATAACAACGGACTCATGACAAGAGAAGTAATGAGGTTCCGCACTTGGACATGGTGATGAGCAACTTAAGCGGCTAAAAACAAAAAAGAATACACAAACGACTTACTTTCCCGTCCGCCACTAGGGGGAAAAGTACCATCAGGCCCCGACACGTCGGGGACTTATCCTCCAGCTGGCGGATCGGCATGGGAAGAGGTTGAGGCTGATAAGATAAATGTTGATAGCGATTGAGCTTAGCTCAAAAACAAAAAAGCCTTGTTGATTACTCAACAAGGCTTATGATAAAAGATAGGCAACGACTTACTCTCCCGGGTGTTATCCAAGTACCATCAGCGCTGGCGGGCTTAACTGCTCTGTTCGGAATGGGAAGAGGTGATCCCCGCCGCTATAGTCACCTTAAGG
>NZ_JAERRB010000007.1 GCF_016735595.1 Chryseolinea lacunae
GGGCGTGCGAAGGATTCTGCGCGGCCACTCGCGAAGCCCTTGACTTATTTGGAGCGGTGGCTACCTTTGCCTAGTAGGAAGGAATCCCTAGCTCAACTGTCAGATCAAGTACTAGCTATTACATTTAAAAGACAGGCTCCACACTCACAATCTCAATCTCTTCTTCACGTCCTTTCAACTTCACAACACCTAATTTGTCGATCTTATAACCAGGCAACCCATTCATCGCCGCAATCACCGTGTCTGACACCAGCAGGTTTTTATGGTACTCGTTGCACAGGCTTTGGATGCGGGCGGCGGTGTTGAGGGTGTCGCCGTGGTAGGCAATGTCTTTTTTGATTTCGCCAATTTCTACGGCCGCCACAATGCCCATGTGAACGCCCGCTTTGAAGAGGGGCAGGGTGCCGTATTTGTCGAGGTAGTATTTCGATTTTTCGTGGAATCGTTTTTCGCATTCAAAATAGAAGCGGATAAAGGTGGCGTTGTCGAGGCCATACTGCATGGGCCATGTGAGCACAATTTCGTCGCCCACGTATTGATAGATTTCGGTGTGGACGGTGCGGATGGCGAAGTTGATGTCGAGGAAGCTGTCTTGTATGAGTGCGCTATATTTCAAATGGCCCAGTCGTTCGGCGAGGGTGGTCGAGCCCTTCAGGTCCATGAACATAAAAATGCGATGCTCTTCCTTGGGGTTTCTGTATTTTCCGAACAGCAGGGGAATGACCACCCCAGGCCCGAATTTTTTGTTCACCATGTTGATCACGCTGATCAGGAGGGTCATGAAGAAGTAGTAGAAAATGAGCAGGTGAAACGTGGACCGGAACAATTCTTCATTGTCGGGCATGGGGTTGCCCATGACGGCGCTCATAAACCCGTTGGTATACACGCTTCGGGTAATGGTGATGATGGCGATGATGCCTGCCAGTGAGATGCCGGTTTTGATGAATAGCACCTTGCCCAGCGATTTGTTTCTGAAATAGCCTTGAAATAGATAGTAGTCGGCAAGGCCCAGGATGAGGCCATACACAATGCCAATGCTCACGGCCAGGATCAGTAGACCCTTCAGGTCGTAGGCTGCAGGCACGTGGTTCACCTTCGACGTCATCAGGTCGTGCAGGTACAGGATGACTGTGAGAAAAATATTGGCAGCGATCCAGAAATTGATCTGAATCGACACAAAGGTTAGTGCGGGGTAGCGTGAGCTAAGGGCTTTAGCCCAAAAGGTGTATTCTCTCTGCGACATTCATCCACTCTTTTTCGTTTCTGCATCTTCGCCATATACGGGCATGCCGGGTCGGTAGTTGGGGGTCAGTGCATAAAGATCGCGTCGGCGAGCAATCCCAACAGCCATGTCGCAAGTGAAAATGTGATCATTCCCAGGGTGTAGGCGCCAAGCGCTTTCCCGTAGCTAAGGGCTTTCTTCTCATCAAAAAACTGCGCGATGGCCCACATTGCGTAGAGAAAGAAAAGAGCTGCCGAAACTTGCATCAGGTGTGTTTTTATCAGGCCCTCCACGATGCCAAAAAAAGAAAAGAACAACATGCCCACGCCCATCACGAAACACAAAAGGATCACAATTTCAAAAATGTTATAACCATACTTTTTGAAAAACAGGTTTAGCCAGAACGCAATGAATACGCCCAGAATGATATTCGCATAGCCGTAGTGCGTGGTGATCCATCTGGCGATGGCTACTGACGGTGAATTTTCAGGAATGTGTGCGTTGCTTAATTTAATGTAGCCATCTTCGATGTGAAAAAAGTGTGTGACGATGGAATAGATCAACGACGTGACAACAATGAAGATGATGGGCTTCACCAGTCGGCTTCTGTTTTCGGAGATAAATTCCCGCACAATTTTTCCGGGCCTGATCAGGAGTTCCTTTACGGTGAAAAAAAAACCTTTTTCAACGTGCAGCACGTGTTGTATTTCATGTACGATATAGTGCCAATCAATCCTTTTCAGTTTGGCGGGGTACCCACAGTTGGAACAAAAGTTGTCTTGTATGGTGTGGCTACAGTTTTTGCAAGTTGTGGTCATCGGTCAGGGTCAGGAATTTGAGAGCTGAGGTAAGGAACATACGTTTGCATTACATGATTTATACGTATGTTGTCTGCCTTTTTTTATCTGCTTTCCAAAGTAAGCACTCCCGGCAGATTATCCAAAAACAGGAAGAGGCTTCTAGTAGTGGGGCACCGTGTGGATCAAATCTCATTCATCCCTGTCAGAATCAGGGAATCATTTTCGCCCACCACAATGGTGTGCTCATGCTGGGCCACAAAGCCGCCGCGATTGCCCAGCAGGGTCCAGCCATCTTGTGTGGTTTGGGCAAACGTTGACGCGGTGGAGATAAAGGTCTCGACCGCCACTACTGAATTTCGTTTGAAGCGGGTGGTGTTGTTCCGGTCCCTGAAGTTGGCAATCTCGTGTGGCGCCTCATGCAGGCTTCGGCCGATGCCATGACCGGTCAGGTTTTTGATGACCTTGTAGCCCGACCGTTTGGCCTCGGTTTCAATTAAATGGCCGATATCCGAAATGCGCACGCCCGACTTTATGTTGGCGATTGCTTTTCGCAAAATGCGCTTCGAAGCGTCCACCAGGGGTTGATGTTGGTTGGTGTCTTCGCCCAGCACAAACGAGCCACCGTTGTCTGACCAGAATCCGTCAAGCTCTGCCGACACGTCGATATTGATGAGGTCGCCTTCGCGGATAATTTTTGAAGCACTGGGAATGCCGTGGGCAATTTCGTTATTCACGCTAATGCACGTCCACCCGGGAAAGCCGTAGGTGAGGCGCGGCGCCGACCGGGCATTGAAGTCGCGAAGAATTTGTCCGCCAAAGTCGTCCAGCTGTTTGGTGGTCATGCCGGGTCTGGCATAATTTCTCATTTCTTTCAGCGTCACGGCAACGGCCTCGCTGGCGGTTTGCATGCCGGTTAGTTCTGATTGCTTCGTGATGGACATAGGTGCTGTTGTGGAGTCAAAGACGTCCACAAGATTAGCAAATTCAGAATTCAAGGACAAATCTCACCGGCGCGAGAGGGTCGTGGCAATGTTTCAGAGCGGCACGGGCTGGTGGTCGAGGATGGCTTCTGTAAAGGCGTTCAGTCTTGCGTCGAAGGTTTTCCAGTCTTGGGGACTCACGCGATAGGGTGTGGTGTATTTAACTTTGTTTTTCTGTTCGGCGGGCAACAGGTCGTTCACCCAGAACTCTTCGAGGGCAATTGGTTTTTTTGACGTCAGCTTTTCGAGGGAAAGGGCGAGTATTTCTTTTTGGCCGGGTCGTCCACCACACAGGGTGGCAAAGGCATAGTGGTTCAGTTCACTGCTGGCGTCTTGCAGGTAGGTGGCCATGGGGGAGGCAATCAGTCCGGCCCACACCGGCGCGCAAAAGATCACCACATCAAATTCAGACAACACAACGTCGGGTTTGCGTATTTTGGCCGGGCGACGGAAAACAAATTCCATCAGCATGGTGAACGTGTTTCGTTTTCGCAATTCTTCAATGGGAATGGCCGGGCAATCCAAACGGCGTTGGAGCTCACGCATCAGCAGGGCGTTGTTGCCTGTGTAGGAATAATAGACGATGACAGTTTTCATAGCGGTCGGTTTTTGAAGTGATGAGGCGTTGTTTGCATAATAAAAGTAACAGCCACATTCGCCGTGCGCGATGACTTTCGTTTGCCTGCAAGACGACAATTGTCATCCCGAACCAGAGGCTCACGTTTCTTTAGTAAAGTACTCTCAGTCGGGTGTTGCGTCTTATTTTTATTTTGTTCCGGATAAAAAGTTTCAAGAGCAGCCCGGTGCCGATGGCCGTGCCGCTAATGATGAGGGTTTGCCTGTTGAACTCTTCGTTGTTGATGACGTCCAGCACCAGATAACCAGCGCCCGCCAGCAGCAACAGTTGGGCAGGTTTGTAGCGAAGCCACCACCGCGTTTTTTCATCGATGTGAAGGGCGGTGATTTTGGTGATGTGAATTTTATAACCGCGGAACACGATGGCACTGTCTTCAAAGGCCAGGATGGTGTCGGTCACTTTTGAATGGCGATCGGTGTAGTAGGTAATTTCGTCGCCCACGTCGTAGTAGACATTTTTGTTCCTGTTTTTCTTTTGCAGCATGAGGTGCTGGCCAAAGGCGTTGGAGCAGGCGAGGAGCAGGATCAATGCAGCGAATATGCAGCTTTGGTAGGGTATGAATTTTTTTAATACGCCGGTCGCAGCGATCATGGTGTGGTCGTAGGTTTCGCGGCGCGTGGTGGTGCCCTGCGTGGTGAAGGTTAATCTTGGTAGAGATGGTGTGAAGGAGGGAAAAGTTTTAAGTGGTCCCGCGTTTCACATTAACCGTCATCGCCTGACGGCGCCGTCACTTCACCTTCTCCGCTTTCACGATCTTGTAAATCTTCCCGTCATACTTTGTCAACACATATAATTCCCCTTGCGCATCGCGACCCAAACGCATGTCGACACGGCTCAGCCCTGACCTGGACAGCAGCGTGGTTTCTTTGCCGTTGAGACGCACGTGCAGGCGGTGAAGGTCGGCAAGTTTTGCGTTGCGTAATTGTGCCACGTCGGTGATGAACAGCTTGCCCTTGGCAATGTCGCCCAGGATATATTTTCCCGCGAAGGCCGGAATGGCTTTGCCTGTGTATTCAAATCCACCCACCATCGCGAAACCTTCGTCGTGATCGTATTGCACCACCGGATAAACCAAACCGTTAATAGAGTCGTTGGCAGGCAGGGGATAGGCACGGTTGATGTCGCCTTCGGTGTCGATCGCAAAGCTGCCTTCGCGTATGGGCCATCCGTGGTTCTTGCCCTTCTGCACGCGATAGACCGCTTCCACATGATGCTGACCAATGTTGCCCGCCAGCATTTCGCCAGAGCGCAGCCATGTGAGGCGGTGTGGATTGCGAAAGCCATAGGCAAAGATCTCTTTCACCGCGCCGTCTTCTTTCACAAACGGATTGCTGGCGGGAATGCCATAGTGCCCGTTCTTGCTGTTGGTGCCCAAGGGGTCTATTCTGAAAATCGATCCCAGGTAGCAGCGCTCGTTTCCGACCAGAAACGGAAAACCATGCTCCACACATCCCGCGTCGCCTATGCCGATATAAAGAAGTCCATAGTCTTCGTCTTTGGGTTTTGCATTGGGATTGAAGGTGAGCTCCTGCATGCCGTGCATGCCCGTCACCATTTCGGCGCGGAAAATTTCGCGGCTTGTGCCGGAGAAGGGAACCTTGTCGGGCGTGGTGGTTTTCCATTCGGTAACCACCCATTGAACGGTGCTGGGAATGGAGTCGGCAAACGTGAAGTCGGCGGGTTTGCTTCGCGGCGGTTCGGTATGGGCGGTATATAGCAAGCCGTTCGCGTTAAACTCCGGGTGGAAGGCAAAGCTGCCAAAGCCCGTGGCCATGCCCGGCTCGCTCACAAACGCGGGCTTCTCTTTTGTCATGTCCAGGTAGGGCTGTGTTTTTCCGTTCTCTACCAGATAGAGCGTTCCGCGCAGGTCAACCACATAGAAGCCGCCGCGGGGAGCCGATTGAAATTTCGTGATCCGTGTTTGCAGTCCCTCAAACGTAACACCCTTCCGCGTCGACGCCGGCATCTGTGTGATCAGTTCCAGGTCCACACGCAGGTCGGCCATGGGTATCGAATCGGGGAACGGATCTTTGATGGCCGTGAGCGTGTCGTAGTGATTCACGGGCAGGCGTTTGTGTTTGGTGTTGATGTAGGCCAGCAGATTGTCCACCTCGTCGGCTTTCAGGTGTGCGAACGACGGCATGGTGACTTTAAAGTTTTCTTTCATGTCGAGCGCCCTGAACTCCTTCCGGTCCATGTAACTCTGCGAGTTGTTGATGAACCCCGCGATCCAGGCTTTCGAAAGTGTGTCGTGTGTCACGCCCGCGAGGTTGGGGCCAATGCCATCGAGCCGGAAGTTGTGGCAGGCGCTGCAGTGTTTTTCGAACAATGCCTCGCCTTGGTGGATGGCTTCGGCGCTGGAGAGATAGGGCGCGTCATCTTTGTTTTTTGTGCAGGAGGTAAACGCGGTGAGCGCGAACAGCAGTAACGACGAAATGGTGCGTGTGCGTTTTGAGCTGAGGAAAAATCGAGTCATGATCAACTAAAGTTTTTTGTACATCCATGGCAGCCGGACCAGGCCAAAGGATGTGGTTTCGATTGGTGCTACAGCCGATACTCTGAAGGAGACATGAAGCGACAACACCTAATCAAAGAAAGTTAAAAAATCGGCGAATACGCAAGAATGTGCGTGTGTTTTTGCAGTGCCCTTGCGCGTTGCTGTGCGTGTGTTGAACACACCGCTTAAAGGTGGAGTTATTGGAATAAAATAAAGCCGCGCAACGGACAACGCTAGTGCACAACGACTCTGGATGCACACGCACACAGTATGCAGGCTTTGGTTGGACAACGTCTAGCGCACAGCGCCATGATCATCACTTTTTTATTTAGGCACGAGCGACGACAGAATTTCGGTACACTCCTTTTGCGTTATGGCGTTTTTCAGGCGTCGGTTCATGCGCGTGAGGTTGTAGTCGGAGATGACCCAGTTTATGGGGTAGATGGTGTCTTGTTTTATGTAGAGATTTATGTTCAGGTCCGGGGTCTTTGGATCGAGCTTTTTCAAGAAGCTGGAGAGGCGTTGATTGTTCACGTCTGTTTGGGAAGAGTAGGTTCCAAGCACCGTGAGCAAAGGGGCGGCCGCATCGTTGATGACGGGATGGATGCCCGAACTTCCAGACGACTCCAGCGCCGAGTTGCTGAGGTGAATCAGTTTGAAGCTTAGTCGGCTATAGAGCATTGAATCGTTTTTGTCGAGTCCGCCACCGCGATAAAGGCTGTCAAGCTGCTGCAGCATTTCGTGGACAACGCCTGCGCCGGTGTTGTCGAAGTAGCCACCATCCACAAAATAGTTTTCGTCGATGCTTCCCGCGGGCGATATATAGGGGAATCGTGCGCCGAGCACCACGGCCGTGCTAAAGAGCAGGTCGTGTGTTTTTCCAACGCTATCCAGCACATCGACGCGATGGCTAAATCCCTTTAACTTTATGCTGCTCACCACGGCAGGTGCTCCCTGTTGCACGTGGGTGGTGTTGATAAAGAGCATGGGCAATTGGCCGGTGGTGTCGATCACGCGTGTGAAAGGTTTTTCAAACGTGCTGTCCAGGCTCTTCTGGCTGAAGTATTCCATCACTTCTTCCAGCGCCTGTGCACGGTCGCCAATGCCAAGCCACCGCAGGGGCACAATGTGCTGAATAATATCCGACCCCAGCAGGTGCGTGATTACTGGCGAAAGAAAATCCTCCTTTAAAAAAGTACGGCTTTTTTCGAGGTAGGTTTGACCTTTGGGATTGGTTTTTAGCATGGAGTAAAACGTGGCCGTGCCCACACTACCTCCGGAAGCGCCTGACAACGCCAACACATGCCGGTCGAACGTGTGGCCGGAAACATTTTTCATCGAGCGGTCCTGTAGCGCCGAAAGCACCGACGACACCCAATAGCCTGACCGTGATGCGCCACCGTCGGCAATGACAACATAGACAGAAAAGGTATCGTCTTTTGCCAGCACCGTCGAATCCAGGAGTGTCTTCCGGGCCGCCAGCCACAAGTGAAAATAAGTTTTCAAGTCAGGTCGCTCCACATGATGCTCCTTATTTTCAACGAGGTCGTGAAGTCTTACCTCATAGGGATTGTAAAGGTTGCCAACAATCAATGCCACCACCAGGAGAAGAACAAAGAAGTTCACTCGCTTGTAGATCGTGAGCATGGAGATAACGTTCAAAAGGCCAACCAAAATGCCAAAGGCCAACAGCGCAACGGCAAGCGGCCCCATGCGGTTGTCAAGCCAAAAACTAAAGAAGCCCGTCACGTACACAACAATGCCAACAAGGGCAAAGAGGTTAAACCATTTAAAGAATGTACGTTCTTCGGCGGGCAGTCGCACGGGAGTACGAAACGATTTTGATGCCACAGTGATCTCCACAAACGAGGTGCTGCCGGCATTGGAATTTAGTTTGGCACGCCGGCGAATGAAAAGCCAAAGCAATGCCAGCTCGAATATGAAAAGCAGCAGGGCAATGAGCGGAAGCCAGCGCTGATGTCTGCTGTTGTCGCATCTCAACCAAAAAGCAGCCACGGCATAGACCAGAACGACCAGCACGGTGATGGTGCCGTGCAACACTCGCCGCTCATTATTGAACAAATTATGCCAAACAAAGTAGAATAGATTTTGGATGATAACAAAAATCCAAAGTTGACACTGGTCAAGCTTACCAATGGTAGGCAACGCCAGAATCGCCGCCTGAATGCTTACCAATGCATTGAACGCGATGATGCGCGGAATGTGCATGTGCAGACTTTCGGCGATGCGATTGGGTTCGTTCAGGTTTTCAAATTTCTGATAGCCCACCACGCGTGAGCTATACCACGAAATGATCGTCCACGCGATCACTGAAAACATGGTCCATAAAAACGGTCCCCACCATTCGGCAATCTGAATCACCACATCCTGTCCGGGCGACACGCGGATGAAAAGAAAGTAGCTGACCAGCACAAAAAATATTCCCGTCACATAGGTGCGCAAGGCTTTCAAAAGCTCACGAAGGGCGTCCCATTGGAACCGAATAAAGAGAACAAGGTGAATGGCGACAAGCCCCAATGACACGTACTTGATCAGGGCAGGCAGGGCAAAGAAAACAGGATTAACATTTTCGGTGAGGATGAAACGGGTGGTGAATACATTTTCGATCGCGTCGCACCCGGCGGCCACCATGCAAAGTGTAATGAAGAATTTTGTAGCCGTGGTGAGATAAAACTCGGGTTGATGTGGACTCTCAGTGCTGGCATCAGCGCTTCTGCCTGCACTGTTTTGAAGGGGTGCTGGTTTAGGCACTCTGTTCCGTGCCAGAACACAGCACATGAGCAGAAGCGTGTAGGCAACAATAAATAAATAGTCGATGCTGATGGAGTGCAACGCGATGGCGATCACGTCTTTTTCCTTCCACGACTGCACAATGGCATGTGCCTTCTCAGCATTCCACGTCCATTGCAGCGACACAATTTTAAGCGGTGCGTCCGTGGTCACCAACTTGTCATTATAAGACGTGATCCAACAAAGCACCACCAGAAAAAACACAAGCGCACCGGAAAGAATCAGGAATTTATTCCTTTCAAAGAATTTTAACATAACAGAGAGTCTTTAGAGAGGTGAATAAAAAAAGCCCATCAACCTTCTTGCGAAAAGAAGATCGATGGGCTCAACAAACGTAATGTAGAAAGACGTTTTTGTTTTTGCAATCGCCCGCCAGATTACTTTATGTACTTTATTTTGTGATGCTAACGTGAGGCACCGTTTGCAGATGTTTTTATCCCTGTTTTCAGCATAGGAATTTCCAGCGCCCCTCTCTATATTTGATCATACCACCAACCATCTCTTACGTTAACAATTTTCATTCATGTCTGATCAGAACAGAAAACAAACCGCTTTGGGCGATGTGGCCGCACGACAGCTGGCCATTGCCACACGCACCGTGCCGCAGATGCCAACCATCACGCCCCGGTGGCTTACGCATTTAATGAGTTGGATTCCCGTCGAGTCCGGTATCTACAGAGTCAACAAAGTGAAGGACGCCAACAGTGTGGAAGTAGATTGCTCTTCACGCGACGAACGAACCCTGCCCCAAACTTTTGTTGACTATATCGAAAATCCCCGCGAGTATATGCTCAGCGCCGTCAACACGGTGCTCGATGTGCACACCCGCGTGTCGGATTTGTATAGCAGACCCTACAACCAGATCAGCGAGCAATTGCGCCTCATCATCGAAACGGTGAAGGAGCGCCAGGAGAGCGAGCTCATCAACAACAAAGAATACGGCCTGCTGCACAGCATCGCTGCCTCGCAGCGCATCAAGACCCGCACCGGCGCGCCCACGCCCGACGACATGGACGAACTCATCACCAAGGTGTGGAAAGAACCAGGCTTCTTCCTGCTGCACCCGCTCACCGTGGCCGCCTTTGGTCGTGAGTGCACGCGCAGAGGTGTGCCACCGCCCACCGTGTCGCTGTTCGGTTCGCAGTTCATCACCTGGCGTGGCATCCCGCTGATCCCGTCAGACAAGGTGCCTATCGAAAACGGTAAATCAAAAATACTCTTGCTGCGCACGGGCGAAAGCCGTCAGGGCGTGGTGGGACTTTATCAACCCAATCTTCCCGGCGAACAAACCCCCGGGTTGTCGGTGCGCTTCATGGGCATCAACGACCGGGCTATCGCATCCTACCTGGTGTCGCTCTATTGCTCGCTGGCCGTGCTGGTCGACGACGCCATTGCCGTGTTAGACGATGTTGAAATCGGAAAGTATCATGAGTACAAATAGTCACGAAGGTTTCGACGGAAATCTGCCCGACGTGGCGTTGCTGGAAAAACTGGCCAACCAGTTCTTTTCGACTTTGCCCGGCAGCAAGCCAGGTGGAGTGGAGTTGTCGCCTGCAGCCGCAGCGGAATCGCATGTCATACACGATCCCATATCGCAAGGATACGTGGCCGGTGCGCCTTCGCCGCAACCATTTCCCGGCGACGCGCTCATCCCCAGGTCTGTGGCGGGCAGCGGCACATCGCCCAACGCACAAGCCACACAGGGTAGCCACGCGTTCGACGTGAATCAACCGCCCACCAGTTTGCCCGACCCGCATTTTGCAGGCACGGGAAACATCCCGAAATCCGTTGCCGGAAGCGGTGTGTCGCCCAGCGCACCCGCCCAGAGCGGACGGGACTTCGATGTGAACCAGCCACCCACCAGTTTGCCCGACCCGCACTTTGCAGGCACAGGCAACGTTCCAAAGTCGGTGGCTGGCAGTGGCGTTTCTCCTTCGGTAGTGCAACCGGGCCAGACGGCAAACCTCACCCCGGCAACAGACTATGCAGCGTCGGCGCGACCGCATACCTTTTCCGGAACACAGGCACCCGTGTCGCCGTTCAGCACACCGGTGTTGCCCTTTGTGTCGGAAACATCGTTCGAAACGGAATTGCAGGATGTGCTGCGCTCGCTCACCACGTTTCATGGCGCACCACAACTTCCCCGCGATGCGGCGGCATTCAATCCTTCCTACTATTTTCTGGGAAAGGAAGCCGGTATACCTGGAGGAGGGCATTCAAAATCCTATCTCGACAGCAAGGCGGCCGCGGGCCTCAGTGCACCGCCGTTTGATGTGAACCTGGTGCGCCGCGATTTTCCTATTCTGCAAGAACGTGTAAACGGTCGGCCACTCATCTGGCTCGACAACGCCGCCACCACGCAAAAGCCGAAGCAGGTCATCGACCGCGTTTCGTATTTCTACGAACACGAGAACTCAAACATTCACCGCGCCGCCCACGAGCTGGCCGCCCGCGCCACCGACGCCTACGAAGGTGCACGCAAAAAAGTGCAGACGTTTCTCAATGCTTCGTCGCCAAACGAAATTGTGTTTGTGCGCGGCGCCACCGAGGCCATCAACCTCGTGGCCAAAAGCTGGGGCGAACAATACCTGCAAGCGGGCGACGAAATTGTGGTAAGCCATCTGGAACATCACGCCAACATCGTGCCCTGGCAACAGCTGGCCGCGAAGAAAGGATTGCGCCTGCGCGTCATCCCCGTTGACGACGATGGACAGGTGATCTTGTCGGAGTATGCCAAGCTGCTCGGTCCCAAAACAAAGCTGGTGTCGTTCACACATGTATCCAATGCGTTGGGCACCGTAACCCCCGTGCAACAAATGGTGGCCATGGGCCAACAGGCTGGCGCGAAAGTGCTGGTAGACGGCGCTCAATCGGTGTCGCATTTGCGTGTGGATGTGACGGCCCTCAACGCCGACTGGTATGTGTTTTCGGGCCACAAGGTTTTTGGCCCCACGGGCATCGGTGTGCTCTATGGCAAAGAAGACCTGCTGAACGAAACGCAACCGTGGCAAGGCGGCGGCAACATGATACAGGATGTGACCTTTGAGCACACCAAATATCACAACGCCCCTGCGCGCTTCGAAGCCGGCACCGGCAACATTGCCGACGCGGTGGGTCTGGGAGCCGCCATCGACTATGTGATGCGCCTCGGCATGGACGCCATCAACCAATACGAACACTACCTGCTGCTCTACGCCACACGCCTCATGAAAGACGTGTCGGGCCTGCGCCTCATCGGCACGGCCCCCGACAAGGCCAGTGTGCTGTCGTTCACGCTCGAGGGTTATAAGACAGAAGAAGTAGGCGCTGCACTGAACAAGGAAGGTATCGCCGTGCGTTCAGGCCATCACTGTGCTCAACCCATTCTGCGTCGCTTTGGTGTGGAGAGTTCGGTGCGTCCTTCGCTGGCATTCTACAACACATGTTCGGAAATCGATACGATGGTCACGGTTTTGCACAAGCTTAGTGCGCAGCCGCGGCGTTAGTAAAGTGTTGAACTTGTAAAAATGATTCGGCGCCGTATTTCGTACGGTGCCGATTTTTTTTGTTTGATAGTGTTGCAGCGTTACCGGGATTGATTTCGCTTTGTAGTGTTGGTGTGACGTCTTAATGAAGTTGTTCAACACGTCCGTCTTGCAAGGTCACCGTTCCGGTTTCCAACAAGGTCTTTAGTTTCTGAAGATTGTCCATCACCGCCGACTGCACTTTGTTCTTGGCAAGCCATCGCACAAACCACGAGGCTTCCAGGTCCCAGTCGTCAATAATTTTTGTGGACGACCCTTGTGCCACGAGGGTGAAGCGCATCAGCAGATAACGTTCCGGCGGCAATGTTTCGAGTGCAAGCAGCGTGGGAGAATCCATTGCCACGATTCTGAAATCCTGCGCGTCTGTTTTTCGCGATTGATGATAGACCGCTCCCACAGCAACGGGCCCTTCGGTGATCTTGTTCACCTTCATGACATAATAATTCCATTTTGAAAGGTTTTCAAAATCTGACAGGAACTTGAAGACGTCTTCGATCGATCGGTTGATGATGATCTCGTTTCGGAATTTCATGCCGGCCATGACTTTTATCTTTTATGCGCCTGCAATGTTAGGAATCTAAGGTCAGGCGCACAATAAAAAAATAAAGCACGGAGCGAACGTCAGAGCGCCACCTGTTTTCCGCCCCGCGCCAAAGTCACATCCACCGGGGCTGCTTCATTCAGGGTTTGCAAGGGTGCTATGCTCAGGAAGTAGGCAACGTTTGTGTTTTCGGCAAAAGAAATTGTGGCTCCTTTGTCTGTATCGCGCACGGTTGCGTCCACTTTCTTGCCGTCGGCGGTGATCACTTCAATGGCGTATTGTTTTGTATTGATGCTGAGTGTTATTTCCATTCGCTCTTCAAAACTATCCAGACCAAGTGGGCAGAAACAGCACTCGGGAATGCGAATGATTTTTGGTTTATAGACATAGAATTTTTTCCGGAGCTGGCTCAGCATGCAGGCCAGGCTTCCCGGCGCTCGTTCGCACGCGGTGCAGGTGGGATGCAGAATGTTGGTGAGCGCACCGGAACACACTGCGCAAAGTTCGAGGTTGAGGGCGCGCATCAGGCAGTCTTGTTGTGGACGGTAAATGCCGGTGGGAGAGTAGCCGCCGCCTGCCCACAAACCCACCACACCGGCTGGCGTGTTCACCGTGGTGGGAAGTGGCGTAGCAGGTTGTATGAAATTTTTCCACTTGATGGCTGCGCGGTTGGTTTGCAGCGTGAGGTTCACGGCGTCGGGTTCCGGACCTGAGTAGGGCGGTTCTGCGCGGCCGTCGCAGAAGTAGCACGGATATTCATCAGCCAGGTGGCCCACAAAATGTCCCAGCTCATGCACCACCACTTCCTGCATGCTTGTGTTGAGCGACGTGTACACAATGTCACCGGCCGCGCCGCCATATTGTTCGTCGTTCACCAGCACATAGACGGCTTCATAGGCGGGTGCGAAGTTGGCGGCCTCCGTCACGCGTGGCGGTGTGGTGGAAAAGATGACGCGTTCGGGCTGGCTGATGTTGTCGCCAAAGGTGCAATTCAGCTCCGTGTTTTTGCTGACGCCCGTAACCGGGTGATCGACGCCAGACTGTGCAGAGATCACATTCACACGCCACACATTGAAGCCGCAGAGGTTTGTAGCATACGGTTCTTTATGACGCAGTGCATCCACCGCTGAAAGCACCGCGTTGTTGAAACGCGTCTGGTCGGTGGCCGACGATGTGAAGCCGTCGCCCACAAACACAATGTCATATTTCAGGGTAGAGCTGCCGTTGTAAAGCACGGACGTGAAGCGGGTGCCGTCGCCGTTCACCTGCACGTTCACGGTGGCAAACGTGGTGAGGCAACAGCAGCAGGTCAGCAGCAAAAGGAAAAGTTTTCGTGGCGTTCTCATGGTGGTTGTTATTTATTGAATGCACGTCTGATCTATTTTATGGGAATGGTCACTTCGCCCAGCACTTTTGCATTGTCTTTGGCAGTGGCGTTGAGCGTGGTGAGCCGGGCTTTGCGAAGTCCCGCAAGCACGGGCACATTCACCGAAAACTGTACGTCGCCTTTTTGCTCAATCATGTTAAAGCCCTTGCCGTCGGCCGAAGGCACTTCGAGGGCTGTGGGATGGTCGATGTATGAAACAGCCAACACTTCGCCGGCATCGTCGAGGAATTCCAGATAGAGTCGGTTGTGTGAATGACTCTTGTCGCGCATAAACGTTTCGCGACTGGGTTGCCGTTCCAGAAACGTGATGGTGCTTCCCTTCAGGTTGAACCATAGCCGTTCCGTGGCGGAGGGCTCGATTTGAAACGGCAGGCTGATTTCTTTTTTGTCGAGCGTCACCGTGACCTGGGTTTGCTGCGGTTTCAGTGCGGGCACCAGGAAGGCGAGGGCGGTGTCTGACGAGGCCACGATCATGGCATGCTCTGCGGCAATCTTTACCGACGTCGCTTTCGAAACTTTGGCGTGTTGCACATCCACAGTCACCACATCGCCGGGGCTGCCACTGGGGGTGTCGAGGATTATGGTGGCATTTTTTTTGCAGGCTGACGTCAGCACCATGCTGACCAGAAACCATAGCGGAGGATGGGGGAGACGTTTCATCGGATACTGGATTTTAGGGATAGCTCAACTTCACATCAGAAACAAATTCCAACACGGCAATAGAGGGATGCAGCAAGGCAACGCCGAACCATTGGAAAACATGAGCCTGAACTGCTGAAATCGAATGATGGGTGTTGCGTTCGAAAGGTACGATGCGCTGCCTGGCGGGGGTATCCCAGTGTTCAGTGAAAATTTGATTCTGTCGGCCACACACTTATCTTTCGGTCGGTTTGGGATGAGGCTTGTGTTTTACAGGTTTGTTATGAAGAAAATTATACTCCTCGCGGTGTTCTGTCTGAGCCAGGCAAGTGTTTTTGCGCAGGCAACAGACAGTCTGAATTTCGGTCCCGAACCCGAAGGCGGCGTGTCGAACCTCACGTTGCTGTATTATAAAATCGATTTTCGTCCAAGCCAGCGCATAACACTCAACAACAGCTCGCTCGAACTGATCTTTATGGTCGACGCCCTTGGCCGCGCCAGTCTCGACAACGTGAAGGGCACACAAGACAAATCCATCCTCGACAGCCTCTATAGCCGCGCATCGACCCTTCCCAGATTTACTCCCCGAACGGTGAATGGCGAGGCCGTCGCGTCCTCATATTCATTCACTCTTGTCTATCCGCGCTACGAATCCCACGGCGCTGTGCCGGAAGAAAGACCGCACCAGGACAGACCGCTCACGGCCGACGACTTTCAGGGAGCGGAAGTGGCCGAGCGCGTTGATATTGTTATCGGTGGTGTGGTGAATGGATTTGGTGGCAGCGCGCAGGGATACCTGGGCGTGGGTGGCGGCATGAAAATAGAACTGATGATGCGCGGCAAGAATAAATTTGGCGGCGGCATTGTGATGAATTTTTATGGCAATCCTTCCCGAAGAGATTACCCCATAAGCACACCACAGCCACAAAACAAAACCCCGGTCACGTTGCTCGTTGGTTTAGCGGTGAGTCGCGATGTGATTGTGGAAGATCGGAGGGAGGTGATTCTTCAAATGGAAATAAATTACGCCATGCAAAACATATCGCCGAGCTCGCAAGATCAAAACGACTACGTCCAGCTAAAAGGATTCAGTCCGGGCTTCACCCTTCACTATGCGTTGCCCCTTGGGAAACAAAAATTGTCGATGGACAGCTATCGTCCGATACTGTATAAACATCATGTCGATTTCCATGCTGCCCTTCGGCCGGTTTTCTATAATGTGCACGAAGCTACGGGGGTGATGTGGGAGGCGGGCGTGTCGTACCGGTTGGGCTGTAGCTTTCTATCCTACTAGCGGAGGTGAAGTGCGTGATAAATAGGCAAACGGATCGTAGCTTTACGGCGGTTGTTAGTTTAACGGCAAAACCATAATCGAATGGGTTCGAATCCCACCACTTCTACCTGGGTAGTTTATGCCTGGTTAAAACCGGTTATGAAACACAGTTCGACTCCGTGTACAGCCGTTCTTTCTTCCATAGCTTAGAATGCATTGACCTGGCACCGAAAGGAAGAGGCAATGATCTTCATGCCGGATGAATGTCTCATCCGGAAAGTAACAGCCCATAAAATTTTTCTCTCCATCCCAACCCTGCAAGATAAAGGTAAAACTATTTTACATACATTTACGTAATTAATCATCAAGATGAAAGGAACCAACCTCGGAGAGTTTGAAGAACTGGTGCTGCTGACCATTGCCACGTTTGTGAGCGATGCCTACAGCGTGGCCATTTGCGATGAGCTCGAAAAAAGTTCGGGACGCTCGGCCAAACTGGGCGTGGTGCACGCGGTGTTGAACCGTCTCGAAGAAAAGGGTCTTGTGAAGAGCGCGCTCGGCGAGGCCACCAGCACCCGCGGCGGAAAACGGAAACGCTTCTACACCGTCACCAACGGAGGAAAGGCGGCGCTGTTGAAAGCCAAAGAAGTGCGCGACGGACTGTGGAGCAGGATTCCCGCGTTTGCCTTAAAATGATTTATTAAAAACAAGATCCATGACCAAACATCCACCGCGCTGGGCCGAGCGCTTGCTCGAATGGTATTGCAAGCCGGAGTTGTTGGAAGACCTTCAGGGCGACCTGAACGAATTTTTCGACCGGAACGTGAAAGCCAAAGGCGTTCGGCGCGCACGTTTTATTTATGTGTTGGATGTTCTGAAATTCTGCCGCCTCTACACCATTCGAAAACCGGATTCCATAACACTCTTACTCCATTGGATTATGATTGGCAGCTACATCAAAACTTCGGGACGCAGCATGCTGCGCAACAAATTGTTTTCATCCATCAACATTGTGGGACTGGCCATCAGCATGTCGGTGGGCCTCATCATGATTGGCGTGTTGGTGGATATATCTTCTTACGATAAGTTTCACGAGAAGCACGACCGCATCTATCGCGTCATCAGCCAGCGGCAACACCTGGGGCAGGACGATGGCAATTTCAACGCCACCACCTCGCGTCGGTCGGCACGTGCCATACAGGAAACATTTGCCGGCATAGACGACGTAGCTGTTCTTCATCGCGGCTTCGAAGGCGACATGAAGGTGGGCGAAAAAGTGCTGCCCCTCACGGGATTTTATGCGAACGAAGGCGTGTTGCGCGTTTTTAGTTTCCCACTGCTTAAAGGCAATCCGGCCACGGCATTGAAAGCTCCGTTTTCGGTGGTGCTCACGGAACTTACAGCGCGCAAACTATTTGGCGACGACGAACCCATAGGAAAGACCGTGATCATGAACCAGGACAAAGCCTACACGGTGACCGGCGTGATGAAAGACGTGCCCAAATTTTCGCACATGAAATTCGACATGTTGGGTTCCATGAGCACGCGCGACATCGCCGAAACGGCGAGCAAAAATGAATGGTCGTGGGACAATGTGTGGAGCACGTGGGTTTATCTGGAACTGCCCGAACAAGCCGATCTGAACGCCGTGCAGTCGCGCCTGAACACACTGAGCAGGAAAGAAGATCCGTCCACACCCAACACCCACATTCAACTGGCCTTGCAACCGCTTGACAACATTATGACCGGCGAAAATCTAAACAACCAAATCGGCACCATTCTGGGCAGCACACTGCTGTGGGTGTTTGCCGGGTTGTCGTTTGTGGTGATCCTGTCGGCCTGTTTCAATTACACCAATCTTTCGGTGGCGCGGTCGCTGCGGCGGTCGCGTGAAGTAGGCATCCGGAAAGTGATCGGCGCCTTGAAGCACCATGTTGCAATGCAGTTTGTGATGGAGGCTGTCATCATCTCGGTGTTGTCGGGTGTGGTGGCCTTTGTGCTCTTCCTGCTGCTACGACCCTATTTCATAAACCTGCAACCCGACCTGCAACAACTGCTGGTGTTGGAGCCGTCGCCCTTTCTGGTGGGTTGTTTCTTTGTGTTCTCCATAGTGGTGGGACTGGCGGCAGGAATATTTCCGGCGCTGTTCTTTTCGCGCATCAATGCCATTCAGGTATTGAAGAATGCCACGTCTGTTCGCCTGTTCAGGAAAGTGACGTTGCGGAAAGTGCTGATCGTGTTTCAGTATTCCGTGTCGCTCATGCTCATCACGGGCACGTTGATCATCTTCAAAGAATATAAACATTTTGTGTCGTTCGATCTGGGCTTTTCCACGGCAAACATCATCAACATTCGCTTGCAGGGAAATTCGGCCGAGCGGTTGAAAAAAGAATTGCGGGAGTTGCCGGAGGTGACAGACATGGCCGAGGCCTGGCTCGTGACGGGCATCGGGCACTATGCCGGCGAGCAAGTGAGAAACCCACACCAGCCGGAAGATTCTGCACTTGTCTATTTTAATCGTGTTGATGAACATTACATTCCATTTCTCAACCTGGAGCTTTTGGCAGGCCGCAATTTTATGACGCGTCCCGACTCCAGCGAAGAGCGTGAAGTGATTGTGAACCAACAAGTGTTGAAGCGTTTTCAGCTGGCAGAACAAAATCCTCAGCGTGCCATTGGTGAAGTGCTGCACATGGCGGGAAAGGAACTGAAAATCATTGGCGTGATCAAAGACTTTCGTTATGGCAAGCCCGGCAACAACACACCAAACGAAGTCATGCTCCGGCATGCAGTCAAAGATGCAGGCATGCTGCATGTGAAGATAGCGGGTGGCGACAATGCAGCAACCTATGCCCGCATTGAAAGCTTGTGGAAAAAGATAGACCCCGTGCACACGTTCAGTGCGAAATTCTATGACGACACCATTAAAGAATCCTTCAGCGGAATTTCTGCATCTGTGAAACTTGCGGGCTTTGTTTCGCTGCTCGCCATCTGCATTGCGTCGATGGGGCTGTTGGGCATGGTGGTGTTTACCACCGAGACACGTCTGAAAGAAATCAGCATCCGAAAGGTGTTGGGTGCAGGAGAAGGCAAGCTAATGTTTCTGTTGGGGCGGGGCTTCTTCATGTTGTTGGCCATCGCTACCTTCATTGCCATCCCGTCAACCTATTTGTTCTGTGACGCGGTGCTGTTGAAAAGAATGGCCAACCCGGCGCCGTTGGGTGTTGGCGAGGGGCTGGTGGGCGTGCTGAGTGTGATGGCTATTGCGTTGGTGATGATCGGCTCGCAGACGCTGAAAGTGGCGCGAAGCAATCCGGCAGAAGTGTTGAAGAACGAATAACGGTTTCGCCTAAACGCTGCTGGGTCAGAACCTTTATAAACCATGATGCAGTCACGTTCCGGTTGCTGAAGAATGAGTATTGAGTATTGAGTAGTAAGTATTGAGTAGAAAAAAATGGCTAACGGAAGCGTTGCCGGAGAAAATTGAAGACCAGGTTTGGAAAGGAAAGGAGAACTGAGCATCAAGCATACTAAAGGACTCAGGACTAAAGACTCAGGACTAAAGACCAGGTGTCGACCAAAACCTATGCGGGGTTGTTTCCGTTGGTGCAGGTGAATCAAACTCAACCCTCTCTCCATGCGCTATTTTGTTTACCTGTTTTCTGCCATCAACCTCTATGCAGGCACGCGATTCCTGTTGAATGCAGTGGGCATCCTGCAAACCAGCAAGTATTCCAACGGATCGAATATCTTTTTCGGAATCGTGCTTTTCGCGGCCGCCGTTGTGGCGTTTGTTTTCTTGTTTACCGGCAAACAGGCCTCGGCAGCCCTGTGGATCGACATTGCCCCCTGGGCGCTGACGTTGGTGCTGCTGGTGGGAAACATGATGTTGGGTGACTATAAATAAATTAATCGCGACCAACCCATGCCTGCAAAACCCCGGAAGACACCCCGAAAAACCGTCGCCGTCAAGACCGCCAAACCCAAAAAGACCACGCCGCCGAAAGACGATGCCACGGCCGTAGCAGCCTACATGACGGCCCTCAAACATCCCTTGAAAGCGGAGATTGAGGCCGTGCGTACCATCATCAAAAACGCGCATCCCGACATTGCCGAGCGCATCAAGTGGAATGCGCCGAGCTATCACAGCAAAGAAGACATGGTGACTTTTCATGTGAGGCCACAGGATTGTGTTCACCTGGTGTTTCATCATCCCGCTATAGTTACTATAGCATCGCCGTTGCTGACGGGCGACTACAAAGATCGCCGCATGCTCATGCTGAAAGACATGAAGGCCGTCCGCACCCATGCGAAAGAGCTCACCCGAATCCTGCAGGCGTTGGTGAAAAAGGTCCACGAACATTAGGCACAACGTTGTGTTCGCGGTGCGTCTTTTTTTTCTTACTTTGCATCGATGTTCCTCCCCTCAAACATTCCTGGATATTGGATAATGCTTCTCGCCGTGTGTGCGAAGGGGCGGCGTGCTGGGTTGCAGAATGAATCAGGTGAACCCGGTGAGAAGGGACGAGGACTATGAATTTTGAAACGCTCGACTATTTGAAGCGTGGCACGCCCACACAGCGCCGGGCCTTTGCCGCCCTCGCCGAATATGCAGTGTTCAGCATCCTGAAAGATTTTTCGCCGGTGCTGGCCGGCACAATCCCCATCAATATCGACATCGAAGGCAGCGACCTCGACATCATTTGTCATTGCACCAAACGCATCGCGTTCACGGCGTGTCTTCTTCAGAACTTTTCAACCTTCAAAGGGTTCACCTTGCGCGATGGTGTGGTGGGACGATATCATACCACGGTAGCCAATTTTCGCATCAACGAATTTGAGGTGGAAATTTTTGGTCAGAATCGTCCCGTGCGCGAGCAGGAAGCCTATCAGCACATGTTGATAGAACATGCCGTGCTGCAGGCCCGTGGTGAGGAGTTCAGGCAACGCATCATCGCCCTGAAAAAGCAGGGCATCAAAACAGAACCGGCCTTTGCCGAGGCGCTGGGATTGGAAGGCGATCCGTATGTGGCGCTTCTGAACTACGGCGTGAATGCAGCGAAGTGATCGTGCCTGCAAACCAGGCCAAGGCTATGCACAGGTGTCGTCGGTTGATAAAAACTAATCCATGCAAACAGGAGAGCGCTACTTCTTCTTCATTTTCCGAAACGTGCCGTCGATCATGTCTGCTTCATAGAGAAATGCGCGAAGCTGATCGTCGTTTATTTCTTTTAGTGATTTGAAATAGATGCAGTGCACCTGCTTCCGGTTTTCGGCCAGCAGAATGCCGTCGGGGTTGGCCATTTTGTTGCCCTGGCAAAAGCCCAGGGTGACGCCGCGTGTTTCCAGTGAATATTTTTTCTTGCCCCACGAAATAGAGGGCGGCCAAATGAAACAGATCATCCGGTTTTGGGTGTAGAACGGAACGCCATACATCATCTTTTCGGTGGCAAAAGGCAGGCATTCCAACACGAGGTTGCGCAGACGCCGCACAATGGTTTGCTCGCGGCGGGGAAGGTCGAACAACACTTCGTCGATGGTTTTATTCGCGCTTAACATTTGCGTGTAAAAGTACGAAGCGGACCCCAGCGAACCATCCCGGCCTACCGCATTATTCAGTATTTAAACCGCCCAATAAAACATTTCTGCTCAGCCAAACAAAATAAATCTATCTTGCGCCAAATTTTGAACTATGCGCTTACGGCTGGCCGGTGTGTTTTTGTGCTTTTGGGTTGCGTCCCACGCTCAAACAGGCAAAGAAAAAGGATATGTCTACACCGTGGACATTACCAAAGTGGTGAAAGACAGAGTGTATGTGGAACTGCTGTCTCCCGCCATCTCAAGTGACGAAATTATATTTTATTTCCCCAAGATTGTTCCCGGCACCTACGACATTGCAGACTACGGACGCTACGTGACCGAGTTCACAGCCACCGACAAGAAAGGCAGGAAACTGGAAGTACTGAAAGTGGACGACAACACGTGGAAGATTAAAGGCGCCACCAAACTTGCCCGCATCAGCTACTGGGTAGACGACACCATCGACACCGAAATGAAAGGCCCCGAGATTTTTCAATCGGCGGGCACCAACATCGAAGAAGGAAAGAACTTCATCATGAACACCAGCGGATACTTTGGCTATTTCAAAGACATGAAAGAGCTGCCGTTTCAATTCAACGTGATTCGCCCCAAAGACTTCTATGGCACAACGGGCCTCATCGCACAACAAACCGGCAAGCCACTCAGCATCCTGAAGCTGGAAAAAGGCGGACGCGAAAAAGACAAACTGGTTGACGTCTACAAAACCAGCAACTATGACCAGCTCGTCGATTCACCCCTGATGTATAACAAGGCCGACACGGCCGTGATCCGCGTGGCCAACACCGAAGTGCTGGTAGGCGCCTATTCACCCACGGGTAAGATCACCGCGAAAGAAATCGCCGCCAGCATCCGCGAAGTGCTGATGGCCCAAAAGGAATTTCTCGGCGGCAAGTTGCCAGTAGAAAAGTATGCGTTCATTTTTTACTTCACCGACAAGCCGCTCTATAGCTATGGCGCACTCGAACATTCGTATTCGTCCATGTATTACATGCCCGAAATGACCATCGAGCAAATCAACCAGCAGCTGCACGACTTTGCTGCACACGAATTCTTTCACATCATCACACCCCTGGGCATTCACTCGCAGGAAATCGGTCACTTCGATTTCAACGATCCCAAAATGTCGCAACACTTGTGGATGTATGAAGGTGTGACGGAATATTTCGCCGGTCTTGTACAATTGAAATACAACCTCATCGACCTGCATCAATACCTGGAGATGCTCTATGAGAAAATGATGACCTCCGACGGTTTCAAGAACGAAGTGCCGTTCACGGAGATCAGCAAGTTCACCCTCGACAAATACAACGACCAATACTACAACGTCTACCAGAAGGGCGCACTCATCGGCTTTTGTCTGGATGTGAAACTGCGCAAACTGTCGCACGGCAAATACGGATTGCAAAACCTGATGCTGGACCTGTCGAAAAAATTTGGCAAGGACAAGGCGTTTGAAGACGATCAACTGTTCGACGAAATCACCCGCATGACCTATCCCGAGATCGGCACATTTTTTAAACGCTATGTGCAAGGTCCCGAGAAGCTGCCGTTGAAAGAAGCCTTTGCCGAAATCGGAATACTCTACACCGACGAAGCCAAAATGAAAACACTGAACCTCGGCATCGACCAGGACGTGATTGGCGTGGAAGAAATTGAAGGCAAACCCAAACTGAAAATCGTGACGGGCGACAACCTTAGCCCTGTTGGCAAAGCCCTCGGGTTCAAGAACGACGACATCCTCATCAAGCTCAACGGCGAAATTATTCCCGACGTAGGCCCGGAGTTGGAAGGTTTCCTCAGCCGTCACTTTGCTTCGCTGGAGGCAGGCAAATCGCTTTCCTACACCGTGCTGCGCAAAGACGACAAAGGCAAATCTTCGCTGGTAGACTTATCAACTCCCAATGCCGAAGTGGAAGTAACGCGCCGGCATTTGCTGGAGGTTGACCCCGAAGCCACACCCGAAGAGATCGCGCTTCGCGATGCATGGATGAAGCCCTGATACCACACCAACCCGCAACAGGTTTGAAGGCCATGCGGACACTTGATATAATAGCCTCCGGTGAAAATTCCGGAGGCTATTTTTTTTGACAACCATCTACACGCATACGTCTCCCGTGGCGCGGGGTAGAAAGAGATTCGCCGTTTGGCAAGTGCAACTTTTTAGCGAACTTTAACATCAACCCCTTGTAAATCCCTCATCGCATGCTGAAGAATTTATTGACCATTGCCTGGCGAAACATCCGCAAAGACAAAACCTACAGTGCCATCAACATTCTGGGCCTCACCATCGGCATCACCTGCAGCATGTTCCTGCTGCTCTACATATTGGACGAGCTGAGCTTCGATCGCTATCACACCAACGTATCGAACATCTATCGCGTGGTGTCGAACATCAAGGAACCCGACAACGCGTTCACCTGGGCCGTGGCGCAGCAACCCCTGGCACCGGAGTTGCGCGACAATTATCCCGAGGTGAAAAACGCAGTGCGTTTCAACGGCATGGGCAGCAAACGCCTCATGAAATACAAAGACCGTGAGTTCTACGAAGACAACCTCTACCTGGCCGACTCGACCGTGTTCGACATGTTCACTTATCCGTTCGTTGCCGGCGATCCCAACACGGCGCTTGACCAACCATTCTCTATCGTGCTCACGGAAAAGATGGCGATCAAATATTTCGGCACCGAAAATCCCCTCGGGCAAATGCTGGTGAACCAGGACAACGAATCGTTTAAAGTGACCGGTGTGATGAAAGATGTTCCCCTGAACTCGCATTTTGTTTTCGATGCGCTGGTGTCGAACAGCACGCGGCGCGAAGAACCCAGTTGGGGAAACTTTGGCGTGTTCACCTACATACAGCTTCCCGAGGGCTACGACATCAATAAGATGTATGCAAGCCTCGCAAAAATCCTGAAGGAAAAAGTAGATCCCATTTTCACGCAGTATAACATCACCATCAAATACGAACTTCAACCCATTGCCGACATACACCTGCACTCCAAAATTCAGGACGAAGCAGAAGCCGGCGGCGACATATCCTATATCTACATCTTTGCGGCCGTGGCTGCCTTCATGCTCATCATTGCGTCCATCAACTACATGAACCTGGCCACGGCGCGGTCGGCGAGTCGTGCACGAGAGGTGGGCATACGCAAGGTGATGGGGTCGATGCGCGGGCAACTCATTGCGCAGTTCATTGCCGAATCGGTGGTGATCACCCTGTTGGCGCTGGCGGCCAGCCTCGTGCTCATCTATGCGCTGCTGCCCCAGTTCAACGAGCTTTCGAACAAGCAGCTTCCGTTTGGTTACATACTGCAGGCGCCCGTGTTGTTGAGTCTTGTTGGCATTGTGGTGGTGATTGGTGTGTTGGGAGGAAGCTACCCGGCGCTATACTTGTCGGGCTTCAACCCGGTGACGGTGCTCAAGGGCAAAGTGTCGGGCAAAGGTGGCAATGCCGTGTTTCGCAAGGTGCTGGTGGTGGCGCAGTTTTCTATCTCCATCTTCATGCTCATTTCCACGCTGGTGGTCTACGATCAGTTGCAATACCTGCGCAGCAAAGACCTGGGCTTCTCCAAGGAACGCATTGTGCGCATCCTGTTGCCCACCGACGAAATGGTTAACCACACGGCTGCCATCGAAGAAAGTATGCGTCAGACGAAAGGGGTGACGTCTGTGGGCTCATCCAACTCGTCGCCGGGCTTTGGCATTGGCAAGCTGCTGTTGCAGGTGGAAGACAACGAAGGTAAGCTGTCGGAACGCGGCGTAGACTTGTTTGAAGGCGACTATGACTTTGTGAGCACGCTCGGCATGACCATTGTGGAAGGCCGCGACTTCTCGCGCGATGTGCCTTCAGACACCATCTATGGCGCGCTCGTGAACGAAGCTATGGTGCGCCGTATGTCGTGGACCAATCCCATCGGCAAGAAGTTCGTTTTCAAATCCAGTGGTCCCAATGGCGAAGACCTTGAACGTCGCGTGGTGGGCGTGGTGAAAGACTATCACCAGAATTCCCTCTACGACGCCATCGAACCGCTGATGATTTATCTTGACCTGAAGAACAGTCTCATCTTCATCAAGACCGAAGAAGGCGACGTGCGCGAATCGCTCGCCGCCATCGAAAAAACATGGAAAGGTCTTTATCCCAACTACCCGTTCGACTATCAATTCCTGGATCAGGATTTTAACTCACAATACAAGTCAGACGAAAAACGCAGTCAGATCTTCACAGCCTTTTCGGGCCTCACCATCTTCATTGCCTGCCTGGGCCTGCTGGGGCTGGCCGCATTCACCACAGAGCAACGCACCAAAGAGATTGGTGTTCGCAAAGTGATTGGCGCCAGCGTGAACGGACTTGTGTTGCTGGTAGCAAAAGAGTTCTTTGTGCTGGTAGGCCTCGGCACCCTGCTGGCCTACCCGCTGGCGTGGTATTTCACCAACACCTGGCTGCAAAGCTTCGCCTACAAAATAGAACTGAAGGGCGAGTGGGTCACATTTATTCTTTCGGCTGTGCTGGCCTGTGTCATAACACTAGTCACCGTAGGCTATCATGTGGTGCGCGCTGCGGCCGCTAACCCTGTGAAGGCTTTGCGTGACGAGTAGGGCATTTTCGGTAGGGCGACTTTTTTATTATTTAGCCGCGGTTCATGGCAATGGGCCTTTCATTTTTTATCGAATAGATACATTACTTCACTATTTATGCCTCGCCAATCGCCGGGTTCCACCCGGCGATTTTAGTTGATATTCACTTCCTGCGACCCTCAGCCACTCTACGACTTTCAACCATCAATAAAATTCTTAAACATCACCGCGATACCAGCCGAAACACACAGCACGCCGAAAGTATAATAGAAAGCTTTCACAAACCACGGGCTTTCGCGCGTGGGAGGGGAGTTGATCCACGCGATGGTGGTGACCCCCATGGAGACCATCACCAGCATATATAAGAAGTCGAAAAACATAGGCCTCGAAAAAAGGTGAAGCCTGTTGTTGCAACAAGGAGAGGAGGACACAGCATCAAGTGACAGGCGTATACAAGAATAACTCACACCACTGCAACGGGCTTGCAGTGATGACGTGAGACAAAAATTAATTTACGGACGTGGTGCCTTAGTCGAGATGAAAGACCTCTGTGAGCGAAACCTGCACGGGCGAGCCATCGGGGTTGGTGTCCATGATGTCTTTCATGTGTTGCCACCACCGGCGCATCACGGGCTGATCGGGCAGGGGCACAAGGTTGGCGGCATCGCGCACTTTGAGCACGCCAAACAGCGTGTGTGTTTTTTCGTCGAGGAAGATGGAATAGTCTTCTATGCCCGTGTCTTTCAACAGCTGCAGCAGGTCGGGCCAGAGGGCGTCGTGGCGTCGCTTGTATTCTTGTGCTTGTCCCGGGTGGAGTTGCATGGTGAAGGCCAGACGTTGCATGACGGAATGTTTTTTAGATGAACCTGCTATGTTTTATTTCATGGCGTTGCCATAGCCAACAATAATCACCGAAAGGAGAATCATGAGAATGCCCGCGGCGATGGTGGCTTTGGTTTTGCGTTGCACGCCTTTCCATTCGTTGAGGGCAAGGCCCCACACGTTGGCCACGAGAATGATAAACGCCATGTGCAAAATCCAGGAGCTGGCGCCGTTGCCAAGCTTGCTTTCGCCCATGCCATAGAAGAAGAATTGCAGAAACCAGATGGAGCCGGCCAGCGCAGCAAAGAAATAGTTTTGCAGCAGCGGCGTTTTGGCGTTGGTGTAATCGCCAAACGTTTTGTTGCGCGCATTCAGAATCATGCACCAGATAAAATTTGTGGTGAGCCCGCCCCACAGCAGCACCACATAGATCACATTGTTTTGATAGAGAAACTCCGTGGTGGCACCGGGGTTGGCCGCCTGCCACAAGGCGTTGGCTTCTTCGGCCATGGGTGTTCCCGCTTCGATGCCATAGTTGAAACACGCACTGAGGATGCCCGAGAACGTGCACACCACGAGGCCTTTCACAAGGTTGAATTCTTTTATGCTCTCTTTCTTTTTTTCTTCAGGCAGCTCCCGCTCTTTCAGCACGCCGGCACGTCCACAGATATAGATCCCTACGAGGCAAAGGGCCACGCCCAGCAACACCACTTGTCCCCACGAGGTGCCGAGCAGTTCGTTGAAGCTGGTCTTACCCGGTGTAGGCACCACGTTATAATACAGCGACGGCACAATAGAACCAAAGGCCGAGGTGAACCCCAGCAGCACCGAGTTGCCCAGCGACATGCCCAGATAGCGCATGCCCAACCCGTAGGTAAGCCCACCAATGCCCCACAGAATGCCCCAGAAATAGGTCCACCAAAATGTTGACGACGAGGCCGATGAAATGATGTCGGAAAAATGCGGCACCGTGAGCCACGCGGCAAACGGCGGAATGAGCAGCCACGAAAACAACCCGCCCACAATCCAGTAGCTTTCCCACGACCAGTCTCTCACTTTTTTGAAAGGAACATAAAAACTGCCCGACGCAAAACCGCCGATGAAGTGAAAGAGAATTCCGAAGATAACCTGCATACAGTGCCGTTCAAGGTTGGGTAAGGGTACAGGTAAAAATAGACACTCCTGACCAAAGCAACTATCCTGAACTGTTCTGCAACGGTTTGAAATAATCAGAAGCCTGGGGGCATGCTCCGCCACACCATCACAGGGCTTTGCTACTTTTTCTCTACACGAAACAGGCTTCAACCTTGCGTTTCAGGCCTTTGGGCGGTTGGCACAGGAATCGAACAACATGATGCAAAAGACACAACGCATTTATGGAAACCGAGAAAGAAATGAGCAACACCGAGTGGCTACTGGAAGTGGTGACCTGGTTGACCGTGTCGGTCGTGATATTTTCGATTTGAAGGAAATGAAAGCTCCGGCCTTTTGTTTCTTTTGAAGGAAGAACACCCCCGATGGATGCGTCGAAAGGGGAGGACGCCCGCTCGTGAAATGGCGATAGCCCCGTTGCTGCTGACCTCCGCCGGGCAAATGGGAATGCTGAAAATGTAACGTTTTCAGCGTCGGCCAAATCGTTTCGCCGTTGTTTGAAATTGAAATTTTGGCAACCAGTCAGCTGAAAATGAGCCCTTTAATGCGAAACTTTTCCATTAATTACCGATATTTCACAATCCTTCTAACTTTGTGCCGACAAAATCAACCCTATGCTATTGGATTTTGAAAAGCCCATCGCTGAATTGGAGGCAAAACTTGTAGATATGAATCAGTTGGCCAGCGACAGCGACAAGGAAGTTCAGGCAGCTGTGAAAGCACTCGAAAGAAAGATTCTCGATTTGAAAAGAGAAACTTTCGATAACCTCACCGGATGGCAGCGCGTTCAGTTGTCGCGCCACCCTGACCGTCCTTATACCCAGGATTACATTTACGAAATCACTTCCGACTTCATCGAGATCCACGGCGACCGCACCGTGGGCGACGACAAAGCCATGATTGGCGGCTTCGGCACCATCGACGGCCAGACTTACATGCTCATCGGTCAACAAAAAGGCCGCAACACCAAACAGCGCCAGCTGCGCAACTTTGGTATGGCCAACCCCGAAGGCTATCGCAAGGCCCTGCGCCTCATGAAGATTGCCGAGAAGTTCAACAAACCCATCGTGACCTTCATCGACACTCCGGGTGCCTTTCCTGGTCTGGAAGCAGAAGAGCGCGGACAAGGCGAGGCCATTGCCCGCAACCTCAAGGAAATGTTTGGATTGAAAGTGCCCGTCATCTGCATTGTGATTGGCGAAGGTGCATCGGGCGGCGCGCTCGGCATCGCCATCGGCGACCGCGTGCTCATGCTCGAAAACTCGTGGTACTCCGTGATCTCTCCCGAAAACTGCTCCACCATTCTGTGGCGCAGCTGGGACTTCAAAGAACAGGCTGCCGAGTTGCTGAAACTCACCGCCAAAGACATGCACGCCCTCAAGTTAGTAGACGGCATCATCACCGAACCGCTGGGCGGCGCCCACACTGACGTGAAGTGGATGGCCAAAGAAATCAAACGCGTGATCATCGAAAACACAAAACAGCTACAAGCGCTCACCCCGACCCAACGCATCACCGAACGCATCGACAAGTTCTGCGCGATGGGGGTTGTGAAAGAATAGCACACTGGAAAAATAACAAAGGGCTCCGACTTGTCGGGGCCTTTTTCTTTTCCGGAAAAATCGAAAACACCAGTCCGGCAAACGGCACACAACGCTGGAACCTTTTCTATTTTCTTTGCACCTTGCAACACACCGGACAAACTGCGTTAACGGCTTTAAAGACCCACCCCAAACCATGAACCTTCACGTCATCAACACCGGATTTTTCAAGCTCGACGGCGGCGCCATGTTTGGCGTGGTGCCCAAGTCCATCTGGCAAAAAACAAACCCCGCCAACGACCTGAACCTGTGCGACTGGGCCATGCGTTGCCTGCTCATTGAAGACGGCAACCAACGCATCCTCATCGACAACGGCATCGGCACAAAGCAAGACGCCAAATTCTTCAGCCACTACTACCTGCACGGCAACGACACCCTCACCTCGTCGCTGCAACAGGCAGGCTGCCAACCCGGCGACATCACCGACATGTTTCTCACGCACCTGCACTTCGACCATTGTGGTGGCGGCGTGGTGAACAACAACGACAAACTGGAGTTGGCCTTTCCCAGGGCGACCTATTGGTCGAACGCCGACCATTGGAAGTGGGCGACCCAACCCAACGCCCGCGAGAAAGCCAGCTTCATCAAAGAGAACATACTGCCGATGGAACAAAGCGGTCAGCTGAAATTTGTTGACCCGGCCGTGTCTTCACCGTTCTCATCCTTCGACCTCTTCTATGCTTCGGGACACACCGACAAAATGATGATCCCGAAAATCAAATACAAAAATCACGTGATCTGCTTTATGGCCGACTTGCTGCCGTCGGTGGGGCACATACCGTTGCCGTATGTGATGGGCTACGACACCCGCCCGCTTCTGACCCTCGAAGAAAAAGAACGCTTCCTCAACGAAGCCGCCGACAATCAATACGTGCTCTTCCTGGAGCATGACCCCGTGAACGAATGCTGCACCGTGAAGCGCACCGAAAAAGGTGTTCGCGTAGATAGAACATTTGACTTGAAAGAAATCCTTTGACGATGACAAAAATAGGCTTAGTACTTTCCGGCGGCGGTGCCCGTGGCATCTCGCACATTGGCGTTTTAAAAGCACTCGAAGAATTTGGTGTGAAGGTGGATGTGGTGGCTGGCACAAGCGCCGGTTCCATAGTAGGATCGTTGTATGCCTATGGCTATAAAGCCGACCAGATCATGGACATTATCGTCACCACCAGCTTCCTCCGTTCGCTGCGTCCCGCCTGGACCATGAAGGGGCTGTTGAGTTTGGATGGTCTGCGCGATGCCCTGCAAAAACACATTCCCGAAAATACATTCGAAGCGCTGAAGATTCCCATGACCGTGGCCACTACCAACATTGGCGAAGGTGTGCCCGAATATTTTTCGAATGGCGAACTCATTCCCGCCGTGCTGGCATCGTGTTGCGTGCCGCTGGTGTTCAATCCCATCCAGATCAAAAACAAAATGTATGTCGACGGCGGCATCCTCGATAATTTTCCGGCGCACACCATCCGCGGAGCGTGCGATTTATTGATCGGGGCACACTGCAATCATATTCGCGGCGACTTCAACGCCATGAACTTCCGCTCTGTGATCGAACGAAGTCTCATGATGGCCATCAACGGCAACACGGCCAACAACAAAGCCCTCTGCGACGTCTTTATTGATCCGCCCGGAGCCGGCAGCGTGAGCGGCTTCGATGTGGGCAAAGCCAAAGACCTGTTCAACATCGGCTATCAATTCACGAAAGAGAATTTCAAACGCGAACAGTTTGTCATCAATCCCGCCTAACATGACGTTCCAGGAACAAATTCTGCAAGGCATCCCCGACGCGTTGCCCCAACCTAAACCCTACGACACCACCATCAGCCACGCGCCCAGGCGGAAAGACATCCTTTCACCCGACGAAAAGAAGCTGGCTGTGCGAAACGCCCTGCGCTATTTTGATCCGAAACACCACGCCGTGTTGGCCCCCGAATTTTATGAAGAGCTGGTGACCTACGGTCGCATCTACATGTATCGCTTCCGTCCTGACTATGCCATGCATGCGCGCCCGCTGCACGACTACCCGCACAAGTCACTGCAGGCTGCTGCCATCATGCTCATGATTCAGAACAACCTCGACCCGGCCGTGGCGCAGCATCCGCACGAGCTGATCACCTATGGCGGCAACGGCGCCGTGTTTCAGAACTGGGCACAATACAGGCTCACCCTGCAATACCTGGCCAACCTCACCGACGCGCAAACGCTTCACATGTATTCAGGCCATCCCATGGGAGCCTTTCCATCTTCGCCCGAAGCACCCCGCGTGGTGGTGACCAATGGCATGATGATTCCAAACTATTCAAAACCCGACGACTGGGAAAAATACAATGCCCTGGGTGTGACACAGTATGGCCAGATGACGGCCGGTTCCTATATGTACATTGGTCCGCAAGGCATTGTGCACGGCACCACCATCACGGTGCTGAACGCCGGGCGCAGCATCAGCAAAACAGGAGAGGGGCTTGAAGGAAAAATATTTCTGACCTCGGGGCTTGGTGGCATGAGCGGCGCACAACCCAAAGCCGGCAACATCGCGCGCTGCATTTCGGTAGTGGCCGAAGTGAACGGAAAGGCCGTGCACAAACGCCACGAGCAAGGTTGGGTAGACGAGATTGTGAGCGACCTCGATGCGTTGGTTTCGCGTGTTCGCAAAGCACAGGCGGGCAAGGAAGTGGTGTCGCTGGCCTATCATGGCAACATCGTTGATGTGTGGGAAAGGTTTGATAAAGAAAACATTTATGTGGCCCTGGGCTCCGACCAAACATCGCTGCACAATCCCTGGGCCGGTGGCTATTATCCCGTAGGCCAGTCGTTGGAAGACTCGAACGCGCTCATGGTAAAAGATCCGGCGAAGTTCAAAGCTCAGGTTGAGGAATCCCTGCGCCGGCAGGCAACATCCATCGCGAAGCACGTGGCCAAAGGAACCTATTTCTTTGACTATGGAAATGCGTTTCTGCTGGAAGCCTCGCGCGCCGGTGCCGACGTGATGGCCGACGATGGAATCAACTTCCGCTATCCATCATATGTGCAGGACATTATGGGACCGTTGTGTTTTGATTTTGGATTCGGTCCCTTCCGATGGGTGTGCACGTCGGGAAAAGAAAGTGATCTTGACTTCACCGACCAGTTGGCAGCCGACGTGTTGCAGGAAATGGCAAAAGATACACCGCCCGAAATTCAACAACAACTGCACGACAACCTGCAGTGGATAACACAAGCCAAGACAAACAAACTGGTGGTGGGCTCGAAGGCCCGCATCCTCTACGCAAATTCCGAAGGGCGTATAAAAATAGCCACCGCGTTTAACGACGCCATCGCCGCGGGCAAAATCGGCGCCGTGGTGTTGGGCCGCGACCATCACGATGTGTCGGGAACGGACAGTCCCTATCGCGAAACCTCAAACATCTATGATGGCTCACGCTTCACGGCCGACATGGCCATTCACAACGTGATTGGCGATTCGTTCCGCGGTGCCACGTGGGTGTCTATCCACAACGGCGGGGGTGTGGGCTGGGGCGAAGTGATGAACGGAGGCTTTGGCCTGCTGCTCGACGGATCGGAAGACGCCGCACGCAAATTGAAGAACATGCTCTTCTTTGACGTGAACAACGGCATTGCCCGCCGCGCCTGGGCCCGAAACGAAAATGCACTGTGGACCGCCCGCCAGGAACAACACGCCACCCCGGGCCTCACGCTCACTGTGCCCAGCCGGGTAGACAACAACCTTATTGACAACCTGCCCACGGCATAGCTGGACACACCACACCATAACAAAACCGGCTCCGTGGCGTTATAGCAGGAGCAAGGAAGTGTGTCGTGGGCGCCGATAAATATCAACCGCGTATGCCACAAGCCTGATGAACAAAAACCGATGTTGAACTGCATCCGGTTTGATTTTATAGGCACTATCTTTGCCAAGTGATTTAAAAACTAAATAACCAGTATGAAAAAAATCATTATCGTATTAGCATTGGTGGCTGCTTCGGTAGGAGCATATGCACAGGCATCCGTGGCCGTCGGTATAAAAGGCGGCGTGAACTTCGCGAAGTTGGATGGGACAAGTGCGTCGAACACATTTAAAAACCGCACAGGCTACCACTTTGGTGCTTTCACCTTGTTTAAATTCTCCAAGATCGGCATCCAACCCGAAGTCATGTTTTCACAATAAGGATCGAAAGTGAAAGTGAACACTCAAGATTTCGATGCCAACTTCAGCTACATCAACATTCCGGTCATTGTAAAATTATACACAGTGGCGGGGATAAACTTGCAAGCCGGCCCACAGTTCGGCTTCCTCTCAAAAGCTGAAATCGACGGCGACAACGTGAAAGACTCTTTCAAGAAATCGGATGTGAGCCTTGCGCTTGGTGCCGGATGGGATCTTCCCTTTGGTCTCACCATAGACGCACGCTACAATCTTGGTCTTACTAAGATCGAAGAGACCAATCCTTCTTACAGCAACATCAAAAATCAAGTGTGGCAAGTGTCGCTTGGTTACAAGCTGTTCAAGTTCGGCGAATAAGACCGAGAACAACCCAAGTTTTTTTTTAAAGAAAGGCCCCGATTCGTCGAGGCCTTTTTCTTTATGCATTTTTTCTATGATACCTACAGGTCTATTCAACAACAATTAAGTAGTAATTTTTCTTTCCCTTCTGCGCCAGCAGATACTTGTTGTTCAGCAATTCAAACGCTACCTTCTGGTTGGCGTCCGTCACCTTCACTTTGTTGATGCTCACGCCGCCAGCCTGGATCATCTTGCGCGCTTCACCTTTGGAGGGAAACACGATGTTGTTCGTGGCCACCGACAGCAAGTCGGTGATGGTGGCACATTGTTCGAAGTCGGCTTTTGAAATCGACGTCTGAGGAACACCCTCCAACACCGAAAGCAATAGCGTTTCACTCAGGCTTTGCAACTCTTCGGTGGTGGAGTTGCCAAACAGAATGTTGGTGGCTTTGATGGCCGTTTCATATTCCTCTGCCGAATGCACGCGTGTGGTGATGTCTTTCGCCAAAACCTGTTGCAGCTTGCGCAGGTGGGGTGCAGTGGCGTGTTCGGCCAACAACGCTTCCACTTCTTCGCGTGTCAGTTGCGTAAAGATCTTGATGAAGTTCGAAGCGTCTTCGTCCGATGTGTTGAGCCAGTATTGGTAGAACGCATAGGGCGATGTTTTCTTCGGATCGAGCCACACGTTGCCGCCTTCCGTTTTTCCAAACTTGGTGCCGTCGGCTTTGGTGATGAGCTTGGTGGTGAGTGCAAAAGCATCGCCACCCGACTTTCTGCGGATCAGTTCCGTGCCCGTCACAATGTTTCCCCATTGGTCCGAGCCGCCCATCTGAAGCTTGCACCCCTTGTTAGCGTTGAGCCAATAGAAGTCGTAGCCCTGCACTAGCTGGTAGGTGAACTCGGTGAACGACAGCCCAGACTCCAGGCGTTTCTGCACGGAGTCTTTGGCCATCATATAATTCACGGTGATGTGCTTGCCCACGTCGCGGATGAAGTCCAGGAACGTGAAGTTCTTGAACCAGTCGTAGTTGTTCACCATCTCGGCGGCGTTGTCGCCGCTGAAGACCAGGAACTTTTCCAGCTGTTGTTTCACACAGGCCACGTTGTGCAGCAGCACGTCTTCCGACAGCAGGTTGCGTTCGGCCGATTTGCCGGAGGGGTCGCCCACCATGCCGGTGGCACCGCCCACCAGGGCATAGGGCTTGTGACCCGCCTTTTGAAAGTTGAGCAGAGTCATGATCTGCGCCAGGTGGCCAATGTGCAGCGAGTCGGCCGTCGGGTCAAACCCGATATAGCCGCTGGTGCGTTCCTTCGTCAACTGCTCTTCCGTGCCGGGCATCACGTCGTGCAACATGCCACGCCACCGAAGTTCTTCCACAAAATTGTTCGTCATCTGATTCTAAATAGACCGCAAATATAGAAAAGGGGCCGTTTTAATCAGCCTCCCTTCACCACTTTGCTGTTGATGCGGTAGATCGCCGGCACCTCGCGCTGGTTGTCCATGGTCACTTCCAGGTCTTTAATACGTCCGGTTTTCAGGTCGTATACCCAGCCGTGCACTTGTGGCGAGTTGCGTTCGCGCCAGGCGTTCTGGATGATAGACGTTTTGGTAAGGTCAAAAACCTGTTCAATCACGTTCACTTCCACCAGGCGTTTAAAGCGTGCATCGTCGTCTTCGATGGCCTCCAGCTCGTCGCTGTGAATCCGGTACACGTCTTTGATGTGACGCAGCCAGTTGTCGATCAGGCCGTATTGTTCATGCCCCATGGCCGCTTTCACGCCGCCGCAGCCGTAGTGGCCACACACGATCACGTGTTTCACTTTCAGAATAGTAACGGCATAGTCGAGCACGCTCAGCAGGTTCATGTCCGAATGCACCACCATGTTGGCGATGTTCCGGTGCACGAAAATTTCGCCGGGGTCGGTGCCGGTAATTTCATTGGCGGGCACGCGGCTGTCGGAACAGCCAATCCAGAGGAAATCGGGCGCTTGGCCATTGGCACTGCGTTCAAAATAGTCTTTGTCAAATTTTGTGCGTTCCTCAGACCAGGCTTGGTTCTGAAGCAATAGTTTTTTGTACGATTCCATAGTTTAGTCCTGTTTGCGGAAAAATTCATTTGGTGAAGAGTGGCTCTTCTTTATTTCTACATTAATGTTTCGGCTCGGTGCGTTCAGCACAAAATCTTCGAGTGTTTCGATGATGTCGGAGTCCATAAATTGCGTTTCACCCCCGTCGATGATCACGTTGGCATCCTTCGGAATCTTCTCGAACGTCTGGCGCAGCAGCGCCTTGTTCAGGAACGAAACGTCTTTGTTCATGCGAAGTAAATAATTTTCGCCGCGCACCACCAGCGTAATCGCCTGTTTGAAGTTTGAGCGCAGCACAAAGAACAGCCCCACCACGATGCCGATGAGAATACCGACCAGCAGGTTGGTGAACAGAATGGCCAACACCGTGACCACAAATGGCAGAAACTGGCTGATGCCCTTGCGAAACATGTCGACATAGAGCGAAGGTTTTGTGAGTTTGAAGCCCGTCAGCAACAAGATGGCCGCCAGCGAAGCCAGCGGAATGAGATTGAGCAACCTCGGAATGGCAATAACAGCCAGCAGCAACAGCATGCCGTGAATCACTGCCGAAGCCCGGGTGCGTGCACCCGCCGATATGTTGGCCGAACTCCGAACAATGACCGCGGTGATCGGAAGCCCGCCGATGAGGCCCGAAACAACGTTGCCAATGCCTTGTGCCTTGAGCTCGCGGTTCAGCGGCGTGTGGCGCTTGAATGTGTCCATTTTGTCGGACGCTTCAATGCTTAGCAAGCTTTCAAGACTGGCCACCAACGCCAGGGTGATGGCGGTCATATAGATTTTTGGATTTCCCAGGGCTCCGAAATCCGGAAAAGTAAGTTGACTGAGAAAGTCGGAAACTCCCGTAGACGCCTGTATGGAAACAAGGTGTTCATCGGGGATGTTGAAAGCAGCCCAATAGCGGGCGAAGAACAGGTTTCCACCAATGCCCAGCAATACCACGATCAACGGCGAGGGGACGGTTTGAAAGAACCTGTATTTTTTTAGAAAAGGTTTTTCCCAAAGGATCATAATGATGACAGACACCGCACAAATGAGAATGGCACCGGGGGTGATATAGTCCCAGGCATTCCAGATTTCGGTGAATGTGTTCTGACCGTCGGGCTGATCAAAACTTTCGTCGCCCTCGAAGTCGCGGTCATAGCCCAGCGCATGCGGAATTTGTTTCAGCACGAGAATGATGCCGATGGCCGCCAGCATGCCTTTGATGACTGCCGAAGGAAAAAAGTGGCCGATGGTGCCTGCCTGCAACACGCCGAGCAGAAATTGAAACACGCCGGCCAGCACCACAGCGCACAGGAATATGTCAAACGAACCAAGATCATGAATAGACGCCACCACAATGGTGGTGAGCCCCGCAGCCGGGCCGCTCACACTCACGTTGGACCCGCTGAGCAGACCAATCACAATGCCCCCCACAATGCCGGCAATGATTCCAGAAAACATAGGGGCTCCCGAGGCTAACGCAATCCCCAAACACAACGGCAAGGCTACCAGAAAGACTACAATACTTGACGGAAGATCGTGCGACAGATTCCCGATTGGATTCGATACATTACGCATATACTATTTTAATGTAAAAATGAATGAATAATCCAGCGGAACACTTCCTGGGAAATGTTCAGGCCAAAATCAAGACGAGCACCGCATGGAAACACGGCGAAGGGTGGAATGTTATGCGAACGATTCGGGAGGGGGATTCTGAATGTCGAATACGGGGGAGCGGAGCGATGGTCCGTCTGCACTGACAAACGGTTTTGACAACGAGAGGGCACTGGGCGGGAGCGATGCAAAAGCGTTAAGCTCAAGATCGATCTCCTTGAAGAGTGAGTCACTTTCGCCCGCCATCTCGCAGCCGGTGTCTTTCTCCTCTTCGTTTACGCCGGCAAAGACTTTGACCATGTTTTCCCACAGGGCTTTATTCTTTTTGCGGATCTCCAGCGCGTTCATTTCGGCCAGGAAAAAGCTCATGTTCATGAAGACCAGACCCGTGAAGGCGGTCAACACACGACGAAGCAATACCTGTCTCCAAAAATTCATCATACAAAGGTAATCCAATAATCCACAAAAAATTCACGGAGTCCAACGTCCACATGGGCAAAATCTGCCTGCATTGGTGGCCCAACGCAGTTAACGGGAAGATGTTCAGTGTCTTACTTGTCCGGTAAAAAAAACATCGTTTAGAATCCCAGAATGCCTTTTGCCGGCTATGCGTCCCGTGCCAGAGGAACAAATTTCCAGTCAACTCCGTCCGGGCAACATTCTGCGCGATTCATTCCTGCCGATCGCTTATTTTTACCCGGTATTTATCAAAAAAACAAACATCACCCATGAACCAACCGGAAACCCTCAACCTTGTTTCGCAATTTCACAAGACCTTTAAACATCCCATTCTGAATCACCCGGCCATACCCGACGAAAATCGTTGCCGGCTCCGCGTGGCCCTCATCGCCGAAGAGCTGAAGGAGTTTGAGGTGGCTATCCTGGAAAACGACATCGTGGCCGTGGCCGATGCGTTGTGTGACATCCAGTACGTGTTGTCTGGTGCCATTCTTGAGTTTGGTCTCGGCGAAAAATTCAAAACGCTGTTTGAAGAAGTGCAGCGCTCCAACATGAGCAAAGCGTGCGAGTCGATCGAGGAAGCACAGGCCACCATTGAACACTACAAAAAGAAAGACGGCACGGAATGCTACTACCGCGAAGAAGGTGGCAAGTGGTTGATCTACCGGAAGTCGGATAACAAGACGCTGAAGTCTATTAACTATAGCCCTGCCGATCTGGAGGGTATTCTCTCAAAACAATAAAAGCGACTCAGATATAGAATTCAAATTGAAACACAGCGTCCTGGCCGCGTAGGGGGAGGGGATTGATGGCCAGGATGGTGGTGTCGTTGTAGGCTTTTATGAACTCGGAACGGCTGATGCGTAGTTTGCTGTGTCCGGGTTTTATTTTGTGGTATTGCATGCGCCCCGACGCATTGGCCGTGGCGCTATAGACATAGCTGAACTGTATGGGAATGGGAGAGGGGATGTACCTCATGATGGCGATGGGAGTGTTTTACACCCCATGATGATTGGTTTTGAATTCCTCGTTCAGCATCGTGTTCTGTTTCGAATTGTACTGTGCCAGTAAGGCATATGCGCAATTTGGCACATGGTCGAACCGCTCTTCCAGCTCCTCGATCTTGAGGCAAAGCTCACGGACATAGAACCTGATTTGTTCCAAATTGCGGCATTCTGAGGGCCTTTGGAAGTTTTTCGACGTGAACGACATCAGGTCGATTTCAATCTTTTTGCGTTCAAATTCTGACATAGGATTGTGTATTATTACACAATAGTAGATTTTCCTCCTGACGAAACCAAGTACTTCTGTGCAATTCTTCACAATTATTTTTCGCGGCGGCTAACCCCCTCATCATCACATCTGTGAATAGGGCTGCCGTTGGTATTTAGCTGTAATTCGCTGATATAAAATGTATTATTGATAGAATGGCGTCGGATCAAACGTTTTTTTTCATGGATTGGCCAGCCTTGGACCCCCGAGGGTGGGTTCGGAAATGATGAAATTCTGCACAAAATCTCCTCTCCTAATAAAACCACCCAAAAAGGAAGTGATTTTTGGCGGTGGTTGTAGACGGATGGCGAAGGCTAATTCGTTTTAATCATTATCTTTAAAAGCACTAAATCATAAACCCTATTAGCTTCTAATGGAAACGGAAACCAGCCCATTCTTGCAATTCTGGCATTTAAGCATGATTATCGGCGCCATCGCCATGGTCGGCATCGGAATTTTCATCTATCTCGCCCACAACCTGCGCATTTCTACGATCCGCGACTATAAGGGGAAATATGACTTCATAAACGGTCACGAGATCAAGAGCTATAAGAAAGTGTTTCTTTGCTTTGGTGTGGCGGCCACGCTGCTCATCAACCTCTATGGCATGGGCAAATTGCACAGCATTGGAGTGTGGTTTTTTGTGCGTCTGTTCATCTCCATCGCCGGCGGAACACTGGTGGCCTATGTGGCCTTTCTGGTGCTGGACTATTATTATCCCACCATCCTGAACCGGAAGCTGCGCAAGTGGCGCTTCATGCCCCGCAAAGGCAAAGACGGCAACCTGCTGCGCCTGCTGAGTGAGGAAGAAGAAGATGTGCATTTGGAAGAAGGTATGCGCGCCGAAGAAAATGTGTTCTCGATCGACTACGATGTGTGGATGGACGAGAAAACGGGCGATGTGAAAATTGAAAAGTATCCCGGCCACCTGCAGGCGCTTAAGTGCAACAGCTGCGGTTTCTACACCATGAAAGTGGTGCGCGAAGAAGTGACCCGCGAACCCAGCAAAGACGCTCCGGGCGAGCTCATCAAACACTATCAGTGCTACTATTGCAAGTCGGTGCGTGCCACGGCCTTCAACATTTCTACGCGTGAGGCCGACGATTATAAGAATGTTCCCCTGAAAGCCTTCAAACGCAGCAAAAACGTTGAAATGGTGCGTCTCGAAATTCAGACCACCACCGGCAACAAGAAGTTCTTTGAATTTCAGAACATCGGCCAGGCACAAAAATTCCTGGACGAATATGACGGCGAAAAGCCTTGAGCGAGAAATGAATACGTCCGTTCCCTTCTACCACACTTGGTGGCATATTGGGAGCACACGTAAATCAATTTCAGCATTTTTACGTTCAGGGAATGAAGGCACAACATTTGCCTACAGTGAACAAAGAAAGATAACCACGTGAAGATGAAACGGAGCCTGCGCTCGGCAGGCCGTCCGGCATGAAATGAAATCTATGGCAGACATGAAAAGAACTTTTTTTGCGGCGATTTTCGCCAGCGTTTTAGGCGTCACAGGCATAGCACAAGGTGCTACCGGAACCGCCGACACCACCGCACTGAAACCCAGTGCTGTCTATGGTAAGGAAGCGAAAGTGATGGCCTACATCCTCGACAACAACCACTATCGCAAAATCAATCTCAACGACTCGCTCTCTTCGGCCATCCTTGATGGTTACGTGAAAAGCCTCGACAACAACAAAACGTATTTCACCTCGGCCGACCTGGCCGCGTTTGAAAAATACCGTTTCAAAATCGACGACCTCACACGTTCCGAGAATGTGGACCCGGCCTACGAGATCTACAAAGTTTTCAAGAAGCGTTTTTCCACCCGCATGAATTATGTGATGACAAAACTCATCCCGCAGTCGTTCGACTATAGCTCGGAAGAATATTATGAAACCGATCGCGACAAAGAACCCTGGTGCAAAAACGAGGCAGAACTGGACGATGTGTGGCGCAAGATCATCAAGAGCCAGGCCCTCAGCCTGAAGCTTGCCGGCAAAGGCCAACCCGAAATTGAAAAAACATTGAAGGAACGTTATGACCGTTTCGCGAAGTCGATACAGCAGTTCAACAGCGAAGATGTGTTCAGCATGTACATGAACTCCATCACCGAAGCCTACGATCCGCACACCAGCTATTTCTCGCCCAAAGCCGCCGACCTGTTTCAGCAACAAATGAGTCTTTCGTTGGAGGGCATCGGCGCCCGTCTCCAAACCGACAACGACTATACCCGCGTGGCCGAAGTGATTACCGGTGGTCCTGCCGACAAGAGCAAACTTGTGAGCGTGAACGATAAAATTATCGGCGTGGCCCAGGGTTCCGACGGTGAAATTGTGGACGTGATCGGCTGGCGCATCGACGACGTGGTGAAGCTCATCAAAGGCCCCAAAGGCACCACGGTGAAACTGCAGATCCTTCCCGCCGAAACGGGTGTGACAGGACCTTCGAAAGTGATCACGCTGGTGCGCGACAAAATTAAACTCGAAGATCAGCGTGCCAAGAAAAGCACCATCAACTATCAGAAGAACGGCAAGAACCTGAAGCTTGGCATCATCACACTGCCCAGTTTCTACATGGACTTTGAAGCCTACCAAAAAGGCGATCCCAACTACATGAGCACCACGCGCGATGTGGCCCGCCTCATTAAAGAATTGCAAACCGAAAAAATTGACGGCATCGTGCTTGACCTGCGCAACAACGGCGGCGGCTCACTCACCGAAGCTATCGACCTCACAGGTCTGTTCATTAAGGACGGCCCCGTGGTGCAAGTGAAAAACTCGTCGAACAAAATAGACGTGGGCAAAGACGACGATCCCAGCATCGCCTACAACGGCCCGCTGGTGGTGATGACCAACCGCTTCAGTGCCTCGGCTTCCGAAATTTTTGCCGGTGCCATCCAGGACTATAAGCGGGGTGTGATTGTGGGTGAGTCAACCTACGGCAAAGGCACTGTGCAGACCATTGTGGACCTGAACCGCTTCATCAATGATCCCAACAACAAAGTGGGCGAATTGAAAATCACATTCCAAAAATTCTACCGTGTCACGGGCAGCAGCACGCAACACAAAGGTGTGACCCCCGACGTGGCATTCCCTACCGCCCTGGATGCCGAGCAGTTTGGCGAAAGCTCCAGCGCCAGCGCGTTGCCCTGGGATGAAATCCGTGGCACACTGTTTCAGAAGTCGACCATGGTGAACGATCGCGTGGTGGCCAACCTCAACAAGGCGTATCAGGATCGCCTCAAGACCGACGTGTCGCTGCAACGTTTTTCCGAAGACATTGCCGATATGCGCAAGGGCTATAAGGATACCAAAATTTCGCTGAACGAAACCGTGCGCAAAAAAGAAATGGAGGAGGCCGAAAAGAAGAAAGCCGCCAACGACAAGTTGGGTACCAAGATGGTGAACAAAGAAGGCAAGCCCACCAACGTGCTGGAGCTTGACGACATCTTCCTGCAGGAAGGATTGTTCGTGCTGGGCGACCTCATCAATACCAAAGTCGGATAAGAAATATTCAGCATCAAAAATAAAAAAGCCCCGACGAGTCGGGGCTTTTTTTATAGGCAACAATTACCCGCATCGGGGGAGTTGAATCGGGCAACAAATCAAAGATGGCCCATGGGTGATGGTGATACGTTTCGGGTTGTGCCTGTCATGATTTCCCAGTGAAATAATTTTTTCGGCGAAAGCCCAACCGTAGGCCTAGACCGTTGCGTATAAACTCCATCCACTGAAGAAGTTACCGCCGGCTCAAAACCCGGCAGGCCAGAACTTTGCAATTCTTGTTTTTCCCGAACCTTACAGCCTTTACTTTCCCTTTTTAAAAGCTATTTTAGGGCCCAATAGCCTAAATCCATGAGTGAAGAACTGCTCAAAGCCATACTCCAACTTTTTGCTATCGTTGCCCGTGAGCGCATCACCGAAGCTGAGCGCACCAACATCAAAGAGTTTCTCGGCCTGCACCTGAGCCGCGAAGCCACGGTCTATTACCTGAAACTTTTCGACGAATTTGCCGCCACACACGAAATTGAATCGCGCCAGGAACTGAGCAGCCTCGACGCCGACACCCAGCAATTTGTGGACGACTGGGCCAAGATCATGAAGATCGTGAAGCAGGTGAATCAGGCCCTCACCATGCAACAGAAAGTTGTCCTCATTGTAAAGATTATCGAACTGGTCTTTGCCGAAGACGAAATTTCCGACCGGCAGGGCAACCTCATCTTCTATATTGGCCAGGCCCTCAAAATCCCGCGCGCCGACGTGCAAGCCCTCAAGGCATTTGTGACGGGGCGCGATATCGACGAGCTGGCCTCCAAACAAGTGCTCATCATCGACGAAGGCTCGGGCGACTATCCCGGACCCCGCATCATCGAGAAAGACCTCACGGGCCTCATCGCCATTCTGCGCCTGCACGATGCCGACACCTATCTCGTGAAATACCTCGGCATCACCACGCTCTACCTCAACAGCATCCTGTTGAAAAGCCGGAAGATCGATGTGTTCCCTACGGGCAGCACCATCCGCGGCGACAAGGTGGGACCGATCTATTATAGCGACATCATTGGCAAGTTTTTGACCGACGCCTCGCAGGCACGTATCTCGTTTACTGCCGACCACATCTTCTATCATTTCAAGAGCGGTCGTGCCGGCATACAGAACGTGAACATTGCCGAACAGGGCGGCAAACTTATCGGCCTCATGGGCGCGAGCGGCTCGGGCAAATCAACCCTGCTAAACGTGCTGAACGGCTCGGAGAAACCCAGCAGCGGCCGTGTGCTCATCAACGACATCGACATACACGTACACCCCGAAAAAGTGCAGGGCATCATTGGCTATGTGCCACAAGACGACCTGCTCATCGAGGAGCTCACCGTGTTCCAAAACCTATACTACGCCGCCAAACTTTGCTTTGGCCACTATACCGAAAAGGAAACCATTGAAGTGGTGATCCGTGTGCTGGTGAACCTGGGGCTCTCTGAAATACGCGACCTGAAGGTAGGCTCACCGTTGGAGAAGACCATTAGCGGCGGCCAGCGCAAGCGCGTGAACATTGCCCTCGAAATGCTGCGCGAACCCACCATCCTGTTTGTGGACGAACCCACGTCGGGCTTGTCGTCGCGCGATTCGGAAAACATCATGGACTTGCTGAAGGAATTGGCGCTGCGGGGGAAGATGGTGTTTGTGGTAATTCACCAGCCGTCGTCCGACATCTTCAAAATGTTCGACACGCTCATCATCATGGATGTGGGCGGGTTCCAGATTTATTATGGAAACCCGGTGGAGTCGGTCATCTATTTTCGCGACATCATCAACGCCGCCAACAAAACACAGGGGCAATGTCCGGAGTGCGGGAACATCAATCCCGAGCAGGTGTTCAGCATCATCGAAACGCGTGTGGTGAATGAATACGGACGCCTCACCAACACCCGCAAGGTTTCGGCAGGGCAGTGGTATCAATATTTCAAACAAAAAATCAAAGTTCCCCGTGTCGACCATGTGCAAGAGTCATTGCCCGTGGTGCAGGAAATTCCCGGAAGGCTTGCGCAACTTCAAACGTTCATCACCCGCGATGTGCTGGCCAAGCTGTCGAACAAACAATACCTCTACATCAACTTGCTGGAAGCGCCCGTGCTGGCGTTCTTCATCGCGTTTATGGTGAAATATTATAATGTGCTCACCGACGAAAACCCGGTATATACATTCTACAGCAACAACAACGTGCCCGTCTACTTTTTTATGAGTGTGGTGGTGGCGTTGTTCTTCGGGCTCACCATGAGTGCAGAAGAAATTTTCAGAGACCGGAAGATATTGAAGCGCGAAGAGTTTTTGCACCTCAGCCGCAGCAGCTACCTGGTGTCGAAGGTGGCGGTCATGTTTGGCATCTCGGCCATACAAACCTTTTTGTTTTTGTTGGTGGGCAACACCATTCTGGAAATACCCCTCACAGAGATGCGCTACTGGCTCATCCTTTTTAGTTGTTCGTGTTTTGCGAATATGCTGGGGCTGAATATTTCGGCAGCGTTTAACTCGGCCGTGACCATCTACATTCTGATACCGCTGCTGGTGATACCCCAGTTGCTGCTGAGTGGTGTGGTGATCAGCTTCGACAAGTTTAATCCCCGTGTGGGCAAGCCCATTGGCGTGCCGGTGGTGGGAGAGATGATGGCGTCGCGCTGGGCCTTCGAGGCGTTTATGGTGACGCAGTTCAAGGACAACCCGTTTCAGAAACAGTTCTATGCTCTTGACAAACAACAGGCAGAGGCCGAATACAAGCGTGTGTACTACATTCCTGCGCTCGAATCGAAGCTGGCTTATGTGGTGAACAACCCGTCGAGCTGGCGCCGCGACAACAATCCGAGGGTGACACGCTCGCTGGACTTGCTGCACAACGAAATTGAAAACGAACTGAAGTTTGTGGGCGCCGACAATTTTCCGGAATTGGAGCAGTTGCGCGTGGGCGAATTCGATTCGACCACCTATCAGAAAACATCGCACTTTCTGGCCACGCTGAAACAATTCTACAGCATCCAGATGCAACGGGCGGGCACCGCGCGCGAAAGCCTGGTAGCCAAACTCACCGCCACTCCCGTGGAGGCTGCGAAATATGAGCAGGTGAAACTGCGCTATGCCAACAAGTCGGTGGCCGACGCGGTAGAAAACATTGCAACATCCGACCGCATTGTGGAATACGACGGCTCGCTGGTGCAAAAGATCTATCCCATTTACCTCGACGACCACAAGCCCAAAAACAAACTGGACTTCTCGGCCAACCTATACCAACCCTCCAAACATTTCTGGGATCACAACTTCGACACGTTCTATTTCAACGTGACCGTGATCTGGAGCATGACCCTGTTCCTGTTCCTTACGCTCTATTTCGACGTGTTGAAGCGCCTCATGAAACGACTGGAGTTGCGCCGGAAATATCGCAAGCGTGACTAGCCGGAATGTGCCGTCCCTTTTTTATTTTTGCTGAACAACATCATCAGACCCCACGATCATGAACCGAAACCTGGCCATTACCTGCATCGTTGCCACACTGGCAATTGTCGCCATTGCCTGCGGCAGCAAGAAAGAAACATCCACCACCGCGGAAGCCACGCCTGCTGCGGCCGAACCTAAAGAATGGAAGGAGATGGACGACTTTCACATGATCATGGCCGAAGCGTTTCACCCCTTTAAAGACTCCGCCAACCTGGCCCCCGCCAAAGCCAAAGCCGCCGAAATGGCCATTGCCGCCGAAACGTGGGCCAACGCTCCGCTCCCCGAAAAAGTGAACAACAACGAGGTAAAAGAAAAACTCCAACACCTGAAGACCGAAACCACGTCATTCGTGACAACAGCAAAGTCAACCGACGACAAAGCAGTGGGCGAAGCGCTGACCAAACTGCACGACCTTTTTCACGAACTGCAGGAAGCGTGGTATGGTGGTGGCGAACATCACCACTAGGGAATCACCATCGTTTTTATACCGCAGGCCTGACCTAAGCACCGGCCTTCGAAACACATTCTGGCCATGCAGGACCAAACCTTCGACCGGATCGACTTCACCAGAACACCACTGGCAAAAGAAGCCTACGAGTATTGCACCTTCAACCAGTGCGACCTGTCCAACTGCGACTTGTCCACCATAAAGTTTGTGGAATGCGAATTCAAGTCGTGCAACCTCAGCATGGCCGAACTGAAAAACGCCGCATTTCGCGATGTGAAGTTCAGAGATTGCAAAATGCTCGGCCTGAAATTCGAAACGTGTCAGGCACTGGCCGTGTTGGTAAGCTTCGAAAACTGCATCCTCAACCATTCCTCATTTCATCATCTCAAACTGAAGAAAACGCCATTCAAAAACAGCCAGCTCCACGAAGCCGACTTCACAGGCTGCGACCTCACGGCCATTGTGTTCGATCACTGCGACCTGAGCCGTGCCATTTTCAACAACACCATCCTTGAAAAAGCAGACTTCCGCACGGCGTATAACTATTCCATTGATCCTGAAAACAACCGCCTGCGGAAAGCGAGGTTTTCATTGCAAGGGGTGGTGGGATTGTTGGAGAAGTATGGGGTGGAAGTGGAGTGAGACAAAGCTATTGTCTATAGACGCAACGTGTGTGCTTAGCAAGACAGTTTGATCGATTGAATTGGTTGACTGTGGCAGGATCGCATGTTGGAATTGCATTTGATAGCGCGGGTTTGAATCCGCGTTATCTGAATAAGGATGCTTTAACAAACCGCTTTCGCCAATACCCACCGCTTGTTTTTACTTCGAGCACATACAGGCCATCGGACAGATGATTGACAGCAATGCGATAGCCATTCTTTTCCGTTTCTTCTGCGGCGGCCATCAATCTTGATCCGTTTAGGGCAACCACGGCCACAGACTCAAGTTGATGATCGGGAGTTATGGAAAGCGTTAGAAAATCATGAGTAGGGTTAGGATACAGCCGCGCATCGCTGTCTGGAATTTCAGCAACATGCGTGACCTCTTCGGGAACAGTGGTGCGCAATATTATTCCATAGCCGCCGGTGGCGAACACAAAGTCTCCTGCAACGGCCATGTCGGAAATGCCAAAGTCGACAGGGGGTAATTGTTCTTCACGCCAGTGAAGTCCGGCATCGGTAGAAATCCATACGGCACCTTGCACATAGTTGCCATTATTTTTAGAACCGTAGGCATACACGACGCGGTCATTCACCTTTATGAAATCTTTTATCAGCATGCTCACATCGAACGAGCCAACTGTTTGCCAATGCACACCACCATCGGAAGAACGCTTCATTTCGCCTGATGTGAAAAATGCCAATGCGGTTTGCTCATCCAGAAAGTGCACTGCGTTGAGGTAGCCGTTGTTGGTTGTGAAAACCGTTTCCGGTGATTGACCACGAGAGCCCGAACGTGTAATCGTTACGGATGAGGTGTAGTAGAATCGATTGTGAATGCGCTGCACCTGAAAGATCAGATTCCGTTCGTCCGACAGTGTTGTTGTTTCCCAGGTTTCGCCCCGATCGCCCGAACGCAACAAAACCTGGCGAAACGGAGCCAGTGCAGTGCCCGCTATAAAAACCGAATCGCCCGACTGAACGAGTTCGGAGAGCGACAGGAAGTTGACCGGAAGCGTAAGCAAATCAATGTCAGCTCCGCCTTGTGAAACGCGGTAATAAAAATTCTTAAATCCGTAAAGCATGCCGTCGGTCTCGCTTACAAACTGCATGTTTAAAACGGTTAACGATTCAGATTGATGTTGGAAAGTCCACGTAGCTCCGCCATCGGTGGTTTTGAAAAATCCTTTGCCTGAACTGGCATAGCCAACATTTTTTGATGGAAACGAAAGCGAATGAAAAAACGGGTAACCTTCATTGGCACTACGCCAAGTTTTTCCTTTGTCGTTGGTGCGAAGAATGTTGCCTGCTGCGCCAACGGCAAACCCGTTGTTCGCGTCCACAAAAGCGATGTCGGTAAGGATGTTAATATCCTGTTGTGGAAACACGGGAAGCGAAATCGGCTCCCAGGAAGTTCCGCCATTTTCGGTGCGAAAAAACTCGTTGTCATATAACGATGTGGTGCCAAAGGCCACCGCAGTTTTTCCATCAATCCAGTGGAGGGTTTTGATGGCTCGTAAGCCTGGAGGATTTACGGGGTTCCACGATTGACCACCATCTATGGTAGCGAACAACTCATCATTGTCCTTTGAATTTTTGAACGTGGCAAAACCGTGGTCGGCATCAACAAACCGAAGATTGATGATGCGTGCATCCGTCTGAGCAGGTAAATCCCAACGCTTCCAGGTAGTGCCGCCATCGGTCGTTTTCAGTACAAACTCTGTGAAGCCGTAGTTCATTTCAATGGTGGCCACATCGTAGCCGGAGATGTAGCCGGTTAGATTATCCGTGAACACGACATCCGAATAGCTAACGAACGGAGCTGTGGCTGTGGTTGCGCTAAGGACCTTCCAGGTCTGCCCGCCGTCGGAAGTCTGGTATAGCTTTGCAAAATCGCCTACGGCATAGCCATTTTGTTCGTTTAGAAAAAATATTGAACTGAATATTGCACTGGCAAAATATTTTGGATGCGTCTGTGTGCTCTCCAACACAACATTCCAATGCGCACCGCGGTCGGTAGTTTTGTAAATTCTGTTTTCGAACAGGAAGTAGGCCGTGGTGGCGCTAACAAATTGCAAATCGTAGTAGCGCGAATCGGGTGTTAAATTCACGGGCAAGTGATTCTGCAAGCTTCGTTGCCACGACACCCCGCCATCGACCGATATGGCCAGGTCGTTTCCAACGGCATAACATTCCGTGCTGCCCGGGGGAACAACTGCTTTAATGAATAGACGATGAAGCGGCGATGCCGGATGAACCAACTGCCACTGCGCCTGCAATGAAACACAAAAAAGTACAAACACAACCGTGAGGGTATTTCTCATACGCAAAGATTTCTGTTTGTTCAGACACACGTTGCGGGGGTGAAGTTGGACAGCGGTATGAAAATCACGCGCAATGGGGTAGCTTAGGATGGTGATTAAGACAGTGAAAATTGGAGATAGCCATTGCGTTGAAGACTTGGTTTATGTTGATCTTACTTTGTTGAATTGTTTTCAGCAAAACGGCTGAGCGAGGATCTTGACCGCGAGTTGAGGTGGTATGGGATCGCCAACGCAGGAGCCTTTGGAAGCGTCCCGATCGCCGGTTTGGTGTAAGAAAACAGTACCTTCTCCAGAATTCCATTCTTGTCCCAATCACTAATCCCGTTAAATTTGCGACCGGCTTGCGTCTGTTGAAGTATCGATGCGTTCATCTCAACGTCGTTAGTAGAATGTTAATTTTCATTATAAAGGTTTCATGAAAGGAAAGTGGTTGCTCTTGCTGTTGGTCGTCGGGATTTCTCCGCGACTTTATTCTCAGTCCGATTTTAGAAAAGGGTTTGTAGTCACACTTGCTGGCGATACGGTCAAAGGGTTTGTCAACTATCGGGAGGGGATGCGCGCCTATCGCCAGGCCAGTTTCAGGACCAGTGAGCGTGGCGATGCAACGGACTATGCACCCGATCAACTGGCGGGCTACGGCTATGCGGGCAATGCCCGCTTTGAATCACGCTCCATAGACGCCGAAAATGGGCAGAAGGAACAATTGTTCCTTGAGCTGCTGGTTCGTGGAACGGTGTCGCTGTTCCGGGTGGACAACAGTTTTTTCATGGAAAAGAAAGGCGAAGGAAAACTCATGCGCCTCACCATTGAACACACCACGGTGGAACGCGACGGCCGCCAGGTGCCAATAACAAACAACCGCTACCTCGGCGTCATCAACCTCATGATGCACGATTGTGCTACCATAAAGAAGTCGCTTCGGGGCATGGCCCTTTCGGAGAAAAAACTGACGCACCTTGTGGAACGCTACAATGCGTGCATGGGAACCGAGGCCGAAACGTTTAAAGTGAAAATGCCCTGGCTGCGGCTTGGCGCAGGTGTGATGACGGGCGTGGTACAATCGAACCTGATCATATCGTCCGACCAGACTTACATGCAACCGTGGACGTCGCCCTATCGCAAGTCGAACGCGATCTTTGGCGGTGTGGCGTTTCATTTGACATCGCCCCGTGTGAACGAAAAGTTTGCGTTGTTGGTGGAGCTGCAATATTTGAAGTCTTCGTTCTATTCTTATACCGATGTGAACAGCGGATTTGGATCGGCGCGTAACTATGCATCGGTGTCGATCACCGACTTGCGAATTCCTTTAGGTCTCCGGTATACTTTTTCGAACAAAGGTTTTGCGCCTTACCTGGCACTGGGGGTGAATAACATCATTCATTCAAGCGGCAGTTCCAGCATGCGCCGGGAAGAGATCTATCACAGCGACGTGCAGAGTGTGCATTGGGAACCCTTGCCGCTGCTGAAACATCAGTTTGGTGTGTGGGGTGGGGTAGGTGCCGCATTTGCCGTTCATCCCAAGCTGAATGCTTTTGTTGAAGTTCGCTACGAGCGCGCGAACACGTTGGTGAACAGCCAGGTGCTCATACCGCAGAACCTTTTCAAATCCCACATCAACAATTTGCAATTGATCATAGGCCTGAGAACAAAATAGCAGCATGAAGACGTTCCGTAATATAGCATTTGTGTTTGTGGTACTGTCGCTTGTTTCGGCTTGCAACAACTACGAATTCCCAACACCACCCTATGCCACAGTAGAGACCTTGCCGGTGACAGACATCACCAGCACCAGCGTCACACTCCACGGCACATTGGTGTCGCTCACAACCGACCCTGTTCTGGAACATGGCTTTCTGTGGAGCTATGCCGACTTTGATACAAACAGCGAGTTCAAATGGTCTCTGGGGCCTAAGACTGAAACCGGATCGTTTGACTATAAACTTTCGGAGGATATCGTCGCTGGCAAGACCTATTATGTTAAAGCCTATGTGAAAACAAATGGCTATACTTTCTATGGCCAGATGACAACGTTCAACCGGCCGAAGTAATTATAATTGCGTTCGCCGTGGCCGGGCGTTGTGGTGAGTTCTGTCTTACCCGAAGGCTGCGACGTGATCTGTTTGCATCAATTTTTCGCGGTCCCTGTTTTTTATTATCGGCAATTCGCTAGATTTGTCTACCTGCTAAAAAGGAGTCTTAAGCGGGCGTTTTAAATTAGTCGTTATCCGTCGTGCCGTTAGCCCTCCTGTTAACGTAGCGACACACCAGCGTTTTTGTAATATGTCAGGAAGATTATTGTTGTTGCTGCTGGTCTTCAGCAGTGTTGCCCATTCGGCACGCTCCCAATCCGATTATCGAAAAGGTTTTATTGTCACATCGGCGTACGATACAGTGCGCGGGTTTGTGAATTACCGTGAGGGGGCGAAAGCCTATAAGGAATGTGATTTCAAGCCTGCCGAAAATGCGGCGCCGGTCTCCTACAAGCCAGGTCAGCTTACTGGCTACGGTTTTGTGGACAATGCGTATTTTGTTTCGCGTACGGTGGAGGTTGAGAAAGGTAAACCCGAAACTGTTTTTATTGAAGTGCTGGTGAACGGGCCGGTGTCGCTCTATAAATATTACGGTGGTTTTTTTATGGAAAAGGCCGATGGGCGATTGATGTGGATTGCCTATGGAGAAACCCGCATCGAAAATGAGAGCGGTGTGTATGTGAAGAAGTCGAATAGACACATCGGCATTGTGAACATGATGCTGTACGATTGTGAGGCAATACGCCATTCGGTGGAACGTCTTACGCTGAGTGAAAAACATCTTACAAACCTGGTGGAGCGCTACAACAGTTGCGTAGGAACTACGGCGGTAGTGTATAAGGAAAAAAAATCCTGGTTGAAGGCCGATGTCGGTCTGCTGACCGGTGTCAACTACTCGACGCTGACGTTTTCGTCGCCCTATGGAAGCTTCGATCTCTTTGAGGTGCCCTTAACAAAATCGACATCGCCGTTGGTAGGTGTTTCTATCGACGTGTCGTCGCCACGATTGAACGAGCGCATCTCACTTCATATTGAGGGTCAATATTTGAAAGCGTCGCATACAGCGTTTGTGTTGTATGAAAACGGGTCCACTACCAACCGTAACTATCTTTCGTATGCCATCAGCCAAGTGAAGGTGCCCGTAGCGTTTCGCTACACATTTGCCGAACGGAAGTTCACGCCCTATGTCAATGCCGGTGCATCCGCTACCTTTCAGGTGAAAGCAAGTTCGATTTGGAAACTGGAGTCCGAGTCATTCAATACCGTAACAACACAGTATGAGGACCCTTTGCCCATGGGCAACAAACAATTCGGCGTGTGGGGTGGCATGGGAGGAAACATCGCTGTACTTCCTAAATTCAGTGCCTTTGTTGAGCTCCGCTACGAATGGACCAACGGTGTGATTGATCGCGGAAAGGTTCACGGTGAAGTCATGACTTCCGCTGTCACCAACATTCAATTAGTCATTGGCCTGAAAACGAAATAGAAGGATGAAAACGTTATTCAAAATCTCCGTGATCCTGTTGGTGTCGCTAGCGTTTGTGAAATGCGACAAGAATGATTTTCCTACGCCGCCCTATCCAACGGTACAAACTCTTGAGGTGACCGGCATCTCAGAAAATGGCGTGACGTTTGAAGGCGCAGTGCGCTCTATGAACGACGAGCCCATCATTGATCACGGCTTTGTATGGGGATTATACCAGTATGCCATTGAGGGCCAGTTCAAGACTTCACTTGGCCCCAGAGATGGCGCGGGCGCATTCACCCTGGATGTGTCGTCGGGTCTGTATGCCGACACGTTATATTATGTGAAGGCTTATCTGAAGACAAAAACCTATACGGTGTATGGCGAAGAGCAGCCATTCACCAGCCGAGGCAGTCATGTGCCTGTCATCGAAAGCTTTCTGCCGCTCGAGGGCACAGGTGGCGACACGGTGGTGATCAAAGGGAATTACTTTTCGACCGACGCCAAGGCCGTGAAGGTTAAGTTCGGCACTTTCGAAGCGCCAGTGTTGAGCAGCAGTCTCACCGAAGTGAAGTGTCGCGTGCCGGCCGACATTCCGTTGGACGAAGTTGCCATTGTGGTGACCGTGACGCGCCAGAGCGTTCAGGCACCCACGCTCTTCAAACTGGAAACCCCAGTAGTAGAAACCTTCTCACCCCAAACCGGCACGTTTGGCGACGTGGTGACTTTGCAAGGCAAGCACTTCGATGTCGTGAAAGAAAAGAACATTGTTAAATTTAATGACGTGATAGCTACCGTAATTGATGCAACACCCACGGTCATTAAAGTTGGTGTTCCTGCGGGGCTGCGCACACGCGAAAGTAGAATAAGCATTAGTGTCGGGTTGCAGTCATCGCTGGCACAAGGCAATTTTACATTAAATGCTCCCATCATTCAGTCGCTATCATCCACAAGTGACTACACAGGCAAAACCTTGAGCATAGCCGGGAGCAACTTTAATCCGGAAAGGGCAGCGAACGTGGTGTTGCTCGGTGGTCTTGAAGTGACGGTACAGAACGCTTCAAAAACGCTGCTTGTGGTGGACATACCCGCGAAGGAAATCTACGATGCCCGGTCGTTCAAAGTTGAAGTGCGGGTGGCGGAGCAGAACGCTTTCAGCGCGCAGACCTTCACGCTAAAAGATGCCTGGCTGCGCAGGGCCAACGTGCCGATCGGCGACACGTTCGGGCCCTATAGCATGGTAAACTTTACACTCGCAGGCAAAGGTTACATCGGCATGGGCGACCCCAACGCCACCAAAGCCTTTTGGCGGTATACGCCTCAAACTAACACGTGGACGCAGGTAACAAACTATCCCGGAACGACGAAGACCGGTGCCACTGCATTTACAGTGGGCGACAAAGCTTATGTGGGTCTGGGAAGTGCAAAGGAGTTCTACAGCTATGAGCCCTTGGCAAACCAGTGGACAAAGCTGGGTGATTTCCCCGGATCAAGAGCATCTACACCCATTGGTTTTTCCGGAATCAACAAGGGCTATGTGGCGCTAGGGAATGCCACCAGTAATTTTTGGGAGTATGATCCGGCCGTTGACAAATGGACGCTGAAAGCAACGTTGCCTGCGTCTGGTTACTTCGCAGGGTTTACCATCAACAACACACCCTATGCCTACAGGCTCGGAACAACTTCTTTTTTACAATACGATGTGGCAAACGATGCATGGATTAGCAAAGCAGGAGAAACCACGAGTGCCGACTACTCATCGGGCTATGCGTTTAAAGGAAAGGGATATCTGAGAACTCAAAAGCAAGTTTTTCAATACGATCCATCATCGGATGGCTGGCAGACAATCGACGATGCGACACACGGTGTGGGCGGTGGTTATTTTGCCTTCGAGATTGACGGCCGGCTTTATCTCGGATCAACGATGGGACGTGAAATGTGGGAGTATGATCCCGCTTATGACTAGCTGGTAGTAGCTTGTAGTGAATGACCATCGGTCTGACACGTAACGAGTGTACGCATAAAAAAGCTAGAGCAAATGGAGACTTGTTCCACACATCGACGCATAGTGGGGGCAACGTTGGCGCTACAACCCAACCTCCTTTAACCCTTCTCTATACTCCCGAAACTCACTCAAATTATTGTGCGTTCCCATCGGCATAATAACTTTCTCCTTTTCCCCTGTGAACGCATCGTATAGCCTGTTCGTATGCTCCACCGGAATGAGCGCATCTATTGCTCCATGGAAAAACAGGATCGGGCACTGCACGGAATTTATCTTCTTCAAATTATTAAACGAAAAACGAAGCACAAGCGAGGGCAGGAGGTAGGGCACCTTCTCGTTTGCCAATGTTTTGAGGCTGCTATAAGGCGATTCCAGAATAAGGTGTTTCACATCGTGACGTGTGGCAAGTTCAACCGCGATGCCCGTGCCAATAGAGCGACCGTAGATAATGATGTTCCCGGCGGATAGGTGTTGTTCCTTGAGAAGATATTGATAGGCTGCTTCTGCGTCTTGATACAGTCCATCTTCAGAGAGCGTGCCCGTGCTTTTTCCGTAGCCGCGGAAATCGATGATGAGAAGGCCGTGCCCGAGCGGAGCCAGGTCGTGGTGCACATCCTGCCAGCTGCTGAGGTCGCCTGCATTGCCGTGAAAGTAGAGGATGGTTGTGTTGTTTGTGCCGGGATAGAAAATTGCGTTGATGGTTTCGCCGTCGGTGGTTTTGATAAACGCTTCGGTGGCATCGCCGTACAGATCGAATGCGAAATCGGGCGGAAGCTTTCCGGGATGGAAGATGAGTTTGTGTTGCAGAAGGCCAACCACGGCAACAACGACGATGTAGAGGCTGAGGATGACGAGGAATGTGGTGAGCAAGGCGCGAAGGAATTTCATGTGACCGATTGAACCCGTTTCGAATCGAAAGTGAATGGTGCGAAGATGACTTTTTGAACGACCAACTCCAATTCCCTGCAATCGAATGTTGGCATCGTTTTCATTTCTGATTATATTTCCCAAAATCAGTATCTAAACCGCACATGCAACCTACTGCCCTCACGTCACAGGAGAAGTCGAAACTTTGGTTTGTTATTGCCGCCTCTTCGGTGGGCACGCTCATCGAGTGGTATGACTTCTACATCTTCGGAAGCCTCGCCGTCATTCTTTCGGAACAGTTCTTTCCTCAAACGCACCCCACCGCCGCCTTTCTCTCCACGCTGGCAACCTTTGCCGCGGGGTTCATTGTGCGTCCGTTTGGGGCGCTAGTGTTTGGTCGGTTGGGCGACCTGGTAGGGCGGAAGTATACGTTTCTGGTCACGCTCGTGCTCATGGGCGGGTCCACGTTTGCCATCGGGTTGGTGCCGGGCTATCAGTCCATTGGCCTGTTTGCGCCAGCGCTGGTGTTGGTGCTTCGCCTATTGCAGGGGTTGGCCCTGGGCGGTGAATATGGTGGTGCCGCCACCTATGTAGCAGAACATGCTCCGGCCGCCAAGCGCGGATTCTATACAAGCTTTATACAGACCACGGCCACGCTGGGGCTATTTGTTTCCATCGGGGTGATTCTGGCTGTGCGGCAGACTATAGGGGTGGAGGCGTTCGCTGAATGGGGATGGCGTATTCCGTTTTTGCTGTCGTCGTTGCTGGTAGTTGTGTCGGTGTTCATCCGCATGCGCATGAGCGAGTCGCCGCTGTTCTCGAAGTTGAAGTCGGAAGGGAAGGTGTCGAAGAACCCGTTGAAGGAAAGTTTTGCCAACAAAGAAAACCTGAAGCTGGTACTCATTGCGTTGTTTGGTGCCACGGCAGGGCAGGGGGTTGTGTGGTATACGGGCCAGTTCTATGCCATGACCTTTATTGAGAAGACCTGTAGCGTCGAGTTTGTGCAAACGCGCAACATCATTGCCGTGGCCTTGCTGATTGGAACGCCGTTGTTCATTTATTTTGGCTGGCTCTCTGACCGGATTGGCCGAAAGATGATCATGATGGTGGGGCTCCTTATGGCGGTGGTGCTCTACCGGCCTGTCTATATGCAGATGTATGCCTTGGCCGATGTGACGCATCAGAAAGAAGCCACGGCCGACAAGCGTATCCAACGTACCCGAACCATCACCGATGCCGGCGACTCGCTGCTCACGGTGCAGACCATCCGCACGTTCGAGGAAGGCAATCAACAGAAAGAAACGGCCACCCACTTCGTTCCCAAGGCCGGCAGCGACAAGAAAGCGAAGGACGACGTGAAGAAGGAGATTGTGCTGGGCGACTATGCCTTCTGGGCCATGGTGGTGCTGGTGCTTGTGCAGGTGGTGCTGGTGGCCATGGTCTATGGCCCCATTGCGGCGTTTCTGGTGGAGTTGTTCCCCACGCGCATCCGCTACACATCCATGTCGCTGCCCTACCACATTGGCAATGGCATTTTTGGGGGGCTGACGCCGTTCATTGCCACATCGCTCTATGAATCCAGCAAGGAGCATACCCCCGGGGGCGACCCGTTTGCTGGGCTTTGGTACCCGATCATTGTGGCGGCCGTGTGTTTTGTGGTGGGTATGATTTTCCTGAAAAACCGGAAAGTAGCCGACGTAATCGATTGAAATTTATCCGGCTAACCATTGTTATTTTGAATTTTTTCGCGAAATATGCCTTATGATCATTGCCTGAGTTGAAAAGAATATTCTCCATAGCGCTCCTTTTTGTCTTCCTCTTCCAGTTTGTGGGGTACTATTTTGTCTATCTCGGCCTGCGTCATCAAGCCCGCACAGAAATGATTTCCCGTCTCGATGCGCGCCAATATTCCTCCGAAGAAACCATCACCCTGAAGATTCCCTTCTCATTGCCCTACTGGATGGACAGCAAGGACTATGAACGTGTGGATGGCGAGTTTCAGCACGAAGGCCAGTTCTATAAACTGGTGGAACAAAAGCTGGAACAGGACACACTCTATGTAGTGTGCATTCGCGACAACCACGAAAAGAAACTGTTCGACACCATGTCGGACTATGCGAAACTTGCCAACGACCTTCCCACATCATCGCATCAAACCCTGAAGCTGTTAAGTGGTCTCATGAAAGACTACGTGCCCAGCTTTCAGTTGGAAATAGCATTATCCCTTGGATGGAGCCAGCCATGTTCCTTTGCTGACCCGTCTTACTCCCTCTTGTCACAGTCATTTCCGGTATCATCACCCCCTCCGGAAGCTCTTTGTTGAGATCCTTCGGCAAAGACTGAATTCCTTCCGTTACATTTATTTGCATCGCCATCGGAGCCCTTTACTCTGAGGTTTGATGTGTGCACAGTTCAGGTCATTTTGCCGTCGCGGTCTTGATTATCCCTTTGGTCATTCTCTAGGTTCTGCTTCCGGTACAATATGCGTTTGGTTGCGCATAGCGAAGCAAACATAGACTGTCTAAATGAAAGGATTGTCTGTCGGCTCGTTTGGGTTGCCGGCAGACACCTTTACCCCTCTCTCACCTCACGCTTGGAGCCAACGTCCTTTTTAATAACCTAACTACCTATGCCCTACATTCCTGTTGAAGAGCATTTGCCCGGCATCACCGGCTTGCTCGAGTATCGAAAAGATTCTGCGGAACCGATCCGCGACCTCACCCAGTTCTTATTGCGCGGCCCCAACACCTTAACAGAAGGCGAGCGCGAACTCATTGCCACCATTGTGTCGCACAACAACCAGTGCAAGTTCTGCACCACGGCCCACACGGCTGCGGCCGATCTGTATTATGGTGAAACCGACACCACCCAAAAAATCAAACATGATCTTGAGCATGCACCGCTCAGCGAAAAGATGAAAGCCCTGCTGGTCATCGCGCGCCAGGTGCAACAAAGCGGAAAGAACGTCACCACCGAATCGGTCGACCGTGCCAAGCAAGCCGGTGCCACCGATCTGGAGATCCACGACACCGTGCTGATCGCCGCCCTCTTCTGCCTCTACAACCGCTACGTCGACGGATTGGCAACCCTGGAACCGGCCGACCCTGCCTACTATGGCACGCTCGCCGACCGCCTTGTCAACCATGGCTATACTCGTTTGCCCAACGGCTACGACCACCTGAAGAAGAAGTAAAAACCAAACCAACCAAACCATATACCCCTTCGTCTATGAAAAAACTTTTACTACTAGTCTTTCTTTCCTTTCCCACCTTTCTCTTCGCCCAAACCAAAATATCAGGAACCATCACCGACGCCGACAGCAAGCCGGTGAGTGGTGCTTCGCTGGTGATTAAAGGAAAGCTTATCGGCACCACCACCGATGAGAATGGAAACTTCAGCCTCAACACGTCGGCCGCATTGCCGTTGACCCTGGTGGTTACCGGTGTGGGCTATCAAAAACAGGAAGTGGCCGTCAGCACTTCAGGCGAGTCTGTGAAGATCGGCCTCACGCCACAAACCGAACTGCTCAACGAAATGGTGGTGACTGCTTCGCGCGTGGAAGAAAGCATTCTGGAATCGCCGGTGAGCATCGAGAAGATGGACACACGTGCCATTCGCGAAACCCCGTCCATCAACTTCTATGATGGCTTGCAAAACATCAAGTCGGTAGAGATGGTGACGAGCGGTCTTACCTTCAAACAAATCAACACCCGCGGCTTCAACGGCACCGGCAATTCGCGCTTCCTGCAGCTGGTAGACGGTGTCGACAATCAGACACCCGGGCTCAACTTTGCCGTGGGCAATCTCTTTGGCTCTTCCGACCTCGACATGGAAAGCGCCGAGCTCATTCCCGGATCGGCATCGGCCCTCTATGGCCCGGTGGCTTTCAACGGTGTGTTGATGATGCGTACCAAAGATCCCTTTCAATATCAAGGCCTCAGCGCGCAGGTGCGTGTAGGGGTGAATCACATCAACGAGCAGTATGCCGACCCGCATGGTCTGTATGACTACGCGTTGCGTTATGCCAAAGCGTTCAACAATCGTTTTGCCTTCAAGATCAATGCATCCTATTTCACTGGTCTGGACTGGTATGCCACCAACTATACCGACGTTGACGCAGGCGCAACCCCCGAACAACGCGGCGACAACAACCCTGCACGCAATGGCCTCAACATCTATGGCGATGACGATGTGCGCACCCTCACCGGCGTAGGTCGCGTGTCGCGCACCGGCTATGAAGAACGTTTCCTCATGAACTACAACTCCTATAGCACAAAGCTGAACGGCGCGTTGCACTATCGCCTCACCGACAACATGGAGTTGATCTATCAATACAACTACAACCAGGGCCGCGCTGCCTACACCGGCAGTAACCGTTTTATGTTGAACGATTTTAACTTCCAGCAACACCGCGTGGAGTTGAAAGGTAGCAACTACTTTATCCGCGGCTATGCCAACCTCGAAGATTCGAAGAACTCCTACAACGGCAAAGGTCTTGGCCAGTTGATTAACAAAACCTGGGTGCGCGACCTGAACGGCAACGTGGTGAGCGAAGCCCAGGCCGACGACACCTGGTATGCACGCTATCAGGCGGCCTTCACCGGCAACGTGAACAACGTTACGGCAGCCGACCATGCTGCGGCCCGTGCGTTTGCCGACCAGGGAAGATTCCTGCCCGGCTCTACCGAGTTTGAAGATCAAAAGGCGAGACTCATCGCAAAACAAGGATCGGGCGGCGCTGGCATCCTCAGCCAAAGCAAGCTCTATCACGCGGAAGGACAATACGACTTCTCCGACAAAATCAAAGTGCTTGATGTGCTGGTAGGCGGAAACTTCCGCATGTACGACATGTTCACCAACGGCACCCTGTTCGACGACAAGAACAACAAGATCACGATCAAAGAAGGCGGTGCCTTTGCGCAAGCCTCCAAGCGACTGCTCAACGAAAAGTTGAAACTCACGGCCTCGCTGCGCTACGACAAGAACCAGAACTTCGATGGTCGCTTCACACCACGTGCTTCGGCCGTGTATACCGTGGCCACCAACCATCACTTTCGCACTTCGTTTCAAACCGGTTTCAGAAACCCTACACCGGGCGATCAGTATATCAAGCTCGACGCCGGTGTTATTACCGTGCTGGGCGGTGTGCCGGACAACAGCCGCGGCATGACGGTGTATCAGAACTCGGTGACTACGCCGTCGCTCGGTGCGTTCCAGGCTGCGTTTATGCAAGCCATGGCCGGAGGTGCTTCGCCACAAGATGCTGTGATGCAAACCAAAGACATCATCCAGAAATCGAACGTGGCCTACATCAAACCCGAGCGCGTGCAGACGTTCGAGATTGGCTACAAAGGGTTGGTGAACAACAACCTGTTGATCGACGCCAACTACTACTTCAGCAGCTACAACGACTTTATTCTGAACCAGGTGGTGATGGAAATGCAAAGCCCTGTGCTGGGCCCCGATGGAAAGATCAACCCGGCCATCGTTGGCGATTTGCAAAACGGAAAGACCAGACTCTATCAATTGTATACCAACGCCAGCGACCGCGTGACCTCGCAAGGTGCCACACTGGGCCTCACGTATCTGCTGCCTGGCAACTACACAGTAGGCGCAAATGGCACGTGGGCCGATTTCAACCTGCGCAATGCTAACGTGAACGACATCCCGGCTTTCAACACACCCAAGTATAGAACAACGGTTACGTTTGGCAACAGCGCCATCGCCAAGAACTTTGGCTTCAACGTGGCCTGGCGCTGGCAAGACACTTTTGAATGGACCAGCACCTTCAACGGCATGCGTCCCGGCACCATCAAGGCCTACTCGATTGTAGATGCGCAGGTGAGCTACAAGATGTCGCCCATCAAGTCGATTGTGAAATTCGGTGCAAACAACGTGTTCAATAACCAGGTGTATCAGGCCTATGGCTCGCCTTCGATCGGTGCTGTGTATTATGTGAGCATCGTGTTCGATCAGTTAATGAAATAAGAACAGCAGACTTTTCTTTCTATGAAATCAGAACTTGAACTACCCGCCACGCCCCTGGCCGCCACCGAGAGTGTTACGGCCGGGCTGTGGATCACGTTTGGCATTTGCTTGCTGAGCAACATCTTTGGCGGCACCGTGTCGACTTTGATGTCGGTATACTTGCCCGTGGTGGTAAAGGAAGTGATGGGCGAAGTGAGCCCGGAGCGCCTCGGACAGGTGAGCGCCTACATTAACGCCCTCTATATTTTAGGATGGGCCTTTGGTGGATTCACCTGGGGCATCATCAGCGATCGCATAGGTCGTTCGAAGGCGCTGGTGCTGGCGGTGGGCTTATACGGATTGCTTACCGTAGCCACAGGCTTCTCGCGCACGTGGGAAATGGTGGTGGCTTGTCGCCTGCTGGCGGGCTTTGGTGTGGGGGGTGTGCTGGTGATATCGGCCACGCTGCTCTCTGAAGTATGGCCTGCGCGCACGCGTTCCATTGCCATCGGCATTTTGTCGATAGGCTTTCCCATTGGCGTGTTCTCGGCCGGGCTGGTCAACTACATTGTGTCAGACTGGCGCCAGGGTTTTCTCATTGGCGCGTTGCCGGTGGCCGTTTCCATGCTGGCCTATTGGGTGGTGCAGGAATCTGAAAAGTGGCGACTCTCACAAATTGAACCTGCGGCCAACAGCATGCGCAAGAACGCTCAGCTGCACAGCAGCAACCTCGTGAAAGGCTCCCTCATTTTCGGCTCCATGCTCATTGGCCTGTGGGCCATCTTCTCGTGGCTGCCCACCTGGGTGCAAAGCCTGGTGACCACCGACGGCCAAACCGAACGCGGACTGGCCATGATGTTGCTGGGCGCCGGTGGTCTTAGCGGAGGTTTCTTTTCCGGTTGGATAGCCAAAGGGTTGGGTGTGCGTCGCGCCATGATGCTGTGCTTTGGAGGATGCTGCGTGTTGTCGGTGCTGCTGTTCAAACTCAACACCACATTCTCGCCCATCATCTATGCCGAGATTGGATGCCTTGCATTGTTCTTTGGCATCAGCCAGGGATTGTTGTCGGCCTACATCCCACAACTGTTCCCCATCGACATCCGCGCCACAGCCACAGGCTTTTGCTTCAACATAGGTCGCATCGTTACAGCCGCCGCAGTGTTCTTCATCGGCGCGCTGGTGTCGGCCCTGGGCGGCTATGGCAATGCCATCCTCACGTTCTCGGTTGTATTTCTGATTGGACTGGTCACACTGTCGTTGACAAAGGATGATGGTGTGAACGTGAAGTCATAAACTACTAAAGACTCTTTACTAACTACTAAAGACTAACTAAAAATGGCACACATAAACGTACCCGAAGGAGTTCCCGGCATTCGCAGTCTGGTGATGTTTCGTCCGGAAACCGGGAAGCCACTCTATGCGCTGGCGCAGGTGTTGCTGCGCGATCCGTCGCCGCTCACACCGGCCGAGCGCGAGCTTATTGCCACACACGTGTCGGCACGCAATCATTGCATGTTTTGCATGAGCAGTCACGCTGCCGCGGCGCGTGAGCTGTTTGGTGCCGAACAGGAAGTGGTGGACTGTGTGATCGAAGACCCGTCTACCGCGCCCGTCACCGACAAGATGCGGGCCTTGCTCAACATTGCAGGCAAAGTGCAGCAGAGCGGAAAGTCCGTCACGCCCGAAGATGTGGCCGAAGCCCGACGCTATGGCGCCGGCGACCGCGACATTCACGACACCGTGCTCATCGCCGCCACCTTCTCTATGTTTAACCGCTATGTGGACGGCCTGGCCAGTCTCACACCAACCGACCGCGAAGCCTATGTGCCCATGGGCAAACGTATGGCAACGCTCGGCTATGTATTACCTCAACCTCAACCTGCATCCTAAGCATGGCACACATCACTTTAGATCCACAACTGCCCGGCATTCGCGGCCCCATGGCCTTCCGACCGGAAACAGCAAGGCCTTTGAATGAATTGGCCGAGGTGCTGCTGCGTAGTGACAACTCGTTGTCGCGTGGCGATCGCGAACTCATTGCCACTTATGTGTCGTCGCTCAACGACTGTTTCTTTTGCCAGAATGCACACGGCGGTCTCGCCCAGCACTATCTGCAATGCGACATGAAGTTTGTCGACGATGTGAAGAAAGACTATGCGGCCATGCCCTTGTCCGACAAACTGAAATCGCTGTTGGCCATTGCCGGTAGTGTTCAGAAGGGTGGCAAGAATGTTACGCCCGCGCAGATTGAGAATGCCCGCAGCCATGGCGCCACCGACCGCGAGATTCACGACACCGTGCTGATCGCCGCCGCCTTCTGTATGTTCAATCGCTATGTGGACGGCCTGGGCACCTGGGCACCACAAGACCGCCAGGTCTATATCGACCGCGGACCGCGCCGGGCAGAAGAAGGTTATATCAATTTTGATCTGTATAAATGACACGTAGCGTCGGCTCCAATATCTTGACGGGAATTGAGATAACTGCCGAAAGCGCGTAGCACACGATCAAAATACAGGGGTGTTCCGGAGGGCATGATCTTTCGGAATGCTCCTGTTTTGTTTTCCGTCTTTTCCTACCTTGCCGTGCAAAAAGCTATGCCCTTCACCCCGGCACATCCCGCCGTTGTTCTTCCGTTTCTACGCTGGCGCTATGCCTCCGCCACCGGCCTCATTGTGGGTAGCATGGCGCCTGACTTTGAATACTTTTTCAAAATGAGCGTGAGCGGTGTTCATGGTCACACGCTGTGGGGCATCTTGTATTTCGATGCACCCGTGTCCGTGTTTCTGGCGCTGGTGTTCCACAACATCGCGAAGCGCAACCTCATCCGAAACCTGCCCGCCTTTGTGCAGCCCAAGCTACAGGCGCTGGTGGCACTTGATTTTAATGCCTATCTCCGAACCCACATCGTCATCTTTCTGATCTCGGCCATGGTGGGATCGGCCTCGCATATTCTGTGGGACGGCTTCACGCACAACGACGGCTACTTCGCCCAGCGGCTGGCCATCTACAAGGAAGTGTTTGTGCCGTTTGGCGGTGTGCGCTATCCGCTGTTTCATGTGTTGCAGCAGGTCAGCACGGTGGTGGGACTCTCGATTGTGTCGGCCTATGTGATTGCTAAAAAAGGAGAGGAGGGAGCCGTGTACACACCGCGGTTGGTCTATTGGCTGTTGGTGCTGCTGCTGGCCGCGGCGATTGTGGTGTTGAGGTTTGTGTTGATTCCCGACCGGATCATGCTGGGCAACCTGGTGGTGAGCAGCATGTCGGGGTTGATGCTGGCGGTGGTGTTGTGTGGATTTATTAACTTTAAGAATACAACAGCGTAAGGTTAGGGCCGCATGGCGAAAAAGAAAACACAATGGGCCCAGGTAGGCAAACGCGAGGTGGAGCTTTCGAACCTCGAGAAGGTGCTCTTCCCCGAAGACGGCATCGTGAAAGCCGAGGTGATTGAATACTACCTGAAGATTGCCCCAACCTTGCTCAACTATGCCAACGGCCGCGCCCTCACGCTTATCCGTTTCCCCGACGGCATCACCGGCGAAAGCTTCTACCAGAAGAACCGCCCCGAGTGGGCCCCGAAGTGGATCGAGTTTGTGACGCTGGGCAAAGAAAAGAAAGACTACATCGTGGCCACCGAACCCGCCCTGCTGGTGTGGCTGGCAAACCTCGCCTCGCTCGAACTTCACCAGCTGCACAGCCGCAAGCCCACGTTCGACATGCCCGACTACATGGTGTTTGACCTCGACCCACCGGAAGGCTACACGTTCACCAAAGTGATTCCCATTGCCAAGGCCCTTAAAGAAGTCATCGAGACCTATGGCTACACTCCCTTTGTGAAAACCACCGGCGGCAAGGGCCTGCACATCTGCTGCCCCATTGAAGCCACCCACGACTTTCACACCGTGTTTGAAGCGGCCCAGGACATTGCCAAACCTTTTGTGGAGCGCTATGCCAACGACGTGACCCTGCACATCAAAAAGGAAGCGCGCAAGGGTAGGGTGCTGGTAGACATATTCAGAATACGCTCCGGCCAAAGCATTGTGTCGCCCTATAGCCTTCGCGGACGCAACGGTGCGCCCGTGTCGATGCCGCTGACCTGGGATGAGCTGGAGCTGGTGCAAGACCCGAAAGAGTTCAACATACGCACGGCGGTAGAGAAGGTGGTGCGCGACGGCGATGCGTGGCAAGGGTTCGATGCCTATGCCGTGGCCATCCACACGCACCGCCCCAAAGTGACGGCCAAGAAAAAGAACGTTAACCCCGAAGGCACCAAACACAAGTCGCCCGAGCAACTGGAAGCCTACAGCAAGAAGCGCGACTTCACCAAAACACCCGAGCCCGCGGCCGCTCCCGCAGACAACACCGGAAGCAAGTTCGTAGTGCACCGCCACCATGCGTCGCGCCTGCATTATGACCTGCGGCTGGAGAAAGACGGTGTGCTCAAATCGTGGGCCGTGCCCAAAGGACTGCCACCGTATCCCGGCGTGAAACGCCTTGCCGTGCAAACCGAAGACCACCCGCTGGAATATCTCACCTTCGACGGCGCCATTCCCAAAGGACAATACGGCGCCGGTGATATGTGGATCTATGCCCTGGGAAAATACCAGATCACCAAAGACAAAAAGGACGGTTTCTACTTCCGCCTCACCAGCAAGGAAGTGAATGGCGAATACCGCATCCACAAAATGAAAGACAAGGAGTGGCTGCTGGAACGTGTAGACGAACCGCAGGTGAACTACCTGCATGCGGACATCGAACCCATGCTGGCCGAACAAACCGACAAGGTGCCGACAAAAGACGGCTACATCTATGAGATCAAGTGGGACGGCATTCGCGCGCTGGTGTCGCTGGAAGATGGCCAGGTGAAAATCAAGACGCGCAGCCTTCGCGATGTCACGTCGCAGTTTCCCGAGTTGTGGGCGGGCGACAAAGCCTTTCGCGCCACCAACGGTTTGTTTGATGCCGAAATAGTGTGTCTCGATGCCGAAGGCAAGCCCATCTTCAAGCGCGTCATTAACCGCCTCAGCAGCACGGGCGAAACCAACATACTGAAGCTATCCAAGTCCAACCCCGTGCACTGCTACATTTTCGACTGTCTCTATCTCGACGGCAAAGCCCTGGTGAACGAGCCCCTCATCAAACGCAAAGAGTGGCTCGCCGATGCCGTTCGCCCCGAAACTCCCTATCGCGTGAGCGAGCACATGAACGAAGGCCAATCGCTTTTCGACGCCGCCAAGCTTCACAGCCTGGAGGGCATCATGGCCAAACGCGCCGACAGCAAATACATGCCCGGTCGCCGCAGCGACTTGTGGCTCAAAATAAAAGTGCGCGAGTCGGCCGAAGTAACGGTGATCGGCTTCACCCCCGGCAAGGGCGTGCGTGGCCAAACCTTCGGGGCCCTTCACATAGCCGAACGCATCGGCGACACCCTGCACTATCGCGGCAAAGTAGGAACGGGCTTCGACGATGCCACCATGAAAGACATAACCGCCGTGCTAAAGAAAGTGGACGTCATAAAGAAACCCAACGTGGTGGGCACCGTGCTCGACCCCAAGATAACCACATGGCTCGAGCCGAAGACAATTGCCGAGGTGAGCTATTCGAAGTTGACGCCGGATAATATGTTTCGGGAGCCGGTGTTTATTCGGTTGAGACCGGACCTGGAGGTTGCTGCTGAATGATGCCGACAATTTTTAAGTCAGTTCTCACAAGATCAAGTAGACTAGATAAATGCACAAGGAGGAAATTCAACTTCACTACGAACGTGTCTGAATAGCAAAGGAATTCCAAAGTACTGGTATAAAGGACCAATAGAAAAGCTTGCTCCCGATTTTTGTGTGCTTGAGTTTGAGCCTACCAAAAACAGAAGCATGTGGACCTACGCAACATGCTGTATGTCGGCGGAAGGCGACGATAGCCCTGTTGAACTTTATATGTTTTCGGCTACACAGGATCGTGGATTGGTTGAGTTGCTCACCGCCGCGGCATCCTATCACAGGAATAATGCAAAGCTGGATTTGAGTCACACCGTCAACTTTGGACAGCCCTGGCAGAAGGACTCGCCGTGCACCTATGGCTTCATATCCTTGCCCTACCTTGATGGCCCTGACCTTGAACATGCTGTGATTTCGGGATATGAACGCGAAGTGCAGTTTTATTGGTTGATCCCCGTAACAGAAGCCGAAGTGGATTTTAAGAAAAGCTGTGGTGTGGAGGCGTTGGAGATTAAATTTGAGGAGAGTGGATTTGATTATTTAAATCCGAACAGAGCAAGCGTGGTGTGAAAACACACGGATCAAGTACAGCATAGATGTATCATGTTGATCTATATCAGGAACAGACATGCAGTCACGACAACTAAACTTTTTTATACACCCCGATGACCTCCCGGAGATTGAAGTCTTTCTTCGCGAGGAAAACGCCCTGTTTATCAAGCAACCTACGTTTGAGATCGCCAACTTGTATTCGGACTCAATAGCCTTCGACGATCGCCATAAGTTCGATACCGTATTTTTGGTAAAGGCAGACCAAGCGAATCACGTGGTGACGCAGTGGATAGCGCCGCAAGGCTATTGGTTGGTTGACGCTCAATCCAGTTGCGCCATTCAATTCTCGCGCGGAGGTTTAACGAAAGATGGCAAGAAGTTGAACCGGGCGCGGTTCTACTACACGAGTTTCTACTATCATGAGGGAGAGAGAATTGAAAAGCCGAAGGAATTTGTGGCGTGGGCCGATCGTTTGAAAAGGAAGTTCAGAAAACGTTTTATGGTGCCGGGAGCTGGGGTGAATGGCAATTATTATAGTCCAAGGGTTGAAAAGATATTGCACCAGCAGCAGACGGGCGTTCATCTGTCCGGTTGGCATATTGATATTTCGTAGTCATTGGACGCGCGCATAAGACAACCTCCGCATTACCTCCTGTTTTGGACCACCAAGACCTCATCCTCACGCCCCATTCCATGCCAAACCCGACCCTCAGCCGACGAAATATCGTTCGCCCCAACGATATTTCGTCGGCTATCGTCTTAGCGATACCCCTAAAACCTCGATTCCAACCTAAAAACGCACTCCACGCGTTGGCACGCAAATAGTAAGGGGGGCTGGCATGGTAAAATACATGCTATTCGAAAATCCACTCACTCCTGATCCAGATGATCAGAAGGCGGTAGTGGTTCCCATCAGCACAAAGTCGATGGAAGAGGTGGTTGATATGATGATCAGCCGCGGGTCTACGGTTACGAAGGCGGAGGCGCTTTCGGTTTTGGAAGAGTTGTCGCTGGCAGTGGCGCAGCTCGTGAAAGACGGTCACAATGTTGTGTCGCCCTTGTTCAATGTTTCACTTTCTATCAGAGGCACGTTTGCCGATGCGAACGACTCGTTCGATGCGGCCCGCCACACCATCAGCGTTCGTGTGCAACCCGGCTTGCGTTTGAAAGAGATGGTTAGCCAGATCAGAGTAGAAAAGATAATGTCGTTCAAGCCGCTCCCCATTTTGCAATCGTTCAAAGATTTGACTTCAAAAGCAGACAGCACAGCAACTCCAGGTGGTGTAGCCCACATTGCCGGAAGCGCTTTGAAGTTTGATGCGGCCAACGCGGCGCAGGGTGTGTTCTTCACGGCATTGAATGGAACGCTCACCAAGGTAGATGTCATTGCCGATGCCAAACCTTCAAAAATCATCTTCATCATTCCCGCCACCCTGGCTGCCGGTGAGTACTCGATTTCGGTACGCACCCTCATGGCTGGCACGAAGGAAATGCGTGAAGGTTTTTTGATAAAAAACGTTACGGTGAAGTAAGCGAACGCTTTGCTCAACGCCCACCCGGGAGCCAGTCTGCTGCAGCGGACTGGTTTTTTTTTGTCCTGACGGATCGGCGGGTCTATGTGTTTCTGTCGAAAATCAGAACACAGTTGTGTTTGAGTTGCTACTTTTCAGATAGTCTTTGCAACAACGCTATTCGCTCGTCTTTCTCTTTTAGGAGGGAGTCCTTTTCTTTGACCAGCGCTTCATATAGTTTCTTGATATCCTGAAGCAACTCTTCGTTGGCAGCGTTTGAATTGTTTACAATATTGGTGCTAATTTGGGTTGACCCACTGTCGTGAGTATTGAATGTGTTTGAAATAACCGCGAGCATCTTTTCCCCATCAAAGTGTTCGATGGCTTCAGGAGTAACGTGCAACGCCGCGGCCAGTGGAGTCAGCAATCCCCGGTCAATCACTTCAGTCGATTCCAGTTGTGATACTTTTTTTTGCGTCCACTCTGGTCCGAGCAGGGTGGCCAGCGTTTCTTGCTTCATGCCCAACATATCGCGAAAACGCTTCACATTCCGACCCTGATGCGGGGCCGTTGATTTCTGAGAAACTTCGTGTTCATTCATATCAACAAATATAAAGAAAAACCCTACGCTCATTACCGGTCAAGGTTTTCAGGTCATAATTTATGCCGCACAGAGCATACAATATTCCGCCCACCGCAGGTCCATTTCAGTGCACGCCTCGTCATTTGGCGAAAACAAAACACCAACACATGACAGCACCCGACAAGATTGCCCCCGGGCTACCGCCGTTTCTCACGCCTGAAATTATCGAAAAACTGGCCCACCTCTTCGACGTTGCGTCGGCCAGCGACCTCCGCGAAACCCTTCTCGAACTTTATCACATCTACATCCGTCGCGAGCACGAAGCGCTTCACGTCCGGTTCGCAGACATGGCACTCCACGTAGACCTTCTTTCCGATCTCCTGAAAGCCATCGAAAAAACAGTCCCAACCCACCACCCCGCCAATGCGGCAATGAAGGGGTGAAGGAAAGCAACGTCTTTCGCGATGGTCCCTGTTGTTCGGCCACACAGTAAGGAAATTTGCATAGTGATGGGAATGCCAAGTTGCATAGTGATGGAAATTAAAATCCTATAGCGATGGGAAGGGGACTCCCATAGTGATGGGAAGGTATGTCCTATAGTGATGGGAATTGGAATTGGACGGTGATGGGAAAGAGTTTTCTATTGCAATGGGAGGGATCTCTCATGGCGACGGGGGTAGGAGTCAGACTTTGAGCCGATCATGGGAAACGCGCGAAGAATGTCCAAGCACAGTCTCTTGTCTCAAGGACTGTGCGTGTTCTTTAGCACCTCGCATAGTCCTTGATGCGAGAGACTGTGCTACGACGACAATAATCTGTATGAGGGCAACAAAACCGAGGTCAAGTCGTTTCCGTGTTAACTATCAAATAATAGAAATGAACTTAAAATTCCTGTTGACAACAATACTGGTAGCAGTGTCCGTTTATAGTAGCCCAGCTCAACATTTACGCAAGTCTTATCAAAAGCGTGGCACTGTAAATGCCGTCGGTGGAACAAGCCGATACCTTATTATGATAGAGTTGAAGGCAGGTGGTAATTTTGTCTACCACCAATTTATTTTCGCAGGTTCTGGCCGCAGGCTAACGGCCCCGTTATCTCAAGATTTAGATTCTGGGACGTGGAAAGTCAAAGGCGATAAACTCTTTCTTAATCGTAATTCAAACGAGGTACCTTCCAATGAAACCGTCGCGGATCTATATCTGATAAGAAGAAAGCAGTTAAGACGGATTACACGCTCCGGTGAGAAGGAGATCTATCGGGCAACGTCTCAGCGGCTAGACTGATGTGAGATAGAAGCTTAAGCAAAACAATTTCACCTCCGCGTGAAAGTATCTATTTTTGGCAATCTTGCCCCGAACTTATGTCAACTCTTGTACGATTCACTTTGATAATATTTTTATTGTCTGCCTGTAGGGAGTCTAATAAAGACAGTGAACGGGCATTAGACGATTTAAGTAGCTTTGCGAAACATTTTTGCCTCCTGGATCACGGGGTAAGTGGCGCTCATGAATCGAGAGATCAAAAGTCTCTAGTCTTTTCAAAAATGGGAAGATGGGAAAGGTCCTACATCTTAGTTTTAAGAGAACAAGACCGGGGTGTACGCGGTGTATTTCAAGAAGTAGATTTGGATAAGAATGCTTCGAACGACAAACCAACGGTAGGCTATTTTAGGGGATCTTTCTTCGCGCTGGAAAAGGAAAAGTGGGAAGAGTTGAAGGTGCAGGCGCAGGAGATAGTTACGAATGGGGCTGAGACGGAGTTTAATGAAGGAATGCTGGATCAGGTTGAGTACATTCTGTCATACAACGGCAGAACAATAAGACTCGGTGGGGAAGATGCTCGCATGAAGGTTGAGCACTTTTCTAAATTCTTATTAGACTCAGTTGTTGACGATCATCAATCCCAGTATAAGCAGTAAGTGAAGGGTAGATGCGTCGAACTGTTGCAACAGGATGTTTGATATTGGGAGATGTATGAAAAAAAGCATATTGGGAATTTTGTTAATTTCTATACCTCTAATTTGGTACGGAGAAAGTCGTAAATTTTTTAGATTGACAAATGGCAACTATGTTACCTTATGGAAGACATATGGCAATTTGTCTTTTATCATTCCAGGCAAATATTACGGAATAGTATTTCCGGGCCGCAGCCATATTGAAACGTCTAACGTCAACTTCATTTCAATTTATCAGCGAAAAAATAGCAGGGACACCCTCTTTTTTGAAAGCCGATATGATACTAAAATCAACAACGCTACACCAAATGAGCCTGTTCTTGCCAATGTTAAGTTAGCTTCTGCCAAGGATCTGTCGTTGATACTGGAAACCGAAAGAAGTCAGCGAGATTTTGACAATTGGAGTTTGTTGAATTTGGAGATTAAGGAGAGCTACGCGCGAGATGAAAATGGAGTAATTCAAAGATAATCGTATGAATAAAGTAGGTTGAATACTACTCCTTCTGTTTTTGACCTTCAACTCGTGCAGACGCGAGAACAACATTAGAAGTAAAGAGATAAGATATCGGAAGATCGATATGGACAACCTTTCGCGAATTGTCCAGCCAAAAGGGAAACGTGCGTGAGCGATGGGAACGGCACCCCACAGCAGCGTGGGTTGTGCGCGGCGCGAGGAGTATAGTGGACAGCGCGACCCGACGTGAGGAGGGGCACGCCCTGATCAGATTAAGTTCGGGAATAAGTGACTATGGATAGCGTGTAGGTATTTCCGTGACAAGCCCGCCTCACCTCCGCGTCTCCTGATCGAGCACCTTCAACAACGTGGGCATCCTGAACGGTCCATGCATGTTCTGAACACTCGCCGCCGCTGCCGGAAGCGCTGTGCCGATGGCCGTCACGAACAACGGGTTCTTGCTCGACCTGAGCACAGGCACCACGTTGCGCGTGTTGTTGTGGAACGATGTCTTGGCCACACCCACCACGGGAATCTTGCCTCCGAGTGCTTCGAAGAGGTGTGCGCCTAATCCTGCCTTGCCGTCGTCATTCAAATGAACATAGCCATCCACAACAATTACGTCAAGCGTAGTGAGATCGATTTGCTCCAGCAGTTTCAGGATGCAGGGTAGCTCGCGTTTGTAGAAGTTGCCGGGTTCGTAGTCTGCCACGTCATCAACATCTGTGCTAATTATCTGGGTGGGAGTAGCTGCCTGCCAGTCGTCGAACAAAACGCCAACGGCTTTTGCTGTGGTGTTGTGGTAGTAGACATCAATGGCGAGTTTCATTGGGTGTTACAGTTCTTTACAGAACTCCTTTTTCATCTTCTCCTGAAGAAGTCTGTCCTTGATTTAATGTTTGTTTGGAAGCTTTGTAACTGACCGTTTCTCTTCTGGCCGTGCAAAGATGTCCATCAAAGCCTTTGAGGCGGAGGCGCGTTTTTCTTCTGGAATGGAGGCCATCAACGCCTTTTCCAGCGCTTCCTTTTCCTCGATGCTGTGATATACAATGGGCTTGATCAGTTTCATGGTGTCACAATTCCTTGCAGAACTCCTTCTTCATCTTCTCCGGCACCGCCTGCCCCAGCGACTCCGCTTTCTTCAGATCCTCGCAGGCTTCGGGGGTGAGTTTCAGTTTTTGTTTGGCGATGGCGCGGTTGTAGTAGGCGCCGGCCGAATCGGGGTTGTAGAGCAGCACCACGGTGTAGTCGTCGATGGCGTCTTTGTAGCGGCCTTGTTTGTTGAGCACATTGGCGCGGTTCAGCCACGCCTTGTCGTATTTGTTGTCGAGTTCAATGGCCTGGGTGTAGTCAGAGAAGGCGCCTTTCAGGTCGTTGAGCTTTTCTTTCACCAGGCCGCGGTTCATCCAGATGCGCGGGTCTTTGTCGGTGATGGTGAGGGCCTTGTTGTAGTCTTCGAGGGCGCCTTTAAAATAGCCGCCTTCCATGCGTTGGGTGGCGCGCTCCAGGTAGGGGTAGAGCATGCTCGAGTCGCTTTCGATGGCGGCCTCCAGCTGGTCGCGCGACTCGGTGGGCTGCCCCTGTGTTTTCTTGAGGATGGCCACGTTGTGAAGCGCCACGGTGTGCTGGGGGTTGATGGTGAGCGCTTTTTTATAGTCGCCCAGTGCCGTGGAGTCTTTCGCCCCTTCTTTGGCAATGCCACGGTTCACATAGAAGTCGGGGTCTTTGCTTTCGAGGCGAATGGCCGAGTCGAGCCAGTGGATGGCGGTGGGGTAGTTCTTCAGTTTGGTTTCGACCATGCCCAGGTAGTTGAACAGCTGGGGTTTCATGGGGCCTTGCAGGGTCATGATCTGGTTTTTGCCGGTGGTGGTGGCTGCCTGGTTGAAGTAGATCTTGTTGGTTTCGCCCGGATGGAGGGAAAGCAGTTTGGTGAAGTCGTCTTTGGCCTGGGCATAGAGGCCGAGGCGGAAGCGGATGGTGGCCAGGCTATAGAGGGCGTCGGGCTGGTCGGGTTTCATTTCCAGGAAGATGGCGTAGTCGGTGTTGGCGCCTTGCAGGTCGCCCAGTTGTTCGCGGGTGGCTGCGCGCAGCAGGTAGGCATCGGCCTGGTCGGGCATTTCTTTGAGCACCTGGTTGAAGAGGGCGAGGGCTTCGGCATAGTGCCCGGCGTCGTAGGCCACCTGCGCCTGTTCAAAACGTTGGCGGGTGGTGGACCGTTTTTCCTGGCCGTGACCAACCAGGAAGGAGAGGAGGAATAAGGTGGTGAGGAGAATTCTCATGCCTGGAAATTTAACGAAATATTCATCCGCAAAGTGTAAACTCTTTGGCAGAATTACCGGTTTAAGTATGCGTATGGAAACTGCGAAGAAATCTACCCGAAAGACCGGCAGCAAAGCTTCTGAAGAACAGCTCCGGGCTGCCTATGTCGAGCACGTGCTCACCCACGGTCACCGCCCTGCGTCGGTGTACAAATTCTGTCTCGACCTCGGCATTAAAGAGGAAGAGTTCTATGCCCACATCGGCTCGTTCGACGGCCTGGAAAAACACATCTGGAAAGGCTTCATCGACAAGACCATAGCCCGCCTGCGCGACGACGAATCGTTTCAGGCGTTCAGCACCCGCGAAAAGATTCTCGCCTTCTATTTCACGTTGCTCGAAGAACTGAAAGCCAACCGCAGCTATGTGCTCTACCAACTGGAGCATTCCCGCAAACTTGAATTTATTCCCGACTACATAAAGTCCTTCAAAAGCACGTTCGAAACCTTTTTCGAAAGCCTGCTCAACGAAGGCAAAGGCAATGGCGAGGTGGCTACACGCCCGCTGCTCGACAAGCGCTATCCCCAACTCTTCTGGATGCACATGGGCTTCATCCTCTTCTTCTGGAAGGAAGACGACAGCCCCGGCTTCGAAAAGACCGACGCCGCCGTGGAGAAGTCGGTGAACCTCGCCTTCGACCTCATTGGCAAAGGCGCCGTGGACTCGGCGATGGACTTCGCCAAATTTTTATACCAGAACAAAAAGAACTAACCACCGCTATCCGTGAAAGAATACGATCGCATCCCCGTCACCAAAGTGCAACGGGCCTCTAAGTTTTTGTCTGCTGGCGCCAAAATCGGAACCAACTACCTGAAGCATTATGGCAAACAACTCGTGACCGGCGAAAGCGATCGCGACCAACTTCACGCCGACAACGCCAAAGACATCTACAACTCCCTGAGCGAACTAAAGGGCGGCGCCCTGAAGGTGGCCCAGATGCTGAGCATGGACAAGAACCTGTTGCCCACAGCCTACCAGCAGAAGTTTGCCATGGCACAATACAGCGCACCGCCGTTGTCGTTCCCGCTGGTGGTGCAGACTTTTCAGCGCTACTTTGGCAAAGGTCCCGACAAGATCTTCGACACCTTCACCACCAAGGCCATGAACGCCGCCTCTATGGGGCAGGTGCACCAGGCCACGCTCAACGGCAAGAAGCTGGCCGTGAAGATTCAATATCCCGGTGTAGGCGACAGTGTGAAGTCCGACCTCGCTATGGTGAAGCCCATTGCGCTGGCCATGTTCAAGCTGAACCCGGTGGAGTATAACGAGTTTATCCAGGAGGTGGAAACCCGCATGCTGGAAGAAACCGACTACACCCTGGAGCTGCAACGCTCCATCGAACTCTCCGAAAAGAGCCGCCACCTCAAGAACATTATTTTCCCCACATACTATCCCGACTATTCGTCGCCCCGCATCCTCACCATGGACTGGATAGAAGGCAAACCCCTGGGCCAGGCGCTGACGGAAGACATTCCACAAGAAGCCCGCGACACCATGGGCCAGGCCATGTGGGACTTCTACCACTTTCAGATGCACACCCTCAAAGCCGTGCACGCCGACCCACACCCCGGCAACTTCATTGTGACCCCCGACTACAAACTGGGCATCATCGACTTTGGCTGTGTGAAGGTGATCCCCGAAGATTTCTATCCCCTCTATTTCCAACTGATGAACGACAACGTGCTGACCGACCTCGACGTGCAGCGCAAAGCCTTTAGCGACCTCCGCTTCATCTACCCCGAAGACACACCCCGCGAGAAAGAGTTGTTCACATCCATTTTTGTGAAGCTGGTAGAGTTGTTAGGAAGACCCTTCCGCGCCGCAGAGTTTGACTTTGCCGACAATGCCTATTTCGAAGAGCTCTATGGATTTGGCGAGAAGTTGAGCACCTTGAAAGAGCTACGCGAGTCTAAGCGCGCACGTGGTGTGAGCGAGGCAGTGTATATCAACCGGACGTATTTTGGGTTGTATACCATTCTTCATGATTTGAAGGCGAAGATTAAGACGGCGTATTGATTCACAACGTTTGAGACGTGTGGGGGTGACGTTGTTAATGGTCATTGCCAAATTCATGTGTAATCTGAAGGCGTGCAATTCTTAGGCGGTCTTGCTTTAGGAGACTCCTATGGAGTCGGGTCATTGGGTTAGTTCGTCGTTCTATAGACAGGATGATTTCTATAGATCTACGCAAGCAGAATGCCCGATAGCTGTGTGCTGTTTTGCTCCGTCGGAGCACCTTGCCTATAGATATGTTCGGCTTTGTGTGGATTGACTCCGTAGGAGTCTCCTACGGTCGATACGGGTTCTTTGTGACTGGAAGGCGAAGGTCAGAACGACCTGGTGATTTTGATTTGTGTGAATGCTCTTGGGAGGCGTGTGGCGCCAACGTTACCAATAAAATGACTCTAAATGCTGGGGGATAGGCTTTTTGGGCGACGGGGTCGCGTGGGGTTATCTTCCGGGGATCAGCTTGTCGCAAAACTTGAGGAAGCTGTTGCGGCCTGCTTCCAGGAGCAGGAGTTGTTGGCTTTCGATGAGTTCGGCGAGATAGAGGTCCATGATGTGCATCGGTTGGCCGAGGCGCGTCACTTCATCGGCCGGGCTATAGGCCTCAACGGCATACAAATCGGCTCCCCATCCCATCCGTTGTACTCTCCAGACCTGATTGAAACCTTCGTGCTTGTACTTTCCTGAAAGATCTTTCATAACGTGTTTTTTATTGTGATGCGAAAGTAGTCAATCCCAACGTAATCTGATTTGGTTTTGTTAGGTGCGGTTGCAGCAGAATGTTTTCATGCCCGTGTTTTGGTTGTCCAAATTCAAATGACGACGTGTTGAGTGATGAAAAATATTATTTGGAACGGTATGTTTTGTCGATCATACTTCATAGAAAAGCAGTAGCCCATAAGTGATTTTGCCTGTGATGCTGTGACCGACCTGCTTTTTAGCATGATGCAACGGTGTGCATAGGGTGTTTGTTTAAGGAGCTTTGGTGTGAATGCGATGAAGAGTTGCGTTGAGATCTCGTTGCTGCGGTCAAGTGGTTGATGAATGGTGCATGGTGCGTCTTTCGTCATCCTTTTTGCGCAACCCTCATCATATTTTGATACCTAAATAAAGGGTGGGTGCAAGGGCAATACGGGGGCGGGTGATATTATCCAGTTGGATGTGAACAACGCCGCCGTTGGATGTAGCATCCACCAACCGTTAAAGGATTGATGGGCGTGGAAACACATGGTTTATATACCGCCAGATGGGTTAGCTTTCCCGACTAGCCATCACTTTTTAGCCGCTCAGGCACACATTCCTACCTAGTGTTAGCATAGAATATTATATTCGCGGATAACTCAATTAACCCTATGAAAAAACTAGCACTAGCGGTTTTAGCTGGCGTCGCGATGTCTGCGGTTTCGTGTTCTTCCGATAAAAAGAAGGACGAAGCTGTGGTGGATGTTGGTCTGAACCTTTCTTACGTCGACACCACCGTGCGGCCGCAAGACGATTTCTTTAAATATGTGAACGGTGGATGGATTGGCAAAACCAACATCCCGGCCGACCAGGGCCGTTGGGGGTCGTTTAACGAGCTCCGCGAATTCAACAACGATGTGGTGTTGAAGGTCCTGAAAAAAGCAGGCGAAGATGCAAAGCTCTATCCCGAGGGAACCGACCAGCGCAAGGCGGCCGATTTCTATTCTATCGGCATGGACTCTGCCCTGGCCGAACACGTGGGCGTTGGCCCCATCAAGCCGCTGCTGGCCAAGATCGAGGCCGTGAAAAGCAAAAACGATATTCAGACCTACCTGGTTGAAGATGTGATGACCGGCGGTGGCGCCTTCTTTGGTTTTGGCATCTTGCCCGACCTGAAGAACAGCAAGAAGATGGCCGCCTACCTGGGTTCGGGCGGACTGGGATTGCCGGAACGTGACTACTATCTGAACACCGACCCCAAGTCGGTGGAAACACGCGCCAAATATGAGGAACACCTCGCCACGCTCTTCAAGCTTTCGGGCGAAGACGAAGCCAAGGCAAAAGCCAATGGCGCCCTGGTGCTGAAGCTGGAAACACAGCTGGCCAAATCCATGCTCAGCAAGGAAGACCGCCGCAACCCCGTGAAGCAATACAACCCCAAGTCGTTGAAAGACCTGGCCAAACTCACGCCCTCCGTGAACTGGCCAGCCTATTTCGAAGGCCTGAAGGTGAAGGAAGACACTATCATTGTGTCGGAACCCGCCTTTTTGCAGGAATATGAAAAGGTGGTGAACAGCTACACCATCGACCAGGTGAAAACCTATCTGAAGGCGGCCCTGCTCCGTGGCGCGGCGCCCTTTCTTAGCCACGATTTTGTGGAAGCCTCGTTCGACTTCAACACCCGCTACATGCGCGGCACCGACAAGATGCGTCCCCGCTGGAAGCGCGTGCTGGATGTGACCGACAGCTACCTGGGCGAAGCCATAGGCAAGCTCTATGTTGACGATGCTTTCCCGCCTGAAGCAAAGCAGAAAGCCCTCGAAATGGTAGAGAACATCAAGCTGGCCTTTGCCGACCGCATCAAGAGCCTCGACTGGATGTCGGACTCCACCAAGCAACGCGCCCTGCATAAACTGAGCACGTTCACCGTGAAGATCGGCTACCCGGATAAGTGGAAAGACTATTCGGGCCTCGCCATCGAGAAGGCTCCCGAAAAGGCATCCTACTTTGGCAACGTGCTGAGCGCAGCGCGCTTCCAGGTGCAACACGAGATCGAAAAGCTGGGCAAACCAGTAGACAAAACCGAGTGGGAGATGACCCCGCAAACGGTGAACGCCTACTACAATCCCTTGTTCAATGAAATTGTTTTCCCCGCGGGCATTCTGCAACCTCCGTTCTATAACTACCGTGCCGACGAGGCCGTGAACTATGGCGGCATCGGTGCTGTGATTGGCCACGAAATCTCGCACGGCTTCGACGATCAGGGTTCGCAGTTTGATGCCGATGGCAACCTGAAAAACTGGTGGGCCTCGACCGACCTCACCAAGTTCCAGGAAAAAGGCGGTGCTTATGCAGGCCAGTTCGACAAGTATGAGCCGTTGAAGGGCGTGTTTGTGCAGGGCAAGTTCACGCTCGGCGAAAACATTGGCGACCTCGGCGGCCTTGCTGTGGCCTATGAAGGACTGCAGCTCTATTTGAAAAACCACGGCCGTCCCGAACTCATAGGTGGCCTCACACCCGAGCAACGTTTCTTCATGTCGTGGGGCACCATCTGGCGTGTTAAATACAGAGACGAGTCGTTGCGCACGCAGGTGCTCACCGATCCGCACTCGCCGGGCATGTATCGCGCCAACGGCCCGCTCTCTAACTTCGATCCGTTCTATAAAACGTTCGATGTGAAGGAAGGCGACAAGATGTTCCGCCCGGAAAGCGAACGTGTGAAGATCTGGTAAGCAGAAAGATATAGACCGCAAAGGCGTGAGCGTGCCCGGGTTTCGGCAACGAATGCTTGCAGGCTGACGGCTTTGCGGTTAAAATTTATTTCATCTGCAGTTTGTAATAAAACGATACTTTACTATTATTGCCCTCGCTAAGCGCAAACAAAAATGGGAAAAGGAGATAAAAAATCTAAAAAAGGAAAGATCTGGAGAGACTCTTATGGCAACTCCAGAAGCCGTGCAGCCCTGAAGGCCAAGTTGAAGAGAACAGCTTCGAAGAAGACTGTAGCAGATGCTGGCACAGGTGAAGCAGCAGCAAAACCCAAAAGAACGGCGGCTAAAAAGAAAGACGCATAAAATCACATGATTAGATTTACAAACATTGCATGGTGGTGGCACAGATCGGAACTCGATATGTGAACAGCCTTGTTATGACTTTTAAAATAAGCCGAAGGCCTGCTGTTCACAGCAGGCCTTCTTTTTTTGTCCAAACACAACCCTTTGAAAACGCAGATGAAGTATCAACTCAAGACCTACGCAAAGAAACTCCTGGCCGACACCCTCACGCCGGTGAACATCTACCTGAAGTTGCGCGATGTGTATGCCGGAAGCATTTTGCTGGAGAGCTCCGACTATCACGGCCACGAAAACAGTCTTTCCTATATATGTTGCGACCCCATCGCCTCCTTCCAGGTGAACGGCAACACCGCCGAGAGCCGCTATCCCGATGGCAAGATTGAAAAGCAAACCATCACCAAAATAGGGCAGGTAACAACACTGCTCGAAGACTTCAAGAATTGCATCGAGCCTGACCGAATTCCTTCTCAATATGCCAACTGCGGCTTGTTTGGCTACATGACCTACGACGCCATCCGCTTCTTCGAAGACGTGAAGATCAGCAAAGCCGACCAGGCCATTCCCGATGTGTTGTATAAGCTCTACCGCTACGTCATCATTGTGAACCACTTCAGCAACGAGCTCAGCCTCTACGAGCATTGCTACGAACAAGGCAAAGACACCTGCCGCAGCACGCTCGATCGCGTGGAGCAAATCATCTTCAGCAACAAATTCTCTACCTATAAATTCACCCTCACCGACAGCGAAACGTCGAACGTGGAGGACGAAGAATTCCTGAAGATCATCGAGAAGGGAAAAGAACATTGCTATCGCGGCGATGTGTTTCAGATTGTGTTGTCGCGTCGCTTCACCACGGGCTTCAAAGGCGACGAGTTCAATGTGTATCGCGCGCTGCGTTCCATCAATCCCTCGCCCTATCTTTTCTATTTTGACTATGGCAGCTTCAAGCTGTTTGGCTCATCGCCCGAAGCACAGTTGCAGGTGAGCAACGGCAAGGCTCATATCTATCCCATTGCCGGAACCTTCCGCCGCTCGGGCAACGACCAGGAAGACGCCGCGCTGGCCGAGAAACTCGCCGCCGACGAAAAAGAAAATGCCGAACACGTGATGCTGGTAGACCTTGCCCGCAACGACATGAGCCGCAACGCCGAACACGTGACGGTGGAAGTGTTCAAGGAAATACAATTCTACTCGCACGTGATTCACCTCGTATCAAAAGTAACGGGCGCACTCAAACCCGAGACATCGATCGTGAACATTGCGGCCGACACGTTCCCCGCCGGCACACTGTCGGGCGCGCCCAAACACATGGCCATGACGTTGATCGATAGCTACGAGAACGTGAACCGCAGTTTCTATGGTGGCGCCATCGGCTTCATGGGCTACGACGGGTCGTATAACCACGCCATCATGATCCGCACGTTTCTCAGTCGCGAGAACAAACTCATCTTCCAGGCCGGTGCCGGTGTGGTGTCGAAATCGAAAGCTGAGAGCGAACTACAGGAAGTGAACAACAAACTCGCCGCCCTGCGCAAGGCCGTGCAGCTGGCAGAGAAAATATAATCGCGAAGAAAACCTAAGACATACCCATCATACCGACACGACATGAAAATTCTGGTCCTCGATAACTACGATTCTTTTACCTACAACCTGGTGCACATTCTCCGCGCGCTGAAATATCCGCTCGACGTTTTTCGCAACGACAAGATTGCGTTAGAAGATGTGAAGGCCTACGACAAGATATTGCTCTCGCCCGGCCCCGGCATTCCCGACGAAGCGGGCATCATGAAAGCCGTGGTGCGCGAATATGGCGCCACCAAAAGCATCCTGGGCATTTGCCTCGGCCATCAGGGCATTGGCGAAGTGTATGGCGCGAAGCTGTTCAACATTCCCAAAGTGCTGCACGGCGTCACGTCGATGGCCACGGTGAAAGACCGCAGCGAATATCTGTTTGAAAATGTATCCGACACCTTTCAGGCCACACACTATCACTCCTGGGCCGTGGTGCCCGAAAGCATCCCCGCCGACCTGCGCGTGACGGCCGTGAACGATGAAGGCCTGGTGATGGGCCTCAGCCACGTGCGTCACGATGTGAAGGGATTGCAATTCCACCCCGAGTCCATCATGACACCCGAAGGGCCAAGGATGATTGAGAGCTGGCTGAAGCATTAGTATGTATATGTCTTATTATATAAAATGAATATCTGAAGAAGAAATAAACACGCAGCCCTAGAGCCGGTCACGGCCAGTCTGCGAAACCACAAGCATCAACACCATGAAAGAAATACTGAACGAACTCATCGACCACCGCTCGCTCACAAAAGATTCGGCGAAGAAAGTGCTGGTCGATCTGGCTTCCGGAAAATACAACCCCAGCCTCACCACGGCCTTTATGACGGTCTACATGATGCGCAGCATAACCGTTGACGAGCTACAGGGCTTTCGCGACGCCATGCTGGAGCTCTGTGTGCCCGCCCGCTTCGACCAACCTGTGATGGACGTGTGCGGCACCGGCGGCGACGGCAAGAACACCTTCAACATGTCTACACTCTCGTCGTTTGTGGTGGCCGCTGCGGGGCAGCCTGTGGCCAAACACGGCAACTACGGTGTGTCGTCCGCTTGCGGATCGTCGAACTTGCTCGAATATTTTGGCTACACCTTCACCAACGACATCGGCACGTTGAAGCGCAGCCTCGACCGCGCCAACATCTGCTTTATGCACGCGCCCCTGTTTCACCCCGCCATGAAAAATGTGGCGCCCATCCGCAAGGAGCTGGGCGTGAAAACATTCTTTAACATGCTCGGCCCTATGGTGAATCCGTCGTTCCCCACACGACAGCTGGTGGGCGTGTTCAGTCTTGAGCTGGCCCGTCAATACGGCTATCTCTATCAAAACACGGAGAAAGATTTCCTCATTCTCCACTCGCTCGATGGCTACGACGAAGTGTCGCTGACGGGCGCGTTCAAGTTCTTTCACAACGGTGGCGAGAAAGTGCTGGAGCCGACCGACCTGGGCCTGCCACAACTGAAGCACGACGACATTCGCGGCGGCAACACCGTGGAAGAATCGGCAAAAGTTTTTATGAACGTGCTGGAAGGAAAGGGCACACCCGCACAGGAAGCTGCCGTGATTGCCAACGCCTCGATGGCGCTCTTCACCGGTCACCAAAACGAAGGCTTGCCCCGCGCCGTGGAGCGTGCCACCGAAGCACTCCGGTCGGGCAAAGCCCTGCAGGCCTTTAAGAAACTGATGGAAAAATAAGAATCGCTAAACGTTTCATTCATGAACATCCTGGACCAGATTATCGAACACAAGAAAACGGAAGTGGAGCAACGCAAAAGTCTCTACCCCGTGAAGCTGCTGGAACAAAGCATCTACTTTGCCACACAGCCGGTGTCGATGAAAAAATACATACAACGCGAAGACCTGTCGGGCATCATTGCCGAGATCAAACGCAAGTCGCCTTCCAAGGGCGTCATCAATCCACACGTGTCAGTAGAACGTACGTCTATTGGCTATATGCAGGCGGGTGCGTCGGCATTGTCGGTGTTGACCGATACAAACTTCTTTGGTGGCAGCAACGACGATCTTACCACAGCCAGAAAGTTTAATTTCTGTCCCATTCTCCGGAAGGACTTCACCATCGATGAATATCAGATTGTAGAAGCAAAATCCATCGGTGCCGATGCCATTCTGTTGATTGCCGCTGCGCTGGAGCCAAAGCGTTTGAAAGCCCTGGCCGACTTCGCCCACTCGTTCAAACTTGAAGTGTTGTTGGAAGTGCACAACCTCGAAGAATTGCAGGCCAGCCTCGACGCCGGTGCCGACCTGATGGGTGTGAACAACCGGAACCTCAAGACGTTTGAATTGAGCGTGGAGATCTCGAAGCAACTGGCCCAACACATTCCCGACTCGATGGTGAAGGTGTCGGAGAGCGGCATCGAATCGGTAGAGACAATTATGGAACTGAAGAAGTATGGCTACGAAGGATTTTTGATGGGGCAGAACTTCATGCAACACAGTCGCCCCGAAGTGGCCTGCAAGGAGTTTATAGACGAACTGAACAAGGCATCACGACAAGCCTGATGGAACGCAACCTGAAGATCAAGATTTGTGGCATGCGCGAACCCGCCAACATCCTGTCGGTGGCGGCACTTGCACCCGACTACATGGGGTTTATCTTCTATGGAAAGTCACCACGCTTTGTCGGCGATACGTTCAGGGTCCCCACGGCATTTCCCGAAAGTGTGAAGCGTGTGGGTGTGTTTGTGAATGAGACGATAGAATCGATTCGCACACTCGCCACCATTCACCATCTGCCGTTTGTGCAGCTTCACGGCAACGAAGCCCCCGAGCAATGTGCGGCGCTGCAGGAGGCCGGTCTTAAAGTGATCAAAGTGTTTTCGGTGGGAGAGGGCTTTGACTGGGAAACAACCACACCCTACAAAACCGTGTCTGACTTCTTTCTCTTCGACACCAAAGGCAAACATTATGGCGGCAACGCGGTGACGTTTGACTGGAAGATTTTGAAACGCTACGACCAGGAGATACCGTTCTTTCTTAGCGGTGGCTTGACACCGGCCAACATCAAAGACGTAGCAACCCTGAAAGGCATGAACCTTCACGCCCTGGATGTGAACAGCGGTGTGGAAGATGCCCCGGGAAAGAAGGGCATTGTGAAAGTGAAGGCCTTGTTTAAAGAAGTGGAACTGCTTGCGTTCTAGAACGCAGACAGAAAATATACGATATCAAAAACATAACATCATGAAATACACAGTAAACGAAAAAGGATACTACGGCAAATTCGGTGGCGCATTCATTCCCGAAATGTTGTATCCCAACGTGGAAGAACTACGCACGCGCTACCTCGACATTATCTACGAGGCGGGCTTTCAGAAAGAATTTCAAAAGCTCCTGCGCGACTATGTGGGCCGCCCCACACCGCTCTATCTTGCCAAACGTCTCTCGGAAAAATACAACACCAACATTTATCTGAAGCGCGAAGACCTTTGCCACACGGGTGCTCACAAGGTGAACAACACCATTGGTCAGATCTTGCTGGCGCGCCGTCTGGGCAAGCAGAAGATTATTGCCGAAACTGGCGCGGGTCAACACGGCGTGGCCACGGCCACCGTGTGTGCCCTCATGGGCATGGAGTGTGTGGTCTACATGGGAAAGATTGATATGGAACGCCAGCGCCCCAACGTGGAGCGTATGCGTATTCTGGGAGCCACCGTGGTGCCGGCGCTGAGCGGAAGCATGACGTTGAAAGATGCCACCAACGAAGCGATGCGCCACTGGATCAACAATCCTACTGACACGCACTACATCATTGGCTCGGTGGTGGGCCCGCATCCCTATCCCGACATGGTGGCCCGCTTCCAGTCGGTGATCAGCGAAGAAATGAAAAAGCAATTGCAGGAAGAAATAGGCAACCCGTTTCCCGACTATGTGTTTGCCTGTGTGGGCGGCGGCAGCAATGCAGCGGGTGCCTTCTATCATTTCCTGAACGACGAACACGTGACGCTGGTCGCCGCCGAAGCCGCAGGCCACGGTGTGGACTCGGGCGAATCGGCCGCCACCACAGCCCTGGGCAAACCCGGCGTGCTGCACGGCAGCAAAACCATTCTGATGCAGACGGACGATGGCCAGGTGGTGGAACCCTATTCCATATCGGCCGGTCTTGACTATCCCGGCATCGGCCCGCAACACGCGCACTTGTTTGACGTGGGCCGCGCCAAGTTTGTGAGCATCACCGACGAAGAAGCCATGAATGCGGGCATCGAGCTGAGTCGCAGCGAAGGCATCATTCCCGCCATTGAGTCGGCCCATGCGCTGGCCGCCATGAACAAATTCACGTTCGAGAAAGACGATGTGGTGGTGGTGAACCTGTCGGGTCGCGGCGACAAGGACCTGGAGACGTATATCCGTTGGGGTAAGTACTAGGAATCCCGCATACACAAATCATCCCCAACCAAACGTAAAAACAACAACATGAAAAATAGAATCACAGATGTGTTTGCTTCCGGCAAGAAGAACATTCTTTCCGTTTACTACACCGCCGGATTCCCCACACTGAACAGCACCGTAGCGATTGCCGAAGCTTTAGAGAAAGGTGGCGCCGACATTATCGAGATCGGCATTCCTTACTCTGACCCCGTAGCGGACGGCCCCACCATTCAGGAGAGCAACAAGATTGCACTCGACAACGGCATCAACCTGCCCATGATCCTGGAACAGGTGAAGACCATTCGCAAAACGGTGAAGCTGCCGATCATCCTGATGGGCTATGTGAATCCCGTGATCCAGTATGGCATCGAGAAGTTCGCAAAAGATGCGTCCGCCGCAGGGGTAGACGGTGTGATCCTGCCCGACCTTCCTATGGATGCTTTCCTTGAAGAATATAAGCCGGTGTTTGATGCTGTGAACCTCAGCAACACATTCCTCATTTCGCCAACTACATCCGAAGAACGTATCCGGAGAATTGATGCCGTTACCGAAGGATTCATCTATGCCGTGTCGGCGTCGAGCATCACCGGTGCCAAGGCAGATTTTGCGGGGCCTCAACTGCAGTACTTCGACAAACTGAAACAGATGAAATTGAAGAATCCGTTTCTTATCGGGTTCGGCATTTCCAACAACGCCACGTTTGCCACGGCATCGTCATACGGCGCCGGTGCCATTGTGGGCAGCGCCTTCATCAACGTATTGAAAGCATCAACTAACATCAGCGCCGACGCGCAAGCCTTTGCCACGTCGCTGAAAACCAAGGCATGATCGTATGATTATAAAACTGAAACCGTCCATCGCGTCGCCCGAGAAAGAGGCGATTGTGAGCAACATCAAAAGCCTGGGCTACAAAACCACCGAGGTGAAAACGCAGCAGCATGTCTACCTCGTGGGCATTGGCAAGAAAGAATTCGATATCCGCCTGCTGGGCCACATGCCCGGCATCGCCGACATCCACCAGGTGTCTGACGACTACAAGCTGGTGTCGCGCAAGTGGAAAGTGCAACGCACGCATCTCGATTTGGGCGATGGTGTAGTGATTGGAAACGGCACACTGTCGATTATGGCAGGACCGTGTTCGATCGAAACCGAAGCACAGGTGCAGCAAACGCTCGATCACCTGGTGAAGAACGGTGTGCGCATCATGCGGGGTGGCGTGTTCAAACCACGCAGCTCACCCTATGCCTTTCGCGGGCTTGGGGTGGACGGGCTCAAGATGTGGCACACGCTGGCGCGCAAGGCCGGCATCAAAATCATTAGCGAGGTGATGCAGGTGAGCCAGATTGCAGAGATGCATGACTACGTGGATGTGTTTCAGGTAGGCGCGCGCAATACCCAAAACTTCAACCTGCTCGACGAACTTGGTCGTGTAGACAAAGCAGTGATGATTAAACGTGGCATTTCAGGGACCATCGAAGAGCTTTTGTACTCAGCAGAGTATGTGTTCGCTGCGGGCAACGAAAAGCTGATGCTCTGCGAGCGCGGCATCCGCACCTACGAGAAAGCCAGCCGCAACACCATGGACATCAACGCCATTCCCATCCTGAAAGAAAAAACACATTTGCCCGTCATCGCCGATCCTTCGCATGGCATTGGTATTCGCGAATATGTGGAACCGGTGGCCCTGGCCGCAGTCATTGCCGGCGCTGATGGTGTGATCTATGAAACACACCAGAAGCCCGAAGAAGCCGCCTCCGACGGACAACAGACGCTGGACTTTAAAGAGTCTGAACGCCTCATTCACAAACTGCGCAAGCTGCACGAACTGCGTGAGAATTTTTAGGAAGCGATAGTACATTTACGTTGACATAGAAACAGCACACCCATGACGGTTTACGGAATCAAGAATTGCAACACGGTGAAGACAGCCCTCGACTGGCTGAAACAACACCACGTGGACATCGACTTTCACGACTATAAAACCAAAGGCATCACCGCTGCCAAACTCAAAGCATGGAGCAAACAGGTAGGGTGGGAGAGCCTGGTGAACAAACGCGGCACCACCTGGCGCCAACTGGACGAAGTCGTGCAGAAGAAGATTACCAGCGAAGCTGCTGCCATCGAGTTGATGATGGAAAAAACGAGCGTTATCAAACGCCCGCTCATCGAAGAAGATGGCAAGGTGCTGGCGTTGGGATTCGACGAAGAGAACTACAAGACGACGTTCAAAGGCTAACCGCTACGCGGGAAGGGTGACGCGGAAGCGTGTGCCCTGGTGAAGCACGCTGTCCACTTCAATGGAACCATTCAGTTTTTCCACCTGCTGTTTCACCAGGTAAAGGCCCAGGCCCTTTCCGGGAATGTGGTCGTGGAAGCGCTTGTAGAGTTTATAGAGATCTTGACGGTAGCGCGCCAGGTCAATGCCCAATCCATTGTCGGTCACTTCCAGCACAAGTGTGTCGTTCTCCTGCAACGAAGCGATGTGGATATTGGCAGCGCGTTCGGGCGACCGGTATTGAATGGCGTTGCTGATGAGGTTGTAGAGAATGCTGCTCACGTAGGCACGAACCGACACGAACGAGTCGCCCTTCGAGAAATCGTGCGTGATGTTGATGTTGTTGTCGTCGATAAAAACCTTGAGCGACTCCGTGATGATCGACAGCACTTGTGGCAACTCCACGCGTTCGTTGATGTTGAACTTGTCGTGCCGGATGTCAATGATCTTGTTGAGGTCTTTGATCACCGTTTCGAGCGACATGGCCGACTGTTCGATGAGTTTGAGAATGTGCTTGCGATCGGCTTCACTCTCGGAAAGATTGGTGATGTTGATGAGACCCAGCAAGCTGGCCACGGGGCCGCGAAGGTTGTGCGATACGGTATACGAAAATTGTTCGAGTTCCGAATTGCGCGACACCAGTTGCTGGTTGGTCTGCAACAGGTCTTGTTTCTTTTCGGCCAGCAAGTGTTCGAGCAATTGATTCTGGTTTTCCAGTTCCACCTTTTGTTCCTCAATCTTGTGGTTGGCCATCATGAGGCTTTCCTGGCTTTGCATAAGCTCTTCGCTTTGCGCCTGTATTTCTTCATTCTGCGTTTCGATGTCCTGGTTCAGTTGAAACAGCTCGCGGTTGTTTTTTTCGAGCAGCTCGTTCTTTTCGTTCAGGTTGTCGATGAGACGTTCGTTCAGCAATTCAAAATCTTCGAACAGGTTCTTCAGGAAGATCACACTGCCCATCAGGAAGAGAGCGGCCACGAGTGTGACAAGATTGTTTCCCAGGTAACGCGCCAGGCTATAGGCCGTGTAGCGATCGGAGCTAAAGTAGAATAACGCAGGGTCAAGCAAAATAAGAATGGCCATGTTGATGAACACGGCCGCGATCAGCAGCTTGCGTTCGCGGATGCTGAACACCATGAGCGGCACAATGCAGGTGGCCAGAATAATGCAAAACACCTGTGGGCTACGGGGCAGGTAATGAAAACGGTTTGGGTCGAGCACCCGGGGCAGGAGTATGATCACACACGCCGCGATGGGCACCAGAATGCCCAGAATGAAACGGCTCACGTTGAACCACCGGCTGTCGTTCAGGATCAGAATGAAACACAGCACCACCAGCATGGTGAGGTTGATGGTTGCGCTGGCGTTGAGGTGCCATTGGTTTCGGCTGAGCTGGTGAATAAACACGATGCTGGCCAGCACCGCCGTGATCAGCACCAGTGCGTTGGTGAGCACAATGGTGCGCATGAGCGACCGCGAAAGCTTACGGTGAATGCCCGCATACAGGATTCTCTGGATAATTCTTTTCAACGGAGATCGTTCAGGTTTTGGTGGCAAGGTAATTTCACGACGGAATCCAGTCAATACCTTTCGTCAACAATGCCAGTGTGTTTGCCTCGGCCGATGCAGGCTCAGGCGTGTAGTTATAAACCCACTGGGCCTGCGGCGGAAGGCTCATCAAAATAGATTCCGTGCGACCATCGGTGTCCAGTCCGAACTTTGTGCCGCGGTCCCACACCAGGTTAAATTCTACGTAACGACCACGACGCAGGTATTGCCAGTGCTTTTGTTTCTCGGTGAAGGGCAACGCATGATTCTTTTTCATGAAGTGCGTATAGACCGGCGCGAATGCCGAGCCCACACTCTTCACAAAGTCGAAGCGCGAAGCCTTGGTGAAATCCTGATCGGCCTTCAGATAGTCGAAAAATATGCCGCCGATGCCGCGGGTTTCGTTCCGGTGTTTAATGAAGAAGTAGTCGTCGGCCCAGCGTTTGAAGTCGGCGTAGTAGGAGGGATGATGCCGGTCGCAAGCGGCCTTGATATGTTCGTGAAAGTAACGGGCGTCGTCTGCATCCACATAGTGTGGTGTGAGGTCGATGCCGCCACCAAACCACCATGTGCCGTTGCTCATTTCGAAATAGCGCACGTTCATGTGAATGATGGGCACCAGGGGATTAAGCGGATGCAACACGATGGATACACCCGTGGCAAAGAAATCGGGATGCACACCGGGCTCCAGGTTCATGGTCTTCATGACGGGCTCGGGAGTCTTTCCCCACACGGCCGAAAAGTTCACGCCGCCTTTCTCAATAATCTTGCCCTCGGTGAGCACGCGGCTCACGCCACCGCCACCACCCGGACGTTCCCAGGGATCGCTAATGAATTTTGCTTTGCCATCGGCCGCCTCCAGCTGCTCACAGATGCTTTGTTGAAGCCCCGTGAACCAGTCTCGTATTTCTTCTTTCGTGGGCATTGATAAATATTCGCGGGGCAAAGGTATGAAAGCGCCCGCCAATTCGAAAGGTTGCCCTGAAATTAGCCCTCAACCTATGGGATGAACGGTAAGCCCGAAGGAAGTTTTTTAACGGCATTATCTCGGAGGATTGTCGCGCATGCATTGAACACAACGCACGTCATTTCTCAGGCATACTTCAACGGTGTTTCAATCGTTTGAATATTGTGAAATGTGTATCTTTAGCGTGAGACCAACCCACACCCGCATGTCCATGGCAACACCCTCCCAGGCCCGGCGAAAGCTGAAGCCTGAAGTCGATCGCAATGTCCTGTTGAAAGCCTACGACCTCATGAGTCAGGCTGCGCGCATGGCCGCCACCTACGACGAGAAACGCGATGTCTGCGGCAAGTATGTGCACAGCACCTCGCGTGGTCATGAAGCCATTCAGCTGGCCGTAGGGTTGCAACTTCTTCCCATCGACTACCTGTCGCCCTACTATCGCGACGAGTCCATCCTGTTGGGCCTCGGGCTGACACCCTATGAACTCATGCTCCAGCTCATGGCCAAGCGCGACGATCCGTTCAGCGGAGGCAGATCCTACTACGGTCACCCGTCGCTGCGGCGCGAAGGCTTCCCCGTCATACCCCATCAAAGTTCAGCCACCGGCATGCAGGCCATTCCCGCCACGGGCATGGCACAGGCCGTTGCGTACCTGGAGTCGCAGGGCCTGCGCGAACAGCGGCAGTCCGTTGTGGTGTGTTCGCTGGGCGATGGCTCGGTGACGGAAGGCGAAGTGGCTGAAGCATTTCAGATGGCCGTCCTGAAGAAGCTGCCCATCCTATACCTGGTGCAAGACAACGGCTGGGGTATCTCTGCCACGGGCCCCGAGATGCGCACCATGGACGCCTATGAATATGCCGCCGGCTTCAAAGGCATGGAGCGCATGGCCGTGGACGGTGCTGATTTTATTGACTCCTACCTCGGCATCAAAAAAGCGATAGACTTTGTTCGCAAGAAAAGAAGCCCCATGCTGGTGCATGCCACGTGCCCGCTGCTCGGCCACCACACGTCGGGCGTGCGAAAGGAATGGTATCGTGGGGAAGATCTGGACCAGCACAAACAAAACGATCCGCTCCTTCGACTGCATCACTACTTGCTGGAGCATGGCGAAACCGAAGAAACGCTGTCGGCCATACAAGAAGATGTCTATGCCAAAATTGAAGCCGCCTACGAGCAGGCCAAAAATTCACCCGACCCCACGGTAGCCGAGTTTGACACACACGAGTTTGCACCAACGCCCATCACCACCGAACAAGGCGAGCGCACACCGCCATCGGCTGAGAAAGTGATTATGGTTGATGCTGCGTTGCATGCCGTGGATGAGCTGTTGCAAAAACATCCCGAAGCTTTGTTCTATGGACAAGACGTGGGCCGACGCCTGGGAGGTGTGTTTCGCGAAGCGGCAACACTGGCACAGAAGTATGGCGACGAGCGCGTGTTCAATACACCAATACAGGAAGCTTACATCGTGGGGTCCACCGCGGGCATGTCGGCCGTGGGAGCAAAGGCCATTGTGGAAATTCAGTTTGCCGACTATGTGTGGCCGGGTATGAACCAGTTGGTGGAAGAGCTTTCGAAAAGCTGTTATCTCTCCAAAGGAAAGTTTCCGGTGCAGGCGTTGATTCGCATTCCCGTGGGTGCCTATGGTGGCGGCGGACCCTATCACTCCGGTAGCATAGAGTCTACGTTGCTTACGGTGCGCGGCATCAAGGTGGTCTATCCGTCTAACGCGGCCGACATGAAGGGACTGTTGAAGGCGTCGTTCTATGATCCCAATCCCGTTGTGTTGCTGGAACATAAAGGATTGTATTGGTCAAAAGTGCCCGGCACCGCTGATGCCAAAACCATAGAACCCGATGCCGACTATGTGTTGCCGTTGGGAAAAGCCAACATTGTGCAGCACGCGTCTGACGATAAAATCAGAGAAGGGGCCACGGCGGTGATCATCACCTATGGCATGGGTGTGTACTGGGCCCGGGAAGCCTCGCGGGATTGGGATGGACAAGTCGAGATCATGGACCTGCGCACGCTGAACCCGATCGACTGGGAAGCCATTGTGGCCTCGGTCCAGCGCCATGGACGCGCATTTGTGTTGACAGAAGAACCACTGCTCAACTCGTTTGCAGAATCGCTTGCAGGTCGCATTCAGCGCGAATGTTTCCGAAGCCTTGACGCTCCCGTGTGGACGCTCGGCGCGGCCAACCTGCCCGCCATTCCCTTGAACGTGGACCTGGAGAAAGCCATGCTTCCCAACGTCAACAAAGTGAAGGAAGCCCTCCAGGCTTTGCTTTCGTTCTAGCCTTTGTTGACTGATGTCGCACCTAAAGGCGACATCACAAGACGGTTTGAACCGGTTGTGTATCGGGCCTTACATTTATTCCAAAATAATTGCATATTTGACTGACGCTGACGACAGCTTTACCAATAGAACTGAACATGAAAAAACAACGCAACCCGCAATCCACCCTCCGCAAGTTTTTCTTCGCGACCACCGCCACGGCCATGGCCATAGCCTCTTCGTTCACCACGTTTGCACAGGAAGCCACGCGCCCCATTGAAGGACGCTGGGATGTGACTGTTGAAAAAGACGGCAAGCAATTGCCCTCGTGGCTGGAAGTGGAACACTCCGGAACACACACGCTGGTAGGACGCTTCTGCTATGCCTTTGGCAGCGCCCGCCCCATTTCGAAAGTGAACTATGCCGACGGCAAATTCGACTTCGCCATTCCCCCACAATGGGAACCCGGCACCTCCGACATGGTGTTTGAAGGCACCGTGGCCGACGACAAGCTCACCGGAACCATGGTCTACACCGATGGCCAGAAATACAACTGGACGGCTGTACGCGCTCCGTTGCTCAAAGCTACCGCACCCGCATGGGGCGCCGCCATCACCCTTTTCAACGGCAAAGACCTCACCGGCTGGAAGGCCATGGGCGATAACCAATGGATTGTGGAAAAGGGCGTGTTGCGCAGCCCCAAGTCAGGCTCGAACCTGGTGACCGATAAAAAATTCACTGACTTCAAACTGCATATCGAATTTCGCTACGACAAAGGCAGCAACAGCGGCGTGTATCTGCGCGGTCGCTATGAAGTGCAAATCGAAGACAGCAAAGGCAAAGAACCGTGGTATGGTTTCCTGGGCGGCGTCTACGGATTTCTGACCCCCAACGAAATGGTAGCCAAAGCTCCCGGCGAATGGCAGACCTACGACATCACCTTGATTGGCCGCCAGGTCACCATTGTGGCCAATGGCAAAACCATCATCAGCAACACAACCATCCCCGGCATCACCGGCGGTGCACTGGATAGCAATGAAGGCGAACCCGGTCCGATTTTGCTGCAAGGCGATCATGGTCCCGTAGACTATCGTAACATTGTGATCACGCCCGTGAAGTAATAAAAGAACAATCTCAATTCGAAGAGGATGCAGAACATTGTTTTGCATCCTCTTTGTTTTTTATGTCCGCCATAAGCAAGTCTTATTGATAAAAGCAAAGTCAATAAAGCTATTCCAACTTTAGCTGAGAAACTGGTGTCTAAAACAACAAACACCAACCCTATGAAAAGAATATTCCTCCTGATGTTTGTTGCGATTGCCGCCCTGAGCTTTTCTCGATGCGATGAAGACGACGATACCAAATCGAAATCGGATTCAACAATTGAAGGCACGGTGAAGAACAATGAGGTCTATACGCACGACTTCGGAACAATGGGTATCGAAGACGGCGCCACACTAACAAAGTCACCCCAACACGCCAAAGCTTTCTCTCTTCAACGAAACAATGTGGGGCATTTGGTTTTTACCTATGAGGCCGATGGAAGCTTCAAGGGAAAGGACGAAGCGGAGATTGAGTTTTGTTACAGCATCGGAAGCGCGGCGTGTTATAAGAAGGAGACGGTGGAGATTGATATTCTGGTAGGGAAGTAAGAAGCAGCGCTGAGTTTTATTTGTTACATATTTCTGTTGATACTTAACAGGATTACCGTTATGCGTGTGTATTTCCTACGGCCTCAGCGTCTTCAAAACCTTATGCACCTCTGTCAGATCTTTTAAGTTCAAATCATATCCCATCCGGAAAAACCGTACGGTAATCTCCGACTCCACCTTCACCACACAGATCACTTCGTTCTTCATAACAAAGGCGTAGCGATTGTTGGGGAGGGAAGCAAAGCCGCGGTTCAAGGTTTGCACCGCGGCCGAAGACAGGCCGATGTCTACATAATGTTTTTTTATGACGGGATCGTATTGAATGTCGGAGATGTATTCCACTTCGCTCAGCTGGATGAGCGGCTTCTTGGAAATGCAAATTTTGCTTTTGCCGATCAGCATGAGCAGCTCATTGTCGCACGGCATCTTTTTCACTACCGCCGACAGCATATAGATGCCTTCGTTCTGTGCCTGCGCACCGGCGAAGCACAAAAGCCAAAGCAACATGCAGGTGATCGACGCCTTCACAATTTGGTGTTTAGTATACGTCTATGGCGGAGAGCAACGGACACGCTTTCGACGCCGTGATGCTCACCCGTATTTTATCGGTGTCAACAGACTGCAAGGGCAGAATGCGTTTGTAGCCAATGGTTGTTCCGTTTGCCACGGTGTGCCAGGCATCGTTTTCCCAGGCTTCTACCGTGAACGATTTCACGCGTTGTCCCAGTTTGATGTATTCTTGAATAAGCACATAGCGAACGGGTTGCTTTTTGGCCAGGTGAACTTCTACGGAGCCGGTGGTCACCTCGTCGTTGGTGGCCCAGTAGGTTTCCGGGTTGGCATCGGTCACGTTGGCCGGTGCATAGGCATCGGCGTCGCCACGATGTGATGAGGCTTCTGTTTTTGCGTGCAGTGCGAGGTTGGTTTTGAACGCAGCGTCCAGTAAAGCGCGCCATCCTTTGAGGGCCTTTATGTCGTTCTCATGCACGAGTCCACGACGATCGGGAGGGATGTTTAACAGCAAGGTGGAACCGCGACCAACCGAGGTCAGGTAGATGTCGAAGAGGCGTTCGGGCGTTTTCACGAGCGAGTCTTCTTCTGCATGATAGAACCATCCCGGACGGATCGAAACGTCTACTTCGGCAGGCACCCATTTTGTGCCGTCGGCTTCGCCTTCATTCAGCAATTTTTCAATGCCCGCTTTGCCGGCAAACAGCGTATCGGTAGAGATGGTGTTCCAGTTGGTTTCGCCGGCCAGTCCTTTTTCATTGCCTACCCAACGCACACCCGGGCCTGCGTCGCTGAAGAAGATGATGTTGGGTTCCATGGTGCGCACGAGGTCAAGTGTTTTGGGCCAGTCATAATAGGTTGAGCCTTGTATCTTTCTCGTTTCTTTGGCGCCGCCATAATAACCATCGCCGCCGTTGGCGCCGTCGAACCACATTTCCACCACAGGACCGTAGGCCGCGAAGAGTTCGCGCAATTGGTTTCTGTAGTATTCAATATAAGCAGGCGATCCGTAGTCGGCGCGATTTCTATCCCAGGGCGAAAGGTAGATGCCGAACTTCAGGCCGTGTTTTTTGCACGCTTCCGATACGGCTTTCACCACATCGCCTTTGCCATTCATGAACGGACTGTGTTTCACCGAATGTTCGGTGTATTGACTGGGCCAGAGACAAAAACCATCGTGGTGTTTGCACGTGAGAATGGCGGTTTTGAAACCGGCGTCTTTCAGCGTGGTGATCCATTGGTCAGCGTCGAAGGCCGAAGGATTGAACACGGATGGACTCTCGTCGCCATAGCCCCATTCCTTTCCGGTGAACGTATTGGTGGTGAAGTGAATAAAAGCATTGGTCTCCATTTCGTGCCACGCCAGTTGACTGGCCGTAGGCACAGGCCCAACGGCAAGAGGCACCGTCACCTCTTTTTTAGGCGTGCACGAAAACAAAAGAATACTTACAAGAACAAGAGAACTATAGCGCATACATGACATTTTCGTGAATATACAGAAAATGCATTTTATGCAAACAAGATGATGTTCTGATTTATTGAAGTTGTGCGATCGCGTCTTCCACGCGGTGCACAGGCAGCTGACAGGTTTTGTTATAACACACGAATAGGGTAGGGCCATCCCCCGACGCAATTTTGTCGTGCAGCAAAGGAAGTTTGCTTTGGTGTTCCGTTCCTTGCAGCAGCGCATACGGCGCATACTGTTGCATCCACTGCTGGCGAACTGCATGAAGATCTTTTCCCACAAGGGCAACTTCTGCCATTCCTTTTTTGATTTCCGTGTGCGCTATGGCCCACTGCGACATGTAGTTTGGCTCCGATTTGATGAGGTGTGCCAACGAACCCGCCATCGCCACTGCCAACGATTTCCACTCCTCCCGTTCCAGCAACGTGCCAGCCTGAAAAAGATTCTGCGCCATGATGGCGTTGGAAGATGGAATCACGTTGTCGAATATTTCTTTCTTGCGCGACAACAACGGCTCGGCCGACGTTGATGAGTAATAAAAGAAGCCATCGGTGTCATCATAAAATTGGTCCATCACATAGTCAATCAACACTGCGGCCTTTTCTATCCACCGCTCGTCGAACGTTGCCTGATAGAGTCGCAGTTGTGCCTGGATCACGTAGGCGTAGTCGTCGAGAAAGCCGGTGGTTACGGAGTGTTTCCCTTTCCACGAACGATAGAGCACATTGCCTTGCTGCACTTCGCGCTCCATGAACAGCATGTTCCTGATGGCGGCGTCCAGAAACGTTTGGTCGGCAAAAAAACGATAGGCATCCACCAGCCCACACACGGTCATGGCATTCCACGCGGTGATAACCTTGTCGTCGAGGCCGGGGCGAACGCGTTTCGAACGGGCTTCGTGCAGGGTGTGCTTGGCGCTATCCTGCAGCGTCTTCCATTCGTCGTCGCTCAGGCCATGGGCTTGTAGAAAAACATCGTCGGCTTTGTGCCGGGTAAGAATGTTGTTGCCGAATTCCCAGTTTCCGCCAGGCTTCACGTTGTAGTATTCGGAGATGAGTGGTTCGTTTTCGCCAAGCAGTTTCTCTAACTCTGTTTTTTTCCAGACATAGAACTGACCTTCTTCGCCTTCGCTATCGGCATCGAGTGCCGAATAGAATCCGCCAAGTGGATGCGTCATCTCTAGCTGCAGCCAGTCGAACGTTTCGTAGACAACACGTTTAAAGATTTCTGATTTTGTGATGGCATACGCTTCGGCATAAAGGCTGAGAAGCTGGGCATTGTCGTATAACATCTTTTCAAAGTGCGGGGCAAACCAGTAGGCATCCACCGAATAGCGGGCAAACCCGCCGCCAATCTGATCGTAGATGCCGCCGGAGGCTGTGCGTTGCAACGTGAGCACTACCTGCTCAAGGCTGGCGTGGTCTTTTGTGAGGTAGTGGTGGCGCAACAGAAAGAGCCACACCGAGGGCATAATGAATTTTGGCGCGCGGTCCATGCCTCCCCATTGTTTGTCGAAGTGGGCCTGAAGTTTGGTGAAGATGTCCGAAAGGTCGGCTTGCAATGCGGAGTCCGACGGTGTTTGCTTGAAACGTTGCACATCCGAACGGAGCAGGTGCAATCTCAATTCCTCGGCAGTGTCTTCAATCTGCTGCCGGTTTCCTTCGAACGCCTTGTGAATATTTTGCAGCACCTGCACCCACGACGCGGGCGAGAAATAGGTGCCTCCAAAAAACGGTTTCTGTTCCGGGGTGAGGAAAACATTCAATGGCCAACCTCCATTAACGCCCAACGCCTGCACGGCTTCCATATACAGGGAATCAATATCCGGACGTTCTTCGCGATCCACTTTAATGCACACATACGACGCGTTCATCACGGCCGCAATGTCGTCGTGCTCAAACGACTCGCGCTCCATCACATGGCACCAATGGCACGACGAGTAGCCAATGCTAACCAATATGGGTTTCCCTTCGGCCTTCGCTTTTTGCAACGCTTCGGGGCCCCACTCAAACCAGTCGACGGGGTTGTGTGCGTGCTGAAGCAGATAGGGTGACGTGGAATGAATCAAACGATTGGTATGCGGCATGTTAGGGGAGAAGTTGGGATTGAACAAAGTTTATTTCCGTTTCAACAGGCACCGTGGATTTTAGTTCTTCCAGCTTCTTCAAAAGGTCTTTCAGAAATTGCTGGTGCGCCGCTGTCGCGGGATGGAAAGGCTTGTGGGCCAGGGCGGCACGGATGTCGCGCCAGCGGATCAAAAACTTCTGAAGGTCGGCCGTGAAATATCGTTCGCCAAACGCTTTCCAGATATAGTCTTCGGCCACTTCCGTGGGATGAATCATGTCGGCTTTGTAGAAACGATAGTCGCGCAGGTCGTCCATCATGATTTCGAAAGCCGGAAAGTAAGAAACCTCGGAATGCCGTTGAGTGAGGTTGTGACAGGCAGAACGGAGAATGGCCTTGCTCACACTGTTAAGCTCAAGCGTATCCTTCACATGTCGCACCGGGCTCACGGTGAGGATAACCTTCAGCGATGGATTGAAGGCCAGCAGCTCTGCATATAATGCGGAGAACGACGCGGTGATCTCCGCTTCCGTCAACAGCCTTTTCGTGAATTGATGATTCGGCACCTTATGACAGTTGGCCACAATCTCGCCCGTGTCCTTCCGCTCATAGACCCACGCCGTGCCATAGGTGAGAATGAGCCACCCAGTGTCTCTTAGAAAATAGTGGACGGCGCCAAGGCTGTCTTTGATCTGGTGCTGAAGTTTATCGAACGACGGTGCTGAGATATCTGAATGAAAATCATAATTTAGGAACACGTCTTGGTTTTGGAGGAAGGTATGCTGCGGCACAGATTCGTTGAAGAGGGCATACCGAATCGCTTTGTGAATGGCAGCGGGGTTATAGATTACCCCAAACGGATTGGCCAGGGCATTCATTTTCGACAGCAGCATGCGTTCGCCCATGCTGTGCGCAAAACAGGACCCCAACGTAATAATTTTGTCGTGCAAACGGATGTCAGGATGCCCGGGGCCTATGCTAACGACTGTTCGAAAGTGTTCCATAAAAATAATGTTTCCGCAAACACTTGAAAATTTAGAGCTTTTTGCGATACTTTAACCTTTGATAAGCAACAGATCAAAACCTGTCAAAATTATGAATAACGACCTTACGGCCTTTGAGAAAATCCCTGTAAAAATCTTCAACACCTCCGAAGACGGTTCTGTGCATGTGGCGCGCGAAATCGCGGCCCTCATCAAGACCCGCCAGAAGGAGAACAAACCTTGTGTGCTGGGATTGGCCACAGGCTCGTCGCCCACCAGGCTTTATGCAGAGTTGGTGAAAATGCACCAGAAAGATGGTCTCAGCTTCAAAAACGTCTACACCTTCAACCTCGACGAGTATTATCCCATGCCGCCCGATGCTCTGCAAAGCTATGTGCGGTTCATGCGCGAGCACTTGTTCGATCACATCGACATCCCCAAAAAGAACATTCATATCCCCGACGGAACCATCGCCAAAGAAGACGTGGCCGAGTTCTGCCGGAGCTACGAAGAAAAGATAGACAAACTTGGCGGACTTGACATCCAGATTCTGGGTATCGGCCGCACGGGTCACATCGGGTTCAACGAACCCGGTTCGTCCGAAAAGTCATTGACCCGCCTCGTCACACTCGATCAGGTAACGCGCATCGACGCCGCCAGCGATTTCTTTGGCGACGAGAACGTTCCCCGCAAAGCCATCACCATGGGCGTTGGCTCGATCATGAAAGCCAACAAGGTCTACATGATGGCCTGGGGCGAAGGCAAAGCTTCCGTGATCTTCAAAGCCGTGGAAGGCCCTATCTCGGACCAGATCCCGTCGTCATTCCTCCAGAAACACCGCGACTGCACCGTCATCCTCGACGACGCATCGTCTTCGGGCCTCACACGCATCAAAACACCGTGGATACTCGACAGTGTGAACTGGAACGATAAACTCATACGCAAAGCCGTGGTGTGGCTGTGCCAGAAGGTGAAGAAGCCCGTGCTGAAGCTCACCAACCACGACTACATGGAGCACGGCATGAGCGACATCATCACCGAATACGGCTCGGCCTATAAAGTGAACATCAAAGTATTCAACTTCCTGCAGCACACCATCACCGGTTGGCCCGGAGGAAAGCCCAACGCCGACGACACCAACCGTCCCGAACGCGCCAAGCCGTTCCCGAAACGTGTGGTATTGTTCTCGCCACACCCTGACGACGACGTGATTTCGATGGGCGGAACGTTCATCCGCCTCGTAGACCAGGGTCATGAAGTGCACGTGGCCTACCAGACCTCGGGCAACATTGCCGTGTTCGACGACGACGCCATCCGCTTCGCCGACTTCGTGCGCGACTTCAACGACCAGTTTGGATTGAGCAAAGCCGACGGTGCACGCTTCTACAAAAAGGTGGTGCAGTCGCTTCAAAAGAAAGGCCCCGGCCAGCTCGACAGCCCCGAAGTGTTGAAGATCAAAGGCCTCATCAGAAGAGGAGAAGCCAAGGCGGGTGGCCGCTACGTTGGCATTCCCGACGAACAAATGCACTTCCTCGACATGCCGTTCTATGAAACCGGCGCCGTGAAAAAGAAACCATTGGGCGAAGAAGATATTAAAGTGGTGATGGAAATTCTCGAGCGTGTGAAACCCCATCAGGTATACGCCGCCGGCGACTTGTCCGATCCGCACGGCACACACCGTGTTTGCCTCGCGGCCATCTTCGAAGCGCTGCGTCGCCTCAAGAAAAAGCCCTGGGCAAAAGATTGCTGGGTATGGCTCTACCGTGGTGCATGGCAGGAGTGGGACATCGACCAAATTGAAATGGCCGTGCCCCTCAGCCCCGACGAACTCATGCGCAAGCGCCGCGCCGTGTTCAAGCACCAGTCGCAAAAAGACAGTGCCATGTTCCCCGGCAGCGACAAGCGCGAATTCTGGATGCGCGCCGAAGACCGCAACCACGCCACAGCAAATGCCTACAATGCATTGGGACTTGCTGAGTACGAAGCGATGGAAGCGTTTGTACGATACAAGTTCTAGTATATAGTCTTTAGTCTTTAGTATTGAGTCCTGAGTATTAAGTCTTGAGCATGCTGCTCGAGACTCAATGTTCAGGACTTTTATTTTTGCCAATACCGTTTCCTGCATTACACGATATCCTTAGCTTTTCACGATCTCAGCATCCATTTACTGACGAATACTCAGGACTAAAGACTCAATACTAAAGACCAAGAACTATGACGTTCCTCGACGCGCCGGTTGAGGTCGGAGTGCTTTTCGTGGTCGGGCCACATTGGCCACTGGCCTTGCAACGACTTCTTTGTTGTTTGCCGATTTCTTGTTGAGCCTGCCATACCAGATGAGGAAGCCGGTTATGGGGAGTGAGGCTGAGGTGAAGGATGCAAAGAAAGCCAGCAGTTTGCCGGGCAACCCCAGGATGGCGCCGGTGTGGATGTCGTAGTTCATAGCGCGTAGTTTTTCGCCGGCATTCTTCTCGTCGAAGGGTTCGGACTTCAGGAGGCGGCCACTGAAGCGGTCGAACTGATAGCGTTGTGAGAAGTAGCGCGTGCGAGTGCCATAGCGGGCAAGGGCGTTGATGGCACCATTGGTTTTTTCGGGTAAGCTGATGGTGATGAAGTCTGCATCAGGATTTTCAGCCAACACTTCTGCGTAGATCTTGTCGATAGTGGTGGTTGCGGCGGCGGTTGAATCGGAGAATAGAGTTTTCGGCTTTTTGTATTTCGTTCCGCCATTGGCCATCCACTGCACGCCATGGTCAAACCATTCGAACGACCACACAAGTCCTGTCAAAGCAATGGCCAACAATATGAAAAGGCTATAGAACCCTAGCACATTGTGAAGATCATAGTTTTTTCGTTTCCACCGTGTGGTGCTCTTCCAGGGGAAGGAGAAGCTTCTTTTCACGGTTCCTTTCTTGGGCCACCACAGTACAATGCCGGAGATGAGCAAGATCACAAACATGAGCACAGCCGAGCCGACAATCACCGAGCCGATGGCCCGGTTGAGAAGCAGGTTACGGTGAATGCGGAGCACGATGGAAAAGAACTCATACTTTGTGTTCTCGTTGTGCACAATGTCGCCGGTATACGGGTTGACGTATAGCTTTCGGTTATACACCACTTCGCCAAAATAGGTCTTGGCTTTTTTGTTTCGAATCTGCAATGGCCTGAAGGTGTAGGCATGGTCGGCGGCAGCAGGAACTTCAATGCTTTGTATGGGATGTCCTTCGCCCGCCGCTTGTTCCGCGCGCTGCAATAACTCAGACAAAGGTTTCCGGATGCCATCGGCCGATATTGAAATGGTTTCCCGATCGTGATAGACCAGCGCCTTGATCTCGTCCTCAAAAACATAGATGCATCCTGTCACGCTTATTATAAACACCACTAGCCCGGACAGTAGTCCGAGCCAGAGGTGTATTTTGCCGATTGCTTTTTTCATCCGCGCATCAGAAGGTGTATCCTACACTGAACATAAAGTTGCGGGGAGCGCCGGGGTTCACAGTAACGGAAGATCGCCCGCGACCAAGCCAGTAGGTTTTGTCGGTCAGGTTGTTGATGTTAAACGACAGCTTCACCTTTTCAATTTTGTAGAACAGCGCAGCGTTGAACACGGAATAGCTGGGAAGTGTGATGTTGCCATACTGCCCGGTGTTTTGTTCGGCCACATAGTTGCCACCAAAGGCAACTCCCGCGCCGCTAAACATACCGTTGTAAACATTGTACTTGAGCCAGATGCCGCCCATGTTGTTGGGTGTATACTCCTTGTCTTTGCCAACCAGTTCGGGGTCGTCGCTTTTGGTGATGGTGGCTTCGTTGTGTGCATAGTTGGCCGAGACAGAAAGGTTCGGCAGAATTTTTCCGTTGATGTCCACCTCAAAACCTTTCGATACCTCCTGGCCGCGTTGGGTCAGCAGGTCGGGGTTGTTGGCGTCGAGCGCGCTAACCAGAATGTTGTTTTGCTCAATGCGATAGATGGCCGTGGTAACGGTGAGGCGGTTGCTAAGCCAATCGCTCTTTGCGCCAAACTCGATCATGTTGCTGGTGAGGGGATCGAACGGGCCACCATACAAATCCGGATCGCCAATCACACCGGCAGTCTGCGGTTGAAAGCCTTCCACATACGTGCTGTAGAGGTTAATGTTCTTCGCGATGCCATACACCAGACCTACTCGCGGAATGAGGGCAGTTTGTGTTACTTTCTTCTCGTCGGCTTTCTTGTAGTTTTCGAAATCTGAATAGAACTCCTTGCGCAGGCCCAGCAACACTTGCAGTTTGCCCACCTTGATCTGATCCTGCAGGTAGATGCCGCTGGTGTAGTATAGTGTTTGATCGCGGGGCGTCACGGCCGTGAAGTAGCTGGTGATCTCTTGTGGCGTGTAGTTGGGGTTGGCCAGGTCGAAGTGCGGCATGTTGGGCACGGGGTTTCCGTTTTTGTCGAGCAGATACTGCGACGCCTTGGCGGGATTGTAGGAATTGAGCGCCTTGGTGTTGTCGGCCGTGCGATAGGCACCTGCCAGGGCGGTCTGCCATGTTCCGGCCGGAGTAGTTTGCCGTGCAAAATCATAGCCCGCCAGGATGGTGTGTTTCACCGGGCCGGTTTGCAAGGCCACGTTGAAATAGGACATACTGTTGAAGTTGGCATTTTCCTGTGTGCCACGCTGCAAGCGCATCTCCACCAGGGTGGGCATTTCGTTGCCCGCACCATCGCGACCATAGGCGTTGTTAACACGATGTTCCAGATAATCTCTGTTGTAATGATAGGAAATGAACGACGTGGTAAACGATACCCTGTCAGTGAATTTATGATTCAGCGAAGCCAGCAGGGAAAGCCCTTGTTCTTTGTTGTAGCTGTTGGAATATGTGGCGATGAGCGAGATTGGGGTGGAGTACAAAAGTCCTTTTCCGTCGGCTCCGCCCAGAAGAGGCTGACCGCGGTCCACACGTCCGTTGATCGAACTGTAGATCAGATCAACATCAACCCTGGTTTTGTCACTGGGCAAAAACGACAGTGACGGTGCAATCAGAATGTCTTTGCTGGCTTGCAAGTCGCGGAAGGAACCGGCATCCTGATAGGCCAGGTTCACGCGATACAAAACGTTTTTCGATTCATTCACGGCGCCGGTAAAATCACCTTCGGCGCGGATGGTGTTGAAGCTGCCGGCCGAAATGCTGAAGGCTTGTGCCGCCACATCCAGCGGTCGCTTGGTCACGCTGTTCATCGTGCCACCGGGATCGGCGTAACCATACAGGGCCGAGTTGGCGCCTTTGATCACTTCCACACGTTCGAGGTTGCTGATGAGTGTGGGCGTCCATCCTTTGCTTATGCGCAGGCCGTTGATCATCACATTGCTGCCCGTGGCAAACCCGCGGATCATGAGGTCGCCCGTGATGGACTCCTGGTTCACACCGCTGATGTTTTTCACTACGTCGGTGATGCGAAAGGCTTTCTGATCCTGAATCAACTCCTTGGTCACGTAGCTCACGGTTTGCGGAATATCTTTCAACGGCGTGGGCGACTTCGATGCCAGCGACGACGACTCGGCCTGGTAGGAACCTTCGCGGATGCTGGTGATCACAACCTCGTTCAGCTCGCTGGTGTTTTCGTGCAACACCATGTCGGGCAAGGTGGTGCTTTCACCGGCCTTCACGTCAACCGATTGTTCTACCGAAAGCAGGCCCACAAACGACGCGATCATGGTGTAGTTTCCGGGAACAATGTTTCGGATTTCGAATTCACCATTGCTGTTCGATACGGTTCCTTTGGTGGTTCCCTTCAGGGCAATGTTGATGTGTTCGGCGGGTAGCCCGTCGGATGATTTCACAATTCCTTTTACCGAACCCGTCTGAGAATGTTGGGCGTTGGCAAAGAATGTGAGCGTTATAAAAAAGACGAGTAGATAAATGTTACGCATAGGGGGAAATGCTTTTTATAATTTCGGCAAAGGTGTTTCGGCCGCAGGAGATGCGAAAGCATTGTTTCGAAAACTTCAGAATTTTACCCTTTGTAAGTGAAGGGTCTAGCTTGGAGAGGGTAGGGATGGGTAGACCAGATATCCTGCCCGGCCTTTGTGTATACCCTGCGTTGAGTCGCTTTGTTAACGTGTAGGACTAACACATAGCGAATCGAAGTTGTCACGTGTTTAAACTTTCAATAGCTATTTGCAGTCTCTTGATTTTAGCTGGTGAAAAGATGATGCAAGTCAAAGATAAATTCATTGTTGAATTGATGATGCTATCGTTTGGAAATCCTTCACACGTTTGCGGATATGTAGAACAAAATGCTCGGCACTTGTCTCGTTTCTTTATAGGCATCACATCGTCTTTATGGCAAGACAACAGCCGTCGGCCACATTGCAGGGAGGTTTCGTCAAAGTCGACCAAGACAAAACTGCTGCTGAACCATTAAACTGTTCAGCATGCTTTTGAAACATTTAGAAAGGTGAAACGGTCACTGCTGCATCTGCATCTCCTGATGTCGTCTGAAAGAGTTACGCGACACCGATGTGAGTGGTTCTTTTTGTTGGATTTCGATTTCGCCATCGGCCACCTGACCGTCTTCGTAGGCCACCGTCACAATCACGTCGAGCGTGTGGTTGGACGAGCCGCGGTAGGTTCCTTTCACGGGCGAGCAGTCAGAAAAATTCTTTCCAACGGCGAGGCGAACGTGCGTGTCGTTCACCACAAGATTGTTGGTGGGATCAAGGCCAAGCCAGCCATAGAACGGAACGTAGGCTTCCACCCACGCGTGGGTTGCACCTTCGCCGCGCATGCCGTTTTTCTTCGGGCAGATGTAGCCGCTCACATAGCGCGCCGGAATGTTCATGAGCCGAAGCATCACCAGCAGAATGTGGGCAAAATCCTGACACACTCCCGAACGCAGTTTCCACACTTCGTCGAGTGTGGTTTCCACCGTGGTGATGCCTTTCTTATAGGCAAACGTCGTGTATACGTACTCGCAAAAATGTTTAGCAGACTGAAGGGGCGAGCAGTTCTTGCAACGCTCGTCTTCAATGATCCGCTGCATGTCGGGCAGCGCGTCAAATTGTTCAAGCCTCAGAAAGTCGATAAGCTCGGGGCGGTACTTCAATTTCAACAATTCCTCCCACTGAAGATCCTGGGGAATGTTGTCGTCTGGCATGGGCCGTGCAAACGGCGTAACCACAATGCGCGAGTCGATGATCAACTCCGGGTGGGGCCGCGCGTGCGTGAACGTGCCCACGCTGTTGCCGTAATAATCTTTATAGATGTCCACCACAGGATTTCCCGTGATGGCAATGGTCTGTTCAATCACGTCCTGGTAGTCGTCCTGGATGGGGTAGAGCATGATCTGGTTGGCGCTGTCGCGCACGAGCCCTTCGTACGTGTATTTGGTGATGTGCCGTATTTTGAATTTTGACATAGCTGTTTTTTAGCATTAAGAATCAACTATAGGCGAAGTAGTACTTGTTTAAGGTGCTGCCAATATCGTCAATTTCTGTGGTGATCTCTGTCAAATAATCGTGAAGTCCTATGCGCGACACGCTTTGCACGTTGGAGTATTGCACCTTGCTGCGCAGCTTCCCGATCATGAACTGCACTTTGGCAAAACCTTCCTGGTTTTGCTCGCCCTTCAGCCGTTCGAAATAGCGCGTCAGCTGGTTAAGGGAATACAACACCGACCTTGGGAAATCTACGTTGAACAACACCTGGTCGATGACGTTGCGTGCCTCAAAACCGGATTGGTAGCGCTTCAGGTACAGCGAATACCCCGAGATCGACATAAGCAGGTATTTCCAGTAGGCCGTGTCTGTCGGCTTGTCTAGATCGTAGGAGAGGTTGCTCAGCTTCACATCCAGGATGTCGGCCGACTGAATGGCGCGTTCCATATACTTGCCCACGTTCATGAAACACAGGCCTTCGCCGCGAAACATGGTGATGTCGGTCACGCCAAAATAGATCATACACTCTTTGATGAGGGCATCGAGCACCGTCACCGGGTCTTCAAACTGCAACGCATATTTGAGCCGTTCTTCGCGCACCACGTGATAGAATTCGTTGAGGCATTTCCAAAGCTCTGTGGTGATGTTGTCTTGCACGCCGCGGGCATTTTCGCGGGCAATGGTCACCATGTTGAACACGGAATTTGGATTGTCGCGGTCCAGCACCATGTATTGCAGCACCTTGCGGCCATTGTTGTCGAGGTCGGAAACGGCGTCATCGTCCAGGCTTCCAAAAATCCGGAGCACAGGCTGCCACGAAAAATCCTCGGGGCTATCCTGCGAAGAGGCATAGTTTATTTTTAGCATTCTCAGAATGCTATCGGTTCGCTCCATATAGCGAGACATCCAGTAGAGTGAATCAGCAACTCGGCTCAGCATCGGCGTATGATTGTCATGAAGTTAGTTAAAAAAATGAGTTGGGTTTTTATTTGGCCAGCACCCAGGTGTCTTTGCTGCCGCCCCCTTGCGAAGAGTTCACCACCAATGATCCTTCTTTCAGCGCCACACGGGTCAGTCCTCCCGGCACAATCTCGATGCCGTTGGGCCCGCACAGTGCGAACGGCCTCAGGTCGATGCGTCGGGGCTGCGCCTTGCCATTCACATAGCACGGTGCGTTGGAAAGACTGATGACGGGCTGCGCAATGAACTCGCGCGGTGCCTTCAATATCTCTTTCTTGTAGTCGTCTATTTCTTCTTCTGACGCGGCGTGTCCCATCAGCATGCCATAGCCGCCCGAGCCGTTGGTTTTCTTCACCACCATTTTGTTGATGTTCTTCAGCACGTGCTCGCGCTCGTCGGGCTTCTCTAATTGATAGGTGGGAACGTTTTTCAGGATGGGCTCTTCGTTCAGATAATAGCGGATCATCTCCGGCACATACACATAGATCGCCTTGTCGTCGGCCACACCATTGCCCACGGCATTCACGATGGCCACATTGCCTTTGCGATAGGCAGACATAATTCCCGACACGCCCAGCACACTTTGAGGATTAAACACGAGGGGATCGAGGAAGTCGTCGTCCACGCGGCGGTAGATCACATCCACCTGCCGAAGCCCTGCCGTGGTCTTCATATACACTTTGTGATTCTCCACCACAAGGTCGCGTCCTTCCACCAGCTCAATGCCCATGAGGCGTGCCAGCGTGGTGTGTTCGAAGTAGGCCGAGTTATAAATGCCGGGCGTGAGCAGCACCACATTGGGCGACGACACCTGTCCGGGGCTCAGCGACATGAGGTTGTTGTAAAGAATGTTGGGGTATTGCGTTACCGGCCGCACATAGTTCTGGGGAATGAGGTCGGGAAAAATGCGCTTGGTGATCTCGCGGTTCTCAATCATATACGACACACCCGACGGTGTGCGAAGGTTGTCTTCCAGCACGTAGAATGTGCCGTCGTGGTCGCGTATCAGGTCGATGCCGGCAATGTGCACATAAATATCGTGAGGCACATTCACGCCTTGCATTTCGCGCAGATAGTGTGGGCACGAATAGATGAGGTCGATGGGCACAATGCCGTCTTTGAGGCTGAACTGCTGGTGATAGACATCTTTCAGGAACAGGTTCAGCGCCCGCAGCCGTTGTTTGATGCCGCGCTCTATAAAGTCCCACTCAGACGCGGTGATGATGCGGGGAATGATATCGAACGGGAAAATCTTCTCGATGCCTTCGCCGCTGGAGTAGACCGTGAACGTGATGCCCTGGCTCATGAAGAGGCCTTTTGCCAGTTCTTCTTTTTTGCTGAGCTCGTCGGCGGGAATGCTGGACAGGGAGTTGAAGACATTCTGATAGTGCGATCGCACGCGCTCTTCATCGTACATTTCATCCCAGGTATTGCCAGCTAAAGGGTACTTATGAAAGAGTTCGGTTGCCTTCATGGGCTACGGGTTAAGGTTAGGTTAAAACTAAAATACCAACCGGATAACGTATTTATGAAGTTGTTGATATAATTATTTACGCAATCGAATGTTGCGGCAGGAGCGCCAGCGCTAAGAGATAGGGGGGTGGAGGGAACGCAAAAGCGAAAAATGCTTGCGGATTGATTCGTTTTGTCGACGTATGAAAACAAAAAAGCCACCGGGTAGGTGGCTTTTTTGTCAATGTGTAGTGCTGCGATTATTCGGCAACAACTTTCACCTGGAGTTCGTGCTTCACTTCTTTGTGAAGATCAAGCGTCACGGTGTAGGTACCGATTTGCTTAGGGATTTCCTTCAAGTGAACTTTCTTGCGGTCGATATCGAAACCTTTTGCTTTCAATACGTCGGCAATTTGCAGGGCGGTTACCGCGCCGAAGATCTTTCCGCTCTCACCGGCTTTCGTTCCGATTTCGATGGTCAGGTCGCCGATTTTGGCTGCCAGTGCTTCTGCATCTTGTTTCACCTTAGCCGCTTTGTGAGCTGCCTGGCGTACGTTTTCTGTGATCAGTCTTTTGTTAGAATCGTTGGCGATCAGCGCGAAGCCATTGGGGATAAGGTAGTTGTTACCGTATCCAGCCTTCACTTTCACGATGTCGTTTTTATAGCCAAGTCCTGTTACGTCTTGTTTCAAAATTACTTCCATGTCGTTTTTCTTTAAGGGTTCAACGATTATTTCAACGAATCACCAACATACGGAAGCAAAGCTACGTGACGGGCACGTTTCACAGCTTGAGCCACTTTCTTCTGAAACTTCAGGCTGGTGCCGGTAAGTCTGCGAGGAAGAATTTTGCCTTGCTCGTTGATAAACTTCAGGAGGAAGTCAGGATCCTTGTAGTCAATGTACTTGATCCCATTCTTTTTGAAGCGGCAGTATTTCGGTTTGATCTCTGCGCGCTTGATCGGTTCATTCATCAATGTCATCGTGTTGTCTCCTCAGCTTTTTTTACAGGTTTTCTGTTTTCCTTGTTCTTGAATTCGCCTTTGCGTCTCCGTTCGTTGTACACCACAGCGTGTTTGTCCAACACTGTAGTCAAAAAGCGCATTACCGATTCATCCCGTCTGTACTCTGTTTCGAGCGTGTCGATTGCCGTACTGGGTGCCGAGAATTCGATGAGGTTGTAGAAGCCAGTTGACTTCTTGTTGATAGGATACGCTAATTTTTTAAGGCCCCATTGCTCATTATTGAGAATTTCGGCGTTAGCTTTCTTCAACACTTTCACGAATTTTTCGACAGCATCCTTTGCCTGTTCTTCAGACAAAACGGGATTTAAGATGAATACCGTCTCGTAATTGTTCATGTTTACTGTTTTAGTTTTTGAGGTTGCAAAAGTAGGAAAAACAACCATACTTTAAAACATCTGGCCGAAAAATGAGGAAAATGCAGGGCGAGAACTTGTTTCATAATGGGATTTTTTGCTATTTCGGGTGTCCCTCGCATTTTAGGCATTTAACTATTTTGGTTGTGCGTTTAAGCGATCAGCAGAAAGAACAGATCCGGTTCAACACCGAAATGATCAAGCTTTTAGTAGCCTTGATTTTTGGAACCGTAGGAGGGCTTGTTTCGTTCCTTGTAGAAGGAGTGGACACAGGCAAAGAGGCGTTTTTCACAGCAAGTTGCCTTATTGTGGCCGCGCTGTGCATAGTCTTAGCATACTCCCGATATTCAATAACCATAAACAATGGAATTCCCGAACGAAACGATTGATGCGATCCTGATGGGCGGAGCCGTTTTGGTCATTTTAGCCATAATTGGCGCTCTCATTGCCCTTCTGAGGCAGACCATTCACGATGGCCGGATGCTCAACAAAGGAAAAGTAGAAACTCATCGCATAGAGAAAGAAGCAAAGAGGCTTCAACCCCTGGTGAAGCACTCCTAAATCCTTCCCGCTGCGCAGGTTGTCCGTGCGTTCTTTTTTGTTATCAAGGTATTTTTGTTCGTCAGTTTTCCACTCATCACCTCCGAAACGTTGCCGTTAATTGTTTTGACTCCTTCCGTGTTTTATCCTGTATATTTCCTCTTTCAATCGATTGAGCTTATTTTTGTAAAGGATGATTCGGTCAAACAAAATAGTATTCTTCATTCCCCTGTTGGTGGCTTTTGCGGCTTGCCGCGAGAAGAAAATCGACTTTAGCGCACAGGTCAAGCCCATTCTCAACAAACATTGCATCAGTTGCCACGGTGGCGTGAAGCGAAATGCAAACTACAGTCTCCTTTTCCGGACCGAAGCCCTCGACACCGCCGAATCCGGCAAGCACCCCATCGTTCCGGGGCATCCCGAGCAAAGCGAATTCATCCGCCGCATCACATCAACCGATCCGGAAGTGCGCATGCCCTATAAAGAACATCCACTCAGTGCCGAAGACATCGAAATCCTGAAGCAGTGGATTAAAGAAGGGGCGGAGTGGGGCGAGCATTGGGCCTACATTGCTCCCAAGCCGGTGGCCATCCCCGAGGTCACAACGCTTCAGGCGGGCTTTGGAGAAAGTGATACGCCCTGGGCAAAAAATGAAGTAGACCATTTTGTGCTGGCAAAATTGGAGGAACAAAAGCTTTCTCCTTCGGCAGAGGCCGACAAAGCCACCTTGGTTAGAAGGATATATCTGGACCTTATCGGCCTGCCGCCCACGCCGGAACAAGCTTCGCGGTTTGTGAACGATGCGGGCGCCGATGCCTATGAGAAGACCGTAGATGAACTTCTTGCCTCGCCGCGCTTTGGCGAAAAATGGGCGTCGTGGTGGCTCGACATGGCCCGCTACTCCGACACCAAGGGATACGAACGCGACGTGGGCCGATCCATCTGGCGCTATCGCGATTGGGTTATCAATGCCTTCAACAAAGACATGCCGTTCGATCAGTTCACGGTGGAACAACTGGCGGGTGACCTGCTTCCCAATCCCACCGACGATCAACTGATCGCCACAGCATTCCATCGCAACACCATGAACAATGATGAGGGCGGAACTGAGGACGAGGAGTTCAGGGTGGCCGCGCTTATCGACCGTGTGAGCACCACATGGCAAGTGTGGCAAAGCACCACCATGGCCTGCGTGCAATGCCACACCCATCCCTACGACCCCTTCCTGCACGATGAATACTACAAGTCGTTGGCATTCTTTAACAACACCCGCGACGAAGACACAGAAGGCGAGCATCCTAACCTGAGAATTTACAAACCCGAAGACGAACAGAAGCTCACAGCCATCAAGGAATGGGTGAAGACGCATGCTGGTTCAACACAGGAAGCCGAAGTGACCCGGTTTCTCAAAACCCTCGAGCCCAAATTTCACCCGCATGATTTCGATCAATTTGTGAACGGCGAACTGATCGACACCAAATGGCTTGGCGTTCGACCCGGCGGAAGCGCCCGTCTCAAACAAATTGACATGGCCGGAAAACGAAACCTGATCGTCAACTACTGGTCCGATTCGGAGGGAGGTTCGTTTGAGATTCGTCAGGACAAATTGAATGGCGATGTTGTGGGAACGTTGCAGGTGAAGAAGACCTCGGGCAGACAAATCGTTTCCATTCCGTTGAAGGCAGCTTCCGGAAAACACGATCTCTATTTTGTGTTTCATAACAGCAAGATCAAACCTGACAAAGCCGTTTGTGGCATCGAGTGGTTTGCCTTCCGCGACGACCTTCCCGGTAAAGGTGATGCACACTATGACGGCATACGCTCAAACTTCATGACGTTGCTCAACACAAGCGTTGACAACACACCCATCATGATTGAGAACAATGCCGAGCAACATCGCGCCACACACATTTATGAACGCGGCAACTGGGTGGTGAAGGGAGCGGAGGTGAAGCCCGGTGTGCCCGCGTCGCTGAATCCATTTCCCAAAGATCAACCCTACAACCGATTGGGATTTGCACATTGGCTGCTGGAGAAACAAAATCCGCTCACGGCGCGCACCATGGTGAACCGTTTCTGGGAACAGATCTTTGGCGCCGGCATCGTGGAAACGCTGGAAGATTTTGGAACACAAAGCGCCTCCCCAACGCACCAGGAACTGCTCGACTATTTGTCGCTGCAATTCATGAACGAAGATCGGTGGAGCATGAAGAAGCTCATCAAAACCATGGTGATGTCGGCGACCTACCGCCAGGACTCCAGGCTTACGCAGGAGATGTTGGAGAAAGATCCGGGCAACCGCTGGCTGGCGCGTGGCCCCCGCGTGAGGCTTTCGTCGGAACAGGTGCGCGATCAGGCGCTGGCGTGTGGCGGTATGCTGAGCAACAAGATGTTTGGAAAAAGTGTGATGCCCTATCAGCCCAACGGCATCTGGAGTTCGGTGTGGAACGGAGACTATTGGAAAGCGAGCGAAGGCGAAGACCAATACCGTCGTTCGCTATACACCTACATCAAACGCACAAGCCCGTATCCCTCCATGATGATGTTCGACGGATCGAGCCGTGAGGTTTGTGTGATCCGACGCATTCGCACAAACACGCCGCTGCAAGCACTTGTCACCTTGAACGATTCGTCGTATGTAGTGGCCGCCCGCGGACTGGCGCTGCGCATGATGAAAGACAACGCCACACCGAAAGATCAAATCAATGCAGGCTATCGCATGATTCTGGTGCGCGACATGCCCGCCCAAAAGCTGGCCGTTATGCAAGGGTTGTATGACGACGCTTTGAAGCAGTATACCACAAACAAAGAAGCTTCGCGCAAGCTGGCCGCCACCCAGAACGATTCACCACAATTGGCGGCCCTGACGCTTGTGGCCAGTGCCATGTTGAACCTTGACGAAGTATTAACCAAGGAATAGCAATGGAAGCAGCATTCAAAAATTGTCAGTCGTGCGGCATGCCGCTGAAGCGCGATCCGAAAGGAGGAGGCACAAATGCAGACGGCAGCAAGAGCGTGATGTATTGTTCATATTGCTATGAGGACGGAAAGTTCACGCTTTCCAACATCACGGTCGACGAAATGAAAGCACGGGTGAAAGACAAAATGAAAGAGATGGGCTTCCCGGGATTTCTCGCCGGCTTTTTCACGAAAAACATTCCCACACTAGAACGCTGGAAAAATCATGTTTAATAATCCATTGGACTTCGAAAATCTGAAAAACATTTCGCGTCGTCACTTCCTGTGGGAGAGTGCCGCAGGACTCGGGGCCGCAGCGCTGGGTTCTTTTCTTGCGGGATGCGAGTCGCGATCCGCGGGCATAAAAAATTTGGCAACTGCCACAGATCCGATGTTACCCAAGCCGCCGCATTTTCCCGGCAAGGCAAAACGAGTGATCTACCTTCACATGGCCGGCGCGCCGTCGCAGTTGGAGTTGTTTGACTTCAAACCCGAGTTGCAGAAGCTGAACAACCAGTTGTGCCCGCCGTCGCTGCTGGAAGGAAAACGTTTTGCGTTTATACGCGGCACACCCAAGATGCTGGGGCCGCAGGCTGACTTCAAACAACGCGGTCAGTCCGGCGCCTACGTATCTGAGCATCTTCCGCACTTTGCCAAGATGGCCGACGAGGTGGCGTTTCTCAAAGGTGTATATACCGATCAATTTAATCACGCGCCCGCGCAGCTTTTTGTGCACACGGGTTCGCCACGACTTGGTCGGCCGAGCATTGGCTCATGGGTAACGTATGGCCTGGGCTCGGAGAACAACAACCTGCCCGGCTTCGTGGTGCTCACCTCCGGGGGCAAGACACCCGATGCCGGCAAGAGCGTGTGGGGCAGTGGTTTTCTGCCATCGGTCTATCAAGGTGTGCAGTGCCGTTCGGAAGGCGATCCGGTGTTGTTCCTCAGTGACCCCGAAGGTGTTGACCGCGATCTGAAAAAGAAAACGATCGATGCCATCAACGATGTGAACCGCCAGCACTTCAAGGAATTTAACGACCCCGAAACACTGACGCGCATCGCCCAATACGAAATGGCGTTTCGCATGCAGGTGTCTGTTCCCGAAGTGATGAACATCAACAACGAACCCGACTACATACACCAACTCTATGGCACCACGCCGGGCAAGGCCTCGTTTGCCAACAATTGTCTGCTGGCCCGCAAGCTGGTGGAACAGGACGTTCGGTTTGTTCAGTTGTTCGACTGGGGATGGGATAGTCACGGCACCGACGAGAACCTGGCCATCGACATCGGCTTCCGGAACAAATGCCGGGAGATCGATCGCGCCATGACCGCCCTGCTGCTCGATTTGAAACAGCGTGGATTGCTGGAAGAAACCCTGGTGGTGTGGGGAGGCGAGTTTGGTCGAACACCCATGCAGGAAAACCGCGAGAACAAAAACAATCCTTTCCTCGGACGCGATCACCACGTGGAAGCGTTCACCATGTGGATGGCAGGCGGCGGCATAAAACCCGGCACAACCTGGGGCGAAACAGACGAGATTGGATATTATCCCATCAATGGAAAAGTTTCTGTGCACGATGTGCAGGCCACTATCCTTAACCAACTTGGCATGAACCACGAAAAGTTGACGTATCATTTCCAGGGCCGACCGTTCCGTCTCACCGATGTGGCCGGCAAGGTGATAGAAGAAATCATTGCGTAACTTTATTTTTTAATACTTTATTCACGAGGTCCACATCGCATGCCTATTACCCGTAGAAATTTCATAGCGCTTGGCGCATTGTCAGGTAGTGCCCTGGCGTTGAATCCGCTTGATTCTCTGGCCACGCCGTTGCTTCGTTCGCAAGCGGCAGCCGGTTTTGAATTGTTAATCTTCGCCACCAACTGGGGCTACGCCGGCAGTTGGGATAGCTTCTGTGCCGCCATCAAAAAAGAAGGCTACGATGGTGCCGAAGCGTGGTATCCAACCGACCCGACAGAGCGCAAGAATTTTCTCGATGCGTTTCAGAAACACAATCTGAAGTTCGGATTCCTGGTTGGCGGATCGGATGCTGACTATCAAAAACATTTTCAGCAATTCAAGTCGGCCCTTGAACCGGCCGCAGCGCTGAACCCCGTATACATCAATTGCCATTCGGGCCGCGACCACTTTTCGTTCGAACAAAACAAAACGTTTATCGACCTGACCACCGAAGTGAATGGTCGCACGGGGGTGAACATCTACCACGAAACCCATCGCTCGCGCATATTATACGCTGCGCCGGTGGCCCGGCAATACATGGAAAAGATTGCCGCACTTCGCCTCACACTAGACATTTCGCATTGGTGCAACGTGTCGGAAACATTGCTGGCCGACCAGCCCGAAACCGTGGCGCTTGCCTTGAGCCGCACGGGTCACATTCACGCACGCGTGGGCCATGCCGAAGGACCACAGGTGAATGACCCGCGCGCACCGGAATGGAAAGACGCAGTGAATGCGCACTTTGCCTGGTGGGATAAGGTGGTGCAACGACACCGCAGCGAAGGCAAACGCCTCACCATGCTCACCGAGTTCGGCCCCATCGACTATATGCCCGCGTTGCCCTACACGCGGCAGCCTCTGGCCAACCAATGGGAGATCAATGCCTATATGTTGAAAACCTTGCGCACCCGCTACGCCTGATGCTCTGGTTAACACAAATTTTCGGACGCTTCCATCCACTGCTGGTGCACTTGCCCATCGGCATACTCATCATCGGGTTTCTGTTCGAGTGCCTGGCATTCTGGAACACCTATCGCATGTTGCGCAGGGCGGTGCAGCCCACACTGTTTCTCGGTGCGCTGTCGGCCATTATTTCGGCAGTGAGTGGATTTTTTCTTTCGCGCGAGGGCGGCTACGACGATCGCCTGCTGATGCTTCATCAGAATTTTGGAATTGCCACAGCGGCGTTCGCCACACTGCTGTTCTTTGTTCGCAAAAGCGTGGTCACCTATTTCCCCGATAAGAAGCGGCGGAGGATCGTTCGCATTTTCATGTATGCTCCTTTGATGGGATTGCTTTCTATAACCGGCCACCTCGGTGGCTCGATGACCCATGGCGAAGACTATCTCTTCGCGCCCCCCGCACAAGATGAGAAAACGGCTACCCCCTCGGTAAAAATAACGTCCATTGCCGCGGCCGATAGTGCCGTGCTGTATGCCGATGTAATTGAGCCAATCCTGGAAGCCAAATGCTACAGCTGTCACAGTTCGGCCAAACAAAAAGGACAGCTCAGGCTCGACAGCGAAGAACACATTCGAAAAGGAGGGAAGCACGGCGAGGTGTTGGTGCGCGGTGTGGCCGATTCGAGCAGCCTGTATGGTCGTTTGATGTTGCCGCTGGAAGACGAAAAACACATGCCCCCAAATGAGAAGCCCCAGCTTTCATCGTCAGAAATTGCATTGGTGCAGGCTTGGGTTGAAGACGGTGCAAGCTTTAACAAACGCATCGGAAGTTTTCAGCAACACGACAGAATCAAAGGATACCTGGCTGCGTTGCTCACACATCCCGACAAGGACGAAAGCATCCCCGAATGTGATGTGAGCGCCGCCGACGACAACGCCGTGCGTGCATTGACCTCGCGCGGTGTTTTGATTTTGCCCGTGGGCGAAGAGAGCCACTATTTGTCGGTCAGTTTTGTAAATGCCCGCAACACCGGCGACGCCGATCTGCAAACCCTTTTGCCGCTGAAACAACAGATCGTATGGCTCAATCTGAGCCGCTCCAAGATTACCGACGAAGGCCTCAAGACGGTGGCCCAACTCTCCGGCATACGCCAGCTGCAACTGGAATACACGGCAGTAGGCGATGCGGGCCTCAATCACCTGACATCGCTCGAACAGCTGAGATTGCTCAACGTCGTGGGCACAAAAGTGACCGACGCCGGCGTGGCCAGTCTCTCGCCATTAACAAATCTGAAAAAGCTTTTCCTCTATCAAACCACCGTCACCGCCGAAGGCATCCGCAAGTTTCAGTCATCAACGCCCGCTGTGATTGTCGACACCGGAAGCTATCAATTGCCGGTGCTGGCAACGGACTCTGTGGTTTACAAGCGCAAGACTTAGATACCATTTAATCATCTTTAGAAAAAGCCATCACTGTCGTTGGCAACAACGGTCGTAGCATAGTCTCTCGCCCCTGAGTTGCCCAAAATAGATGAATAAAAAAACAACCCCGCCGCTGTTGCCAACGCCGGGGTTTGTCTTGTAGAAATGATGTTCCTGTTTTATTTCACCGTGAACTGACCGCTACCCATCAGGTAGTCGTCGGTATACACTTCGAGTTTGTAGGTTCCAGATGTATATTCCGAGCCTTTGTCGTAGAGGAAGGAGAGTTTCTGGTGGGTGTTGTCGAACAACACTTCCTGTGACTCGGTGTAGAATTCTTCTTTACCGTTGAGCAGGAAGGTTCCGGAGCCGCGGGCCACGTCGAACAGCACCTGGCCGTTTTCGTCAACGATGCGGATCATGATTTTTTTGCCTTCGATGGGGGCCACTTTGTTTTCGGCGATGTTAAATTCCACTTTCAGTTTTCCAACCTGGCGGCTTTTGAAAGGCGACTCGCGTTCCTTGCCACGGTCCGATAGTGCCACAATGTGCATGTTCTCCACCTTCAGTTGTGAGGCGATGGCCACTTTGGTTGCCAACTCCTCTTTCGTTTGGCTGAGGCGGTTAATGGAATCGCCCAGTTGATTTTTCTGAGTCTTCAGCGTCACGTTTTCCGACAGCAGTTCTTTGTTCACAGACTTGAGCTTCACGATTTCTTCGTCCTTCACTTTCAACAGGGTTTCGTAGCCCTCCACTTTATCTTTCAGTGCTTTGATCTCTTTGCCGGTGGCGCGTTTGGAGCGTTTCAATTCGGCTTCCACTTCGCTTTTTGCTTTCTGCAGGTCGGTCACATCGCCGCCCAGTTTTTTCACCTCGGCTATTTTCTGGTCGAGCTCTGCGTTGATCTCGGTCATGCGTTGCATGGTGGTGGCCAACTCCTGTTCGGTAGAGGTGAGGTCGGTTTTGATTTCCTGTTTCTCCTGTGAGTCGAGATAGATCTTGATGCCTTGCACCACAATGACCAGCGAGAGCAGGGCAATGATGATGGCGTTTTTATTACTTTTTTTCGGAGCTTCCGTTGGCTCGGTTGTCAATTCGCTCATGGCAATGGATAGGGTATGGATAAATGGATGAGAGCAAAAATAGGTTTTCTTGCCATGCAATTCAATGGCTAGTGTTGCAAAACAACGTGTTGTTTGTTCAACGATGGATCGAAGAACACAAGGCCGCAGCGAAACAGGTCGGCCGTGGCATAGACCAGCGAATGGTTTTGAATGTCTTTCCAGGCCCGGGCCATCTCGGGCGAGTAGTGAATGTCGTCGATCACCAGCACGCTCCGGCTATGCACTTTGCGGGCAATGGTCTCGAAGTATCTGAGGGTGGGGGCATGGCGGTGGTTTGCATCCAGCAGGGCAAAGTCGATGCGCTTCAGGGTTTCGAGCTGACGCGGCAGGGTGTGGTCGATGTTTCCCCGCACCAACGTGATGGCCCGGGCGCCGGCCTGCTCAAATCCCGCCTCGGCAATGTTGGCGATGGGCTCCGCGCCTTCGAAAGTGGTGACGGCACAGTCGTTGCCCAGGGCCAGATACTGCGTGTTTATCCCCAGGGAGGTTCCTAGTTCCACCACGTCGTGGCAGTCAAACGCTTTGATGATGCGTGCGTATAAACGCGAATACTTTGCCGGGCTGGCGCTGGTGCGCGCCACGGCACTGATCTTCCGTTTTGTTCCCGACAGGGCCTGTGAGGTGGCACCGAGGTCGGGCACGTCGATGACCCGGTGGTCGGCCAACAACTGTTTCCGGAATTGCTCGATCGTGCGATAGGGGGCCGTGTCTGATTTTGCGCAGACGACTTCCTTGTAGAAATCAAAAAAAAAGGGAGAGTGAAGGGAGTGTTCGCCTACGGCATCGAGCCAATAGGTGAAGTACGATTGAAGTTGAAAGAAAGTATTCGCCACTCAGATGCGCTCAGTTGAGCCGAAGCGGAGCCACCATGGTGAACTCGGGAATGTTGACTTGCATGGTTGTGCCGTCTACCACGCGTTCCATGAGGTAGGTGCCCACCATTTTGCCGATGCCCGACTTGAGGTTGCAGCCCGACACATATTGATGTGCCTGACCGGGTTCGAGCACGGGTTGCTGGCCCACCACGCCTTCGCCTTCCACTTCGCGTTGGGTAAAGCCGGCGTCGAAGATGTGCCAGTGACGGCGCAACAACTGGATGGTGTATTCGCTATGGTTTTCGATGGAAATGCGGTACGTGAAAACGTAGTGATACTGGCTCGGGCTGGAGTATGCCGGCTGGTACTCAGTCTCTACGCTTACCTTGATCCCTTGTGTGATTTCCGTTACCATACGATTCAAAAATATTAATTTTTCTCAATTCTAGTCACGATGCTTTTTATTTACTGTCAATGATCTGTGAATCAATCGATTAATTTACATTTTTTGCCGGTAGCCCGCGGTTCAGAAAACGGTTTTTTGCACATTTCGCGATTGACACTAGTTTTGAATGTATGGATGTTAAAATTGCCCACAGCTGGAAAAGCAAGCTCACCCCAGAATTTGAAAAACCGTATTTCCTTCAACTCATCGAGTTCGTGAAGCAGGAGTATAAAACCCAAACCGTCTATCCTCCCGGCAAAGAGATATTCCGCGCGTTCGACTGCAGCGACTTCAGCGATGTGAAAGTGGTCATCATTGGGCAGGATCCCTATCATGGTCCGGGGCAGGCCAACGGGTTGTGTTTCTCCGTGCGCGAAGGCGTAAGAAATCCGCCGTCGCTGGTCAACATCTTCAAGGAGATCAAACAGGATTTGGGTAAGCCCATTCCCACCTCGGGCGATCTGGAACGCTGGGCCACACAAGGCGTGTTGCTGCTCAACGCAACGCTCACGGTACGCGCATCGTCGCCGGGGTCGCATCAGAACAAGGGGTGGGAAGTTTTTACCGATGCCGTCATCAAGAAGATATCCGATGAGAAAGAAAACGTGGTCTTCCTGTTGTGGGGGGCCTATGCGCAGAAGAAGGGAGAGATCATCGATCGAAACAAACACCTCGTGCTGGCGTCGGCGCACCCGTCGCCGTTCTCGGCCGACCGTGGCTTTTTTGGAAGCAAACACTTCAGCAAAACAAACGACTATCTGAAGCGGAAGGGCATCGCGGAAATTGAGTGGTAAGCATCGTGTGATGCACAGATCATAAATAAGAAAGCCTGAAGATGAAGCGATGTTGCAATCTTCAGGCTTTCTTATTTTATGGATGGAACCGCTTTCGCATCTCCACCATGAAGTTCGGTTTTACCGGATCAGGTTAAAGAATCTGCTCCAGCGAATTTTGTGAATAAAGTCTGCATTCTTGTCGATCGACAACCAGATGAAGAACGCTTTTCCCACGATGTGATCTTCCGGAACAAAACCCCAGAAGCGTGAGTCGAGCGAGTTGTGGCGGTTGTCGCCCATCATAAAATAATAGTCTTGTTTGAACGTATACTCTTTCAGTTCCTGGCCGTCGATGAAAAGTTTTCCGCCTTCAATCTTCACGTCTTTGTTGTGATCGTAAAGCTTGATGGTGGCGCCATAGAAGGTGAGGGTCGAATCGTTGATGGCGATGGTGGCGCCTTTCTTGGGAACCCACAGCGGACCAAAGTTGTCGGTGGTCCAATTGGAGTAACGTTTCTCTGAGCCGCCTTCCCAGTCGAAGAAAGATGAGTAGGGGATCTGTCCTTCCACTTCGTCGCGTTTCACTTTCTCTACCGCTTTGATGTAGGACAGTTTCTTGAGTTCGGCCGCGCGTTCGTCGGTGAGCCACATCATGTAATAGAACTTGCCGTCCTGCTGGCCGCCGCCCTGATAATCTTCCGGACCCGAAAGTCCCAGTTTGTTCAGGTTGCGTTCGTTGATGGGGCTGTCTGACATGACCTTATAGCTGTATTGCATCTCAGGAGGATTGGGCATGGCCTCGCCGTTGGTGAACACCTGCTGATCTTTGATGGTGATGATGTCGCCAGCTACGGCCACACACCGTTTGATGTAGTTGGTCTTGAGATCAACCGGGTAGTCGATGTTGTCGTTCAGGCCGCGTGGCGGAACGTTAAACACCACCACGTCGCCGCGTTTCACATGGCTGATGCCGGGCAGTCTGTATTGGGGCAGTTTAACCCACTCCAAATAGGAAGGGATGTTGGTGAACCATATTTTCTGATGGGTCAATGGAACCTGCAGAGGAGTGGTGGTGGTGCGTGTGCCGTAGTGAAACTTGCTCACAAACAAGAAGTCGCCCACCAGCAGGGAGTTTTCCATAGAAGGCGTCGGAATGGTGTAGGCCTCCATGATGAGCCAGCGGATGAGCGTGGCGGCGATCACGGCAAACAGGATGGCGTCCCACCACTCGCGTGTTTTCGACTTGGGGGCTTCCTTTTCTTTTTCTTCTGACGACTTTTTCCAAAACTGCCAATTCATAGGGATAGTGTTCTAAATAAAAAACCTGCAAATAAAGGTAAAATTATCGACCTGTGGATGAGTCGCCCGCGAGGGCTCAAAATTTCAGCCACGGCCATTCTTTTGGGGGGATTCTTCAGAATTTAAGAAAGTCGTCCATGCCCAGCACGCCTTTCTTGTCCTTCAGCCATTCGGCCACCATCACGGCACCCAGCGCAAATCCTTCGCGGGAGTGGGCGATGTGCTTGATTTCCAGGTCGTCGATGGCCGATTCGTATTTCACAACATGGGTGCCGGGCACCTGGTCGATCCGGAATGATTCTATAAACAAGTCTTCGGATTTCCCGGTCTGGTCATTTACCCAGCTTTTCTTGCGGGTCAGGTGTTTCATCACACCTTCGGCCAGCGTGATGGCCGTGCCGCTGGGGGCGTCGCGTTTTTCGGTGTGGTGCACTTCGTCCATGCGGATGTCGTATTGCGGGAAGTTGTTCATCAGCTTCGCCAGAAACTCATTCACCTTAAAGAACACGTTCACGCCCAGACTGTAGTTCGACGCATAGAAGAACGTGCTGTTCTGCTGGCGGCACAGGGTTTCAATTTCAGGTTTTCGGGCCAGCCATCCGGTGGTGCCACACACCACGGGCAGTTGCCGCGACAAACACCGGCGGATGTTGTTGAAGGCGGCATCGGGATGCGAAAACTCGATCGCCACATCGCCTTCTGCGGTGTCAAACGCATCGCTGTTGTCAACGTCTATCCGGGCTGTCACCACGTGGCCACGTTCGAGGGCGATCCGTTCAATGATCTTTCCCATTTTACCGTAGCCGAGGAGAATTATGTTCATGCTGCTGAAGTCAGATTTTATTCGGGGTTAAAAATGCATTTTTTATTGGAATGCGCAATAAGCATTTCAACGCAGGGGAAGATCCGGTTTTTGATAGGAGAAAAGGCGTTCCTCAGAACTTGAGCACCAGCGACACACCCGAGGTGCGACCCACAAGGTCGTTGTATTCCACGCTGGGGTACCAGCTCACTTTGAGTTGGGGATTGAGATCGAACTCTTTCAGGTGAGCATCTACGTGCGCATCGACCAGCTGAAGTAAATACATGCCGCCCATGAGCACAATCATGAAGTCGCGCTGGCGGCGATAGAGGTCCACCACATTTCGATAGGTGGAGGTGGTGTAGACATCGCCGGGTGCAATGTCGCTGTCACCAGTATAGCCATTCTCCAGATTAGAGAATAGTTTTGCTTTGTAGTTGATATAGCCATCCTGATAGAAATTGATGGCATAGCCCAACGCGATGAAACCTCCATACACGAGGGGAAGCTTCCAGTATTTTTTATTGTAGATCTGCCCAAGCCCGGGCAACACGGCGGCATAGAGCAAAGCCTTGCGCGGATTGTAGCGGGCGGCATAGGTCTTGAGCAACACGGTGTCCTGACTTTCCACAATGAGGCTGTCGCTCTCACGGTCGACCGCCGCCTTTGTGCCCTGCGCGAAGGCCGCGCCGGCACTGATGATACAGATTGCAAATGCAAGGACTACGTGTTTCTTCATGCGCGTTTGATAACGCAAGTTAGGAATACATCTTGAGGATGTCCAATATCCGGTTCAGATCCTCTACGGAGAGGAAGGGAATGCGGATGTCGCCCTTCTTGCCGTCGCTTTTCACTACAACACGAGTGCCAAAGTGTGACGAGAGTTTGGTTTGAAGCTGTGCTATTTCGCGCGAGGCGGGTGCCGATGATGCTGTTTCTGCCGATTCGCTCTTGGTCGATGCCTTGCGTTCGGAGATTTCGCGCACCAGTTCTTCCACTTTGCGCACCGACAGGTCTTCGTTCACAGCCTGCTTGAATATATAGAGTTGCTGGTCGGCATTCTCCACGTTGATGATGGCGCGGGCATGTCCCATCGACAGTTTGTTGTCGCGCACGGCGATCTGGATGTCGGGGGGGAGTTTCAACAGGCGCAGGTAGTTGGTCACCGTGGTTCTGTTCTTGCCCACGCGCTCGCCCAGTTCGTCCTGCTTCAGGCTACACTCCGTCATGAGGCGTTGGTAGCTGAGGGCAATTTCGATGGCATTCAGGTTTTCGCGCTGAATGTTTTCGATGAGGGCCATCTCCAGCATCTGCTGATCGTTGGCCGATCGCACATAGGCCGGAATGGTTTCGAGGCCGGCAAGTTTCGACGCCTGAAAACGTCGCTCACCCGAGATCAACTGGAATTGATGCTCCGACAGTCTCCGCACCGTGATGGGTTGGATGATGCCGTGCACGGTGATGGACTCGGCCAGTTCCAGCAACGCTTCCTGATCGAAGTGGGTGCGGGGCTGGAAAGGGTTCACTTCAATTTCCGATACCGGAATCTCCGTCATGCCATTGGTGGGCGTGGCGGCTACGGGGGCAACTTCGGGTGTGGTGGCACTTTCGGCCTCCAGGTTCACCGGCATGCTGTCCACTTCCAGTCTATCGTCTGCGGGGCTGTCGCTTAGCAAAGCGCTCAAGCCTCTTCCTAATGCTTTCTTTTTGCTCATTTCGACATTCCATTTTTATCCAGAACTTCGTGCGCCAGGTTCAGGTAGCTGATGGCGCCTTTGCTTTCGGCGTCGTGCACAATCACGGGCAACCCAAAGCTGGGCGACTCGCTGAGCTTCACGTTGCGGGGGATGATAGTTTTGAACGTCATCTTCGAGAAATGCGTTCGCACTTCTTCCACCACCTGGTTGCCCAGACTTGTGCGCGAATCGTATAACGTCAACAGAATACCTTCTATTTCAAGCCGCGGGTTCAATCGCGTTTGGATGATCTTTATGGTGTTGAGGAGTTTGCCCAACCCTTCCAACGCGAAGTATTCGCATTGCACGGGAATGATCACCGAGTCGGCGGCAGTAAGCGCGTTGATGGTGATGAGGCCGAGCGACGGCGAGCAGTCAATGATGATGAAGTCGTAGTCGTCTTTCACCTTGCCCAGCGCATCGCGCATTTTTTCCTCGCGACGTTCGATGTTCACCATTTCCACTTCGGCACCTACAAGGTCGATGTGAGAGGGAAGCACGTCCAGGAATTTCAGGTCATTTTTGACAATAGCGTCCTTGGGATCTACACCGTCTACCATACATTCATAAATACCCTGGCTGATGTCTTTGGGGTTGAGACCAAGACCCGAGGTGGAGTTGGCCTGAGGGTCGGCGTCTACCAGCAACGTTTTGCATTCCAATACAGCCAAACTTGCTGCGAGGTTAATAGCCGAAGTGGTTTTACCAACACCCCCCTTTTGATTTGCTATCGCAATAATTTTTCCCATTTACTTTAGTTGACGGTTTATAAAAACAAAAAATCCGGTCTGAGGGAACGGCCGGGCTGCAAATATATGTGAAAACTGACGCCATCGTGGAACGTCGTGAAACAGGTTATCCACATTCGTTGCACAAACGATGCTCATTTTCGGGGATAAAATCGCCCTGCAGCATTGCACTGGATGTGTATAGCGCACTGGTTATGAGACGGCTAGGTTTGTTCACATGACAGCGTCGGGAAGTTAGTGCTCCATCGACGCGTGCGAAGGCCAGGAAGTTTTGTTGAGCGCACAACGCGTGCTGCGCCGAACATTTTCATCAACAGAGTATGCGGCATTACGCAGCCAACATCGGCCTATGAGGGCGCAGCACGTCGATCAATTTTTTGGCTCTGCCTGGCGCTAATGTGGCTGTATCCATCCTGCGTTTATCCTCCGTTTCAAAACGGAGGATAAACGCAGGATGAGTACAGGCACCATAGACCCATCTTAAGCCCTACCCCCTGAGAGCATCCTACCCGCAACGAAGGCAGGCGACTCAAATTTTCACAGGACCTTTCGTATTTTTGGAAAAGCATGCGCACAAGAAATCCTGTTGGCACAATCCTGATGTTGGCGATCGTATTCGCCCTGGCGATGCATGTGCAGTCGCAGTCGCTTGTGGAAGGCGACGTGATAACCCTGTCGTCAGACACCGTCAAACATAAATTGAGGTGGCCCCAAAAACGGGCCGAGCAAACAAAGCAGCGTTTCACTGCCCTCGAGGTGAGCGACGATCGCGGCGTGCACACGCTCTATCCCCGCGACATCCTGGGCTATATAACCAACGGCACCGTGTTCCGCAGCCTGGTGACACCCGAGGTGAGCTTCTTTATGCGACTGGAAGCCGACGGACCCACCGAGCTCTACTATTATCCCGGCTACGTCCTCGACGAAGGCGAAGTCTACATCTTCAAGAAAAAACAGGAATCGGAATTTCACATGATGCGCACACCCTTCCGGGTAACCAAGATTGGCGGCTTCAACTCAGGCTCGTTCGCCCGGCAGAACGATTTGCTCCCGATGATTCCAAAGGAGAAAGACTTCGTCAACTTCTTTTCGGACTACATGAAAGACTGCCCGATGTTGGTCCGGAAAATCAAATCGGAGTTCTATACCAGTGCCGATGTGGTGGCCATCTTTAGAGAGTACAACAAAAACTGCGGCGGCGTGAACGTGAAATCTTCTTCGCGCATAGATTCAAGCGATGCTAGTGGGGCAGTTGATAGTCAGGTAGATCACGCGTTTTGATCAGTTCATTGAAAGACTGCGTTGTATCCGAATATTAGTTAAGCGTCCAAGCACAGTCTCTCGCTTCGAGGACTGTGCGTTTCATTCTAGAACCCGCATAGTCCTCAACGAGAGACTATGCTATGACAGAACATTGCCTAACAAAAAAATGACTTCGGCTGGCCTGTCCGTTATTGATGACATGACCAACCGAAGTCAGCAAAGTATTTTAGATAATGCCTAGAGCTTAAGGTCCACTTTCTTTCCGGTTTGCACAGCCAGGAAGATGCCGTCCACGATCTTCATGTCCTTCAAACCTTCTTCGCCATCAACAGGCACAATGGGTTGCTTGCCTTGCAGGATGATGTCCGACATCTCGTCCATCTGCACGGTTTGGTGTGTCACGTGGGGATATTCCAGTTCGCCTTTGTTTGTTCTGCCTTTGATGGGTCCATAGCCTGTTGAAGGGGCCATTTCGGCAAAACCCTTGTCGCCGTTCAGGAAGAAGCGGTCGAGGTTGTTCATGCTGTAGGTCGACAAGCACGATGCCACGGCGCCACCGGGAAAGCCCAGTTGAAACTGGATGGTCTCGTCTACGCCTTCTTTAAATTTCTGTGGATTGTTTTTTGTTTCCTGGGCCGTTACCCAGATGGGGTCTTCGCCAATCATGTAGCGCGAGCCGTTGATGGAGTAAACGCCGATGTCCATCATGGCACCGCCGCCTGCCAGCTTCTTGTTGAGGCGCCACTGTGTTGGGTCGCCAATGATGAAGCCCGAGAGGCCTTGAAAGAAAAGTACTTTTCCGAACTCGCCCGCTTTGCGCTGACGAATAATTTCCAGCGTCTTTGGCTCGAAGTGCATGCGGTAGCCGATCAGCAATTTCACCTTGGCGGCCTTGCACGCATCCACCATCTCCTGTGCTTCTTTGGCGTTGACGGCCATGGGCTTTTCGCAGATCACATGCTTGCCCGCCTTGGCCACACGAATGGATTGTTCCTTGTGAAGACCGTTGGGCGTGATCACATAGACCGCGTCGATGTCTGGATTGTTTTTGATCTGATCATAGTTCTCGTAGTTGTAGCAGTTCTTTTCCGGAATGCCATACTTGGCCTGCCAGGTCTTGACCTTGGATGGCGTGCCGCTGATGACACCCACCAGCTTGGCGCGCTTGCAGTCTTTCATAGCCTCGGCCACACGTTCGCCATAGCTGCCCAGGCCCAGGATGGCCACACGCAGCACCGGCCCCTGATAGGGCGTTTCGTCGGCCTGCATCAGTTCGCGCGGGGCAAACGACGACAACACGGGCAAGGCCAGCGCCGAGCCTGCTATTTTCTGAAGGAAGTCTCTTCTTGAGTTCATGATAAATTGAGTTTGGGTTGTTTGGGTATTGTTTGAGATGTAACCAAGATGCTAAATAGAAACCACTCTTCACAGCACTTTTGTTTAGAGGCGGATAATTATGGATGTGTGGTGGCGATGGCGGGAATGGGGTGGGCTTTAAAAGCGCGCTGGCAAATTGTTAAAACGTGGGCTCTGTAGATTCGGCCGATGTGTTTTGCACGCGCGGGATTGTTCCATTCGGCATTGCAGGAATGCACGTTGCATTGTAAAGGGTGCGCGTTGCGCGCCATGAAGAACGAGTGCCACGAGAACGTGCGAGCATGGCGCTTTGGTTTTGATGCTTGTACTTTCCGCCGGAGACCGGCGGCTATAAACAGGAGACCCCTGCCGGGGTCGGTGGGGAACAATTGAATGGTTCAGGCCCACGTCAGGCGATGGTGGTTGTAGCTTGCTTTGTATTTTTTCCACGGATGATGTGGGAGAGTACCGGGGTTGGTGAGGAACAATTCCAACATCATTCCACAAAACAAACCGAATCGATGACACACTTCTTATAACATCGTACTCAACTCTCTAGTGGAATCATTCATAATTTTCTTCTAACATCGTTCACACACTTCTTATAACATCGTACCTCACGATAAGCCGAATAGTTCATACACTTCTTCTAACATCGTTACCACACTTCTTCTAACATCGTACTCACACATCTTATAAGATCAGACCTTCATTTCTCCATAACAAAATCCCTCCATTTCCCGGGCAGAAATGGCTGCCCTCTGTTATAACAAAGTTTCGCGCTTTCTCTACGAGCACATTCAAAATGCCTGTTTTTACCCCCGCCGACCGCATATTTTATGTTTGCGACTCAATACATTGCCGACGCGTTCTGTTTGCGCAACGGCTCGTTTCCGGACCGGAAGACCGCAGGCAAGGTGATAGCCCGAATTAAACGGACATCCATACCTGGCAACCTTCGCAAATCCTGCCTTGCCAACGTCCGGAGCGCGGCGGTGAGAATGCATTTTTGTATGAAAAACCGTCGAAAAATGCATGTTTAACGTGCTCCTTACTCTACTGAAAATCAAACACTTAAAACTTTTAAAGCGAGATTTGGCTTTGCCCTCCCGATTTATGCCCGGCACTTTATCTCAAATTCTTATTTTCGCAAAATAATCCTGTTTGAAAGCCCCCTTAACCATAAAAGATCTCGTGAACCTGCTCTACCAGAGCCGGGAAATCATTGAGATGCTTTTTGGGAATAAGGACTCCATCAACAAGTCGGAAATCCTGGCCCGCGAGGACATGACCGACGAACGGCTTGAGAAACTCGTGATGTATGAGATCATCCACGAGAACGACAACATCATCGGGCTCGACGACCGCATCCTCACCTTCATTGAAGAGTTCCTGGAGATTGGCGAGGTGACCACCAGCTTCATCAACGACAACATCCAGGCGTTGAATGAAAACCTGCGCTACTACCGCATCGACAGCAACCCGAAGTTCCTGCGCAATATCAAGCGGTCGCTCAAAAAAATCAACTCCACCACCTCGCGCGAGGTGATGAAGCTGCACAAAAACATCGACGACACTTACAAGAACCAGGACAACTACCTCATCAAATTGCAGGAGTTGGATAAGTATAAGCGCAAGCGCGACGACATCATCAACCTCATCAAAGAGTCGGAGCAGATAGTGTCGGATGCGCAGGGCTTTTTCAACACCATCATCGATCCCGAGCTGAGCTCTATCGTGCTGGACCTGCGCTATGTGCTGGTGCGCAACCGCGACTATCTGAACGAGATCCAGTCGCAGATCATCGACTACATCAACAAGATTCAATACCAGGCGGTCATCTACAAAAAAATACAGCGCCTCAAGGAATTGAAGGACTATGAAGAACTGAAATACAAGACCGACTTTGTGGATGTGGTGGCGGGCACCAAGGCGCTCATGTTCCAGAAACGCAATCCACTGAAGTCGCGGCTGTCGCTCGATTTCCTGCACACCGACCAGGGCTATGCCCTTGCGCGCAAGGTGGCCGTGAAGCTGGACTTGCTCCGGAACAACACACGCAAGCCGGCCGGCAAGATGGCCGCGGGGTTTGACAACGACAACCGCGAGGAGTCTGCCAGCATGAACATTGCCGGGCTGGTGGAGAAGTTTATGCAGAGCGACTCCGACTTGTTTCAGTTTGTGATGCAATACAAGTTTCCCGAGAAGGTAGGGGAGTTGAGCATCGAGAAAAGAATATCGCTCTATGTGGGCATCTCGATCGACTATGATGCCAAACTGAAAATATCGGGCAAGCTGGTCAAGATAGACTATGTGAACGAGAAGAAACAACGCATGAAGATCGGCTATGCGGTGATCAAGCCCGCCAAACAAAAGGCGTTGGCCGAACCCATGCCAGTTGAGCCACCGGCACCGCCCATGGAAGCAACGGCACAACCCGAACCGGTTGTGGTGAAAACAAAAAAAGTGAGAACGCTAACAAAATGAAAAGGCCAAGCGCATGAACGTTCCCAAACAGACACCTGAAATCTTTGCCATCCTGAGCCGTGGAAACTTCATTAGTTCCAATGGCAGCAAGGGCAAGTTGTTTGACGTGATCAGCTATGAAGAAAACTACAGCCTGCTGAAGGAGTTCTTCTCGCACACCGGCTATGTGCTGGAACGCGGGCACAACTATTTCTACTTCAGCCAGCCCGACGAGCAAAACCTGATCATGGAAAAGAAGCTGGAACAATTTTCCTACTACATCGACGTGATGGACTTCTTTTCGTCGATGGACACGAAGCCCAGCGTGGGCACACGCTACCGGGTGACGCAGATTGCCGAAGAGTGTTTTTCGAACGAACGCCTGAAGATGAAACTGCTGAGCCTGTCGCGCCGCGAGAAGATGGTAGACAAGGTGGCCGAGATTGCCGGAACACTCACACAAGCCGGATTTTTTGAACAAGAGGACGAAGATACCTACAAGGTGATGGATGCCATTCATTACCTCGAAGAAGTGATCTCGCTCATAACGATTGAAGAGGATGGAGAACAGAAGAATCCTTAACCGGATCATTTTTATCAACATAGCGAACACGGACTACAGCGCAGTAGAAATTGCGGGCAACACGTGCTTTGTGGGAACCAACAACATGGGCAAAACCACGCTGCAACGGGCCATTCTTTTTTTCTACAGCGCCAACACGCGCGGCCTGGGCATCTCGTCGTCGCAGAAGTCTTTTGAAGATTATTATTTTCAATTCCCAAACTCCTACATCATCTATGAAATTGCCACCGAAGAAGGCCTCTTTCATGTGATGGTGTATCGCAACAACAAACTGTTCTACCGGTTTGTGGAAAGCGAGTTTGTGCAGGAGCACTACATCTCCGAAAGCGAAGCGCTGGTGCCCAAGGCCGTGCTGGGAAAATTTAATGAAAACAAAGTACTCTATAGCGACCAGGTAGAAACCTTTGAGCGCTATCGCAACATCATCTACGGCGCCGACCCCGACAAGAAATACAAGAAGTTCGGGTTGATGAAGGGCAACGCCAACTACCACAACATTCCGCTGGCCATCACGTCTATCTTTCTCAGCTCGGAGTCGGTTATCAAGGCTGAGTTTGTAAAAGAATGTATTGCCAACTCTATCAGCTCGAAGCACACCACCATCGAGCTGAAGACCATCGAGCGGCAGCTGCGCCAGTTCACGGAGCGTTATCACGACATCGAGACCTTCTTCCGAAAGGAGAACGCACAGCGCAGCGACCTGATCCGCGACAACTTTGCACACATCCAGCAACTGAAAATAAAACAACGTGTGCTGGCCGGCGAGCTTGGCGGTGCGTTGAAATATGCCGCCCTGCAGAAGGAAACCATCAGCGTGCAGGTGCACGAGAAAACAGAACTGATTGCGCGATTGGAAGCCGAGTTTCGCGAAAAGGACGAACAGCACCGCGAACGCAACAAGGAGTCGAACCAGGAAATCGGCGCACTGAAATCGAAGCTCAAAGAAGCCGACAAGAAACTGGCCGACTACGAAGACAAAGGCATTGTGGACCTTTTGCGCGAAGCCGAAGAGAAACCACAACTGCAAATCGAACTGCAGGCCCGCGAACATGAGTATGCCACCCTCACCGCCGGCTTCAGCGATGTGGAGCAGCAATTCAAAACCCTGTTCGACGCCCTCGAAAACGAACGCAAGGAGTTTGAGCACATGCTTAGCACGCAAGGCCTTCAGCTCGACAAGAAATATCACGACGACAAGAACCAACTGCGCGATGCCTATCGCAAGGAAGAAAGTGAGCTAAAGGAAAGTCACGCCGCAAATGCCGAACGCTTCCGACAGCTGAAGACAACGCATGAGCTGGAATTGAAAGACGCCGAATTCAAGGAACGCGAGCTGCGCACACGCAAATATTTTGCCCAGGAGGTGAAGCTGCTCAATGGCCACCTCGAAGACATTCGCGTGCGCAAAAGCGACCGTACCTCAGCCCTTGCCGTGAAGAACAACACCATCGATTCGCTGAAGAAAGAAGGCGACCACATCCGCGAGAAGAACCGGATCACGTCTGAGCAATATATCGAGAAGAACAAACAGGAGGTGGTGAGCCTCGAAGCCCAGATCGCCGTGATTGACGAGAAGCTTGCCGTTCACCAGCATGCGTTCTTTGGTTATCTGCAAGAGCATTACCCCAACTGGTATGAAACCATTGGCAAGGTCTGCAACGAAGAAATCCTGTTCAACAAAGAACTCAATCCCAAACAACTGAAGAAGGGCATCGAGTCGTTGTATGGCATTCAGCTCGACCTCTCGAATGTGAAGGTCTATTCGAAAACACTGGAAGAATATGAGCTTGAGCGCAGCGGCTATCGCGACCGCATTGCCGTGTTGAACCAGGCCTTCCTCGACTTCCGCGAAGAACAAGCCCGCGACGAGCAAGCCAAGCTCGCTTCTATAGGCAAGAAGACCGCGCACCTCAAGAACGAGATCATGCAGCTGGACTATGAAGCAAACCAGGACGAACAGAAAGAAAAACAATACGGCCTCGACCTGCACGACTGGAACCGGAAGGCCGAAGCACAACGCGAGAAAGATCTAATTGAAGTCTATACCGCGCAGGAAACCCTGAAGAAGGAAATGGCCACCGTGAAGCAAACGCTTGACGAACTGCAGGCCGTGCTGAAGAAGGAGCTGTCTAAACTCGACGAGACGTTCAACGACAAACTGGCCAAGCTCACCAAAACCTTTAGCAAGGAAGCCGAAAAGATCACCTCACAAAAGGAAGACCGGCTGGCCGACTTTGAAGAACGCAAGGGCAAGTGGCAAAAGGAAAAGTCGACCGTGCTGAAAAAGAAAGGCATCGACGACACGCGCATCAAAAAGCTGAAGAAAGAAATCGAAGATATCAGGGCCGCATTGCAAAACCTGGAGAAGAACGCCGAACTGCTGAACGACTATCGCAAAGACAAACGCGAACTGTTCGACAAAGTGGGGGAGTTCAAGCACGAGAAAGAAAAGCTGGAAGAGCGCATCCGGCAAACCGACAACGAGTTTTCGCACGAGAAAGAAGCCTACACCAAACGCAAAAAGCAACTCGACAACGAGAGCCGCGACCTTTCGGGCTCTCTGAAAAACTTTGTGGACGGCATCCACCATTTCGAGCAGCACTTCATGGGGCGTACGCTCTACGACCGCTTGCGTCACCTCATTGAACCTGCACCCGCGGAGCACGCCGAAGCCGGCATCATTGGTCTATGCTCGCAGTTGCTGGCCAACGACACGGAGTTTCACAACCAGTTCGAAAAGTTCAGAGACAACATCAGCGAATTTGCCGGACGTTTCCGTCCCGACAATCACCTCAACTTCAAGATTGGCGGCACAGGAGGGGAGGCGGAATACGAACGTTTTGCGGCCTACCTCCAGGAGTTCTATACCGAAAACAAAATCCAGATCTCTATTGCCGAAGTGGCCAAAAGCCACGGCATGCTCATCGACGCCATCTCCAGCAAAATGAAAGCGCTGACGGAACACAAGGGCCGCATCAACAAAATGATCGGCAAGATGGAAGCCGACTTCAGCAAAGCCTCGTTCGAAGATTCGAAGCTCATTGAATACATCAAGCTGAAATCGGAAGACAGCGAAAACAAAGTGCTGCGCAAGCTGCAACGCATCACCGAGTTCAGAGAACAGAACCCGTTCCTCTACGGCGAAGCCAACCTCTTCAACACCAACAACAAGGCCAAGAGCGAAATCGACAAACGTTCGGTGGAGCTATTGGGCGATCTGCAACGCACCATCAACGAAGAGAAACACGAAGAGATTCGCGTACAGGACCTGTTCGAGCTGCGCTTCCGCATCAAGGAAGGCAAGAACGACACAGGCTGGATCGAGAAGATCGACAAAGTAGGCTCCACCGGAACCGACATGCTGGTGAAGGCCGTGATCTACATCACCCTGCTGAACGTGTTCATCAAAGAATCGACCGAGAAGACGGCGCGCAACTTCAGCGTGCATTGCATCATCGACGAGGTGGGCCAGATTTCGGCACCTTACCTGAAGGAGCTCATCAACTTTGCGGAAGAGCGCAACATCTGCCTCATCAACGGTTTGCCCAACGAGAGCAAGTTGGAGACGCATTATAACTACACCTATAAGTTCCGGAAGGATTCGAATGGCTATGTGAAGGTGGTGCCTTTGTTGACGATGACGATTGAGCCGTGATGAAGATAAACTCCCGCTTCGCAAAGTTACTGCTCGTGTTGCACGATGGACATGTCGTGAACCGTGGGGAATTTTCAGGAAGTGCGCTAGAACATTTGATTAGATTTATTAACGATGGGATACTTGAAGAGTTACCCGCGGGCGCTCAACGACGCAAAGTACGTTGCCCCGATGCCGTCAACCTGATTCGTTATCTTCAACATAAATACGACATACCCTCCCTGTCGGAGTACATTGCATTCCAGGAAAAGGAAACCGTAGAGCGCAGTGAGTCCGTAAAAGCAGCATCTGATTCAAAGAACAGGAAGACCAGAGTGTTCAAAGGCTTTCTTATCAATGCGTATGAGGAAATACCCTATGAATTGAACGGTGAACGTTTAGTGCTGAAGCATCAGCCTGGAATTTTCTCCTTTGTGCACGACTTTGAAACGTTTCGAATACCTCCAGACGTTCGGGTGGTGGGAGTGGAGAATCATGAGAACTTCAAGTATATTGAACGTCAGCGTCATTTATTTGAGGGCATGCGCCCCCTGTTTGTGTGGCGTTTTCTGAATAGCAATTCCATTGCTGAATGGCTGAGAGGAGTTTCAAACCAATATCTCCATTTTGGAGATTACGACCCGAAGGGACTGAGCATTTACATTTCTGAATTCAGAGACAAAATTGGCAGTGATCGGTGTGATTTTCTGGTTCCGAATCAACTCGAATCATTGTTTCAAAACAACGGCACAAGCCAGGCATACGACGATCAGCTACAATTTCTACCCAAGCTCCGCCAGGAGAATTGTCCTGCAATACAAAGCGTTGTGAAACTAATCGACAAGTATAAAAAAGGTGTAGCGCAGGAGATTTATATTGATCAAGGATATTGACACTTGAAACTCTGTCAGTCCCTTCTCACTTGCCCTTCAGCTTAAATGTTGACATCGCGGCAGGCCACCACGTCATAACGATCTCACCCACCAGCAATGGCACAAACGAAAAGAAGTATTCGTTCACCGTTCTCCTGAACATGGGGTCTTCGAGCGTGCCGAAGAAGAAATCTAAAGACAGGATATCGTCGATGCGGACTGCCACGAATGAAAGCACACAGATATAACTCCGGGTCATGAACTGCCGATGGGCTTTGAGGTTGTGGGCTTTGATGGCCTTCCACGCAAACGCCGTGGAGATCAGCACCAGCACCGCGAGTATGAACAACGACACCCGGCAAGGTTCACAAAAGCTGAGGAGCGACAGCCTCAGTGCAGACAGTCCGATCAGCAACACACCCGCCATATAGAGCTTGCCCGCCAGCCGGTGCAAAGACAGAAACCGGTTTCGTAACCACGGCCAGAACTGCATGGGCCCCAGCAACAACGCAAACGTGCCACCAACAAGATGCATCACCACCCAAGCCTGGTTGTGAAAAAGTGAATCACCAAAAATCCTGCTACGAAAGCCGCGAAGGTAGACCAGCACGTTGGTGTAGTAAAACCACAGCGACAGCGCGATGATGGCAAGCCACGCTGTGAATAGCAACAGCATGCGGAGCAAACTTTGCCGCGACGCGTTTGAGGTGGGCTCGCCCGGGGAAGAATAGGCCATGGCCTTACACCAGTTTCTCGTTGATGGCTTTAGACACGGCTTCGGTCTGCGAGTGTACCTGGAGTTTCTCGTAGATCTTCTTTATGTGCGTGCGCACCGTGTCGATGCTGATGTCGAACTCGGAAGCGATGAGTTTATAGCTGTTGCCTTTGCTGAGTGAGGTCAGGATTTCTCTTTCGCGCGACGTGAGCTGGTAAGGATTTTCGATCACCGTTTTGTGTTGCATGGACGCCAGCACCATGCGGGCAATGCTGGGCGACATGGGGGCGCCGCCGTCGAGCACATCGCGGATGGCATCGAACAGTTTCAGGGAGATGTGTTTCTTGAGCAGGTAGCCCGATGCGCCGGCGCGAAGGGCTTCAAACACCCGGCCGTTGTCGTCGAACACGGTGAGCATGATGATGGGCACGGTGGCGTTGAACTTCCGGATCACCTGCAACGCCTGGATGCCGTTGAGTCCGGGCATATCGATGTCCATGAGGATAATGTCGGGCTTCAGGGTTTTCACCTGCTGCTCTACGTTGAGCACATTCTCAAATGCCGAAGCCAGACTGAAGGAGTCGCTTCGCCTGATCATGTTGCCCACACTTTCGCGCAGCAAGTCGTTGTCCTCAAAAATGAGCACCGATGATTTCATAACATCCTGATCAATTGGGTAAATGTGATTATTTCTCATGGCTGTGGAAATACCCCGATCATGTGATGGGGAGGGAGAGTTGCACTTCTGTTCCCTGGGCAGACGAGGCCAAAGCCAGCGTTCCGCGAAGGAAGCGAGCCCTTTCCTGCATGTTGCGCAGACCGTTGCCCGACGTGGCGCCGGTGGTGTCGAAGCCTTTGCCGTTGTCGGTAATGGTGAGCTGAACGGCGTGGCCTTTCTTTGAAAACGCAATCCGGATGTGACTTGCGGCGCTGTATTTGGCCGCGTTGTTCACGGCTTCCTTGAAAATAAGAAATACATTCTTGCGAACGGCCGCGTCCATGGCGAACCCTTGAAGGGCATCTTCTCCTGTGAACGAATATTCAATCTCCAGCGGGTCCAGTATTTCGGAGGCAAACTCTTTCATCTTGCTCACCACCTGTTCGAGCGTGTCGTTGTTGGGATTGATCGACCACACAATGTCAGACATGCTTTCCATCATGGTCGACGAATGTTGCGCGATGCGTTGAAACAGGGGAGCGCTGCCATTGGCATCCTGCAGAGCCAGCTGGCTGATGATGTTAATACTCGACAGTGTTGAGCCGATGTCGTCGTGCAGGTCGCGGGCAATGGCGTTTCGCATGCGTTCCATTTCCACCAGCCGTTTTGTGCGGCTCTTCACGCGGTAGCGATTCACCAGCAAGGCACTGATGATAATCACCGAAACCAACACCACAAAAATGATGACGACGTTGGCCCTTTGTCGGCTTGCCTCCAGGCGATGCAACTCCTGGTCTTTCTTGAGGAGGGCGATTTCCTTTTCCTTCTTCTCGCTTTCAAACTGCTCTTCCAACTGCTTCATCTGCAGCAGCACATTTTTTCCCTGCACGCTGTCTTCCAACAAATGGAATTTCAGAAGATACTGGTAGGCCTTGTCGTATTGCTTGCTCAGGGAATAGAACTCGCCAAGCTGGCTATACGCTTCCGACTGGGCTTTGCGGTCGCCCGAAAGCATCACGGTGTTGAGGCTGTTCAGCAGCGATTGCTCGTCGGTCTTTTCTTTTTTCTCCAGCAGGTCCAGTCCCAGCAGTTCGGATTTCACCTGGGCTGTGATGGTGCTGTCGCCGGTTCGTTGCACCAGCTTCAGGCCGCTCATGAGTGTGGCGCGGGCTTCCTTCAAATTGCCGGTGGTTTTAAAGAACAATCCCTTCTGAAACAGGCCTCTAACCTCTTCGCCCGGCAATTGCATTTGCTGTGCCAGTTGAATGGAGCGGTTATAGTAGCTTTCGGCCACGGCATATTGTTTCAGTTCCGTATAGATATCGCCCAGCGCCATCAGTGTTGGAATGGACCCACGTTTGTCTTCGAGCGCTATTTTCATTTTTAATGAACGCTCAAAATATTCCTGCGCGCGGTTCATCTGCTTTAGGGAATAGAAATCCCTTCCCAGGCTGTTCAGGCAGAAAGATTGACCACGCTTGTTTTGAAGTTTCTCGAAGAGGCTCAACGATTGCAAGTGATAGTGCACCGCGCTCTTAAAATCGCCAAGGTTGTTGTAGGCGTTGCCAATATTGAGGAACAGACCGGCACGGTTTTCATTTTCGGCTGTGAGCAGCTTCAGGTTGCTGAGCAGATAGGGGATTGCTTTTTTATACTGTCCCTGATTCTTGTAGTAAAGCCCTGCCGTGGTGTTGAACTGCGTCAGCACTTTGGTGTAGGTTGGATTATCCTGAGTCACTTTTTCCAGCTTGGAAAACCAGGTGTTGGCGCTGTCGGGGAAGCCCAGGTTTTGGTTGGTGGTTACGAGGTAGGAGTAGGCTGAACTTATGCCATAAACACTTTGGCGGGTCTTTGACAGCTGAAGGGCTTCGCGGGCATAAGCCTTGGCCTGCTGCAAATCCCGTCGCATAAATTCGTTTGTCAGGTCCAGGAGGGCCTCCATCTCAAGGCTGTCGTGTCGCTGCAAGGCCACCACGCGTTGCAAACTGTCGATGACGTGACTTTGTGCGACAGCTGTCATGGCAGAAGCCACGAGCAAGACTATGGAAATACTTTTTTTCAGAGGGAGGGTCGTTTAGACTAATATCCTAATCTTTTGACTCCTGAGCAAGTTTAGGATGGGCATTCCTTACTTTAAATAACTAAATGTATTAGTTTTGTAAACTAATTAAATTAGTTTATTACTTTTGAGCCTCACTCACCTCAAGCTCATGGTACCCCTAAATAAAGCTGATGCCTTTGCCGCGTTGCAAATGGATATTCTGCGGCTGCAGGGATTTAAATCCTCTAAAGGCAGCGCTGTCGATGTCGGGCTTGGGCCTATCCTGCACGCTTTTCCCAAGGCCACATTCCCGGTGGGTGCGGTTCACGAATTTCTGGCTTCGCAGTGTGAAGAGGCAGCGGCCACCAGCGGCTTTGTGGCTGGACTTCTGTCAGCACTTATGGGGCCCTTTGGCACCGCGCTTTGGATCAGTGCCTCGCGAACACTTTTCCCACCGGCTTTGAAAACTTTTGGTATACAGCCCGATCGCTTTGTGTTTGTGGATTTGCAAAAAGAAAAGGATGTGTTGTGGGCCATGGACGAAGCTTTGAAATGCGGCGCATTAACAGCCGTGGTGGGAGAGGTCCATGACATTAGTTTCAAAGCTTCTCGACGTTTGCAATTGGCCGTGGAGCAAAGTCAGGTCACGGGATTTGTTTTGCGCAACAATGCCCGGAAGCCCGGCACCACCGCCTGCGTTTCGCGATGGCAGATCACACCCCTGCCGAGCGACCCGGTAGACGATTTGCCCGGTGTGGGCTTTCCACAATGGAAGGTTGAGTTGTTAAGAATCCGAAATGGCAAGCCGGGTGTGTGGGATCTTCAATGGACCAACGGAAGATTTCAGCAGGTCTACAAACCGCATTCTGTTTCGCACGAACAATCGAAGAAAGTCGGATGACATGGCAAAACGTTTTGTATCCATATGGTTCCGGCACCTCACCACAGACTGGTTCACCATCGGCCAGCCGCACCTGAAGAAACTGCCTTTTGTGTTGAGAGCAAACTCCCGTGGCCGCATGGTCATCACAGCGGCCAATGCCGAAGCCGAAAGCAAAGGCATTCGTAGCGGCATGGTGCTTGCCGATGCCCGCGCCATTATTACTACGCTAGAGGTGCAGGATGATAAGCCGGATCTTATAGAAAGACTATTGAAGCGACTTGCGGAATGGTGCATTCGTTTCACACCGTTTGTCGCGATAGATCCGCCCGATGGTTTGCTGTTTGACGTCACCGGTTGTCCGCATCTTTGGGGTGGTGATGTGCCGTATCTGGAAGAGATTGTTAAAAAACTGAGCGGCCGCGGATACGATGTTCGTGCTGCCATGGCCGACACCGTGGGCACAGCCTGGGCCGTTGCGCGTTTTGGGCGTGCACCCCTTGTGGTTGCCAAAGGCCAGCATATTGAAGCGTTGCTTCCATTGCCTCCGGAAAGTCTGCGCCTGGAAGTGGATGCCGTGGAGCGTTTGCACAAACTGGGGCTTCATCGCATCGGCCAGTTCATCAACATGCCACGCGCCTCACTGCGCCGCCGCTTCGGTCCGCATTTCATTCTCCGCCTGGACATGGCGTTGGGTCAGGCCGAAGAAATGATCGAGCCCGTACAACCCATAGTGCCCTATCAGGAACGACTGCCGTGTATGGAACCTATTGTGACTGGCCCAGGCATAGAGATCGCTTTGCAGCAGTTGTTGGAAACTTTGTGTCTACGCTTGCGGCAGGAACAGAAAGGACTTCGCACAGCGGTGTTCATGGGCTATCGGGTAGATGGGAAAGTGGAAAAGGTTGATATCGCAACCAATCGTCCCTCGCACAGCGTCCGGCATTTGTTCAAACTGTTCGAGATAAAACTGCCCACCATCGAGCCGGCATTAGGCATCGAGCTGTTTGTGTTGGAAGCTCCGAAGGTGGAAGATCACTTTGCGCAGCAGGAAAAAATGTGGGAAGGATCGGGAGGTCTGGAAGACACGCGCGTGTCGGAACTGATTGATCGGCTGACGGGCAAGCTTGGCATGCACACCATTCGCCGCTATGTGCCCGACGAGCATTACTGGCCGGAGCGTTCGTTCAAACTGGCCACGTCGCTCCACGAGAAGCCAGCCACGCTGTGGCGCGCAGACAAACTCAGGCCGTTGCAACTTCTGTCAACCCCCGAACGCATCGAGGTGACTGCGCCCATCCCAGACTATCCGCCCATGCTGTTTCGCCATAACGGAAAGATACACAAGATTGTGAAAGCCGATGGCCCCGAGCGCATAGAGCAGGAGTGGTGGCTTCAGCAAGGACAGCATCGCGACTACTACCGCGTGGAAGATGAAGCGGGCCATCGCTACTGGTTGTTCCGCCTGGGACACTATGACGACAAAACGTATCAATGGTTCATCCACGGATTTTTTGCATAACAGGAGGGAAGCATGCGCTACACAGAACTACAGGTCACTACAAACTTCAGCTTCCTCAGAGGAGCATCTCATCCCGAAGAAATGGTTGAGCAGGCAGCGATCTTTGGCTACGATGCCATCGCCATAACCGACCGCAACACTTTTGCCGGCATTGTTCGCGGACATGTTGCCGCCAAAAAGAAGGGGATGCGAATCATTCCGTCGTGCAGGCTCGATTTGCTGGATGGTCCCAGTTTGTTGGCATATCCCACCGACATTTATGCCTATGCACAGCTGTCGGCGTTGCTCTCCACCGGCAACCTTCGTGCAGAGAAAGGAGAATGTCATCTCTTTAAGGAAGATGTATACAATCATGCGAAAGGGCTGAAGTTTGTTGCGTTGCCACCTTCTTCACTGAACGATGTATTTGATTTTGATGATGATTTCAAGAAAACCTTGCGCGAATATCGTGAGGCATTCGGAGAACATCTTTACATCGCAGCCTCGCGAACCTATGGAGGCGACGACGGCAAGCAGTTGCATCGCATTGCACAACTGGCCACAACACTTCACATGCCGATGGTGGCCACCAACGATGTTCACTATCATCACCCTGCACGTCGCGAGCTGCAGGATGTGGTCACGTGTGTGCGCGAGAAGTGCACGATCCATAACGCCGGGTTCCGACTGCATCCCAATGCCGAACGTTATCTGAAACCCATCGTCGAAATGGAGCGATTGTTCCGGCACTATCCCGATGCCATCCGCCAAACCCAGGTCATTGCCGAAGCCTGTTGCTTTTCACTTGATCAATTGAAATATCAATACCCGAAGGAAGTAACCACGCAGGGACGCTCGCCCCAGGAAGAACTTACCTTTCTCGCGTGGGACGGAGCGAAGAAAATTTTTGGTGATCACATCCCGGAGAAAATCAGGAAATCGATTGTCTACGAATTGAACTTCATGCAGGAAATGAATTATGCGGAATATTTCCTCACGGTATACGACATTGTGCGGTATGCACGCGAAAAGAAAATACTGTGTCAGGGGAGAGGCTCGGCGGCAAACTCAACGGTGTGCTATTGCCTTGGCATCACATCCGTAGACCCCTCCAAGTTTGATCTGTTGTTTGAGCGTTTCATTTCCTCGGCACGCAACGAACCACCCGACATCGATGTTGACTTCGAGCACGAGCGGCGCGAAGAAGTGATTCAATATATTTATCAAAAGTATGGACGCAATCGTGCCGCGATCGTTGCCACCGTCACACAACAACATCACAAAGGTGCCATCCGCGATGTGGGCAAAGCCATGGGCTTGTCGGTCGACACCATCAACCGGCTGTCGGGCCTCATCTGGGATTTTGCCGACGAAGGTTTTGATCGGTCACGCATCGCCAGCCAGGGACTAAACCCTGACGATCCAAATCTTTTGAAGGTGCTGAACCTCACATCGCAGTTCATGGGGTTCCCTCGTCAGCTTGGCCAGCACACGGGTGGCTTCGTGATCACACAAGGTGAACTGTCGGACCTTTGCCCGATCATGAATGCGCGCATGGAAAACCGCACCTGCATTGAGTGGAACAAAGACGACATCGAAGCCCTGGGCTTCCTCAAAATAGACGTGCTGGCTCTGGGAATGCTCACCTGCATCCGCAAAGCCTTCGACCTGGCGAAGAACCACTATGGAAAAGAACTCACCCTCGCCAACATTCCCCAGGACGACCCGGCCGTGTATGAAATGGTGAGCCATGCCGACACCATCGGCGTGTTCCAGATTGAAAGCCGCGCCCAGCAATCGATGCTGCCAAGGCTGCGACCAAACTCTTTTTATGACCTGGTGATTGAAGTCGCCATCGTGCGTCCTGGCCCTATACAAGGCGACATGGTGCATCCTTATTTGCGGCGGCGGAATGGTGAAGAGCGTGCAGAATATCCATCAAAAGAGCTGGAAGAAATTCTAAAACGTACACTAGGCATTCCATTGTTTCAGGAGCAGGCCATGAAGATCGCCATTGTGGCGGCCGAGTTCACACCCGCCGAAGCGGACGAGCTGCGCCGAAGCATGGCCACCTTCAAATCGAAGGGCATCATGGCGCATTTCGAACACAAGCTAATCAGCGGCATGACCCGCAAAGGCTATAGCGAAGACTATGCGCGTCGTGTGTTCCGGCAGCTGGAAGGATTTGGTAGCTACGGTTTCCCCGAAAGCCATGCGGTGAGCTTTGCGCTTCTGGTCTATGTGTCGTCATGGCTCAAGTGCTACCATCACGATGTGTTTGCGTGCGCGCTGCTGAACAGCCTGCCCATGGGCTTCTATCAACCAGCCCAACTTGTAAGCGACGCTCAAAAGCACGGCGTGGATGTTCGCCCGGTAGACATCAACTATTCAGATTGGAACAACCTGCTGGAAGAAAAGTCAGGTAACCATAACGCGCTTCGGCTAGGCTTTCGCCAGGTGAAAGGACTGCGCGAAGAAGACATGAAGGTGTTGATCGCTGCCCGCAAACAACGCTACACCTCCATCCCCGAACTTCGCGACACAGGATTGTCGGACACGGTTCTGGAAAAACTTGCCGATGCCGATGCCTTCCGTTCGCTCGACCACGACCGGCGTGAAGCCCTGTGGCAAGTGTCCACAAAAGATCGGCCGCAAGCTCTTTTTGCAAACCAACCCGCAAGAGGGGAAGCCGAAGAAAAGATAGCGCTGCCCACCATGACATTATCCGAGCACGTGGTACATGACTATGCCAGCACATCGCTTTCTCTAAAAGCACATCCCGTGAGTTTTGTCCGCCAACAACTGAATCAGCTTCACGTGCTCACCACCGCACAACTCGCCAACGCAAAAGACGGCGACCCCGTGAAGGTTGCCGGTCTCATTTTAGTGCGGCAAAGACCAGGCACAGCCAGTGGCATTTGTTTCATAACACTTGAAGACGAAACCGGCACGGCCAACCTTGTGGTGTTTCAAAAGCTGTTCGATAAATTCCGCAAAGAAATCATCCAGTCGAAACTGCTGATGGTGGAAGGTCAACTGCAGCGCGAAGGCGAGGTGGTGCACGTGATTGTGAAACGCTGTCATAATTATTCGAGGCTGCTGGGCAAGCTCACTACTAATGATGAAGAACTATCGATGCCATTGTCGCGGGCGGATGAGAAGACGACGCCATTTTTGTCGGTGATGAAGGAGCAGGGAGGCGTGCAGAGGAAGATCTTTCCGGAGGGGAGGAATTTCAGGTAGATTGTCGACGGCACGATGAGACAAGGTCCTTCCTGACATAGGGTTGTCATCTCATCAAGGCAACTTTCCACCAACGTCAAGAATCATCCTGAACATGAACACCAACACCTTCTCACTTCGCGACCTTCTGTCAACAGCAATGTTATTGACAAGCCTGGTCACATCTGCACAATCTCAAAACCTAAATACAATGACACAACCCAAGACCTCTACGGCCTCACCGGCAAATTCAAAACCAAGCCCGGCAAGGGAGGCGAGATGGTGGCCATTCTGTTGCAGGCTGCCGAAGGTGTTAAGGCCGCCAAAGGCTGTCACCTCTATGTGGTTTGCCAGGACGCCACCAACCCCGACACGATCTGGGTGTTCGAAACCTGGGACTCGAAAGAAGACCACGACAATTCTCTGAAGCTTCCGGGCACACCCGAAATGATCGCGAAGGCCATGCCCCTCATAGATGGCAAACCGGAAGGCACGCCGCTGGTTGTGGCCGGTGGCCTGGGACTTTTTTAGTCTTTAGTATTTAGTCCTTAGTATTGAGTACTTTGAGTTGGCTCTCTTGTCCATAGTCCTGGGCTATTAAGTACCTTTGAGTTTATCCATAGCCGTGGATATTAACTACAAAGACCAAGGACCGAAAGACCAAGTACTCAATACTAAAGACTAACTACTAAAGACTTATATGCTGATTTCCACGTTTGTGAAATACCTCATCGTTCTGCTGGGCTGGGCTGCTTCGGCCTGGTTTCTGGTGCAGGGTGTGCAAAACAAGGGCGAACGGTCTTTCCTCAAAGCCATTCTCATTTTTGTGGGCACGGCTGCGGCCTTCGTGTTGTATTCCATTATAGAGTTCTACGTGCTCATGCATGTGTAGGGCAACGCATGGCGAAATGTCGCGTTAGAAGGGGAAGCCGATACCTACGTTGTAGATAACCGGTTCGCGATAGCCAAAGTAGGTGCCGTCGCCGTTTTCTTTGGCGTAGGGTTTCCAGAATCGTACTTTGTCAAGCACAAAGCGATCGCCTTCGGGGCGGGCGGGGTCGTATACTTTCATGCCCACGTCGAAGCGGAGAATGAGGAAGGTAAAGTCGAAGCGAAGACCAAAGCCCGTGCCGACGCCAATCTCTTTATAGAAACGGTCTATGCTGAACTGCGAGCTCTTGTCTTGCACAATCTGGCCGTCGCCGTTCACCACGTTCAGGGCCCTGAAGCTCCACACGTTGCCAGCGTCGATGAACACGGCGCCGTTCACAAAGCCAAACAACTTCTGGCGCAGTTCGATGCTGGCTTCCAGCAAAATCTCCGAAGGCTTTTCAATGCTGTAGTCATACAACCCGTCGGCTACCGGGTTGGGGCTTTCGGGTGGCTTGGCCGAGCCGGGTCCGAGCCTGCGCGGGCGCCATGCACGAATGCTGTTGCTACCGCCCGCAAAGAAAAACTTTTCGTAGGGCAAGCTGTGATTGTCGGAATATGAGTAGGCAAAGCCCGAGTTGAGGCGGTAGGCGAGAATAGTGTTCTTGTTGAGCGGGTCTGTTTTGCGCACGTCGAGACTGAAGCGAAGATACTTGAAGTATTCCAACTCGAAGTCGCTGATGAACTTGGGGCTGATCACATTCCAGATGGTGCCGCCACTTTCCAGCTGGGTGCGGATATACCACGAGTCTCGTTCCTTGTTGCCGTAGTTGTTCAGGTTCCAGGTAATACCAAAGATGATACTGTTCACAAACGAAGGGCGGAACGAGTTGATAAGACTGTTGTTCCCCAACGCTGCCTGGTTGCGAAGAAGCTCCCGGAATGTGGGCGACAGCTTTGATGTGTCGATCACGCCAAGGTTGAGCGGTGTGAGTGAATAGGTACGTTTCCGGTTGGCGCTTTGCCAGGTATAGGTACCGTTGAACGAAATCACTGTGCGGCGATATTCGGGGCGATCGGTGTAGGTGTAGCCCGCTACGAATTTTGTTTTCGGGTTATACTGCGCAAACTTGTAGCGGAGGCGTTCCTTGAAGGGCCAGATAAATTGGGGAAACGTCATGGCGGCATTCACACCGGCTTCGGTGCTCTTATACACGTTCATGCTGCTAGTGGCCGATGCCACCCCTTCAAATCCGAAGCGACCGTTCAGGTCGAACGTTTCCATGCCTTTGAACACGTTGCGTTTCTTGAACGATATATTATAGAACGGACCGGGAAATCCTTGTGTCACGCTCACACCCGCTTCGTTGGTCCACTCATAGCGCGACAGCGGACTGGCAAAGATGTTGGCCACAAACTTTCCTCCGGTGGTGTCGTAGTTAATGTTGATGAACTTGAACGCTTCCACGTTGCCCAGCTGCTGCTGTGTGCGCAGGGTTTTGGTGCGGCTATAGACTTCGCCCGGCTGCAGGAACACACGCTGGCTAAGAATCTTCAGGTTGTAGTTGTTCTTATAGTACTGATAGTGAATGTCGCGATAGGAGCGGGTGGTGCGTTCGCGGTTGGGCACGTTGGTGCCCACATCGGTGGTGAAGTTCACTTCGTCGATGGTGAACTTCTTGTGATAGCCGCGCCGCGCCGGGTCTTTGATGGAGATGATGACGGCCACTTTTCGTTCGGGCGTGCGAAACGTGGTGTCGATGTCGAAGTCGATGTATTGACGGCTGAAGTCATAATAGCCGTAGTCCTTAATGAGCAGGTCAAGGCGCTCGCGCTCTTTGGCAAAGTTGTCCTGGTCGTAGCGCGAGTTTTTTACGATGAAGCTGGTGCGCACATTGTCGTTCACGATGTGGAGCAAGGCGGTGTCGGCCACGTCGTGGAAGATGGAGTCGATGAAGTAGGCCTGGCCGGGTTCTACTTTATAGGTCACGGTCACCAGCTTGCCGCGGTTGCTGATCTTGTGGGTTACTTTGTTCTTGAAATAGCCTTTGCCAAAGAGATAGTCTTTGTAACGTTCCTGGGTTAACGCGGCCTTGGCGCTGTCGTAGACCGACACGGGTTCGCCCCATTGCATCCAGATGTTTCCGTTTTCGATGAAGCCGTTCAGCTTGTCGATCTTCTTCAGTTTTTTGAACTGGTAGTTGTTGATTTTCCGTTCCGAGCTGGTGCCCGCAATCTTGTCGTCATACTTTTTCTCGACAGCGGCTTTGCGACGGATGTATTTCTCCTGATCGTAGCGCCGTTCGCCAAAGTAGTAGATGCTCACCAGGGGTGTGACGGGCAGGCCGAGTATTTTCCGGTTGGGTCGTTGAATGTAAAGATTGCGCAGGTCTTCCTCGCTGATGTTCTTTGGCGCCTGCACGGTTTGGCGGAACAACAGTTTTTCGTTTTCTTTCAGGTGCTTAACGCCCAGGCATCCGGAGAGGGACACAGCAAGCCAAAGCGTGAAGAGAATATATTTACAGTTCGATGTCCTCAAGGGGTGAAAAATGCTATCAAAAGCTAAAATCAAGTTTGTTAAATCTTTGCAAATAAAGAAATACCGGAAACAGGAACAATGTTTTCTGGTGGAAGGAGCAAAGAGTGTGCAGGAATTGCTGGCGTCCGACTTCGAGGTAACGATGTTGGTGGCTACGGCCGAATTCCTTTCCGGCCGCCGTGTTGCCCCGGGCATTGAGGTGGTGGAAGTGAAGCCCGCCGAGCTGGAAGGCCTCGGCGAGTTTCAAACAAACTACACCGCCCTGGCCGTGGCCCGCCACAAGCCCAACATACCTATACACGTGACGGCCAGCGAATTTGCGCTGGTTTTGGATGATCTAAGAGATCCGGGAAACCTCGGCACCATCGTTCGCACAGCCGATTGGTATGGCATCACCAAAGTGATTGCCTCACAGGAAACCGCCGACTTCTACAGCCCCAAAGTGATCAGCTCCACCATGGGCTCCTTCACCCGCGTGTCGGTCTATTATACTGATCTCGCCCCTTATCTCACCGCCCAGTCGCTCAACGTGTTCGGCGCCTACCTCGACGGCCAGGATGTTCACCGGGTTGACTTCGGCACCGGCGGCCTCATCGTGATCGGCAACGAATCAAAAGGAATCTCCCCAGCCCTCGAACAGTTCATCACCCACAAAGTCACCATCCCACGCTACGGCCACGCCGAATCGCTCAACGCCAGCATTGCAACGGCAGTGATATGCGACAATCTTAGGAGATAGTCTTTAGTATTGAGTCCTTAGTCCTGAGTATTAGGTCTTAAGTCCTTAGTCTTGAGTATTTAGTATTTTTCTTTGTTGACGCCATGCACACTCAGGCCATCAATACCTACGATCTAATGCAAAGACAAACCGTACCCAATACCCAATACTTAATACTCAATACTCAATACTATTCTGTACATGTGTATGACCGGACGCAAAAGACAAACTGTAGTCAGACTCGTTGCGTCAGTACTTAATACTTAATAATACTCAATACTCAAGACTAAGGACTAAGGACTAGAACACTTTCTTCGTCAGTGCCTTCATCACATCGTTCTTATAGTTCCGGCCGATGGGAATAGTGTGTTTGCCGATTTCGATGTCGGTGGCCGAGTAGGCGTCGATCTTGTCGATGTTGATGATGAAGGAGCGGTGGATGCGGAGGAACTGGTGGCGCGGGAGTGATTCTTCGAGATAGCTTATTTTTTGTTGGGTAATGATTTCGCGTTCGCCGGTTTTCACTTTCACATAGTCTTTAATGCTTTCAATAAAGAGCACGTCGGCCATGCGGGTCTTGATCATCTTTTTGTCCACTTTAAAGTAGACATAGTCGTCGGTGGTGGTGTCGGCTTTGGGTGCGGGTGCTGTAGACGCTGCGGGTTGGTGCATGAACTTGGCCACGGCTTTCAGGAAGCGATCGAAGGGGATGGGTTTCAGCAGATAGTCTACCACTTCAAGTTCAAAGCCTTCGATGGCATAGTCGCGATAGGCTGTGGTGAAGATCACGCGGGGTGGGTTCTTCAGCGTCTTTAGAAACTCGATGCCGTTCAGCTTGGGCATCTGGATGTCGAGGAAGATGAGGTCCACCGTGTGTTGTTGCAGGAAGGCAAAGGCGGAGATGGCGTTTCGAAACGTGCCCGCCAGTTCCAGTTGGTCGATGCGGGTCACATACGATTCAATGATTTCGATGGCCAGCGGTTCGTCGTCAACAATAATGCATTTCACCGGCATAGCACGTTGGGGTTTATTCTTGTATCGTAAGAATTACGAGGAAGGTTTCTTCGCCGTTCATGATTTTTAGTTCATGCCCGTTGGGATACAACAGGTCGAGCCTGCGCCGCACGTTCTGGATGCCAATGCCCGGCTTGCGGTCCACGTCGTGACCGGCCGCCTTGTTGTTTTCAACTTTAATGAGCGTTACCGAAGGTTGCACGTCTATGGTGATCTTTACCCACGAATGCTGAAGCTCTTCGCTGGCACCGTGCTTGAAACTGTTTTCCACAAAGGGAAGCAAAATGAGCGGAGCAATCTTGCGGTCGCCTACCTCGCCGCTAATGCGCAGGTCCACATCCAGCTTGTCGCCATGCCGCATCTTTTCGATGTGAATGTAGTTTTGGATAAACTTGATCTCCTTGCTCAGCAACACAATCTCGCTCGTGCATTCATAGAGCATGTAGTTGATCAGTTCCGAAAGCTTCAACACCGTGTCGGGCGCCTTGTCCGATTTCTTCAGGGTGAGTGCATAGAGATTGTTCAGTGTGTTGAACAGGAAGTGCGGGTGAATCTGTGTCTTCAAAAACTTCAGCTCGGCTTCCAGTTTCTCCTGCGTGAGCACCTGCTGGGCCTGCTGGTTGGCATACCAGTATTTTAACAGCTTGATGGCCACGGCCACAAACGTGACGGGATAGATGGCCACAAACATCTTCACAATCTTGGGAATATAGAAGAACGGATCTTTTAGCGCTTCGGGATAATAATACGGATAGTCATAGTTGAACGCCACATAACGCTGCAACAGCCCGGCCACGAACGAGGAAACAAAGAGCCATCCAAAGAAGCTTGAATACTTCCCCGGCAACAAATAGCGCGGCAGCAGGAAGTAGAGTGTGAAGTAGGTGAAGACGATTTTGCCTGGCAGATACAGCAATTCCTCAATGAAATACTGCCGGTAGTGGTCTTCAAAACTGCCGTACAGCACGCCATAGAAAACCACGTGCGCCAACCAGAACAGGATGTGTTGCAGGACGCGGTTCTGCCAGAGCCAATCGATTTTTCGTTTCAGCACGCGGGTTTGGTTAATGAAGGATGCGCTACGCTTTAAAGATAGAAACACAGGGGCACTATCAAAATCGCTACAGCAAAAGTAACGCAAAGGTTCACGCCCGCCATGGGCCTCAGCACCAACGGAGTGCTGTGGCCCCTCAACGTCGCGCGGTTCCCCACCAATCGCACCGGTCGGGCCATCGATGTTGTATGACGCTGCACCGCGCGTGTCAGGCAGCACCTGAAAAAGAGGAGCGGCCGGTGACGTATGCAGGGGTAAACCTACGCTACCAGCATGAAACCTTTCTACTGCCTCGTCCTTCTCTCGCTATGGCTGGCACCCAGCCGCGCCTGGTCGCACCAACAACCAACTCAACCCACCACGCAGGTGCTGACCGCCAACCGCACCCCCTCGCTTCTAAAGATCGACGGTGTGCTGGAAGAAGAATGGAACGCCGCCCCAGCCACCGGGCCATTCACCAACCAATGGCCGCTCGACTCCGGCTTTGCCGAAGCCCGCACCGAAGTGAAGGTGCTCTTCAACGATCAGTTTCTCTATGTGTCGGCCGTGAACTACCAGCGTCGCGAAGACCTCATCATCCAAAGCCTGAAGCGCGACCAGCTCGAACCCTTCTGGCGCAGCGACGGCTTTGCTATTCTGGTGGACCCGCTTCGTCAGAAAAGCACGGGCTTCCTCTTTGGTGTGAATGCCGGCGGCGCCCAGTTGGATGGGGCTGTTACCCAAACCAGCGCGTGGAGTCAGACCAACGAAAACTGGGACAACAAATGGTTCTCGGCAGTGAAAGTCTATGATGACTATTGGATTGCCGAGATGGCCATTCCGTTCACGGCACTGCGGTTCAAAGAAGGTGCCGACGGCTGGGGCCTGAATTTTATACGCAACGACATGAAGCGCAACGTGTTCGCTACCTGGTCGCCCGTGCCCGTGCAGTTGGCGGGCACCGACCTGGCCCACCTGGGCACGTTGCAATGGGGACAGCCACTGCATCCCGTGCGCAGCCGCGTGACGCTGGTGCCCTACATGGCCGGCGGCCATTCGCGCAACCACGAAGAGGGAGAACCGGCCAAGACCCGGGGCGATGTGGGCCTTGACGCCAAAGTTTCGCTCACCTCGTCGCTCAACCTCGACCTAACCCTGCGTCCTGACTTTTCGAATGTGGAAGTGGACCGGCAGATGACCAACGTGACACGCTTCTCGCTGCTCTATCCGGAGCGCCGTAATTTCTTTCTCGAAAACGCCGACCTCTTTGCCAACTTCGGCTCCTGGAATGTGAAGCCGTTCTTCTCGCGCACCATTGGCCTGCACGATGGCGACCCGGTGCCCATTGCGGCAGGTGCACGACTGAGTGGCAACCTTACAAACTCACTTCGCATTGGCCTCATGGATGTGCAGACCGAAACAACGGATGAGGTATCGGCCAACAACTACTTCGTGGCCACGGTGCAGCAACGGGTGCTGGCGCGGTCGGTCATCAAAGCGCTCGTCACCAACCGTCAAACCACGCGAGCCACCGGAGGCGACACCCAGCTTGACTACAACCGCACCCTTGGCGGAGAGTTTCAATACACGGCACCCAAGGCATCGTTCAATGTTTACCTTCGCGCACACACGGCGCAGACCCCGGAGAAGCTCTCTGAAAACAACTACATCAGCACACAAGTATCGTACTTGACCAAGAAATACTACGGCGGTCTGATGCTGGAAAAAGTAGGAGAGAACTATGTGAACGACTTGTCGTTCATTCCGCGGCTTCATAACTACGACGCTGCCCGCGACACAACGGTGCGCATCGGTCACTACACCGTCAATCCCTGGTTTGGGTGGCTCATCTATCCTAAAAATTCGAAGACCAATATCATCGAGCTAAACACGTGGAGTGTGATCAACTTCCGCAGCGATGGTTCTTTCCTGGAACGCTACACATCGCTCAACGTGTCGTTCGCTTTCAAAGACACGCGCAAGCTCTACGTGGAAGCCACCAACAACGAAGTGAACCTGCCGTTTCCCAGCGACATTCTCGACAACGACCAACCCATTCCCGTAGAGCACTACAATTTCACCCAATATAGTGCCCGCTACACCACCGACACGCGCAAGGCGTTTAATGGCAGCGTGAATGCGAGCTTTGGAAATTTCTATAACGGCACACGCCTGGAATATGGCATGACCCTTAACTTCCGCAGTCAGCCCTGGGGATTGTTTGGGGTGAGCTTTCTGCAGAACGACATCCGGTTGCCCGAAGCCTATGGCAAGGCACAGTTCACGCTGGTGGGACCACGCGCCGAAGTGAGCCTCCGGAATAATTTATGGTGGACAACGTTCCTGCAATACAACACACAAGCCGGCAATTTCAACATCAACAGTCGCGTGCAATGGCGATTCAAACCCATGTCAGACATCTTTGTTGTCTACACTGACAATTATGCCACCACCGACATGCGCGTGAAGAACAAAGGTGTGGTGTTCAAGCTGACGTATTGGTTGAATTTGTGAACGTAATCACATGCCCGGGCACGTGTCGGCCAGGGTATGCGTTGTAAACGATGTAAAGGATTGATCGTCAATAGCCGTCGGCCACATCGTCGCCGCGTGGATCTGCGCCGCCCTCGAGTTTCCCGTTGGGCAACACCAGGATAGCGTCTACGCGACCAAGGCCCCAGCTTTTCTTAAAGGCATGTCCCATTTTCACCAACGCAAGGCTGTCGTCCGACAGCAAGGCATTTTGTTCGGCGTAAATAGAGTCGGGAAGCCACTGACTGTGGAAGCGTCGTGAGGCCACGGCTTCCTGCATCGTCATGCGATGGTCCAGCACGTTCACGATGGTTTGGAACACGGATGTGATGATGGTGGTGCCGCCCGGCGTACCCACTACCATAAAGAGCTTTCCGTCCTTTTCCACAATGGTGGGGGTCATGGAGCTGAGCATGCGTTTGCCCGGCTCAATTTTGTTGGCCGCGCCGCCAATGGCGCCATACATATTGGGCACACCCGGCTTCACGCTGAAGTCGTCCATCTCGTCGTTGAGAATAAAGCCCGCGCCGCTCACCACTACCTTCGATCCATAGCTGTCGTTTAGGGTGGTGGTCACGGCCACGGCGTTGCCTTTGGCATCGACCACCGAAAGGTGCGTGGTTTGTGTGGATTCAATTGCCGCGATGAGACCTTCTTTTATGTTCTTGCTGGGTGTGGCATGTTCCGGATCGTAGTCGCTCATGCGCTGGTCGATGTAGAGTTTGTCGGTGAGCCTGGCCACGGGCACGGCGTAGAAATCGGGATCACCCAAATACACGGAGCGGTCGGCATAGGCGCGACGTTCTGCTTCGGTCATGAGGTGAACGGCCTTTGCACTGTTGTGTCCCCAGTCGTTGAGGGGATAGGGTTCAACAGATTTCAACAACTGCAGCAACGCCACGCCACCGCTGGAGGGTGGGGGCATGGCTATGATTTTATATTCCTTATAATGTCCTGTCAACGCGGTGCGCCACACGGCTTTGTAGTTCAACAGATCGTCGTGGGTGATGAGGCCACCGCCGCGTTTCATTTCGGCCACAATCGAGTCGGCCGTGGGGCCTTCATAAAATCCTTCGGCGCCATGGTCGCGGATGCGTTCCAGTGCGTGGCCCAGGTCAGTGAACTTAATGCTGTCGCCGGCTTGCCATTTCTCTTTGATGAGGAACAGGGGAGCGACGGAGTTATACTTCTTCAGGTCGTCCTGAATATAGTTCAGTCCCCTGGCTTCTCTTTCGGTGAGTGTGAAGCCGTTGAGCGCGAGGTCGATGGCGGGCTGCACCAGTTCCTTCCAGGGTAGCTTGCCATATTTGGCGTGGGCTTCTGCAAGACCGGCCACCGTGCCGGGAACACCCGGCGAATGATGACCAAGAGCACTGAGGCCGTTAATGATGTCGCCCTTCTCGTCGAGATACATATTGGTGGTTGCTGCGGCCGGCGCCATCTCGCGATAGTCGAGGGAGTTGGTGTTGCCGTTGTGTTCGCGCAGCAGCATGAAACCGCCGCCGCCAATGTTGCCCGCTGCAGGATAGACCACGGCCAATGCCAGTTGTGTGGCGATGGCAGCATCTACCGCGTGGCCGCCTTTGCGCAGGATGTCGGCACCCACTTTTGCCGCCAGCGGATGTGCGCAAACCACCATGGCCGAATCGGTTATGCGTCCCACAGCGCTTTCCTTTTTTGAACCGGGCATACAGGCAACCAGCGTTACGGCAATCAAAAGCGGAAATAGGCGATTCATCATTGGGGCTATTGGTTTAGTCGTTATAAAAGTATTAATTCCAGAGAAACTTTATAAAAACTTTATTACCCATATAGTACATGAGCCTGCGAAAAGAAAAGGCCGCCCGACTGAAAGTACACGTGCTGGATCATACCCTGAGACTCATTGGCCGGAAGTCGTTCGACGACCTGTATGTAGAAGATATTTGTGCGAAGGTGAAAATTTCCAAGGTGACACTGTTCAAATATTTCCCCCAGAAAGAAGACATCCTGTTATATTATTTCCGGGTGTGGTGTCTCACACGTTCTGTAGAGCTTGTGCAGAAACCCAAGGAAGGATTGCCCGGCATCTATTCGCTGTTCGACAAGCTCAGCGAATCGTGCGACGAGCACCCCGGTCTTTGGCTGAGCCTCATCGGCTACCTTTCTGACTACAAGCGTCCACCCAAGCCTTTCCCCGTGAAGCCCGAAGAAAAGCGGCTGCTGTTTCCGGAGATATCAAACATCACGTCTATTGAAATTATGTCGATGGATCAGATGTTCGAGAAGTTTTCGCTGGAGGCCATCTTCCGCAAGGAGATCACACGCTTCATCAACACCCGCGAAATCACCAACCTCATCATGTCGGTGTTCATTGGCAGCGTGGTGATGGCGCACCTGAACCAGCAGAGCCCGCTCAAATTGTTTTTCAGGAAGAATGTGGATTTGCTGATGAAAGGAATTGCGTGAGATCCTTTGAATTGCCGGGTAGAATCCGGCAATTTTTCGCGTACTAAATTACTGTTGAGCCAATCATCCATTCCAGGAATTAGGCGATCAATTTGCTTGTAGCTTTTTTAAACAACGGTCAGTTCCTGACCCTCAAACTCTTTGTGCGTTTGGTTTTGCGATCCTTCTTGCGGTCATACCACCGGTGGTGGTATTTTGGTTTCACCACGGAAATGGTGGAGCCTGATTTGGGGGAGCAGGAGGGAAGGAGGACGGCTAGAACGATAACGAATAGAAATAGTCTTCTCATGGATTCCAAATCGCTTAAAAATAGCACTTTTTGAGTTAAAGGGGCGATAACTCTTTTTAGAAACGGTTCTTTAATTTTTGCCGTATACTTACCTTTGATATAACCTTCTATCCTTCAAGTATGAAACAGATCTTGCTCAGTCTGTGTCTTTTGATTTTTATCACCACACTATCGCCCGCCCAGGACTCAAAAGAATTTGACGACGGGGTGGCCAAATTCAAGGCCAAAGAATATCAGCAGGTCATCGACCAGTTTTCGACCCTGCTCAACAAGGCCTCGCATGACAAACGCCTCGACGAAGACCTTTATTTCTATCGGGGTCAATCCTACTACCACGTCAACCAATACGAGAACGCGCTGACGGACCTTGATAAGTGCCTGACGCTCAATCCTTATAACAAGGGCGTGGTGTACCTCTACATGGCCCGCAGTTCAGACAAGCTTGGACGCAAGCCGGAAGCCACCTCATACTACAAAAACGCCCTCGACGCCGCCCAGAACAACAAAAAGACTACTGCCCGCATTCTGGCCGACCGCGCCCAGTTTCTGGCCCGCAACGGCGACAAGAGCGGTGCCAACGAAGACCTTGCCCAGGCCAAACTGCTCGATCCGTCGAACTCCGAAATAACCGGCACCAGCGTGGCTGCTGCCGGACCACCCGCAAGCCGCACGGCAGGCGAGGAGCGCAAAACGCAAGTGATCGTGAAAGGCAACAGCCAGGCCAAGAAACCTGAAGCAAAACCCGCGAAGGAAACCGCCGCCAACCCACAACCCGCATCACCCCCCGTAACACAGCCCGCGCCCGCAGCACAGTCGGTGAACACCGAACTGGTATCGGCATTGGCGGGCGCCTATAAAGACGAAAAGCGCTACGCCCTCGTGATCGGCAACAGCAACTATTCCAAAGACATTGGCATCCTGAAGAACCCCGTGAACGACGCCACCGATGTGGCCACCGAACTACGCCGTTCAGACTTTGAAGTGCAACTGCTCACCAACGCCACCTACGTGCAGCTGCGCGAGGCCATGCGCAAATTCCATGAGAAACTCACCAACGGCCCGCGCGACCAAACGGTAGGGCTATTCTATTATGCGGGCCACGGTGTGCAATACCAGGACGAAAACTACCTGGTGCCCGTAGACGCCGACGTGAAATTTGAAGACGACATCGCCCGCATGTGTTTCCCCGTGCAACGCATGGTGCTGGCCAACATGGAGCGATCGAACTCGCGCATGAACATCGTGATACTCGACGCCTGTCGCAACAATCCTTTCCCGGCCACCTCGCGTTCGCTGGGCTCCGGTCTCGGCGAAATGAAGCGTGCACGCGGATCGTTCATTGCCTATGCCACGGCCCCTGGCTCGGTGGCATCAGACGGCAGCGGCCGCAACGGCCTCTACACGCAGGAGCTGTTGAAAGCGCTGAAGAAACCGAACCTCACCATAGAACAAGTGTTCAAAGATGTTCGCATGAACGTGCTGCGCCTTTCGGGCGACAAGCAATACACATGGGACAGCTCGAACATTATCGGTGAGTTCTATTTCAAGTTGCCTCAGTAGAAAAGCGCTTTGCCAGTCTTGGCGTTAGGAGCACGCAAAGGCAGCGCACCCACTGTTTGTGTTTTCTTATTTAAACTAATAATAGACCCTCTATGAAGTATTCTACACGATTGGTATGTGCCATTTTTTTGGTGATGACCGGTTTCTCAGTGATGGCACAAGATGAAGGAGCCATTGTGAAGCGCGAGCGGATTGATAAGAGCAAAGGTATCTTCCTTGGTCTCGGCCCATCCTTCACATTTGGAAAGAACATCGGCGATTATAAGAATGGGATAAATGCAGAAATAGGATTTCTGAAACGACTGAACCGGATATTCTCGGTAGGGCCATCCGTGTCTTATGTCAATTTCAAGTATGACCCTGAAGTGACAAGTTTGAAAAGTGGAAATGCCTACATCGGTTCGGGCGATCCGAACGACTGGCGCACAAAATATGGACTTCCCTCTCTGAACTACCAGTATGGATACGTTTTGAATTTGGAAGGCGGTGACTTAAGCCTTATCTCTTTGGCGGTGAATTTGAAACTTAATTTCATTCCTGTGAAAGACGACACAAAGTTTTCGGTCTATGGCTTTGCGAAACCCTTCATCAGTATAGCTTCCAGAAAAGAAGTGAAGGGGTCTGATGCGCGCTACACCTACGAAACCTATGAAGATACAGGGGGCACGCAGAGCACGGCCGACGATTATTTGTACTACAATCAAGACGATGACACCTGGTATCCCGATGGTTACGAGAGCAATTGGGGACCATCGGACTATGAGGCTTTGAAGTCTGAAACCAAAGTGACGGGTGGGATTTTTATCGGGCCCGGTATTGAAATAATGCCCGCAAAATCATTTTCGTTTTACCTGCAGGCCGCGTTGGGCTACACTTTTCCGGTGAGCTATGTGAGCACGGCAGCGTATGACAAAACGGTTACATCTTATGTGAATGAAAAATTCCCAATGGTCACAAAAGGATTCCCTTCGGTAAACGTGCAGGTGGGGGCTTCTTATAATTTCTAGCGCATCATGGTTGACGTCGTCATATTGAATGTGGGAAAGATGAAAGCAAGAAGGATATTCATAGTAATACTGATTTCGCTGGCCGTCCTGAACAACGCCATGGCGCAGTTCAAGCTGTATGAAAAAGGACACGACAGCTACACTGCCGGCAAGTTCGACGATGCCATCAAAAACTTTTCCGAATACCTCACCAAAAGCACCCGCGACAAATCGCTGGACGGGGAGGTGTATTACCTGCGCGCGCTCTCATACTACAAAACCAACGACTTCAAAAGCGCTATCGCTGATTTTGAAGAAACCATCTTGCTCGATCATCCCAACAAGGGCAACATCTACTGGTTCATGGCCAAAGGCTATGACAAATCCAACAGCCTGGCCGAATGTGTGGGTGCCTACGACCACGCCATTCGCGAGCTGAGCGACAACAAGGAATCGAAAGGCAAGTTGCTCTATGAGCGCAGCCAGATTCACACCCGCATGGGCAACCTCACCCCAGCCTATGCCGACCTGAAAAGCGCTGCCGCCCTGCAACCCAAAAACGATGACATCCGCCATGCCCTGGAGGCATTGGAAAAACAAAACGTGGCTGGACGAAACACGGAACCCGCGGCAACACAAACAGCGCGACCAACCGAAACCAAGAAGGACGATGCCGTCAAACCTGCTGCCACCAAGCCTCAACCTGTGGTGACTAAAAGAGACGAACCCGTGACGACTCCTGTCAAGCCTGTGGTGACCACTCCGTCCGTTGAAGAAAAGGTGGTAGTAACGCCTCCGGTGGCGGCTACGCCCACCATTGCCGAGTTCTACAAAGACGAGAAACGCTATGCCCTCGTGATCGGCAACGGCGGCTATCCAAAATCCATAGGAGTGTTGAAGAACCCCGTGAACGACGCTACAGATTTTGCCAAGGAATTGCAGAACTCCAACTTCGAGGTGCAGCTGCTCACCAACGCCACCTATGGCCAGATGCGCGCCGCCATGCTCAAGTTCAAGGAAAAGGTAGATGCCGGCGACCGCGACAAAACGGTGTCGTTGTTCTACTATGCAGGCCACGGCGTGCAGCGCGACGACGAGAACTACCTGGTGCCCATCGATGCCACCATCGAGTTTGAAGACGACATTGCGCGCTATTGCTTCCCCGTGCAGCGCATGGTGCTGGCCAACATGGAGCGCTCCAACTCGCGCATGAACATCGTGATACTGGATGCCTGTCGCAACAACCCGTTTCCGGCGCTGAACCGCTCCATGGGCGACCAGGGGCTTGTGGAGATGCGCCGCGCGCGCGGATCGTTCATTGCCTATGCCACGGCCCCGGGCTCCATCGCGTCCGATGGGTCGGGCCGTAATGGGCTCTATACGCAGGAGTTGCTCAAGGCCATGCGCAAACCGGGGCTCACCATCGAGCAGGTTTTCAAAGATGTGCGCCAAAGCGTGCTGCGGCTTTCGGGCAACAAGCAAAACACGTGGGACAGCTCCAATATCATCGGCGAATTCTACTTCAAATTTCCCTGACACGCGTCCGAAGATGCCGGGTGCCGTTCATGTTTTATTTTACACGGGATTGATAAAAGATCTTATCTTTGAAGATATGGATGGCTCGCATTTTTTGCCAATTACCCTACCGCGATCAACATGAATACATTTGAAACACTCTCCCAGGCCATTAACGCCCTGAAGGAACAAGGCTACACAAACGATTTCAACCTGCATCCTGAATGGATTGAATGCGCCGCCCTGAGCGTGAAATTTCGTCCCGAAGAATTCCACGTAGACGCCGTGTACCGTTTCGAGGGCATGACCAATCCCGACGACAGCTCGGTGCTCTATGCCGTGTCGTCGACCAATGGCACAAAAGGATTGCTGGTGGATGCTTACGGCGTTTATGCCGAATCGGTGAGCCAGACCATGATTGAGAAGCTGAAAATTGATAGAAACACCTATTCATAAAAAAGGGACGGTGATAACCACCATCCCTCTTCCTGGGCTTAAAAATAAATCGAAGCGAATCAGAACAACGGTTAACGTAAATGCGTTATTGACACAACACTCATCTATACAATTGCACGGTGTTGTCATTTTTTCCAGCCCTTCTGTTAGAGGGGCGTCGAATACGCTGCAATATTTATAAAAAAAACTAATCTCGAAATCCCTATTTTCCGACAATAGCTTAAACTCGACTTTCGGATATTCATGATGATGGAAGACACTTTATTGGAGTTGAACAAGAAATTCTCCCTGGAAGAGTACAAAAAACTCAAGCCGGCTCAAGCCACGGCATTCAAAAACAATCTCAAACAAGCCATTGGCAACCTCAAGGGTCGTCACACACTGAAGGTGCTTGATGATGACTACCTGTTTTCGATCGCCGCCACCAAACCCAGCTATTCCATGATGGAGATGGTGAACGACTATCGCGAACTCATCTTCAAACAGCGCAACACCAAAGACGACCGCGCGCAAACCAACCTGCTGCAAGAGAAGAAAGTGGATCTTTGGAAAAAAATGCTGGAAGCCATGTTCGGCGGCTATTCGTTGTTCTACGTGGTGGACAAATCAACCATTGCGATGAATCAGCATATTCTCAACGCCATCGTTGGGTAGAACTCGCGCACGCGCGTTGCTTTTGATATCACCTTGCCTTGCGGCAAGAGCATATTATATATAACAACTATTCTGAAACAGAAGGCCGGACCATCAATGTGGTCCGGCCTTCTGTTTTGTAGAGCCATTGATGTGCTTCACACGATGTTGTGCTTACGCAGAAAGGCATCGATATAGTCAGCAATCTGTTCGTGAAATTCCTCCAGTGCGAAGTGTCCCGTGTTCAACAAATGTACCTCAGCGTTGGGCAGGTCGCGAAGGTAGGCGAGCGCACCTTTGTCGGTGAAAAACGGATCGTTCTTTCCCCAGGCAATAAGAGCCGGCGGTTGACGGTCGCGCAGAAACTGTTGCCACGCGGGGTAGAGCGTCAGGTTATTCCGATAGTCATACAACAGGTCGAGCTGTATCTCGGCGTTGCCCGGACGATCGAGAAAATATTGATCGTGATGATAGGCATTGGGGTTGATGCGCGAAGCATCTTCGGTGCCGTGCAGGTATTGAAACGTTGTGCCCTCCAGTGTCAGGGCGCCGCGCATGGCGTTTTCAGTTTCTGCATTCCGGTTTGCCCAAAACTTTTTGCCATCGTCAATCGCGGGGCCAAGACCTTCTTCATAGGCATTGCCGTTTTGCAACACCAGGGCCTGAATCAATTCCGGTCTGCGCAAGGCAACGCGATAACCCACGGGCGCACCATAGTCCTGCATATAGACCGTGAAGTGCGTCAGTTTCAGAGCATCGATAAACTTCTCGATCACCACCGACAGATTGTCGAACGTGTAGGCAAAGGCGTTGCGCGCGGGCATGTCGCTCAACCCAAACCCGGGATAGTCGGGAGCCACCAGGTGATAGCGATCGGCCAGGTTGCGAATGAGGTCGCGATACATGTGCGACGAAGACGGGAAGCCGTGCAGCAGGAGCAGGGTGGGGTGTTGGGGATTGCCGGCTTCGCGATAGAAAATGGAAAGGCCGTCGATCGCAATTTTTTTGTATTGAATGTTCAGCATAAGGGTAGGGGAAAAAATGTAGAAAGAACTTCCGTGTGAAGAGAAGTTCTTTCTATTAGATAAATATCAATACGCTGCCGTGAAGCGCTGGCGGATAAAGTTTTTGTTTTCCAACTCGTCAACGATGGCCACGCTCAGGTCTTCAACCGACAGACGGCTCTCGCCTTGTGCGTTGAACACGGGTTGGTCTGTGCCGGTGCGATACTTGCCTGTGCGGCCGTCGGTGATGCCGGGGTGCATCAAAATGGCGGGGCTCAGAAAGGTCCAGTCCAGTTGATCTTCTTTGCGCAGAATGTTCAGGAAGTCGCGGGCACCCTGTGCACCGGCTTTGTATTCGGCGGGAAACTCGGGCGTGTCTACCAATTGCAAACCGGGCGCAATTTCAAGACTGCCTGCGCCACCCACAACCAGCAGACGCTTCACGTTTGCTTTCTTCACACCGCGTTGAATGGACTGCGATCCCGCCAGAAACTCGCTATAGATTTCCGGATTTGTCCAGCCGGGATTGTAGGCACTCACCACCACGTCATGTCCTTTCACCAACGCGGCCACTTCATCTTCGTTCCGCACGTTGCCGGCTTTGGCCGTGAGGTTGGCATGCTGGGTTTGAATCTTTGAGATGTCGCGGGCGATGGCCGTTACCTGGTGGCCCCGTTGCAAAGCTTCTTTCAAAATTTTTGTGCCCACAAATCCAGTGGCGCCGATCAATGCAATTTTCATAGTTGTACGTTTTAGTTTGTTGTATTGTAATGTTTATTGTTACAGTTAAGTTCAAAAAAAATCAGGAGAACTTCTTCGAGAAATCGGCGAGCGTGCTCTTTCCCAATTTCTTAAGCAACGCATCTTCCGCTTCAGTATACAAGGTGTCGAGATGTTTATTGATTTGTTTGCCCACCACACACGCCGGGTTGGGTGAATTGCGGGTAGAGCCCAGCAACGGCACTTGTCGCACTGCCGTGTAGACATCCGACAACAAGATCTGGCGTGCAGGTTTCGCCAAAGCATAGCCGCCCGTTTTGCCTTCCTTGCTTTCTACCAGCCCATGCTTTTTCAGGTTGCTGATTTCCTTTCGAACCAGCACCGGGTTTATGTTGATGCTGCCGGCAATCACTTCGGACGTAAGCAACTCGTCCGACAGGAGATCCAGCAACGTGAGGATGTGCATGGAGATGGAAAAGCGGCCGTTGTTCATCTGTAATGTTATTTATTACAGTACAAAGGTAGACTTCTTTTGGTTCACGAGGCAAGAACAAAGCGAAGATTTATTTTAGGATGGGGGCGTCGGTATCGGTAAATTGACCAAAGACCTCTAAAATCCTCTCTGTATGAAAGCCGTATCGAAGACTGCCTACTATTGCTGTGGTGTGCGAATGCAGGACGCCGAATCGAAACATCCGATTGTCGGCGACCGCTATGCCCGCGCGCTGCTGGGAGCCGATGGCCTGCGCTACTGGGAAGACTTCAGGAAGTTCAAGTTCCCCAACGCCAGCTGCATTGCCCGCCACTATATTATAGACGAGCATGTGCGCGCCGTGTTGAAGCAAAAGCCAGATGCCACCTTCGTGCTGGTTGGGGCCGGGCTCGACAGCCGGGCATTTCGTTTTCGAAGCGGAACCTGGTTGGAGTTTGACGCGCCGGAGGTGATGCAATACAAAAACAACATCCTGCCACAGCAGGAATGCCCGAACTCGCTGCAACGCGTCGCCATCGACTTTGAACGCGAAAAGCTGCGCGACAAACTTGCACCCTACGCCACCGCCGAACACGTGACGGTGATTGTGGAGGGCGTGCTTATCTATTTAACACGCGATCAGAAACGCGAACTGATTGCTGCCCTCACCACCATCTTTCCCCACCACACGTTGCTTTGCGATTTGATGACGGCTGAGTTTTTTGAAAAGGCCGGCAGGAAATTTCACTCTAAGATCGTCGCCGCCGGCACAACGTTTCTCGACATCGCCGCGCGGCCGGAACAGATTTTTCTCGATCATCACTACACCGAGAAGGCACGCGAGAGCAACATGATCACCGCCGTTCGCAAGGGCGTGGTGTACATGCCCAAATTCCTGGCCGAGCGCGTGTTCAAACGACTCTTTATGGGATACGCCGTCTACACATTTGACTTTACCCAAAAAAATTGAAAACGACAGTAGTCCTACTGTTCGAAGGAGACGACAGCTAAAAATATATGTGGGTGGATGTAGCGTATGACAAAAATAGCTATTTACTTTGAAACACAAAGTACTTTTAATTCGTTTTGTCAACTACTATGAAAGAACATTCCACAACGCTTGCCGAGCCCTTGGTAGGGAAGGGCACAGACAAGGCTGCATCGGCGCCCGCTCGTTTTCTTTTGTTGGGCTACGTGATGCTAGCCGCGTCGCTCATTCTTTTCGTCCTCTATGATTATGTCGGTGGCAAGCGTGACGACGCCATGACCGCGTTTGTGGCGCACTATGCACTCGCGATAGTCTATGCCATTTTATTGATCGCCGATCGCGCCTATGGCATCTCCAAGAGCTGGGACGAGGCGAACCTGGACAGGAACATCGTGCTCATCAACCTGTTTCTGGTGGCGGCCTTTTCATTGAACCGGCAGTTCTCCGTGTTCGAAGACTCAACGCCCTGGTTTTCGGTCTACCTCATTCTGGCCTCGGCCACCCTCATGAGTTTTCAATATTTCGATCGCCTGCCCAAATGGTTCAACAGCATTCAATTTGTGTTGCTGGGAAGCAGCTTTTTACTTTATCTCTACGCGTCATTATATATGTTGCCCTACTATCCCTTTGGGTTCATTGGGCTCCTTTTTCTGGGGCTGGGTGCACTGGTGATGGTGCCGCTCACGCTCATGACGGCCAGCATATTTTTATTCAAGTATCACTTTAAAAAAAGTAAAACGGCAATTGCCTTGACCGTGAGTGGTCTTGTGGCGCCACTGTTGTTTGCCGCGGGGTTTGTTTCGGAATGGACCAAGCGCGTGAACGACATCGAATACCTTTCCAACAGGTCGGTCATCTATCGCGATGCACAGTTGCCGGCCTGGGTCAAGATCGGGCAGTCGCTGCCAAACGATGGTATGACGCAACGCATTTTGAAATCGGATCTTGTCTACACCACGGCCCATGATCGGTTGAGCAGCTTCAACCGGTTTCCGGATTCATGGGATGAGACGAGAAAGCACGACCCGTTGGTGCTCTTGTCGTCTTATTTTTCAGAATGTTCCCTGTCGAACGATGACCGCGTGAAGGTGCTGCATGCCCTCGGCACGAACTCACACCGCACCGACGAGCGCTTGTGGAGTGGGGCAGACCTCTCTACTTCGTATGTGGTGAGCGACGTGGATATCTATCCCGAGCTACGCCTCGCGTATACTGAAAAGTATCTCAACGTAAAGAATCATTCCGGCAGTGACTGGAGCAACGAGGAAGCGATCTATACCTTCCAGTTGCCCGAGGGATCGGTGGTGACATCGTTGTCGCTTTGGGTGAACGGGAGGGAAGAAAAAGGAATTTTAACCTCCAAACAAAAAGCAGCCAAAGCCTACGAAACCATTGTGGGCGTTGAGCAGCGCGATCCATCGGTGATCCATTGGCAGGAGGGGAACACGGTGTCGGTGCGTGTGTTTCCCTGCACCACATCCGAAGAAAGGAAGTTCAAGATTGGTGTCACGTCGCCGTTGGCCGTGCAGGATGGGCAGATCGTTTATCGCAACATCGTGTTTCAGGGACCCGACCCTTCGCAGGCTAAAGAAACCACGCGCGTTCGCTTCATCGGAAACACCGAGCTGCAACTGCCGTGGACGTTTAAGAAAGACAGCAACGGCGACTTTGTTGCCGACGGAAAATATGATCCGGACTTCAACCTCGAAATGAAGGAGGTTTCGCTAAAGCCCGACAACGGTTTCACATTCGACGGATTTCAGTATGCGCTTCAACCGTATAAGCCCACGCATCAACCCTTCGAGGCCAAACGGATTTATCTCGACATCAACAGCAGCTGGACTCACGATGAGCTTAAGGCTCTGCAACCGCTGGCGACCCAGCGAAACGTTTTTGTTTATCACAACGACGACTTCCTGAAACTCGATGCCCAAAACTGGGACATCGCCGAACAGTTGCAAACCCGAAACTTCAGCCTGTTCCCCTTTCACCTGCTGAAAAACGTTGACGACAATTTGGTGGTAACAAAAGGCAAACCGCTGTCGCCACACCTCAGCGACATTACCGACAGCGAGTTTGGCGTGAAGCTGCGGTCGTTCTTTGCAGCGGGAAATAAAGTTCACGTCTACAATCTTGGCAGCGAAGTGTCAACGTATGTGCGGTCGTTGCGTGAGTTCAGATCGTTGCAGTTTGGCGAGGGAAGCACCAAACAATTACTGATGTTGCTGGAAGAAGACCGCTTTCCCGAAACGCTTGAGAGCGACAACAGCCTTGTGTTGCACGACGCCGGCATGCGCCTCACCCGAACCCCGGCCGGAGCCGTACCACTCAAAAACACTGCGCCCGATCACCTCGCCCGACTGTTCACCTACAACGACATTATGCGTCGCGTGGGCACAGGCTATTTCAACGACAGCTTTCAAAACGACGCCCTTGTGGCAGATGCAGCCAAGGCTTATGTGGTCACTCCCGTGTCGAGCCTCATTGTGCTGGAGACGCAAAGTGACTATGAGCGGTTTGGTATAGAAGATTCTGAGAACAGCCTGCACAATGCGTCCAAAGATTCGTCGGGTGCTGTGCCCGAGCCGCATGAGTGGGCGTTGATCATTCTGTTTGGATTGTTTGTGGTCTACCTGAAGTTTAGAAATCCGTGAACATAAATCTCGTTTCGATTGGAGTTGAATCGTGGCGCAGCGGCGTGCACCGGCATCACCTGTTTTTCATGGTGTTGCTCGCGGCGGGAGTTGTAGGGGCTTCCGTCGCCTTGCCGCTGTCGTATGTCAGCGTCAGCAATTTTTTGGTGGGCCTGGTTTTGTTGCCGTTTGTTATTTTCCGGCAGGGTGCACCGAGAGTGAATGCGGTCTATGTGCTGGCACTGCTGTGTTGTGGCGTGCTGGCCTATCGCTATCAGTTGAAGATATTTTATTTTCTGGCGCTGGCGTTCTATTGCATTGTGTTGTATGAAGCCCTGCTGGGCCGGCTCAACACCCTTGTGTTGTTTCAGGTCGTGCTCATGTCGCCGGTGTTTCTTCAGGTGGCGACCATTCTGGGGTTCCCCATTCGGTTACAGTTAAGTGAATGGGCAGGAAGCGTGCTGTCGCTGGCCGGGTTAGACATTGCCGTGGAAGGAAACGTGATGATGCTGAACGGCTTCACCTTTGCTGTGGACGAAGCCTGCATGGGATTGAACATGCTCACCATCTCCATGCTCATGGGCGTTTTTGCCATCACCCATCACTACCGCACACAGCGACGCACCCTCCGGTTGGGACCTTTGTTGTTGTTCTTCTCTGCCGTGTTTTTGCTGAATGTGGTGTCGAACCTTTTCCGCATCATCCTGCTGGTGCTCTTCAAGATTCTTCCCGACAATGTTTTGCATGAAGGCACCGGGGTGTTGTGTCTCTGCGCCTATGTGATGGTGCCGCTCTATTTTCTGGCGCGCATCATGGTGCATCGCTTTGGTCATTCTTGCAACGTTCCCCGTCACTCGTCCATCCAGAACCGGGGCACCACAGTGTTTCTCGCTGTGCTTGGAGCCACCGTGTTGTGCCTGGGGTTGGGTATGCGGCCGGAAGGTGGAGAGCTTTCCGTTAGGCATGCCACAGTGCACTACAAAAATCTGAAGCCCGAGAATCTGAATGGCGGCATCACCAAGCTGGCCGATGTCGGTTTGTTGCTCTATGTGAAACCCATTCCCGAGTTCTTCACCGGCGAGCACACCCCGTTGTTGTGCTGGAAGGGAAGTGGCTATCAATTCAAAGGCATTCGAAAGTCCATCGTCGGGGGGCATGAGATTTATCGTGGCACGCTGGCAAAAGACGGCGCCATGTTATACACTGCATGGTGGTATACCAATGGCGCCGTGCAAACCATCGATCAACTCACCTGGCGCATGGAAATGTTGAAAGGCAACGCCGCATTTTGCCTGGTGAACGTGACGTCCGAAAAGGAAGAAGTGTTAGTGAAAAATCTTCAAGACATTCTGGAGAAAGAGATGCTTGTCATTGAAAACTAGGATGTCGTTTGGTTCCTGAATAGCAGCGTATTGTTTCAGGTTTTGATTACGTCCACGGGGTTCATGCGTCCGGCTTTCCAGGCAGAATATCCCGCGGATGCGATCACCAACGGAAATGAAATGCCCGCCACCACAAAAAACAGTGTGCCGTTCAACGGTGTTCGATAGGCAAAGACGCTAAGCCATTCCGTCATCAGCCAATAGGCAAGTGGCAAGGCCACGGCGTTAGCAAGCAAAACGATCCGCAGGAAATAACCAATGTGCAACACAGCGATCTGGTGCGTGGTGGCACCCAATACTTTGCGGATACCAAATTCTTTCATGCGACGGATCGACAAGTAGACCGAAAGCGAAAAGATGCCCAGCAGCGAAACGATCAGGATCACAAACGTGCTGAACTCCAACGTGGCAAAGGCTTTGTCTTCGCGCGCATGCGAACTGTTGTAGAGCTCGTCCACAAACCGATAGGCGAGGGGGTAGCCCGGCATCAACTCCCTGTATTTTTTTTCGATGGCCTTCACCACCGTGGGGGCATCGCCCACATAGCGCACATAGACAAAATATTCCGGATACACGTTTTGCCAGGGCAACCGCATAACGAGCGGGCGCACTTTTTCATAGAGTTCGTTGATGTGAATGTCGTTCACTACACCCACCACGGTGCCATCCCATTTTCCTTTTTCTTCGGGATGCGTGAAGATGCGTTTGCCAATCGGGTCTTTCCAACCCAGCTCGCGCATGGCCGTTTCGTTTATCACAAAGGCTGCGCCACTGTCGGCAGGCATGTCGGCCCGAAAGGTTCTTCCCTGCAATAGTTTTATGCCCAGCGTACTGAACAATTCGTCGTCGGAAAATACTTCGTAAAGTTCCATCGATTTCATTTCGCCATTCACCTCCACGGTGTACCAGTCTTTCCAATAGCCACCACTGATCCTGAACGAACTGTTGCTCACCCCCGTCACGGCGGCAATGGATTTGACGCCTTGTTTCAAGGCTTGCATTTTCTTCACGTCAAAGTCTTCGGGCATGCTCAGCACGAGCAGGTTGTTGCGATCAAAGCCCAGCGCTTTCGTGTGAATGAAATGAATTTGCCGCTGCATGGTGAGCGTGCAGCACAGGCAAATGATAGAGATGGTGAATTGAACAAAGAGCAACCCGCGGCTAAGGGATGAGTTGTAGCTCGCGCCTTTTGATTTCAGATTCTGCGTGATGGCGGTGGTGGTGTATTGGCGCGCCGGAAAGTAGGACGCGAACACCAGCAGGGTGATCAATCCCATAGCCACAATCATCACCACGCCGCGGTCGAGAAGCATGTTTAACCGAAGGTGCGACTCCAGCAGCATCAACACCTGGGGGAAGAGCACGTAGAGCAGCAAAACACTTAGCACCAGCGCCACCGCGCTGTAGAGAATGGTCTCTAATGCTACCTGCACCACCAACTGTCGCTTGCGTGCACCCAGCACCTTGCGAACACCCGTCTCGCGCGAGCGACCATTGAAGTCGGCAATCGACAGGTTGATGTAGTTGATGCCCGCCACCAGCAGCAATAACACACCCAACACCGAAAACGCATAGACATAGGTGGCGTTGCCTTTTTGGGCGATCTCAAATTTGTAGTAGGCGTCCAGGTAAATGTCTTTGATGGGTTGCAGCGAAACGCTGAAGCCGCTCTCGACCCGGTCCGACTTTTTTATGTAGGCATCGAGAAGCGTTTCTATTTTTAATGTAAACGCCTGGGCATCCGAAGCCTGGTGGAATTTCAGAAACAAACAGGCCGAACGTTCGGCAAAATCGGTAGGCGAGTTTATGCTGCTCAGGTTGAGATCATGTTCCTGGCGAATAGGAATGATGGCGTTGATGCTCAGGTGGGAGTTGGGCGGAAAATCTTCTACCACGGCCGTTACTTCATAGACCTGTTTTTCGTGATTGATGCTCAGCAGTTTTCCAAGCGCGTCGGCGGTTCCAAAAATGATGGTGGCGGCCCGGCGGGTGAGCACGATGCCGTTTGGCTTTTTCAACGCGTCCTTGCCTCCGCTGAGGAAGCTGAAGGTGAGCACATCAAAGAGTGAGCTGTCGGCAAGAAGAACTTCACAATCGGTCACGTTGTTGTCGGTGCGTATATAGGTTCCGTTTGCCGTCTGTATGCGGGTGAACGCCGCGATCTCCGGGAAGTGCTGTTTCAATAGTGGCCCAAACGCCATCGGCGCTATGCCATACTTTTCTGACTGCCCATTTTCATTTCGCGCCGTGTTGACGCGGTAAATCTTTTCGTAGTCCGCATGAAAACGGTCGAACGACAATTGATAGGAAACAAAGAGTGCGATAACCAGGAAACTAAACAACGCCAGCGTGAGGCCGCCCAGTTTGAACGTGAAGTTCACTTTGCTTTTTGAAATGTGCCGATACGTTGTCTTGAAATAGTTGGCGAGTATGGCCAGTGCATTCGACTGAACCGTGAACGAGTTGCGCAGCAATATGCCCGGTCTGAAAAAACGAAGTGCGGCCCAAATGAGTCTGCGGTTGGCGCGCCGTTCGCCATGGCGTGTTTTGTCGCGTTCAAATTTCTGAAGCAGATCGCCTTCAATTTCTTCCACCAGACTTTCGGGGCAAATGGCCCGGAGAAACCGCAGAACCCAGCGGGGAGGAGTGGACGTGTTGCGCGACATAGTCAGGATATTTTTAGTTGAGGCACCATGCTCCACAGGTCGAGCCGTGTTTCTTTCATGGCCTTTAGCAAGGCAAGGCCGGCACTGGTCACGGTGAAGATTCGTTTCCTGCGGCCACCGCGTTCTTTGGTGGCACCACCTACTTTTGACTTCACATAACCCTTGTCTTCCAACCGATACAGAGTCACGTGCACGGCGCTCAGGGTAACGTCGCGCCTGAGGCGTCGTTCAATCTCGTCCGAAATGGCAGCACCATAGGCATCCTCCTGGAGTGCAGCCACGAGTGTGAGCACGAGTTCTTCAAACTCGCCAAGGTATTCTTTTGCCATTTACTTCTATTTTGTTAAGTAAATAAGCAAATTGTTTTTTCATTTGCAAATCCATCGATGCCGGGCCCAGTGGCAAAAAAAAAGTCTACCAATCAATGCTAAGAAACTAAGATACCGTAATTTTATTTTTGAATGGGGTGACACGTTCAGGTTGGCTAACAGTCGATAAATATTGGTGCCTCATTGCTCGATTCCAGCGTCATTAGAAAAGGTGTATTGTCATAATTAAGGCCTGAACGAAAGTGAAATATCTGGTTGCGCTATTCACGGTGCTATTGTTCGGTTGCGATCACGGTCAACCATCCATCATTGACATCGAGGTGCATTTTTTGCTCAAAGACAAAAGTGGTAATAATCTATATGATTCAGCCACTGTTGGTCACTATCACTTCGGCGACATTCGTGTTTACTACATGGATGGCGACAAAAAAACTGAGGTTTATCATTCCAACTATGATGCTCCACGAAATGTATTTTCAATTCAGGAAGGGCCAGTGCCAGCAATCATCAGGTTCTTTCCATATGAAGGTGCGACTTCACAAACAGAGGAGACCATCAATTTAATTCAATGGAAGGTCGGCGATGTAGACACTGTGGTAACCAAGATCAGAAAGGTTGATCAGTCAATGTTTATCGATGAGGTTACCATTAATGGAAAGGATTTGTACATAGAAGGAGTGACCACTCCGTTGGTCATGTTTGGGAACGCGTATGTCGACAGGCTGATCGAACTGATAAAGTAGACTAGAAGGAGCTTCCGGAATGTGTTTTAATAACGGTTTCGAAACAATGGGAGAAATCTAAACGAAAAAACCCGCTTAGAATTAGCTTCTAAGCGGGTTCTTTTCTTTCTGGCGGTCCGGACGGGACTCGAACCCGCGACCTCCTGCGTGACAGGCAGGCATTCTAACCAGCTGAACTACCGGACCAGTTTGTTGTTTTTGTGTGGGTGTGTCCGTTAAGGGAGTGCAAAGATAGCTTTGCCTTTGTTTTCTCCAAAATTTCGGTGGAAAATTTTAACATAAAAGTTCAGCTTCTTTTCAACATGGCTCACTTCGCGCCACTGCTTTCCTTGTGCATCAGCAGCTCCCGCGCCGGTTTCACAGCCAGGCGTGGTCGTGACCGAAGGGTGACAACCAGCAGATCGTGGTCGTTCTGGTGCGGCTTCAATTTTCGAGAGAAGAATGCTGTCTCTCACCAGTTTAGACACCGGTGGATCGTGCCGGTTTGCCGGCGCGTTCAAACGCTTCGATGTCGAGATTTCCATTGACAAAAGCTTTCCTGTGGCCTTAACCATGGAACGCGGTGACAATGATTTTTTTTGTTCTTCGGCGGTCTATGAAAATCTTTTTTTTGCGAAATATTTTTTTGATCACGCAGTCGAATTTATTTCGAAGGGAGCATTTATTGGTGTCGTAGCAGGAGAGAACGACGATGCGCTGTTCACTGAATGTTCAAAGTGAAACGCGAGGACGCCGATAATTCGAAGGAGGGCTACTGATTTTTTTACGTTTTAACCTAACTTTATTTAAGGTAGTTTAGAGTGTTGACCCTCTTCGTTAGAAGACGCAGCGACTCCGACTAACGAAAGTGCTCAAGCTTTCGTTTGCCGGTGTAAAGTATTGAAAATCAAACCAGACCCGATCCATGACAAAAGCATTTGGCTACGTGGCAGCATTGCTGTTGACAACCTTTGTAGCACATTCCCAGCAAACGCCGTCTTTCACGCCCGATGTCTATCGCGAACTTCCCCTGGGCAGCATCCGGCCGCAGGGGTGGCTTAAGGATCAGCTCGTCATCATGCGCGACAACTCTTCGGGGCATCTCGATGAAATTCATCCCAAGATTGGCAACGACAACGGTTGGCTTGGGGGCCGCGGCGATGCCTGGGAAGAAACGCCCTATTGGCTCGACGGCGCCGTGCCCTTGGCCTACCTGCTCGACGACCCCGCGCTGAAAACAAAAGTGCTGAAATACATCAACTGGACACTCGACCATCAACGGCCGTCGGGCTACTTCGGCGGCATCACCAAAGAAGAACGCGAAAAAGGAACACAGGTCACGCCCGACAACTGCGCAGCAGGCGACGACTGGTGGCCCAAGATGGTGATGCTGAAAGTGCTGCAACAATATTATGAAGCCAGCGGCGACAAACGCGTGGTGCCGTTCATGACGCGCTACTATGCCTATCAAAGCAAATCGCTGAAAGCCTGCCCGCTGGGCAAATGGACAGAGTGGGCCACCTCGCGCGGCACGGAGAACGTGATGATGATTCAATGGCTCTACAACATCAACCACGACGCAAATCTGTTGACACTGGCCAGCGAGATTGAAGCACAGTCGTTTCCCTGGAGCGACTGGCTTGGCGGGCGCGATTGGGTGATCGATGCCGCCGCCAACCAAACCGACCAACGGTGGATGAGCCGCCACGGTGTGAACGTGGGCATGGCCCTGAAAGCACCAGCCATAAACTACCAGCGAACGGGCAACAAAAAATACCTCGCCCAACTGCAGACCGGATGGAAGGATCTCATGACCCTTCACGGATTGCCCATGGGAATTTTCTCCAGCGATGAAGACCTTCACGGCAACGACCCCACCCAGGGCAGCGAGCTGTGCGCAATAGTGGAGTCGATGTATTCACTGGAAAAAATCATCGCCATCACTGGCGACATCCGCTATATGGATGCCCTGGAACGGATGACCTTCAACGCCCTGCCCACACAAACCACCGATGACTATAACAACAAACAATACTTTCAAATCGCCAACCAGGTGCAGGTGTCGCGTGGTGTGTTCGACTTCTCGTTGCCATTCGATCGTGGCATGAACAACGTGTTCGGCCTGCGCAGCGGCTACACCTGCTGCACCGCCAACATGCACCAGGGGTGGACCAAGTTTGCCACACACCTTTGGTATGCCACGGCCAAAGGTCTTGCGGCATTGGAGTACAGTCCATCGGATCTGAAAACCAAAGTGAACGGGCAAGACATTGTTATCCACGAAAAAACAAACTACCCTTTCGGCGACGCCATTGTCTTCGAGTTTGAAACGGCCACTCCGGTAGCCATGCCCTTGACCCTGCGCATTCCGTTGTGGTGCAAGGAGGCCACCATCGACATAAACGGACAATTGCCGCGCTTCGTGAAAGGAGGTCAACTGCTGACACTTGAAAACACCTGGAAAAACGGCGACAAGCTCACGTTGAAACTTCCCATGGAAGTGACCACTTCCAACTGGGCGAAGAACTCACGGGCGGTGGAGCGCGGGCCGCTGGTGTATGCACTAAAAATTGAAGAGCGGTGGGAGAAAGGAAACGAGGCTACAGAGGGCGACTACTTCAGCGTCTATCCCGCCAGTGACTGGAACTATGGTGTGCTGGAACAGATCGTGAAAAATCCTGCCACACTGAAAGTGACGGAGGTTTCTGTCGCGACTCCTTTTGTATGGAACCAGGCCCATGCGCCAATATCCATTGCCGTGCCGGCGCGAAAAATTCCGAATTGGAAATTGATAGATGGTGTGGCTCATCAGCCCATCACCACGCGGGTGAATGTGTATCAAGGCGATGTTAGTGCACAGGAGGAAACAGTGACCTTAATTCCGTATGGGTTCACCAAGGTGCGTGTGGTGGCGTTTCCGGTGGTGAAATAAGGACCCCTAATCGATACCGTTTGCGCCAGTAAGATTTAGACTTTCCGGCGCAAGCGTTTTCGGTTATGGTTGTGGCATTTTCGCCGGCGTAACGTGAATGTTATGCCAGCATGAGTAGGATAATATTTTGATAATACGTTTTTGTTTTCGTTGTCTTAAAATCCGTTGACTTTCGCGTTCGGTGAAAGCCTTTTTCTGAAGCAAATGTCGTTGCAGGAAGCAGGCGTCTGTCGAATACGTATGGAAGCAGAATTGAAATCAACCCGGCGAAAACTGAACAATGCCCTGGAGCCGATCAAGGTGATGATGGTGCATCAGAAGCACAAATTGCTGCACGACGAGTGGCTCGTATTTGTGGAGCGTACCCGGTTCAGCGTGCTCAATCATCCCGACGAATACTTCGGTACAGACCTCACCACGGTGCCGGACCTGTCTATGCTGGTAACAAAAATATTCGACGACTTCCTTTCCGAAAACAAAGGGGCGTGACCCCGTCTGTCGAAAATCTGTGATATTTTCAAAGGGCAACTGGCTGTCGCCCGGAATTGTGATTACCTTTCCGGGATTAATCTAGACTAGTGTTGAATGCGCCGGATCATATTGATTCTTTTCCTCTTTGTTAGCCGTTTTTCCACCGCACAACAAGCCTCCCAACCCTATGTGCTCCTCGTGTCGTTCGACGGCTTTCGCTACGACTATGTGTCGCGTTTTCATCCGCCGAATTTTGAGAAGTTCATTCGTCAGGGCACCGCGGCCGAAGGGTTGATCCCTTCCTTTCCAAGCAAAACATTTCCCAATCACTATACCCTGGTCACAGGTCTTTATCCCGGTCATCATGGCCTGGTAGACAATCAATTTTACGATCCACAACTGCACATCCGCTATGCCACGAAAGACAAATCGATCGTGCGCAATCCCGCGTTCTACGGAGGCACACCGCTATGGGTGTTGGCCCGGCAGCAGGGACTCAAAGCAGCATCCTATTTTTGGGTAGGATCGGAGACTGCCATCGGCGGCTATCTTCCCGACTACTATCTTTCCTATGAAGAGTCAATGCCCAACCTGAGCCGGGTGGAACAAACCCTGGCCTGGCTAAAGCTCCCCGAAAAAGAAAGACCTCACTTCATCTCACTCTATTTTTCGTTGGTAGACTATGAAGGCCACAAGACCGGCCCCGACTCCGAAGCATTGAAGCAAACCGTGTTGAAGGCCGACAGCATTCTGGGCCATCTCATGCAAGGCATCGACGCGCTTAACCTTCCCGTGAACGTGGTCATCGTTTCAGACCACGGCATGTCCGATCTCAAAGAAGGCGACGATACCTATGTGACGCTGGGCCAGCTGTTCAACATTGCCGACACCAGCGTGGTCATTTCCAATGGTGGCACACAGGCGCATCTCTACACCTCCAAACCCGATTCGCTCTATGAAGTGTTGAAGCGGCAGGAGCATAACTATACAATCTATAAACGAAGTGCGTTGCCAAAATCGTGGCACTACGATCACCCGCGCGCGGGCGACTTGCTGATGGTGGTGGAACCGGGGCATTACATCCGCCTGGTGCGCGACCCTGCGGTGATCTGGAATCCACACTTCGGCGGCCATGGTTTTGATCCCTACCGCGTGAAGGAGATGCAGGGAATTTTCTATGCGAAAGGCCCCAACATCAAGGCAGGAAAAACCATAGAACCTTTCGAAAACATTCACGTCTATCCCTTCATTGCCAAATTGCTGGGACTGAAAATTACGAGCCAGATCGATGGCCAGGAAAATGTATTGAACGCGGTGTATAAAAAATAGCCGTCCGTCTCTATTGCATGTTCCAGCCTAAGCCAGCGACAACACTTCGCCGTCGCGTGGAATGAGGCATTGACGGGTGAGTTTCTTTTCATCCACTATTTTCTGCAGGTCACTGCGTTTCAGCAGGCAGTGGTTCACGGTGTTCATGTGCACGGCAATCACCGTGGCGTTGGGCTCCTGCTGGCAGACGGTGACCACATCGTTGCCCGACATGGTGATGGGGTCGCCTTGCAGAAACTGTGCAGCGCCGGCATTCACCACTATAAAATCGGGTCTGTGTTCTTTCAAAGCATCGGCCACTTCGGTGCACCAGATGGTGTCGCCGGAAATGTAGATCCGATGCTTGTTGTGTTCCACCACAAAGCCCGAAACCTTTCCCATCTTCGCGCCAATTTCGCCTGTGCCGTGCTGGCCGCCGGTGCGGTATATTTTCAATCCTTTGAAGGTGATGGACTGCTCCACCGGCAACAGGTTTTTGAAGCCGGCCGCAGCCATGGCCTCCGTATCGGAAGGTTGGCAGATGAGCGGAAGGTCTTTGGCAATGAGTTCCTTTGCACGTGCGTCCCAATGGTCGCGGTGGGTGTGGGTCACGGCCACGGCATCAAGGTCCTGAAGAAGCGATTGAAGCGCCTTGTCGTCGAGTGGAAGGTCTACCATGGGGATGCGTTCGGTGGTGGCGGCATTGCCCACCGGGTCCATGGCGTCCTTGGAACTGAGCATGGGGTCTACCAGAATTTTAACGCCACCGGCCTCCAACAGAAATGTGGCGTGTCGCAGAAAGTGAATCTTCATTGCGTCGGTTTTTGCAGACGCTTCGCGCGCCATAAGCGCAGCACCGGGAAGGAGGGTAGCACTGCGAAGAAAATCTCTTCTGTCCATAGGGTAAAAGTATTGATGGAGTTATAAACTTTGAACCTTCACGATGGGTTTCATTCCCTTCTAAATTCACGAACTGCAAACGTTCACACGATGTTGGTTTCTATCAAGCCAATGATTCGTGCTGAAAAATCAAAACAGATTGAACATAAAAAAAAAGCAGATCCTAACGACCTGCTTTTTTCTATTTATGATTTTCGTTTCAGCCAGCGCATTCACACACACGTGCTGCAACGTTTTGCTTATTTCTTTCTCTTCAAAACCTTCTCAACAGCGGCCACAATGTTCTCGGGGCCGAGGCCGTATTTCTTCAGGAGCTGTGTGGGTGTTCCGCTTTCGCCAAACGAGTCGTTCACGGCCACCATCTCAATAGGGGTGGGGTTGAAGCGCGACAATACCTGGGCAATGCTGTCGCCAAGACCGCCGTTGATCTGGTGCTCTTCGCAGGTCACCACGCAACGGGTTTTCTCAACCGATGCCAGCACGGCTTCCACATCGAGGGGCTTAATGGTGTGTATGTTGATGAGCTCCACGCTAATGCCTTTCTCGGCCAGCACAGCTTCGGCTTCAATGGCGTTCCACACCAGGTGGCCGCAGGCGAAGATGGTCACGTCTTTGCCTTCAATCATCTTGTCGGCTTTGCCGATGGTGAAGGGACGGCCGGTGGTGAAGATGGGCCAGCTGGGGCGGCCAAAGCGCAGGTATGTCGGGCCCACGTGACTGCCCAGGGCAATCGTGGCGGCTTTGGTCTGATCGTGATCGCAGGGCACGATAACGGTCATGCCCGGGAGCATTTTCATCATGCCAATGTCTTCGAGTATCTGGTGAGTGGCACCGTCTTCGCCAAGGGTCAGACCCGCGTGTGATGCACAGATCTTAACATTCTTACCGGAGTAAGCGATTGATTGACGGATCTGGTCGTATACGCGGCCGGTCGAAAAGTTGGCAAACGTGCCGGTGAAGGGAATCTTTCCGCTAATGGTCATGCCGGCGGCAAGGCCCATCATGTTCGCTTCTGCGATGCCCACCTGATAGAAACGTTCGGGGAATTCCTTCTTGAAAGCGTCCATCTTCAGGGAGCCGGTCAGGTCGGCGCAAAGGGCCACCACACTGCCGTTTTCTTTTCCTAACTCATGTAAGCCGACGCCAAAGCCGGACCGTGTATCTTTCTTTTCGGTGAAGGTGAATTTTGTCATGAGGTGATGAACGCGTTTAAAGGTTGAAATCGATGGTTGATGCCCGCGATGAGCGTTGCGAAAGTCGCAAAAGTTTTGGACTCTTCCCACAGGCTTTTTTATAAATAATTACTTACAAAATCGGTGTCAGCAGGCGGCATATCGAGTCCACAATCCGGTAGAGGATGAAGCGGTCGGTCCACATGTTGTAGTTCAGTACCCGCGAATACTGAAGGTCTTCGTCGAAGGCCTGGTCCAGGTCGTGGCAGAACTTCGGATCATAGACGAGGGCGGCCATTTCGAAGTTGATGTAGAAGCTCCGGGTGTCCATGTTCACCGTGCCCACAATGGCCAGCTGGTCGTCTATGGTGATGGTCTTTGCATGCATGAACCCGCGCTCATACAGGAACACCCGCACGCCGCCCCGCAGCAAGGGCTTGAGGTAGGAGAACGAGGCATGCTGCACGATGTAGGAGTCGGTCTTGCCCGGCAACATCAGCTGAACATCCACACCATTCGACGCGGCCATCAGAAGGGCTGTCATGATCTGGTCTGACGGAATAAAGTAGGGCGTGGCAATGCGTATGGATTTGTTGGCGCGGTTGATGGCCGCCAGTATAGCCTCCATGCAAAACGGCCGTGGCGAGTCCGGGCCACTGGCCACCATGGTGGCGCGAACGGTGCCGTTTTCGGGGTTGCTGTTTTCGAAGTAGGGCGGCGTGAGCGGAAATGTTTTCCTGGCCGTGAAATGCCAGCTCAGCAAAAACTGCAACTGCAGCTGACTCAGCAACGGACCTTCTACCCGCATGTGGGTGTCGCGCCAGAAGAGCTTGTGTTTGCCGTTGTTCAGGTAGCGGTCGTCCATGTTGATGCCCCCCAGGAACCCCACCTTGCCATCGACCACGATAATCTTCCGGTGATCTCTGAAGTTGGCCTGCGCAGCAAAGGGAAATGTGACGGGCATGAACCGGTGCACGTCTATGCCGGCCCGCTTGAGCCTACGCACCATGCGCTTGTTGTTCTTCGACCCCATGTCGTCTATGACGAGGCGCACTTCCACGCCCGCCTTGGCCTTGCGCATGAGGATGTCTACCACTTTGCGGCCCACGTTGTCGTAGGTAAAAATGTAATACTCGATGTGGATGTGATGCTGGGCGGCCTCAAGCGCTTCGAACACCCGGGGAAATTTCTGTTCGCCGTTCACCAGCAGCTCCACCGTGTTGTTCTCGCTCAGCAAACCCTGGTGCAGGTTAAAGATCAGCTTAGCGGGTGCAATCAGGTCGCCCACGTGCGCTTCGCAGCGTTCGAACCGTTTTTCGAACTCGGGCATGTTGGTGCTCCAGAACCGTTCCATCAGGGGCAACGCACCCACGGCTTTCAGGTTGAAGATGCGCTGCTTGCGATAGTCTCTTCCGAAAAAGTAGTAAACCACCAGGCCCAACACCGGCAGAAACGTAAGCAGCATGATGTAAGCAATGGACTTGACCGGGTTCCGGTTGTCGAGCAGAATGGAGATGATGATGCCAATGTAGGCGAGGAGCAGCGGCAGCCAATACCAACCGTGGATGAGGTCATAGAGCCACTCCCAAACTTCTATTACAGGACTATTCACAACGGTGAAGATAATCCCAATTCCCGATTGAAGGCCACAAAGTTGTTAATGATTTGTTAATCGGCGAAAATCACCCAATAGGTTACAAACCCTGGTGGGGCACAGTGCGTAAAGAACAAGCAGTTAACCCGCCACCACCATGTCGAAAGAAGCCGTTCAAGAAGACACAACAAAAGCCAATCGAAAACTCCTGCTTTGGTTTGTTGTGGCCCTCATCATTGCCGTGCTGCCCTGGATTGTTGTGAGTGTCCTGTAAGTTTCCGGCTCACTTAAACACGTTCACCGACACGGTTTCGCCCGACTGCACGGCGAATTTTTTCAACCCCGTATACTTGCTGCCTGTGGTCTGCTTCACGCGGAAAACAATCTTGTATTGGCCCGGCAAAAGCGTTAGGGCAAACTGCGACTTGAGCTCGTTCAGGTTGCAAACCCATTCCTGCACACCATCATCGCGCAACACATAAAGACTTCCATAGCCCGTGGCGGTGGTGTTGAAGTTCACAACCCCCGGGGCGGGCAAAAGAATGTTCTCCGTCTTGTTGGCTTGGATGTCGATCGTGAAAATTCTGCGGGGCAGGGTCAGCGTTTCAATTTCATATTTGCCTGTGAGGTAGCGAAAGGTTTCGTTGCTTTGTTGTGTGTTGATGATCTCGGCTTTTCCTTTTTCGCGCACCACCGACTGCAGGCCATTGTCTCTTCTTCCTTCCTGTTTAATGATGAGGTTTCCCTGTGGCGCGGGGATGCGGATCACGTTGTGTTTGCCTGGGATGAGGGTGATGTTCCGTTTCACCACGGGCGGCACGGTGTTCACCGTGAGGTCATAGTCCACCACCGGGTCGATCTGCACGGTGTCGGGGCGACCGAGTTTGTCGAGGTAGTGCACAAAGTCATACATGGGTGCGCCGGTAAACGTGTTGGCAAACGTCACGTTCACATTGGTTTCCACGGGCTTGCCGCCGGCATCCAGCAACTCGATGCTCGCGGTGGTTTTGGCGAAGCTGGTTTCGATGGCTTCGTTCAGCACGTTGCTGAATTTTCCGGGCGTGTCGGCGTCGATATACTTGCCCGCACACTCCAGTGTTTTCTCCGAACGCAAGCCCAACCCGATAATGTAGGGACGCAAAAACACACCCTTCTTCTGCATGGCCCGCGACATGGCACACAAATCGCCACCACACGATTCAATGCCGTCGGTAATAAGAATCACAATGTTTCGATAGCCCGGTCCCGCCGGAAAATCGTTGGCCGATTGCTCCAGCGAATAGGTGATGGGCGTCACGCCTTTCGGCTTTATTTCCTTGAGCTTGTCGATGATGAGGCTGTGGTTTTTTCCTTTGAAGGGCACCTCCAGGTAGGTGTCTTTGCAGTTCTTGATTTCCTGTGGCGAACGGTGTCCATACACGCGCAGGGCCAGCTCGAGCTTGCTGTTGCGGCTCAGCGAATCCACGATGTGCGTGAGGATCGATTTGGCCACGCTCCACCGTGTTTGGTTGGGACGTTCCCATTGTTCCAGCATGCTGCCCGAAGCATCGAGCAAAAACAGGATGCGCGTTTTGTCGGGCAACTTCTGTTGCACTTTGGTTTGTGCCATCACGCCCTGCGCCAGGGCGCAAAGTACAACCACGAATAGCATACGTTTTAAAATACCCGCGCGAACCGTTCTCATTGGGGAAAGTTAAGATGCCGGGCCAAGGATACCAAGGGCAAGGGCATAACTGTGTTGCGCGGTAAATTCAGGCATAAAAAAAACGCAACGGCTTTGATTCACCGTTGCGCGTTGCAATGTTATTCGAAGATGGCGTCTTAATAGTCGCCCAGTGTCAATTCAAGTTGTGCGAGGGCTTTGGCCAGTTCGTCGTCGTTGGGAGCCACGCCGTGCCATTTGTGCGAGCCTACCATGTAGTCTACGCCGAAGCCCATTTCGGTTTTCATAAGGTTCATCACCGGCTTGCCTTTTTTGGCTTGTGTCTTGGCAAACTCCAGGGCCTTCACAATTTCGTCCATGTTGTTTCCGTTGCTGTCGATCACCTCCCAGCCAAATGCTTCCCATTTGGCTTTCAGGTCCAGCAAGCTGAGGATTTTGTTCACGGGGCCGTCAATCTGCTGGCCGTTATAGTCGATAGAGGCAATAACGTTGTCCATTTTGTTGTGGGCGGCATACATGGCAGCTTCCCATACCTGGCCTTCCTGCAATTCGCCATCGCCCATAAGCACAAACACAAAGCGGTCGTCGCCGGCCAGCTTTTTGGCTTGCGCGGCGCCGAGGGCCACCGAAAGGCCCTGGCCCAGCGAGCCGGATGCAATGCGGATGCCGGGAAGATGTTCGTGTGTGGCCGGGTGACCTTGCAGGCGTGAGTTCAACTGACGGAACGTGGCCAGCTCTTTCACGTCGAAGTAGCCCGAACGGGCCAGCACCGAATACCAGACCGGAGAAATGTGACCGTTGCTGAGGAAGAACATGTCTTCACCTTCGGCCTTCATGTTAAACTTGGGATCGTGTTTGAGGATGTGAAAATACAAAGCCACAAAAAAGTCCGTACAGCCCAGCGATCCACCGGGGTGACCCGATTGGCAGGCGTGCACCATGCGCACAATGTCGCGGCGCACTTGCGAAGCAATTTTCTTCAGTTGAGGGATGTCGGCAGTTTGGCTCATTGATTTCTCACAGTTTTGCTGCGAATATACCGCACGCCCTAGCCTTCACCAAATGGAGTGGGAAGAATACTTGTATTTTTTACACACCGCTTTTAACCTCTACCTAGATGATTTCCCGGACGCTGTTGCCTATGCGGGGTGGTGAGGGTTATTCATCCGGTTCGCGTTGTACCCGCTTAGCAGGTATGTACGGCTGAAGTATTTAGGAAGAACCGACAACCCGGATTTTAACCACAGATAACCCACACCTTTATAAGACTGGGTTATCTCTGGATTATCTATGGGTCATGTGTGGGTTATCTCTGGGTTATCCTACCATGTGTTTGGTAAAAACCATGGCATAGCCATGATGCGGTCAACCGCTTTCCTGGAATGACAAGAATGTAAATCTGGAGATGAGGTTAATAGACGCCCGCCGTTATTGGGTGTTACTCAAAGACGCCATGATCAAATATCCGCGACTATTTCTTTTTCGGCGCCGTTTTTTTCGCCGGGGCTTTCTTGGCGGCTATGCTCTTTTTTGCGGGTGATTTTTTAGGCGCAGTCTTCTCTGCCGGTGTGGACACGGTTTCTTTTTTCAGAATCTGATCGGTGTGATTTTTTGTGTTCACCTTCTCGATGATGTCTTCAATGACACCGGCTTCGTTGATGATGAACGTGACGCGCGCGGTGCCCATATACTTGCGGCCATACATGGATTTCTCCACCCAGGTGTTGTAGGCTTCGTGAAGTTTTTTGTCGGTGTCGGCGAGGAGCCGGAAGGGGAGCTTTTCTTTGGCGATAAATTTCTGGTGGGCCTTTTCGGTGTCGGTGCTCACGCCCAGCACTTCATAGCCTTGCTTCAACAGCACGTTGTAGTTGTCGCGGAGGTTGCAGGCTTCGGCGGTGCAGCCGGGCGTCATGTCTTTGGGATAGAAATAGAGGACGAGCTTTTTGCCTTTGAAGTCAGCCAGTTTCACGTCGTTTCCATCCTGGTCTTTCACAGAGAAAGCAGGAGCTTTGTCGCCAATTTTGAGTGCCATAGGGTTAGAGGATTTTTTGCCTGTAAGTTGATTTGTTTCCGGCATTGTCCGTCACCACCAACTCCAGCATTCCCTTCAGCGGCACCGTGTTGTCAAGGCGCTCAGACCAGATCGTTGCCGATTTGCTATCGTACATCATCAACAGCCATTTGCCGTCGATGTTTGCTTCAAAGTTTGATATTCCCGAAAGGTTGTCTTTGATCTTGAAGCGGGCGCTGGTCTTGTTCACCGACACCACGCGAATGCTCGGGGCTTCTATGTCTTTCAATATGGTGAAGTCGCCCAGCTCGCGCGTGTTGAACGCGATGCGTCCGTTGATCCACTCGCCACCCAGGTAGGTATAACCTTTGCCGGCCGTGCGGTAGACGCCGAGCTTTTTGTCCGCGACATATTCACGTCCGGGTTTCAGCGATACACTGATGCTCTTGTTCAGGGGCACGGTGCGTGTGCCGATGGTGAACAGCTCCTGACCCGACGCGTCCTTCACGTAGTCGGTGTTGAGATAAAGCGTGTCGTAGATGGCGTTCATGGGGAACTCGATGTCCATCGTGTTGCTGTAGTATTTATACTCTGTGCCCGACGGGATGCTGATGCTGATTTTGGGTGCGATCATTTTACGGCACGCACCAACGGAATCGGGAATGCCTTTTCGAAGGTCGAGTAGATAGACCGCGCGGTTGGCGTTGAAGTAGGCCGGCTCGATTTCGGTCATGGTGCCTTTTGTGAATATCTGTGCGAGGTTGTTTGTTTCCTTGCAGGGTTTTGCAATCACCAGCATGGTGTTTTCTGAAACGTCGTAGGTCAACTCGGTGCTGATGTAGGGCTCCAGTGAAATCACGTCTTTGGTGAGTGCGCTGGGTTTCAGGCGGAACGAAAGGGTGCTGGCGTTGCCGTCGCTGTCTTTCATCTTGATTTGAACTGCCGATTCTTTCGCAGGGTTCACGCTGATCTTTCCGGTTCCGGGCGATGCGCCATAGAACTTCAGGTCGTTGCCGTCGTCGATGTAGAGCTTGTAGAACCGTGTGCCCTTGTTGCGCATGGTTTTGAAATCCATGAGCGTGTAGATGGTGCGTGTCTCGGCCACGTTCAGGCGCTCGATGGCCTGGTTGAACACGACCTGACTGTCGACGCGCATTTCGATGTAGTTCACACCGCCAAAGAACTGGCTTTGCGAGGCCAGCTTGTCTTTGGCCACAAGTTCCACCCCGATGTTGCCGGTGGCGAGGATGGGGCTGGTGATTACATAGTTGTTGCCTACACGCTGGGCATAGAACTCAAATCGTCCGAAGCGGTCGTTGATGCGCGAGTTGATGTCCATCGTCTTCAGCGCGATCTTCTCGGCTGCGGGCGGAAACTTGTCGATCAGCTCGGGGAAGCCGGCGACCTTTAAGGGGTCAAGTGCAAAATTTTCGGGATCGCGAATGTCGAAGTGCAGGTGAGGACCGGTGGAACCACCGGAGTTTCCCGACAGGGCAATGGTGTCGCCTTGTTTTACTTTAAACTGGTCTTCGGTGAAGTAGAGATCAATCTCGCTGGTCTTCTTGGCATACTGTTCCTGGCGAACGTGTTTGGCCAGCGGACCGAGAAATTCGTCGAGGTGAGCGTAGAGGGTGGTGTTGCCGTCTCGGTGGGTGATGTAGATCACGTTGCCATAGCCGGAGGCGGTCATGGAGATACGCGAAATGTAGCCGCTCTTCGACGCCCTCACCGGCAAGCCGATCATGTTGTTGGTGCGGATGTCGATGCCCGAGTGAAAGTGGGTGCTGCGCAGTTCGCCCATGGTACCAGCCAGCGACCCCGGTTGCCCGGGATAGATGGGGTAGAGGTACCGCTCGTCGTCTGCCGGAAACTTTTCCAGTGGCTTGCTGAATTGCCCGTGAGCAAAAAATGGTACGATCGCAAAAAGTGCAGTTACGACCCTACTTGACTTCAAATTCCAAAAGTTTTTCATCTTCCATATAAGCTGATAACACATTGCCAATCTTGACTGGGCCAACGCCTTTTGGCGTCCCCGTAAAAATCAAATCTCCCGTCCGCAGCGTAAAAAATCTGGATAAGTACGAAATTATATAATCAAAACTGAAAAGCATAAGACTTGTGTTGCCTTGTTGCTTTATTTCTCCATCAACCTGCAAACTGAAGTTGATGTTTTTTAAATCTTTGAACTCGCCCACGGGGCGGAACGTGTTCGACAGTGGTGCCGAGCCGTTAAAGCCTTTGGCGATGTCCCACGGCAAACCTTTCTCTTTTGCTTTCTGCTGCAAATCGCGTGCAGTGAAATCGATTCCGATGCCTATGGCGTCGTAGTATTTGTGGGCAAATTTTTCCTCAATGTTCTTTCCTTCTTTACACACCCGGAGCACCAGCTCCACTTCGTGATGGATGTCTTTCGAAAACTCGGGATAATAAAACGGTGCGTTGTCGCGAATGACGGCTGTGTCGGGTTTTGTGAAGATAACGGGTTCGTCGGGCCGTTCATTGTTCAATTCCTTGATGTGCTCTGCATAATTTCTGCCGATGGCGAAGATTCTCATGGGGTGCTTACGTTTTAAGGTTCAGGTTGACTTGGGCTGGCGGGTCTGTGGCATGATGTGTGCGATAGACCAACCGGTTTCCGGCGAACAACGATTTCAAGCGCTCGATGTTCCGTGCCCAGGCTCGCCTTTGCAGACGAACAATTTCACGGTCAACTTCCAGCAAATCTATGAAACAATCCTCGCCCGGATTTGTATTTTTATGCAAAAATAAGTCATATGCTAAAGAAGCTATTCATCTTTTCCATTACTGGTTTAATACTGCTCGCCTGCGCCTCCGTGGCTGTAACAGGCCGTAAGCAATTAAGCCTTGTTTCCAATTCAGAAATCATCCCGATGGCCAACACAGAATATGCGGACGTCATCAAGAAAGGACCGCTTTCCACAAACCAGGAGCAAACGCAATTGGTGAAAAAGGTCGGCGTCAAAATACAAAAAGCAGTAGAAGAGTACATGGCCAGCAAGGGTCTGTCGTCAGAGCTTCAGGGCTTTGCGTGGGAATTTAACCTCATCGACGATCCCAAGACGGTGAACGCCTGGTGTATGCCCGGCGGCAAGGTAGCGTTCTACACAGGCATCATGCCCATCTGCAAAGATGAAACCGGCATTGCTGTGGTGATGGGTCACGAAGTGGCACACGCCATCGCCAACCACGGCCGCGAGCGCATGAGCCAGCAGATGTTTGCGCAGTATGGTCTCAGCACCATTGGCGCTGTGCTGGGTCAGAACCCAACGGCCGGTCAGCAGTTGCTCATGCAGGCGGTAGGCGCCGGCACCAACATCGGCATGCTCAAGTTCAGCCGCGAGCACGAGTCGGAAGCCGATCACATCGGGTTGATCTTCATGACCATGGCCGGCTATGACCCCAACCAGGCACCCATTTTCTGGGAGCGCATGAGCTCGATGAGCGGTGGCTCCGAACCCATGGAGTTTCTGTCCACTCACCCTTCGCATGCCACACGCATTGCCGATCTGAAAGGCTGGATTCCCGAAGCACTGTCGTACAAGAAAAAATAAGCTTGCCGGAAATATGACCCTCGGGCAACATCACATCTTAAAAAGGTCGGGCGCTATCATGCTCCTGACCTTTTCTTTTCTAACAGGGTTCGGCCAGTCGGATGAAGACGCCATCCTGGAGATCAGGGAGCACCGTAAAAAACAGGAGAAGGAGTTTCGCGACCCCGACACATCCCCGCTCGAAAAGCGCGACCGTCGCCATTTCGCAGGCCTCAAGTATTATCCCATCGATCTTTCCTATCGCGTGAAGGCCACGTTTGTGAAAACGGAAAACCCGGTGTTGTTCAAAATGCAAACTACCACCACACGGCTGCCCGAGTATGTGAAGTATGGCGAAGTACATTTCAACTTGCAGGGCAAAGACCTGGTGCTGGAAGTTTATCAAAGCCAGGATCTCAAGAAGCGGAAGGAGTATGAAGACTACCTGTTCATTCCGTTCACCGACGAAACCAACGGTGAAGAGACCTATGATGTGGGACGCTATATCGACTTCAGAATTCCGAAGGGCGACGAGGTGATTATCGACTTCAACAAATGCTACAATCCTTCGTGCAGCTACAGTCCGAAGTTTTCATGTCCCATTCCGCCGGTGGTCAATGCGGTGCCGTTGTCCGTGCGGGCAGGAGAGAAGCGTTTCAAGGAAAGTCACTAGTTTCTATTTCTTGAAACCGCGAAGCTTGATTTCGGTGAGCTTGCGTTTGGTGTCCATGGGGAAGTCGCCGTTCATCATCCATTCATAATACGCGGGCTCCTGTTTCAGCACCTCGGTGACGAGCCGGCTTTTGTGTTTGCCAAAGTTGAACATCTCTTCGCCTTTCTGATTAAAGATCATGCGCCCGGCCAGGTCTACCGTGTCGGTGGCGGTGATTTTGTGTAGCACCTCCATGTCGTTTTTGATTTCGCCCAGCTTTCGGTTCAGGCCATCGGTCACGGTTTGCCCGTCGTATCGCTCAACCTGGGCCAGCAACACTTCCAGGGTGGCCTGGGTGTCGGCTTCGGCCGTGTGCGAGTTTTTAATTTCTTTGCCCACATAGAACCGATAGGCGGCCGTGAGGGTGCGCTTCTCCATGAGGTGGAATATTTTTTGCGCGTCAATAATTTTCTTGCGCTGATAGTCGAACTCCACGTCGGCGCGAAGAAACTCTTCTACCAGAATGGGCACATCAAATTTTTGAATGGCAAAGCCGGCAAGGTCGGCCCCTTCAAAGAACCGGGCGTATTCTTTGGCCACTTCCTTAAAGCTTGGTTTGTCTTTCACATCGTCGTCGCGAAGTCCGTGGATGAGCGCGGTTTCTTCGGGGATGGGAATGCCCGGGTTGAGCACGTTCGACTTGCGGAGCACATCCCCGTTGGGCATCATTTTGATGACGGCAATTTCGATGATGCGATCGTGTGTGATGTTGATGCCGGTCGCTTCAATATCGAAAAAGCAAAGGGGGTTCCGTAGGTTGAGCTTCATGAGGGCAAACGCTTGAAAACGTGGATTAAGTCTACACTAAAAAATGGTGAAGGTCAGGAAACCTTCAGTTGGTCGGCCAACTGCACAAGGTCAAGCCCGCCAAACTGGCCGGAGCTCATGAAGAGCAAGTTCTTGTTCTTCCACGATTGTTCGAGCAGATATTTCTCCAGGGCTCCTTTGTCGCTGAACACCAGCAGGCTGGGTGCGGCAAATGCCTTCCGGATGTCGTCGTCGGTGAGCACGTCCATGCCTTTGCTTTTCATCTTTTCGGGGTTGAAATAGACGATCTGCACCTGCGCGGCTTTCATGCTGTCTTTATACTGTGGAATGAATTTCTTGTTGAGGCTGCTAAAGGTATGTAGCTCGAACACAGCCACCAGATCGCGCGAGGGCGATATCTCTTTCAACGCTTTCACCGTGGCCTTCACCTTGGATGGCGCATGGGCAAAATCCTTGTAGACCGAGGTGGACGCATAGTCTTTCACTTTCTGTAACCGGCCCGCGGCGCCTTCGAAGCTGCTGATGGCCTCGAAAAACTGTTCCTGGGTGATTCCGATTTTCTTGAGCACCTCTTTGGCACCGCTGATATTCTGGTAGTTATGGCTTCCGAAAATTTTGATCGGGTAGCGTTCCTTGCCGTTGGTGAGGAAGAACTGCCCGTTGTTGTCTGACGTGTGGGGATGGCTTTTGTAGGAAATCTCCAGCAGGTCGCCGCGTTCTTTTTTGCCGATCATGAGGGCCAGCGAGTCCTGCTCGCAATAGATGAGGATGCCGCCTTTGGGCGTGGTGTCGGCAAAGCTATCGAACTGTTTCACGTACTCTTCTTCGTCGGGAAACACGTTGTAGTGATCCCACGCGATGCCGCTAATTAAACCGATATGATGCTGATAGCGAATGAATTTTGGTGTCGGATCTAAAGCCGAGGAGAGGTATTCGTCGCCTTCAATAACAATGATGGGAGCGTCTGAAAGTTTGACGGTGTTTTCGATGCCTTTCACCTTGGCCCCCAGCACGTAATCAAATTTATGATGAAAATAGTTGAGCACATGGATGATGATGGCCGTGATGGTGGTCTTGCCGTGGCTGCCCGCGATGACCACGCGCTGTTTGTTGCGCGAGTGTTCGTAGATGTATTCGGGAAACGAAAAAATCCGCAGGCCCAGTTGCTGTGCTTTCAGCAGTTCGGGGTTGTCGAGTTTGGCGTGCATACCCAGGATAACGGCGTCGAGGTCGGCCGTTATTTTGGCCGGGTTCCAACCCTCTGTCTCAGGCAGTAAGCCATGCTGTGCTAATGTTGTTCGTGAAGGGTCAACGATCTCGTCATCCGAACCGCTCACCTCGTGGCCACCCTGCTTCAGCGCAACGGCGAGGTTGTGCATAACGCTGCCACCGATGGCGATAAAATGAATCTTTTGTTTCTTTTGCTGCATCGAAAAAAATTCCGGTTAAAGTAAATGAAAATGTTTGGTGTTTGAAAGTCCTCACCACCTGATCACTCAGCCTTCTTTGCCGGTCCGGTATCTTTCCTGGCGATTAGTTTGGGGACTTTATTAACATTTAATTTGTTGGTGAATTGTGTATAGTTTGTGGGTAGACTGATTTGTATTGATTGTACGTTTGTCGCCTTTACAAAGAAAACACGTACAACAACCACTGTATGGAGCAAGGAAGATCAACGTCGCTGAGGGTAGGTAACAAGTCAAACAAATTCGTACCGAGAGAGATCACGGAGGGTTTGGGCAAGTTACCCCCTCAAGCGCTTGATCTTGAAGAGACTGTGCTCGGTGCGCTCATGTTGGAGAAGAATGCGTTGAATTCTGTGGTGGAATTTTTGAAGCCCGAACACTTCTACAAAGAATCCCACAAAGAAGTCTACACGGCCATCATCGAGCTCTTCAAGTCTTCCGACCCGGTAGATATGCGCACGGTAGTGAACCAGTTGCGCAAGACCGGCAAGATCGAGTTGGTTGGGGGTGCTTATTTTATAGCGGAGCTCACCTCGAAAGTGAGTTCGGCGGCAAACATTGAATATCACGCCCGCGTCATCATGGAGATGGCCATCAAGCGTGAACTCATTCAGGTGTCGTCACAAATTCAGAGCGACGCCTACGAAGACACGACCGACGTGTTTGAACTGCTCGACAAAACCGAGCAATCCATTTTTCAAATCTCCGATTCCAACCTTCGCAAGAACTACGAGAGCATGCGCAATTTGATGACGCGTGCCATCCAGGAATTGCAAACCCTCAAAGAACACAAAGACGGTCTCACCGGTGTGCCCAGCGGGTTCACGGCGCTCGACCGTGTTACGTCCGGCTGGCAGCGTTCCGACCTGGTTATCATCGCGGCACGTCCCGGTATGGGTAAAACGGCGTTCGTGGTTTCTGCCCTCCGGAACGCGGCCGTGGAATTCAAAATACCCGTGGCCATCTTCTCGCTCGAAATGGCGTCTATCCAGTTGGTTAACCGGATGATTTCTGCCGAAGCCGAATTGGACAGTGAAAAAATCAAGAAAGGCACACTGGCCGATCATGAATGGACCCAACTGGTTCACAAAACCAACAAGCTGGCTACTGCGCCGGTGTTCATCGACGACACGCCGGCCATCTCCGTGCTGGAGCTTCGGGCCAAGTGCCGGAGGTTGAAAGCCGAGAACAACATCCAGATCATCGTGATCGACTACCTGCAGCTGATGCGGGGCGACCAGGGCGGTAACCGCGAACAGGAAATCGCTTCCATCTCGCGGGCGCTCAAGGGCATCGCCAAAGAACTGAACGTGCCGGTGCTGGCCCTGTCGCAGTTGAGCCGGGGTGTTGAAACCCGCGGTGGCGACAAACGTCCGCAGCTTTCCGACTTGCGCGAATCGGGTTCCATCGAGCAGGATGCCGACATCGTTATGTTCTTGTATCGTCCTGAATATTATAAGATCACCGTCGACGAAGAAGGTCTGCCCACACAAGGCATGGGTGAGGTAATCATTGCCAAACACCGGAACGGTTCGGTGGGCAGTGTGAAACTGAAATTCATTGGCAAGTATACCAAGTTTGCCGACTTCGACGAACCGGCGTCGTCATACGACAATCCATTCTCGGGCATGGTGACACGCGAGAGCCGCCTCAACACGTTTGCCCCCGACGCCGAACCTCCAATGTTGCCGCCCATGAGCGATGACGAAACGCCGTTCTAAAATTACCCTGCCGGCCAACTCCCGTTTTTTCTCGACAAGCCTCGCGTTTCACGAGAAGTGAGCCCCTACATTTTCCAACAGATCTCGCTACCTTTAGCCGGTTGATGAGACAAAACTATCGTATGCAAAAGTTTTTAGGATGGGCCGCCCTGGCATGCTTCGCCGTGGCGTGTTCAAAAGAAGAAGACCCCATTGATTGTGAGAAATCGGGATTGTTCATCAGCCTCGGCACCGTGGTTGACGCGACCGCCTGCGGCACTGCCGACGGTAGCCTGAAGGTGTTTGGCAGCGGCGGCAAAGAGCCGTATCAGTTTTCGTTGAACGGACAAACGCCCCAGGATCTCGGGCAATTTAATAGCCTTACCGCGGGCATCTATAACGTGACCCTCAAAGACGCCAACGGCTGCAGCACCTCCGTTGACAACGTGACCATTAAAGCACTCGACTTCTCGTTTGCCGCCAACATCCTCGAAGACAAGTCGTGCCTGGGCAGCAATGGGGAAGTGACCATCGACGTGAACAAAGGCAACGCGCCCTATCAGTATAAACTGGGCACCGGAAGTTTTGGCGACAGCAACACGTTTACCGGATTGGAAGCGGGCAATCACAGCATCACGGTGAAAGACAACACCGGCTGCCTGGTGACCCTGAGTGTGACGGTGCCCCGCGGTTTTTCGGGCACCAGCTGGACCACCGACATCAAGCCCATCATTGAAACCAAATGTGCGCTAAGCGGCTGCCACAACGGAACACGACCCGACCTCCGTGTTTTTGACAATGCAAAGTTGTATGCCAAATCCATCAAGTCAAAAACGCAAGACCGCAGCATGCCCTTCGAAGGGTCGCTCACCGACGCGCAGATAGCCCTCATTGCCTGTTGGGTAGACGATGGTGCGCTGGCCAATTAAAAGAAGGATCAATAATCGAATAACATTTCCTGGTGCGCGGCGTGGAGTTCGCGAAGGGCTTTCAGGTCGTTGTGTCGTCGGGCTTTTTCAATTCCCTTTTCAAAAACCTTAAGCGCCGATTCTCTTTCACCGGCTTCCTGGTAGGCTTTGCCCAGATGATAGTAGGTGGGAATGTAGTCGGCATGTTCCTCCGTGAGGCGGTTAAACAGCGCTATGCTTTTGGCGCCATCGGTTTTCTGATACTCAAGGGCCAGGGCATAGAGATTGAACGGATCAGAAGGATCGTCCGTGTAGAATTGCTCGAGTTGCTCAAGACGTGACGGCATAACGAGTATAGTTTTGAACCTTATGCGAAAATGTGAAAATCAAAACAGACTAGCAATTTAAAAGGGCACCGTGATGAAACGTTTCTCCACGTGAAACCACGCTGCTGCTGTGCGAAAAAGTTCTACGTGATCCACACCTGTAATTTTCAGGTGGTTCAATCGATCCCGGATACACGACTGCATCCGCGACTGCCTTTGTGGGTTAACGCCTCCTTGGTGAATATGTTTGAAAAAAACAGAAGTTTCGGAGTATGGCTGCCGGGTTGCGCGATGGGACAATCTTCACTAGCTTGTGAAGGCCATCCGAATGAACGGACATGACCACAACGTCGTAATGGTTAAAACACACAAGCATGCTCCCCATCGATCACTATTTTCTGAAACACGACGAGCCGACCAAAAGCTGTCTGCAGGCCCTTCGCGAAATCATGCTGGCCAGCGATAAGCGTGTAACGGAAGCTTGGAAATACGGCATGCCTTTCTATTGTGTGAACGGAAAAATGGCCGCCTACCTGTGGACGCATAAGAAATATAAACAACCCTACATCGGCATTGTGGAAGGAGCGAGTCTACACGATCCGGAATTGCTACAGGAGAAACGCGCACGCATGAAAATCCTGCTCGTCGATCCCACGAAAGACATCCCCATCCGAAAAGTGAAGCGAATATTGAAAGAGGTTTTTTCGCTTTATGACTAGATCCCTTAATTCTAAATTGTTTTACTAATCCATTTCGTCGATTGTTGTCCAAGCACAGTATCTCGCCTCGAGAACTGTTCGTTGCTTTTTTGGAACCACATAGTCCTCAAGGCGAGAGACTATGCTACGACGTAAAAGGCTTTTGCTCTCTCAAATAAGTCTTTCACGAGAAGACAGAAGAGGCGCAAAAAACAAAACCACCTTGTCTCATCCGTCAATGGAAATGAAACAAGGTGGTTGCACTTGAAGAACGCTCATACGCTACTTGCGCACGGCATCAACCGATAGATTTTATTTTGTCACCTTCAACGTCCCCTGCATAATCATGGCGTGGCCGGGATAGGTGCAGAGATATGTGTAAGTGCCCGGCTTTGTCGGCGCGGTGAAGTAGATGGTCTCTGCAGTTCCGGGTTGGATCAGGTTGGTGTGGAAGAGTACTTTGGCTGAGTTCGGGATGTAGTTCATCTGCGAACCCTTCAGTCCGAGATTGAATGCCTGGTCGCCCACTTCTTTGGCAGCACCAGGTTCCACCACCACAAAGTTGTGGGTCATGTCGTCGTTGTTGTTGAAGACGACTTTGATTTTGCTGCCTGCCTTCACCTGGAGTTCGGTCACGTCGAACTTCAGTCCGGGCTTTGTGCCGAGCGAAATCACCTGGTCAGGTTGTTTCCAATCGGCGGGCATTTTCAGTTGACGTTTGGCCGCAGCTTTGGCAGGAGCGGGGGTCTTGGTGGTGGTGGCCGTAGTAGCCGCCGTTGTTTTTTCGGGCATGGCCATGGCGTGGTGAGCATGCACCTTTTGTGCTTCTGTCAAGGTTACTTTTTCGCCTTGGGGAATAGCGTTCAGCGTGTAGTAGGCTGTGTTGTGTAGCAACGCCGTGCCATTGTCGGATGTGAAATCGGTGAGCTTCACTTCGTTGATATAGCCTTCGCGAAGGTTGTCAACCACCAGGCGCACTTTCTTGCCATCATCCGAAACGATGATGCCTTTCAATGCGCAGTTTTCGTTGTTGATGATTTCGCTGCCGTATTGATGGTGATAGTGATAGGTGAAACCATTCACTTCATAGTGCGATGCATTTTGCGCAAGGGTCTTGTTCACGGGAAGTGTGAATTCAAGTTCGAAGCCATCGGGGCGGGCTTTCACATTCTTTATTTCGAAGGGCACTTTGCCGGTCCACACCAGGCGTTGCAAAGCGTATAGTTCGGGGCCGGTGCTGCTCCATCCGCGGCTGGTCATGCCGCCAAACATGGAACCGTCGAGGCCAAAACGCAAACGGATCAACCCCGAGGCAAAACCTTCGCGAAACGGGTAGCACGCACCTTGATATTTTCCATTCACCTTCTCCAACGTCATGCGCATAATTTTGGAGTGGCCCTGGTCGCTCACAAAATACTGCCCGGCAAATGGACCAAAGGCGCCGTTGGTGGTGTCTTCCAGAATGTCGGCTGTGGAAATTCCCATGAGTGTATGCGGGAACCACACGGCGGGCAGTTTCAATTCCTTGATCACCTTGGCGGCTTCAAACATGGGTTGGCCGTTGTCTACTTTGGCCAAGTCGGCGCGCGTCAGCTTCAGGGGCGACTCCGGTTCTTTGGTCCAGCGCAGTCCTCCGGCGTTGCCGGCGAAGTCGCCTTTCTCGAGGTGGGTCACGCGACCCGAGCCAACCCAGTCGCCTTGGTTCTCGGCATAGAACACATCGCCAACAGTGTTCAGCGCAATGCCTGCAGGCGAGCGCAGGCCGGTGGCGATGGGTTCCATCGTGCCGTCTTCTTTGATCTTCAGCAACCATCCATGCCATTTGCCAAGGCCTTCGCCATAGCCGATCCAGGCCACGTTGAGCGAAACATACATGTCGCCGGCTTTGTCGAACACAGGTCCGTAGGCATACTCGTGATAGTTGCCGCTGAGATCAAATTTGTAAATGGTTTGATAGAGGTCGGCACGACCATCGTTGTCGGTGTCGGTAATTTTTGTGAGCTCGCCACGTTGTGTGCAATAGAACGAACCGTTGCGATAGTTCAGACCCAGTGTTTCGTGCATGCCCGAAGCAAAACGCGAATAGCGTGGCTCGACACCATAGGGATTTTCGATCATCCAGATTTCGCCACGACGTGTGCTCACAGCAATGCGCCCGTCGGGCAACACGGTGAGGCCGCCCACTTCAAGCTTCACATTTTCGGGAATGGACAAGGTCTTCAATTCATAATAGTCCGCTTCCGACTGCGGACGTGTGGCCTGGGCGTGGCTGTTTGTCGCGAACGCAACGAGACAAAGGCCGACAAATAAGGTTGCTATTTTCATAAGGTTGGTGTAGCGGTAAAACAATCGGTTTGCAAGGCGGGTCATTACCATAGCAAGGTGTATTTAAAGGTTGTGGGCATCGGGGCGCTCCATTCCATCACCAGTTCTTTTTTGCCGCCGTTGTCGCGAATCGAGGGTTTGATTTTTCCGGCTGCGGGCACTTTCACATAATATTTTGAATCGATCACATACACATCGCCCGACACCAGGGTTATCTGATTTCCTTCGGCGATGCGAACCAGCAACACTTTGCCCTGTGGGAATGCGCTCACACTCAGCGTGCGCGCCAGGCTTTTGCCCTGGTCTTCGGGCTGAAACGAATCTTCGAACGCAATGCCGCCATACTGATATTGAAACCGGGGATTACGTTTTTCGTCAAGACGATAGCCTTTGAAGACGAGGTCGGTGCGATCGTTCAGCGTGTCGGGCAATGCTGCCTTGATGTCGTTCACGATAGCCAGTGCACATTTGCCATTCATCGTCACCGGTGCGCCCATGGGTGAAGCCACCTGGGGTTCGCCGCGTTCATACCACATCTCGGTCACGTTCAGAAAATCTCCCTTCCAGCATTGCAGCAAGCCAGCCTGATTGAGGTCGTATGAAAAGTTTGTTCCGGCGGCATCGCCAACCGAAATGACATGCGTTTTCTTTTTGCCTTTGTAGAACATGAACGACCGGATGATCTCGGGCTCCAGTCCTGCACTCACGTTGATGAGCGGCGTGGGAGGGATGGCCGGCAGCGACGTGGGGGCGTGCAATGCCTGCGGACGTGAGTTGAGTTTGCCGAGGAACAACCCGATGCCGGAAGGTCCCCATTGGTAGGGCTTTGCATAGGTGAGCACAATTTTGTGACGACCCGGTTCCAGCGTGCGCGACGCCGCGGCATCGTCGAACCATTCGTTTTGTTCAGCAATGTCCTGGCCGTCGAGATTCAGTTTTGCGCGCCCAACTTTCTTCACCACAAACTGATATTCTGTTTTTTCTTTCAGGTCGAGAAAGCCCGTGAACACGAGCGCCATCTTGCTGGAATTGTCGGCGAGCTTTGCGTCGATTGTTTCCACGGGGCCTTTGCGCACCAGTAGTTCCGGTTTGATTTGGTCGAACTTTTCGAAGAAGCCTTCATAATATTCGTATTGAAGGTCGGCCAGCTTCACGTTGAAGTCGTTGAGCAGTGCATACTGAATGTTGCGGAAGGCCACCGGGCCGTGGTCGCCCTGAATCATGAGCGGACCTTTGTCGGCTTCGTCCTGAAGGCCGGCGGCGCGTGTGGGGCCGTTCACGATCACGTTCTCGTGGATGACCACGCCGTTCAGCACCACTTTCACAAAGCGCGCAGGGGCAATCTTCTTTTTGTTTTCGTCGAAGCGGGGACGGTTGAATTCAATTTCGAGGTGTTGCCACAGGCCGGGCGCGAGGGCTGCGTTGGTGCGGGCGGGATGTCCCTCAAAACCTTTCTTGCCTTCGGGACGCGATTCGTCCCAGCGTTCATAGAGGCTGCCGCAGTCAGTCACGTGCGGGATCTTCACCGCCCAGCTGTCGAACAGCTGCACTTCGTAGCGGCCTTGCAGGTAGATGCCGGAGTTAGATCCTTTGGGTAGCATGAAGTCGAGCGAAAGAAAGATGTCGCCATGCTCCAGTTGGGTGAAAAGGTTGGTGCCTTCCTTGAACCGTTCTTTTTCGTCGAAGGCATTGAGCAACACGCCGGTTCCTTTTTCGCTTTTCAGTGCCGGGCTATCGAAGCTTCCCGAAACAGCACCCACCACCTGCCAGTTTTTAGAGGGGGCTTTGAATGCCGACAGGTCGTTGAGGGGCACCGGCGTGAGGTTGAACGATTGATTTTGCGCTAACGCCACGCCGGCCAGCACAAACAGCAGCAGGGGCGTGAGGAAGATTCTTTTTAGCATGAATGAAAATTGGGTTGTAGAAGTTGTAATAAAAACCAAAGATATTCAAAAAGTCATTTTGACAATAAGACGAAACACTTATTTGACGCTCTTGCCTGGCGGTTTCGCATTGCCCAGAAGGGCATTAAGACCCTTTCCCAGATGTTGCGAAGGCTATATTCCACAAGCGGCTTCGGGAGCGTTCGGTAAATGCTGAATGGCGTGCGTCATGGCATATGGATGAATAAGGTTGAAGGGAAGTCTTATGTTGCTGTAGCCTATACCTCGCGTTGTGATGCGATGTATAAAAATCATGACTCATCACACCGATCAACTTTTGTAACACCTCACGCACGCTGCGTGAGAATTCTATTGTCTGCACCTGAAGCATTTTGTGTATTCAAAAAAAGAATGATTGCAGAACGCGGGGATCGCCGAAAGGCTAGGCACTGAGCGTTTATATCACTACATTAGCTTAAACCGATTTTCACCTTTATGAAACTCACATGGTTCCTATGCACTCTCTTCTTTTTGACACAGGAAGATGTGCCCTACAAGCCGAAAGAAGAATTTGAGATCAAGCTCGACTTTGAGTTTCGCACCCGTCCGCTGCCCGACCCGAACAAGGTTGACATGGAACAAACGCACAAAGAACTTTCGCGTGCTCAATCCACCGGGCCGTTGCCGTATTTGTTTTTGAATGTGCGGGCACTCACGCTACAGCCCACCGAAGTGCGCGTGCGTGTGACGAAGAACGGCGAGAAGGGCGTGCTCAACAAAAAGATCGACACGAAGACCGTGATAAAACTTGACATGGGTTATACCGACGATATCAAAGACCGCGTGTCTCCCTATGAATATACCCTCGTGTTTGTGGACGATGATAAAAAAGGCATCAGCAAAATCGTGATCATGTTTGAAGAAGACGGCACATACCTCGTTAACGGGGAGAAAAGGGGAAAGATCTGAAGGGGATGGTAGAGGCCTTTAACAATTCTTTAACAAATAGGAGTTTGCTTCTTTAATTTTTTTGCCGCTCAAGGGGCAGAGGCTCAAAGGTTGTGTAAAACTCTAGCTGCGAATCAAATTTTCTCCGTTAATTCGCACACCACCAACTTGCCACCAGAATGCGGAGGATTGTTTACCTTATATTCCTATTTCCTGTCATTGCCTTTGCGCAGTATCAAACCACTCCCGATGCCGCCCACATCAAAGCCAAGCTCAAAAAACTCAATGTGCTGGGATCTGTTCTTTACGTAGCGGCACATCCCGACGACGAGAACACGCGCATCATCACCTACATGGCCAACGACCGCCAGGTGGAGACCGCCTACCTGTCGATGACCCGTGGCGATGGCGGGCAAAACCTGATCGGCCCCGAGATCCGCGACCTGCTGGGCTTAATCCGCACACAAGAGTTGCTGGCCGCACGCCGCATCGATGGAGGCAAGCAATTTTTTACCCGCGCCAACGACTTTGGTTTTTCAAAATCAGCCACCGAAACATTTTTGTTGTGGAATAAGAACGAGATCCTTTCCGACGTCGTGAAAGTGTTCCGTCAGTACCAGCCCGACGTCATCATCACACGCTTTCCACCCGACGAGCGCGCCGGCCATGGTCACCACACGGCCTCGGCCATCCTTGCGCAGGAAGCGTTCGATGCCGCTGCCAAAACCGACGTGTTCCCCGACCAACTGACCAGCCTCACACCCTGGCAAGTGAAGCGGCTCTACACCAACACCGGCCGCTGGTGGAACACCACCATCAGCGAAAGCACACCCGGAGTGGTCACGCTCAACGTGGGTGGCTTCAGCCCGCTGCTGGGAGAATCGTTCACAGAAATTGCTGCCGAAAGCCGCAGTCAACACAAAAGCCAGGGCTACGGCTCGCGCGGTGCTCGTGGACAACAACAGGAATTTCTGGAATATGTGAAAGGGGAGAAGGCCGAGAAAGACATGTTCGAAGGCGTGAACACCACGTGGAGCCGTGTGAAAGGCGGCGACAAAATTCAACCGCTCGTAGATGCCGTCATCAAAAACTTTGACGCCGAGAAACCGGCCAACAGCATTGCGGCATTGCAACAAATCCGACAAGCCATTGCCGCACTGCAGCAGGGCGTGTGGCGCGAACGCAAGCTCGCCGAAACCGAACAGCTCATCGTGGACTGCCTCGGTCTCTTCATCGACGTGACAGCCGACAACTACTGGGTTGCACCCGGCCAGCCGGTGGTGGTGAGTTTTGAATTGATCAACCGGTCGACTGTGCCAGTGAAGCTTGAACGCATCCAGTGTGCTACGCTGGCCGTGGATTCGGCCATATCTCAACCGTTGGAAAATAATGTGCCGCTCATATTTAAACGCACCAAAGAAATAGCTCCGGCCACGGCCTACTCAGATCCTTATTGGCTGAAAGAGCCGCACAGCGTAGGCTTGTTCACGGTGACCAATCCGGCACTGATCGGCAAGCCCGAAAACGATCCGGCGGTTCGCTTTTCCTTTCAACTTACGGTGAATGGTCAGCCGCTCACACTCACGCGCGCGCTGCGCTACACATGGACCGATCCGGTGAAGGCAGAGCTTTCGCGACCGTTCGAAATTGTGCCGCCCGTGTTTGTGAACCTCACCGACAACGTGCTGGTGTTTAGCGACGAAACGCCGCGACAGGTAAATGTGAAGATCAAATCGGCAAGCGAGAAGACCGTAGCCGGAAACGTGAAGTTGCAGTTGCCCGCGGGCTGGCGATCCGAACCCGCCACGGCAACGTTCACACTTCCGGCCAAAGGCGAAGAAGACGTGAAGACCTTCACCGTATACCCATCCAAAACCGAGATCACATCCAAGTTGAAAGCCTACGCTGAAGTGGATGGCAAAATCTACGACCAGGCGTTGCTGAACATAGCCTACGATCACATTCCAACCCAAACACTGTTGCCCAAGGCCGAAGCCAAGCTGGTTCGCATCAACCTTAGGAAAGAAGGACACACCATTGCCTACATTAAAGGTGCCGGCGATGACGTGCCCGCGGGATTGCGCACCATGGGCTACACCGTGTGGGAACCCAAGAACGAGGAGCTCACTCTCGAGAACCTGAAGAAAGCCGATGCCATTGTGCTGGGCGTGCGCGTCATGAACACGCATCCACGCGCACCGTTCATCATGCCCGTGTTGCTCGACTATGTGAAGCAAGGCGGAACCCTGGTGGTGCAATATAATGTGAACGACGGCCTGAAGACCGACAAGCTCGGACCCTATCCACTCGCGCTTTCCTATGACCGCGTGACGGAAGAAGATGCCGAAGTGCGTTTCCTCAAACCCGATCATGCTGTGCTGAACACACCGAACAAAATAACCGCCAAAGACTTCGAAGGCTGGGTGCAGGAGCGGGGCTTGTACTTTCCAAAAACCTGGGATGAAAAATACACGGCCATCCTTTCCATGAACGACAAGGCCGACACCCCCAAAGACGGAAGCCTGTTGGTGGCCTCCTATGGCGAAGGTCACTTCGTCTATACTGGGTTGTCATTTTTTCGCGAGTTGCCCGAGGGCGTAGCCGGTGCCTATAAATTGTTTGCCAACCTGGTGTCGCTGGGCAAACCCAAAAAAACCGAGCCTGCAAAGTCAAAGACAAAAGCAAAATAGAATCGAGCGTTCACATTCTCCCGTACGGACAAACCACCACCAAGTCGTCATGCAATCCGAAGAAAAACCTCCTGTGTTCAAAACCTGGCGCCAATGGTATTGGCTGGTGCTGGGTGTGTTGGCCGTTCAGATCGTGCTCTATTATTGGCTAACCCAATCCTTTGCATGAACTACCTGGACTGGATTGTATTGAGTGGCACCGTGATCTTCATCGTGCTGTATGGCATCTGGAAAACGCGCGGCCGCAAGTCGATGGAAGGCTACCTCAAGGGCGACAGCACCATGAAGTGGTGGATGATCGGTGTGTCTATCATGGCCACGCAAGCCAGTGCCGTCACGTTTCTGTCAACACCGGGACAGGCCATTGAAGACGGCATGCGCTTTCTTCAGTTCTATTTTGGATTGCCGCTGGCCATGGTCATCATCTCGGTCACCATTGTGCCCATCTACTACAGGTTAAAAGTGTTCACGGCCTATGAATATCTGGAGACGCGTTTTGATTTGAAAACGCGTTCGCTGGCTGCCATTCTCTTTTTGTTGCTACGCGGCCTTTCGGCAGGCATCACCTTGTTTGCGCCGTCGTTGATCTTATCCACCATCCTGGGCTGGCCGGTGCCCATCACCACCATGCTGATCGGCACACTGGTGGTTGTTTACGTGGTAACGGGCGGCTCCAAAGCCGTGAGCCTCACACAACGCCAACAAATGACCGTGATCATGAGCGGCATGATACTGGCCGGTATTCTTGCATATAGTTTGTTGCCCCAAAACGTTTCATTTGGCGATTCGGTGAAGATTGCGGGCGAGATGGGAAAGCTCAACCTCGTGGATTTGAAGTTCAACCTCACCGATCGCTACAACATCTGGTCGGGTCTCATCGCGGGCACGTTTCTGTTCCTGTCCTATTTCGGTACCGACCAATCGCAAGTGGCCCGCTATCTGGGCGGCAGTTCGGTGACCGAGAGCAGGCTTGGGTTGCTGTTCAACGGTCTTCTCAAAATACCGATGCAGTTCATCATTCTCTTCATCGGCATCATGGTCTATGTGTTCTATCTGTTTGTTCAGCCGCCGGTGTTTCACAACCAGGTGTTGAAAGATCGCGCACTGAAAACCGAACAGGCTTCATCGTTGAAAGCCCTCGAAGAAGAATACAACACGCTCTATGCGCAAAAGCGAAAGGCGGTCGACGGCCTGGTCGCGGCCATCCACGCCGGCGACAACAAGGCCATTGTGACCTCGCGCGACGAAGTGAAAACCTGGCAGCAAAAGGAAGTGACGATACGCGACTCTGTGAAAGCCACCATCGCAAATGCTATTCCCAGGGCCAAGACACAGGACCGCGACTACATCTTTCTCAACTTCGTGCTATCCAATCTGCCACACGGCATCATAGGTTTGCTCATGGCCGTGATGTTTAGCGCAGCCATGTCGTCGATGGCGGGCGAGCTTAACGCGCTGGCGTCTACCACCTGCGTTGACATCTATAAGCGTTCTGTTCGGCAGGACAAGTCGCCGGAGCATTATGTGAAAGCCTCGCGCTGGTTCACGGTGGGGTGGGCGTTGTCGGCCATGGTGTTTGCCATGCTGGCGAGTTTTGCGGAAAACCTCATCCAGTTTGTGAACATTGTGGGGTCGCTTTTTTATGGAACCATTCTTGGCATTTTTCTCGCAGCGTTCTATGTGAAGCGTGTACACGGTCATGCCGTGTTTTGGTCGGCCATTGTGGCCGAAGGAATTGTATTATATTGCTATGCCCAAACCGACATCAACTTCCTGCTCTATAACTTTATAGGATGCGGTGTCGTGATCGGGTTGTCGTTGGTGCTGCAGCTTTTCATGCCACCAAAACCAACGGCAAGGGAGGGGCAATGAGTTTTGCTCCGGCTCACGCAGACACAAATCAGTATCCCATAAAAAAACCAAACCCCATGAAAAAAATCCTGTTTATCGTTCTGTTCTCGGCCTGCACCGCGATCGCCTTTGCACAAACCGCCGATCAAAAAGCCGTAGAGGCTGCCGTAGAAACCCTGCGCCAGGCGATGGTCAGCGGCGACAAAGCCGCGCTCGAAAACATTGCCGCCGATGCCCTGAGCTACGGCCATTCCAATGGCAAAATTGAAGACAAGGCGACGTTTGTGGCGGCATTGGTGAAGTCGCACTTCATCAAGATCGACCTGACCGAGCAAACGGTCTACATCAACGACAACATTGCGCTTGTGCGCCACAAACTCACCGGCGAGAATAACGACAACGGCACACCTGGCAAGGTGAACATTGCCGTGCTCACGGTGTGGCAAAAGCAAAAAGGCCAATGGAAACTTCTGGGCCGTCAGGCTGTGAAACTGGTCCAGCCATCCTAATCCAGCGGGATTCATCCTCACCATCAAGGGCTTTCAATCTCGCTTCAAACAAAAGCGCTGGCTGGCTTTCAACTAATATAATTAGTTTATATATTTGACAGGTCAACTAACTGATTTAGTTATGGAGAGGACGCCGCGCGACGTTGAGCGGGATTTCAAGGAGATCCACATCGAAAAAACCTGGGCGGTTTTGGGTGAGCGCTTTTCATTTAACCTGAAAGCATGGAAACAGGATTTTAGCGTGTATTGCAAAAACCAGACGCGAAACATTTCCGAACCACAGGCCTTCAGCGAATTTGGCAAGAAGAAGATAGAACCGCTGCTCAACACCATTCTGAAGCGCGAACAATATCACCCCACCTGGGCAAACCTGATGCGGTGGATTGCAAAACGTAAATGACAACTATGGAAGATATAAAACAGACCCGGTGGACCGACGACGCAATTGCCGACCTCATTCTTAAGGTGAGGAACGATTTGTTGAAGGACTTTCTCGACGATCGTTTTCTGAAAGACTACGTCGGCCAGCAATTTAAGATGAGAGACCTCTCTGCCGTGAAAGTTGAGTTTATCCGCAAGGACCTGAAAGAACTGTTTGCCACACCGATCGACCGGGCGCACTACGAGCCCATCATCAGCAGCATCCGGGAGTCAGACACAGCATCGCTCTCCGACGGCAACGAACAGTTCTTCTATGCCGAAGTAGAAAAAATACTGAAACGTCACATCTACGGATAGGCAAAAGCCTAACCAAAAGCCTGAAGTTCTCCGGACTACTTTTTTGAACAGGCAGCAACTTTTTTGAACTTTCCATCTTGCCTATTATGCCATACTGAGTTTTTTATTATTTTTGGATGAACTCTTAAATCAAAACAGCCATGTCTAAATCTCAAGATGCTAAGAAGGAAACCAAAAAGCAGCCTCTGAAGACACTGAAAGAAAAACGTGCCGAGAAGAAGGCGAAGAAGGATTCCAAAAAATAATCCTTGCTTTAAACAAAGATTACCTCTCCTGTGTGGGAGAAATAAAAAACCATCCTGGATCCCAGGATGGTTTTTGTTTTTAGGGGATATGTCCCTGTTTTTATTTCAGAGACTTCATCAACTCTTCGTTCATTTTTTGATAGTCGCGGTTGCCGGCTTTCTTCGAAGCTTCCAGCGAAGCGGTAGATGTGGCAAGGGCACCGGCTTTGTCGCCAAGGCCTTTCTGGATTCTGGCCTTTTGATAGAGGATCCAGAACGCGGTGGGGTTGGCTTCGGCTGCTTTGTTCACCCAAGTAAGGGCTTGTTTCAGGTCTTTGCCACTTTCCAGGTAATAGACTGCGGCCGAGAAATAGTTGCCGGGATCAACGGTGGTGTTCTCCTCGATCGACTTCATCACTTTCGCGTCGTAGTCAACGGCGATGCCGAATTTCACAGACGTGTTCTCCCAGGCAAGTTGCACTTTGGCAGTCTTCATGTCGTCGGAGATGTCGCCGATGTTGATGGTGAAGGTCTCCACTTTTTCAGTGAGCTTTTCGGACTTCACTTTGAAGTTTGCGGCTTCGTTGGCTTTGTCATACTTGGCGGTATTTCCACCGAGGGTAACGTCTTTGTAGAGCGAAATGGTCCACTCCGTGGCGCCGGGCCAGCTAAAGATCAGGTATTGGCCTTTGGGAACGGCAACGCCTTCCACCTTCACATCGTCGCTAAACGAAATAAGGGTGCCGCTGTTGGCGCCGGTTCTCCAGATGGTGCCATAGGGCAGCAACACGTTGGCGTCGGTGCCAAAAATTTTTCTGCCCTTCACACGCGGTCGGAAGTAGTCGATCTTAACATCGGTGAGGCCCACCACGGTGGACACAGAACCTGCTGCGCTGGGAGATGGAGTAAGTACCTGGGCATTCGACAGATAGGCGAAGCACCCGAGGGCAATGATCAATAAACACTTTTTCATGGTGGATTAATTTGGTTGTATAAAAGTTAGATGTGTTAAATTTTGGCCATCAAATTTAAAGAATCTTTTCACATCGCCCCGACATTGCGCATGAAGCTGACGGAAACCTTTTATCAACAGACCAACGTCGTGAAAGTTGCCCGCCAGTTGCTGGGCAAGGGGCTGTTCACAAACATAAACGGCATGGTGACCGGCGGCATCATTGTGGAAACGGAAGCCTATTCGTGGAAGGAGCGGGGCAGCCATGCCTACGATGCCAAAAAAACACCGCGCAATGCCATCATGTTCGACAAGGGAGGCAACGCCTATGTTTATCTCATCTATGGCATGCACTACCTGTTTAATGTGGTCACCAACGTTCCGGGCACCGCCGATGCTGTGCTGATCAGGGCGCTCGAACCCGTGGAAGGCCTCGACATCATGACCCTTCGCCGTGGCAAACTGGCCAACCCACTACATCTTACCTCCGGTCCCGGCAAGTTGACCAAAGCATTGGGCATTGACAGAAAGTGGAATGGAAAGTCGTTGCTGGATGACGAAGTTTGGATTGAAGACTTTGGCCGAAAGATCCCCTCCAAAAACATTGAAGCCGGGCCACGCATAGGAATAGATTATGCAGGCGAAGACGCAAAGCTTCCCTGGCGGTTCACCCTCAAGGGCAATCGCTGGGTAAGCAAGTAAAAGTCAAGCATCGGAATCCGTGCCGCACAAGATATGCGAGCGGTGAAGGGGATTATGGTGTCGAAGATTATATTTGCGGATTGTATCAATGAAATTCATGAGAGTATTGTTCCTAGTGGGTTGCGTGTGTACCCTCCACACATTGTCAGCCCAGCGTTTAACGAGCCAGTCGTTCCAGGCAGTCAATTCATCCTACGATGAACTCGACCCTGTGGTTAGTCCCGATGGCCGAAGCCTCTACATCACCGTGGCCAATCACCCGCAGAACATCGGTGGCAAAAAAGATCCGGGCGACATCTGGGTATCTGTGCTCACCGAAACCGGGCAGTGGTCGGCGCCCATTCACGCCGGCACCACCATAAACGACCGGGGCTACAACGCAGTGGCTGGATTTTCGGCCGACGGCAACCAGCTCATCCTCGTAAACCACTACGATGCCTCCGGTGCCACAGCACGCACACAAGGCATAGCTGTTTCCCGCAGCACAGGTGGCAACGGCTGGTCGCGTCCTGAAAACATTTCCATTCCGTATTTTCAAAACAAGTCAAGCATTCTCAGCGGCTTCATGCTGCCCGACCAGTCGGTGTTTGTTTACTCAGCCGAAACCTACGGCACCAAAGGCGTTGAAGACCTCTATGTGACCGTGAAGGGCAGTGATGGCAAATGGACCGAGCCACGAAACCTTGGCAATGTGATCAACACCCCGTTCCAGGAACTGAGCCCTTCGGTGAGCGCCGACGGAAAAACACTCTACTTCTCCAGCAACGGTCGCAAAGGTTATGGCAGCTTCGACATCTACGCCAGCAGCCGCCTCGACGACACGTGGACCAACTGGGCTGCGCCCGTGAACCTTGGCGGGACCTTCAACACCGGCGGTCGCGAACTCTACTTCCGTCCCTACGATCAGTTCGGCTATTCACTCTTCGCCAGCACCACCAACAGCGACGGCTATGGCGACATCAAAATATTCCTGTCAAACGAACCGCTTCCCACCGACAGCGCCATCATCGCGGTGAAACCCGTTGTCGACACAGTGAAGATTGTGGAATTAACCCGGTCGTATGAAGAAGACAAACGCATTCGTGTCTATGGCAAAGTGACCAATTCCAAAACCGGCGAAAGCGTGCCGGCAAAGCTCACCTTCAGTTCGGGCGCCAGGTCTGAAAATGTAGCCTCAGCGACCAACGGCTACACCATACGCATTGCGTCCACCAGCGACTATGCTGTTACCATTGAAGCGGAAGGTTTTGTGAGCACCATGGAAAAGCTGGACATGAACACCTACGAGCTGAAGGAACTCGAAATGAACTTCAGGCTCCAGCCTGTGGAAGTGGGTGTGACCGTGAACCTGAACGACGTGTTGTTCGAGCAAGGCAAAACCAACCTGCTCACACAGTCCTATCCGGAGCTCGACCTGGTGGTGTCGTTTCTGAAAACCAATCCCAAAGTGAAAATAGAACTGGCGGGCCACACCGACAATCGCGGCATACCATCACAAAACGTGAAGCTTTCGCAGGCGCGTGTCGACAAGGTGAAGGCCTATCTGGTGTCGAAAGGTGTTGATGGCAAACGCATCAGCGGCAAAGGCTATGGTGGTTCAAAGCCCATCGCCAGCAACGATACTGAAGAGACCCGTCAGTTTAACCGCCGCGTGGAATTCACCATTCGGAAGTTCTAACGACACCCAATCCAACTATGCCGTTTGGGGAACATTTGGTTGCCATACCGGCAACATGATGGTGAACGTGGTGCCGTGACCCGGCACACTTTGCACCGTTATTTTTCCACCGTGTTTCTCGATGATGCTATTGGAGATGGCCAACCCAAGCCCCGTGCCTTTCCCAACTTCTTTTGTGGTAAAGAACGGTTCGAAGATGCGGCTCAACACATCGCCTGACATGCCCTGGCCTGTATCGCTGATCGTAACAGAAACGGACTTCCCATCGGTCGACGATTGCGTCTTGATTTCAATTTTACCGTTTTCGGCAATGGCTTGTGTGGCGTTCATTACCAGGTTCATAAACACCTGATTGATTTCGCCGATGCGGCACTCCACCAGCGGGAGGTTGGGATCGTAGGCTTTCACCAATTCGATGCGCCCTTTCATTTCGCTTTGCGTCATGATGAGAGTGGCGTCGAGTTGCTCGTTCAGGTTCACACGGCTGAAGGCCTGTTGCCCTTCATGCGAAAATGTGCGCAGGCTTCTCACGATATGCGACGTGCGTTCTACGCCGGTTTGAATAGTCTTTGTCAGTTCTTTGATGTCGGTGAGCGTGCTCGAAAATCCCAGCTTCTTTTTTAATGCGTTCACAGCTTCCAGTTTGTCGGCGGGCAAATCCTGCGCCACGCCTTCATAGTGATTGACCACGGCGATGAGCGTTTCAATTTCCTGACTCAGCCCTTCCACACCATTCGAAATGAAGTTGACGGGATTGTTGATCTCATGCGCAATGCCCGCTGTAAGTTGCCCGAGCGAGGCCATCTTTTCGGAGTGAATCAATACCGCTTGTGTATACTTCAAATCCTGTAGCGACTGTTCCAGCTTGGTGTGCTGCGCGCTCAACGCTTCTTTTTGCGCGGTGATCTCCTCGTTTTGCGCCTTGATCTCTTCGTTCTGAAGGGCGATCTCCTGGTTCTTATTATACAGCTCCTGGCTGTTGCGTTTGTTGATACGGTTGGCGCGGACCAGGAACGCGACGAATAGGGTAGTGATCACCAACACCGTGCTCACCATCAGCAACGTGATGCCCTGTGTGCGCAGCGCGGCCGATTGCATGAGTTGTTTGTTTTTGAGCGCAATGTTCTCTTTTTCTTTTTCTGAGGTTTGATATTGTGCAATGATTTCGGTAATCTCGTTTGATGCCGCCACCGAGTAGATGGAGTCCTGGATAGTCTTCAAGGATTCAAAATAGGTCAACGCTTCTTTGGGATGATTCTGAACTTTGCTGATGGTGTAGAGACCGGCTAAGGCATTGGCCTGGATCTCTGCAAAATTTGAATTATGACTCAGGCCAAGCGCTTTCCGGAATGCCTGCTCGGATTTTGTATAGTCATGCCGTCGGGCAAGCAGCTCGCCCTCCAGGATATAATAAAGAGCAACCTCACGCCGTAGCTCCACATTGGGCAAGTGCTTTTTCAGGAACGTGAGCAAGGCCGTTGCGCTGTCGGTTTCGTGAAGCTTGAGGTGAACTTTGGCGTAGGCTAGCAGCGCCGACACGGAGTCGGTGGCCACTTCCGATTTGCCGGCCAGGGCCACCGCCGCGCGTGCAAAACCTTTGGCCTCGCGGGCATCGTTCAGTTCGAGGGAAGCCTCACTTAACAAGATGAAGGATTCCAGTAACACATCGTTTGTACCCGACGCTCCCTTTTGGGTCGATAGGAAAATTACGTCCTTCAGGTTGTTGATGGCCAACGGGTAGTTTCGCAATTTCATATACGTTTCGCCCAAGGCTTTCCGGGCGTTCATGAGGTTGCTGAGGCGATTCAGTTCGCGATAGATGTCGATGGCTTTCAGTTGAAGGGCAATGGCCCTGGCAAATTTTCCCTGCGCGATAAAGAGATCGCTCAGATCGGAATACGCATCGGCCATGCCGATTTTATAGCCGCGCTTTTCGGTGTCGCTCGCCACGTCTTCGTAGATCGCGATGGCCTTCGCGGTTTGTCCCTGATCGGCATACACGGTGGCCAGCAACACAAGGGTTGACATATACAAATGGCGATCTCGCGCATGAACAAAGTGCGCCAGAGCGTCTCTCAGATACGGCTCCGCTTTGCTGAGATGGTGCTCCACGATTTCAATTTCGCCCAGGTTTTTCAAACAGATTCCCAAGAGACGATGGTCGGCGTGATGTTCCTTGGCGAAGGCCAGATTGGTGTTGCGCACCTCGCGTCCCTTGGCAAGTTGGCCGCGATAGACATAGTAGGCGCCCAGAGCCTGGTTCCATAATATGGTGTATTGAACTTTCAGCTGTTGGTCGGGCAACGCTTCCGCCTTCTTCAACCCAGCCTGGATGGTGGCGAGGTATTGGTCAAGTTGATTGAGACGGAAATAGGTGATGGACACACCCTCGAGACTGCGGTGAATGCCGTCTACAAATTTTAATTGCTCGGCTTCCGCATGCTGTTTGATGAATCGGGCGTTGGCCTCTGCAATTTGTCCGCGCCAGTATAGTGCAAAGCTCTTGTTGATTTGGGCCCGCAGCGATCCTTCGCGATACGGCAAAGTTTGCGCAAGACTGTCGGCACGGTCGGCGTAGCGGTCGAGTTTGCTGAGGTCAGAATACACATTCTCTTCGGCTATGGTGTTGCAGGCGTCGACCCATTCGGTTCCGTGCAATCGCGGCAACAACACCTCCAGGCTGTCTTCAACCGGCGTGAATTGAGCCCGGCCAATCACAACGATCAGCAGGGAGGCGAAAGAAAATGCAATCCTCATAGACCCTTAAAAGATAGAGAAAAATTATGTATGCCACGCAATCCGACCGCTCGTTCAGCGGCGTTGCGTGAGTGGTTGTCTGACAAACTGAATCCAAAAAAGAAGGCCTCACGTCCGAAGACATGAGGCCCTTACGTCGTAAAAACCTGTAACGACTATTTCTTGCGATTTCTTCTTTCTTCGTCGGCTTTGCGTTTGGCTTCTTCGCTCGACTTCATGGCTTCCTGGAGCTTGTTCATGAACTTGGACTTTTTGCCACCGCCGCCCGCGGCGTTCTTCTTCTTGTTCTCTTCCATGATGGCCTTGATCTTGTCTTCGTCGACAAACCGTTTGATGATGGCTTGCTGCGCGAAGGTGACAAGGTTAGACACAAAGTAATAGAATGTGAGACCTGCAGAGAACGAGTTGAGCACGAACAGGAAAATGACGGGCATGATATACGACATCGACTTCATCGGCCCCTGAACAGACGAGAGCTGGTTGTTCTGCCATGTGTAGATCAGCGTAGACGCCGTCATCAACAACGTGAAAAGGCTGAGGTGATTGCCCAGGAACGGCACAACCCATGGAAGCTGAATGAGTGAATCGTAGGTGGAAAGATCTTCGGCCCACAGGAATGGCTGCTGACGCAACTCGATGCTGGCGGGGAAAAGATAGAACATGGCAAACAGAATAGGCATCTGCAACAACACCGGGATACATCCGCTGATGGGGTTCACACCCACCTGCGAATAGAGCTTCATCTGTTCCTGCTGCACCTTAGTCATGTCGTCGCCAACGCGTTCCTTGATCTCGTCGAGCTCCGGCTTCAGCACTTTCATTTTGGCCATGCTGAGGTAGGACTTATACGACAAGGGGAACAATACCAGCTTCAGCAACAACACGAGGATGACGATGATGAGGCCGTAGTTCGGAATGATCTTGGTGAGGAAGTGGAACACGGGGAAGATCACAAACTTGTTGATCCAATACACCGGAGGCCAGCCCAGGTAAACGTTTTTGCGGAAACCTTCCGTTACGTCGCCGGTCTTTTTATAGTCGTTGGGACCAAAGTAGAATTTGAAGTCAGCTTTGCCGCTGGCCAGTTGGCTTTTCGGAATCAGCAGGCTGATGTTGGCACGTTTCACAACCGCGCTGTCGCTTTCGGTCATGGACGTTTCCAGATTTCCACCCGCGAAGTTGCTTTTGGCAATGATCGACGACAGGAAGAATTTTTCTTTCACGGCCACCCATTTCACAGGCTGGGTCAATGCTTCCGACTCTTTGTCTTTCGAGCGGGGCGCCAGTTCGTCGAAGCCCTCGGCTTCTGAATAGTAGGTGATGGTGGTGTTAATGCGCGTGTCGGCAAGATCTTTCTCTACCGGGCGAACAATGTCGGCCCATTCAAGCGAAAGGTTGTCGCCCGAAAGTTGTTGATCCAGTCCGGTGGTGCGCAACTTGTAGCCGATCTCATGGCCCTTCGACGGGATGCTGTAGACTTGCGAAAGCTTGGCGCCGTTGCTCAGGCTGATGGTGTAGACCACTTCTGTGCTGTCGCCGTTATTGCGCTGCTCCAGTTGATAGAAGAGCGTGTACAGATCCAGCGCCTTGCCTTGATATTGTGTTTTGAGGTTGAACCCCGACGATTCGGGTGTCACCAACTTCAGCGGTTGCTGTTTGTAGGTCTTGAATTTCTTCAATTCCACTTCCTTGATCAAACCACCTTTGTTGCTGAAGGTCACTTTCAGGTCTTCATTTTCAACTACCGTAGCCGTTTCTTCGCCTTTGAAAGCCGCAGACAGATCGCCATAGGTTGCTGCCAGAATGCTGTCGGGCACAGCTGCGGGTTGTTGAATAGCATCGGGTTTGGTTTCGGCGGGTGTTGTCACCTGCGGAGCGTTTTGCGCGATAGGCTTGGGCTCGGGCGAAAACCAATAGAAGTAGGCTAGTAATAAAACTGCGATGAGTGTTAGACCAATGGCGGAATTTCTATCCATTATGCGTGTGTGTTTCTAAAGTATAAAAGACGATAAAGTACCGGATTTATTGGTAGCCCAGCAGGGTCCGGAATTTCAATTTCGGGTGAATTAATTAGAGATCTTCACTTTTTTGTGCTCCAGGGCTGCTTCCACAAATTTCACGAAGAGCGGATGCGGGTTCAGCACCGTGCTTTTCAGCTCCGGGTGATATTGCACACCAACATACCAGGGATGGTCTTTCAGTTCAACAACCTCCACCAGGTTCGATTCCGGATTCACGCCCACGGCTTTAAGCCCGGCCTGCTCCACTTGCTCCAGGTATTTGTTGTTGAATTCGTAGCGATGGCGATGACGTTCGTGAATGAGGCTTTCTCCGTAGGCAGCAAACGCCTTCGAGCCCTTTTTCAGCTTGCAGTCGTAGGCACCCAGGCGCATGGTTCCGCCTTTGTTGGTGATCTTTTTCTGCTCTTCCATCATGTCGATCACCGGGTTTTTGGTTTTGGGGTTGAGTTCGGTCGAACTCGCTTCCAGGCCCAGCACGTTGCGGGCAAATTCCACCACGGCACATTGCATGCCCAGGCAGATGCCAAAGAACGGTATTTTGTTTTCGCGCACGTGGCGGATGGTTTCAATCTTGCCTTCCAGACCGCGTTCGCCAAATCCGGGGGCAACCAGAACGCCGTCGAGATTTTTAAGAATATGATCCACAGAGTCTTTCGTCACGTCTTCCGACGAAATCCATTTCACGTTAACCTTGCAGTCGTTTTCAGTGCCGGCGTGCACAAACGCTTCGGCGATGGACTTGTAGGCATCGGGGAGGGACACGTATTTGCCCACCAGGCCCACGTTCACTTCGTTCACGGGGTTTTTCAGTTTGCCCAGAAAGGTCTTCCAGCGGTCCAGTTCAGGCTCTTCTTTAGAAGTCACCTTCAGTTTTGCCAGCACGCGCTCGTCCAGTTTTTCTTTGCGCATCAGGATGGGCACATCATAGATGGTGTCGGCATCCATGGCTTCGATCACCGAGTTGAGATGCACGTTGCAGAACAGGGCCATCTTCTTGCGGATGTCCATGGGCAGCGGCATTTCGGTGCGGCACACTAATATATCGGGTTGAATACCGGCTTCAAGCAGCTCTTTCACAGAGTGTTGGGTCGGTTTTGTTTTCAATTCTTTGGCGGCCTTCAGGTAGGGTACCAGCGTGAGGTGAATAACCATCGAGCTGTTGGGAGCCAATTCCCATTTCACCTGGCGCACAGCTTCAATGAAGGGAAGCGATTCGATGTCGCCCACACAGCCGCCAATTTCGGTGATGATGAAATCGTATTCGCCGCTTTCGCCCAGCAAAAAGATGTTGCGCTTAATTTCGTCGGTGATGTGGGGGATGACCTGAACGGTTTTGCCCAGATATTCGCCCTTGCGTTCTTTGGTGATGACGTTGTTGTAGATCCTGCCGGTGGTGACGTTGTTGGCCTGCGAGGTGCGCACATTCAGGAATCGTTCGTAGTGGCCCAGGTCGAGGTCGGTCTCGGCCCCGTCGTCGGTCACATAGCATTCGCCGTGTTCGTAGGGGTTGAGGGTGCCCGGGTCGATGTTGAGATACGGGTCAAATTTCTGGATGGTCACTTTAAAGCCCCTGGCCTGGAGCAGTTGAGCCAGGGAGGCCGCGATAATGCCCTTTCCTAAAGAAGACGTTACGCCTCCGGTCACAAAGATGTACTTGGCAGTGGTTGACATATGTTGAAAAGGCTAAAAAATTCGGGGGCAAAGGTATAGCTATCAGCTAAAACTACAAGGGGTTATGCCGAGGTTTTGCGCTTGTGCGAAGGTGATTTCGGCGGCTTCATCCGGCACTTGACGGAATAGGGCTAGACTAGGTCGGGTATTACATAAATCTTATTACCTTTGTCCTCGTGTCTGCATAAGTGAAAGCACAGTTGAGGGGAAGAACCGATGCAGACCGCCCGCCAGAAAGCGAGAGCGTGTCAGACCGAAAAAGCGCGTTGATGTGACTATGATTTTGCGGCAACTCTGGCCCTTCATTACAAATCCGGATGTACCATTATCGACATTTTTTAGCCTGTGACTTTGGTTACTTTGATTTTTTGAAACGAATACAGGATTGTCTATAGTTTAGGATTGTTTTTTGGCTTAATCGGCAATACCTGTTTAATTCGCAATTTTTAAATGCATTTGCGCATGCCTAAACTTTTACGCCTACGTTTTTTAGGGCTATTTATTCTTTCCGCCTCCCTTAGCTTGATTTCGGTTGGAGCTTATTCGCAGGGATGTCAGGGAGCTAACGGAACGGGTATCTTCCCCGGGTCAATCGCCAACATCGACAACGGTTCTATCTGCGCCAACCTCCAGACGGACGCCGGCGTGATGGTGATCCAGATCAAGAACATCGACGAGACCGGTCTCATCCAATATGATGTTGACTGGAACGACGGTTCGGCTGTTCAACGCATAAACGCAACCAAAGTTTCGGCCAACACCTACGAGGCACAACCCAACCACATGTTCCCTGCCAACGGTGGACAAGTGAAATGCGAATACAACCCGGTGGTGAAGCTGGTATACAACGGAACCGTTTGCCCCGCCAACCTCGGATCGCCCCCCCGCTTTGTGAAATGGAATACAGACGATCAGAACACCGGTCGCCTCTCGCTTTTGGAAACCGTGACCAACGTAAACGAATACCTGGTCTGCGCCGGAGCCGAAACCAACGTAACCTTTACCGACCGCTCTATTCTAAACTGCGTTCCTCCCGACCTGGTGCAGGGACAAAACGACAAACAACGCTGGAGACAATTCATCTACGGCACCACTAACACCATCACCGGACAAGTTAGAATCGGCGGAGCATCGCCCGGATTTCCCTTCAATGGTGTGGTTGACGCTTCTCCCGCATCGGTTATCAACTCGGGTTTCCCCACGGCTACTACACAAATCATCACCGTTCCAGCCACAGCGCAGGTAGGAGAGGTGTTTGAATTGCGAATGAACTACTGGAACACGTGTAACTCTTTTTTAACAAGTCGTCCTCCTGTATTCACCCTGGCCCGCATCCGTATCGTAGATCAGCCGCCGGCACCGACGGGTAACGATCAAACGGTTTGTAACGGCACAACGCCCTCCAGTTTCACCATCAACGGTGTTCCGGGTGGCAACATCGTGAACTGGTATCGCAACGTTCCCGGAAGCCCTGATGCACCCGGCGTGCTCATCACCTCCGGTACCTCTAATTCGTTAAACATCAATTCCTTGCCTGGGTATTCTAACAATACCACAGCAGGCAGATATATCGTTTGGGCCAGCTACAGACCCAACGTGGCCAACGCCCTGAACTGCGAAAGCCCCAAGATCAAATTGACACGCACCATTCGGGAAGCTATCACCGTACCGAATCCCACGACAGCACCACCAACAGAGATCTGTAATAACAACTCCTTTAATATCGTATTGCCAAACCCGGGCACAACAACATTCGGGGGGACAACAGAATATGTCTATTCAGGCGACACCGGTGTTAACATCGGATCGTCCACTGCGAATTCTGTAACCTTCAACGTGGCCGTTTCATTCACCCCGGGACAACTGTATGTGGACCGCACCGTCCGGGTGAGCCGTCGCTACACCACCAATCCGAACTGTACGTCTAACAGAGACTTTACCGTACGCGTCTATAACGAAGTAGTAGGCGGAACACTGAGCAACTTCCCGGACGTCTGCGAAGGAACTTCTGTGGGGCCCATCACTTTGTCAGGGTACGTGGGAACGATAGATCATTGGGAAGTTGAATTCAATGGAGGAGGATTTACTACTTATACAGGACCTGCTTCCGGTAACTCGATTACACCGGGCGTTCTTGCTTCCGGTCCACCTCCAAGCACGTATCGTTTCAAAGCCATCGTGAAGAACGGAACCTGTCCCACAAAAGAAAGTACGATTGAATCTGTTGCAATCACACCAAACCCCACACCACCAACGGCCGGAACAGATCAGAATTTCTGCGGCGTATTTACCTCTGACCCATTGGATGCAACGGGGTCAGGTACATGGAGTTTTGTTGGCAGTGTCCCGATTGGAAGGCCTGCACCATCGTATTCCACAAATGCTAACGATCCAACTACGCAGTTTATTATTGGTGGACCTGCGCAGGCGGGAGAGTACACAATGCGCTGGACCGTTATAATAGGGTCGTGTACATTTACGGATGATGTGGTTATTGATTTTGGCGCGAACCCTGATCCAATTCCTGTAATAACGCCAATCCCTTTCTGTGGAACTGTCGGCAAAATGACTATGCCTAACCCTTCTATAGGGACAGGGCTTTGGACAGTGACCAGCGGCTCGCCGGCGGCAATTACAATCGACGATGTCAATTCGCCCACATCCGATGTAACACTTAACGGGCCGGGTTTTGCGTATGGACCTTATACTTTAAAATGGGAGGTAACAAGCGGGCAATGTCCGTCTGTTTCTAGAACAGTAGACATCACGTTCTTCGAAAAACCGATCGCTACGGCGCCCGACATCACTGGAGTTTGCCTTCTGCCAGGTGCTGCAGTAACCACACCAATACCTTTGTCGGGGACCTATAGCGGTGGCGCTGTGTCAGGAACCTGGGCGGTTGTTACCGGCAATGGAACGATCACATCGGTGGTTAGCGGCGGCGGTAACGTGACGGCTACCTACAATGCAAACAACGCCGACTATCTGGCCGGCACGCCGATAAAAGTAAAACTGATTGCCATCCCCAGCGGCGCAAGCAACTGTTCTCCCGGCGAGGATGAAGTGACCATAACGGTTGACCGCAGGCCCGAAGTGAACGTCGGGGCCGCAACCTTGGATGTCTGCGAAAGCTTTGTGCAGATGACCGCAGAGAAACCAGCGCCGTTTGGTGCCACAGGCAGGTGGACGACTACCGGTAGCGTTACGTTTGACGACGACACAGATCCTGAAACTTTCGTGCGCAACTTGCCCGCACCCGGTGGGTCAGTTACAGTGACCTGGACGCTGACCAGTATCGGAGGAAACAGCTGTACTGATTTTAAGAACATCCTGATCAGAAGAATAACACCTCCCGCGGCAGCCAACATCACGGCCAACCTCTGCGAGGTGGCACCTGCCGGTGGCCCGGTGACAACCAACGTGTTGTTGACTGACTACGAGACTTTGGTGACCTCGATTCCCGCAGCCAACCGCACCATTCAATGGTATCAAAATGCGCCGCCTCCAGCTGGTGTGGCGGTGGCCGATCCGACCATTCAGCTCACCAACGTGCTGGACGGAAAAATTTATATCGCCGTGATTACCGAGACCGCTACGGGATGTACAAGCAATGCGTCAGTGACGGTTTCTGTAAAACCCTTGCCGGCTGCAAAAGACGGCATCGTGGCGCTTTGTGAAAATGCTTCAGGTTCGAACACGGCCGATAACATCGACCTGCTAGGCGACACACGCTATCGCGACGCCATCACCATTCCCGGTAACATAGTTTCATGGCATGCCACGCCTGGCGATGCCCAAAATAACGTGAACCCGATCACAACACCCATCGTTTCCGTTATTGGAAGCCTGGATGTGTTTGCCCGAATTACTTACTCAACGGGCTTGACCTGCCCCACGGTGGTGAAGCTGACTTTACAAGTGACAAGCATTCCCAGCATCACCGAAATCACAGGTCCTGTCAACGTCTGTATGGGCGCCAACGGACAAGCTCCCAATACGCTTCCTTTCCAAACCTATCAGGTGCCCAGCGTGCCGGGGGCTAAATATCACTGGGATATTCCTACAGGAGCAGGGGAGTTTATCCTCTTTGCCGGTGGAACGGTGAATGACTTCTATGCCTTGATTCAATTCCCCTACGATGCCGTGCATGCCGATCTCGACATCAAGCTGACCGTTGAATTGAATGCGTGTAGCCTGGTGGTTCCCTTCAAGACCGTTCGCCGAAGTGCGCAGCCGGTAGCCCCGACAATTGCCGGCCTTGAAATGGTCTGTGAAAATGAAAGCGGTGTTCAATACTCCATCGTGGGCCCCAACGGAAGCTCGGCTTACACTTGGGATATTTATAGACAATCCGACAATTCTACAGGGGGTGCCTTCATCATCAGCGGGCAAGCCACAGACAAGATCTTTGTAGAATTCACAAACGAACCTGTATACATCAAGGTGAAGGAGTCTGACAACGTATGTATCAGCCCTGAAACGCCTCCCTATAACATCGCGGTGAATCTTCGCCCCATTTTACTGGACAACGATCAGGCTGTGTGTAGCGATTCGCCTACTGGAATTGTATTCGCCGAAGATCCGGCGAGCCCTGTGCTTATCGATTTCTATACCATTACCAGCGCGGTGTATCCTGCCGGGGTGATTTACAAGGTGCCCGCGGGCCCGGAAGCTTTCCCGCAAACGGATTTGCCTGCCGACTTCCTTCAGAACCACGTGTTCAGAAACCCTTCGGCGTTGCCGTTGCCGGTGAACTATACCGTGGAGCCGTTCACCAGAACGCCTTTTCCGAGCAATCCCGCCACGTTCAAACGATGCGTTGGTACGGCTCAAGTCATTACCGTGAATGTGAAGCCCGAGCCGCAATTACCCATCGGGCTGAAGAAGGCGATTTGTAGCGACACGGAAACGGCCATCACGCTGCTTTCGGTTAGCAACACTTTCCCCGCCGACCGGTTTATCTTTACGAACATTCAGATTCCTGCCGGCGTAACAGCCGCCACCCCCATTCCGACCGTTGGAACCGTTCCTGGCGGACCGCTCTATACCGACAACGCCATCTACAACAACAAATGGATCAACTCAACACAAGGCAATCAAACGGTGATCTACACCATTGTGCCCTTCAGCCAGACCTTGAACTGTTCAGGAGCAGGCGTAGACATTGAAGTAGTGATCCACCCGGATGTGGCCATGAATCCTGTTAGCGATGCCGTGGTGTGTAGCGGAGAGTTGGTGAACATCAACTTTACGGCGACAAACACGGATGCCGAATTCCTCTGGTCTGTGAAAAATTATCCGAGCGACATAGGCGTGAGCACGGGTGCCGGCGCGGGCGATATCGACGTGGCCACCAACCTTTTCTTCACCACGCTGAACACCGGCCTGGACCAGGATGTGGACATGAGCGTTTACGCACAAAACTCTGCGCTTGAAGGCGGTTCGGCTTGTACCAGCACTCCGGTTCCTTTCAAGATAAAAGTGCTGCACAAAACCATCGCGAAGAGCCCGACACCGATTGAAGCCTGTTCGGACACGCCAGGTGGCAACACCTTCACGGCCGATCTGAAGGCCATAGAGCCCAGCATCACCACCGTTCCCACAGCAACCATTGCTTGGTATAGAACCAATCCCGACACAGACCCCGCGGCCATCCTCATTCCGCCGGCAAATCTCACGGCGTATGTCGTGACCGATCAGGTGCCTGTCTTCGCTCAAGTGAGCGACGGCGCATCCGTTGGGTCATCAACACCCGGATGTCCGGTGGTGGCTACGGTGAAGTTTAATGTAAACCCCGGCGTTCGCCTGGATACGGTGAAGACGCATTTGACTTGTAATAACATTTTAACGGGTGCCATTCAGGTAACGGTTCTGTCAGGAACAGCGGGCGCCACGGGCTTCCGCTACTCTTTGGATGGCGCGCCTCCCATTGCCACAACAGCGTCGACTTTCACCTTCAGCTCGCTGGCGGCAAAAACGAACTACTTTGTGAACGTTGAAGACTCGAAGGGATGTAAGGCAACCATCACCGACATCAACATCAAACAGCCGGCGCCATTGGTGGCCAACCTGGTCGATGTGAAGGATGTTACTTGTTTCCTGGGCAACAACGGCCGCATCGAAGTGTCGGCAACGGGTGGCAATGCTCCGTATACTTTCACGCTGCTGGAAACCGGCGCGGCCAATAGCACGGGCGTTTTCACGGGCCTGGTGTTGGGATCGTATAACGTGGGCGTTGTGGACAACAAAAGCTGTCCGCAGGCAGTGGTTCACGCCGACATCAAACAACCGACGCAAGTTGAAATTCAGGATCCGATCTTTGTAACCGACGAAAGCTGCCGCGACCGCAAGGACGGAAAACTTGAAACCGTATTCTCGGGTGGTGTTGGACCGTATACATTGACTTTGTCAAAACCGTCGAGCCCTGGCGATCCTGCCTATCCCATCATTGTTCCCAATGTTGGTGACCCCGTGGCAGGAGGAACCTATACGTTCCTTAACCAGGCTGGCGGTAGCTACCGGTTGGTGGTGACCGATGCGCAGGGTTGTGCTTCGAATCCGAGAAACGCATTCCTTATTAATCCTCCTGACTTCCAGGCAGGTTTCACGGGCCCCGATCAGGCTGTTTGTGAAGGATTTGATCCTGCCGTTATTGGGGAACTTGCACCGGCAACAGGTAGCGGAACTACGCACTATACCTATCGTTGGGAATTTAATGACGACAACCCGGCTACTGCCGCCTCGTGGTTAAACCTGACGGGTGTGACAGATTCCATATACAATCCTGGCGTGTTGACGAAGACTACCTACTTCCGCAGGTTTGTGACAGGAGGACTTTGTGGCGAAAAAATGACTCCTATGACCACCATTACGGTCAACCCTACGCCTAAGGTACAATTTGGATTCGATGAGCCCGTTTGCCAGGGAGATGCGTCTAAAACGGTAACCGTTTCTTTGCTGGTAGGAACCGCGCCGATGTTCTTTGACTACACGGTGGACTATGCCGACGGAACTTCCGAAATCAACACTTCCGTATTGGGCAACGCAACATACCTCATCAAAATCCCGAGCTTCCAGCAGGACCAGACGTACACACTCACAAAGCTTAGGGATTTCAACAACTGTTTTGCCGATCTCAGCACTGTGCTTCCGGTGAAGAAGACCCTGCAAACGCTCAACACCGACTTCACGATTGTGACGCCGGATCAATGTGCCGACAAGCCATTCGAATTCCAGTTCAATGCCGAGGCCAATGTGAGCTATGTGCTGAACTTTGGCGATGGTCACAAACAGATTGTACCCAACACAACAGGCCCTGCGGCGCTCTCCATTCCATACACCTATCCGTCCACATCGGTCGATGTCATCAAACCCTACGACGTGACGTTGGAAGGGCAGGGATCGTGCGCAGGAAGCACCACCAAACCGGTTAAAGTGTTCCCCATCATCGCGCTCAACATCGCGGCAGGCGACACGATTCTGTGTAGCGGAGACGACATCACGTTCAAAGACAATTCACTGGGAGTGAACACGGTTTCGTGGTACTATCACGTGGTGGGAGAGACCGATAAGTTTGACGAATACACCGGACCTCAAAAATCGCAGGTTACGTTTGTGATGACCAACAACACCCTGCAAAATCCCCTTATCTATGAGGTGGTGTATCATGCCGAAACTCCTCAGGGTTGCAGCGTGGATTATACGAAACAGGTGAAAGTGTATCGTCGCCTCACGGCCAGCTTCACACATTTCCCCGATCCGCCATCGCCGCTCATCGGGGGCATATCGACCGTGCAGTTCACAAACCTGACGCCGATCGATGCTGACTTCTCTTACACATGGGATTTTGGTGACGTGCGGGCGAAGCCTTCGGGCGCCAGCACAAACCCGACGCCTCCAGCGGTAGACTACACAGAGCCAGGGCCGAAGACCGTGAGATTGTCAGTATTCAACTTCAAGTCCTTTGCCGACGACAATAAGGTTTGTCAGAGTGTGTTTGTTGATCCACTCACCATCAACCTGGGCACGTTAACTGCGCTGTTCACCGCGACGCCGCTGGCCGCGTGTTTCCCGGCCGACATCAGCGTCAAGAACCTTTCAGAAGGAGCCGACACGTTCCTCTGGCAATTGTTTGATGAGACGGGTCTGGTGAGCACTTCGCCGCTGAGCGAGCCGGTGTTCCGGATTTTGAGACCGGGTAAATATTCGATCTACCTCACAGCCTATTACCATACCGACCCCAGCGACTACAGAACGTATCAGGTGAAGGGTATCGAAATTTACGACTCGCCTTCCGCACTCTTCCAATTGCGTCCGAACCCGCTTTATGTTCCCGACACAGAGATGCAGACCTTTAACCAGTCGCTGCGTGCCAGTCAGTATGCATGGGATTTTGACGACGGCGAAACGTCGACCGAATTCCAGCCTCGACACTTGTACAAGCTTGAAGGCAAATACATGGTGACGCTCATCGCGGGCTACGACAATGGAAACAAGGACATCAACGGCGATGGCATCCTCGATGGAAACGTGATCTGCTACGACACGGCCAAGCAGGAACTGGTGGCCCTCGACGGCGGCTTCATCAAATTGCCGAACGCGTTTACACCAAGCCCTAACGGATCTTCAGGCGGTGTGCCGGGCAACGGCACGTTCAACGACGTGTTCCTGCCCATCACACGAGGCGTTGAAGAGTTTGCCATGCAGATCTTCGACCGGTGGGGAAATCTTATCTTTGAAAGCAAAGACAGAAACATGGGCTGGGACGGCTACGACCGGAATGGCAAACTTATGCCGGCGGGGGTATACGTCTTCAAGCTAACCCTGCGGCTATCCGACGGGCAACGAACAACGAAGATTGGCGACGTGACCTTAATACGGTAAACCTTGTTATGCCCTGGGATGGTCTATAATCCCAGGGCGTACTTTTTGACATGGAATTTTGAATGATGAAATTTTGATTTACTGAGCGAATGAAAAAACTTTTACTCATCGTTTTTGTCTGGGTTGGTCTTACTACCGCGGATGCACAGGATCCGCAATTTTCACAATATTATCAGGCACCGCTTTACCTTAATCCGGGATTCACGGGCATCACGCCGCAGCAGCGTTTGGTGCTGAACCACCGCATCCAATGGCCAAGCTTGCCGCAGGCATTTTCGACCTTTGCCTTCTCGTATGATATTTTTGTGAACGAATTGCGCAGCGGGTTCGGCGTGCAGGTCACCACCGACAAAATGGGATCGGCCGGATGGCGCACCACAACGGCCAGCCTGCTGTATTCTTATAAAATCAAACTCACCGAAAAGATCGTGTTCTCGCCAGGCCTCTCGTTTGGCTATGGCACCAACGGGCTCGATCGTTCAAAACTCAGGTTGGGCGATGGCCTTGAGTATGATGGCATTTCGCTTGACCCTGAGTTGAACAAACTCGGTCGTCAAAGCTATTTCGATTTTGGTTCGGGCTTCCTGCTCTATTCCAAAAGCCTTTGGCTTGGGGCATCGTTTATGCACATGAACCAACCCAACCTTTCGGTGCTGAACGACGTGAGTCGCCTCGGCATGAAGACGGCCGTGCACGGCGGGGTGCGCCTGGATCTTAGTGGCAACGTACGCAACAGATCACGAGCTTCTTATCTAACCCCCTCGTTCATCTATCGCATGCAAGGGGGTAGCTTCACACAGCTCGACCTGGGGTTGAACTATCACATCGATCCGATCTCAGTAGGGATCTGGTATCGTGGTAAACCGTTCCAGAAGTCGGTAGTGAATACCATCACGCAAGACGCGTTGATTCTTTATCTGGGTTTATACTTCAAGAGCCTCACCATCGGCTACAGCTACGACTTCACCGTATCGGAATTGCAGACGGCGTCGGGCGGCGCGCACGAAATATCGATCGTCTACGAATTCAATTCGAAGCCGTCGAACAAGAGCGTGAAGAAAAAGTATAAGCTCATTCCATGCCCGACCTTCAACAGCAAGGACGGATTCTGGAACTAGGCCGAGGCAGTCCATTTTTCATCAGGCGCTGGACAAAAGATTGGTCGCGATTTTTCTGACCAGCTAGCTATTCGCGTATCGTTACCTACCTTTGCGAAAACTTTTTTTGTCGCAAATGAATCTTGCTGCGTCACTAGACCATCCCATTTTTAAGCGCATCGGTGCCGTGGCAGACCGGCTCAACCTGAAAACCTATGTGGTGGGCGGGTATGTGCGCGACCTGCTGCTGAAGCGCCCCTCCAAAGACATCGATTTCGTGTGCGTGGGCAGCGGCATCGGGTTGGCTCAGGAGGTGGCCCGCACACTGGGGCCGGATGTGCACGTGGCCATCTTCAAAAACTTTGGCACCGCCCAGGTCCGTTTCGAAAATCTGGAGCTCGAATTTGTGGGCGCACGCAAGGAATCCTACCGCAGCGACTCCCGCAAACCTATCGTGGAAGACGGCACCCTCGACGACGACCAGAAGCGCCGCGATTTCACCATGAATGCCCTGGCCATCAGCCTTAACCACGAGGATTTTGGCGAACTCATCGACCCCTTTGGAGGCCAGGAGGACATGCGCAAGAAAATGATCCGAACCCCGCTCGATCCGGCCATCACGTTTTCCGACGATCCCCTTCGCATGATGCGCGCCGTTCGGTTTGCCGCACAGCTGGGCTACGACATCGAGGCCGACACGTTCCAGGCCCTCAGCACACAGGCGGGTCGCCTCAAAATTGTGTCGCAGGAGCGCATCACCGACGAACTGAACAAGATCATCGCAAGCCCAACACCTTCCTACGGTTTCAAGCTCCTGTTTCACAGCGGGTTGCTGGTGCAGTTTTTTCCTGAACTGGTAGCGCTGCACGGCGTGGAATATGTGGGCAACCGGGCGCATAAAGACAACTTCTTTCACACGCTGCAGGTGCTCGACAACGTGGCCAAGGAATCGAACGATCTCTGGCTGCGATGGGCTGCCATCCTGCACGACATCGCCAAACCGGCCACCAAGCGCTACGACAAAGACCATGGCTGGACGTTTCATGGCCACGAAGACCGCGGCGCCCGGATGACCCCCGGCATTTTTAAACGTCTCAAGCTCCCCATGAACGAGCACATGCTGTTTGTGCAAAACCTGGTGAGGCTGCACCTGAGACCCATTCCGCTTGCCAAAGAAGTGACCGACTCGGCCGTGCGCCGTCTCCTTTTCGATGCCGGCGACGCGATTGATGCGTTGATGACACTCTGCCGCGCCGACATCACATCCAAAAACCTGGAGAAGGTGAATCGCTTCCTGAAGAACTTTGACCTGGTGGAGCAAAAGATTGCCGAGGTGGAACAGAAGGACCACATCCGCAATTTCCAGCCTCCCGTCACCGGCGACCAGATTATGGTCATGTTTAACCTTCCGCCCGGGCGCATCATCGGCGACATCAAGGAGCAGATCAAAGAAGCCATCCTGGAAGGCGAAATCCGGAACGACAAGGAGGAAGCCATGGCGTTGCTCCTGAAAATCGCCGCCGAAAAAGGGTTGGTGCGGACAGACGATGCCGTTCGGGAGCAACCCAATCCATAGACCGTTCACGGTTTTCTTCGTTCCCATGCAACCATTTCCTTTCTACCTTGTCCTTAGAAACTAAAGACGAGGCTTATCCTTTGGATCAACCGGGATTAAACATTCACTACGAACTGATTGTGCGCTGCAAGGCCGGCGACAGGGATGCGCAATACCGTCTCTATAAGCTGTATTCAAGGGCCATGTACAACGTAGGCTATCGCATCACCCGAAGCGAAGAGGAAGCCGAAGACGTGCTGCAGGAAGCCTTCATCAACGCCTTTCGCAACCTCGACAGCTATCGCGGAGATGCGTCGTTTGGCGCCTGGCTGAAGCGCATTGTCGTGAACAAGGCCATCAACGCTCTCAACAAAAAGAAACACGAGGCCATACCCGACGACGAGCAGTGGGATGTTGCCGAGGAGGAGGCACCCGTTGACTATGGTGATGAATTGACGGTTGAACGTGTGAAACGTGGAATAGAACAATTGCCCGATGGCTACCGCGCTGTGCTCTCGCTATATTTGCTGGAGGGCTACGATCATCAGGAGATCGCCGAGATTATGAACATCAGCGAGTCAACATCAAAGTCACAGTTGAACCGCGCCAAAAGTAAATTACGAGCCTTGTTGCTCAATATCCACCAGTAGGGGAGGACGCTAAAAAAAGAATGTTATGAAAGATGCGCTGGAAGATTTTGTCAGGAAAAACCGGGAGGCCTTCGATGATAAGGAGCCGTCTGAAAAGGTGTGGAAAAATATCGCTGTTTCTACGGCGGTAGGCAAGCGAACATCCGTATGGAATTCGGTCGGACTATGGCGCGCAGCTGCGGTGGTGTTCATGGCTCTTTCCGGCTATCTGCTCTGGCAACAAGTGCGCGTGCAAACCAAGCCCGCACACACCGAGGTTGCCGCGAACGACTTCAAGGATGTGGAAGCGTTCTATACGAAGCAGATCTCTGAAAAAGTGGAGATGATTGACGAGTTTCAAAAGAACGAAGGGCTTAATGGCTTCACGCAGGATTTTCAACAACTAGAAGCCATGTATATGGTGCTGAAGGAAGAAATGAAAACGAGTCCCAGTCCCAAGGTGAAAGATGCACTGGTGCTGAACCTGCTGATCAGAATCGATTTGCTCAACCAACAGCTTCACATGCTGGAGAAGCAATATAGCAACAAGCATGAGAAAGAAAATAAGGCGAAAGCTGTATAGAGGAAAAGATTCTACGCTTTCGCTTCGTTGTGTTCTGAATGTTAAGGAAAATTTAAGGTTGCATTTCTTCAAGGCTATAAATGCAAAAAGGCCCAGCGTCTCTGGGCCTTTTTGTTTACCTAAACCTAAACCTATGAGAAGAATTACTCTACTCAAGGAATACTAACGGCACTCGTGGGAGTAGGTTTCAGTAGTTGAAAAAAAAATCATTCTTTTTTCAATTTGTCTTTAAACACCTTCTTAAACTTTTCAACCTTGGGTTGGATAACATATGCACAGTAAGGAGCGTTACCATTCAGGTTGTAGTAGTTTTGATGATAGTCTTCGGCTACGTAGAACTCAACGGCAGGGGAGATCTCTGTCACGATGGGGCGGTCGTATACCTGTTCCTGTGTGAGCTTCGCTTTATAGGATTCTGCTAGCTGTTTCTGTTGATCGTTGTGATAGAAAATTACCGAACGATACTGTGGGCCTTCGTCGTTGCCCTGCTTGTTTAATGTTGTAGGGTCATGTGTTTTCCAGAAGATTTCCAGGAGCTCGTCATAGGTGACCTTCTGGGGATCGTAGGTAAGTCGGATCACTTCGGCATGCCCGGTCAACCCGCTGCATACTTCTTTATAGGTAGGATTTTTCACCTTGCCCCCGGTATATCCGGATTCAACTTTTTCAACACCGTCAACATTTTGGAACACCGCTTCGGTACACCAGAAACAGCCTGAGCCAAATGTTGCCAGCTCCAGACCTTCCTTTTGAATAGAATTTGTCATTTTCTTCGATACAGTTTTGTTTTTTTGACCACACGAAATGCCTGCGAACAGGACAATAAGCGCTAAGGATATGAGGATGGATCGCATATGTTGTGATTTGTTTACTTAACCTAGATACGTGCAAAATAGTTTGGTTGGATTTCGCAAACTGTCGCCGGCACAACAAATCCCCGAAATGTTTAGAAGGTCCCCTGAACATGGGGGTATATTCATAACACAAATCGATACGGCTAAATTCCATTCTGGTTTTTTATAGTCCGTCCGAATCCTAACCCGGAGCTTGCTTCAATTTGAAGTTATGCGATGCTTTGATTCGTCTTGCTACTAAGGTCCACAAAAAAAAGCACCCCCGGATGCAGGTGTGCTTTCCTTAATAACGTTAAGGCTACCGGTCAGTAGCTTTGGTAGAAACTCTTCACGGAGGGGATAAGCTGATTGTAGATAGGCTTCGTGAATTCGAGAAACAAATCCTGCGGGTTAGGCGGTTGTTGTTCGCGAAGCTTGCAAATTCTCAGTTGCTCGTCGGTGAGTGCCCGTTCGTCGCCGTTGAAGCGGGCCCACTGGCTCACCCAAACATACTCGCCACTAAACTTACGGTGCGTCAGCACACCGTTGGTTTTGGCGTCGACCACCACCATGCTCAGCAAGCCATTCGACGATAGCTCTTTGCGATAGGTGGTGAGTTTGGCTTTCACCGTGTTATAGACCGGGATAACTTTGCCATTCACTTTTGTTTCGCCCACCTTCACGCTGTCGCGCGTAACGGTTTCTTCTTTCTCGCGCATCAGCGTGTTGCCCACAGCGAAGTCGTCGAACTGAATGCGCATGATCTGGTCGGCTGCCGGCAGATTGGCAATCTTGGCTTCTTCCGGTGTGTAGAATTGGATGAAGGATTGTTCCGGATAGTTGTTATGCAGAAACTCCTCCACCTTATCCTGGAAAAATCCACCGCTCAGGTTGTAGCGCGCCGGCACCGGGATTTGTTCGATAACGACTTTTAATGTCGCCTCGAATTTGGCTTTCGCCAGATATTCGATCACGTCTTTATAGCCGGGCACAAAAGTCTGCGCATCCGAGAAGTTGAAGAAGGCTTTGCGGGCTTCCATCCGGTTCCCCTTCATGAGCGCGTCGATGCCGGCGTTATAGCTTTCGTCGGCCGCCTTTTCTTTGAGCGGACCAATTTCGGCGTAATAGTTTTTTGGACTGGGCACCACCTTTTTGCAACCCGGGCATTGCCGGATGGCTTCATAGAGGGCATTTATCTGATCGTAGGACTGGATGGCGTTTTTCCATTTAAAGGCCGAGTTGGAGGCGATCTGATTGTTTGCTTCGCCTTCGAAGTACTCCACCGCCAGGGGATAGGCGCTCTTCAGGGTTTCCAGCGATTTGGAGTGATCCGGATTTTGCCGCAGTCTCGAAACGGATTTCATCACGGCGCCATAGTAGTCGCCACGTTCAAAAGCCTGTTTTCCCGAACTGCAAGCCAAAAGGGTGAGGAGTGATAGGAGGGTCAGTACACGTCCTGTGTTCATAAATGTTTTGTGTATTTGAATGTCGAAAGGTAGTCAGTAGTTGGTGAAAATGTAAGCTTAGGTATAGCGTAAACGCCCCAGTGCGACCCTCTTTTGATCGAAAAAATTACATACGTTTCAAGGAGGGTAATCTTTCGGTTTCTGTTGGGGGGATTGGCCTGACTAATCCAGGTCGGCCTGCACCACATCGTCTTTGTCGTCCACAAACCGCACGCAGAACGCCGCGATGAATAGCAGCATCCCCGCCATCATGATGCTGTATATGGCATGCGAGTGGAAGAAGTATTTCACCACAGGGCCGCCGGCCAGGCTCGTCACAATCTGCGGCAGTGTGATAAAAAAGTTGAACATACCCATGTAGATCCCCATTTTGTGCATGGGCACCGAGCCGGCCACAATAGCGTAGGGCATCGCCAGGATAGCCGCCCAGGCCACACCGATGCCGACCATGGGAAAGATCAGCATGATAGGGTCGCTCACAAAATAGATCGACACAAGGCCAATGCCCCCTGCAAAAAGCGAAAGCGAATAGGCCATCTTTCTCCCAAGCTTGAACGCCACGTAAGGCAACACAAGGGCATACACTGCCGACACGCCGTTGTAGATACCAAAGAGGCCACTCACCCAGTTGCCCGCATCCTGGGCGGCTGGTGAACTGTTGTCGCCCACCGGCAAACCATACACGTGCGTTGACACAGCCGAGGTGGTGAACACCCACATGGTGAACAATGCCGACCACGAAAAAAATTGTACCAACCCAAGTTGCTTCATGGTTCTGGGCATCCCAACAAAATCGCGCACGATTTCAGAAAAGCGAAAACCGTGGCTGGCATGTTGATGATCTTCGGATGGATGTTCTTTGGTGGTGACCACCGTCCACAAAATGGCGAGAAGAAAAACAACGGCACCCACATAAAACGAAAGTGTGAGGTTGAATGGAACCTCACCCACCGGCGCATTCTTCTCCACCTGAAAAAATTCTGCAAAGATGTAGGGCAACCACGACCCGATCACGGCACCAAGCCCGATGAGACATGTCTGAATAGAGAACCCCAGTGTGCGTTGTTCAGAAGGAAGCAAGTCGGCCACCAATGCACGAAACGGTTCCATGGCCACATTGAACGATGCATCCATCATCATCAGAATGCCCGCACCAACGTATAGCGGAGGCAGGATGCTCACCAGCAAATTTGCATTGGGCATGAACAGCAATGCACCTGCCGCCAGAATGGCCCCGGCCAGAAAATAAGGTCTTCTTCTTCCAAGCGACGTCCACGTGCGATCGCTATAGTATCCAATGATGGGTTGTACAATCATGCCCGTGAGTGGCGCAGCCAGCCAGAACCAGGAGAGATGCTCTACCTCAGCACCAAAGATGCCCAGGATGCGTGATGCATTTCCGTTCTGTAGCGCAAAGCCAAACTGGATTCCGAAAAATCCGACGCTCATGTTCCAGATTTGCAAGCGCGTGAGGCGCGGGCGTTCGGGTAGGGTGGTCGTGGTCATGGCAAGGGTGGCGACTGCGAAAACAGCCGCCGGTCTTTAGTTGTGGTCGTACACTAAAGTCTATAAAACCCTTGAGATTCCCAAAGAAGTTTTTTGCGGTTACCAGCGGATCACGATAGCCCCGCTGCTATAAGGCAACGACAAACCGTGAACATCTTCTTGCGGTGCCGGCTCCGGATCATAGATCGGATCAAATTTTTCGAGCGGCGAAAAGAACCGGTTCACGCGGTGCTCCAAAGATTTGTCTTCGTTGTTCACGCGCACTTGCCTGCCGCCTTTTTCCAACCCGTGAACAATCACCTCCAGATTTTTCCACGGTGCCGCATAGGTGCCCTCCGACGCTTCCAACCGGAGTTGCCGTTGGTTGTCGTCGTAGGATATTTCACGTTTGGCATAGGCGTCGGTTTGATACGCGAATGTGCTGCCGTCGTCGGTGTAGTATGAGAAGGTCGAGGAGGCCCCGGTGTACACATGCAGAATAAGCGTGTCCGAAATTTGTTGCGTGTGGTTGATGGTGGGTTGCATGGGAAGCAACGCGCCGGCTTTCACAAAAACGGGGAGACGGTGCACCGGGCATTCCACAATAATTTCGGCGTTGCCTTGAAACGTCTTTCCGTCGTAGAGTGAATACCACTTTCCTTCCGGCAAATACACTTTCGCCAGATCTTTCGTGCTCTCTACCGGTGCAACCAGAATGGATGGTCCGAAGAGATATTGATTGTAAAACTGTCCGTCGTAAATTTTATGATCGAAGGCATAGTCCAGCACCAGTGCGCGCTGCACGGGCATGCCGGTTTGAACAGCCTCATAGAACAAGCTGTAGATATAGGGCAACAGCTGATAGCGGAACTTGATGTAGTTGCGCGAGATCTGTTCTGTTTCTTCGCCATAGGCCCAGGGCTCCGAGTCGCGACTGTTGATCATGGCATGGCCGCGGAAGAAAGGCGCGAAGGCTCCGATGGAAACCCAGCGTGCATAGAGCCGGGTGTTGGCATCGCCCACAAAACCGCCCACATCATAGCCTGCAAAGGCAATGCCGCCAAGGCCCATGTTAGACACCATGCGGGCGCCCATAATCATGTGCTCGTCGTAGGCCACATTGTCGCCGGTCCACACGGCGCCATAGCGTTGCACGCCGCTGTAGCCGGAGCGGGTGAGGTTGAACGGACGTTTGCCTTTCAGTAATGCTTTGGTTCCTTCGTAGGTGCTTCGTGCCATTTGAAAACCATAGAGGTTGCGGCCCCGGCGCATCGACGATTTGTCGCCATCAAAATCCATTTCAATATTTTCGGGGAGCATGTGTCCCCAGGTGGCAATTTCATTCATGTCGTTCCAGAAGCCTTCCACGCCCAGGTCGATGTAGTCCTGGAACTGGTCTTGCCACCATTGCCTGGCCTTGGGGTTGGTGAAGTCGGGAAAGTGACACCAGCCCGGCCATACCTGCCCGCTATAGTTGGTGCCATCGGGATATTTAATGAACACATCTTTTTGCACGCCGTCGTCGTAGGCCGGGTAGCCTTCCTCCACTTTAATGCCCGGGTCGCACATCACCACCACCTGAAAGCCCAGGGCGCGCAATTGTTCCAGTAATTTTTTGGGGTCGGGAAAATCCTTTTTGCTCCACGTGAAGATCTTGTATTGCTCCATGTAATGGATGTCAAACACAATCACATCGGCCGGAATGTCTTTGTCGCGAAAGGTGTTGGCCAGGGTCAGCACTTCCTTGTCGGGATAGTAGCTGTAGCGGCACTGTTGAAAGCCGATGCTCCACAACGGCGGCATCTCCATTCTTCCGGTCAGGAAGGTGTATTGCTTCACGATGTTGGCTACCGAAGTGTCGTGAATGAAATAGTAGTTCATTTCGCCGGCATCGGCCGCAAAGCTGGAGAACCGGTTGTTGGAGGCGCCGAAGTTGAAAAATGATTTATGCGAATTGTCGAAGAATATCCCGTACGCCAAAGAATGATGAAGTCCGATGTAGAATGGAATGGTGACATACAAGGGATCGGTGCCTGTTGAATAGGCAAAGCTATCGGTGTTCCAGTTCGTGTATCCCTGGCCGCGGCGGTCGAGGGGGCCTGTTTTCTCGCCAAGGCCAATGAAGCGTTCACCATCCTGCAATTTCTTATAAGTAGTTACCTGGTCGCCGTTCCAGCTAGTGCCAAACGCGACATCGTCTTCGTTGATGATGGCGAGGTCGGTTGTTTGAAAGGTGAAACGCACCGGGTGCTTGGAGACGACCACGCGTAGGGCAGGGGTGGTAACAATCAATGCCTGGGCCTCGTCCGAAACCTGAAACTCAGTTGCCTCCGGCGTGCCCACCACGGCATACGAAAAGTCTTCGAATCCCCGGTCATCGGGTGTCACACTGATGCGCAGCGTGTGGGCGTTGTAGACCAGAAGACGGAAGCTTCCGTGATCGGTTTCGCCCTGTAGCCCGCCCGTAATTTTTGTCCATTGCTTCAATGTGCCGAGAGAACGGCTGAGAGAATTCTGTGAGGTTTTTGCCATGTGCTGGAGTTGTCGGTTACGCCCTGAGTAAATATACTGAAGAACCCCTATACTTCGCAGGAGCCCGGATCACAAGAAACGATTTCGGCTATAAAAAAATACGCAGCGAGGTTGTCGCTGCGTATGCTTTTGGTTGAATGGATCAACGCTTATTTTTTAGCTTTTCCTTTTTTCAGGGAAGAGTCGCGCACGATGAGGCGTGTTTTGAGCACTTTTGTTTCCGGCGCAGGATCTTCGTTGTCTTTCGACTTGAATTCGATCTGGCGGATCAACAGCTTGGCAGCTTCCTGGCCCATTTCAAAACCGGGCTGATCAACCGAAGTCAACGGTGGCTCGAGCAATGCGCTAAAGAACCAGTTGCTGAAACCAACCACGGCAATGTCTTCCGGAATTTTCAACCCCGCTTCCTTGATGGCCTGCATGGCACCCATAGCGGCAGGGTCGTTTGTGGCGAAGATGGCATCCGGACGCTTGGACGATTTCAACAGGATTTCGGTAGCGGCCTTTCCTTCTTCGATGGTTCCAAGTGGACAGGATACAATGAGGTCCTTATCTACGGCCACGTTATTGTCTTTCAAGGCTTCGAGATATCCTTCGAGGCGTTGTTTGGTGATGCCCAGGTTTGGAGGGCCTTCAAGGTGGGCAATGCGCAGGCAGCCCTGGTCGATCAAATGCTGCGTAGCTTCTTTGGCGCCGCTCAGGTCGTCTACGATGACGGTGCTGGAGTTGGCGTTTTCATATACACGGTCGAAGAACACCATGGGCACGCCTTTGGCGAGAATGCTTTCGATGTGCTCGAACGAACTGGTTTCGCGCGACACGGAGATGAGCATGCCATCCACACGGCTATTAAAGAGCGCCTTGATGTCGGTCTTTTCGCGCTGCAGCGATTCGTTGGATTGGGTGATGATAACGTTATAGCCGGCGCTGTAGGCCACGTCTTCAATACCGCTGATTACTGTGGAGAAGAAGAAGTGAACCAGTTCGGGGATGATAACGCCCAGGGTATTGGTTTTGCTCTGGCGCAGGCTCAGGGCGACAATGTTGGGCTGGTAGTTGAGTTTCTCCGCCAGTTCATTCACCGCTTTCTTGGTCTGGGGGCTGATATCCGGGTGATCTTTCAATGCCCGTGATACAGTGGAAGGAGAGATGCCCAACTCGCGGGCAATGTCTTTAATGGTTACCTGATTGTACTTCATACTGCAAGTTTAAAAATACTGGAGACAATCACCGCAATTCGTTGCGCAATTTTTTGAATATCTCCGCAAACGATTGATAAATGTGTCACTAGAGTGCCTGAAAAATCCCAAAACGACAATCGTGTCCCACGGGATCCGCCGCCGGGTTGGGGGTAGTCGAAACGTCACCAATACACGCAAAATTGGATATTTTAATTTTAGGAAACGTTTGCGGTTTCGATTCCTATAAAAATATTCGCTTTTTTGTGACTAATTCTGGCGGACTTTCTAGTACCTTACGATGGAGATTTAATGAGGATTTGTACCCCTTGTTGGACCTCTTATTTATTTCTAACCCAAACAAAAACCGTATGACAAAATTTTATCTGTGCCTAAGCAGGTATCTGGCGGTTTTACTCGTCCTGGCCTCGACTGTGGCCTGGTCGCAAAGTAAGACTGTGACAGGGAAAGTGACTTCTTCAGAGGATGGAGGCACTTTGCCGGGAGTGAACGTTGTTGAAAAAGGAACAAGCAATGGAACGATTACCGATGTGGAGGGGAGATTCTCTATCACAGTCGGAAACGAATCAACGCTGGTATTTTCATTCGTGGGTTTTAAGGCCCAGGAGGTAGCAGTAGGAGGCAGGTCATCTGTAGACATTGTTATTGAGCCAGATGTGACGGCGCTCTCCGAAGTGGTGGTTATTGGTTATGGTCAGATCGAAAAGAAAGATGCAACAGGCGCGCTGGTTTCGTTGAAGCCGGGCGACTTCAACGGTGGGGTAATTTCATCTCCGGAACAACTTATTCAAGGACGTGCGGCTGGTGTACAAATTACATCGGCTAGTGGAGAACCAGGTGCTGGAGTGAACATCCGCATTCGGGGAACGTCGTCTGTGCGCGCGGGGTCAAATCCCTTGTTCGTTGTGGACGGTGTGCCACTCGCGGGCGATGACGTGACCAGTGGAGGATCAGGAGCAGGCCTTGGCATGAGTTCCGCCAGAAATCCTCTGAACTTTATTAACCCAAACGACATTGCCAGCATTGACATTTTGAAGGATGCTTCGGCCACGGCTATCTATGGCTCAAGAGGAGCAAACGGTGTTGTCTTGATCACTACAAAGTCAGGCAAAGGCGGAAGCAAAGGTTCTGTTGATTATTCCTATAACTTAAGCGTTGGAAAAATCACCAAGAAATACGACCTCCTGAATCGCGACGAGTTCTTAGCTGCCTATACGTCTTTCAACACACCCGCAGCGGCCGCAGCGCTGGATGGCGGGGCAAACACCGATTGGCAAAATGAAATTTTACGCACCGCCGTCACCCACCAACACAATCTCTCGTTTGGTGCCGGTGACAAAACCAGTAACTACAGATTTTCTGTTGGCTACATGGATCAGGAAGGCATTGTGCGCATATCAGGCTTGAAGCGCTACACAGCCAGATTTAATGGCAGCAAGAGTTTCATCAATGACAAATTGAAAATATCAACGCAATTGACATTGTCGAACACCAAAGATAGTGGTGCTCCCATCACAGATAATTCCGGTTTTGAAGGCGATTTGTTAGGCTCTGCACTAAAGGCTAATCCCACTCTCCCCGTGAGAAAGCCGGACGGCACGTTCAACCAGATCAGCACAAACGAGCCTAACCCGGCGGCGATTCTTGCCTACACGCGTGACAACACAAACACGCTTCGCGCATTGGGAAATATCTCAGCCGAAGTACAGATTGTAAAGAACCTTAGCTTCAAGTCTGTTGTCGGCTTCGACCGCTCCATGTCAACAAGAAAGACAGCACTTTCGAAAGATTTGCTCGTTTCGGGTGTAAAAGATGCGGGTGGAAGATTGTTCATCAACGACATTCAGACCAGCAACGATCTTTGGGAAAACTATTTCACCTATGACAAGAAAGCCGGCGATATAAGCATAAACGCCATGATTGGTTATTCATACCAAAAATTCAACAAAGCGACAGCGGCCTATCAATTCGCAAACTTCAAAACGAGCGACCTGGATATGATGATCAACAACTTTGCATCGGCCGATCAAAAGCCCACAGGCGATCCTGTTGCCGGCTATAAAGTTGGTGCTGTTGGAACAAACTCGTCTAACGTAACAGACGAATTGCAATCATACTTTGGCCGCGTGAATGTTGGCTTGAGCAACAAATACATTGTCACCGCCACGTTAAGAGCCGACGGTTCAACCAAATTTGGTGGCAATAACAAATACGGCTATTTCCCCTCCGCTGCTGTGAAATGGAGAATCATAGAGGAGCAATTCACCCCTAAGGCATTCTCTGACCTCAATTTGCGTGTAGGTTATGGCATTACGGGTAACCAGGACATCCCCCACAATTTGTATGACAAACGTCAACGGTTTGGCGATTGGGGCATGAACAACACACGCGACATTCAGGTGGGTAGTATTGGCGATGTTGCGCAAGACAATCCCAACCTGAAGTGGGAATCTACTTCTCAATTTAACGTGGGTATCGACTATGGATTCTTTGAGAACAGATTGAGAGGTAGCCTTGACTACTATCACAAGAAAACAAATGACCTGCTTTTGCAGATCTCTGTTGCACAACCTTCTCCAGTAAGTTTCTACTGGACCAATGTTGATGCATCGGTGATTAACAAAGGTATTGAGATTTCTCTCGAAGGCGATGTGGTTGCCAACGACAATTTCAAATGGACTGTTGTAGCAAATGCTGCTTTTAACAGCAACATGGTTAAAGACTACACGGGCATCATCAACACCGGTCAAATTAACGGACAAGGTCTTAGCGGCGCTTATGCCCAACGGATCTACGGCGATCAGCCGCTGTTTGCCTGGTTTGTTCGTGACTTTGTTGGCTACAATGAAAATGGAATCGCGCAGTACCGCGACAACGACGATCGTCAGAAGTTCGTTGGCAAAAGCCCTATTCCCAAAGCGAATGCTGGTTTAACCAACAACTTGAAGTATAAGCACTGGGATTTTAGTGTCTTCCTGAACGGTCAGTTCGGACATTATCTCTATAACAATACAGCCAATGCGTTCTTCACAGCAGGAGCGCTGGCCAACGGCAGAAATACCACGAAGGATGTTGTGGGTAATGGAGAGGGACGATTGAACTCGCCTGACGTTTCCACAAGATTCCTGGAAAATGGTTCATTTGTGCGTTTGCAAAACGTGACGCTTGGCTACAACATACCTGTGGCTAATACGGTAGTGCAGTCTTTACGTGTTTTTGTTACCGGACAAAATCTTTTTGTGATAACAAACTACACCGGTCAAGATCCTGAGGTGAATACCAATAAATCATTGGATGGAGTTCCTTCCTTGAATATTGACTATACATCCTACCCAAGATCCAGAACATTTACATTTGGCGTAAACGCTTCCTTTTAACCAAGACTTGATTGTATTATGAATAAGAGAATTTTTTCAAAACCTTTTTTGTCTGGCTTGCTTGGTGCGACGCTCATGTTCTCAGCATGTACAGATTTGAAGAATGCAGAAACGGATTCCGTGATTGTAGGTTCCGGAGGCGCTAGCGAGAATTTGGATCCGGCAGCTCTCCTCGATGCGATCTATAAATCAGATATCGGCTCGATCACCGATCAAGCCGGGATATACTCGCTTTATGAACACACAACCGACGAAATGATTCCACCAACCCGTGGAACGGACTGGGGCGATAATGGTGTGTGGAGACAATTGTATCAGCACACCTGGGATCCTACCCACGCCTATGTCTTAGGTGCCTGGAACCAGTTGAACCAACGGGTTTACAAGTGCAATCAGATTCTGGCGGCTAAACCGTCGCCCGAGCAGGCAGCGCAAGCCAAGTTCTTGAGAGCCTTCTTTATGTGGCATGTGATGGACTTGTTTGGACAAGTTCCCTTCAGAAACTACGGAGAAGGAGTTGACGTGAATCCCCAGGTATTCACACGTTCTCAAGCCCTGGAATTTGTTGTGAAGGATTTGACAGAAGCGCTTCCCAATCTTGCTTCGAAAGGCCCGGACCCACAAAACTTTGTGCCCACAAAGGCCGCCGCAAATGCCATGCTGGCAAGAGTGTTCCTGAACAAGGCCGTTTATCTCTCCGAGGTGCCGGAAGGTCCCTATACGTTTGCCAAAGCAGACATGGATAAGGTAGTGGAATATGTCGACGCAGTTACCGACGAAGGTTACTCTTTTGAGGATGACTATTTCATGAACTTCTCAAAGAACGCCTCGAAGGAAATTATCTTCACCAGTTCTTCGGGCACGCCCGAAAACAGATATCGGATGACGTTGCATTATGACAACAAACCTGATGGATGGAATGGTTTTGCAACACTTGCCGACTTCTATGGAAAATTTGATGCAAACGACGAACGTCGTGGCAGATATCCAACACCCGATGGAACGGAATTTTCGGGTATTGCCAGGGGCTTTCTAGTAGGTCAGCAATACAACGACAAGAACGAACAGGTGATCAACTCTCGTAGCAAGAAGCCGTTGGCGTTCACTCCCGAGGTTCCTCTTGTTGGTGCGTCTACAGAGCAAGGTATTCGTGTAATCAAATACCATCCCTCGGATAAAGGTCAGTATATCCTGTTGCGATACAGTGATATTTACCTCATGAAGGCGGAGGCCATTTTGCGTGGTGGCTCGGGCGATAAGACCGCATTGGAACTGGTTAACGATTTGCGTGCATCGCGCGGCGCATCTGCCCTTGGCTCACTCGATGAAGCCGCATTGCTCGATGAACGTGGACGTGAATTATATTGGGAAGGCTACCGTCGTGTAGACCTTGTTCGCTTTGGATCTTTTGGAAAGACCTGGCAGGACAAGGACAACGCTGATGGTTATCGCGTGCTCTTTCCGATTCCTCAACAAGCCATTGACTCCAATCCTAACTTGACTCAGAATTCTGGTTACGCTGGAGCAAAATAAGTTCTGAAGGAGTATTGAAATGAAAAGAAAAGAAGGCAAGTTCGATTTACTTGCCTTCTTTTTTTATTTTTCCGTCTTCTAAAGACACAAATGAGATGTGGAAATTTTACGTAATCATACTTGTGGGGCTGTGCGCCTGTGGCGGTCAGCAAGAAGCAGCGAAAAAGAACCCGAACACCCTCTTCAAACTGCTCACCCCCCAACAAACCGGGATTGACTTCCAAAACACCTTGACCTCGCAGGCGGATCTTGATGTTTTTCGGTACCGGAATTTCTACAACGGGGGTGGCGTGGGCATTGCCGATTTTAATAACGACGGATTGCCCGATGTTTACCTCACCTCCAACATGGGGGAAAACAAACTCTACATCAACAAAGGAAACCTGAAGTTTGAAGACATTACGCGCAAAGCCGGTGTGGCCGGAGCCAAATCTTGGTCGACGGGCGTGAGCATTGCCGATGTGAATGGCGACGGCTGGCTCGACATCTACGTAAGCAACTCGGGCGACGTGAAGGGCGGCAATCGCGGCAACGAGCTGTTCATCAACAACGGCAACCTCACCTTCACCGACCGCGCCGAAGAATTTGGACTGGCCGACAAAGGCTTCACCACACACTCTGCATTTTTTGACTACGACAAAGACGGCGACCTCGACTGCTACATTCTCAATAACTCCTTTCGCCCGGTTTCGACACTCGGCTACAAGAACCTGCGCCATCAACGCGACGAGTTGGGTGGCCACAAACTCTACCGCAACGACGATGGCAAGTTTGTGGATGTGAGTGAGGCCGCGGGCATCTATGGCAGCGTTATTGGCTTTGGCCTGGGCGTGACCGTGGGCGACATCGATCAGGACAACTGGCCAGATCTCTACATCTCCAACGACTTCTACGAGCGCGACTACCTCTACATCAACAACCACGACGGCACATTCTCTGAACAGATAGAAAAATACATGGGCCACCTCAGCATGTTCTCGATGGGAGCAGACCTGGCCGACATCAACAACGATGGTTGTTCCGATATCTTCTCTACCGACATGCTTCCCGAAGAAGACTATCGCCTCAAGACGCTTGTGGCGTTCGAGACGTATGATGTTTATCAACTTCGTCTTCGAAATGGATACTATCATCAGTTCATGCGCAACATGCTGCACCTGAACGAAGGCGATGGCACCTTCAGTGAAATAGGGCAACTCGCCGGCGTGTCGGCGACGGACTGGAGTTGGGGGGCGCTCATTTCGGATTTTGACAATGACTCGAACAAGGAGATTTTTGTTTGCAACGGCATTTATAAAGATCTCATCAATCAGGACTTTGTTGAGTTTTTGGGAAGCAGCGAAAACATGCGCTCGGCCATTGAAGGAAAGAAAGTGGACTTTAAGGAGTTTGTAGACAAAATGCCCTCGCAAAAAATGAGCAACTACATGCTTGTGCAATCGGGCGATTTTGAATTCAAGAATCAGTCAAAAGCCTGGGGCCTGGACGAACCGAGTTTCTCTAACGGCGCAGCCTATGGTGACCTTGACAACGATGGTGACCTCGATCTGATTATCAACAATGTGAACCAGGAGCTCTTTGTCTATCAAAACCGCGCCGACTCGTTGCTGCACAACACGTCGTTGCGCATCGGCTTTAAAGGCACGGACAAGAACACGTTTGGTCTGGGGGCAAAAGTGAAGGCCTTTGCCAAGGGTCAGATCATCTACTTTGAAAACATGCCCATTCGCGGCTTTCAATCCAGCATGGACTACACCATGGTGATTGGAACCGGAACGCTTGCATCTGTGGATAGCCTAACCGTTACGTGGCCCGACAACAAATTGGAAATCTTGCGCGACGTAAAAACCAATCAGAAGCTCGTACTCGATCACGCCAACGCTAAAGAAATAAAAATAAAGTCTGCAAAGAAGGTGCAGCCTTTGTTTGCTGAAATTGCCGACACGACAGTGCAACATATTGAAAACGACTTCAATGAATTTGATCGCGACAGGCTGTTGTATCACATGCTCTCTACCGAAGGACCGGCGCTTGCCGTGGCCGATTTGAACAACGACAAGCTTGACGACTTCTATCTGGGCGGATCGGTGGGTCATGCCGGTGCACTCTATGTTCAGCAACCGTCGGGTAAGTTTGAGAAACATCAGCCAGCGTTGTTTGAAGCCGACTCGTTGTCGGATGCTGTGGACGCTGTGTTTTTTGATTTTGATGGCGACAAGGATCTCGACCTTTATGTGGTGACCAGTGGGTCGGAACAAGCCTCTCTGGGTCTTCCGTTGCTCGACATTCTCTATGAGAACCAGGGTCTTAAAAAAGGTGTGCCGCAGTTTGTGAAAACAGAAAAACGTATGCCCGCCATTTATCAGGCAGGAAGCTGTGTGAAGCCGGTTGACATCGATCACGACGGCGACCTCGACTTGTTTGTGGGCACGCGCATGCTGCCTTCCTACTACGGTCTGGCGTGCGATCAGTTTATTCTGCTGAACGATGGGAAAGGGAATTTCAAAGATGCCACCGCTGCCTGGGCACCGCAGTTGAAACATGCCGGCATGGTGACAGACGCGCGCTGGTTCGACTATGATCACAACGATTTTCCGGATTTGATTTTGGTTGGAGACTGGATGTCGCCAACGCTCTTTCAAAACGACGGCAAGAAACTTACAAAGGTTGACAACATTCCCGGCCTCGAAAAAACCGAAGGCTGGTGGAACACCATTACGTCGGCAGATCTCGATGGCGATGGCGACGAAGATTTTGTGTTGGGTAACCTGGGAAGAAATTCAAAATTCAAACCTACTGTGGAGCATCCGATCACGCTCTATGTAAACGACTTTGATCAGAATGGTTCGATCGAACCCATCTTTGCTTTTCAGAATGAGAGCGGAGAAGAAGTCCCGTTTGCGTTGCGTCAGGATATGATCAGGCAGATGAGCAGTCTGAAAAAGAAATTTGTCTACTACAAGGACTACGCGCAGAAATCCATTAAAGACATTTTTGATCCTGTGCTGTTGGAGAAGGCCACGCGTCTCAACTTTAATGAGCCCAACACACTGGTGTTGATGAACCAGGGTGCGAAAGGTTTTGAGCGAAAGGTGTTGCCCGTGCAGGCACAATTTTCGCCGGTGTTTGCCATTGATGTGGCGGACGTGAACCACGACAAAAAGCCTGACCTTATTTTGGGCGGAAATCTATTTTCGGTGAAGCCAGAGGTGGGACGATATGACGCTCTTCATGGTCTTGTGTTGACGGGCGACGGTGCTGGTAATTTCACGCCATTGCATTCCCAACAATCGGGCATAAAACTGAATGGACAGGTTCGTCACATCGTGCGGCTGCGAACGCGCGTCGGCAATGTGGTGGCCTTTGTGCGAAACAATGATTCGATAAAATTTTATAAAGAAAACAAGTGATGTTTAGGAGTTTTATACAGTATAGATTTCTCTTCCTGATAGCGGGTTGCCTGATGGCTTGTTCTGAAAAGAATGACAAGAAGTTCAGGTTTGTGCCGTCGTCTGAATCGGGGATCACCTTCAGGAATGTGTTGAAAGAAAGTGTTGAGTTCAACATATTCAACTACATGTATTTCTACAACGGCGGGGGCGTGGCCACTGGCGACGTGAACGGCGACGGTTTGCCCGACATCTATTTCACCGCCAACCAAGACCCGAACAAGCTCTATCTCAACCAGGGCGACTTCAAGTTCAAAGACATCACACAGGAGTCGGGCGTGGAAGGGTTTCACGGTTGGACCACCGGCGTGACCATGGCCGATGTGAACAACGATGGCAAGCTCGACATCTATGTTGGATACCTCGGCGACTACCTCATCTTCAAAGGAAAAAATCAACTGTTCATCAACGAAGGCAACGACGCCAACGGCGTTCCTAAATTTACGGACCGTGCCATGGAGTTTGGGCTTGACCTGGTGGGCTTTGCCACACAGGCATCGTTCTTCGACTACGACCGCGATGGCGACCTCGACATGTTTATGCTGAATCACTCATTGCACGAGAACGGCACGTTTGGCATGTCCAAAAACTTAAAGTACCAATCACATCCACTCGCCGGGGACAAACTGATGCGCAACGACGACGGTCATTTTCTTGACGTGACCAAAACCTCGGGCATCCTCGACAATGCCATTGGCTACGGGCTGGGTATTGTGGTGAGCGATGTGAACATGGATGGATGGCCCGATGTGTATATCGGAAACGACTTTCATGAAAATGACTATCTCTACATCAATCAGAAAAACGGAACCTTTCAGGAAGTGCTGGAGAAACAAATGAACCACACCAGCCGCTACACCATGGGTGTTGACTTTGCCGACTTTAACAACGACGCCTTTCCCGACCTCATGGCCATGGACATGCTTCCCGAAGATCCCTTCATCCTGAAGGCTTCGGCTGCCGAAGATGCCTATGATCTTTTTGATTTCAAGCTTCGCTACGGCTACAACTATCAATACACCCGCAACGCCCTTCAGCTGAACAATCAGGATGGAACCTTTAGCGAGATCGGTCTCTATGCAGGCGTGTCGGCAACAGACTGGAGTTGGTCTACGTTGTTTGCCGACTTTGACCTCGATGGGCAGAAGGACATCTTCATCTCCAACGGCATTCTGCGCCGTTCGAACGATCTGGACTATATCAACTTCATCACCACCGACTCCATTCAGGATGCCATCAAGTTCAACCTGAGCGAGAAACATTTGAAGCTGATTGAAAAGATGCCCAAGATCAAGCTGGCCAATTTCCTGTACCGCAACAACGGCGACTCAACGTTCACCAATAAAGCTATTGAATGGGGTCTTGACAAAATCTCCTACTCTCATGGAGCTGCCTATGTTGACCTGGACAACGATGGCGACCTTGACCTGGTGACCAACAATGTGGAAGACGAAGCTTTTGTGATGGAAAACCTTTTCCGCGATAAAAACAAAGCGGCTCAGCAAAACCATTCGCTCAAGGTTGTGCTGAAGGGTGCTTCAGGCAACCTGTATGGACTGGGCACAAAAGTTTTTCTGTACCACGGTGGCAAAGTTCAACTGCAGGAATGTACACCCGTGAGAGGCTACCAAAGCGCGGTAGACACCCGTATGATTTTTGGCACAGGACAAAATATAACCATCGACTCGGTGGTGGTGGTGTGGCCCACGGATGCCTGTGAAGTTTTGAAAAATGTAAAAACCGATCAGGTGCTGGAAGTGGCTCAGGAAAACGCGAAAAGCAAATTTGACTACGGTGCCTTTCACCATGCAAAGCCATTGTTCGAAGAGACCACGGCTGCGCTGGGAATTGATTTTGTGCATAAGGAAAACAAGTTCGTGGAGTTTACGCGTGAAGCCCTGTTGCCACACATGCTGTCGGCCGAAGGACCGGCGGCGGCGGTGGGCGATGTGAACAACGATGGCCTCGACGATATTTTTATTGGCGGTGCCAAATGGCAAACTTCGGAGCTTTACGTTCAAACCAAACAAGGCACGTTTCTCAACTCGGTGCAAAAAGTGTTTGCGCAAGACAGTGTGCAGGAAGACGTGGACGCAGCCTTTGCCGATGTGGACGGCGATGGCGACCAGGACCTGATTGTGGTGACGGGCGGCAATGAATTTACAGGCAACTCGGTTCATCGTCAACCCAAGCTTTATACGAACGATGGCAAGGGAATTTTTGCCGCTTCGAAAGGCCTTCCGGAAATGTACATCACCGGATCGTCGGTGAGCGTGAGCGACTTCGACAGCGACCACGACCTTGATCTGTTTATTGCCGTGCGAACCATTCCCTACAAATACGGCGAAGAGCCCGACAACTATCTGCTTCAAAACGACGGCAAAGGAAACTTCACCGACGTGACCGCCGAGGCTGCCCCGGCACTGAAACATTTTGGTTTTATCAAACAGTCGGTGTGGGCCGACATCGACAACGATAAGGACGAGGATTTAATACTGGCGGCCGAGTGGAAGCCGGTGACCATACTGATCAACACTGGCGGAAAACTTTCTCCGCTATCACTGGCCGGTTCGGGTCTTGAGCAATCGAACGGATGGTGGAACCATGTGGCGCTGGCCGATTTCGACACAGACGGCGACCTCGACATCATTGCCGGAAATCTCGGACTGAACTCCACTCTGAAGACGTCGCTGACAGAGCCCGTCAGAATGTACTATTCCGACTTCGATGCCAACGGAAGTTCCGAACAGATTCTGACACACTACACGCACGGAAAAGAATATCCCTACTACACCCGCGATGAAATGGTGAAGCAGATGCCAGGACTGAAAAAGAAATACCTGTCATCAAACAAATTCGCAGCGGCCACCTTCAAAGACATTTTCAACGAAGACACTTTGAAGAAGGCGAAGTTGTTTGAGGTGTTCACGTTCGAGAGCGCCTATGTGGAGAACAAAGGCAACGGAAAGTTTGTGGTGAAGCCACTTCCTTCGTCTGCACAATTTTCAACGGTCAACGCAACTGTCACGGAAGACTTTAATCATGATGGCAACCTCGATGTTTTTGTGGCTGGTAATTTTTATCCCATCAACATCCAGATGGGCCGCTATGATGCTAGCTATGGAACGTTGCTATTGGGCAATGGCAAGGGAGCTTTCACCGCCGTGCCCAACAAAGATTCCGGCGCCTGCCTGAAAGGCGAGATACGGAAACTGAAACCTGTGAAAGCAGGGGAGAGGATTCAGTATGTCGGCTTCCGGAACAACGACACCCTGGTTTCGTTTTCTTTGAAAAAATAGCCCGTGAAACTCCGGGCACTAGGGCTTTGTACCGCGTGACGTTGGTTTGGGATGTTCTGTAAAAGGGGAGTGGTGGTTACGCGGTTCCGCCAAAAGATTTCGGGTCTCCGCTTGATCCGCAACGGTTTGTTTCTTTTTTTTATAGCCGTCAACTGATACCTTTGGATAGTACACCCCATACATGCGCCCAATGAAGAATTTTTTATGGAAAGGCCTTTGCTTGGGTCTTTTGTTCGTTTCGTGTTCGAAAGACCATTCGGATTGGAAGACTGAAGCTCAGAACCCCGAGTTTTTGCACCGTTCGGTGAAGCAGGTCACCGACGTGATCGTTCACGATATCTTTTCGCCCCCCGTGGCATCGCGTATCTATACCTACATGAGTGTTGCGGGCTATGAAGCGGCGATTCACCAGGACAAAAAATTTGTGACCTTCGCCGGCCAGCTCACCGGGCTGCAACCACTTCCTCAACCTAATCCAAACGAAGAATATTGTTACCCGCTGGCGTCGGTGCAGGCCATGCTGAAAGTGGGCCGCACGCTGGTGTTTTCCGAAGATAAAATGGATGAATTCTACGCCAAGCTGATGCAGGAATACAAAGACACCGGCATGCCCGACGATGTGTTTGATCGATCGGTGGCGTTTGGCATTGCGGTTGCAGACCATGTTGTCGCGTGGTCATCGAAAGACAACTACAAGCAAAGCCGTTCGTTTCCCAAATATTCCATCCTCGACGATCCTGCCACCTGGAAGCCAACGCCTCCGGCCTATATGGATGCCGTTGAGCCTCATTGGAACAAGATCCGTCCTTTTGCTATCGACTCAGCATCGCAGTTCAAACCGAAGCCCCCCACGGCATTCTCGGTGGACAAGACGAGCCAGTTCTTTAAAGAAGCCCAGGAAATTCGCGACCTCGGCGCGAATCTCTCGGAAGAGCAACGCGAAATTGCGTCGTTCTGGGATTGCAATCCGTTTGTGATGAATGTGAAAGGGCATGTGATGTTTGCCACGAAAAAGATTTCGCCGGGCGGCCACTGGATGAACATCACGCACGTGGCATGCTCCTCCAGCAAAGCCGACTTTGTGCACTCGGCCGAAGCCTACGCACGCGTGGCCATCTCGTTGGTGGATGGTTTCATCTCCTGCTGGGACGAAAAGTATCGCAGCAAATTGATTCGCCCCGAAACCTACATCAACCAATACATCGACGAGAACTGGGTGCCGCTGTTGCAGACCCCGCCCTTCCCCGAATACTCCAGCGGACACAGTGTGATCTCCGGAGCATCGTCGGTCACGCTCACCAAATTGTTTGGCGACAACTTCGCGTTTGTCGATTCCACGGAACTGGAGTTTGGATTGACGCGACGCACGTTTCCCTCGTTTGCCAAAGCCTGCGAAGAGGCCGCACTCAGCCGCATGTATGGCGGCATCCACTACCGTCCGGCGTGTGAAAACGGACTGGCTCAGGGCCGGGCCGTTGGTGCCTACATCGTGCAAAAGATCAAAACGCGCAAGGAAGATCTGGCCGAAGCCAATTGAGACGGAGCGGACATCGTTGTTACGGCACGACGTGTAACCTTACGGCTATATTAATCTTTCGAACGGTTATGAAACAATCGATTTCGGTTCGCTATATTGACGCTAACCAAACCGACTGTTATGAGTCCTTACTACGCTGAATTTATCGGCACCCTCATCATCATTTTGCTGGGCGACGGCGCCGTGGCGGGCGCCTTGCTGAAAGGCACCAAATCGGAAAACGACGGCTGGCTCACCATTGTGATGGCCTGGGGCCTGGCGGTGACGCTGGCCATTTTTGCCGTGGGCCGCATCAGCGGAGCGCACCTCAATCCCGCCATCACCATCGCGCTTTATCTCACCGGAGATTTTCCCCAGGATAAAGTGGCGGGCTACATCATCGCGCAGTTTGCCGGAGCCTTTGTAGGCGCCATTCTCGTGTGGCTGCATTTTCTGCCGCACTGGGAACGCACCGACAGCGCATCAAAGAAGCTTGCTGTGTTTTGCACGGGTCCGGCGGTTCGGTCAACACCGGCAAACCTGGTGAGCGAAGTGATTGCCACGGGAGTGCTGGTGTTCGCCATTCTCTTCATTGGCGCCAATGAGTTTGCCGCCGGCATCAACCCGCTCATTGTGGGCGGTCTCATCATCTCCATCGGTCTCAGTCTTGGTGGCACCACGGGGTTTGCCATCAATCCCGCGCGCGACCTTGGGCCACGGCTGGCGCACTTCATTTTGCCCATCCCCGGCAAGGGTTCGTCCGACTGGTCCTATAGCTGGATACCCGTGGTAGGGCCGGTGCTGGGTGGCGTGTTGGGAGCCTGGATGTTTAAAGCATTGTTTGTTTAATTCTAAAGCATGAAATACATCATCGCCCTCGACCAGGGAACCACCAGCTCACGGGCCGTGCTCTTCGACGAGCATGCCGACATCAAGGGCATTGTGCAGCAGGAATTCCGGCAGATCTTTCCGCAGCCGGGCTGGGTAGAACACGATCCACACGAGATCCTGAGCACACAACGCATGGTGCTGGAAAAGTTGATACAGACGCACAACGTAGACGCATCGTCTATTGCGGCTATTGGTATCACCAACCAACGCGAGACCACGCTGCTGTGGGATAAAAAAACCGGAGAGCCTCTCTACAACGCCATTGTGTGGCAAGACAAACGCACCGCGCCGCTATGCGAGGCATTGAAGGCAGAAGGCCTTGAAAATCACGTGCGCGAACGCACGGGTCTGGTGATTGATTCATACTTCTCTGCCACCAAGATCAAGTGGATACTCGACGCTGTTCCCAACGCGCGCGAACGGGCAAAGCGGGGAGAGATCGCCTTTGGCACCGTAGACACCTGGCTCATCTGGAACCTCACCAACCGCAAGGTGCACGCCACCGACTATTCGAACGCGTCGCGCACCATGCTGTTCGACATTCACACGCTCACGTGGGACAAGACTATGCTGGCCGCTCTCGACATTCCGGAATCTATTTTGCCCGAGGTGAAACCCTCGTCGCATCACTTTGGAAACTGGACACACAACGGTGTTGACATTCCCCTGGCGGGCGTGGCCGGCGATCAGCAAGCAGCCTTGTTTGGTCAGGCCTGTTTTTCGCCGGGCATGGCCAAGAACACCTATGGCACCGGCTGCTTCATGCTCATGAACACGGGCACCAAGATTCAACAGTCGCGCAACGGGCTCATCACCACCATTGCGTGGGGCCTTGACGGCAAAGTCGAGTATGCACTGGAAGGCAGCGTGTTTATTGCCGGCGCGGCAGTGCAATGGCTGCGCGACAGCCTTCATCTTATCGATCAATCAAAAGACTCGGAATACTTTGCGGCAAAAGCACTCGGCTCAAACGACGTTTATGTGGTGCCCGCCTTTGCGGGATTGGGTGCGCCCTATTGGGACATGTATGCCCGCGGGGCGATCTTTGGATTGACACGCGACACAGGCAAGGATCACATCATCAAAGCCACCCTCGAGTCGCTGGCCTATCAGACCAAAGACATCCTCAACGCCATGCAGGAAGACGCCGGGCTGACGCTGGCCAGTTTGAAAGTGGATGGCGGCGCCTGTGCCAACAACATCCTGATGCAATTCCAGTCCGACATTCTGGGCACCGAAGTCGAACGACCAGAGATCATCGAGTCTACCGCGTTGGGTGCGGCCTACCTCGCCGGCATACAGGTGGGACTTTGGAAGAAAGAAAGCATCACGTCGAACCGTAAAATTCAGAAACGCTTCACACCCCAGATGGACGAGGCCACCCGCGTCAGGCTCTACAAGGGCTGGACAAAAGCTGTGGAGCGCACAAAAGGATGGGTGGACTAGAGCGTTACTAAGATTATATCATCACTAAACAAAGCTTCGTGACTCCGTACTCATACCACGACCGCCCCATCCTGCTTCGCCAGTTGGCTACCGAAGAATTCGACCTGGTCATCATTGGTGGTGGCATTACCGGCGCGGGCATTGCGCTCGATGCCGTTACGCGCGGCCTGAAGACTGCACTGGTAGAGAAGAAGGACTTTGCCTATGGCACCAGCAGTCGTTCCACAAAGCTCATCCATGGCGGTCTGCGCTATCTGAAGCAACTCGAGTTTGGATTGGTGAAGGAAGTGGGCAGCGAGCGCGCCGTGGTGCACGCCCTGGCGCCACACCTGGTGGTGCCCGAAAAAATGCTGCTACCCCTTTCCGAAAAGAAAGGTCTTGGCTATTGGCTCACGTCCATTGGGTTGAAAGTATACGACCTGCTGGCCGGTGTGAAAGCCGAAGACCAGCGCAAAATGCTCACCAAGGCCCAGACGCTTCGCCATGAACCGCTGCTTAAAAAAGACGACATCAAAGGCGGCGCCATCTATGCCGAATACCGTACAGACGACGCACGCCTCACCACCGAAATCATAAAAACCGCCGTGAGCCACGGAGCCGTTATCCTGAACTACACCCGCGTGCTTGAATTCCAATACGCAGCCGAGAAAGTAGCCGGCGTGATGGTAGACGACGAACTGACGGGCGAACGCTACACCATCAAGGCCAAAACCGTGGTGAGTGCTGCCGGCCCGTGGGTAGATGAACTGCGCGACATCAACAAATCGAAAAGCGGCAAGCGGCTGCACCTCACCAAGGGTGTGCACATTGTGGTGCCACACAGTCGCTTCCCCGTGAAGCAGGCCATCTATTTTGATGTGGAAGACGGCCGCATGATCTTCGCCATTCCCCGCGGGCGGATCACCTACATTGGCACGACAGACACCAACTACAATGGCGACAAAGACGAGGTGTTTACTTCGCCGGAAGATGCACACTATCTTATTCAGGGCGTCAATGCCACATTTCCATCGGTAGGGCTATCGGTCGCCGACATCGAGTCGAGCTGGGCGGGGCTTCGGCCGCTTATTCACGAAGATGGCAAGTCGGCGTCGGAGCTTTCGCGGAAGGACGAGATCTTTGAATCTCCCACGGGCCTCATCTCCATTGCCGGGGGCAAGCTTACGGGCTACCGCAAAATGGCGGAGCGCGTGGTGAACCTGGTCATCAAAAATCATTTTCAGCAGAAAACCCTGAAGCCAAGCCAGACACAAAAGCTGTGGCTGTCGGAAAAGCATTTTGCCAACACCCGGCAGGTGAAGGATTTTGCGCGTGAATTGCAACGACGACTGGCACCCCTTGCCTTGCCCGACCACACGGCGGCCTACCTGGTGGAGAACTATGGCTACCAGGCTGAAGCCATTGTGCGCCGTGCCGAGATCGGGGCCAGCGGAGAACCGTCGGCCGACCTGGCCTTGCTGAAGGCTGAGTGGTGGCATTGTGTGCACGGCGAGATGGTGTGCACCCTGCAAGATTTTTTTATTCGCCGCACCGGCCTCAGCTATTTCAACCGGCAGCGTGTGCTTCAATGGCAGGACGCGATGGCCGCCGAAGGCAAGACGTATTTCAAGTGGGACGACGCGCGTGTGGCTCAGGAGCTGACGGATCTGAACACTTTCCTCGACTCGCTCACACGCTTTCGCACAGCGCCATTCTAAACATCATTCCATCGCTTTTGTTTAACCGATCCGTGGGGCCGACAGGTTCGCTATGCGCTTCGCATTCGATTTTAAAATTAAGATTTAATCAACGATTGATTTTCAGATTAGACTCTTAAATTACGGTTGGAAAACGATTGTTCAACAGTTCATGACGAGTAGCAAAAAAAGCATGGGAGATGAAAAGAGCCTCTGGGGTGTAGACCTTGGCGGCACGAAAATAGAAGGTGTTATTTTAAAATCGGCTGCGAATCCCGAAGTGCTTTTTCGCCATCGTCTTCCCACCGAGGCCGACCAGGGCTACGCTCACATCCTGGACCAAGTCAAAAAACTAATCGACAAAATGCAAGCCGAGGCGGGCTATCTTCCCGCGCACATCGGCTTTGGCACGCCGGGAACTTTGGACCCGAAGCGGGGCGTAATGAAAAACTGCAACACCGTGGTCATGAATGGCCAGCCCATGAAAGTTGACCTCGAAAAAATGCTTGGCGTGAGAGTGGAGATGGCCAACGATGCCGATTGTTTTGCCCTGGCCGAGGCGCGCTATGGCGTGGTGAAAGATCAGTTCCCGGACGCCCGCGTGGTGTTTGGCGTCATTCTCGGCACCGGCGTTGGCGGCGGCATTGTGGTGGATGGAAAAGCGATCATCGGCCTGCAGGGCATAGCAGGGGAGTGGGGTCATAATTTTCTCGACGAATCGGGCGGCCCGTGCTATTGTGGCAAGACCGGTTGCGTGGAAAAAGTGATTTCAGGACCCGCGCTCGAAAAATATTACTTCAACGAAACAGGAAACAAAAAGCCATTGAAAGACATCGTGGCCCTGGCCGAATCGAAAGTGGACCCCACCGCGCAGAAAACCATGTTGCGTCTGGTTGAATTCTATGGCAAGGCACTGAGCGTGATCGTGAACATACTCGACCCCGACGTGATTGTGATTGGCGGCGGCGTGGGCAACATCGACTTGCTCTACGACCGCGGTCTCGACGCTTTGCGCAAGTATATCTTTAACACTTCCCTGGACACGCCCATAGTCAGGCCGTTGCTGGGCGACAGCGCCGGCGTGATTGGCGCAGCATTTCTGGTGAGCTAACGACATTCCCCAAACTTTCAGAGCGATATGAAACGAATAGCAGTGCTTGGACCCATACCCCGCGATCACATTGTGACACACCAGGGTGATCTGATTCAAAAATGGGGATGCGTGACGCACCCCGTCATCGCTTTGTCAGTGCTGGCCGGCGATCGCATCGAAATCATTCCCGTTTGCCACATCCGCCAGGTGGACCTCGACAACGTGAAAGAAGTGTTTCGTGGCTACGAAGGTATCAACACCAAACAGCTCACCACCAAAAACGACCAGGGCGACATCATCAGTCTGAGGTTTCTCGATATGAACAATCGCGTAGAGCGGCAAACCGGTTTTATGGACCCCATTCTTCCCGCCGACGTGAAAAGCATTCTCAACTGCAAAGTGTTTGTGTTCATTCCTATCAGCGACTATGAAGTGTCGCTCGACACCCTGAAATATCTGAAAGAAAACAGCAAGGGCACCATCATCTTCGATGCGCATGGTCCCACCACCGCCTGCCTCTTCAACGGCGAGCGGCAACGCAAATTCTGGGTCGACCGCGACCAATGGCTCCCCTACATCGACGTGCTGAAAATGAACCTGGAAGAAGCACATGCCTCCTGGTTCAAAAAAGAATATGAAACCAGCGATTACTATACCGACAGTGACGAAGTGGACCGCGAGGAGCTGGCCCGGTTTGCCACGCATTGCCTCAACATGGGCGTGAAATGCGTCTATATCACTGTTGACTCACGGGGTTGCCTGACCTACTACAAAGAGAAAGGCAAAGTGAAGGAAGAGATGGTGCCCGCCGTGAAAGTAGACAACGTTGTGGACACCACGGGATGCGGCGATTCGTTTGCCGGTGGCGTGGGCTTTGGTCTTTTGCAGAAACCCACAGACTATATAGGCGCCGCGCGCTATGGAAATGCGTTGGGTGCATTGCGTACACAGGGAAAAACGTTTGCAGTATTTAAGTCGCTGGAAGAAACGAATAAACTGATCAAGGAAACGTACTTTTAACAAACCCAGCGAACGTCACACTCACACTTCGGACCTAAACTAATCCCACATTGACATTGATTAAGGCATGTATTTTTGACCTGGATGGCGTAATTGTAGACACGGCGCACTATCACTTTCTGGCGTGGAAGCGACTGGCCGACGAACTCGGCATCGCGTTCACCCCGGAAGACAACGAACGTCTGAAAGGTGTGAGCCGCATGGCGTCTATGGACATCCTGCTCGAGGTGGGTGGCGTAACACTTTCGGACCACGACAAGGAACGGCTGGCCAACAAAAAGAACACCTGGTTTGTTGACTATGTGGAGCGCATGGTTCCCGAAGAAATATTTCCCGGCGTGAAACAGCTCATTGAAAAACTGAAAGAGAAGGGCATCAAGATCGGCCTGGCCTCCAGCAGCAAGAACGCGAAAACGGTGCTGCAACGCCTCTATGTGGAGCCGCTGTTCGACGTGGTGGTGGACGGAACCATGGTGAAGAACTCGAAGCCCGATCCTGAAATATTTCTGCTGGCCGCATCGCGTCTGGGCATTGCGCCTGCCGACTGCGTTGTGTTTGAAGACGCCGAAGCGGGCGTGGAAGCCGCCCTGGCCGCGGGCATGAAGTGTGTGGGGATAGGCTCGCGCGATCAGCTGGGAAAGGCCGATCGGGTGATCCGCACCACCAGCGATTTTCAAGCCGCAGACCTCGCCACCCTGGCACACTAACAACGAACCTGGCCCCAACCTCTATAAATCTTTAAAAGAATCTAACGCTGCGCTATGAAGCAATACCTGAAGCATCACGAATGGCATATCATTGAAGAAGGCCTCGACCCGCACTACAACAAAATATCGGAAAGCGTTTTCAGCATCGGCAACGGCCGCATGGGACAACGCGCCAATTTTGAAGAAGAATATTCCGGCGAAACCCTGCGCGGCAGCTATGTGGCCGGCGTATACTATCCCGACAAAACGAGAGTAGGGTGGTGGAAAAACGGCTATCCCGAATACTTTGCCAAAGTGCTGAATGCCCCCAACTGGATCGGCATCCACATCACCATCGACAACCAGAAGCTTGACCTTGCCAAATGCAAGGTGGAAGACTTCCGCCGCGTGCTCGACATGAAGACCGGCCTGCTGTCGCGAAGCTTCGCCGCCACGTTGCCCGACGGTAAAAAAGTGAAGGTTGAATCGAAACGTTTTTGCAGCATGGCAAACGGCGAGGTGGGCGCGATTCGTTATGCCATCACACCCCTCAACTTCACCGCCAAGACCACGCTGTCGCTGTATGTGGACGCCGATGTGGTGAACAAAGACTCCAACTACGACGAGAAGTTCTGGGAAGAAGTGAACAAGGAAGCCACCGAAGGCAGAGCCATTGTGACGGCCCAGACTAAAAAGACATTCTTCCACGTCACCACCGGCATGCAATATGTGATCACCAACGACGGCAAGAAAGCAACGTTCGATCGCGTGAACATAGAGCTGCGCGAGAAGTATGCGGGCAACGTGATCCAGCTCGATTTGCAGGAAGGCAAAGAGCTGGTAGTCTACAAATACGCCGCCGTGCTCTCGTCCGAAAACCACGCGAAGGATGCGCTCGTTACAGCCTGCGCCAAGGTGCTGACCGAAGCCGTGGCAAAAGGTTTCGACGCGTTGTTCGAAGACCACGCGCGCGTTTGGGCGCACAAGTGGGACGGATGTGACATCACCATCGAAGGCGACATTGCCGCCCAGCAAGGCATCCGTTTCAACATCTTTCAACTCACGCAAACCTACACCGGCGAAGACGAACGCCTCAACATCGGACCCAAGGGATTTACGGGCGAGAAATATGGAGGAAGTACCTATTGGGACACCGAAGCCTATTGTTTACCCTTCTTCCTCGGCACAGCCGAAGAAAAGGTGGCTCGCAACCTGCTGGTGTATCGCTACAAACACCTGGAGCGTGCCATCGAAAACGCCGGCAAGCTGGGCTTCAAAGACGGCGCAGCACTCTATCCCATGGTGACCATGAACGGTGAAGAATGTCACAACGAATGGGAAATCACCTTCGAAGAAATTCACCGGAACGGTGCCATCGCGTTTGCCATCTTTGACTACATACGTTACACAGGCGACGATGCCTACCTCGCCGAGTTCGGATTGGAAGTGCTGCTGGGCATATCACGATTCTGGTCGCAGCGCATCACATGGTCGTCTGACAGAAACCGGTTTGTGATGCTGGGGGTGACCGGTCCCAATGAGTATGAGAACAACGTGAACAACAACTGGTACACCAACACCATTGCCACGTGGACCTTGCAATACACACTCGACGCGTTAAACCTTGTGGGCAAAAGCAACCCGTCGCGTCTCGCGGAGATCATTGCAAAAACAAACTTCAAAGAGACAACAGAAACCCATCGCTGGAGAGAGATCATCGCGAAAATGCACTACCCGCACGACGAAAAACGCGGCGTGTATTTGCAGCAGGACGGCTTCCTCGACAAAGAACTGTTGCGCGTGAGCGACCTCGGAAAAGACGATCGCCCCATCAACCAGAAATGGTCTTGGGATCGCATTCTGCGTTCGTGCTTCATCAAACAAGCCGACGTGCTGCAAGGCATATTCCTTTTCGAAGAACGCTACGACATTGAAACTATACGTCGCAACTTCGACTTCTATGAACCGATGACGGTGCACGAATCGTCGCTGTCGCCATGCGTGCACGTGATTCTGGCGTCGAAGCTGGGCTATAAAGAACGCGCCTACGAATTTTATCTGCGCACCTCACGCCTCGACCTCGACGACTACAACAACGACACGGAAGACGGTTGCCACATCACTTCGATGGCCGGCACGTGGATGAGCATAGTGAAAGGCTTTGGCGGCATGACCGTGAAAGACGGCACACTGCACTTCAATCCATTCACACCAGATCAATGGAAATCGTATTCGTTCCGCCTGGAGTTCCGTGGTCGCGTGATCAAGGTAAAAATTTCTACCGACGCTGTGGAAACGGAATTGGAAACGGGCGAGCCGCTGGAGATATTCCTGCATGGCAAGCCGGTGTTGTTGAAGAAATAATGTAGAAAGTCATGTACATGCACGAAGCATGCTTCACAATAGGAGAGGCTTGTTCCGAAACGGACAGCCTCTTTTTTTGTAAACAGGAAAATCAATATTTCTTTATCTTAGCAGACGCTCATCTAAAGTTTCTGTTATGGCAATCGAAATCCCTACCACATGGACACCCGTGCGCAAACTGGTGTTCCGATTCGCCTTCCTTTATTTCTTGCTCTATACATTTCCCGCTCCGGTCGGCATGTTTGTGCCATGGCTGAATTTTCTAACCACCGGCTTTTGGGACGCTGTTGTCGTATGGACGGGACATTCTGTATTTCACGTTGACATCACCGTGCGGCCAGCCGGAAGCGGCGACACCACCTGGAATTATGTTCAGCTATTTTGCATCATCATCTTTTCGTTGCTGGGCACCGTGGTGTGGTCGATGGCCGACCGCAGGCGGGCAGACTATAGTCGGCTCTTTACGGCTCTCACCATTTGGCTGCGCTACTACCTGGCCATGCATTTAGTATTTTATGGAACGGCAAAAGTATTCAAGACCCAGTTTCCCTTTCCCATACACGAACAACTGATGACCCCCATGGCCATGATGTCGCCGATGGGACTGCTCTGGAGGTTTATGGGCTACTCCACATTGTACAACATCTTCACGGGCGGCTGCGAAGTGCTGGGTGGACTCTTGCTTTTCTTTCGAAGAACCACAACGCTTGGGGCACTGGTGAGCGTGGGCGTGATGATCCACGTATGGATTCTGAATCTGAGCTACGATGTGCCGGTGAAACTCTTCTCGGGCCACCTGACACTGATCGCCATCTTCCTGCTGATGCCTCAACTGCGCCGTCTCACAAACTTCTTCGTTCTCAATAAACCGGTAGCCCCGGAAGTGATCGTGCCGTTGTTTGAAGGACGGAAGGCGCGCTGGTTCATGCTTGCCGGGAAACTTATCATGATCGGATTTATTGCCGGCTTTGGCGTGGTTGGCAGTATAAACAACAGGGCGGAGATAGACGCCTTCCATGCGAAAGCAAAAGCCAGGTCCGAAAGTGCCGTGGGCACATATGAAGTGATCGAGCAGCGCACCAACGGTGTGGCCATACCCACCGAAAATGCTACCGCACGCTGGAAACAAATTTCAGTGGCCACCACCGACCGTGCCACCGTGCACTACATGGACGGCGCCGAAATCCAATGGCGTTTCGCTGCCGATTCGGTGCGCGCAAAAATGAGTCTTGTCAGCTTCGACTACTCCACCATCTACCAATTCAAATACAAAACCCAGGCAGGAAACCTCTATGTATTAAAAGGAACTATGAACGGCGATTCCATTCACATACAGATGCGCAAGAATCCCGGAGGAAAGGAACAGATGCCATTGACAAGCCGTGGATTTCATTGGATAAATGAGTTTCCGTTCAATCAATAAAACATTCCCCACTGGCTACAAGGTCATGTTATGATGAAATGTTATCTTGCGCTAATCTTCAAGCTTTGTGAGTTATGTTTCGTGCCTTTTGGTTTCTCAGCACAGTGTCGGTTTTGATCACCTGTGTATTTCAATGTTCTTTTGCCCAATTGTCCCAAAACTACAAATCACTGGCCGTGTCGGGTGGGAGAGATCTAAAGCTCATTGGAGCCCTGCGCGATCAACTTGGCGATGAATTGAAGCGCATTGAAAAAAAGGAACGAACGCCCTACGTCATCACCCGCTACAACCACAACACGCAAAGCCTTGTCAAGTTGGTAAAGGCACGGCGCGTTGTTAAAAACGACACCCTTCAGCGCGTTGTCGACCAGACATTCGACAGCTTGCTGCACAACACGCACCTAAGAAGTAAACCCCGGCGGGTGCTCATTGTGAAGTTGCCCTATGGGAATGCGATGTGTATGGGAGAAGGAACGTTCCTGATCACCACGGGGTTGCTGGGCCGTATCACAAACGAAGCCCAGCTGGCCTTCACGTTGGCGCACGAAATAGCCCACTACGAGCTAAACCATGTGCGCGACCGGGTATTGAAAGCGGCGAAAATGGAATATGAGAAAAAGGCCAGACAGGCGATGGTGAAGATATTTCGCCCCACCAACGTGGTGGGCCTGAATGAACTTGACTCGCTTCGAAAATTGGTCTATACCATGAGCCGCTTCAGTCGCGAGAACGAACGCGAAGCCGACTCGGTGGGTCTTGTTCTGATGCGCAACGCAGGCTACCAACCCCAGGAAAGCATTAGCCTGCTTTCGGTGCTGGATTCGATTGACTACACCAAGGAAAGACTGGGATACAAATTGTTTGTTGAATTCGACTTCGCCAAATATCCTTTTCAAGACTACTGGCTTCGCGACAGGCCCAGTGTTTACTCAAAAATGAGCGCTGATTATTTTCTCTTTTCACGCGACTCCATTCAGTCTCACCCCGAAATTGTGCAACGCCAAAATTTGGTTGATAGCACAATTGACCGAGCAGGAGCCTGTCACTGAAGCCGAAGCCAACCCGGCGCTACTGGACAGTGCCATTCAGTTGGCCGAGTTTGTTGATTTGGAGACAGCAACCGAAGCCCGACGCTACGACTATGCCATGCTGTTGGCGTTAGAGCTAAAAAACAGATACAGCCGAAACCGATACCTGGCAACGACCATCAGCAAAATACTGGTCGACCTCTACGATGCGAAAAACGAAAACCGCATGCGAGAGTACGTTCCATTCTATGTGTCTGGCCACGGCGATGAGCTCCGCATGATGAACACCTTTCTTCACAACATCTCCAAGGAAGAAACCGGCGAAATCGCCTTCAACTTTCTCAACAACCAAACCAACTTCAACCCCGACGATCCGGAACACTACCTGATGCTCTGGAAAATCTGCGACGTCACAAAACGCGAGACGGTGAAGGCCAGAGTGAAAGAGCGGTTCAAAACCCGGTTCGGAAAAACAAAGTACTATTTTCAGTACTTCGATAAAATGATCTAGTGCAACAAATCGATTGTCGTTGTTTGGCGTGACCTTGAGTCATCAGATCTTGACATCCGTGAATACTTATATCAAGCTTTCACCGGCAGAAAAACTTCCGCCATCATACACCGTGCGCTGCCACCACCGTTGCGCTCAATGGTGTCGAGGTTTGAATGTATAATGGGGTTGAACGTCTCAATGGCCGACACCTGTTCTGCCGACAACGCCCGAAAGGCTTGTGATGACATAATCAAAAACTTCTTACCCGCCTCATTGTTCACCTGGAGCATGTTGCCCGCGAAGTGATTCATCTGGTCAAGCGTGATGTCGATGATTGTTTTCCCGGTCTTTGAAATAGCCTCGACGGTTGCTTTCCGCTCGGTGGCATCGGGAATGGAATCAAGACAGATCACCACATACTGATCGGCCACGCACATCATCACGTTGGTGTGATAGATGGGATATCCGTTGGCGTCTGTTGCTGTGAAGGCCTGGGATGTATAGCCAAGCTTTGCGCAAAACTCTTTCAACACGTTTGCGTCTGTGCGTTGTGAAAGACAGGCGTATGCAATCTTGTTCTCGCGGTCCAGCACCATGCTGCCGGTACCTTCCAGGAAAATGTCTTTGTTCTCGTAGGGGGAGAGGTCGACGCGGTGATGTATCACGAATTGTTTTTGCAGTTGCTCCAACACATGCGGCTTGCGTTCCTGGCGACGGTTCACGGCATACATGGGGTAGAGCACCACGCTGCCGTCGTCGTGAAAAGAGATCCAGTTGTTGGGGAAAATTGAATCGGGAGTATGCGGTTCGGGTGTGTCGTTCACCACGGTCACGTCAATTCCGTTTTGGCGGAGCAGGGTCACAAAGTTGTCGAACTCGGTCAATGCCAGCTCCTGGGCGTTGGTATCTTGCGTTGATTGAAAGGCATTGTTCACGGCCGTCTGCGTGTTGAACGCAAACTGCACGGGCCTAATCATCAGCAGGTGCGAAGTGGTTTGTGCGGACATGGTTACAAATGGTTTCGAATGTCTTACTTGATTTCGTCGCGTAACAAAGGCAAGCTCATGCAATGAAAACCGCCGCGTGCCCGCGACAGCTCGGCCGACGGCATGAGAATGACGGTGTCTTTCAGATCTTCAACACGCACTTTGCCCGACTCCAGGTCAGCCAGCAGCTCGTGCACGTGAACCACCTGAAACCCTTGCGCCATGAAAGCCTCGGTTGTTTTGTCGTTGCGATCATAGCCCAACACCACACCTTCTTTCAGGGCGAGAACGTTGCACGAATCGGTCCACTGTTCGCGCACGTCGTATGGAAACTCGCTGTTGCCCGAATAAATGAAAACCGTTTTCTCGGAACTCTTCAAGTCCACTTCGCTGATGTTGATCAGCAGATCTTCGAGTGTTTCAAAGTATACAGGCCGCTCAATGTCGTGGCGATTAAATTGAACGATTTTGATGGGGTCGTCTTTTTTCTTGCTTTCCAGAATGCGTTCCACAGGATCGGCATCTTCTTTCTTAATGCTCTTGCGCGAGAAGTTACCCAGCATCACCCACACGTTGCGTTTCACCTGTGTGAACACGGTGTCGATGTGCATGTAGTCGCGTTTTTTTGGAATGCGCACCACCGTTACCTTGTCGACAATGCCCCGTGCGAACAACAGGTTCACCACCTGGTGCGCGGCTTCCACCGTGGTGCGTTCGCTCACGCCCACCAGCAGGTGATTGTGGTTCACCATCATCACGTCCCCACCTTCCAGCGTCACTTTTTTGTCGTCGCTTTCTTTGGGCATCAGGAAGTGATGCGAGGTGTCTTCTATCTCGATGATCTTGTTTTCGAAACCGGCAAACAAGGCGTGATTAAAAAAGATATACTTGGTGAGCAACGCTTCACGCGTGCGTGCTTTTTTAGCAGGACGGTTCAGCAGGATGTGATCGTTCACCACCACACCAATGTCGCGCGTGAAGATGAAGTTAGGGATGGGCGCGAACAGCATGCTGCCATCTTTCAACGTGCCGCTGATGAGCACTTTCGACAGTTCCACATTGTTGAGCTCAAACAATTTCTTTTGCGTCTCATACGAGCAAAACTCGATGGCACAAACCGACGCCACCAGTTTCAACTTGATGGTATTGTCTTTCAGAATGTCGGCCAGGAGCCATTGCAGTTCAATAACATTTTCCGAACGGTGAAAACCTTCGTCGTCGGGTTTGTAGAACGTGCGATTGCTTTCGGGCGAATCAATAGTATTAAGTCTTCCTTTTATTTTTTCCGGATCAAGAAAGTAGAGCAGGATGCGTGTATAAAAGTCGTATTCTTTTTTGCGGATGGTGTCGAGGTGCACGATGTCTTCAAACAACCAGTCTTGTGCTTTGGAGGGAACAACTTTTCCGAGGCTGCTATCGGGACTGTGAACAAGCAGGCGTCGCAGGGTTCCAATCTCTGAATTGACGTGTAATGCTTTCTGGGACATAATGAGAAAATAAAGGCCCCAAGGAACAAACGGCTTTTTTAATTTACAAACGGCGTGTAAAAATTTCTTAGCAAAGTGAGTTTAAACGATTTAAAGCCTGATTATTTTTCCCTGCATCAACAGACCTTCCGAACCTTTCAAGCGATAATGATAAAGTCCCGCCCGCAACGCGTGAGTATTCAGTTCAATTTTTCCCGCCAGTGAAGCGAGTGCTTCTTCTTGCCACACAACGCTTCCTTGTTCATCCACCAACTCCAGCGAATAGCTCCGTTGTGTTTCGGGCAAGTTTTCAATCACGAGCGACTTGTCGAACGGGTTGGGATAGATACGAACACCATAACGTTCGTCTTTGATGCCGGTCACCGTGCCATCGCCTCCGTTGTCGCCTTCGTCGGTGCTGGGCTCGAGCGTTACCTCCTGAAGAATAAGCTTCACCCACGCGGCATACATCTTGCCCGACGGATGCAGTCCATCGTTGGCCACAAGGTCGGGTTCATCCAAACCCCGTCGCGAAATGTCGGTGATGTTATAGTACTTCACACCCAGCTTAGCCGCGATGGTTTTGTTGGTCGCATTATAGACATCAATGCCCTGGCTGATCACAGCCTGCTGGCCTTTCCCAAACGGTGTGTAACCATAGTCAGGAATGGAGACCACAAAAACATGTTTTTTGTTTCCACCAGCAAGTGCAATGGCGGTGTTCAGAAGCTCTTCAAATTCGGGTGCGTAACTCTCTACCGACTTGCCCTGGTAATAGTTATTCACACCAATGAGCAGCGACACAAGATTATAGTCCGGCGAAAGCTTTGCGGCGGTGATCGCGTTTTTCAAATTGTCGGTACGCCAGCCCGTGGTGGCAATGATTTTCGGGTCGAAGCACTCCAGGCCTTTCAACTGAAGGGCATCGATCAGTTGCTCGGGCCAGCGCTCTCTCACCGGCACGCTTTCGCCAATGGTATACGAATCGCCTAACGCCAGAAATTTAACTTTCTCTGTAATGATGAGTTGCTGTGCCATGCCCGGAGAAGATAACAGCAGCAATATCACGATAAGTTTTTTCATACTCAATCAAACCCGTGGGGCGGTTGTTTGTTCGATATACGCAAAAAACAAAGAGGATGGTTTTTGGCCATCCTCTTTTAGTTTCGTAATGATGATTATGTCTTATGCCGCTACGGCTGCTTTCTTGCGTCCGCGCATATAAACAACCAGCCCGATAAAGGCCACCACCAGCATGATGGGGATGATGAGGGTGGCTTTGATTACTTCCGGACCAGCAACCATTTGCGCGTTCACAAACGCGGTGGCCTCGGTGCTTCCTGCTGCGGCCGCCTGATAGGCTTTCACATCGGCTCCTGCGGGAAGGTTTTTGGCAATGATGTTATCATAGAAGCCCCCCATAAATGTGGTGTAGATCGAAACGGCAAACATGCCGGCACCGCCCATGAGGTTCATGCCCACAGCGCCCGACTTGGGCACGTTCTCCGACACAAAGCCGAGCATGGTAGGCCAGAAGTAGCACACACCAATACCAAACAACAGTGCGGCCACGAGAAGCATGTTGCCCGAGGCTGTACTCATCAGGTAGAGGCCAAGCGCCGCCAGTATAGCCGATGCCAGCAGTACGCCCGCCGGTGAGAAGCGGTGCACAATCGGCTCAGCAAATCCACGCCCGATCACCATGATGCCGGTGGTAATGGTCAACAGAAGCAACGAGTTGCTTGTGGCGTTGGACAGCAACAGGCCGACCCACTGGTTGGTGAACAATTCGGTGATGGCCGTTCCGAACATACAGATGAACATGAAGATGAATAGGGGAGTGAACACGGCTTTATACATGTCGCCTGTCGATACGCCGGAGGCAACGCGTTCGGTCACCGGAAAGTCAAGCTTCAGGAACATGTAGCCATAGGCCAGGGTGGGTATAAACATTGTGGCCACCTGCACTTGCCAGCCCAGGCCGATGTTGTCGAACAACATCACGATCAGCGTGCCGATCACAATACCGCCCGGAAACCAGAGGTGGAAGTGGTTGAGTTTTGTCGTCTTGTTGTCGGAATAGATAGTGGCCACCAGGGGATTACACGCGGCTTCCACCGTTCCGTTGGCGATGCCAATCAACAGCGTCGACAGGAAGAGTGACCAGTAGCCGTTGGCAAACACAGTGAGGCCGATGCCCAGAAGGTGAAACAGGAAGGCAATGATAAGAAGGCGTTTCATGCCGATGATGTCAACCACAAAACCACCGATCACAACCGCGAGCGGGAATCCCCAGAACGCGGTGGCGGCTATCGTGCCGAGTTGTTGTGCATTGAGACTGAATTCAACGCCAAGTCTGTTTAGAATACCGGCCCGTATCCCGAAGGAAAGCGATGTCACCAGGAGCGACATACAACTTGCCCAAAAAAGGCTGGAGCGGTTTATACTCTTCTGTTCCATGATAAAAAAGGTTTAAGGTTATAGGATTATAGGGTGTTTCAATGTGACGCGTTAAGATGCAGTTAAAAATTATCCCTTGCAATAGAGGCCGCGCGCAAATATGCCCTTGCAAAGGATTGCAATCTACAAGAATTGATGAATTCTTATAGTCCCGATGACTATCAACGGCGAATTTTCAGGATGACGGCTGTAGTTGATCTGAATACTACAAGATAGCGTCGGAGTTTGTTGTACCATCACTTTCACAACTCAAACATAAATCCATTCTCTTTCAAGTTGTTATAGGTCTTCTTATCGAACCGGTACAGGCTGGCGGCGCGATGCGAAACGTCGGTCTGTTTTTCCTTGCAGGGCTCCAGCAGGTTCATGCGCATCAGCTTGCGGCGGAAGTTGGGCTTGTCCAGTTTCTTGTCGAGGATGGCCTCATACAATTCCTGTAGTTGCAACAGGGTGAATTTCTTGGGAAGCAGGTTGAACCCGATGGGCTCGTGGCGCACCTTGTGTTTCAGGTATTGCAGACCTTCGTTCAGGATTTGCGCGTGGTCATAGGGCAGTTCGGGCACTTCGCTGATTTTGAACCAGCGTGCATCGGCTGCCGTGAACCCGGGGTGCAGCGTATAGTTCTCCGGCTTCACCAAGGCATAATAGGCAATGGTAATTACGCGCTTGGTAGGGTAGCGGTTCGCGTTGCCAAAAGCCTTCAATTGCTCGAGATAGATGTTTGAAACACCGGTGAGGTCGTTCAGGATACGTGTCGCGGAATCGTCGGTGCTTTCGTTGTATTTGATCCAGCCGCCGGGGAGCGCCCACTTGCCTTTGCTGATGCCCTCGCCGTGCTGCACCAGCAGGATGTCGAGCTCGCTTTTCTTAAAACCAAAAATGAGACAGTCGATGGAAAGTGCATCGATGATGGAGTCGGATGAAGGGTCGTTTATCATAAAGCCACGGGAAAGGTATAAAAATAATTTCATCCGACTTGTAGTCAAATGTACTATAAGTTATATATTTACCCGCACTTTCAAACGATTGTATTTTTCTATATTGATATACTTATGAAGCAATACCTGCTGGGATACGACCTGGGAAGCTCCTCTATTAAAGCCTCATTGATCGATGCGGCCACCGGCCAGTCGGTGGCCTCGGCGCAATCGCCGGCCGAAGAAATGCCGATGCTGGCGGTTAACCCCGGTTGGGCCGAACAGGATCCTGACATGTGGTGGGAACACGCCGTGAAAGCATTGCAGGCTACATTAAAGAAGTCGGGAGCAAAGGCCGACGAGATTGTGGCGATCGGCATTTCCTATCAGATGCACGGCCTGGTGTGTGTGGACAAGGATCAGAAGGTCTTGCGTCCGTCCATCATCTGGTGCGATAGCCGTGCCGTGGACATTGGCCGGAACGCCTTTCAATCGCTCGGCGCCGACTATTCACTGAAGCACCTCCTGAACTCGCCCGGAAATTTCACCGCCTCCAAACTCAAGTGGGTGAAAGAGAACGAGCCCAAGGTTTTTGAACGCATTCACAAGGTGATGCTGCCCGGCGATTTCCTGGCCATGAGACTCACCGGCGACATTGTGACAACGGCTTCCGGATTGTCGGAAGGTATGTTTTGGGACTATGAAACCGGCGCACCCTCGCAGCAGCTGCTGTCGCTCTACGGCATTCCGGCCGACATGCTGGCCACCGTGGTGCCCACATTTTCCATACACGGTCGTGTGAACAAAGCCATGGCCACCCAACTGGGCCTGAAAGAAGGAACTCCCGTGAGCTATCGCGCCGGCGACCAACCCAACAACGCTTTCTCCCTGAACGTATTGAATGCCGGCGAAACCGCTGCCACGGCGGGTACCTCGGGCGTTATCTATAGTGTGACGGACAAGAACGCCTACGACCCCAAGTCGCGCGTGAACACTTTCATCCACGTGAACGATCAGAAACCCGTGAAGAGCAACGGTGTGTTGCTCTGCATCAACGGCACCGGCATCCTCAATAGCTGGCTACGCAAACAGGCGCAGTCGGGTGGAGCGCCCTATGAATATGACAAAATCAACGCCATCGCGTCCGAAGCTCCCATTGGTGCCGACGGCCTCAGCATCCTTCCGTTTGGCAATGGTGCCGAGCGCGTGCTGGAAGACAAAAACGTGGACGCTTCTTTTCACGGTCTCAACTTCAATCGTCACGGTCAGGCCCACGTGTTTCGTGCGGCGCAGGAAGGCATTGTGTTTGCGTTGAAGTATGGCTTCGACGTGCTGCAAGGCATGGGGCTGAAAACAAACGTGATTCGCGCTGGCCAGGCCAACATGTTTCTGAGTCCGCTGTTCCGCGAAGCTTTTGTGAACACGATAGGCGCCCCGTTAGAATTGCTCGACACCGACGGTGCCAAAGGTGCGGCGTTGGGAGCGGGCGTGGGGGCGGGGGTTTATGCTTCGTTCGAAGAAGCGTTTAAAGGCCTCAGGATCATTCGCACACAAGAGCCGGACACAAAACTCACCGAACCTTATAAGGCATCGTATGCGCAATGGATGAGCCATCTGCAAAAGGCCATCTGATTTTTAGCAGGATCACCAAATCAAGAATAACAACACGTAATTGAACCCAACAGTAAAAAACTCAAATTCATGAAACTTACACTCGGAGACAAAGAATACTTTAAGGGCATTGGCCCGATAAAGTATGAAGGCAAAGAATCGGACAACCCGCTGGCGTATAAATTTTATGATGCCAAAAAGAAAGTGGGTAAAAAAACGATGGAGGAACACTTTCGTTTCGCCATTGCCTATTGGCACACCTTCTGCGGCACCGGTGGCGATCCGTTTGGACCCGGCACCAAAAATTTTGCCTGGAACAAAAGCGGCGATGCCGTGCAACGCGCTTACGACAAGATGGATGCCGCCTTCGAATTCATCACCAAGATAGGAGCACCCTTCTATTGTTTCCACGACTACGACCTGGTGGACGAAGCCCCGACCCTGAAAGAATCGGAAGAGCGCATTGCCAAGATTGTGGAGTATGCCAAGAAAAAACAAAAAGCTTCGGGCGTGAAGTTGTTGTGGGGAACAGCCAACCTGTTCTCGAACCCACGCTACATGAACGGCGCCGCTACCAATCCCGACTTCAATGTGGTGTGTCACGCAGGTTCACAAGTAAAAACTGCACTTGACGCCACCATCGAATTGGGTGGATCGAACTATGTGTTCTGGGGCGGTCGCGAAGGCTACATGTCATTGCTCAACACCGACGTGAAGCGCGAGCTCGAACACATGGCCAGCTTCCTGCATGCCGCCAAAGACTATGCGCGCGCACAAGGTTTCAAAGGCACGTTCCTCATCGAGCCCAAGCCCATGGAACCTTCGAAGCACCAATATGATTTTGACTCCGCGACGTGTATTGCCTTCCTGCGCGAGTTCGATCTGATGGAAGATTTTAAATTAAACATCGAAGTGAACCACGCCACCCTGGCACAACACACCTTCGATCACGAACTGCAGGTAGCCGCCAACGCCGACGTACTGGGAAGCATCGACGCCAACCGCGGCGACAACCAGAACGGCTGGGACACCGACCAGTTTCCGAACAACATCTATGAGTTGACGGAGGCCATGCTGGTGATCTTGCAATCGGGAGGTTTCAAAAACGGCGGCGTGAACTTCGACGCAAAAACCCGTCGCAATTCCACCGACAACGCCGACGTGTTCTATGCCCACATCGGTGGCATGGATGCGTTTGCCCGCGGCCTCATTGCCGCCCAGGCCATCCTGGACAACGGCGAGTACACCAAGCTGCGCAAAGCACGCTACGCATCGTTCGACTCCGGCAAAGGCAAGAGCTTCGAACAAGGCAAAGTGGGTCTTGAAGAGCTGCGTAAACTCGCGCACAAAAACGGCGAGCCCGAGCAAATCAGCGGCAAGCAGGAATACTATGAGAACCTGTTGAACAAGTTTATCTAGTAGTTCATCACAGATAAAATAAGCTAAAGGTCATTCAACCGCCCGTCGTGTTGAATGACCTTTGTTTTTTTGGGCCACACCCTCGCGATACCATTTTGTTCTGTACATTTGAGCGCAAACCTGAATCCCTCATGAAAACAATCGCGTCGCTTCTGCTCCTCGCCATTTCCTTCGCAGCAGTCTGCCAGGGAAACACGTCGTATGGAAACTTTAAACTGGCCGACCAGGAAATCCTCTATCAAAAAGTATTCGCCCAGGATTCCATCACCGCTGAAAAGCTAAGCGAATTCTACAAAGCCCAGACCTATGTGGCCAACCTCCAGACCTCGGGCGACGAAGTGACCTTCGACATGAACGACATCGTGGTAGACTATAAAAAATTCCAATTCACCCAGGTCGCCACACCACCCATCATCCAAACCGGAAAGTACTATGGCAAAGTAACTGTAGGGGTGAAGGACGGAAAGTATCGGGTCACCGTGCGGTCCATCCAAATGACCGGGGACATTGGCTACAAGAAGATTCCCGCCAAAGACAACCTCACCAACTACGCCGCCAAAAACAACGGCACCATCATGAACCCCGAATGGTGCAAACCCAATACACTCGGGTTGCTCGACAAATCGTTCACAGACAAACTTCAGTTTGTTGATAAGGCAAAGAAAAAGGATAGTGATGATTGGTAGTTCGGAGTGAGTCCTTAGTCTTGAGTATTTAGTATTGAGACTTTTTTTGAGGATGCGCATTCAGAATAGCATCAACCAACCCCTAAGCTTTTTAAATTACTCCATCCAGACTTCAGACTAACCCAGCATAGTCCTCGAAGCGAGACTATGCTCCGACATGGCTTTGAATTTTTACTCAATACTAACTACTCAATACTCAAGACTAAATTACTCAAGACTAATCAAGTTATCCAATGCAACGTCTTGGGCTCCACCGGATTCACAAACGGCGTCTTGTTCTGCTGCGACAAATCCCACTGGCGTTTCAGTTCGTGATACCACCGCGCTTGTGCGTCGGGTTCGCCAAGCAACATCAGCGTGGGTTTTGACTGCAGGCCTTCGCCCAGCTTTCGGAAAATTCCCAGGTCCTGGTGAATGAATTGTTTGCCCAGTTGGCGCAGGGGCCACCAGATGAATTTCACAAAACCCAGTGTGGTATAGAAAATGTGATTCAGCTCCGTTTCGTGATCGTTGATGGGCGTGAGGCACGTGATGGACACGATCTCGTTTTCCCCGACTTGTATATGCTCCGTTCGGATGCCCGGAAGCTGGAAATTGATTTCTGTAGACGTTCCGCCTTTCAAAATAGAATAGCCTTTCGAGTTCGACGACGGCGTGTGGCGCGACATCTTGAAGCCGAGGTCAACCGGCTCGAACTTCTTTTCCTTTAGCCTCAGATTTTTTGACGACCGCCAATACCACGATTGGTGCACAAAGGTGACGTGTGCCGGATCGATGAGGCCAATCACGCTGTGGTCGATGTCGGCAGGCATGGTCACTTTTTCTACGAAGAGGAATTTTTTCTCGGGCGATAACAGCAGGTTGGGCACCCACTGATCGGCGCCACTGAGGTCGGCCTTGTTCTGCGGCACATAGATCCAGATGGTGCCGTTCACTTCCCGGCAAGGATATTTGAAGACTTTGATCTTTCGCGTGTCGAATTTGTCGTCGGCCAGCGCGGGGATGCTGGTGCATGCGCCGGTGTTGTCGAACTTCCAGCCGTGATAGCAACATTGAATGCACTTGCCGTCGTACCAGCCTTTGGAGAGGGGCACGCCACGGTGTGGGCAGTTGTCGCGCAGGGCGAAGGGCACATCGTTTTCATCTCTTCCGAAAACCACTTTTTCTCCCAGAATTTCCTTTGCTACGAGTTTCCCCTGCTTGAGAAATGAGCCATGCATTGCGAAATACCAGAGGTTTTTCAGGAATAGGGATTCGGTCATGAAAAAAACTTAAAGCCGTGTCGTCAAAGAAAGGATTAAAGCACTAGTTTGCCAAACCATAAGGATGAATAAATCATCAAAAAATTTAATGCCGTCAACCCAATCCGCAATCGATTTCGATAATATTAATTCTTTATTTTTAACATTTTAATCCCTTACTTGAACCAAACAATTCTAACCTAATGAAAAGAAAATTACGCATGGGCATGGTAGGTGGCGGACTTACCTCTTTTATTGGCCCCGTTCATCGTAAAGCCGCCGGTATCGATGGAGAAATCGAATTGGTATGCGGCGCTTTCAGTGTGGTTCCCGGCGAGTCAAAACAAACCGGAGAAGCACTCTACCTGAATCCAAATCGGGTATATGAAACCTACCAGGAAATGTTTGAGATCGAGAAGACACTTCCTCCCGATCAGCGCATAGACTTCGTATCCGTAGTAACGCCCAACCACGTGCACTTTGGTCCTTCCAAACTGGCCCTCGAAAGCGGCTTCCACGTGTTGGTTGAAAAGCCCATCGCATTCTCGCTCGACGAAGCGAAGACCTTGCAAAAAGTAGTTTCAAAAACAGGTCTTATCCTGGGTCTTACCCATACCTACACCGGCTATCCGTTAGTAAAAGAAGCCCGTAACATGGTGAAGACAGGCAAATTGGGTAAGATCAGAAAAGTATACGTTGAATATCCTCAAGGCTGGCTCTCCACACTGCTGGAAGGCACCGGCAACATGCAGGCATCGTGGAGAACCGACCCCAAGCAGTCGGGCATGGGCGGCGCCATTGGCGACATCGGCACGCACGCTGCGAACCTGGCCGAATACATCACCGGCTCCAACATCACCGAAATCTGCGCCATGCTGAACGCCGTGGTGAAGGGCCGCAAACTCGACGACGACGCTTCCATGCTTATTAAGTTCGACAACGGTGCAACCGGCGTACTCATTGCTACACAGGTTGCTGCTGGCGACGAAAACAACCTCAACATCCGCGTCTATGGCGAAAAGGGTGGTCTGGAATGGAAACAGGAAGACCCCAACACCATGATCGTGAAATGGCTAGACCGTCCGAAAGAAATTGTTCGTGCAGGTCAGAAATACCTGTCCGACGATGCGAAAGCATTTACACGCACGCCCGCCGGTCACCCCGAAGGATACCTCGAAGCGTTTGCCAACATTTATCGCGCGTTTGGAAAAGCCGTGCGCGACTACAAGCCTGGCAAGAAGATCAATGCAGCGAAATACGACTTCCCCGATGTGGAAGACGGTGTGCGCGGCATGAACTTCGTGCAAACGGCCGTGAAGTCGGCACAGTCAACACGCAAATGGACAAAGCTGAAATAAGCTTGTCCTTTCCTGAAATGATGTCAAACCAACAGTCTTCAGCTTCTTCATGAAAACGATAAAAGGGCCTGCGATCTTCCTGGCGCAATTCATGGGCGATCAGCCGCCATTCGATAACCTGAAAACCATTTGCAAATGGGCCGCTTCGCTAGGCTATTCAGGCGTGCAGATCCCCACGTGGGACAGCCGCTGCATCAACCTGCAAAAGGCAGCCGAAAGCAAAGACTACTGCGATGAACTGAAAGGCATTGTGGAGTCGGCCGGGCTTCAGATCACCGAACTGTCCACCCACCTTCAGGGCCAATTGGTGGCCGTGCATCCTGCCTACAACGAAATGTTCGACGGCTTTGCGCCCAAGTCGGTTCGTGGCAAACCTGCGGAACGCACAGCCTGGGCGGTAGATCAATTGAAATATGCGGCCAAAGCCAGCAAGAACCTCGGGCTGGCAGCACACGCCACCTTCTCGGGTGCACTCATGTGGCACACGGTCTATCCCTGGCCACAACGCCCCGCGGGACTGGTAGAAGATGGTTTCAAGGAACTGGCGAAGCGCTGGTTGCCGATCCTGAACGCGTTCGACAAATCGGGCATCGATCTTTGCTACGAAATTCACCCCGGCGAAGATCTTCACGACGGCATCACGTTCGAACGTTTCTGGGAAGCCACGGGCAAGCACACGCGGTGCAACATCCTGTATGACCCCAGTCACTTCGTGCTGCAGCAACTGGACTATCTTCAGTATATCGACTTCTATCACACCTTCATCAAGATGTTTCATGTGAAGGATGCCGAATTTAATCCCACAGGCAAAAGCGGCGTGTATGGCGGCTACCAGGACTGGGTGAACCGTCCGGGACGTTTCCGTTCATTGGGCGATGGCCAGGTGGATTTCAAATCGGTGTTCTCCAAACTAACGCAATACGGCTACGACGGCTGGGCGGTGCTGGAGTGGGAGTGTGCCATCAAGCATCCTGAACAGGGAGCGGCCGAAGGTGCACCCTTCATCAAAGACCACATTATCCGCGTAACGGAAAAGGCCTTCGACGATTTTGCTGCGACCGGCAAAGACGCGAAGTTCAACAAGAAAGTGTTGGGCATTTAAACCCATAGTTTAGTAACAACAGATCAATACGTATTTATTAATTCGAAACCATCCATGAAAAAAGTATTTGTAGTAATCGCGCTGGTGAGCATAGCCAGTTGGACCCTGACATCGTGCGGCGGATCAAAGAAGGAAACAGAAACAGAAGAAACAAAAGATGAAGCAGAAGCGCCCGAGCTTGCCGAGCCCAAGACTGATTCTGCCGACGATTTGATCAAACAAGGTCAGGCCCTGGTGGATGCCAGCGATTGCAAAACCTGCCATCACCCCACCAACAAAATCGTAGGCCCTTCGCACACCGACGTGGCGAAGAAATACGAATTCACAAAAGCCAACGTGAGCATGCTGGCCGACAAGATCATCAACGGCGGCAGTGGCAACTGGGGTGAAATCCCGATGTCGCCACACGCCGACCTGAGCAAAGGCGACGCCGAGAAAATGGCGATGTACGTGCTTTCGCTCAGCGGCAACAAACCGAAAGACTAACACTTCACAACCGTCAGCTTCTGCCCAGAAGCTGACGGTTTCTTTTTACAATCGATTTCGCAACCAAAGACCTCTCACCAACAACCCATGAAGAAAACTTACCGGGCCTACGCCCTGCTGCTCGTCCTCGCATGCTTCGCAGGAAACGTGGCTGCCCAAAACACCCTGACTGCTCAGGAAAAGAAAGACGGATGGAAACTGCTGTTCGACGGCAAGACCACCAAAGGCTGGCACAACTATAACAAGAAAACCATTGGCCAGGGCTGGAAGGTAGCCGACGGCGAGCTCTATCTCGACAACTCCACCAAAGAAGGCCGCGGCGACATCGTGACCGACGGCGAATATCAGAACTACGAGTTCAGCTATCAATGGAAGATCGACTCGTGCGGCAACAGCGGCGTGATGTTTAACGTGGTGGAAGACCCCGCCCAAAACGCACCTTACCACAGCGGTCCCGAAATGCAAGTGCTGGACAACGACTGTCACAAAGATGGCAAGATCGTGAAGCACCGCACCGGCGATCTGTACGACCTCATCTCGTCGTCGAAAGAAACCGTGCGCCCTGTAGGCGAATGGAACGAAGCACGCATCGTTTCGAAAAATGCTAAAATGGAATTCTGGCTCAACGGCACCAAAGTGGTGGAGTTCACCATGCACACGCCCGAGTGGGATCAATTGGTGGCCAACAGCAAATTCAAAACATGGCCTGTGTTTGGCAAATCGCTGAAAGGCCACCTGGCCTTGCAAGACCACGGTGACAAAGTGTGGTTCCGCAACCTGAAAATCAAAGAACTGAAATAAGAAAAATCCGGCCATGGGCACACGGAGAGACCACGCCGTGCCTATGCACCGACAACTGCTTCGACAATGCATAAACTAAACTCATACCTGTCTATCGCGGTGCTTTTTTGCCTGCTGCTCTCCTGTGGCGAAAAGCAACCTCCGCGTGTTCTGGTTTTCTCGAAAACCACAGGCTATCGACATGAATCTATCGGCACGGGCAAAATCGCGTTGATGGAGCTTGGAAAGAAGAATGGCTTTGAAGTTGATACAACCGAAAACTCGGCCCTTTTTAATGAAGAAAATCTCAAACGTTACCGGGCCGTAATTTTCCTCAGCACCACGCAGGATGTGCTCGACCCGGTGCAGCAAGTGGACTTCAAACGCTTCATTGAAGCGGGTGGGGGATACGTTGGCATTCACGCCGCGGCCGACACCGAATATGAATGGCCTTGGTATGGAAAACTGGTGGGCGCTTATTTCAAAAGCCACCCCAAACAGCAGGAAGCGATGTTCCGCAAGGTCGAAGACTTCGGACCACACCCCAACACGCTTCCCAAAGAGTGGAAACGATTCGACGAGCTCTACAACTACAAACACATCTCGCCCGACATCAAGGTGATCTATAACCTCGACGAAAGCACCTACACCGGTGGCGAGAATGGCGAGAACCATCCCATTGCATGGTATCACGAATTTGAAGGCGGCCGCTCGTTCTACACCGGCATGGGCCACACCAACGAATCGTATTCCGATTCGCTTTTCCTGGACCACCTGCTCACGGGCATTAACTACGCCATTGGCGACAAGGCTCCCGACTACAGCAAAGCAAAGTCGGTGCGCGCCGTGGAAGAAAACCGGTTCACCAAAACCGTGCTCGACTTCAACCTCGACGAACCCACCGAAATGGCGGTGTTGCCCGATGGCAAAGTGTTGTTTCTGGAACGCAAAGGCGAAGTGGTACTCTACACACCGGCCGACGGCAAGCTGACCACCGTGAACAAATTTAACGTGTGGACAAAATCGGAAGACGGCATGATTGGCCTGGCCGCCGATCCGAACTTTGCCGAAAATCACTGGCTCTACATTTTCTATTCGCATCCCGATAAATCGGTGAACGTGTTGTCGCGCTTCGAATTCAAAGACGACAAAGTGGACATGACCACCGAGAAACAATTGCTGGAAGTGGCCACGCAACGCGAAACCTGTTGCCACACCGGTGGCTCGTTGCTGTTTGATGCAAACGGAAACCTGTTCATCTCCACCGGCGACAACACCAGTCCATTTGCTTCCGATGGCTTCAGCCCTTCGGACGAAACACCGGGACGTGCGCCGTTTGATGCACAGAAGTCATCCGGAAACACCAACGACCTTCGCGGTAAAATTCTGCGCATCCATCCCGAGAAGGATGGCACCTACACCATTCCGGAAGGAAACCTCTTTGCAAAAGGCGAAGAGAAAACCCGTCCTGAAATTTATGTGATGGGCTGTCGCAATCCCTACCGCATTTCCCTTGACGCCAAGACCGGCTATCTGTACTGGGGCGAAGTGGGACCCGATGCCGGCAAAGACGATTCGCTTCGCGGACCACGCGGCTACGACGAGTTGAACCAGGCGAAGAAGCCCGGCTACTTTGGATGGCCCTATTTTGTGGGAAACAATTTCCCGTATGCGAAGTATGATTTTGTGAACAAGAAAGTGCTGGCCAAGTGGGATCCCGCAGCGCCGATAAACGAATCGCCCAACAACACGGGCAAGCGCGAGCTTCCTCCGGTGAGCCCCGCGTTAATCTGGTATCCCTATGCAAAGTCCGACGATTTCCCGATGGTGAAGGAAGGCGGACGCAATGCCATGGCGGGCCCGGTATACTACAGCGAGAACTACAAAGGCGTGGCCACAGCGTTCCCGACTTACTTTGACGGCAAGCTGCTCATCTACGACTGGATCAGGAACTGGATGTTTTTGGTGACGATGGACGCCTCGGGTGCCATCCTCGACATGGAGCCTTTCATGCCCCACACCAAATTCAACAACATCATCGACATGGCCTATGGGCCTGATGGCAAGCTCTACATGATTGAATATGGAACGGCGTGGTTCAAACAAAACCTTGACGCACGCCTGGTGCGCATCGACTACAACGGTGGCAACCGTCCACCGGTGGCAGTGTTGGCGACCGACAAAATCGCGACGTCGGTTCCGGCCACCATCCAATTCACCACCGAAGGCACAAACGATCCTGACGGCGACGCCATCACCTATCAACTTGAAGCCGAAGGCAAGACGCTGACCTCAACCGATGGCAAGTTCTCGGTCGACTTCAAGAACCCCGGCGCTCAAACGGTGAAGCTCACGGTGAAAGACGACAAGGGCGGCACGGCCGATGCGCAGCTGAAGCTGACATTGGGTAACGAAATGCCCGTGGTGAAAGCCGAGATTCTCTCCGGCAACAAAGACTTCTATTTCCCCGGAACACCCGTGAAATATGCTGTGACCGTAACCGACAAGGAAGACGGCTCAACAACCGATGGCAAGATCAAAGGCGAAGCCGTGACTGTGACGTTCGACTATCTGAAAGGTTTCGACATCACCGAAATTGCACAAGGCCACCAGGTGCCTACGGCCGAATTGCCGGGCAAAGCGCTCATCGAAAAAAGCGATTGCAAGTCGTGTCACATCATCAATCAGAAATCAGCCGGACCGAGCTATAAAGACGTAGCCGAGAAATACAAAGGCGACGAAAAGGCTCTGGGCATGCTGGCATCCAAAGTGATCAAAGGTGGCGCAGGCGTGTGGGGCACCATCGAAATGGCAGCCCACCCGCAGGTGAGTGTTGACGACGCCAAGAAAATGGTGGAATACATTCTCTCGCTTGCCGAAGAGAAGAACGTGGTGAAACTTCCACTGACTGGAACGGCCACCCCGGGCAAAGAACAAGACGGTGCCTACATGCTGACGGCAACCTACTTCGACAAAGGCGCCAGCGGAGTGCCCTCGCTTTCGGGCAGCACCGCGGTTGTGCTGCGCAGCCCGATGTTGACGGTCGACCAAATGGAAGACGTTAGCATCGCCGGCAAACTGAAAGCCGACAAGGGCCAGTGGGTGCTTCAGAATGTGTTGAACAATGCCCACGGTGCTTTCAAAAACATCGATCTCACCGGCGTGAAAAAAGCAACGCTCATCGCCTACATTCTGGCCGAACAAACCGTGGGCGGCGAGATTGAACTTCACCTTGACAAGCCCGATGGAAAGTTGTTGGGCAAAGTAAACATCACGGCGCCGCTGATGTCGAAGGTGTCGGTGAAGTTTGCACCCGAAAACGGTCGTCACGATTTGTATGTAGTGTTTAAGAATGCCACGAGCAACAAGCCCATGTTCTACTTCAGCGGTGTTCAACTCGACAACAAATAAAAGCTCAAACCCAAACTATAACCTAACCTAATCTTAAGTGCCATGAAAAGAAGAGAATTTGTACAAACAGCATCGTTCGCAGCGGTCGGTTTGTTATCACTGCCCTCGTTTTTGGCGGCGGGAAAAGCAACCAAAACCCTGGGGCTGCAACTCTATACGTTGCGCGACACCATCGGAAAAGATCCTAAGGGCGTGCTGCAGAAAGTAGCCAGCTTTGGCTACAAAGAACTGGAAGCCTACAGCTACAAGGATGGCCAGATCTTTGGAATGGCCTATGGCGAATTCAACAAGTTCGTGAAAGGCCTGGGCATGAAAGTGACCAGCGGTCACTACGGCCTCGACATGATTAAAGGCGACACCTGGCAGAAAGCCGTGGAAGATGCCAAGAAAAACGGCCAGGAATATATGGTAGTTCCCTACATCCAGGAACCCGATCGCAAAACGATCGATGCCTACAAACAAATCTGCGCCGACCTGAACAAGGCAGGCGAAGTATGTAACAAAAGCGGCATCCGCTTTGGCTATCACAACCACGCTTTCGAATTCCAAACCGTGGACGGTCAAATTCCTTACGACGTGATGCTGGCCGAACTCGATCCGAAAAAAGTAGGTCTTGAAATGGACCTCTTCTGGGTGATCAACGCCGGACAAGATCCGCTGCAATACTTCGCAAAATATCCGGGCCGTTTCGAACAATGGCACGTGAAAGACATGGACAAGAACGACCGCGGCCGCAACGCCGATGTGGGCACAGGCTCCATCGACTTCAAGCCCATCTTTGCGCAGGCAAAATTGTCGGGCATGAAGAAGTGGTATGTAGAGCAGGAGACCTACCCCGGAGCGCCCATCGACAGCGCAGCGGCTTCTGCAAAATTCCTAAAAACCATTCTTTGATTTTGTTTCTCGTTTTTTTGTTTTTTTGTTTTGTTTACAGGTTAATGCAAAGGTGTCGGGTCCAATAGCCCGACACCTTGCTTTTTCCGGATAGTCCTTAAACACTTTTCTATGCGTATTGTAAATTTCATCCTGGCGATCATGTTCCTGGCATTTGCATTCCTGCAACTGAACGATCCCGACCCGGTGATCTGGATTCTGATCTATGGTGCCATGGCCGTGGTTTCGATCATGGCGATTTTTGAATTTTATCCCCTCAAGTTCATCATCGGCCTCACCGTGGTGTATGTGGGCTATTCCCTGCTCTACATTCCCGGTGTGGTGGAATGGCTGCAGCAGGACGATCGCTCCGCCCTTTTCAGCGACGTGGCCAAGATGGAACATCTCTACATCGAAGAGTCGCGTGAGTTTCTGGGGTTGATGATTTGCGTGGCGGTGCTGATTTTTTATTGGATGCGTGCCACCAAATTTTCGAAACGATAGGAACACACCAACGCAAACGATTTCTGTTGAGACAGCATACAAAGCTGTCTTTTCTTTTTTATATTCAAACCTATGAGACGACCACTTTTTTGCCTGCTCACATTGTCTATTTTTATCGGCTGTTCAACGCCTCCAAAAGAAAAAATCCCACCGCTTGCCACCATGGAAAAATCGTCTGGTAAAATCGTCATCTACCAATTGATGACCCGCTTGTTTGGAAACAAAAAGACCGTGAACAAACCCTACGGCACACGCGACGAAAACGGCGTGGGCAAGTTCAACGACATCGACGACGCGGCATTGAAATCGATCAAAGACATGGGCATCACCCACGTGTGGTACACCGGCGTGCTGGAACATGCCGTGCTTACCGACTACACACCCTTCAGCATTCCCCTCGACGACGCCGATGTGGTGAAGGGCCGCGCGGGTTCGCCCTATGCCATCAAAGACTATTACGACGTGAATCCCGACCTCGCCATGAGCGTTCCCAACCGCCGCGAAGAGTTTGATCGCCTGCTGGAACGCACCCACCAGGCCGGCCTGAAAGCCATCATCGACTTTGTGCCCAACCACGTGGCGCGACACTATCACTCCGATGCCAAACCCACCGGCGTGAAAGACCTGGGCGAAGGCGACGACAAGGCCGTGGCCTTCCGCGCAGCCAACAATTTCTATTACCTGCCGGGACAATCCTTCCAGGTTCCCAAAGACTATGTGGCGCTTGGCGCCAACAATACCTTTCCCACCAAAGACGGCAAGTTTGACGAAACACCCGCCAAGGCCACCGGCAACAACGTGTTCTCGGCCGCGCCGGGCCTGCACGACTGGTTCGAAACGGTGAAGCTCAACTATGGTGTGGATCAACAAAATCAAAAACACTTCGACCCCATACCCGACACGTGGGTGAAGATGAAAGACATCCTGCTGTACTGGACAAGCAAAAAAGTGGACGGCTTCCGGTGCGACATGGCCGAGATGGTGCCCGTTGAATTCTGGGGCTGGGTCATTCCGCAGGTACGCGCCGCGAATCCCGACATCATCTTTATCGCCGAAGTATATAACCCGAACGAGTATCACAACTACATCGAGAACGGCAAGTTCAACTACCTCTACGACAAGGTGCAACTCTACGACACGCTGCGCCTTCTGGTGCAGGGCAAGGCAACAACACCCTCGATCCATGCCATTCAGCAACACCTGTCGGGCATCAACGACAACATGTTGCACTTCCTGGAGAACCACGACGAGCAACGCGTGGCATCACCGTTCTTTGCGGGCGACATGTGGAAGGCCGCGCCCGCCATGGTGATCAGTGCCACCATCGATCGCGGGCCCGTCATGATTTACTTCGGACAGGAAGTGGGAGAGCCGGGTGCGGGCGCCGCAGGTTTTCAGGCCAACGACGGCCGCACCACCATCTTCGACTACTGGGGCGTGCCCGAACACCAGAAGTGGATGAACGGTGGCAAGTTTAACGGCGACTCGCTGAGCGCCGAACAAAAACAACTTCGCCAATTCTATGCCGATGTTTTATCGCTGGCCGGCAGAAACATCGCGCTCACGCAAGGCGAATACCTCGACATCACGGCGCACAACATCAACGCCGGAAACTTCACGGGCAACACCAGTGCGTTTCTGCGCTACTCGGGCACGGAACGCCTGCTGGTGTTGAACACCTTCAACGCCACCACGCAGGAAATCAAAGTGCAGCTGCCCGCATCTGCCGTGACGGCGCTGGGGCTCGACACGGAGGGAAGCTACATTGCACGCGACCTGTTGTGGCGCGAAGCCGAGGTGGGCTTCAGCAAAGACTTCACCTTCACACTCACGTGCAAACCCTACAGCTCCTACATTCTGAAGATTAAATAAACGCCACCATGTTCGCTCGTTTCACCTGTGTTGCTTTGTTCTGTTCATGGGCGCTCTGGTCGTGCAAGCCGCCGGAAGTGAACGTGGCCACGTGGCCGCAAGGGGTAAAGTATGAAGTGTTTGTGCTCTCGTTTGCCGACGGCAACGGCGATGGCAAAGGAGACCTGAAAGGACTAACGGCCAAGCTTGACTATCTGCAAGACCTCGGTGTGAACGGCATTTGGCTGATGCCCATCATGAACGCGCCGTCGTATCACAAGTATGATGTGATGGACTACAAAAGCATTCATGCAGACTATGGCACACCCGAAGATTTCAGAGCGTTTATCGCCGAAGCACACCGCCACGGCATCAAGGTGATCATCGACCTCATTCTGAACCACACCGGCACAGAGCATCCGTGGTTCAAAGGGGCCACGCAGGGAAAAAACAATCCCTACCGCCACTACTACGTGTGGGCAAAGAAAGATTCGATACGCACACAGATGGCCAAGAAAACAACGTCGTTCGATTCGGACAACATCACCCAATGGCACCCCGTGAACGGCGACACGCAGGCAGAACATTACTACGGCTATTTCTGGGCCGGCATGCCCGACCTCAACTTCGACAACCCCCGCGTGAAGCAGGAATTTATGGAGATTGGAAAATTCTGGTTGTCAGACATGCAAGTGGATGGCTTTCGCCTGGATGCAGCACGTCACATCTTTCCGACAGACAGAGCAGCCGACAACCACGCCTTCTGGCAGGAGTTCCGGCAGGCCATGCAATACCTCAAACCCGATGTCTACCTGGTGGGCGAGGTGTGGGCCGATGCAAAAGAGGTTGCTCCCTACCTGAAAGGATTGCCGTCGCTCTTCAACTTCGACATGGGCTATGCCATCACCGACGTGGTGAATGCCGGGCGAGACACCATGAAGTTGATTGAACGCTACAAACGCATCAGCGACTATTACCGCGCGTCGACACCCGAATATACCGACGCGATCTTTTTGAAAAATCACGACCAGAATCGAATCCTGAGCGAGTTGGGTGGCGACCCCGGAAAAATGCGGGTAGCCGCAGGGATATTAATGACGTTGCCCGGCACACCCTATGTGTATTACGGCGAAGAGATTGGCATGCTGGGCAAGAAGCCCGACGAATACATACGCGAACCTTTTGTGTGGGCTACAGACGACAAAGCGAAGGAAAATCTGCAAACATCGTGGGAACAACCCAGGTATTCGACGGCGCAAACCGTTACACCGGCGAGCCTGCAACAAAACGATCCGGCATCGCTCTACAACGCCTACAGAAATCTTATTCACTTCAGAAATTCAAGTAAAGCCCTTACCTTCGGAACCATCGACCCATCGGGTGTGAACGTGGCCGAAGTGGTGAGCTTCAAACGGACACACGAAGGCGAAACGGTGCTGGTGCTGCACAACGTTTCGGATGTGGAAGTAACGGTGACGCTGGAGAACAGCAACGCCGCATTCAATACGATTGTGTTCGACAGCAACGGAACAACAAAACTAAACAACGGCGAGCTGACCTTGCCGGCATATGCAACGGTAATTTTGAAACCTAAACAGGCATGATCATAACAAAAGGAAAATCGCGCGTCGTCATCGAAAATGTTCAACCCCAGGTGGATGGTGGATTGTATCCCGCCAAGCGCACCATCGGCGAACGCGTGACGGTGACCGCCGATATATTTGGTGATGGCCACGACCACATCCGTGCCCACATGCTCTACAGAAAAGAAGGAGCAAAACAATGGAATCACCAGGAGATGACCCCGTCGTATAACGACACATGGTTTGCCTCGTTCACGGTAACCGAAAAAGGCGCCTACGAATTCACCGTCATGGCCTGGGTCGATCACTTCGACACGTGGTATGACGGCTTCAAGAAAAAAGCGACGGCCAAGGTCGATGTGCACGTAGAACTTCAGGAAGGCGTGAACCACCTGAAGGCACTGGGTGGCGACAAGAACGATACACTTAAAGCCGCCATCGGCCAACTGCAAGGCGACTACACCGCGGCCATCCATTTCGTGCAGGGTGAAGCCTTTGGAAGGCTGGTGCACGAGCATCCCCTCATTCAACACGAAACCACCTATGACAAAACGCTTCGCGTGGTGGTGGAGCACGTCAAGGCAAACTTCAGCGCCTGGTATGAACTCTTTCCGCGGTCGGCATCGCTCGACGGCAAGCATGGCACCTTCAAGGATGTGATCAAGCTGTTGCCGCGCGTTTCGGCCATGGGCTTCGACGTGCTCTACCTGCCGCCCATTCATCCCATTGGAAAAGTGAACCGCAAGGGCAAGAACAACAACGTGCGCGCCGAACTTGGCGAACCCGGTTCGCCCTGGGCCATCGGCAACGACGAAGGCGGACACAAAGCCGTTCACGCCGAGTTGGGAACCTTGGTCGACTATAAGAAGTTGATCGAAGAAGCAAAGAAGCTCAACATCGACATCGCACTCGATCTGGCCTTTCAATGCGCACCCGATCATCCCTATGTGAAAGAACATCCCGAATGGTTCAAGCAACGGCCGGATGGTTCGATTCAATACGCTGAAAATCCTCCCAAAAAATATCAGGACATCTATCCATTCAATTTTGAAACCGACCAGTGGATGGAATTGTGGGTGGAGCTGAAGTCGGTGATCACCTTCTGGATTGAACAGGGCGTGAAAATTTTTCGCGTTGACAATCCTCACACCAAACCCATTCCGTTCTGGGAGTGGGCCATTGCCGAAGTGAACAAGGAATATGAAGACATCATCTTTCTTGCCGAAGCATTTACCAAACCAAAAGTGATGGCGTCGCTGGGAAAGATCGGCTATACACAGAGCTACACCTATTTCACCTGGCGCGTCTACAAGTCGGAAATTATTGAATACATGAACGAGCTGGTGCACGGCCCTTCACGAAACTATTTCCGCCCGAACTTCTGGCCCAACACACCCGACATTCTGCCCTTTCACCTGCAACAACAAGGCGAAAACATTTTTATACTCCGCCTGGCTCTTGCCGCTACACTATCGTCGAACTATGGTGTGTATGGGCCCGTGTATGAATTTTATGAGAACGTGCCGGTGCAGGGGAGGGAAGAATATCACGACTCCGAAAAATATGAAGTGAAGCACCACGACTGGAAGAAAACCAGTCGCGCCACCGACATCATGTATATGATCAACAAAGCGCGCAAAGAAAACGCCGCATTGCAGTCTACATGGAATCTGAATTTCTGCACCATCGAAAACGTGAACCTGCTGGCCTACATCAAAGCCACCGACGATCTGTCGAGCATCATCCTCACGGTGGTGAACCTTGATCCCAACGGGCGGCATTCGGGCTATGTGCAATTGCCCAAGAGCCTGTTGAAACTGGGCGATCGCATCAATGTGAAAGTGCACGACCTCATCACCGACGAACACTATACCTGGACGCAGGAATGGAACTATGTGGAGCTGGATCCCTACAAGTTGCCCTTCCATTTATTCAAAGTTGAAGTTCACGAATCCTATCTCTAAAATCGCATGAGCAATCCTCTCAAGAACAACGATGCGCTTTGGTTTAAAGATGCCATCATCTACGAAATCTCTGTTCGTGCCTTTTTCGACAGCAATGCCGATGGCATCGGCGACTTCCAGGGCATCATTCAAAAGCTCGACTACCTCGAAGACCTCGGCATCAACACGCTGTGGCTGCTGCCATTCTATCCATCGCCGCTGAAAGACGACGGGTTCGACGTGATTGATCACTGCGACGTGCACCCCGACTATGGCACGCTGGCCGACTTCAAACAATTTTTGAAGGAAGCACACCGTCGCGGCATCCGGGTGATTACAGAGTTGATCCTGAACCACACATCCGACCAGCATCCCTGGTTTAAGCGCTCACGCAAGGCCAAGGCAAACTCGCGCTACCGCGACCTCTACGTGTGGAACGACACGGCAGAAAAATACAAAGAAGCCCGTGTCATGTTCACCACCGAAGAGTCGACCAACTGGACGTGGGACTCCGAGGCCAAAGCCTACTACTGGCATCGTTTCTATCGCCACCAACCGGAGCTGAACTTCGAGAACCCCGAGGTGCAGTTGGAGATGATCAAGATTGTGGACTTCTGGATGAAGATCGGCGTGGATGGTTTCCGCCTTCCGTCTGTGCCCTTTCTCTTCGAAGAAGACGGCACCAGCTGCGAGAATCTTCCCCAGACCCACGTGTTTCTGAAACGCCTTCGGGCGCACATCGACAAACACTATAAAAACCGCATACTCATTGCCGAAGCCAACCTCTGGCCCGAAGACGCCGCCACTTATTTTGGCGACAACGACGAGTGCCACATGAACTTCCACTATCCGCTGATGCCACGCATGTTTCTGGCGCTGCGCACAGAAGATAGCTATCCTATCATCGACATCATTGAACAAACACCGGCAACCCCTGTGAGCAGTCAATGGGCGGTGTTTCTCCGGAACCACGACGAGCTTGGTTTGGAAATGGTGACGGAGGAAGAGAAGGATTATCTCTTCAAAGCCTACGCCAATGACGCAAACACAAAATTCAACGTAGGCATTCGCCGCAGGCTAGCGCCACTGCTGAACAACGACCGGCGCAAGTCGGAGCTGTTGCACTCGATACTCTTCTCGCTGCCGGGTACACCGGTGCTCTACTACGGCGACGAGATTGGAATGGGCGACAACGTGTATCTGGGCGACCGCTTTGGCGTGCGCACACCCATGCAGTGGAACATGAACCTGAATGCAGGCTTCTCCACAGCAAACCCGCAGCGTCTTTATCTCCCCATCATCACCGACCCGTCATACCGCCACGAATCGGTTAACGTGGCTACGCAGGAAGAAAATCCATCGTCGTTTTTGTGGTGGATGAAAAACATCATGGCCATGCGCAAGCGCCTGAACATTTTTGGCCGCGGCGAAATGAAATTTATCGAGAGCACCAACGCCAAAGTGCTTTCGTTTGTGCGCACCTTCGAAAAAAACAGGATCATCGTGGTGGCCAACCTCTCGCAGTTCTCGCAGGCCACAACGCTCAACCTGGGCGAATACAAAGGCTGCGACATCACCGAGGTGTTCAGTCAGAACCGTTTCATGAGTGTTGACGAAGGCGACTATTCCATCACCATCGGCCCCTATGGCTACTTCTGGTTTCAGGTGGACACTGCCGAGAAGAAAGAAAAATCGGAAGCCAGCGGTGAACTGCCATTGGTGAAAACCGAAGTGTCGTGGGAAAAACTTTTCGACAACTACAACGAAGTGCGGGTGCTGGAGCGCAAGATTCTGCCGCCGTTCATGAAGAAATGTCGCTGGTTTGGAGGCAAGGCCAAAGTGGTGAGCAAAGTGAGCATCAACAAAACCATTGCCCTGAAAGTGGAAGGCGACACACACTTCCTCACCGTGCTGGAAGTGCACTATGTGCAACGCCTGCCCGAGTTCTACTTCCTGCCGTTGACCTTCCTGCCATCCGACAGTATCCTGGAACGTGTGGAGTACACCGTGCAAAGTGTAGTGTGTCGTGCCGAAATTCAAGGCAAGGCCGGCTTCATCATGGACAGCAGCTACGACAAGGTGTTCCGCGACTTCCTGTTTGTGAGCATGGAGAAAGAAACCAAAGTGCGCGACGACGAAGGCGGAACGTTGGAATTCAATTCGAGCGTGTTTGCAAAAATCGATGTCAGCAAAGACGTTGACTCGAAGATCCTGAAGTCTGACCAGAGCAACACAGCCATCATTTATAACGACCAGTACTTCTTCAAATTCTATCGCAAGCTGGAGAAGGAAATGAATCCCGAGCTGGAAATTGTGCGCTTCCTTTCCGAGCACACCACCTTCCAGAATTCGCCGCGCTATGCGGGAAGCATTGAATATCACGACAGCGACAACAACGTGACGGTGTTTGGCCTGTTGCAGGAGAAAGTAGAAAACCAGGGTGAAGCGTGGACCATGTCCGTCGATTCGGTAGGACGTTTCTATGAACGTGTGATGGCCAAAGCCAAGTCGGTGAAATTGCCGAAGCTGGAAAATCGCTCGTCCATCAAGTTTGAAGAAGCACCGGAAGTGATACAGGAATTTATCGGCCGCGGATTCTACGAGCGCATCGTCCGTCTGGGACAACGCACGGCGGAGATGCACATTGCGCTGGCATCCGATCAATCGAACCCCGCCTTTGCACCCGAAACGTTCACACCCAACTATCAGCGTTCTATGTATTCGTCGCTGCGCAAGCTGGTGCGCGATCGTTTCAACCTGTTGGAAACAACACTGTCGAAACTGCCTCCCGAAGTGCAGGACATTGCTAAAAAGGTATTGGCGCTGGAAGACAAGATACTCGAGTGCTTCAGCGAAGTGTATCAGATAAAAATCAAAGCCATCAAAACCCGTATCCACGGCGACTTCCACATGGGGCAGGTGTTGTTCACCGGCAAAGATTTTGTGATCATCGACTTTGAAGGAGAGCCCGGATTTTCGTTTAGCGAACGTCGTCTCAAGAAGAACCCGTTGAAGGATGTGGCGGGCATGATGCGTTCCATACACTATGCCGCTTTTGGAAAAATATTGCTCAACGAAAACTACCGCGACCGCGACCTGGAGTTCCTCGAATCGTGGGCCGAGCAATGGCAGCACTATGTGGGCCGCTTCTACCTGGGCGCCTACATGGAGCGCATGGGCATGGGCACCACGCTGTCGCAGGAAGATGACGTGCTTATTCGTACCTTCCTGCTAGAGAAGGCGGTCTATGAACTGGGCTATGAGTTGAACGGCCGTCCCGACTGGACCATCATACCGCTGCGCGGAATTTATTATCACATGAAACGCTACCAGGAAGAGAAAGAAGAACGGAAGAAGAAAGGATAAAACAACCACCACGACGTCTGAACCCAACCCATCATGTCAAAAAAAACAAAGACCCCTGACCCTATACCCGCAAGCTTTTCACTGCTCACCGAGTTCGATGTGCACCTGTTTAAAACCGGCAAGCACTACAAGCTCTACGACAAGCTGGGCGCACATCGCGTCAGCCACGAAGGGCAGGAGGGAACCTACTTTGCCGTGTGGGCACCAAACGCCGTAGCCATCTCGGTCATCGGCAACTTCAACGCCTGGAAAGACGGACAACACAAATTGTTTGCACGTTGGGATGAGTCAGGCATTTGGGAAGGATTCTTCAGCGACATCAGTCACGGCGAGGCCTACAAGTATGCCATTCATTCCAACAGTGGCGAGTATCTGGAAAAGGCCGATCCCTTCGCCACGTTTGCCGAGATGCCACCCATGACGGCCAGCATTGTGTGGGCACCCAAGTTTGAGTGGAAAGACGAAACCTGGCTGAACGAACGCAAAGCCAGCGCAGGAAAACCAAAGCCTTATTCGGTCTATGAAGTTCACTATGGATCGTGGCGCCGAAAAATTGAAGAAGGCGACCGTTCGCTCACATACCCCGAGATGGCCATAGAACTGGTGAACTATGTGAAGGACATGCAATTCACACACGTTGAATTTCTGCCGTTGATGGAGCACCCGTTCTATGGCTCGTGGGGCTACCAACTGACGGGCTACTTCGCGCCAACGAGCCGCTATGGAAGCCCCGAAGATTTTATGTACCTCATTGACAGTTTTCACCGAGCCGACATCGGCGTGTTGCTCGACTGGGTACCCTCGCATTTTCCGGGCGACGCACACGGCCTTTTCAACTTCGACGGCACACACCTCTACGAACATGCCGATCCGCGCAAAGGCTTTCACCCCGATTGGAAGAGCTATATTTTTAACTATGGCCGCAGCGAAGTGCGTTCGTTTCTCATCAGCAACGCCGTGTACTGGCTCGACAAATTTCACATCGACGGTCTGCGTGTAGACGCCGTGGCGTCGATGCTTTACCTGGACTATTCGCGCAAAGCCGGCGAGTGGATCCCCAACGATCATGGTGGCAACGAAAACATTGAAGCCATCACGTTCCTGAAAGAAATGAACGAAGTGGTGTATGCCGCTTTCCCCGACGCTGTGACCATCGCCGAAGAATCGACCTCCTGGACCGGCGTGTCGCGTCCCACCTACATTGGCGGATTGGGCTTTGGCCAGAAGTGGATGATGGGCTGGATGCACGACACGTTGCAGTATTTCAAACACGAACCCATTCACCGGAAATATCACCAGAACGAGATCACGTTCAGCATCATGTATGCGTTCACCGAAAACTTTATGCTGCCCCTGTCGCACGACGAGGTGGTGCACGGCAAGGGATCGCTCATTGGCCGCATGCCCGGCGACGAATGGCAACGGTTTGCCAACCTGCGTCTGATGTTCACCTACATGTTTGCCCACCCGGGAACAAAGCTATTGTTCATGGGCGGCGAGTTCGCGCAATCGTCGGAATGGAATCACGAGAAAAGCCTCGACTGGCATTTACTGGCCTATGACGTGCACAAAGGAATCCAGCAATTGGTGCGCGATCTGAACCAGTTCTACCGAAACGAGCCGGCGCTCTACCAGCATCAATTCGAGCAAAAGGGATTTTCGTGGGTCGACTACGACGATCGCGAAAACAGCGTGATGGTGTTTCAACGGCAGGGCGAAGGCAAAGAAAACGTTCTCATTATCGTTTGCAATTTCACACCCGAGACACGCCGACACTATCGCGTAGGTGTTCCGTATCGCGGCAACTGGAAAGAAGTGTTTAATTCCGATCAGAAAAAGTATGCCGGTAGCGGAGTGCTCAACGAAGGTACATTGCTGACTTCTCCCGTAAAATATCATGGTAGGGATTATTCGATTTCATTAACTTTACCTCCGCTGGGAATTTCTATATTGCGATTGGAGAAAGAAATTTCAGAATTTGATCTGAACGATCTGGGAACCTAGCAGTCGTCCGTCTATACCAAATTTGAACCTGTTTGGAAAAGTATATATGCATCCATGGGCATTTCTATCAGCCGCCGCGCGAGAATGCCTGGCTTGAAGTAATTGAAGTTCAAGACTCGGCCCATCCGTATCACGATTGGAACGAGCGCATCACGGCCGAGTGTTATGCCCCCAACACGGCATCGCGCATTCTCAACGAGAAGGCCGTCATCAAGAACATCATCAACAACTACTCGCGGCTCAGTTTCAACTATGGCCCCACGCTGCTCTCGTGGATGCAAACCAGCGATCCGGAAACGTATGCGGCCATCATTGACGCCGACAAGGAGAGTGTAAAACATTTCAGTGGACACGGATCTGCCATCGCGCAAGTCTACAACCACATGATCCTGCCGCTCGCCAACACCCGCGACAAGGAAACACAAATCATCTGGGGCATCCGCGATTTTGAATATCGTTTTCACCGGAAACCCGAAGGCATGTGGCTGGCCGAAACAGCAGTCGACATCGAGTCGCTGGAACTGCTGGCCAAGCACGACATCAAATTCACCATCCTGGCCCCACGACAGGCAAAGGCCATCCGCAAAATAAAAGACGTTGAGTGGACTTCGGTCGACAACTCAACACTGGACACACGCCGTCCCTACAAATGCAATTTGCCCTCGGGAAAAAGCATCGCGCTGTTTTTCTACGACGGCGACATCGCCCAGGGCGTGGCCTTCAACGGCCTGCTGAACGACGGCAAAAAATTCGCACACCGCCTTCTCGACGGCTTCGATCAGGCCCCAGAAGAACCTCAGCTGGTGCACGTGGCCACCGACGGAGAAACCTATGGTCACCACCACAAGCATGGTGAAATGGCCCTGGCGTTTTGCCTCGACTACATTGAGCGCCACAAACATTCGCACCTCACTAACTATGCTGAATTCCTTGCGAAATTTCCGCCGACCTATGAGGCCGAGATTCACGAGAACAGTTCGTGGAGCTGTGTGCACGGCATCGAGCGCTGGCGCAACAACTGCGGTTGCAGCGGCGGCACACCCGATTGGCACCAGCAGTGGCGCAAGCCCCTTCGCGAAACACTCGACTGGCTTCGCGACGAGTTGGCCAAAGTATATGAAGCCGAAGCGTCCAAAATTCTGAAAGATCCCTGGAAGGCGCGGGAAGACTACATCGGCGTGATTCTCCGCCGCACCGACGACACGATTCTGAAATTTCTGAAAGACCATTGCATCCAGGATGTGGAGCACAATCGTGTGTTCCGCATGATGGAAGTGCAACGCAACGCCATGCTGATGTATACCAGCTGTGGTTGGTTCTTCGACGAGATATCGGGCATTGAAACGACGCAGATCATGCAGTACGCCTGTCGTGCCATGCAGCTGGTGAGCCAGATTGTGGAAGTGAATCTGGAAAAAGAATTTTTGCAACGCATGCAAGCTGCGCCCAGCAACCTGCCTGCGCTGGAGAATGGAGCGGAGGTCTATCGAAAGTTTGTGTTGCCCTCCAAAACCAACCTGCAACGCGTGGGCATGCACTATGCCGTGGCATCTATTTTTGAAGAAGATCCAGAGTCGTTTCCGGTATTTAACTACACCACGCACAACGACGTGTTTATCCGCAAGGAAGCGGGCGAGCAGAAACTTGTGCTGGGCATCACCAAAGTGCGCTCGAATGTGACGCGCTCGGAAAAGAAATTTGCCTTCGCCGTAATCTACATGGGCCAGCACAACATCATTGGCAACATCTCCATCGACATGGAAGAAGACAAGTTTGCCAGCATGCAGGTGCGCATGATCGATGCTTTTGAAGAAGCCCGCCTGGGCGACATCATTGGCTTGATGCAAACCTACTTTGGTCCCGACAAATACACCATCTGGCAACTCTTCCAGGACGAAAAACGCAAGGTGTTCAACCTCATCACGTATCAAAGCATGCGTGATCTTGAGAACTCCCTGCGACGCATCTACAACCGCGACTATCCGCTGGTGATGGCGCTGGCCAACAACGACGCGCCTATACCCAATGCCTATCGCACCACGTTTGAATACATCCTCAACGCCGACCTCACACGCAGCTTCGAATCCGAACGCATCAACGTGCGCCAGGTAGAGCGCATCATGAACGAGCTGGTGCAATGGAAACTTCACATCGAAGACACCGGAAAGGTGGAGCGTCTGGCGGGCGAGAGCGTGTTCAAGGAAGTGAAACGCATCAGCGCCGAGGGCGACAACTACAAACGCATCGAGAAGCTAAACCGGTTGTTCCCGCTCTTGCGGAAATTCGACCTCAAGCCCAACCTGTATAAGAGCCAGAACCTTTACTTCGAGATCTCCGTCCGCAATCGTGAACACGACGGGCATTCGGCAGAGTGGATCAAACAATTCAATTTGCTGGGCGAAAACCTCAGCGTGAAGCTGGAATAAGAAACCGCCGTCAAATCGGGGTGTCGGCGTAAACACAATCCAACATGGGAAACCCGCCGGAAAAAAGTGCACAACAAAAACGAAGCCTGGGCTTGGTTGTGCTGTTGCTGCTGGGCGTTCATGTGTTGCTTTCGGCTATCGCATTTTGGGGGCCACCATCGCTGGTCTATTCCAATCCTATCACATCACGCTATCGCCAATTGGTGGTGATCGGTCCGTTCTTCCGCACATCGGCTATCCAAACCTCGGCCCACCTGGCCGTGCGTTTCAAGACGGCAGGTACATGGTCGGCCTTCAAAGACTATTCAGGCGAAGCCCTCCTGGAATACAACCGTCATCCATGGCGCTACGACAAGCTGAAGCTCATGGACTATGAACACTATCTGCTCCGCAGCATCGGCAAAATCAACAACAGACAACTGACACCGGCGGCGGCCGCGTCCCGAGTATTTCAGGAGCTGAACCAGCTGGTGTTACAGGAATACATTCAACAGCCCATCGACTCGATTGAACTGGTGAACACCCAGGCCACATATCAACCCGAAACCAACACACACCTACGCGACACCATTTTTATGCACCGCTATAACCCCAACGCCGTTGCACGCCCTAAGAACTAAAATAGCGATCTGGGGCGAAGCGCTGACGGGAAGCATACGCGAGCCGAAAGCCACGATGTGGTTTGTGAAGTCACTGGTGGGCTATGCGCTTCTCAAACTCATTTTTCTCTGGCCCGCGGCAGCGGTCATGCTCCGCTATCACACGCTCACATTGCCACGGTCATGGGCGGGAAAGCTAATACTCGCTCCGGCGGTGGTGGCCAACCTAAACGTGCACGTGTTCTTTGCGTCGGTAATCGCCTTTCTGGCTGTGATGCTTTTTGTGCGGGTAAACTTCCGGCTCAACCTGGTGTTCTTCTGGCTCATGGTGAACCTCTATGTGGTGAACCTGCCCAGCGGCAACGGCTCCGACCTGGTGCTACTCATGCTGAGCTTCTGGTGCATCCTCATCGACGACCTGCGGCAGGGTAGAGGCGACGACGCGTTGGCCACTACCGCGCACAACGTCGGGCGTTTGCTTTGCCAGTTGCAAATCGTGATGCTCTACGCTGTTTCGGGGTGGGACAAACTGATGAGCGAAAGCTGGCGAACCGGCGAGGCCTGGGCCTACATCCGAAACCTGGATGTATTGGCCAACACATACCTGCACGGACTGCTGCAAGGGCCTACACTGAACGTTCTGTTTGCGTGGAGCACCATTGCCTTCGAATGCCTGTTCGTGGTGCTGGTGTGGTTTAAACGCACGCGCTTGCCCATGCTGTTTGTGGGCACGGTTATTCACCTCGGGATATGGATTCTCCTGAGCCTGCCCGACTTCGGGCTGGTGATGATTGTGAGTTACGTTGTCTTCTTAAAAGACGAAGATGTTGCCCGCTTGCGCGGATGGATCAGGCGATAGCTTCTTCGGTCAGCTGCGTGTTGTTGTGCGCGTTGTCGAGGTAGTTCCACACCAGGCTGCTGGCCCCAATGATGGGGGCGGCCTGATTCTGAAGTCCCGACGGGAGCACTTTCACTTTGCCTCTGAACAAGGGCATCAGGTTCGCCTCCATGTGTTTGATGGTAGGCTTAAAGATGAGGTCGCCGGCCAGTGACAAACCGCCAAACAGGAAGATGGCTTCCGGGTCGGTGTGCACTACGGTTTCGGCAAGTTTCATTCCGAGTATTCTTCCGGTGTATTCAAAAGCAGCCAGGGCAACAACGTCGCCACGAACAGCCGCTTCCGTAATCATTTTAGTAGTGAGGTTGTCGAAGCTGATGCCGCGCAGTTCGCTGGGCTCAAGGTGATCGGCCAACAGTTTATAGACGGTGCGCTTAATGCCGGTAGCCGACACGTAGGTTTCGAGACAGCCGCGTTTGCCACAGTTGCAGAAACGTCCGGCAGGGTTCACCGAGGTGTGACCCACTTCGCCGGCAATGCCGTGCTTGCCATTGAGCAATTGTCCATTGGCAACAAAGCCGCTGCCCAAACCGGTGCCCAGGGTGATCACCACAAAATCTTTCATGCCTTTGGCGGCGCCGTATACCATTTCGCCCACAGCCGCAGCGTTGGCGTCGTTGGTCACAATGGCGGGAAGATCAAATTCTTCACGGAACATATCGGCCAACGGAATGATGCCCTTCCACGGAAGGTTGGTGGCGCGTTCGATCGTGCCTTTATAGTAGTTGCCGTTCGCAGCGCCGACACCCACACCCAGCACTTTGTGTTCGCCGGGTATGGCCGCGATTTCTTTCCGCAGCGCTTCTGCAAGCCCGAGAAAATAGTCTTTGAATTCTTTATACTGTGTGGTGGAAATGCTTCCCTGGGAAATCACGTTTCCGGTTCTGTCCACGATACCGTATTTGGTGTTGGTTCCCCCGATATCGATGCCGATAGTAAGCTCTCTCATAAATAACTGTTTTAGAAGATAAAGAAACTATATGGAAAGAATTTTAGCGATGCGAAGCGACTCACTGTCGATTTCATGAATCTTCGACATGATGTCGTCAAACTTATTGTAGACGATCTTCCGGTCGCGTGTGCCCACCATCACATCGTTTTTGCCATTCAGCAATCCTTCAACAGCACCCACACCCATGTGTGAGGCGAGTACACGATCAAAGTAGGTTGGCGCTCCACCACGTTGCAGGTGGCCCAGCACAGTCACTTTGATGTCGAAGTAAGATGAACGCTCTTTCACGAGTTTTGCAAGCGTGTGCGCGTCGCCAATTTTCGATCCTTCTGCTACAACAACAAGATTTGATTTTTTATTCGTTTTGCCGCCTTCTTCGAGAAGCGCATAGAGCTCGTCGAAAGACGTTTCTTCTTCGGGGATGATAACCGCAGCAGCGCCGCCGGCAATGCCACTGTTGATGGCGATGTAGCCGGAATGTCGGCCCATCACTTCGATGAAGAAAAGACGGTTATGAGAGAGGGCTGTGTCGCGAATTCTGTCGATGGCTTCCACGGCGGTGTTGGTGGCCGTGTCGTAGCCAATCGTGTAGTCTGTGCCGGCCAAATCGTTGTCGATCGTGCCGGGGATGCAGATGGAAGGAACGCCAAACTCTTCAAAGAACTTGTGAAGACCGGTGAACGTACCATCTCCTCCAATGGCAATGAGCGCGTCAATGCCTTGTTTCTTTATCTGGTCGTAGGCCTTCTTTCTGCCTTCGGGAGTTCTGAATTCCTTGCTGCGTGCCGATTTGAGAATGGTGCCGCCGCGCTGAAGAATGTTTCCTACGGAGCGAGCGTCGAGTTTAATAAAATCTCCCTCAATCATCCCCTCATACCCGCGCATAACGCCCAGGCAACTCTTATTGTAATACGTACACGTTCTCACGACGGCACGGATGGCTGCATTCATACCTGGAGCATCGCCACCCGATGTAAACACTCCAATTTTCGAAATTTTATTCTCCATTCAAGTTTAAAATCCAACAAAAATAATGGACAGACTGTACTTTACAATCAACAATTTAATCAAATGGACTTCAACCGTTTGAAATAGTTAATTAGGCCGTTTGTGGATGAATCGTGCGACGTAATTTCTTCTTTCGCGGTGAGTTCCGGCAAAATTTTCTTGGCGAGTACTTTGCCAAGCTCCACACCCCACTGATCGAAACTGAAAATGTTCCAGATCACACCTTGTGTGAAGATCTTATGCTCATACATGGCAATGAGGCTTCCCAGGGTCCGTGGCGTGAGTTGTTTGAAGAGGATGGAATTGGTTGGACGGTTGCCATCAAACACCCTGAAGGGTGTGTGGAAGGCTATGGCGTCCTTGCTCTGGCCTGCTGCCGTGAGTTCTTTCACCACCTCTTCTTCCGTCTTTCCTTTCATGAGCGCTTCGGTCTGCGCAAAGAAGTTAGACAACAGCTTGTCGTGATGATCGCCCAGCGGATTGTGGCTGATGGCCGGCGCAATAAAGTCGCAAGGCACAATTTTAGTGCCCTGGTGAATGAGTTGATAGAACGCGTGCTGTCCGTTTGTGCCGGGCTCACCCCAGATGAGGGGACCGGTTTGATACGTCACCGGATCGCCATCGCGGTCAATCGACTTTCCGTTGCTCTCCATATTGCCTTGCTGGAAATAGGCCGCAAAGCGATGCAGGTATTGATCGTAGGGGAGAATTGCTTCGGAGGCAGCACCAAAGAAGTTGTTGTGCCACACGCCGATCAGGGCCAGCAACACCGGGATATTTTTTTCGAACGGTTCGTTCTTGAAGTGATTGTCCATGGCATGCGCGCCATCCAGCAATTGCTCAAAATTTTCGAAGCCTATGGTGCAGATGATCGACAGGCCGATGGAAGACCACAGCGAGTAACGTCCGCCAACCCAATCCCAGAACACAAACATGTTTTCGGGAGCAATACCGAATTTGGTTACTTCGGTTGTGTTGGTCGACACGGCCACAAAGTGTTTGGCCACTTCGCCCTTGCCACCTGTTTTGTCGAGGAACCATGCACGCGCCGACTCGGCGTTGGTCATGGTTTCTTGTGTGGTGAATGTTTTAGAAGCAATGATGAACAACGTCGTTTCCGGATTCAGATGCTTCACGGTTTCCGCGATGTGTGTACCGTCTACGTTGGATACGAAGTGTGGTGTGATGGATTTCCAATAGGGGCGGAGTGCTTCCGTTACCATATAAGGACCAAGGTCGGAACCGCCGATGCCGATGTTCACGATGTCAGTGATGACCTTGCCCGAAAAACCTTTCCATTGGCCGCTCAGCAATTTGTCTGAGAAGCCTTTCATTTGCTGCAGCACGCGGTTCACTTCCGGCATCACATCTTCGCCGTCTACTAACACTGGCTTATTCGAGCGGTTACGCAACGCCACGTGAAGCACCGAACGGTCTTCGGTCTGATTGATCTTGTCGCCCCGGAACATCGCGTCGATAGCGTCGCGCAGTTCCACTTCGTTGGCCAGTTCGATGAGATCTTTGATGGTCTCACCAATCACAAGATTTTTGGAATAGTCCACCAGGATGTCTTCAAACTTCGCGTGAAGCGTTTCGAATCGTTGGGGATCTTCGGCAAACAGTTCGCGCAGGTGAGAGGCCTGCAGGGTCATGAATTGCATTTCCAGTTTTTGCCAGGCGGATGTTTGTGTCGGGTTGTGTTTGGGTAGCATAAGCCAATGTGTTCGTAAGTACTGCGAAGATAAAAATAATTGGTCCCCTTGCGGGGACCTTTGTGTTTTACTTTTTGAATTTGCTCACCAGCATGGCCAGCTTTTCTTCCATGCTCAACTCAGGCTCCTTGTCTTTTGGTTTTGCCTGTGGCCGGTCGTTGCCGGGACTGTTCCGTTTTCCTTTCGGCGCCGAAGACGATCCCGACGCTTTGGGCGCAGGTTCAGGTTGGCCAAACGGATCGCTCTTCATCGACAAGCCGATGCGCTTGCGCGGAACATCCACTTCCACCACGGTCACCATCACTTTTTGCTGAACGGTCACCACTTCCTTCGGGTCCTTCACAAACTTGTCGGCCAGGTGGCTGATGTGCACAAGACCATCCTGGTGAACGCCCACGTCCACAAATGCGCCAAAGGCTGTCACGTTGGTGACGATGCCCGGCAGGCGCATGCCCAGTTTCAGATCGCCGATGGAATTTACGCCGTCGGTGAAGCTGAACACTTCAAACTCTTTGCGCGGATCGCGTCCGGGTTTCTCAAGTTCTTTAATGATGTCGGTGAGGGTAGGGAGGCCCACTTTGTCCGTCACATATTTCTGTAGATCAAGTTGCTTGCGCAGGGCAGCACTTGTCATGAGGTCTTTCACACCACAGCCCAGGTCGGTGGCCATTTGTTGCACGATGGCATAACTCTCCGGGTGAACCGCGCTGGCATCGAGTGGGTTCTCGGCTTGTTGAATGCGCAAGAAGCCCGCCGCTTGTTCATATACTTTTTCGCCCAGTCGCGACACCTTCAGCAACGACTCGCGATCTTTGAACGGGCCATTCTGGTTTCGGAACTCTACAATATTTTTGGCCAGCGAAGAACTCAATCCGGAAACATACGACAGCAGCTCTTTGCTGGCCGTGTTCACTTCCACACCCACGGAGTTCACGCAGCTCATCACGGTGTCGTCAAGTCCGTTCTTCAATTTAGTCTGATCTACGTCGTGCTGGTATTGGCCAACGCCGATCGACTTGGCGTCGATCTTCACCAGCTCGGCCAACGGGTCCATTAGGCGCCGCCCGATAGAAACCGCGCCACGCACGGTCACATCCTTGTCGGGAAATTCTTCCCGCGCCACATCGGAAGCCGAATACACCGAGGCACCGCTTTCGTTCACCATCACAATGAGAATCTTGTTGTTGAGCCCGATGCCTTTCACAAATGCTTCGGTCTCTCTTCCGGCCGTGCCGTTGCCAATGGAGATGGCTTCAATATCAAACTTTTCGCACAGCGACTTGATGAGCGCCGCCGACTTCGCGCTTTCGCGTTGGGGTTCGTGCGGGTAGATCACATCGTTGTGCAACAATTTTCCCTGACGATCGAGGCACACCACTTTACATCCCGTTCTGAAACCGGGGTCGAGTGCGAGCACATTTTTTTGTCCGAGCGGGGCAGCCAGCAAAAGTTCTTTCAGGTTGTCGGCAAACACACGGATCGCTTCTTCGTCGGCCTTCATCTTTGATTCCATCCGGATTTCGGTTTCCAGCGAGGGGCGAAGCAGTCGCTTGTAGCTGTCTTTAACGGCAAGCTTCATCTGTTCGCCGGCAGCATTCTCGCTCTTCACAAACTGACGTTCGATGGAGGCGATTGCCATTTCTTCTTCGGGGAAAATATCAAGCGCCAGAATGCCTTCCTTCTCGCCGCGGCGCATAGCCAGCAGGCGGTGGGAGGGAGTTTTGGCAATGGGCTCTTTCCATTCGAAATAGTCTTTGTATTTCTGTCCTTCGTTTTCCTTGCCTTTCAGCAGGCGCGACTCCACAACGCCTTCGCTCCAGAACAATTCGCGAACACGTTTCCGTGTATCAGGGTTTTCACTGACCCATTCTGCAATGATGTCGCGCGCGCCATCCAGGGCTTCCTGAAAATCGGCCACACCTTTCTCGCTGTCCACAAACGTCTTGGCAAACTCGCTGACGTCGAACTTGTCTTGCTCCAGAATTTTCTGGGCCAACGGTTCGAGTCCTTTTTCCTTCGCCACACTGGCGCGTGTTTTTCGTTTTGGTTTGAACGGCAGGTAAATATCTTCCAGCTCCGCCAGGGTTTCTGCCGCCACAATGGACTGCATCAACTCAATGGTGAGTTTGCCTTGTTTCTCAATAGAGCTGATGATGGCTTCGCGTCGCTTGTCAAGTTCCTGCAACTGCTCCATCCGGTCGCGCACGTTGGCGATCATCACTTCATCCATACTACCGGTCATTTCCTTACGGTAGCGGGAGATGAATGGGATGGTCGCGCCCTCTTGCAAAAGCGTGGCCAACGCTTTCACGTATTTAAATTCCAGGGAAAATTCCTTGGCAATTTGTTCAACCCATCGGGTTATATTTTCTTGCTCCATAATTTTAAAGACAGGGTGGCAAAAATAGGATAAGGTTTAGAACCTGCAATAGTGTATTTTTAGAAAGCGACGAAATCACATGAGTATAAAAAGTATCGCGCTGATCGCGCACGACAACCGGAAGAAAGAGCTGGTTGAATGGGTTAAACAATATAAAGAAAGTATGTTGAAGTGCGAGGTATTTGCCACAGGCACTACCGGCAAACTTCTGGCAGCTGAAGCGAATCTTGAAGTGAAAGCCCTCCAAAGCGGTCCACTCGGAGGCGATCAGCAGATCGGCGCGTTGATCGCCGAAAACCGGATCGACATGTTAATCTTTTTTTGGGATCCACTGGAGCCATTGCCTCACGATCAGGACATTAAAGCCTTGCTCAGACTTGCCGTGGTCTGGAACATTCCCGTGGCTTGCAACCGCGCCACAGCCGACTTCCTCTTCACCTCACCGCTGCTCTTCAGCACCTATGAACGCACCCACCCCGACTTCACCGACTATCGAAACCGAAAGATCTAGAGAATAGATTTCGGAACTGCTTGTGAAAATTGAATACAACTTGTAAGTTTGCGCTCCCAAATTTTAGAGAAGGCGCCCAAAACGCTGACTTTAAGAGCGGGACAATGGCGCGGTAGCTCAGGTGGTTAGAGCGTTGGATTCATATCCGCCAGCGGGCGGACGGGGGGCAGGGAAAACTAAAGTACGTTGACGAAAAGAAATAAGAAAAAGAAATAAGAAAATAGATGGCGCGGTAGCTCAGGTGGTTAGAGCGTTGGATTCATAACCCAAAGGTCGGGGGTTCAACTCCCCCCCGCGCTACGACATAGAATGGTGAACTTAACGGTTCACCATTTTTTTTGTCTTGACCTGACCAGTAGTTCTGGTGGTTAGGTGTTGAAGTCATATCCGCCAGTGGGCGGACGGGGGTTCAACTCCCCCCCGCGCTACGAGATAGAATGGTGAACTTAACGGTTCACCATTTTTTTTGTCTTGACCTGACCAGTAGTTCTGGTGGTTAGGTGTTGGAGTCATATCCGCCAGTGGGCGGACGGGGGTTCAACTCCCCCCGCGCTACGAGATAGAATGGTGAACTTAACGGTTCACCATTTTTTTGTCTTGACCTGAACGGTAGTTCTGGTGGTTAGGGTGTTGGAGTCATATCCGCCAGTGGGCGGACGGGGTTCAACTCCCCCCCGCGCTACGAGATAGAATGGTGAACTTAACGGTTCACCATTTTTTTTGCCCAAAACTCTGCTGTGCTAAAGTTGGTTAAGAGCGTTGAAATTCATATTCGACCCAGCATAAACTCCCTGTGCATCTCATCGGAATTCCTTTCTTTCAGCAAAACAAACGTCCCCAGACGCCCCATTCTGCCTTCTGATTTAATATTTGTCATAATCCCCAAAATGGTATAAATTCAATCGCACGAACGATTTATCATGGCAACCCTCAGCATGTCCAATAAAAAGTTATTCACGGCCGACTATGAGATACACGCCTCAATTAAGATGCTGTATCCCTACATTCAAACCGCCAGTGGATTATCGGAGTGGTTTGCCGATGATGTGACCATCAACAACGAAGACAAATCGTTCACCTTCTTCTGGGACAACGAAGCACACAAAGCAAAGCTCGCCGCTTTTCGCACCAACCACTTTGCACGCTTCGAGTTTCTACCCGAGAACAAAGACGATGAAAAAGATCCTTCCTATTTCGAGCTCCGCCTCGAGTTCAATGAACTGACCCAATCCGTTTACATTAAGATAATTGACTACTCCGACTTCGATGACCAGAAGGAACTTAACGACCTCTGGCATGGCCTGGTGGAAGCGCTGCGCAAAACCGTTGGCGGATAAGCGAACACCCCCGTAATTATTTTCAAATTCGTGCATGCCCTTCAACGGGTTGGCCTTATTTTTGACCCTGCATGAAGCGAAAACCGCGAGGCACGACATGAAAAAAATAGACAAACTCGTATTAGACGCATTCCTCGGTCCCTTTGTCATCACCTTCCTCGTCGTGGTCTTCATCCTGCTGAACATCAACATGCTGAAGTACTTCGACGACATCATCGGAAAGGGGCTCGACGGCCTTGTGCTGGGGCAGTTGTTCTTCTATTTCGCCGTCTTCACCGTGCCCACCGCCATGCCGTTGGCGGTGCTACTGTCGTCGCTCATCGCGTTCGGCAACCTGGGCGAACACTTCGAGCTCACGGCCATCAAGAGCGCCGGCATCTCGCTGGTGCGCGCCTTGCTGCCCATCTTTGCGTTTGTTATCCTGCTCACCGTCATCGCGTTCTACATCAACAACAACCTCGTTCCCAAAGCCGCCCTCGAAGCCTACAGTCTCCTCTACGACATCAAACAAAAGAAGCCCGCCCTCGAACTGCGCGAAGGTGTGTTCTATCACGGCATCGACAACATCAGCATCAAGGTGAACAAGAAATTTCCGAAAGACGATCAGGCCCTGAAAGAAGTGATTGTCTACGATCACCGGAAGAACGACGGCAACAAGGAAGTGATGATCGCCGACTCAGGCCGGATGTATACGATCCTGAACGAACGCTACCTGAAGTTCGAACTGTTCAACGGCTATCGCTACACCGAAGGCACCAGCAACGAACGCGAAATGACAGGGCAGCGCACCACCAATCCCGAAGCACTCACGCGAAGCAAATTCGCGAAGTCACAAGTGGTGTTCGACCTGTCGTCGTTTCAGCTTCAGAACACCGACAAAAAATGGTTTCAGGGAAACCGGATCATGCGCAATCTCACCGAGTTGGGTTCCGACATGGACTCCATCAACATCGAGATCCTGAACCAGCAACTCAACTACTACCAGAACAAGGTGTCCTTCTTTTCATACTATATGAAACGCGACTCCCTCATTCTGCCCGACGACATCTACGACTATAAAGTATATCGCGACTCCATCAACCGCATTCCCTACCTGAGCAAGGGCAGCCCCGCCAGCCTGCCGCTCGACACCGTGAAGAAAAAGATGCATCGCGACTCCACCAACTCGGAGACCGAAAAGCTGGAGCGCATCAAAGCCCGGAACGAAAAACGCCGCGCCCTGCTGGCCGCCAGCAAGAAGCGAAAAGACGACAGCAATCCGCCACCCACCATGGCCTCGTCCAGACTGCCGGCCATGAAGTTCGACTCTGCCGGCCTGGCCAAAATCGACAGCGTCTTCAACAAGGAAACCACCCGCGACGTCATTCAGGGCGCTACCAACATGGCCCGCCAGGTGAAAAGCCAGGTGCAGAACGCCAACTCCAGCATCGAGAACTACAAGAAAGAACTGAAGGAATTCGATATCCAGTGGCATAAGATCTTCTCCAGTTCGTTTGCCTGCATTGCCATGTTCCTGATCGGGGCACCGCTGGGCGCCATCATCAAAAGGGGAGGGCTGGGGGTGCCGTTTCTGGTGTCGATTCTGTTCTTCATTGTCTACTACGTGCTGAGCATGCAGGGCGAGAAATTGGCCAAGCAGGGAGCCATAGACGTGTGGGTAGGGGTGTGGATGGCCGATTTGGCCCTATTGGTGATTGGGGTGCTGTTTTTGCGGCAAGCACGGGCGGATGCACGCTTGTTTGAAGCTGATTTCTATTCAGTTGCTATCGACAAGGTGAAGCGATGGTTCGCCCAGCGCAGGCAACTTAAGATGGAAAAGGCCTGACATCTGTTTGGAATATTTTACCTAAATGTTGCAAAATTGAGCTGATTTGGCTTACCTTTGCCCCCTGAAATAAAGGAAAAAAAACATTTTTTGAAATGTATCTGACTACAGCAATTAAACAAGACCTGTTCGCGAAACACGGCTTCTCTAAGAAAAAGGAAGAAACTGGTTCTCCGGAATCACAGATTGCTCTCTTCACGCATAGAATCAACCACCTCACCGCGCACCTCAAGGAAAACAAGAAAGACTTTTCCACGCAGCAAGGCCTGATGAAACTGGTAGGTAAGCGCAAAAAGCTTCTGAACTACCTTCAAAGCACCAACATCGATAGATACCGCGCAATTCTGGCAGACTTAGATCTGAGAAAGTAATTGAACGACATTCCCCAAAGGGAACCCAACCAAAGGTTCCCTTTTTGCATTTTATATTGATGATAAGTCCGCTCCGGGCTTGAAAGACTCATCGCGAAGAGCCACGTAAATCTTACCGATAACCGGTTGATTACCTGGCTTTTCACGTGTGTCTCCAGACGTAAATAAACAACACATGAAACCTACTGCAATCACAAAAACCTGTAAGCTGCCCGATGGCCGCGAAATAACTGTTGAAACCGGAAAACTGGCCCGCCAGGCCGACGGATCGGTAGTGCTCAAAATGGGCAACACCATGATCCTGGCCTCTGTGGTGTCGTCGCAGACTGCCAAAGAAGGCACCGACTTCCTTCCTCTTTCGGTTGACTACCAGGAAAAATTCGCATCCACAGGTAAAGTGCCCGGTGGATTCTTGAAACGCGAAAGCAAACTCTCCGACTACGAAGTCCTCATCAGCCGCCTGGTTGACCGCGCCATCCGCCCGCTCTTCCCCAGCGACTATCACGCCGATACCCAGGTGATGCTCTACCTCATTTCGGGCGACGAGAACGCATTGCCCGATGCCCTGGCAGCGTTTGCCGCATCGGCAGCATTGTCGGTATCCGACATCCCTTTCCAAGGCCCCATTTCCGAAGTGCGAGTGGCCCGCGTGGAAGGTAAATTTGTGATTAACCCCACCATGGCGCAAAAGAAACTCGCCGACATCGACCTGATGGTGGGTGCCTCTATCGAAAATATTTTGATGGTGGAGGGTGAGATGAAAGAAGTGAGCGAAGACGATATGCTCGAAGCGCTGAAACTCGCCCACGAAGCCATCAAAGATCAGTGCCGCCTCCAGATTGAATTGACGCAAGCCGTTAACAAAACCGAGAAGCGTACCTATAGCCACGAAGACAAAGACGAAGCCCTCCGCGAAGAACTGTGGAAACTCATGTACGACAAAGCCTACGCTGCAGCGCGCAAGCTTATCGCCAACAAGAGCGAACGTTCCGAGGCCTTCTCGAGCATACTCGACGAATACCTGGAAGCGCTCCCCGAAGACTCTACCGTCAACAAGCTGTTGGTGAAGCAGTACTACAAAGAAATTCAGAAGAAAGCCGCCCGCGACCTCGTACTTAATGAAGGAGTTCGCCTGGATGGTCGTAAGACACGGGAAATCAGAGAGATATGGAGCGAGGTTGACTACCTTCCTTCTCCCCACGGATCGGCCGTGTTCACCCGTGGTGAAACACAGTCGCTTACCACCGTAACGCTTGGAACAAAGCTGGACGAGCAGATGATAGATGGCGCCATGATTGAAGGTTCCAGCAAGTTCATTCTGCACTACAACTTCCCCGGCTTCTCGACTGGCGAAGTGAAACCTAACCGTGGCCCTGGCCGCCGCGAAGTAGGACACGGCAACCTGGCGTTCCGCGCCCTGAAGCAAGTGCTTCCTCCCGATGAAAAAAATCCTTATACCATTCGCATCGTGTCCGACATTCTGGAATCCAATGGATCGTCTTCGATGGCGACCGTGTGCGCAGGCTCGCTTGCGCTGATGGATGCCGGCGTGCCCGTGAAGAGTTCTGTATCCGGCATTGCCATGGGTATGATCTCCGATCCCGTGACTGGTAAATATGCAATTCTCTCCGACATCCTGGGCGATGAAGATCACCTGGGTGACATGGACTTCAAAGTGACCGGAACCGAAAACGGAATCACGGCTTGCCAGATGGACTTGAAAGTGGATGGCCTGACCTACGACGTATTGCGCGAAGCGTTGCTTCAGGCAAAAGAAGGAAGACTTCACATCCTCAACGAGATGAAGAAAACCATCAGCCAGCCCAGACCAGATCTGAAGCCACAAACACCGAGAGCCGAAACCGTCATCATCGAAAAAGACATGATCGGCGCGGTAATCGGCCCAGGCGGAAAAGTAGTGCAAGACATTCAGAACACCACGGGTGCCACTGTCGTTATCGAAGAGGTTGGCAACAAAGGTGTGGTGAATGTGTTCGCCAGCAACAAGGATGTGATGGAAGCCGCCCTGCGCCGCATCAAGGGCATCGTAGCGATCCCCGAAGTGGGAGAGGTATACGACGGCAAAGTGAAATCGATCATGCCGTTTGGCGCGTTCGTAGAGTTCATGCCGGGCAAAGACGGTCTCTTGCACATCTCTGAAATCAAGTGGGAACGCCTCGAGAACATGGAAGGCGTGCTTGAAGTAGGCGAAGAAGTGAAAGTGAAACTGATCGAAGTAGACAAAAAGACGGGCAAATACCGTCTCTCCAGGAAAGTGCTTTTGCCGAGACCTCCACGTCCGGAAACCACACCCGCTTAATTATCGTTAAGAACTGGATTGACAGGAACTATAATTTGACCGTATATTGTTAAACAAACGAATTGGAATTAGCGCATGAGACAGCTTAAGATCAGTAAACAAATTACCAACCGCGAAAGCCAATCCCTGGATAAGTACCTCCAGGAAATTGGCAAGGTTGACCTGCTTACGCCCGACGAAGAAGTGGAGTTGGCTAAGCGTATCAAAGAAGGTGATCAAATAGCATTAGAAAAACTGACTAAAGCAAACCTCCGTTTCGTAGTGTCGGTAGCCAAGCAATATCAAAACCAGGGTCTTTCTCTGGGTGACCTTATCAACGAAGGAAACTTAGGCCTGATCAAAGCCGCACAACGTTTTGATGAAACCCGTGGTTTCAAATTCATTTCGTATGCCGTATGGTGGATCCGTCAATCGATTCTCCAGGCGTTGGCCGAGCAGTCGCGCATTGTGCGCTTGCCGCTGAACCGCGTAGGCTCGCTGAACAAAATCTCCAAAACATTTTCTGAACTGGAACAAAAGTATGAACGCGAGCCTTCTCCCGAAGAACTTGCCGAAGTGCTTGATGTGACCACGGCAGAAGTGGTGGACACGATGAAGATCTCTGGTCGTCACGTGTCAATGGATGCCCCCTTCGTGCAAGGTGAGGAGAACAGCCTGCTGGACGTGTTGGAAAACGATAGCGAAGAAACGCCTGACTCGGGACTGATGAACGACTCGTTGCGCCGCGAAGTGCAACGTGCCTTGTCTACCCTGACCCAGCGCGAAGCCGACGTGATCACGCTCTATTTCGGACTGAACGGCGAACACTCCATGACACTGGAAGAAATTGGCGAGAAGTTCAACCTGACCCGGGAACGCGTTCGCCAGATTAAAGAAAAGGCTATCAGACGGTTAAGACATACCTCCAGAAGCAAGGCTTTAAAGCCTTACCTCGGTTAAAAAAGGTTAATTTAAGATATTCAAAGGGTCTCGCATGCCGAGACCTTTTGTTTTCGTATACTTTATCATAAGACGTTAAGACGCTCATACACATGGCAAAAGAAGAAGTTAAAGTCCTCATCATCGGTTCAGGCCCCGCCGGATATACCGCCGCTATTTACGCCGCCCGTGCCGGCCTGAAGCCCGTTCTCTACACCGGTGGCCAGCCGGGAGGACAGCTGACCATTACTAACGACGTGGAGAATTTTCCAGGCTACCCCGACGGCGTGAACGGCCCCCAGATGATGATCGACCTGCAGAAGCAAGCCGAACGCTTCGGAACAAAAGTTCACTATGGCCTGGTGACCTCCGTTGACTTTTCCGGCTATCCTCACAAAGTGGTGGTGGACGAGAAAGACGAGATCATTGCACACAGCATCATCATTGCCACCGGAGCCTCGGCAAAATACCTTGGACTTCCGTCGGAGGCGAAATACAATAACAACGGGGTGTCTGCCTGCGCCGTGTGCGACGGATACTTCTACCGTGGCAAAGAAGTGGCCGTGGTGGGCGCCGGCGACTCGGCAGCGGAAGAAGCAACCTATCTCGCCAACCTTTGCACAAAGGTGCACCTCATTGTGCGCCGCGACGAAATGCGCGCCTCGAAGATCATGCAACAACGCGTGAAGAACACCGCCAACATCGAGATCCACTGGAACGCAGAGACCGAAGAAATTCTGGGTAACGAAACCGGTGTGACCGGCGTGCGACTGCTCGACAACAAGACTGGCGCCAAGAAGATATTAGACGTGCAGGGATTCTTTTTGGCCATTGGCCACAAACCCAACACCGACATCTTTAAAGGCTGGCTCGACATGGACGATACCGGCTACATTCAGGTACTGCCCGGCACAACCAAGACCAACATCGAAGGGGTGTTTGCCGTGGGCGACGCTGCCGACAGAATCTACCGCCAGGCCATCACGGCTGCAGGCACCGGATGTATGGGTGCACTGGATGCCGAGAAATTTCTGGTCGCCAAAGAGATGGAAGCCGTGCATTGAGCGGCTTCCGTAACCACTATCCACCACAATCACTATTCAAAAGTTGAAGCTCGATATACTTGTTCTTTCCGCGCATCCTGACGACGCCGAAATCAGCTCCGGGGGAACCATCGCCAAACACATTTCGCTAGGCTATAAGGTTGGCATTGTTGACTTTACACGGGGCGAACTGGGCACGCGCGGCACCCCCGAAACCCGCGCGCAGGAGGCTGCCGACGCGGCGGCCATCCAACGCGTTTCGGTGCGCGAAAACCTGGGGTTGAAAGACGGCTTTTTCCAAAACGACCCGGAGCATCAACTTAAGGTGGTGCGTGCCATCCGTAAATTCCGGCCCGACATCATCCTGGCAAATGCCACCTATGACCGTCACATCGACCACGGCAAGGGCGCATCGCTGGCCTATGACGCTTCCTTTCTGTCGGGCCTGGTCAAGATCCAGACCCACGACGAACAGGGGCAGGAACAGGCGCCATGGCGTCCGAAGGCCTTCTATCATTCCATTCAAAGCCTCTTCATCGAGCCCGATTTCATCGTCGATATTTCCGCGTTCTGGGACATCAAGCTGAGGGCGCTACAGGCCTTTAAAACACAGTTCTACGATCCCAACAGCAACGAGCCGGAAACGTATATCTCCAATCCACAATTCATGAAAATGATTGAGGCGCGGGCCACAGAATTTGGTCACGCCATTGGCACGAAGTATGGCGAAGGGTTCACCGTACGGCGGTATCCAGGGGTAAATTCATTGTTCGACTTGCTCTAGGGTGCGAGACGACGCACCTTCCAGGCGCCGTCTACTTTCACAAATTCCATGCGATCGTGCAGGCGGCTTTGCCGGCCTTGCCAGAATTCGATGAGCAACGGCTCAATCTGAAAACCACCCCATTGGTGGGGCTTGGGCAACACGGTTTGGCCTTCGAATTTTTTCTCCACCTGACGAACACGCTCTTCCAGTATTTCGCGATTCTCCAGCACCGAGCTCTGGGGTGACGACCATGCCCCGATCTGCGAGGCGCGTGGTCGGCTTTGAAAATATTCCTGCGCCTTACGTTCGTCTACACGGGTTGCTGTGCCTTCGATGCGCACCTGGCGTTCCAGCTCCGGCCAGAAGAATGTTGCCGCACAAGCGGGGTTATTTTCAAGTTCCCGGCCTTTGTCGCTTTGAAGATTGGTGTAGAAAACAAACTTGCCGTTGTCGATGCCCTTTAGCAAAACAATGCGCGACGACGGACGATGATCGGCGTTGACCGTAGCCAGACTCATGGCGTTTGGTTCCAGCACTTCGGCGCGCAACGCTTCGTTGAACCACTTCTCGAATTGCAGAATTGGGTTGGTCTCTAAAGACGAAACGTCGAGCGATTCCTTCGAATAGTCTTTGCGCAGGTCGGCGAGTGTATGCATAGGGTGAAATTTGACGTTACAAGTTTAGAAAGAAATAAAATTTGCACAGGTGCAAATGAAGTATTTTATTCAAGTATTGAAACCAGAAGGAGTGGGTGCGAAATTTCAACAACCTGAACATGTGGTATGGAGTTTTTTAAGTACAAAAATAAACTGAAGCCGGAAAAGGGAAGGTTGCTGATCTCTGAACCTTTTTTGCCCGATCCAAATTTCGAGCGCACCGTAGTGCTGTTGTGTGAACACAATGAAGAAGGATCGTTTGGCTTCGTGGTGAACAAGCCATCCATTTTGAAAATAAACGAGGTGATGGAAGATATTCGTATCTTGGACGACACGGTGTTTGTAGGCGGTCCCGTGCAGCAGGATACACTTCACTTTCTGCATCGAAACACCTCCATAGCCAACGCTGTTAAGATACGGAACGAGATCTATTGGGGCGGCGATTTTGAAAGCCTGCTCGCGCAGTTGGACACGGCCACGGTGAAGCCCACCGACATCCGGTTTTATCTGGGCTACAGCGGGTGGGGGCAAGGACAACTGGAGTCCGAACTTCAGGAAGACAGCTGGATCGTTTGCGACTTCGTGGATGACGAGCTGCTGTTTGACACGGACCCAACTGTGATCTGGAAAAAGGCGTTAGACAATATGGGTGGTCGTTTTTCGGTTTATTCCAACTATCCGGTCGACCCAAGGTTGAATTGAGGTGAATTGAGCAATTTTAGTAAATTTACGTTAAAGCGTAGCATCCGATACCGACTATGGAAATGGAAAGAGACAAAACCGAAGAGCAAGAGCATGTACATCCGGCAAACGTGACCGTGAACGGAAGTACATTACAGTCAGAAATTGATCTTTCCGATCGCGATGAATCGCACGACGATCATCACGAAGAAGAACATGTAGACTACAGTCACTTCACCAAGCAACAGTTTGCCGACCTCATCAAAGAACTGTCGAAGGACGAGAACTATAAAAAGGTTGACAACACCCTGCGCGAAATCAAGCCGCTCTACGACGAGATCCGCGATAAGGAAAGAGCCGAAGCCCTGCAACGCTTCACTGCCGGCGGCGGCGTAGAAGAAGACTTCGACTTCAAGGGCGACGAACACGACATGGTGTTTGAAGCCACCTACAAACTCATCCGCGACCGCAGGGCGCAATACTTCAAGCAACAGGAAGAACAAAAGGTAGACAACCTCAAGAAAAAGCAGGACATCCTGGAGAAACTTCGCGTGTTGTCCGACTCTCAAGACACGTCAGAACAATTCGACAGCTTCAAAACCTTGCAGAAGGAATGGAAGTCTATCGGCGCGGTGCCTGGCCCTCAGGCCAAAACACTGTGGGCAAACTATCACGCCCTGCTTGATCGCTTCTACGACAACCAGAGCATCTACTTCGAGCTGAAAGAACTTGACCGCCGGAAAAACCTGGAGGCCAAAATAGAATTGTGCGTGCGCGCAGAGAAGCTCGCCGAAGTGGAGATCATTAAAGATGCCATCCGCGAGCTAAACGAACTGCATCACGAATTCAAACACCTTGGCCCTGTGCCTAAGGAAGATAAAGAATCGGTATGGCAACGCTTCAAGGCTGCGTCAGACGCCGTGTATGCCAAACGGGATGCCTACCTGCAGAACCTGCAACAAGAGTTGCAAGTGAACCTGGGCGGCAAAGCGAACCTGAGCGACGAAGTGCAGCAGTTTATCACGTTCCAATCCGATCGCATCAAGGAGTGGAACCAGAAGACAAAAGAAATTCTGGATCTTCAAAAACGTTGGGAAGTGATTGGAGGCCTGCCCCGCGCCAAGGCCAAAGAAGTGAACAAGAAATTCTGGTCGGCCTTCAAGACCTTCTTCAATAACAAAAATGCATTCTTCAAAAAACTGGATGAAGAGCGTGAGCAAAATCTTCAGCTGAAAAACGACCTGGTGAAAAAAGCCCAGGAGCTGAAAGAAAGCAACGACTGGGAACGCACCTCCAACGAACTGAAAACACTTCAGCAAAAATGGAAAGACGTTGGTCCGGTGCCCGAGAAATTCAGAGAGAAGGTGTTCAAGGAATTTAAAGATGCCTGCGACCACTTCTTCGAACAACGCCGCACACAGCACGGCAAGGTAGAGAACGAGCAAGCCGAAAACCTGCGTCTGAAAGAAGACGTTTGCACGGATCTGGAAGCCCACATCGCCGCCAACACCGCCACGGAAGACATTCTGCACGAACTGCAGGCCAAGTTCAATTCCATCGGCTTTGTGCCCAAGAAAGACATCAACACGATCCGCACGCGCTACCACGAAGCCGTGGAGCGATTCATCAACACCATACCGGGCATCACCGAAGACGAGAAGGGAAAAATCTCGCTCGAAAACCAACTGAACGACCTGCGCAACGACCCCATGGCCGACCGTAAGATCTACCAGAAGGAGCAAGTGATCCGCAAAAAGATCAGCAAAGTGGAAAACGACATCGCTGTCTGGAAAAACAACCTCGAATTTTTTGGCCGCTCCAAAAACGCCGACAAATTCAAGGACGAGTTCAACGACAAAATCAAGGAAGCCACAGACCACCTGAAGCAACTAAAAGAGCAATTGAAACTCTTGAAAACGGTTTGATGCCCCAAAGGGCAGCCGCAGGAAAAAAAATTTGAAAAATGTTGAAGTAATTTTGAGCAAGTGTTTGCTAAAACCCATTCTTGCTCTATTTTTGCACCTCCATTTTGCCTCCTTAGCTCAGCTGGTAGAGCAACTGACTTGTAATCAGTAGGTCGTTGGTTCGATTCCGACAGGGGGCTCACAGAAAATAAGACCTCATCCGAAAAACGGGTGAGGTTTTTTTATGCCTTCTTAGCTCATCCGCCAACCGGCGGAAACTGACTTGTAATCAGTAGGTCGTTGGTTCGATTCCAACAGGGGCTCACAAAATGCAAGACATCATCCAGAAACGGTGAGGTTTTTTTATGCCTTCTTAGCTCATCTGCCAACCGGCGGAAACTGACTTGTGATCAGTAGGTCGTTGGTTCGGTTCCTATAGGGGGCTCATAGAAAGTCAGACCTCATTCGAAAAGCGGTTGAGTTTTTTTATGCCCTTCATCGTTCATCCGCTGTCTGGCGGAAACTGACTTGTAATCGGTAGGTCGTTGGTTCTATTCCGACAAGGGTTCATAGAAAAAAACAGACATCATCCGAAAAGCGGTTGAGTTTTTTTATGCCTTCATCGCCTCATTCTCTGGCTGGCAGAAAACTAAGCCGTTCTACCGTAAATAAATGTCATCGCAGGATGTGACGCTTCAAAATGTTGACGTCATCGTTTGAGTAAATCCTTAACCTTCTGTAGGGTTTCTTTCGATTTTTCAAGAAGACTATGATCGATCTGTTCTCCCAGTCGGTCCAGTCCCTCCAAAGCATCTATCAGCGATTGCACAATCGATATTTCATTTTCAAACACCTCAGGATTAGGTTGGCTTAAATTTTCTTCAGTGCCGTCAACTAAGCTCGTGAAATCATTTACCACGGGCGTGTAGTAGCGTTTTGCATTTTTCGTCTCACCGAGTTTCTCAAACTTAAGCGCCAAAGCATTCATGTCGGGGCCAACCGATTCCGGGTAGTGTGCCATGATCGCGCACGTTACCTTGGCCTTGAGAAACAAGACCTCCAATTCATTTCGGTCATTACTTTTTCTCTTAAAGTATTCAATTAGTTTGTCGGCGAGGCATCTTAGCTCAGCGCCATCCATCCAAACTTTTGCGTTAATTGGATTCTTGGGATAGCCGTTTGCCGATTCCTCAATGTGCACGGCGCCATTGCGGATACATTCCACTAATGTGGCCGCCAAGACCTCTTCAAAATGTGGCGCATTTCGAAAATTTTCCAGGCAAAGCAGCATCCGGAATAGCTCATTGAGTTCGCCGATGAAATCTCTATGAAAATCCAGGTTGTATACACGAGTGTATTCGTTCGGCTTTAACGTTCCTGTCAAACAAGCAAGTAAAATGTAGTAGGCAAAGCCTGCCGGACTGACCGAGTCTTTTTTTAGAAACCCAAAGAGGCGCCATCGTTGTTTTGGGGTACTGCGCTGTTGCTCAAGTATCAGCTCGAAATTGCCCGCGTTCAAGAGACGAAGGATATCTGGCTGTTTCGCTCCCTCCAGAATAGATGAATCGACCATGGCTCACTGCGTCACTTCTACCAGCTTCGCATTCAAATCAGGCTCTGCCATATTCTTATCAAACGGAAACATAGGACGTTCAATACGCTTGAACGTTAACCTTTCCAAATCCTGATCTACGCCACCGGGTGTCAACGCCATAATCCAATCGGCGCGCATGTCGTATAGTTCCGGCACTAAGTATCCGAGCTTCACCACAACGATATCTGTCTTGCGCGGGGCGAGTCCAAGGCGTGTGAAGTCGGCTTCGTGGTGATAGGGTTTGCGTTTCTTGGTCACGATCACGTTCACGCTGCCGATCTGAACAACTATTTCGGTTTCGGCATGTTCGTCTCCTTGCACGATCGCTTTCACGGTGCCACGAAGCAACACGGGAGGAGCATAACGACTATCGACTGCGGCCCCCGCTGTGCCTTCAACTTTTCCGCCGATACCAGCTTTGATCGCCTTGTCGACGAACTCGGGGCCGGGCAATGAAGCGTAGATGAGCGAAGGGCCTTTCTCGCTTTTGAACTCAGGGCGCTTTAGAATTTCGGTTAGCGTCCAGGTGACATCGCCTGCACCACCGGCCGTGGGGTTGTCGCCCATGTCGCTGATCATGAAGGGATGTTTGTCGCTCTTCACGGCTTTGTCCAGACTTTCTTTGAGTGTGCCCACGGGCGCTATGAACTCAAATTTATCGCGAACGTCCCAGAAGCTTTTGGCAAGTTGTTCGGCCGTGGCGATCACCTTGTCTTTGTCGTCGCCCACCGCCATCACCACCGCGTGGTTGCGGGGTTCGTCGGCCCAGGCATAACCGATCCAGATCGCGGCATCGACCACACCGGGTTGAATAGCTGCTGGTGCTACTTGCGCATACAAACTCTTGCCCGGATCTACACGGGTACTTGTCTTTTCGCCGGGCAACAATATCGGTACGGCTACATACGCTTTGAAAGGTGGCTTGCCTTTGCCCGTTTCGATGCGCGACAGCAGGTTGTCTACAGCGCGCTTGTCGGATTGCACAGCATCTTCGTGCGGGGCCATGCGATAGCACGTGATGAGGTCGCTGTTTTGCGCCAGTCGCCACGACACGTTGCCGTGCAAATCCATCGAGGTGGAGACGATGGTCTTCGGTCCGACCACCTGGCGTATTCTCACAATCATGTCGCCCTCCGGATCGTCGAGGCCCACCACGCTCATGGCGCCGTGGATGTCGAAGAAAAGGCCGTCGTAGGGAAGGTTGTTCTTGAGGCTGTCGAGCATTTTGGTCATCAGCGATTCATAGGCTTCGCGTGTCACAATCCCACCGGGTATTGCACGGCCAATCAATGCAGGGAACCAACGTGCCCTTTTGAAATCGACCGAGTCGGGCGAAAGAAATTCGTATGACGATAAAATGGCGTCACCGGTCTTTGCGTGAAAGGCTTCTTCGTTGGTTTGGGCTGGCGAAAAGGTGCTGGACTCAATGGCCAGTCCGGCGATCGCGATGCGGGGGAGCTCTTTTGAAGCCGTGTCCGTTTCTTTGGGTTTGCCACAGCCAGCAAGTATGATCGCCATAATGACCATGGCCAGGGAGGCGCGAAGTTTTAGCATGTTTGGTTCTTTGCATCAATTTAGGGATATCTTTAGTGATGCCACAATGTTTTTATGGGATATTCATCATGCTTCCCTGCAACTGTTTTAAAAACATGTCACTTTTTTTGTCTCTACGGCGCACAATATTTTCTACGCGACGTTCATGTTCTCCTTTATTCATTCTGCGTGAAGTGTACCCAAATCATATATATCGATTAATTTTACAGCATCATTCTATTACCTTTGCACCGTCAGGTCGGTGCTACCAACCTGGCACCGATGTATCTGTTGTGAAAGGCCCCGTTGGGCTCGTCCAAAAGAATCGGCATCTAGCGTTAGTTGTTTTTATTTTTTCGGACAGGTATTGGAATAATGTCAGAAATGAATTCAGTAAATTACGCAGATTAGATTTCAGCAAAATGGGTAGACCTAGATAAATGAAGCTAAGATTTACACCAACCCAAGCTATAAATATAATAGCGAGCATTGCATTGGCAGGATGCGGATATATTCATCCTTGTGACTTTGAGATTGACAGAGAATTCATCAAGACGTCTTGTGACTTCTCGAACGGTCTTGAAGTGGAGAAAATTAAAAATATTCGGGAATTCAGGGATGATGTTCCCGTCGCATACGATGTTGAGTTCAGTCTATGGTACTTTCAGAAACCATGGCAAAAAGATGAGCGTACGGTAATCTATTTTAAAAAAGAAATGAAGGATTACGAGTGGTATAATCTCACAAATGGACTGACTTCGAAAACGATGCCTTTTGATTTTGAAAAGGAACAGTGGTACATATTTGGTGGACTCTATGAACACGGAGCACCATCTGTACTTTTATATGTTTATGTGAACTCAGACAATTCATTAAGGGTACATAGAGTTGATAAGCCGACTAACTTTTAATGTTTATGATAGGTATTTCTGTTTTTCTGCTTTGCCATTGGCTGGGACTCTTGCCTAGTCGCCGGAAATTCGCGGCCGGTCGTTCCGAGTTTATGAAGGGTGGAGTATTTTTTGCGTGATTGCAACGGCGCCAACTAACGCCCAACAAATATTTAAAGACCTAAAGGTCACAAACACAATCACCGAAGCCATACGCGACATACAATCAGAACAGGACGACACTCACCACGAAAGCTCAAATTGGAGGATAGAAGATTAAGCGCGGCCTCACGTTCATGAGTGAAGCCGCGCTTTTCAATTGACAAAAATTCCTTCAACGGTTTACGCAACCCCAGCCTCAAACCTGAATTTCTCAATCAACCCATGTTCCCGGTCTGCGTTCACGAAGAAGCTTATTTCGCGTCCCGTCACAAACGCATCCGTTGCTGCGTCGAGAATGATGCCGTAGTCTGGTAAGCTCTTCGTTGCGCGGTATACTCTCACCGTTGCTGTGGTTCCGTTTCCAATTTGCAGTCCGATCTCTGTCGTTGTGTCGGATGCTTCCTGGTGGCGGATAAATTTGATCGGGCCTTTCACCCATGCGGGCACCAGAATGTTTATGGTGGCGATCACGGGTTTGTATCCGATCTTGCTCAGTGTGAGTTCGGCCGGGCCGCTGGTGAAGCCAGTGATACTGAGGGTGACATCGCCGGCGGCGTTTGTTGTGCCGGTGCGTTGCAAGGTTCCTTGTTGAATGTGTGCAAAAACTCCGGGCAATGGCAGACGGATGAAGATGACACGATGGTCGGTGTGGATCGGTAGCGGCTTGCGCACGTCCCATTCTGTGGGGATGGATGGGATCATGATTAACGGCGTGCGTGTCCACACGGGCATTTCAGGATCGCCCATCAGGTTTTGTGCATACACGACCCACTTGTTGTATAGACGCCAGAATCCCGTTCCTTCGTCTACCATGCTCACACGCGTGTCGTTGAGGTGACCGAGGTGGCGGGTGGTGGTCATGCGGTGAAAGAATGCGCGTTGGAAATTATCGCCGACACCGATCCACGAGAATCTTGAATTGCCAATGTAGGCTACCGCGCCGCCGTCGGGATGAAACAGGGAATGTTCACTCACGGCGTCGTTGTCGTCGAACTGATTGGTGAGGCACGAGTCGGCAAAAGCAATGTAGGTATGGCTGCCGTTGTTCGAAGCCGCTACAACCGCTGAGGAATAGCCACAGCATCCACCTGAGTTTCCGTGGCCCGACAAACTCACAAAGTGTTGCTTTCGGTTGATCGCGTTTTGGAGGGCGGTGGTACTCAACACTTCGGCAGGCGCTGCACCCAGGTCGGCGGGATTGAGATCAACCAGATCTTCATACAGTCTTGAAAACTCCGTGAGCAAAGGAAGCTCTGTGTCAACTTGTTTGCGCAGCGTTTCCTGGTCTTGCATCGAGCCATCGGCATCGCCGTGGTCGAGAATAAAATACGATGGTGTGAGTTCTGCGGCGGCTCCTCTCACGGCGATCCACGGAGAAGGAATAGGGAAGAAGTAGTGGAAGAAGAAAAAGTCGAACGCGATGCCGCTTGGCGTCAGATCGGCCGGGCCTTTGCAATAGTACCAGCCTCTTCCGCCGGTGTCGTTGTAGGGCATCGTTCTGACATCGGTGTCGGAAATAACGGCGAGCAGGTTGTAGTTAAAATTAAGCGCGAAGTCTGTTGAGGGAAGTTTGATGATGGTGTGTGCCTGACCGGCCGGGTGATTAAAGTTGAAATCGGGCGGCGGAAAAGCTGCACTGTTGTAAATGCCCCATCGTCCACCCCAGTTCGAAGAAACCAGCGCCATGCGGTGAAGCCACGTGGTGTCGAGCGCATTGCCTGCAGGGTCTCTCAATTGCTCGTAAGCAATTACTTTGTTCACAAACACGCGGGCCTGCTCTGCAGATGATGTCGGCGCACGGCCCACGCTCACGTCGGGGAAGTAGTTGATGCCGTCCATGTCGGCGTCGTTGGTGTGTTGTCCGTAGATTCCGTTGTCGAGCAAATCCCAGTCGTGACGGCCAGCGACGTCATAGTTTGGGCCCACCAGGCTGGAGTAGTAGAAGTCGGTGGGAATGGTGTTCCATTCATACAGCCATTGAAGCGTGGTATTCACCAGAGCCGCCGGTCCGTTCACGCGGACAAACTGTGTTCGTGTGGTGGTGCGTGTGGCGTACGTATTGTCGGTGCAGTAGAACCAGCCTGGCGTGGTGCCGCTTGATGTCCCGGCGGTATCGAGGGGAATGAGCGCGCCGGTGGTTGCATTCACCAGCAACGGTGCCCAGTTGCCGGGCCACCATGTGCCGGGATTGACCACGTTCATTTTCAGGAATGCACCGGTCCAGAAAGATTGATTGTTGTCGGGAGGGTTGTTGGCCGTTTGCACGCCGATGTGTCCTTCAGAGGCGCCGGGGGCATTGCGAACAGGAACAACGTTCACATCGCCGCCAAGCAATACCCACGACGTGTTCCATTGTGCCAGGGCCCACTTGAGAAAATTGCGAATCACTTCCTGCAGATCGCGTGCACCGGATGTGTGATTGCCATACCGGCCCCCAACAATGTCGGTGATGGTGATAACGATGGACGTGATGCCCCGCTTTTCCTTCCAGTCTGCCAGGCGATTGTAGTGCGCCACCTGATCGCCAATGAAAGCGCCACGGGTCATGGTCATGGCATTCCATGAATAGTTGTCGGTGATGACAACGTAGTTGTATTTGAAGAAGTAGGGTAGCAGGCTTCCCCAATCAATAATATCAACCGGGTTTATCACCGTAGCTTTCAGTTCATCCATGATCCTGTTGGCTTGCGTGGCGTTGCGCAGAAGTGCTTTGGTGTGGGTAGATTCCATTTTTTGTGCCGCGCGCGAATAGATGGCGACGTCGATGTCTGTGCACAGTTCGATCCCTCCATCTTTAGTATATCGAATGGGCTTCACTTCCAGTATCAGAACGCTGTTGGGACCGGCATGTTCTGTCTTGATGATCCGCACAACATCGTCGGGCGATTTGAAGGCCTTTGCATAAAGTTCGGTATTTGGCAGGTGCAGTTCGGGCACGGGGAAAGGTTCGACAGCATCGAATTTTTTCTCCATGTCGTCAATGCGTTTGCTGTCGCATTTCCGGTGGCGCTCCAACATAACCTGCTCTTGCTCGTCTGCTTTGAAGTGCAAGATCTTATCGTTTTCACCCTCTGGTTTCTGAGCCTTTGCCCCGGGTTGAGGTTTCTGCAGGGGTGCCACCAGCACAGGGCCTTCCTTTAGCACAACGGTCTTCTCAATCTTGACGTCGATGCGTTCGGCGTCGGTGAAAGGAGCAATAACAACGCGGATGATCTTGGCGGGAAATGCGGGGCTTCCGAGTTCGCCTGCCGGAAAGCCTTCGCGCATCATGAGACGCACACCAAACGGTGTGTTCTGAACAGAGATCTCATGTTTGTCGAACTGAACTTTAACGTGAGCAACGCTCAGGTTGTCTGATTGGTTTTGAAGTTTGTCGATTTTCATAATACTCGGGGGTATTGGTTAACGATGGAGGATATCGATACTGGGTGTACAGGGAACACCATTCGGGCGCAGACTCTCTGAGCAGAAGCTACGCCTTCATTGATGGAATAAAATTCGCAGTAACCTCAACAGGAAACAATACCCACTTTCACGGATTTTTAAGATGACTGATATTGATTTCATCAATCATAACAGGGAGAATAGCGGAAGTGAAATAGAAATGTGTGACGGATTTCAGTTCATCAAATGAGTTGTCGCTAACGGGGAATGCATACTATCGGTTGATGAAAAATAGCGCAAGACTGGCTTTGTGAAATAATGTAATACTGAACCTTCGCTGTACAATTATTATTATCAAGAATCTGTTTTTTGAAGAATGATAAAATTCCGACAGCTGTAAAAGTCGGTATCTGGAAGTGTGGGCAATGACAAAAAAAGAGTACCCGATTCATTGACGGGTTGGTTGTCCATCAGAAATTCACTGATTGTAATCTGATCGTTAAATTGAGCATAGTAACTGCGAAACCAATGAAGTCTGTTGGCTAATGTTTGCGATCGGATTCCGCTCTCAATGCGTTGGAAAAATTCCTTCGGAGGTGATACGGAATTTTTGCTGTTGGTTTTTGGCGTCAGACTTCCCAAGTAAGCTTTCCAAGTTGTGTCGCCGATTTTCCACTCCTCGGTTTCTACCTGTTGAAGCGTGTGTGGATCCTGACTGCCAGACATTGCCAGCAGAGGATGCAGGCTTCCCCTGGAAAAGTTTTGAAAGTTTCTTGCGACGGCATCTTCCAGTGTGGTGCCAACATCGCCAAAGGACTCGTAGATATGTTCCCCCTGTTGGGGGATGGCCAGGATGTCAAGTTGAGAGTTGACGGCCTGTCGCTCTTCGCGATAAACAATTCTTGTTTTGAATTTTGTCTTCCTGGGAAGGTCTGTATAAACAAACTCTTCATCTCTATGCACACCCACGCCGTGATGTTGCAGGAGGGAAGCGAGGTTTTCGTTTTGGCTTATTTCGAGCATACTATGAAGTACGGATCAAGTAAGAGTTGGATGCCTTCGCGCAAGGCTTAATCCAACAGTCCCTGTTCTTTTAAGAAATCAAAAATCAACCCATCCACTTCCGAAACTTTGTCTTTGTCGGAACACGATAGCCATCTCAGTTCTTCAATTTCCGAGGCAGCACTCAACCGGCCTGAATAATCACACGTGTAGCAAGTCATTTTCACAAAGGTATCAGCTGGATGGCCGTGCGCATGGGCTTGGAAGGTGCCGACAAACTTTATAGAATTCGTGTGAAGGTCTACGCTAAGCTCTTCTTTTATCTCGCGACACAGGGCTTGCTCATCCGTCTCTCCGCTCTCGCGTTTGCCACCGGGAATATAATACTTGTCTTTGCCACGCGTTCGTGTGGATAGAATTTTCCTTTGTTCTATTTCTATCCAGGCGAGTTTGTCGATCAGTTTCATTTATGCGTTGAGCGTTGAAGTTTCACCGAATTCTTTTGTTACGTTCACCTCACCACAATATCCCGATCTCCTGCCCACTGCCTCAAATCCTGCTTCTTTATTGCGGCCGCCATAAGGTCCGGAAACATATCCGGTGTGCAGGCAAAGACAGGAATGCCGTGCTTTGAAAACTGCGTAGCGTTGTTTGCATCATACGCCGGACTTCCCTGATCGTTCAGGGCCAGCAAGCAAATCACTTGCACACCCGAATCAACAAGTTCCTTTGCTCGCTTGTGCATCTCTTGTTCGTTGCCGCCTTCGTAGAGGTCGGTGACGAGCACCAGGATGGTATCGTCGGGCCGCGTCACTTGTTCCTGGCAATATTGTAGCGCGAGGTTGATGTCGGTGCCGCCGCCGAGTTGAACACCGAATAATAAATCAACGGGGTCTTTCAATTCTTCTGTGAGGTCTGCCACGGCGGTGTCGAACACTACCATGCGCGTGCGCACGTTGGGGAGCGAGGCCATCACGGCGCCGAAGATGCCCGAGTAGACCACGGATGTTCCCATCGAGCCGCTTTGGTCGAGGCAAAGAATGATGTCCTTCAGTGACTTTCTGGTTTTTCGCCCGTAGCCTATGCGCACTTCGGGGATAATCGTTTTATAGTCGGGTTGATAGTGTTTCAGGTTTTTGCGGATGGTGGCGTCCCAGTTCATCTCGTTGTGTTTGGGACGCAGGTTGCGTGTGGAACGGTTCAGTGCGCCGACGAGGGCGTTGATGGTTTTCTGTTCCAGCTTCTGCATCAGTTCGTCCACTACCTTTTGCACCACGCGGCGGGCGGTGTCTTTGGTTTTGGATGGAATGAGTTTGCCAAGCTCCATGAGCGTGGCCACGAGGTGCACATCGGCTTCGGCCTTTTCGAGGATTTCGGGCTCGAAGATCATTTTTTTCTTCAGCTCCGGATGACGCATGGCATCGTTCTGCAACACGTTCACCACCGACACCGGGAAATATTTACGGATGTCGCCAAGCCATCGCGCCACACCGGGGTTCGAACCTTCGGTGCCGCCTTTTCCTTTTTCCTTGTCGGCATCATAGTCAAACCGCTGCTTCCGATCGAAGTCATAGAGGGCCGTGAGGGCAGCATCTACCTGTTGCATTTCTCCGGAGAGCGAGCAACTTGTTCCGTCGGCCGGTCCGCCACCCAGAATGAGGCGCCAGCGTTCCAGTTGTATATCGTTCTTGGGTTCCATCGTTCGTTGTTTTTATTCTACACCTCCCAACAATTCTTTCAGCACAGGCAATATTTGTGCGGCGCGTTCGGCATCAAAACCTTCGCGTTCCGTTAAGCTCTGATGTGTTTCCACGGCACGACCTTTTCGCGCACGGACACCGATTTGCCGCCGTTCCCCATATTCAAATTTGGAGAACGATCGGCGGAGCAGGGCCAGTATCTGTGTGAACGTGTCGTCGGGCAAAGACTCCACCCACGAGTACATCAGGTTCCACAGGCGATTGTCATACAACAAGATCATTCCGTTGGAACCGAGAAATCCTTCCAGCCACGCCGCCACTTCAAACGGATCGTTGGCACTGGAGAGGGCGAACGAAATGCGGCGTTCCGTTTCTTCTTCCGACAGTTGTTGTGCATCGAGGAGCAGGCGGCACACGCAGCCGAGAATGATGTGGTTCACACCGTGCTTGTCGAGCAGGCGATGCAACGTGTCGTACCATTGTTGTTCGGTGTCTACGTTGTCGTAGAGGCGCACGCCGGTGTTCACGCGGGTGATGAGGCCGAACATGTTCTGCGAGTTGGCTTCGTCCAATCCATAGCAGGCGTTGGGCAGGCCTACAAATACTTTTGTAAGCAGCTGTTGCACTACGGTATTCAACACCGACAAATCCGAGCGACGCACATCGCCATAGCGACTGATGTCCACAAGTCGGGGTATGGCGTTCATCAGGTCCACGATGTCGGCGGAGATGGATGTGAGCTCGTTGATGCGGAAGAGCAGGTGGTCGAGGTTCTGATAGAGTTGGGCCGGGATGCTCAGTTGAATGAGCCGGGCCAGCTCGGTGATCTTGTCGGTTTCAGTGCCTTGCTTTCGCACCAGGGTTTCGGCTGCGGCTTCTATGGTGTTGCCCAGAAAGGCCTTGTCGATAAGCACAATCATCAGCTCTGGTTTCCACTCGGCCGTCCACGATTCCTTGAAGGTTCCCTTGGTGCGCGATGCCGTTCGGGAAAGCCAGGGAAGTTCTATGATTTCGAGGCGATGAAAAAAGACACTTCGTTCCAGGTCGCCTTCTTTGCGCAGGTCAAGGTCGTAGGTTTTTGGAACGGCGGTCAGTTTCAGGCGCAGGCTTTTGATGTGCTGTTCAAAGTCCTCTTGCAGGGGCACTTTGGGAATGTCGTCGGGCACGTGCCCCATGGAGTTGCCCACGATGAGTTGTTCGCGCACGAGGTTTAGCAGAATGCCATCGCCCATGCACATCACCGAAAGCGTGGCTTCGTTCAACTCGTCCAGCGCGATGAATGGCTTGTTTCGCAGCACGGCCAGGCTACGCGCCAGGCGATAGGTTTCGATGACGTGGGCCGTAGAAATATCCATCTGCTTTTCGCGGAACGTGGCTGCCACTTTCGCCAGCCAGCGAATCTCGGTTTGGTCGGTAATGTTCCATTGGTGCTCATACCACCCCGGCGAATAGATGCCGGCACCATAGCCCGACGCAATCGACAAACGCGAGTTGGTCCAGGGAATCCACGTGCAGGCCACTTTGATTTTTGATTTCGGGAGAGCCTTCAGAATTTTGGCGTCACTTTTGGCTGTGGCGTCGAGTTCCACCAGGGCGGGGCCATGCCATGCACCACACACCACGGCGATGCGTTCATACATTTCGTTCTGCGCCTGGCGGATGATGGTGCGCATGTAGGCTTCGCGGTCTATGTTTTCGCGATCGAGGCCCGACACCACACCTTCGGCACGCAGCGAGTCCATGGCGTGGTGCACAGCCTCGAAGTGGTCGGTGTTGGTTAGTGTAGATTCAAAATGATGATCCCACCAGTCATCACTGTTCCGGAAACCGGCGGCTTCGGAAAGGTGGGAGAGAGGGTCGCGATGGTAAACCGGGATGGGTGCTTCCTGCAGGGCAGCTTCATCTTCGCCTGGAATTTCTTTTGCGGCTTCTTCCGCATCGCGCTTCACAAAACTCACTGCGGCCGGAAGGTCCATGGCGCGCACGGGTATTTTATTTTGATTGGCATAGCGCACGGCCGTCCACTCGGGACTGTATTCGGCAAAGGGATAGAATGACGATTGTTTTGGATTCTCCTGGTTATAGACCATGATGGCCACCGGTGGTGTGAGGCCTTCTTTGCCCACCAGCGAAAGCACCTCCGTCATTTCGGGGGCGCCTTCCACCAGCAGCATGTCGGGCTTGAATTGTTCAAGCTGGCGCAGCACGTTTCGCGCCGATCCCACACCATGATGCCGTATGCCTAAAATCTGAATCGCCATGTGTTAGTTCAGGTTGATCAGTTGATCGATGTCGGCCATCACTTCAGAATAAAAAACTTTGGGCACGTTTTTTATCTTCACCACATCGTTCCAGTCTTTGCCCTGAAAGATGATTTCATAGACGGTGGCCGGTGTGTTTCCACCCTGATAGAATGCCGCCGGTCCTTCAATGCTGGCATAGGCTTTCAAACGTTCACTAAAGGTTTTGGTGAACTCCGAACGTCCGCCGTCGCCCGAGCCTTTGTGCCAGTTTTGTTTCACCAGGAATGTATTCACAAAGTCGGCTCCTTTGGGCACGGCCTTTTTGAAAAAACGTTTTGATACGTTCAATTCCTTTTCTTCTTCCAGCACACTGAACACCGGTCGATCAAGAATCGGGAACACGGTGGTCAATGGCAAGTTGTAGGCTTTGTCTTTCCATTGGCTCAGTTGCTCTTCGGTGAGGTGAAGCGGATGGAGAATGCCGATGCGATGACTGTCGTCTACGGTGATTTCCTCATCGTTCACGTCGTTCAGCGTGGTGTCTTCTGTGCAATAGAAAACCTGCACCAGGTTCCCCTCAGCGTCGTAGGCTCCCCAGATAAGCTTCATGGCATAGACAAACAGGATGGGGTGGTTGAGGTATACGTGCTCCCATTGTTCGCGCGACCAGCGGCGTTCATCGAGCATACATTTCTCGAGACGGCCGGGCTGGGTTTTCACTACGTCGTTGATTTCTTTTTCAATCTCCTTGAACTCCGTCTTTAATTCTTTCGGTGCATTGGCCGGAAGAGATTTTTTGAGCTTATTGTCTTCGTTGAAGTAGTTCAGCTTGAAGTCGTGGTTGATGAACGCGCGGAACGATTCGCCTTCGATGGTGAAGGGTTTATACAGACCGTCGAAGTCGAACGTGGGCACAATGCGGTCACCCAGTTCATCGAGGGTAATGTTGAGTTCTTGTGCAGCGGCGTCCAGGGCTTCTTTGGCGGCTTCACTAAGGACCGGCTTCTTGTTGGCAAATTTGCGATAGATCGATTCCACGATGCGCAACGCTTTGTCCGAGCCCACCATGGCCAGTGCGCCGATCACATACTCCGCCATCTTCACGCGTTTGTCGGTCACGCTCTTTTTGAAAAGCATGTGCAGGTTATACATCATCTCGTCGTCGCCCAGCAGGCCGCCAAGAATGAGATAATATTTCAGCTTGCTATCGGCATTGCTTTGTTGAAAAGCCGCCACTAAAGCTTTGGCAAAGGGACCGCTCCGGGTGGTGTCGATGTGGTGAATCACCTGCCGGGCTTCGATGTCGGAGTTGGTGCCTTTCGAACGCTTCATGCGATAGAACAGGAAGCGTATTTCTTTCTCCGTGAGTTGTGCGCCGTCTTTCCAATAGAGCGCGGGCAAGTCTTCTTCCACCAAAAGTTTCTCGCTCCACTTGGCCATCTTTTTCCGGGTGTCGGCCAGTTGAATCATGTGCTTCACCTGGGCAAGGTCCAGCGCATGGGCGAAGCGTTGGTCTTGCAGGGTTTCAAGCATGATGTCTCGGGTATCGTCGTTCACTTCACGGTCCACGCCATCGTTCAGCACGTTCGTCACTTCGGGCGTGGGCACTGTAGAAAGGAGGAGCGCAGCCATCTCGCGTTGTGCTGTGGTTTTCTCTGCCAGCAGCAACACGGCACGCGGCACCATCTGTTCCTGAAAACGGGACAGGGTCTTTGCCAACATCACGCGCGATTTTTTGTCGGCCATCGTCACACCAAATTCGATGAGCTTGTCCATGTAAGCCAGCAGGTCGTACTTGTCCAGAATGGCCAGAATCACCTTGGCATATTCGCGCTCGTTCGAAGGCATCTTCTGGTAATCTTTGAAGAGCACGGTCATCAGCAACGGGATCACACGTTCTCCAAGCTTCCGGTTCAGGTAGTGAAAGTAGTAGGCGGGGAGGAATGTCGATTCGGCAATCAACCGTTCGATACGCGATGTTGCGTCTGCCTCATTTTTGTTCCACAAGTATTCTGTATACGCTTCCGTAAAAGAACCCTGGTCTGTGCCGGGGTCGCTAAAGTAGCGTTCATTCGAGGCATCGGTGAGGAAGAATGCCAAATGACTTTCGCCCAGGGCCGTGATTTGTTCATCGTATTTGCCGGGCAACCCCTTGTCGAGCTTCAGGTATACCGACATCTTTTTTTCGATGGCGGCGTTCGATTCATCCAAAGCCTGCAACGCAAGCGTTTCGTATTTAACAGGATTGAGATTGAGCAGCCAATACAATACCTGAACATCCATAACCTGGCGGCCATATTCCGTGCTCAACAGGTATTCGCGTTCCGATCCTTCAAGACCTTCCGGAAAATAGTCGGCCAGAAATTGAAGGTAGTTTATTTTGTAGCCGCGGTTAAATTCCTGCGTCCGGTACAGATCGTCGATATAGGTTTTCAATCCGCTCTCCTTGCCCAGGCCGAGGAAACCTTTCTTCGGCGCCAGTTTGGGCAGCAGATATTTTCCAAACGATGAAATTTTTCGTTCGTCGGTTTCAGTGTTGTTGCGGTAGCGCGAGCGTCCTATATAGAACGGATCATACTCCAGGCCACACATGGTGCGCACCAATATTTCGTCGGTGAAGCCACGGCGGTAGAGGTCGGCCACCAACGATTCCTGGTCCTCGGTTTCATCAAACAACGCAACAATGTATTGTTTGATGATGGAATAGCTAAACGAGTCTTCCGGTTCCAGCCACCGGGCCTGTATGAGTTGATTCACCACAGGGTGATCGAGTGGCCAACGCGGATGGGCATCTTTGGAATAGGCGCGGTTCGGATCGTTGATCACCTTGTGCACAAAGTCGGCCACACCATAATAGTTCGACAACTTCTTGAGGTTGCTCACCAACGCTTCCGTGACCACGATCTCTCCCAAAAGCACACGTTCCCATTGACGGATGAGGTCCGTGAGTTGCTGTGCGTTGTCATAACGATTCATCTCAACACTATTGACAGCGCTCTGTGCGCACGTCGTAATATGATTCTTCAAACGTTCTTCCATAGGGCTTTACATCAAAATGAAATTTCCTTGCAGGCACGGTAAATGTCTTTCCATTCTTCACGCGTTTTCACCACGTTCTCCAAATATTCTTTCCACACCACGGCATCCTGCACAGGGTCTTTCACAATGGCGCCAACCAGGCCCGATGCCACATCGTGTGCGTTCAGCTTGCCGTTGCCAAAGTGTGCTGCCAGCGCCAGGCCGCTGTTCACCACCGAGATGGCTTCGGCTGTGCTCACGGTGCCCGTGGGTGATTTTATTTTTGTGCGGCCGTCTTCCGTCACGCCGTTGCGCAGCTCGCGGAAGATGCGGACGATGCGTTGTATCTCCTGAAGGGTGGGCAGTTGCGCGGGCAACTCCAGTGTTTTGATGGAGCTGGCCACACGGGTCTGCACAATGTTCACTTCTTCTTCGGCGGTGGCGGGCACGGGAAGGATCACGGTGTTGAACCGGCGTTTGAGAGCCGACGAAAGTTCGTTCACGCCTTTGTCGCGGTTGTTGGCCGTAGCAATCACGTTGAATCCTTTTTCGGCTTGTATCTCTGTGTTGAGTTCAGGCACGGGCAATGTTTTTTCGGAGAGGATGGTGATGAGCGTGTCTTGCACGTCGGCCGAGATGCGCGTCAGTTCTTCGATGCGCACGAGGCGGCCCGTTTGCATGCCCTTCATCATGGGCGTGACTACCAGCGCTGCTTGCGATGGTCCTTCAGACAATAGCTTGGCATAGTTCCATCCGTAGCGAATGGCTTCTTCGCCGGTGCCGGCTGTGCCCTGAATCAACAGCGTGGAGTCGCCCGTGATGGCGGCCGCTATGTGCTCCGACACCCACGACTTGGCCGTTCCCGGAATGCCATAGAGCAGCAGGGCCCTGTCGGTGGTGAGGGTAGCCACCGCGATTTCCATGAGCCGCTGGTTGCCGATGTATTTGGGGGTGATCACAAAACCGTTGGATAGCTTTCCACCCATCAGGTAGGTAACGACCGCCGACGGTGACAGGTCCCAGTTTGGCGGACGTGCTCCCGTGTCCAGTTTTTTCAAAGCCTCCAGCTCTTCGTGGAATTGGATTTCGGCGTGTTGACGTAATACATTCATGATGCGTTCAGTTTATAGTCATCGATACGGATTCTTATTTCAAGGGCGTGATGCGCGGGTTCGAAGATGACCCGGTTCCAGAGGTCGTAGGCATTCGATCCTTTTATTTTTTCGTGATACCGAAGCAGATCGCCGTGCACTTTCTTGTCGGCAAACTGGGCAATCACTTTTCCCAGCATGGCATTGGGGAACGATTGTGTGGCCTGGTGATAGGCTTTCTCCACAACCTTCTGCGAGAACAGCAGCGTCCACGACAACTCCGGTCCGTATGGTCCGCTGGCCAGCACATCGGCATCGCCATAGTAGCCATACTTTTCGATCAGCGCTTCAAAGTCGTCGGGGTGCATGTATTTGAAATAGTCAAGCATTTCGGTCACGGGCATGTCCCACAGCAGAGGCCTGGCCAGCGTTGTGTCGCGATGGGTTTGCAGGTTGCCCAGGAGCGCTTGTTTATAAATCGATTCCTTGCGGCCCGAAATGGTGACGCGGAAGGTTTCGCGTTCCAGAAAGTATTGGACCCAATCGGCGGTGTTGTTGTTGAAGAATGTGATCCAGAAATCGCGGGGAATAAATTCGAGGAAGTGGCTCATCCAGAACAAGGATGGGTATTGAAACCAGGCGCTGTCGATTCCCTTCACATCTAGCCCAAAAGTTTCGTCCATGTGTTTGGCATTCCAGAAGGCATCGTCCTGCTCGGGCAGCGTGAGCGTCACTTTTTGTTTTCCACTCACCCAACCGGTCAGTCCCTTCTTTTCCATTGCGAAGTAGGGGGTGAGTTGTGCCGTGGTAGTTTGATAGAGCGCCGACACGGGATATTTCAGCAGCAGCGACGCCAATAGCTTGCGGCATTCCTTTTCGGTTTTCTTTTCCTTGGCAGTATGTGCAAACTCGCCGGCCATCAACGCTTCGGCAAACGGAATGTCGGCGGCCGACGATGTTTCGAGCACCACGTCGAGGAAGCTACGCTTGTTCACGATCGACTCGGTGGCCCAGGTGCTCTGAAGCAATTCCATGGCCTTGCCGGGATCGGTTCTGCGCAGTCCCGTAAAAAGATTCTTGCGTTCCTGCGACGTGCCTTCGTGCCACAGGGAAAGATCGAGCGTTTGTTTTTTATAGTTATACTCCGGCGTGAGCGACAGCGCCCACTGGCCCTTGTTGCCAATCACAGAGAGAATCTTGTCTTTGGTTTGAATAGCCAGCCCGCTGCCTTCGGTGAGCAGTTGTGTGACGCGGTCGGAGTTGATGATCTGATCTTTTTTGATGAGCACGTCGAGCCAGAGGTTCAACAGTTTTTCGCGGATCTGGTAGTCGGTGAGTTGGATGCGTCCGAACAGGGCCAGGTATTCTTCGGGGGCCACAGCTTTTGTCTCTTCAATGATGGCGTCGTTCCATTCGCCTTCAAATTTTGGCGGCAACTTTCCCGATGTTTCATAGAAGTAGGTGAGGGCCGCTGCTTCCAGCAGCTTCAGTTCTGGCGACTGGGCATGGCGCAGTTCCAGAAACTCGGCAATACCTTCGGGTAGCACGCGCACGTCGAGTGTTTTTTTGTCCGTTCCCAGCAGGGCGATGTCGATCAGGTTCTTCCAGCTCATGCTACAGGAGATAGTAGGTGTTTTCTTTAATCACGCCGAGGGGAATCACGTGGTTGTCGCGGATCACCAGGGCCATGTCGAGGGCTTCGTTGCCGGTGATGCTGAGCCAGCGCACGGGCTTTTTCAGGTCAAGGTCTTTCACCACCGGAAACACATGCCGCAACGCATCGGCTACCAGCCACACGCCGTCGTTGTTGATCATGCGTGCCTGCTGAAGCACCACCACCAGATCGTTTGCCCAGGGATATTTTTGCAGCGCGGCCACCTTGTGGGTCTGCACAGCAAGCCACGACTCAAAAGCAACAGGTTTGCCCGGCAGCTGATTCGTGACGCGACGCTGCCGCTTCAGGACGGCACGTTCGGGAAGGATGGCCGGAAAGAACGCCAGCTCCGCCTCAAGCACACTGCCGGGCAACACGTTGTTTTCAAGCGCCGAAAACCGCGTGCCGAAGTTCAGGATGAGGGCGGTCCGTTGAGTGCGAATGCCCACCAGCCAATTGCGTTGCACAGTAATTTCGTCGTCGGTGACCAGCACTTCCTGGCCCACGGCCAGCCATTCGTCTTTCACCGCTTCGGCTTCTTCGTTGGCCAACAGCTCCTTGGTGGACTGGCTCCAGCCCGAAAGGTTGCGCAGTGTTTGTTGCCACAGGGGCGTGAGGTTGTCGTAGTTTTTGAGGCCGCGGAGCAGGAGGAAGAGCTTGGCGGAAATGGCGAGTGCTTCGGGTTGCCACTGGTCGGGCTGCCCATAGTTCAGGGTCGAGAAGGCTTTGACCCACCCGGCAAGACCGGGTGCCTTGGCATCGACCATGCGGGCGGCCACCTTTTGAAACTCGCTTTGCGGCTTGTTGGGCAGGTCCAGCATGCCCATGCGCACAAGGTCGCACAGCCACAGTTCCAGTTCGGCCACGCCGGCCTGCACGCCCGAGAGGCGGGAGGCTTGTGTTTTTTCGCGTGACTTGCTCAGCTGTTCTTCCTCTTCTTCGGTACGCTCTTTGGGTTCGGCGGGCTTCTGTTCCACTTTCGAGGCGCGTTTGTCAACCCATTCCTTCACCCATTCGGGCTCTTCGGCCACGGCGAACATGCTGCCGTTCTGAATGTGGAGCAGCAGCAAGGCGATGGCGTGTTTACAGGGAAACTGCCGCGACGGGCAGGTGCATTTATAAGCGATGTTCACAGCATCGATCTGTGTGAGATAGGGCGACTTGCCGCTTCCTTTAATGGCTCCCCAGAGGGACCGGTCGCTTTTGGCGAAGCTCTCCCAGCTTTCTTTATTCGATAACTTCTTACCAGCAACGAAGGCAGCAGAATTCGGCGATAGCGCTTCGACCTGTTGTTCGGATAGATTCAAGTTTCTGAAAATAATTACGAACAATAATAGCAAAAATCAGAAACTATAACCGTGTTTTTTCCGGGCATGGCACCGGGTTTTTGGATGACTAAATTGCGGACAGGGCCAACCTTTTGCCATTGAGGATTGGTGACCCGCAGGGGGCTTGCATTCAGCAACCGACCCAAGTCTGACAAACGGATGAACAAGGGCTGCACAACGCCTTCGGTATACGCCAATTTTTGCCATTGAAAGACCTGACGATTAGCGCCCTGGTTGGAACACCTGAAGGGCCTGAGAACACCTCCGGTTTAGATGGGGACATACCTAGAACAGGCGACCAACGAACGTATCCGTGCCCAGTAAATGGCGCAAAATACACAGCTACGGGGCAGCCCAAGGAGTTTTAAGCTAATTTTAAGGTCGATCCCCCATTCAACCAGTACCGATATCGTTAGAACAGGGCCACTTCAACCGATTGTTCCCTGTGCGCGACACGGGTGAACAGCCATGTAAGAATCGAGACAGTTTAAGTGTGAAATAAAATCCCCAAAAGCCACCGTTTACATACTTTTATTCTATTATTTCGCATCGCTTTTAGTTGGAAATTTTTTATCTATGCGGTTCTTATACTTCCTGACTTTTCTAAGCCTGTTAGCCACTTCGTCGCTACTCGCCCAAGACATTCAAACCGGTGAAACCAAAAAGAAGAAGCTCCATGGCGAGTTTTTCTTTGAATGGGGCTATCACCGCGACGCCTACACCAACAGCACCATCCACTTCGAAGATCGCGTCACAGGCAACTACAGCTTCACGCTGCACAACGCCGTGGCTGAAGACAAACCGGACTGGGATAACTTCTTCAAGACACCCCTCACCGTGCCCCAATACGTGATGAGCGGCGGCTACTTCTTCAACGACAAACACGACCTCGGCATCGAACTTTGCTGGAACCACCTTAAGTATGTGGTGAGCGACTACCAGACGTTGCACCTCACGGGCGACATCGAAGGCGTTCGCTACGACCTCGACACACTGGTGACACCCGACTTCGTGCACTTTGAACACACCAACGGCAACAACTACCTTATGCTGAGCTTACTGAAACGTTTTCAGTTTCTGCAATCCAAAAACCTGAAGCACAGGCTTAGCGCCAACATCCGCTTTGGCGGTGGAGCACTGGTGCCCAAGACCGATTCCTACATCATGGGCAAACACAACGATGGACCTTTCCGTGTGTCGGGCTACGTGATTGGGGTAGGCGGCGCGTTGCGCTATGATGCCTTCCGCTATTTGTTTCTGCAGTTTGGTGTGAAGGGATCGTTTGCCAACTACACCGATGCCAAACTCTATTTGCAAGGGCGCGCCCAACACAGCTTCTTTTCGGCGCAATACATTCTGTCGGCAGGGTTCAATATCCCCACAAAAGGCTATAAAGCCCGGCCCACAATCTTCTAGAAAAAGACATTTTCCCAATAGGAAGACCATGCCCACCCGCACGGTCTTTTTTTGTTTAAACGCGTTGACGTCTATATTGCATAACGCGTAGATGCAACACGATATGCCGACGCTACATTGACAATCCCATGATGAACATCACACTCAAAACACTTGTGTTCGCCTTGCTAAGTGCAACGGCATGGAGCCAGCCCTCCATCAGTTTCACCTTCGACGACGGCGTCACACACGACATGCCAGGTTATACTTTCGAACAGTGGAACGCCATGTTGCTGAAGCATCTCCGCGACGGCGGCGTGAAAACCATCTTCTTTGTTACCGGCGCCAACAAACGCAACAACAAGGGAAAATACCTCCTTACCCAATGGAGCAACGCTGGCCATCGCCTGGGCAACCACACCTTCTCGCACATCAACTATGGCAGCAGCAAGGTTACGTTCGAAGCCTTCCGGAATGAATTCCTGCGCACAGACTCCATCATCCGAAAGTATGACGGCTACATTCCCATGTTTCGGTTTCCATACCTCAAGGAAGGAGACACCCGCCAGAAGATAGACGCGTTCCGGGACCTGCTGCGCGAACATCATTATCGCAATGGCGCCGTCACCATCGATGCGTCGGACTGGTATGTAGACAGCAGGCTGGTGAAACGGCTACGCGAAAATCCGAAAGCAGACGTGGCGGGCTTCCGGGCGTTTTACCTCCAACATCTTTTGGACCGGGCGCAGTATTATGAATCGCTATCGTTTCAGTTGACCGGCCGTCACATCAAACACACGCTATTGCTGCATCACAACCTCGCGGCCGCGCTATTTGCTGGCGACCTCATCAGCATGTTCAAGGAAAAAGGATGGCAGGTGGTGGACGCCGACAAGGCCTTCGACGATCCGATCTTTCAATCCGTTACCACCCCCGTGCCCGCTGGCGAAGGCCTGGTGTGGGCGCTGGCAAAACAATCGGGCAAATTCGAACTCCGCTATCCGGCCGAAGACGGCGACTACGAGAAAGCCGAGATGGATCGGCTGGGCCTGTAAGTACCAAACAAGTTGTTGAACAGATGTTGATGGATGTGCCGGGAGGTGTTATCTTCGGGAAAGGCAAACGCCTGTCCCTGATGTTACACCTTAACCCAGAACAACCATGATCTCGAGGAGAAGTTTCATGCAACGCGCCGCTGCCGGAGCGGCCGGCATTGCCTTCACGCAAAGTGCGTTTTCCAACATCATCATCCCGCAAAAGAAGGAACGACTGGGCGTTGCCCTGGTGGGCCTGGGCTACTACAGCACCGACCTGCTGGCACCGGCCCTGCAAAAAACCAAGCACTGCTATCTCGCCGGCATCGTGACGGGCACACCCGCCAAAGCCGAGAAATGGAAACAACAATTCAACATCCCCGACAAAAACATCTACAGCTACACCAACTTCGATGAGCTGGCCAACAACCCCGACATCGACGTGGTGTATGTGGTGTTGCCGCCTTCCATGCACGCCGAATATTCCATTCGCGCCGCCAAGGCCGGGAAACATGTGTGGTGCGAAAAGCCCATGGCCATGACGGTGACCGAATGCCAAAGCATGATCGATGCGTGCAAGAGCAACAAGGTGAAGCTCAGCATCGGCTATCGCGTGCATCACGATCCCAACACCCAGCAGATCATTAAATACAGGAAAGATCTCACCTATGGTAAAGTGACCCGTGTGGAAGCGGCCGCCGGCTACTTCGATCCACGCACCGACCACTGGAAACAAAAGAAAAGCCTCGGCGGCGGTGCCATGTACGACATGGGCGTGTATCCTCTCAACGCCACCCGCTACAGCACAGGACTTGAACCCATCGCCGTGACCGCGCAGGCATCGACCACACGACCTGAGATCTATAAGGAGGTGGAAGAGACCATGAACTTTCAACTTGAGTTTCCGGGCGGCGCCACGGCGCAATGCGAAACCAGCTTTGGCAAAGGCATGAACACGTTAGTAGTGACGTGCGCAAAGGGCTGGTATAAACTCGTTCCCTTTCAAGGCTACAACGGCCTGAACGGCATGACCAGCGACGGCAAGGTGATCAACTTCCCCATCGACAATCAACAGGCAAAACAAATGGACGATGACGCGCTGGCCATCTTCAACAGCACAGCTTTGTTAGCACCCGGCGAAGAAGGATTAAAAGACATTCGCGTGGTGGAAGCAGTCTACAAATCAGTCGCAGCAAAGAAGCGTGTGACGATTTGATATGGGTTCCCGATTTAGATGTTGACGGATGACGATTTCATGCTCAGGCACTTGTGAGCGCTGACTTACTTCGTCAGGTAAATCAATTTCTTTTGCGCGGCCGACTCTTTTGCGGCTTGCAAAATTTCAACCACAAGAAGATTGTTTTCCAGCGACGACAAGTCTGTTGCGCTCACGTTCACTTCGCCACGCACCACGGCGGCCAGGTAAGCGAAAGGATCGTTATAGGGTTTGGCGAGGTCGGGGCTTTTCACATACTCTTCGGGTTTGTCTTGTGCCGAGCGGATTTTTGAACCTTGCTTGTCGGCAATCACATAGCCGGTTTCGCCATAGATCTCCATGTCTTTCCGGCCAAAGGGCCAGTTCCATGAAGCTTGTATGATGCCTTGTCCGTCGGGATAGGTGAGCACGATGGTAGCCTCGTCGTCAACTTTGGGATAGATGGCGGGCTTCAGTTGTTGCGTCACGGCAAAGACGGCGAGGGGACGTTGGCCGTTCATGAGCCAGGTGAGAAGATTGGCGCCATAGCAACCAAAGTCCATCACGGCGCCGCCACCGTTCTTCACGGGATCGGTGAGCCAATTGAGAAATTCGGGGCCGACGTGGATTTCTTTCGGACCCTGGTGGCCATCGTGCACCACCACCTTGCGGATTTTACCAAAGGGATGGGCTGCGATAAACAGGTCGCGCACATTGGTGTTGCTGCCGTACCATGTGGTTTCATAGTTTGTGAGCACATGGATTTTGTGTTTTGCCGCGAGGGCTTTTATCTGCGAGGCATGATCGTTGCTCACGGCAAGCGGCTTTTCCACCATCACGTGGATGTTGCGCGGGGCACAGGCTTTCACGGTTTCAAGGTGTTCGAAGGTACTATTGAATCCGGTCACGGCTTCCGGTTTTGTTTTGTCAAGCATTTCCGTGAGCGATGCATACCATAACGTCATCGGCAGTTTGTAGCGCGTCAGGTATTGTTCGGCCAGTGCGCGGTCGGGTTCGGCAATGCCCACAATTTCGATGTCGCCGTCGTGGGCGCGATTCAGAATTCCCCCAACATGGCCGTGGGTGAGACCGGCCACCCCGATGCGAAAAGGTTTTGAAGTGGATTGGGCCAACGCGAAGGTGACAGAACACAGTATGAGAATTGACGGAAGTAAAATGATTCGCAGCATGGATAGGGTGGTGAAGATGATATAAAACAAGTTTAACGTATCCCGCACAAAACTGCAACCCGATTGCTATGGACGGTTGTCAACAATCTTGTGTCTGTCAAAAATAGATCTGCATGCGAACCGCTGGTAAACGTAGTACTCCGGCCGCGCATCCTGAGGGACCTGGGGCACGGTTGAAAATGCCGCTGCGATATCGTATCTAGCATTAGGTCGGCAGTGCCCAAGACAACCGACATCCGGAATGTCTTGAACCTTTCCGGCTATCGAAACCTAAACTTAAGAAACCATGAAGCCCTTGCTGACGCGCAGATTGTTTGCTGTATTCGTATTGCTTGTAACGACAACGGGCTTGCTTTCCGTGGCAACAGCGTTCAAACCCAAACCAGCGTTTCGCGTGCTCGCCATGCTCTCGGGACACGAAGATCATATCAAGATGATGACGGCCGCCAAACCGTTTCTGAAAAAGATCGCCGACAAAAACAACTTCGCCATCGACATCACCGCCGACACCAGCGTTCTCAACGACGCAAACCTCAATCAATACCAGGTCATCGTGCAGTTGCAACTTGCTCCGTTCGACATGACCCGCGCCCAACAGGATGCCACCGAAAAATTTATCCGTCAGGGAAAAGGATGGGTGGGCATTCACGCCGCTGGCCTCACCGGCAAAAGCTTCCTGAAACCGGGCACACACTATTGGCAATGGTTTGAAGAACTGATGGGCGACGTGGTCTATTCGCCACATCCCGCCTTTCAAAAAGGCACCGTGGTGGTGGAAGACCGGAGTCATCCCGTCACCAAAAACCTGCCGGAAAAATTCGACGTGTCAGACGAATGGTATGAGTTCGACAAGAGCCCTCGCACCAATGTGCACGTGCTGGCCACGGCCGACGAAGCGACCTACACCCAAACCAAACCCATGGGCGATCACCCCATCATCTGGACCAACCCACACTATCACCGCGCCGTCTACATCGGCATTGGTCACGATGCTTCGTTGTGCAGCAATGTGAATTTTGAAAAGCTGGTTTCGAATGCTATTGTGTGGGCTTCGGAAGTTCGGTGACGTGGCCAGTAAAAATAAGTTTGAAACAACGGATAACCTTTTCCATTTTAAAATTCCCTTACGATTCGCGATCCTGAAAAATGCCCATCACGTTTCCCGAGGGGTCGCTGAACCGCGCCGTGATTTCGGGAGCATCCAAACCCAGCGGCTGCACAATGACGCCGCCGTTGGCGAGAATGAGGGCAATGGTGTTGTGAATGTCTTCTACCATAATATAAGTGAGTATGCCCGGATGGTTGGACGGTGGCCGGTGCGTTACCCACGTGCCGCTCACCTCGTTCACGCCGTCGTCGAACGCGACAGCACCGTCCATGCGCGTGCGGATGCGCCAGCCAAACACAGCCCTGTAGAAATTGGCGGATTGTGCCTGGTTCAAGGTTGGAATTTCGAGGTAAGCAATCTTGCCATTGCCGTATGTAGGTTGCGTTTCTTCCATGGGGATGAAGGTAGGGATTTTGAATTTTTCGCGTTACTTTGCTTCACTCAAAGACAATGACCCGCCCCATTTTCGTTCTGCTTTTCTGCCTTTCACTTTTTCATTGCACGTCACCCAAGTCACCCGCCGTAGCTTTCTATTATTGGCGAACCACGTTCGATCTTTCGCCCGAAGAACAATGGACGCTGAAAGAAAACAACGTGTCGCATCTGTATGTCCGCTATTTTGATGTGGTCCTGAAGAACGGTGTGCCCATGCCGTTGTCTGCCGTCGCGTTCCGTTCGGCGCCCGGCGCACTCAACATTGTTCCGGTTGTGTATCTGAAGAACGAGGTGATGCTGGCAAAGGATGTTGACGTTAACGATCTGGCCAAGAAAATTCTATCGCTTATTCTTCAAGTAAACAAACAACAGAACATCACCACTTCCGAAGTGCAGATCGATTGCGACTGGACCCTGACCAGCAAAGATACCTACTTCAGTTTCCTGGAAGCCCTGAAGAAAGCCGGTGCCAAAAAATTGTCGGCCACCATTCGCCTCCATCAGGTGAAATATTTCAAACGCACCGGCGTGCCCGCCGTGGACCGCGGGGTGCTGATGTATTACAACATGGGTCACATCGCCGCCGACTCGTCCAATTCCATTTATGACCGACGCACAGCAACACGCTACACCGAAAGCCTGAAGCACTATCCCTTGCCCCTCGACGTGGCCCTTCCGGTGTTTTCGTGGGGATTGCACATTCGGGGCAACAAGGTGATTGCCCTCCTGAACAAGGTGGATGTGAACACCTTTGCGGGCGACACCAGTTTCAGAAAACAAGAAGGCATCCCGTTCTTTGAAGTGACGCATAATGTGCTTAAACTCGACCACTTTTTCGAGGCCGGCGACCGGATCAAAATCGAAAGCATTGCGGCAGCAGACCTGACCGAAATGGCCAACGATCTGACGGGCGTCCTGGCCCAACCTCCCGCCGAGGTTATTTTTTATGATTTGGATACTTTTAATCTGAAACACTATCGCGATGAAGACAACCTCTATCAAAACACTGGCCGCGCTTTTTAGCCTGGGCTTGCTCGGACTCTATGGCGTGATTGTGGCGTGCGCCGACATGGACTGGGGCTACGACTACGACACCAACTTCACTCCCGAAGTGTATGTTGACAAATCGTATGCACCGCTGTTTTTCGCTCCCTACGAAGTGTTCTACGACATCGTGTTCGAAGACAAATACGTGACCCGTTTCAACGACGACATCACCGCCGACTGGAAAACATATCTCGAAGGCAAAGTGCCCGACACACAACTTTCGTCAATGCTTCTGAACGACGCAAAGGCCACCGGCATCAACGACCTTTACACCGCCGTGCAAAAAAAGCAACCTCTGCCGGCTGCCTACAGCGCACTGAATGCGCAGGATGAAAAGGTGAGGAGCTTCATCGAATTTTTATACTACGCCAAGGCTATCGAAACCGCCAGCACCACAGCATTAGGATGGGACTACGACGGCCAGCAGTCGAACCCCGCCAACGCACTGGTAACCGCGCAGGTTGAAAAGCGCTATGCCGAAACCAAAGACACCTTCCTGAAAAACCGCTACTGGTTCCAAACCATGAAAGGATATTTCTATGGCATCGACAAACAAAAAGCCGTAACCTTCTTCGACAAAACCAAAGCATCGGTAACCCAAAACGTGCTCTACTATCGCGCCCTTGGCTATGTGGCCGGCGCCTACTATCGCCGCAAGGACTACGCCACCAGCAACTACCTCTTCAGCATCGTGTTCGACAAATGTGCTCCGTTACGCACTGTCACCGCCTACAACTTTCACCCCCAGGAACAAAAAGACTTCAACGCCTCACTCGCCCTCGCCAAAACACCCGACGAGAAGGCCGCCCTCTGGGCCTTGCTGGGCTTCTATGCCGACGAGAAAACCGCCATCCGCGAAATCTATAAACTCAATCCCGCCAGCCCGCACCTCGACTACCTCGCCACACGCCTCGTGAACAAAGCCGAAGTGAAACTGAACCAGGAAGAGTTTAAATCGGCCACCGACTATCGCCGCATGCTGAAAGAAAAAGCAGACAACGACGCCCTGCAACTCGCCACCACGCTGGCCAACGAAGGCAAGACCGCGAAGCCCTATCTCTGGAATCTTACAGCAGGCTATCTGAACGTGCTCGCCGCCAACAACGCCGCCGCCACAACCTTCTTCGACAAAGCCGAGAAGACCGCACCAAAGTCGACCCTGGCCTCGCAGCAACTGCGCCTCCTGAAATTCATCAACACGCTGAGCGCCCTCGAACGCGTGGATGCCTCAACCGAAACCAAGCTGCTGGCCGACATCGAGTGGCTCTGCATCACACTGCCCAAAGGCGAGCAAGGTGCTTTCCGCTATCACCACGCGCTCAGCTGGAGCCGCCGCTACCTGTCGTCGCTCTACCGCACACAAGCCAACACCGTGATGGCCGAAGTCTTCCAACGAGACGCACGCTACTACCAAACCGGCGCCAACCTCGACGCCATGCGCAACTTCCTAACCAAGCCCGACAAATCGCCCTGGGAGCGAATGACCGCGAACCTCTATGACGTGACCCTTTCAGACATCTATGAATACCAAGGCGTGACCAGCGCCTACGCCGGCAAGATGGACGCCGCCATCGCCTTCCTCGAACAGTCCGACAAAGGCAAAGACGTGCTGCTGCTGGGAAACCCCTTCAACGGAAAAATCAAAGACTGCCACGACTGCGATCACAACGCCACACAAAAAGTAAAATACACCAAGCTCACCTTCCTGAAAAAGCTGAAGGAGATGCTGACCTACATCGAAATGAACCAGGATGTATACAACAACAGCATGCTGGTGGCCAACGCCTACTACAACATGTCGTTCTTCGGCAACGCCCGCGTGTTCTACTATGGAAACATCGGCAACCAATACGGCAACACCATCGATCCCTTCTATCAATCACAACTGCTGGGCAACGGCCTGGCCAGACAATACTATCAGAAAGCCCTCGACGCCTCGACCACGCCCGAGCAAAAAGCGAAATGTGTTTATATGCTGACCAAGTGCGAACGCAACGACTTCTATACAGCACGCTACCACTCGAAGCCCGATTTTTATGGCGACACGGATGTTGACTTCAAAGCGTGGGAGGGATTCAGAAAGTTGAAGGGAGAATATTCCAATACGGCGTATTATAAGGATGTGATTAAGGAGTGTGGGTATTTCAGAAAGTATCTGAAGATGGAGTAGGGGAGTGTCAGAAACAGGAAGAAGGGTTGCTATCGTTGCTCCCGGTTCTAAAGGTTAAGAAAATTTCTTCTGGATTTTAATAAAATGGCTAGGCAAAAGATTATACCGGCCAAAGCGCGCAATTTTTATTCCCGTGATGTCTTTATGAGTGGCCGCCCTAACGAGCATACATACAAGTCTGACCTAAGGGCATACGCCTAGTTTATCATATAATCTTTAAAAAGCGCGAGCAAATAGAATATCAAACGACACCCCATTTACTTTTCACTCTGTTTAGCAAGTCCTCCAAAAGATGCCTGTAAACAAAAAAATACAACAGGAAATGCAGCCCCAAAACAAGCACTACCAATATGACTCCTAAAACAAAAAGCGCGCTGTTTGTAAAGCCTGAAGCAAAGACCATGGGCTATTGACGGGTTAACGTTTAACAAAGCTGAAAGATATACGTTAACTGTAATAGCTAGTACTTGATCTGACAGTTGAGCTAGGGATTCCTTCCTACTAGGCAAAGGTAGCCACCGCTCCAAATAAGTCAAGGGCTTCGCGAGTGGCCGCGCAGAATCCTTCGCACGCCC
>NZ_JAERRB010000008.1 GCF_016735595.1 Chryseolinea lacunae
AACTGCTCCAGGGCTTTTTTCTTGATCTCCTCTAAATTGAATTCCTCTTGCTTTTTCTTTTTCATATTCTGTATCAAAGTTGGTGTTTTTTCACGCTTTGACACAGTTCACTTTACAGCCTCTAATCTCATGTTGAAGAACAAAAAAAGCATCAACGTTAACATTGCATACAACTTTTTAATGTTTTCCAATCCGGAATTAATGACTGTTAATGTGCGTAATATTAATATCAGCAATGACAACAAAACTATGCTAATAAACGCCTCAATTGACCTTGAGAATGTGTCGATCAACAGAGTGTTAGTCGAAAAATGTGAGCTCGTTAAATTGGTCCTTGTCACCATAAAAGATGATCTAGTTTATGTAGTTTCCCTTCGCAACCTATATGGCCATGGAAGCAATTCCTCCGAAGATGAAGCACTTACAAAACTTTTTGAATCTTTTAAGGTTGTAACGAAATGATATGGTACTACACCCTTCTAACCAAATAACGAAACTCAAAATAGCTGACTCGATCTTCAGACTTCAATGGCACGCACCTTCAGGTCATCTGGCGTTATAATTCAATCAATCCCCACCCATTCCTCACTGCCTCCAACCTCGGAATCAAACACGACTTCCCCTCATCCACCGGCGACACAAACACCTTAATCACATCCCCATGCTTCTTCCCGTTTAACACCAGCAAATCATTGGTCCACGATTCGGCCAGAATTTTCTGTCCGGAGCTGGTGGTGTATTGGTAGTGAACATCCACCGCGGGGCGCATTCTTTGCTTGGCTCCTCCGCGCCGGGGAGAAACGGAGATCAATTCGGCATCCACCACTTTTCCATAGCGAAAAAGATCCAGTTCGTGCTTGGCGCGAAAGAAGAGGTATATCAAAAATGAAAGGCCCACAATCAGAAAAACAGTGATGCCACCATAGATGTATTTCGTAGGCGAACCAAATTGATCAAGCCCTACAATGATCGATTCCTGCCCCAGATACTTCACGTCGACTTTATCGCCCACTTTCATGCGGTCTACTTGATCCGGCGCGAGAGTTCTGAATTTTGATTCTGTGTTGCCGTTTTCCGAGGAATAGGTATAGGTAAGAATTGACGGGTGTTTGTTGTTGATGGCGATGTTGTCTTGTGTTTCGATGTTGGTTAGCGTGGGCGTGGTTTGTTTGCCGTTGGCGTTGATGTTGTCGTAGTCAACGTCTTTCGCGCCCATGTCCATGTCTAAGTTGAAGATCGTGAACATAATGATCCATGAAAGAGGAATGAAGGTGAAGACTGTGCCCAGGATAAAAAATACGGAGTGGCGTCTAACCACTTCAACCTGGGTGCGGAATGTTACAGGTCTCGCTTGTTGAATCATATTCTGCAATGTATTCGTTTCGATTTGAAGTTAAAAGGTGTCGCGCACTTGCAGTGGCTTGTAGTTCTTGTAACGCACGTAGCCTTCCTTGTTGGCGGTGTCTCTCCGTATGACGTTTCTCGTTCCGTCCCAGTCAATTGTGCTCACCGTAAGTCCCTCAAACAAATCGACACTGGCAAATTCCCGCAGACTATCGCCGCTGATTTTCAGAAACACAGTAGAGGAGCCACCATAAACCAGAAAAGCATCGATGCAGTGCAGTGTTTCGTTGTAGAGCAGGTTCGGATACGCATCCGAGTTTTTCATAAGCACCAGGTCGTCTTTTGCTTTGTCGTATATAAACAGCCGTCTCACCTCGTTCGCCCCCCTGGCGGCAACGGCCGAGCGATAGGTCAAGTCATTCAAGCCGTCATTGTTAAAATCCGACAGTTCCGTGTCGAGCCCCACAATTCCATCTTTCGAAAATTCAAACGCATTCTTCAACGTCCACATGCCGTTTTTTCTGGAATAGAAATGAATGATCACGTAGCAACTATCGGCCGATCTGTATTTTGATAATTCAATTTTGTTATGCGATTTCATGCCGATCGTCAGACTATCGGCAAAGAACTCTTCCAACACCACGGTGCTTTTCCGAGCGCTATCCACGGATTCACGTTCTGGAGTATCGACCTTTTCAATCACAGCGGTCAACGGTTTCCGGTTGCTGCACGACAACAGCACGAACAGGGCTACGAAGAATATTGGTTTCACGATAAGAAACATTTAATATACAGTCAATGGCTGCGTCAATCGGAATATGTGCACCGCCCTCGAAAAACAAACAAAATTTGCGTTACAAACGGTCATCAATGCGATAGTCTGTTGTCTCACACCGATGTGCAGTCAACTATGCCGATTGTACCTGACTATGCCGGATTTGCGTGCACGTAGCCTGAATTGTTTTCATTATCTTTGAATCTAAACTCGAATACCAAAGCACAATTCTTGCAACATAGCATGAGATACCAGCGCACCATAGTTTCCCCGTTCAACTTTAATTTGGTCTCGTGCAGTCATGCCCAGAACGAATCACGAACACATCCTGGTGCACCTATCCTCCGTTGTGAAACCGTTCTGATTCCGTAGCGGCACCGGGACCTGGGCAGGGTAAAGGCACATCCTAAGCACAGTTAAAGCACACCCAAAGCACTGTCAAAGGCAACGATAAAAGCTACAATCCCAGTCGCTGCGCTGGCACGCACATGCGCGTTACGTCGGACGCAGCACACTACGCGTCAGAAACGCATCGCATTGATGCTGTCCATGCATGACCGCATTTTTCCGTACTACAAAAGAAAACGTAAAAAAAACTCAGCGCTTGTATTGAAGCTCCGCATCAAAGCGGCCGTGGCGGATGGTGATGGTTTCGGCAGGGCGTTGGGGATTAAAAAGCACGCCGTTGAACTCGCCCGAAACAATGCCAAAAAGGGTGTCGTAGTGATTGATCACCAATTCGCCGTGCGACTGGCGGGTGAGCACAAATTCCTTAAAATATTTCTCGTCCATGTTCTCCACCCAGATCATTTGTTCGCCCTCCAGCGAATCGAGCGAAAACACACCGGTAGAGGTAATGCCGTTGGCTTCCAGCAAAAATTGCTGATCGATGCCCAACCGGTTCACGGTGAAGGCGGCACTGATAGACAATGCAAAGGGTTTCTCAGCTTCCTTCTGCAACTGGGCCGTCACAAAATTATCGTTGCAGCGTGTGCCCACGCACCGGATGCCGTAGTTAGACCACACACAGTCGTTCACCATGAACCCAAGCGTGTTAAGGCCCTCGACCGATTTCTCCGGCAACACCAGATCGGGTGCTTTGTCGCAGCCAAAACAGCATGCCGCCAACAGAATGAGCAACGCTACTTTTTCACGCATTGTTCCGGATGTTGTTGATTTCAAACCAAGATATAACATTGCCGCGTAAACATTTATTGTCCTCCCCGAAATTTTATCATCACATATTCAGGGGACGTCAGCACAGATTTTCATTATTGTCAACATCACGCCTTTGGCTGCGGGGCATATCTTTTCCCGCCTCATGCAGCTATGCCTCCATAAATCAAGTTTGTCGAGAGTGCCTTTCAAAGCCCCGCAAGTTTTAACACCTTGGTGCGTTGTCTCCGCTCATCCCAAACCATTGATTGAAGCGTGCCATGAAAACCATCATCACTACCCTATTGTGTTTCGCCGCCCCGGCCCTGGCGCTGGCCCAAACGTTCACCCGCGAAGAGCTTGTGGGCGCATGGACGTGCAAGGAAGTTTCCTATTCCGAAGCCATCCCGGCCGAAGAAAGCGCCGCGGTCGAAAAAACAAAACGTGGCCTGGTGCAGTCCCGCTTCGTCTTCCAGCAAAACGGTTTTTTTGTCATGCAGCTACCCGCCAACGCACCCATCGAATTCAAGGAACTCGAATCCCTCAACAACAAAATGTGGCACATCAAAGCCAAAGAACGCATGGTCTTTGTAGGCTCACTCGACGACGACCTCATGATTCTCAATGTAAAAAACGTGAATGGCCTTTTCTATTTTTCTATTCAGGATACACCCCTGGTGTTGCGGATGGAAAAGAATCGATAAGCCTCAATCCAAGCATAGCCTCTCTTTAGAGGACTATGCGCCCCGTTGTTAAAAGACCACAATGCTCAAACACATTTAATACTTCATACCACAATCACAACCCTAACTGAAATCCGGCGACAGCACTACCCGAATGGGTTATTGATTAGACCGCCGAACATAGGTTGCTTTGTTCACACAAGTTTCACAAAAACGAAACCCTCTAAACAAAGCCCCCATGAAACATCCACTGTTGAATGCTGCCGCCATTGTCTTTTTGATGTTGGCCTCCTGCAAAGACGACACCCCTGTGAATCCCACCACCAAAAACGACTTCAAAAGTTTTATAAAAAACACCGAGTGGGTGGGCACACTGGATGGAAACGGTTATGAATATCGGCTTCCCGTCAGCCTTAAATTTAACGACGACAACACCTTCACACTCTATTCTCTTTTTGTGTTTTTCACCGATGGCGTAGAGGAAACACGCGACAGCATCACCGGCCCCATCATCAGCATCGACAGTCTGCCCGACGGCCGCATGCACATCGCCACAAACATCAACACCAGCTTCCGTCCCATCACCACCACATCGCTCTACATCACAGACCGCAAAGAGGTGATGGGGCTGTCGTCAGATCCCAATGAGTTGCCCACATTTCAGGCGGAGCTGTTTCCCGCCGAAGGCATATCGGCCAACGGCGAGTGGACGGGTCCCGCACGAACATCGCCCGGTGCCAACAATGCGTATCCCGATCTGAGCACCATCACCTTTCTGGCCAACGAGTCCGTGCCCGTTACCTACTACCGAAGACAAGGACAGCCTGTGCAGTTTGCCAACACGCAACTGAGAGTGGTCTATCAACAAAAAGGCGCAAGAGTGTACATGGACGGATACGACGAAAGCCGCAACGGCGGATCGCGAGTCCCTTATTTTGGCGTGCTCCTTCCCTCGGGCAACAAAATGATGGTGCATTCACGCGATGTCTACGCCCGGCTGCCGCACTATGTCTACACAAACGAACCGTATGGTCCGAACGGCGTGACTCCTACCATTGTGAGAAATTAAACTATGAAAACACCGGTGTATCTTTGCCCTCTATGGACTGGAGACTGGAACGCATCAAAATTTTGCACACCGCCATCTGGGTCGGATTCAACATCATACTTTTCTACATGCTCTTTGCCGTCATCACCAACCGGATCGACAAGTGGGTTTGGCTGGGCGTGGGTGCTGTGGTGCTGGAAGGTGTTGTTCTTCTCATCTTCAAACTCACGTGCCCGCTCACGTTGCTGGCCCGCCGGTATTCCGACTCCACGAAAGACAATTTCGACATTTACCTTCCCAACTGGCTCGCCAAGTATACCAAGGTCATTTACACCAGTCTGTTTGGTATCATCGTGTGTCTGCTCGCCTACAGGCTTCTCACAAATTGAAGCACGTAAGTCTGTTCACTTCGGAAGGCTTTCGCAGGATTGCTTTTGATATTAAATTAATCAACGTGATGGTGAGTGTAGTCAGGTCACGCCTTGCCTCAATCACCATAGTCAATATCCAAACTATGCTTATACAATAACCCGGCAAGATTCAACGCCGAGAATCGTGTGCGTTTCATTTTATTGGCATCTGGGTCGATAGCGAAATTTTGCGCTGTTCTGAAATCGGTTTTCTCAAGCTTGGTGTTCTGGAATTTGGTACCAAACAAGTCACACTTTTCAAATACGGCCGACGACAAATCGGCTTCGGTGAAATCGGTTTCCTTCAACGAACACTCCACAAACTTTGTCTTGCTCAGCTTCGTGCCATAGAATGTAGCATAGTCGAGATAACACTGCACAAATTCGAATGAGAACATAAATTTGTTGCAGCGCGTAAAATCCATGCCCAGCATTTTGCAGCCGGTGAACGACGCATCTCTGAAGCCCACACCTTCCACCAGGGCCATCGAAAAGTTGCACTGCTTAAACACGCAGTCCACAAAGTCGTTTCCGCGAAGGTCGCTTTTGGTAAAGTCGCAGTTCACAAACTCGCATTTAATAAACTCCCGGTTGTCCAACCGCTTCTCCGCGAAATTCACGTTGGCAAATTGTTTCTTCTGGTGTAGAACGGGCTCTGCGTTGCTCATACTTTTCCGACTGCTTTTCGATTCAATAACGACAGCCCATGTCAACACACCAGGCCATCAAAACAGCGGACAAGATAAGGTGGCAGCGTGGCATTCCGGGTCGTCCGGCATCCAATTAAACCGGGAATATTTTCAACATCCGGCTTGGAAAATCACTTCTCGTTCGGGAGAATATATCAGGACAGGCTTCATCATCGCGAAAGCGCAACCTCACACTTAGGCATGACCGGCCTGGAATCCACGCCCGGCGAAGCTCGTCGCAGATCAGAAATATTTAATTTTCGTAAAATCTTGTTTGAATTGTGTTAGTCACAGCCAATGGCAAGTCCCCACCTTTGCATTGTCAGACGCATGGCATCGCATTCAAACAGCGTGCTTCACACATGCTCCTGTTAGCTTTCCGCAACAGGACTTATTAACTTATCACTGAACAAAGACACGGCAACTATGAAAAAGCGTAAACTTGGAAACGGCGGACTTGAAGTATCGGCGCTCGGCCTGAGATGCATGGGACTCAGCTTTGGCTATGGCCCCGAAACCAATAAAGAAGACGCCATCAAAGTGATCCGCCGGGCGTTCGAACTGGGCGTTACCTTCTTCGACACAGCCGAAGCCTATGGCCCCTACAAGAACGAAGAACTGCTGGGCGAAGCCCTCGCGCCCATACGAGACCAGGTCGTGATTGCCACCAAGTTCGGTTTCGAAAAAGGAGAAACAAAGCTGGGCATGAACAGCCAGCGCTTTGAAGAAGAAAACAGAAAAGCAAACCAGGTGGTGGTCGACATGGTATCTGACTTTGCCCGACAAAAAAATGCAACCCCTGCACAAATCGCGCTGGCGTGGGTGCTCGCGCAAAAGCCATGGATTGTTCCCATTCCCGGCACCACCAAAATTCACCGCCTCGAAGAAAACATGAAAGCCGAACAGATCACACTCACCCAACAAGACCTGCGCGACCTCACCAACGCCGTGTCGCAAATCAGCGTGCAAGGTGCGCGATATCCGGCAAGTCTTCAACAACGTGTAGGAAAGTGATGCCGCGATCATCGGCACGGAAAACGCATTCAAAAAAAACTGTTCAACCCGGCGACGCTTGCCGAAACCCATTCAAACAGAACAACACAACATCATGAATACCGACACACCAACAACAAATCAACAGCCAACCTTCCCCAAAGGAGACCCCGCCCCGGCCGACTACTTCACCGGCAACGCATGGGTGCATCCCCTGGTGCCCAACGACGCAACATTCAATGTGGTGGTGGGCAACGTAGTGTTCGAACGCGGCGCGCGCAACAACTGGCACTTCCATCCCGGCGGACAAATTCTGATTGTTACCGAGGGCGTGGGTTACTATCAGGAACGCGGCAAGCCCATTGAGATCATCAAAAAAGGCGACGTCATCCGGATCCCTCCAAACCTCGAACACTGGCACGGCGCATCGGCCGAAAGCGGAATGACCCACATCGCCATGAGCACCAACACGCAACTCGGCGTGGTGACGTGGCTCGACCGAGTGACCGACAAGGAATACAACAGCTACACAAAATAGTTAGCTCTTGAACCGCTATTGAAAGAAACTGAAAGGCTGTCCTTTATGGCGATTGCCTACGGCGGTGAGCCGAAGCACAAACGTGTTGCGCTGCACGCGCGATGGAATAAGGCGGATAAAGCCCCGGGCTTCAAGGTCAAGCTTCACATGATAGACCAGCCAGGGCACGTCTGCATACATCGACAGCATCTTTTCGGCCAGAGCAATGAGTGTTCCCAGCGTCACATCATCGCCGTCTTTGATCTGGCGCAGAATAAAATTGGCGACTGCGGTATAGGCCTCCTTTTCGATTTTCACACCCTTGCTTTTGCGCGGATGCCGCGTCTCGATCAGCTCGTTGTTCACTTCCATCAGCAATATTCCATTTATTAAACTCACTACTTCCAATCTGGTGGCTACGTTGGGGGGGCTCCAATGATTGTGTAATATCGACACGTGGTCATTACGGCGAAATGCGCCCGATAGGATATTAGATGGATCGTTTGAAGATTTCGACAGACGCCCGTTTTCCGCAAAGAAAAACCGCGCGCAAAGGGCAAATGGATCGATCAACCGCCACGCATCACCATTTTGCCAACGATCGCTACCGTGAAAAAGACGACATAAAAAAAGAACGTGACCTCTGTCGTGCCACGTTCCTTTGCTAATCGGTGTAGCGGTTCGCTACAACCGCACAAACCTGTGCACCACCAGCGCACCCGACGAAACGATGCGCACCAAGTAAACACCTTTGCTCAGGCCATCGATGTTTTCAACAATCGTATTCTTCCCGGAAGTGACCGCCACACCACGTTCGCGAACCGGGCTGCCGGTGGCGCTCACCAGAGCAACGCGCACGGTCTGATCGATCGGCGACGCATAGTCAATGGCAATATTGCCACCCTGCGCCGGATTGGGATAGAGCGTTGATGTCGCACCCAACTCTTCCGGCTCGTTAGGCAAGCGATTAAAGAAGGAGGCGTCCCAAACGTTCGCGGTTTGCTCAGCCCTACCGTTGGTGAAACGGGTAAAAGCCTCTTCCACCGCGGCGGATCCCACAATGATGCCGTCCAGGTCAAAACCGTCGGCAGCGTTGTCGAACAGCTCCTTGTTGGTGAAGTCTTTAACGCGAATGAATTTCACATAGGGGAACCCCGCGTCAATCACAGAACTGATGTCGATAAACGACGTGCGGCAATACGAATCGGGTAAACTGCGCCATTGCGTTCCATCCGGCGACACCTGCACCACGGCCGACTCGGGATAGTTGAACACGCCCGCGTCGCTATAACATTTTTCGTCGGCACGCCCGAAGCTGGTTTCCACCAGAATGAAATCCGGTTTGTAGGTGCCATCGTCATACAGCTGCTGTTCCAGTTCCAGCGTGATCGTGCCGCCAAACCCAAGACTCACAAAGTTGTAGGTGTCGTTTTCCTGCGGTGCACCCAGTGCCTTGGAAGCGTCGGCGCGAAGGGGATCGATGGCCTTTCCATTTTTTGTTTTGCCTGCCGTAAACTTTTTCACCACCCCGGCAAACGACGCGTCCGAGGTTACTGTCAAGGTTTGAATGACGGGCGCAACCGGAAGGAAATAGTCCGACCCGCCATAAGACGCCGAAATCTGCGCGATGCCTGCTGCCTTCAGCCACACCGTGTCGTGCGACACCGTGGCCACCACCGGGTTCGAACTTCCATACACCACAGGCAGGCCCGTGTCAAGACGGCCCGTGAGCACAAACCACCCTTCGCTGGTGTTGTGATCGGCTAGCGGATCGAAGGTTAACGTAGGTTGGAACTTTGGCGGCAACGGACCGGCCAGCACGGTATTCGCCGCCGTGGGTCCCTCGGCCACACATTCAACGCCATGGGCATACATGGCACCGCTGAGCACATCGGCAGGCGCGGCATTCATCACCGATGCCCCGTGAATGTCGCCACCGGCAATCAGCACGCCATTGAGCTTGATATCAAAATCAACGATGTTGCGTCCCGAATAGTCAGACGAAATACCAAAATAGGTTTCGCGACCGCGGAGGGTGATCTCATCGGCAACGCGTTGCAGCGTAACCACCGGTGTGATGGTCTGCGTGGCGCCACGATGAACCAGCGTGCCCACCACCTGACTGTTATCGAGACACACAAAGCCTTCGTTGTAGATCGCGCCGGTCACGGTAAGCGTGGTGCCCGGCCTGAGCTTGAGCGACGCAGAGTTGAACAGGTAGGCGTTTTTCACGGTGTGCGATGCTTCCACGAACGTGACATTGCCTCCGGGGAAAACAAGATTGTCAGTGGCCGTAGGCAAGCGGTGCGGCGTCCAGTTGGCGGCGTTCTCCCACACGTTGTCGAAGCCCGACCAGTGCAACGTGTGGGCGGCGTCCAGCACGGTCAATGTTTGGCGCACGGTGTCGGTCTTGGCAAAAAACTTGTTGCCGGGCCGGAATGCCCAGATCTGCACTTGCCCTTCGGCGTGTAGGGTCAACGTTGAGCCAGCCACGCTGGCGATTGCGGGGTTATCGCTACCAAACACCGGGGCGCGTCCCGGTAAGGCGCCATCCAAACCCAACGCTATGGGCGCGTCGCCCAGATACGCTTCCTGCTGCAGTGAGAAGTTGACATACTGCGTGGCCCGCACCGTGATGGGTAGAGACGGCGCTGAACGTTCGGCTACACAATCGGGGCCAGTAACTTTCAACACCGAATACACCACATCGCGGTCGTGAATGTTGTTTGTGAAAAACACTTTGCTGTCGTTCCCCTGAATGCGTTCGTCGTTCACCCAGAATTCATAGTCCACCTCGTTCCTGCCGCCGGTGTTTACTTTGTCGGCAAAGAAGAGTGTGCTGCGCATGCCGTTCTCGTAGGTGGTGTCAGAATCAAGCGAGAGCAGCGCTTGTGGAATGAGGTAGTCCTGTCGCGGCGTGCCGGTGATGGTGCCATTCACTGCGCCGGTGGCACCGCACAGAAAGCCGTTGTTTGTGATGCCGCCGGGACTCGTTAAGGTGGCGCCGTTTTTTACTTTTAACGATGCTCCATTTTGAATGGTGAGGCTTCCCACCTGCGTCGATTGGTCGAGGGCCACATAGTGCGGATAGGCTGTGGGTTGAATAATCACCGCATCGTTGGCTGTGGGCACACGTTGTGGGGACCAGTTGGCGGGATTGCTCCAGGCGTTGTCGACCGTGCCCGTCCAGGTAACGGGCGGTGTGAATTGAGGATCGAACTCATACGCGCCGTTGCCACTTCTCACGTATGCCTTGTTGTTGGAAGTCCACAATGTTACCAGCCACGGCAGACTTACTGGTGCCTTGTTCTTCTCCGTCCAGCGATTGGCTCCCGGATCGTAGGCATACACCGTTGCATTCTTCAAACCGGACGTGTTGTACTGATCTCCCAATCCAACAAAACCTGTGTTTCCAATACTAAAACCGGTTCCCCGGTACATGCCCGCTGGCAGGCTCTTTATGGACCGCCACGAATTATTTATCAGGTCGTATTCATAGAACGATCGTAGCAAGCTATCGCTTGGAGGTGTTTGATTGGGATATGGCGGTGTGAAATCGGCCGCTGCACCGGCACCAACATAAGCCTTGTCGCCAATGATAAACGACACCCCATGTGTGCGAGGCACGCCGGGAATGGAGGCTACTTCCGTCCAGGTGTTGGCGACGGGATCATACATCCAGAAGTCGTTGGAGTACGTGCGCGTGCCGCCCGCGCGACCAGTTCCCACATATCCTTTTCCATTCCACACAAAACTCACCTGGCCGTCCACTCCCGAGCACTTGAAACCTCCTTTGCGCGTCCACGAGTCGAGCGCAGCATCGTATTCCCAAAATGCCCTTGAATCGTTGGGACTTTGGGGGTCGTATGATTCAAGACGACTCACGTAGACCTTGTTGCCGATCGTAAAGGCAAAACCGATAGTGCCCGACCCGGGCGGTGACTTTATATGCCAGGTGGACGTGATGCCGTCGAATAACCAGATCACGCCACTCGACACCACAAAGTAGTTCGTGCCAATATGAATTGTGGCACCTGACAATTCAGGACCAAGCGCCGGGCCGGCCTTCAACGTCCAAAGTCCATTTTGCGCAGCCACGTGCTGCCCGGCAAACAGCCACACGCCAAGCGTGAGCCATCGCATTTTTCGTAAAATAGTTTTCATGAGAGAGGGGTTTATTTTAAAAATCAAACTAACGATTCAACATTCAGGTGATGGATATCCTGAATGTTTACAAAATACAATCGCATCGATGGAAGTGTATTGGAAAAAAGCGAACGCACACCTGGTGGGCTACACTATTTCAGGAAGCACTCACTGAAAACCGTGAAGATATTTTTGCAGGCATTACAAAATGGCCAGAAGAATCATTGCATAACATTCGCATAACACTCGCGCAGCAAGACATGCGAAGCAGAATGGGTTCGACCTCACAGCTCACCGTTCGAACGTTGCAACACGCAGCATGACCGGTGGGGTGACGCCATCCCGAACCCGCCGAATCCTAAAATGGTCAAGCAAGCGGGACCTCTGCAAATTCAAAGACCCGCAAATCGCGAATCAAACAAAAAAAATCACAGCGTGTTTACACCACCGGTCATCGACCTCTCCAACTGATGTGTTACATTGAATCACCAAACAATCCCCATCTCCTATGAGCACCATAAAAAAAGAAGACATCAAACAAGAAGTATTCGACCTATACGACGACTACGCGCACAACCGCATTGACCGGCGTGACTTTGTGCAAAAGCTTTCTACCTATGCCGTGGGCGGCGTCACGGTAGCATCGCTCATGAGCTTCCTCATGCCCGACTATAAGGGTGCCATCCAGATCGGCCCCAACGATCCGCGGTTGAAATCAGAGTTCATCACCTATCCATCACCAAAAGGTGCGGGCACCATCAAGGCGTTGTTGTCGAAGCCTGCCGATGCAAAAGGAAAACTGGGGGGCATTGTAGTGGTGCACGAAAACCGGGGACTTAATCCCCACATCGAAGACGTGGCACGACGCGCGGCACTCGCGGGGTTCATCACTATTGCACCCGACATGCTCACGCCGCTGGGCGGCTATCCGGGCAACGACGATCAGGGCCGCGAACTGCAAAGCAAGCGCGACCGCAATGAAATGCTCGAAGACTTTATTGCTGCCTACGACTACCTGAAAGCAAACAAAGACTGCAACGGAAAAATCGGTGTGGTGGGCTTCTGCTTTGGCGGCTGGATTGCCAACATGATGGCCGTGCGCATCCCCACGTTGTCGGCAGCGGTGCCGTTCTATGGTGGCCAACCCACAGCCGAAGATGTTCCCAAAATCAATGCCCCGCTCCTGCTCCACTATGGCGAACTCGACACCCGCGTGAACGAAGGCTGGCCTGCCTATGAAGCCGCTCTTAAAGCAAACAAAAAAGACTACACGGCCTATATGTATGCCAACGCCAACCACGGCTTTCACAACGACACCACGCCGCGCTACGACAAAGCGTCGGCCGAACTGGCCTGGACACGAACGATTGATTTTTTCAAACAAAAACTGAAGTAAGCATCGGTCTTCCCGACGAAAACAAGCGCCCTGGCCGCCTGTGGAAAACACCTTGGGTTAGGGAAGAAATGCTGGATTTTTCTTTATTATTGTGTATAACCAACACATTAAAGTCCAGCCTATGAAACGAACGATAACCGCTGTGGTCCTTGGAAGCCTTCTTATACTGTTCCAGGCCAGCGCGCAAAAAAATGCGGGCACGCCCATTCAGAATGGAAAAGACATTGCCGTGGTGCAAACCAACGCGGGAAAAGTGCGCGGCTATATTCACAAAGGCATCTATACCTACAAAGGCATTCCCTATGCACAGGCCAAGCGCTTCCAGGCCCCCGAAAAACCAGCGCCCTGGACCGGCGTGCGAAGCTCAATGACCTACGGCCCGGTGAGCCCCCTGCTCACCCCCACCACACAAGTGGCCGACGAAACCGAATTCCTGTTTCACCACGACTGGGGCTACACCAACGAAGACTGTCTTCGCCTCAACGTGTGGACACCCGGCATCAACGATGGTAAGAAACGTCCCGTCATGTTCTGGATTCACGGCGGCGGCTACACCGCGGGCTCTTCGCAGGAACTGCCTTCCTACGATGGTGAAGCCATCAGCCGCAAAGGCGATGTCATTCTGGTGTCCGTCAATCACAGACTTAACATTCTTGGATTTCTGGATCTGTCGGAATATGGCGATAAGTATAAAGGCTCTGCCAACGCCAGCTTCCTCGATCTGGTGGCCGCGTTGCAATGGGTGAAAGACAACATCTCAAACTTTGGTGGTGATCCCAACAACGTCACCATCTTCGGGCAATCGGGTGGGGGTGGCAAGGTGTCCACGCTCATGAGCTCACCCCAGGCCAAAGGACTCTTTCACAAAGCCATTGTGCAAAGCGGTGTGTGGTCCGACTTTCAGGACAACCTCATTTCGAAGCGCATCGGCTCGGCTGTGTTGAACGAGCTGGGCATCATTCCCTCGCGCATCGACTCCATCGAAAAAGTGCCCTACGAAAAACTTGTGGCCGCGGGCAACAAAGCGCTTCAGAAAGTTCGCGACCAACTGGCTGCCGAAGGAAAACCCGTGGGCTTTGGCCTGCGCTTTGGTTGGACGCCAACGTTGGATAGCCAGTTCCTGAAGGACCAGATGACCGATGCCAAAGCCCTTGCCCTCTCGGCCAACATTCCCCTGCTGATCGGCTCCACAAAAAACGAATTCATGGCCTCCCTCCGGAATCCGGATTTGCGAACCGGAACCGCTGAGCAAGTGAAAGCCTACCTGCAAAAACAATGGGGCGACAAAACCGAAGCCTACATCGCCGCCGTGAAAAAGTCCTATCCCAACGACACACGCCCCAGCGACCTGGCCGACATCGACGGCTTTTTCCGTCCGGGCATGGTGGCCGAAGCCAATGCTAAAGCAGCCAGCGGCACAGCACCCGTCTACATGTATCTGTTCACCTGGCAGTCGCCCATTTTCGACGGCGAATACAAAGCCCTGCACTGCATGGAAATTCCCTTCACCATGAACAACATTGCGCGCTGCGAAGAAATGACGGGCGGCGGCAAAGAAGCCTATGTGCTGGCCGACAAGATGAGCCAGTCGTGGATAAACTTCGCCACCACCGGCGACCCCAACCACAAAGGGTTGCCCGCATGGCCCAAATATACCGAAGCCGTAGGCGCCACCATGATGTTCGACAACGTACCGGCCATACGCAACCACCCCGACAAAGACATTCTTGCCGTGACGGCCAGCACACCTCCCCGCTTCTGATCCACCACGCATAAACCCCATTGCCCATGAAGACCAACCGCAGAAAATTTATTCAGAACGCCGGCCTCAGTGCAGCCGCGCTGGGCCTGGCACCACAGGCCATGGCATCGCTTGCCCGCGACGGTGCCGACAAAGACGGACAGGTGTTATTCATCGGAGACAACATCGCCATCGCCAACACCACCAACGGCAAAGTGAAAGGCTTCATCCTTCGCGGCATCCATACCTATCTCGGCATTCCCTATGGCGCCGACACATCGGGCGCCAACCGTTTCATGCCACCACAGAAACCAAAACCGTGGACCGAAGTATTGCCCACGGTGTGGTGGGGCAACACGGCCCCGCAGAACATGGAGAAGCGCTACGCAAACACCTACGCTTCCTTCGCAGACCATTGGAACTACGACGACGTGAGCGAAGACTGCCTGAAGCTGAACGTGTGGACACCGGCCCTCAACGACGGTAAGAAACGCCCCGTGATGGTGTGGCTTCACGGTGGCGGCTACACCAACGGCAACGCTATTGAACAGGATGGCTACAGCGGCGAAAACTTTTCGCGCAAAGGCGACACCGTGTTTGTGTCGATCAACCACCGGCTCGGCCCCATGGGCTACGCACACTTTGGCGCCGCAGGCGAAAAGTTTGCCGCCTCCGGAAATGTGGGCATGCTCGATTGTGTGGCGGCGCTGGAATGGGTGCGCGACAACATCGTCAACTTTGGCGGCGACCCGGGCAACGTCACCATCATGGGCCAATCGGGTGGTGGCGCAAAAGTTTGCGTGCTCACCGCGATGCCCGCGGCAAAAGGACTTTTTCACAAAGCTGTGGCGCTGAGTGGATCGTCGTTGAAGGCTGTTGAAAAAGCCAACGCAGAAAAGCTGGCGTCCTATGTGCTCACCGAAGCAGGCCTCACCTACAACGACATGGACAAGCTGCAGCAAATGCCCTGGAAGCAATATTATGAATTTGCATCACGGGCCCTCACCAAATATCGTGAAGACATGAAGCTGCCCATGTTTGGTGGCGGCGGTGGTTTTGCTCCCGTGGTAGACGGAACGTATCTGCCACAGCATCCCTACAACGGGGAGCCTGCCGCGGCGGCGGCCAACGTGCCCATGCTCATCTGCTCCACCTTCAACGAGCAATCACCAAGCCGCACCGATGCCACACTCGAAACCATCGACATGGCCGGTGTGAAAACAAAACTCAAAGATCGTTTCGGCGACAAAACCGGAGACATTGTGGATGCCTATGCCAAAACATTCCCCGACAAACGTCCCATCGAAATCTGGTCGATGATTGCCAGCAACCGGCAAAACGCAATCGCACTTGCCGATGCCAAATCGAAACAAACACCGGGTGTGTATCTGGCCTGGTTCGGATGGCAGCCACCGCTGTTCGACAATCGCATGCGCGCCTTTCACTGTGCCGACATCTGCTTCTGGTTCGCGAACACCGACCTCATGCTCACGCACACGGGCGGCGGCGCACGACCACGCAAGCTCTCCACCAAAATGACGGACGCGCTGTTAAACTTCATGCGCACCGGCAACCCCAACGGCGGCACACTGCCGCGCTGGCCAACCTACACCAGCACCAACGGCGAGACCATGATCCTGGACGACACCTGTGTGGTGAAAAACGATCCCGATCGCGAAGCACGCAAAGCTCTGGCCTGAGCTGCAAACACGGAGGGCATCCGGAAACTCCGGGTGCCCTTCGTGTTTATCATCGGGCATTGGTACTTGAAAATTTACACGACAAAGAATATCTTCAAGGCATGATCAACGCCATCAGGGAAAGTTTGTGGACTCAATTCGGAGCCAGCATCGACATGCTCGAAAACGCCATTGCACAATGGCCCGACGAACGCTGGCACACCCACAAAAAATTCTTCTACATGGCCTATCACTGCCTGATCTTTCTGGACTATTATCTCACCGTTCCATACCAGGAATTTTCAGGCCCCCTACCCTACGCCCTCGCCCAATCCGAAGATGCCATAGACCCCGAAGCCCTCGACGATGTGGTGCCCGATCAAATTTATAGCAAACAAGAATTATTGGACTATCTGCAAGCCAGCCGCGAAAAATGCAGGCAGCTCATTGGCGGATTGACCGAAGAGAAAATCGTGAATCAACGCTGGATCAACGAAGCGGAAAACCGAAACTATGCGTTACTCGAAATTCTGCTCTACAACATGCGGCATGTGCAACACCATGCGGCCCAGCTAAATATGCTTCTGCGAAAAGAAATCAACAACGCACCGCGATGGGTTTCGCGGGCCAAAGACGCTTTGCAGCATAAAAATTCCGACTAACCACGCCCGGCCTAAACGCGTCTTCTTTCAGAACCGAGAGCTGGGGCAATTCCAGCGCGTCCAGCCTCAACTACATGCGCCCCATCTGGAAGAAGCTGAACGACATGCACTGCAACACCGTGCTCACGCCCGTGTATTCGGAACTGATGGAGCCATTGTTCGTGCTATGTTCCCGCGTGGATTAAAAAAAGACTACAACACCTACACGCGCGCACATGACAAAAACGGAAAGCCACAGGAAATACTTTCACCCTTCAGCGCTGCCAAAATCTTCAAGCCGACACCGATGCGTTTCGCGCCTTGCTCAAACACGTGAAGGGAAAAGATGCTGCGCGGCAAACGGTGATCATGATACAAGTGGAAAACGAAATCGGTATGTTGCCCAGCGCCCGCGACCATCATCCCGAAACCACAAAGGCGTTTCATCAAAACGTGACCCAACCGCAGATTCAACACCAGTTTGGCGGCTGCGGCGTATAGGCCACCCCAACTTGACGACAGATCTCGTCCATGGTCTGGCTTAGCAACAGCGTGAAGTCGAGCGGCATCAACGTGCTTTCTTTTGCACCGCGATCCAAACACGCCAACACTTCCTGTATCTGAAACTCAAATCCGTTTCCGCTGTAGCCTACATCAATCTGCACAGGCGGTTCATTGAACTTGTGCAGCGAGATGGTCTTGGTTTCATACCAGAAAGGATGAAGGCTCAGCGTGCCTTCGGTGCCAATCACTTCGGCCGCGATGGGCGTGTGCACGATGTTTGACGAAAGCATGCTGCCAATCTTTCCACTGTTGTAATAGAGCAACGCACTGGCCAGATCGTCGGCCCCGGTCTCGGCAAGGTGACCCACCGACGTTATCTGATCGGGTTTGCCCAGCAGAAGAAGAATGAGAAACAAAGGATAGATGCCGATGTCGAGAACGGAGCCGGCACCAAGTTTCAGATCGTATACACGGCTTGTGGGGTCGAACGCAAACTGATCGCCAAAGTCGCCGCGCACACACTTCACATCGCCGATCGCCCCGGCCTGCACCAGCTCAAGCACTTTGAGCGTGGCGGGCATGAAACGGGTCCACATGGCCTCCATCAAAAACGTGTTGTTGGCACGTGCAGCCTGCACCATCTTCAACGCGCTGGCATAGTTCACCGTCATGGGCTTTTCGCACAACACGGGCTTCTTGTGTTCGAGGCAAAGCAGCGTCTGGGCTTCGTGGAAAGAATGCGGCGTGGCAATGTAGACAATGTCTACCGCGGGATCTTCCACCAGCGACCGGTAGCTTTCATACACCACCCGTGCGCTATACTTCGCCGCAAACTCTTCGGCCCGAAGCTGATCGCGCGACGCCACCGCATAGATGGACGAGCCGGGAACATTCCGAACCGCGTCGGCAAAACGATGGGCAATTTTTCCGGGTCCGAGTATGCCCCATTTATACGTTCGTGTCATGCCTGCGATCTGCGGAGTTTTAGTTTAGAATTTAGCCGGCATCCCCAACCGCTCCTGCCATTGCAGAAACGATGCGTAAACGCCATCGAGTGTTTGTTTATCGGATGCCGAAAGCAGGGTCTTGGTGGTTCTGGAAACCGGCTCGATGGGCAATCCCCGTTTCTGAAGAAAATATTTGGCACTGTTCGGATACACGTTCGAGATGATGGCATCGGCGCGCGTAAGCTCCGACTGCAACCACTTCACATCTTCCTGCTTGTCGGGGTTGTTCACGTTCTTGCACATCCAGCCAAAAATATCGGGATAAAAATTTCCGGCAATGGCCGACATGCCCCTTGCGCCCGCTTGCAGCGAATACATGGTGTTTGGCGTGTGTGCGTCATAAAATTCAAGTTTGCTGCCTTTAGCAACGGCGAGCTTTGCCTTGACCTTATCCAGGTCGAGGTTGGTGTCTTTGTGATAGACAAACCGGTTGGTGTCAAGCAAAAACTTGAGCGTGGCCGGTGTGAGCACGCGCTTGTAGGGCGACGGACATTCATATGTTCCCAGGGGAATATTGCCCGTGAGTTTCAAAAATTTTTCAACGTTCTTCTTAAACACATCGTCGTTCTCGTCTTCCTTGGCAAAGTGACTGGTGATGAGAATGACGGCATTGACGCCGGTATCATACATCCGTTTGGTGAAGGCCGCACGTTCTTCGATCGACTCACCAAACGATCCGGTAGCCACCACGGGCATGGCACCATTCACCTGCTTCACCACGTGGCGCACCAGGGCAATGCGTTCTTCAGGGTCAAGCTGATACATTTCGCTGCTGAGACAGTTTGAAAAGAAACCTTTCACACCGCAGTTGCGATAAAATTCGATGAGCTTGGTGAGGGCTGTGTAGTCAATTTTCAGATCGGGCGTAAAGGGCGTAAGCATTACCGGAACAAACTTCTTTTCGTCGCCGGCAAACACCGTTGTTCCTGCATCGGCCAGGCCGGGTTGCAATGCATTTGAAAAGGCTTCCAGGCTTACGTGCGACAAAGATGTCAACACGGCTACCTTGCGCAGGAAGCTTCTTCGGTTAGATCCTTCATCTTTCATGGGTGTAGTTTTTTATTAACCGAAGGTATCACGTTTTATCGCCTTGAAGGAATTGTGGCGCCACTATTTACGCGTCAGCACAAACCTTTATCCGTGATTTGAGGAAAGATAAATGCAAAATGAGGAATGCGTTGCGCCGCGATGAGCCTCCAGGATTTCCCGAAAGGAACGGATCCTAATGAATCAAATGAATCATCCCTTTTTGATCGGGAATGCACTTGCCGTGCAGCGCATAGAAGTAGATGCCCGTGCTGAGCGTTGTTTGCGGCCAGTTGTTTTCGTAGACCGATGTGGCAAAGACGCGTTCTCCCCAGCGGTTGTAGATGGCCAGGGAAGCATCCTGAACGTTGTCGGGCAACAGGAAGTAGTCATTCTTTTTGTCGCCGTTGGGTGTGATCACGTTGGGAATAATAATGTCGCCGGGATCTTTTATGGTCACCAGCACGTCGTCTTGTGTTGTGCCGCAGGCGTTGGTCACCGCGACACCATAGGTGCCCGGCTGCTCTATGGGCAACGTTGCCTGCGCGCTGCCATCCGACCACTGCACCGTTTCGCCCGGCTTGGCGGTGTAGGCCAACTGCACCGCTTTTCCATCGCATAGCTTCTGATCGTCGCCCAGGTCAACCACCGGCAGCGGCTTCAGCGTTACCTTGACAACATCTGTTTTAGTGGTGCACCCATTCGAAACGCTAATACCATAAACACCTTCGCCGGTTACGGTCATGGCCGCGCTGGTGTTGCCATCGGACCATTGAATGGTTTCTCCCGGCGCCACGGCATACTGCAACACCACGTCCTTTCCGGCACACAATGCAATGTCGTCGCCAAGGTCGACAACCGGTGTAGGTTTGATCGATACGGTCGCCGTGTCGATCAGCGTCTGACAAGCATTGGACACCTTCACCCAATAAGAACCTGCCGTGCTCACTGTTTTCGTTGTCGCCGTGCTTCCGTCATTCCATTGATAGGTGGCATCTGCGAAGTAAGGAAGATTCCAGGACACAGCACTGCCCGGGCAGATGAGCTGATCGTTGCCGAGCGAGAATGCCATAGGCGCGCGACGGAATATTTCAATTTCAGCACGCACGGTATTGCCTTGCCAGGTAACATCGACCCAATATTTGCCGGGCTCCGAAACTTCAATTGTGTTGTTGTTGCTGCCCGTGCTCCACACAAATTGTGCATTGCAACGCGCGCCGGGCGTGAGCACAACCTTTTCGCCAGGGCACAGGGTCACGTCGGCCCCCAGCGAAACAATGTTCGTAGGCGGTGTTGGTGGTGTGGAGCCACCCGCATCGGGCGACGGATTAATGCCTAATGATGCGATGACCATCGAGACCTCATCGTCAGTGATGTCTGTTGTTCCAATCGTGGTGGTGCCTCCAGGGATCGGCATAAAAACCATGGCCCACACGTTGTCGCCACGATCCAGTTCGATGTTCCAGAAGATGGCGTCCGACGTGCCCGTCACAAAGCGGGCACATTCCACGGTAGTCAGATCGTTTGACAACGTGGCAATGAACGAATCGCTGGCCGTGCCCAGTTTTGTTGAGGTATAGGGACCGATGGTCAACACGCTGCTGTAGTAGTAGGCTGCCAGCAACACGCGTCCCTCACTGTCAACTTCCACCTGCGTGCCCGCATCGAACGCTGTGTCGCCAAAGGAACGCGCCGCGATTGGATTGCCATCGGGATCTATTTTTGCCACGAACACATCTGCACCGCCCGCACCCGAAATGCTGATCGGCCCAAACCGGGTGCCCGCATCATAAAAGCGGCCCGACACAAAAATGTTATCATCGCCATCCACGGCCACACCATAGCCGCCCTGGTCCACACCACCTTCACTTTCGCGAACCCAGAGCGCGTCTCCATCGGCATCAAGCTTCATGAGAAAGAAATTTTCAGATATGGTGAAACTGTGAACCACCAGACCATCCACCGAAATCTCGGGCGAGTTGAAATATCCCGTAAACACAATGTTATTCTGTGAATCGGTTTTAACATCGAGAATATAATCATACGCATTGCCATCGCCGCCCACGCCCTGCGTCCAGGCGACCGTGCCATTAGGCCGTATGGCCGCGATAAACGAATCATAGCCCCCTTCAATCTGCACCGCCGATCCCGTTATTACCGGCACCCCGCCCATGGTGACATCGGGACTTCCAAGTCCCGGTGTAACACCGCTGCGCTCCACAAAAGTTGACGCCAGAATGATGTTGCCGTTGGGCGAAATGGTGAGACCAGACGGTCCCTCGTCGTCGGCCCCGGTGGAGCTCGTGGCCCACAGCGGAACGCCATCGCTCGAATAGTTCACTACGAAAATATCGGAACGGCCTGTATTAGGAATGGTGATGCAATCAAAGGTGGCGGGGCCGCCATAGAATGTGCCGGCCACCACAATGTTGTGCTGCGCATCCACTTCAATCTCGGAAGCGTAGATGTGTGGAGCGGTCGGATTCTTGGCCCACACAAGCGAAAAGTTCTTGTCGAACTTGGCTATGAACGCCCCGTTTCCATCCGTTGAAACCGGGAACGTATAGGGCCCGATCGTGAAGTCATCAATGTAATAGCTGCCGGCCACATACGTGTTGTCGAATGGGTCGCGTGCCACGTCGTCTATCTGGGCGTTCTTGTAGTAGATCAGTTTTTCCCAGTCATTGCATTGCGCGACGCACGCCAGGGAACATAACAAACAGGCAAAACAAAAAAGAAAGCGACGGATCGTGAACATCGAATGCGTAGAATTAAAACAACTGGCAACCATTACCCGAATCACCGACAAAGCCAGATGCGCAAACATACTAAATCCCGAAACAGGCAGGAACGCGCTGTAGGTTTTTTGAAACTATTCGAGTTTTTGAAGAATGGGAGCTCGCAGACTCAACCGTAATCAATTCAATTCCGGGTCCGACAAAAGAATCTGAATTCGACAGTCATTCACAACATAGCCACCGTGGCACTCAGAAGCCTATCGAAGATTACTCAAACAACCGCACCACTTTTATGAAACGTTCTTTGTAGTGTTTGTTCAATTCCGTCTCCGTCACGCTATGAGCCTTTCCGGAAGAGGCATGAAGAAACACCACGCTGTCGCAGCCCTGGGTGATGACGATGCCCATGTGCCCCACGCGACGGACTTTGCTGTTGGTACCCGTGAACAGTATGAGATCGCCGGGCATGGCTTCTTGCAATTCGATGGTTCTGCCCACATGCGTGAAGTCGACGGAACTGCGGGGAACCTGTATGCTGAAGTGCTTGAACACATAGTGCACAAAGCCCGAACAATCAAATCCTGTTTTCGGACTGGCGCTGGCATATTTGTAGCGTGTGCCTTTCAGCGTCTGCGCAAAAGAGATAAGGTCGATGGGATTTGTATCGCCTGTGGGGATAACTTTTCCTTTCGGTTTTAACGCAACGCTATCGGCATGCGCCGTACGGGTTATCGTTGTCAAGGACGGCACGGGGCGATCGAATTGCTCTTTCACAACACCTGGAAAGAGAGAGACAAAGGGAAGCAATACATGGAAGGCCAGAGCTTTGAACATCCTGCAAAAATAACAATAAACCGTAGATCTAAAAAACGGCCTAAATCATGTCCACAAGTGGAAAAATCATCCAGACAATGCATGATGCGCCGTCGAATTGACAATTTGCCCGGTTAATTTTTTGCTGAATTGCGATGTTCTGATTCGTAAAAATAGCAGCCACACCGTTGCTCTGGAAATATTTTCTTCCCTCTGGTCAGCAACAACCAGTTTCGTTACAAAAGCCTATAGCACCGATCTTATTTGAACCGATAATACCTTGCTTAAATTGGATACGACAACCTTACTCATCAGAAACACATACCCTATGTTGCGTGAGCGTGACTACACTAACTACAAAAAAATATTCTTAATTGTTCGCCGACAAGAAGAGTGAATGCCGACGATCCTCGCAAACAACTCAGGCGTTCGTTAGCGCAAAGACGATCGATGAATGAGTTCCGATCATCTGTTTTACAAATCCTCCACAACTTGAAACATTTCCATCTGGTCACCGTGTTATCCCTATCGAAGACTACCGACACAACCCGGATTGAATCCCCCACCCTAACCCACGCGCGATGCCAACCCTCTCCGAAGTTCGAAACACTGAAATGAACGACCTGCCCTTCATCTTCACACTCTTCGACCACTCCATTCTATACCAGGAAAAGAAAGGCTTTCCCGTGTGGCGTGACTACGATCAAAACGCCATCCGCGCAGACATCGGAAACAGAAATCAATACAAAATCGCGATCGACTCAACCATAGCCATCGTCTTCAGCACCGGCTATCGCGACAAAATCATCTGGCGCCAGCACGACACCGGCGACGCGCTCTATCTTCATCGCATCGTGGTGAACCCCACGTTCAAAGGGCAAAAGCTTTTTGGATTGATCGTGCAATGGGCAAAAGAACACATTAAACAAAGAGGTTTGAGAAGCATCCGAATGGACACCTGGGCCACAAACCCCACCATCATAGACTATTATAAAACCTTCGGCTTCCGGGTTGTTGAAAACTACACAACACCCGATAGTTCAGAACTGCCGGTGCACAATCGAAACCTGGCACTCACACTTTTGGAATACAACGCATCAAAAGACTAACACACATCATCGCACCACGGGCGCCACTTTCGCAGCAAACGTTTCTATTCCCTTCATCACATCCGAAAACGACTGTCCTCCCACATCAATCTGTCCCACATAGCGGACAGCGCCAAGGTGCTCCTTCACGTACATGATCTTGTCAACTACTTCCTGCGGACTTGCGGCAAAGAGCGACCCGTGCGACGAACACATGTGCCGGTATTGATCCATCGGCATGGCTTGTCTGAACAACGGTTCGAGATAGGCCGAGTAGTAGGGATAAAATTCCTGAAATGCATGCTTCGATTCACTAATATGCAAATGCGAAAACACAGCGAGTTTCATGGACTCTTCTGCACGTCCGCTCTGCAACCATGCCTGCCGGTAGATGGACGCGATGTGCGCATAGTTTGGCAGCGTGCTTCCAAGCACCGGAATCACCACGGGATAGCCGAGCGCCGCAGCCCGCGACACACTGCCCGGCGATCCTGCACCAATCCACACGGGAAGTTTTGGCTGCGACGGCCGCGGTGCAATCTCAGCATCGTAAAGCGCAGGCCTGAATTTTCCTTTCCAGGTAACGCGCTCGTTTGCATTGAGCTTTTCAAAAAGCATGAGCTTCTCTATGAACAACGCGTCATAGTCGTTGGTATCAAACCCAAACAACGGAAAATTATCAGTGAATGCGCCACGGCCAAAAATGAGTTCAACGCGTCCGTTAGAAATCAGATCGGCCGTGGCAAATTCCTGAAACGTTCGCACGGGGTCGGCAGTACTCAAAAGCGTGGTAGCGCTGGTGAGGCGCAATCGTTTTGTAACAGCGGCCATGGCTGCGAGTGTGGTGGCCGTGGCAGAGTTCACATAGCGAAGACCGTGATGTTCGCCCACACCAAGGATGTCGAGCCCGGCATCGTCGGCCAGTCGCGCCATCTCCAGCATTTGATTCATGCGCTCTTGCGCCGTGGCCGTCTTGCCCGTCTTCACATTGCGCACCAGATCGCCGAATGTATAAATACCTAACTCCATATCAGTACTGCTCGCGCGCGCAAAGACACGCTTGCTTATAGACTATAAACCACCAACTCCCACGCCGCTTTCACCAAATTACTTCGCCTGTACAAATTCCATGTTGGCATTCAGCGTCACATCGTCGCCCAGCAACACACCGCCGGTTTCAGAAAGCATGCTGAAGCTGATGCCAAAATCTTTCCGGTTCAATTTGCCGTTCATGGTGAACCCGGCGCGCGTGTTGCCCCAGGGATCTTTCACAATGCCGCCGAAGTCAACATTAACCGTGAGGGGTTTGCTCACGCCGCGCATGGTGAGGGTGCCGTGCATTTTGTAGTCTGCATCTGTCACCTTCTCCAACTTGTTGCTCACGAAGCTTACTTGTGGATGGTTGTCGGCGTCAAAGAAATCGCCCGAGCGAAGGTGTGCATCGCGTTGTTCGTTGTTGGTGGAGATGGAGCTCAGATCGGCCTTGAAGGTGACGGAGGCTGTAGCAATATCGTCGCCTTCGGTCTCTACTGTCGCCTCAAATTTCTGGAACGCACCGGTGACCCACGACACCATGAGGTGACGCACCTTGAACTGAACTTCGGAATGGGTGGGGTCGAGTGACCATGTTGTTTTTGCCATGATTATTTTGTTTAGATATCGCTCAAAATTAGGCTATCTTTGCTATACAAAAGTAACCGGTATACCAAAGTATAGTGCCCAATTCAACGCAAAATCAATCGTATGACAGTCACGCAGGAAGTAACGTTTGGAGAATCGCTCGATCACACCGAGTGCACCAAGTCGCTCATGGCCATCCGCGACGCGCTCGACGTGCTCAACGGAAAATGGAAACTCCAGATCATCATCGCCATCTCCTCCGGCCAACACAAATTCAAAGACATCGAACGCCAGATTCCAAAAATCACCCCGCGCATGCTGTCGAAAGAATTGAAAAGCCTGGAAGAGAATCAATTGCTGAAACGCATTGTGTACGACACGTTGCCGGTGACTATTGAGTATAAACTGACGCCACATGCAAAGACGTTAGAGAAGGTGATCGCGGAGTTGAGGAATTGGGGAGCGTTGCATCGGAAGAAGATTTTGGGGAGGTAGTCCGTTCAAATCTTTTTATATGATCGTTAAAGAACTATTTTCGCGCATGCATCTGCAAATCTCACAGCTCCACACCTACCTGAGTCTTGGAAAAACAGTTGAAAATGGCTGGGCACAGCGCAACTCGACGACAATGTCATCATTAAATGGGTGAGCATCTATCGCGAGAGAACTGGAGAATACAGTGTTGTCTATAATGAAACGTTTGATGATGGACACGAGGACTTCCTTGATGTTTATGAATTCAGTGCCGTAGATCCGGATTTGGAATTTGGGAAGATTGATGTTTTTACGACATACCAGGAAGCATTGGACTTCTCGTGTCAAACCTATCACTGCGCGTTGGATAAGTTTGTAAATATCGGGATGATTCAGGAGGAGTATCGTCTCTATAAGATCGGGACGAATTGGAAATAAATAGACAACCTGGCCACATCACAATTCACGGCTCAAAAAAAGCAAAACAGATTTTGGTAAGTGTTCACACTATAATATTGAACAATGGAAAAGTTCACAATCATCCTTACAATATCCGCATTTAACTTAGGATCATATTGGGCCACCCTATTGAATGGCTCCCGAAACACGATGTTATTTTACATCGTCGCGATGATTTCAATAACGATTTGTTGGGGCGCATTAAATGCACCCCATTTCGAAGTTATGCGAATGTCGACCCTTCTATTAATGCTTTATGTGGTCGGAGTTGCATTATACAAATTTATAGCAATCCCACTTGCTCAGAGTCTCAACATAAGACTTTCACCATATGTAATAAAAATCCTTAGATATGGTTTGGCTCCAGTGGACGTGAATAGCTTCACATATCAGGGAAGACACTTAAGTCAGATGAATCAGCACGAGTTACGTCAAATGTCAAGCATAACAAGACAAGCATATAGATTTAATGGAACTACATATCGAAATGGAAGATGAAGTATGCTTTAATAATTCTTTTATCGACATTGAACGCTTCCGCAATGGGACAAATCAAGTTTAAACTGTACGCATACAGCCCTTGCTCGGAAAAGGTGACAAAAATTGAATCTTTTGGACTAAAAAAGAATGGTCTTACTTTGGCAATAGCTGACACAAGTGGTGTGCTTTTGCTTAAAGATACCGGCAGATATACCTTATTGTATGCTATGGAAAAAATTGATAGCACTCAACTAAGAAGAGAATACTATGTTAGTGCGGTTGAATGTTTCAGTGATACCTTAAAGCTCATAAGTATTGATGCTTGTTTGGAGCCAACATCGCATCCCAATTTCATAGGCTATTGCTGTTGCGAAAAAAAATGTCAAGGTACTCAGATCGATTTTTACGAAAATGGCAATAAAAGGATTGAAGGTTTTTTTAAGGAGGGGATTCCAATTGGGCAATTGAAATTTTATTATCCAAACGGAAAACTAAAAATGATCAAAGATTATTCAAAAAAAGGTAGATTAAAGAATATCAAGTATGCAGATCATTTGAATCCAGAAGCGAGGTTCTGATCCATTGAGCTAGCGTTCGGTTAACATCATTTTTGAGTTAAGGGTTGATGGCGTCCATCCGTGAGTATTAACAATTTGTCCATTGGGGCTAAAATCAAAGGAAACTCCAATTCAACAAGGTTCTTCATTGCCATCGCACACTATACAGAGAAAAAGAATAGTTTAGGCGCATTGGACATTTGGTAGACCGAACAAATTGACTATTCGCCCTTAAGAGATTCGAATAGCTCTTTAATGCTGTGTGGTTGAGTTAACTTGTAAGCAGGAACCGGATGCATACCCTTTGAAAGCTATTCTAGTCGCAAATCTGTAGGACGCGATAACTAACTTTGAACAGTATTGGTCTATTTAATTGTAAGCAACACGTACTTTCGAAAGCGTCCCTAAAAAGCGAAGCAGGAGCTGTTTCCCAAGGTGTCCTTCCATATGTAGTAGTTCCGACTTAATCTGACAGTTGGGTTAACTTAGAAGTGCAAACTATCTAAAGTCAAACCCTTTAAACTGTCAGATTAAGTCGGAACTACTACACATAAAAAATCCAGCTAGTCCCAAAACTCCGCTTTCGAGCCCTTGGCCACGTAGAATCTCCGAAAGTATTTTATGTTTGATCTGCTTTTTGTCTGTGCGTCAATTAACTCCTGAATTTCCTCTTTCGTATACTGGGTAGTATAACATTTTGCCGCTTCAAACATTTTCCGTTCGTCTTCATCGGTATAGCTGATTTTTAAGTTGAGATATTGTTTATCGACATAGCCGTTGCCACTGTTATCCATTACATCTTCCTTGATGTCTGCCGGGAAATAAAGCGGATACTTATCTACCCATCCTTCTCTTAACAACAGCTCTGTTACGATAGCTCCGGTCACAATATGTTCGGAGTGGCCATACTCTCCTTCCGGGCCGAATGTTAAGAGTATGTCGGGTTGAAGTTTTTGAATATGCATTTTAAGATCCTCCATCATCTTTGTTCGTCCGTTAAGATAGGCGCGAACTCCGAATTTAGTATCGAGTCTGTCAATGTGTAAATAAATCGGAGGATTGATTCCTAACTTCTCGCACGCACAGAGGGTTTCCTTTTGTCTGAGCCTGCCCAATGAGTCGCCTGCTGGAACTTTCGTTACCCGGGTTCCATCCTTTCCATCCGTCGCTATGATGACGTATACCTTGTGGCCAAGTCGCGCATATTTTGCAAGCACATGACCAATCATGTTCTCATCGTCAGGATGCGGAAAAACACCAAGAATAACTTTGCTTTTTGTCTGACCGCTGGCGGAATCCATTGAAATCAAACAGCACATCAGAAACAGGATGATGAATTTCATAGTTCTCCTTTGATTAACTTTTATACTTGTAACAATCCTACCGAAAGCTTACGGGCCGATATAGAAAAAGCGGAGACAAGCTCCGCTTTTTCTACCTGATCGGAAATTTAATAACCAAGGTTTCCTGTTCCTTGAATAAGCCAACGCTCAAACCGGGAGCTGCTTTATCAATGATGGGGATTTTCGCTCAGGCTTCATCAATCAATACGGTTTCGATGTTCCCTCCAGCAACCAGAATTTTGACCATGCACTATTGTTGGTAGGGTCACTACCCTTATAGGAAGTAGGTACTAGTCTGCTTATCGCCTCATTGGCATGCTCCGTGTTCGTATTTATATCATCGTCAAGGCTGTAGTAAAAGCGAAGTGGCAACTTAGACCTTGCGCCCGAAGGACCGGCTGCGAGGTCCGGCAGGCCGGTTCTGCGCCAATCGAACCACGCTTCGGCGGCAGCGGTCCAGCTTGCTATCCATTTTTGTTGAATGATGCTTTCAAGGCCGGTATACGGTGCGCCGGCAATGTAGTCGGCAACATCATCACTTACGCCCCACGCGTTGAATGACTCCTGAATCCCTTGGGCATAATACGTAGAAGCCCCCGAAATCCAGGTGTAAGAGGCTGCTTCGGCCAAAATGAAATTCACTTCGGCAGCCGATATAAGTCGCATCTGTAACAAATCGCCCGTAGCTTCCATGTACATGCTGTTCAATTGCGATATGTGCGAGTTGTAGCGGCCTTGCCCCGCGGCGTTACCTTCCAGCTGAAGATTGTAGAACAACGCTCCCCCTATGGCCGGAGGAATACCAATGTAGTCGGTGCTATAATCTATTGGGGTATTGTAGGTGTCTTCATAGGTTTGCACCACGTCGGCAGAAACTTCCCATGTTTTACCATCTGCACTGGCATGGCTTACGTCTGTGCCGCCTACAAGGACAAGCGGCTGTGGCACTTTATCGAACCAGACTGCAATGCGCGGATCATCCAAATCTTTGAGCGCGTTTACTAAAGTAGCGCAAGGTTTTGTGCGCATATATTCGCCATCGGGTGAGATGTTGAACACCATGTTGGTAGGCCAGGCCGTGGAAATTTTGCCTCCCGAAGTATCATCTGATGTTCCAGGATAGGCAACATTGGCATCGTCGGCGGCAGTGGTAATCAACGGAAACGTAGCTGGGTCATTTACGATTTTGACGACACCTGCTTTTGCAAACTCTGTTTCTTTGGCTTGCAAACGCATATAGTAGCGCAGTGCCAATGAATTCGCAAACTTTCTCCATTTGGTCAGATCACCCGCAAAGAGCACATCTTGCGTTTCGTTGATGGGTTTGCCACCTTCCTGCGACAAAAGTGTGTTGGCGGCTTCAAGATCGGCAAGAATACCATGGTAGATGCTCTGTTGTGTATCAAATACAGGTTTGAAATACGCTGCACCTTCTTCTGCACGCAAAGCGTCTTTGTATGGGGCGTCGCCCCACAGGTCGGCAATCAAACCAAACGTGTAGGCTTTCAAAATCATGGACACTCCTTCGTGATATACATAGTCTCCTTTCTGCGCCTTTTTATACAACTCATCGGCATTGCGTAAAACGCCATAGTAATCCGTCCAACTTTGACCCGGTGAACTCCAATCGTAGTTATTGTGACCACTTGACCAACCCGTTTTCTGCGTATGCTGCACTACTCCTGCAACATCTCCGATACCAAGGGTAATTACTCGACTTCCCAGGCTCGTGATCACGGTGGGCAACAACAGGTTTAGGTCTGTTGACTCCGGTGAGGGCGCATTGGGGTTTATGTTCAACTCGTCCAGATCTTTACAGCCGCCAACCATCAGCAGGATGATTAACGAAAAGGTCATTAGTTTATAATTCATCTTTTTCATACTCGCATCTGATTTTTAGAATGTAACACCCACCTTAAAACCTACAGGGACTATCCAGGGGGAAACGTTGTAGCGTTCAACACCTTGATACAGTCCATTACCCGATGGCTGAAAAGCCCGTTCAGGATCTACGCCAAATCCGCTCTTTGTCCACAACATGATGTTTCGGCTGTAAACCCCGATGTAGGCATTTTCCATCTTCACTCTCTTGAGCCAGCTTGCGGGAAGGTTGTAGCTCAATGAGATTTCGCGAAGCTTAATATAGTCGGCATCATACACTGCGTATGTACCCACTGACCACGGATTGCTGGCACCCCAAGGTTCAAAGATCGTTCCCGGGTTTCCAAGGTTTTCCTGATACAGCGTAAAACGTCCATCGGCGCCCATTTCACCAAACACACCCGGGAAGAAGACTCCATCCCTATTGCCGGGAAACGCCATGTTGTCGCTTTCCGGAAAGCCACCGGTTTCGGGTGTAGGACCGCCAATTGGATAAACGCGATCCGGATAAATTAACGTGCCGGCGTTCGCTACTACCCAATCGCGAAGCGCCTGACTTGCCTCACCACCACTCACACCGGGAGTGACTACCTTGCTTGCCCACCATGCCGTTAGCATGTCATCATTCATGTAGCGCGACGTTTGTGATACGAATTGGCCACCATGACGCCAGTCGAAGGTTGCGCTAAGTGAAAAGTTTTTCCAGGTAAGGGTGGTTTGCATCCCCATGATGAACTTAGGATTGTAATTTCCAACCTTCGAATAAATTGATGAGTTGGTCAATTCAGGATCATCATCGAAACTTCCTGTTAAGGGATTACCTGGAATAATCGGGTAACCAAAGTATGGTGATTCTTCATCGGTAACCCGAAGTGTTTTGCGTGTGTATAAATTACCCGTCAATCCATCGGCGATGGTGCCATCCGGCAACGTAGCGCCTTTCACATATCCTCTGTTCACTACGTTGGCTTGGCCCCAGGGCTGAACATAGTCAATGTTGTCGGCCAGCTCCAATATCTTCGTTTGGTTTTTGGTAAAGTTCAGGCTTACGTCCCATGTCCAGTTGTTGGTACTGATCGGTGTGCCCCCAATAACAATTTCAACGCCACGGCTTTGGAGCAAACCTGCATTGATATTAACGCTTCCAAACCCTGAGGATTGAGCAAGCGGAACCTGGAAGATTTGGTTTCGGTCGTTCATGGTGTAGACGGTTCCGTCAAAGCGAACGCGGTTGCCAAATAACTTGGCTTCAACACCATACTCCTGCGACGTGATTTGTTCCGGCAACAGGTTCGGGTTGAGCAATCCACTTTGTTTGCTCAACATGAGGGCTTCGCCCCACTGGCCGGCGTTGGCATACACTTGTAGTAAGTTATACGGGTTGGTATCGTAACCTGTGCGCGCCACACCTGCCCTTACTTTTAGTAAGTCGACATTCTTAATGGCTACGAATTCATTGATCAAAACGCTCAATGAAGCAGACGGATAGAAGTACGATCGGCTAGCGGCAGGCAATGTGCTGCTCCAGTCGTTACGTCCAGTCAAATCGAGATAAATCCTTTCTTTCCATGCCAGGTTGGCTTGACCATAAACGCTATTAACTGCTTTTTGATAACTGGCAGAAGAGTATTGCAATGCTGTGTTCGCAATGTTGCTTAACGTAAAAAGATTGGGGATTATCAATCCCGAACCAGGCTTTGATGAGTTGCTCACGTTGGCCGACTTGCTGTAACGAATGTTGCCACCCACCGAAAGATTCACCGAAAAATCACCAAAGTTGTCTTTATAGGAAAGTAGTGCATCTGTATTGCGTTCAAAATTGTTGCTGTTGCTGATACCGTAGGCTCCATTGTGCGGCTCATCCGTATACCCCAATCCAATTTTTGATTCTCGCACTTCGTCCACCTTATCGATCATCATCCGCGCCATAAGCGAGAGTTTTGGCGTAAACTCATAGGTAGCCATCACATTGCCATAGAGCTGATAACGGTTAAAACTGTTGTTTACATCATAGGCCAACATCCACGGGTTGTTGCTATCGCCCTGCACTACGTTTTTAATCGTATTTCCCTGACCGATGTCATAGTCTTTCAAATCCATGATGTTCACATAAACCGGCGTGTAATACGCCCATTGCAGCGGGTTTGTTCCCCGGTCGCCCGAGGGCCTGTTTTTAGCATAGCTGTTTGAAAAGTTGATGTCGGTGCTTACCGTAAACTTTTCAGTTGCCTTTGCCGATGCCGATAACGAGAGGTTATTTCTTTTGATATCCGAATTCGGAATCAACCCTTTGTTGGTCATGTTGGTCAAGCCCAGGCGGAGGCTCAAAAACTTTCCACCGCTGGAAACCGATGCCGAATTGGTGCTGGTGACACCGTAGTTGTTCAGGAAATTTTTTACGTTGTTGGGATACGATTTCAACTCGATAGGAACGGGTTGGCCGTTGGCATCCACAGGCGAATTCCATTGCGTTGCCCAGTAGCCTTTATTCAATTCAGCACCGACACCGAAGGGCGATATCAGCGAAGGCATTACCGTGCTTCCGTTTTGTTCGGGTGTCGTAATAATATAACCACCGTACTGCTGTTGTACACCTAAAAAACGTTGGGGCATATCGAAACTATTGTTGGTCGACATGGATACTTTCAACCCCGAACCTGCCTTGGCTTTTTTGGTGGTGATGAGTATGACACCATTCGATGCACGAGAACCGTACAGCGCGGTAGCACTCGCACCCTTCAGCACCGTTACGTTTTCAATGCTTTCCGGATCAATATCCGAAATGGCATTTCCATAATCCACCGTGCTGTTGCCGCTACCAAAACCGCCTACGTTATTCACGCTGTTGAACAGCGGCACACCATCTACCACGTATAAGGGTTGGTTATCGTTGCTCAGTGATTTTGCACCCCGGATAATCACACTTACCGTTGAACCAGGGCCACCGGTTTCGTTAACCGTTACGCCCGCCACTTTTCCCTGCATGGACGTTAAGAAGTTTTCGCGTGCCACTTTGGTGAATTCTGCGCCCTTCACTTTCGACACCGCATAGCCAAGTGATTTTTCATCGCGTTCGATACCCAATGCGGTAACCACCACTTCTTTGAGTTGCGTAACATCGGCCTCCAGGGTTACGGCAATGGTAGTTCTTGCCCCTACCACTACTTCCTGTGTGAGGGAACCTATGAATGAAAATATAAGCACATCATTCTCGCCGGCGGAAATAGAAAACTTACCATCACTATCTGTGGTGGTGCCGCTCGTAGTGCCTTTTTTAACAATGTTCACACCGGGAATACCCAGATTATCAGTATCGACTACTGTTCCGGTAACAATTCGTTCCTGCGCATAGGTGCTCGAGAACATCAGCAGAAAAACGATAACCAAACTTGTTCGCGTTAATCTTACGTAGAATCTTTTCATATATGTTGATGAGTTCGTTAGTCTATTTAATCTTTTCAACCAAACAGTCTCAGACTGCTTTAAAAGTCATGACAAGCGCGTGAGAAGCCTTCGGGTATTCGCCCGGATCGGCAGCAATGAAGATCACCAGACGCATGCTTTTATCGGTGATACTTTGCAGGATTACTTTGGTCTGCGCATCCAGAAAACCGACATACCCATTCCCCGTAAAGGAGAGTGTCTTGACTCCAGAGTAGGTCACGCCGGCAATGGATGGTACTGCGAAATTTTCATTTTCAGCAAAGGTAAAGGCAGCATTCGCGTCGGCCGCGTAGTTGGCCGTACACAAGTCGTAGACATCCGATACGCCATCGACTGCCTTTACACCGGTTTTACCAGTAACCAGTGCGTTCACGTAACCTCCAAAGGCTTTGCCATCGCTGCTGGGACCGCCATTGGCATTCGCGGTGTATTTGCCATCAAAATAAAACGTGAAGGTATCGTCGTAGGCTTCTCCATATCCAACACCGCTAAAGACGCCGGTGCTCAGCGCTTGAACAGATGTGAATGAATCGTCTGCGAGCGCAAACTTGTCGCCACTCGGATGCGAACTGTCAATTTTCCAGGTCTTCCCGCCCTCGGCGGTTGGCCCGCCAGTCAATAGGATATAGGGCGTCACGTCAACTGCCAACTGAGCGGTTTTCTGGTCGGTTCCGGTTTTGCCGGTCACACTCACAGTCACTGTATAATACCCGCCACTGGCATACACGTGCACAGGATCTTTGTCGGTGCTCTTCTGCCCGTCTCCAAAATCCCACGCATATGAATCCGCGCTGTGTGACAACGCGGTGAATGCTGCCTGCTTTCCAACAACACTGTAAGAAAGTTCAACCGATGTAGGGAATTCCGAAACACCATCATCCGAACACGCTAATAGAATCACGGCTAGCGTAATGGCCGTATAAAACCTTTTGTATAGACTCTTCATTTTTCAATAGTTAAGTTATTATGGGGCTAAAATTTGAAGGTAAAATCTTACGATGTAGTTATACTAATCTCTGTCGCTTCTTGCCTTAGAAAATGATTTGCCTTGAGACAATTGCCTCCGGATATACGTACGCACTACACTTTTTTTACGGTATGAGCGAAGGGAACTCCAAACTCCTGTCAACGCCCAAGTGTCGTGTTGTAAAAGTTGAGTCTTAAACAATTCCCTTTACCGTATGAAAGTATTCCTATTTCCCTCGATACCAGCCCGGATTTGCGTCAAAAAGGCGTCATTTTGCGCAAAGCACTGAAATGTTAATTTAATATTATTTAGGCATTACCTAACCAAGGTGATTGTGTTATATTCCTTCACCGGAGCCGAGATTTTTTTTGCTTGACTTTGTTTTCCAATACTACCAGGGAAACACCTTCTTTCAACCATCGCTTGTTTATACCCGTTGCATCGCCCATCGGTAAAATGCTAATGTTAGACCCTAACACGATATCCACGTCTCCATCCCTATCATAATCGTTGGCGTCCATTGCAATCCATCTTCCTATACCCATCTCAGCAAAAGTTGAAACACTAAATCTCATATTGCCCTGGTTTTGCAAATAGATGAATCCTACTTCCTGAGCGTTTGCATAATCAGGAAAGTAGGATATGGCTGAAATATCGAGATCGCCATCCTGATCGTAGTCTTTGGCTATTGCCTTGTATGCCCCATTCAATTGATGAAAGAAATGTTGCTTAAAGGTAAAATCGCGCTGCCCGAGAAATATATAAATACCATGATACTCTTTTAAGAACGGTGTTTGGTCTGCATTGTCTCCGCTTGTATAAAGGATATCCTTCACGCCGTCTCCATTGAAGTCGATGTAATCAAAGAACGTGGATCCATAGAGTGGGGAGAAACGCAATATTAATTGTGCTGGATCAAATCCATTTCCATTGTTATGAAAGTAAAAGATGCCTTCATCTCCCTGCGCCATCAATGCCAGAATATCGGGCTTACCATCCGCATCTACATCGTCGATCACAACGTTCGTTGCACCTGGCTTTCCAAGTAACACATGAAACTGGTATTTGTCTTTCCTGTTTTCATACCAGCCCAGTGATCCAGTATAGGAACCAAACTCGCAGGCTACTATATCGTCAAGCCCATCGCCATTAAGATCTTTGTAAACTATATTAACAGGTCTTTTAAGTTTATTTAAAACGAGTTTGGGTTCAGGTGTAAGCGTGTTAAGATCGCGTACGGCCATGTGACTTATCCATCCCTCTCTTGCGTCCGTTGGAAATAAGCCCTTACCGATAGTCGTAATGGAATACGAGTCATCCTTAAGTTTTGTGTATTGAATAGGCAGCGCGGTCATTTTGTAGGACTGCACGTTCTTTAAGTCGGCGTTTAAAATATTCAATGTATAGGAGCGTCCATACGTTGTGCCGAACGCGATTTGAGAAGTCTCCGGCAAGATGGAGACAAAGGATGTTAAGGGCATGGGCGATGGAAGCTTGTAGGCTTTGTATTCAAAGTGGGGGAGTCCAATGGAAATGGGCTCCGTCCTAAAGGTTGGTATTGCGTCGGGGGCTCTCGAAATAAAATAATCGACAATGCGCTCCCAATCTTCGGTTGATACAGCCTGAGTGGATGGGAAAATATTTGCCGCTTCCACGATCTGGCCGCCCTCACCCGGCTCAATTAAAGTTTCGCGTTGTTTGGTGTTTCTATAGATTCCCAATCTATTTCCCATGGCTGGCAGCACATCTTCCTTCCACGATGATTTTATGAGCTTCTCTGGTGGCACAAACGCATGGCAACTGGTGCAATACCGGGCAGCCAATTTGGCGCCATCTTCTTCACGTGTATCGGATCGGTTTGCTTCGCTGGTTCGGTTACAGGAAAGAATGGTTGACAGCAGAAAAAGGATATATATATTCTTAATGACCATGGCATTCGTTTAGGCAAACTGACTTGCTATTAAAATACATGTATTGGATTCGAATACACCCAGGGAACAAATTGGTCGTCCAGTTTAATGTGCATTTCAATCCGATACACTCCTTTCTTGATTTGTTCAGACCATTGATATTCGTATTGCCCGTCAGCAGAAGTGCCAACAACCTTTCCGTTATAGATAAGTCTGAACTGGCCCGGCAACGGAGAAACAGCCTGCATGGATTTTACCTGATTTACTTGCACCGAATCTCCGAGAATGCCACTGACCTTCCCGTCATTATTTTTTGAACAGAACATAAATCCTTTTGCATCGCCAAGACTTTTAAAGGCGATAAAGAGATGACCTTTCTTCAGGTGATTGCTGATGGAAGGCACCGACAATGTGTCGGCGAATACATAGTTGGTAACATTATTGAAACTCGCTTCGTAGGTGTCAATCATAAATTTGAAGATCCAGCCACTTTCATCGGGCTCGTGAAATAGCCAGCGATTCCAAATGGTATTCTCCACCGTATCGATTGGTTTAGCATTTGGACCCAGCCATTCAATTCGTCCATCTTTCAAGAAGCGCGCCCTGAAATTCTGATTCTCATGAGCATCCACAGCCGCAAATCCTGCAATGGCTCTCCATTGGTTCAACGAATCCCAGTGCGCAAGAATGGACCTTTGCTCATCAAAAGATTCACGCATCCCCCAGGCTCTATTTTTTTCTCCACTGGCTATGAAGTTACAGATGATTGGAAGTAATGATTCATCTTTTATATCGGTATGAATGTTATAGATTTCCATTCCCTGATAGTAGGGGTTGTGCCAATTATGATCTTCTTCGCTATGGGCGTAAAAAATTATTCCGCCATTCGAAACAACATTTTTTGCTACCGTGTCTCTATCTACGCTCCAATCCGTTACGGTAGAACGAAGTGGCCAGGCGCAAAAGCCTTCCCTTTCCGTGCCTGGCTCAATCAACACACCATCGTAGTAACCTTTGTAGCCGCGGGGGATTGTGTCACTGTTTCCGTGTGCATGATCTGTCAGGAATATGAAATCAATCCCCACCTTTTTTGCCGCCGGGACAATGTCCAATAAAGTGCCCTCACTATCATGTGACCAAAAACTATGCGCATGAAGGGCACCGCGATAGACATTAAGTTGGGTCAACGATTTTGTTTCTTTTCGAAGAGACTGGAAAGCCTGTATTTGTTTTTCAAGTTTGGGATAAACAACCCACCTGTTCCACAACCCCGGGGAGAAAAAATACAGGAACGCGAGTAACAATAAACCTACTACAGAAAGCGAAAGGTATTTCAATATGCTTTTTATCATATGGGGCAAGCGATCATCAGGCAGATAGTCTTAAATGTTGTTCGTATTCGTAATCACTCTTGAAAGCTGTCGGATCAATTCCATTGTATAGTCACCCATGTTTGGACCAAACCAGCCCATGAGTTTAGGTTCATACTCATCAAGGTAGAAATATCTGCCCGGAACAATATACCCTGTATACCCACCATTGAAACTTGTAACGTTCGCATGATAGCCATAGGTGGAAAGTGAATTCTTTAACTGGAGCGCAAACTCACCACTAAAGTCGCACGGCGTGGTAATCCATATCATATTCCCCATTCGCACCGCTTGCAAATACACATTGCCCGAATTCGGCAAAAGTGAACTACTCAAGGCCGTAACGAGATTACGTTGTGTTGTCAACCGGATGTGATATTCTGGCAAATCTATTCTTAAGGACAGCGCGGAAAACTTCACCGTATCTTTTACAGCGATGCCCTGCAGGTGTTTGTTAAGACTGTCTGCCAGGGCTTCGCCAATAAATTTTGGCTTGTCAAATCCATCGCCCTCCCCTACTGGACTTTGACTACCAACCGAACCAGCAAAGAATAGTGCATAGTCGGCCGATGTTTCTTCCATTTTTTGCTGCCAGTATCCCGGATAATCGGCACTGATTTGCATATTGTCTGATCCCATAGTTGTTGCATGTGCGGAATAAGAACCAATAATCGCCTTCTTCTTTCCGATTTGCTCGAGTGTGATAAAACTAAAGTCGTTGTTTCTATTGCCCGACTCACCGATCAAACGATTACGTGTGTATTGCGCTACAGAAAAATCGCCGGTACCGATTCGCGCGGGCGTGAGATCAGCAAGGGCAGAAATAATCACTTTTGAAATTTGAAGAGCCAACCATTTCTCTACGCTCGTATTTTGTTTTCCCGAAAACTGTTCTCCTATAAAGCCTGGTGCCCAGGCTCCGACGCTTGAATGCGTGTGCGTGGCCGAGTAAAATATCTGCTCGCGTTTAATTCCCCTTTTCGAAAGTATTGAGGTTACGGAGTCAACAACATTGGGAGGCATGATGAGTAAATCGGATGCCACAAAGACAATCGTTTGGTGGCCCACTTTGATGGCTGCGGCTTTAACAAAGATACTATCGTGAATGCCCGTAGCGGGTTTACCTTTTCGCCCGCCAAATCCCGCCAACGGAAGCTGCGTGAATTTGCCTTGGGCACTGTTATCTTCAGTTTGATGGAGTGCCGGCGTAATGCTGACCTTGGCAAAGCCAGCATGAATCGAATCGATGGTAACAACCATGGATTCTTTTATCGTATCAAGTCTGGCAATCGTTTCATGATAGTACTTTTCATTAAAGTAGGTTTCGCTTTTTATAGATGAGGTACTGAAGTATAAAATCAAAAAGATGATCATTAGCAACGCGCCCAAAATGATTCCGATTCGTTTGATGACCTTCATTTCTTGCTTTTCTTTTATTTCTTGCTTTTCTTCTCAAATCGTTTCATGATCTCTTTCCAGTTGGTGATCATGATACCTTCTTTCCGAAAGAACTCGGTAACGATCGGATCGGAAAACAACTCTGCTTCCCAAACTCTTTGCTGCCACGATCCTGTAATCGATTCCAAATTATCCGTTTGCACGGAGGGGTGAAAAATTATTTCCGTTAGTCCCGGCTTTAAGGATTTTATCAAGGTCAGGAATTTATCGCGCTTTTGCTCGTATGTGGCACCCGCTCCAACACTGGTGAAATTGTCTAGTTTAGGCAATCGATATTTGTTTGAGGTGCTCAATACTTCGTCGTTAAAGGGATAACCTTGTCGTTTAAATTGGCTTACAAAATCGGGATCAGACATGTCTATCGCATTTGCCGGAATATTATACTCCTCCGCCACCTTATAAAAAGCTTTTGTGAATTCAACAGAACCATACAATGTGCCCATGTGTGTATCTAAATGCGTTGGCCTATATCCAAGGGCCAGGCATTTTTCAATCTGAGCACGAATTTCTGTTTCCACTTCTTGCGCCGATGCGTGAATTACCACGTCGGGTACTTCGTGCCAGAATTTTCCATCCGGATCAACCAAGCCAGGCACTTTTACTGCATCGGATACAGGGGGCCAACGGTATTCTTCCCATTCGCTGGTTAAGGTAAGATGCAAACCAATTTCAGCCGCGGGATGAGTTTTTGCCCACTCAATAAATTCCACTGCGTTAGGGCAGGGCATCATCACCGCTGCCGACATTATATTCTTGTTTTCTATATATCGAATAGCGGCTGTGTTGGCCTCCGGGCACATGCCGATATCATCCATATGGAGCAGTAATATCTTCTTCCCTTTCGGATAATTAAGTTTTTCAGCCCAGGTACTTTCCTTTTTCGTTTTATCCAATTGCGCCAATACGGGAAGCGTTACTAAAACACATGCCAGCACAATCATGCTGAGCGCGCCAGCGTGGGTGACTCGTTTCTTCATTTCATTCAATTTAACTACTGTCATTTAAACTTTCCAGCACCAAGCAAGCTCTTATTGCGGATCATTCAATTCATTTAGTAACTGCTTAATGCTTTCATGTAACAAGGGTGCTGTTTCCGGCCCCAGCGAATTTACTTCTCCGTAAGGCCGATCAGGTTTTCCGTATGTAAACGGCGCCTCGGCATCCCATTGACTTCGCGGAACAATATAACCGATCTCATCATTGGCAAGACCAAACACGAATTTATACTTGCCCGCCATCATCTCTCTCACAGGAGGCGTCTCCACCGGTGCAACACCAAAGTCTCCACCTTCAGGAGCCTCTACGCCACCGTTGATAATTTCAGGATAGACTTCGCCCGGAATGGTTGCAAACGAAAGCGGCCCGATATTGAATACCGAAACCTCCGAACGCATGTTCATCCATCCGGTTACGCCACGATCGAGTGTGCCAATCATTGTTCCCAATTGAAATAGTTTATTGGCCACTGGAAAATAAACTGTTTTTACGATAAGTGAAGTGGCCGCTGAATCAATTTCTTCAACTGGATTCTCCATGGCATTCAAAGCCAACAAAGCAAGTTGTTTGCCTTGTGCCTCCGTCTTTTCAAAGGTGGGTTCATCATATTTTTGATCGGTAAACGGATCCTTCACGGCCAGGCTGGGATGTGTCGTCATCAATCCTCCAATAGCGCCATTGATATAGACCGCTACGCCACCAATGCCTGGCTTAACCAGACTGTCGCCCTTGTAAATTCCGTTCTCAACGCCTTCGCGCACATAGTGTGGAAAATCCGAAGAGATCAGCAAATTATCGCTCCACAATGTTTCAGGATGATCGGCCCAGGAAATTAATGAGCCGAGCACCTTGCCATTTTCCTTGTCGATGGCTTTGATAAGTCTCAAGCCTGAATCAAAAACTTCTGGATTGCGTGTGTCTTTTACCAGGGGAATTGCACCCGTAAGATCTTGAGAAATCGATAACCGCGCGGGGCGCATATTTTGCAAAGCGGCTACGATGGACTTTACAGCTTGATCTTTTACAAACTCCATGTACTGTTTATTGATACCACTCTTCAAAGGAGAATCGCCCCATATCCCTACAAGATCGGGGCTTTCATGGTCATGGGTAGAGGCAATTATGGTATAGGTAACTCCGGCTTCTTTTGGTATACGCGACCGGATGTCCACAACATCGTCATGCAAATAGCCAATGGCATCGAGCACAACGATGGCGATACGCGTTGTGCCATCATCAATCACCATTGTTCTGGCCCAGAGGTCATCGTGAATTCCGTTGGCGGCTCTGCCCCCACTAAAACCTGCTATCCAAAATGCATCAAAAACACCATTGCCGTTGCCATCCTCAAAAGTATCTCCATCTTTTGTACGGTATTCGAAATCATGGTTTACATCCGTCCAACGATCGGGAATTTCGGGTGTGATCTTCAGAGCGGCAAATCCTGCCTTCAATGCGGAAGGATGGTTGCCCATAATTTTTATGTCTGCCTTGTAGTCAGGATTGCGATCTTTCAAATTTGAACGGATCCAAATTGCTAATCCAACGATGGCTATCAGCAAGATCAATCCTGTTGTTTTAAAGATTTTTTTCATCAACTAATTATTCAAAATGTTATCTAAATATTAAGCTTGAGTAAGGCCACTTCGATTTGATCCTGAATTTGCTTTTCAGAGAACGAAGAGTATAGTGTTTCAAGAATCGAAATCAAGCCATGAAACATACAAACTTGACCTTTCAAACCGCTTCACCTTTGCGCATTTCGTTGCGCATTATGCGCATTTGTAAGAAATAATCATGATGCTTGTGACTACGTATGGAATTACCGTGCAGGTGTCAAAGACCCAAGGTTGTCATGCAGGTATTTTGATACCTGGTTATACGTCGCCGAAAATCATCGACATTTCACGCCGACCGCCTTCGTACTCTTTAACAATCTTCTCAATTTCTTAGGCGAGTGTTTTAAACTTGTCTGTATCGATCGTTGACTGCGAAAATCCCGCGACAGAATGAAGTATCAGTCCAACAAAGTGAGGCGCCTTATTTGTCTTTCCCTCAAACGAATATTACCTAAACCTTTTTGCACGTGGCCCGCACGTTAGAAGCGGCCAAGTCATTCAAAATTTATTACGAATGGCGACACCGAATCCCGCAATACCTGGTAATTATCTAAATTCGGGTGTCGTAGTAATTGCCACCAGCTTATGTGAATGAGTATGACTGAAAAAGAAGAATTGACACCTGAAGAATTAAAGAAAATGGCCTATTCCATGGGGATGAGACTTAAAAACCAGGGGCTTGATGGCGAGACAATTTATGCACGCCTGGAAAAACAAGGGATACCAGAGGACATGGCAAAAGAAGTTGTGCACGACATTCTAACGGAAAGAAAAAGAGACGTCATAAAACAAGCTGAACCCGTCTACAATTTTGCGTTGATTAGAATTGGAATTGGTCTTGCGGTGGGTTTGCTAACCTACCTACTGACCAACATTGTTATACTTCCCATAGCGATTATTGCGGGTGGCGTAGTCGCCGCGTTGATGGCGAAAAAGAAAATGGAAGAATAATTTATTTTGGAAGTTTTGCTAGTGCACACGTGCAAAACGCCACCGCATCATACAATTGGTGGCGTTTGTCTCTTTTTGAATGGCAGAGAGAGAGGGATTCGAACCCTCGATGCGGTTGCCCGCATAACGGTTTTCGAGACCGTCTCATTCGACCACTCTGACATCTCTCTGGGTGGCTTCCTTTAATTAAGGGCACAAAAATAAAAACTCCCGCATGCTTTGCGAGAGTTTTTTGAAAAAGCTCGAAATATTTTTTTCACTCAAAGCGCAACGACTCGATCGGATCCAGTTTCGAAGCCTTCCGCGCGGGGTAATAACCCGAGATCAGCCCCACAAAAATACAGACGGAAAGGCCTACAAACATCAGAGTCCAGGGAATCACAAACGCGCTGATTCCCATGGCTTTGGCCAGCAAATTGCCGATCAGAATTCCCAAAATCACGCCCGTTATGCCGCCCAACAGGCACACCACAATGGCCTCAATCAGGAATTGTTGGCGGATTCGCTTCGGGGTTGCACCCAGGGCTTTGCGCACGCCAACTTCGCGGGTGCGCTCCGTCACCGACACCAGCATGATGTTCATGAGGGCAATGGAAGCGCCCAGCAGGGTGATGAACCCCACACCAAAACCACCCACGCGCAGGCCGCCCGTGATGCTTTCCAGCTCTTGCGCCAGGGTTTCGCTTTTCTGAAGGTCGAACGAGTCAGGGTGGCCCACCTGGTCGCGGCGGATGTTGCGCATCACGCCGGTGGCCTCACCCATGGCATATTCCATTTGGGAGGGGTCTGAAATGCCCACGGTGAGCTCATACCAAAGACCGCGGCCACCAGCCATCTGGTTGCCTTTGATGATGGGGATGAGCACCATGTTGTCGTAGTTGTTGTCGCTCAACTGTCCTTTTTCCTTCAACACGCCCACCACACGGAGCTGCACGCCCGAGCTGGTGATTTCCGTGCCGATGGGGTCTTCTTTCTTCCCATAAAGTGTGGTAAACACCTTGTAGCCGATAATGGCCACGGGCGTGCCATAATCGGTTTCGAGTTTTGAAAGGTTGCGCCCTTTTTCTACCTCGAGGCCTTTAATGGGCAGAAAGTCGGCGTTGATGCCCACCACGTGCACGTTGGGATTGGTCTTTTTCGACATGTGCTTCACCTCGGCAATCTGCGTTACCGACGCCGATAGACTGATGGTGGAAGGCACTTTATATTGATTGATGAATTTGAACGCCTCGTTCATGCGCAGCTGGCTGTAGACCTTTTCGGTCACGCCCTGGCGGTTGGAGCCGCGGTTGGTTTTGGACCGGATGTCGAACGTGTTCACGCCCAGCGAGGCGAGGCTTTCGTTCACGGAATACTCAATGCCGTCGATGGCCGTGAGGATGCCCACCAGCGACATGATGCCGATGGCCACAATCAGGGCCGTGAGGATGGAGCGCAGCAGGTTGGCCTGCACCGATCGCAACCCCTCTTTTATGTTTTCGATTAGATTCATGAAACGTTATACGGATTCGTTCGGTTAATACGTTGACAAAACACCCCCTAATGTTACAGCCGCGGCCGGTTATTTTTCGGAACGGCGCCTTATTTTTCACATTATTACAGCAAAAATGTCGCGTTTGAAGGACGCACATCCTAAATTTAAGATCTATAACGGGGAAAGAGTATGAAGCGTAGCGTGTTTTTCTTGTTTTTTCTGGCGGCCTACATCACGGCCCACAGCAATTCCATCTTCATCCCCATGGACGAAAAGCAGTCCAACCACCTCAAAGCTTATGGCATTGCCTATTGGATTCTGCGCAGCGAACTGCAGGTGGACTGGCTGCTGAACTATCGCGGCGGCAGCTTCATGTGCGACTATCACCCCGCCATCCAGAACGAACTGATGGTGCGCGGCGTGAGCTTCGAAATCATTTCCGACGCACAAACCAACCAGATCATCCAGGAAATCGCGAGCCCCGCGCTCAACTACGACCTCATGAAGCTGGAGAAGTTTCCGCGCATCGCCGTCTACTCACCCAAAACCAAACAGCCTTGGGACGACGCCGTGACCTTGGTTCTCTCCTATGCCGAAATTCCCTACGACATTGTGTTCGACGATGAAGTGATGAACGGCGCCCTCACCAAATACGACTGGCTCCACCTCCACCACGAAGATTTCACTGGGCAGTATGGCAAGTTCTACGTGCAATACAGCAACATGCCTTGGTATATCGAACAGCAAAAAGAAGCCGAAGACCTGGCCCGCAAACACGGCTACCACAAGGTATCGCAATTGAAACTGGCCGTAGTCAAAAAGATTAAGGAGTTCGTAACAGGCGGCGGATTTCTCTTTGCCATGTGCTCCGCCACCGACACCTACGATATCGCGCTGGCCGCCGAAGGTCTCGACATCTGCGACCGCATGTACGACGGCGACCCGGCCGATCCCACGGCACAGGAAAAACTGAAATACGAAAACACACTTGCCTTCACCGACTTCCGCCTGGAACGCAACCCGCTGCAATACGAATTTTCCGACATCGACAACCAGCCCAACGAACGCGGCCTGCGCCAGGACAACGACTACTTCTCGCTGTTTGAATTCTCGGCCAAGTGGGATCCCATTCCCACCATGCTCACGCAAGACCACACGCGCGTCATCAACGGCTTCTTCGGTCAAAGCACGGGCTTCAAGGAAACGCTCATCAAACCCGACGTGGTGATCATGGGCGAAAACAAATCCATCAAGGAAGCGAAATACATTCACGGCGTGCTGGGCAAAGGCTTCTGGACATTCTATGGCGGCCACGACCCCGAAGATTATCAACACCAGGTAGGCGAAGAACCCACCGACCTCAACCAGCATCCAAACTCACCCGGCTACCGCCTCATCCTGAACAACGTGTTGTTCCCGGCAGCGAAGAAGAAGAAACAGAAGACGTAAAAAGGATAAAACGCAACGAATTTCAAGTCGTTAACAAAAGACTATGGATATTCATACCGAGAAATTACATTTGATAGAATGGCTTGCGGAATTGAACGATCCAAAAGTCATTGAAGAAATTATTGCATTGAAAAAAGCAGCCGACAAAAACCCGACAGACATTTCGACTAAGCAGGCGATGCCCCTTCGCGCAGGCGATGCCTTGAAAGACATTGAAGCTGGAAACACAACAAAGTTGTCAGATTTTAGAAACGAAGTAAAACGTTGGGAGAAATCAAGAATTGAATTGAGTCGTAACAAAGCCTAGTGTATCCTATCCCCTCTCACTCCAAGCCTGCCCACAATCTCTGCCTCTGCCTCCAACCACTCGCGCCACCGCGCCATCACGGCCTCCTCGGGCATATACTCCTTCGCTAACTGCAAAAACGTTTTGTAATGCCCTGCCTCCGAAATCATCAGTTCGTGATAGAAGTTTGATAACTCCGGGTCAGCAATGTGCTTCCACAACATCTTGAAACGTTCGCAGCTTCGCGCTTCAATGAGGGCGTTAAGCAAAAGCTTCTCCACCAGTTGTTGTTCGCGGCTTCCGCCCTTCTTTACCAATTTAAAAAGCGCCTCCACATATTCATCTTTGCGCGAAGGCCCCAGCGAATAACCTCGTTTCTTTAGTTCGAGCAACACGCGCTCAAAGTGACTCCACTCCTCTGCCACAATGGGCGTCAACACTTCCACCAACTTTTCGCGATCGGGATGCAGTATGATAAGCGAGATGCACGACGATGCCGCCTTCTGTTCACAATAAGCGTGATCTACCAGAATGTCGCGGATGTGCAGCTGGGCAATGTCGGCCCAACGGGGATCGGTGGGAAGCTCCAGCCCTAGTGTGAATTTATCTTTACTTTCCACTGTAGAATTCTTTATCGATTCAGAAAAGCAATAGTATCAAACAATTCTGGTCGTGCACGAACGTATGCCATTACGCTCAATCGTAGAACGACCAGTCGAAACCAAAGTCCAGAATGCTGCGCTGACCGGGATATTGTGGCGTGGCCATGTAGCCCTCCTGGGTGAAGGCCTGCATGAGGTTATTATACTTCAGGAAGATGCGGCCGCGTTTGATGCGCGCGCTAAAAAACAAATCGATGAGCGGGAAGCTTGGCGACACGAACGACTGCTGCGTATAGAACTGCCGTAGCGGCACGTTGTAGCCATTGGCATAGTAGTCTGACTGAAAGTGAAACTCGGCGCCACCTTGCATATCGAGGTTGCCGTTGAAGAATATGTTTTCGTAGGCCAGTTGTGCGTTGGCAAACACGGCCGGCAACTGAATGGCGTCGCCCGAATTCTCCACCACGCGGGTGTAGAGAAACTGACTGTTGAAGGTGATGTGACGGGCCAGCGTGAGCGACACTTGTATCTCCGGCGAAACAATGACCTGCCCCCCGGTGGTTTGCACGGGCTCCACCAACTGCACGTCCTTGCCCGGGTTGTCGTTCGGTCTAAAATAGACATAGTTGTTCAGTGTAGTGAACGTGAGACCGGGCGAGATGGAAAACACCGGCGTGGTGTAGTGCACATACCCGTTCAGCTGCGTCACGTTGGTGTTATTGAAGTCATTGTTCCATTGGTTGTAGGCCCCGCGATAGCCCTGCATCACAAACGACGGCGCATATTGCATTTGCTTCAGCGAAGCTTCAAACCACTTGCTTTTAATGCTCCCCTCGATGCGATAGTTTCCGGCCTGTTGAACTTCCACCCAACCACCCACTTCGCCAATCGAATCCAGGCGCAACGACATGCGCCCGCCGATGTAGCTTTCGGTCAACGTGGTGGGCACTTGCAGGATGCTGGCGTTAATGTTCGAGTTGGTGTTTGTGACATAACGCACGGCATAGTAGCCGTTATAAAAAAGCTTCAACAGATTGCCTTTTATGCCCACCTCGTTTCGAACCGACTTGAACTTTGTGTTGTCGCGCGTGGTGTCTTCAACAATCGGCACATACAGGCCAAAAAAGTTTTCGGGCTCCGAGGCCAATATATCTGTGAACCACACCCCTTGGCGGTAGCGATCAAAGGTGTGATAGAGTTGCAGGGCCGACCCGATCTTGTATTCATGATGCAAGTGAATGTTCATGCGCAACTCGCCACTCAGCGCATCGTGCAGGTTGGGTTGGGCATCGGAGGCAAAATAGTCTTTGTATACAAATCCATCGCGTTGCAAAATGCCACCATACTCGTTTGTCTCATGACGCGTTCGTCTGAAGTTGAAGAAGAGTCGGTAGGTGCTGTCTTTCGATTGAAAGGAAGTGAAGATGTCGTAATAGGTGCTTCGCGTGCTGCGGTCGCCCTTGCCCTGCCGTTGAATCTGTTTGTCGATGAGGATGGCGCGATAGTCAAACCCGATGTTCCATTGCGGGGTGATGTTCCGGCTGAAAGTGGCCTTGGTCGTCGACCGTCCTTTGCCGCCCAGCGTCACGCGCATGTTCGAATAGGGCGACTTGGTGTCGTAGTAGCGAACGCTTTCCGCCTCCCAATACGGATCATAGGTGTTGAAGCCCGAGCTGGACCCGATCTGCTCGGGTGTCACATAAAAAATGGGACTCATAGACGTGCCTATGTTGCCCAGGTCCTGATAGAAATAATGCTTTTGCTGAACGTATGTCCACCGGTGAAAATTCCGGATGGCGGTGTCGATGCGGTGGTATTCCGGACGGTTAAAGAAAACGTCCTTTTCAAAATAATACTTCGATGTCCTTGGTCCATACACCTGTTTGGTGGTGTCGTCAATCACCCGCGAGCCCCGGCGGCGAGGGGCGTCTCCCTGGGCAGTCGCCTGAAACACGGCGGCGACAAAAAAGAGCAGGACGAGGAGTGGTCGTAAAAAATGCACCCGCAAAAATAACTGTTGCCCTTTGCGGAAAGACAGATTCATCATTTTTTTTATCTCAGACACGCTTCAAACTATTTAGCACGATCTCATCAAAATCCTGTCCATTTTTGATGAATTCGACTTCAATAGGCAAATAAAACATGGGTAAATTCTGCATGGCAGGGGCCAACGCGGGGTCCGCCAGCTTCACCTTGTCCTTTTCGGTCATCACAAAACAGGCATCCGGATGTTCGCGCAGGGCCAGCCTGAAATGCTGAATGTCGGCTTCAGTATAGTGATGATGATCGTCCAGATCGAAGTGGCGCACCACGGTATACTGTTGCTCGAGGTATTGTTCAAAAGGGCGCGGGTTGCCAATGCCGGTAATGAGAATGATTTTGTCATGAAGGGCATCAGGCTTCACGCCGTCAAACGGCTGGGGGCTGCCGTAGCGTATGCGGGTAAAGAACACGGGCTTCTGCACATAGCGGCGCACCTGCTGCTCCATCTCCATCATGGTGTCGTCCGATATCTCAGAAGGGCATTTGGTCACAATCACAAGGTCGGCGCGGGCTGCCCCGTTGCGTGACTCGCGCAGGCGGCCGGCCGGCAACAACAGGTCTTCAAAAAAGGGCCGATGATAGTCCGACAGCAATATGTTCAGGGACGGACGCACCTGTCTGTGCTGAAAGGCATCGTCCAGCAAAATCACATCGGTGTCTGAGTGTTCGTTGAGGATTAGGGGAATGGCCAGCGCGCGTTCTTCGCCTACCGCCACCGTGATGCGGTCACCGTATTTCTGAAAGAATTGAAGTGGCTCATCGCCAAGCGTGGCTGCGGTTTCGGTGGGACTAGCAAACCGGAAACCTTTGGTTTCGCGTCCATAGCCGCGACTCAGTGTGGCCACGCGACGGGTGGGGTTCAACAATCGGATCAGGTATTCGATCATCGGTGTTTTGCCTGTGCCGCCCACGGTCAGGTTGCCGACGTTGATCACCGGCAGCTCGAAGCCCACCGAAGGTTTAAAGCCGCGGTCATAGAGCCGGTTTCGGATTCCCGTAATCATGTTGTAGAGCACCGCCATGGGGAACAGCAGTATCTGCACTACGATGAGGCCGGGATAGAATGGGGTTTTCGGATTCACTTCCTGGGGTCTTGGTTATAGTTTGGACGGAACGCGCTAATTTTAAACCTTTAAGTCAACACCTGCCGCCGAAATTCATGAACGCAAGTATAAAAATAAAAGACGTAATCGTCGCGCTCGAGGCCCTCGCCCCGCGTGCCTATCAGGAAAGTTACGACAACTCCGGTCTTCTCACAGGCGATTCATCGGCCGTCGTCACCGGCGTCCTCGTCACGCTCGACTGCACCGAAGCCGTGGTGCAGGAGGCCATCGACACCGGCAGCAACCTCATTGTGGCCCATCACCCCATCGTGTTCAAAGGACTTAAGAAGCTGACGGGCAGCAACTACGTGGAGCGGGTTATCATCATGGCCATCCGCCACAACATTGCGCTCTATGCCATCCACACCAACCTCGACAACGTGATGGAGGGTGTGAACCGCCGCATCTGCGAGCGCATCGGCCTCATCAACCTCAAAATACTGGTCCCCAAAACCGACACGTTAAAAAAGCTGGTCACCTTCATTCCAAAACAAAACACACAGGAAGTTATGGCAGCCCTGCATAGCGCCGGAGCAGGCCAGGTGGGCAACTACAAAAACTGCAGCTTCCAGGTGACCGGCACCGGCACCTTCATGCCCAACGACGCAGCCCAGCCCCACATTGGCGAGGCGGGCGCTCAGGAGGAAGTGGAAGAAACGCGGGTAGAGGTTATTTTCCCCGCACCATTCGAAAATCGGGTGATGGCGGCTTTGCGGAAAGCACATCCCTACGAAGAAATAGCGTATTATTTAACCTCGTTAACAAATGAAAATCAGGAGGTTGGTTCGGGAATGACCGGCGAGCTGCAAACCCCGATGGAACCTTTGGAATTCCTGAAAGGTTTGAAAGTACGTATGGATGTAAACACGATCCGGCACACCAAGTTCACCAGCCCCTTCATCAAAAAAGTGGCCGTGTGCGGAGGATCAGGAAGTTTTCTGCTGCCAAAGGCTATTCAGGCCGGGGCCGACATTTTTATCACTGCCGATTTCAAATACCACGAATTTTTCGATGCCGACAACCAGATTATCATAGCCGACATCGGGCATTATGAGAGTGAAGCCTATACCAAACAACTATTGCAGGAGGTTTTAACAAAAAAATTTCCTACTTTTGCGATCAATTTTTCAAAGACTGTCACGAATCCAATAAGCTACCTATAAAGAATGGAAAATCAATCAGTTGCACAGAAGCTCGAAGCGCTTGTAAAACTCCAATTCATTGACACAAAGCTAGACGAACTGAAGAAACTACGGGGCGACCTTCCCGACGAAGTCCAGGATCTGGAGGACGAAATTGAAGGTTACAAGACCCGCCAGAATCGATTCGAAACTGACCAGAAGGACATTGAAGAAGGTATCAAAAAGTATAAAGAGGGCATAAAGGAAGCTGAAAAGCTCATCAAGAAATACACCGAACAGCAAAAAAACGTTAGAAACAACCGCGAGTTCGATGCCATCACCAAGGAAATAGAGCTTCAGGAGCTGGAAATCCAGATCTGCGAAAAGAAAATCAAAGAAGGCAAAGAAAACATCCAGGAGAAAAAGGACGAGATCGAAAAGATCAACAGCCAGATCAACGAACGAGGCGAACACCTGGACAACAAGAAGAAAGAGCTTGACGGCATCCTCGCCGAAAGCCACGAAGAAGAAAAAAGACTCCTGGCCGAACGCGAAAAGGCTACCAAGAAAATCGAAGACAAACTCCTCAAGTATTACGAACGCCTCCGCACCAGCCTCACAAACGGTTTGGCCGTGGTTCGCGTTGTGCGCGGTGCTGCCGAAGGCTGTAACATCGTGATCCCTCCCCAGAAGATCGCCGAAATCCGTGAGAAAAAGAAAATTGTGATTGATGAGCATTCTGGTCGTATCTTAGCGGACGTTGACATGGACTCTCTCGATGAAGGTGACAAGCCAAAAACTGCCAAAGCAGTCGTACAAGCCCCAGCCAGAAGAAAAAAAGTTGAATAACCGTATTGTATTATATACTAGGAAGGCAGGCGTTATCGCTTGCCTTTTTTTATGCGCCATGAGCGCCCTGGCCGCCGGCCCCGCACAGGAATGGAAGTTTGACCCCATTTCGCAGAAGGCCTACGACCTCGTGCTGAACCTACAGACCGTCGACGCCTACGCACTCATCCCAACCCCGCAATCGCCCCAGGATCACTACGTGCTGGCCCTGGGCGAAGCGCTCGAACTGCTCATCACCGAAGACGACGAAAAGTATAGCGACTACGAAGACCGCTACGAACAACGCCTCGAACGAAAGCTCAAACTCAACTCGCCCGACGAACTCCTGCTGTTGGCCGAGATCCGCATGCAATGGGCCTTTGTCTACCTCAAATACGGCCACGAATTCGACGCGGGCCTCAACCTGCGCCAGGCCTACCTCACCACCCAGGAATTGAAAAAACGCTTCCCCGACTATCAGGCCATCAAAAAAACATCGGGCATGCTGGAAGTGATCATCGGCTCCGTGCCCGAAAAATACAACTGGGTGCTGAGCCTCCTCAGCATTGAAGGTTCTATCGACGCCGGGTTGGCCGAGCTGGAATCCATCAGCAGCTCGCCACATCCGCTTGGCCAGGAGTCGGGCATGTTGCTGGCCCTTGTGAAAGGTTTTGTGTTGCAGCAAACCGACAGCGCCATGGCCGAAGCCCGGCGAATATTGGCAGCCCACCCCGGCAACCGGTTGGCCCTCTTTCTTGGCGGCGCGCTGGCTATCAAGAACTCGCAGAGCGAAGAAGGATTGTTCCTGCTGAACTCACTGGGCACAAAACACTCGGGTCTGCCAATCTATTACGCCGAATACCTGAAGGGTGAAATCTACTTGCACAAAGCCGAATACATGAACGCCATTGCCTCCTACCGCTGGTTTGTCAATCACTATAAGGGGCAGAACTACATGAAGGACGCGAACTACAAAATCGGATTGTGCTATTGGCTGGATGGCCGCGCCAACGACGCCTATTCCGTCTTTAAGGACGCGAAGTCCCTCGGCAAAGAAGCAACCGAAGCCGACAAATATGCCGCCCGCAGCATGGCCGACGACGAGATGCCTCACATCGGCCTCACCAAAGCCCGCTATGCCACCGACGGCGGCTACTACGACAACGCCCGCAAGATTCTCGATTCGCTCACACCCGCCCAGCTTCCCAGCAAACGCGACCAGGTAGAGCTCGCCTATCGTCGCGCACGCCTCGAACACAAAACCCAGCACCTCGACGAAGCCCGCAAGCTCTACAAACAAGCCATTGAAGCAAACGGAACCGAGCCGTGGTATTTTGCTCCCAACGCCTGTCTGCAACTGGGCTACATGGCCTGGGCCGACAACGACAAGGAAGGCGCGAAGAACTACTTCACACTGGCCCTCTCCTACAAGAAGCACGAGTATAAAAACAGCATCGACAGCAAGGCTAAATCAGCCCTCGCCCAACTGAAGCGAAAAGGAACGTAGAAGATTGAAATGGCGTGGACGGTGGCATTCCGGCCATCGCGCCAAGACTTCCTATAAAAATTTCTTAACGATATCGATCAACATCTCCTCAATTGAGGTGCGATGTGTCGTTATAACGCTCCACGGTAAAAAACTCGCCGTTGTAGTCGAGCAGATATAATCCCAGGTTTTCGTGCTCGAACATGTCCATCGATTTCAGGGGATAGTTCAGGAGAATGCAGAGCAATATGCGGATGGCGCGGCCGTGCATGCACACGAGAATAGTTTGCTCGTTGGGTTGGCTCATGATGTGGTCAAAGGCAGGCTTCATGCGCGTCACCACCTCGTCGGGGCTTTCGCCGCCTTCTATGCGGAGGGTGGTGTTGCCCAACTGCCATTGCTGCAACATGTAGTGATAATATTCGTCTTCTTCGGGGGTGATCTTGAAGCCCTCTTTGGTGCCCCAGCTGATCTCGTTGAGGCCGGCGAGGGATTCGGTGGGAAGGCCAAGGGCCAGGAACGCCTGCACGGATTCCATGGTCCGTTTCAGCGCCGAGGTATAGACCTTGTCGAACTTCACGTTCTTGTAGGTATCAAAAAAGGCCTGGGCCTGTTCGCGGCCGCGGGCATTTAAGCTGCTGTTTACCCCACTGCCCTGAACGATGCCTTGAAGGTTAAAATCTGTTTGTCCGTGGCGGATGAGGTAAATTTTTTTGCTGCTCAATTTTGCTTTATTTTGGGCGCAAAAATAAACGAAATAGTCCACTGCGGGCCGGTCGCTGCAAATAGTTTCATGGGAATTTTCAAAACCAATACCACCGTCGAAGCCATCAACAAATGGTCGGCCAATACCCTGGCCGAACAGCTGGGCATCACCTTCACCGTGATTGGCGAAGACTATCTGGAGGCCCAGATGCCGGTAGACCACCGCACACACCAACCGTTGGGCCTGCTGCACGGTGGCGCCTCCGTGGCGCTGGCCGAAACCATGGGAAGTGTGGCCGCAACCTTGTGCGTGGATGGAACAAAACAGTTCTGCGTGGGGTTAGAGATAAACGCCAACCACATCAAAAGTGCCCGCGAAGGCTTCGTGACCGGAACAACAAAACCCATTCACATCGGAAAGAAAACTCAGGTGTGGGAAATCCGTATCACCAATCAGATCGGTGAACTGGTGTGTATCAGCCGGATCACCATGGCTGTGCTGGACAGACAAAATTGAGGCGAACCCGGAAGCGCGTATGGACACAACTACATCGGTTTCATCACCCACCATCACTGAAATTGACCTTCTCTCCTATCTCATTCAACATGCCGTCGACAACCAGTTTTCTGTAGCCGTGTGGCGCCTGCCCAACAACAACACACGACATATCATCCTGTCGCGGCAGCACGAAAAACTCAAGACCGACATCACCCTCGAAGAACTCCCCACCGGGTTCATCTTCGCCCCTTTCGACACCGCCTCCGAACGCATCTACCTCAAAGCCGACTTTTCGTTTTCATTCACCGACGATGGGCTGAACGAGCCCGTCACCCCGCTGGAGATCACCTCCTCTGCATGGCTCCAGGCCAAGCGCGACGAAATCAAAAAACGAAAAGCCGGGTATTATCACATACAACGCACCTCCGGCGACACCCAAAAAGACGCCTACCTCAACGTGGTGGCGCTGGGCATCGCCGAAACCGAGAAAGAAACGTTTCAAAAGGTGGTGCCCTCACGGTCAAAAGCCGTGACCCTGCCACCCGACTTCGACATTGTGAACGCATTCATGAAACTGTGCGCGGGCAATCCCAACGCACTGATCTCGTTTGTGAGCACACCCGAAACCGGCAGCTGGCTGGGTGCAACACCCGAGATGCTGGTGAACGTGGAAGGACACACCATCTTCAAAACCGTGGCGCTGGCGGGCACTCAGCCCTACCGTGAAGGCATGAACCTGAAGTCGGTGGCCTGGACCCAAAAAGACATCGAGGAGCAGGCTTTGGTTGAGCGCTACATCATCAGCTGTTTCAAACGCATACGCCTGCGCGAGTACGACGAACATGGTCCCAAGACCGTGGTGGCCGGCAACCTGCTGCACCTCAAATCCGAGTTCACGGTCGATATGCAGGCCACAGACTTTCTGCAACTGGGCACCACCATGTTGCAGCTGCTCCACCCCACATCGGCCGTGTGTGGCATGCCCCTCAACGCGGCGCTTGACTTTCTGCGCAAGCACGAGGGCTATGACCGGCAATTCTATGCCGGCTTTCTCGGACCTGTGAATTTTAAGAACAACATTCATATTTTTGTCAACCTTCGCTGCGCACAGCTTCTGGAAAGCCAGGCTGTTCTCTATGCCGGCGCCGGCGTCACCATCGACTCCGTGCCGGAACAGGAGTGGGAAGAAACCGAAATCAAAATGAACACGCTCTTAAACGTCATCAGTCCCGTTCGCCCCGCATGAGTGCACGCCTCCAGCCCCTTTTCGACATTGCCGAACTCTGCGCACGCAAAAGTTTAACACACGCCATACTCTGTCCCGGCTCGCGTTGTGCGCCGCTCACCCTGGCCTTTGCACGACACCCCGGCATTCACACCCGCACCATCAGCGACGAACGCAGTGCCGGCTTCATCGCGCTGGGCATGGCCCAACACACCAAGCTGCCCACCGTGCTGGTGTGCACCTCGGGCACGGCAGCCTACAACTTTGCTCCGGCCATTGCCGAGGCTTACTTCAGCGAAACGCCTTTGCTGGTGTTCACGGCCGACCGGCCGGCCGAGTGGATCGCCCAGCAAGACGGGCAAACCATTCACCAACCCGGCCTCTATGGGCAGCACGTAAAAAAAACATTTCAGCTTCCGCAAGACTACGATCATGCCGACAGCATGTGGGCCATCAACCGCATCGTGAACGAAGCGATAAACCTGTCCCTGCAGGTGCCACAAGGACCGGTGCACATCAACGCACCCTTCCGCGAGCCACTCTATCCCGCCAAGGACGAAACCATCGCCTACAGCGAAGACGTGCGCGTGATGGAAGCCCATCCCGCAGGAAGTGCGCTCACCGAAGAACAAAAGCGAGTGATCTCCACCACGTGGCCAGCCTTCAACAACGTACTCATTGTGTCGGGACAGCAACACGACGACACCAACTGCGTGAGCTCGCTCAATAATTTTTTCTCGACACACAACGTGCCCATTGTGGGCGACATCATCTGCAACCTGCACGCCATCGAAAAGGTGGTTCGCCATGCCGATCTGTTTCTCGGGCAGTCGTCGGCAGCGGTAAAGAAAACGTTGCAACCCGATCTGCTCATCACCATCGGACAGTCGGTGATTTCTAAAAACCTGAAACTGTTTTTGCGCGACTACGCCCCAAAAACCCATTGGCACATTCAGCCAGCAGGTGTGGTGGCCGATTCGTTCAAGAGTGTTACGCAGGTTTTTCACGCGTCGCCCACGTCGTTCTTTAACTTTTTGAGCACGCTGCAATTTCCCGACACGTTCAAGCAGCAAAAGCAAAACAACTACAACAAGTTTTGGGAAGTGGAAGAGCGCCGCGCATTGCGCACGCTGGATGAATTTTTTCCGCAAAAAGAAATTGCCGAACTGGAAGTGGTGAACGAAGTGATAAAACAACTTCCGCCCGACGCCAACCTGCACCTGGCCAACAGCATGAGTGTGCGCTACGCCAATTTTATTGGACTAACGGCCTCTCAAAAAGACATTCACGTGTTTGCCAACCGCGGCACCAGTGGCATCGACGGTTGCACAAGCACGGCCGTGGGACATGCGCTGGCCAGTGCCCGCCCCAATGTGCTTATCACCGGCGACCTCGCGTTCTTTTATGACCGCAATGCTTTCTGGCACAACTATCCATTGCCTAACTTGCGCGTGGTGTTGCTCAACAACCATGGCGGCATCATCTTCAAAATAATTGACGGCCCCGGCACCGTGCCCGAAGCCGACGAATATTTTGTGACGCAACAAAAGTTGAACGCCAAAAAACTCTGCGAAGAGTTTGGTTTCGAGCACCTGAAACTTGACAACAAACGAAAGGTGAAGAACCTGCTGAAAGATTTTTTTGAACCCGACGGTCAAACCAAAGTGCTGGAACTGGAAAGCGACAGCACCTTGAACAAGGCCCTCTTCGACCATTTGAAACAGAAAATAAACAAAAGCTATGAGTTATAAATTTCCCTGGCAGCCGGTGAAGGAATACAAGGACATCCTCTTTCACAAATACAACGGCATCGCCCGCATCAGCATCAACCGTCCTCAGGTGCACAACGCATTCACGCCGTTGACGGTGCAGGAAATGATCGACGCCATGTTGATCTGTCGCGAAGATGCCGAAGTGCGTGTGATCATCCTCACCGGCGAAGGCGGCAAAGCATTTTGCAGCGGTGGCGACCAGAGTGTGCGTGGTCATGGCGGCTATGTGGGCGAAGACACTACGCCACGACTTAACGTGCTCGACCTGCAACGCATCATCCGCTCCATTCCAAAACCCGTCATAGCCGCGGTGGCAGGTTGGGCCATTGGTGGAGGGCACGTGCTGCACGTGGTCTGCGATCTTTCCATCGCAGCCGAGAACGCCCGCTTCGGACAAACCGGTCCTAAGGTCGGCAGCTTCGACGGCGGCTTTGGTGCTTCTTATCTCGCCCGCGTGGTGGGACAAAAGAAAGCCCGCGAGATCTGGTTCCTCTGCGATCAATACGACGCGCAGGAAGCCCTTGACATGGGTCTTGTGAACAAGGTTGTTCCCCTGGAAAAACTTGAAGAAACCTATGTAGAGTGGGCCCAGAAAATTATCAGCAAAAGCCCGTTGGCGATCCGCATGCTGAAGAGCTCGTTCAACGCGGAGCTCGACGGTCAGGCCGGCATACAGGAACTTGCCGGCAACGCCACGCTGCTCTATTATCTGAGCGACGAAGCCAAAGAAGGAAAGAACGCCTTCCTCGAGAAACGCGATCCGGACTGGTCGAAGTATCCGAAATTCCCTTAGTCAACCTTTCTTACACCGAGACATAATCCTTCATCATGGACATCGAAAAACGGGAGATATACCGATCCATTGCCGAACTGGCCTACGTGATCGCCATCGCCGACAAAGGCCTGAGTGCCGAAGAACGTTTTGCCTTCAACAAGATTGCTGAAGAAGAACTGGACTATGAATCGTGGGCGGCACAGAGCCGGTTCGAATTGCTGGACGAAGTGGTTCAGCCATCGATCGAGAAGGCCTATAACGATGCGTTGCACGACCTTCGTAAACACAAAGATCATTTCACCACAGAGATGAAGGAAACCGCGGTGCGGGTGATGCAGAAGGTGGCGGCGGCATGCAGTGGGTTCAGTCCCAAGGAAGCGTCCATCATCGATCGCTTCCGGAAGGATATCGAAAATTTATAACGCGCATACAACAACCGGCGCCTGGCATCCATGAGCAACGCCTACCCTTTCGAAACGATCACGGTCAATACAAGGGAAGTTCGTCTTCACGATGTTCTGGAGCAACGCGAAGCGCCACGCGACGACTTTGAGACATCGCTCTTTGCTTTCATTTGCGAATGGCAATCGGGCGCGGAAAACTTCACGCAACACACCAGCGGCTCCACGGGCGCACCCAAAGCCATTACCGTGACGCGTCGCCAGATGACTACCAGCGCGCGCATGACGGCCGAAGCACTGATGCTGCAACAAGGCGACACGGCATTGATTTGCCTGAGCCCGGATTTCATCGCGGGAAAAATGATGGTGGTGCGCTGCTTTGAAACAGGCATGAAGCTGATTGCTCAAACCCCCTCGGCAAACCCGCTCGCACAACTGGGCGACCAGACAATCGACTTCACGGCTTTTGTTCCCTACCAGGTTCACGACGGACTTCGCTCACCACACGCCAGCACGTTGCAGCAAGTGCGCAAGCTGATCATCGGTGGCGCCGCCCTGGATGCCGAAAGTGAAAGAATGCTCCAGGCTTATGGTTGTGCGTGCTACGCGACGTATGGCATGACAGAAACCGTGTCGCACATCGCGCTGAAATCGTTGAACGGCCCCCGTGCTTCGGGTGATTATAAAACTTTACCGGGCATCGTCATCACCACAGACCCGCGCGGTTGCCTGGTGATTGAAGCGCCCCATTTTCCGGACCGGATTGTGACCAACGACCTTGTCAACATCAAAGATGCTCACACCTTTTCATGGCTGGGCCGTTGGGACAACGTGATCAATTCCGGGGGGATGAAGATCATTCCGGAAACCCTGGAAGCCGAGATCGGTAACGTGATGGCTGAGCAAAACATTACCCTGCCCTTCGTGATCGGAAGTGTTCCCGACGAAAAGCTCGGCAACAAGCTTGTTTTGGTGATGGAAGGCGTCGTGAACACGCCTCAGCAGCAAGATCTGTTAGCAGCCTTGCGCACCCACCTTGTCGGCCACAAGGCACCGAAGGAAATAAAAACATTGCCACGGTTTGCCTATACCGACAACGGAAAAATTAACCGGAAGGAAACCATGCGGTTGATACAACCCGCTTCCGGTCAGTGACGTATCACAGACACACATTCACATAAACATGTCCGCTCATTAACACAAATTCCACCAGTCAATCCATGCCCGAAATCATAGACGCCACCCCCGCCGACATTCCCCTCATTCAATCGCTTGCCGAGCGCACGTGGTGGCCTACCTATTCGTCTATCGTGAGCGACGAGCAGATTCGTTTCATGCTCAACGCCATCTACACGCCCGAGGCGCTGCTGACGTCGATGACCGAAGGGGCCCAGCAATTTATTCTGATCCGGGATGAACACGGTGTGCAGGGTTTTGCCGCCTATGGACCCCGCAAGGAAGACGCGACCCAATTCAAACTTCACAAACTCTATGTGCTGCCCGAAAACCAGGGCAAAGGCTATGGTGCGAAGCTGATCGACGAGGTGAAACGCCGTTTGCTGGCCCTCAACGTCCATGCCCTCGACCTGAACGTGAACCGCCACAATGCCGCCAAAAACTTTTATGAGCGCGTTGGGTTTGTGGTGGTCTATGATGAAGATGTGGCCATCGGCCCCTACTGGATGAACGACTATGTGATGCGAATCACCTTCTAGGCCTCCACCCCCGAATTTCCATTCCCACAACTCCTCTCAAAAGAGTTGCAGAAACAAAATGCGAATCGTTAATTGCCGTTTGTAAAAGGTCATAAACAGCGAAATTGTGCTTTGGTATCGTGAATTTGGGGTTACAGAATGGATTTTCATCGCCGCCTTCGTGGTGCTGTACGTCTTTTATTTTATCCGCATCATCCGCATCGCACAGCGGCTCAAAACACCTTATGCCAAGGTTTTTATCAAGCTGGTGTTCCGCACCCTTTACTTCGCATTGTTCATTATAGCCCTGCTGGGGCCATCCTTTGGTGGCTCGAAGAAGGAAGTGAAATCGGTAGGCAAAGACATCATGATCTGCGTGGACCTTTCGAAGTCGATGGACGCGTTCGACATTCAGCCCACACGCCTGGAGAAAGTGAAGTATGAAATGAAAAAGGTGGTGGCCGCCTTCAACTCCGACCGCATCGGCTTCATCATCTTCTCGTCGGAAGCCTTTATGCAATGCCCGCTCACCTACGATCAGAACGCACTGAACCTGTTTATCGAAACCATGAACTCGGGACTGGTGCCTGCTTCGGGCACGGACTTTGGCCCTCCCTTGCGCATGGCCCTGAAGAAACTGGAAGAAAACGACACCGCACCAAATGAGCAGGCAAAGTCAAAAGTGATCATCCTCATCAGCGATGGCGAAGATTTTGGGGAAGACACCGAAGACGTGACCCGCGAAATCGAGAACCGTGACATCAAACTGTTCACCCTGGGTGTGGGCACCGAAAAAGGCGGCAACATCTACGCCGGCAACACCCTGAAAACCAATCGCAACGGCCTCATTGTGGTGACCAAACTCAACCCCAAAGAACTGGTGAGCCTGGCCGACAAAACCGGGGGCCAATATTTCGAAATCAATGAAACCAAAAACGACGTTTCGCGCTTAATCAATACAATCGGGAAGATCGAAGGTGAAGTGCGCGACGCACGCTTCATTGACGTGACCGCCAACAAATACTTCTACTTTCTGGCGGCTGCCGCGGTGTTGTTTTTGCTGGATATCCTGATCAACATTCCGACCATCAAGATATGAAATACGTGCTGGCCATATTCCTCGCGCTTGTGATCGATCCGGGAAAGATCGCCCGGGTAAACAATGCCAAGACGGAAGCGCGAAAAGCCTACACGTCGGGCGACTATAAAAAAGCACTGGAGAAATACCGTTTCCTGGCCGACTCCATGGGTGTTCGCGAAGACGAAGTGATGCTGAACCTGGCCCACTCCTACTTTCAAACCAACGACACCGCGCAAGCCATCTCCACCTATCAATCGCTCATTGGCAGTGGCAAAACCGAAGTGCGTTCCAAAGCCCGGCAGCAACTGGGCATCCTGCACCATCGCCAGGGCAAAATGGAAGAAGCCCTCGCCGACTTCAAGCAGGCCGTGAAAGCAGACGCCAACAACATGGACGCCCGCTACAACTACGAGATGCTGAAACGCAAACTCGAAGACAAGAAAAAGCAGGACGAGAAAAACAACAAGAAGAAACCCGAACCTTCGGCCTACGCCAAGAAACTTAAAGCCCAAGCCGATGCCCTGGTGAAACAATTCCGCTTCGGCGAAGCCAGCATCCTGATGAACGAAGGAGCCAAACAGGACCCCACGGTGCAGCACTACGAAGATTTTATGAAACGTCTGCAGGACGTGGATCAAATAAACAGACCAAAATGAAGCCGACACTGAAAACATTTTTCTGCCTCTTGACCTTGACGCTGGCCACTACTGTGGCGAGCTTCGCGCAAGGTGCACAGGCCTACTTTAACACCGCCGGCAACCTGTATGTGAACGGAAAAATGCCCGAAGCCCTGAGCTCCGTCACCGAAGGCATGAAGAAGTTTCCCTCCGACGCAAAATTGAAAGCACTCTACGACAAGCTGAACCAGGAGAAAAAAGACCAGGACAAAAAAGATCAGCAACAAAAGCAGGATCAGCAAAACAAAGACAAGCAGGACAAGGAGAAGAAGGAAAAAGAAAAACAGGATCAGGACAAGCAGGACCAGGAAAAGAAAGACCAGGACAAAAAAGATCAGGAGAAGAAAGACAAGGAGCAGCAGGAAAAAGAGAAGCAGGAGAAAGAACAAAAAGACAAGGAAGGCAAAGAGAAAGAAAAGAAAGACCAGCAGGAACAGAACAAGGAAGAAGAGAAAGATAACAAGAAAGAAAACGCTGACAAGTCACCACAACTTTCGCAAAAGCTGAAAGACATGAAGATCAGCGAAGACAAAGCGAAGATGATTCTGGAGGCCATGAAGAACCAGGAAGTGCAATACCTGCAACAAAACAAACGGAAGTCGACCAAGCCACGCGACAAGAGCAAGCCGGATTGGTAGTTGTGCCGAAAGGACACCTGACTCAACATCGCGATACATAGCATTTCATCACGCAGTTCGCGAAAGTTTAAAATTGAAAATCTGTTACGCATGAAAGAAGTATATATCGTATCGGCTGTGCGCACTCCCATCGGGAGTTTTGGCGGCAGCCTGAGTTCGTTAACGGCTGTGAAATTGGGAGCGATTGCGTTTAAGGCCGCCGTGGCCAAAGCGGGCATCGATCCAAAGCTGGTGCAGGAAGTGCTGGTGGGTAACGTGGTGTCGGCAGGCTTAGGGCAAGCACCTGCCACGCAAGTTGCCGCCGGTGCGGGACTTGGTTTCGAAATTCCCTGCACTCTGGTGAACAAGGTGTGTGCGTCGGGCATGAAAGCTGTGATGCTGGGTGCGCAGTCCATCATGCTGGGCCACCAGGACGTGGTGCTGGCGGGCGGCATGGAAAGCATGAGCAACATCCCCTACTACCTCACCAAAGCCCGCACAGGCTACAAGTTTGGTAACGGCGAACTCATTGACGGTCTCTCGTTCGATGGTCTCACCGACGTATACAACCAATGCGCTATGGGCGTTTGTGCCGACAACACCGCCAAGGAAATGAACATCTCGCGTCAGGACCAGGATGCCTACGCCATCGACTCCTACAAGCGCTCGGCCGCCGCATGGGCTGCCGGCAAATTCAAGGACGAAGTGGTGCCCGTGGAAATCACCGATCGCAAAGGCACTGTGACCCTGTTTGCCGAAGACGAAGAATACAAGAACGTGAACTTCGACAAGATCCCCGGACTGAAACCGGCCTTCTCGAAAGACGGCACCGTGACCGCCGCCAACGCATCGACATTGAACGACGGCGCATCGGCCATTTTGCTGGTGAGCAAAGAAAAAGCGGAAGCCCTGGGGCTGAAACCCCTGGCCAAAATCCGCGGCTTTGCCGATGCCGCACAGGATCCGATGTGGTTCACCACCACACCCTCCATCGCCATTCCAAAGGCCATGAAGCTTGCAGGCGTGGATAAGAAAGACGTGGGCTACTATGAAATCAACGAAGCCTTTTCGGCCGTAGCCCTTGCCAACAACAGCAAGTTGGGAATAGACGTGTCGAAGGTGAACGTGAACGGTGGCGCGGTTGCCCTGGGCCATCCGCTGGGCGCTTCGGGTGCGCGCATCATGACCACGCTGATAAACGTTTTGAAACAGAACAACGCCAGCATTGGCGTGGCCGGCATTTGCAACGGCGGCGGTGGCGCATCGGCCATTGTCATCGAAAATGTTTAGCCAATTCCCGAACAACATCAACTATAGCCTTGCGTTATCTGCAGGGCTATTTATTTTTAGACTGTGAAGCATTCATACACCGCCATTCTCCTGCTGTTTCTGTGTGGCACCGCCTTTGGCCAAAAGGAAATGCGCACCTACTACGAAGGCCCCAAGCACCAGGTGCAGGAAATCTATTTCGTGGCGCGCGACGATGCCGAAAAATATGTGGGCCGCTATCAACGCTTCTTCGAGAACGGCAACGTGATGATCGATGGCACCTATGACGACGACGGCCAGAAGGCGGGCCTCTTCACCGAATATCATAGCAATGGAAAAATGGCCCGCAAAATCACTTACGTGAACGGTCTTCGCCATGGCGTGGTGCAGGTGTTTGACGAAGACGGCAAACCTTTTCAAAAAGCCTACTACCAAAACGATATCCTCACCGACAGCATCCAACTGTATTTCGACAACGGCGCTGTGAAGCGCGAATCGTTTTTTGTGAAGGGAAAACCCGAAGGCATGGTGCGCGAATATTTTCCCAACGGAAAAGTAAAAAAGGAAATGCAATATGAAAAGGGAAAACCAAACGGCATCTCGCGTTCCTTCTACACCGACGGAAAAATTGAAACCGAAGGCAACTACAAAAACGGAATCCTCACAGGCTTCTACAAAACCTATTACGCCAGCGGCCAGCTTCAAACCGTTTCAACTATGGAGCAGGGCACCAAGAACGGCCAGTTCAAAAGCTACGACGAGCAAGGACATCTCGTGCTGGATGGAAACTTTCTGAACGCCAAACTCCACGGCAACAACACCGGCTATTTTGCCGACGGCGCTGTGCAACACAAGTACCAATATAAAGACGGCAAGAAAGTAGGTACCAATTTCGACTACTACCCTTCCGGCAAAATAAAAATCAAAGAGCAGGCGGGCTCCAGCGGCGTCGACGCAACGGTAGAGGAATACGACGAAGACGGAAAAGTGTTGTCGGAGAAGAAACTCAAGAACGGCAAGCTGTCAGGCACCAGCACCTACTATTATCCCGGAGGCAAGCCCGTGAAGTTGAAAGAGACGTTTGAAAACGGAAAGCTCACCGGCGTGCGCTATTCGTATTTCCCTTCCGGAAAAATTCAAAAAGAAGAAACTTTTAAAGTGAATTTATTGGCTGGCCCAGTGAAAACCTATTACGAAACAGGTGGCGTGGAGTCGACTACCGAATACAAAAACAATCGCCGCCACGGCCCCTATATTGCCTATTTTGCCAACGGAAAAGTGAAAGAACAAGGCGAATACGTCGGCGACAAGAAGTACAAAGAGTGGAAGACGTTTGATGAAGAGGGAAAGCTTTTGAGTTCGGTGGTGTATAAGGCCGGTGTGCCGGTGAAGAATTGAGGGCGGCGTTGACGTTCTGTGTTTCGCAATGTGTTATTTTTTTCAGTATCTTTGAGTGACCCCAAAAAACTATTGTTAAACCACATTTGTTCATTGGGAATATGGCACGACCTATTAAAGAAACTCCGATTTTAAAAGGCAAAGACGCTAGGGTTTTTATAGAAAAAACCAACAATGTTGTTCGCGTTAGCGATGAAAAAAGAGCAAAGGTTTTAGAAAACTTTGCCAAGCTCCAAGCCATCGCAAAATTCTAGTGACCTCGTTTCCGGCGGGTTCATCTTTCACCAGACTCACCTCAGATTATCAATTCAAACCGTTCAATTGCGGCGATGACGATTTGAACGACTTCTTGCTAAATGATTCCAAGAGTTACACCCGTAAACTTTTGGCAGCCACCTATATTCTTGAAAACACTACTGAAACAATAGCGTTCTTCAGTCTTCTGAATGATAAGATAACTGCGCAGGATGTGGACAGCGGCAATCAATGGAAAAAACTCTTTAAGCTCACGACAGGCAAAAACTTCAGTAGTCATCCGGCGGTGAAAATTGGACGATTGGGCATTTCAAATTCATTCAAGGGACAGGGAATAGGAAGTATGGTTCTCGACTACATCAATGGACTCTTTCTAACAAACCATCAAACCGGCTGCCGGCACATTACTGTGGATGCGTATGGAGCATCATTGCCATTCTATCTAAAAAATGGTTTTCAATTTCTCACGAGAAAGGATGAAGACAAGGCCACCCGCCTCATGTTCCTGGACCTGATGACGTTGACAAAGAGGGGATGAGAGCCCTGCGAACAAGCAAAGGATGAAATGATGCGCCTTTTCCTTCTGCGCCTGCCGGCTCTGAACGCCCCAATATTTTCCCAAACCGCCCAAAAAAGATTTTAAATTCCTTCCCTTTAACCTTTAACTTGCACGCTTTATATTGCTTTGCATGCAGGCTATCAAAGAAACTAACTTCACTTTCCCCGGCCAGACGGGCTTTTACCGTGGCAAGGTTCGGGATGTTTACTACTTCGGCGAACTGATGGCTATGGTGGCCACCGACCGCATTTCGGCTTTTGACGTGATCTTGCCCCGCGCCATCCCCGACAAGGGACGGGTGCTGAACCAGATCGCGGCCTTTAACCTCCAGGCTACCAAGTCGCTGGTGCCCAACTGGGTTATCTCCACGCCCGACCAGAACGTGACCATCGGCTTCAAATGCGAGCCCTTTGCCGTGGAAATGGTGGTGCGCGGCTACCTGGCCGGCCACGCCTGGCGCGAATACAAAGCTGGCAAACGGATCCTCTGTGGTGTGCCGCTGCCCGAAGGACTTCGCGAAAACGACAAGCTACCCCACCCCATCATCACCCCCACCACCAAAGCCCATGTGGGCCACGACGAAGACATATCGCGCGAAGACATCCTGAAGCGTGGCATCGTGTCGGAAGCAGACTATAACACCCTCGAAAAATATACGTTTGCCCTCTTCGAAAAGGGAACCGCCCTGGCCGCCGAGCGTGGCCTCATTCTGGTGGACACCAAGTATGAATTTGGCAAGCACAACGGCACCATCTTCCTCATCGACGAGGTGCACACCCCCGATTCGTCGCGGTATTTCTATGCCGAAGGGTATGAGGCCCGTCAGAAATCGGGCGAGGCCCAAAAACAGCTTTCCAAAGAGTTTGTGCGCCAATGGCTTATCGAGAACGGATTTCAAGGTAAAGACGGTCAGAAGGTTCCGGAAATGACAGACCCCATCGTTTCCTCCATCTCCACACGCTATAAAGAGCTTTACCAGCACGTGCGGGGTGAAGCGTTGCCGGCGGTGGATTATGATCAGATCACCCAAAGAATCGAACAAACCATCTTGAATTCGATAAAATCCGCTAACTTAGAAACCAAGAAAATCTGATTTATGAAGTATACTATTGATAAGCAGGAGAAGTACAGTTTGTTGCGTTTGCACGAAGAGAAGCTTGACTCCAGTGTTGCTCCTGGCCTGAAATCCGAATTGATCACCCTGCACGCCGAAGGCGTTCGCAATATTGTGCTGGATTTGGCCGAAGTGAAATACACCGACTCTTCGGGACTGAGCGCCCTGCTAGTGGGAAATCGCATTGTTCAGGAAGACGGAGGCATCTTCATCCTCACCACCCTTTCTGACCACACCCTGAAGCTGATCAAGATATCGCAGCTCGACAGCGTCCTCAACATTCTCCCCAAAGTGGAAGAAGCCATCGATGCCGTGTTCATGCACGAAATCGAAAAGGACCTGAAAGATTCCGACGGAAATTAAACGATGGTTACATAACCGGAAACCAAAGCCCCACAGCTTTGGTTTTTTATTTTTACAGATAAACTGAAGGTTGCGTTGAGTTTTAAAATCACGATTCTTGGCTCCAGCGGCGCCGTGCCCGCCTACGGACGACATACTTCCTCTCAACTGGTTGAAATCCAAAACCGCTATTTCCTCGTGGACTGCGGTGAGGCTGCACAGATTCAACTCATGCGCGTGCAAGCCAACATGCACCGCATCGATCACATCTTCATCAGTCACCTCCACGGCGATCACTACCTGGGCCTGATGGGCCTCATCTTCACCATGCACCTGCAGCGACGCACCAACGACCTGCACCTCTACAGTCACCGCGGCCTCGACGAGATCATCACCGTGCAGCTCCGCTATTCACGCTCCATCCCGAACTTCAAGATCATTTTCCACCGATTGGAGAAGAACGTGCGCGAGGTGATTTTCGAAGACGAAGCGCTTACAGTAGAAACCATTCCGCTTAGTCACCGCATCCGCTGCTCGGGCTTTTTGTTCAAGGAAAAAACAAAACCACGCCGCATCGACAAAACACGCTTGCCCTCGGGCATTCCGCTGGTGCAGGTGGCCAACCTCAAAAAAGGCGACGACGTGGTGGACACAGACGGAAACATCCTCTACAAAAACGAAGACCTCACCTTCGACCCGCGCAAGTCGCGTAGCTATGCCTATTGTTCCGACACGGGCTTCCTGCCGTCTATTGCCGAGCAGATAAAAGACGTGGACATTCTCTATCACGAGGCCACCTTCGAAGAAGAAGAAGCCGCCAAGGCAACGGAAACCCTGCATAGCACGGCGCGGCAGGCGGCCACCATTGCCACCCTGGCCAACGCAAAGATGTTGGTGCTCGGACACTTTTCGGCGCGCTACAAAGACCTCACGCCCATCTTGCTGGAGGCGCAAGCGGCATTCGCCAACGCTCACCTGGCGCTGGAGGGCGAGTCGTTTACCATTTCGGATTAATCCTTATTTTTAAGTTCATGGAAACTACGCTTCACGAGAAACGCAACCGCCTCTTTCTGATCCTCGCCGGCATCTTCATCACCAACACCATGCTGGCGGAAATGATCGGGGTGAAAATATTTTCGGCCGAAGCCACCCTGGGTCTCAACCCCGTCAACCTCAACATCCTGGGCTTCACCATGGACTTCAATCTCACGGCCGGCGTGGTGATCTGGCCAGTGGTGTTCATCACCACCGACCTCATCAACGAATATTTTGGCAAACCCGGTGTGAAACGGATCAGCTACCTGACCGCAGCACTGGTGGCCTATGCGTTTGTGGTGATCTTCATCAGCATACGGCTGGCCCCTGCCGATTTCTGGATCGACGGAAAAGACAACGATGGCAACGTGATCGTGAACATGAACATCGCCTTCAACAAAATCTTCGGCCAGGGCCAGCGCATCATCATCGGCTCGCTCACGGCCTTTTTGCTGGGGCAGTTGGTGGATGTGTATGTCTTTCAAAAACTCCGCGTCGTGACGGGAAGCAAATGGTTATGGCTACGGGCCACCGGTTCCACACTGGTGTCGCAGTTTGTAGACAGCTTTGTGGTGTTATACATCGCGTTTGCAGGCACGTTCACAAACAAACAGATCATCGCCATCGGCATAACCAACTACATCTATAAGTTTACCGTGGCCATCGTGCTGACGCCCCTCATTTACATCGGTCACGGTTTTATTGACCGCTATCTTGGAAAAGACAATGCCGACAAGATCTCGGAAGAAGCAGCCCACGGAAGCCGTGGATTTTTTTAAGAACCATTGGTATCTATGGCCCTGTTACAAAAACAAAACACAGCGCTTTAGAATTTTTGTTTGCCTTACCTTTGCATCACCAACACACTGTTAATCCTTTAGCACATCGTGGAAATTTTTGATCAGCTCGACACGGAAACAAACAGCACCCTCTTCGCGGAGTTGCTGTTGCCTGTGCCCATACCCAAGCTGTTCACCTACCGTGTGCCCCAGTCGTTGAATGAAAAGATCATGGTGGGACAGCGTGCCATTGTGCCCTTCGGCGACCGCAAGATTCTGACCGGTGTGGTGGTGTCAACCCACAGCAATCCGCCAAAAGACTACGAAGCCAAATACATTTTCGAACTGCTCGATGATTTTCCGTCGGTTAGTGAAATACAATTCAAGCTTTTTCAATGGATCGCCGACTATTATCTCTGCACCATTGGCGAAGTGATGAACGCAGCACTGCCCAGCGGGCTGAAGCTGTCGAGCGAGTCGATGGTGCAGCTGAATCCTGCTTTCAACCTTGAGGAAACGGACTACGATTTTTCGGAAAAGGAAAGAATGCTCCTGAAACGTCTTGAAGGCGAGTCGCTGGAGTATTCGGCCATCAGCAAACTGCTGGGTGTGAAGCAAGTCTACAGCCTGCTGAAATCGCTGGTGCGCAAGGAAGCCATCATTCTCTATGAAGAAGTAAAAGAAAAATACAAACCCCGCACCGAACGACGCATACGCCTCACCGAAGCCTACCTCGCTGCGCCAACATTGGAAACGTTGTTCGAAACGCTGGCAGCAAAACCAAAGCAGGAAAGCATCGTGCTGAAATATTTGCAGGACGTGCCCGTGCTGAGTCATGCCGAACAAAACAAACACGGCATCGCCCGCAAGCAACTGATGGACGACACCCTTTCGGAGTCGTCGCTGAACACGTTGATCAAAAACGGCGTGCTGGAAGAGTTCGATGTGATTGTGTCGCGGTTTGAAGAAGAAACCCTCCCCGACTACCACATCATTCAGCTGAGCGAAGAGCAACACCGGGCGCAGGTGGAAATTCTGGCCAGCTTCAAAGATCACAACACCACCCTGCTGCAAGGCGTGACGGGCAGCGGCAAAACAGAACTCTACATCAACATGATCCGGCAGGCGCTGGAAGGCGGCTCGCAAGTGCTCTACCTGCTTCCTGAAATTGCGCTCACCACGCAGATAGTGCAGCGTCTCAAAAAGATTTTTGGTACATCCATGGGCGTGTATCACTCCAAATTTTCGGACAACGAACGCGTTGAAGTGTGGAACGGCATCCTCAACGGTCGTTTCAAATTTGTGGTGGGCGTGCGTTCGGCCATCTTCCTTCCCTTCGACAACCTCGGCCTCATCATCGTTGACGAAGAACACGATTCGTCCTACAAACAACAGGAGCCCGCACCACGCTATCACGCCCGCGACGTGGCCATGGTGATGGCGCAACTGCACCACGCCAAAGTGCTGCTCGGTTCAGCAACTCCTGCCGTAGAAACATATTACCAGGCGCTCCAGGGAAAATACGGCTACGTGAAGCTCGACAAACGTTTTGGCGAAGCCCAACTCCCCACACTCGTGCTGGCCGACATGGGTCGCGAGCGCAAACAAAAGACCATCAAGGGAGAATTCTCCGGGCTACTTCTTAAAAACATCGACGAAGCCCTCGCTAAAAAAGAACAGGTCATCATCTTCCAAAACCGCCGTGGCTACTCGCCCATGGTGAACTGCGAAGACTGCGGCTGGGTGCCCAAGTGTGTGAACTGCGCCGTGAGCCTCACCTATCACCAATACCGCCACGCGCTGGTGTGTCACTACTGTGGCTATCGCGAAGCCTTGCCACAGCATTGCCCCACGTGTTCCTCCACGCGCATAAAAACCGTGGGCTATGGTACCGAGAAGCTTGAAGAAGAACTGAAATTCCATTTCCCCGAAGCCCACGTGCAACGCATGGACCTCGACACCACCCGCTCAAAAACGGGCTACGAAACCATCATCGATCAATTCGAAAGAGGCGAAACAAATATTCTGGTAGGCACCCAAATGGTGACCAAAGGCCTCGACTTCGATCACGTGAGCCTCGTCGGCATTTTCAACGCCGACCGCATGATTCACTTCCCCGACTTCCGCTCCTACGAACGCGCCTTCCAACTCATCACACAAGTGAGCGGCCGCGCAGGCCGAAGAGCGGTGGCAGGCAAAGTGGTGATTCAGACTTCGAGTCCCGATCACCCGTTGCTCGAAACCATCCTGAAACACAGCTTCGAAAAATTCTACAACGACCAGTTGGCCGACCGGCGCATGCATAGTTACCCGCCGTTCAGCCGCCTCATTGACGTGACGCTGAAACATTCCGATAAAAAAATCTGTCAAGCCAGCGCCACCGCACTGTTTGAATTGCTGCGCACCGCCTTGCCCGGAACAAAAATCCTTGGCCCCGGCGAGCCGATGATTTCCAAAATCAGAAATCAGTTTTTGATGAGCTTGTTGATAAAGATCCCGCGTGGAAGCAGCGAGCTCGCTGTTTTGAAACAGGCGTTGGTGAAATGTATTTATCAGTTATTGAAAGAAAAGGAACATCGGAACACGCGGGTGGTGATGGATGTTGATCCTGTATAGAACTTCCCTTTAGATATTTTCGGGTTTAACACGTCCGACCTTACTGGCCGACCTGGCTTTTTGATGCTTGCGATTTAGCAAACGGCTTTCAGTTTTATCAACTGCTTTTGTTTCTTTATTGAATCCAATCTTGATTATGAGAAATACATATAAGCAGAAGATTGAACCGAAGGCGATATAAACTGGAATGGCACTCATTTCTTGTTTACCAGGTTATTAACTTTAAAAAAGAAAAATGCAACAGCGCCAGCCATAAAAACCGAAAGAAATATAAGAAGAGACCATAAGCCCAGTCCCATCGAATTATCTTTCGCACGGTATTCGACATAAATCGTTGCGGTTAACCCAAATGCCGCTACGATACACGTATTAGCAATCGCTAATAGCAAATCAACTTTTTTCTCGTCCATATCAAATTCATTCTGAATAACGGGGTCGATGTGAATTTAATACTTTTCGAATTTCCGAGAATCAAGAAACTGAAAATAATTTTCTCTCTAAAGAATATCCCACAATTCATTCAACACCGGCAACGCCTGATGCGCGGTGAGATCGAATTGGCAAGGCACTATGGAAACATAGTTGTTTGCAATTGCCCACTCGTCGTTGTCTTCGCCTTTGTCGAAGTTCACGAAGTTTCCGGCCATCCAGAAATAGCGGCGGCCGTTGGGGTCGAAGCGTTGGTCGAATTCTTCGATCCATTTGGCGTTTGCCTGGCGGCAGAGACGGATGCCTTTGATGGCTTCGTTGCGCTTGGGTGGGAAGTTTACGTTGAGGGCTATGCCTTTGGGAAGGCCTTTGTCCAACACCTGCAGGGTTATTTTGCGGATGTATTCTTCGGTGTGCGAGAAGTCTGCATCGTGCGAAAAGTCGCAGAGCGAAAAGCCGATGGCGGGTGTGCCTTCGATGGCGCCTTCGATGGCGGCCGACATCGTTCCGGAATAGAGCACGCTGATGGACGTGTTGCTGCCGTGGTTCACACCGCTCACCACAACATCGGGTTGGCGGCCGTCTTTCAACACAAAGTGACGGGCCATCTTCACACAGTCGGCCGGTGTGCCCGAACATTCGTAGGCCTTTACATCTTCGAAGATGAAGTTTTCTTCGAGGCGCAACGTGTCGCCTACGGTGATGGCGTGGCCCATGCCCGATTGCGGGCCATCGGGTGCCACCACAATCACATCGCCAATGCTTTTCATCACATTGATGAGCGTGCGTATGCCTTTCGAGGTGATACCATCGTCGTTCGAAACTAAGATCAGGGGCTTCATGGGGTGGGGCGTGGATTGAATTGAGGTTACCGTTGTGTCACAAAAGATTCGCTCACATCAGCGAATTGTAATAGGCCACAATTCTAACAAAATCATAGGGATCGTCATACTTCAACCGGTTCTCTTTCATATATTTTTCGACCTCCTCCGATTTCTTTCCCATGCGTTGCAGCAGGTCGCTCTTGTTGCCGGTGAATTCCGAAATGTTTCCGTTCTCGTCGAGTAGGTAATATGTATGCACAAGCACCACGCGCGAGTAGCTGTTGTTGTAGTAGCCGCCGTAGTAGGGCGATGAATTATACATGCGTGTCTCCAGCGATTCGCGACACAGGAGGGTCATCTTTCCTTCGGTGAGCAATTCAAAAAATATAGGGGCTTTATAGTCGGCGCCGGTGCCCATGCCCATGTAGGGCAGTGCAAAAAACTGGCGGTAGCGGCGCACCGAGGTATCGTATATTTCAAAAAACAAAACCTTGCGCGCGCTAAAGGCTTCGGTGCGATTGTCGCGGGCAGTGTATTGCACGAGGTTTTGTGGAAGGTCATACTTCACCAGGCCTTTCAACGTGTCGCCTTCCACCAACACAATTTTGCCTTCATGCCACAGCTCAGACGGAAACTGCGCAAACGCCTGCGTGAGGCAGCCCATCATCAACAACATCACCATCGCTCCGGATATGCCAAAGCGTTTTCCGTTTCTCCCCCTCATGTCTGTCGGTTGATGCAATCTCATTTTTTCTTTAATATGTTATGCCCCAGCTTGTCGCGCTTGGTCATCAGATACTTTTCGTTGTGTGGGTTGGGCACCACTTCAATGCCTACGTTTTCAACAATCTCCAGTCCGTAGCCCATGAGCCCTACCCGTTTCTTCGGGTTATTCGTAATCAGGCGTATTTTGGTTATACCTAAGTTACGAATTATTTGTGCACCCACGCCATAGTCACGCTCGTCCATGTCGAAGCCCAATTGCAGGTTGGCTTCCACAGTGTCGAGGCCTTGCTCCTGCAGCTTGTAGGCCCGCAACTTGTTGAGCAGGCCAATGCCCCTGCCCTCCTGTTTCATATAAAGCACCACGCCTTTGCCTTCCTGGCTCACCATCTCCATGGCCTTGTGCAATTGCGGCCCGCAGTCGCACCGGCACGAGCCAAAAATGTCGCCTGTCACGCACGACGAGTGCACGCGCACCAGCACCGGCTCATCCTTTTCCCACGTTCCTTTCACTAACGCCAGATGCACCTCGTTGGTATTCACCTGGTCGAAAGCAATGAGGTTGAAATGTCCGTGTTCCGTGGGCATATCCACTTCTATTTCGCGCTTGATCAGCGTTTCCTTCTCTATTCTGTATTCGATAAGATCCTTAATAGAAACCAGCTTGAGGTTGAATCGTTCCGCCACTTTCACCAGGTCGGGCAGGCGCGCCATAGAACCGTCTTCGTTCATGATTTCCACCAGCACACCGGCCGGTTTAAATCCCGCCAGACGGGCAAAGTCGATGGCGGCTTCGGTGTGACCCGAACGACGCAGCACACCACCACGTTTTGCTTTCAGGGGAAAGATGTGGCCGGGGCGCCCGAGTTCTTCTGGTTTTGTTTCCGGATCAACAAGGGCGCGAATGGTTTTGGCGCGGTCGTGTGCCGAGATGCCGGTAGTGCAGCCGTGGCCAATGAGATCGACCGACACGGTGAAGGCCGTTTCGAACACGGCGGTGTTTTTGCCCACCATCATGTCGAGGCCCAGTTCGTCGCAGCGGTCTTCGATGAGCGGCGTGCAAATGAGGCCGCGGCCGTGGGTGGCCATAAAGTTCACGATCTCGGGGGTGATGCATTCGGCGGCGCAGATAAAGTCGCCTTCGTTTTCCCGGTCTTCATCGTCCACAACAATAATCACTTTACCATTTTCAATGTCTTCGATGGCTTCGTCGATGGTATTCAGTTTAATGCTATTCATACGTATCGTTATTCCTCCCCAATTTTTAGCCGCCTCACCGGTCAGCGTTAGTAACAAATTTTATCTCGCGGATGTTCCTGAATGTTATTTTGGCACTACAATGCCGAGTAAGGTTGCCAGCTCTTTTTCGGCTTCCTTCAATTGCTCGTGTATGGTGAAATGTTTTTCAAACTCCTCCTCGTTCGCCGCATTTTTCAGCTGCAACAGGTTGTCTTCTGTCAGTTTTTGAATGAGTCTGAATTTGAGGCGCAACACGTTGGTGTAGGCCAGGTCGTGCAACACTTCTTTTTCGTCGGGAATATTGATATGGTATTTTTCCGACCAGTGTTTGCTGGCTTCATAACGCAACGTGGTGAGGTCGGCCACCAGTGATTTCACCGCCGCAGTGCCGTGCTCCATGAAATAGAGCGTGTCCACAATTTCACCCCGGTCGGCGCCGTCTTTAAAGCTCTGGTAAATTTCTTTCAACACCGGGTTGGTGAACTCCACATCTTCCAGCTCGGCCAGCATGAAGTCTACGAGGCGTTGTTCGTCGTAGTGATTTTCGGCATAGTTCAACAACAGGCGCATCGACTCGCGTTCCTGCAATTGCACCATGCCCGCAACGTCCAATTTGGTGGGCGCGGTCACTTCCACGTCCGGCTCGTCGGGGGGAATGTGGAGATCTTCGCGGGCGCGGTCCTGATCTTTTTTGCGCTTGTCGCCGATCACGATCTTGTTCATCTCCGTCAGCAGCACGTTTTCCGGCATGCGCAAAAGCTGGCTGGTCTCCTGTATGTAGACCGACCGTTTTATGGGATCGGGAATGAGCGAGATGCTGGTAACGATGTCGCGGATGGCTTCCGCTTTTTTGATGGGATCGTGGCCTGCGTCTTTGGCGTGCAGGTCGATCTTGAACGATATAAAATCGGTGGTGTGATCTTTCAGGTATTGCTTGAAGGCCGTGCTTCCCATTTTGCGTGAGAAGCTGTCGGGATCGTCGCCATCGGGAAACAACAACACGCGCACGTTGAGGCCGCCCTTCAGCACCAGGTCGATGCCGCGCAAGGCTGCCTTGATGCCGGCCGCGTCGCCGTCGAAAAGCACGGTCACATTTTCGGTGAACCGGCGGATGAGTTTGATCTGGTCTTCGGTGAGGGCCGTGCCCGACGAGGCCACCACGTTGTCGACGTCGGCCAGGTGCATGGAGATCACGTCGGTGTAGCCTTCCACCAGATAACAATTGTCTTCGCGACGGATGGCGTTCTTGGCCTGGAACATACCGTAGAGCACCTGGCTCTTGTGGTAGATTTCCGTTTCCGGCGAATTGATGTATTTGGGCTGGTCCTTTTCCTTCGTGAGAATGCGGGCGCCAAAGGCGATTACTTTTCCCGCGAGGTTGTGCACGGGAAATATCACCCTTCCGCGAAAGCGGTCATAGAACCGGCCGTCGTCGCGTTTGATGATGAGGCCGGCCTTGTCGAGCATTTCCTCGCGATACCCTTCGCGCAGGGCCTTCTTGTTGAAATCGTCCCACGCGTTGATGCTGTAGCCGAGCTCGAATTTTTCTACGGTGCGGTCGTTAAATCCGCGTTCGCGGAAATAGCTGAGGCCGATGCTTGTACCCTCGTCGCTGTGGAGCAGTCGTTCCTTGTAATGCTCCTTGGCGTAGTTCATCACAATGTAGAGGCTGTCGCGTTCGCTGGCCTGCAGGCTGTATTCCTGCGACTGGGCATCTTCACGAATTTCGACTGCGTATTTTTTGGCGAGGTAGCGGATGGCTTCGGTATAGCTCATGCCCTCGTGCTCCATCACGAACGTGATGCCATCGCCGCCCTTGCCGCTGCTGAAATCCTTGAATATGCCCTTGGCAGGAACGACGTAGAACGACGGCGTTTTTTCGTTGCTGAAGGGGCTGAGTGCCTTATAGTTCTGGCCCGACCGCTTCAGGGCCACAAAATCGCCGATCACGTCAACAATGTCGACGCGGTTTTTTACTTCATCTATCGTTTCGCGGGAAATCACGTTCTGTCCGTTGGTTGCGACGAGAAAAAATATAAAGGCCCCGTCAAAAACTTTGCGTCAAAGATACTGGTTCGCATAATACGTGAATAACTTTTACCCATTAACTGTTTTCCCCCTAAATTGCACCGCAAAAACTTACGAACGGAAGAGATGAGCTTTACGCAAACGGATATTTTGAAGGCCCTGGGCACGGTAGAGGACCCGGATTTGAAGCGAGACCTGGTGAGCCTGAACATGATCAAGGATTTGGTGGTAAGCCCTGACAAAGTGGGCTTTACGGTGGTTCTGACCACCCCGGCCTGCCCCCTGAAAGAGAAAATACGCCAGGATTGCGAAGAAGCCGTAGAGCAGGTTGTGGGCCCCGAAGTGGCCATCAACATCCTCATGACCAGTTCGGTCACCACCCAACGCGACAATGCCCCGCTGCTGCCCGGCGTGAAAAATATTGTGGCGATTGCCTCCGGAAAAGGCGGCGTGGGCAAATCGACCGTCACCACCAACCTGGCGGTGGCCCTGGCCCAGGCAGGCGCCAAAGTGGGCCTCATCGACGCCGACATCTATGGACCGTCAATCCCCGTCATGTTTAACTGCGAGTTTGAGCAACCCGCTGTGAAACAGGTGAATGGCAAGAACGTCATCATCCCCATCGAACACTATGGTGTGAAGCTGCTCTCCATTGGCTTTCTCACCCCCCCCGAAAGCGCGGTGGTGTGGCGTGGCCCCATGGCCAGCGCGGCCCTGAAACAGTTTTTCAGCGACACCGACTGGGGCGAACTGGACTACCTCCTCATCGACCTGCCTCCGGGCACCAGCGACATCCACCTCACCATGGTGCAGACCGTGCCCGTGACCGGTGCCGTGATTGTGACCACCCCGCAAAAGGTGGCACTGGCCGATGCGCACAAAGGCATGGCAATGTTCCGTCAGCCACAGATCAACGTGCCCATCCTGGGCGTGGTCGAAAACATGGCCTACTTCACTCCCGAGGAACTTCCCGATAACAAATACTACATCTTTGGTCAGGGAGGCGGACAAACACTGGCCGACAAATTCGAGGTTCCGTTGCTGGGCCAGGTGCCGTTGGTGCAGGGTGTTCGCGAGAGCGGCGACAGCGGTTTCCCTGTGGTGATGAAAGAAGGTGTGACCGCCGGTGTATTTAAAGACCTCGCCGAAACCATGGCGCGCCAGATTGCCATAAGAAATGCTAACTTTACACAAACACAACGCGTAGAACTGAAAGTCTGATGAGCACAATCGAAGAACTTACCCAGAAAATTGAAGCCTCACTCGATTCTATCCGTCCTTATTTGAAGGCCGACGGCGGGAATGTGACGATCAATAATATTTCGGACGACCACGTTGTGCAACTGGAGTTTGTAGGCGCCTGCGGAAACTGCAGCATGTCTACCATGACCTTCAAAGCCGGCGTGGAAGCGGCCATCAAACGCGATGTGCCCGAAATAAAAGCCATTGAAGTGATCAATCTCACGCCCATCAATCATTAATATTTTTTGAAGATGTCGTCATATCTGCGCCAATGATCCGATTGTTTGGCAGATTGGTCTACGTCTGCATACGCCAACACCGGGCCGTTACGTTTAGCTGGTTATATTAGGGTTACACTTTGCTATATTTGAATGATTAATGCTGCTGGCTTTAACCTGGAATTTGTGCGGATCCACACCTTCTTTCGTAAACTCTCTTTCGCTATTCTCTTTCTGGCAACAGCGTGGCCAGCGTTTTCGCAAGAGCGATGCGGCACCGTGGAATACACCAGCCAACTGCTCAAGAACAACGTGCAGGTGGAAGACCAGGGCCATTTCGAAAAATGGCTGCAGCAAAAGATAAAGACACGCGCACAAGCCACCAACACCCAACGCACGCAGTCGGCACCCTACCAGATTCCCGTGGTGGTGCACGTGGTGCACTTTGGTGAAGCCCTGGGTGTGGGCCGAAACATCCCCGACGAGCAGATCATTTCGCAGATCTCCGTGCTCAATCAAGACTACAAACGCCTCAACGGCGACGCCGGAAATACACCCGCAGAATTTCAACCCGTGGCCGGAAGCCTCGACATCGAATTTGTGCTGGCCCGGCAAGACCCCGAAGGCCTGGCCACCAACGGCATCGTGCGGGTGAAAGGCTCAAAAACATCGTGGTCGATAAACGACAACTACGAGTTGAAAGCCCTCAGCTACTGGCCCGCCGAAGACTACCTCAACATCTGGGTGTGCGACCTCACGTCGCTGCTTGGCTATGCTCAGTTTCCCATCTCGAACCTGGCCGGCCTGGAAAACTCTTCCAGCAATCGCCTGACCGACGGTGTGGTGATTGCCTTCGATGCTTTTGGTTCGACGGACGATGGCAACTTTAGCCTGCTGGCCAATTTTGCAAAAGGACGCTCCGCCACCCACGAGATCGGTCACTTCTTTGGCCTTCGCCACATCTGGGGCGACGATGAATCGTCGTGCTCGGGGACCGACTATGTTGACGACACCCCAAACCAAAGCGGCAGCAGCACCGGTTGCCCCGTACAGCCGCTGGTGACGTGCACCGTGCACGCCATGTTTCAAAACTACATGGACTACAGCTACGACAATTGCATGAACCTGTTCACCGCGGGACAAGTGGACCGCATGATCAATGTTATTGAAAACAGTCCGCGTCGTCTCAGCCTGCTCACCTCGCACGGCCTGAACAACCCTGCCCCGGTTGCCAACGACCTCGGCATCAAGACCGTGGTCTCTCCCCGCGAAGGCGAGTGTAGCACCCCCGTGCTTCCCACGCTGGAGATTCGTAACTACGGCTCAAACAACATCGCTTCGGCGCGCATCCAACTAAAGAAAAACGGTGTGCCCATCGAAACCAAAGACTTCACGTTTGTGCCTGCGCTAAGTCCGTTGCAAACCACAACGGTCAGCTTCTCGTCGATCATATTCCCCGGAGGCACCAGCACGGTGGCGTTCGAAGTGCTGCTCACAAACAGCACCACCGACGGCCTCTCGACCAACAACACAGAACAACAATCGGTGGCCGTTCCCAACAGCATCAACATACCGTTTCTTGAAAACTTCAATGCACTGCCTTCCACCTGGGCCATCGACAATCCCGACCAGAAAGTGACCTGGACACTGGCCACCACGCCCGTGAACGGCACCAACAAAGCCATGGTGATGCAGTTCTTTAACTATGAAGACAACCTTGGTGAAATAGACCTGCTGGTGACGCCCACATTCGATCTTTCGACAGCACCCGCGGCGTTGCTTAAATTTGATGTGGCCTACGCGCGCTTTCAAACCAACAACGACGGACTGAAAGTGGTGCTGCTGAACAATTGCAATACCGACGTGACACAAGGCATTGTGCTCTACGACAAAGCTGGCTCAACCCTGGCCACGGTGGCTTCGGCCACCACCGAGTTCACACCATCAAGTCCCGAACAATGGCGCACGGAACAAATTGACCTGAGCGGCTACATTGGCCAGAAGAATTTGCAGATCGCCTTTGTGGGCGTGAACGACTGGGGCAACAACCTCTACCTCGACAACGTGTCGCTGACCACAACGCCGATCTATGATGTGGCACTCGAAGATGTGCTGGCACCCGAGCCCGTTACGTGCCAGGAACAAACCTCGCCCGTGCTGCGCGTGAAAAACTCCGGAACGCTCATCACTTCCCTGACGGTGAACACCACCCTCAACGGCACGACCTATACGCAAACCATCAACGGCCTCAGCATCACCGGCGGTTCGCGTCAGAACATTCCCCTCACCGCAGTGCCGCTCATTGCCGGTGAAAATAGCATCACGTTTCAACTGTCGGGTCCCAACGGGCAAGCCGATTTCACACCCGACGACAACAGCAAAATTGTGAAGACCATTTTGAACGCATCGAAAGATGCCATACCCCTTCGCGAGAATTTTCAGAACGCCTATCAGCCTCAATGGACCGTGGCCAACCCCACGGGCGAAATGCTCTGGCGACCAGTTGACATTAGCGGCAACAAAGCCATCTTCTTCAATGCCTTCGACAACACGGTGGCCAGCGACGAAGCCTGGCTGGTGAGCCCCACGCTTGACTTCTCGGGCGCCACGGAAGCCAGCCTTTCGTTTGATGTATCGTATTCGTTCCGCTCGGGCAAAAACGACGTACTGAAAGTGCTGGCATCGAAAGACTGCGGCAACAGTTTCAGCGACACACTCTATGTGTCTTCGGGCACCGTGCTGGCCAGCGGCCGAACATCAACCAACTCGTGGAGACCCGCTGCCGCTGCCGACTGGACCAATCACAACCTGGTGCTTAGCACACTGGCGGGACTCACCGACGTGCGCATCGCCTTTGTGGCCACGAACGCCAACGGCAACAACATCTACCTCGACAACGTGGAATTCTTTGAGACCGAAACACACGTAGCCTCCGCTGACCCCTTCTCGGTCTATCCCAATCCTGCAAAAGGCGGCGACGCAAACATCACCTTCAATATTGTCGACAAAGGCCCGGTGGAACTTGAGGTTGTAGACAGCATGGGTAAGACGCTGCTTAGCGAAAATCTGTCGGGCATCCTCAACCAAACCTTTGCACTCTCGCTGGCCACGGCGGCCGACGGTGTGTATGTTATCCGGGTAAAGACATCGTCGGAAACACACTTCAAGAAACTCATCGTCATTCACTAGCCGATTGATTGCCGGTCTTGGATTTCACGGGCCAGTGTTGTCCGGAGAATAACTTCGTGCAACTTGTCACTTTCCCGCGTTCAACTTCTTCACTTTCCTTCATTTCACTATCTTACGCCGTGAAACCAATTCCTTCATGGCGAAAAAGAAGAAAGTAGCAATTCTATACGGCGGCCGTTCTGTGGAGCACGCAGTGTCGGTGAACTCGGCCCGTAACATTTTTGAATTCCTCGACAAGTCAAAATTTGAGCCCGTGGCCATCGGCATCAGCAAAGGCGGCCAGTGGTTTCTCACGGAAGGCGTTGGCAAAGACATTGAAAAAGGCAAGGCCGTGAGCCTCACGCTCAACCCGGCAAAGCCCTCGTTCACCGTCATCAAAAGCGGCGACAAATTCACCGTCGACATTCTCTTCCCGGTGTTGCACGGCACGGACGGCGAAGACGGCAGCATTCAGGGCCTCATCAAAGCGATGGACTTGCCTATGGTGGGCACGGGCGTGCTGGGATCGTCGCTGTCGATGAACAAGATTGTGGCCAAGCGCCTGTTGCGCGAAGCAGGATTGCCGGTGACGGACTTCCTCACGTTCCGCTACGACGAAAAAGACAAGATCAGTTTCAACGCGCTGTCGAAAAAACTGGGCTTGCCCTTCATGGTGAAGTCGGCAAGTCTGGGATCGTCGGTGGGTGTCACGAAAGTGAAAACTAAAAAAGATTTTAAGGCCGCTGTAGAAGAAGCCTTCAAATACGACGACGAGATGCTGGCGGAAGAATACATCACGGGGCGCGAACTTGAATGTGCCGTGCTGGGCAACAATCCTCCCGAAGCCTCGCTTCCCGGCGAAATTGTGATCAGCAAAAATTATGAATTCTATACGTTCGACGCCAAGTATGTAGACCCGGACGCCGTGCGCATCGACGTTCCTGCAAAATTGTCAAAGCCCGTTGCCGAAAAAATCCGCAAGGCTTCCGTCAAAGCGTTTGAAGCGCTGCATTGCCTCGACTTTTCGCGCATCGATCTTTTCCTCGACAAAAAGGGGAATATCTACATCAACGAAATCAACACCATCCCCGGCTTCACCAACTCCAGCATGTTTCCCATGATGTGGAAGGAACGGGGCATCAGCTTCCCTGACCTCATCACCCGGCTGCTCAACCTGGCCCAGGAGCGTTACGACCGCGGGAAACGGATAGAACGCGATTTTCAATCGGCACTCAAATTCTGATGCGTATATTTGTAGAGGTTGGGAATACCGTTTCCTGACCCCTAAACGTTTAAACCTACGGACGACGAACGCCTCGGCCTTCCCCTCCGGCTTTTTAAGAAGACATGAAATTGGATATTCTGAAATTCAAACGGGACACTCTGGGCGGCATGCTCCTTCACCTGTTGCTGGCGGCCTCTGCCCTGCTGCTCGTAGCCATCCTGTATTTTTACGCCTACCTGCCCAGCTCCACCAACCACAACGAGAGTATCACCGTGCCCAACACCGAAGGCATGGAAATTAGCAAGCTCGACGACTTTTTGGGAAAACGCACGCTTCGCTATGAAGTGACCGATTCCTCCTATTCATCCGAACTGCCACCCCTCACGGTCATCAAACAATCTCCGCCCGCGGGCGCTAAAGTGAAAGAAGGCCGGAAGATATCGATCACCGTCAACCGCACAAACCCTCCCACCGTGCCCGTTCCGGATCTGGTGGACGGATCGGTGGTGAATGCCGACGCCGTGCTGCGCAGCAACGAATTGAAACGCGGAAGAATTGAACTGGTGGCCGGCCCCTTCAACGTGGTGAAAGCCATGAAATACAAAGGCCAGACCCTGACCATTGGCGACCGCGTTCCCAAAGGCGCCGTGATCGACCTGGTGGTGATGGACGGCGGCAACAAAGACTATCCCATGCCCGATTTGCTCAGCTCGTCTTATGAAGATGCCAAGGTTCCCGTGTTCGGCTCCAACCTCGTGTTCGGCACGATCACCTTGGTGGGCGACACCACCGGCGGCGATGCCGTGATCCTGAAACAAAAGCCGGAACCCAATGCCTTGGTGCGACCTGGCGACGTTGTTGATTTGTGGATTGGCCAACTGGGCACCGAGATCCCGGAAGATGATGGCAATGAAAATTAAGACCGAGCATACTATATCACAATCTTTCACGCGATGGGCTTTTGCCTTGAAAGGGGCGCTCTTCAGTTTACTGCTCTTGCTTTGGCTTGCCGCTTCGGCCAACGCACAGTTTCAAACTTTTCCACTGCCGACAAAAGCAAAGGTTGCTTCTCCGGTGAAACGTTCCAACCCCGCAGCGCGTCCGCAAGCGTTGGGTCCGAAGTCGCTTCCTTTCTGGGATGACTTCTCGTTCACATCGGTAGACAATCCCTTCGACACCACGTCAAACATTCCCCGCGACACGCTTTGGTTTGTGATCGACACCGTGGCGCAAACCACCTGGATCAACAGCGGCCTGGGCCTCAATCCACCCTCGGCCAACGTGGCCACGTTCGACGGCCTGGATGGCAACCATCAGAAATATTCAGAGCAGTTGGTGAACAACGGCACACGCGACAGCCTCACGTCGCGCCCGCTCAAACTGGGCGAGCCGAGTGTTAGCATCGCCGAACGCAGCACAGTGTTTCTCAGCTTCTTCTTTCAATGGGCCGGAAATGGCGAGCCACCCGACGCCACCGACTATTTGCGCGTAGAATTTAAGAACAACGTCGGCGTGTGGAAACCAGCCATGACCATCTACCCCAACTCGACCAGACAAGCCAGCGTGTTCTACGACACCCTGCTGCAAGTGGTGGGCGACGAATTTTTTCACGACAATTTTCAGTTTCGCTTCCGCAACTACGGTCGTCTTTCGGGTCCTTACGACACCTGGAATATTGACTATGTGTACCTCAACAAAAACCGGAACGACAACGACATTTCTTTTCCCGACCAAACCATTGCCGGTCCGTTGAGCGGCATGTTTGGAACATACCGGTCCATCCCCTATCACACGTTCAAAGTTCTGAAGAGTGTGACGCAACCCAAGTTCGAGATCTACAACCTGCGCCTTGGTGTTCCGGAAGTGTTGAGTTATGCGGTTCGTGGCACCATGACAAACTACAAAGACGGTGTGATCACCAAGAGCACATACGACACGATCAAGACGCCCATCAACGACAACAACACCAACAACATCGGTCCGCTGGAGCGTAAAACCGTGACGGTCAAAAATCTTCCCGATCCCAACAATACCGCACACTTCGATCCGGATGCAGATTCGGTGCGCGTGAAGCTGAACGCTTACCTCTATACCGGCGACACGTTCGATCCCATCTTTGGCGGTTTCGCGAGCGACTATGATCTGAACTACGTCCCCATCGACTTCCGCGCCAACGACACCACCAGTGTCACCTATTTTCTGAAAGACTTCTACGCCTACGACGATGGCGTTGCCGAATATGCCGCGGGCCTCACACAGGCCGGAAATCGCGCAGCCGTGCGATTCGACCTGGTGACAGAAGATCCCGACACGCTGGTGGGCTTCGACATTTACGTGCCCGACTATGGCCTGGTGAGCAATCTCACCACCGACTTCACGGTGTATGTTGACAATGCCGGGTTGCCGGGCGATGTGTTGTATACCATCCCGAGTTTCACGGTGCAACGAACGCTGGTGAATCAATTTCAACGCGTCCGCATTGTGCAACCCAAGGTGGTGCGCGATGCGTTTCACATCGGCTGGAAGGCACCGGTAGGTGGCACGTTGAAAGTAGGGCTTGACTACAGCAGCGATCAGCAAGACAAAATCTCCGTGAACACCAACGGCTCCTGGCTACCGTCTGATCTGACGGGCACACTGATGATACGCCCTGTGATGGGCTCGGGCAACATCACCGGAATTGAAGACGAGCTGAAGGCACTCAGCGTCTACCCCAACCCCAGCAGCGGCGAGTTCTACATCAGCGGACCGTTTGATCGGCTCACGGTGTTAAACATCACAGGACAAACCATTCCCCACCAGCAGCAGGTTGTTGATGGCGGCCATAAAATATCCCTGCACACGGCAGCAGGACTTTATGTTCTTAAGATTCAAAAAGGAAATTCTTTTGTGACGAAGAAGATCGTTGTGCGCTAGTTTGCTTGGCCTTCGAAGTAGTGGACGTGATGGCGTTGTTCCTACTGCATTGTTTTGATTGATGACCTTGTCAGGGACACACCGTGAGCCAAAACTCACCTCCCGCTTTTTTCATCTAAAAACAATATCTTCGCCCTTCATCTTATTGAACTCTTTTCAAACAAAAATGGCCGAGATCTTACCCATTCGCCCCTGGCGATATAACCCTTCCCTCAGCGGCGACCTTGACGCACTGGCCTCTCCCCTGTTCGATGTGGTTTCGGAAAAGCAGCGTAAAGCACTCTACCAAAACCCGCTCAACAGCATTCACCTGTCGGTGCCCGAAGGACCGGACCCGACAAACCGTGCGGCGGCGTTGCTGGCAAAATGGAAATCGGAAAAGGTGTTGGTGCAAGACAAGCTTCCGGCCATCTATGTTTATTATCAGTATTTCAAACTGGCTGGCGATTCAAAAGAATATTGCCGCAAAGGTTTCATTGCCCACATCCGCGCCTACGATTGGGAAGACGGTGTGATTCTGCGACACGAGAACACCATTCCCAAAGCGGTGAACGACCGCGTGGACCTGCTCGAAAAAACCGAGTTGCATGTGAATCCCACACACGGTTTGTTCACCGATCCGCATTTCACGCTGGAGCACTACATGGATGCGGCCATCCAAAACCCGCTCTACGAAACCGAAGACTATCAGGGCGTGCGCGACGTGCTGGCCGTGATACACGACGCATCCATCATTCGCCGTTTCATCGATGTGATGAGTGGCAAAACCATCATCCTGGCCGACGGACATCATCGCTATGAAGGATCGTTGATCTATAAGCAGAAATGCATCGCGGCCAACCCAAACCACCGCGGCGACGAAGGCTACAATTTTCACCTCATGTATTTCACCAACACCGAGGCCGACGACCTGCGCATCCTGCCCACACACCGGATCATCCGCGACCTGCCCGACTTCCACGAGCAGGACATCCTGGCGCGACTGGAACCTTACTTCACCATCACACCGGTGGAAGACTCGCACACCGTGAACGAAATCATTGCTGGCAAGCCGTGGGCGTTTGGTTTGTTGTTTAGCGAAAACGCCTACAAGGTGCGCCTCAAACCCGATGCGCTGCAAACCATGTCGTGGCCTTTCCCCGACGTGGTGAAAAAACTTGACCTCACGGTGATGCATTATTTCATTATCGGCAAAGCCCTGTGCATTCCCGGCAAAGTGCAGCGACAGTCGGAGTATATCGACTTCGACCGCAGCTTTTCCGATTGCCTGCAGCGTGTCATCAAAGGCGATGCACAGATGGCCATCATCACCAACGAAGTATCGATCGAAGAAGTGAAAGCGGTTTGCCACAGTGGCTTCACCATGCCGCAGAAGTCCACCTACTTCTATCCCAAAGTGATTGGTGGATTTTTGTTCACCTCCATCCGGCAAGCCGAGTTTGAGCTGCCGGTTTATTCGCCGATCTGAACTATATTGAATTCGAAAAACACCTGCGATATGAGCATCCCAAACCGTCCGCTGGTGCTGGCGTCCAGTTCGCCCCGGCGCCAATACCTCATGAAAGAAGCCGGCTTCACCTTCACGCTGGAGAAACCCGACGTGGAAGAAACCTTTCCCGACTCCCTGCCGGTGGAACAAGTGGCGCGCTACCTGGCCGAAAAGAAAGCCGAATATTTCCGGCCCACCATGAAGGACGAAATCATTGTGACGGCCGACACCGTGGTGATCATCAACAACACCATCATCAACAAACCCCAGGACCGCGCCGAAGCCATTGGCATGCTCACCATGCTGTCGGGCAAAACCCACCGTGTGATGACGGGCGTGTGCATCATCTCCAAAGAAAAAGAACAAACCTTTGACGATACCACCGAAGTGACCTTTCAAACGCTGACACCCGAAGAGATCGCCTACTATGTGGATCACCACAAACCCTATGACAAGGCCGGTGCCTATGGCGCACAGGACTGGATTGGGATGGTGGCCATCGAAAAAATTGTCGGCTCCTATTTCAACGTGATGGGGTTGCCGATTCACAAGGTGTATCAATATCTTTCGCGCTGGTAGGCCCTTGCGTTGTTCATGAAGAAGATCTGGAAGTTTCTCGTTCACCATGTGCAGGAAGATTTTAACCTGCGCGCCTACCTGCTCACCTTTTTATTTCTGACGGTCTCGGTCTATGTGAACTACAGCCTTGATTTTGAGGATACGTTTCTTGACACACAAAAAGGATTTCTGAAATTTTTCTATTACTTCCTTTTCTATGGCTTTGCCTACTACAGCACCATGGCCATCGTGTTCTTTTCAAAAAAGGGAAGCACATTTTTTCGCGAGCGCGATTTCTGGATCCGTAGTGTGCTGGCGCTGGCCGCCCTGAGCCTCGACGGCAGTCAGCCCTATCTGCACAGCATCGTGAACGCGCTGGCTCCTGCACAACTTCAATATTGGGTCTACAAAGTAGCAAACAACCTCATCGGGTTTGTGAACATACTCTTGCCACTACTTTTGTTTCATCGCTATTACGATCACAACCGGAAACACTACTACGGCCTTCAGGTGCAACACTTCGACACACGTCCCTATTTTGTGTTGTTGCTCATCATGCTGCCACTCATTGTGGGCGCATCGTTCGAGCCCAGTTTTGTGAAGCAATATCCTATGTATAAAGTCACGGCGGCGCATACTTATCTCGGTGTGCCCGAGTGGGTCACGGTGGCGTGCTATGAGGTTGCGTATGGACTTGATTTTATCACCGTTGAATTTCTGTTTCGCGGCTTCATGGTCATTGGCATGATGCACGTGGTGGGGCGCAACGCCGTGCTGGCCATGGCCGTCACCTACTGTTATCTGCACTTTGGAAAGCCTGCGGGCGAAGCGGTGAGCTCGATCTTTGGTGGCTACATTCTGGGCGTGGTGGCCTATGAAACAAAGGGCGTGTGGGGTGGCGTGATTGTGCACGTTGGCATTGCGTGGCTCATGGAGCTTGTGGCCTTCCTTCAGAAATTGCGCTGACTCAACCCTGGTAGAGCGCCATCAAGTCTTTGGCAATCACTTCCGGTCTGAATTGACCGATAAATTTTTTACCGTCGGCGATCATCTGCTTTCGCAGCTCTCCGTCGCTCAGCACGCGGCTCAACTGATGGGCCAGCTCTTCGGCATTTTCTGGATCCACATACAACGACCCCGGCCCTGCGGCTTCGCTAAAACACGATCCTGTTGACGTGATTACCGGAATGCCCGACGCCATGGCTTCCACCAGCGGGATGCCAAACCCTTCGAAGAGCGAGGGGTATACAAACACTTCTGCGCCCTGAAAGAGCGCCGGAAATTCCTGGAAGGGAACCTCGTGCAAAAAGATGAGGCTCTCCAACACACCCGACTGCTGCGCCTCTTCCACCACTTGTTTTTTATAGGCCGTTTCTTTGCCCACAATCACCACCGGCAAACGTTCAGCTGGTTTCTGCAACGCCAGTGCCTGGATGAGGAGCAACACATTTTTCCGTGTTTCGAGCGTGCCCACATTCAACACAAATCGTTCGGGCAACGCATACTTTTTCTTCACTTCCTGGATTTGGTTGGGCGTGGCCACGGTGTTGAACTGCGGATGACATCCCTGATACACTACTTTGATCTTTGAAGCAGGCACCTGCAGAAAATCAATCAGGTCCTGTGCCGTCTGCTGGCTGATGGCCACCACAACGTCGGCCGACTTGCAGGCGGCATTCACCTTCGTTTTGTAGATGGCTACATCGATGGGGTTGTAGAGCCTGGGGAAGCGCAGAAAAATGAGATCGTGCACCGTCACAATCTTCTTTATGCCCGTCGGTAAATTCACCGGCAGCTCCTGGCTCAGGCCATGAAACACCTGCAAGGTTTTCACACTGGCTTCACCCGCGATGCCCACGGTGCGCCAGAGACTCGCCGCCTTAAAAATTGTGTAGGACCACGGTGGTGTAACCACCTGCACCTGGGCACGCCCCACCAGCGGCGTCACTTCCGGATGTTTGCGCGTTTTGGGTGTATAGAGAACATAATGATGCCCGGGCTCGAAATCACAAAGGGCGTTCAAAACAAACCGGCTGTAGTTGCCCAGGCCGGTGAAGTTGTTGAAGAGCCGCTTGGCGTCGAAGCCTATGTTCACTTGGGGAAAGTCTTTTTATACAAGTCGATGCTCTGCTGGATGATCTCCATCGCTTTGGCCTTCGACTCAAATTCGTCTACGATCACAACCTTGTTTTCAAGGGTTTTGTAGTTCTCGAAGAAATGTTTCAGCTCGTTTCTGAAATATTCGGGCAACTGGTCCATCTCGTTGATGTGGCTCACGCTCACATCCTGTTCGGCCACGGCGATGATCTTGTCATCGGCTTCGCCCTTGTCGATCATGCGCATCACGCCAATCACTTTGGAAGGAATGAGGCAGCGGGGCACCACGGTAACTTGCGTGAGCACAACGATGTCGAGCGGGTCGTGATCTTCACCCAGGGTTTGCGGAATGAAGCCGTAGTTGAGCGGGTAGTACATGGACGCATAGAGCACGCGATCCAGTTTGATGAGACCGCTGTCTTTGTCGATCTCATACTTTGCGCGCGATCCTTTCGGAATCTCGATGATGCCGTTCACATGTTCCGGGGGATTGTCGCCAATCGATACTTCGTGCCAAGGGTGCTTTACCATACATTTTGAGTTGAACCCAAAATTAAATAAAAAGCCCCCCGATTGCTACCGGGGGGCTTTGTGTTGGTCGTTAATTTTTTACTTGTCTTTCTTCTCAGGCTCCTTCTTCTCTGCCATTTTCACTTTGTCGCCATCTTTCAATCGTTTGGAAACGGCCAGGAACGGTCCGGTGATCACTTCGGTGCTGTCGCTCACACCCGACACAATTTCGATGTTGTCGTAATCGCTGATGCCGGTTTTCACCTCCACCATTTTCGCCACGCCTTTGTCGTTCACAAAGATCACCGTTTTGTCTTCTTTTTTCTTCTCGGGCTTTTTGTCGGTGCTTGCGGCCGGCGGAGGTCCGTCGTCGTCGTCCATGCCACCGCCACCGTTGTTCTGGGGCTCTTCGGTCTTGGTGCCGTCAGCGCTTCGGGTGGTCACTGAAGCCAGGGGTACCGACAAGGCGTTGGCTTTGGTTTTGGTGATGATGTCTACGCTGGCAGTCATGCCGGGACGGAAGGGAAACTTGTTGCCCTCTTTCACCAGGTCCTGGTAGGACGAGCTGAGGATGAGGATACGCACTTCAAATTCCGTGATGGCATCGGTTGATGTTTTGTCTTTGGCGGTGTTGGCAATGAGCGTTACCAGGCCTTTAAATTCTTTCTTCTGGTTGGTGTAGGCGTCCACGTCGATGATGGCCGTGTCGCCCAGGTGCACGCGCACGATGTCGTTTTCGTTCACGTTCACGCGTACTTCCATTTTGTTGAGGTCGGCGATGCGCAACATTTCCGTTCCGGCCATGGTGGCGGTTCCTACCACGCGCTCACCATTTTTCACAATGAGCTTTGACACGATGCCGTTCATGGGCGCCACCACCGATGTCTTGCGGAAGTTTTCGCGCGCTTCTTTCAACGACGCTTCCGTGCTGCGGATGATATAGTGTGCCGCTTCTACCGATTGCTGTGCCGAGGCCACATCGTTCTTGGCGATCTCATAGTTTTGTTTGGCCAGTTGCCAGTCGGCATCGGAAATTACTTTCTCGTTAAACAACTTTTCGTTCCGCTTGTACTCCAGTTCCGTGCGGGTGAGCGTGGCCTGCGAGCGAAGCAGGTTGGCTTTCGATTGCTCAAGGTTGGCGCGTTGCTGGCTCAGACCGGCTTCGGCACGATCGAGCTGGCTTTGCCAGGTGTCGGGACGAATGCGCACCAATGTTTTTCCTTTGGCCACCGAGTCGCCTTCTTCAATGAGAAGGTCGATGATTTCGCCCGATACTTCGGGTGCGATCTTCACTTCCGTGACGGGCTGAACCGTTCCGGAGGCGCTCACTTTCTCAACGATGGTTACACGCTTGGCTTTGGCGAATTCAACTTCTATCTCCTTCGGCTTCCCTACCCAGCCCAAACTTTTGCCAACTAATAAGAAAAGGAAAATAACTACGACGGCCCCGATGAGCCAATAAATCATCTTGTTCGATTTGCGTTTTTGTGCCATTGCGTGGTTTATTAATATTCGATGGGTTTGCCTTGATAGAAGTCCAGTACTTTCTTCTTGAAGATGAAATCATATTTTGCCCGCGACAAATCGGTCTGGGCCTGGAACAGGTTGTTTTGCGACACCTGATATTCAAACGAGTTTGCCGCGCCTGCGCCAAAGCGTTGTTCCATCATGCGATAGGCTTCGGTGCGCGCCGTTACCTGACGCAGCGCCGAGTTGTAGGTCTTTGCAGAAGCCGCCGCATCGTTATAGGCCGACTCCACATTTTGACGGAGCGTTTGTTCAATTTCCTGTGCGTTTATTTTTGCCTGCTGATTTTGAACGATGGAGCGCTGAACCGAAGCCCGCGCCGTGTAGCCGTTAAAGATGGGGATCGTTAATTGAAGCCCCAGCGTTTTGTAAATGTTGTCTTTGATCTGGTCGGCAAACTTATACGTGTTCAGATACGAACCATTCGGGTTCCGCGTATATACTGGCATGCCCGTGTCCTGGTTCACATAGGCAACAGGCGCCTTCGAAAACGAAAAGGTGTTGTCGGGATAAAACTGTGCTTCTTGTGTGCTGGAGTAGTTGGTGTTCAAGCCTGCATTGAGGCTCAGGCGTGGGTAAAGATTTCCACGCGCAGCTTTCACCGCATAGTGCGAGCTCTGGATCTTATATTCAGCACTTCTGATTTCGGGCATGGTTTGACGGGCCTGGTCAAAGATCTCGTCGCGACTCTGGTCGATCACCAGGGCTTCGGGATTCAGGTCGGGAATCTCCACGTCGAGGCCTTGCGTGGCGGGGATGCGCAACGCTTGTTTCAAACGCAACAGCGACAACGCCAGCGCGTTTTCCTGTTGGATCAAGGTCACTTCGTTGCTGGCCACCTGGGCATCGAGATTGAGTTGTTCCGATTTGGCCAACGCACCCGCGGCTACCTGCCGGGTTGTGCGGTCCAATTGCTTTTGGCTGGACTCCAACTGGAAGCGGGCATTGTTTACCAGCTCCTTGTTGAACACCACATTGATAAACAGGTTGGCCACATTCAGGATCAGATCGTTCTTTGCCTTTGCCAGGTCTTCGGTAGACGCCGCATAGGTCGTTTGATATTGCTGTATGCTGTTGTGAATGCGAAAGCCGTTGAAGATGGGCAATGACGCGTTGGCCGCGAGATTCGACGACTTGATTTCCTGCGACGTAAATGCGTTGCTCACGGGGTCAAGACCGCGACCCCAGCTGTAGCCATACGAAGCCGATCCGTTTAAGCTTGGCAGTCGAGCAAATTTTGACTGTCTCAAATCCACCTCGCTGCTTTCCACATTGTAGGCACTGCGTTGCACGGAGAGGTTGTTAGACAACGCATAGTCTATGCACTGTTTGAGCCCCCACTTCACATTCGTGGCGGGCGTTTGGGCTTCCTGTTTCACCGTGTCGATTTGCGCCCAGGTGACTTTCGACACCATCAAAATCAAAACTGCCAGTAGTATTCTTTTCATGTGCTTTTATCAACGATCAATATCCGGTATATAAATAATTTGTTTCACCCAGCTAAGACTCTTTAAGTATGCTAATGTTACATCCTTGAGTCCGGAATCCATCTCAATGACCAGTCCCGCCAGGTCGTTCTTCCCCTTCCGCGAAACCGACATGGTGGCAATGTTGCAGTCGTCGTGGGCCAGCACATCGGCAATGAACGCGATGCTGCCCTTCACGTCGGCGGCGGTGATCATGAGTGTGTGCAGGTTGGCGCTGAAGTCGGCCTTGAACCCGTTCACCTCGGCAATGTTGATGAGCCCTCCGCCCCGGCTTTCGCCAATCACTTCCAGGGTCTGGTCGCCTTTCCGGAGATTCAGTTTGATGGTGTTGGGATGAAGCGTGGAAGCGTTGCCCACCGATTTGAAATGGAACACCAGGCCCTTGTCGCGGGCAATGTCGATGGCGTCTTTGATGCGAACGTCGTCTGTTTTATAGTCCAGCAGGCCGGCAATGATGGCGCGGTCGCTTCCGTGCCCTTCATAGGTACGGGCAAACGAATTGTAGAAGGTGATGTCGGCCTCGTCAGGGATGCCACCCAACAACTTGAGGGCTGCGCGGGCTATCCGCACCACCCCCGCCGTATGGGAACTGGAAGGTCCGATCATAACGGGGCCAATCATATCGAAAACACTGCTTTTCTCCGCCATACTGGGTTAGAATACGCAATCTGTCGACAAAAAGATGTAATTGTTACAAACAATCAGGGTTCAACATGAAAAAGATGAATGCCGGGAGGAAATGCCCTAAACGGCAATGGGTGCCTTGATGGACGGATGCGACTGGTAGTTCACAATTTCAAAGTCCTCGAACCGGTAGTCGAAGATCGATTCCGGCTTCCGCTTTATGTTCAGCTGCGGCAGCGCATAGGGCTCGCGCGATAACTGCAACTGCGCCTGCTCCAGGTGGTTGCTGTAGAGGTGCGTGTCGCCGCCGGTCCAGATAAACTCGCCCGGAGCTAGGTCGCACTGCTGCGCAAACATGTGGGTTAGCAACGCATAGGACGCGATGTTGAACGGCACCCCCAAAAAGTAATCGGCACTGCGCTGGTAGAGCTGGCACGACAATTTTCCATCGGCCACATAAAACTGGAAAAGGGCGTGGCAGGGCGGCAAAGCCATCTTGTCCACTTCCGACGGGTTCCAGGCGGTCACAATGTGGCGACGCGAATCGGGTTTGCTTTTGATTTGTTGAATCACCTGCGTGATCTGGTCGATGTGGCGGCCGTCCGGCGCGGGCCAACTGCGCCACTGGTGGCCATACACGGGGCCTAGCTCACCGTTTTCGTCGGCCCACTCGTCCCAGATGCTCACACCGTTGTCTTTCAGGTATTTGATGTTGGTGTCGCCGTTGAGGAACCAGAGAAGCTCGTAGATAATGGACCGCAGGTGAAGTTTTTTGGTGGTCACCAACGGAAATCCTTCCGCGAGATCGAAACGCAACTGCCGGCCAAATACAGAAAGCGTGCCCGTGCCGGTGCGATCGGTTTTCTGAGCGCCGGTTTGCAGGATGTCGTTCATGAGGGCCAGGTATTGCTTCATCGCGCGTGATTTTAAGGTTGCAAGTAATGCAATCCCGGGCGTCCGTAAAATAAAAAAGCCCGGAAAAAATCCGGGCCTTTTAAGAATTCACAGCGGAGAAAATCATTTCCTCCGGTTGAACTTTTTCCTAGTTCACGTTGATGTTGCGGGTCACGCCATTCACGGTGATGACCACCGATTTGTCGCATGTTCCGTCGCCATAGTCGATGGTGATTTCTTTGCTGCCATCGATGAGGTATTTCTTGATGCCTTCCACGGCGATGCCGCAGAAGCGTTTGTATTTCAAAGCTTTTGACAGGGAAACCGAATAGGTTCTGCCACCGCGTGTGGTTCCGCTGGCGGTGCTGGCCTGGTCGATCAGCAGGTAGTCGTTGAGGGGATTCGCCTCTCTTATCCATTGCCAGGTAATGTTCGACTCGCGTTCGGCCACAGTGCCGTCGGCTATGAACGTGGCTTTGCCGCCCACCAGCTTGGCGTTGAATTTAGGTGCTTCGGCCGTGCTGCCCGACACGTTGGTGAGGGTTCTCACGCCTTCCAGTTTCACCCCGTTGATGGTATAGTTTTCTACGGTAGTCACCACGGTGGAGCCGGGTTGGAAACGGCGTCCGTTATAGGTAAAAATCACTTTGCCGGTGCGCGTGTTGCCACGGCCGTCGGCACAGCCTGTGGTGCCGAAGTTAACGATGAGCACGCCTTTGGGAGCTTCAAGGGTAGAGTTGGCATCGGGTGTAACACTCACCACCACGCCGTCACAATCAAAACGATCGTCTTGCACAGTCACCGAGTAGGTGGTTTCTACCCTGCCGTTTTTCGAATACTGGTCGTCGGTCGGTGCGCTCACCGCCACACCGGCCAGATCGTCCATGTCCTGATAATACGAGTCGGTAATGGCTTCTTCTGTGATGTCCTGCGTATCGGCCAGGGTGAGCTTGTCTTCGTCTTTACAAGAAATGACGAAAGCGAACGTTCCCATGAGGGCCACGGAAGCAATTTTTCCAAAGAGATTACTGGTTTTCATACGTTATATTGGTGGTTTCTAGATTAATTTGCCTGCTTAGATAGGCCTTCTGTGGAAAGGTTTAAGGACAAAGTAAATTTTTTTCCACCTTTAAGTATTGATAACCGCGCCATGGTAACCACGCATGTAAGATTTGCACTCCTGTTCCTTCTTTCGATGAGCTTCGGCTTTGCACAAGCGCAACTGAAAATGAAACTGGCCAAGCTCAAGTATAGCGGCGGCGGCGATTGGTATGCCAACAAAACATCGTTGCCCAACCTCATCAAGTTTTGCAACACCGAAATGGGCACGCTGCTGGAACCCGAAGAAGACGTGGCCGACGTGGGCAGCCGCGACATCTTTCTTTATCCCTATGTATACATGACGGGCCACGGCAACGTGGTGTTCTCCGATGCCGAAGCGGCCAACCTCCGGAAGTATCTCACCGCCGGCGGCTTCCTCCACATCGACGACAACTATGGGCTCGACAAATTTATCCGCCTCGAACTGAAGAAAGTATTTCCCGAACTCGAGCTCGTGGAACTTCCGTTCGATCATCCCATCTATCATCAGAAATACGACTTCCCAAAAGGCCTACCCAAAATTCACGAACACGACGGCAAACCCGCACAAGGATTTGGACTGGTATATGAAGGTCGGCTGGTTGTCTTCTATTCGTATGAATGCGACCTCGGCAATGGCTGGGAAGACCAGCGCATTCACAACGACCCCGAAGAAAAACGACTGCAGGCCTTGCGCATGGGCGCCAACATTCTGAGCTACTGCTTCACTCATTCGATGTAATCAAACACCGCCCGCTTGAAGTCAACGCTTAGTCTCTTTGCCCTTGTCATTGTTGTGGCAAACATGCTGCTCTCCTGCAACTCGCAAGATCAAAAGGAAGAACAGCTGGCCCGTCAGTATTGTGGCAGCTGTCACATGTTTCCGGAGCCGTCGCTACTGCCCAAAAAAACGTGGGAGAAAGACGTGATGCCACAAATGGCATTGCGCATGGGCATTGAATATGGCAAGCTCACGGAACTCCCCGACGAAGACCGCGCCATGGTACTGTCGTCGCTTCCGCTCAGCCCGATGGTGAGCGATGCCGAATGGAAAGCGATCCAAAACTATTTCCAGAAAAATGCACCAGACTCCGTCATCGTAGAAAAATTGCCAACACCCGCCGCGATCACACAGTTCGATGTCACGGCCTTGCCTCTTCCAATCGAAGGCCATCCCACCACGTCGATGCTCGCAGCCGACACGGCGCATCAAACCATTTTCCTGAGCGACCGCCGCGCCAGGCTTCATCAATTTGATGAGCATCTCAATCTGACCGCCACGTTCCAGATGAGCAGCCCCGCTGCCCAAATGTTGTTCGCGCCCAATGCCGATCCGGAACTGGTGGAGATGGGCATCATGGACCCTAACGATCAGGCGAAGGGGGCCATCGTTCGTTGGAATGGCGAGAAGATTTTCACACCGTTGATCGATTCGGTGCAGCGGCCGGTCTTTGCCGAACGCGCCGATCTGAATAACGACGGACAGTTGGATTACGTGGTCTGCGCCTTTGGAAACTTCACCGGCAGCCTCGCGGTTTATGAAGCCAAAACAAACGGTGCCTTTACCAGACACGTTCTACAAAACATGCCGGGAGCACGCAAAGTGGTGGTGAGAGATTTCGACAACAACGGCATGCCCGACATTCTTGCGCTCATGACACAAGGCGATGAGCGACTGGTCCTATTCCTCAACCAAGGCAACTTCAGGTTCCGCATCAACGTGCTGCTGCGCTTCCCGCCCACACACGGGTCGAGCTACTTCGACCTAGCCGACTTCAACAACGATGGCAAGGCCGACATTCTGTTCACCAACGGCGACAATGCCGACTACTCCCCCATTCTGAAACCCTATCACCGCGTGGCGATCTATCTTAACGACGGCGCCAATCACTTCACAGAGTCATGGTCATATCCGTTGCAAGGAGCAACCCAGGCCCGCGCCATCGACTTCGACAAAGACGGCGACCTTGACGTTGCCGCTATCGCATTCTTTCCCGACTTCGAAAATTCACCGGAACAAGGCTTCGTCTATTTTGAGAAAACACCAGAAGGTTATACACCCTATGTGACACCGCTGGCCAGCCAAGGCCGATGGATCACTATGGAAGTAGCCGACATCGATCGCGACAATGACGACGACATTCTTTTAGGAGCCCTTGATTTTTATTCGGGCGTACCCAAGCCCGTAAATAGCGGATGGATGAAATCGGACGTGTGGTTGTTGATGCTACGGAATCGGCTGCATTGAAACTATCACAACAGCATTAATACACGCTAGTGTTGTCGGTTCACAATTTCGTTCTTGATGCGTTTTTCGGTGATGGTTCGAATGTCGCGCACCAGCGAATATAGTATTGAAAGGGGATTCAGCGATTGATTCACGATCGCGTTGTCGGTCTTCTCTTCGCTTGCCAGTTTCAGATTGCGGGTTTCCGTTAGCACAGCACTTTGGTTGAGTTCGCTGCGGATGGCCTGCGCCAGATTTTCCAACTCCGGCTTGTTCAGGGTCACGTTAAACGATTTGTCGGTGACCAACGACGTGATGTGCCCCGTAAGCATGTGGTTCGCTATAACAAACTGGTGGATGAGTGTGGACTGTCCCAATTCTTTTGGCTCGGCGAGGATGCGTTGAAAGTTGTCAGACAAGTTGGTCAGCGCCACCAACGCGTTCTGACGCGCCGCCCGATATTCGCTTTTGGGGGACGTCGGATCAAGAAGGTATTTCCAGGTAGTGTTGAAGAACGCCTCGTTGGCCACCAGCATGTCGTGCATGTTCTTTTCAATCTCCTGCCGTCCCCACGTAGGCAACACAAAGCGCGACGCAAGGGCCGCGATGATGGAGCCCACCAGTGTGTCGAGCATGCGCTCTCTCACCATGGTGTTGAGGTCCACGGGATAGAGAAAGTGAAACGTGATGACAATGTAGATGGTGAGAAACAGGACGAACCCGAAATAATTTAGCCGCAGCAAACTGTAGCTGATGACCATGCAAAAAATCATGATGGCCAGCAACGCAGTGTTGCCGTGAATAACAAACAGAATGCCCGTGGCCGCTACCGCCCCCGTGAGCGTTCCCAACAAACGTTGTGCATTGCGTTTCCGCGACACCGTGTAGACCGGCTTCAGAATGGTGACGATGGTGAGCAGCACCCAATAGATGTGCTGCAACGAAAAGTAGGCCGATATGCTGAACCCCACAAGAATCGCCACCGTGAGCCGCACAGCATGGCGAAAGTCGTTGGACTGCAGCGTGAGGTTTTCGCGAAACGTTTGCCAGTCGATGGGATGCCCAACCAACGTTTTGTTTGTTTCGCTGCCGGTGTTTGTTTTGTCGATGTCCACCTGCAAACGTGTATACACCACGAGGCGGTGAAGGCGGTTCACAATGCTTTGGATGTTGGCAACAGTCTTCTCCAGCGCGTGAAGGCTTTCCTTTGTGCTTCCCTCCACCGCCTTCTCCTGGTGCACGCGCAATGCATCCTGCAACGCACTGGTTATCGGAATAAGATCCAGGTCGCGCTTCACCTCTGCACCGCGTTGAATAGACAACCCCACATATTCCATCGCGGCCGCCAATTGAAGCACGGCGCCATAGAACTTGTTTAGCAGATCAGTGCCGTCCAGGTTCTTATGAAGCTGATTATAATCCTGATAGGAAGAGATCGAATGTTCGAAAAGATCCACGGCATCGAGAAAGAGCATCATCAGGCTCCGGCTCTTGGGGCTGGCGTCCATCACAAATTGCCGTGTCTTGAAAAGGAGCTCGCGGGTTTGATCCTGGCTCTTCATCACCTTGATCTGTTCTTCCATCACCAGCGTGAAGCAGCGATTCACGTCGGCGCCATCTTTATACAAAGCTCCCCGTGCCCGGATGAAGTCGGCCATGGCGATGAGCATTTCGCCAATAGCCTGCTCAGCCAGCCGGTAGGGCCGCAAGCGATAGAGCAGTAAACTAAAGAGTGTATACCATATTCCTCCGCCGGCAATGAGGGCGGCCACATAAAAACTGTTTTGCTCCACACGCCCTGGAACCAGATTCAACAACATGATGATGAGGGCGAGCGTGCCCACCGCACTGGCCCGTGCACCATACACGCCCAGCAGCGAAAACAAAAATGAGAACACCACCACCTCTGTCAACACCAGCGCTGCATGCTCGCGCAGCAACAACGTGACTAGCGCCGTCACCGTGTTCAAGGCCACAGAAGCCATCAACCCATTCCTGCGATGATGTATAGGACCCGGCGCGTCAGTAAGACTGGCAAAGAGCGCGCCCCACAAAAAGGGAAGCCCCAGAATGAGCGAGTCGGTTTGGGCAAGAATTAGCGTGGGCACCATCACACCCGCCGTAATGCGTACGCCCGTGCTCCAGTACTGACTGGTGGTGAACTTCTGTACTTCCTTTAAATAGTCGTTGCCGTTGAGCATGAGCCCCTAAAATACCAAGAAAGAATTCGTTTTGCGAAACGATGATGGTTTGCCGTGGTTGTTGGATTCGGTTGAGCGGCTGTTCGGCCGCATCGAATGGAGATGGAACGGACGGCAAAAAAATTTTTCGAACAGATATTGCTTTCGTATAACTAAAGTTTTAGTTTTATACCTAAATACATAGTCAATGAAGGATCTTAAAGAACTGACCAAAGCAGAGGATCAGGTGATGCAGATATTGTGGAAACTGGAAAAAGGGTTTGTGAAAGACATCGTAGAAGAGATGCCCGAGCCCAAACCGGCCTACAACACCATCTCCACCATTGTGCGCATCCTCGAAACAAAAGGTTTTGTAGACCACAAAGCCTACGGCAAAACACATGAATACTTTCCGCTGATCACCAAAGAGAAGTACACGAAGTTCTATCTCAACAACCTGCTCAAAGGTTACTTCAACGGATCGTTTCAGAACCTGGTGTCCTTCTTCGCGAAGGAAAATAAAATGGATGTAAAAGAACTTGAAAAAATTCTCAATGAACTAAAAAAACAATAGCCATGAACAGCTACATCAACTATCTGCTGGAGGCCAACTTCGGGTTGGTGCTCTTCCTGCTCCTGTATGTATTGCTTTTGAACAGTGAAACCAACTTTGCTTTCAAGCGAACCTATTTGCTGGGCAGTTTGCTGGTGGCTGTTCTTTTCCCTGTGTTCACGGTGGCCACAGCGCAGAGCGCCATCCCTTCACTGGGTCAAATCGTTCCGCCAAACTGGCTTCCTGAATTTGTGGTGGTGGGCTATGGCGCCAAGCCCGTGGATGCCTCGCCTTCCATAAATGTATGGCAGGTGGTGTCGTGGCTCTACCTTGCCGGTGTGGCGTTGTTCGCGATGCGTTTTTTGTGGCAGGCGTTTCAACTTGCACGTCACCTGCAAAAGGCCAATGTGCATTCACAAACGGGCAAATACAAGATCACGGAACTTGATGGCCCCTTCCCCACCTTCTCGTTCTTCAATCATATTTTCATAGGAAATGCCGAGGCGTTGTCGGCAGAAGACCGCGCCATCATTGTGCGACACGAGCGTGTTCACGCCGATCATTTCCACTCCATCGACATACTGTTCCTCGAAGTGCTGCGCATCGCGTTCTGGTTTAACCCGGTGCTGTACTTCTATAAAAAGATATTCATCAACGTTCATGAGTTTCAAGCCGATGCACAGGCGGTAGAGCATCATGACGTGAACCAATATTGCAATCTCCTGGCGAAGGTTGCTTTGATGTCGGCCGACTTCAGACTCGCCAATCACTTTAACAATTCACTCACCTTAAAAAGAATTATCATGATGAAAACCATCAAAAAGAAAATGCGTGTGTGGAAAGTAGCCGCCGTTGTCGTTATTGTGGCCGGCTTCTTTTTCGCTGTGGCATGTCAGGACCAGGTTCTGACCGATGCCACAGAAGTCGCCAAGACCTCGACCATGGCCCTCGATGTTCCCAAAGAAGTGCAGGCCAAATTTGACGCCCTGCAAAAGGAAAAGCCCAACGCCAAGTTCGTTATCATTGAAGTTGACGAACAGGGAAAAGCCAAACTGGAAAGCATGAAGTCGGTCTATGACGACCTTATGGCCCATGGCGATCAATCCATTGCATCGATGAACGTCATAAAGCCCACGGCAGGTCCGTCAGAGCCTGTCCGGAATTTTGTGATCGTAGAGTACAAAGATGAAATGCGACAAATCAGCGAAGCCTCTAAGAGTGGCGAGGTCTTCACCATTGTGGAGCAAGCCGCAGAGCCGGTGGGAGGCATCGAAACGGTGATGCGTGTGCTGAGCACCAATATCTCCTATCCCAGCGACGTCCGCATGAAGGGCATCGAAGGCACTGTGTTTGTAGGCTTCATTGTCAACAAAGACGGTTCGCTTTCCGATTTCGAGATCAAGAGAGGTATTGACCCGCAGCTTGACAAAGAAGCGTTGCGCGTAGCCCAACTCCTGCCCAATTGGACTCCTGGAAAACAAAGCGGACAAGCCGTTCGTCAACAATTTGTATTGCCCATCGCGTTCCGGTTAAACGCAGGTAAGCCCGAAGCGCCGCGTGTGACGGCGGTCGAGAAAGATTTGAAAGTTACATTTCAAACCGTTCGCCGCGAAGGAAAAACGCTTGTAGAAGGATCGGTGCTGGATGAATCGGGAAATCCCATGAAGGGCTCTAATGTCATTATCAGCGGCAGCACACGCGGCACCACCACCGACGATCATGGCAAATTTGTGATCGACGTAGGCAATGCCAACGGGCAACTCGCGGTTTCGTTTGTCGGATATAAAACTGAGTTTGTGTCGTTCTAAAAAACAAAGGACTGGCTTAATGTTTAAGCCAGTCCTTTATTTCCTCATAGGGAATGAGCACTTCCGTGGGGCCTGAAGCGTAGGCCGCAATTTCATAGCTGTTGTAGTAGAACACGATGCCTTCCTTTTTGAAACCAAAATTCCGGTTCAACTGAAATTTGTCGTCGGGAAATTCAAAGTAGCTTGCATTCAGCGAGGCCGTATCCGAAAGCTCACGCACCTTACGGAAAATCTTTTCGCCTATTTTCGTGAGGGGATCTTCAAAACCTGGCTTCAGCAAATTCTCTAACGTGAATTCTTCGCCGGTGCGTGGATTGAGGTTGATGTAGTAGATGCCGTAGCCGCCATGGGCTCCACCGGTATAATACTCTTCCTGTACCGAGAGACTCAGCAAACTATCGGTCAATGTCTCTACCGTCACATTTGCTTTGTAGTTCCAGCTGCCCGGCACTTCGGGCATTTCTTTGCGAAAGTCTTCATAGTCCTGAATGAATCCCGCGCCAATCTGTTCCATGGTTTTTCCTTCGGCTTCCGGGTTGCCCATCGACACAGAGCTGTCGATGTCTTTCTTCAGTATGGCAAGCACGGTAGTATCTAACCCCGTGAATGCCGGATAGCTGACCTGATAGAACGCACACAGCGAATCTGTTTTGCAGTGGATCTTAGACTCCACACGAAACGTTTTCATCTCATAGGAAATGGGCGTGAGCTTCTTCTCTTCCTTACGACCGCACGAAAGCAGCGCAAAGGGCAGCGCCAGGACCAGCAGTATGCGCTTCATCCTAATTTGACTTGGTATTGAAAATTTCGTTCAGCTTTTTCTCCAGCGCCGCACCACGAAGGTTCTTCGCGATGATGACCCCTTTAGGATCGAGCAGGAGCGAAAAAGGAATGCCGGTGATGTTGTAGGTCTTGGCGGCTTCCGACTGCCAGTATTTCAAATCCGAAACGTGTGTCCACGTAAGATTGTCTTCACCAATGGCGCGCACCCAATCTTCCTTGCGGCGATCGAGCGAAACACCAAACACGGTAAATCCTTTGTCTTTGAATTTATTGAAGACACGAACCACATTCGGGTTTTCCTGACGGCACGGGCCACACCACTTTGCCCAGAAATCAACCAGCACATATTTGCCTTTCATCGACGACAGTTTCACGACCTGGCCGGTTGTGTCTGGCAAAGCAATTTCTGGAGCGGGTTGACCGATGGCAATGCTCTTCATGGTGTTCACGAGCGTGACAAAAGTTTTCGCGTGATCGTAGTTCGGCCATTCCTTTTTCAGTCTGTCGGCAACAGCCATATACACGTCAAAGTATTGATCCTTGTCAAGCACCGATCCACCTTGCAGCAAGTTGATGACGCCCAACGATGGAGGCTCCTTGCGCATGAGGTCGGCTATCTGATCGTGGCTCTTCTTGATCTCTGTCATGTAGGCTTCCTGGATCGCGGCGATCTTTTCCTGATCGTGAGCCTGAACGGCAGTTTGAAAATCGGAATTGAGCTTGGCAATCACGGGCGACGATTCTGCGCTGCGCAAAATTGCCTGCGTTTTCCGGATCACATCAATCTCGGGCGATCCCTTCACATCGGCAAATCCATTCTGATCGTTGCCGTCAACATTCACCTCCAGGTTGCTCTTGTAGAGAATGATATCGACAGTTTGACGTCCATAGAAGTTGATCTTGTAGTAGCCCGGTTGTGACAGCGGCACTTTCTTGGAGAAGGTGTAGTTGCTCTTCAGGGTGATGGTGTCTTGCCAGCCTGAACCGCCGTTCTTCATTTCCTGAATCACGATCTGACCTTGCTGGGGAAACCCAACCTTGCCAGTCACGATCACCGTCCAGGTGGCGCCGGGAGCGTCTGCAGCCACGGCGCTGTTTCCTTCCTTCGAGGAAAACGAACACGAGAACGAAATAGCAAACAACAGGAAGACCAGGGCCGACCGTTTCAGCGGCGGCATGCTGGAAGTATTTCTCCCGACAGTAGATGACGTCTGGTTCACCATGTTCATCTGTTTCACATTCTTCCTCATACTTCTTCCAGTTTTTTAGTTATCAGTGCATTGGCTACTTTCGGATCGGCTTTTCCCTTGCTGCGTTTCATCACCTCGCCCATGAACATGCCTACGATGCCTTTTTTGCCATTCTTATACTCCTCCACTTTCAGCGGAAATTCTTTTATCACTTCGTCGATGATCGGCAACAGGGCGTCCTGATTGCTCTCCTGAATGACGTTCAATTGCTGTGCCACTTCAAGTGCCGACTTGTTGGGATTTTTCAGCAGCTCGGGGAACACGCGCTGTGAGGCCACCGAGAAACTGACTTTATTGCCGTCCACCAGGTCCATGAGCTCCACTAAAACCGCCGGGGTTACAGGAAATTCATCGGCCGACAGGTTGAGTTCGTTCAAATAGGATTTCACGGGACCCATCACCCAGTTTGATGCGGCTTTGTAATTTTTGGTGAGCTTACAAACTTCTTCAAAATAGAGGGCCACGTCTTTGGTGTCGGTCAGCACCTGCGCGTCGTATTCGGGCAGTCCCAACTCTTTAATGTATTTGTTATACAAATCGCGGGGCAGGGCCGGCATAGAGGCTTTGATTTTCTCCAGCCATTCTTCCGATACTTTCAGCGGGCTGAGATCAGGATCGGGGAAGTAGCGATAGTCGTTCAGCTCTTCTTTCGTACGCATGCCATAGGTAAGGCCTGTGCCGGCGTCGAAGGTTCTTGTTTCTGAAAAGATGTGGTTGCCTTTTTCAACTTCCTCGATCTGGCGTTCAATCTCGTGATCGATAGCGCGTTGCACGTTGCGAATGGAGTTCATGTTTTTGACCTCCACTTTCTTTCCGAATTCTTTTGCCCCCACCAGCATCACAGAGATGTTGGCATCGCAGCGCAACGATCCTTCTTCCATGTTGCCATCGCAAATGTCGAGGTAGCGCACCAGCTTCCGCACCTCGGTGAGGTAGGCGTAGGCTTCGTCTGAGGTTTTAATGTCGGGCTGTGTCACGATTTCAATCAGCGGAACCCCGGCCCGGTTAAAATCCACCAGCGTGTCAGGCTCGGACGCCAGGTGCATCGACTTGCCCGCATCTTCTTCGATGTGGATGCGGTGTAGCTCGATGTTGCGTTCGCCGTCTTTTGTGTTGATCGTTACATAGCCGCCCACGCAGATTGGTGTGCGGTCCTGTGTGATCTGGTATCCTTTCGGAAGATCGGGATAGAAATAGTTTTTTCGGTCGAAGATGTTGAACCGAGTGATGTTGGAGTGGCACGCAAGGCCCATCTTGATGGCATACTCCACCACGTTCCTGTTCAGCTTTGGCAAGGTGCCGGGATGTGCAAGAGTAATTACCCCAACGTTGGTGTTCGGCAAGCTGCCATATTCGGCCGAATCGCTGTTATAGATTTTCGTTTTGGTCAGCAACTGCGCGTGAACCTCGAGACCAATAACGGCGATGTACTTATCTCTGATAGACTTCTCCATGTATTCTGTTTGTGAGCGCGCTTCACCGTGTCGGATGCGTGCTCTGTTCAATTTGTTATTTATAAACTGTCTTTTCCAAACGATCAATTCGTTCACGGTCTTTCGCGAGCTCCATCAAAGAGAGGGAATTCTGCGACGAAACCAGATTGAGTTTCACCAGTTCACCCTCAACATTGGTCAACCGTCCCTCAACACGGATCAGTCTACCCTCAACACGCGCCAATCTGCCTGACAGGTCATCCCTCAAAACAGATATTTCTCCCTTGAGGTCAACCTTAATATTCTCCACCTTTTCACTGAGGCCATCCACCTTTTCCGCAAGCCGGTCGAATCTTCTTAACGACTCCGCCAGCAATTCTTCAATTCTTGATTGATTCTCCATAACGTCCATATTTTTCAGGTTAAACATTATTTTATGAGGATCAATACTTTCTATTTATAAACTGTCTTTTCCAGACGATCAATTCGTTCGCGGTCCTTGGCGAGCTCCATTAAAGAGAGGGAATTTTGCGACGAAACCAGGTTGAGTTTCACCAATTCACCTCCAACATGGGTCATTCCGCCTTCGACGTTTCCCAATCGGTTTTCAACGTTCCCTAACCGATTTTCAACTTTATCCAATCTGTTTTCCACGTTTCCCATTCGACCTTCAACGCGCACGATCCGGTTTTCAACGCGCATCAACCGTTCTTCTACACGCGTCAGACTACCCTTCAAATCACTTCCCAGGTCAGAAACTTCTTCCTTCAGGTTATCTACCTTCTCATTCAACCCCTCCACCTTTTCATTCACCTCGTCCACGTTTTCATTCATCCTGTCCACTTTGCCATTCAACCCGTCCACCTTTTCTGCAAGCCGGTCAAATTTGATCAACGACTCTGCCAGTAATTCTTCGATCCTCGATTTGTTTTCCATAACATTCATAATGGTTTGTGTTTAACATTTTTTTACAATGAGGATCAAATTCAATACTACTTGCGTGGCACTTCTTTCGGCACTCCGCGCAAATTACTTTATCAATTTACGTGCTTTTTCAGTAACGGCATCCAAACCGCTTAAGTTCTTTCCACCGGCTGTCGCGAAAAAGGGTTGACCTCCCCCACCGCCGTCGATTTCCTTTGCCAATTCTTTCACCATGTTGCCTGCATGATAGGTGTTGGTTTGCGCCAATTTCTCGCCGATCATCACAGATACCTGGGGTTTCCCATCAACGTCGGCCGCGAGGATCATCAGCAAATCGTCAAATTGGTTGCGCAGTCCGTAGGCAATATTCTTCAATGCGTCGGCCGTGGGGACCGACACTTTTTCGATGATGAGGCTGTAGCCATTCTGCTTCACCACTTTCAATGCAAGCTTGTCTTTCAATTGGTTGGCTTGCTCCTGCTGATACACTTCCAGCTTTTTCTCCAACGCATGCTTCTCGTCCAACAGATTTTTTGTTGTGGCGATAAGATCTTTGGGATTTTTAAAAAGCGTCTTCACGTGATCCAGTACGTCAAGCGATTCCCGCACAAAGCGTTCTGCTTCTTCGGCCGTGATCGCTTCAATGCGGCGAACACCGGCCGCCACCGAGCTTTCCGACACGATCTTGAACAACCCGATCTGGCCGGTAGACGACACGTGCGTGCCTCCACAAAGCTCGACCGAGAACTTGGGATCGAACGTTATTACCCTGACAAAGTCTCCATATTTTTCGCCAAACAATGCCATCGCACCCAGGGTCTTGGCTTTCTCGATGGGCACATTCCGTTTTTCGTCGAGAGTTATGTTCTCGCGAACTTTGCGGTTCACGATGTCTTCCACCTTCTGGATTTCTTCGGCCGTCATGGCCGCGAAATGCGAGAAGTCAAAGCGCAGAATCTTGTCGTTCACCAGCGATCCTTTTTGCTCCACGTGCTTGCCCAATACTTGTCGCAGGGCAGCGTGTAGCAAGTGCGTGGCGGAGTGGTTGTCCATGCTCAGCTGACGTTTGTGTTTGTCGACAGTGGCATGAAACTCCACTTCCATATTCGAAGGAAGCTTCTCAGCGTAATGGACGATCAGTTCGTTTTCTTTCTTGGTATCGGTGATCGCTATTTTCTCGTTGGGATTCTCGATGAAGCCCGTGTCGCCTTCCTGCCCACCGCTCTCGGCGTAGAATGGCGTGCGGTCGAATACCAACTGAAACAGCTCTTTGTTCTTCTGCTTCATCTTGCGATACTTCACCACTTTCACTTCCGACTCCAGGTGATCGTAGCCAATAAATTCCGGCTTCTGATCTTCGCCCACCAAAATCCAGTCGCCCGTTTCTTTGGCCGCATCGGCCTTGGAACGGTTCTTCTGTTTGGACATCTCTACTTTAAAACCATCTTCGTCCACGGCAAAGCCACGCTCGCGTGCGATCAACGACGTGAGGTCAAGCGGGAATCCAAACGTGTCGTACAATTCAAAGGCTTGCTCGCCGCTCACGGTTTTATTCACCAGTTCGCTCTCCATGCCATCAATGCGTTTCAGGCCTTTGTCGAGTGTGCGGAGAAATGAAGTCTCTTCTTCGAAGATCACTTTGCTGACATAATCTTTCTGTGCATCCAGTTCGGTGAACACATCTTTCATTTGTTGTGCCAGCACGGGCATCAGCGCATAGAGGAAAGGCTCTTTGAAGTTCAGGAATGAATAGCCGTAGCGAACCGCTCTTCTCAAAATGCGGCGAATCACATAGCCCGCGCCAGTGTTTGAAGGCAACTGTCCATCGGCTATAGCAAACGAAACGGCACGCACGTGATCTGCAATAACACGCATGGCGATATCCGTTTTCTCGCTGCTGTTTTGTTTGGGATTGGTGAGGTTTGTTGCGTTCTGGTAGGGAATGTTTGAATGTTCGGAAATGTGATTGATCAGCGGCGTGAAAACATCCGTGTCATAGTTGGAACTTACCAAATTGATGGCACGACACAGACGTTCGAACCCCATGCCGGTGTCAACGTTTTTGTTGGGCAGCGGTTTGAGCAGGGTCAGGTTGGATCGCAGCTTTTCGCGTGCCGCTTTCTTATCCTCTCCTTTATAGTCGAGGTCAAATCGCAGCATCTCGCCCGATCCGCCTTTCTGTGGATTCCAATAGCGTTCGAATTCCATGAACACGAGGTTCCAGATCTCGATCACCTGCGGGTGATCGTTGTTCACCAGGTCGCGACCAGGTGTAGCCTTTCTCTCGGCATCCGAGCGCAGATCCACATGTATCTCCGAACAAGGACCACACGGTCCCAGGTCGGCCATCTCCCAGAAGTTGTCTTTCTTGCTGCCCTGAATGATACGGTCTTCGTTCACAAACGACCGCCACAGATCGAACGCTTCCTGATCGAACGGAAGGTTGTCGTCCTTGTCGCCGCCGAACACGCTCACATACAGGCGATCTTTCGGGAGGTTATATTCTACCGTGAGCAGTTCCCAGGCCCACGCGATGGCTTCTTTCTTAAAATAATCACCAAACGACCAGTTGCCCAGCATTTCGAACATGGTGTGGTGATAGGTGTCTATGCCCACCTCTTCCAGGTCGTTGTGCTTTCCACTCACGCGAAGGCACTTTTGGGTGTCGGCAATGCGCGGGCTTTTCGGCACCGCGTTGCCCAGGAAATAGTCCTTGAACTGCACCATGCCCGAATTGGTGAAGAGCAGTGTAGGGTCGTTTTTCAGCACCAGGGGCGCTGAAGGCACGATAGTGTGGCCTTTGGAGGCGAAAAAATCTAAAAACTTCCGTCTGATCGAACCCGAGTCCATTACCTGTTTGTGTGGTTTAAAAATTTTGAACGTTACGATTTTTACTATATTAGCCCGCAAAAAAATACGGCAAGCCACAAAATTAAGCGCATATGACAGAGAATAAGCAGGTTTCGAAGTTTTTTTTCTGGCTTGAACACACCTTAAACCCGTAACGTCTTCGAACCTGATGTCGAATTTCAAGTATTACTACAATCCTAAAACCTGTCAGTACGAGCGTGCGCGCTGGAGTGTGAAGGATATCCTGTGGTATGTCGCCGGATTGGTTACACTGGGCCTTGTGTTCTGCGGTGCCATCATTGCCGTGCACGATTCGTTGATGGAGTCGGAAACCGAAAAGGCCCTTCGTGCCGAAAACAAAACACTTGAAAAGCACAAACCTGTTTTAGAAGAACAACTGGCGGCCATCGAAAGCACGTTGTCAAATTTGAAATCGGAAGATAAAACCTTGTATGCCAAGGTATTTAACTCCGAGCTTCCGCAGTCGCAGGCCACTCCTTCCACTCTTTCGAAAGAACAAATTCTTCTGGCCGATGCGTCGGGATTCAAAAACCTGATGGACATTCTGCGCTCCAAATCGGAAGCGCTTCGCAAAACCTCAGCCAACACCAACCTCTCGTTTGGCAACACCATCCACATTTCAAAAGATCAACTGGACCTGATGAGTTCCATTCCTTCGACACAACCCGTGGCCAACACACAGTTGGACCTGCTGGTGTCGGGATTCGGCGAACGCATCAATCCTTTTCATAAAGGAAAATACAATCACCCCGGTGTGGACTTCGCAGCAGCGCGGGGAACCGAAGTGTTTGTCACAGCAAAAGGCAAAGTGGTGACCGTGAGCCGCACGTCGGTTCAAGCCGGCTATGGCAACTACGTTGACGTGGACCACGGCAACGGCTTTGTGACACGCTATGCCCACCTCGACGAAATCAAAGTGCAGCGTGGCCAAACCATTCCCCGGGGAACGACCATCGGCACCGTGGGCAGCAGCGGTGGCTCCATTGCGCCTCACCTTCACTATGAGGTGATTCGCGACGGCGAACCCGTTGACCCGGCCCGTTACCTGATGGAAGGACTCTCCAGTGAACAGCACGCCGTGTTGCTGAAACTAAGTTCCAAACAAAACCAGTCGCTGGACTAATGGGCAAAATCAAATACCGATATAATCCGAAGACGTGTAAATACGAACCCTGGTATTTGAGGGGCAAAGCGTTGCAGGATCAGATCGCCATTTTCATCACACTCTCCCTCGTGCTGGGCGGTATATTTTATTTTGGCTACAGCAAAAACTTCGACTCGCTCGACGAACAAATTCTCAAGAAGAAAAATCTCACGCTCAAGGTGGAGTGGCAAATTCTGGAAGAACGCGTTCAGGCCGCCTACGCGGAATTGAATACGCTGATCGATCGCGACGACAAAAACTATCGCGTCATCCTCGACTCCAGCCCGTTGTCGCCCGAAATACGCCAGAGCGGTGTGGGCGGCAGCGAGAAATTCAATACCGAAGACATCAAAGACTATCCCAGTGTGATGTCCGGCTATGCAAACCTGGAAAAGCTGAAGCACACGGTAGACGTGGAAGTGCAGTCCTACAAAGAACTCAACTCCATTTTAAAAGAACGCGTCAGCATGTGGGCATCACGCCCGGCCATACAGCCCATCAACAACAAACAGCTGGAGCGGCTTCACATGAGTTATGGCAGTCGCTTCCATCCCATTTTCAAGCGCTACATGGATCACAAAGGTCTCGACTTCGCGGCCGACAACGGTACGCCTGTCTATGCCACGGGCGATGGCAAAGTGATTATGGTCTATTTCTCCGCTTCCTACGGAAACGTGATCTACCTCGAACATGGCCATGGCTATGAAACCCGCTATGCCCACCTGTCACGCTTTGCCGTGAAAGAAGGCGACGTCATCAAACGCGGTCATGTGATTGGCTATGTGGGCAGCACGGGAAATTCAGTTTCGGCTCACCTTCACTATGAAGTGTTGTTCCAGGGTTCGCACGTGAACCCCATCAACTTCTTCCAGCGCGACCTCAACAACAAAGAATATGAACGCCTCATCGAAGCCGGAAGCATCGACGCCAAGGTGTTGGATTGATTTTCGCACGATCCCTGAAAATTGTTCGTGACGTGCACGTTAAAAGGGTGACAGCTTCGCTGAATTTCGCTTGTTGCTTTCTTAAATCTCCGTTTCTTTGCAGGTACGTTATACGTTCCAAATTCCCATGCGCATTTTTCTGCTGTCAGCTCTCGTATTAATCCAAACCGCCCTTCGTGCGCAAGACACAACGACCATCTCTAGGCCACCGTCAATTCCGACTCCGGCAAAAGACACGGTGAGCATTGTAGGTGTGGGCGATATCATGATGGGAACGAGCTACCCCGAAAGCATGCTGCCTGCCGACGACGGCGCATTCCTCATGAGAGACGTGGAGCCCTACCTCAACGATGCCGACATCACCTTTGGCAACCTGGAAGGAACACTGCTCGACGCAGGAGGGACACCAAAGACCTGCCGCGATCCAAAAGTTTGTTATGTGTTTCGCACACCGGTGCGTTATGTGAAGAACCTGCAACGCGCCGGCTTCGACATGATGAGCCTGGCCAACAACCACGCCGGCGACTTTGGCGAAACCGGGCGGAAGAGCACCATGAAAACACTAGACACGGCGGGCATCAAACACGCCGGACAGTTGGTGCAGAAATATGTGCTCCTCACCAAAGACAGCATCACCTATGGCCTGGTGGCTTTTGCGCCCAACACAGGCTGCGTGAACCTGAACGATCTGGAGGGCGCCAAAAAACTGGTGGCTCACCTCGATTCCATTTGTGACATCGTGATTGTGTCGTTTCATGGTGGCGCCGAAGGAGCTCAATACCAAAATGTTCCGCGGGCCATCGAACCCTTTCACGGCGAAAACCGCGGCGACGTATATAAGTTTTCACACACACTCATCGACGCCGGAGCCGACGTGGTGTTTGGCCACGGGCCGCATGTTACACGGGCCGTTGAAGTCTATAAAGAACGATTCATTGCCTACAGCATGGGGAATTTTTGTACCTATCGGGGAATCAGTGTCTCCGGTGTGAATGGTCTGGCACCCATCATAAAACTTTATACCGACCCGCACGGAAAGTTTTTCAAAGGAAAGATCACACCCACCTATCAAACCTATGGCTCTGGCGTGAAAGTTGATCCTCAAAATCAGGTGATTAAGAAGATACAGGAACTGACAAAAAAAGATTTTCCTGAATCTCCGATTCGCATTGCCGAGAATGGTTTAATTACTTACCTTGCTCAATAAGATGGCGTATAAGGAAAAGGAAATAGAAAAACTTTACTACTCCATTGGAGAAGTTGCAGAAATGTTTAGCGTGGCTCCATCGCTCATCCGTTTTTGGGAATCGGAGTTTGACCTCATCAAGCCTAAGAAAAACAGAAAGGGAAATCGCCAGTTCACCAAGGAGGACATCGATCATGTTCGCACGATCTATCACCTGGTGAAAGAAAAAGGATTCACCCTGCAAGGCGCCAAGGAGATGTTGCGTAACGATACACAAGCCGTTCGCGACAATATGGAATTTATCGACTCACTCAAAAGAGTTCGTGGTTTCCTCGTTGAGCTTCGCGAAAAACTGCATTAAAATCAGCATTTAAGTATCACCCTATTCCGAAGAAAACCCTTCGGTTTTTTTGTTCAGATCCTCCTCACTTTATCTATCTGTTGTATGGATCAGAACAGACTTTCCCTGCTTGCCCTGCATTTCATTCCCGGCATCGGCAATCAGCTCATTCGCCAGCTCATAAGCTATTGCGGCTCGGCCGAAAGGGTTTTCAAAACACCGCGAGGCAAACTCATGAAGATCCCGGGCATTGGCGCAGTGACGGCCGACAGCATTCGCCTTGGCAAGCCTTTTTCGGATGCAGAAAAAGAGATGCAACGCGCCCAGAAAGAAGACGTGACACTGGCATTCTTCACGGATAAAAATTATCCATCACGTCTCAAGCAAATCGCCGATGCTCCTTCCCTGCTCTACTGCAAAGGCAACATCAACTTTGAAACATCCAAAACCATAGGCATCGTGGGCACACGCATGGCCACGCCCTATGGAAAGAAACTGGTGGAAGAACTGATGCTTGACCTGGCACCACACGAACCACTCATTGTGAGCGGCCTCGCCTATGGCATCGACATTGTAGCACACCGGCAGGCGCTGAAAAACAATATGGCTACCGTGGGCGTGATGGGAAGCGGCATTGACGTTATGTATCCTGCCTCGCATACCGAAACGTCAACAAAGATGCTGAAGCACGGCGGGCTCGTCACCGAAAATCCGTTTGGCACAAGGCCCGACGCACACAACTTCCCAGCCCGAAACCGCATCATCGCCGGGCTCTCCGACGCGCTCATCGTTATTGAAGCAGCCGAAAAAGGCGGCGCACTCATCACGGCAGAAATCGCCAACAGCTACAACAAAGATGTGTTCGCGTTTCCCGGCAACATCGGCCAGCGCTTCTCCGAGGGCTGCAACGCCTTGATACGATCGAACAAAGCCAACCTGCTCACGTCGGTGAAAGACCTGGAATACATCATGAACTGGAGTGTGGGCACGCAGCCGGAGAAAAAGAAAATGTTCTTCGATGCAGACGCCTATAGCGCCGACGAACAGGAAGTGATAAAAGTATTATTGGAAAACAACCGGCAACTCGCCATCGACGACATTGGCTGGCGAACCGGCATTGCCATTGGCCGTCTGGCGTCTGTGTTGCTGGGGCTGGAATTTAAAAATGTGCTGGCCCCGTTGCCGGGAAAAGTTTATAAGCTGCTGGAGTGATGCGCAACGCTTATTGTCCCTGATCTTTCTGATTACATTTCTCTTTGATCACCTCATAGGCTTTCAAATCGCCAAGCTCGCCGGCTTTGCTCAGATCGAGGCAACCGTTTTTCATGTCGCCGAATTCGATGCGCAGAATTCCCCTCATATAATACGCATCCACATTCCGGGGATTGATCTGTATGATCTTTGAACAATCATTGATGGCGTCTTCATAGGCCTGCAAAAACTGCTTGGCTTTTCCGCGATTGAAATAGGCTTCAATATAATTTTCGTTGATGCCAATGGCCGACGAGAAATCGGCTATGGCGCCATAATAATCCTGCAGTTTCATCTTCACGTTGCCGCGGGCAAAGAAGGCGTCGGCAAACTTGGGGTTCTTCTCGATGGCCGTGTTATAGTCTTTCATGGCGCCGTGGCGATCATCAAAGTTGTCTTTGATGTTGCCGCGGATAAAATAGGCCGGTGCGTAGTTCGGATCTATCTCCAGCGCTTTGTTCAGGTTCAAGAGCGACTCCATGAATTCGTGTTTCTCATAGAGCTCGCGCCCTTTCTGGGTAAGCTCTTTGGCATTCTGAGCCTGCACGAGAACGGAGAAGAACAGCAAGCCGGGAAGAATAAAACCTAAACGCTTCATAATATCGATTTTAAACAAAGTTAACCGATAAACGCGTGCTCGTCGGGTGGAAGTAATATTTTCAGTGCTTTGGAAATATTTCGTCGGCCAGTTGGAGGGCGGCGTTGAATTCGGATGGGCGGATGCCGGTGTCAACGCCTTTTTCATTCAGAAACGCCAGGATGGATTCGGTGGCCAGGTTGCCCACCAGGGCATCGTCGGCCATAGGGCATCCACCAAAACCTTTGATGGCGCCGTCGAAACGGCGACAGCCAGCGTTGTAGGCCGCTTCAATCTTTTCGCGGGCGGTCTGCGGTGTAGCGTGAAGATGCACACCGATCTCGGCATTGGGATAGCGCGCCGACAATGTGGTGAACAAGTCGCGAATGTTTGCCGGCGTTGACACACCAATGGTGTCTGCCAGGCTCACAATGGCAACCCCCAGGGTCATGAGCTTGTCTACAAACGCTGACACATGCGCGGCGTTATAGGGATCGCCATAGGGATTTCCAAACCCCATGCTGATATAGGTCACCAGCGTTTTGCCCGATTGCTTGCAGATGGCATTGATCTCTTCCACCGTCTGCAAGGCTTCGGCGATCGACTTGTTGGTGTTGCGTTGTTGAAAGGTTTCGGACATGGAGAGGGGAAAGCCCATGTAGGTCACCGACGCAAATGTCGAGGCTTCTTCGGCACCGCGGGTGTTGGCCACGATGGTGAGCAGCTTCGATGTTGTGTTGGACATGTCCAATTGGTTCAACACGTCGGCCGTGTCGCGCAGCTGGGGGATGGCTTTGGGCGATACAAAGCTTCCCGCATCGATTGTGTCGAACCCTGCTTTCAGCAACTGGTTAATATACTTAACTTTCATTGCCGTCGGTATGAACGTAGTAAGGCCTTGCATGGCGTCGCGGGGACATTCGATAATCTTCATGGGGAGATTACGTTTTTTTTGTTAACAACTATTTTTTAAACATACAGATTAAAGAAGGTAAACCCGAAACGACGGGAAAAAATTTGCAGTGGCCGAAGGCTAATGCGCTTCGTCCTCATTTTTGATATTTTTACCTGCGGAAAAAGATTAATCGACCTATAGAAACCACTCTACCACTAACACTATGCCATTACTTCCACTAAACGTTGCGCTGGATGTTAAGCGTGCCGCCCATCTTTTGAGAAGAGCAACGTTCGGGGCGACCAAGGATCAGATCGACGTCTTTGCGCAAAAAACACCGGCCGAAGCGGTCGGCTTGCTTTTCCGGCAAGGACTGCCCGACCCATCCCTACCCATCGACCCGAAAACCGGCCAACCCTGGGTGCTCACGCCCGTCACCGAAGCCAACAGCAAAGGATTTGAACTCGAAGAGTATTTCAAGAAATGGGTCATTGGTCAAATGATGAGCGCCGGTGTGGCCGAAAGCGATTCGCTAGCCTACTCTGCCCGCGAAAAACTTGTGCACTTCCTGCATACCCACTTCACCACGATCACCTCTAAAGTAGGCAACTCACGCTCACTCTACTATCAAAATCAACTGTTCCGTCAATTCGCGCTCGACGGCGTGAGCGACCCCGACGTGAACTTCAAAAACCTTACAGCCAGGATCAGCGTCGACAACGCCATGCTCCGGCTGCTCGACGGCAACCTGAACGTGAAAGGCAGCGAAAACGAAAATTACGCCCGCGAACTTCTGGAACTCTACAGCATTGGCCGCGGCCTCGAAGGAACACAACCACCCACCACCACACCGGGCGACTATGGCGTTTACACGGAAGACGATGTGAAAGCCGCCGCCAAAGTTTTGTCGGGCTGGGATGTGGACGACACCTTTGCCAACATCGACCTCACCACCGACCTTCCCCGGGGCAAAGTGAAAGGCTCTCCCACCAACGCTTCATCGCACGACAACTCGGTGAAACAATTCAGCGCGCATTTTGGCAACGCCACGGTGCAACCCGATCCTGCCCGTCTGAACGGCGGCAATCCAACCGAAGACAGCGCATTCGATGAGATTACTCAATGGATTGATCTCATCTATGCAAATGACGAAACCCCCAAGAACATTTGCCGGAAGATCTATCGCTTCTTTGTCTACGCCATGCACACGCCTGAAGAGGCCATTGCCATAGACGACACCATCATTAAAGAGATGGCACTCACCTTTGTTACTGGCGGATACAAAATACAACCGGTGATTGAAGAGCTGCTTTGCAGCATCCATTTCTACGAAGCCGGCGGCGCCGTGACCGACGACAACTTTGGAGGCATCATTAAATCGCCCATCGATCTCGTGGTGGGCACACTGCGCTTCTTTGGCGTAACCATTCCCGACGTTGCCGCTGACACCACTCGCTTCTATGAAGCCACCGGCGAAATTCTGGGCAACGTTACGCTGCAGGCCATGAGTTTCTATGAACCCTACGATGTGGCCGGGTATGATGCCTATCATCAGTTCCCCATCTATCATCGCTATTGGATAACGCCCAACACATTGGCAAACCGCTACAACTTTATCCGCGACCTCTTCAACAGCATGGCCCAAAATTCCATGTTCGACATTGATCTGTATCAGTGGGTTAAAAATAATATCGAAAATGCCAAGGCCGCCGACGCGGGACTTCTGACGATGGAAATCGCTAAATACGTTCTTCCCGTAACCGACAACCTCACCTTCGATGATGCCACGGACGATACGTCGGGCCTGACGGCAAAACGCCTCAACTATTTCAAGGCACGATTCCTCCAGACGTTTGACGAAGCCTACTGGACACAACGCTGGAATGAAAATGCCGCCGATCTGGACGCACAGTTGGAATACCTTTTCAACACCATGCTGCAATCTCCCGAATATCAACTTGCATAACGACAAAGACATGAACAAATCGAGAAGAGATTTTTTAAAGAAGTTCCCGTTGGCCATGAGTATTCCCTTTGCCATCGGTGGCATTCCGATTCGGGTTTTGGGTGAGTCCACATCGCTGGCTCGCATGGCCGCAGCCAGTGGCAACGACCGCGTGCTCATCATTCTGCAGATGCACGGCGGAAACGATGGATTGAATTGTTTGATCCCGGTTGAAAAATATGACGAGTATCACAGCCGTCGCGCCAACATTGCCATCCCCGCCAAAAACAGTTTACGAAAATATATTCCCCTCGACACCACCCTGCCTGCCGACGTGCAAGTTGGACTCCACCCCGACATGCTGGCCATGAAAGGCATGTATGATCAGGGTCGCGTGGCCTTTGTGCAGGGCGTGTCGTATAAGAACAACAACGGCTCGCACTTCCGCGGCCGCGACATCTGGTTTATGGGGGGCTCCGCCGACGACTACTACCAGTCGGGTTGGGTTGGACGCTACTTGGAGAGTGAGTTCGCTCCCAAAAAATATCCCGAAGATTTCCCCAACCCCGAGATGCCCGATCCCCTGGCCATTGAAATGGGCAGTGATGTGTCGCTCATCTTCCACCAGCAGGGGAACATCCCCACATCGATCTCCATCAACGACCCGGAATCATTTGCCAAACTCGTAGGAGAACTGGAAGGTTTTGTAGACGAAGAGGTGGACCCGCGCGGTCTTCCACCCGACTATCTAAAAGGCTCTCCGTATTATAAAGAACTCGACTGGATCTTGAGTCTCGAAGACAAATCAAAAGACTATGCACAACGTCTTGCCGAAGTCTATAAGAAAGGGGGCGCCACCAGTGTTACCTATCCTGAAAACTATCCCTTCAACGCGCCAAAGGGCAGCTTAAAAAATCCGCTGTCGTCGCAGTTGAAAGTGGTGGCGCAGCTTTTGGCCGGTGGTTGTCAGACCAAAGTGTTCCTGGTGAAAATCGGTGGCTTTGATTCGCATGCCGACCAGGTTGAAAAATACGACACCACCATGGGAGGTCACGCGGCATTGATGTATCACATCTCCACGGCGATGAGTGCGTTCCAGGAAGACCTGCGCACACGCGGTATGGAAGAACGCGTGCTCACCGTAACCACGTCGGAGTTTGGCAGAAGAATTCAATCGAACGGCAGCTTTGGCACCGACCACGGCACGGGCGGCCCCATGTTCATCTTTGGTCGCGGCGTGCAGCCCGGCGTAGTGGGCACTGTGCCCGACCTTTCGAAAGGCAACGTAGAGATGCAATACGACTATCGCCTCATCTATGGCAACATCATGAAAGACTGGATGCTGGTGGACGACACACGTCTCAACGAAATCTTCCCCGGCCTCATGACCTCCACTGGCACCACCGACGGCGTTACGTTCCAGACCTTGCCGCTGGCACAGCAAACCATTACGAGCACCGAAAGTTTCATTGGCGATCGCTTCGCGTTGGGCGAGTGTTATCCCAACCCCGCCAAAGACAAAACATCGCTGTGGTTTAAACTGAACAGCACCTACCAGGTGAACGTGGACCTCATGAACGATCAGGGCAAGGTGGTGAAGACGATGGTGAATGGTGTTTATGAACCGGGCGAGCACAAAGTTGAAATCGAGCTAACCGGATTGCCTGTGGGACATTATATTTATCAATTCAAAACCGGCTTCTATAAGGAATCCAAGAAATTAGTGATCATAAAATAATAAAGAACCCTTTACCCTGTGATGAAACGACTCTACTTCGTGCTGCTGTTTTTTTTGATAGTGGCCACTGCTACCGCCCAGGAAAAAAAACGGTCAGGTTCCGAGCGAAAACGAAAAAACAACGCTGCCTATAACAAGAAGAACAAAGAAGACGACAAGTTTTTGCAGAAGCAATGGTGGCTCGGTTTCAAGGCAGGACCAAACCTTTCGAAGGTGTCGGTAGACAAGACCTACTCCATTGTGGTGCCTACCAACTACGAAGCGAGCACCATCGGCAAGAATTATGAAAGCTACAACCTGATGGGCTCACAAGCCACCCTCGAAGTATCGTTCTATTTTAAAGGCTTCACCATCAGTTTTCAACCCACCTATCAACGCAGCCGGTTTGAATACAGCAACCAGTTCACCTGGAGCGACACCGTGGCCACGCACAACGTGGAGTTGAAATACAACCAGGAGCAGAAGTTGAGCTACGCCGTTCTTCCCTTGCTGGTGAAATACGATTTCCTTACCGGCCGTCTTCGTCCCTATGTGCAGATTGGTGTCTACTCGGCACTCCTGCTGGATGCCACCAAGATTGTTACCGTGAGTGGTGTGGATCAGGCCAGCGGTGGAGCCAATGAATTTCAGAACGAATCGGTGATCGTGGGTGCCAAAGACCTCTTTGCCAAATCGCATTGGGGATTGCTGGGGGGGGTAGGCTTGAACTACAACCTCGGCAACAACGTGCGCCTCAACTTCGATGTGGCCTATAAGCATGGCATGAGCAACATCTCGTCCACCAAAAACCGTTTCAGCAGCGACCGGCTTTCGGGCGTGGGCGATGCCCTCGACGACCTGAAGCTCGACAACATTTCGGTTACGCTGGGATGTCTGTTCCCCCTCCGCTTCCTGTCGAGTGGTTTCAAAACTCTGGATAAAAAATGATCGCGGCTATGCTTAGAAAACTTTACTCCCTCCTCTTCACCCTCGCGGGATTGCTCATCATCGCCGGTTGTTCAGAAAAATCGAACCCGGAATATGATATTCAGAACTTCACCTCCGTCTTCGACAACAATAAGTTTGACGCGTCCTATTTCCCCATCGACATGCGCGAGACGCCCGACGGCGGCTACATCATTCTGGGCGGACGACGCCTCAGCGAGAACTCCGAGTTTGCCGGCATCTATCTGTTGAAGGTGGACAAGTTTGGCCAGTTCGAAAAAGAAATCGACGTGCCTAAATCCACGGGCGTGTATCCGGTGGGTAAGCTCATCGAATACCAGACGCGTTACTATTTCTTCTGTATGGACGAACAGACCCTCAACGCACAGATTGCCAGCGTAGATGCGTTGCTGGAGGCGGTGGCCGCGAAGCCTGTACAGGGAACGCTCACCTATCCGGGTGCCGTATCGTTCATCGACAACAACTTCGTGTTGCTTAGTTATGACAACAGCGCCAAGCAATCGGTGATCTCCCTGCTGAACCCTGACGGCGGCATCCTGGCCTCCAAGGGGTATGACATCGGCGTGGGTGCCGACGACCAGATCATTACCGAGAAGTATGTCATTGAACACTACCTGCGCACCGGACGACAATGGCCGTTCGAAGTGGGTAAGATGGCCAACGGCCTCTATTACTTCAATGGATTTTTTAACTACACCTTCTCCCTCGTGTTCTCCGACGTTCAAGCTGACGAGCCCAGAAACGTGGTGCAAGGTCAAAGCGACAAGGGTGGCCTGAGCGCAGTGTCGTATATCGGCGCCAACAAGTTTGCGTTCGCCCGCTTCAGCTATGGCAACAACTACATCCTCCCCAACAAAGACGTGCCCACGGGCAGCCCTTCGAGCTCCGACTTCGGTGGCTACACGCTTCCCGAACTGGTGGCCGACGCGCCCGTTAAAATTCTTCCCGTCACCGTCGACAACAAGACGGCACTGGTCTATGCGAGCAACACGCGCTCGAAACAGATCGGTCTGTACTTCTATGACGAAAACAGCGGCAAATTTATCAGCAGTCGTTACCTGGGCTTCTCAAACCCGTATGAAATAGCCAGCCTGATCCAAACCACCGATGGCGGTCTTGCCATCACGGGCACAACCTATCTCGCCGGGCGCTTCCCCCGCATCTGCGTCTTCAAGATTTCGAAAGAAGAACTCGCGGGGCAGATCAACAAGTAGAAACGCGTAGCCGTCATGGCAATAGCCCAGGGTAAAGCAACTTTGCCCTGGGCTATTTACTTTTTTACTTTTTCATACCTTGCCGACGAAACATTCATCCTTATGAAAGTACAGGAAAACGTTGAGCTTCTTCCCTACAACACGTTTGGGATCAAGGCGAAAGCAAAACATTTCACCACCGTCGGCTCCATTGCCGAAGCACAGGCGTTGCTCACCTCCGATCTTTTCCGGAAAGAAAAACATTTCTTTCTGGGCGGCGGCAGCAACGTGTTGCTGACTAAAGACTATGACGGACTGGTGGTGAAGGTGGAGATGAAAGGAAAAGACATTGTTCGTGAAGACGACGACACGGTGACCTTGAAAGTTGGCGCAGGCGAGAACTGGCATGCGTTGGTGATGCACTGTGTGGCGCAGGGTTGGGGTGGAGTTGAGAACCTTTCGCTCATCCCCGGCACCTCCGGAGCGGCTCCGATGCAAAATATCGGGGCGTATGGAGTAGAAATAAAAAAAAATATTTTTGGGGTCGAAACGCTCGAAATAGGGAGCGGCAATGTCGTCAACTTCAGCAACGAAGCCTGTCAGTTCGGCTATCGCGAAAGCATCTTTAAGCATGACGCCAAAGACAAATTTTTAATTTCAAGTATTACTTTAACTCTCACCAAAAGAAATCATAAATACAACATCAGCTACGGTGCCATCGAAGAAACATTGAAGCAAAATGGTGTCGGCACGTTGTCGGTGAAAGACATCAGCGATGCAGTTATCCACATTCGTCAAACCAAATTACCCGACCCTTCGCGCATTGGCAACGCTGGAAGTTTTTTCAAAAATCCTTCAATACACGCTGATTTACACGATTTTTTGCAGAAGCGTTATCCTTCCATACCATCGTATCCAGCGCCCGATGATCTCATTAAAATTCCCGCGGCATGGTTGATCGAGCAATGTGGATGGAAAGGAAAACGATTCGACAACATCGGCGTTCACGAACATCAACCGCTCGTGTTGGTGAACTATGGTGGTGGTGAAGGTGAAAAAATATGGGAGCTCGCCATGAACATTCAAGCCAGTGTGAAAGAAAAATTCGACATCGTTCTTCATCCTGAAGTGAATGTTTTATGAACGATGAAACATCAAAAGTTGATCGACATACCACCGATGTTTGACATGAAAAAAAACTCGCTTCAAAAAATTTTTCTCGAAAAATTTTTGTGAATAAAAATTTTGTTATAACTTTTCATATCGTTTAACAAAAAAATTAAAACGCTATGGCAAAAACAGCGAAGAAAACAGCTAAAAAAGCAGCCAAGAAAACTGCTAAGAAAGCTGCGAAAAAGAAGAAGTAATTAGGCAAGGCCTAAGGAAACTTTGCGAAGGGAAGTAAATTAGATTTACTTCCCTTTCGTCTTTTATAGGGATACACGAATCAAGCGAACCTCATCCTCCCTCCTTCCTTCATCGCATGATTCGACGTGTTCATCTCATCAACACGTGATCTCCACGAACTTTCACCCCTCTCTATACAGTCAATAACATTCTTCCTCTTGCCGTGTTGATCCTTGAAGAGGCTCATGATGCGCATGATGTCTTAAACTTTTGCTTGAAGGCAGCGCGAACTCATACGGTTGCGGAAAATTTATAAATCAACTGCTTGTCTTCCAGTGAGAACGCGCGTAACTTACTCACACCAAAACACAATTAAACCCATTGGCTATGGCAAAAACTCCTTCGAAAACTCCGGCAAAGACCCCTGCAAAGAAAACTTCTGCGGCTGCAAAACCAAAAGCAGCGCCAAAGGCGGCGGCTACCGTTGCCATCGACAAAGTTTGTGAAGATGCATTGAAGACGTTGAAAGCATTGGGCATCGAAAGCCAACTGCAGTCTGACCTCGAGTGGTGTCTGGGCAGCTACAGTGCCGACAAGAACCCCACGGGATTGTATGAGATGGCCGACCGGGCACTGGTTGTGTTCAATGCCGAGAAGGCAAAGAAAACAAAGGGCGTAACCGCCAAACTCACGGGCGACCTGGAAAAAGCGTTGAAGAGCCGGTAGAACTATCGGCTCTTTTTTTTGATAATCAAATCATGTGGGTGACGTTGGCGAGCTCGCCCTGATAGCGGTCTACCTCCACGCCAAACTTTTTAAGGAAGTCCACCCCTTCATCCGACGCGATGCCTTTGTATTCAGCATACGACTTGAGGTAGATCACCCGTCGAATCCCCATCGAAAAGATGATGCGCGAGCACGCCAGGCAAGGCGACAGCGTTATATAAAGTGTTGCCCCCTCCACCGAAGTCTTATTTTTCACAGCATAGAGAATGGCGTTCTGCTCGGCATGAATCGCCAGCGAGCATCCCCCTTTCGAATCACGGGGACATCCGTTCTCGGCCCACTCTTCGTCGCAGTTGTGTGTGCCCGAGGGTGGACCATTGTAGCCGATGGAGATGATGCGTGTGTCTCTTGCCAGCACCGCGCCGACGTGCCGCTTGATGCAATGCGACCTGCGGGCCAGGTTCACGGCCAACTCCATATATATATCGTCGAATGCGGGGCGGTTCATGGTCGTAAAAATAAGATTCACAGCGCAGAATCCAGCACGGTTTATGCAAAGTAACGTAGGATGTATTCTAAATTACTATCTTTAAAACGCTATGTGGGGTAAAAGATTTTCATTTTTCGCCGCGCTTCTCATCCTCGTGGCCCTTGGTTCAGGTTGGGCGCAGGAAGCCGTGCAAGCCCGGCCCAGCCCGATGGCTGTGGCCGCTATCAAATACAAAGACGCTTACGTGAAGATCACCTATTCGCAGCCGCAGAAACGCGGGCGCGAAATTTTTGGAACGCTGGTGCCCTATGGCCAGGTGTGGCGCCTCGGTGCCAACGAAGCCACCGAAATCACCGTCACCAAAAACATTTCGCTCAGCGGGTTTCTGTTGAAGGCTGGAACCTACTCTATGTTTGCCATTCCGCAGAAAGACAAGTGGACCATCATCATCAACAGCGAGTTAGGGCTATGGGGCGCCTACAACTATAACTATCGCCTCGATGTGCTCCGCTTCGACGTGCCCGTGCAAAACACAACCGGCGCCATCTACGAACCATTCACCCTCCAATTCGACCAGCGAAATGACGCGGCCGACCTTCTTATACTCTGGGATAGGATAAAGCTTTCCATTCCTGTTAAGTTTATAAATTGATGAACATACGTTTTGTTTTCCTGCTGGTCTCCTTTTCGTTTGTCGCCGCCCTGTGCCGAAGCCAGGACACGACAGAACTTGACAAACGCAACGGCTTCAAAGACATTCAACTGGCCACGCCCATCGATTCGGTGACCGGCTATAAGCTCCTGAAAGAATTTAAAGAGAAAGATGAGTTCCCCGCCAAACTCTATGAAGTGATCCATCCCACCTACGAAAAAATCGGCGAGGTGGCCGTTCACAAAGTGGAACTGAAGACCTACAAAGATCTGATCTATGAAATCCGCGTGGTAGCCGACAAGGATCCCCGCTTGATGAAAGCACTGGAGTCGCTCTATGGAAAAGCCGACTACGACATCAAGAACGAAACCTACTTCTGGAAATCGGACAAGCTCATTCTCAAATTCAAATCCGAAAGCAAACACAAACTGGAAATGCTCTATGTCTCCTATGGCGTCCACAAAATGATGAAGGAAGACAAGAGCAAGAAGGTGGAAAACATTGCCAATGATTTTTAATACGCTATAAAAACTATGACCAAGAACATCAAACCCATCGCATTGCTGGCTGCCCTCGCGCTCGTTGGCGGAGTGGCCACGGCCCAGACCAATCCTAAAGCCACACCCGAATCGTCGGAAGTGTGGGAGCCTCAGCCCCGCCTGGTCACACCCGGCGACAAACCAAACGAAGCCCCGTCTGATGCACTCGTGCTCTTCGACGGCAAAAATCTTGACAACTGGGTGAGCATAGACGGCGGTGGTCCGGCCAAGTGGCCTGTGAAAGACGGCGCATTCACCGTGCTGCCCGGCGGCAAAGACATCAAGACAAAAAAAGAGTTCGGCAGTTTCCAACTCCACGTGGAGTGGCACTCCCCTTCCGAAGTAAAAGCCGAACAGACCTCACAAGGCCGTGGCAACAGCGGCATCTTTTTGCAAGACCGTTATGAAGTGCAGGTGCTCGACAACTACAACAACAAGACCTATGCAAACGGGCAGGCCAGCTCTATCTACAAACAACACATGCCCCTGGTGAATGCCAGCAAGAAACCCGGCGAGTGGCAATATTATGATATCTATTTCACGGCCCCCGTGTTCAACAAAGAAGGTCGTATCCTCACGCCTGCCTATGTCACCGTGGTGCATAATGGCGTGCTCAGCCTAAACCATGTGGCCATCTGGGGACCTACAGAATATATCGGCTGGCCCGTTTATAAATCATACGAAACAGGTCCCATCCGTCTGCAGGATCACGGCAACCCCGTGGCCTATCGGAACATCTGGATCCGCGATCTCTGAGAAGATAGATCTTTCACACTAACGGGCCGGTTCGATGGCATGAAAAATGCAGGCAACATTCGAACCGGCCCGTTTGTTATTGCCGTAAAGTTTTATCTTTAATATAGATTGACCCCAATGCCATGAAACGAATATTGATCCTCTCCCTGCTTGCGCTATCACTCTTCCATTGTAAGTCCTCAAAGAATACAGTTCGCCCCGTGGCGCTGGAAAAAACACGCTGGAAACTGTCAGAAATGAACGGCACGCCCGTGATCACTCCCGACAATGGAAAGGACGTCTATTTCCTTTTGGATGATAAAAAAGTGCAGGGCTTTGCCGGCTGCAACACCATCACCGGAAGCTATAGCACGTCGGGTGAAAAAATCACCTTCACCACGGCCTCCACACGCATGATGTGCCCCGAAGACCAAATGGAAATTGAAAATTTCTTTACCTACGCCCTCACACACGCAGCCACCTATAAAATTGATGGCGATGTGCTGGAGCTCTTCGAAGGCGAAACATCGCTTGCCGAATTCCACGCCGTTAAATAAGAGGCTTGCCGGCCTCCACCCGGTTTCGGATGGACAGTCGCACATAGATCGCTGCCACCACCGCGAGAATGATGAGCGCAATCAGCTGAGAATGCGACAGGTATTTATCAATCACAAATCCGCGCGCCAGATCGCCGCGGAAATATTCCAACACAAATCGTCCTGCGGCATACAGCATCAGGTAGACGAGGAATAGCTGACCGTAGAACTTTTTCCTCCCCCGCAGCCACAACAGGATCAACATCACCGCAAAGATGTAGGCCGACTCATACAATTGTGTGGGATGCAGCGGTGTGCCCAACGGGCTGGCCTGGCATTTCGCATCGGTGTAGGTGACGCCGAAAATAGAATCGGTAGACTCACCATAACAGCATCCTGCCAGAAAACAACCGATGCGTCCAAACATGTGCACAAGGCACGTAGTCACCGCCATGATGTCGAGCATGGCAAAGGTGGGCAAGTGTTGCCTTTTAAAAAACCAAAGCATGGTGGGCACAGCGAACAGGAACGATCCATAAAAAACAAAACCACGGCCCGTCAGCAGCTCGCGAGGGTGCTGTATATAAAAGCCGGCGTCTTCCAAAAACAGAAATGCTTTGCCACCAACAAAGGCCGCGATGAAGATGAGCAGGAAAAGTGTATTGGCCTGATCGAACGTCAATCCCACTTCGCGTTTGCCGCGCACGGCCAGGTAGGCCACACCTGCCATCGCGCCAAGTGCAATCATGAACCCGTAGCTATACACCGCGGTGTCTCCGATTTCAAACAGGATGGGATACATACATCTTAATTACTGGTCCAAAAAAAGAAGGGCAAAAGAAAACATGTGTTTCCTTTTGCCCTGCAATATAACGGAGTGACGTTGTTACTTGTATGAAATGCGATAGATCACGTTGGCCTGATCGTCAGACACCAGCATCGATCCATCGGGTAGCAGCAGTACATCTACGGGACGGCCCCACGCCTTTTGTGTGGCATCGTCGAGCCAGCCGCTGGCAAACAACTCGTGACCCGACACTTTGTTGTTATTCGTCACCTTCACAAGGCTCAGGTTGTAGCCGCTTTTTTTGCTGCGATTCCACGAACCATGCTCGGCCACGATCAACTGATTTTTGTAGGACGCGGGAAACATGCTGCCGGTATAGAACTTCAAACCCAGCGGTGCCACGTGTGGCCCAAGTTTGTCGGCGGGTGCCGTAAATTCAGAACAGGGTCTTTTCTCGCCAAACTCCGGATCCTTGATGCCGCCTTCGTGGCAATAGGGATAGCCGAAGTGCATGCCGGGTTTTGCGGCCAGGTTAAGCTCGCACGATGGAACATCGTCGCCCAGCATATCGCGGCCGTTGTCGGTGAACCACAGTTCTTTCGTTACGGGATGCCAGGTGAAGCCCACCGTGTTCCGAACACCTTTGGCAAAAATCTCACGGCCGGAACCATCCTTGTTCAACCGTGTGATGCTGGCGAAGATTTCGTCTTTCGATTCGCAGATGTTGCACGGGGCGCCTACCGGCACATAGAGTTTACCATCGGGACCAAACGCAATGTATTTCCAGCCGTGATGGGTCTCTGTGGGATAATCGTCTTTAATGACCACCGGCGCCGGAGGATTGTCAAGCTTGGACTCAATGGCGGGATACTTGGTGATGCGGCTCACTTCGGCCACATACAGATCGCCGTCGCGAAACGCCACACCGTTCGGCATGTTCAGCCCTGAGGCGATAACCCATTTCTTATCGGCCTTGAAATCGCCGTTGGTGTCTTTGATGGCATAGACCTTATCCTTGTTCCGGTTGCCCACATAAATAACACCGGAGGGACTGATGGCCATGGAGCGGGCATCTTCCACTTCGGCAAACACGTCGATCTTGAAGCCGGCCGGAAGTTTGATTTTCTCCAGGGGCAGCGTGGCGGCATAGTCAGACAGGGCCGGGCTACTGGCATCGCTATCGTTTTCTGGAACGATTTCCGGTGTGCTTGTATTGCTACAGGCCAGCATCATGACCAGCACAGCCGCAGGTATTGTTTTCAGGGTTATCATAGCTTTTTGTTAGGACTTGAAATTAGAGTTTTTCGTTCTCAAAAAACACCGGCCTTCTACGAATGGTTTAGGATGGAGTGGTTACGAAAGTTTAGAAATGAAACGCCCCCAAATACTGCAAAACCTGATTATTTTTGCACCATGATCTCCGTTTCCAATATTTCCTATTTTATCGGCGGCCGGGCACTTTACGAGAACGCCAGCATGTTTATCAAGCCCAAAGACAAAATCGGGCTTATTGGCCTGAACGGACGGGGCAAATCCACATTGCTGAAAATCATCAACGGCGAGCTCACCCTCGACGCGGGCTCCATCAGCAAAAGCGGCGACTGCACCATCGGGTTCCTCAACCAGGACCTGCTCTCCTACCAAACTGAAGACTCCATCCTCACTGTGGCCATGGGCGCCTTCAAGGAAGTGGTGGGCATCGAACGCGAAATAGAACACGTCATCAAGACGCTGGAGACCGAATATTCAGACGCGCTGGTGGAAAAGCTCTCGAAGCTCCAGGAAAAATACGATCACCTCGACGGCTACACCATTCAATCAAAAGCCGAAGAAGTATTGGAAGGTATCGGCTTTGTGACTGCCGACCTGCACCGCCCTCTGAAACAATTTTCGGGAGGCTGGCGCATGCGCGTGATGCTGGCCAAACTGCTCCTCGAAAAACCATCGCTGCTCATGCTCGATGAGCCTACCAACCACTTGGACCTTCCGTCTATTGAATGGGTAGAAAACTATCTGCGCACCTACGAAGGCGCGGTGATGGTGGTGTCGCACGATCGGACGTTCCTCGACAACGTGTCGACCAAGATCGTGGACGTGACCATGCAACAACTGGTGAGCTACGAAGGCAACTACAGTCACTACCTCGAAGAAAAAGAACTCCGCCAGGAAATCCAGCAGGGGGCCTACGAAAATCAGCAACAGAAAATAAAACAGACCGAACGTTTCATCGAACGTTTCCGTGCCAAGGCCACCAAGTCGAAGCAAGTGCAGTCGCGCGTGAAGGCGCTGGAGCGGATGGACATGATTGAAGAAGTGGTGGACGACACCGCCGCGGTGAACTTCAAATTCAAATTCAGTCAGCAACCGGGTCGCTACATCGTTACCCTGAAAGACGTGTCGAAAGCCTATGGTCCGGTTGAAATTCTGAAGCACACGTCCATCTCGATCGAACGCGGCGACAAGATCGCCCTCATCGGTGCCAACGGAAAAGGAAAGTCAACCCTTCTCCGCATCATTTCCGACACCGAACCTGTGGATGGCGAACGCACCATTGGCTTCAACGTTATCCAGGCCTTCTATGCACAGCACCAGTTGGAATCGCTGCACCTCGAAAACGAAATCCTGGAGGAACTGAAGCAAGCGGGCTCCGGCAAAAGCGAACAAGAACTTCGCGGCGTGCTCGGCTGCTTCCTCTTCTCAGACGAAGACGTGTTCAAAAAGGTGAAAGTACTTTCAGGGGGAGAAAAGTCGCGTGTGGCGCTGGCCAAGACTCTAATTTCCGAAGCCAACTTCCTCCTCCTCGATGAGCCCACCAACCACTTGGACTTTATTTCAGAGAACATCCTCATCCAGGCGCTGCAACAATACCTGGGCAGTTTTGTGGTGGTGTCGCACAACCGTCACTTTGTGACACAGATCGCCAACAAGATCTGGTATATCGAAGACAAACAAATCAAGGAATACCCCGGCACATACGATGAGTATGAATACTGGCGCAAAAAGAATGAAGCCGATGGTTTGAAAAAAGTGGAGCCGCCAAAAGCCGAGAAGAAGGTCGAGCAACCCAAGCCAAAGAAAACCAACACGCCCTCCACCGATGCCAAGCTGAAGATGCTGGAAAAGGATCTGAAAAAGGCCGAGGAGCAAATCACTCAACTCGAAGCAAAAAAGGCGTCGATTGAACAAGCCATGGCCACGCCCGAAGTGTTTAACCATGTTGACAAACTGAAGACCACGCAAGCCGACTTTAAGAATGCACAGGAAGCCTTGGCCGTGGCCAACAAGAAATGGGAAACGCTGGCCGAAGAAATCGATCAGCTCAATGCACAGTAGTTTGGTATAACGTTAAGGGCAAGCCGGCAACCTTTTAATGCCAGCCAAAACCGAGCTGAATCACAAACCGCTCCATCTTCTCCTTCACGGAGTAGTGTGGCGGCTCGTAGTAGAAGTCGGTGTAGGAGTAAAACTGGTCGGCATAGGTGAAGTCGTTCTGCTGATAACGATAGCCTCCCGAAATATACATACTGAACTTTTCGGCCGAGAAACGATAGCCAGCTAATGCACTGGTCATCACGCCACCGCCGCCATCAACAAAGCTGTAGCCTCTGTTCTCCGATTGTGTGTAGTGCGCCGGACTGTAGCCTCCCACGCCTTGAACAAAGAACGCGCTGCTCTTCAGTCGCACAACATCCACCGAAGCAGTCGCAAACAACGGCACTACTTTCCACGGGCCGTAGGAATCATATTCAACACCCAGCCCAACCGATAGCCGCTTCACGCGAATGCCGTGTGTGGTCGCAAACGAAAAGGACGTCTTCTCCTGCCCGCTCCCGCCGATGAGCGCGCCCGACAAAAAATTGTTATAATACCGGATCTTTCTGCCCTCACGCTTCGTGCTGTCGCTTTGGGCGACGGCCGGCAAGTGCAGCATTAAAACAAACAGGACAACGAGGGATTTATTGGGCAGGCTCAACATCGATGTGACTTAAAAGCTTGATGTTCGCTTTGTCGGAATAGTCGTATTGAAAAATCCCGTCGGATCCAACCAGCATCAGAATCTTATCAAAAGGAATCACATCATAGCCATTGATGTCCTTGTAGTGGGCCAGCAGGTTTTTGTCGATCGCGGTCACGTCGGTAGCGTCAAAAGCCTTCAGGCCATCGTCGCCATCGCAGACAAATAGTGTATGATCGTCGATGCCCAACCCGTGGGGGTTGGTGAGCGGGTAAATCTTGATGAGCTGAGGTGCCTGGAGGTCGGCAATGTCAATCACTTCCAGCTGGTTGCTGAAACCCTGACAGCTGTTGCCCGAGCGAAGGGTCACGTAGGCATACTTGTCGTCAACCACCACGGGGTCGCAGCTTCTCACGTGTTCGTAGGTGCTCAGGAGTGCAGGTGCTTCGGGCGAGGATACGCTAAAGATATACATACCCGATGTGGAGCCGAGAAAGAGTTTGTCTTTATAAGGAAAGATGGTTTCGATTCCCCAATTCACATTGGTGCGTGTTTTGGCCACGGGGCTTTGTTCGGAGGTGATGTCGATCGATTGCAGGTCTGCACCGTCGAGCATAAACAGGTGGTTGGCGTTGATGGCCATTCTAGCCAAAGAACCGCCCACTCCAGGGCCAGAGCCGGTCCCCGGAGTGATAGCGGCCTTTGTATTGAAAGCGGCGGCCGTTTGCATAGAAACGACTACACCATTATCGTAGAGCATCCCTCCCCACGGCTGAATCACCGCGTCACAATCGGGTTGGGATATGTTAATAACTTTGGTCTGCTTCATGTCCGTCACAACACCGCGAGTGCCGTCAACATAAAAGCCCAGCGCGTTGGTGCTGGTGGTGATCACATTCTTGATGCGGCCCACTTCCTTTACGGCATTCAGGTTGTGAATGTCGAAGGCCACCAGGTCCAGATAGCTGTCGGCGTAGAGCGTGTTTCCCTTCACTGCCATATCGACGTTGCCGGGCACATGCAAAAACTTCAACGCTTTCGGATTGGCCGGGTCATGGTTGTCGATGATGTGGATGCCGTTGCCGGGCTCATTCACAAACAGGATATCGTCCTTAAAATAAATCTTCCCAAGACTTGTCACGGGCTTCGGATCTTCGAGCTTCACGTCAGCGCGAATTTCTTCCATCGTGGTGTAGACCGGTTCATAGTATGCATACTCGCTGGTGACCTGACATTTGTCAGAACAACCTTCGAGCAAAACGCTGATGCCCAAAAGGACAGTCAGAAAAAGCAAAGCGTATAAGGAAACATGTATCCTCCTCTGCAATCTGTGCTCTAGTGTATCCATATAACGGTGCGGGTTTTGGGTTTAGGTGTTAGACACAACCGTCCGTGAAAAGGTTGGATAGCATTAGTGAAAAATGTAGCGGAATCTCAGGCCCACATCAAAAGTGAGTGGTGTCGATTGTATGCCGAGATCAGACTTGTATACAGAGTTGAGCGGATAACGCAATCCCGGATTCAAAGCCAATCGATAGCGCTGACCAAATTTGTAGCTAAACTCCGTTCCCATCAATCCACTAAAATTCACTGAGCGATACGGCGAATCCTCTCCTCTTCCCTGGGTTGTCTGATCTAAACTGCCACCCTCGGGAGTTATTGTATTCTGAAGAAACAAATCTGTCGACACACCGGCGTTCACCTGCAATCCAAACTTCCGGTTCACCACCAGATAGCCAGCCTGCAACGGCACGCTCATGAACCGCACACTGTTGTTCACAGCATACGGAAACGTTGGCGCGATTTTGTCGCCCGTGCGGCTCGAGGCATCGGCCGACTGCTGCGTCACATCACCCCACGAGTTGATCGACTCGGCCTTGAGCGATTGAAAGTTGTCGGAAGCGACCACCGTGTTCGCCGTGTAGTTGGACGATTGCGTGAGGTAGTTCACCCCACCCTGCAACACCCAACGGTTCGATAGCTTCGCCCCAAGGCTCACACCAAACGAGTACGACACACCCGAAGCCTTCGCCTGCTTGTCGGCCACGTTAGAGTTGTCGGCCGCGTTTGAAGACGCCGCCAGACTTGATGAGAATGTTTGAGGGGGCGTCACACTACTATTAATAGAGTTGAATCCACCGGCTGCAAATCCCACGGCAGTCCACAGGCGTTCCGATCGTTTTTTATCGTCCTTCTTATCTTCCTCCGCATAGGCCTTCTCTTCCGCTGCCAATCTAGCCAACAGCAATTGTCCCGGGTCCGGAGTGTTGTCCGGAAACTTCAACACTGGTGTCTTTCCTTTGTAGAAAGGAGGAAGCGCCCGATCGGCAAATGCAACGGTCGTGTTTTCAGTCTTGGCGGATGCCGAGGGATTGATCACACTACCATGGTTAATTATCTGATTATCTGAATTTTTATCAACATTATTTAAAGCAATTGATGACTCCGAATTCGATGCTTTGCTGACAGATGGGGTTGCCTTTACTAAGGTACCGGATGTAATTTTTCCGTCGGCCTCTTTTGCTCCACTCACTTTATTACTTTCATTATGAGCAAGTTGAGTCGATTCAGCTCCGTCACCAGTGAGGGCCGTGGCATTCGACGTTGACTTTACAGGTGAAGCATTCCCTTGTTCGCTATTTCCATTATTGCCATTCAATGCAGCCCTATCTTTATCAGCATAAGCCAATTGGCTCGCTTTGTCACCACCTTCTCTTAAGGAATTGGAAGAAGCAGAATTTGATGTCCTATCCTTCAGCGAAACGAGGTTTGCGTCATCAGCTGTTCCATTCGACTTCTCAACGGATGGGGTATTGCCCCGCGCATAGGCCAACTGCGCCTCATTCGAGCCTTCAACAGATGTAGATCCATTTGATTCTTTTCCATTGATGGCCTGACGCTTATGATCAGCTTCCGGGGTATGGGCCTGCGCAATCAACACATCGATATCGCGCACATCCCCTGTCTTCAAGGCTTCAGAAGTTGCCTCGTCCGACTTAGGATAAGCACCCGTCACGGTCGCATCAGAATTCATTGATGCAGGATTCTCATTATCAGTAGTTTGATAACCTTCACGTAAAGTATTTTCATTAGTTACGCCGTCGTTCGTAGCGGGCGGCGTAGGTTGGTTAAAAGCAATACCCGGTCCAACAGCAGAAGACTGCATGGCATAATAGCCCACGCCTGCCACGGCCATAGCAAAAGCAATGGACGCCGCGGCCAATAGCTTATAGAAGACAATTCGCCGGCGCATCTTGTCTCCATCCGCCTTTTCCAGCTCAAGCTCAAGGTTGGTCCACACGCTTTCGCTGGGATTGGCCTCGGCTCCGGAAAATGCGTCTTTCACGGCATCTTCAAATTTTCGCCTCTCCATATCGTTCATAATACGTTGATTCTTTCAATAGCTTCGCCTGCAGCAAACTCTTGGCGCGGGCAAATTGTGATTTTGATGTTCCCTCCGATATCCCCAGAGACTCCGCAATTTCTTTATGGCTATAGCCTTCAATGGCAAACAGGTTGAACACAATCTGGCAACCCTGCGGCAAGGCCTGTATCATTTCGAGTAGCTGTGTAAAGTGGATTCCGGAGATGCTCATTTCTTCCTCGGGCAGGTTCACCTCCGTCACGTCTACCATCGGGTAGAGATAAAGTTTCTTGCGCTGAACGTTGAGGGCGGTGTTCACCATAATGCGCGTTATCCAGGTTTCCAGTTTTGCTTCCTGGCGGAAATCTTTGATGCCCTGAAACACTTTCACAAATCCCTCCTGGAGAATGTCTTCGGCTTCTGCCGTTGTCTTGGAGTAGCGCAGACACACCACCAGCATTTTTCGGCAATAGCGGTCATACAGAGCTTTTTGAATAGCCCTGTTGCCTTTGCGACATCCCTCAATGAGTTCCGGTTCGCTGAGCATGTACCCTATCGTTCCGCCATTTTGCATCTTAGACACTGGGTCTAACGGAAAAGTTGGAAATGGTTTATCTTTAGCACCAATGAAATACGGTTATTTATTCCTGATGTGCCTGGGTCTGGCGTCGTGCACCCCCATCGCCCAAAGTTCGGTCAATTCCGATAGCAATCCTAAAGTGCTGAGGATGATGGATTTTGCCTACGAACCTCAAATCAAAACAATCATCCTCACCCCGGATGGGGCACCCGACCAACCCGCCGCAACCGCCCTCGGTCAATGGAATCTCATGCTCCAATTCGACGACCTGCGTGCCGAACGCGACACCTACTATGCACGCCTCATTCATTGCAACCACGACTGGACCAAGTCCGATCTGCAAGACCTGGATTTCATGACCCAGTATAACGAGTTCCCCCTCAACAACAGCGAGTTCTCGGTCGACACACACCTTCCCTATGTTCACTACTGGCTCAACCTGCCCGGCGTGAAGCTGCCCGGCAACTATGTGCTGATGGTTTACCGCGGAAGCGATAAAGAAGATATTGTGCTCACCAAACGCTTCCTCGTGTATGACTCGCAGGTGAGTTTCACCAGCAACGGCAACCTCATCGGGGCAGGCTCCATTGCCAACATGAACCAGCAATTGAACTTCACGGTCAACTACCAGAACATCAACATCCTTAACCCGCTGGTAGACGTGCATGTGGCCATCCGACAAAACCAGCGGTGGGACAACATGGCCACCGACGTCAAGCCCAGCTTTGTGCGCGATATCGAGAAGGAGTTGGAGTATCGCTTCTTCGACGAAGCCAAGATGTTCAGGGGTGGAAACGAGTTTCGCTTTTTCGACCTGCGCTCGCTCAACTATCCGGGACGCAACGTGGCCCTGGTCGACAAAAAGCAAAAGCCCTTCGAAGCCTACATCGCCCGCGACAAAACACGAGCAGACGAAGCCTACTCGCAATACAACGATCTGAACGGTGCCTTCGCCATCAGCAACCAGGATTATAAAGAACTGGCGTTCACCAACTATGTGAACGTGAACTTCACGTTATCCAGCCCTCCCGTGAAAGGTGATGTGTATGTGGCCGGCGGCTTCAACTACTGGAATCTGAATTCGGAAAACAAAATGCAATACGACTCGGCCAAGTCGATCTATACGGCCCGGGTGCTGCTGAAGCAAGGCTGGTATGACTACCAATACCTTGTGAAATCGGCGACGTTGCCCCCCTACTACTTTGAGGGCACGCACTTTGAAACCGAAAATTATTATGAAATCCTGGTCTACTACAAGCCGTTTCAACCGCGTGCCGACTTGTTGATCGGCTATCTGCGATTGGATAAAAATGCGCGCTAGGCGTAGTTCAAATCGTGTTGGGGTGTGCGCTGGATGGAGTCGTTGTTGGCGACATCCTGCATGCCGAATCCCTTGTGGGTGAAGTATCCCAAGCCATTTTCGTAAATGAATTGTTGAACTTCTTTCGCGGCGTATAGCGTGAACGGGAACGTGTAGCCACGCACTTCAAACTTCACGTCGTTGTCGTAGAGCGGATAGATGCGGGCGAATTTTTTATGCGACGCCTGGATGCGTTGGATATAGTCGTGGTCGGCCACGATCTGGAATTTATAGAACGATGCCAGTTGCTCGGCCGTATACTTGCCCGTGCTCTCCATTCGCGACAGCGTGGAATCGTAGAGCAAGTCGGAAAACTCGTCGCTTTCGGGCGACACGAATTTCTTGCCGCTCTCGTCGTTGAACGTTGCCGGAATTACCACGATGGGCGAGATGCAGAGAAAGCGCGACTCGTCGGTGATCTTCACCGGCTCCTCCTCTTCTGTTGACTCGGGCACCAGGTGCATGTTGCCCACAATCACTTCCTTCTGCTCGAACAAACGGGCCAGAAAGTAGTCCATGAACGCCTTATCGGGACAGGCAAACACCAGCGTGACTTTGGCAGAAAAATAGTGAAGGCCTTTACGGCTCACTTTCGTCTGACCTTTGAGGCCGGAGAAGTTGTACTGATTGAATTCGATGTAACTCTTTTCGGGGCCGAAAATGAGTAAGCCTTTAATGACCTGCGCGAGCAAGTATTGATGGTGAAATGGAACGTAAGCACCCCTGTTTTTCAGCGAAAAAATAATCCTGGTTCTCAAACCCAAAAAATTTAAATGGGGTTAAAAAATTACCACAGCAAAAAGCCTGCTTAATACTGAATATGAGCAGTTTATAAAACTAATAAAAAAACAGGAAGGTTCTAATGATTTGTAAGGAATCTTTAAACGTTGAATCGAAAATGCATGATATCGCCATCTTCCACCACGTATTCCTTGCCTTCGACCGACATTTTGCCGGCTTCCTTACAGCCTTGCTCGGTCTTATACTTCTGATAATCAGCTAACTTAATGACCTCGGCACGAATAAATCCTTTCTCAAAATCGGTATGGATCACGCCGGCAGCCGCAGGTGCTTTCCAACCGCGTTTTATCGTCCAGGCGCGCACTTCCTTCTCGCCTGCCGTGAAGTAGGTGATCAGGTCGAGCAGCGTATAGGATGCGCGAAGCAGTTTGTTCAATCCGGATTCGGTGAGGCCATATTCCTGCAGAAAAACGGCGCGGTCTTCCATAGATTCCAATTCGGCGATCTGCGACTCGATGGCCGCACTGATCATTACCACCTCTGCATTTTCCAGCTTCACGTGTGCCCTCAAGGCATCCACATGCTTGTTGCCCGTGTGAATGTTGTCCTCTTCCACGTTGGCTACATACACCACAGGCTTGGACGTGAGCAGTTGAAGGTCGGCCACGGCGGTCTTGTCTTCTTCGCTCAATTCGCCCAGCACACGGGCATTTTTACCCGCTAGCAAGGTCTCCCTAAATAACTGAAGAACAGCAAGTTCTTTCTTCATCTTTACATCACCGCTTTTAGCAGCCCGCTCCACCCGCGACATCTTCTTCTCTACCGATTCCAGGTCTTTCAACTGCAATTCTGTGTCGATGATTTCTTTATCAGCCACCGGGTCCACGCGGCCGTCCACGTGCACGATGTTGTCGTTTTCGAAGCAGCGCACCACGTGCACAATGGCGTTCACCTCGCGGATGTTGGCCAGGAACTGGTTGCCCAGGCCCTCGCCTTTGCTGGCGCCTTTCACCAGGCCGGCAATGTCCACAAATTCGATGGTCGTGGGAAGCACGCGTTGGGGGTTTACCAACTCTTCCAGGATCTTAAGCCGTTCGTCGGGAACGGTGATCACGCCTACGTTAGGTTCGATGGTACAAAACGGAAAATTGGCGGCCTCGGCCTTGTTGTTGGAAATGGCATTGAACAAGGTCGATTTTCCAACATTTGGCAATCCCACAATACCGCACTGAAGTCCCATAGTAAGTGTAAGTCAATATTTCAGGCCGCAAATATAGGGCAGATTCTGTACCGAGAATACCCGCGGCGCGATTAAATCCACGGGATTAGCAGAATGGCCTAAAACAAAGAAGCCTCCGATTACTCGGAGGCTCCTTCAGATTTAGATTAGGTAGGTTAGTATCATTCAGTAATGGTTTAGTCCCACTTCAGTTCTGTGTCCACGCCGGGCGTTTTCACGGCCGACACTTCAGTTTCTGCTGTTTCTGCCTCTTCACGTTCGTGAACGTGATCGAACTGGCTGAAATCGACGTTTGGCATCAGTTCATGCTTCACGTGATTAACGGTGCTGTTCAAGGCTTCCATGAACTTATTGAAGTCTTCTTTATATAAGAAAATTTTGTGCTTCTCATACGTAAATCCATCTTCCTTGAAACGCTTCTTACTCTCTGTGATGGTCAGGTAATAGTCGTTGGAACGGGTCGCCTTCACATCAAAAAAGTAGGTCCTCTTGCCGGCTTTTACTTTCGCGGAGTAAATTTCATCCCTGCCGCTTGTCTTATTTTCTTCCACAATCCTTCAAATTTTAAGGTTAGATTTAAGTTTGGTTTAGTCTAAGGTAGTATTTTGAGAAATCATTGCAAACAACCCTTTGCATATTTTAAACAGCCATTGCGCGTTTAACCATGTATTTGACCGTTAACGTACAATAGGGTAAGGAAAACGAATTTCATTTTTTAAATCGATTGTGAAGCTGAATTACCACGATACCACTCCCCATACAAGCCTGGAATTGCTTGCCCGTCAGCTAGTTGAGGGGTTTATTACAGGATTGCACAAGTCGCCCTACCACGGTTTTTCCGTGGAGTTTGCCGAACACCGCCTCTACAACGAAGGCGAAAGCACCCGGCACCTCGACTGGAAAGTTTATGCCCGCACCGACAAACTTTTCACCAAACGCTATGAAGAAGAGACCAATCTGAGGTGTCTTATCGCCATAGACACGTCTGCATCCATGTATTATCCGGTGGCCAACAAGGCCAAAATCAGGTTTGCCAAATATGCGGCGGCAGCCCTGGGCTATTTGCTTCACCGGCAGCGTGATGCGGTGGGGCTTTGTTTGTTTTCGGATGCCGTGCAAACGCTCACCCAGGTGAAGTCGTCGGGCACACACCTCAGCAAACTGCTCACCCTGTTGAACGACGTCGACACCGTACCCTCCACCACGCAACAGAAAACCAACGTGGCCAAAGTGCTGCACGAACTGGCCGAGAAAATTCATAAACGCTCATTGGTGGTGATCTTTAGCGACATGTTCGACAGCAGCGAAGAAGCCGACGACCTGTTCAAGGCCCTTCAGCATTTGAAACACAACAAACATGAAGTGATCGTGTTCCATGTGATGGACAACCAAACGGAACTGCTCTTCAATTTCGAAGACCGGCCCATGGAGTTTATCGATCTGGAGAGCGGCGAAAAACTGAAGCTGAATCCCGGCGACGTGAAGCTGAACTACAAGACCGAAGCCGACCGGTTTCACAAGGCGCTGAAAATGCGCTGCAACCAATACAAGATCGACTTCATTGAAGCCGATGTGCAAAGCGATTTCAACACTATTCTACAGACCTATCTGATCAAGCGCGAAAAAATGCGCTAGCGCGAGAGCATTTTTTGATGGCACAAAAAAAACGCATGGTCCGAAAACCATGCGTTTATCATGTCATCAATCGCGATCTTGTTTGTGAATCAAGATATAAACAACAATGCCGGCAGCACCTCGCTCCTACTCTTGTTCTACTTCCTGGTGCAACCAGGCCTTCTTGGCGAGAAGTTCTTCTTTCACTTCCACCATGTCAGGATCGGGCACGCAGCAGTCCACTGGACACACGGCGGCGCACTGAGGTTCTTCATGAAAGCCGGAACACTCCGTACACTTTCCTGAAACGATATAATAAAATTCGTCGGAGACTGGCGACTGTGCTGTTTTAGCATCCACTGCCGTACCATCTTCGAGTTCTACTGTTTCTAATTTTGTGCCCCCGGCCCAGTTCCATTCCCGGCCGCCTTCATAGATAGCTGTGTTGGGGCATTCCGGCTCACATGCACCGCAGTTGATGCATTCGTCCGTAATCATTATTGCCATGCTTTTTCTATTTTTGACCCGTTTATCTTACAAAAATACACCAAACATTTCTTAAAACGGACTTGCCGTCGCAAAAGTTTACTACATATGAAAGTTGAAGAAAGAATAGTGGCCTTTGGCGAACTCGGTCGGTTTCTGGGAAATCTGGACGAAGAAACGCTTCAATCGTTGGCATTGAGTGCACGAAATGAAAACCCGTGGTTCACGGAAGAGTCTATACGAATGGCCGTTAGCGGAATAACCAAATTTCTTACACCCGAAAGCCTGCGCCAATGGACGTCGGCCTACACACTGGACCACCAACCGTCGCGGCAAATTGCCGTGGTGATGGCCGGCAACATTCCACTCGTGGGCTTTCACGATTTCCTTTGCGTGCTCATCACAGGACATTCCATCCTCATCAAGAAAAGCTCGAAAGACGGTGTGCTCATCTCCTTCCTGGTGAAGCAACTTATTGAAATTGAACCGCGCTTCGAATCACTCATTTCCTATGGCGATATGCTGAAAGGCTTCGATGCCATCATCGCCACGGGCAGCGACAATGCTTCGCGCTACTTCGAATATTACTTCGCGAAATATCCCCACATCATTCGCAAGAACAGAACTTCAGTGGCCGTATTGAGAGGAAATGAATCTGAAGCCGACCTCGCCACGTTAGGCATCGACGTGTTCACCTACTTTGGTTTGGGTTGCCGCAACGTGTCGAAGCTCTTCGTGCCCGAAGGCTATGACCTGGGTCGTATCTATCGTGGATGGGATTCGTTTCGCGAAGTGGTGAATCACCACAAATACGCCAACAACTACGACTATCAAAAATCCATACTCCTGGTTTCACAGACCGCGTTTCTCGACAATGGCTTTGTGATTCTCCAGGAAAATCAAAAGCTGGTCTCTCCTATTTCGGTTATGTACTACGAGTACTATTCATCTCCCGAAGCGTTGGAACAGAAACTGGAAGCATCGAAAGATAAGATCCAATGCACAGTTGATAACATTGAAGGCTCGCCAGTGAAATTTGGAGAAGCGCAGTTTCCGGATGTTCGTGATTATGCTGACCAGGTAGATACGCTGAAATTTCTCACGTCGTTGTCGTGATGTCTTAAATCGCGCACATTCCCGATTTTGAAAGCCACTTAATTTCTTTGAGGCTCCTTTGTTGTTTTTTCTTGAATACTACTAAAACTAAAATTGGTCAGCCCGCTTCCGGATTTGGAAGCTGACTGACCAATTTTAGTTAGTCGGCAGGAGTGATGAATCTCCTAAGGTTTCGCGCCTCTCAGCACTTCAACCCAGCCGGTATAGGTTTCGCCACCTTCAACTTTGAGGCGGTAGAAGTAGATACCATCCGACACGTTTTTAGCGTCCCAGAAATTATCCTTGCTATACGCCGATGACTTATACACTTCATTGCCCCAACGGTTGCTGATGATGAGGTTGTGGCTACCGATGAGCGGCAAGTTCAATACTTCAAACGAATCGTTCAGTCCATCGTCGTTCGGCGTGAAGATGTTCGGCACAAACACACTTGGATCGAGCGAGATCTCAACATCCTGTGTCTTCTCGCAACCGGACGCATCTCTCACCTTGATGCGATAAATGCCCGGCGACAGGAATTCATAGAGCTTGCTGAACTTCTTCTGCGGATTGAGTTTCACTGGCGCGTATTCTGACACCACCACGTTTTCGGCGGGCAAGATCAACGACACTTCATAATACAACTCGTTTGTGCCGGACACAAAGCGTGTTCCGCCAATGATGTTTTCAATCTCGATGCTGCCCGTGCGTTTCGGATCCGGGAAGGAAGGCTTCACGGTGCCCAGCACAATGTCAACCCCCTGACGCACGTCATACACCACGGTGTCGGACACCAGCACGCAGCTTCCGCTAGGTGTGCTTTGTGTCTGCTCCATCACAAACCGGTAGGTGCCTGGCACAGTGAGGAATTGGTGGGTGAGCGGCGCGGTATATATAAACGATACTGAATTCGAAATCGGTATTGACGCTTGTGTGAGCTCGTCGATCTGGAAGAACTTGTCGCTGTTGCTGAACACGCGGATCACAAACGGTTTGTCTTGTTGACCCGTGATGTTGTTCAGCGTGAGGTTCACATTGTCGCAGCTCGAAAGCACTTCGAAGCTATTCAGGGCGGTGACACCATTAATAGTTACGGCATCGGTGCGCGTAGGGCAAACCGTGTTGTTCGATTTCAGGTACACAAAGTAGACGCCACTGCTCAGGTTAGGGAACACCACACTCGGCAAGCTCGGCGAATTGTAGTCCACAAAGTCGGCATCGTCGGGCACGTTCACCTGATCCTGACTCACCGCCACCTTATAGATGCCGGGGTCAGAGATGGTTACTCTGATCGAGCCGCTTGCGCCGTTGTTGCTACAGTTTGCGTCGGTCGCGAACAGGTTCACAGAACCCAGCGGAACCTGACCCGGTGCCTGCACCGCGATCGGCTTGCTTTGCACACAGTCGCCTTCGTCTTTCACGTCGACTCTATAGTTGCCCTGAATGAGATCGCTATACGTTTTCGCACCGGCCACGACGTTCTCGTAGTCTGCCACCACAAGATATCCGGAAGGATCGGTTGTGAACGGCACGGCACGTCTCAGGCGAACCTGGAGCGGAGCGGTAGCCGTGTTACCACCCAAAATGCCACTCACGCTAATGCCACCGTCGGTGCCGTTACAGGTTGTTACACTGGTAGACGCTACAGCAAAGTCGATCTTGGTGAACAAGTTCCTGATGCGAACCATGGCCGTGTCGGGACATGTGAAAGCTGGATTGTCATCCACTTTCAATATGATGAAGTCGGTATCGTCGGCAGGCAAACCTTGGGGAAGCTGAGCACCCGGTGTGAAAGTTTGCGCGACAGACTCAACGCCTTTATACACATACGTGTACCAATATTGCCCGGTCAGTGAGCCGTCTACTGCGAGTACCACATTGCCATCCACACCTCCAAAGCAAGACACATTGTTAACAACCTGCTTGTCCTGGATCTGCACCTGAGTCTTCAGGTCGAGGAAGAAATCAACCGGACCGCAAGCCTTGCCATTGCCTTCGTCGATAATGGTATACTTGTAAAGTCCTGATTTCAGTTGGTTAAAGTTCGTGGTGTTTGATGTGAACTTGGTTTGCGTGTTGCTTCCATACGTCCAGATCACACGGAATGTTGACGGTGTTCCGTCGGCACGCGCGATGTTAAACTGCACGTCGCCGGCATCGCGATCGTTGCACGAAGGAGGTGTGATGATGGTCGGCTGAATCGAGCTGAAGTTCGCGCAATCAGATCCTCCACCGCCGCACGCAGCATCGTTGTTTGCACGAACAATGACTTGCAACGTTTTGCTCACCGGGCTGCAACCTGCAGGAGTGTAAGTAACGTTCACCGTCACTGTTGTTCCGGCAAAGGCCGCAGGGTTAAAGATATTTCCGGTTACGCCTGTGCCACTGAATGTGAACGTTCCGCCAGTAGGTGTTCCGGAAACCAGCAACGCCAGGTTAACCGTTCCACCGCCGGGGCAAACCGTGGTGTTTGTGGTTGTGATGGTTGCTGCAGGAACCACGTCGATGGTGAACTGTTGTTGCGCAGCAGCACATCCTCCGCCAATGGTGTAGTTCACCAGAATGGTTTGTGTACCGGTCACAGCCGAAGGATCAAAGTTGTCGCCGGTGATGCCCGTTGAGCCCGTGAACACGAAGTCACCTCCGCCCGGAACAGCACTCACCAATGTATTGAGATCGATCACGCCGCCGCTCTGACACACGGTGATCGGCGTTGTGGGTACTGTTATTGTCGAATTATTGATGACGTTCAGTGTCAGCGTTCCTGAAGTGGCGGCACAGCTTCCCACAGTATAGCCAATGGAGATGCTGATGGCACCGGTCACGCCCGAAGGATCAAAATTGTTGCCCGTGATGGCCGAATGTCCGGAGAACGTGAATGTTCCACCGGCAGGCGATGCCGTGACAAATGTTCTCAGGTCTACGATACCGCCCGATTCACACACCGAACTGTTGGTGATGGTCAGGGTTGCACCGTTCACAACGCTCACCACCACGGTGGTGGACAAACCTTCGCCGCAAGGATATATCGGCGTGACGAAGTAAGACGTGTTGCCTACTACGGTAACATCCAATTGACCTGCGCCATTTCCTAACACAGGCGTGAAGGTTGCTCCGGTGCCCACGTTGTTGGTAAGGGCTGCGTCGCTATACCAGTTGAATCCAGTTACGTTGGTATCTGTAGACGACGCTGTCAATGTAGGTGCCGTCGCACTGTTCAAACATACCGCTGCAGGAGGCGCGATAGGTGTCGGTGCAGGTGTGAAGTCAAACGATACGCGTGAGTTTGCACCTCTTTCAAAATACTCAATAATCAAATCGTGCGTGCCTGCCGTGAGACAGGTAGTGCCTGTGTATTGTGTATAAGTATGTGCTGCAAACACTCCGGCAATGGGGTTGCCGTCGATCAACAAGCGCACACCATCGTCGCCACCCACGGTGAATGTATACACACCCGCCGCAAATGTTTTTCTCATCTTAAAGCGAACGCTATAATCGTTCAGGAACGATCCGCAGACGTTGGGACCGGCCAGCGGCACATTGTTAGACAAGTTGAGGTTGAAGGCATCGGTAGTGGTGTTATAGGTCGATGCACCCAACAGCGGCACATCGGTTTCGTCGATAAAGCCTTTATACTTCGCCGAAGCAAAATCGATGTTTGAAACGGGGGGCGACGGTGCAGCCGCGTCGGAATACACATATCCGATCCACATTTCATTGCCAAAGGTCACCTGGTCACCCGGAATCGGGGTGAAGTTGATCACCACAACATCCGATACTGCAGGACAAGGACCGGCAGGGTTGTTTGTGGTCAGGGTAAGGGTTACGGTTCCTGATGTGATCTCCGCCGCGCTGGGCGTGTAGGTTGCGTTGAGTGTGGTTGCATTAGGGCTAAACGTTCCCGTTCCACCCGACCAGGTCGCCGATGTGGCCGAGCCACCGATAACACCCGCGAGTGTCACAGAGCTTCCACCGCAGCCGGTTTGTGTAGGTCCTGCATCAACAAGGGCTACAGGATTGATAGTGATAGTCACGTTGTCTGTAACACCCGAGCAAGTGCCCGTAGCCGTTGCTGTGAGTATCACAGAACCTGCCGCGATGTCAGCAGTGCCAGGCGTGTAGATCGCGTTCTCGTCGGTCGCGTCGCTGAACGTGCCGTCGCCGGCTGTCGTCCAGAGCAGACCTGTTGCCGATCCGGTGAAGCTGCCCGCGAGGGTTGCTGTGCCGCCGGAGCAAAGAATCTGATCGGGGCCAGCTGCCACGGTAGCCGCAGGGTTGATGGTGATCACTACAATGTCTGCCACGGAAGCGCAAGGCCCGCCGGTGGTCATGGTGAGTGTTACCGTTCCTGCCGCAAGATCGTTCACACCCGGTGTGTACTCTGCGTTTGTCAAGGTAGCGTCGCTAAAGGTTCCGTCGCCGGCGGTTGTCCAGGTAATTCCTGCCGCGCCGGTGAAGGCTCCTGCCAGCGTGGCTTTGTTGCCCGCGCAGATCGTTTGGTCAGGACCGGCGTTAGCGGTAGCGCCGGAACTGATGGTGATCACGATGGTATCCGTTCCTCCGTTACAAGGACCTGCAGCGTCGGGGTCGTTAGTAGTGAGTGTAAGCGTCACGCTGCCGGCTGTTGCTTCGGCTGCAGATGGCGTGTATACGGCGGTTAATGTATTGGCGTCCGGTGCAAAGGTGCCGGCACCGCCGCTCCAGGTCGCACTGGTGGCCGAACCGCTAAATGAGCCCGCGAGGGTCACTGTGCCGCCGGCGCAAATGATCTGGTCTGCTCCCGCATTGGCAATGGCGGGGGCATTGATCGTGATAATAACATTGTCAGTCACCACCGCACAAGGTCCGGCCGAACTCAACATGAGGGTTACCGTACCCGCCGCCACTTCGCCAACGCTCGGTGTGTAGACCGCGTTGAGCGTGTTCGCATCGGGTGCAAATGTGCCTGCCCCTCCGCTCCATGCTGCTCCCGTAGCAGAACCTCCAAAGGCTCCGGCCAGGGTAACGCTTCCGTCACCGCAGATGGTTTGATCAGGACCGGCATTGACTGTGGCACCGGGGCTGATAGTGATGGTCACGTTGTCGGTCAACACCGTGCACGATCCAATGGTAGTCAGCGTCAGGGTCACAGAACCCGCTCCGATTTCGGCGACACTTGGTGTATAGACTGCACTAAGGTTTAGCGAGTTGGGGTTAAAGGTACCCGTTCCCCCACTCCACACACCGCCCGTTGCCGAACCTCCAACGGTGCCGGCCAGCGTGGCCGATGAACCGGAGCAGATCGTCTGGTCGGGACCAGCATTAACCGTAGGTGCAGAATTAATATTGATGATTACGTCATCTGTCGCTACCGTGCAGCCTCCTGCAGTTGTCAGCGTCAGCGTCACTGTGCCCGCAAGAAGATCGGCGGCGCTTGGTGTATAGGTTGCGTTGAGGGTGTTGGCGTTCGGTGCAAAAGTGCCCGTGCCTCCACTCCATGTACCACTTGTAGCGGAACCTCCAATAGCCCCTGCCAACGTCACGGTGCTGCCGGTACAGATCGTTTGATCAGGACCTGCATTCGCAGTGGCCGGTGGTGTGATGGTGATCACCACGTTGTCCGTCACTACGGCGCAACCGCCGGTTGAGGTCAACGTCAGGGTCACGGTGCCTGCTGTTACTTCGGCCACGCTCGGAGTGTAGATGGCTGATAAGGTAGTGGCGTTAGGATTGAATGTTCCCGTTCCTCCACTCCACACCGCGCCGGTCGAAGAACCTCCAATGGTTCCGGCAAGCGTAACGGTCGAACCGCCGCAGATCGTCTGGTCAGTGCCCGCATTTACTGTGGCCGGTGTGGTGATGGTGATCACCACGTTGTCGGTAAGTGTTGCGCAAGGACCCGTTGTGGTCAAGGTCAGTGTCACCGTGCCTGCTGTTACTTCGGCAGTGCTCGGTGTGTAGACGGCTCCTAGCGTGTTCGCATTGGGTGCGAATGTTCCGGTGCCGCCGCTCCAGGTGCCCCCGGTGGCAGAACCACTCACAGAACCTGCGAGCGTCACCGTGCTTCCGGCACAAATGGTTTGGTCAGGACCGGCATTGACGGTTGCCGCAGGATTGATGGTGATCGTCACGTTGTCGGTGGCGACGGCGCAAGGACCCGACGTGGTCAAAGTCAGTGTCACGGTTCCGGCAGTCACTTCTGCAACGCTCGGTGTATACGTGGCTCCTAAAGTAGTATTGTTTGGTGCAAAGGTGCCGGTGCCGCCGCTCCAGGTCGCCCCGGTTGCTGCTCCACCGATGGTGCCCGCAAGGGTCACGGTGCTGCCGCCACAAATGGTTTGGTCGGGACCAGCATTCACGGTTGCCGCAGGGCTGATAGTAATCACTACGTTATCCGTTTGCACGGCGCAGGGACCTGCGGTAGTAAGCGTCAATGTCACTGTGCCTGCCGTTACTTCGGCTGCACTTGGTGCATACGTTGCTGCCAGTGTGGTATTGCTCGGTGCAAAAGTGCCCGTGCCGCCGCTCCAGGTGCCGGTAGCAGCCGAACCACCAATGGCTCCGGCCAGCGTAACTGTGCTGCCTGCGCAAATGGTTTGATCGGGACCAGCGTTTACTGTAGCTGCCGGGGTAATAGTAAAAGTCACATTGTCTGTCACAGCAGCGCAAGAGCCTGTCGTGGTCAACGTCAGTGTAACTGTGCCCGCGGTAACTTCCGCGGCACTGGGTGTATAGGTTGCTCCTAAGGTTGTGGCATTCGGTGCGAATGTGCCCGTGCCGCCGCTCCAGGTTCCGCCAGTGGCCGAACCGCCAACTGTGCCCGCGAGGGTCGCGTTGGTGCCTGCGCAGATCGATTGATCCGGGCCGGCGTTCACCGTGGCCACAGGGCTGATGGTGATAACTACGTTATCGGTCACTACGGCACAAGGGCCTGTTGTTGTCAACGTCAGCGTAACCGTGCCCGCCGTTACTTCGGCTGCGCTCGGGGTGTAGACCGCTGATAAGGTTGTTGCATTAGGATTGAACGTGCCTGTGCCGCCGCTCCAAACCGCGCCGGTCGAAGAACCTCCAATGGTTCCGGCAAGCGTAACGGTGTTACCCGAACAGATGGTTTGATCGGGACCTGCATTGACAGTGGCCGGTGCGTTGATGGTGATGGTTACATTATCGGTGAGTGCTGCGCAAGGACCTGTGGTGCTCAGCGTCAGCGTCACGGTACCGGCTGTTAATTCTGCCGGGCTTGGTGTATACGTTCCGTTCAAGGCATTGGCATTCGGTGTGAATGTGCCGGAGCCTCCGCTCCACACACCGCCGGTTGCCGAACCGCCCACAGTACCTGCCAGTGTCACGGTGCTGCCCGCGCAAATAGTCTGGTCGGGTCCAGCGTTGACAGTGGCAGCAGGGTTGATGGTGATGGTTACGTTATCAGTTTGCACAGCACAAGGGCCGGTCGTTGTTAACGTGAGGGTTACTGTACCCGCTGTTACTTCGGCCGCGCTTGGCGTGTAGACTGCACTTAAGGTTGTAGCGTTCGGGGCAAAGCTTCCGGTTCCACCACTCCAGGTTCCCCCGGTGGCAGAGCCTCCCACTGTACCCGCAAGGGTCACCGTGTTGCCGCCGCATATGGTCTGATCGGGACCGGCGTTCACCGTGGCCACAGGGCTGATGGTGATGGTCACGTTATCCGTCCGCACTGCGCAAGGACCCGTGGTGGTCAAGGTCAGCGTAACGGTTCCGGCCGTAACTTCGGCTGCACTTGGCGTATAGACAGCCCCTAAAGTAGTAGCATTCGGGTTGAACGTACCCGCTCCCCCACTCCATACTCCACCCGTAGCCGACCCGCCAATAACACCGGCAAGGGTAACTGTGCTTCCCGAGCAGATGGTTTGATCAGGACCTGCATTGACAGTGGCTGCCGGCGTGATGGTGATTGTTACATTATCCGTTTGCACGGCACAAGGGCCAACCGTTGTCAACGTGAGGGTTACTGTACCCGCCGTTACTTCGGCCGCACTGGGTGTGTAGACTGCATTTAAGGTTGTGGCATTCGGGGCAAAGCTTCCGGTTCCGCCACTCCAGGTTCCACTGGTGGCAGAGCCTCCCACAGCACCCGCAAGGGTCGCGGTGTTGCCCGCACATATCGTCTGATCCGGACCGGCATTGACTGTAGCCACGGGTCTGATGGTGATGACAACATTGTCCGTAGCAACCGCACAAGGACCGGTGGTGGTCAGCGTCAGCGTAACGGTTCCAGCCGTAACTTCTGCAGCACTTGGTGTGTAGATAGCATTTAAAGTAGTCGCGTTCGGATTGAACGTGCCCGCTCCTCCACTCCATACTCCACCCGTAGCCGACCCGCCAATAACGCCGGCCAATGTAACCGTGCTGCCCGAACAGATATTCTGATCCGCTCCGGCATTGACAGTAGCTGCTGGTGTGATGGTGATGACGACGTTGTCCGTCAGCGCGGCGCAAGGGCCTGTGGTTGTTAATGTAAGGGTTACGGTGCCCGCTGTTCTTTCAGCTGCACTTGGAGTGTACACCGCATTTAATGTTGTGGCGTTCGGCGCAAATGTTCCGGTGCCGCCGCTCCAGGTGCCGCCGGTGGCAGAACCACCCACTGCGCCTGCAAGGGTCGCGGTGTTGCCGGCACAAATGGTTTGATCAGGACCGGCATTAACGGTAGCCGCAGGGTTGATGGTGATCGTTACGTTGTCGGTCTGCACGGCGCAGGGGCCAACCGTTGTCAAGGTCAGCGTCACCGTGCCAGCGGTTCTTTCCGCCGCACTCGGTGTGTACACAGCGTTTAAGGTATTGGCGTTCGGTGCAAATGTTCCGGTGCCGCCGCTCCAGGTGCCGCCCGTGGCGGAACCACCTACTGCTCCCGCAAGTGTCGCAGTGTTGCCTGCGCAAATGGTTTGATCAGGACCTGCATTGACAGTCGCCACAGGTCTGATAGTGATTCTAACATTATCGTTCACGGTGGCACAAGGCCCCGTGGTGGTCAGTGTCAGCACAACAAAGCCGGCCGTTACTTCGGCTCCGCTCGGTGTGTAGATCGCTGTTAAGGTTGTTGCGTTGGGGTTGAACGTTCCTGTGCCGCCACTCCAGACACCGCCTGTGGCCGAGCCACCAACGGTGCCCGCAAGGGTCACGGTGCTTCCCGAACAAATGCTCTGGTCAGGTCCGGCATTCACCGTGGCTGCCGGCGTGATGGTGATCACCACGTTATCGGTCTGCACCGCGCAAGGGCCAGCCGTGGTCAATGTCAACGTCACGGTGCCTGCTGTAATTTCGGCTGCGCTGGGAATATACGTTGCTGTTAGTGTGTTTGCATTCGGACTGAACGTGCCTGTGCCGCCACTCCAGGTGCCTCCGGTGGCCGAGCCGCCAACAGTGCCGGCAAGGGTCGCCGAGTTGCCCGCGCAGATCGTTTGATCCGGCCCTGCATTGACCGTGGCTACCGGTGTGATGGTGATGGTCATGGCATCGGTCACAAACGAACAAAGCCCCGGAGGGTCGTTGGTTGTTAAGGTGAGCGTTACCGTGCCTGCTGTGATTTCTGCTGCACTGGGTGTGTAGACTGCATTGAGTGTTGTGGCGTTGGGACTAAATGTGCCCGTGCCGCCGCTCCAGGTTGCCGAGGTGGCCGCGCCGCCAATCACGCCCGCAAGCGTCACGGTGGTGCCGGCACACACGGTCCGGTTCACACCGGCGTCTACAGTCGCGAACGGATCCAGGGTAATCACCACGTTGTCCGTTGCCGAAGGGCAAGGGCCGTTCGGATCGTTGGTCGTCAACGTAAGGGTTACTGTTCCGGCTGTTCTTTCTGCTGCGCTTGGTGTGTATACTGCATTTAAGGTCGTGGCATTGGGGGCAAAGGTTCCGGTGCCGCCACTCCAGGTGGCGCTGGTGGCAGAGCCCCCGATCAAGCCGGCCAAAGTAGCCGTGCTGGTACCGCAGATGGTTTGGGCCGGGCCGGCGTCAACTGTAGCCGCCTGGTTAAAGGTGAGGGTCACGACGTCGGTGGCGGGCAAACAAGGACCTGCCGGGTCGTCGGTAGAGATGGTGAGTATAACTGAACCGTTGATCAGGTCATTGGGTCCGGGGGTGAACACCGCCGAAGGATTGGTGATGTTGCTAAAGGTTCCGTCGGATGTGCCGGGTTTGCTCCAGGAAATGCCGGTGGCCGAGCCACCGAATGTGCCCGCGAGGGTAACAGTGCTTCCGGCACAAATGGTCTGATTAGGACCGGCGTCTACCGTTGCCGTGGCGTTGATCGTGATGGTCACGTTGTCGCTCACTGCAGGGCAAGGGCCAAGAGGATCGTTTGTGGTTAGAACTAATACTACCGTTCCGGCTGCGATATCGTTGGGGCCGGGGGTGTAGGTTGCGTTTACAGAGGTGGCGTTCACAAAGGCTCCGTCGCCGGTAGGTGCTGTCCAGGTAACGCTGGTGGCTGCGCCTCCAAATGTGCCGGCAAGCGTGGCGGTTCCTCCATTACATATCGTCTGCGGCGGTCCGGCATCTACTGATGCGGGCGTGCTGCGGGTAATGGTTACGTTAGACGATGTTCCCGTGCAAGTAATAGGCGGAGCATCGGTGATGCGCCACTCAAATACGTTAGCCCCCATGCTGAGGCCTCCCACGGTGGTGTTTTGGGCATTGGCGTTCGCGAAAACACCGGTACCGGAAATAACGGTCCAGGTTCCGATTTCTCCCGTGCCCGGCGCATTACCGGCCAGTGTGGTGTTGTCGGCACAAACCGTTTGGTCTGCTCCGGCATTGGCTTGGGTCACAACGGGAACGGTAGCGTTCAGCACGAACGTACAAAGTTTGCTGTCGGTGACAGTTACGCTATAGGGCCCCGCGTCGATGCCGGAGCGGTCTTGCGACACGGCACCGTCTGACCATAAATACGTATAGGGGGCAGTGCCCCCGGCAGGTTGAATGTCGATAGTACCGTTACCGGATCCCACAGAAGGATCGCAGTCGGGGTCTATATTATTAATGGTGGCCGAAAGGGCGTTGGTCGGTTCGGTGACGGTGAGAAAGGCTGTTTTTCGTTCGCAGACGAAAGACCCCCCGCCACTGGCGATAACGCTCACTCTATATTGACTCAGACCATTGTTGGCCGGGATACCGAACACTTCGGCGCCGGGCTCGGTCAACGTTCCATTGCCTACTCTGAAGACTACATTTTTGGAAGCCGTGTTGGCAATACGTCCCAGGAGGGTTAACCCGCCATCATCATAGTAAAGCTCGTAGGTGTAGTTCGCAACGCCGGTGTTGACGGTGACGGAAATCTGACCATCGTTTCCTCCAAAGCAATTCACACTTTGTGAGGAAGTGCTGATTGTCAAACACTGGCCGTATACCTCCGCCGAAAGGAACGTGAGACAGACAGCGAACGCCAAAAAGAATTTGTGGTAAACTTTCAGCATGTTATCTTATTTACTGTCGGTTAATACAATATCGGCCGTGTGTTTCTTACGGCACAAAAACTCGGTCTCTCGATCGAAGGCTACCTCGACGCGATAAACAACATCGCTCTTCAGGTTTTCGAAAAGGAAGGTTTTGCCTCCCGAGCCCGAAAAATCTTTAACAGTAAATTCCTGGATGCCTTTGAATGCCACAAGCTTGCCGGTGAACGAGCCATGGCTCTCCACCCGTATTTCAATCACACCTAACCCCGAACCGGGAGTGGTTTTGGCCTCGGCGACTTTGACGTTTGACTGGCACTGTGCATAGCTGAGTCTCCCCATGCTCAGGAGAAATAGCAGAAAGAGTAGAGTTCTATTCATTCTAAAGCCAAGATTAAAAAGTAAAGCACTTATAAATAGTTTTCAAAAAAATATTGTAACCAGCATATATAAAGTAAGATAGGCGTGTTACAAAAAGTCAGTTTAAAAAATCAAATCCCTGGAAGTACCTTTTAGGTTGAAAAGCTAAAATTTCCGTTGGAGTATTTCACTCATCACTACAGCCTTCTTGAACCCCTCCGGATCCTGAAAGTCTTTCAGATACTCGGCCATCAGATCACGTTCCTTGGCCAGCTCGAACTCTTTGAACTTGCCGTACTTCACAACTGTATCTTCAACTTTCATGGTTTCTTCCAGCGATGGTCTGAAGAAGGCCTGCTTTTTCGCTTCTTCATACACGTCATACACATTGTCGTGCTTGCGATAGTCGTAGTCAGCATCTTCTAACACGGCGGGTTTCTCCCGCTCTCTCTGGGGCATCGGTTTGGCTACGGGGCGGGGCTGCGGGGCAGTTTCCTTCTGTGAAGTTATTTCGCGAAGCAGTTCTTCAAACGTGAGTGCTTTTTCGGCAGAATTTGGCGTCGGTTGCGGAGCCCGCTGAGGGGTCTGCGACGGCCTGTTTTGGGGAACGGGGTTGGACTGGTCAGGGCGTTTCTTCAGTAACCTGCTGAGCAGGTACACGATCCCTATGATCACATAAAGCCATAACTTAAAATTGTCCATTAGAAACAAATTTAGGAAAAAAAACGAAAAACCTATTTAGGGGTGCTTTTTTGGTGTTTTATGCCCGGTAAGGTTCGTTCGTCGACGGCTTTCCAACAGACTGAAAAAAGCATCGGAAAAGCCACCGGTTTTGGTCCCCAAAAACCGCGAGAAAGTTCGGATTTTGGGCATAAAAGTGCGTTTTCAAGGCCTTTTCGGCCTATAAATTTTTATTTTGAATTGCCCGTGTGAGTGGTTTATCTTTGCCCTCCCCTTTGCACAGAAGGCAGCAGGCACGGCGCATTTTGGATCGCTCAACCCGCTCCGCATCACCGCCTCGTGAACCTGTAGCCTGTCAAACGGCGGAACGTACCAAAAACAACCACTTACAGCATGCAATTAGCGAAACTGGAGATCAAAGGCTTCAAGAGTTTTGCCGACAAAATCGTTATCAATTTTGATGAAGGGATTACGGGGATTGTTGGACCAAACGGATGTGGCAAGTCGAACGTAGTGGATTCCATCCGCTGGGTGTTAGGGGAACAGAAAACCAGTGCCCTACGCTCGGAGAAGATGGAAAATGTGATCTTCAACGGCACCAGTGGACGCAGCGCCCAGCAAATGGCCGAGGTGTCGCTCACCATCAACAACACCAAAAACATTCTGCCCACCGAATATGCGCAGATCACCATCACCCGGCGCCTCTATCGCTCCGGCGAAAGTGAATATCTGCTCAACGGCGTGGTGTGCCGTCTCAAAGACATCACCAACCTTTTCCTCGACACCGGGGTAGCCTCCAACAGCTACGCCATCATCGAGCTGGGCATGGTAGACGATCTTCTGAACGACCGCGACAACAGCCGCCGCACCCTGTTTGAAGAAGCCGCCGGCATCTCGAAATTCAAAAAACGCAAGAAAGAAACCCTCAAGAAACTTGAGGACACCGACACCGACCTCGAACGCGTGGAAGACTTGCTTTTCGAAATCGAGAAGAACATGAAGAGCCTTGAAAAACAGGCCAAGCAAACCGAGAACTACTACAAGATCAAGGAGGAATACAAGGAAAAAAGCATCTTCCTGGCCAAGGTGGTGGTGAACAAACAAAAGGACAAGTTCAGCCACCTCACCAAGCAAGTGGAACTGGAAAACGACCGTAAGCTGGGCCTCACCACCGACATCGCCGAACGCGAAGCGTCTATCGAGAAAGCAAAGGCAGAGCTGATCCTGAAAGAGAAAACACTTTCGTCGCGTCAGAAAGCTATCAACGAGTTTGTTTCGAAGATCCGCCAATACGAAAGCGAGAAGCAGATCAAAAACGAACGTCTCAAATATCTGAACGACCGCGCCACCGGCCTTCGCGACCAGATTGATCAGGATCGCAAAAGCAACGAACGCGCCCGCTTCAGCATTCAAAGCCTGGAAGCCGAAAAGAAAACCGCCGAAGACATCTTCGAAGAGATCAGCCACAAGCTGGAAACCTTGAAGGCCGACTACGAAGCCCAGAAAAATATCACGACCGAATTGCAACAGCAATCCGATTCGATCCGCCGCGTGCAACGCGAGCGGCAGGAAGAAAGCTTCCAGATCAACAAGGGCGTAGAGATCCGCGAAATCCAGGTTTCGTCGCTCAAACAAGAGTTGGAGAAAACGGCATCAGACACCAGCCAGCAAAGCGCCAGCCTTGTTGAGTTCGAAAACAAACTCAAGATTCTGCAGGAAGACCTGAACGTGAAAAACGCCGAGCAGGAACGCTTGAAGAAGGATGAGGAAACCATGCAAGAGCGTATGGTGCACGTCGAGAAAACAATCGACATGATTCGCGAAGAGATGAACGTGACCGGCCGCAAGCTGGACGCGCGCCAGAACGAATACAACCTCACCAAATCGCTGGTCGAAAACCTGGAAGGGTTTCCCGAAGCCATCAAATTTTTAAAGAAGAAGGTGGGCAAGAATGCTCCCCTCCTGTCGGACATCCTCACCACATCAGAAGAATATCGCGTGGCCATCGAGAACTATCTCGAGCCATACCTGAACTACTACATCGTTGAACACGAGTCGGAAGCCTACGAAGCCATCAACATCCTGAGCGACGCGGCCAAAGGCAAAGCACACTTCTTTATCCTGGACGCGTTCGATAAGTTTGAATCGACCACGGGCCGCATATACGACAACGCCTTTCCCGCTACCGAGATCATTGAATACGATCAGAAGTACCGGAAGCTGATGACGTACATCCTCGACAAAGTATACATCTACGAAGGCGACACCAAGACCATCCCGTCGTCTGACGAGAACACGTTCATCACCAAAAACGGCAAGCTCACCAAACGCAAGTTCAGCATCTCCGGCGGATCGGTAGGCCTCTTCGAAGGCAAAAAGATCGGGCGTGCAAAGAACATGGAGAAACTCGAGAAGGAGATCAAAGAACTGACCGCCAAACTCGACGATATCCGCGCCAGCCTGTTGGAAAAACAAGCCGACCTCGAAAAGCTGAAGAACAACAAGATCCGTCACCAGATCGACGAAGTGCAAAATGCCATTCGCCAGGTGAACGACGAGTTTGTTTCCATCCGCACCAAGCGCGAACAGTTTGCACAAATGCTGAGCAGCGCCGATCTGCGTCGCGAAGACATTCTCGAAAAAATAGACACCCTGCTCCGCGAGCTCGACGACCTGAAGCCCAAAGCGCAACGTGCCCTGCACGACCTCGAAGAACAGGAAGAAAAACTCGTAGGCATCACCAACAACCTGGCTTCGAACAGCGAAGTGCTGAGCCAGAAGTCGGCCGCCTACAACGAGCAGAACATCTTCTTCCACCAGCAGGAAAACCGCGTGAAGAGCATCGAACAAGAGACGCGCTTCAAGCAGGAATCGATGGATCAAAGCAGCCAGCGCATCGAAGTGAACGCCGAAGAGCTGAAGAAGAATGAAGATGAAGTGAAACGCATCATCGAAACCACACAATCCAACGACGACGAACTCCTGGGCATGTACGAGGAGAAAGAAGGCATGGAGAAAGGGTTGAGCGAAGCGGAAAAAGAATACTACGAATCACGTGGCCACATTGACCAGGTGGACAAACAACTGCGCGAGATTCAACATCAGCGCCAGAACATCGACACCACGTTGATGGACCTGCAAACACAGCTGAACGAAAGCAAGATGCAACTGAACTCCGTGAAGGAACGCCTCTCGGTGGAGTTCAACATCGACCTCGATGCCGTGATCGGCCAATCGCCCGACCAACAACCGGACGACTTCTCGAAAGCCGACGAAGACAAGATCCGTCACGATGTGCAAAAGATCCGCGACCGCCTCGACAACATGGGCCCCATCAACCCGATGGCCATGGAAGCTTACACGGAGATCAAACAACGCAACGACTTTATCATCACGCAGAAGGAAGACTTGCTGAAAGCCAAAGAATCGCTCTTTAACACCATCGCCGAAATTGAAGGCGTGGCCAGCCAGACGTTTATGGATGCGTTCAACAAAATTAAAGAACACTTCATCCGCGTGTTCCGCTCGCTCTTCACCGAAGGCGACGAGTGCGACCTGCGCCTGGTAGACCCCAACAATCCGCTGGATTCGGAGATCGACATCATTGCCAAACCCAAAGGCAAACGTCCCCTCACCATCAACCAGCTTTCGGGTGGAGAAAAGACATTGACGGCCACGGCCCTTCTCTTTTCGATGTATCTGTTGAAGCCTGCACCGTTCTGTATCTTCGACGAAGTGGATGCGCCGCTTGACGATGCCAACATCGACAAGTTCAACAACATCATCCGCAACTTCAGCAAAGACTCGCAGTTTGTGATCGTGACACACAACAAGCGCACCATGAGCTCTACCGACGTGATCTATGGCATCACCATGGTAGAGAAAGGTATCTCGCGTGTTGTGCCCGTTGACCTTCGCGAACTGGCTTAATTCATTGCCATACACTGTAAAGACCCGTGATACTGTCACGGGTCTTTTGTTTTCAGGCTCCGCCGCCAAAAGGTGAACACTACTTTTTGAGCGCGGCTACCATACGATCGGTTCTGTTCCAAACGTTATCCTTCCCGACATGAAAACCAAAACGCAATTCATCGCCACCCTCCTGCTGTTCCTCCTTTCCACGGCCCTGCTGCACGCCCAGGAATTGAAACCCCGCGTGACGTGGGGAAAAGAATTTGAAGCTCCCCGCCGCTCCTCCCTCAACGACATTGTGGGCTTCGACAAGTCGGGCATCTACGCCATTAAAGAACGCTACGGCTTCACATCATCTACCCGACGCTTCACCCTGGAACACTACGATCCAACGTTTAAACCCACACGCTCCTTCGACCTCGATCTGAAACACGACGGCAAAGACGCGTTGCTGGAAATGGTGCTGCAACTTCACAACAAGCTCTACCTCTTCTCGTCGGTGCGCGACACGCGTGTTGACAAGAACATGCTCTTTGTGCAGGAGATCAACAAAAGCACGCTGGAGCCCATGCCCAACGCACGCCAGATTGCCGAAATAGATTTCACAGGAAAGTCAAGCAGCAACAGCGGCGGCTTCGCCATAAAAGTTTCGCGCGACAGCTCGAAGGTGATGGTATTCTATTCGTTGCCCTACGCAAAGAACGAACCCGAATCGTTTGGCTTCCAGGTGCTGGACGACACCATGACTCCCCTATGGAACAAAGAAGTGAAACTCCCCTATGCCGACGGCCTCTTCACCATTGAAAGCACGCGTGTTGACAACGAAGGCGACGTGTATCTGCTCGCCGTGATCTACAAAGACAAACGCAAGAGCAAACGCCACGGCCTTCCCAACTACACCTACAACGTGTTTGCCTTCCTCAACAAAGGCACCGAAGCCAAAGAATATCCCATCAGCCTTGAAGACCGTTTTCTCACCGACATGCAGATCGAAATCCTGAACAACAAAAACCTGATCTGCGCCGGCTTCTATTCCGAAAAAGGAACCAACAGCATCCGCGGCTCCTACTTCCTCACGGTAGACGCCGCCACCAAAGAAATCAAAACCAAAAGCTTCAAAGAATTCGGCATCGACTTCATCACCCAAAACATGAAAGAAGGCGAAGCCGACCGTGCCCGCCGCAAAGAAAAAAACGGCGACGAAAACGAGATGCTGGAATACGACCTCGACAAATTGTTGGTAGGCAAAGACGGCAGCGCCATGCTGATCGGCGAACAATACTACATGACCACCTCCACCAGCAACATGATGATGAACGGCATGATGCAAAACTACACCACCTACCACTACAACTACAACGACATCATCGTGGTGAAGATCGACCCCGCCGGCCAGATTTCATGGGCCGAGAAGATTGCCAAGCGCCAGCACACCATCGACGACGGTGGCTTTTATTCGTCCTACACTATGTCGATTGTGAAAGGAAGGCTGTGTTTTATTTTTAATGACAACCGGAAGAATGCCACTTACACGGGCACTGGGAAAGTTTATAACTACAGCCCAGCTAGCCGGAATGAGAATTCGATGATTATGCTGGTGAGCATTGACCAGCAGGGCAAGCAGGTGCGTGAGCCGCTGTTTGGAGCATTGGATATGGAGGTGACAACGCGGCCGAAAGTGTGTGAACAGATTTCTTCGACGCAGGTGATTTTGTTTGGGCAAAGGAAGAAGACGCAGCAGTTTGCAAGGGTGGAGTTTGGGGAGTAGGGAAAGCTTCCCTTAGTCCGACTGCCTGGGGCAATGCTTTGCATCCGGTCTGTTAATGGCTGTTGCCAATTGTATGCTGCTATGTATTTCACATAGCTTCGGAAAGTCCAAGTGTCAATATAGAATTTCTGACCAAAACCATCTAGTCGTTCCATGAATGGGGTCGATGAGAATATTATTGCCATATCTCAAGTGAAACAACGGCAAATCCGCTGTCCCATTCTACCCTTAAGCCAACGATATTTCGTCGCCCCAACGAAATATCGTCGGCTAACACCCACCCAAAACCAAACAAAACCCTTCCCCCACCCTCCATTCCCACTTTCTTGCATTGGCCCGCCCTTTGCCAAACCGGGCATGTTACGCGTGTAACGGAAAGGAGGTGTATGCAATATGGAAAATCAGATTTCTCTTGTGATGACGGAGCAGCAGTGGAAAGACGCTGAGGCGGCGGTGTTGACGTTGAAGAACTTGTTTGATGGCAAACTTATTACGCTCACAACCAAGCAGCGACAACAGTTGGCCAAGATGGGCGACGGCTCACTGCCCTTCACCGAAAAAGCGGCTGACTATGCAAAGCGCAATCCTGAATTTCTTCCCAGCTACATTAAACTGGAAGAGTTCGAGACCGACTTGCTGGCGGCACGTCAATTGAATCACATCTATCAGTTGCTGTCGCAGTTGGTAACGCAGATCGACGACAGCATGCTGGCGTCTGGAAGCGAAGCCTACCTGGCAGCGCGCACCTACTATGCGTCTGTGAAGGCGGCGGCTAAAGCCCATGTGGCGGCAGCTAAAGTGGTAGAGGCGGATCTTGCTGAGCGCTTCGCGCGCCTAGGCAAAACCGATAGTGCTAAAGCCGAACCCAAGGATTAATTCCTTTGTGTGCCGGTCTCCGAAAGGAGTTGCTGAGCGGGCAGAACTGTAGTGAGAACTATGGGCTGCCCGTTTTTTTTTGAGGAACGGTACACCCCGCACCACTGGTTAGTCATTGTTCAGGTCGGCTAGCCCAGGCCGTTAACAAACGAACCATCAATTTCCTTTCTAGTTAGATTGATGTCGATCTGAAAATAACACGCCCCTCCATCAAACACAACAACAGGACGAGTCTTCCAATAGTCACCACTAACTTTGCAGAAAACATTGACCCAGGCTTCCTTTTCACCTTCTGAATTAAAAAATGCTACAATTTGTATCCTGTAGTTCCCTTCACCCATGTTAATGCGATAAAGGTCACCGCGATCGTTAGTCAGACTAGCATTATAATCCGCTACATAAGCTTTCATCAGGCTGTCAACAACGGCTAGTTCCGCCTGAGTAATCGTAGCCGAAGCGATTGCCCGGTCGCCAATAACATGTTTCGAACTATCCAGTGCGAGGATCGCCATTGCTGACGTATCGAATTCTAACTTTGTATTAACATACCCTACATTATCTTCCTCAGGCAATGGAATTTTATCAGGCTTTGACCTGCAGGCTGTTAGCACAAAAACAAAAACTGACGATTCTCAAAAAAGTCACCATGGATAAAAGACATTACTAGTGTTCAAAATGGCACATGCCAACTAAAGAAGATTTTATTTATTGGGCCATAAGTTGGTCTTCGTTACGCTTACTGTCCTTGCCCCCAATCGATAATGGCCATGAGTTCCCCCTGCATATTCTGTGAGTAATATTTTAGTACGAGGCAATAAACTCAACATCCGCAGTTTCTGTTCCTCAGTAAGTCTGCGGAAATCGTCCGGAAACTGACTGAAAATCAACTCTTTCAATTTTGTCAAATGTTTCATTTCAGGGGGAAGCTCTGTCAGTTTGTTGTTACCGAGCATTAGTTTCTTCAGGTGGGATAACTTTGAAATGTTAGCTGGTAAAGATTCAATGTGGCAATCCGATAAATTCAAGAACTCTAGTTTCGGAAGCATGGCCAGTTTATCGAATAGGTCAGCTAAATTGATTCTTTGATTGTGACTTAAAGAAATGCTTCTAACATTAATAAGCTTGACCAGGCTTGGGTTTATCTCTACAATGTCATCAGAGTCTAGCCTTAGGCTCTGAACACTAGCAGGGTCTCTCAACGCCGAAACAAGGCTATTAAAAACTCCCTTTTCAAAGTCTTGGGCTACTCCAAAAAAAGGAGTAATTACAAAAATAAAAACGATCATTTTTTTCATCATTCCTTCATCAACAGGCAAATAGTTTATTACTCTTGAGTCGGTTTGTAATTAGCCAACACAGATTCAAAGCTATCAGAATCCCAAAATCTCAAATCATAAGATCATCTGTGTGTTCCTGTCCTTGAAACCTAATTCGATTTACAAATGATTTCTCACGCTTGTACGAGTTGAAGGTCAGCCCGAATGGATAATAGTTTCCCATCTGCAGCTTTAGTAACTCCCCATTTATCTGAGGATTTCGGGCTTTCTTCGGGGCATTTTATAGATTTTATCGAATGAATCGTAATCGGCAGGACATTATAAGACCACCTAAGCCGATAGTTCTTATTCCAGGGAATGGAGTCTTGCTTGGTGCAAGACTCCTGAGAGAAAAGATTAAATGACGTTACAAATACTAAAGCAAATAAAATATACCTTCTCTTCATCATTCTCTCCTATTTGTTTCTTATCTCGAAGCCAACTGAGAGTCCGCCTTTACCTGACATCACATTCCCTGTGCCATAAATAAGTTGCTTAGGGTTTACTCTCTGACTAACCAAAAAGTTATACATCACAGGCAAACTTAACACGACTATCCTCGTCATTCTCCGTGAATTATCTTTACTCAAAATTTGCAGATAAATGCCCGCAAAAAAACGGAAGAATAAAGCTGCAGTTGCTAAAAAGCAAAGCACAAAGAGAGCAGTTCGAAGACTAATAAAAATAGCTATTGATACAAATCCCAATCCCGCAAACATTACGTATACAGGATCAATTTTGATTTTAATTGACTGCCCGTTCTTCATTTTATCCTTTCCTTGTCAGCGGTATCACTTTTTTTCACTTGCAGAAAGATATTTCCCTGGCGCCTATTCTCTTTTGACTACATGCTAACACAACAAGCTGCACAAACAGGATCGGAGATATCTTCATAACACAAACTTAGCCCAATACAATTTGCAAAATATACAGAAAGCCCGAAATGGCCAGCCGAATTCTTCACAACATCGCTTTCCTTACCATCACCCCGAACGGATTTGACAAAGCGCCTAATCAAAAAGATCCGACGTCGGTGTTCCGAACTCCGTGTGTCAGGTTCTGAACAGCAATTTTGTCAGTAGTCGTAGTTAAAAGATGCAATGGCGGATATAAAAGATGCGTCGTTGCATCTTTAACATGCGACGTCGGATCTTTTAGATGCGATGACGCATCTTTTGACTTCGGATTTTGCCCTATTTTTTGGTGCGCTTCCGGAAAAAGATGTAGGGATTGACGTAAACCATGGAACAACGAATCTTTTAACCGCAACGGTGCATAAAAAACTCTCATTTTCCCCGAAAAACCTGACAACGTTGGATATAAAAGATGCAACGATGCATCTTTTATATCCAACGTCGGATCTTTTAGATGCGACGACGCATCTTTTATATCCGATCACGCATCTTTGAACTCCGACGTCGATACTTAGAAATGCAGTGTCGCATCTTTTTACTTCACCGTTCCCATTCTGAATGGCAACCGCGGATTGTAAAGATCGACCGTCCGATAAAAAAGATGCTCGCGCGGGTTTTCGAGATGCACAGTTGCCTTTCGGAGATCTGGCGTTATCCCCTTTCGCCATTGCCAACGCCCTGGCTTTTTATTATTCCTAGCAACGTTGTCTCGCACAGCGCGAATAACGCCAAAACCACGCCGTGTAGCGGCGGGGATGTGCGCGAATGTCTGGGGTTGGTGTGATGGTGATTGTGGGTGGGTGGTGAAGGCAAATCAAAAAAGCGGTCATTAATTATTAAAAATCCCTGCATAAAACTATTATTGCTTGCATAAATAAGCTTTACTGTAGGCCAATGACCATAAAACTAAGCGACGAAGAGCGCATTCGCATCCTAAACTCCGACGACCTGTTTGAGATTATGCGGAAAGTTTTGTTGCGCGAAGAAAAGATAGACCAGGACCGCGAACATTTCTGGGTCATCGGGCTGTCGAACAGCAACAACATTTTGTTTGTGGAACTGATCAGCATGGGCACCGTGAATTCAACGCTGGTGGAACCCATGGAGGTTTATAGTGTGGCGTTGCAGAAGCGGGCGGTCAAGGTCATGCTGGTGCACAACCATCCCAGCGGCAACCTGGAGCCCAGCGAAAACGACAAGATTCTTACCGACCGGCTCATCCAGGTGGGCCTCATCATCCACGTGCCCGTGCTGGACCACCTCATCATCTCGCCCATCGACTACGTCAGTTTTAGCGACATTGGACTACTGGCCGAACTTCAAAAAAGTCTCCGCTTTGTGCCGCGCTATAAGCAAATTGAACAGCTGAAAAAACTTGCCGAAGAGGCGGGAAGATTAGAAGGAAAAATAGAGGGGTTGAAGCAAGGGCTGGTGAAAGGAAAAGAAGAGGGAATAAAAGAAGGCAGTGTTGCCAGAAGCATCCAAATCGCCAGATTGTTGAAGGAGAAAAATATGTCTGACGAAGAGATTGCTGAGATTACGGGATTGCCGTTGGAGGAAGTGAAAAAATTAGGCTAGTAACTATTTAATCTTTCCTTCATTTACCACGCTTTTGTTGATGAAGGGCTGCAATACCCAGACGCCGATCGGAAAGACTAGAAACAAGAAAAGGTATCCCAGCCATTGCACACAGATTCACAACAAGACAGCCAGGTGACACCACCACGTTCTATCACGAATTCGACTGGTCTGACCTTAACACCAACACAAAAACCAATTAGTCTGTATGAGCTTTCTTAAAAACCTGTTCCAAAAGAAAGAAGAACCTGTTGCCAACTATGCCGACTTCTGGGCCTGGTTTGCAAAGCACGAAAAAGATTTTCTGAATGCTGTTCGAAAAGGCTCGTCCATTGAAGAAGATTTTTTCGAGAAGCTTTCTCCCAAACTTGATGAACTGAAAGACGGATTCTTTTACGTGACCGGCATGCTGAACGACGACACCGCAAAGTTGGTGTTCACCGCCGATGGCGCCATTGCCAACATTGTGTTTGTGGAAGAGCTTGTGAACGCCGCTCCCACCCTTGCCGGATGGAAGTTTGTGGCCCTGAAACCCCCGATCGACATCCAGAACGTGGGCATCGCCATGGACGACTACACGTTCGACAAAGACAGCTTGTCGTTCTACTCAAACGACGACCCCGACTATCCGGACGAGATTGACATCACCATTGTTCACCGCGACTATAAGGAAGAAGACAAGGAGTCGATCACTGGAGGCACCTACTTGTTCATCGACAACTTCGTTGGCGAGTTAAATTCGGTAACCACCATAGACAACCTTGTGGTGATCGGGAAAGCCGACGCCAAAAAAGAACTTATACCTATCGAGAAGCTGAAAGACTTTTTGATCTGGCGCGAAAAAGAGTTTATCGAAAAGTATGAAGGTGTGCTGCAAAACACAGACGACGCCGAATTTTCGGTTTTGCAAGCCGACCTTGAGAGCGGAAACATGTTGATTGCCACCATCAACACCAGCATTCTGAGCTGGGAAAACAAGGCGTCGCACCCCTGGCTGGTGTGTCTTGAAATTACGTTCGACGGCCACGAAACCAACGGCATGCCCGACCCCGAAACCGACGAGATCCTCAACCAACTAGAAGACAAACTTCTGGACGACCTGAAGGACCACGAAGGCTACCTATACATCGGCCACCAAACCGCCGACGGCGTGCGCGAGATCTATCTGGCCTGCCGCGATTTCAGAAAACCTTCAAAGGTTCTGCATCAGCTAACACTGGACTATCCGGATCTGGATATTAAATACCAGATTTATAAAGACAAGTATTGGAAGTCGTATGACCGGTTTTTGCCTTAGTCCTTTTGGAGATAGGCCGGACTTCTGTGGCAAAAAAACAAGCATATGAAAATGTTAGCGGCTACTATTTCACTCATGCTCTTTAGCATTTTCGTACAGGGGCAGAACAAAAACTGCGCTCAGAAATCAATGTTATTGGAGAAAGCCTTTCAGCGCAAATCCATCAAACTTCTAACCGTGTTTCTAGACGACTGGCACAACAAATCAATAGCGAGTAAGATGAATGCCAAAAATAGGGACTCTATTTCCAGCATCATCTATTCCATTCATGCTGCGCTATTCGACCCATTCAGTTATAAGAACTTCGGATGGCCTGAATCTGACCGAACCCGGTTTACAGGAGCGAAATACATTGTTATTCAGGATAACATACCCTTCACCTTAAGCAAAGATGTTGACACATTAGACATGGAAGACCACGTTTATACAGACACCTTGTTTCATTTTCGCCCCGACATTAAATTCAAAGGAGTAAAAACACTTTTCATGCTTGACGAGTATAGGTGTGTTGCACAGAATTTTATTCAGGCAAATACTATTGAAAAAGAGATGGAGTTCTATGACAAACTGAATTTTATGAGTCCAGCACTAAAAACATCGATGCGCAAAGATTGGACCGCCATTTTCACCCAACCGGCAATCATTGGCATAACCATTTGCCATGACCGGCTCGCCATCGTAGATTACTACCTGGCCAGTAACGGCATGCGTTCAATGCTCAGATTAGAGAATGGCCGCTGGGAAATTAAGAATACCATTGAGCTTTGGATAGAAGACTAATCGGCGACGCTGCCAATGCCTGAACAACATCAATTTCGCAACGCATGACTAACCTCATCTCAAAATTCAAACTCAATTCAACACAAGGAAGCGCGCGAAACATTTGGCTGCTTACGCTCGCTCTGTTTTTACTTATGGGATTGAATTTCCATGCGATGGTTATGCCCCAATGGATACTAACGTCTCTGGCCGCATGCATCTCTGCATTGCAAATTATTTCGCTGATAGCCTTCGCCTATTGGACATGGAAGCACTGGCGAGCATGGACCGACGATCGGCGATTGACCGGCATGCTGTACTTCGGACTATTGTCGTTAGTTACGATTGTAACGGTTGACCTTTCAATACGATTTATGCGTTAACACAATCGATCACTCCACCTCCACCGCCCTTGTCGGGTCGATCTTCAACCACAACCCCGCACTCACTATCAAACATCCTGCGATGAGAAACAGCGGATAGCTGAAGTTGCCCGTCTGCTGCACGAGGATGCCGAAGATGAGGGTGATAAAAAATCCTCCCAACTGGCCTGCAAAATTCATCGCCCCTACTACCACGCCCGAGTTCTGTCTGCCTATGTCAACACACACGGCAAATGCCACGGGCAGGGCGAGATCTTTTGTCAACACCGACAGGGCCAGCAGATAGCCGGACGACTCTTTGTTGTTCAACACCCCAGCGCCTAAAAACAACAGGGCCGACAATCCCAAGCCTGCAAGAGCCACGGTTCTTCGTCCTGTTTTCAGGCCGAACCTTTTGGTGAGCCAATCGCTTAGAAAACCTCCGGTGAGGCAGCCGATGGCGCCGAGGAAATAGGAAAGGGATACGAAGTTTTTCGATTCGTCTTCTGTCATGCCAAGGCCTTCCTGAAAATAGGTCGACGACCAGTTGGTGAAGAAATAGGAGCCATAGAAAAACAAATGACACATGAGCATGAGCGCCCACAGGTTGCTGTTTTGTGCGATGGCTTTCCAGGGAATGCCATGATGGCCAACACGGAGTTTGCGACCGGCTTCAATTTCTTCAAGCTCCTGTGGAGTGACGGTTTCTTTCTGTCGGGGCTCGTCGCGAAACCAGACATACCATCCAATGGCCCACGCAATGCCCAGCAGTCCCAGCACCCCGAAGGCCATGCGCCATCCGAATGCATGCACCAGGGGCACCACGATGAGGGGCGTTAACGCTCCCCCTATTCTTCCGGCTGCCCAGATGGCCGACTGGGCCCGTGCTGTTTCTGTTTTGGGGAACCAGTGTGCTATGGCAATCGATGCATTGGGATAGGCCCCGGCTTCGCCTGCACCAAAGAGAAAACGAATGATGATGAGAAAGATGAACCCAAACGCCGAACCGGTGAGCATGGTGAACAATGACCACCACACCACCACGCGCGTCAACACACGCCGTGCGCCGATGCGATCGCCCAGTGCTCCCGTGGGGATTTCGAACAGCGCATAGGCCAGCGAGAACGCAGCGAGCACATAGCCAAATTGTTGGTTGTCGAGGCCGAGGTCGGCCTTCACATATTTGGCCACCACGTTCATGCACACCCGGTCGAGGTAGGTGATGACGGAAAGGAGCACGAGTAGCAGCAATACCTGGTAGCGAACTTTCACGGGGTCGTTTTTTCTTTCCCTTCAAGATAGAAAGGATTGTGCAAAACGCCATGGCACGCAAACGTGCTTCCTGGGTTTGCGCTTTCAACGCGTCAACACCTGTGCTGCGTTGGCGCTAAACCCGCATCGTGTCGGGCAGCCACTGTTTGATGGACTGCTTGATCTGGTCGGGTGAAAGTTTTTCGCGGAGGGCGCGTTGGGTGAGGTCTACGAATTCAGCGTCGGAGGCAAAGCGCAGGGCGGCGATTTGATTGAAGGTGAGTTGTTGCTCTACTGCTTCGAAACGTTGTTGAGTGAGAATATAATAGCGCAGGCGCAGTTCGAGGCGCACGGTGCGGTTTTGGTTGATGAGGCCGTAGTGTTGGCGCATCATGAACGAAAGCCAGGAGAGCAGCATAAACTGCCCTCCCAAGGCCAGCCACACCACCACTTCGGAAGGCGGATGAAACATGAAGTAGGTGCACATGCCCGCGCACGTGAGCACAACGGGATAGAAAACAAAATGATGCGGCGCGTAGTAGCGCACATGGTTGGCGTAGTCTTGTTGTTTCATGGGAAGCAATATACTTTCAAACCCCTGTGCGCTCCCAATTGTTTAGACACGCGGCGCATTCATTTTTCAAAAGGTGGAGATGTGCACTTTCTTGCCGCCTTCTTTCAGCATCGTTCCTTTCTTCTTCACTTCGTTATCCTGTTTATATTCGTCGGCAATGATGGTGTCGAGATATTGTTTTGTTTTTTCGTAGGGCACCGTCACGGGTTTGCCGGTGGTGATGGCCTGGGTGGCATAGGCGTTCACCAGGTCGGGATAGTGTTGGGCAAACAGCGCGTGAGTGGCAAACATGTCGCATCCCAGAATGGCGTCGCCTGCCACCACCACCACACCAATCACGTCGGGCTCGTTCACCAGCAGCGGCGTGAAGTGGTCGGTGTATTTTTTCAGCTCTTTGCTGAAGGTGCCCGATTTGGCCAGCGCGGTGAGGGCGCCTGTGCTGGAGTTGGCGTTGTTTTTCGCGGTGGTCTCGGCCACTTTGTCCCACACCTTGCCCTGATCTTTATCAACCGCAGCCGCCTTGCGCACTTCGTTAGACGAGAAGGAATAATATTGTTTGAAGTTCATGGCATCTGCACCCGACTCGCCTTCCTTTGGTTGCCAACGCCCATGCTCCACGCAAAACACAGCAATGTCTTTTTTGCCACTCTTCGGATATAATATAAAGTCCTGGGCAATCACACGATCCTGCTTGCCTCCCTGCACCACTTCACCAGACAACACCATGATGGTGTCTTTCGACACGTTCTCGATGTAGAGCGTGTTCACCTCTCCCCTGTTATATTCCGTGATCACCGCTTTGTTTGTTTTCAATCCTTCCCTCAGCGTCACATATTTCCCGATGTTTTTATGCGACGCCTGAAAGACTGCATTGGCCCGCACCGGATACAGTTGCAGGTATTGATATTTGTAGGGACTGGCCGCAACGGGCTGCTCCAGCTTCAGGTTTATTTTGTTGTATTGCGCGGTGGCCGGAGCCACAACGGTGAGGAGCGCACTAACGAGCAGAATGTTTTTCATGGTAGTTTGTTTTTTTTGTGACGATGTACAACTTTCATTTTGTGCTACTTACTTCCACGTCAGGTTCTTGGTCTTGCCGCGTTCCTTCAGCGCGTTGATCATGGCCACGTCGAGCGATGCGGCTTTGTCTTTTTCGCTGGTGTGGGTGTCGATATATTTCTGGCGTGATGCATTAAGGGTTTGAATTTCCTTCTGAATTTTTGTGCGCTCGTCAGCTTTTTGTTTTACGTAGGCCTGGCGTTGTTCCAAGGTCATGGACTTCATTTCGTCGGGCAGGTCTTCTGTTTTCAGTTCGGTCACCACCTTGGCGTTGCTCTTGGCCGCATCCACCATGTCCCACGACGAGTTTGAATAGGCGTGTGAGCTTTTGGAGATGGTGCGCTCCACCATGTTCTCTTTCCCATAGTGCACGGCGTTTTTATCTTCCTGCACCTGTGCGTCTTTCTTTGACTTTCCGGAGTGGCCGTAGTAGACGTAGGTTTTATTCAGCTCTTCATTCTTGTAGCTGATCTGGTCGTCGTAGGGTGTGGCGATGTAGACCGTGCGGCGGTCTTGCTCAATGCTCATGTAGGTTCCGTTGGCCAGGTCGGCGCCGCGTTTCCAGTCGGTTTGCACACCTTCGATGAAGCTGCCGCAGAAGATGGTGTTCACCACCACGTCTTTTTCTTTGGCCAGCGCGCAGGCTGTGTTGTAGGGAACATTGCCCTGGTTGAAGGGCTCGTTGCCCGCAATGAAGATCATGCGCAGGTCGTTGTTGGCGGCCGACCAGTCGAGTTGTTCCAGCGAGGTGCGAATCACGTAGCCACAAAACTCGGCACCACCGCGTGTGCTGAGGGCGAACAATTTTGCGGAGAGGGCGTCGAGGTCGTTGGTGAGGGGGCTCACCTGGCGGATGTAGCCTTCGTATGACGAGAGGTTGTCGTTGCCGTATTCATAGAGGGCAATGGAAATTTCGGGTGGTGTGCCGTCGGTGCATTTGGCGGCGGCCAGTTCGTTCACAATTTTCCAGAGCTGCGACTTGGCTTGTTCAATGAGGCCGTCCATGCTGTTGCTGGTGTCGAGCAACAGGGCGAGCATGATCTTCTGTCGTTTGGCGGGCGAGGGATCCTGGTGTGCAGGGTTGGGTTGGGAGCTGGCGGGCTTGCAATCGGCACAGAGCAAAAGAATCAGGGCAAAGGCCGTTCCTTTCAGCAGGCGGGTGATGGCGGACAAGTGGTGCATGACGTTATTGTTTTTGATAAAGCTCACGCGAAAAAAAAGAAATCGGTACCTCAACTTAGGGAAGGCCCCGTTTGGCCGGGTGAAACGGCCGGGGCACTTCGTGAAGGCTTTCATCCTGCTGTTTTTGCTCAAATGGGCATTTGGAATATTGTATTAACTTTCCCGCACAAACATTTTTTTGCATGCGCGCTCACCGTTTTTTTATGCTCTGTCTCCTTGGCATTTTGCTTTGGGAAACCGGCCATGCCCAGAAGAATGAGAAGCCCAAGGCCGCAGAGAAGACCGACGAGATCAAAGAAACCGACAGCAAAAAATCATACAAGAGTTTCAAGATCAGTTCGTCGCGACAATCCATTGCCGCCCTTCTGAAGGAGGCCAACGCCCTGAAGGAAAAAAGCCCGACCGATGCGCTCACCAAAGTGCAGGAAGCCCTGGGGCTGAGCCTGGCGCAAGGCGACGGGTTGAACGAAGGCCGCTGTTACATTCTGCTGGGCGAAATCAACGAAGGCATTCAGGAATGGAAACTGGCGCTCGAAAACTATGGCCGCGCCTACGAGAAATTCTCCTATCAGAAAGCGGTCCCCGCAGAATATCCACGTGTGCTCCAGGGCATGGGCAACGCCAACCTGAAGCTGGGGCTCTATCCCGATGCCTTGAAATATTTCCAGGAAGCCCTCGCCCAAACAACCAACACCTACCAACGCACAGCCCTTCAGCTCAACATCTCAGAGGTGTATTACCAGATGGGGCAATACGACAAAGCGCTGACGCCTTTAAAAGACATCAACACTCCCAAAAAGATTGCCGACGCCTCCACGTCCAACCAGATTCAAAACCAGGAAGCCAAGATCTATGCGCAGCTGAATCAGTTCGACAAGAGCAAAGAACTCTACGACAATTCCGTGAACACCCTGCGCCAAAGCAAAAGTGTGACGCCAAAGGAAAATGAGTCGTTAACGGAAACCAAAGATGAAATTGCCGGTGTGCTGCGCTCACAGAACCGCTACGACGAAGAGATCGACCTGCGCAACAAATCGATTGTCTACAACCTGGAATCGAAAAACCTCGACGAGGTAACAAAAGACAAAGTGGAGATCGGCAAAACCCTGGATGCCAAAGGTCAGCCCAGGGCCGCGTTGCGCGAAATTCAGGAAGCCGCCAACATGGCCGACACACTCAACAACCCGAGGCAGCAGGTGTATGCCTACCAGACGCTGGCCACGCTCTACGAGAAAAACGGCATGAACATGGAGGCCCTCGATGCCTATCACAAATTCAGTTTCTATGTGAACAAGGCCGACACCCTTTCCAATTTGCAGTTGGCCAAACGGGCCGACCTTATCCGAATCCAGAAAGACATTGAAGAGCTTACCAAGAACGTGTCTATCGGCAAACAACAGGAGTCGCTGGAGCAGGCCACGGTGTTCCGGCAGCAGCTCATCATCTATGGCCTGTCGTTTTTGTTGCTGGTGATTGGTGCCGCGTCTGTTTTCTCCTATAAGAAGGCGCAGGCCAGCAAAGTGGCCAATCAGTTGCTCGCGCTCAAATCGCTGCGCAGCCAGATGAACCCCCATTTTATATTCAACGCGCTCAACTCGGTGAATCATTTCATAGCCCAGCAAGACGAGCGGGCCGCCAACAAGTTTCTCTCGGAGTTTTCACAGTTGATGCGCCTGGTGCTGGAAAATTCGCAGGAGGATTTTATTCCCCTGCAACAGGAGCTGGACATCCTGTCGCTCTATGTGAAACTGGAACACTACCGCTTTCGCGACAAGTTCGACTACACCATCACCGTAGACGAAAACCTGAACACAGACGCCATCCAGGTTCCACCCATGCTCATTCAGCCCTATATCGAAAACGCCGTATGGCATGGGTTGCGCTATAAGCACGAGAAAGGTCACCTGCTGCTCACGTTCCGGAAGGAAGAAAACATGCTGGTGGTTGAGATCACCGACGACGGCATCGGACGCAAGCAGTCGGCCGAGTTGAAGACCACACATCAGAAGAAACATCAATCCATGGGCTTGAAGAACATTCGCGAACGGCTCGATATTTTGAACAACGTGTATCGCACCCACTACCGCATCACCCTGAACGATCCGGCAGAAGGCACGGGCACGGAAGTGCGTATCTATGTACCCCTCACCCCAGCAACCCAAGGCGTATGAAAGCGGTGATCGTTGACGATGAAAAAGACAGTCGCCAGATTCTGGCCAACTACCTTGGCAAATACTGCCCCGACGTAGACGTGTGTGGCTTTGGCGAATCGGTGGCCACCGGCCTCGCCGCCATTCGCGAGCACCAGCCCGACATTGTGTTTCTCGACATTGAAATGCCCTATGGCAACGGCTTCGATTTGCTGGACAAGGTTGGACACCCCGAGTTTGAGACCGTGTTTGTTACCGCCTTCGACCACTATGCCATTCAGGCCCTGAACCTGAGCGCTGCCTATTATCTGCTGAAGCCCATCGACATCGACGAGCTGATCAAGGCTGTGGCCAAGATAAAACACGAGCGCACCACAGAAAACTATCGCCAGCACACCCAGGTGCTGCTCGACAACCTGAAGACTACGGCCCCTCAAAAGATTATGTTGCCCACGCTGGAAGGGTTTGAGATTGTGCCCATCAGCACCATTCTCTATTGTGAGGCTGTGGATAATTTTACACGCTTTCACCTCGAAGGAAACGCGCCGCTGCTCATTTGCCGGACGCTGAAATACTTCGAAGATGTGCTGAAGGAGCACGGCTTCCTGCGCATCCACCGCTCGCACCTCATCCACCCGCACCACGTGATCCGCTACTCGAAAGGCAAGGGTGGCTATGTGACCATGAAAGACAATCGCGAACTGGAGGTGTCGCCCAACAAGAAGCAGGAGCTGCTGGATGTGTTTCAGCGCTAACGCGGCGAAGTCATGTTTTCATAGGGAAAAACGAAAAAATTCCGGACGCTGTCCATAACTAAAAAAGCACCACAAGCGAAGCTCGTGGTGCTTTTTTTAGGACTTGGGTGGTTGTGCCCGGCTTGCGCCAGACCTCGTGTCCGTCCCAGGTTGAATGTTACTTCACGTGTTTGTTCACGATTTTAGCAAGCTCGAACATCGAGATTTGCTCTTTGCCGCCGAACACAACTTTCAGCTTTGCATCGCCATTGATCATTCTTCTGTTCTTCTTATCCTGAAGATTGTTCTTCTTGATATAGTCCCAGATTTTCTTGATGATCTCTGTTCTGGGGATGGGCTTGCTGCCAATTACCTCTGCCAATGATGCGCTGGGAGTGAGCGGTGCCATGAAGGCAGCATTAGGTTTTCTTTTGGCTTTCTTGGGAGCTGCTTTCTTAGGAGCGGCTTTCTTTGCTGCTTTTTTAGGAGCTGCTTTCTTTGCGGCCTTCTTAGGGGCTGCTTTCTTGGCGGCTTTCTTAGCCGTTTTCTTCGCTGTTTTTGCCATAGCGTTTTTAATTTTTAGAGTGAATAATGTTTACGGTAAAAGTCTGGTTTTACACTTGGCTGTGAATATACTATAATTTAAATCACACTTACAATTCTGATATCTTTTACGCTCTAAAATTCACCTCTCGAAAACTCCAAATCCCCTATGAAAACAGGTAGTTTTCAACACCTCATCGCCCTTCATTACAACACCTTTCACAAGACAAAACAACGTGATGCATCCACGCATAAACGCACGATGAAGACCATGAAAACATGAACCCCGTCATTGCTTTTCATAGGCGTTTTATAGTACAACACCCTTCACCCCTTACTATAGCTATCCAATCATATACACAAGAAAGAGAACACGATACGTTTTCAAATATTCAGTGCCGGGCGCTGGATTCCATAGGGCAGGGCAGGCAATTCGCCTATGAAAAATTCATTTTTTATCTGCGTGTGGCATTGGAGTTTGTTGCCGGGAGAGATACTTTTGGATGACCAAAACCGACGTGAATGAAGGTGCTTATTCTGGACGATGAAAAGTTCGATTTATTTGTAGCAAAAAAATTAGTGAGTCTGGAGTTTGAAGCCGAGGGATTCACGGTTCCGCAAGAGGCCCTGGCCTGGGCGCGCACCAACACCTTCGACGTGGTGCTCATCGACTACTACCTCACCACCACCCTGCTGGCGCACCATGTGCTGGAACAACTGCGCTCCTTTGTGACCCACCCGTTCAAAGCCTTTGTGCTCACCAACTATGTGGATGGGGAGCAAATTGCCCAACTCAAAGCCGCTGGCTTCGACGCCGTGCTGCACAAGCCTTTCACCCTGGAGAACTTCAAACTTCAGCTGAGCCGGTAGGCATTTCCCGCCAAACATTAATCAGTATTGTAACAACGCGGCAATGTTGTCGTGTCCTTTTTCCAGCGCCATGTCATAGGGCGTTTTGCCGTCGTCGCTTTTGGCTTTGGCGTCGGCTCCGTACTTCAGCAACAGTGTTGTCATTTCCAGTTCGCCGTGATGTGCCGCTTCGTGAAGGGGTGTTACGCCGCCTTGCTGACGCACGTTGGGGTTGGCCTGATGTTCCAGCAACAAGGTCACGATCGCGTTGCTATGGGCCGCAGCCGCCGAATGCAAGGGCGCAACATGGAAGGCGTTGTTGGAGGCGATGTTGGGATCGGCCCCGGCGGTCAGCAGCAAACTTGCCACGGCGGGCTGGTTAAAGAAACAGGCAAAGCCCAACGCTGTGAAGCCGTCGGCGGAGTAGGCATTCAGCAAGGTTGGGTTGGCTTGTAAGTGTTTCTTCACGGCATCGGCATTGCCGGAGGCGCTGGCTTCGTAGAGGTTGATTTCAGTTTTGTGTTGAAGCATGTAGTGGCTCAGCTCCGGCAAACGATAATAGAAACTCAGCATCAGCAGCGACACGCCCTGGGCGTCTTTGCTGTCCAGCTGTGTGGGGTCGCGCTTCAATTCGTCTATGAGCGCGGCCGTGTTTCTTTCCTTTAGAAGTGTTCCGATTCTCTCGGTCATAGACTTTATTTTATGTTTTGGGATTTCAGAAAAGCCAGCACCTCGGCGGCTTCTCCCTTCTGAGCATGCATCAGCAACGTGATGCCATGGGGACCTTTGCAGTTTACGATGGCTGGAAAAGCGGTGAACATGGCTTTCACAATGTCGAGGTTGTTCATCATGGCGGCGGTGAAGATGTCCATGCGCGAACCTTTGCCGATGAGAAATTCGGCGATGTCTTTTCGTCCCATGTGCGATGCGCCACCCAGTGCGGTTTCAAAATCGCCGTTGCCCCAGTCGTAGGTGGCCTGCAGAATGGAAGGCATTTCTTCCAGCATTTGCCTGGTGCCTGGCAGGTCGCTGTGGCCGAGGCTTACAAACTGTTTCACTTTGTCGACGGCAATGGGATCGGGACGTTTGTCCTGTGCGGGCGTGTTTGCCAGGATCGGCATTGAAATCGTGGTGAGCGAAAGTGCCGAAAGGTGGGTGATGAAATTTCGTCTTGAGGTCATGGGGTGGAGTTTTTTAGAGTATACGAAAGATACAGTGCGCACGATCAAAAACGGAGTCGTCAGTTTAAACGCGAAGCATTAGGTGAAACAGCTTCGCCCCTCGCCTGCCTTCCGAAGTATTTAACCCACCAGTATTTAAACGACCAGCATCTAAAACCTTTCACAAAATCACAACTCACCCCTTCTTCAAAACAATCGTCCACTCGGGGCCGGAGCTGACTTTATGCTGCGTGGCGAAATCGCCCATGTTGATGCCGAGTGAAAAATTGAGGAGGCTGTTCATGTAGGCCAGCGGTTCGCCTTCCTTCACGCCCGAAAAGGTGTTGACAAGGGGAGCCGTGCCTTCATAGGCCAGGGTCTGGTTGTGATAGATTTTCACGGCTACTTTATCTCCCTTTTGGATGTTGAGGCGGGCCAGGGTTGGGCCGTCGATGTTGGTCCACACGTTGCCGTATTGAATGTCGAGCACGGGGATGTTGCCGCGGATTTCGTTGTTTTCGACAACGGGTTTTTGGTAGGCAATGCGCACCACTTCGTTTTTGAGTTTGGGGCCAACTTCTTCAAACGTGATGATGCCGGCAGCGAGGCGAGCACCGGTATAGGCATAGACATCGCGGCCGTGGAAGGTGTAGGATTGGTTGCTGTTTTTGAGACGGTTTTTGGCTTCGTCGATTTCGCGCATTTCCTGAATGCCGAGAGCTTCGGCCACCAGGGTGAGCGTGCCGTTGTCGGGGGTGACAACGTAGTGGCCGGATTGTGTTTTGAGCACGACCGATTTACGGTCCGACCCAACCCCGGGATCGACAATGGAAACGAACACCGTGCCCTTGGGCCAATAGGGCGCGGCCTGGTTGAGGCGATAGGCAGCTTCCCAAATGTTGTAGGCCGGAATTTCGTGGGTGAGGTCGAAGATGCGCAGGTCGTCCGACACGGCGAAGGCCACACCTTTCATGGCGCCCACGGCGCCGTCTTTCACGCCGAAGTCGGATTGAAAAACCAGGGCGCGACGCTGGGCGAACGTCAGTGAGGCCATGCACAGGAGACCGGCAACGAGCAGAAAGTTAAGGAGGCGCATAGTGTCGTGAAATTTAAAAGGGAAGATCATAAATTTCGCAGAATTAATAAAGGATGCTTCTGTTTCCGCGCGGCTGCATCGGGCTTTTCTGTATCTTTGCAGCTTGATTATTTTACATCAACATGATTGCTGCTAACAACATCTCGCTTCAGTTCGGAAAACGTGTTCTCTTCGACGAAGTCAATCTCAAATTCACACCCGGAAACTGCTATGGCGTGATCGGCGCAAACGGTGCCGGCAAGTCCACGTTCCTGAAAATCCTGGCGGGCGACGTTGACCCGACGCGTGGAAACATCAGCATTGAACCGGGCAAACGCCTGGCCGTGCTGCGTCAGAACCACTATGAGTTCGACGAGGTGGCCGTGCTCGACACCGTGATGATGGGACACGCCAAGCTGTGGAGCGTTATGAAAGAAAAAGACGCCATCTACGAGAAACCCGACTTCTCCGAAGCCGACGGCCTTCGCGCCTCCGACCTCGAAGCCGAGTTTGCCGAGATGAATGGCTGGAACGCACAATCGGATGCCGCCGCCCTCCTCAGCGGTCTGGGCATTCCCGAAGAAGATCACTTCAAACTGGTGAACGAACTGAACGGTAACCAAAAGGTGCGTGTGCTCCTGGCCCAGGCCATCTTTGGAAACCCCGACATCCTCATTCTCGATGAGCCTACCAACGATTTGGACATCCACACCATCACCTGGCTGGAAGATTTCCTTCTCGATTTCAAAAACACCGTGATCGTTGTGTCTCACGACCGTCACTTTCTCGATACCGTGTGCACACACATTGTGGACATCGACTTCAGCGCCATCCGCCTCTACACCGGCAACTATACCTTCTGGTATCAGTCGAGCCAGTTGGCGTTGTCGCAGCGTTCGTCGGCCAACAAGAAGGCCGAAGAGAAGAAGAAAGAATTGCAGGAGTTCATTGCGCGCTTCAGTGCCAACGCCTCCAAATCGCGTCAGGCCACGAGCCGCCGCAAGCTGTTGGAAAAGATTAACGTGGACGACATTCAGCCTTCCACGCGCCGCTATCCGGCCATCATCTACCAACAGAAACGCACCGCAGGCGACCAGATTCTGCAAGCCGAAAACCTCAGCTATTCGCTCAACGGAAACGTGCTGTTCAAGAACCTTGACTTCTATGTGAACAAGGGCGACAAGATCGCCTTCCTCAGCAAAGACAGCATCGCCATCACCTCGCTCTTCCGCATCCTCATGGAGGAAGTGAAGGCCGACACCGGCGAATATAAATTCGGACAAACCATCACCAAGGCCTACCTGCCCAGCAACAACGAAGCCTTCTTTCAATCGGACGACAACCTCATTGACTGGCTGCGTCAGTTTGCCGAAGAAGAAAATAAGGACGAAGTATATGTTCGCGGCTTCCTGGGCAAAATGCTGTTCTCGGGCGAAGAAGTGTTCAAGCGCTGCAACGTGCTTTCGGGAGGCGAAAAGGTGCGCTGCATGATTTCGCGCATGATGCTGACCGGCGGCAACCTGTTGATCCTGGATGAGCCCACCAACCACCTTGACCTGGAGTCGATCACGGCCTTCAACAACGCCCTGAAAGATTTCCCCGGCGCCATCCTGTTCACCTCACACGATCACGAATTCACCCAAACCGTGGCAAACCGCATCATCGAAATCACGCCCAACGGATTTATCGACAAGATGATGACCTACGACGAATATATCACCAGCGAAAAAGTGTCGGAGCAAAAGGAACTGCTCTACGCCTAAATCTTCGGGATTTGGGAGACGCAAAAAAAGCAAAGTCGTTGTGACTTTGCTTTTTTCTTTTTGTGATGTCGGCATTTTCGCCGGGGCATGAAGACATAAAAAAACCACCGCCTAAAAAGCGGTAGTCTTTAATCCTATCCTGTATCCGATCCAAATATGGTTGCTATTTCACCGACGAGCTCTCTTCGCCGACACGCTGATAGTAATATTTCATTTTGTCGACATGCTGTCCGCCCTTGGCCGACTTTTCTTTTTTGCGTTGGAGGATCATCGTTTCATCCTTGAAAACAATGGTGTATTCGGTGATCAGCTTGGGCGAGTCTTTTGCAACCCCTGGCTTCACATGGCTTTCGAGGTAGAGCAACGCCTGGTTTTCGTTGAGACGATACGACCCGCTGTCGAGAGATGTGGCGTGGTTCACATAGGTTCCGTCGGAACGGAATTCGATCCACTGACCCGACGTCGGATTTTTTGCAACATCCTCTTTTCCCGAAACGATCTTGGAGACCTTCCACGAGCCAACAATAGAAGCAATGATTTTATCAGGAACGTTTTTCGCGTTTTGTGCCATCAGCAGGGTGGTGAACACGGTGGACAAAATCAAGACGGCAATACTTTTTCTGAGTAGCATAAATGTTAAAAGTTAAGTGAGTGAAGAAAGACCCTGCCTGTGCGGCAGGGCCTTTCCTTTCCAAAGCTCTCCCCGACATGTCGGGGCCGAGGCAAAAAGAGTCCCGGGTTGTATAGGAACCTTCTCTATGGAAAGTTGATTAACCTTGTCACAAAATCATGCCGTGTCCGCTGTGCCCCAAAAAGGCGTGTTGGGCTCCTTGCTGAGGAGAAATAATCACACTTTATCGCGTAACTTTTCCACACCGTCCTATGTTGAGCACTGATCGCAGGGCCATCACAAGTCAACGCTGGCTTTCTCCGATCACCTTAAAATAAAAATCATCTCTATTCCGACTTTATAGTGTCATCCCGTTCAACTTCTATGTCTACACCCAAAGCCAAACCGCGCGTTACCATAGCCCACGTTTTCAAGACCATCATCTGGCCCCGTAAAAACCTGTTGCTGCTTGGGCTGTTGCTCATCATCGTCAGTCAACTGGCCAGCCTGGTCCTGCCCTACTCCAGCAAGTATCTTATTGACGAAGTCATTACCAACCACGACCTGCACATGCTGCGCTACCTGGTGGCCGGTGTGATCGGCTCCATTGTGCTGCAGTCGGTCACGTCGTTCATGCTCACCAAGCTCCTGAGCGTTGAGGCCCAGCGCCACATCTCGGTGTTGCGTTCGCAGGTACAGAAGCAGCTGTTGCGACTGCCCATCCGCTTCTTTGACAACAACAAATCGGGCGCCCTGGTGTCGCGGGTCATGAATGATGTGGAGGGTGTTCGCAACCTCATCGGCACCGGGTTGGTGCAGTTGGTGGGCGGTGTGCTCAGGGCCATTGTGGCGCTTTATTTCCTTATTAAAATCAGCCCGATGATGACCCTCTATGTGCTGGTGCCGGTGGTCATCTTTGGCTTTATTTCCCTGAAGGCATTTGCCAAAATACGGCCCATCTTCCGCGAGCGCGGCAAGCTGAACGCCGAGGTGACGGGCCGCCTCACCGAGACGCTTAATGGTGTACGTGTCATCAAAGGATTCAATGCCGAAGCGCAGGAAATCAAGACATTCGAAGAAGGCGTGGAGAAGCTCTTCCTCAACGTAAAGAAAAGTCTTACTTCCACCAGCCTGGTGACCAGCGCCGCCACCCTGCTGCTGGGCCTGGCCAGCACGGGCATCATGGGCATTGGCGGATGGATGATCATACAAGGGCAAATGAGCCTGGGCGACTTCCTGTCGTTCACCCTTTTTCTCGGTTTCATGATCGCGCCCATCGTGCAGATGAGCAACATCGGCAGCCAGCTTACCGAAGCCTTTGCCGGCCTGGACCGCACCGAAGAACTGATGAACATGGATCCCGAAGACGACGGCACCGTGCGCACCATCAACGCCGGCGAGTTCAAGGGCAACATCGAATTTAACGACGTGTCGTTCTCGTATGAAGAAGGCAAGCCCGTGCTGAAGAACATCACCTTCTCGGCACCGGCCGGCACTGTGACGGCCCTGGTGGGCACCTCGGGATCGGGCAAGACCACCATTGCCGGCCTTGCCGCGAGCTTCATCACACCCGACAGCGGCCTCATTACCGTGGACGGATTGGACCTCTCGAAAGTGTCGCTGAATAGCTATCGCAGCAAGCTCGGCGTGGTGCTTCAGGACGACTTTCTTTTTGAAGGCACCATTCGCCAGAACATCCTCTTCCCGCGCCCTGATGCCACAGAAGAAGCGCTGATGAGCGCCGTGCGGGCCGCCTATGTGGAGGAGTTTACCCAACGCTTCGACGACGGTCTCGACACCGTGATCGGCGAGCGGGGCGTGAAGTTGTCGGGAGGTCAGCGCCAGCGCGTAGCCATTGCCCGCGCCATCCTGGCCAACCCCAAAGTGCTCATCCTCGACGAGGCCACATCGAACCTCGACACCGAGAGTGAAACGTTTATTCAGGAAAGTCTGCGGAGTCTGATGAAGGGTCGCACCACCTTTGTGATTGCCCACCGCCTCAGCACCATCCGACAGGCCGACCAGATTCTGGTGGTAGAGCACGGCGAAATTGCCGAACGTGGCCGACACGAATCGCTCATCGAAAAGAAGGGTCGCTACTTTGATCTCTACACCTATCAGGCGCGTATCTGAGAAGAGAAGAATGCGTTTCTCCACTTGAAAAGTGCCTCGCTGCCGAGGCATTTTCGTTTGTGTGGCGCGCGGAAAAATGCGGGGCTGACGGCAGTTTCTCCTCTGAAAATGAACGAAGGAAAAGGAATTGAAGAGGCCGTGTTTGCATCGGTCAGGCTACCTCTTTCGGCGCAAAAAATCGTGCGTTTCATAGGGGAATTTGCCGCTGAAAAGTCGACAAAAAGACAACGCTATGCGCAGCACTACACGCGAAGTTCGCGTAGTGTTTTAAAAATATTCGGGACGATTGTGTTATGGTGCCACATAATTTATTTATCTTTTGGGTACTAAAACATTAATAGCTATGGCAAAAAAAGCTAAGAAATCATCAAAGAAGGTTGCAAAGAAAGCAGCGAAGAAGGCTGCCAAAAAGGTAGCCAAGAAGGCCGCTAAGAAATCACCGTCAAAGAAAACTGCAAAGAAGGCAGTGAAGAAAGCCGTTAAGGCAGCAAAGAAAGCTCCGAAAAAGGCCGCTAAAAAAGCAGCGAAGTCGGCCAAGAAAGCCGCGAAGCCCGCCGCAAAATCCATCGTAAAAACGGTCGCCAAAAAAGCTAAAGCCATCAAAAAGAAGGTGGTTAAAAAAGCTCAGGACTTCACCAAAGCAGCAGCCGAAAAAGCTGTTGAAGTGAAAGACGCCGTAGTAGACACAGCAGCTTCCGTAGCCGAAACCGTCAGCGAAAAAGTGGCGGACGCTAAAGAAGCGATCGAGAACAAAGCAAGCGACGTTCAGAAGAACCTCTTCGGAGCGTAGTCGAGCATCGGTCAACGCATAAACCTAAACCTAACCTTACAAGGGAAGCGGTGATATTTTCATCGCTTTTTTTGTGCCTTGTTGTGAGATATTTATAGTTTGATGACGGGGTTCGTTGAGGTTCATACATGAGGTGGATGGGGATATCTCGTTGGTTAAATGAGAATCTTAGTTGGATTGAAATCGAAGGTTCTACTCGTTCTATGAGTGCCCAAAGTGCCATTCGAAGCTAACGCCATCGATGTTTTTTCAAGGACAGGACTTAGGATTTCTATTGAATGTATTGCTCTCCTTTGTTCGTGTGCTTCAGGAGGCACCTACGGAGCCGATCCGGTGATATTGCTTTGGGCTATAGACAGGGACTCCCGTGGAGCGGGAGTGCAGCGAGAGGACTGCTAGTGACTCTAGCTTGTTCCTAGATGATTCTTAGGACTACTTCTAATTGCAAGTTTGATTTCGGTTATTCTGGAGGCTTCTTACTTCCGCTATTCCAAGGGAGTCGTTTGGAGGCCTAGGGCATATCCAGCACCTCGAAGCGCGAATAGTTGCTCTTGAATTCGGGCACCATTTCTTTCATGAGGGCCACCATCTTCAATTCGTTCTTATCGCCCATGAGGTCTTCGAGGAGATCGAAGTTCTGGCACACCTCGTCGTACATGTATTCCGACACCTGGGCTTTCAGGATCTTTTCGTGGTGGGTGGGGATTGTGTTCTCGCGGTCGTTCAACAGTTCCTCGTATAGCTTCTCGCCGTCTCTGAGGCCCGTAAACACGATCTCGATGTCTTTGCCAAGTTCTTTGCCCGACAGCAGGATGGTCTTCTTGGCGAGGTCATAGATCTTCACAGGCTTGCCCATGTCGAAGATGAATATCTCTCCCCCCTGCCCCATGGAGCCGGCTTCAATCACCAGTTCGCAGGCTTCGGGAATGGTCATGAAGAAACGCGTGATTTCGGGGTGCGTCACGGTAACGGGGCCACCCTTGACGATCTGGTCTTTGAAGATCGGAATCACCGATCCATTCGAGCCCAGCACGTTGCCAAAGCGGGTGGTGACAAACGACGTCTTGCCCAGCCCAAGGCGATTATAGTGACGATCCAGCGACTGCACATAAATCTCCGCGATGCGCTTCGAGCAGCCCATGATGTTGGTGGGGTTCACGGCCTTGTCGGTCGAGATCATCACAAACTTTTTCACCTTGTGCTGCATGGCCAGATCGGCCAGCGTGCGTGTTCCGAAAATATTGACGGTGACAGCCTCCGATGGATTGCTCTCCATCAACGGCACATGCTTGTAGGCTGCCGCGTGAAAGAGGATCTCCGGGCGGAAGTCGCGGAAGATGCTGTTGATGCGTTGCTTGTTGCAGACGTTGGCCACAAACACCAGCAATCGCGTGTGTTGGGCGCGGCTCCGCAGCTCGCGTTCAATTTCATAGAGGGGAGACTCGGCCTGGTCGATGAGGATCAACGTCTGGGGCCGGTAGTTCAATATCTGTCGCGCCAGCTCCGAACCAATGGAGCCCGCTGCACCCGTGATGCAGATAACACGGTTAAAAATCTCTTTCTCAATTTCGGGGTTATCCAGCTTGATCACCTCGCGCCCCAACAGGTCGTCGATGTTGATGTCGCGAATCTGTTTCATATCCCACTCGTTGCGCAGCCACTTTTCGAACGAAGGCACATAGCTCACCTTGAGGTGATGTTGGAGGGCCTGGTCCACAATTTCATTTTTGCGTTCGATGGAAAGGTTCTTGGTGGCTATCACCAACTTCTTCACTTTATAGCGCGTCACAAGCTCCGCCAGGCGATCCTGATAATAGATGCGTGTGCCGCTGATCTCTTTATTATTCTTTTTGATATCGTCGTCCAGAAACCCCACAAGCTTGTAGAGACTGGACACGTCGGCTTCAATGGCCTGCTTCGTGAGGAACCCGGCGGCACCCGCCCCGAAGATGACCACGGGAATGAGCTGAGATGTATCGGACTTATAGTAGGCAAACACATTCTTCACCAACAGGCGATATTGATACAGCAGCAGCGAAGAGATAAAGAACGAAATGAAGACAACCGAATAGGGAATAACGTTTTTACCAAAGTTGTAGTAGTACCACAGGTTGAACACCACCACAATGGTGAGGCTCAGCAACTCTGTGCCCACAATGCGCAAACCATCCTGGATGCCCGTGTAGCGCACGATGCCGGCATAGCTCTTGGTGATGAGCGTGGACGTCATGGCCGCCGCAAGGCAAAGCAAGGCGCCCAACGCGGGGTTGAAGTGACGGATCTCTTCGACGTTGAAATTGAATCGCAGCAGAAACGCCAGGCTCACAGAAAGAACAACCAACACCTGATCGATGAGAATGACCACACCGCGAGGAAGGACTGTGAGTCGGCTAAATACTTTCTGTATCAATCTTTATCAGCTTTGTTACGATTCTTCAAAAGTCTGGAAACGCCGTAGGCGCCGCCACCGATGAGCAAGTATTCCAATCCAGTGATGGGAACGGGGGGAGTGCTGGCCGGATTACCAGGTTGCGCTGCAACCCACAAAACATTCCCAAGAATTAAGCAAACACAAACGAGAAGGGCTTTCATCTATTTTATCTTAACGATTTTTTCTGTAAATCTTTTTTGTCCGTCCACGATCAGGAGATAGTATACCCCGATAGCACGGTTTCCTAAATCAAATTCCGCCTCCTTCACACCCGACTCACCTTTTAGCGAGTGAGCATCAACCTCCACGCCTGCTGCATCAATCAAAGTAGCTTTCACGTCCTTATTTGTAGAGCTCACTCGAACCAACACCTTTCGCACTGTGGGGTTGGGGTAAATGCTTACCGCGTCATTTCCATTCACTCCGGTTTCGTTGGCTGTGATGGTCACTTCACGCGCGGTCGACGTCGTCTTGCAATCGCCTACAGTCACCTCAACCGTGTATACACCGGTCTCGGTTACCTCAAATTTGTTTGTAGTAGCTCCCGTGATTACTGCACCGTTGCGCAGCCACTGGTTGCCTGTGGCATAGCTGGAAGTCAAGGTAGTGCCTGCTCCCGTTACAGTCACAGGTTCAACTTGGGCCACATTTGCTTTAACCGCAATGCGGTCGCCTTCACAGCCCATCGCGTTCACTGCCGACACATAGTAGGTCTTCGTTTTGTTGATCACCGGCGTCTCGAACGAGGCACCTTGTTGACCGGCAATGGGAGCCGTGTCCGTAATGTCCTCATACCAATTATACCAGCCGTCGGCAGAAGCGCCTTCGGCGGTCAATGTTGCTGCACCTGACTGACAAACATTCCCTTCTTCCACGCGGCTCACCACACCCTTGCTAACAATTTTAATAACAGGCTTGGTCTGCAACGGCATCGTTACGCACGACGAGGCTTTTGCCAAAACTATCACTTCATTTTCGCCTGCAGCCAGCAACGCGGTGCTCACCGGAATGGAGAGAACATTGCCTGTACCTTTGAAGTAGTCTGTCACCTGATCCTTATATTGAATCGCATACAAAACATCGGCCTGAGATTGCTCCAGTGTTACGTTGGCAAACGAGTTGGTCGCGCAAGTGCTTTCGCCACTCACCGTGAGGTCGGTCTTCACAGAAGCTTTGCCTACCGTAAGGTAAAAACGCTTCGACAAATTGGGAAGATCCGTAGCCGACACCGTGAAACTGTAGGTGCTGGCATCGCGAAGATTGACGGTAGTGTTTTGCAACTGATCCACCAGGTAAAGATTCATGTTGGCGCTGAAAGATGGCAACCCGGTGAATGACATCTGATACGTTCCTTTCACCGCTCCTACCATGGCCAGCGGAATTTTTTTATCGCAATCCAAAGCGCCCATGGAGTTGATGGAGAGGCTCAGATTGTCAGTCGTGATCGTAGATAAGCTGAGCTTGCTATTCAAGAGCTTGTAAGCATCATACTGTGGATCGAACGAGTCTGTAGCGGGTGCGTGCAGACGCAGCACGGTTTCGTCTTCGAGGCTCTGTCCTTTCATGGCAATCCGCAGCAGGTTCGGAATATCTTCCTCGCGGAAAAACTGGGCTGCGCCATTGTCTTTGTCATCTTCCTGGAACGTTACGGTCGCATTCGCGGTAGCACGTACCCAGAAGGCCTGACCTTGAGCGATCAACCCGGCATAGCCCTGAACACTAGGCACTCCATTCACATAGGAGACATACTTCAAGCCGGTGCCTTGACCGCTGTTGTTAAAGTTATCGGAGATGTAGATAGCGTTGTTCAGCCCGGTAGGAATGGTCACGTTGTTCCAGTTGATGGCCGACGGGTAAGGGTTACCGATAAGGTTCCAACCATCGTTGCCCCCTGCCGAATGAGCGGTCACCGGCACGGGGACAGCGCCCTGTCCGAGTGTACCACGCGAGTCGAACGTCGCGACTCCTGCGGTGTTCACGTTCGCGGCATAGCCTCTGCCTTGCGTGAGGGCACCGGTAAGTGCATAAGAGCGATAGCGTGCCTCAAGCGAAGGTCCTGCCGTGTAGTTCGTTTCATCATACCAATAGATGGCCGTGATGGGTATCTCGGTGCGCCAGTCGGTTACGGTCGAGCCCGTTACTGGAGCAGACAAATAGCGATAGCTGACAGAGCCTGATGTGTTGGGCATGTAACGTTGCACAATTACCGATCCGGTTATGGACGCGCCTGTCGCTAACTGTGTGACACGAGCCGTGAAAGCAGCGTTTGACAATAACCGAAGTTGGTTTGTGCCTGCATTGATCGTATGCGCCGTGCTCACCGTTACAAAGTGTTGCACGTCTACAGGTGTTAATATATTCAACGGGTTTGGAGTGCCCGATTTGCTTACTTCCAGATTGTAGAGGCCCACAGGTCCAGAGCCCGTGGTGCGGGTAATTGATTGAATTGTTCCGATGCCGTTAAACAACACCTTGCCCTGACGCGCCACAAACGTTCCGTCCGTAACGAAGTCTTCGGCAATAGAGATCTGGTAGTTGTTGGTACTGGCGTCGAGGGTTGATGTTGATCCAATCTTGAGATCGTTTACCACGGTCATGGCCTGACCGAGCGTAGTTGTTCCTGTGCCCAAAACATACACCGAATAAAAAGGTTGCCCCCCCGAAGTGATGGTCTGATTTGTGCCTACAAAATCAACACGGCTAATGCCGGGTGTGAAGGTTCCTCCAGACACGTTCCATGTGCCCGCTACTTGAATGCGATAAAGGGCTGAGTCAGGGACGGGTTCAAGAAAATCAGCAAGATCAAGTGTTAAGGCGCCGGTAACCTGCACGTTGTTGAAGTTTCCAAGAAGAAGAACATCGGTTGTGTTGGTTAGCGTAGTGTTGCCATTAAAGACAGCCGTGCTTGTGCCACCATAGATTTTTCCATTGTTGGTCACATTACCTGCGATGTTAACGGTCGTGCCTGTTCCCAGATTCAGGGTGTGGTTGAGGTTAACTTCGAACGCACCCAAATTTAAGGGAATAGAACCGCTAACAACAGATGTTCCATCAAACTTTACCGGGCTGGACGTAAACGTGCCACCTGCATTGCTCACAATGTTGCCGCGAAAAATCACTGCGTTTGATCCGGCGTTGAATGTTCCGTTGCTCAGGGTCAGCGTTCCGTTAATGGTTGTTGGCTGCGAAAGACTGATGATGCCTGTGCCCAGGTTTGTTACATCAGTCAAGCGAGTATCATTGGGGTTGTAAGGCAACTCAGGACCTGTGCTGATATTTGATGACGTGTTATAAATGACATTGTAGGCAGAAACGGCTCCCGGGGCCGTGGTGATTGTGCCCGCTGCCCGGGTTATTGTTCCGGCAGTAGCCATTCTAAAAGTCGGCGAGGGACTGAATGCTCCCGCGGTAAGATTAAGCTGCGTCAAGTCTAGGGCAGAACCAACGCTCAGCGTCTCAGCAGGGCGATTCATATTGATTGCCAGCATAGGACTCCCGCCTTCATTCACAAAGTTCACGTTGCCGGTCATCGTTCCTGTGCCATCCACCTGCAGACGGGCATACTCATTCACGATCAACGTTCCTCCCGTAATCGACACGGGTCCCGACAAGGTTAAAAGAAACCCGCGAATATCGAGGTCCCCCTGGGATTGTGTAAACACCCCATTTATTTTGAAATCATCAAAGACCCAAACGCGTCCGTTGGTACGATTCAATGTGAAATTGTTTATTGTCAGGGGAGCAGTGCCGGTTAGATTCAAAATGCCATTGGGATTTCCTGCACCAAAGGATCCGTTGCCGGTTATGGCAATATTGGATGTGGGCAAGACGGCAATGGAGTTGCTATTCATTGTCAAATCGCCTCCAATGGTAAGCGTGCGATTCAACACGGATAAATTTCCGTTCGTCAAAGTCAGCGGACCACCGAACGTTACGTCCGAAGCGAGCGACACGCCGTTTGTGTTATTGATCTGCGTAGTTACGCCGGTTGTTCCGGGATGGCCCAGGCCGATAAATTGTGCAGCCGCACCGTTGTAGATGATGGTAGAGCCCGACGCAAAAGTGCGCGTTCCCGTTACCCGGATGTTTCCGTTGAAAGGTCCTGTTTGAATTGCGCCGGCTACGGCGGTCGAGCCGACCTGCAATGTTGCACCATCCGAAAGCGTGAACGATCCTGCACCGCCAAAGAAATTGTCGGTAGCAAGGGACACGGATGCACCGTTCGCGATATTATAATTGATCGTTCCACCAATGGGCGTCAACGTAGACGTATAGATCTGCGGTGTTGTTCCGTTAAAAACAAAATTAGAAACACCACCGCTGGTGAAGAGTGAACCTCCTGTTTGAGTATAGTTGCCTTTCAGGTTAAAGGTGGTTACTGCTGTGGTCGCAGCGAAATCTACCTGACCGTCTGTGTTGAGGATAAAATTTCCATTGCACGTCATTGTCAGGTCCTGATCATCGGCAAACTGAATGTAGCCCGTGCCTGAGATGTCAATATCGCCCGATATGGCAAGTGTTCCTGACGTGCCGGATACAAAGGCAAATGTCCCTCCCGTAACTTCAAGATCGTCGCCAATATTAAGCGTCCCACCTGCACCTAATGAATGATAGAGCGCATCGCCCCCTGTGTCAACTATGCGAAAATCGCCCGTAACACTAACAGGGAAACCCCCAAGGCTCAAAAACCCATCGTCGCTTGCCTGGCCTGGGCAGTTCCACACGAAGATGCCAAAGGACTGATTCAAGTTTGTGGGAGCAACCAACACGCCCGTGGTGAACCCTGTAACGCTCATCGTGGAATTAGCATCCCATGTGGCGAGGGGTATCGTGCCTCCGGTGGTGAAAAGGTGATTGTAGCTCGCCCCGGATAAGAAACTAAGCTTTAGGACGGTCGCGCCAGATAATGTGCCTTGATTGTTCAGTGTGCCGGCAACCACCATCGTGCGATTGGGAATACCGCCAAAGGTTATGGTACCCGAAAGATTCATCGTGCCATTGAGGGCTATTTCGGTGCCTGTGCCGTTTGCAAGTGTGACGTTAACCCCGGCATCTACAGTCATCGTACCACCAGCATCTACCACAGTCTGATCAATGGTGACGTTCGCCGTAACGGTCACAACGTGCGGGCTTCTAATGGTAATCACACCGTTCGCACTCGTTGGCGCTGCACCGGCTGCCACCCATGTCGCTCCGTTATACGTTTGCCATGTTCCCGCTGTGCTCCAGGGACCTGATCCATTGCTACGGTAGTCGCCAGTAGCCTGTCCCCACGAGTTAGTCACTATAAATCCTATAACAGCAAAAAGTAGTAAAGCCTTTTTTATCATAAACTATGTCTAGACGTCAATTGCCAATTTTATTCATAATCCTCAAAAAGAATCCATATTCACACCTCAACCTTAGCCAACGGAACCCATTGGCCAGAACTGAAGTACTTTATATTTCTCTCCTGATCAACCTAAACCACCCTGGATTTCTGTAATCTGGCAAACGAGCCACAAAAATTACATGTCGCCAGGGTGTTCCGTGTATCACATTGCAGCAAAAGTAATGAATTTAATGCGAAGTCTTCAACTGTCGACTGCACAGCAAATTCATTCAACAAAAAGACCAATTGTAACCCTGGTCGGGGAAAACTTTCCCGGGGTTGTGCCTCATCCCAAACCTACAGCTTGTTCGCAAAACACATATAACCGTCAAATACCTTACAAGTTTGCACAATTGGCGATGATCTCGTCCGCAAAACGCAGGAAACGCCGGTGATGCTAACTGTCCTTGAAGACTTCCTTGAGTAAAGATATGAAGTTATACAGGATCCCTCGTGATTCAACGACCTTCCCAATTTACTACGGACGGTTGTATGGCTCGATATGCGGGTTACTCCGTGCCTGCATGTTTAAGGGTTAACATCCAGCGTAAACCCCCGGCGGGTCTTCAATTCCGCGTAAAGTAAAAGTCTCCCATCAGCGAATTGCTTTCCCAGGGCACCTGCTTGTTGCCGGAGGCCTGGCTCACCTCGATGCGCACTTGTTTGAAGATGTCTTCGATCTTGAGGCCGGGCACGTTCATGTATTTCATGAGTTTGGCGGTGTAGAGTCCGTTTCGGGCGGTGCCGTCGGAGGCAGTTTTGCCGGGGGCGGTTGAATAGGCTACGATTGATCCCGTGGGTGCTTCCACCCGCAGCATGCCTTTTTCGCCCGAGCGCGAAAACGATTTGAAAGGGCTGTTGCGGCAGGCGTCCAGGATCATGATGTTGAGGCGGTTGTTGGACGACTCCATGAACCGGAGAATGGACGCCACGCTCACGCACACATCGGGCACTTCCTCTTTGTATTCGTAGGACGCGTCTACCGGTACCAAATAGTTGTCGCCGTCCACCTGCACACCGTGCCCGGAGTAATAGAACAGCCCAACTCCGCCCTGGGCGATCTTTTCAGTGAACTGGCGCACGGCATTGCGCATCTCCAGGCGTGTGCCGTCAATTACTTTGTGTACCTCGAAGTTCTTTTGCCTGAGCAATTCGGCCAGATCGTTGGCGTCGTTCACGGAGTTCTGCAGGGGTGACACGGGGTAGTTCTTGTTGCCGATCACCAGGGCGATCTTCCGTTCTTCGGCGGAGCGGGTGGCACTGTCGGTGGCAGTAGCCACAATGTTGTAGACCTGTTCGCCGCTTCGTGCTTTTATCATTTGCTGCGCCGTACCGGTGGAGATGGCAAACGCGAGTAGCATGCCGGCAACAAAAAGCTTTTTCATTTGGGAAGGGTCTGGTCGTTTCATTAAATTACGATAATATCTTCCGCTCATGAAAGTGCCCTCTCTCTTTTTCCAGGTCTTCCTGGCGCTTACTGGTTTGTGTCTCCCCGCCCACGGGCAAATTATCGGCGACATTCATCATGAGCCGTTTCGCCAGAAAGTGCTCCTCACCTATTCCGTGAACGGCCTCAGCCCAAACCAGCGCATGGAAGTGAATCTCTACTGCTCCGACGACGGTTTCAAGAACGGGCTGACGAGCCTTAGCGGCAACGGTTCTGGCGACCGTGTGCAGGGCAACGGGCAGAAAACCATCATCTGGGATGTCTTAAAAGACCGACCCAAACTATCCGGCACCGTATCGTTCGAAGTGCGGGCAATCGTTTTTAATGAATCGTCGCCTACAGCCTCGGCCGGACCTGCCACGGTGGTGACGGTGTCGCCGGAAGAACATAAGTCGGCCGTGTATGCCGAGATGTCGTCGGCGTTGGGCAGCTTCATCATCGAAGCCAAAGACCTGGTCATCGCCTTCCGCAAGAGCAACGAAAACATGTTTGAAGACAACCTCACGCTGCGCCAGCTCACCGACGCGGTCATCAACTACAACACAGCATTCAACAAGCTGAACAATGACCGCATGTCGTATGAAAAGCAAGTGCTGGTCTACTGGAACAACGAAGCGCTCTATAACGATGTGCGCTACCTGTTCGACTATGCCTTGGGCGAACTCCACTCGGCCAATGTACTGGAGCTGAACAGCGCCCTCTCCACCATCAACGACATCAACACCGGCAAGATCTCGGGCCGCAAAAACGAACGCGACGCGAAAGAGAAAGTGCTCATGAGCATCTACCAGAACACCACTCAACTCGACAAGCGCATCCAGGAGCTGGAGCGCCGCGCCAACCGCATTCTCTATACCCTCTCTAATCGATAATGCCCATGAAAGCCACCGGAAGTATTGTAGTGCTGCTGCTGATCGCCTGCGCGAACCTGCACGCACAGAACATTGACCAGGACAAACTTCTGCGCATGCGCGACTCGCTCGACAACCTGCTGGTCATCAATCCCAGCGCATCGGCCATCCTGGTGAAGCGGCGCGAACTGGAACTCTACTCCTACAATTCCTTTCTCAGCAGCAAACAATTCAACGACAAAACGGGCAGCAATGCCAACCTCGCGGGCAAACAACTGCTCTTCAACTCGCTCTTCCAGATCAACTATGGCGCCTCGCGCAACCGGCGCTTCAACATTGGGGTGGATGTTAACTTCAGGGCCTATCGCTACGACATCGACAAGAACAGCCAGGTGATTTCGCTGTTCAAAGACAACCCGGGCAACGAGCGCTCCGTCACCTACGTTGGGCCACGCGTACGCCTGCAACCGTTTCGGCGCGCGAACAATTTCACCTTTCAAAGCTATGTGTGGATTCCGGTGGCACAGAAAGAACTTCAAACGTCCCTTGGCAGCAACAAAGTCAACTGGGGCAATACGCTTTTTTTCTATAAATATTTCAGCCCCAAGCTGGGCATCTTCACCCAACTGAACTTCGCCTTTGCCTTTCCTTCGGGTAACAGCGAGACCGGTTCGAAAACGGAATTTTATTTACCCGCCAGCGTTTCCCTCAGTTATGTGGCCACCCGAAAAGACCTGCTGTTTGCCACGCTCTCCTACAGCTGGACCAACACGGATGTGAGTCACGTGACCGAAGGTGCCGACAGCGATTTTGTGCAGTATGGTGCGGGATATCAACACCTCTTCAGCAAACATTTTTTTGTTAACGCCAGCTACACCGGCACCCTCATGGCACGCAACTATGGCATGTGGAGTGGCGTGAATGTATGTGTGCGCTACGTCTTTTAGTTAGTTGCACGTTGGATTGGTGGTGGGATTGTTGCAACCGCCGCCCAACATGAGCTGCCGCCCGGTAGTGCGACTGGTGAGCAATATGCCCCCGTTGCAAAACTGCCCGTCGTAGGTCACGCCTTCGATGATGAGGCCCGTCACATATCCCCCTTTAAATCCTGCCGAGTTGTTGATATATCCCGAGGTCTGACCATCTTCGTCGGTATCGAGACGCACGGTGCCGGTCCAGAACGAGTCGTCGTTCAGGTCGTTGTAGGCGATGGACCAGTTGGCGTCGATGTTTGGCGCAAGGTTCACAGGCGGTGCCGGCGGCAGGAAGATGATGGGTGGAGGAATGGGGCCAGGAGGTGGCGCGGCGAGAATATTAAACGCGAAGTCAACTTTGTAGGAAGTTGAATAGTCGGACGTGTAGAACAACCGTAGGGTCACCGAGCCGGTGGTGCCGATGTTGCTGGGTACTACAAATGTGATGGCGTTGGAAGTTTTGTAGTTGGGAACAATGTCTTTTCCGTTCAAAGTCACTTTGGTGACGGTGCCCAGGTTAGGTCCTTCGATCAGCACGGGCCAATCTACCGGGTTGTTGTTGGGTTTTAGTTTCAGTTGTGCTGTGGCAGGTTCGGCCAACAGCAGGAAGCCCGCGTTATTTGAGTTGTCGGCGGCCGTTTTCACGCTCACGTTCACGCTCTTGCTCACGGTGGTGTTTACCGGCACGGTCACCTTCACGATCTTGTCGCTCACAAAGGTTCCTGTTACGGACGTGCCGTTGAAGACAACCGTGACCGGGTTCGTGAAATTCGATCCGTTGATCGTGACCTGTTGCCCCACGGTGCCCGACGATGGCACCAGGCTGGTGATGGCGGGTTTGCCTGCCACAACAAAATCTGTTGACGTCGTGATGGGACTTAGCACGGCGTCGGTCTTCACACTGATCCTGCCCGTGGCCGTACCCGCAGGCACTTGCACCACCAGTTGTGTTGGTGACACAGACTTCACAAGGGCGTTCACACCGTTGAAAAACTGAACCGTGGGATTGTGTTGCAGATTGGTTCCCGTGAGCGTCACCAACGCACCGGCTACGCCTGCCAACGGCGCGAACGACGTGACCGATGGTGGCGACAAAATTTCAAAGCTGCTCTGGCTCACCGTGGTGCCCGGTGTAGTGGAAACACTGATGGTTCCCGTCACAGCGCCCGAAGGCACCTTCACCATCACCTGATTGTCGGTGCCCGCCCCCACTTTGGTGGCCGTGACATTGTTGGCAAATTTGATGGTGGCCCCTGAAAGATAAGCGCCGCTGATCGTAACTTCCGTATCAACTCCACCTTTCATCGGCGCGATGGCGGTCACAACCGGTTTCACATTCAAAACAAAATCCACAAGGCTAAGCGCTCCGTTCACATTGATCTTTCCGGTCGATGCTCCTGCAGGTGCCTGGCACACAATTTCCGTTGACGACGACTTCACCACAACGGTAGCCTGCACGTTGCCGCCGAAGCGGATGTAGGGCGAGGATGGAAGATTTATGCCGGTGATGGTGACAACCGTGCCCGGTACACCGGAGGTTGGATTGATGGCGGTGATCTGCGGCGCACCCAGCACAGTGAAGAGATCAGAAGTTTCAAACGTGCCTCCGGGACTGATCACAGAGATCTTGCCGGTAACTGTACCTGTTAATACCTCCACTACTATTTCCGTATTGGTTTTGCTCACGATTTTCAAATCTTTCAAAGCCACTTTCGCCCCGGTCACATTCGAAAGGTTTAGGCCGGTCAGTGTGATTTGTGTTCCTGTGACACCCGACGCCGGTGCAAACTTCGTGATGAGGGGCGCACCCTGCACAACAAAGTCGTCGGCAGACAAGGCGGTGCCTGCAGGCGTGGTGATCGAAATTTTCCCGCTGCTTCCCCCTACCGGCACTTTGGTTTTTACGACAACTCCGGTGTTGGAAATGATCTGCGCGGGCGTGTCGCCAAATTTCAATTCGAAAGCTCCGGTAAAGTTCACGCCTGTGATCTGCACGTCGGTTCCCGGCGCCCCCGTTGACTTGTCTGTTGACTGAATGGCGGGGCCAGGCACGACGGTAAATTTCTTGTCCGTTTTGCCTTTGCCTCCTCCGGTGTAAACAAAAATTGTGTCGGTGGCTGCCCCGACGGGTACCCGCACCGTGATGGATTCGGCTGCAGACGTAACCAACTCACCTGGCACGGTACCAAAGGTGACCTTGGTGGCCTCCTGGAGATTTTCGCCGGTGAGGGTAATTACTTTCCCTACAGCGCCTTTGTCCGGGGCGAACGATACTACTTTCGGGGCCAGCAGCACCGTGAAGGTTGCCGGATCAGAATCGCCGCTGGGTGAGGTGATGCGTATGTCGGCAGCATCGGGCGACAAACCTGTGGGCACGGTCACTACGGCGGTGTCGCCAATCACTTTGAACACGGCGTCGCGGGCTGTGCTTTGGTCAGGCGACCGGAAACGTATGGCGGATACATTGCTGAAATAACTTCCTGCTATTTTGATGACAGCGCCTATGCCCGCACGGGGTGGCACAATGCTTCGAATGATGGGCACTGGCGGAAGCACCGTGAAAGCCTTTGGTTCTGACGCGCCATACTTTGTTTTTACGTTGAGGCCCACTTCTTTCGCCTGGGTGGTGAAAGGCACAAAAAATTGCACTTCGGTTGGCGTGGGGGTTCCGGCCGTGCTCACGGCCACATTGTTGATGAGCACCTGGAGCGAGCCGTCGAAGTTGACTCCCGATATGGTGACCAGTTTTCCAGAGGGTGCCGCTGTTTCACTCAGCGATGTGATCTGCGGTGGCAGCAGCACTTCATCCCGAATGCAGCCGTCCACGCCCACCATCAACAGGCAAAGGGCAGACTGGCACAACACGCGTAGTATCCGTTTCATTCCTATAGAATTTTAACAAGCTTCTCTATCGAAATTCACAACGAGGTTCCGCGCGCCTCTTTTTCTCCACCAAACAAAAAACGCCTAACATCTTATTCTAAGCATCCATTCTACACAACTCCGCCGCGCTTCATTTTTAGCGCGGCATTATGCTAATGTTTTATAACCACACGCTTTCCGCCCGCTCCCTTTGCTTCGGGGAATACCAGCCAATACAAACCATCGCTCAGGTGCGAGGCTTCCACCAAACCGTCGGCGCCGGTGCCTTCGGATGTGTGCACTAATTTGCCTTGAACGTTATACAGCTCAAGCCGCGTTGCCGGGGCTCCCGTCAGTTGAAAACTGCCGTTGCTGGGGTTGGGATAGACATTGAAAGAATGCGATTGTGTTTCGGCAATGCCGGTAATCACACAGGTATTGTTCCACACCACGGTGTCGGCACATGCGCTGGTGGTCTTCACGATCTTGTATTCACCCGTGGCTGAAATATCCATCAACGTGAGGGGTTGTGTAGAGCCAGCTTTGTACAGTGCATATTGACCCACGGTGTTTTTGGTATCCGTCACGATCTTGCTCCACTCGGGCTGAAAGTGAATGCAGTCCACCACGCCCACCAGCACCAGGTTGGGCTTTGGATTGAGGGTGACGTCGATACCATCGGAGATGGCCGTGCCACCACAGCTTCCCGACACCTCGCAGGTGTAGCGGCCTTCATTGAGCGACGATGCATGCGCAATGGTGAGCGTGGTCGTTTTGGCGCCACTCACCGTGCCTCCGTCAGAAAGGGTTGCTCCGTTTTTCTTCCAGGTATAGGTAAGTGCGTTGCCGGTTGCTGTAATGCTTAACACGATCTTTTCGTCTTCACAGGCTTTGTGTGTGGTGGGTTGTGCGGTAATGGCCGTGCCTTTGTTCACGGTCACAGCAATAGCGCCGGACGTGAGCGGGTTTCCGCAACCCGACTTTAGTTCGCAGGTGTAGCTGCCGGCATCCGCTGCCGTTGCCGAGATGATGAGCAGTTCGTTGGTGGTGGTGCCGGTCACGGCCGCACCGTCAGTGAGATTCACGCCGCCCTTCTTCCATTGATAGGTGAAGGTGCCTTCGCCGGGCGTGATGGAAAGTTTGCCTACCGTGCCTTCACACAACACGGCGTCGCCCGATTTGGCCAGTATGGAGGGAGCTGTGTCGATGGTGAGCTGCGCGGCGTTGGAAACTAGTTCGGGTCCGCATGGGTTGTTTATGGAGCATGTGTATGCCCCCGCTTCTGCCGCCGTGGCAGCCGTGATGGTGAGGGTGGCCGTGCCTGCTCCGCTATATTTTCCTCCATTGGAAATCACGTTGTTGCCCTTCTTCCAGGTGTATGTCAAACCCGTTCCGGTGGCGGTGATGGAGAAAACGACATTGGTGTTGGCGCAGACTGATTTGCCAACGGGGTGTGCCGTGATCTGCGAAGGTGTGGTGAGCGTGACCGTGGTAGCCGATGACGTAACGGGGGCGCCACACATTCCTGTGACCACACATGAATATTGTCCGGCATCGCCGGCAGCAAGTTGTTTCAGTGTGAGGGTGTTGGTTTTAGAGCCCGTCACCGTCGCGCTTTCCACGAGGTTGGTTGTTCCTTTCTTCCATTGATACGTCTCATTTGCTCCCGATGCCTCCAATGACAACACGAGGTTGCTTCCCGAGCAGGCCGACGCCGTTGCAGCGGGTTGCTTGGTTATGGATGCCGGCAACAACACCGTGAGCGATGCATTCTGACTCGACACCGGCACGGCCGAACAATCGGTGGTGACATCGCACGAGTAGAGTGCCGCGTCGCCGGCGGCTATGGTTTTTAATGTAAGCTTGTTTGTTTTGGCGCCGACCACCAACGTGCCGTCTACCAGCGCAACGCCGGCTTTCTTCCATTGGTATTTCAGGTTTGAGCCGGTTGCTGCAATGGTGAAATTGATCTCCGTTCCCGCACAAGCTTCCACGGCCGTTGGCTGGGTGGTGATGTTTGCTCCTGCCAAAAAGCCAAGTGTCACCGCAGTGGTACTGGTGGAGTGGTCGCAGCCGTCGAAGATGTCGCAGGTGTAGCTGCCAGCATCGTCAACCGCGCTCGCGCCGGTGATGGTGAGTGTGGCCGTGGTCACACCCGACCAGTGTCCTTCGTTCTTGAGGATCACGCCGTCTTTTTTCCACTGATACAAAAGGTTCAGTCCGGTGGCTGCCACGGTGAATGTGGTGTTGGCTCCGGGGCAAACATTCTGACTTTGGGGTGCCGTGTTCACGGTGATGGAATATTTGCTGCACGGCACCAGGTGTCGCACGCAGGTCTGCGACGTAGGCACGAGATAGTCGCCTTTATAATCCAGTATGCCACCCGTGATGGGACCGTTAAAAATGGACTCGTTCAGTTTTGTTCCCGTGGCACTGTAGCGCACCAACGTGCCGGCCGATCCCAGACCCTGGTCTTCTATGGTGTAGGCAATAGCCGCCGTGCCGTCGGCTTCAATGTTGAGCGACACATAAGAATAGGTGTTGTCGTAGGCATTGTAGGTGTCGATGTAGTCGAGGAACGTGACGGGTGGGAATGTGCTGCTGTAATTCACGAGCGTGTAGTCGCCGTTAAAATTTCTTCCCACCAGCACCGGGTCGTTGCCACGAAACGCCATAATGGTTTTTCCAATGTCAAAGAGCTGGTCCTCCAATATGGCTCCATCCGAAGCCTGCACCTTCAGCAACCGGGTGGAGCTGAAATCCCATATCAAGGTGTAGACGTTGCCGTCGGGGCCAATGGTGACTTTACCCGTGGTGAACGTGTAGTTGATGTCTTTCTGCCAGCCGAATGTGCCGGACGATGAATACTTAAATAAGGTGTAGCCGGACGTGGTGTTGTTTATGGTCAGCACAAAAACATCGCCCGCGGCATTGGTCACCACCGACAGGCCCGTGAAATCGCCCGGAGTTTTTGACCAAGATGAAACGCCGGCCGACGTGAATTTCTCGAAGTAGAGACTGGTGGCGGGTCCGTCATAGCCGGTCACGTACACATCGGTGTTGTCATCGAAGGTGGCATCGGCCACGGTGGGGGCTATGAAGTTTTTGGACCACGCGGACGTGCCGTTGGCCGCGGCATATTTAGTGAGGATGTTGTCGGTGCCGTGAATGACCAGCACGTTTCCGTTCTTGTCGATGTCGAAGTCCTGCACGCTGGTGGTGAGATTCTGTTCCCAGCTTTTGGCGCCGTCTTTGGTGAGTCTGAAAACTTTCAGGTTCCCGATCATGGCAATGTCGCCGGTGGCGTTGCGAATGATGTTGGATGAAAGCGAAAATTTATTGGAGGCGTCGTCTTCATAGTTCGCGACATCAAGACACGACTGATAGAAGAATTGACTGTGGGCGGGCAGGCACACGACTAACGCCAAAGCAACAAGAAGGAGGGTTCTCATGAAGATTTAAGCAATAGACAATATCCTAAGGTACGGAATTCTCATGGCCAAACAATGTGCGCGCGACAATAATCTTGTGATTTGCAACATCCGAATCAAACATCTTCAACGGTGAGGCAAGAGTTCTACACATCCTTCCCTGAAAGCTTGGAGAGACGTTGCCTGATCATCCGCGCATAAAAAATGTAATCAACTTCAATCTGATTTTTAATCCTTTACAATTCAACCTTTTTCTATGGGATGTCTCATGGCAAAAACACCTCCGACAGTTCTTCCTCCAAGCGCCAATAAATCATCAACTGTTTGAAAAGCTACAACGCAAGTATCTCAGATACATCATCATCTACCATGTGCCTTCATTTTCTAAACTTTCGTCAGGCCACTAGGGCACGCCTGATCCGTACAACACATAATCATCTTTACGCGGCCAAAAAAGCTTGTCGGGGCCGCCTGCGGATCAAAAAAAATCGTGCAAAGCAAGGGCTTGGAATTGGCCCGGTATTAACTTGCGCCATGAAAAAATCTACCATCAACTTCACGGTTGAACTCGATCAAAATAACGTACCCGATAAAATCCTGTGGGATGCCACCGATAAGCCCGACCCGGGCCAGAGCGAAACAAAATCCATCAGTGTGGCCCTGTGGGATCACGCCCAGCGCAACACCCTGCGCATCGATTTGTGGTCAAAAGATATGCCGGTAGAGGACATGAAACGCTTTTATATAGACTGCATTGGCGGCCTGGCCCAAAGCGCTTTGTCGGCAACGGGCGACGAATACATGGCTTCGGAGCTCAATGCCGTGTGCGAACGCCTCATCAAACACGTCCAAAAAGAGAACCAGGCCTCCTAACCAGCTTCCGGTCTATATTGTCTTTGGACGGCCAAAAGCCTTCCACAAACGTTTGTATTTTCATAAATTTTTGTACTTTGCTGGAAAAATACTCGGTATGCATACTATTTTTCATGCCTGAGGATTTCCAGTTACCATACTTAATACAAAGCGTTTATGAAGAAATTCTACAAACATTTGCTGGCCTCGGCTGCTTTGCTGCTTCTTGGGGTCACCGCCACATTTGCTCAGACTACGGTCTCCGGTAAAGTCACTGATGGGGTGAGTGGAGAAGGCCTGGCCGGCGTAAACATTGTGGTGAAGGGCCGTGTGATCGGCACCATCACCGACACCAATGGCGCCTACAGTCTGAAGGTGAACGATGCTCCACCTTTCACGCTCACGTTCTCCTTTGTTGGTTATCGCACCCAGGAGATTGACATCAGCAATGCGGCCACCAGCGGCCTCGATGTGAAACTGGAAGAGCAAACGGTGCTCGGCCAGGAAATTGTGGTCTCGGCCAGTCGTGTGGAAGAATCCATTCTTCAATCGCCGGTCTCCATCGAAAAGATGGACATCCTCGGGGTGCAAAGCACAGCCTCCGAAAACTATTACAAAGGCCTCATCAACATGAAAGGCCTCGACATGACGCAAAGCAGCGTCAACTTCCAAATCATTAACGCACGCGGCTTCAACTCCACCGGCAACACACGTTTTGTGCAGTTGACCGACGGCATGGACACGCAAGCCCCCGCGCTGAACTTCCCGATTGGTAACCTCAACGGCCCTTCGGAACTGGATGTGGAAAGCGTGGAGTTTATTCCGGGATCGGCTTCGGCTTTGTATGGTCCCAACGCCTTCAACGGCATTTTGCTGGTGAACAGCAAGAACCCCTTTGAATACCAGGGACTGAGCGCCTTTGCAAAATATGGAATGAACCACATTGGCGATGCCGATTTGAATACGGAAGGCCAGGGAAAGATCGGACCCGGTTCGGCCCAACCGATGTGGGAAGGCGCCATCCGTTATGCGAAAGCATTCAACAACCGCTTTGCGTTTAAAGTCGCCCTCTCCTATAGCAAGGCCACCGACTGGTATGGCACAAACCTGAAAGACAAAAATACTGCGCTCAACGCCGGCTATGCTACCAATCCAGGTTCAGATCAGGTGCATGCTTTTGGTGATGAAGTGGCCACCAACATTGGTCTGCTTGGCCTCAATCCTGCCTTCCAAACGCAGGTGAACAGCATGGGCCTTGGTGCCTATCTGGGCGACATTCCCAATGATGTGGTGTCGCGCACGCCTTATCGCGAACAATACCTGGTTGACTACAATGCCCACAACTTCAAAGCAAACCTGGGCCTTAACTATCGCATCACCGACAAGATCGAATTGCTGTATGCTCTTAATTATGGATCGGGTACTTCGGTATATACAGGTGCGCAACGCTATTCGCTGAAAGACTTCAGCATCCAACAACACAAGCTGGAGTTGAGAGGCAGCAACTTCTTTCTCCGCGGCTATACCACCATCGAAAATTCGGGCGACTCGTATATCGCCGACCTCACGGGCGTGCTCATTAACCGCGCCTGGAAAGCCGACACACAGTGGTTTGGCGAATACACCGCCAACTATCTTGGCTATCTCGCGCAAAACGGCATCGCTCCCGGAGCAGCCACGCTGGATAATCGCAACGCTGCACACCTCGCAGCACGGGCTGCAGCAGACGTAGGTCGTTATCTGCCCGGGACACAACAGTTTGAAGACGCGAAAAACGCCGCGCGTTCGAAGACCATTCCCAACGGCTCCCTCTTCGACGACAAGACATCGCTCTATCACTTGGAAGGTCAATACAACTTCAAGAATCAAATCGACTTCATGGATCTTATGATCGGCGCAAGCTACAGATTGTATGACCTCAATTCGAACGGAACCATCTTCGCCGACACCGCTGGCAACAACATCACCATTCAGGAAGTGGGCGCCTATGTTCAGGCCGCAAAGAAATTTTTTGCCGACAAGGTGAAGCTGACCGGATCGTTGCGCTATGACAAAAACGAAAACTTCGACGGCCTCATCAATCCACGCATCTCGGGTGTGTATTCGCCCACGCCCAACCACAACTTCCGTGCATCGTTTCAAAGCGGTTTCCGCAACCCGACCACCCAAGGCCAGCACATCAACCTCGATGTGTTAACCTACAGGTTGCTGGGCGGGCTTCCGGAATATGCGAAGGCGTATAATATCTTTCAGAATGCCTACACGGTTGAGTCGGTGAACCGCTATGCGGCCATCGTTGCCCAAAAGGCAGGCAAAGGTCCGTATGCCGGAGGAAACGCCGGCCTTGCCATTGGCGATCCCGAAGCGTTGAAGCAACTCACGCCCATCACCGATGCCAAACCTGTGACGCCTGAGAAAGTGAAAGCCATTGAAGTGGGCTATAAAGGTTTACTTGGTGACAAGCTGATGATTGACCTCACCTACTATCACAACTCTTACAACAACTTCATCACCCAGGTGATCCTCCGTCAATCGGCGGGTCCGTTGGATCTGAACGCTACGGCACCTACCGAACAAAACGTGCGCAACGCACAAACGCTGCTCACGCCGGGAACAGACGCCAGCGGACGTCAGAATTCCTATTCGGCCTATACCAACCTCAGCAAAAAAGTGACGGCACAAGGCGCCGCCATCGGGATGGAATACAGTTTGCCCAAAGGATACAAAGTGGGCGCGAACTACAACTGGAACAAACTGAACGACCAATTGGGCGACGGTTACCTGTCGGAGTTCAACACACCCGAACACAAATTCAATGTGACGTTTGGCAACCGGAAGGTCACCGAACGGTTAGGCTTCAACCTTGCCTATCGCTGGCAACAGTCCTTCCTGTGGGAAGCCACGTTCGCACAAGGCACCGTGCCTTCTGTAGGGCTAATGGACGCGCAGGTGAGCTATAAAGTGAAGCCCATGAAGTGTATGTTCAAACTGGGTGGGTCCGACATCTTCAACACACGCTATGTGCTGAACTACGGCGGCCCCACACTGGGCGCGATCTATTATGTGTCTGTCACCTTTGATCAATTGATGAATTAATCCTTAACCGGTTTAAGACTATGAGAAACCTGACCAAATATTTTGCCCTGGCTGCGGGCATGACCCTGGCCGGAGCATGTACATACGATTTCCCCGAAGCCGAAGAACCCACACAAGGCGAAGCCAATTTCACCAAGACTGTTGTGGTGGGCAGTTCACTTTCAGCGGGATTCATGAATGGAGCCCTGTATGATGCGGGCCAGAAAAATTCGTTCGTGACCATTCTCGCCACGCAGATGAAAGCGGTGGGCGGTGGCAACTTTAACCAACCCGACATCAACGCCACAGATGGCTATTACGGTGTGGCTACCGGCATTCCGGGCGTGCCCGACGGAACCATTCTGGGGCGTCTTTACCTGAAGGGAACTACAAGCCCCTCGCCTACTCCAAAAATTCCGGGCCAGGCCATTGGGCCTTTTGCTGGCGACAAAGCTGCTCTTAACAACTTCAGCGCCTATGGCGTCTCCATTCAGACATCGCTGGCGCCACAGTTGGGAGGACCTGCCTCGGCCAACCCCTACTTCAATCCTTACTATGCACGTTTTGCCTCGAACCCCGGCACATCGACATTGATTGGCGATGCGGCAGCGGCGCTTGCAAACGGTTCGTTTCTGGTGTTCTGGCTTGGCAATGACGATGTGCTGGGCTATGCCACAAACGGCGCAGATCAAAACGATCCCACCAAACCCATCACTTCGGTACCGGCATTCACGGGCGCGTACAACGCGGCCTTTAACGCTTTGCTGGCGGCCAACGCCAATGCAAAAGGCGTTGTGGCCAACATCCCCGATGTGACGGCCCTTCCCTACTTTTCCACGGTTAACCCGCTGGCCATCTCGGTGCCGGCGGCCAGTCGTCCTGCCCTGCAGGCAGGCCTTGGACAATTGAACGCGGCCATCAACGGATGGAACGCCGGTGTGGATGCCAACGGTGGTCTCACACCCGACCAGAAGGCTGCACTGAAACGTCCTGTGCTTAGCACAGCGTTCGACAAATATCCTATTGTGATTCTGGATGTTACGCTTTCGGATGCACAAGTGCCCGATGGCAACGGCGGAACATTTACAATCCCCAAGATTCGTAACGCAAAAGCAGACGACAAACTGTTGCTTACCCTGACGGCCGCGTCACAACTTCTTCCGACCGGCGCGGGCATTGACCCTACCAAGCCGGTGAACGAAGCGCAGCACGACAAATATTACCTGACCGCCGCCGAGCAAACCGAAATCCAGGCGCGGATAACGGACTTCAACGCCGTGATTAGTGCTGCTGTGACATCGCATGCCGATCGTTTTGTGCTGGTGGATGTGAACAAGCTTTTGCTTTCGCTGAAGACCAACGGCGCCAGCATTGGCGGCTCTGCCCTCTCGGCCACAATCTCGCCTCCCTTTGGCGGGTTCTCACTTGACGGCATACATCCCAACGCCCGTGGCAACGGCTACATCGCCAACGCATTTATCGAGACCATCAATTCGAAATTCAAATCGGATATACCGCTTTGCAATCCCAACAACTTTGCCGGGAACGAGCTTCCTGTGCCTTAGTGAAAAACATCACGCATAACCTAAACCTAAACTGAAAAAGCCAGGACTGTGAAAAGTCCTGGCTTCTTTGTTTATGGATACTGATCTCGTTAAGACTCTCCGTTGTAATAGATCACTTCCACGCGTCGTAGCCGCCCTTCAGGTTGTGCAGTTCCTTGAACCCGTTTTCTTTCATGTAAGAAATGGCTTTGCTGCTGCGTCCACCGGCTTTGCAGTAGACATAGTAGGGTTTCGATTTGTCGAGCGTGGCGATCTTGTCCTGAAAGTCGGGCGCATTGAAGTTGATGTTTACGGCGTTGGGGAGTGCGCCCTGGGCCACTTCTTCGGGTGTACGCACGTCGAGCACGATGGCGTTGGGATCGGTGGCCAGTTTCTCGCGGAAGGCTTCAGGCTCCAGCACGTCGTCGATGGTGGCATTGGCGGCCACGGGTTCAGGGGCGGTTGCCGTGTCGGCCACGACGGCTTCAGTAGGGGCTTCCTTTTTTTGCGGCGTGCAGCACGCCAGGGCGAGCAGGATGAGGATGGGGGTTGATTTCATGAGCGTTGCTTTTTTGTTCGGTATGCGTTCTGATGTTTTCCTAATAAGGATTTTGTATTGCGTTCGGTTCACGATCGTCGTTTCTGTTTCAAATGTAACCCGCGGCTTTGTAGGCTGCCAGACCAATCCATTCTTTAAAAAGCTTTTGCCAAATGGCGATGGCGTCGAGCTTGGGCAACAGCAACGTTTCGATGGACCACACACGCGGATGTGAATAGAAGTCGGTGGTGAAAGGTTGCAGGTCCACACCCGCCTTATGATAGCACGCCAGTGAGCGGCGCATGTGAAAGGCCGAGGTGATGAGCAGACAGTTTGCCGCTTCGTAGTGCAGCGAGTCGAGCATGGGCTTCACGGCCACGGCCGACTCGTAGGTGTTGCGCGTTTCGTTTTCGATGTAGATGTCTTCTGGTGCCACGCCCATCATGATCATGGCCTTTCTGAATTTGTTGGCTTCGGGTTCGTCTTCACTCAGCAACATGCCCGAGCCGCCGCTGATGAGAATTTTTTTGATGAGGCCGAGCGAATACAGTTGCACCGTGTGCGTTACGCGGTCGGCGCCGCGATGAAAATACACGCGGTCGTCAGGCTTCAGGAAGGGCACGGTGGAGCCGGTGAGCACGATGCCCAGCGCATGGGGTTGCATGTCTTTGTAGGCTACCGTGGGCAATTCCCAGGCGTGCATGGCTTCGTTGGCGATAAAGTCGTTGGAGAAGAACACCAGCAAGCCAATGCCGGTCCAAAAGCAACGCCGGCGCCATACCATATTTTTCAGGAACGCGGAAAGGATCAGCACCACGAAGATGATCGTGAAGGGCATCACCAGGTAGCTTACGGTTTTCGAAAGAAAAAAGAACATAGTGCAATCGGGCTTGTAGATATTTGGGTCGCAGCGCTTTCGGCGCTGCGACCCACGAAGGTAGCGTGATTATTTTTTTCTATACAAAGGGTTCGACAGGTTGCTAATGCCATCGATGATTCTGCGCAGCACGTCGAAATACAACGCGAGTGCCAGCACCAGCGACATGGACCAGATCACCCCGGTGTTGAAATAGAACGTGTCGATGTTCCGGTTCAGGAAGTGTTTGGCCGGCATGTAGAACTGCGCATCGAAGTCGATGGCATGTTCCGGGTCGGGATCCTTGTATACGGGATAAATCTTTTGAATGAGCTTGCCGTCCATCTCCACAATGCGATGCGTTTCCTGCAGGTTTTTTACCAGGTCGGTGATGGCGTCGTTGTGATAGGCTTCGCGGAATTTATTGAAGGCCTCCTGCTTCTCGGGCGTGTTGGTGAGCTCGAAGATTTTTTTCTCTTTCGACTGGTCGGCCGTGTTGTAGCGGTTCACATAATATTTCTTCAGGTGTTCAAGATAGGTGGTGACTGCCGTGTAGGTGGCAGAGTCGAACGTGGCCGGGTCAAGCTTGTCGATGGCCGGGAGTGTCTGGCCGGTGTGTTCCAACGTGCCTTCCACTTCGCGACGGATTAGCTTCAGGTCAGTGGCCACTTTTTTCTGCACGTCGGGCTCGGTCGACTTGAAATTATTCAGGCTGTATTGCAGCTTGGTTTCAAGCTCCGGAATGAAGTATACTTTTTTGTAGTCGGCGTCGGCCATGGTTTTATCATACACAAAAAATTCGCGCTCGTAGGTATTGTCTTTGAACTGCGACACCATGGCGGCTTCGAAGGCCCATCGCGAGGCCATGAGGTCGCCCACCATGGGCACCGTGGCTGTGTTGCCAATGGCGGGATTGAGTTTATCAAACCGCACCACCACCCCACTCAGAATCAACTGCGGAATGAGCAACAGCGGAATGAGGATGTAGATCGTGACTGCCGAATTGAACGCCGACGAAATGTTCAATCCCAGCAGGTTGGCAAAGCAAGCCGTGGAAAACAGGATGAACCAGTGATGAAAGAACATGCCCTTTATCTCCAGGATATAATTCCCCACTGCCACAAACGCCAGGGTCTGCACAGCCGACAGGATGAAGAGTATGGAAATTTTTGAGAAGATGTAGCTGCTGCGGCTCAGGTGCAAAAAGGCTTCACGCTTCAATATTTTTCGATCGCGGATAATTTCTTCGGCGCTCACTGTAAGCCCCATGAAGAGCGCCACGATCACACTCATGAACAGGTAGGCCGGCAGGTTCAGGTTTTTGCTGAACGAATAGCCGGTCAGAAATTTGTCGTCCACATTGTAGTAGCGCACAATAAACGCCAGGATGAACGCCAGCACCGGAGCTTCCAGCAAGTTGATGATCATGTACTGGCGGTTGTGAATTTTTGCCTGGATATCGCGCATCGAAAACAGGTGGGCCTGTTTGAACCGCGTGGGTATGTTGAGCGTGGAGTGCGGCACTTCCTTGGACGGCTCTACCGAAAACGGGCGATAGTTGTTTTTGAAAATGGCGTTCCACTGCTCCGCCGATATTTTGCGCTCGTTGGTGAAGTGACCGTATTCGTTAATGACTTTTGTTTCGATGATGTTAAAGATCTGCTCGGGATTCACATTGCCGCATTCGTGGCACTCCCCTTCCTCGCTGTTCACCAGGTTGATGCTCTTCTTGAAATAGACGATAGAGTCCACCGGGTTGCCATAGTAGATCTGATATCCCCCCGAATCCAGAATGAGCAACTTGTCGAACATCTTAAAAATGTCGGACGACGGCTGGTGAATGACGGCGAACACAAGCTTGCCTTTCAGCGAAAGCTCTTTGAGCAGGTCGATGATGTTTTCGGAGTCGCGCGACGACAAGCCGCTGGTGGGCTCATCGCAAAACAGCACGGCCGGTTCGCGCAGCAATTCCAGGCCGATGTTGAGGCGTTTGCGTTGACCACCACTAATGGTTTTGCGCAAGGGCGAACCCACTTTCAGATCTTTTGTTTCGGCGAGGCCAAGATCTTCCAGCACTTTCATCACCAGCGTGTCGATCTCCGCTTCGGGCTTGTCGCTAAAACAAAGTTTGGCGGCGTAATAGAGATTTTGATAAACGGTGAGGTCTTCGATGAGCAGGTCGTCTTGCGGCACGAAGCCAATCACGCCCTCAATGCTTTTGGGGTTTTTATGAATGTCGATGCCGTTGATGAGCACCTGGCCCTGCGACGGACCGTCGGAGCCGTTGAGCACATGCAGCAAGGTCGATTTGCCCGCGCCACTGCCGCCCATCAGCGCGATGAGGTTGCCCGATTCTTCGGCGAGGTTTACTTCGCGCAGGCCCAGCTTGCCGTTCTTGAACTTGAAGCTAAGGTTGCGCCCTTCGAACGAGAGGCGCGGATAGCTTCCGAATTTTTTAAAGCGGTTCAGGATGTCGCCATAATACACCGGCTCGTCCTTTTCCCAGCGCAGCATGCTGCCCACGGCCAGAACGGCGATGCGTCCCGACTTCACGGGCACGCCGTTGAGGTAGACGTCGGAGCCGCCCAGGTATTTTATGAAATAGATTTCGGCGGTCTCCACATGCAGCACGGCCACGAAACCATTGAGGTGCGGACGCACGATGTGATGCGACTTCTGAAAATGTCCCGACGCCGACGCGTCCACGATGAGGATGTGGTCGTTGTCGAGCGCGGCCACCTGCTGGCCCAGGATGAATGTTTTGATGGCGTTAACATCGGCCGGGGCAATCTTGAAGTTTTCGCCGATGGCGTTGAGCAGCGCTTCTTCGCGGGCCGAGATGCTGCCGTCGGCCTGAATGATGTTGATGAGCTCCAGCACAATGACCACCTTCTGCTTTTGGGTGAGCAGCGGGTTCACTTCCTTGCAAAGGGCTTCCACGTTCACCAACTCGGCAGAGAGTTCGGCAGAGCGCGGGGGCAGGGCTTGCACATAGTCATCGAAAATCCTGAGATACGACTCCACTGCGGCGCGGCTTAGGTGCTCGTCGAGGAAGCGGCGAATCTGGTCGCGTTCCTGTTGCGTCACATCGTCTTCGTGGGCCACTACGGCAAACAATCGGAGGATGGCTTTGAGTAGCTGTTCGCTCATCGGATTAAGGTCAGGTCGTTAAAGATAGTCAAAGTGGTCTATACAACTGAAGCGAAAAAACAAGGGACTGGTGTTGCTACCAGTCCCTTTTTATTTGATCTGCAAAACGGCGGTTATTCCGTGATGCTCTTGCGCAATTTGTCAACAATCGTTGTGATCTCGATCAGGTTCTTGTCGGTGAGCACCAGATTGGCTTTGTTGTTCTTGATTTGTTCGTCGATGTTCAGGGCTGTGTAGGCTGCTTCGAGCGACTTCAGGTCGGCCACGATAGTCGTCACAGATTCTGTTTGTTCGCTGGCCGAAAGCATCTTGATGAGTTCCGAAACCGAGTTCTTCTGTTTCACCACCACACGCATCAGGGGTGTGAGCACCACGGCGCGCTGGTCGTTGGGCAGCAGATCTTTAGGATAAGATTTCACCAGACCTGTCGAAATGTAGAGACCTTCCACGAAGCTGCCGGTCACCACCAAAGCCGAAAGCTTTGTGCGGTTGTCGTCTTTCAGGAACAGTTCTGTTTTTTTGATCGTTTGGTTCAGGATGCTGGTCAGGGAATCCTTGTTGGAGATGTTTTCCTCGAATTTCTTCAACACGTCAGCATCAAACGAGCCGATAACGTTCATGTTATCCGCCAGGGTCTTTGCCGAGTTGAGGTAATCGATAGCCTCCTGAGTCTTGTCGTAAGAGCTAAGGTAGCCGATGTCGGCAGCGTAAACACCCAGGTTCAAAGCAGCCTTGTCGGCGCGTGACGCGTACTGATCAACTTTTGTACGGGGATTAACGAGGCTTTCGTTGAATTCGGCACCCGTGGCCTGCAACAGGTAAGGGATTTCGGTGGGGGAAGGAATATTATATACGACTTCTTCGATCTGTTTCTGCAAGCTCTCTTCAGCTTCCTTAAAGTCTGACGAGTTCTGGTCTTTTTCGCTGGAAGACTTTCCACATGAAGCCAAACCCGTGGCTATCAGGGCGCTAAAAGAGAAATAAAGGAGGTGTTTGAATTTCATGGTTAATGCTTAGGTGTTTAGAGTTTCAATTTTAATACATTTTTCAAAGCTTTAAAACCCGCCTTTTATAATTTTAGGTGATTTTTTCCCGTTTTGGTTACTTTTTACTAAGTTTAATAATGCACCTTTGAAAAAGTGTTATGCCCAAACCAAGCCTAGTAGATAAGACGGTGTTAATAGACGACAGTGACATAGACTTGTTCATTCAACGTCGGTTTCTGGAAGTTTACAATTTCTCTAACGAGCTGTTCTTATATAAATCTGCCGAAGAAGCACTCTCCTGGCTCAAGAACATCAATGGCGATCCCGCCCCCGACATCATCTTTCTGGATTTGAACATGCCCGAAATCGATGGCTTTTCGTTTTTGAAAAATTTCAAGGACCTCCCCGAGAAAATACAGACACACTCCAAGATCGTTGTGCTCACCAGCTCCAACAGCACAAAAGACCGCGATCAGGCCTTCACGTTCAACAATGTCATTCAGTTCATCACCAAGCCGCTGAAACAAACAGACATTGAAGAGCTGAAGAAACTCATCAACAAAAATTAATTCCGGCCAGGCGCATTACCGCTCAACCGGAAATTCAACCGATAACATTTCCAACAATACCCACAGAGGTGATGCGCTGATTTTCAGCGACAGCATTGGTACGTCCGCCTTAACACGTCACGTCTAGCGGTCGAGCCAGTCTTTAAATTCCTGCACACGTTCGCGGGCTACAATGATGTCGTTGTCGTCCGAATTTTTCAACACCAGCTTGAGGCGGCTGTTGGTGTGGCTGATCATGTCCACCAACGCCTCGGCCGACACAATGTATTTCCGGTTGATCCTGAAAAAGCGCTGCGGGTCCAACATACCTTCCAGCTGATCGAGGGTGAAGTCGAGAATGTTCTTGCGTCCATCGCGCATGTGGCCAAACGTGGTTTTTTCGAGGCTGAGAAAAAAGAGAATGTCCCCCACCTCCACCGACCGCAGGTGTTCGCCCACTTTGATGACGAAGCGGGTCTTGTATTTTTTGGTGAGCATGGCAATGGCCTGCTCAATATTCTCCAACGCGTTTTTGCTCTGTGGCGCAGGTTCCGTCTTCGCTAGCTTTTTGAATTTGGTGAGCGCGGCCGTCAGCTCATCTTTGTCGACCGGCTTCAGAATGTAGTCGATGCTGTTCACCTTGAAGGCCTTCAGCGCATATTCGTCGTAGGCCGTGGTGAAGATCACGGGCGAGTGCACTTCGCACTGTTCAAAAATCTGGAAGCTGATGCCATCGGCCAGCTGGATGTCCATGAAGATGAGGTCGGGTGTGGCGTTGCCCTTGATCCACGCCACGGCGTTTTTCACAGTGTCGATTTTGCGGAGCACCACGGCCTCGGGCACGATGGTTTTCACCAGCGTTTCCAGGCGTTGTGCTGCCAGGGGTTCGTCTTCGATAATCAGGATGTTCATGCAGGAAGGATCGGAAGCTTCACGGTGAATTTTTCATTTTGGACAACCTCCACGGCTTTGTCGCTGAGGAACTCGTAGCGTTTCACAATGTTCTCCAGCCCCAGCCCCGAAGACTCTTCGAGTGTCACGGATTTTTTCTGCAGATTGTTCTCCACGACAATGAAGCCGCCTTCCGCAAATAGCCGGATCGTTAAGGGATTGTCTTCCGAAATCACATTGTGTTTGATGGCGTTCTCTACCAGCATCTGCAACACCAGGGGCGCCACCATGCTTTCCACGTCGGCGAGCCGCACATCCATTTTTAGTTTCTCGCCAAAGCGGATCTGTTGCAGGAACAAATAGGCGTCGAGAAATTTCCGTTCGTCTGCCAGGTTCACCACTTCCTTGTCGCGCGTGTCGAGCACGTAGCGGTAGACTTCCGAAAGCTGTTTGATAAATTTTACGGCCTTGTCCTGGTCGTCGTAGACGAGGTTTGTCAACGCGTTAAATGAGTTGAACAGGAAGTGCGGGTTCACCTGATTCTTCAGGCTTTCGTATTTGGCGATGGAACTCTCTTTCTTAAATTTTTCCGACTCAATGGCCATGTCGCGCCAGTTGAACAGGAACGAGCGGCTGGTCATGAACAACGTAATCACAAAGGTGATGGCAATGGTGGTGTAGCCGGTTTGCTCAAGCGAGGAGAACCGCATGCTGAAAACAAGTTCAAAAAATTTTGTCAACAACACGATGGCAATAAGCGTGTAGACCACCATCACCAGAATGCCCACGGCAAAGCGCTGAAGTGGCTTTTTTGTCCACTCAATTTTGTGATCGAGGTAGTCGGCCAGGTATTCATTTCCAAACCACATAAACATCCAGGACGTGACCATGAATGTTGCCACTTTCAGAAACACGTGCAGCACGGTGTGGCAGGTGGTGCATTCGAGGTAAGTCATGATGATGGCCCCCGCCAGCAGCCACGGTATCAGTTTTAGCCGACACCGGAGGTAGGACAGAAAAGGTTGCGGGGATTTTTGAGTTTTATCGTGTGGCATCAGCGTAACAATCCGATGCCAAGAATAATAAGGGAAAGCGCCAAAACAAAAATCCCCACATAAATAAGTTTGATAAGGCCATTGGGTTTGGTCGCACCCTTGTTGAGGGCACACGCAAAGAACCCGCCGCTGATGAGCAGTGCCGCCGTGGGAACGCCTGCGCGCACCAACCAATTCAAGCCCACGGGCAACGTGGCGTCGTCGGCCATGAGCTGGCAAATAAGCGACAGGATCACGATCACCCCGGCGTGGGCATGGCCCGCCCGGAACATCGACTTCTGGAACCCGGTGAATTCCATCTTCTGAAATTTTCCGGTCAACACCGTCAGCAAAAAATAGCCACCATATTCAATGGTGGGAATGGTGAGCAAAGTGATGCCCGACATGAGTTTGGCTTCGTAGGTCATACGTTCGTTTTGTTTTTTTATTTAGTTCTTCCCTGCACGAAACAGCGATCAGCGAAGAAGGTGAAGCGCAGTTGCTTCACCTTCTCTAAGATAAACCATTTTGGATCGCACGTCGCATCGGTTTCCCGTCGACATGTTTGTGTTTCGCTGCTATTTACATTTCTCTTTCAGACCCATGGCCATGCCCTTGCCCCACTGCGGCGCGAGTTCGCTTGTGGCCTTGAAGGTTTCGAATTTCTCAAGTGATTTGTTCAACGTTCCACACGCTTCTTCGGTCGACGATCCAAAAAACTGCGCCGTGCCATATTGCATCTGGGCCAGCAACGCCAGGGCGCGGGGATTTTCCGGATTGAGTGCTACGGCCTTGTGAAAGCTTTGTGTTGCCAGGCCGGAATACTGCTGCCCGCGCGTGGCCGGGTCGACGGTGACGCGGATCATGTGGATGAACCCTTCGAGTGCCGTGATTTCGGAGTCGCCCTGCTGAAGCGCCTTTGCTTTGTCGAGGGCGGTGGTGGCCTGGTCGAGGTAGCCATCTTTTTTGGCGCCATCCTTTTCGCGGTTGGCCATCATCACATAGCCAAACGAGGCATAATAGAACGGCTCCCACTTCGATTTTTCGGCGGTGCCGATGCGCTCCAGCGTGTTCACTGTGTTTTGCAATTCAGCAACAGTCTGCTGTGTGTAAACGGCCTGTATGTTTTTCTGCATCGCCTCTGTGTACTTATCTGTGGCACGCGACGACAACGGCAAGGCCACCAGAAGAAACAGCACGATGTGCAGGAAACGCGAGACGCTAATGTTTTGCTTAGATACTGTGGAGTGAAGGTTCATAGAAGTTTTCATAACTTATTTTTTTTAGGGTGAAGGATTATTTTTAAAGTGTTGGCAATTGGTTTGTTGATTTGTCTTTGGAGAGGGTGATGAAAATGCCGACGAACAAAAATCGCGGTGCAGGCTGGCGTATGGCCCGGCTGCCATACACACCCGAAGCATCGGGCGTGGTAGCATATTCATAGCCAAAAATATTGTCGCGGCCCAGCACGTTGGTACACGACACGTGCACAATGATGTAGGGCTTGGGCAGATACGAAAGGTTCACGCTGAGGTCGGCATAGTAGGGTGTTTTCCCGCCGTTGAAGACCGCCGTGTTCGGATTGTTGTAAGGACGGCCGGTGGTGTAGGAATAGGTCACACCAACCTGTGTCTTGAGGGGCGTCACAAAATATTTGGTAACCAGCGACACGTTGTGCGCCGACGCAAAGGTGGGCACGGCACGTTGTGGAAAGTCGAGGTAGTTGCGTTTGGTGTCGAGGAACGAATACGAAAGCCAGTAGTCAACATTTTTGATCGACTTGTAGTCGCGCCAGAAAAATTCCACGCCTTGTGCATAGCCGTCGCCGCCGTTGTAGAGCTGGAGCGGATCGGCATTCCGGTATTTCACCAGGTCGTTGTAGCGTTTGTAGTAGGCTTGCAGGCGCAGAGTTCGGTTGTTCTCCATCACCTGATAGTTCAGGATGAAGTGCTCGGCCTTTTCGGAGCTCAGGGTGCTGTTGACACGAAGCATTTCGTTTTTGGCCGCCTGGCGAAACGTGCCATACGCAAAGTAGACCTGGCTGATCTTGCCTGTTTTGTAGGCCAGCGACACACGCGGATCTACGCTGAACTTTTGGTTGAGGCTGTTGTATTCCGCCCGCGCGCCGCCCTGCATCACAAACTTGTTGCTGGTGTAGACGTCGGCTTCCACAAAGGCTGAAGAAAGTGTTTCGTTGAACGACAGCGTATAGTCCTGCCCCACCTTCAGATCGAAAGCCTGATCGTAGTTTCGTTGAATCACTTCGGCACCGGCCTTCACTTCCACTTTGTCGGACAGCGAACCTTCGAAAACCGTTTTGGCATGAACACCCTTTTGTGTTTCCACAATGTTGTCGTCGTTTAGCCAGGTGTTGTTTTTGATGCCGGTATACGAAAGACCGCCGCGCACATTCCACTTCTCGTTGAGCATGGTTTTGTAGAAGCCGTTCAGGTAGCGATAGTCGTTGGTGAGGTCGTAGAGTGATGTGTTGCTGTGGTCTTCGATGGCGTGGTTATAGAGCGCGAAGTCCGAATGGTTGTAGTTGCCATACACCTTCACCATGCCTTGTTTGCCGACGCGTTGCCGAAAAGCGCCGATGCCTTCGATGGACGCGGGCGGTGTTTTCCAGTCGATCTCCTGGTTGATGAGGCCGTAGTAGGGACGGATGTTTGTGTATTGCACCTTGCCCGCCACCGAGCCCCCATCCCAAGCCTGCGTGTGAGCCACGTCGGCACCAACCGACAGGATGCCGATGTCGGTGCGTGTCATCTCCGCTTCGTCTTTCGAATCGAGCGCCAGCACCGACGACAACGCTTGTCCATACTCGGCAGAATATCCACCCGTGCTAAAACTTGTGCCTTTGAACATGAAGGGCAGGAACCTTCCGCGCGACGGTGTGTTGGGTGCCGAGGTGCCATAGGCATCGAGCACCAGCATGCCGTCGATGAATGTGCGTGTTTCGCTGCCATCGCCGCCGCGCACAAAGAGCCTTCCGGTCTCCCCCACTTTTTGCGTCCCCGGCAGTGTGTTCAACGCGCCTGCAATGTCGGCCGTGGCGCCAGCGGTTGTCGCGATGTCGATGGCCTTGAACACAGTGCGGCGCGAGGCGTCGCCAGCGGTGAACGAACCGGCGGTGATCGTCACGGCTTCCAGCTCGTTGATGGTTTCTTCGAGCGCAATCGCCACCACCAACGGGGTGGTTCCCAGCGTGACAGCGCGGCGATTTTCCTTGAAGCCAATGAACGACACTACCAGCGTTTGCTGACCCTGTTCGGATGTGGTGAAGCTGAAGTTGCCATTCGCGTCAGACGTGGTGCCGTCGTAGGTGTTGGCCAGCGTGATGTTGGCGCCGGGAATGCCCTCACCTTTGGTGTCGGTGACTTTGCCCGAAAGGGTAGTCTGCGCCACAACGGCGTGAAGCATGAGCAGAAAAAAAACGGTAAAGAGTAGTTTCATAGGGAATCTTTTGTCGTATTACCGTGTAAAGATTCCCGCAGAATGTGGGGTTTGCCAATGGGAGTTACTGAACTGTTGGCGGAGGTGGATGAACTGTGGCTTTCGGGCGACTAGGCCTGACTTTCCAACAAGCCTTTTTTGATATCTTCATACATTCTGAACCCTTCGATCAGAATTTCCTCCAGTTCTTCATAGTTGGCAAATCGCGGAGGTTTGAAGTTATCATCCGTACTCACAAACGTACACATATACCTGAACGGCCCTCCATCGCCCTCGCCATCCACTGTGGTACTGAATATGAAGTCAACAATACCAATGTCAGTACTTAAATTCAGACTCAGGTTAGGCTGAACATTATCGATTTCGAAGAATTTACCATTCTTATGATAGCGGCACACATACCCCAACTTTTCAATGATTGCCTGTACTTTTTCAGGATCCGCCTTTCTGAAAAAATTTCTGTGCGAATGCTTGTCAAACAACGCAACGTATCTGCTCTTAAAATCTATTCTCAACAAAACGCTTTTTAGTCTTTCCGTCATTCCATTCGGGTTTGCTGCTGGTCAAATTTAGATAATCCGCCTTCCGAAAAGGAAGAACTTATTCTGCCAGCCACCTTTTCGACGGGCAACCACGTTCTTTTTCCCTAAATCCTTATTTTTGCACCCTTATCACTACAACATGGCCGATTACAGCAAAGAAGAAATTAAGCGTATTGAAGAAAAATGGCGGGCGGCGTGGCAACAGAAGGGCGTCTATAAAACTGACAATCATTCAGATAAGCCAAAATACTATGTGCTGGACATGTTCCCCTACCCTTCCGGTGCGGGCCTCCACGTAGGGCATCCCCTGGGCTACATCGCGTCCGACATTGTGTCGCGCTACAAGCGCCTCAAGGGCTTCAACGTGCTTCACCCCATGGGCTTCGATGCATTCGGCCTGCCCGCAGAACAATATGCCATCCAAACCGGCCAACACCCGCGCCTGACCACCGAGAAAAACATTGCCACCTACATCGAGCAGCTGCGCAAGATCGGTTTCTCCTACGACTGGGACCGCAAGGTGGAAACCAGCGATCCATCGTATTACAAGTGGACGCAGTGGATCTTCATGCAGCTGTTCAACGCCTGGTATGACCGCAACACCAATCAGGCCCAACCCATAGCACAACTGATTGCCACTCTCGACAAACAAGGCAACGCGGGCATCAACGCCGTGTGCGACGACGAAACACCCGCCATCAGCGCGCAGCAGTGGTCGGCGTTCAACACCAAAGAGAAAGAAGATTTCCTCCAAAAATACCGCATTGCCTACCTGGCCGAAACCATGGTGAACTGGTGCGCCGCACTGGGCACCGTGCTCTCGAACGACGAAGTGAAAGACGGCGTGAGCGAACGCGGAGGCTACCCGGTGGAACGCATCAAGATGCTGCAATGGAACATGCGCATCGCCGCCTATGCCGAACGCCTCCTCAACGGACTGGACACCATCGACTGGCCCGAGCCCGTGAAAGAAATGCAACGCAACTGGATCGGCAAATCGGTGGGCTGCGAGCTGGACTTTAAACTGGCCGACGGCACCGACACCATCCGCGTGTTCACCACCCGCATCGACACCATATATGGCGTGACCTTTATGGTGATTGCACCCGAACACGAACTGGTAGATAAAATCACCACGGCCGACCAACGCAAGGTCGTGACCGACTACGTGGAAATAGCAAAGAACCGCAGCGAACGCGAACGCATGAGCGAAGTGAAACGCATCAGCGGCGCCTTCACCGGTGCGTATGTCATCAACCCGTTCAACAACGAGAAGGTGCCCGTGTGGATTGCCGACTATGTGCTGGCTGGCTATGGCACCGGCGCCGTGATGGCCGTGCCCTCAAGCGACACCCGCGACTACGCCTTTGCCAAACACTTCAACCTGCCCATCGTGGACGTGTTGGAAGGCCCCACGAGCGACATCACCAAAGACAACTTCGAACCCAAGTCGGGCAGCATGATAAACTCCGGCGACCTGAATGGGTTGCCGTGGCAACAAGCCATCGAGAAAGCTTTGCAACGCGTGGAGACACTCGGCATCGGCGTGCGCAAAGTGAACTACCGCATGCGCGACGCCATCTTCGGACGGCAGCGTTATTGGGGCGAACCCTTCCCCGTGTATTTCGACAACGGCATTCCGAAACTTGTAGACGAAAAAGATCTCCCCGTGACTTTGCCCGAGATCGATGCCTACAAACCCACCGAAACCGGCGAGCCTCCACTGGGTCGTGCCAAAGACTGGACCTATAAAGGTCACCCCTACGAGCTCACCACCATGCCCGGCTGGGCTGGGTCGAGCTGGTATTGGTTCCGGTATATGGATCCGAAAAACGAGAAGGAGTTCGCGTCCAAAGAAGCATTGGCCTATTGGAAAGACGTGGATCTCTACATCGGTGGCTCGGAGCATGCCACAGGCCACTTGTTGTATTCGCGCTTCTGGAACAAGGTGATGAAAGATCTGGGCTATGTGGCCTCCGAAGAGCCTTTCAAGAAATTGATTAACCAGGGTCACATACAAGGCATTTCCAAACTTGCCTACCGCGTGAACGGCACCAGCAAGTTTGTGTCTCACAACCTGCGCAAAGACTATGAAGTGACGCCGTTGCACGTAGACGTTACGTTTGTGGATGGCGATGTGTTGGATGTTGAGAAATTCAAAAACTGGCGCGACGATCTGAAGAACATCGAGCTGATTCTGGAAGATGGCAAATACATCTGCGGATCGGAAGTGGACAAGATGTCGAAGCGCTACTATAACGTGGTGAACCCCGACGACATGGTGAACAACTATGGCGCCGACACCCTGCGCATGTACGAAATGTTTCTCGGCCCGCTGGAGTTGTCGAAGCCCTGGAACACCAACGGCATCGACGGCGTGTTCAAATTCCTGCGTCGCTTCTGGAACCTGTTTCACGACAATCAGGGCGCCTTCCGCGTGAGTAACGACGAACCTACGCGCGACGAACTGAAGGTGCTGCACAAAACGCTGAAGAAAATCGAATATGATATCGAACATTTCTCATTCAACACCTCGGTGAGCGAGTTCATGATCTGCAGCAACGAGCTCAGCGCCATGAAATGCAACAAACGCGCCGTGCTGGAACCGCTGCTGATCACCCTCGCCCCCTTCGCCCCACACATCGCCGACGAGCTGTGGGAAAAGCTGGGCCATGCAGACACCATCCTGAACGCCACCTTTCCGAAACACAACGAAGAATACCTCACAGAAAGCTCGTTCGAATATCCCATCTCCATCAACGGCAAAGTGCGCGTAAAAATGAACTTCGCCCTCGACATGCCCAAAGATGACATTGAGAAACTGGTGATCGCTTCGGAGATCGTTCAGAAATGGACCGAAGGCAAAGCACCGAAGAAGGTGATTATCGTTCCGGGAAAAATTGTGAATGTGGTGATCTGACAGATCTAATATCGATGAAATAAAACAGTACAGCTTCATTGAGGCTGTGCTGTTTTTATTTCTATTCTATGCCAAGCGACACCTTATACTGTTGCTCTGAATAGGAAGCAATATCATTTGCCCTCATTCATAACTGTGCTGATCATAATAATCAATACCCGTTTCCTCAAACCACGTTTCCAAAGTTCTCGACAGCAGTTCTTCAGACGTAGACGCGATGCCAATGAGAAACTCATCAACGTCTTTTTTCAAATCCTCATCATGTTTCTCATGAGGAGTGCCTTCACTACATTTCCGGCAAAGCAGGCGCACCGTTGTGGTCCAATTCTGAATCTCGATATCAACGGCTTTACAACGCCCCTCTAAATCTTTATACTGCGATTCACTCAAGACCCTGCACTTGAGGCTGAACGTTTGATATCGCGACTGCTCAAGATGTTGAAGTTCGTCGAACACCGGATATTTCACCCCGTCCGACATTCTGTATCCGTTGGGAGCACCGTCGTTAAGTATCATGTCGCGAAACCTATGCTTTGGCGCAAAGCAGGGTATGTTCAGAATGACCGCTCTAGCCGGGCAGATACGTCTGGCCCACACTACTTCGGCCTTGTTGGATGGATCTATGCGCACAGGGGAATCGCCAACATTACCCGCAGTGTCCTCATCGATCAACTCGTATTTCATACCAAAAAAATTCCAGCACTGGCGCGCCAGCTTCCAATCTTTCAACATGGTGGCGGCGATGCCTAAATTCCAGTGCGCTCCTGCATTGTCTGACTCGAGAGCAACGGCGCGTTTGTTGTGATAATACGACTTATCCCAGGTGTTCTGGTATTTATAGATCAAGCCCAAATTGTAGTGAACGATAGCCCAGTCTTCTTTTTCTGCAAGAATCTTTTCATACAACACAATGGCTTCTTCCTGATTGCCCCGATCGCTGGTGGCAAGGGCCTTATCAAAGAGTTTCTGTAGGCTCGGCATGTGAACCGCAATATATTATCTGTTCGCCAATCCTGTCAATTACCAAATTATTAATATGAGAAAAACCATTGCTAACGACGTCACCGGTCGTGCCATAGTCTCCGTTTCGGGACTATGGCGTCACTTACTGCGCATTCCCTTCAGTTGAACATTACGTTTCAAAGTCACACAGTTCCCTGCGCGGCGACCGATAACGTTGGTAAAAAAGACCTGTTTTTCTAACACAGAAGACTGCCGTATTCACCGATGTCAGCTTGTCAGGCAACACAAAAAAAATGACGCAACACATAAAAAAATAACGGCAAAATGTCCAAGGAAGCAATTGAATGCACGACGTTGCCCATTGAAGCGAGGGCCGTGTTGATTGTAATAATTTCCATTACAATGAAAATAAAATTCGTTTCAATGAATGCTAGGCTGATTTCAAGGAAAAAAAACCACACTTCAATTGAATGGCATTTTTTTACATGTGGCACAGTAAAAATTACAATTGAAACGGCGGGCGTGTTCACTGAAATATTTTCCGTTACGGCTGGAATACTTTCCGTTACCATTGCATAATTTCCTTTTACAATGAAAAGAATTTCCGAAACACCAGGTAGATTTTTCCTTTTCATGGTCTGCCCGAATACTACAACTGATTGCCGCGCCGAGTCAATTGAAAAAAATTCGGCTGCACATGACACGGTGGGATTGTTGCATGCAAATAAATTAATTTTCAATTGAGACGTAATTCACTATCCCTGCACAGAAACTTTTGTCATGTGTATCCCGAATTATCCCTCTTGTATCCCTCTTGTATCCCTTTTTGTGTTAATTGCGCGGCGAATTTTCCCAACTGCTTCCCCAAATATCTTCTGTGTTTCGGAAATCAAAATCGTGGAATGGACTTTGAAAATGATGTTTCGATAAGAAACACCGGCAGGCCCTTCGTTTTTCCACAAGTGAAACGCAGATATTCATTACATCCTTTTTCGCTGACGTTTTGTCATTCGTACGCGTGTGGATTTCCGCAAAATCACTCCACCAACCTCCACAAAAAACCACCTGCCGATTTCGACTTCCCATTCACCACCGACGATATGCGCCCCAAGCCAATGCCCTCTTCTATAGCCGCTGCGCGAAGGCTGGGATATTCGCGAACAAACTCGCCTTCAATAGTGTACTTCGCCACCTTCTTGCTCATGCGCTCCACAGCTTCGCGGGTCGAGGCAAAGTGTGCTTCCACGTCGATTCGTTTGGAGGTGTCGTCATATTTCCAGATGTAGCCGCCGGTTGATTTCAATTTTCCACGGGCCACTTGCGAGATGCTGGTGGCGCTCACACCGGTGGCGGCTTCGGCTTTTTTTGTGCTTTCGTAGACGCCTACTTTGCGACCCTTCAGGTCGTATTGTGTAACTTTTTTTGCCTGGTTGGCCGCGGGTGTTTTGGCCAGCGCGCCGCGATACAGGTTTCCTTTCGTGCGCCACACAAATCCTCCTGCCGAACGCGTAGCCTTGTTCAACACAGTGGATATGCCCCCGGCGCTCACGCCCACCGCACGGGCCGCGTCGGTCATGCTGGAGTACACGGCAAGTTTTTTTCCTTCGATGGAATACTGAATCACTTCCGTGCCCCCCACGTCGCTGAGCGTGTAAGCCGAGGGCTTAAATTCCGACAACTTCTTCACTTCTTCGGGCCGGGCTTTTCGCCATATAAATCCGCCTGCCGTTTTGTTTGCACCAATCACATTTTTTTGAATGTTGGCACTGGTGAGGCCCGAGGCCTTGGCCGCTTCTTCGATGGTGTGATAGGTGTTCAGTCGTTTTCCCTCGGGCGAACATTGTGTGACAGGTTTGCCTACGCTATAGTGCTTGAATTCGCCACGGTATGAATCGTTTTCAAATCGCCACACAAATCCGTGCGAAACACGGGTTCGTTTGTGGGCACAGTCAAGCAGTGTGGCGGCGGTGAATCCTGTTTGCGCCGAGGCTTCGTTTGCACTGTCAAAGCGCGCCACCACCTTTCCCTCAAGGCTATATTGCACGATCTTTTTCGCCTTGTTCTTGATCTTGTTTTTAAATTCTCCCCGGTAAGGATTGTCGTCATAGCGCCACACATATCCACCCGCGATCCGCGACTTTCCCAAAGCACACTTGCTGATGGTGCCGGAGTCCAGTCCATTTTTTCTTCCCGCCTCCTTCAAACTTGGATATCGCTTCAGCATCTTGCCGCTCAGCTCATATTGTGTGACGGGCTTTTCGTAGGAGAAGTCGGCGTGTTCGCCTTTGTAGGGATCGCCTTTGAAACGGTATATAAACCCATTCAACTGAACGAGCTTCTTTGAAGCCACGTCGCGAATGCTGACACGATAGGATTTGTTTGCTTTCGCCGCTTCGGCCACGCTGGCATAGGTCTTCACGATTTTTCCGTCGAGGGCATACTTAATAATCGGCCGGGGTGCGTTGGACTCTGACCACGTGAGTTTATCCTTGTCCTTCTTGATGATTCGGCCGGTGCGGGGAATTCTGTTGAGGCGAAGGTTGTGCGAATACAGCTGTGTGCCGTTCATCAGCACCAGGTTGTCGGCGCGGTTGTTGCAATTGTCGCCATCCTTGTGCACCACCGCCAGTCGTTCGTCTTCCAGGTTGATTGGTGTCACGAAATAGTGGTATACGAGCCGGTTAACTTTAAACGAATGGCTTGTGCGCTCGTAGCGCAGTTTCACCGACAACTGTTTCGTATAGGTTTTGATGTGCTTGTTGTAGTAGAGCGTCACGTTCTGTTTCCGAATGCGTTCTTTCGTAAAATAAAGTTGCCCGCGGGTTGAAAGGATGGGGCGGGGTGCGGCCCAGATACGTCCGTAGTTCGAGATGCAATAACATCCGTCGAAGCCAGCAATGTCATGCCAGGTTTCGTTCTCCATGCTTTCCAGGGAAAAGTTCATGAAGGGATATTTAGTATACTCTTCCGGCTTGGGTTTCTTACGATCCATGATTAAACGTTGACTCGTTTCTGAATACACATCTGTTGAAATGAAGTAACCCCGTCGACCTTCAACAGGCGATTCCTTCATTGTCAAAAACTTCAAAGATACAAGTATTACTAAACTCCAGAGGGATCGGTGCACGGGTTAATCGCGCACCCTATCGAATCGAAATGGCTTCCAACACATCTTTTGTTTTATAAATCTTCTGACCTTTAATGACGGTCTCCACCTTGCGGATGTCGCTCATCGTGGTGAGGGGATTGCCGTCGATGATGATGATGTCGGACGTTTTGCCGGCTTCGAGCGAGCCAAACAGTTTGTCTTTGCCGGCCACCGTGGCCGATTGCAACGTGGCAATCTTGAGTACGGCAGCGTTCGAGATGCCGGCGCGTGCATAGTTCTCAAGTTCTGTGTGCAACACAAACCCCGGGATGTCGTCGGTGCCGGGCACAATAGTGACGCCGTTGTCGTGTAGCACCTTCACCATCCTGAGCATGTTCTGAAATGATTTGGCATAGGTTGCTTCCTGGCCTGCCGGAATGTCGAGCGCGCCGCTGCTGCTGAGTTGACGTTGCATGTCGAGCGGCAACCGGTCGATGACGGCCGCGATGGTGGGCTGTGGTTTGCCGGGGCCAAGCACAAACATGGTTTCAAAAAAGCTGATGGTGGGGTCGAGCACAATTTTTTTGTCTGCCATTTTTTTGATGAAGGCCTTCACCTCGGCACTGTTGAAGTTGAGGGTGGCGGCATTCTGGGCCACGGCGTGGAAGCGCACGGGTGTGCGGGTGTCGAGGTCTTTGCCCAGGAAGTTGAGAAAGAACATGTTCATGTGCTGAATCTCGTCATAGCCCGCGTCAATGGCTTCGGAGGCGAGCATGTGGGCGGGAATGTGGCCACTCACGCGCATGCCGTTTTTGTGTGCCTCGGCGGCGATGGGCTTCACCCACTCGGGCTTCAGGGAGCTGTAGAGTTTCACTTGCGTGTAGCCCAGACTCTTGTATTTCTTCACGGCGGCAACACCCTCTTCGGCCGAATTGATTTTGGCGCCCGTTGGTCCGGCATAGGGACCGGCGCCGTCAATGAAACCACACATGGCCTGGATGCGCGGACCCGGCACCAGATCTTCGTCAATTTGTTTTTTCTTTTCCAGCAGCGATTCGCCGTTGCCCATGTCGCGCACGTTGGTCACGCCCGTGCCAATTTCCAGCAGGCCGTCTGTGCCTTCGCCATAGTGCACGTGCATGTCCCACAAGCCGGGCATCACAAATTTGTTTTGCGCGTCCACCACATGGAAGCCCGTGGGCACTGAAATGCTTTTGCCGGCACCCACGCGGGTGATCATGCCGTTCTCGATCAGCAAGGTGCTGTTGGGTTGGGTTGAGCCGGTCTTCGGATCGAACAGCGTGGCGTGCACCACCGCGATGCCCGTGGTGATTCTGTTCGCCAGCTTTCCTTCGAGCTCCTTGTAGAAATTCTCCCGGTAAGTATCCTGGATGGCGCGCAGTTCGTCGCTCGTGTTTTCATAGCCCTTGGGCATCACACTAAACCAATCGCTGGGTATGGCGAAGAACTGATGACGTTCGTCAAGCCACACGTACTGCGGCGTCAGTCCCGTGCCCGACAGCGACACCAGCGTCACTTTCTTGCCATCGCCCAGTACATGGTCTTTCAACACCGTGAGCTTCTGCCGACCCGACGGCAACAGGGTGAGTGTGTGGTCGGTCGCCGTAAAGAATGCTGCATACGATGTGCCGCTGTTTATCTTGAGCGGAACATAACTCACGTTCCCGGTCACTTTGCGTTGTTCTTTCTCGGCCGAGTTCTCCCACGAGGCCACACCGTTTTCAAGACGAAAAGTTTCGAAGACGGGCTTCTTATAGTAGTCTTTTCCCCTGGCATCGATCCAGGTGATGTAGCCCTGGTCGTTGAGGCGATAGCGACTTACCGTGCTGTCGCCACGGCCGCGGTCGTTGTATTGAAACCATTCGGTGAAAGTGCCGTCGGCGTTTTTCAATTGCTTCTGAAACCCCACCTTGTTGCCTCCCATCATCACGTTCCATTGCACGGTGTCGGCTTGCGCGGCGGCATGATGATAGAAACACCAGGCCACAACAACGAATAGGGAAAATTTTTTCATGGGATTTTTCTTTGAAGGGATAAGATAAGTCCTTCGGTTGAAAAATCCATCGGATGGGTGGACTAGTGTATCAAGTTTCGACACAAACTTTGCCATATGCTGTAAAGTTGGAATTCCTGCCTGAACTAGGAGCAACAAATGCCAATATTAAAATCATAAAACTTTCCAGATGATGTCTTTGATCCAAGCGAATACGGGTTCACCAGCATGTCGAGCAAACCGATAAAACTCATGCGTTTGGATCGTTGAGAAAGGCTACAAAACCTTAACCATCAAACCAGGTGCAACCCTCCTTTTTTTAAGAAAACACAACGTTTAATCTTCTTCATGAATCCTTAAATTTGTTCCAAACAAAAACCAAACAATCACCCTCTTCCTGTTTTCCAATCATGACCACGCCCGAACCAGCCGATGCTCTTCTGAACCACATCCGAAAGTTCATTGCTCTTAGCGACGACGAAGCAACCTTTCTGCTGGACCACGTGCAATTCAAAACCCTGCGCAACAAAGATTTTCTGCTGAAGGCCGGCGATGTGTGTCACGAAAACTTTTTTATCGTGCAGGGATGTGTGCGCATGTATATGCACATCGACAATGGCACGGAGCAGATCATTCAGTTTGCCATCGACAACTGGTGGATGACCGACTACATGAGCTTCGACCACCAGAAGCCCGCGCAGTTCAACATCCAGGCCGTGGAGCCCACGCAGGTGGTGGTGTTTTCGCGAAGCGCTCAGGATGTGGTGTTCGAAAAAATCCCAAGGCTTGAGCGCTACTTTCGTATCATTTTGCAACGGGCCTATTCGGCATCGCTCATGCGCATTCACTTCATCTATAACCAAACGGGCGAAGCGCGCTATCAACAATTCACCAGGTTGTTTCCTGACTTTGTGCAGCGGGTGCCGCAATATATGCTGGCGTCCTATTTGGGTTTCACGCCCGAATTTCTCAGCAAGATCAGGGCAAAGAAAGGGTGAGCTTTCGTTCTTGAACTAGATTAAGTTTTTTCCGGCCCACGCGGTGTTGCTTTGCTTCACAAAACAAAAACAACACATCTTATGCAAACCAGAATGAAACTCGGTGAAATCGATCCCGAAGCCTACAAAGCTATGTCTGCACTTGAAAAATACCTGGGCAGCACGGGCCTCAACGCCAAACACCGCGAGCTGATCAAGATCCGCGCATCCCAACTTAACGGTTGCGCCTATTGCGTGGACCTGCACACCAAAGATGCCCGCAAGGCCGGCGAAACCGAACAACGCCTCTATGCCCTCACCGTGTGGCGCGAAACTCCCTTCTTCACCGATGAGGAACGCGCCATCCTGGCCCTCACCGAAGAAGCAACGTTTATTGCCGACCGTGTGTCGGACGCCACCTATAGTCAAGCCGTGACCGTGCTCGGCGAGAAATATACAGCCCAGGTGCTCATGGCCATCATCACCATCAACGCCTGGAACCGCATTGGCGTGGCCACCAACATGATGCCCCAATAACATCGCCCTTCAGCGCACCTTCAATGAAGAAGCGTGCGGACGATCATTTAAAATAACCCCCGTTCCTTTTCGGGGGTTTCTTTTTGAGAACGATCTTGGGGAAGGCAAGCAACCTTTCGGTTTGGGAAGGCATCTCTACAACTGATTCCACAAGACTATGACCCCACTACCCGCAGGCTCACCGCTCTACACCCGCCAACACTACATCGACTGGATTCGTGTGCTGGCTTTCATGCTCCTCATTTTCTTTCATTGCTCCATGCCGTTTGTGCGGTTTGGATGGGAAGTTAAGAACGAAGAACATTCCCTTTTTCTGGACCGCCTCATCATCTGGATGCATCAATGGCGTTTGCCGTTGTTGTTTTTCATTTCAGGTGTGGGCGTGAATTTCTCGCTTCGCAGGCGATCGGTCCTTGCTTTTTTTGGCGAACGCGTGGTGCGCCTTTTCATACCGCTCTTGTTTGCCATGTTCTTCACCATTCCCCTGCAGGTCTATTTCGAGAAGCTGCAGGAAGGCCTCATCCACGAAAGCTACTGGACCTTCTATCCTTCGGTGTGGACGTTCATTCCCTATCCCGAGGGCACGCTGTCGTGGAGCCACATGTGGTTTGTGGTCTACCTGTTTGTGTTCACCATTCTGTTGCTGCCTGCGTTTGGATTGTTCAAGATCAAGGCCATCCAAAACCTGAAGCTGAAAGCCGATCCGTTCTTCCGGCATCCATTGGCCAACCTGGCCCTGGCCATTCCCTTCATCTGGTTCTACTTCAGCCTCTACATCCGCTGGCCCATTCAAGGCAGCTTGCTCGACGACTGGTTTCTGTTCAACTCGTCTATGGCGTTCTACTTTGTAGGATTCTTTCTGGGCGATCTTCCCTCCTTCTGGGAAACGTGCGAGAAATACAGGAAGCTGTTTCTTGGCGTGTCGCTGGCGACCCTGGTGGTGCTGTTCTGGAAATTCTATTGGAACGTGGAGCTGCCCAAACAACAGGACGCGTCGTTGTATATCTACGGTGTCTTCGATGGTCTCCACATCTGGGCCAATATTCTCACAGCGATTGGCTTTGCGCGACGTTATCTCAACTTCACCAACCCGTGGCTCACGTATCTGACGGCGGCGGTGTATCCGTTCTACATTTTACATCAAACCATCATCGTGTCAACCGGCTATTATGTGGTGCAATGGCATGCTCCCATTGCCGTGAAGTTAGTAGTGCTGATTGTGATCTGCTTCGGTGCAATTCTGGCCATCTATCATTTCCTGATCAGACCGTTTATTGTGACGCGGATTTTGTATGGTGTGCGATGGAGGAAGTGAATGCTGTGGCCTCGCAACACTCATTGGAATTACGGGACAAAGCACGACGTCAATCACACTTTAGTCAGTGCTGCGATTCAGAAAAACAACACATCCCAACGAAGCCCGCAGGCCCGACCAATTGGCGTGCAACGGATTGTTTTTGTCGTCTATGAGATAGCCGTCCTGATGTTCTTTCGACATCAGCTTGCCGGGAGCGATGGTGGCGTAGTAGCCCACTTCTGCCTGCACGCCCAGGCGACCAAAACGTTTGATGGCCGTGACCGAGGGTTGCACCGAAAAGCTGGTTGCCGTGAAGTTTGCCTGATCGGTGCTGGACTGTGTTCCAATGGTTTCATCGGCCGTGATTTTCAACGTGGTGAATGCAATGCCCGGTTTAAAATCGCCACGGATGAACCACGATTCCTTTTCGTCGAGTGTGAAGCTGAGGCCCGCCGAGGCCGTCACGAAGTAATAGCGCAATAGCTGATCGGATTTGATTTTTCCGGAATAATCCGAATACGACACACGACCACCCGTGGAGCCGTAGCCAACATTCAAACCAAAAAATTCTTCGCGATGTGGTTTTATGTTGAAGCCGGCTTCGTAATAGATAAATGCCGGAAACGCTTCTGTGATTTTTGCTTCCACTGGAAAAGTTACCAGGAGTTGTCGTTGCAGGGCCTTCATGTCGCCCATGTTGTAGGAGCCAACACCCGTGTTGAAATACAAGATGGTTTGTGCTTGCGCAGCGGTGCCCAAAAACACAAAGAATACAATAAGGTAACGCATCAGAATATTTTTAGGTATTGGCCATTTTCAGAAAACAGAATTCCATTTTGCAGACTCCACTGGTTGGGATTGGGCGCGTAGGCATTAAACGACTTTGTCTTTCCATCGTCTACGTTCAGGGTATAGACTTTTCGAGATTGTGAGCTAAACAAAAGTATGTTGTGTGTCACGGGATCGTAGGCTTCGGCCGAATAGTAATTTACTTCGGGAAAGGGCAACACACGCAGCAGCGAAAGATCATTGGCGCTGTAGACCATTATCGTGCCCGCATTCTGCAACATCATCTCATCGGGTTTGTCTTCGCGAAAGCCCAGAAAAGTTCCGCTGAAGTTTGGATTGCCGATAAGCTGTGTGGTGCCGCTCGCTACCGAACGCACTTCGCCCTGCGACGTATAGATAAATTTTCCATCACTCGAGAGGTGTATCGTGGGATACCACGTGTTGATGTTCGTGATGCTGAAGATGGACGTTTGCGTCGCCACGTCATAGAGGGTTGCGTTGAAATAGGTTTTGTCTACAATCCATTTGCGGGAGCTTGTCTTCACCAGCCCGCCTCCAAACCCTGAAAGATACGTGTCGCCCGATTTGGGTATTGTGTGTATTGCTCCCGTCTTCAAATCCACCGTGCCTATCTGGCTGGTCGCTTCGTAATAGCCAAGGCCGCCCTGAAAAGGTATGTTAATAAACGAGGCAAATTGCAGACTGTCCACAGGCTTCAAGGTGTTGTCGAACGTGTAGAGATACGCTCCATCGGAATAGGCCAGCCGGCCCAGCACGGAGTTGTAGCGCACTTGCGAAAAGCCTTTATACGTTTTGTTGCCAAGCTCTACCACGGCAGACGCGACCGGTCGGAACCATTGCTGGGAAATATCTTCATACTTGCTATCGACCGAAAAGGCAATGTTCGCCGGAGCTCCAAACACGAGCGTCTTGACTTTCACCGTCAATGTTGTGTCTTTCACATTCAACGTCGAACCCAGCACGTCACTGCCTTCTGCGCGGATGTCGTATTTCTTAAACGCGCCATAGAACGCTGTTGAATTCCATTTTAGAGCCACAGTGCTGTCTAGGTTGTTCAACTTGGCTTGAAGCGTGAACGCCGGACCAGTGTATATTTTTTCGACGTGGGAAGACGTCACCGTATTCTCGACATACAGTTCATATTGAACATCACCTTGCGTTCCGGTGTAGACACTGTCGACCCAGAAATTTTCACCGGGAGCAATCCGTGCGACGTAGCGATCTTGTCCCCATGCCCTTCTGTGCAGCACATAACGCACAAAGTTTTGTTTTGTATAAGCATCCCAATCCACACGCAAGAATCCATTCACAACCGAAAAACGCAGCGAAGGGGCGGGTGGCGGCTCGACATCAATTTTTAGAATCCATTTCTTCCACACCAGATAATTCTCCGCATTTTCCTTGTCGGCCAGACTGCCTGTGCCCGACGACACCAGAATTTGAATCTTCAACTCAAAAATACCCGTGCGCAACAAATAATGGTCAATGTCAAACGCGCCATTCACCATCTCGCCACTGTAAATAACATCATCATCTATCAGAATCTGAACGTTTCTCAAGATGCCCTTGTCACGGTCTATACTATAGCCCAGTCGCGACCTACCATACACAAAAATCGTATCGGCACCCAGATAGTCATTTAGCTCTATAGACACCACGGGATCCGGACGATCAACAGGCTTGAAATACTCCTCTTCCGGAGCAAACGTACAAGCGGCTAGCACCAGCAGTGGCAACACGACCCAAAGGCGAGGAATATGGTTCATAACAAAATCAGCTAAACGTTCGAGTTATACAATCACACACTATTCTCTTATACAAACAGGCCATCACAGTCTCAACTTCCTGCCCAGCTTTGCCTCCATGGCCGACTCAAAAATTTCAAGCCTGTCATGCTTCACCAACTCGCCGAGGGGAAGTTTGTGTTTCTTTCCCGCCGTTGTGCCAATGGTCAGCAACAGTCCCTGGCGCATCGATGAATAAACACAATATGCCCCAAGCATAGCGGGGATGACCGGTACCACAATGGCTTCTATATAAATTCTGTCAACCTCGTCGTTGCCCACAACAATCACCATGCGCAACACATAATACACCGCGAAGGCCAGCAAGGCCAAACCAATCGCGAGCACGATGCCCCAATTGTGCAGTTCCTTTCCCCGCGCTATTCGGGCACTGGTCACTTTGGCAAACGGGATGGTTTCGTAGTTGTAGCCGCTCCGGAGCAAGTGAATGCCATTATCGGACACCGCAAACAGGTCGGTTTCAAAAGCATAGACGGGTGTTGCCATAATCAAAAACGGTTCTGTAAAACATCGGGCGTGGGACGCTCACGCCTTCAAAACTAAAAAAAGAATTGCATTTTTTGCCACCTCCCTCGCCATCCCCTCCAAAAATCACTACCCCTACCGTACTTTCCATTCGCAACATTTATTATCTTCGTTCACCTTGAGAAAACCTGACCTGCCCCTTCAAGATCGTTTGCCTGCGCGGAAGCCCATGCCCGCGGGTGTCGGCCGTCGTCGGTAGCAACGCCATCCCTAACCTCCTAAAAACCCTTTCCGCACATGCAACTTGTCATTGAAAACCTCAGCAAGACCTACTCCAACGGGGTGCAGGCACTGAAAAACGTTTCGCTCACCATCAGCCAGGGCATGTTTGGCCTGCTGGGGCCCAACGGCGCCGGTAAGTCGTCGCTCATGCGCACCATCGCCACCCTGCAGGAGGCCGACAGCGGCACCATCCGCCTGGGCAACCTCGATGTGCTGCGACAGAAACAGGAGGTCCGGAAATTACTGGGCTACCTGCCCCAGGAATTTGGCGTCTACCCCCGCGTCACGGCCGAGTCTATGCTCGACCACATTGCCGACCTCAAGGGCATCGTCGACAAAAAACAACGCAAGGAAATTGTGCGCATCCTGCTCGAGAAAGTGAACCTCGCCCACGTGCGCAACAAAAACCTCGGCACCTTTTCGGGCGGCATGAAACAACGTTTTGGCGTAGCCCAGGCGTTGATCGGCAACCCCAAACTCATCATCGTAGACGAACCCACCGCGGGCCTCGACCCTGCGGAGCGAAACCGTTTCTATAATCTGCTGAGCGAAATCGGCGAAAACACCATCGTCATTCTTTCCACACACATTGTGGAAGACGTGACCAACCTGTGCAGCAACATGGCCATCATTTGCCTGGGCGAAGTGATCGCGCAAGGCAATCCCAACACCCTGGTGGAAGAAGTGCAGGGAAAAATCTGGAGCAAGAGCATCGAGAAATCAGAGCTCACGGTCTACCGCAATTCGTTCCGCGTCATCTCCACGCAACTCAAGATGGGCAAGACACAAATTCACGTGTTGAGCGAGATACGCCCCGACGAAAGCTTCAAACCGGTGGAAGCCGGCCTGGAAGATGTATACTTTTCGCGCATCGCCGACAAGGACAAGTCGAACATCGTTACCGCCTAATCCCACCCTTCAACGCACCGCTATGTTCTGGAAAATATTTCTCTTCGAAATCCGCTACCGCATGAAGCGGCCGGCCACGTGGGCTTACTTTGGGATCATTTTTGTTCTTGCCTGCTTGCTCGGTTATTTTGGAAGCAGCCCCGCCTCCGAGAAGGCCTATGTAAACTCATCGACCGCCCTTGGTGAAATGACCCTTGTGCTCAGTCTCTTTGAGGTCTTTCTTGCTTCCGCTGTCATGGGCGTGCCTGTTTATCGCGACATTGAATACCGCACAAAGGATTATTTCTTCACCTACCCCATCGGCGAGAAGTCCTATCTGATGGGGCGCTTCTGGGGATCTTTTTTGATTCTGCTGCTCATCACCTTTGCCTTTCCTCTCGGACTACTCATCGGCGGACCCGTTGGTCTGGTTGCCGGCGAGATTGAACCCGAACGCTACGGACCCTTTGTTTTTTATCATTACTTCTACAACACGGTGGTGTTGAGCATACCCAATCTCTTTTTTGCCGCCGCTGTGTTCTTCTCTCTCGTGGCCCTCACACGAAAGATCGCCGTCACCTACATGACCAGCGTTCTTTTATTTGTGGGGTATTTGCTTGCCAACGCGCTCACACGCGACCTCGACAACAAGACATTGGTCGACATCCTCGATCCCTTCGCGCTCACCACCTATAACAACGCAACCAAATACTGGACTCCTGCTGAACAGAATGTGAATCTTATCCCGCTCTCCGGCAACTTCCTTTGGAATCGCGTGCTCTGGATCGGCATCAGCCTTGCATTATTTGTGTTCACGTATTTTCGGTTCTCATTCCGCAGCATGCTGGCAACGTCAAGCGGAGCATTACGTAAAGAAGAAAGCACCGAAAGAATAGGCCGGGCGTTAGTCGATCTGCCGGTGGTCCAAAAAGTATATTCATCTTCCATCTTCCTCCGCAAGATGCTGCGATTGGCCATACTGGAATTTAAGTTCATTGCAAAAGATTTCTATTTCATCGCCATCCTGCTGGCCGGCGTCCTGTTTCTGTTTCTCGATGGTTGGTTCGGATCACCCATCTACGGCACGCCGTCGCTTCCCCTCACCTACTACATGCTGGAAGTGAAGGACTATGACTACGTTATCTTCGTCTTCATCATCTTCATTTTCTATACCGGCGAGGTGGTGCACCGCGACAAAAGTGTGAACTATGCCAACATTGCCGATGCCCTTCCCGTGCCCAACTGGGTCATCTATGGGGCTAAGTTTATCGCACTGTTGCTCATCAGCTTTTTGCTGGTCAACCTCGTCCTGGTGTGTGGCGTGATGAATCAAGTGGCAAAGGGATATTTTAATTTTGAGTTCGGCATGTACTTCACCGACCTCTATCTCATTGAATTTCCGGAATACGTGGAGCTTGTCATGCTCAGCTTCATTGTCCACATTCTGGTCAACAATAAATTTATGGGCCACGTGGTCTCCATTGGCATCTGGGTGTTGTTGCTGGGCCTCCGCAATTTTGCAGACATGGACTACAACCTGTTGTTCTACAGCTACGCACCTAACTATATGGTGTCGGACATGAACGGCTTCGGGCACTTCCTGCGCACGCTCACCATCTTTCACATCTACTGGCTCAGCCTCGGCGCCGTCTTCATCGTCATTGGCAACCTCTTCTGGAACCGCGGCTCCGAGTCTTCGTTCAAAGCCCGCTGGATGTTGGCGCGCAGCCGCTTCAACATCGCTCCCGCCGTGGCCCTCACGTTCTTCACTCTGCTGTGGCTCGGCACCGGTGCGTTCATCTACTACAACGTGAGCGTGCTCAACACCTACCGCACCAGCAAGGAAAGCAAACAGATCAGCGCCGACTTCGAGAAAAAATACAAGAAGTATGAATTCATGGCCCAACCCAAAGTAACGGACGTGAACGCCACCATCGACATCTTTCCCAAAGAACGCCGCACCGTGGCCGCCGCCCGCTTCACCGTGGTGAACAAATCCACCAAAGCCATCGACTCGCTCCTGCTCAACATCGGCAGCCCCATACGCCAAACACGCATCGAAACGCTGACCCTCAACGAAAAACCGTTAACGCTTTTGATGGAAGACAAAGTGAACCGCTTCTACATCTACAAACTGCCGGCCACCCTAAACCCGGGCGACACCGCCGTGCTCAGCGTGCAGATGGACGCCCGCTCCGAAGGCTTTGCCAACAGCGGCCTCGATCGCGAAGTGGTCTACAACGGCACCTTCTTCGACCTCAACGTGTTCCCTTCGTTCGGCTATCCCGGCGACCCCATGACCAGCGACAAAGACCGCAAGAAATATGGCCTGCCCAAAAAAGACTACGTGGCTCCACCCCAAACCGACCCACTGGGCCTGAGCACACTGCTCTTCAACGACGACGCCGACTATGTGACCTTCCAGGCCACCATCAGCACCGATGCCGATCAACTGGCCATCGCCCCCGGCTACATCCAGAAAGAATGGACAGAAAACGGACGCAAGTTCTATCACTACACCATGGACGCCCCCATGGACCTCTTCTTCAACCTCTCGTCTGCACGCTATGCCGTGAAGCGCGACCACTGGAAAGGCGCGCATGGCGACACCGTGAACATCGAGATCTTCTATCACCCCACACACGCCTACAACCTCGACCGCTTTGTGAAATCGGCAAAAGCCTCGCTCGACTATTTCACGTCAAACTTCGGGCCCTATCAATATCGCCAGATTCGCATTCTTGAATTTCCGCGCTACGCCGGCTTCGCCCAGTCGTTCCCCAACACCGTGCCCTACACCGAAAGCTTTGGCTGGGTGGCCGACTACAGCGACCCCGACGACACCGACTACACCTTCTATGTGACGGCCCACGAAATTGCTCACCAATGGTGGGGCCACCAGGTAACACCCAGCTTCACACGCGGCGCCAACCAACTGTCGGAGTCCATGGCCGAATACTCATCGCTCATGGTGCTGCAAAAAGAGTATGGGAAAGATGCCATGCAAAAACGCCTCAAGTATGCACTCGACCGCTACCTGCGCGGCCGCGCCGGCGAAGATAAATTCGAAGCCACCCTGCTCGACAACGACAGCCGTGCCTATGTGTGGTACGACAAAGGCTCACTCATTCTCTACGGCCTTCAAGACCTGATTGGCGAAGACACGTTGAACCACGCGTTCCAGAAATTTCTCGACACCGCCGCCTTCCGCCAGAAGCCACCGTTCCCCACATCCAACGAATGGTATAGCTACATCAAGGCCGCCACACCCGACTCGCTCCACTACTACATCGAAGACGGCTTCGAGAAAATTGCCCTCTACGAAAACCGTATCACCAAAGCCGACTATAAAAAACTGGAAGGCGACAAATACAAAGTGACGCTGACGGTGCAAACCAAAAAACTATACTACGACGGCCTCGGCAAAGAGACCGGCGCAGGCACCGGCAAAGACCTCGTAGACATCGGCATCTTTGCCGAAGAAGGCAAAGCCGAAAACGGCATGAAAAAGAAAACACCACTCTACCTGAAAAAACACTGGCTCACACCGGGCGAACACACACTCGAGTTTGAAGTGACCGGCAAACCCATCAAAGCCGGCATCGATCCCTACAACAAATTGATCGACCGCATCCCCGACGACAACATCAAAACGGTGGATGAACTCTAGAAAAGCGCCACACTGCTAACAAAACAAAACGCTTCGGCAACTGGGATATAAATCCCAAACCGAAGCGTTTTTCTTTGATAACAACATGGGCGCATCCCTTCCCTGCACACAACCCCACACACGGGTCGGGCTCTACGCTGCAAGTCCTCGCCTTCCCCCGCACACCCCAAACGCACGCTGTGGGCTTTCCGCTGCGATCCCTTGCGCAAAACAACGTTTAGGTCGACAAACGGCATTTCGTTTCAGATCACAGCTTCAGAATCCAGCATGCTATTTGCTATCTTTGCATCACCACCAAGTCCCCGTTGACCGCAAGGCCAACCGTCCTGCAATGTCAGGAGACGAAAGCCGGGCTGACGTGCGCCATCATGAACGCAACATGCACCATCTCTAAGGTCACTAAAAATGTGACCATCACGTTAATCCTAGCGCTATCCACCTTTTTTGTACACGCCCAACACCACCACCAGATCGTAACCACCTACCCCAACGCCACCATCCACGAAATCTATTACGTGTTGAAAGGAAAAGACACGGTGAAGCATGGTGCCTACTATTCATTCTACGACGGCGAACTGACCGCGCGCGAACTCAAACTGGCAAATCCCAAAACCGACATGCTCGGCTTTATCGAGAAAGGCCACTATGACAAAGGCTTGAAAGACGGCCACTGGATACGCTACAAAAAACCCAAACAAAACAGCTCAACCGCCGTCTACAACGCCATCATCGAAGAAGGCTCCTACAAACACGACCACAAAACCGGCATCTGGAAAACCTACACCGAAGAAGGCCGCGTCATCAAACAATTCAACTTCGACACAAACGATTCTCTTCCCCCCATCGTCAAAGTCAAGATTGAATATCCACCCAAAGCCAGGCAAAACAAAGCCGAGGGCACCGTCACCATCAAAGTGATCTACGAAAACTGCGAGCCCGTTGCCTACGAGATCATGAAAGACATCGGCTACGGCTGCGGCGAAGCCGTTGTGAAAGCCCTGAAAACCCAACGCGAACTGGAACGCAAATACGGCATCCCCAGCAAAAAGTGCGGCATGATGGAGGAGAGGACGGATTTTCCGTTTAGGTTGGAGCGGTGAGTCAGCTACCTCACGTGTATGGCTGTGACTAGGTTGTCATCCGTAATGACGACCTAATCGAAATAGTCAAAGTCTGCTACGACCACACGCTACTTCCTTTTGTAGACTCCCTTCAATGGCAGTGTACGCCAGTCGTTGTTTGAAAAGTAGCTGGCCGAGAACCGAATTTCCAATACACCATCTGACAACATATTCACCTCATGAATCTCGCCGCTGCCCAGGTTTCTGAAGGCCGTTATCCTATTTGTCGATTCGTCGTAAGCATAGCGACACAACAAATTTGTGAAGCCATATAGAACATCGATGACATTTCCTTGGTCATCTCGAAACACATTCGCAAAAGGGCGCACAAGTGAAATCTCCTGATCATAAAAGTCCGGTTCCCAATGATAGATTGTAGTACGAAACTCAGCATAATACCGCGATGCGTTGCCCGTTTCATGGGCCTCGGCAAGCAGGTCTGTGCTAAACACTCCGTCGCGATCAAGGTCGATTGCATACTCGCACACAATACTCTGAACGTCGTATGTGCCGTCTAGCCGGGTAGAGGGTGGAATGGCAGGAAGTGGTTCACTTTTGTCGTGGCAACCTAGACACAAGTTGACGACCACTATTAGCGCCAGTGAGTTTGAGATATGGTGCATTGTTTAATAAAGGTCAGTGTCTGCTATTGAATATGTCGAGGCTCAATACTTATGGAAAAAATATCGTTATAGTATTCGCGCGACATGTATAGGCCAAAAACACTTTTCTCAGTAATAACCTTGTCTGCGAAATTCACTGTAGCCTGCCCCAGGTAATCACTTTCTAAAGTCGTAGTGACCTCAATCGTATTTGTAACATTTCTTTTGCGACTAGCTCCGAATTTCAATCCCACTTTAAGTATGGTGGCCTGGACGTCAAAGTTCGTGGCAAACTCAACGTTCTCCGTCCTCGACGTTTTTATAACCTCCACGTTGTCAGCCTCCTCAACATCTATTCGAAAAGTGCTTGCATAAGACTCAAGGTCCCAATTAACCAGCGGCATACTCGTTAGAACCTGCTTTGCCGTCACTGATTCAATCTCATAAAAATCATATCGAAAAGGCCAGATACCTTTTTTCTTAACATGATACACCACGTCAAACAAGTTCGAGCCCTTAGATAAAAAAGCGCTTTTAATCTCTGTCCCCACGCCATTTTGCCCATGCACAGCAGCAGTACATCTAATCTCAAAAAAGCCATCGGTCCAGCCTGACGACTTCTTTCCCGATTTAATAAAAGGATCACCCGACTGCTCGGCCATTCGCTGGTGGACCAAAAAAGCATCGCCCGTCACATAAAATGAGCTTATATATTCCTTATAGTCATATGAAAACTCTCCATCGGGAGCGCTCGGTGTTATCCCGTAGTATATGTAGTCCCGTTGCCAACCGTCAGCTTTCTTATATATATCATACGCCGCTTTGAGTTTGGCATCCGGTTTAATGAGTCGTTTTTGCTTTTCTTCGCGATATGCGAGTCCAGTTAGGGACCGATCAAATAGATCGTCGGTGAACTTATAGGAAAGGCCATTCGCTCCTTTGATCGTCCGTGTAGATTCCGTCTCTCGAAAGCCGGGCTGTTTCTCCGTTATCATTCGCTCATTCGTCTTCACCACAATCACAGGATAGCCTGGAACGAGCGATGGTTCCAGAAGAATTTGATGACCATCGGCTTTGACGATCGGAATCCCATTTGTGCCGCGCACACGTATGGCCACGTCGGGCACCTGATTTTCTACGTCCTAATCTCTTGCGGAAAACGTTCTATCGGGTAAAGTCGGCACAAAGATCGTCAGCAACGGAAGTCGTTCTTCTATAGCCGTGAGCTCGGCGGGTGTGGAAAAATAAGGAAGCAGGGTCTCTCGCAAGGTCCGTCCGTTTGATAATTCAACATCGCGAACCAACGCATAGACCACATCAAAGTCTTCGTCAATCATCTTTTGCGACTCTTGCTTCAAAAAACTTCGCACAGCAGGCTCCGCCGCAACGGCGCGCGCCAGCGCTTTAGCAAATACCACTTTCTGTTCTTTATCCGGATCTTCAACAGTTGAAACCGAAGTTGCAACAACGGCTTCGTTTCGGTCGCACGAACCCAGGGCAATAACCATAACCAACGCGCAAACAATAATTCCAGGAACGCTCTTCATAACAAGTCGTTTAGGTAAGAAATAGCTTTACGTTGCTGGAAGGTCTCAGCATTGCAAGTATAGTGGCGACGACGGACAAATCTTGTCCGTCATTGGGGGCCGCATGTATACTTTTTTAATTTCACGTCATACCGTATATCAAGGCCCTGATCGCGTAGCATATTGATCATTCGGCGCACAGTTCTTTCTGAGCACTCAAATTTATTCGCCAGTGTTTGTGGGGATGGAAGCCTGTTTTTAAGGACAAGTTCCTTTAAGTAATCAAGCCTTTCAGCGTATGTTCTAAAATCCATAGCGTATTGAGCGTTAAATTCTACTGATACTATGACTCGTAGAATCGACACAGGCTCTTGTCAATTCTCTCCGCTAAAAATGCTAGAAATATTATCAACGAACAATACTGATTTACACCAATCAATACATGAAGACGGCTTCCTGTCATTCTCTACAAACGACTTGGCTATTTGAAAAACATTTGAGATTTTTAAGTGAACAACGCTTTTAGCTAAAACGAACACGCATGTCACTCCCTCCCTGTCAACTACGGACATTTAAAAACACGTACCCTGACTACAATTTTCAGTCTATCTACGATACCATTAAAGCGCACTTTCCAATCGACGATCCTGAAAAATACACGGAAGAGAACATTCAGTCGTTTCCCGGCTTGGAGAAAATCGCCAAAGCCATGAACGACAACTTTGTCGACGCAAAACAATACAGGCAATGGTCAGCCTTAAACAAGCTTCTAAAGAAGGAGATGAAAAAGAAGGTTGAGTCCACCTTCTCGTTGTTCAATTTTTGCTATAGCGGGGCCGTGGTGCTGGAAGAAATAAAGAACGCAAACTTCATCAAGTCGAAAAAGCTTCATTTCTACATCAGCGTTCTTGGCCCCTATTTCTCAATCTGCGGCATTGACAGTTCAACGGTTATGATGCCTTGGGATTCTAGTATAGAGAATTTCCCTTTCGAAGCAACGCATGCCGTAACCATTTCGCCGGCCTTCGAATATGAAACAGCGTTCAGATCACTCGAGGATAAAATCAGGCAACGATTTCCAGGCTACTCTTTCGTTCCCTACGACATTGGCATGTGCACCCTGAAAGGCATCTCGTTTGAAAATGACCACTCGCGCGACCCCAGAATGACCAACACGATCTACGAAGGACTCTATGGTCAACTGGCCGTGCACACCGCCATGCCCAGAGGCGACGGCCGGTATGGCTTTGCCGATTGGACACGCCCCTGGACCAAAACAGAACAAGTACTGGCAAACGAATTGTCCAACCACCTGACACAATCCGTCGAAGAAACCACCGCGCATCGCGTCTGGAAATTGACAGGGCACAAACGGCTGGATAATTCCGGAAAATTAAGACATGTGATGTTTGGATCAGACATGCTGCCTGACCTGCTCGATCTCTGCCATCCGTCCAAAGCCATTGTTTGGTCTGCTGGAGGCCGAGCGCCGCATGAAGTTTCCTATCGATTGACGGACGACTTAATACAACTATCCTCAACCTTCCGGCTAAGGATAATAAACATCACTAAAAGCACACTGATTGCAAATTTGGCGCTCGACATTCGGCATGAGTCCCTGTCGGTTAACGGAGAGTTTCTGGAGTTGAAGTTTGTCGACGCTAGCGGGGTAGTCGATCCGAAGAATCTCAAGAGATAATTACGGCATGATGCCAGAACAGTTTAAAAGGAAAACACCTCACCCCTCCGCCTCCACCACCGCATACGCAGGCGCCACATCATTCCGCTGATAGCGCGCCGCAAACAACGCTATCGCCAGGCCAACCAAAGCCAGACCGGCCCCAACCCATTCCGGCGATGTGTAGCCGTAGCCCAATGCAATGGGCACGCCTCCAAGATAGGCGCCCAACGCATTGCCTACATTAAATGCTCCCTGTGTCACAGACGAGGCCAGCATCTCGGCTCCTTTCGCGGCCCGGATCATCAGCATTTGCAACGGTGCCCCCAGGGCAAACGCCGAGGCACCGGTGATGAACGTTACCAGCAACGCCGTAGGCTTATAGTGCACCGCTACCACCAGCACAATTAGCACAACCGCCATGTTCAGCAACAGAATTTGTGCGGCTTTCAGGGGCGAGCGATCTGCCAGTCGGCCTCCAATGAAATTGCCGATGGCCATGCCAACGCCTGCAATCATAAGAATGTAGGTCAACGCTTCGCTGCTAAAGCCTGCCACCTCCGTCATCAGCGGGGCGATGTAGCTGAACCAGGCGAAGAGGCCGCCGGTGCCAATCATGGTGATGCCGATGATGAGCCACGGCTCAACACGCGTAAAAACTTTAAGATCTCTGCGAAGACTTGCGCCGGGTGTGGGCTCCAGCTTGGGCATCCATTGGCGAATGCTCACAATGGCCAGCACGCCTACAATGGCGACGGCCAGAAATGTGAACCGCCATCCAAACGTGTGCCCCAGATAGGTGCCCAGCGGCACACCGATGATGTTGGCAATGGTGAGGCCGGCAAACATCACGGAGATGGATCTTGCTTCGCGTCCCGGTTCGGCCAGGCGCGTGGCTACTACAGCACCCACGCCAAAGAAGGCGCCGTGTGGCAGGCCTGAAATGAAACGCATCAACAACAGCGTGATGTAGTTTGGCGACAAGGCCGAGATGCCGTTGCCCAGGGTGAACATGATCATGAAAAAGATCAGCAGTCGTTTGGGCGGCTGGCTTCCCAGCATGCCCACCAGCAACGGTGCACCTACTACAACGCCAACGGCATACGCTGCAATGAGGTAGCCTGCCACGGGTATAGACACCGAGAACGCTTCGGAGAGGTCTGGCAAAATTCCCATCATCACAAACTCGGTCATGCCAATGCCGAACGCGCCAACGGTGAGGGTTACTAAACTTAAACGCATGGTTTGAAAAAGGTCAGCTAAAAAATGTTCGTATACTAATCTGCCTACCACGCGCTCGCCGTATCCAGCGTGGCGATGGCGTCGGGTGACAGGCGCAGCGCCGTGGCCTTCACGAGCGACTGCAACTGCTCAACGCTGGTGGCGCTGGCAATGGGAGCCGTGACCGACGGACGTGCAATGAGCCACGCCAGGGCTACGCTGGCCGGTGTGGTGTCGTATTGCTTTGCCACCTGGTCGAGGGCTTGCAGAATTTTGAAGCCGCGCTCGTTCAGATATTTTTGCATGCCGCCACCGCGGGTACTTTTCGCGAAGTCGGCTTCGGAGCGGTACTTGCCTGTGAGGAAGCCTGCCGCCAATGAATAATAGTTTATTACGCCCAGCGCGTTCTCTTTGCAGATTGCTTCGAGTTCCTGTTCAAAACCTTCGCGTGCATAGAGGTTATATTCGGGCTGCAGAGTTTCATAGCGGGGGTAGCCGTGTTTTGCACTGGCCGCCAGTGCTTCGCGAAGACGGGCCGGCGAGAAGTTGGATGCACCGATGGCGCGCACCTTGCCGGCTTTCACCACTTGCGCATAGGCTTCCAGTGTTTCTTCAACGGGTGTGTCGGTAATGTCCCAATGGGTTTGATAGAGATCGATGTAGTCGGTTTGCAGGCGGAGCAGCGACGCGTCCACCGCTTTGAGGATGTAGGCTTTCGAAATGTCTTTCTTTCCCTGACCCATGTCGCCACCGCCTTTGCTGGCGATGACTACACTACTGCGGTTGTTGCGTGCACGCACCCAACGCCCGATGATGTTTTCGGATTCGCCACCGCTGTTGCCGGGTTTCCAGCGCGAATACACGTCGGCGGTGTCTATGAAGTTGAAGCCCGAGCCGACAAAGGCGTCGAGCAGTTCGAATGATTTATTTTCGTCGAGTGTCCAGCCGAACACGTTGCCTCCGAAGGTTAGGGGTGCTACGTGAATGCCGGATTTTCCAAGCGGTCGCTTTTCCATGAGTGATGACGGATTAAAAGTTGTTGTCTGTGACCATGAGTTAACTGGAATGCAACACACATCTGCATGTTGGTGGTTAAACACGGGCGAAGGTAAACAAGGTTCTTAAGGCAACGCGCGTTAGGCGCTTTCGTTCGAAACTTTTATTTCAACGGAACAAACGAACGATTGCACCGGAGCACATGCGCGACAGTGATTCGCGAAATGAATTTGAAAGGGTTGTCTTTTCCGGTCCGGGAGGGTTGGTGAACGCGGGGTTTTGCGGGCCTGATTTTTAAAGTATCTTCGCCTTTGTCCGTTGCCAACGCTTGCACTGGGATAGGTCTTGGTTGCGGGCATTACGTTGAAAATCACAATGAAAAAAAGTCTACTGCTCGCGCTTGTGTTCGCGCTTCCGTTTTCCTGTCGCCAAAGCACCTCGACCGATGCGTCGGTCGATCCCCCCTCGCCCAACGCCGTGCGCCCCCCGGTAATTACCGACACTGTGCCCTTCGACTCAGACGATGTGGCCCTTTGGCTGAACCCCGACAACCCGGAGCAAAGCCTCGTGCTGGGCACCGACCGAAATGCCAACGGTGGCCTCTATGCATTCGGCCTGCAAGGCAAGATGCTGAAAGATCTCACCCTGCCCCTCAAAGAACCCGGCAGTGTCGATGTGGCCTATGGCTTCCCGCTGGGCAACACAAAAGTTGACATCGCCGCCGTCACCGAAACACTCACTTCCAAACTGCGCATCGTAAGCTTACCCGACCTCAAGCCCATCGACGGCGCGGGCATCGACATGTTTGTGGGCGAGCAAGGTGAACACTTTCGCGAACCCCTGGGCGTGGCTCTCTACAAACATTCCACATCCGGAAAGTTCTATGCCTTTGTTACCCGCAAAAGCGGTCCAACCGATAGCACCTATGTGTGGCAATATTTACTGGAAGCAAAAGACGGCACCATAACGGCCACCGTTGCACGCAAGTTTGGAACGTTTAGCGCCAAGAAAAAAATTGATGCCATCGCGGTCGATGCCGAACTGGGCTATGTCTATTATGCAGACGAAGGCACCGGCGTGCGCAAGTACCATGCAGACCCGGATAAGGGCAACGCCGAACTCGCCTTGTTTGCCGGCGAAGGATTTGCCGGCGATCAGAAAGGTATTTCCATCTATAAAGTGAACGACGGCACAGGCTACATTCTCGTGTCGGACCAGCAGGCCCATCGCTTTCAAATCTTTCCCCGCGAAGGTGCACCCTCAAATCCGCATCAGCATACGCTCATCAAAACCGAAGAGCTCATCGCCCGTCACAGCGATGGTTCTGACGTGAGCAACGCCACACTCAACCCCACCTTTCAAGCGGGAATGTTTCTGGCTATGTCGGCCGATCGCACGTTTCAATTATATCGTTGGGAAGACATCGCTGTCAACCTGAAGATTGCGCCCAATGGTGTGCCCAGAGATACTGTTAAAAACATGTGACGCCTTCACGTCAGACATGCAAGGTGATTGACTCCATTCAATTCCTGCACATCAACACGCGATAGAACATCTGCACGCGCAGCAGATATTGATATCCTTTCAGGCGGCTGATACGACCCTGGCTGGCGGGATCCGAAATCGGAAACGTAAAGATGTTCTCGTCTCTCACGAAAGGTTCTGCATTGCCCGTCCAGAGTTTCGGTGTGGTGTCAACATATTGTTTGACCGCCAGCACCAGGCTGATCCGTTCCATACTTGTTGTTATTAAACCTCCTCATCACACATCAAAAATCATACACCTCATCCTCCCGCGTGTTAATGCGCTGAGAACTACCCATTATCAAGAAACAAACCGGCCCGGTGGGGAGATTGTTTCCGGGTTGAGAAGATTTATCTACTCACAACCACACACGCGCTCATCACCGCATAACTCCGGTGCCTGAAATTCGCTGCCCGGTCGGCATTTTTTTGTAGCTTGCTTCTGTGCCCAATGCACCCAACCGAAACCACAACCTTTACGCTATGACTACTCGCAGAGATGCCCTGAGAACCCTGGGATTGCTCACCGGCGCTGCGGCCCTTGCGCCACAGCTCGCCTTTTCGAAACCGGAAAAGAAAACCACTGGCACCTTCAAGTTCTGCCTGAACACCAGCACCATCAGCGGCCAGAAACCCGGCCTGCAAAAGTATATCGACATTGCCGCCCGCGCCGGCTACGACAGCCTGGAACTGTGGGTGCAGGATGTGAAAGCTTTCAAAGACTCAGGCAATTCACTGAAGACCCTTAAGAAAGTTCTCGACGATAGTCACCTTACCGTTGAAGACGCCATCGGCTTTGCCCCCTGGATGGTAGACGACGATGCACAACGCAAGCAGGGCTTTGCGCAAATGAAAGAAGAAATGTTGATGATGGCCGAGCTGGGATGCAAACGCATTGCCGCGCCGTCGTCGGGCGTGAAGAGCGACACTACACTCGATCTTTACAAAGTAGGCGAACGCTACAAGGCACTGCTTGACCTGGGGCGTGAAACCGGTGTGATGCCGCTGCTTGAATTCTGGGGATCGTCGCCCGTGTTCTATCATTTTGGACAGGCCCTCATGGCGGCGGCCGCAGCCAATGACCCCGATGCACGCATCCTTCCCGATGTGTATCACCTCTTCCGCGGTGGTTCGGGCTTCGACTGCCTCAAGATGGTGAGCGGTCACCTCATCGACGTGATTCACCTGAACGACTATCCCGGCAACATTGCGCGCACCGAGCAAAAAGATTCGCACCGCGTTTATCCTGGTGATGGCGTGGCGCCCCTGAAACAAATTCTCACCGACCTCGCCAACATGGGCGGCACCAAAGTGCTTTCGCTCGAACTGTTCAACGGCGACTATTGGAAGCAAGATGCCCTTGTGGTGGCTAAAACTGGTTTAGAAAAAATGAGGAAAGCTGTGGCATTGATCTAACCACACACATCCATCAGAAATACAAAAGCCAGGTTCTCAAAAAGAATCTGGCTTTCTTATTTTATCCTTACCTGTCTTCTGTCCAGGCATACATTCTTCTGCACGTTTCACAGTGAAGACTCCAATGCATCTATTTCCTCCTGCAAACCCCGGAGAAGCATGGCACTTTGTTTTTCGAAACGGAGGTAGAGGCTATCGTGGTTCTTGCCGGGCTCGGCATGAAGACGACGCGCAATTTCCTCAAGCGTGTGTTCAAATTCCTGATCGCCCAGGAGCCGCACCGACGTTCTTATTTTATGAAGCGTGTGATGATATTGTTCGGCGTCGCCCGTGGTTTTTAACAGCGTCACCGAGTGACGGGCTTCGTTCACGTTCTTCAGAATCATCACGGCCAGCTCGCGCTTAAATTCCGGGTTGCCTTCGGTGTAGAGGTCCAGGTCTTTCGACCAGGTGAGTGGTGCAGCCATCGCTTCGTGTTCCACTTCCACGATGTAGTGCGACAGCTTGGCGCGAAGGTCTTGCGGGTCGAAGGGTTTGCTGATGTAGTCGTTCATACCACAGTCGAAAGCCTTCTGGCGTATCTCCAGCATGGCCGAGGCGGTGAGGGCAATGATGGGCACGGTTTTGAAATAGGGATCGGCCATGTCCCTGATTTTGCGGGCGGCGGTGTAGCCGTCCATCACGGGCATTTGCAGATCCATGAGCACCAGTGAGTAGCCCTTGCGTTGTATGAACTCCAGGGCTTCCTGCCCGTTGCCGGCGAAGTCTACTTCAATGCCCCACTTCTTCAGGAAGTTGTTGGCCACCACCTGGTTCACACGGTTGTCTTCCACCAGCAACACTTTTGCTTTCAGGGCTTCGAGGTCGCGCACCACCACGGGGCCAACGACGGCAAAGGCGTCGGCGTCGCCCTCTTCCAGCACCACCACAACGGTGAACGTGGAGCCATAGCCCGGCACACTCTCCACCACAATGGTGCCGCCCATGAGGGCCACAATGCGCTTGGTGATGGCCAGTCCTAAGCCGGTGCCGCCATACTTGCGCGTGGTATCGGAACTGGCTTGCGAGAAGCTTTCGAAGATGTGGTCGATCTGATGTTTCTCTAACCCGATGCCACTGTCTTTCACACTCAGTGTGAGCCGGTGGCCGTTGTCTTGCCGCACCGCCGAAACATCGAGCACCACGTAGCCACGCTCGGTGAATTTGATGGCGTTGCCCACCAGGTTAGTCACCACCTGGTTGAGGCGCACGGGGTCGCCCTTCATCGTGCGCGGCACGTCGTCGTTATAGTGCAGGTCGAGGCGTATGTTTTTTTCCTGTGCCCGTTTGCCATACATGGTGGTGAGGTTGGTCAGCATTTCATAGAGGTTGAAGTGAATGCTTTCCAACGTGATCTTGCCCGCTTCAATTTTGCTGAAGTCGAGTATGTCGTTGATGATGCCCAGCAGGTTTTCGCCCGAGAACTTGAGCAGGCGCAGACTTTCCAACTGGTCTTCGCGCGGTTCGCTCTCGAGCAGGATGTTGGTGAGGCCGATCACAGCGTTCATGGGTGTGCGAATTTCATGGCTCATGGTAGACAGAAACTGCGACTTGGCCAGGGTTGCCTCTTCGGCTTTTTCTTTTGCTTCGATGAGGGCGATCTCGGCCTTCTTGCGGATGGTGATGTCGCGCGCGGCCGTCTGCACAGCCACCAGTGTGCCGTCGTCGTCAACGATGGGTTGGGTTGAGGCCTCTACCCACAAATAGCTTCCATCCTTCTTCTGCATGCGAAAGTGTGAGTGATGGTTCACTTCCTTGTGACTCGGTTTGTCTTTGGCCACCGACAGCGCGTCCGTCACATCGTCGGGGTGAATGAGGTAGAACCCGATCTGGCCAATCAACTCCGAAGGCTCATAGCCCAGCAGGTCGGTGACCGACGGCGACACGTAGGTGTACATGCCGTCGGGACTTTGCAGGGCGATGAAGTCGGATGTGTTTTCGGATACCAGGCGATATTTGCGTTCGCTGTCGGCGAGTGCTTCTTCGGCCTGTTTGCGGTCGGTAATGTCGCGGTTGATGGCCTGGATGCCGACAATGTTTCCCTGATCATCAACAATGGGATTGGAGTGGGCTTCCATCCACACATAGTGACCGTGCTTATGCCGAAGACGGAAATAGGGATTGGTCACTTTCTTTCCTTTCGCGGCAATGTCGCTGGGCACTTCCAGCCGCGCCACATCGTCGGGGTGAACAAGTTCGATGCCCGCGCGGCCCACCAGTTCTTCGGGCTCGTAGCCCAACACCCGCGTGATGGCCGGCGACAGGTATTCAAATTTATTGTCGAGCGAAAACATGGCAATGATGTCCTGCGAATTTTCCGACAGCAGCCGGTGCAGGCGTTCGCTCTTTTCCAGGTTGGTTTGCAGGGCCAGGGTGTAGTCGAGATAGGACTTCACTTCTTCCTGCGACGCCTGCAACTCTTCGTTCATGGCGCCCAGCGAACTATTGGAATCCTGCAGGTCTTCGTTTGCCTTGCGCAGGTCGCGTGTCTTCTCTTCGACGGTTGTTTCGAGGGTGTCGTTGGCGCGTTGCAGCGAAGCGATGAGCTGATGATTTTGTTCCTGCACACGCTGAATGGTGATGAACGCCAGCAACGACGTGATGGCGATGAGCACAAGCGAACTATACACCAGCCATTCCGTTGACGTGGTGATGTTTTTCAACTGCGCCTGCCGCGCCTTCAGCAACCCCGACTCGCGCGCGTCGATGTGCTCGATGGCGTCGTTCATCTGTTGTCGTGCCTCGCTGGAGGCGCGAAACGAATTACCCGAAAACACAGTGGCCGCCGAGTCGCTCCCCCCGCGAAATGCAAGCTCGATGTCGCGAAGGCGTCGATCAACAATGGGCACAATGGTGGTGGCGATGAAGGCCTTCTGCACGGCATTGTCGGCGGTGAGCTGGCGAACGTCTTCGAGCTTTTCTGTGAGGCTGTCGGTGGCCTGCCGGTAGGCGCGGCTATAGGAGGTGTCGCCTGTGATGAGGAAACCACGCTGGTTGGTTTCCACGTCGTTGAAATGCGCCAAGACGCGATACGATTCGTGGATGACCTTGCCGGTATGGTCCACCCAAAACTGGGCTTCACGCTTTTCGAGATAACCATAGTAGGCCACCACCGACGTGATCACACAAAGGCCGAACGACAAAATCAAAAGCTTCTTGACCGTATCTGCTTTCTTCATCTCACATTCTTCTTTAGGAAACCGAATACATGATTTCAACAACCACCCCGCGGATGCCGTCTGCCCTGCTACAAACATTTCATGGTTGGGAAACCGTTATGCGTCACCCCGACGCACACATCACCAATGAATTAAAAATCCCGGCCACCCAAAATGAGACCAGAAACGGAATAGCAAGAAAACGAGCTAGTTGAAAATTAGGAAAAGATTGGGGAATTGGCAAGGGGAATAAACGGAGTGGGCGGTTTGGCGCTTCACAATTTCATAAAAGCATCCCAGTCGAAGTTCTGCAGATATTTCTTTGTTTCCTCAGCCTTCTTCAACACATAGGGGTCGTTCAGATAACGATTCGCATCTTCCTTAGACATGAACCGCTTCTTGTTAGCTTTCACAGAAGGATTTTTTGATGCTGGTTTGTTCATACTGCCGTATTTACATTAAAGTTAGCAATTTCAAAGGGCCTTTACCATGAAGCCATCATAATTTTGATTTTTCCGAAAGACTTCTCCTTCACACCTACCAAACCAAACACGCGATACCTTGATTGTATTGCTGCTAGATTATTGGAAATCATCATCCGATACAGTCTGTTTCTGGCCGGGGTGTTTCCGCGTGCTACAACGTAGGCGTCGCGATGGTACTCACAAAATACATCAACCGAACGCGCAACGGTCGCCAACACTTTGTCTCGGTCACCATTTTCTGTAATCGCATCATCTCTCAATTGTCTTGTCTCACTGTCTACTTCCCCAAGCGACAAATTAAATACTTGTATCGGCTCAGCCTGCACAAGTCTATACGTAATATTTTTGAGGATCCTGCCACGGCGCCCCACACTATAAAATGTGTACGACAAATGCTCATCGTCAGGACGAATCGAATAGTACGACAAGTTCATAACAACGTCATTAATAATGGGACAACAAACGACTGTTGTACAAGAATAGTCGCTCACACTGAAAAAATCTTGCAGTCTAAATATCGGGCTATGCGAGTTGTGTCCGTATCCTTACTGTGCGTGTCTCCTTCACAGCACTGTGCAGGTGTCTTCCTCAACCTGTGCACTTCTCCTTCACAGTACTGTGCGTGTCTTGTCCACAGGCTGTGCGTGGTGTTCGCTACGGTAAGGGTAGAAATAGTTTGCCGGGCTGGTGTTCCGGAAAATGCAGGGCGGGTAATTTTGTATTTCCCGGCAAGGGTAAAAATGGATATTCCAAAAACAAAGAAGCCCAACACCAACACCCCTTGTGCCAGTATTGAGCTTCTGTTTTTAAAGCTTGTGAAATGTCTATGCGTTTATGTTGCCCAGGTTTTTCCGTTGCCGGCTTCTTTCAGGGGGATGCAGCCTTTGTATGATCCGGGCACGGCTTCGTATTGGAGCACTTGGGTGGCGCCTGGTTTTGAGGTGAAGAAGCCCAGCAGGGTCAGCTCTTTGGTCATGAGAATGAAGGAGCGTTTGGGTGCGGGCTTGCCGGGTTCGGGCTTGCGGTTGCGTTCTTCTTCTACGGCTGCATCGTGGATCTTTTTCACGAAGGCGGCTTGTTGTTCGGGACTCAGTTCGATGAAGATGTCGCCGTGTTCCTGTTTGGCGGCGGCGTCAAATTCTGCGAGGCCTTTGGTGTAGTGCTCCTGGGTGTCGGCGTCGTAGACGTCTTTCAGCATCAGGTCGATGAAGGCGGGCACGCCGGTTTCGGAGGCTCCGGGGGTGTCGGTCTTGGGAATAATGATGTCGGCCACGAGGCTCACCAGGGTGCCCTGCGGTTCGGTCAGGAACACGGGCTTCCAGTTGATGGTGGGCTTGGCTGCGCAGCCGTTCAGGATGCCCATGATGGCCGGTGCGGACACCATGCCGCCCATCATGAGGGCTGTGCGCTTCAATGCTTCTCTGCGATCCATAGTAAATGTTGAATGGGTTCGGTTAAATGTTTTGCTTTTTCAGTTCGCTCACAGCGTGGTCTACCGCGCGGGCGGTGAAGGCCATGTAGCCGAGCGATGGATTGTGACAGGCCGATGATGCCATGAACGAGCCGTCGGTGACGTACACATTCTTGCAGGCATGCACCTGGTTAAATTTGTTGAGCACCGATGTCTTCGGGTCTTTGCCCATGCGGGCCGTTCCCATTTCGTGGATGCCAAGACCGATGCCGGTTTCGCGGTCGTAGGGCGTCACGTTTTTGAAGCCCGCGGCGGTGAGCATTTCTACGGCATCGCCCGACATGTCTTTGCGCATCTTTATTTCGTTGTCGCGCAAGATGGCGTCGAACGTTAAGGTGGGCAAGCCGTGTTTGTCTTTCACTTCTTTATTGATCTTCACATAGTTGTCGTGGTTGGGCAAGATCTCGCCGAAGCCCCCCATGCCCACGGTCCACTTGCCGGGCGACGATATGGCGGCTTTCAGTTCGGCACCAAGGCCAAGTTCTTTCACCTGTGCTGCCCATCCCTGACGGCTGGCCGATCCCTGGTAGCCGAAGCCGCGGATGTAGTCGCGTTTGTCGGTGCCATAGTTTCTGTAGCGTGGAATGTAGAAGCCGTTGGCTCTGCGGCCAAAGTAATATTGATCGCCATAGCCTTCCACTTCGGCGCTGGCGCCCACGGCCAGGTGATGGTCCATGATGTTGTGGCCCAGTTCGCCGCTGTCGTTTCCAAAGCCGTTCTGAAAACGGTTGGAGATGGAGTTCATCATGATGAAGGCGGAGCCGAAGGTGGATGCACAGAGGAATATCACTTTGGCAAAGAAGTCTTCCGTTTTGCCGGTCTCGGCATCGAGCACGCGCACGCCGGTGGCTTTGCCCTTCTTCTCGTCGTAGATCAGTTCATAGACGATGGAGTTGGGGCGCAGCGTCATGTTGCCGGTTTTCTCTGCCGCGGGGAGCGTTGACGAGTTGCTGCTGAAGTAGCCACCATAAGGGCACCCGCGCGAACACAGGTTGCGATACTGACACGTGCCGCGTTGCGGGCTGTGTGGTAGCGGTGCCGTGGCGTGGGCCACGCGGCCGATGGTGAGGAGGCGGCCGAATTTATCTTTCAATGATTTCTTGAGGTCGATCTCCACGCAGTTCAACTCCATGGGAGGAAGAAACTGGCCGTCGGGAAGCTGGGGTATGTTTTCTACCTGACCGCTCACGCCTACGAATTTCTCCACGTAGTCGTACCACGGTTCGATTTCTTTATAACGCACGGGCCAGTCCACGGCGATGCCGTCTTTGGCGTTGGCTTCAAAATCGAGGTCGCTGAGGCGGTAGCTTTGGCGGCCCCACATGATGGAGCGACCGCCCACGTGATAGCCCCGCATCCAGTCGAAGCGGTTTGTTTCGGTGTAGGGGTTTTCGAGGTCGTTCACAAACCAGTGCTTGGTGCTTTGCGACACCGTGTAGCCGGTGCGAGCCTGCTTGGCTTGTTGTTTCAGATCTTCCTGCGTGGGCTTGCCGCCGTAGGCGATGTCCCAGGGATCTTTTGTGGCTGTAGGGTAGTCGGGGTGCTTCACCATTCTGCCGCGTTCCAACACCAGGGTCTTGAGACCCTTTTCGGTAAGTTCCTTTGCGGCCCAGCCGCCACTGATGCCCGTGCCCACCACAATAGCGTCGTAGGTGTTCTGCTTTTCAGCCTCTGTGTTCAAGTTCATGCTCCAATATAATGTTTGCCTAAAATTATAGTTTTCAATCGATTTAAACAGCAAATTATATGAAAGGCGAACAATATTGCACAGAGCACACGCCGCGCCCCGAAGAGCCCTTTTCGGATTTTATGGATGGCAGAATACGGTGGCGGACGGGAGAGCATGACTGCCGTGCGGCCCCCTACCCGCTTGCACCTTTGCAATTCTACGGTCCACTTCTACCTTTGAATCGGAATTAGAAACGGCTGAAAATCCCGGAGCGGTTTTATGTATAGTTATGCCCTTCGTCCAGAATATGGTGGCCAGAATCTTTTGCTGGAGTTCAGAGATGGCGTGGAGAACGACAGCTTCCTGCCCGATCTGTTCAGGACGTTTGCCGAACTGAATTTCGTTCACACCTCCATCACCGATCTTTGGATGAACGACGAGGTGTTGTTTGCCATCACATCGTCGGTGGGAGACTTCACGCTTTCGAAAGACATCTGGAACCTCGCCTTCATCACGGCAGAAAATAATCAGGCGGGAATTCTTGCACTGGATGCCTGTCTTCAACGCTCCGGCATCTTCGAGAAGGTGGATGTTGATTTTGATGCGTATCGGTTGGAGCCGTAACGACCCGGGAGTTCTTTCATAAGTCGGTGCTTTGGCGCGGATAATCCAGAGATAACCCACAGATGAAGCAGTAATAACCCAGAGATAATCCAGTCTTATAAAGATGTGGATTATCTGCTGGTCATCACTACGTAAAATCTTTGGCAGTACTGCGTCGTGATTCGAGTTGTGTCAACTTCGTTCCCCCTACCCGATAACCGGTATATCACACCACCATTCCCAAGAAACACCATCAACTCTTTTGATTCCATAAGCGAATAGCATATTTTAGATTCATAGAGCCCATCTAAGCAGCAGAGGAAATCTCGATTGCCGGATGGGCTCTTTGTTTTATGCTGTATGCTTACGTGCTGTTCGGCTCGTGTCGTTGTCCGGGAATCTGTTGCCACGCCGATGGCCACGCCTCATCTCCTACTTCGCTGGATTGTATCGTACAATTATTTTATAACCAAACCGTAATGCTATGCCTCCCAAAAAAACACCCTCCAGGAAGCGCGCTGCGAAGAAAACAGCGTCAAAGAAAGTGAGCAACACCGATGAGGTGAAAGAACCCGACATCTCGAAAGTTTCGGAGCATGTTGAACAGCTCTTCAAAACGTTTTCCACGAAACAAACCGACAATCCGCATCCGCTCAGAAAGAATGATCTGGAACAACGCATGATCGAGTTTGATGTGAAGTTCGCAGGCGATTCCAAAAAGATTCTGTCCAGCATCAACCGCATCGATCCTCGTCCGACACTCGCCGCCACACGGCTTCCCGAAGATGTGAAGAAAACACTTGAAGCCCTGAAGCCGGGACACAAACGCTTTCATGGTGCCAAGGTTTCGCTTGCCTGGTTCCCTTTCCCCTCGGTGTTCTCGCGCTGCGCCGACAAGTTTGGTTACATCACACCACTCTCGGTGCGCAACGCCACCAAGCTTCCCTTCAATTTCACCAACCAGGTGTTGCTGGGTGAACTGGGAGGCATGATGGGCGACCCCGGTCGCGATCCCTCAGGCGATTCGCTCATGCCTTCGGGGTTCACCTACTTCGGTCAGTTTGTCGATCACGACATCACGCTGGATGTGTCGTCGTCGCTGGAGTCGGAGCAGGATGCCAACACCATCAACAACATGCGAACGCCGGCGCTCGACCTGGACTCGCTCTATGGTAGAGGTCCGGCATTGGATCCGTTTCTGTATGCGTTCCCTACGAGCGATCCCCCTACGGCCATCCGGTTTCAGTTAGGAACAAACTCAACGGGCCCTGGCCCGGGTGGCCCCGGCGGTGCGGCGGGTTTCCCGGGCATGGTCACACAAACCAACTTCGATGTTCCGCGCATGCACAATCCACTCGATCCGCCCTCGTCGTCGAACACGGCCATCATCGGCGATCCGCGCAACGACGAGAATTTGATTGTCGTGCAGTTTCATCATGCCATGCTGAAGTTTCACAACAAGGTGGTAGACCTGCTGGTGGTGGCCGGATTCTCGGGCGACATTTTTGTGGAAGCGAAGAAGATTGTTACGCAACATTATCAGTGGGCCGTGGTGCACGACTTTCTCAAACGCATCTGTGGCACACCGGCGGTGAACAATGCTTTGTCGGGGGTGTCCGCGCCTATTGGCAGCGCGTTCCGCATGCCGGTGGAATTTTCGGTGGCCGCCTATCGCTTCGGGCACAGCATGATCCGCGATCAGTATTGGGTGAATTTCAATTTCCCCTTTGCGTCGCTTGCCCAGGTGTTTCAGTTTAACAGAAATCCAAACCTTCCAGTCTTGTCAAGCTGGGTGGTCGACTTCAATGCTTTCTTCGACACGGGCATTTCTGTTCCCATTCACAACAAGGCGAAGAAGATCGACAGCTTCCTGGCCAGTGGATTGGAAAGCATTCCCGGCGGCAGCGGCATCATGGCCATACTCGCCACCCGAAACCTGCGCAGAGGACTCGCACTAGGTTTGCCCAGTGGCCAGGGCATGGCCAATCACTTCGGCATCGCGCCTCTTACTGCAACGGAATTGAAACAAGGGTTGCTACCCGACGAGATTGCCGTGCTGGATTCCAACGGCGGCCTTCTTCTTAGCAAGACACCGTTGTGGTATTACATTCTGCGCGAGTCGGCTGTGCAAAAAGATGGTGAGCAGTTGGGTGATGTGGGGGCCAAGATTGTGGCCGATACGTTTGTCAGGATTTTGAAACGGGATGGTAGTTCTTTCCTGAATGTTTCGGGCGGGTTCACGCCGATGTTGCCGTCGGTGACGCCGGGAGATTTTACGTTGGCCGATCTGGTGATTTTTGCCGGGGTGACGCAGCCGTGATTGTGTGTGGTCTCTTACTTAACAGACAGGCCATCTTGGGGGATGGCCTGTTTTTTTTGTTTCAGTCGGAGACTGATAAGATGGTGGGCACGGGTTGCAAACCCGCGCCAGTGCTTATCTGAATTGGGCGAACTTCAGGAGGTTTTGATCGGGGTCGGTGGCGTAGAATTCTTTGATGCCCCAGGGTTTGTCTTCGAGGTCGCCTTTGGGGTGCACGATGCCAACGCGTTCGCAGTGTTCGAACAAGGTTTCGATTTCGGTGACGTGGAAATAGACACTGGAGTTTTGGGGTATGGCCGGATCGTGGCAAAGCCATAGGTGAAGTTCGATGGTGTCTTTGGTGAGGATGAGAAGACCATCGTATTCGCGCCTGGTGGTGAAGCCTAGTTTGCGTTCATGACCGTTTGAGGTCAAGGGAAGGTAGTTGGGGGATTGCTTTTGAGATCATTTATAACAATCGGGGTTACTTCACGTCTATGCGCAGGGTGGCGCAACGCCAGATGGATTCGTAGGGCTTGTCGAAGTGATTGCCTTTTTCTTCGGTTGTGTAGAATCCTTCCAGTGCATACCATCCTTTTCCCTGCAACTCAAAATTAGCCACGCCGTTTTCGTCGGTGTGAAAATTCTTGCTCCAACCCGAAGGCGTGGAAACGGTGATGGTGATTTTTGCGGCAGGCTGTCCTTTGTAGAATGCTTTAACAATGCCTTGTTTTCCTTTGGCGTCTTTGCCTGGCTCGAGGTAGAGTTCATTTGCAGGTATTGCCTTCGCGTTGCCGATGGTTGAACTCTTCACTGCGACCACTGCCGAAGCGTTGAATTGATAGACGGTTGTGCCGTCAATTTCGCGGGCGCTGTGTCCTACGGTGAGAACGTATGTGCCTTCCTTGTCGGGGGTGAATGATGCGACAAAGGCTTTGTCTGCAGACTTATAAGTAAGTTGCTTTTTGGTGCCGTCGGGTGTGGTGAGCCAAAGTGCGAAGGTGTTCACATCAGAATACCATTTGTCTGTAGCTTCAAATTCTTTCTCGGCATATTCTCCATAGAATATTTTCACTTCCTGTTCCTTCCCCAGGATGCCTTCACCCTTTGTTTCAATCCAAAGCGCATGGGCAAACCCGGCCGACACGTGTGCAAAAATCAGCAATGCAATTAAGTATAGTCTTTGTCTCATGGTTGTAAAAGGTTTGGGCATAGACCCGATGTCTATGCCCGTTGAATGTTTACGAATGTGTTTTATGAATACTGATCATGTCTAGAATTTGTAGCTCACCGACAGTCGGAAGTTGCGTGGTGCTTCGGTTTGCCAGCTATAGAGCGGCGACGCAACACCATCGGCATCTGTCATCCAGCTTTCGTATGAGCCGCTATAGAGGTATCTGTTCAACACGTTAAATACATTGACCCCAATTCTCACACGGTCTTGCTCCCAGAACAACCCTGCATCCAATTTGAAATAATCTTTCATCTCCTTAGTGGGATCGGGTGCTGCCTCCCAATAGGTGGCGCGATCCAGCAACGCGGTGTATCCGCCCGAAACTCCGATTCCTTTCAGTGCACCACTTTGTATTTTATAGGTGAGCCATGTGTTCACAGTATGCTTTGCAAAGCCTGGCACCAGCGAACCGGCTTCCGGGTAGGTAACGCCTTCGGCCACTTTAATAACGCGTGAATCGGTGTAGGCATAGTTGGCGATCAGGTTAAGACCGGGCAGGATTGTTCCGCGAAGATCGAACTCGATTCCCTTTGCGCGCTTCTGGCCCAGCTCGATGCTCAACCCTGAATTGGGGTTGGTGGGATCGGCGGTGAGTTCGTTGTTCTTCAGAATGTAGTAGGCCGACAAGGTGGTGTTCCATCCGTTCAGCCAATCTTTCTTAATGCCCACTTCCATGTTGTTTCCGGTGATGGGTTGAACTTTGCCACCGCCTCTCAGCACGCCTGTTTGCGGAATGAAAGCCTGGTCGTAGAGCGCATAGACGGAAATTTGTTTGTTGACAGACACACTCAACCCCGCGCGCGGCGTGAAGTGTTTGGCTTTATCGGGCGAACCGCCGTAGGCCGACTGACTCAAGTCGGTGTAGCGACCTGCCAGCGTGAGGCGCACACGGTTTTCAAGAAAGCCCAGCTCATCCTGAAGGTATGCACTGTAGTATTGCTGATTCAGAAGTCCCGAAGACAGCTGTGCGCGTTGTGCCAGCGGCGTGGTGCGATCGAAGTTGGGAAAGCCCGTGATGGGAACGCCGAGGTAGGGATTGGCGGGATCAAAGGGATTGTCTATCGAATCGAGGTTGAACGATTGTCCCCAGTCGGCCATGTATTCTTTTCTCGCGATGTCCAGTCCACCCAAAATTCTGTGGCGCACGGATCCCGTGTTTACTTCGCCATTCACAAACAGCTGCGCCATCGACATGTTGCTCTTGGCATCCCAGACGCCGATGTTCCGCACATAGGTTCCATCCTGATTCACAACGGTGGGCCACATGGACGTGCCTACCTGGCCGTAGATGAAGCGCGCCACCTGCGCCGTGAGCTTCCAGTTCTCGTTCAGATCGTGCTGCAGGTTCAGGTAGAAGCTGTGATCGTTAATGGCCGTGCCCGGCATGCCCGCGGGCAAGGTGGTGTAGTCGACGGGAAACGACTCGTAGCCTTCTTTTGAAAAGACATAGAACGAACCGACGTTGCTCATGTTGGCGCGCTGGTAGTTATACTCGAACGTGAGCTTTGTGCTTTCGTCAACTTGATAGGAAATAACCGGGGCGATCACATAACGATCGTTGTATTCGTTGGCGCGGTGCGAGTTCTTGTTTTGTGCAGAAAGATTTAAGCGATACAACACGCGGCCGTCTTTGCTCAGCTTACCATCAAGGTCGAGCGTTGTTCTGAAAAGCCCGTAGCTTCCGGTGGTGAGAGACGCTTCTCCTTTTGTGACGCCGGTGGGTTTCTTTGTCACCACGTTATAGAGTCCGGAGGGATCGCCGCTCGAGAGCATGAAGCCGGCGGGGCCTTTCACAAATTCGATGTGGTCTACAAAACTCATGTCTTCGGTGAGCGGGCCCCAATAGGAGTTCACCACGTTGAAGCCATTGCGAAACGCCTGGATCTGCGAGCCGCGTGCGCTGATGTTGGCATAGAGGTCGCCCCAATGTTCTGAACGAACCGCGCCGCTAACGTTGCGTATCAGACCGTCGCTCATGCTGATGACCTGCTGGTCTTTCAGCACTTCGCCGGTCACGATCTGGATGTTTTGAGGTGTCTCCAAAAGCGAAGACTGAAGACGGAGGCTCGACGAAGCCACATCGGCTTTGTAGCGATCGCGCTCGCCGCTCACCACAATCTCGGAGAGTTGTGCAGAGGTTTCGTTGAGCACAAAGGCCACGGTGGCGGTTTCGCCTTCGCGCACGTCAACGGGCTGTTCAACGGGATTAAATCCCACGAAGCTGGCCACAATCACATGGCTTCCGGCAGTCACCTTGCGGATCTCGAATTTGCCATGGCTGTCGCTGGTCGTTCCTTTGTTCACTCCTTTCACGGCAACGTTCACGTGCTCTGCAGGCTTGCCGTCGGAAGTCGAAACCGTGCCCTTAATAATTCCGGTTTGCGCATACGCGAAGCCGGCGAGGAATATAAAGACCAGTGTTGTAAAGAGTTTATTCATAGTATAAAAGGGGGTTAATGTGTGTATTCCGTTAGCGTTAGACTTTTGTGGCGACCGGTGCTTCATTACATTCCAACAAAAGCAATCACCGAAGAGGCCGCGACTGATGGGTCGTTGGCAACATCACCGCAAATGTAGTCCGGCCTCAAAGCGCTTGTCAATCACTCCTTAAGGGCTTTTTTAACTCACTTGTAGAGGGTAGGTAGATATGCTTTCACAGGGTATGTCGCGGGCGGCAACGGCAAATGCAATCCAACTAAAGAAATGATTATGCCTCAGGGACAATCGATTTCAAGGTGAAATGGAGAATGATGACGATGGTGAAGAAACCGTCGGGCCAGAAAATGGCGTGGCCTTTGAACCAGAAAAATCCAGTTGGTGGTTGCTCTGGGTTGGGCGGTGTTCAAAAATAGTTTGTGAAGGTCTTATGTTTCCGCGCGGTTACCTGTCGCATTGGAACATCACTTCGTCTTCGCGCGCGACTTTGCCTTCGGCTTCAGGGTGATCGTTGGCTTGTCGGGCTGCTCGTCGCCCAACAATAGTCCGAAGGGCTTAAGGGCTTCTACCCTGTCGAAGATCACTTTCAGAATTGCCGTGAACGGGATGGATAAAAACATGCCCGTCACTCCCCAGAGGGCGCCACCCATCAACACCACCAGGATGGATATGAATGCATTGAGTTTTACTTTCGACGCTACGATGCGCGGCACCAGAAAATTATTGTCGACAAATTGAACCAGCAAATAGCCCACAAGCACCCACAGCGCATCCGACGGTTCGCCGGTGGCCACCGCCATGAGCACCGACAGTGCAATGGCAACCACGCCTCCAATGTAGGGAATGAGGTTGAGCAGGGCACCAATCAATCCCAACAGAATGGCATACTCCACACCGATGATGAGCAACACCATAGAATTGAGCACGGCCACAATCACGGCCTCTACCGACAGCCCCACCAGGTAGCTTTGCACCAGGCCTTTTGTTTCGGCAAGCACTTCGGCTACTACATCCTTCTCGCCATTCTTGAACAGCTGGGCGATGAATTCCATGAAGAGGGATTTATAAAACAAGATCAGGAAGGTATAGACCGGGAGGATGAACAGTACAAACAATCCTGAAAGCGCGCCGATGGTTTTGCCGAGAATGGCCGAGCCATCAACACCCTTTTTGGCGTCGGCAATATAGGCCTGCATCTTTTTCTCACTGATGTGAAACGTTTCAGAGATCCATTGGCTGATGTTGCCTTCGAGTGTGGTGAGGTTCTTTTTAAACTCGGGAAGCGAGTCGCTGAACTTGGCGATCTGAGAACCAATGAAATATCCGACAATAGCAGAAATGGCCGTGATGAGCAACAGCGCCAGGGCAATTGACAAAATACGGTTCAACCCTTTTCTCACCAGAAACTCCACCACGGGATTGAGCAGGATGGCAATCACCAGCGCCAGGGCTGCCGGGATGAGGATGTCTTTGCCGATATACAGAATGTAGAAGAAGCCGATGATGCCGAGTATGATCTGGGCGAGCTTGGCATACACGGGAAGCTTTACTGAGGAGTGTTCCATAGCGTAGGGCAGGTTTGGGATGCAACGATTCGGATGGTATAAACTTCGGCGTTCATATTTTTCTTTGGATATCTTTTAAGGTCAATTCCGTGATTGCAACATCTGTACCCATTGCGTTCGTAAACTGGCATCGGCTGCTGAACAAAATCGGCCGTTATTAATATGATCGGGCGCGTGCACCAAACACCCATGAGGAATTACTTTCCCCGGGAACTGAGATTCTGTAGGCGAATTGCCTCATAGTTTCTGACCCTCTCGACTGAATATGTTCGTCGCGTTGCCCATCAAAATGATTGCCTGAGAAAATTTATGACAAGGTTAACCCTGCAACATTGTTCGAAACCAGCCCGCAGACGTTCATTCACGTCGCGAACGTTGGTGCCGCGTTCCGGAATTGGATGCTCACTGTGGCAACGGTCTATCGCCATCGTTTCCGGCATACTTTTTACAGAGAAGCTGATACACTCTAAAAGACTTAACACATGGCAAAAACTGCAAAGAAAAGTAGCAACGAAAAATCAAGCAACGTCGCTACAGGCGAGACACACTCTGCCTTATTGAAACTCTTCACCGACGAAATCAAAGACATCTACTGGGCCGAGAAACATTTGACCAAAGCCCTGCCCAAAATGAAAAAGGCCGCCTCTTCTTCCGAGTTGCAGGAAGCCTTTGCAACACACCTCGAACAGACCAAAGAGCATGTGGGCCGACTGGAACAAGTGTTTGAGCTGCTGGAGAAAAAACCACAAGCCAAAAAATGCGACGCCATGGAAGGCCTGGTGCAGGAAGGCGAAAGCATCATTGAAGACACTGACGATGGAACAGCCACACGCGACGTAGGTTTGATTCTGGCCGCACAAAAAGTAGAGCACTATGAAATTGCCACCTACGGAGGTCTTACACAGCTGGCCAAAACGCTCGGCCGCGACGACATCGCCGATCTTCTTGCCGAAACATTGTCGGAAGAAAAAGAGACAGACGAACTGCTGACGGAAATTGCCGAAAGCAACGTGAACTACGCATCCGCAGAAGAAGAAGCCTAAGCTTCTTCTTTCATTTTAACCATAACAATCCATGGCCACTAAAAATACTGCAAAGCCCACTGCCGATCCAAAGCAACCGGACAATGCCAAAACAAAAGAACTCGCTCCCAATACGGAAGAAAGCACAGCTCAATTCCTGACCACGAACCACGGCGTTAAAGTGAACGATGATCAGAATTCGCTAAAGGCTGGCGAACGTGGCGCAACCTTGCTGGAAGATTTTATCCTGCGCGAAAAAATCACACACTTCGATCACGAACGCATACCCGAGAGAATTGTACATGCCCGCGGCTCTGCAGCTCACGGTGTGTTTAAAGTATACAAGTCGATGTCGTCTGTGACGCGCGCCGGTTTCCTGCAAGATCCTTCGAAAGAGACTCCAGTCTTTGTGAGGTTCTCTACCGTGGCTGGATCGCGTGGATCTTCCGATCTGGCTCGCGACGCCAGAGGCTTTGCTGTGAAATTCTATACCGAAGAAGGAAACTTTGATCTGGTGGGCAACAACATTCCCGTCTTCTTCATACAGGACGCCATCAAGTTTCCGGATCTGATTCACGCCGTGAAGCCCGAGCCCGACAACGAAATGCCACAAGCCGCCTCGGCGCACGACACGTTCTGGGATTTTATTTCGCTCATGCCCGAGTCGGCGCACATGGTGATGTGGGTGATGAGCGATCGCGCCATTCCAAGAAGCTATCGCATGATGGAAGGCTTTGGTGTTCACACATTTCGTTTCCTCAACGAAAAGAATGAATCGACCTTTGTGAAATTTCATTGGAAGCCGCTGCTTGGTGTTCACGCCGTGGCGTGGGACGAAGCCCAAAACATTTCGGGCAAAGATCCTGACTTTCACAGAAGAGATTTGTGGGATGCCATTGCCAGCGGCAACTTTCCCGAATGGGAACTTGGTGTGCAGATCATTCCCGAAGCCGACGAACATAAATTTGAATTCGACTTGCTCGACCCCACGAAGCTGGTGCCCGAAGAACTGGTGCCCGTGCAACGCATTGGCAAGCTGACGCTGAACCGGAACCCTGACAACTTCTTTGCCGAAACCGAGCAAGTGGCCTTTCACGTGGGCCACGTTGTTCCCGGCATCGACTTCACCAACGATCCGCTGTTGCAAGGCCGGCTGTTCTCCTATACCGACACACAATTGATCCGGTTGGGTGGTCCCAACTTTCATGAGATCCCCATCAATCGCCCCATTGCTCCGGTGCACAACAACCAGCGCGATGGCGCGATGCGTCAAACGATTAACAAGGGGAAGACAAGCTACAATCCAAACACCCTCGGTGGTGGATGTCCCTTTCAGGCGAAAGCCATGGAGGGTGGCTTCACATCCTATACCGAACGGATCGACGCAAAGAAAATTCGTGAACGCAGTCCGAGCTTCTTCGACCACTTCAGTCAGGCCAGGCTATTTTTCAACAGTCAGTCAGACCCCGAGAAAAATCACATCGTGGACGCACTGCGGTTCGAACTGGGCAAAGTGCAAGCTATCGCCGTGCGTGAGCGCATGCTGGTGGTGCTGGCAAACATCGACAAGGGACTTGCCAATGAAGTGGCCTATGGCCTTGGGCTTTCGGTGCCAAAGAAAATTGACGGCACGCTGAACCAAAGCATTCCTGCCGACGCCAATCCTCAGACCTATGAATCGGTGAACAAGGAAAGTTCGTTGCTGAAATCGGATGCCTTGAGCATGGCCAACACCATAAAAGATTCTATCGCCACTCGCAAAGTTGCTATTCTTGCGGCCGACGGTGTGAACGAGAAATCGCTCAATGTTGTGAAACAGGCACTGACGAAAGCGGGTGCAGTTGTGGACGTGATCGCGCCAAAGCTCGGCATTGTGACAGGCGAACACGACGCTGCCATTCCCGTGCAGCAAAGTTTCCTGACCGCCGCATCCGTATTGTATGATGCCGTGTATGTGCCGGGAGGAACCAACAGCGTGGCCACACTGGCTGCCGAAGCAAACGCTGTGCATTTTCTGAACGAAGCTTTTAAACATTGCAAAGCCATTGCCGGCGATGAGGCGGCGCGTCAGGTATTGGAAGCTACGTACTTTTCAAAGAAGCTTCCCGAAGACAATTCCCTGGAGACTGTGCTTCGTGAAGGCATTGTCATTCACGATGATGCCGCCAAACTTGGTGACCAATTCATAAAAGCCATTGCGCAGCACCGGTTCTGGGAACGGGAGAAACCCAGACGTGTGCCCGCTTGAAAAAACATAGCCACGACACAAGGCAGGCGATCGATTAACAGGCGATTTTCAAAGGCTTTGATGTCGTGGCTATTTAATTTTTTATTCACCCGAACACCCACGCCAAATGGATTTGATGACCGTTGTGGGCATTGCTGCGAGTGCACTTACAGCAACATCGCTGCTGCCGCAGTTGCTTAAACTCATCCGGGAAAAGAAAGCGCAGGACATTTCTGTGACGATGCTGTCGGTGCTCCTCGCCGGCCTTGTGTTGTGGATATGCTACGGCGTGCTGAAGAACGATTTGATTATCATTGTGGCTAATGCCTTTGCAGTACTGGTGAATCTCACCACATTCTTCCTGACCTTATATTTCAAAAAACATAGCGGCCGTTAGCTATGTAACGCATCACGGATACCTGATTTCTGATAACCAGACATAACATTCTTATGAAACAATCTCCGCTTCGCCTTTGTGAAACGCCTGCTTCATGGCTTCGCGATCGAACGCACGCTCATTGTTAGAAAGCCACACGGTGGCCACACCATTGCCGATCATGTTGGTGATGGCGCGTGCTTCGGACATGAAGCGATCCACACCAATGAGCAACGCAAGCCCTTCGATGGGAATGGACTTGACGGCTTGCAGCGTGGTGGCCAACACAATGAACCCACTGCCGGTTACGCCCGCCGCCCCTTTGGACGTGACGAGCAGAATGCCCACAAGGGTAAGAATCTTGTCCATGCTGAGGTGCACGTTATAGGCTTGCGCCAGAAAGATGCACGCCATAGACAAATAGATGGTGGTGCCGTCGAGGTTGAACGAGTAGCCTGCAGGCACCGTGAGGCCCACCACCGGCTTGGAGCACCCCATGCGCTCCAGCTTTTCCATGAGCGACGGCAACGCCGCTTCGCTTGACGACGTGCCCAGCACGATGAGCAATTCTTCTTTGATGTATTTCAAAAAATCGAAGATGCGGATGCGATACATCCAGAGGATTGCGCCCAACACCACGAACACAAAGATGGCCATGGTGAGATAGACCGCGCCCATGAGTTTGGCCAGCGACACTAGTGCCGAGGGCCCGAACTTGCCCACAGTATAGGCCATGCCCCCGAACGCGCCAATGGGTGCGGCATACATCACAATGTGAAGCGCCTTGAACACATATTTCGAAATCGCACTCAAGGGTTTGGCGATGACGTGCTTTTTATCGAACACGCTGATGAGCGATCCCACCACGATGGAGATCACCAGAATTTGCAACGTGAGGTTTTCCTGAAAAAAGTGGAGCCAACTGAACTGCTGGGCGCCGGTGAGGTATTTGCCAATCTCCACGCCGCTGGCTTTCGAGGTGTCGACACCGGCGCCGGGTTGCACCACGTAGGCCACGGCCACGCCGATGAGCAGCGCAAAGCTGGTCACGATCTCGAAATAGAGCAGTGCCTTTCCGCCGGTCTTGCCCACCTTCTTGAGGTCGCCCATGGCGGCGATGCCCAGCGTGATGGTGAGGAAGATGATGGGGTTGATGAACACTTTCACCACGCTGATGAAGCCCTTGCCCAAAAATTCCATTTGCACGGCGCGGGCGGGATCGACCACACCCAACACAATGCCGGCGGCGATGGACAACAACACCCAAAAGGTGAGGTTCTTCAGAATCGATTTCACAGTAGATTTCAAACACACAGGGTTTAAGCTTCCCTAGATACTGAAATTTTGGAAATAATGGCAATGCCGCCTCGCCGAAACATTCCTCACCCTGCGCGGCGTCGTGCGGCATCCGCACCTCATCCCAGTTCAAAAACATGACGCGGCGCACGCGCGGGCCACAACGCTTTGTTATCTTTAGGCAGTCAGACAACACGCCCTATGCTTCAACTTCGCGCCGGACACCTTCGGGTGGGATATGAGAATGGATTTCTTCGCCACATCACCGCCGGCGGACAGGAAATTGTGCGCATGCTCTATTTCGCCCTGCGCGACGAAAACTGGGCCACACTGCAACATGTGATCCGCGAAGATGCCCGCACCGTGGGCGACGACTCCTTCCACATCGCCTACCACAGCGTGAACCGGAAAGACGGGCGAGATGTGTTTCGGTGGCAGGCGGCCCTGGAGGGAAAAGCAGACGGCACCATCACCTTCGAAATTCACGGCGAGGCGCTGGAGCCACAGCTGAAAAACCGCGCCGGGTTTTGCGCCCTGCACCCCATTCATGAAACCGCGGGCCAACCCGTGACCGTGCACCACGTGGACGGCACATACACGGCCGGCCAGTTTCCGGTATTGATCGATCCGGTGAATCCATTTAAAGACATCAAGTCGCTTCTGTGGACAACGGGCAATGAAGCATACTCCCTTTCGTTTGACGGCGACACGTTCGAAACCGAAGACCAGCGCAACTGGAGCGATGCTTCCTTTAAAACCTTTTGCACACCGTCGGCCAAGCCGTTTCCAGTGGCTCTGAAGAAAGGCGATCATGTGTTTCAGAAAATCACCTTTCAGGCTCCATCCCAGGTTGCAACGGCGCCGGTAGACGACACCATACGCATCACCGCGAATACCCAAACGCATTCCCTCCCTCCCCTTGGCATTGGCGCAGCCCTGGGCGACACCCCGTTGCCGCTGGCCGTGGCAGACCAGGTGCGCAGCCTGGGCCTTTCACACTATCGCGTGGAAGTGACGCCGCTGGCCGTAGACTGGGTGACCGCCTTCTCGCGTCAGTGCGTGATTGCCAGCCAGATGGACTTGCCCCTTGAAGTGGTGCTGAGTTTGTCGGCCGATTTCAAGATCGAGCTCGATGCCTTTGTGCAGCTCTGTTTGCAAAACAGGCTGCAGGTGAAAAGTATACTGGCCGTTGGCAACGGATCGCTAGCAACACCTCAACCGCTGGCAGATTATCTGCTGACACTGAAAGACCAAATGCCAAAAACAAAATTCGGCATCGGCACCAACTATGCCTTCCACCAGATCAACCAGCACCGCCTGCATGCACCAGCCGTCGACTTCGTTTCGTTTGGCCTCCATCCGCAGGAGCATGCATTCGACAACCTTACGATTGTGGAAAACCTCGAAGCACAACGCGACGTGGTGGCCAGCGCGCAAGCCATCTATCCCCACACTGCCGTACACCTCTCGCCCATCACGCTACGCAAGCGCCTGAACCCCTATGCCGCCGATCCTAAAAACATCGTGATGTCGGAACAGGACCGCACCGACCCGCGACAACGCACACCTTTCTGCGCGGTGTGGACGCTGGGCAGCATAAAGACCACAACCCAGGCCGGCGTGGCATCGCTCACGTACTATCAGACGCACGACAGACAAGGCATCATTTCGGCAGAGGGTGCTCCATATCCTGTGTATGTTGCGCTGCAAAATGTATTGAAACACAAAATCAAAAAAATCCGTGGCTCGCATTCCTCGCATCCGCTGATTGCCGATGCGTTGTTGTTTGACGATGGGGCGTGTCTCGTTTGGAATTATACAGACGAAGTGCAGCGCGTGTTTATTGGAGACAACGCGAAACCTTTGACGTTGCCGCCGTATGCTATTGTGGAGATCAATGCGTGAGGGATGGTAGTGAAAGCCCGAAGTGCGGTGGGGCGTTGCGGGGTGGCGGACTTGGAGCGGACAGCCCGACCCGCCCGCCAATCGGCGGCGGGGCACGCCCACGGTTGCTGCTGGTTAGTTCGGGTTGTTGAAATAGTTGCCGAAGGAGTTGGCGGCTTCGAATGCTTCGATAGCTTTCTCTTCGTCGGGCAGGCGTTTGATGATGGCGTTGTTTTTCCAGAAGGCCGGGTTATACTTTACTTTTTTGATGGTGTCGATGTCTTTTACTTTGCGTCTCACTTTTTCGAACTTCTCTTCGGTTTGTTGTTTTTGAATTTGATAGAAGATCAACACGGAGTTGACGTGCGCGATTTTTTCGAAGACGTCTGATTTTGCATAGCGCAGACGAGTGTCTACTTGCATGTAGTCCAGTACGGTTGTGCCGTGATGGTGGTCGTTGCGGAAGGCAATGTCGAAACAGATCAAGGGGTCTTTCACTTCAATGTCTTTGTCGGCAAACGTTACGCCCCACGCGTTTTTGAAACATCCGCGGATGCTTTGCAGTGCAAACGTGGTGGTGTTGATGAAGACGGAACCTTCCATCGCGTTGTTTTTGTAGGGGGCACGCGGTGTACAATATACTTCTGCCAGCTCGCCGTTGTCGGACTGAATGTAGTTCCGGATTTCGAGGTCGTAGTATTTGTCTACCGCGGGGTTCACGGGAAGAATGAGGTCTTTGATTTTTTCCTGGTAAAAAAGAAAACCTCCTGTGAGGTATGAATAGTTGGTGAACGAGAACAGGTAGTCGCCCTTCTCACCTTTGCGTCGGGCATAACGTCCATTCTCGATGAACCAGCTGTCGATTCCCTTCGATGAAAATTTCACTTCATAGAACGATTCGCTGAACTCGGTGAAGAGGCTATCGCTTTGGGTTTTCTGGCGAAAGAATGCTTTGCCATAATGTGTATTGGCGCGCTCGCGTCGCGCCTTCTCGAACGCTTGCTTCATGAGATGATAGGGATAGTCGGCCGACACGGCAATCTCCTTTAGCACAACGGCCGACCGCTGTAGCTCCACAACAAAGGTGTTGTCGTTTTTCGCTTCAACAACCACGCTCTCGTAGCCGAGGTGCGACACCTGAATGAGCGCCGGGAGCGCGGGCACGACCAGCGAAAACTCTCCCTGTTCGTTTGCGAGTGTGCCTTTGGCTTCGGATTGAAGCTGAATGCTGGCATACGGTATGGCGTCGCGGCCGGTATCCACAATTTTGCCCGTCAGCGTGTGTTGGGCTTTCAGTTGCCCAGTGAACATTGCCAGTGCGATCAATATGCCATATTTCATCATGTTCGAGAAAGAGATAAAGCCGGGGATGACGTACTACTTAGTGAAAACAGTCGTTGCCTCCTGTCGGCTATCAGTGCCGCACCTTAATATTAAAAAAAGATTCAAAAAAATCCGCGCCTTGTGACTAACCAATGCGCGCAAACAAGGTTTATTCTTTAGATTGACGTTGCTGCACCGCGGGGAAAGTTTTTTAGATGCCTTTAAAATGTTTCTTTCCTCAAACCGTCCCTCTTGCTAAGGACACAACATAAAAGACCAGGAGCCCAACCGAAACATGGAAAACAAGCCTACAACAACAAACGGACAACGCGTGCTGGTGACCGGCGGATCGGGTTTTGTAGCCGCGCATTGCATCATCCAACTTCTGGATGCCGGATATGACGTGCGCACCACCGTGCGATCGCTGAAGCGCAAAGACAATGTGCTGGCCATGCTGAAGGCAGGCGGCGCAAAAAACACAGACACGGTGACCTTCGTAGAAGCCGACCTCATGCGCGACACCGGCTGGGCCGAGGCCGTGAGCGGCTGTGACTTTGTGTTGCACGTGGCCTCTCCTTTTCCGCCCGGCACACCCAAGCATGAAGACGACCTCATTGTTCCCGCACGCGAAGGCGCGCTGCGTGTGCTGCGGGCCGCGCGCGATGCGGGTGTGAAACGTGTGGTGCTCACCTCGTCGTTTGCCGCCATTGGCTATGGCGTAAAGACGCGCAACCAACCCTTCTCCGAAGAAAACTGGACCGATGCCAAGAGCGATGTGAGTGCCTATGTGAAATCGAAGACACTGGCCGAGCGGGCTGCGTGGAATTTTATAGCACACGAAGGCGGCGCGTTGGAGCTGTCGGTGGTGAACCCCGTGGGCGTGTTCGGCCCGGTGCTGGGCCCCGACCTCTCCACATCGATACACCTGGTGAAAATGTTGATGGACGGCGCCATGCCCGGCACACCCAAGCTCTCGTTTGGCATTGTGGACGTGCGCGACGTGGCCGACCTACACCTGCGTGCCATGACCCATCCCGAAGCCCGAAGCCAGCGCTTCCTCGCCATTGCCGACAACTTTATGCAGGTGCAGGAAATTGCGCAGGTGCTGCGCAAACGCCTGGGCGACTCCGCGCGGCGTGTGCCCACCAAAGTGTTGCCCAACTGGCTGGTGCGCATCTCGTCGTTGTTCAACCCCATGCTGCGCAGTGTGACACCCGAACTGGGCAAAACCAAAAATGCCACGAATGAAAAAGCGAAACGCGTGCTGGGGTGGAATCCCCGTTCGAGCGAAGATGCACTGACGGCCACAGCAGAAAGCTTGATGCGGCTCGGGTTGTTGAAGCACTAACAAGGGACATCCAAACTTTTTTTACGCTGCAAAATCACCCATCTCGGGATCCTTTTCAGACATGGAGCGTTCATATCTTTGAGGTATAACCATCACCGATATGAAACACCTGACGATACTTGTTCCCGCAGGCGGGCTCAACCTGAGCAGCATTGTGGGCAGCTATAAAATTTTCAGTCGTGCCAATTTGTATTGGCAACAGCATGGAAAGAAGCCGTTGTTTACCATACAGCTCGCCGGGCTTTCAAAAAACGTGAAGTTTCACGACGGGCTTTTCACGGTTCACCCAACATTGGTTACGACCATCAGCAAGACCCACCTCATCATCATTCCCTCGCTCGACAAAAACTTTCAGCCTGCGCTGGAGAAAAATAAAAAGCTGGGCGAGTGGCTTACGCAGCAATACAAGCGCGGCGCCGAGATTGCCAGCATCTGCACCGGCGCCTTCCTGCTCGCCTCCACAGGACTGGTAGACGACAAGAGCTGTTCAACCCATTGGATCGCCGCCGATGCGTTCCGGAAAATGTTTCCCAACGTGCACCTGTGCACCGACAAGATCATTACCGATGAACATGGCATCTACACCAACGGTGGTGCATTTTCATTTCTGAACCTGGTGCTGTATCTCATCGAAAAATATTACGACAAGGAAACGGCCATCTACTGTTCGAAAGTTTTTCAGATCGAGCCCGACCGCCAAAGCCAATCGCCCTTCACCATCTTTGCCAGCCAGAAAAATCACGACGACGCTGTGGTGCGCGAGGCGCAAGATCTTATCGAGAAAAACCTGCACGACAAACTTGCCGTGGACAGCCTGGCCACGCGACTGGCCGTGAGCCGGCGCAACTTTGACCGGCGCTTCATGAAAGCCACGGGCAACACACCGGTGGAATATCAGCAGCGCGTGAAAGTGGAAGCGGCAAAAAAGATGTTGGAGTTAAGTCGCAAGAACGTGAGCGAAGTGATGTTTGATGTGGGCTATGCCGACAGCAAAGCGTTTCGCGATGTGTTCCGCCGGCTCACGGGAATGGCGCCGGCGGAATATAAGATGCGGTATAATAGAGAGCGTGTGGTGTGATTTAAAAATCGGCTTCGTATCCATGTCCATTCCGTCCATAGAACGTGAGCCAGCGCGCCAACGAATACACGATGTGCAGCTGTGATTCTATACTGTTCTCGCTTCCTTCAGGCGGCATGCGTGCATCTTTCAGGTGGAGTAAATTCTTTTCGCGCGCAATGGCATCGGCGGCTTGCAACAGGCGGTTGCCATAGTCGAGGGCGTCGTCGGCAAGTTTGGTTTGCCAGGCTTCGGCCACGAGTTCCTCGCCAATCAGGTCTACGCAATCGTTCATGAACTGACCCCGAAAAACATTTTCGTCCTGCCCCATGGCGATGTAGACGGGCACGCCGTCGGTTTCTTTCGCGAGGTCTATCACGTAGAAGCCTTCGTGTTCGGCCATGAATTCGGCTTCCGGAATAGACTTATCCGTTTCGTTGTAGCGTTCCTTTATCCACGCATCAGCTTCGGGGTCTCTTCCCACGCGGGGAGCTTTGATGGTTTCGTAGGTTGGGATTTGATTGGCAAACCATTCCTGCAGCAGGTCGTCTTTGTTTGTGCCGGGCGGAAGCGGTTCCTGTCCACCAATGATTTTGAAGATTTGGTTGAAGCGTACTTCAAATCCAGGTTTGGGTTTGCCCATGGGGCGCATGTCCAGTCCCATATAGTTATCGTAAAGTTTTTTATTTGTTTTAACGCTTGGCCTAAACAACGGTGCTCAGCGCCGATGCCTCTTGCCTTACAAAGGCCTGATATTTTTCGTTGATGACCACTGTGCCTGCCATGTAGTCGTGGATAGCTTTTCGTTTTTCGTTTGTAAGCAACACCATGAACTCGCCGTAGACCCAAATGTTTGAAAGCCACGACACCACTTGCGTGAAAACCGGAAACACCCCTGCCAGCAACAGCGATCTCTCCATGAACGTTGCCATGCCATAGGTATCTTCGGGAAGTTGAAGTGCCGCCGCGGTGGTGCCGCACATGGTGAGCAGCGATAATGCAAGCATAACACTATGCCTGACAAAAGCCTCACGCCATCCCACGTCTTCACCATTTTCTTTCACAATCTTCAGCCCAACAATCAACTTTCCCGGCGTGCCACCCCAGCGTTTCACACAATACACATGAAAAAAAATCAGCACCATGAAGTGCGGCGCGATCGTATAAAGATGTACCACTCTCCCAAAGCCTCCCGCAAAATGAAAGAACAAGCCAATCGGCAATACAATCAGGAAATCAAGAAACAGTGATCCCAATCTGATCCAAAATCCTCCATAAATTTCCTTGGCGGAAGGAGGTGCCTGATTTAATGTCATATGCTTTGTTGCTTTTTGCGCGATACCATTTGCACCGTTTCCGTTTAGCCATGAAGGCCAACTCCATGAACGCTATTAAACCGTGCTATTCATATCCCGTATCTGCCGGATGGTGTCGCGTTTCAGGCGGCGTTCGGTGCCCGACATGTGGTTGATTTCTTCCAGCAGTTCGCTGAGTTTGGTGTTGAGTGCTTCGGGTTGGTTGGTGGCTTGCAGGAATTTGCAATACTCATGGCGATGCTCGTAGTTGGTGAACGTGCGGTCCATGCTTTCAAATTCTTCCTGGGCACGGGCGGTGTTGCCGCGTTGATGGAGGGCCCACGCATAGGCAATGCGTTCGTGGGCATCGCGGAATGTTTTCTCGCCGGCCAGCGAATCGCCGATCTGTATCACTTCGTCGAGGTTGCCGTCGGTGAAATGGGCTTGCAGCAACTTCATGCGCAACAAGGGGTCGTCGGCCATGAACCCCGTGAGGCAGTCGCCATAGAGGGCGATAGCATCTTTGGGGCGGCCAATGTGCACATAGGCATCGGCCAGCCTGATTTTGTTGGCGAGGTTGTCGTTGAAGCGAACGGCTTTTTCGAGCTGTTCGATTTTATAGTTGCTGTTGGCCACCACCTTCACGCTTTCGGAGATGGTTTGGAGGCTGCGACGGTTGTAGAAATTGTGATAGAGATAAAGGCCACAGCCAAGAAAGGAGAAAAAAACGATCATCCAATACCAGCGTTGTTCGGAACCGTTGCGATAGGCGTGGTATAGACAAAAGGCCTGAAGGATCAAGACGGGCGTGTAAAAACCGAGCATAGGTTTAGGTTGATGATATTCGGGGTTTGGGCTGCGCTACAATAGGTCCATCGGGTCATTGGGTGCCTTGAATCGCCGGACGAGAATACATTATTTTTTTTGGAAATAAAAGACCCGGCGTGCGAATGGCCCCTAACGTTCTGGCTTTCAGGTGCTGACAACGCGACCGGAAAAACAATCCGTTTTTTTACCTTGCGTCTTCCAACCATTCTTTTACTTTTGCGTATCAAGTCGATAGCTGCTATCATCCCGTTATAAGCATTTTAGGAAATTCCTGACTACAGCGTTCACCCCAATCCATTGTTTGTAAACCCGTTAGCAACCGTTACGCATTACGTTTCCGCAATTTTTCAGTATGGCGATGTGACTCTTCAGTCGTTCGCGTGTTATTCCCGCTAGCAAGCGCGTAATTTTGACGCCCAAGGCTTACTTTTAGCCGGTGCTTCACCCCATCATTTTTTCCGGAAAAGATGTATGGAATCGGCGACCAGCAGGCATCTACTACGTGTTGATCTTAACGCTTAAAACACCGACCCATGAACATGCTCACGCGCATACTGGCCCTTAGTCTATTTTTTAACATTACCCTGGCACAAAACAAATCTGTACCCATGACTCCGTATGACTATGAAAAGGCCTGGAAAGAGGTCGCCGCATTTGAAAGCAAAGGACTGCCCGAGTCCGCCCTGACCGTTGTGAGCACGATCTATGATCACGCTAAAAAAGATGCCAACGCCGCACAGTTGGTGAAAGCCGTTATTCACAAGCTCAAGTTCACCGACTACAAAGAAGAAGATGCGTTTGTGAAAAACCTCAACACGCTGGAAGCCGAAGCGCTCAAGGCGTCGTTTCCCGCAAAGCCCATCCTGCACACCATGCTGGGCGAAATGTACTGGCAATACTATCAACAAAACCGCTATCGCTTTAACAACCGGAGCGAGACCGTGAACTTTGACAACGACGATGTGTCGACGTGGAGCCTGGAAAAAATTGTGCAGACCACGTTCCTCCACTACACGGCATCGTTGCAAGACGTCGACAAAAGCAAAGCCGCCACCATCGAATTGTTTCCGGAAGTGATTAACCGGGGCAACCCGTTGGGCAGAGCCTATCGCCCCACACTCTACGACTTCCTGGCCCACCGCGCCGTTCAATTCTTCTCGGGCGACGAAGCCGCCATTACACGCCCAGCCGAAGCCTTCAGTCTCGGCGAAGAAGCGTATCTGTCGGAAGCCAAAACCTTTGCCACCCTTTCCATCACCACGACCGACACCCTTTCGATGAAGTTTCATGCGCTGGTGTTGCTACAGGATCTGGTGCGTTTTCACCTGAACGATAAGGAGCCCGATGCCCTGGTGGATGTGGACCTGCAACGCCTGTCGTTTGTGCGAAACCATTCCACGTTGTCGAACAAAGACGAAGTATACCTGCGCGCGCTGGAGCAACTGGAGAAAAACGTGATCGCTCACCCGGTTTCCACACGCGTTACCTATGCTATTGCATTGGTCTATGCCGAAACAGCACAAAAATACAATCCCCTGCAGGGCGACGATCACAAACTTGATCTGAAGAAAGCCTACACGATTTGTGAGACTGCCCTGAAACGTTTTCACGATTCGCAGGGCGCCATTCAATGCGAGAACCTGCAGGAAAACATTCTCCAGAAATCGCTGGCCGCTACCGTGGAAGCCATCAACGTTCCCGGGCAGGCCTTTAGAAGCCTGGTGAAATACAAAAACTTTACAGCGCTTTATTACCGCACAGTGAAAACCACGCGCGAGGAAATGAAAGCATTGCGTAAGAAAATTGAACGCGAAGATTATTACCAGCGCGAAAAGAAAATCATCCAATTCTTCACCGCCAAGACACCGGCCACAAAAGGTTCGTTCACCCTTCCCGACGATGGCGACTACCAATCGCACAGCCTCGAGGTGAAACTCGACGCCCTGCCCGATGGCGAATACATGGTGTTGTTTAGCAACCGTGCCGACTTTGCCACCGACGACAACGGCGTGGCCTATGCGCTCACCACCATCTCGAACATCAGCTATGTGCACCGCAACAGCAGCGACGGCGGCACGGAGTTCTTTGTGCTCAATCGCCACACCGGCGAAGCAATGGCCGGCGCAAAGGCCGATGTGTTTTCGCACGTCTACAACTACAAGACAAACGCCTATGAATCGGTAAAGCTCGGAACATTCACGTCGGATGTGCACGGCTATTTCAAGGTGGACTATCTGAAAAACGAGAACCGCAGAAATTTCTATGTATCGTTTACCTATAAGAACGATGCCGTGAGTACCCGGCCTCTTGGCGACGACGACTATTATTATGGTGGATCAATATCCCAATACAAAGAAGAACCGCGTCACACGCAATGGCAAACGTTCTTCTTCCTGGACCGCGCCATCTATCGTCCGGGGCAGACTATTTACTTCAAAGGTTTGGTGATTAGCACGGACGGAAAGACACCGACGATTCAGAAAAATTCCCAGACCACCATCACGCTATACGACGTGAACCATCAGGATCGTGGCCGGGTCACCGTCACCACCAACGAATTCGGAACATTCAGCGGCACATTCAATGCACCGTCGAGTGGCTTGCTCGGAAACATGACATTGTCGACCGACGATGATAGCGGGCAGGCAAGTTTTTCGGTAGAAGAATACAAGCGTCCGAAATTTGAAGCGGTGTTTGAGCCGGTGAAGGGCACGTTCAGAGTGGATGAAACCGTGAAGGCCGAAGGGTATGCGCGGGCTTATTCCGGCGCGAACATCGATGGCGCGAAAGTTCACTATCGCGTGGTGCGCGTGGCACGCTTTCCGTTCTGGTGGTGGTGCCGTTGGGGCTATTACCCCACGTCGCCCGAAATGGAAATCAAACACGGCGACACACAGACGGATGAGAACGGCAAGTTCAGCATCGACTTCACGGCCATTCCCGACCGCACCGTAGACAAGAGTTCTGATCCCACGTTTGGCTACACCGTGTATGCCGACGTGACCGACATCAACGGCGAAACCCACAGCACATCAACCACCATCGACGTGGGCTACAAAGCGCTTGTGGTGGGCGTGTCTATCGGCAACATCGACAAGAGCAACGCCGACAGATTGAAACAGGAGTTTGGCATTCAGGCCAACAACCTGGCCGGCCAACCTCAACCAGCAAAAGGCGACATCAAAATCTATGCGCTGCAAGGCCCGCACAAAACATTTCGTCAGCGCATGTGGGCACAACCCGATAGGCACCTCTATACCCGCGAGGAATATTATGCGCAGTTCCCTTACGATTTGTTTGACGATGAAACCAACATCTTTAAATGGGAACGCAGCAAAGCAGTATTCGAACTGGCCTTCGATACAGAAAAGAAAAAGTCGTTTGTGATCGAGAACCTGGGTTCGTGGAAAGAAGGTGAATACGTGCTGGAGATCACCTCGACCGACAACGCCGGACAGCCTGTGAAAGAAGTAAGCTACTTCACCGTGTTTTCGCCTGCCGCCAAAACATTGTCAACGCCAAAGGTTCATGAATTTCATCCGGTGAAGCTTCGCGTAGAGCCTGGTGAGTCTGCATTGTTTAGCGCGGGCACGTCGGAAAAGAATTTGCATGTGCTCTATGAAGTGGAATACGACGGCAAACTGCTGTCGCAGGAATGGCTCACGCTAAGCAACGAGCAACGCATGTTCTCCATACCGGTGCGCGAAGAGCACCGTGGCAATCTGGGGGTACACTACACGTTTATCAAAAACAACCGGCTTTATGCCGAGTCGTTCACCGTGGAAGTGCCCTACACCAACAAGATGCTGGACGTGAGCTTCGAAACCTTCCGCGACAAACTGCAACCCGGCCAGCAAGAGCAATGGAAAATTCTGGTGAAAGGAAAGAACGCCGACAAGATTGCCGCCGAAATGGTGGCCACGCTCTACGACGAGTCGCTCGACGTGTTTCGCTTCCACAGCTGGTATGCTAACTTCTACAACTCGCTCTATGCGCGCCTGTCGTGGCAAAGTACGAATGGCTTTGGAAACCGCGAGCTAACATCGTATGCCACCGGCTGGAACAAGGGAAACAAACGCAACGCGAATGGCGCCTACTTCGATAGCTTCAACTGGTTTGGGTTTAGTCCTTATAATTACTACGGCAGAAACATTAGAATTCGTGGCGCGCGAAGTATAGCGCCAGGCATGGCCATGTCGGCAGCACCGATGATGGAGGAGGAGCGTGAAATGAGCAAGAAAGAATCGAAACTTGCTGAGATGGACGACGCAGCACCCAGCGCAGGCATGGTTGGTGGAACGGCCAACAAACCAGGGGAGCCCAAGAGCAAACCCGAACCCGCTAGTGCTGAAAAGCCTGCCGAAGATTTTTCGGGCGTGAAAGTGCGCAGCAACTTTAATGAAACAGCCTTCTTCTTCCCCAACCTGCGCACCAACGACAAAGGCGAAATTGTGGTGAACTTCACCGTGCCCGAGTCGCTCACACGCTGGAAGATGCTGGGCTTTGCACACACGCAAGACCTGAAGTCCGGCTTTGTGACCAACCATCTGGTAACTCAAAAAGACCTGATGGTAGTAACCAACCCGCCACGCTTCTTCCGCGAGAATGATAAGATGACGTTCTCGGTGAAGCTGAGCAGTCTTGTGGACCAGGAACTCAGTGGCCAGGCCCAACTGGAATTCCTCGACGCCCTCACCGGCAAACCGATTGATGCGCTGATGAAGAACGTGAACAAAGTGAAGCCTTTCTCCCTGAAGGCACGCCAGAGTTCGGCCGTGGATTGGACCATCGAAATTCCCGAAGGCTTGCAAGCCATCACCTACCGCGTGGTGGCCAAGGCCGGAAACTTCTCTGATGGTGAAGAGATGGTGCTGCCCGTGGTGACCAACCGCATGCTGGTGACCGAGTCGTTGCCCCTGCCCATCCGTGGCAAACAAAGCAAGGAGTTTCACTTCGACAAATTACTGAACAACAAGTCGACCACGCTGAAACATCAGCAGTTCACCCTGGAGTTCACGTCGAACCCTGCATGGTACGCCATCCAGGCCCTGCCCTACCTCATGGAATATCCCTATGATTGTGTGGAGCAAACCTTTAGCCGCTTCTATGCCAACAGCATTGCGTCGCACATTGCCAACAGCCACCCGCGCATCAAACAGGTGTTCGACACGTGGAAGAACATTCAGCCCGACGCGTTGCTGTCGAACCTCGAGAAAAACCAGGAATTGAAATCGGCATTGCTCGAAGAAACCCCCTGGGTGTTGCAAGCCCAGAACGAAACCCAACGCAAACGCAACGTGGGCTTGTTGTTCGACCTGAACCGCATGGCCGACGAACAAGGCCGCGCGCTGGATAAGGTGGCCAAAGCACAAACACCGAACGGAGGCTTCACGTGGTTTCCCGGCTTGCCCGAAGATCGCTACATGACCCAGCACATCGTGACCGGCCTTGGCCACCTCGACGCGCTTGGTGTGAAAGCCATTCGCGAAGACCATCGCACCTGGAACATGGCTACGCAAGCCGTGGGCTATCTCGACAGAAAAGTGAAAGAGGACTATGAGGAACTGAAACGCCTCGCCCGTCGCAAGCAAATCACGCTGGAAGAAAATCACCTTGGTTATTTGCAGATTCAGTATCTCTATTCGCGCAGCTACTTCAAAGACGTGAAGGTGCCGGGCGATGTGGAAGAAGCTTTTCAATACTACCGCGGACAAGCCAAAAAATATTGGCTGACACAAAATCTCTATATGCAAGGCATGCTGTGTCTGGCGCTGCACCGCTACGACGACAAGACCACACCGGCTGCCATGATCAAATCGTTTTCCGAACGTGCCCTGCACTCGGAAGAGATGGGCATGTATTGGAAGAGCGACCGCGGCTACTATTGGTACCAGGCACCGATCGAAACCCAGGCATTGATGATTGAAGTGTATGACGAAGTAGCCGCCGACATCAAGTCTGTGGAAGACCTGAAGGTGTGGCTGCTGAAACAAAAACAGACGCAAGACTGGAAGACCACAAAGGCCACCACCGAAGCGTGTTATGCATTGCTGCGCCGTGGCACCGATCTGTTGTCGAACAGCACACTGGTGGAAGTGAAAGTGAACGACGTGGTGGTTGACCCCACCAAACGTGAAGACGCGAAAGTGGAAGCGGGCACAGGCTACTTCAAGACCGCGTGGCAAGCGGGCGAGATCACCTCGGGCATGGGGAAAATCAACGTGACCAAAACCACCGACGGTGTGGCATGGGGCGCTGCCTACTGGCAATACTTCGAACAGCTCGACAAAATCACACCGGCCGAAACGCCGCTGAAGCTGAAGAAGGATCTGTTCCTGCAACAAAACTCCGACCGAGGCCTGGTCATTACCCCGCTGAGCGACAAAACGGCTTTGCAAGTGGGCGATGTGGTGAAGGTTCGCATCGAACTGCGCACCGACCGCGACATGGAATATGTGCACCTGAAAGACATGCGCGCTGCCGGCTTCGAACCCGTATCGACCCTGTCGACTTATCGTTATCAGGACGGGCTGTATTACTACGAAAGTCCGCGCGACCTGGCCACAAACTTCTTTATCGGCTATCTGCCCAAAGGCACGTATGTGTTTGAGTATGATCTGCGTGTGTCGCAACGAGGCGACTTCTCCAACGGGGTCACTACCATCCAGTGCATGTATGCGCCGGAGTTCTCCAGCCACTCGCAGGGCATTCGGGTGAACATCAAGTAAGCCACCTCAATTTGTTTCTCCCGGTTCCCGAAGCATTCAGCCTCGGAGAACCGGGAGTTTCAAAAAGCGGCCGTTTTAATGCAGGTTTTGGATGGACCATCCCCTTTGTGTTTGACCTTACCTCTTCCTCACCACTACCCGCTCATACGTCCGAAAACGTTTCCAAAACCAGCCGTTTCCCGCCTACTCAATAAATCCGACCACTTACTCAATAGGAATTCACATCGGAAGGTGCTGTCACTAATGTTGCAACATCATTATTATAATTCCGTCTGCATGAAAATTTTTCCGTATACGCTCGTCAAAAAAGAAAAAATCAGTTCCCTCCACCAGCAACTCACCAAACAACAGGAACACGTAACGGGCGCAACGGAATTTGTGAAGGCCATTGAACAAGGCAACCTCGACATTCCGTATGGAACCGACGGCACCGCAGCCGAAGACAACCTGCTCGCCTCATCGCTGGTGAGCATGCGCGACCAGATGAAAAAATTCTCGGCCGAAGAAAAGCAACGCAACTGGGTGTCGGAAGGACTCGCCCGCTTCGTGGATATTCTGCGTTCCAAAAACAACGACATCACACAACTCTCCAACGAGATCATCAGCCAACTGGTGAAATACCTCGACGCCAACCAGGGCGCCCTCTACGTCATTAACGACGACGAGAACAACGACAAATACCTGGAGCTTGCTGCATGCTATGCCTACAACCGCCAGAAACACCTGAGCCAGCGATTCGAGCTGGGCGAAGGCATCATCGGCCAGGTGGTGTTGGAAAAGCAGACAAGCTATCTGAAAGAGATTCCAAAAAATTATGTCCGCATCACCTCGGGTCTTGGCGAAAGTCTTCCCCGCAATCTGCTCATTGTTCCTTTGAAGATTGAAGAGCGGGTGTATGGCGTGGTGGAAATTGCGTCGTTCAGCGTGATCCGGAAATATCAAATCGACTTTGTGGAACGTCTTGGCGAAAGCATCGCGTCCACCATTTCGGCGGCGAAAGCCAATGCCCGCACGCAAAAGCTTTTGCAGGAAACCCAAGCGCAGGCCGAACAGATGCGTTCGCAGGAAGAAGAGATGCGCCAGAACATGGAAGAGCTCTCGGCCACCCAGGAGGAAATGCACCGCGTGCTGAAGGAAGTGCAAGGTAAGGAGACTTACATGACCGACCTCATCGACGCGTCGACCGATTCCATCCTCACCATCGACCGGCAACTGAAGGTGATCAACTGCAACAAAATCTTTAAAGCCACCTACACGCAATTCGAGATCGACAAGGGCTTTGATGTGACGCTGCTCTTTGCCGCCGAAGACAGACAAAAATACAGAAACCTCTATGACCGCGTGTTCGAAGGTGAATCGTTCAACACACAGGACCATTACAAGTTCGGAAACATTGAGGCATTCTACATCGTGTCCTACAGCCCGCTGCGCAACGACAAGGGCGAAGTGATTGCTGCCGCCATCTTTGTGAAAGATGTTACAGAAATCACAAAAGCAAAAAATGAAGCACAGCATCAGACCGAAGAACTGAAAGCACAGGAAGAAGAGCTTCGCCAGAACATGGAAGAGCTGTCGGCCACGCAAGACGAAATGCAACGCGTTTTCTCGGAGGTGCAAGCCAAAGAGCGCTACATGACCGACCTCATCGACACCAGCACAGACTCCATTCTGTCGGTCGATCACCAATATCGTGTTGTGAATTTTAACAAGACGTTGCACGCCTCCTATTCGGGCATGGGCATCAACATCGAGAAGGGCTTTGAAATGAAGGGCATCTTCAGCGAAGCGGAGTGGCCCAAGTTCAGAGGCCACTATGAACGCGCACTGAAAGGCGAGAAATTTGAGGTCACCGAAGAGTATCATTCGCACGGATTCGATTCCTACTTCACCATTCTCTACAGCCCCCTGCGAAACGAAAAGGATGAGATCATTGCCGCAGCTGTTTTTGCCAAAGACATCACCGCCAGCGTGAAGCTTCAGAAGGAAACAGAAGCCTTGCTGGCCGAATCGCAACAGTCGCGCGAGGAGCTGAAAGCACAGGAAGAAGAGCTTCGCCAGAACATGGAAGAACTCTCGGCCACACAGGAAGAAATGAATCGTGTGCTCCTGGAAGTACAAAACAAAGAACGCTACCTGTTGGAAGTGCTGAGCGCCACCAACGACTCCATCTTCACGATGGACAAGGAGTATAAAATTATCGGCAACAACCGCGTGTTTGGTGCCGCACTGGAAGCGTTGGGCTTCCCCGTGAAAAAAGGATTTAACATGCTGTCGGTGTTTGAACAGAACCCCGCGCAGATGGCACAACAGAAGGCATACTATGACCGCGCACTGGCTGGCGAGTTTTTTGAAATCACAGAAGCCTTCGACACCAACGGTGTGGTGACGCACTTTGCCAACCACTATGCGCCGGTGAAAGACGAGCAAGGCAACGTGTATGCCATTGCCTGCTACGCCAAAGACGTGACCCCCCTGGTGAACGCACGCAACGAAAACATAGAAGTGCGCAAAACACTGGAAGTGCGTGAAAATGTTTTTGGCGTAACCACCATTCTTTCGGAGTCTGATCTGTTTGGCAACGTGATCTATGCGAACGACAAGCTGTGCACCGTTTCAAAATACACACGCGAAGAATTGGTGGGCAAACCGCACAGCCTGTTCCGTCATCCCGACATGCCCAAGGCGTTGTTCAAAGACTTCTGGGCCACCATCAAGAAAGGCGATGTGTTTCGCGGCATCATCAAGAACAAAGCAAAAGACGGCAGCACCTATTGGGTGGACGCCTCCATTGTGCCGGTGAAAGACGACGCCGGAAAAATTGTGAAATATATCGGCGCACGCCACCACATCGAAGACGAAGATGTGGCCTTGCTGCTCTACAACCGTCAGGCCAAGCGCCTGAATCTTCCGGTGTTGAGCGAGGGCGCAAGTGCCGGGCAAAAATAGTTGGTTATCTCTGCGTGATGAAGGCACGACGAAGTTGAAGGCAGAGATTTTAGTTAGGGGCAAAAAGGTCGTTCTTTCGGGGACGGCCTTTTTTGTGTTTAAAAAATAATCTCCTGGCCTACTTCGTTTATACAACCTGATCTACTGTTGTGCTCCAACAAAACATGAGTTTGCCCCTGCATTCACCTAGGTGTGGCCACGCGAACTGCCATCGAAGGAAGCCCCGAAGATGCAGTCGCCATTGTTGACGCATATTCAAAATGGCTGCAACACAGCCCATTCCCCAAACTGCTGATCTCAGCCGAACCCGGCGCCACACTGACCGGCCGAGCCCTGGAATTTTGCCGCAGCTGGCGAAACCAGGTGGAAGTGTCGGTGAAAGGAATCCACTACATCCAGGAAGATTCGCCTCATGAAATCGGTGAGGCGTTGTTGGAGTTTGTGACGAAATTGAAGTTTACGTGATCTACTCAAACATCTCCTGCTCTTCCGTATAATACGTCTTTCTGCCGCCGGTGACTTTGATTAGAATCTCGCCGCCCGTGGGGCTTTGCTTTTTCTTTGCGTTGTGGATGACCAAAAAATCGCGACGTTCGCCGGTGATGCGATCGGGGTCGGCTTTGCGGATTTGTTTTTCGGCGTCGGTCAGCACTTTGCGGATGGATTTTGCCAGGGCTTTGATTTTTGTGTCGGGAATTTTCTGGCTGATGGAGAACGGCGAGATGCCGGCGTCCCACAGAATTTCGTCGGCATAGGCATTGCCGATGCCGCGAATCACTTTCTGATCGAGCATGAGGTTTTTGATGGCTGCCTTTTTTTGAAGCAACAGTTTGAGGCGTGCAAAATCCACATCGTCGGCCAGGGCGTCGGGGGCTTCGGACGGGTCTGGGTTGAGCGTGGGTGTGGCCTGGCCTTGCCAATCGGTGAGGGCGATGCCGGTGCCGTCGTTAAATTCCATTTCCAGGATGGTGTGCTTGTTGGCATTCTTGTCTTCGTAGCGATAGAGGTTGCCGTGCATCATGAGGTGAAGGGCCAGCACATCGTCTTTACCAAATTGAATATGAAGCTCTTTGCCATCGCGGTAAACTTTTTTCACCGCTTGTCCTTCCAGTTTCTTTTTGAGGGTGGCTACCGGCACGTTCAGCTTCTTGGCTACGGGCACGGCAATCTTTTCGAGTTTCTTTTCCTTCAACAACGTGTTGAGGTTGTGACTAAACACTTGCAAATCGGGCAGCTCGGGCATAGTTGTTAGGGTTTACGGTTGTTGCTAGATAAACAGAAAACGAATCCCGGATTCCGGGGTTTGGAATTTTTATCGCTATCCATCAAAAAAATCCTTATCCATCGCCCCGGCTATGTCAAGCATTCATCTTCCAACCAAAACCATAAAAAATACAAGGTTTGTCACCTTTTAGGAACAGGCAGAAGCCGCCAAAAAGTCACTTCATCAACACCCATACAAATTAAATTCAGTTTCTGCAACAGCGGTTCTTTGGATGACATCTGCATTTTTATTGTTATCATTGTAGTGCCTTAATGCTCAAATGGAAAACAATCACCCGGTTCAGGATCATTCCAAAGTCTCGATCGAAAGAATTATTGATAGTATCCGTGAAACACGCGATAACCTTATCCAGGGATTCTTGTCTGGATCAGCGTTGACGTCCTTTTTAGAGGAACATTTCGGCGTTTCATCCCTTAGTGTCATCAAACTTGAGTTTCTGAAACGTGACTTGAAAGAGCTGCAGAACTCGTCCCTCGACCTGGTGCACTATTCGTCCCTGATCAAACACTTGAAAGAAGGGCATCCCGAAACTTCCGTCACCGACCACCCGCTGGTGATCCAGGAACTGAAGGCCATCTTTCAGAAATACTGCCTGTAACGGACATCCCAACCCCGCTTTAAGAGTGAACTTCTTCCGGTTCGTGCACAGGCACAGGCCGTTGGTCGTCGCGTATGATGTCTTGTATTCCCCGCATGGGAATGACCAGCCAATCCGGACGGTTGTTCATTTCATAGTTCAGTTCATAGATGGCTTTTTCCAGCAAGAACGTGTTCATCAATATATTCAGGTCTTCTTTATCGGCCGGCACAAACGACGAACCGTTCACCGTTTCAAGATAAGCTTTCATAAAGAACCCGCTCACGTAGTGATACCATTGATCGATGTAGGGAATCAATTTTTCATAGTCCTCTTTGCGGATTTGGTTGTCCAGAAACAAGCTTCCGTATGCCGCATAGTGGAACGACCGGATCATGCCCGCCACATCGCGCAACGGTGATCGCTTCAGGCGGCGTTCGCCAAAGCTCCGCGCGGGCTCGCCCTCAAAATCGGTGATCACAAAATCGCGTCCCGTAAACAACACCTGTCCGAGGTGATAATCGCCGTGGATGCGGATCTTCATCACATCGATCTTCTTCTTGTAGATGTCTTTAAACTTCTCCAGGATCAAATGTTTCTTGCGCAACACATCTTCCGCCTGTTGCAGCACTTCGCCGCTAAGGTTCCTGAGATTGCGCGTTTGATTTTGGAACGTGGCGCGCACCAGGGTTTGCAGGCCCGAGAATAACGAACGTTGATAGTGTAACGAATAGGGCTCGGGTTTAAAGTCGGGATGCGATGCTTCGGCGGCAAAGGCCAGGTGCAGCTCGCCCGTGCGCACACCCAACAGGGCCACGCGTTCGGCAAGGGTAGCGTCGATAAACTGCTTCATCTCGCGTGGCACGTCTTCGTAGGCCAACGGATCCAGCAAGCTTCCTTCGGCGGGGGTCAACAGGGAAATATCACTCTCCATCAACACCTTCTCGTTGAAGTCGTCGAGGCGATCGAGCATATAGGTCCAGGCATCGCTGCTGCTTTCCACCATCTCCTGCAGCATGCCCAGCACAATGGTGTCTTTGCCCGTCTGCCATTCAATTTTCCCAACAAAGGGTGGAATGCTTTTAAACTTCATCTTGTCGGCGAGAAACTGCGACAACTCCACGTCGGGGTTCACCGCGCGATCTACTTTGCGATAGACCTTCAGAAAAAACTTGTTGTCGTAAATGACAGATGTGTTGCTTTGCTCCACGCCCAGAACACGCGGCTTCACCACGGCCTGTGTGGTGGCATACTGATGCAACGCTTCTGTGCCTGAGAAACGAATGGCACCATCCTTCCACGAAAACGCATTGCCCGAAGCCGCGCTTCTGAACATCATGTCCTGCCATTCAAAACCATAGATGGCGTCGTAGAGTATTCCGGGCTTGCCGTTCACGGTGAGCATGCAGATGACAGACTGCGGACACGACTCCTTCAGCTTCGATGCAAACACGTCTTTGCCAAAGGCCACGGGCAGTTGATAGAGTTCGGACAAGCCCGATTGATAGGTCACTTCAATCAGAAAAATAATCACACCGTTCTCTCGCAAAGGAATGGAAGCATGCTGAAGGATGCGCATGTTTTCGATGACGCGGGCCTTGCCGCCAAACCAGCGCATCTTCATGAGATAGTCGGGCAACACCTTGTCAGACAGAAAATCGACGGTGGATTTCCGGGTAAGGTCGCTCCAGGTGTTCAGGCTAAACTCCGGCAAACTCACCTGGCGATCGATGTTGGGATGTGCAAGCTCCAAGGCGTACCACTGACAGCTGTGCGCTGCCACCGTGAAGAAATAAGGTCCCTCCTCTTTCACGGTGGGAAATTTGTTATTGCTAAAAATCTCCTTCGGCACATAGCCGTGAAATTCCTGCAAGTCAAGTTCAGCCGGCTGAATGTAGCGCGACAAATTCACAATCACCAAAATGGTTTCTTCTTCGAACTGCCGCACAAAGGCCAGTATCTTCGGATTCTCACAGCTCACGAACCGGAGGTCACCCCGGCTGAAAGCCTTGTATTGTTTGCGTTTGGCGATGAGCCGTTTCATCCACCACAACAGCGACGAGGTGTTCTTGCTTTGGATTTCGACGTTCACCGACTCGTAGTGATAGTCGGGATCGAGAATGACGGGCAGATAAAGTTGATGTGGGTTGGTCTCTGAGAAGCCGGCATTGCGGCTCGACGACCATTGCATGGGGGTGCGCACGCCGTCGCGATCGCCAAGATAGAAATTATCGCCCATCCCAATCTCATCGCCATAATAGATCACGGGTGTGCCGGGAAGCGAGAACAACAAATAGTTCAACAGTTCAATCTTGCTCCGGTTGTTGCCCATGAGGGGCGCGAGGCGGTGGCGTATGCCCAGGTTGATGCGGGCTTTGGGGTCTTTCACATAGACGCGATACATATAGTCGCGTTCTTCGTCGGTCACCATTTCGAGTGTGAGTTCGTCGTGGTTGCGCAGGAAGATCGCCCACTGGCACGACTCGGGGATGGCCGGGGTTTGATCGAAGATGTCGGTGATGGGATAACGATCTTCCGTTTGCAACGCCATGAACATGCGCGGCATGAGCGGGAAGTGATAGTTCATCTGGCATTCGTCGCCATCGCCAAAATAGCTCGCCGAATCTTCGGGCCACATGTTGGCTTCGGCCAGCAGCAAAGTGCCCGGAAAATGTTTATCGACATGGGCACGCAGTTTCTTCAGGAAGTCGTGTGTCTCGGGCAGGTTTTCGCCGTTGGTGCCTTCGCGTTCGAAGAGATACGGCACGGCGTCGAGCCTGAAGCCGTCAACACCCATGCTGCACCAGAAGTCGATGATCTTGAACACCTCCTGTTGCACCAGCGGGCTGTCGTAGTTCAGGTCGGGCTGGTGAAAAAAGAACCGGTGCCAGTAGAACTGCTGCGCCGCCGGGTCCCACGTCCAGTTCGATGTTTCAAAATCCTGAAAGATGATGCGCACGTCTTTGTATTGCGAGGGGTCATCGGTCCACACATAATAGTCGCGGTGTGCCGACCCTTTCGGTGCCATGCGCGCGCGTTGAAACCACGGATGGTTGTCGGACGTGTGGTTGATGACCAGTTCGGTGATCACCTTCAGGTCGCGCTCGTGTGCTTCTTTTAAAAATTGTTTGAATTGATCGAGGTCGCCGTAGGCCGGGTTGATGCTATAGTAGTCGGCGATGTCATAGCCATCGTCTTTCAGCGGCGACGGATAGAAGGGCAACAACCAGATGGCCGTCACGCCCAGGTCTTTTAAGTAGTCAAGTTTTTCAAGCAAACCTCCAAAGTCGCCGATGCCATCGCCGTTGGTGTCGCGAAATGCTTTGATGTGCAATTCGTAGATAATGGCGTCTTTGTACCAGTGAATGTTCTTGTGCAACTCCATGTTGTTTTCCATAACGCTTCCGTTTTTTAATGTCCCGCCTTTTCCTTTCCGTATTCCTCGCCGGCCATAAACGATAAACCGCCCGACTGAAGTGTGATCTCTATTTCTGCTGGCTTGTCAAGCGTGATCGATGCATCGTCAACATGCACGTGTTTTCCATCCCAATGAATCTTGAGTTTTTTTGCTTTCAGCACGTTGAAAGAAACGGGTTCTTCCACCCCACGTATTTTGCGTTGCAGGTATTCGGCAAACTGATCGCGCTGCGCTTCGGCCACCAGCACCACTTCAAACTCTCCATCGCAGGGATTGGCCAACGGCGCAAGCTTCAGGTTGGGGCCAATGGAACTGATGTTCATCACCTCCACCAGAATATATTTACCAACGTGTTCCGCATCGTCAATCTCAATGCGGCACGTGCGCGCCTTATAGGTTAGCACAACTTCTCTCATCAATTCCAGCGCGGCGCGCAAGTTTTCTTCGGGCGTTCCTTCGGCGCGTTTCTGCTTGTGTATTTCGTTGATCATTTTTGGAAACACGCCAAAGCCCATTCCCTCGATAAAGAATTTATAGCCGTCGAGGTTGTCTATTTTTCCCACATCGAACGACACCACTTTGCTGGTGGCCCAATGGTGAATGATGTTGCGATAACCACCCTGAATCGCCAGTGTTCGCGCAATGTTGTTTGCCGTTCCCATCGGCAAAATGGCCATGGGTAGCCGGTTGTTCATCATCTGCAAAGCAGTCTTCCGCACGGTGCCATCACCGCCGGCCACTACCAAAAAATCGGTTTCCCTGGTGAATTTTTTACCCTCAATGTCATCCGGTGTAGAAGAATGGCTACAGTCATATCCCGCGTCGGTGAGCATGGAGACGATGTCGGCCATCGTATTTTCCCCTTCTCCGGCTTTGGGGTTGTGAATGAGCTCGATAAATTTCATGAATGGTCTGTTTGTTCATTTGTTGGGAAGATAATTGTATGCCAACCCTTGAAAAGATTTGAACAAAACCATAAAACTTTATGCGCATACTGGTAACCAACGACGATGGCATTTACAGCCCCGGCATCTCAGCACTTGCCCGCATTGCATCGCGCTTTGGCGAAGTGAGGGTCGTGGCACCCGATGTGGAACAGTCGTCTATGGGGCACGCCATCACGGCATCGCGCCCTTTGTTTTATAAAAAATCGCCGGTGAATTTTGACGGCCTCGATGCCTATCGCGTCAACGGCACACCCGCCGATTGTGTGGCGCTGGGCTCACACATGTCGAAGATTGATGTGGTGTTGTCGGGCATTAACATGGGCTCCAACTTAGGCAACTCCATGTGGCATTCGGGAACACTCGCGGGTGCGAAGCAGGCCGTGTTGCTTGGCATGAAGGGCATTGCACTGAGCACACCTGCGGGAAATTCGGAACCCGATTTCGAAAAACTAGAACCCTATGTGGCCAAGGTGCTTGAACTCCTGCTCGAAAACCCCGACCTGACCCTGGCCAACGTGAACTTCCCTACCGACCCAACCGGCATTCAATGGACACGCCAGGCCGTGCAACAATACGACGGCAAGATTGTGCCCGGCACCGACCCCATGGGGCGCAAGCACTATTGGTTCACGGTGGTGCCTTTGGAAGATCCCGAGCAAGGAACAGATCGCTGGGCCGTGGATCATGGTTTTGTATCGATAACACCACTACGGCTCGACTTAACTAACGAAAAAGAACTGACAGCATTGCTGCAAAAAACACCGGTGCATTGAGACATCGAACACACGTCATTCCATTTGCTTTACGAATGGAACTTCAAACTGTGGAAAAGTTTTCTGCCTGCCATCGGTTTGGGGAAAGTCTTCACAAGCAAAATCATCCACATCAGTTTAAAACACGCTGCATTCGATGATTATGAATGTGGTATGTGGTTTGAATAATTCGACATGTACTATAAACCAATTTGTATTATGAAAAAGTTAACCCTCGTGGCTGTGATGCTTTGTATGGCATTTGCGGCCGCTCTTGCACAAGAACCCGCGGTCATGTTCAGCAACAAACCCGGATGGCATAAGATTGGCGAAGTGAAAGCCGATTTCAAAATGGAAAACGAATCGATCTCCGTATTGGGAGCCGACAAGTTCAAATCCATCCTCCTGAAAGTGACTGACGCGCCCATCAACATTGCGGACATAGAAGTGATCTACGAGTCGGGCGACAAAGAAAAGATCAACGTGAAAAACGAATTGAAAGCCAATGCCGAAACGCGCGTGATCGATCTTAAAACACCCAATCAGGAAATCAAAAAGGTGGTGTTCACCTACAAGACACTTCCGAACAGCAAGGCCGACAAAGCTCATGTGGAGCTTTACGGTTTAAAATAACGAAGTTTGATTTCGATCCCCGTTTCACAAGAGGGCGTACTGGAGAGTCGCCCTCTTTCTTTTTTATCGCCATTTCAACCGGTTGTATGGCACTACCATTTTTTCGTTAGAGAAAGTGTAATTTTGAAGCCGGTAACGATACTTATACGCGTTACCCTTCATAATACCTATGACCTCAGCCTTGCCTGCCTACATTATTTGGGACATGAATCCCGATATCTTCACCATTCCGTTTCTCAATCATCCGCTCCGCTGGTATGGCATTTTGTTCGCTGTCGGTTTTTTTCTGGGACAGCAGGTCATGTATTACATCTACCGCAAAGAAGGCAGGTCTCCGGGAGAAATTGATACCCTGACCATCTATTCCGTAGTAGCCACCGTGCTCGGCGCGCGTTTGGGACATGTGCTGTTCTACGACCCGGCCTACTATTTCAGCAATCCACTAAAAATATTGGCCACGTGGGAAGGTGGGTTGGCCAGTCATGGCGGGGTTATCGGCATGGCCATCGCGCTCTATCTGTTTGCACGAAAAACCAACGTGCCCTTCCTGTGGATAGTGGACCGCATCGCCATTGCAGGATGTTTAGCAGGCGCGGCCATCCGGATGGGCAACCTCACCAATTCCGAAATGGTGGGCATTCCCACCACGATGCCGTGGGGGTTCATCTTTACATTGGTCGACGACGTGCCACGTCATCCTGCTCAACTCTATGAAGCCCTGTATTGCCTCGCACTTTTTGGATTGCTTTTCTGGATGTGGTTTCGCTTCCGCGACACTATGCGAAACGGTTTCATCTTCGGCTGGTTCCTCATCATTCTCTTCTCGCTTCGCTTCGTCGACGAGTTTCTCAAGGTGAACCAGGAAGCCTTTGAAGACACCATGGTGCTGAACATGGGGCAACTGCTCAGCATTCCCCTTGTGTTGACAGGCATTGTCATCCTCATTGTTACCGCCCGTCAGAAGAAGGCCCGCGCCGAAGACGAACTGAAGGAAGCGTGAGCTGAAAAATCCGGACCACGACACACGTTCCTTCATTGTTCGCATTACCTTTGCACACCATGTCTGCACAAAATCCATTCCCTCACACCTTGCTTGTGTCGCCCGCCGACATCGACGACATGGGACACGTGAACAACGTGGTGTATGTGCGTTGGGTGCAGGATGTGGCCGCAGCACATTGGAATGCCCTTGCGTCGGAGGAATTAAAGGCAAAATATGCCTGGGTGGTATTGAGACATGAAGTGGACTATAAACGTCCCGCATTCCTCCACGATGATGTAGTGGGCTACACCTGGGTAGGCGAATTTCACGGCGCACGCTTCGAGCGTTTTGTCACACTCAAAGCCAACGGAAAAATGGTGGCCGAAGCCAAAACCATGTGGTGCCTGCTGGACGCAAAAACACTTCGCCCCACGCGCGTAACGGAAGAAATCACGTCGTTGTTATAAATCAAAACCAGACAACACTATGCAGTATAAACCCCTGGGAACATCCAACCTGAATGTGAGTGTGGTTGGCTTTGGATGCATGTCGCTTACAGGAAGCGATCAGGAGAACAGCGCCCTGCTGAAAGAAGCTGTTCAAAAAGGAATAAATTATTTCGACACAGCCGACATCTATCAGCACGGCGAAAATGAAACCACGGTAGGAAAAGCATTGGCCGGTGTGCGGCAACAGATCATACTCGCCACCAAGGCAGGAAATGTATGGAAGGCCGATGGCAGTGGCTTGGACTGGAATCCCTCAAAGGCACACATTCTTCAGGCCGCCGAGCAAAGTCTGAAGCGCCTCAACACCGACTACATCGATCTCTACCAACTGCACGGCGGCACGATCAACGACAACATCGACGATACCCTTGAAGCCTTTGAGCTACTGAAAGCACAGGGCAAGATCAGGCACTATGGCATTTCTTCGATTCGCCCCAATGTGATTCGTGAGTATTGCCAGCGATCTGCCATCGTGAGCGTGATGATGCAGTATAGTTTGCTGGATCGTCGCCCCGAAGAAGCCTGCCTGGCGTTGCTCCAACAACACAACATCAGCGTCGTGGTTCGGGGCAGCGTTGCCAGCGGATTGCTCGCGGGCAAGCCTGCAAAATCATATCTCGACTATACCGAAACACACGTGAAGGTAATGGCCGATGCACTACAGGCTATCGCCAAGAGCAAACATGTGCCTTCATCGGAAGTTGCTATTCAATATGTATTGGCCAATCCCGCCGTTGCATCTGCTGTGGTGGGCATTCGCACGCCGGCACAATTGAACGAAGCCTTACAAGCCGCGGCAGCCACGCCCCTGGCCGCAACCGAACTCATTGCGCTGCAACAGGCGTTGCATCCCAATACATACCGCGACCATCGTTGAACATGCCTGCGCCCCACACTTTGTACTGACTAATGCTCAGGTTGGGTTGCATCTTCACCATAAGCGTGTTGCACGACGTTGACGCGTGGTCGGGCAACGATGCGTCTTTCGACAACAGCAACTGGTCGCCCACCACTTCAAACAGGGTCAACAGTTCCGTCTCGTAGGTTAGCGACACACAATGGGCCGCCTTGCTTTTGAAGTCGGAGGCCACAATATCAAACGTATAGTTCGCAAAGGGTATGTTGACGGCTTGCAACGTGTCGTGCAGCCCTGGGATGAGATTGTTCAGATCGCGCAGGTAGAGCCCAATGGCAAACGCCACCTTGTAGGGCAGGTTTTGTTTTGCCTTGGGCACATTCGTTTTCAAATCGTGCCAGTTGGTGTAAAGGTTCGCCGCATTGTAGGTTTGCATCTGCATGAGCAGCTCGCTGTAGGAATCGTTGAACACGTTGCGCGCAAAATCGCCGGGCGTGTTCTTGTCAATCACTTGCCGGTAAACCAGTTTGATTTGTGCTTTGGGCATAGTATCAAAATTTTAAATCAGGCTGAAACAAAAATGGTGTGGGTGAGTGTGTAGCCGCCCGTAGCAGCGTTTGCCACAACAGTGGCCAGCTCGTTGTCAAGCGAATCCTTGATGATGGAATCCGAAGTGTTCTTGGTGGAGTTCTGTCCGTGGGCAGAATAGAGCGAAGTCTTATACACTTCGGTGTTGATGTCTTCGGGGAATGCAATCTGTGAAGTGAGCTTCAGCGATGTGCCCACATACACCTGCACGTGAATGTGCGTTACACGCCCGGTGTACCATCCGGGATAAATTGTTTTGAACGTCACTTCACCTTTGTCGTTTGCATATTGAAGTCCGCGGCAAAACACCAGCGCCGAATTGTTTTGCGTGCCCAGATAGCCGGAGTTGCTGTAGCCGGAATAATAACCGTCTTTGTCGCAATGCCAGATGTCTACGCGCGCATTGGCCAGCACGTTGCAGCTGTCGTTCACATTCTTCACCACCAGGGTCATGTCGAGCTGAAGACCGGTTTTGCCATCGGTGATGTCGACGCGTTGTATGGACGAACCGCGGCTGGCATACAGCGGATAAGGACCATCGGTTTCGGTGTCGGTCACCGTGCAGTCGCCCGACGTAGTGTTGTCGGTATCGGTTGGGTCAGTTGCCGTCACATCTTCTTCGCGACACGACGCGATGAGCGGAACCATGAAGCCGGTAAAACCAAGGCTTTTCAAAAACTCTTTTCTTTCCATAGGGGATTCTGTTTTAGGGATCACAAGATCGATATGCGAACTAACGCAATCGTAACCCCACATGACATAGTCACCTGCTGGGTTATAGACCAATCTTCTTAATTCTGCGATGAATAAAAAGCCGCTTCACGACGCTTTTCACGCGTGTTGTAGCGACGAAATCGGATGACTTCACTACCACCTTCGTGGAATCAAAGACCAAACATCCATATCCTGCGAAGGCCCGCCGGAGGGATTCAAAAGCCTGCATTTCACCTGTCAAGATCCAATCAAGGTCCCCCTCATCCCAACCCTGCAAGGGCACACCCCCGGTTCCGGAGGTTTTGACTTACGGTTTGCAGGGTCTGATAAATCGATTCTACCGCACGGGGTCCGACACGCGCTGCAATCTTTTGCATCGTGGCTGAGAGCCGGTTACAGGGTTATCAGAATGGTTCATTCTTCCGTGTTAACGATATGTAGTTTTTGATCAATGGTCTGTTTTGGTCGCGCCCTTCCGCGTATCTTGCTAGAGCATTACCCTAAACTATCCATGAAAAAAATTATACCCCTTGTAGTAGCCCTGCTCTGGTTGGCTCCGCAAGCCTTCGCACAATCGTTCAATGCCCGTCCGGGCGGAACACAAAAACCGGTGTTGCACGGAAGCCATTGGATGGCCATCACGGGCAAACCATTGGCGGCCACAGCTGGTGCCATAACGTTTCAAAAAGGTGGCAACGCCGTTGACGCAGCCTGCGCCATGCTCGCCTCCACATGCACCATGTGGGATGTATTGAGCTGGGGTGGAGAAACACAAGCCCTCATCTACAATCCGAAAACCGGAAAAGTGATTGGCATCAATGCGCTGGGTGTTGCGCCCACCGGAGCCACGCCCGAGTTCTTCAAAGGCAAGGGCATGAACTTCCCGCCGGAATACGGACCGCTTGCCGCTGTGACCCCCGGAACACCCGGAGGCCTGTGCCTCATGCTTGCTGAATATGGCACGATGAGTCTGAAAGACGTGCTTGCCCCTGCGATGACACTTGCCGAAGGCTATGCCATTGAAGGGCAAACCGCCAACGCCATGGAGCGTGGCAAAGACCGCATCAAAGAATGGCCCTATTCTAAAGCCGTTTTCCTCCCCCACCTGGGCCAACCCCGCGAAGCACCTGAAGCCGGCGAAATTTTCCGTCAAGCCGATTTGCTCGAGACCTTGAAGAAGATGGTGGACGCCGAACAACAGGCGTTGAAGAAAGGCAAGTCGCGCAAGGAAGCAATCTATGCCGCCTCCGAACGTTTCTACAAAGGCGACATCGCCAAAGAGTTTGTGCGCGGCGCGCAGGAACAAGGCGGCCTCATCACCCTGAGCGACCTCGCCACCTGGAAACCAAAAGTGGAAGAACCGCTGAAGGTGAACTACAAAGGCATCGACGTCTACAAACTTTCGCAGTGGACACAAGGCCCCGCGCTGTTGCAGTCGCTGAACATCCTGGAGAATTTCGACCTGAAAGCGATGGGCTTCAACTCGGCACGTTACATTCACACACTCTATCAAACCATGAACCTCGCCTTTGCCGATCGCGACTTCTACTATGGCGATCCGGCGGTGGCTCCCGAAGAGCCCATCCAAGGCCTGCTCTCGAAAGACTACGCCAAAGAAAGAGCGAAGTCCATTCGGTGGGACAAGAACGATGTGAAGGCCGGTCCCGGCGATCCCTATCCTTTCGAAGGAAAAATCAATCCCTATCCTGAGTATATCAAGAACTGGGGTCAGGCATCCTTGAACAAACCCGTGTCGCCTCTCGACGATCGTTACCTCGATCAGTTTTTGTTGGGCACCACTTCCGTGGAAGCGGCCGACCAGGAAGGATGGGTAGTGTCGATCACCCCCAGTGGCGGATGGTTGCCTGCCTGCATTGCCGGCAAGACCGGCGTGGGCATGAGCCAACGCATGCAGAGTTTTGTGACCGACCCGAAGCTCAATCCTTTCAACGTGGTGGCACCGGGCAAACAACCCCGCGTCACGCTCACCCCAACCCTGGCCATGAAAGACAACAAACCCTTCCTGTCGTTTGCCGTGCAGGGGGGTGACTCACAAGATCAAAACCTGTTGCAGTTCTTCCTGAACATTGTGGAGTTCGGCATGAACGTGCAGGAAGCTGCCGAGGCACCAAACATCAACACCTATCAAATGTATTTGTCGCTGGGTGGTGAAGACCGTAAACCAAAGCCGGGCGCCATTTTGTTACAGTCGTCCACACCGGAATGGATCCGCAAAGAACTTTTTCAGATGGGCTATAAGATGACTTTTGACGAACGTACTTCCGGTCCCATCAACGCCATCTATTTCGATTGGCAGCACAAGACTTTCTGGGGTGGTTCAAGCAATCACGGCGAGGATTACGGCATCGGCTGGTAGGCACTCCGCTTACGTCAATTAATCATTTGCCCTGAAACAGATGTTGATAACCCAACCATCTGTTTCAGGGCATTTTTATTCTGGCAAATTCACTACGCTGTTTTCCGCATGTTCGTGTCGCCGGTGTTCAACACGGCCTCGATGCAATCCAACAAGTCCTGTCTGTGAAATGGTTTTCGCAGAAACAGCGCAGCGCCTGCATTCTCTGCTTTGCGCTGCACCTCGGGATCGCCCGACATAATAACAACCGGGATGGATCGTGTGTGTTCTTTCAGTTTCAGAAATTTGCAAAGGGCCACGCCGTGGATGGCAGGCATAAAATTATCCAACACAAACACATCGGGCAGTGCATAGTTCTCTGCCACGATGGCGGTGCCTTCCGTTGTGTCGACTGCATAGCCCGCCTGTAGCAGGATGCTTTTCAGCATACCTTGCGAATCGGGGTCGTCTTCGATGAGCATTATTTTTTTGAGTTCTCTCTCTCCGGTCATTCTGGTCATTTTTTTAATACAAGCCACTCTCGTTATCGTGGACAGAGAAAATTTTATGCCGGATATTTTACGGACCTTCCTCACAGGGAACACCGCCGTGACGAAAAAGAATATTGTAGATAATTCACCACGCACAATCAAAGAGTGTTGACATAAGTGGGCGCCTGTGCAAATGAATCGTTTCAGTATTATCTTCGTTGCACGATATCTTTTTTCGCATACGCATGTTTTTTCAGGTCTCATTCTTAATCTTCCAACTGAAATGAACAACATCAACGTAACCCCCATCGGCGTCATTCACTCATCATTGAAATCGCTCGACGACTGCCCGTTGCAGGGAAACGAAGGCGCGCCCGAAGCCCTCGTCGAAATCCATGCGCCATACGCCGAGGCATTGCAAGGCGTGCAGGCCGGCAACAAAATTCTGGTGATCACCTGGTTGCATGCCGCCGACCGGAGTGTGCTCAAATGTTATCCACGCAACGAAACCACCGCACCTTATGTCGGCGTGTTTGCCACACGATCGCCCGACCGTCCCAATCCTCTCGGCCTACATCCCGTGAAGGTGATGGAAGTGCTGGACGGAAACCAACTTAGGGTACACCCGCTGGAAGCGCTCGACGGAACACCCGTGGTAGACATCAAGCCCGACATCAGCGCACGTTGACGCTTTCGCAGAATATGCGGTCTTATCCCTTCCTAACCCTGCATTGACCTGCAAACGGAATGACTGATGTTGTAACGCAGCCGCGAAAACTTATTGAACGTGGCGTTTTATACACGTCTTCTTTGTAATTTCAGTCACCCATTTCAAATTTACCCTCTCTTGTATGCGATGGATCTTCGAATCGTACTGGTTCGGGTTGCTCTACCCGTTAGTGTTGTTGGCGTCTGTGGCAGGCGGCTACTGGTATGCGCGACGGCGGTATTATAAGAAGCAACGCTCCTGGAAACAGAGTGGAACAGAAAACGCCATCATTGGATTCTACGGTTTGCTGTTGTCTTTCGCGCTGCTGATTTCGGGCAATGCCCATCGAGACCGGGTAAACATTGTGAACGCTCATGGCGATGCCCTCGAAGCCATCTACCGCGAAGGAAGCCAGGCCCACGACGACACCGTGAAACTGTTAACAAAAGACGGCGTGATTGCGCTGCTCGAAGCACGCCTGCTGGCCGATCCCAAAACCGAAGCCGAAGACACACGCCTACACCAACGCACCAGCCTGCTCTACACCGACTTACTTCACCATGTACAGATGCTACACGAAAAGGAGCGCATCACCACCGACGAACGCCGCTACTATAATGACGTTATCCTGAAAGCAAAGGGACTGGACTATCGCATTCAATACAGTGAAATGGAGCGTACACCACTCTCGGTCATGATCCTCATCACCCTCGGTTCGCTGCTCACCGGGTTGCTCATTGGTTTTGCCAACGGCTTCAACGAAGAGCATCACTTTCTTATTCCCCTCATCTTCTATACGCTCACCACGCTCACCGTGCTCACCATACGCGACCTCGACAACCCCACATCGGGATTGATTCGTCCGTCGAACAAAAAATATGAAAATGTGATGATGGAGATCAAGCAGGAAAGTGAAAATTCCCTGCGGCGATAACGGTGACGATGCTGTAGTCGTATTGGGTTGATTCAACTTCCCTCACGCATCCACTTCACCGTCACCAGCAATTGCCCGTTGTGGCGTTGTGTATGTTCGGCTGCGTGAAAGAGCAGCCCCAGCACGTTGGTAGGGATTTGTTTGCGGCCTATGCCCCGGGGTTCGAGCAACACCGTTTCGGGAGTAGACTTCAATTGGTCGATGGCTCGCTCCACCTGGTGATCGAACGCGCTGAGCAGATCGCTAACCGTTAGTGTAGAAGCTTCGCCTTCGCGCTTCAACGCACCGAGTTGTTCGGATGTCAGCATGCTGCCACGGGCATACGTGAAAAGTCTGTCTAACACACCCGCCATGTGTTGCAGGTGAAATCCCACCGACGCCACTCCTCCGGGCTTGGTCCATAAATCCTTATCGCGAAAATCCTTCGTCACGGCATGCACTTCTTCCTGCACTTGCAACAATGCGTGGGCTACAGGCTGCAGCAATGGGGCGATGCCGGCAAGGGGACCGCGCATCCATACTTCAAGGCTATCGGTGGCCATGACGTTCTGTTTTTTCTATTCGGCGTTAACCGTTGTGGGAACCAATTCAAACACGTCCGCCAAAATCTCATACGACCGCAGGCGGTCTTCGAAGGTGTCGGCAAAAGTGGACATCACAATTTCTTCGGTCTGAAAATTATCGGCAAGACGCAGCAACTTTGTTTTCACATATTCAGGGTTGCCCACAATCATGCGGCCCCGGTTGTGCAGCACGCGCTGCCATTCGTCGGGGCTGTAGGTATAGTTTTTCACCGACTCATAGGAAGGCGACTCGTCCACTCTGCCCTTCTCGATGCTGAGGAAACGATAGTCCATCACAGCCTGTGCGCGCGTCACGTTTTCTTCCGTCTCGCCGCAGTACACAAAGATGCCCACGCTGGTTTGTGGCTCGGGCAGCTCTTCGCTGGGCTTGAAGTTTTTGCGATAGGCCTCCAGTGCTTCCGGTCCGCCGTTGGGATTGATGAACTGTGCAAACGAGAGGGCCATGCCAAAGTGGGCCGCGATGTAGGCACTCTCGCCACTCGACGTGAGCATCCACAACGCAGGAGCTGTTGTGATGTTGGGAATGGCCCGCACCTTGTCGTGCACAGCACCTGCCTGGGTGTCGAGGTTCAGAAAACCTTTCAGGTCCACCAGCTGCTTCACATAGTCTTTAGGACTAAACGTGTTTGATGGATTGAGCAACGATGCCGTGAGGCGATCGCCGCCGGGAGCACGCCCCACGCCCAAATCGATGCGGCCGGGATAGAGCGCTTCGAGCAGCCGGAAATTTTCCGCCACCTTCAGCGTGCTGTGGTTGGGCAGCATGATACCGCCCGACCCAAACCTGAGGTTTTTTGTTTCTCCGGCCAGGCGCGCAATAAATACTTCGGGGGCGGCTCCGGCCAGTGTGGTGATGTTGTGGTGTTCGGAAAGCCAATAGCGCGTGTAGCCCAGCTTGTCTACAAAACGCGCCAGGGCGATCGATTCCTGAAGGGCCTCCACGGCATTGCTGCCCCGCCGGATCGGTGTTTGATCCAGCACACTCAATTTCAACTTCATCGTCACAGTATTTTTACGGTTGGATGTGAAGTAGAACAGCGATCGGCAAAAACAAGTTTGGACGCGGCACTTTATTTTCCCAAAAGTTTTCGGGGATCGATTGCCAACGATTATCCCAGAGGATGCTCTATGAAGGCAAAGCTGATCATGTGGCAAATGCTCATGTGCACATCCTCTACGCGGGCATAGTGTTTTGAATCAATCACCACGGGATAGTCCACCAGGTTGGTGAGTGCCCCGCGCTGGCCGCCCAGCAACGCAATGGTGTAGACGCCGTTTTGCTTTGCCCACTCCACAGCCTTCACCAGGTTGGGCGAGTTGCCGCTCACACTCATGGTAAAAGCCAGGTCGCCGGGACGCGCCAGGTTCATGAGCTGGCGAACAAAGATATCATCATACGAATAGTCGTTGCCCAACGCCGTGAGCCAGCCGACGTTGTCGTTGAGCGAAATGCAACGAAAACGTTTCGTCATCTTGTCTGACGACCCTTTGCCCAGGTCCGTCACAAAGTGTGAGGCGCTCATGGCACTGCCGCCGTTGCCAAAGGTGAACACCTGCTGCTCTTTCGCCGCGGCGTCTTTGAATTTTTCCAGAATGTGCTCCAGCTGTTCCGTTGGAACACTTCCGAGGGTGGCTTGCAGTTGTTGAATGTAGTTTGTGAAATAGGCTTTCATGAGCATGCTAAAAATTAGGGAACGTTAGTTTTTTTTTAAATCGACAAGCGGTTGCGGGCCAGGGCAAGTGCACCCAGCGGCACCACGTCTTCGCCACAATGTGCCAGCGCCACGGTGGGGCCCGGCACAAAGGCTTGCATAAGATGTTTCGGCAATTCGGCCGCCGTAGCCACAGCCAGTGGTGCGCCAATCAGGGAAAGGCCTCCACCGATCACAATAATATCGGGATGAAAAAGATGTACGACATGCGAAAGCCCAAAGGCCAGCGTGTCGGCGATGTCGTGTAGAATGCGCTTGGCGGTGTCGTCACCCAAGGCCAACGCCGGCGCGAGGTAGCGCGCTTCACCACTTTGTGCGCCATGTGCAAGGTCGAACAACACACCGGAGCGCTCCTGTTGAATGGCTTCACGAACGCGTTTGTCGACGGCCCATCCCGAGCAACACGATTCCAGCGACGTGCCGTTTCGATCGAGCCGGAGATGCCCTACCTCCACTTCGCCTGGCACCGCGCCATGATATAGTTTTTTATGCACCACCAGGCCGCCGCCCACGCCGCTGCCCAAGGTGATGTAGAACACAATGTCTTTATCTTTTCCGACGCCAAACAAGGCTTCGGCCAGCGCCGCCACGTTCGCATCGTTTTCGAGCGCCACCGGAATGCCATACCGCTTTTCCAGCCATTCCACCAAACCAAAGCCCGACCAGCCCGACACCTGGTGCGACGTGTGCACCCGGCCCGCGACGCGATCTACTGGCCCTCCGAAACCAACGCCGATGGCCTTGGCCGATCCATCGGGCACTAATTGGTCGAGCACCGATTCGATCTGGCTTTGAATCTCTTCCGCGCCCTTGCCACGTTGCACATCCAACCGCACACGCCGCTGAATGCCCGACACGCCATCGCCCAACACGATCTGCAACTTGGTGCCCCCGATCTCGATGCCTATGCAATTCATGCCTGGGCGGGTATTAAGAGGTTCGTAATGCGCATAGCATGGGGTCTTGACTGGAAGCGTAAAAAATGAAGTGATATAAAGTACTCAGGGCTAAAGGTAAATACCACCTTGCTATCCCTGTCTCTCTTTTTCCGCACGGATTAGCGCTTCCTGCGTAGCTTCCATTTCTTCCAGGTTCTGGCGGAGCTCTTCTTCCTGCGATTTGAGCTGTTCGGTCTGCGTTTTGAAACGGTCCACCATGGCTTTCATTTTCTCGTTGTTCTTTACCGACCCCAACGTGGACGCGGTGAGCTCGCCTACTTTTTCCATGAACTCGACCTGGTGTTTTTCAAACTTCTGAAAGCCCGCCAGTTCAATAACGGCTTCCACTTTTTCGTTGGCTTTCATGGGCACAATGAGCAAGCCCGACGGTGTTTTGTGCCCTAGCCCCGACGTGATTTCTGTATAGCCATTGGGAAGATCGGTGAGCAGCACGGGGGTTCCTTCCAGAAAAGTTTGTCCGATAAGTCCCTGTCCGATCTCCAGTTTCTTTTGTACGTATTTCTTTTTTTCGAAGGCATAACAAGCGGCCATCTCGAGGTAGCTGTGCGTCTCGTCTTCAGGGTCTTCCTGCACAATGAAGAGACAGCCTTGTTGCGCCTGGAGATATTTGGTGAGAAACGTGAGGATGTCGAGGCTGAGGGCTTCAAGGTTGTCCTGATTTTTGCGCAGCACATCCGAGAAACGGGCAAGGCCTTCGGTGGTCCAGTTCCGGATTTCGTCCTGGGCTTTGATGTTTTTCAGTTTGTCGCGCATCAGCACCAGTTCGCCGGCGAGGTTGCTGGTGTTGAGTTTTTCGTTTTCGGCATTGAAGCCGTCCCAGGTCACCGAGAAATTTCCGTTCGACACCTGGTTAATAAAATGTGCGGCCGTTTTGAAGTTGCGTATGGAGAAATCGATCACGTCGTTTTCGGCGGCGCGGTTGGCGTCCGTGCCCGGGTTGAACAAGTAGGCTCGATTGTTTTCTTCGAGCTTGGAGAACAGTTCGCGCCGTTCGCGTTTTTCTTTCACCACGTTGAAGATGAGAAACAGCAGTGAAGGAAACGCGATGATGTTCAGGATGGTTTGCACCACCAGCGTGCGGTCGTTGGCGCTTTTATAGGAGGTCTGTGCTTGTTGACTGAGGTCGTCTTCAAAGGCTTTCACAACCCGCGCATTGCGATCGTATACCATCCAGGCAGCACGTCCCGGGTCGGCAGAAAGGGCCGCGTGAAACTCCGTCATGCTGTCGATCTTGATCAGCCCCACCATGTGTTGGGTGGTGGCAATAAATTTGTTGACACACACGGCAAGGCTGTCGAGCGTGCCCGGATGTTCGAAGCCTTGTTTTTGGGTGATGGTGCGCAGCTCGCCCAGGATGATGGGGTTGTCGCGGATGCCATCGCGCATGGGACCCAGCAAGTCTTCGTTTTTGGTGATGGCATAGCCTCGCATGCCGATGTCTACGTTGCGTACCACCTGGTTCCAGATCTGGCTCACCAGATAGCCGGCACGTTCGGTCTCTGCTTTCACCCGCGTGGTGTCTTTCAACACCCAGTCGTTATAATAAATGATGCCGGTGTTCACAGTGATGAGGGCTAACACCAGAACGGCCGAAATGATAAGCGCATTCTTTCGTATCAAATCAATTCCTGCCATGTTCTTTAAATCGTTTAAGAAGAAATATACCCTTTTGCCTTGTTCCCTCCAAAACCATCCATGCCATTTCATTCGATTTAACGACCTCCATTCATATAATATAGCTTTCGCCACACCCCCTCGAAGACTACCTTCAGGGTAAGTTTTTCCGAAACACCTTTTCCCGCTATGAATCGCCGCGAATCCTTAAAAATGCTGATGGCTGCCTCCGGTGGCCTGCTGGCACTACCGGCTTGGGCCGGTCAATGGCATGTGGATGACCTTGCCACACATGCTTCCTCCTTTGTCGCTGCCGAACAAGCCATGCTTGCCGCCGTGGTCGACACCATTCTTCCACAAGGTGTGGTGGTGGGTGGACTAAGCGTGGGCGTTGACAAGTTTCTCCAAAAACTGTTCGACCATTGCTACGACGCCACCGTGCAAGCCAACATCAAAACACAGCTTGCCAAACTGGAGGCGTCTGCATCCGCCAAATACGGCCAACCATTTTCGGCCTGCGCACAATATGAACGCGAAGCGCTGCTGATGGCCTTTGCCCATTCGGCCGATGCTTCGGAAAAAGAATTCTTCACGCTTGTCAAAGCCGAGACCATCCGCGGCTTCAGCACCTCACGCGAAGTGATGACGAACTATCTTGAATACAAAACCGCGCCCGGCCACTACTATGGCTGTGTCGACGTAAACGCATAATCACCCATGGCAAATTTTAATATCGATTCCACCGAAAAAAGAACCTACGATGCCATCGTCATCGGTTCGGGCGCCAGTGGCGGCTGGTCGGCCAAAGAACTTTGTGAGAAGGGACTAAAGACGCTCGTGCTGGAACGTGGCCGCGATGTGAAACACGTCACCGACTATCCCACGGCCGGCAAGGCACCCTACGAATTTGAATATCGCGGCAGCGTGACACTGGAACAACGCAAAGATTTTCAGACCGCCCGCAACATGCGCGCCGAAACATTTCACTGGGCACTGCCCGACGACGAGCAACCGTTTGTACAGGAAAAACCCTTCCGCTGGTTTCGCGGCTATCACGTGGGCGGCAAGTCGTTGCTGTGGGCACGACAAACCCAACGCTGGAGCGACTTCGATTTTGAAGGCCCCGCACGCGACGGCTTTGCCGTGGACTGGCCCATCCGTTATGCCGATGTAGAACCGTGGTATGCACACGTAGAAAAATTCGCAGGCATCGCCGGCAACAAAGACGGTCTGCCCGAACTGCCCGACAGCGAAGTGATGCCCGGCTTTGACTTGAGCTGCATCGAACAATACTTCAAAGAAAGCCTGGAGAAAAACTACGGCGGCACACGTCATCTCATCCAGGCACGGTGCGCGCACCTCACCGACCCGCAGGCCATTCACACGGCACAAGGTCGTGCGCGCTGCCACAATCAAACCATGTGCAACCGCGGCTGTCAGTTCGGGGGCTACTTCAGCAGCAATGCCTCCACCCTGCCGTGGGCACAAAAAACAGGTAACCTAACCGTTAGGCCACACGCTGTGGTGCACTCCATTCTCTACGACGAGAAAAAAGGCAAAGCCATCGGCGTGCGCATCATAGACGGCACCACCAAAGAGGCGATCGAGTTTTATGCAAAAATCATATTCGTGAATGCATCGGCCCTCAACACCAACGCCATTCTGCTCAACTCCACCTCCAATCGTTTCCCCCATGGTTTGGGTAACGACAGCGGCGTGTTGGGCAAATACATTTCGTGGCACAACTATCGCGGCAAGGCCAGCGCTGAATATGAAGGCTTCAAAAACAAACGCACCGACGGACGCAATCCCAGCAACGGCTATGTGCCGCGTTTCCGCAATGTGCACAAGCAGGAAACCGACTTCCTTCGCGGCTATGCCATTGGCATCGGCGGCGGTCGCGGCATGGGCTCCGACACCAGCATGATCGGCAACCAGCTGCGCGAAAATTTGCTGAACCCCAAGCTGGGCAACTGGCACATCAGCAGCTGGATGATGGGCGAGTGCGTGCCCATTGAAACAAACCACGTGCGCCTGCACCCGGAGCTGAAAGACAAATACGGTATCCCTCAATTGGTGATCTCGTGCGACTGGACCGAGAACGACGACAAGATGGTGGCCGACTATGTGACCGAATCGAAAGCGATGTTCGAGAAAGCCGGCTTCACCAACGTTACCGCTACCGACACCAAGACACCACCCGGCGCCGACATCCACGAAATGGGTGGCGTGCGCATGGGCAAAGATCCGAAGACGTCGATGCTCAACGCATGGAACCAGGTGCACGCCTGCAAAAACGTGTTCGTTACCGACGGCGCCTGCATGACCTCTACCGGCACACAGAATCCAACCTTAACCTACATGATGTTCAGCGCGCGCGCGGCAAACTTCGCGGTGAACGAAATGAAGAAAGGCCACTTATAAAATCCCGGCAAAATCCGAAGCAGAAAAATTCTAACTTCCCGACCAATCCATCTTAATATATTCACTATGAAAAAACACATTCCTTTAGCCCTCTTTGTGCTCGGCCTGTTTGCGCTGGCCCCCGAGGTGGTGGCACAGACAAATAAGAACGCGCTCTACACCGCGCCATTTGGGGTGCAGGCCTATACGTTCCGCAGAAGTTTTCCCAACGGCGTGGAAGCCACACTCGATTCCATCAAGATGATGGGCTTCACCGAAATTGAAGGCGGCGGTGGAAAAATGCCTCCCGAAGAATTCAAGAAGCTGTGCAACGAACGCGGCATCACCATCCCCTCTACCGGCGCCGGCTATGAAGAACTGGTGACCGACGCTGCAGGCGCTGCCGCAAAAGCAAAAGCCCTTGGCGCAAAGTATCTGATGTGTGCCTGGATCCCCCACGAAAAAGGAAACTTCACACTCGACAACGCAAAGAAGGCCGTCGCCGACTTTAATGCCGCCGGCAAAATTCTGAAAGAAAACGGCATCACGTTTTGCTATCACATTCACGGCTATGAATTTCAACCCTACGAAAAGGGCACCTTGCTCGACTACATCATCGCCAACACCAACCCCCAATACGTTTCATTCGAAATGGACGTGCTGTGGACACACTTTGGCGGCGGCAACCCCGTGGCCCTGCTCAAAAAATACGGCAACCGCTGGAAACTCATGCACATGAAAGACCTGCGCAAAGGCACACCCAAAGACCTCACCGGCGGCACCTCCACTGAAAACGACGTTGCCCTCGGCACCGGCGAGATCGACATCCCCGGCATTATCCGTGAAGCAAACAAGATTGGCATCAAACATTTCTTTATTGAAGACGAAAGCAGCCATGTTAATGAGCAGGTGCCGCAGAGTATTGCGTATTTGAAGAGCTTGAAAAAATAGACGTTGCGATTGGCTTTCTTCGGAGGAGTTCGAAGGGGCTTGTGCGTGCTTAGTTCGTTCGGTGGGTTTCGCTCACAAACGCAAGCAGGTTTCTGAACGCTCATCAAGGTGAGCGTTTGGGGGAAAGAAAAAGTGGTGCTGACTTTGGTCGACCAAAATCAGCACCACTTTTTCTTTTTGAATGGCTTAAAAACACGGTGTGTTTTTAAGTTTAGGATGTTTGTTAGGGTCTGTAAAATAAACTGTGTCAGTAATAATTGTTGAAGATGTTGGAATGTGGGAAACATGTGCCTGATAGTGGGCTGGGTTTTCCATATTTCAACATCACTATAAAGATAGCTTCAGCCTTCCCTCGAACCAAATCGATAGCTGTGACACCGTGAGGCTCCAGTTCTGAAGCGGTTGAGTCCACTTCTTTCGGATGTTCCCATATGCCAGATAGATCAATTTGAGCAAGGCCATA
>NZ_JAERRB010000009.1 GCF_016735595.1 Chryseolinea lacunae
CTAATTTCGTTTTGATTAACTTAGATTCTGTTCTCATTTTTCTGACAGTTTAAAGGGTTTGACTTTAGATAGTTTGCACTTCTAAGTTAACCCAACTGTCAGATTAAGTCGGAACTACTACACCTGAACAGGTCGAATGACCAGTAGGAAAATTTGCTTCCCCCCACGCGTTTTGGCTCTTATCTCTGATTTTGTCAGATATTCAAGTTGAATATCGCCTATCTGACTTGGAAGACCTTCAGTCTCATTGGTCTTCTCCACATAGCCCACTATCGGGCTTTGAACCGATTTCAAATATGACAGGTGCTCTGTTAAGCTAATGACATACAAATCAATCGGTTTCTTTTTTTGGGCAAAACCCTGATGCATGCTGCCAACGAAAACCAACAAGAAAAACGCCTTCAAATTCATTCCTAAAAGTAACCCATAACTATCATACCAATGCACACAAAAATCTACTGGCTGCACACCTATGCTCATGGTGCAAAGCTTGGCATCATGGCGCGCCCCCGGGGCAATGATTGGCTCGACACAGAAATTAACAATCTCAAGAAGCAGAATGTAAAGGTCCTGATAACCTTGCTGGAGCTGCACGAGGTTCGCGAACTTGGACTTCAGCAAGAAGAACACCTTTGCTCACAGTATGACATCACCTACTTCAATTTCCCAATACCCGACAGAGGTGTTCCGGCTATCGGAAACAAGACAGAGGATTTAATAAGAAGCGTCCAGCAGAGATTGGAACTAGGACAATCCATCGTAATTCATTGTCGCATGGGAATCGGACGTTCGTCAATCATTGCGGGTGCGGTCATGTTAAAAACAATGCAAAATCCCAAAAATATTCTCTTCCACATCAGCAACATTCGTGGACTTAGCGTTCCCGACACAGCCGAGCAAACAAAGTGGTTAGAGAATAGACATTAGCTTATAAAAAGTACAGCACTGCGATTCAACGCGCACTTCGAGTGCCAATACAATGTGAAGATCTATGAAGTTTGTGCTGTGGCACCAAGGAAGGGTGGTGCCCTTTTTGAATCGTCGGGTGGAACCCGACGATTGGACGGGGAAAATAAATCGTGAGCATACCAAAAGGATATTGCCCTGTGGTGAACACCACATCGTCTTATCAGCAAGCATCACACACCTGCCCCAACCCGCACTCCCACACCACGCACCCACACCCAACCTCCAGCATGTTCCCATCTGGGCCTGAGCCGACCTTTGGCCTGGTCATGGCATGCGCGGGTCGGGTCTAGCCCAGATGGGGACATGCGGGGCCTCCGCGGCCCAGGAGCGGGGCTATGAAATGCGAGAAAACCGAAACAGAAAAAGCGACTATCATGCTCAACTCTCAAGCCAGACCACCACACGCCCCTGCCATCAAAACATCACCAACACTTCAAAAAAAACAAACCCAAAATTATCCTTACTTTAACCCCTCACATGGAACCCCAAAAAACAACCAAACCCATCCGCATCGGCATCATCAACGTCTCTGACCGCGCCAGCAAAGGCATTTATGAAGACATCCCCGGCAAAGCCATCGTGGAGACACTGAGCGAATACCTGACCAGCCCCTGGGAAAAGGAGTACGCCGTCATCCCCGACGAGCAGGATTTAATCGAAAACACCCTGAAAGACATGGCCGACCGGCGCAATTGCTGTCTTATTATTACATCCGGAGGAACTGGCCCGGCCCTGCGCGACGTGACCCCGGAGGCCACGGAAGCCGTTTGCAACAAGCTTTTGCCTGGTTTTGGGGAGCTGATGCGTGCAAAAAGTCTTACATACGTGCCAACAGCTATCCTTTCGCGGCAGACGGCCGGCATCAGGAACCAAACTTTAATCGTAAATTTGCCAGGGAAACCAAAGGCCATCCGGCAATGCCTGGATGCCGTCTTTCCGGCGATACCATATTGCATCGACCTGCTGGAAGGACCGTTTATCGAGTGTAACGATCAGGTCGTAAAAGTCTTCAGGCCTCAGTAACTAAATTGCGAGTTTATGGCACGTATCAAGTACTACTACGACACGGAAACGTGTAAGTATGAGCGGGTGAAAACCCGGACCAGCGATGTGGTTTTAAACGCCCTGGGATTGCTTTCCCTCACTGTGGCCATGGCCGTGGGCTTGCTCATCCTCTACAGCAACTATTTTGAATCTCCCAAAGAGCTCATCCTCCAGAACGAAGTGAAGGAGCTCGAATTCTACTACGAAAAAATGACGAAGGAAGTGCAATCGCTTAGCGCCATCCTCGACAACGTAGAACACCGCGACGACAACATCTATCGCGTGGTGCTGGGAGCCGAACCCATCGAAAAATCCATTCGCCATGCCGGCGTGGGCGGTGTTGACCGCTATGCCGACATCAAGGAAAAATCCTTCTCGCGCAAAGACATGGTGGTGAGCCTCAGCGAAAAGGTAGACCTCCTCCGCCGCAAGCTCTACATCGAATCCAAATCGCAGGACGAAGTGGTGACGCTGGCCGAAAAGAAAGAAAAACTCTATGCGGCCATCCCGGCCATACAGCCCATCTCCAACAAACAGCTGGTGGCCCTCGCCTCCGGTTTCGGATGGCGCACGCACCCCATCTATAAAGTGAAGAAGATGCACACGGGCATCGATTTCGCCGCCTCCATTGGCACACCCATCTACGCCACTGCCGACGGCACCGTGGCCGAAGTGAAAGTGCAGTTTAGCGGCTATGGCAAATCGGTGGAAGTGGATCACGGCTTCGGCTACCGCACCCGCTATGCACACATGCACGACTTCGCCGTGCGCGCCGGCCAGAACGTGAAACGCGGCGACCTTATTGGCTACGTGGGCAACACAGGCTTGTCTACCGCCCCGCACTTGCACTATGAAGTGCTCATCAAAGGATCACAAGTCGATCCCGTTCACTACTTCTACAACGATCTTTCTGCTGCCGAATACGAGAAGGTGCTGGAGCTGGCCTCCATCGAAAACCAATCGCTGGGCATGTAACCAATTTTTTGTCACACACAGAATGGAAACCCGGAGCGCAAATCGCTCCGGGTTTTCTTTTTTTAGCCTACCTTCGTTCATCCTAAACCCTTGTCTATGTTCAGGTTTTTCTGTCGGAGTTTCCTGTTGCTCATCCTTTTTGCTTTTCATTCTCACACCACGCGCGCACAAGGCTGCAGCGACGCAGGCTTTTGCACCATGGGCGCCATGAAGCCCGACCAGCCGTTCAATAAAAAAATCGCATTGAAGCTGCGCTCCATGGAGATCAGCTTCTATCGCGGCACCACCACCCTCACGCCGGTGATCTATGTGGCCACCGCCGACCTCAACTTCGGGTTGAATGCCAAGACCTCTTTCCAGGTGAAGCTCCCCTACCAGATGGCCCGCGGCCAACTGGGCAACACCTCGAGCCTGGGCGACATTTCGCTTTGCCTCACACGCAACATCCGCTCCACAGAGAAATATGATATCAACTTCTCGTTTGGCGGCAAGCTGCCCTCCAACAATTCGAACAAACACGACGCCGAAGGCAACGCGTTGCCCATGTATTACCAGACCAGCCTGGGCACGTACGATCTCATTGCCGGCGTTTCACTGATCAGCCGCAACTGGATGTTTGCCACCGGCGTGCAACTTCCCCTGAACCGGAACGGCAACCAGTTTCTGTGGACGGAATGGAAAGATCAGGACGAACTGGACTATGTGCAGAAATATGCAAACTCCAAAGAACTGAAACGCGGCGCCGACGTGATGTTGCGCATTGAACGCAACTTCCGGTTTTCGCGCCTCAACTTCACGGTGGGGCTACTGCCCATCTTCAGGGTCTATCACGATGAGATCACCGACAAAACCGGCGAGCGCGTGCGGCCCGACGGTGCCATGGGCCTGGCGTTGTCGGGCACCTTCACCACCGGCTACAGTTTTAACGTGCGCTCGGGTGTGAAACTGTTGCTGGCCCATAAAATTCGCAACCGCGAATTCAATCCCGACGGTCTCACCCGCGAATTTGTTTCCACCCTCGGCTACTACTACCGCTTCTGATTCATGAAAAGTATTCTATTTTTTGCCGTCCTGTTGCTGTCTGCCGGGATCGTGCACAGCCAGGACCTGAGCACCATCGATGCCCTGTTTTTCGATTCGCAATACGACCAGGTGTTGACGGTGATTGACGCCGCCCTGAAAAAAACGAGCGACGGCAACGCGCGCGCTATACTCCAAAACAAAAAGGCAGAAGCCCTGATTCGCGGCGGAAAATTCAACGACGCCGAGCAACAACTGAAAGACATTTCGGCGCAAAGCCAAACGGCCTTTCAGCAGGCCATTACACAAACGAACTACGGCTTGCTGTACCTTTACCAGGGTCGGAACGATCGCTCGCTGGAGGCCCTTCAAAATGCGTTACAGAACTTCGAAAAAGATGGCAAGGAAAACAGCCCCGAAGCCGCCCAGGCCATCGCGCACCTTGGCAACCTCTATCGCTCCACGGGAAAGTATGCGCAGGCCGAAGAACAACTGACCCGCGCCCTGGCCATCCGCCAGAAGTTTTTCAAAGACAACAACGAATGGATAGCCGCATCCTATAACGACCTCGGACTGGTCTACAGCGCCACCGATCCCGACAAGGCCCTCACCTATTACGAGAAAGCCCAGGCCATCTATGAAACCCTGCACGGCAAAGACCACCCTAAGATTGCGTTGGCCAACACCAACACCGGGTTCATCTACCGCCAGATGGAATTGTATGGCGACGCCGTGAACAACTTTGAATCGGCGTTGAAGACGTGGGAAAAAATCTATGCCCAGCCCCACCCCACCAAAGCGTTTGTGCTGTTCAGCCTGGGAGAAACGTATTTGAAAATGGGCGACAAGAAAGCCGCCCTCGGGTATTATGACCGCGCGCTCGCCATGTATGAAAGCGCCTACGGCAAAAAACATCCGGAGCGGGCTTCGGTGTGGAATGCCATTGGCAACCTCAAACTGTCGGAAGGAAATTTTAACGAGGCGTTGAAAGACTATCAATACGCCCTGCAGGCAAACGTGCGCTCATTCGAAAGCGACGACCTGACGGTGAACCCGGTGCTAAAAGATTTCTATAACGGCAACACGCTGCTCTATTCCCTGCTGAACAAGGCGCAGGCCCTGGAGTCGCGCTACTTCGGAAAGACCCTGAAGTTGCCCGAACTGGAACTGGCCGTGAAAACGCTTCAGGTGGCCGACACGCTCATAGACCGGCTGCGGCAACAAATCACCAACGAAACAGACAAGATCGCTCTGGGCGCCATCGCCAACGAAATCTACGCCAACGGTGTTCGCATGACGCACGAGATTGCCCAGGTGGCGTTGCACAAGAGACCGTGGCGTGCACTGTCGTTCTACTTTGCCGAGAAGAGCAAGTCGGCCGTGTTGCTGGAGGCCATCTCTGACGTGAACGCCAAATCGTTTGCCGGCATCCCCGCCGCGTTGCTGGAAGAAGAGAAGAGCCTGAAGGCCATGATTGCCCTCACCGCCCAGCAACTCGCACAAAAGCCCTCGGAGCAGGAAGAGCGCTACCTCCGCGAAACCGCCTTCAACCTGAACCGCAGCTACGAGAACTTCACACGCCAGCTCGAAACAAAATTTCCCGAATACTTCAACCTGAAATACAACACCGCCTCGCCGTCCATTCCCGAATTGCAGGCCCGCATGGACGACCACACCGCCGTGCTCAGCTACTTCACCGACGACAAGAACAACCACCTCTACATCTTTGTGGTGACCAAGAAACACTTCAGCATCGTTGACCACGCGCTGCCCCCATCGTTCGACAAATACATTACCGGCCTGCGCAACAGTTTGTACTTTAACGAAATCAACACCTATCGCCGCGCAGCCGAAAACCTGTCGGCCCTGTTGATACCCGACCACCTGCCCCATGCCGTGAAAGACCTTGTGATCCTGCCTACTGGGCGCCTCAGCATTGTGCCGTTCGAAACGTTGCTGTCGGGCAAGGTGAAACGCGAGGCCAGTTTTGCAACGCTGCCCTACCTGCTCAGGCAGTACAGCGTGCGCTACGAATTCTCGGCGTCGCTCATCCTTCAGAAATCAAAAACAAAATCGCCGGCAGAGGCTTCCATCTTTTTGTGTGCGCCGGTGGTGTTCGATCCCAAAGAGAATCTGAATGAACTGCCGGGCACGGAATCAGAGGTGAACGAAATCTCGCAGCTCTTCACCACACGCCACTTTCGCAACGCCGTGTATACACGCGACAAGGCCGACGAACAGCTGGCAAAATCGGATGCTTTGAAAAACTTCAGCTATCTGCACTTTGCCACGCACGGCATTGTGGACGAAGCCAATCCTGAATTGTCGCGCATTTTTTTGAATGCCACAACGAACGCCGAAGACGGCAATCTTTTCACGGGCGAGATTTATAACCTTCAACTCAACGCCAACCTGGTCACGTTGTCGGCGTGTCAAACCGGGCTTGGAAAAATATCGCAGGGCGAAGGTGTGATCGGCTTGTCGCGCGCATTGGTGTATGCGGGAGCTAAAAACATAATCGTATCGTTCTGGAGTGTGGCCGACGAATCGACGGCCGAATTGATGAAAGACTTTTATGGCACGATGCTGGAAAACCCGGGATCAACCTACAGCCAAAACCTGCGCCAGGCGAAGCTCGATTTGCTGAAAAGCGAACGCTTCAAATCGCCGTATTATTGGGCTCCGTTTGTGCTGATTGGGTTCTGAAAAAGGGGGACTTTTTTTATTCTGCTCGTACAGTAGTTAGTGCGATTAACACAACTACTGTACGGTGCAGATAAACACATGTGAACGCTATGGCAAAAAGCTTTTTCACTGTGTGGAGAGAACTTTAAAGTAAGGGTATAAGTTCGACTTTTCCTAAAGAATTTCTGAAACTTTGTTAACCCTGAAAAAATGGCTTTTTTGCGAGCGCATATTTTAGAAAGCATGACATTTCTTCATTTCGAAAAAGCCACTTTTTTTACGCAATCAACTGATCTACAGATCTTTGAATTGTTATCCACATTCCATCCACAATCCAATTTTTTTTTCTGAAGCATGATCGAAGACAGTTACAAGCACCGTGGATTACGTCAAAAATTGGTCAAAAAACTGGCCGAAAAAGGCATCAAAGATGAGGGTGTTTTGGCCGCCATAAACCGGGTTCCAAGACACGTTTTTTTTGAGAATGCACTGCTCGATCATGCCTACCAGGACAAGGCTTTTCCGATCGGCGAAGGGCAGACCATTTCGCAACCTTACACCGTCGCGTTTCAAACCGAGAAGCTCGAAATAAAGCCTGGCGACAAGGTGCTGGAAATCGGAACCGGGTCGGGCTATCAGGCCTGTGTGTTGCTGGAATTGAAGGCCAAAGTTTACACCATCGAATACAACCGGAAGCTCTACGAAACCGTGCGCGAAGTGCTGCCGGCCATGGGCTACAAACCTTACTTTTTTCACGGCGACGGTTCAAAAGGGTTGCCGCAAAAAGCACCCTTCAACAAAATCATTGTGACCGCCGGCGCACCCGTTGTGCCCACTGCGCTCACCGAGCAACTCGCCGAAGATGGCATTCTGGTTATTCCCGTTGGCGATCGCGAAAAGCAATCGATGTTGCGCATCCGCAAAAAGAACGGGAAGCTGATAAAAGAAGAGTTTGCAAACTTTGCGTTTGTGCCGCTGTTGGGCGAGCAGGGTTGGAAGTGATGCGATCATTGCATCATCACGTGTTGATGTTTCATTTCATCAAGTGAACATCAACACGTGAATCAAAATGCCTTCTCTAAAACTTCTCTAACAAAAATTTCTTGAACGCACCAAAGTCTGTGGTGGCGGGAATGGTTGTTTTTTTGCCGGCCATAAATTTCTGAAGCGGCTCGGGAATGTCTATGCTGGTGGCCAGTGTTTCGTCTACCACTTCCTTGAACTTTGCTGGGTGCGCGGTTTCGAGGAACACGCCCGTCACATTGTTGCTGATTTCTTTCTGGTATTTCTTCAACCCCAGGTAGCCAATGGCGCCGTGCGGATCCATGACGTAGTGCTTTTGTGAAAACACATCGCGCATCGCAGTGCGCGTTTCGTCGTCGGTGAATGAGTAGCCTGTGATGTCTTTGGCGAGTGCGTCGAAATCTTTACCGAACAGTTCGAGCATGCGCACGAAGTTGCTGGGGTTGCCCACATCCATGGCGTTGCTGATGGTTTGCTGCGACGGCCTGGGTTGGAATTGTTTTGTTTTGAGATAGACTGGCACCACATCGTTGCTGTTGGTGGCCGCCACAAAGTGATGTATGGGAAGACCCATGCGCTGCGCAAACAGACCGCCCGTGATGTTCCCAAAGTTTCCGCTGGGTATGCAATACACCACCGGCTTGCCCAGATGTTGCAGGCGCGCGTAGGAATAGAAGTAGTAGAACGACTGGGGTATGAGCCGCGCAATGTTGATGGAGTTGGCCGACGTGAGGAAGAACTTCTTCTTCAGGTCCTGATCCAAAAAGGCTTCCTTCACCAGGCGCTGGCAATCGTCGAACGTGCCGTCCACTTCCAGCGCGGTGATGTTTTTCTCTAACGTGGTGAATTGTTTCTCCTGAATCTCGCTCACTTTGCCCGACGGATACAACACCACCACGCGCGTGCCGGGCACACCCAGAAAGCCGTTGGCTACGGCGCTTCCTGTGTCGCCCGAGGTGGCCGCGAGGATCACGATTTCCTGATCCTGCTGCTTTGCAAAATAGCCCAGCAGTTGCGACATGAAGCGTGCGCCAAAATCTTTGAACGCCAGCGTAGGGCCATGAAACAGTTCCAAGGCATACACATCGTCCTCCACCTTCACCACCGGTGTGTCAAACTGCAAGGTGTGCTTCACAATGCGCTTCAGCTCTTCGGCGGGAATGTCGTCGCCAATGATGTTGTGGGCCACGGCAAAGGCCATGTCTTCGAACGACATCGTTGGTAAGGCTTCGAAGAACGTCTTTGACAGAACCGGAATCTGTTCCGGCATATAGAGCCCGTTGTCGGGCGCAAGACCTTGCGTAACCGCCTGACGAAGGTCGACTTTCAGACTGGGGTTGTTGGTGCTATAAAATTTCATCTCCCGTGTGGTGTAGTTTTTTTTGATGGGGCTGGTCCCGATGCTTAAATACTTAGTTGTTCACAATCCTCGCGCCCACGTCGTTGATCTTCGACACGAACACGTCGCTTTCAAGTTTCATCGATGTGAACTGAGCCTGTATGGCCTTACCCACCTGCTCGGCAATGGAATATTCCGTGCTGAGCGAAAAGATGGTTGGCCCGGAGCCCGAGATGCCACACCCCAGCGCGCCGTTCTTTAGCGACTCGGCTTTGATGACTTCGAACCCGGGAATGAGCGTGGAGCGTATAGGCTCAGCCACCACATCGTGCAGCGAGCGCATAATCAAACCATAGTCAGGTTTCATCAAGCCCACCACAAGACCCGCAATGTTGCCCCATTGGGTGATGGCATCTTTCATTGGAATAGATGCTTTGAGCACACGACGCGAGTCTTCCGTTTTCAATTCGAGGTGTGGATGAACCAAGGTGCAGTAGAGGTTGGGTGGTGTTGGAATGCGGGTCACGTCCAGCGGAGCGTAACCGCGAATCAACACAAAGCCTCCCAACAATGAAGGCGCCACGTTGTCGGCATGCGCCGAACCACAGGCAATGCGTTCGGCCTCCATGGCAAATGGCAGCAGCTGTTCGCGCGACAGCGGGTTGTCATAAAGATGGTTGATGGCAACAAGCGCTGCGGCAGAACTCGCGGCGCTGGAGCCCATGCCACTGCCCAGGGGAAGTTTCTTGTGAAGAACAACCTCCGCTCCTTTCTCGCTTCCAATAGACTGCAGGAATGCTTCCAGACACACGCCTGCCGTGTTCCGGCTTGCTTCCAGGGGAAGACGGCCGCCGTCGCCGGTGATTTGTTTAATGACCACGCCGGGCTCGTCGCTGAGGGTGATGATGACTTCGTCGGCCGGGGCCTCCACGGCAAAGCCGAAGATGTCGAATCCACAGGATACGTTGGCCACAGTGGCGGGTGCTAGTGCTTTTATGGATTTCATGAATACTTGCTGTCGCTCCGTAAGGGTTATTTTTTTCTGTTCAATGCGCGTTTCTATTTGGCATAGTGACCGATGCGGATCACGTCGGCAAACACACCGGCGGCCGTCACTTCAGCGCCTGCACCAGGGCCACGGATCACCATGGGTCTGTCGTGATAACGTTCGGTGGTGAGCAGGATGATGTTGTCGCTTCCCGACAGGGAATAGAACGGGTGCTTGCCCTCCACAGAACCGAGTTGAATTTTCACCACACCGCCGTCGAGCACGGCCATGTAGCGAAGCTTCTCGTTTTTGTCGGCGGCCTGCTTGCGCAAGGCTTCAAAGTCGGCGTCGTGTTTTTCGAGGCGTGTCATAAATTCGTCGATGGAGATGTCGCCCTGGCATGTGGCCGGCACGAGGTTCTCTACCACGATGTCGCTAAGCTCCATGTCCAGGCCCGCTTCGCGCGAGAGGATAAGGATTTTGCGGGCCACGTCCATGCCGTTGAGGTCGTCGCGCGGGTCGGGTTCGGTATAGCCTTTGGCTTTTGCTTCCTTCACCACGTCGCTGAATTTCCGTCCCGCTTCAAACGAGCTAAAGATGTAGTTCAACGTTCCGCTCAACACCGCTTCGATGCGCAACACCTTGTCGCCGCTCAGCAGCAAATCGTTCATGGTGTTGATCACCGGCAGGCCTGCGCCCACGTTGGTTTCATAGAGAAACTTCGCGCCACGTTGAAACGCCGTAGCCTTCAAACGACGGTAGTCTTCCATCGACGACGAGTTTGCTTTCTTGTTCGGTGTCACAATCGAGATGTTGGCCGAAAGGATGGCTTCATAAAACGCCGTCACATCGGGGCTCGAAGTGCAGTCCACAAAAATGCTATTGGGCAAATTCAGCGACAACATCTTGTCGTAGAAAGCCTGCATGCTCATGTCCTCCCCTTCTTTCACCAGCGAATCGATCGCCGTAGTCAGCGGAAGGCCATCTTCGTTAAACAACATCTTGCGGCTGTTGGCCACAGCCACAACATTCACCTCCAAACGATTTTCTTTGGCCAGCTTGGCAAACTGTTCGTTCACCATGGCCACCAGCGCTTTTCCGATGAGCCCTGTGCCCACGAGAAACACGTTCAATACTTTTCTGTCAGACAGGAAGAACGCTTCGTGCAAGGCGTTGAGAGCCTTTGCGGCATCCACTTGCGGAATCACGGCCGAGATGTTTCGTTCGGACGATCCTTGTGCGATGGCCACCACGTTCACGCCGTTCTTTCCGAGGGCACTGAACATACGACCACTGGTGCCGGGGCTGTGCTTCATGCCGTCGCCCACCACCGCTACAATAGAGAGATCGTTGTCGCACGGCATTTCGTCGATCTCCTCGTTGCGTATCTCGTATTGAAATTCTTTTTCGATGGCAGCTTTGGCGCGTGCTGCTGACGCATTTTCTACCGCGAAACAAATGGAGTGTTCGGACGATGCCTGGCTGATCAGGATCACGTTCACGTTCTCGCGTGCCAGCGTGGCAAACAATCGCATAGACGCACCCACCACGCCCAGCAGGCCGCTGCCCTGAAGGCTCAGCAGGCTCACACCGTTCATACTCGATATACCTTTGATCATCTTGCCGTTTTTCGATTCGGCATGGATCACCGTTCCTTCGAACGTGGGGTTGAAAGTGTTTTTTATCCAGATGGGAATCTTGTTCACCATGGCGGGTTGCATGGTGGCCGGGAAGATCACCTTGGCACCAAAGTGCGAAAGCTCCATCGCTTCTTCGTAGCTCATCTGTGGCACCGTGAAGGCTTTCTTCACTTTGCGCGGATCGGCCGTCATCATGCCGTCCACATCGGTCCATATTTCAAGATCGGTGGCACGCAGGGCGCCTGCAAAAATAGCGGCGGTGTAGTCAGAGCCGCTGCGTCCCAGTGTGGTGGTTTCCCCTCCCTCTGATGTAGCCACAAAGCCCGTAATGATCTGCACTTCGGGATGGTGCTTGAAATATTCGCCGATCAGTTTGTTGGTCACTTCAAAATCCACCTTCGCATAGCCGAAGTGGCTGTCGGTGCGGATCACTTTACGGGCGTCGAGAAATTCGGCTGCGTGACCGCGGTCTTTGAACGCTTCGGCAATGATGTAGGCCGACAGGCGTTCGCCAAAGCTCATCACATAGTCTAACGTGCGGGGTGTACGTTCTTTCACGAGATAGACGCCATGAAGCACGTCTTCGAGTTCGTTCACCATGAACTTTACCTGGGCCAGGATGCCGCTTTGGCGCTGAATGTTGATGAGTTCGCGCACCGCTTCGAGGTGGCGCTTCTCCATTTCGTTCAGCTTGGTCTTGTATTCGAGGTTGCCTTGGAGGGCCAGTGTGCTCATGGTGATGAGGCTGTCGGTGACGCCGCCAAAGGCAGAGAACACTACGGCCACGTCGGTGGCGAGCAGGGGTTTTACAATGTCGATTACAGACTGTATCCGTGCCGGGGTGGCTACCGATGAGCCACCGAATTTCAGGATCTTCATGAGAAGAGGTATGTTAAGGATTGAATGGTTTTGAATGTGACTGGGGTGATCAGTTTGTCCAACTCCTGGAGGCGGACACTAATCGGGCATGGCTGGGGTATGGAATCACGCACGGGTCACCCCGTAATGATGGTAATAATAGAAATGGTGATAATGAAGGGGCAAGCCACAGCAGCCTTTGTGATAAAGGATCCGCAGAAAGGTATGGTGAATGTTGCTTGCATGTATTTGACGCACCGAAATAATGAAATGATAAACTTGATTGCAAAGTATTTTTTATGATTTTTGCACGAACTAACGGTTAGTAGTGCGTTGGCAACGTTTGAAACGACAGATTTGAAAGTTGTTGGTGCGTTTTGACAACCACGATTTTGGAACGCTTCCAGAACTTGCTGCTGGCCTCATCCTTGGTTTACCCAGAAAATGTCGCGTAAGAAAAAATTTCCCAGAGAATCTTTTGTCAGCATGACCGAGCTCGTGCTTCCCAACGACACCAACACCCTCAACAACCTAATGGGTGGACGCCTCATGCATTGGATGGACATCGTCTCGGCCATCTCGGCACAAAAACATTCCAACAACATCGTAGTCACGGCATCGGTCGACAACATTTCGTTCAAGCATCCCATCCGCCTGGGCAACGTGGTGACCCTGAAAGCCAAAGTTACCCGTGCCTTCAACTCGTCTATGGAGGTGCGCATCGATGTGGAAGCGGAAGATGTTCCCAACGCCAACAAGTTCGAAAGCAACTCGGCCTACTTCACCTTTGTGGCTCTGGACGCCGCCGGCAAAACGGTGGACGTGCCCGAAGTGGAACCCGAAAACGAAGAAGAGCAGGCCTTGTATGAAGGCGCCCTGCGTCGTCGCCAGCTGCGCCTGATACTTTCCGGAAGAATGAAGCCTTCGGAAGCAAAAGAACTGAGATCCATTTTCGATATTCGCGAATCATGAGTGTACCCGCGTCGTCATCGCCCCTCGAAAGCCTGTATCAGGAAGAGCTCTACAGCCTTCCCTCACCGGTATTGTTCATCCTGAACCAACCCTGGGAAACCATTGCCGATGCCGACAAGACCACGCTCACCAAAATGATTGTGGCGCTGCGACTCAGTCTTGCTTCGGTGCGCATCATCACCCGCAATCAGTTCAGCCTTACCGACATAGCGGCCTATGCCCCCACCAAAGTGGTGGCGTTGGGTGCCACTTTTGCCGGCTCGCCGGAGCTCTATAAAAACGTGACCGTTGAAGGCGTGTCGGTCGTGGCAGGCGAAAGCCTGAGCAGCCTTGACGACGCCAAGAAGAAGATCCTGTGGCTGGCCTTGCGTCAGATGTTTGGTGTGTGACCCGGTGTGTTTCGCGATTTTTGGTTGTGCGCGATGTTTTGTGGATAAGTTTGCGCTATAAAGCAGCCGGCATGCCACTCCCGCCTTTTGCGTGTTTAGATCCTTCTCCTATATTTGCGGTTCTTTTGGAATGACATAGCCGCTAAAAGCTTGATCTTTAAGAAGTAAACTACATCCTAAATTATAAACATGAACAGTATTCTATATCTCATCCCGGCCTTTGGCGTTGTTGGGCTCATCGTTATGGCCATAAAATCTGCCTGGGTCACCAAGCAAGATGCAGGAAGTCCTAAAATGCAAGAACTGGCCGGCTACATCGCCGACGGTGCCATGGCTTTTCTGAGAGCCGAATGGAAAATCCTGGGCTACTTTGCTGTGATCACTGCCATTCTCTTGGGATGGTCGGGCACACTGGTGGCAGACTCTTCTCCGTTGATTGCCGTGTCGTTTCTGTTTGGCGCCGTGCTTTCCGCTTTCGCGGGATATGTGGGCATGAAGATCGCCACCAAAGCCAACGTGCGCACCACACAAGCGGCCCGCACAAGCCTGGCACAAGCGCTTAAAGTATCGTTCACCGGCGGCTCTGTGATGGGCATCGGTGTGGCGGGTCTGGCCGTGCTTGGATTAGGAGGACTGTTTATTGTGCTCTATCAAATTTTCGTTCCCGAAGGCGCCGCCATCAACGGCCTGGAAATGAAGCGTGCCATTGAAGTGCTGGCGGGTTTCTCGCTGGGTGCTGAATCCATTGCCCTGTTCGCCCGCGTAGGCGGCGGTATCTATACCAAAGCAGCCGACGTTGGTGCCGACCTCGTAGGTAAAGTAGAAGCCGGCATTCCCGAAGACGATGTTCGCAACCCTGCCACCATTGCCGACAACGTAGGCGATAACGTAGGTGACGTTGCCGGTATGGGCGCCGATCTTTTTGGATCTTACGTGGCCACTATTCTTGCCACCATGGTGTTGGGTCAGGAAATCGATGCCTCGGCCGACAAGTTCGGTGGCCTCTCGCCTATCCTGTTGCCCATGATGATTGCCGGTCTCGGCCTCATCTTCTCGATTGTGGCAACCTGGTTTGTGCGCATCAAGAATGAAACCGACAGCGTTCAAAACGCCTTGAACATCGGCAACTGGTCGTCTATCGTTATGACGGCAATCGCTTCTTACTTCGCCGTTAAATTTTTGCTTCCCGAAACACTTGTCCACCGCGGCATCACCTTCACCTCGAACGATGTGTTCTGGGCCATCGTAGTGGGCTTGGTTGTGGGAACGTTGATGAGCATCATCACTGAATATTATACCGCCATGGGCAAGCGCCCTGTGCTCTCTATCATTCGCCAATCCGGAACCGGTCACGCCACCAACATCATCGGTGGTCTTTCGGTAGGTATGGAATCGACGGTGTTGCCCACCTTTGTGTTGGCTGCCGGTATCATTTGCTCGCACTATTTTGCTGGATTGTATGGTGTGGCCATTGCCGCTGCCGGCATGATGGCTACCACAGCCATGCAGTTGGCCATCGACGCATTCGGCCCTATTGCCGACAACGCGGGTGGTATTGCTGAAATGAGCCAGCTTCCCGAAGAAGTTCGTCATCGCACCGACAACCTGGACGCTGTTGGAAACACTACAGCAGCAACTGGTAAAGGTTTTGCCATTGCTTCTGCTGCCCTGACTTCCCTGGCCTTGTTCGCCGCCTTTGTGGGTGTGTCGGGCATCACGGCCATCGACATCTACAAAGCGCCGGTATTGGCCGGTCTGTTTGTGGGGGGTATGATTCCATTCATCTTCTCGTCGCTGGCGATCGCTGCCGTGGGTCGTGCAGCCATGGACATGGTGAATGAAGTGCGTCGTCAGTTCCGCGAAATTCCGGGCATCATGGAATACAAAGCCAAGCCTGAGTACGAAAAGTGCGTTGCCATCTCCACAGAGGCATCGATCCGCGAAATGATCGCCCCCGGCGCCATCGCGCTGGTGGTGCCTGTTCTTGTTGGCTTCACCTTCGGACCTGAGGTTTTGGGTGGTGTGCTTGCCGGTGTTACCGTGTCGGGCGTGCTCATGGGCATGTTCCAATCCAACGCCGGTGGTGCATGGGACAACGCCAAGAAGTCGTTCGAGAAAGGTGTTGAAATCAACGGCCAGATCTACTACAAAAAATCAGAGCCACACAAAGCGTCTGTAACGGGCGACACCGTGGGCGATCCATTCAAAGACACGTCGGGTCCTTCGATGAACATCCTCATCAAACTGACTTCGATCGTGGCCTTGATCATTGCTCCCCACATCTCTACACACGACCACGCTGCCGCTAAGGCTGTAGACGTTAAGCCAGTGGTAGAGCAAGTGACAACTACTGTAGCGCCGTAAGCTGAAAGAACTTTATACAGGAGGCCGTCTTTACATAAAGACGGCCTCTTTGTTTTCCACCGCTACAAACCCCTAGACGCCACATGATTCATTGTCCCTCCCCACTCCTGGGGTTCCCGCTCCGGTGGCTTTTCTTTCTGCGTCGTAATTCATTATTTTCAAGCATGAAATTACTGCTGCCGCTATTCTTCATCGCCTTTGCCGGCCACGCACAAACCACCATTGTCGGAAAATGGAAGACGATTGACGACGGCACCGGCGAAACGCGCTCGGTGGTGGAGATCTATGAGCGCGAGGGAGCGTTTTATGGAAAAGTGGTGAAGATCTTTAACGAGCAGGACCCTGACCCCATCTGCGAGAAATGTGATGAAGGAGACCCGCGCTATCGCAAGAAGATCATTGGCATGGAAATCATCCAGAATCTCAAGGAAAAGGATGGGGAATTTTCAGAAGGCACCATTCTGGATCCCGAAGACGGAAAAGTGTATCGGTGCAAACTTTGGGTGGACGGTAAAGACTTGAAAGTCAGAGGATATTGGGGCTTCCTGTACCGCACCCAAACCTGGGTCAAAGGCTCCTGAGGCCGTCCCGGCACGGGGCAAATTCTAAAAAAACAGCATACGTAGGGTTACTAAGCCATTAAATTATGGTATTCAGGTCGAACTCAAGCATGAACGAAAAGGAGATCTTCGAACGCATTTGCAAAGGCGATGAAAAGGCTCTTGAGTTCTTGTATCAGAAATATTACCGGATGATGACCAAGCTGGTCATTTCCAACAGTGGCACAGAGGAAGAGGCGCGCGACGTGTATCAGGACGCCCTGATTGTGTTCTGGCAAAAAGCTACTTCGGGCAACCTGGTGTTGACCTCGAAGATGAGCACATACATCTACAGCATCTGTCAGAATTTGTGGCGGAAGGAGCTCGATCGAAAAAAACGCCTCTCCAATGAAGAAAAAGATGCTGCCGTAACGTTAGATACAGACACGGCCGAACGCGAAAAGATTATGGCGCGTTGCATCGACCAACTTGGAGACACCTGTAAAAAGGTTTTGATGTATTACTACTTCGAGGAGATGTCGATGCAGGACATAGCAGACAAACTCGGGTTCGCCAACACCGACACGGCGAAAACGAAAAAATATAAGTGTAAAAAGAAATTAGATGAACTTGTCAAAGCCCAGTATTCGGAGCAAGACTTTTTAGATTAGGGAATATGGTATCAGAGAAAGATTTTGAAGCATTGGACCACTATGTGGGCAACCGCCTGAACGCCGCAGACAAAGCCGCTTTTGAACAAAAGCTTGCCGATGATGCAGCGCTCCGGAAGGAGTTGAACGTGCAGCAGCAGATCGCCGAAGGCCTTCGCACGGCGCGTGCGGCCGAACTGAAACAGCTGTTGAAAAACGTTCCCCTGTCGTCGCTGCCCTCAGCAGGACCTTCATTGCTGGTGCGCGTGGGTCTTTGGACCGTTGCCGCAGGCGTTGTGGCAACCGGACTTTACTTCTACCTCCGCCCTAGCGAGAACACCGTGGCCTCTGCAGAGACCGCCACCGTGACGGCCCCCATAGAGATGAAGCAGGATGCCGTGGCCCCCGAAGCACAACCCAAGCCCGAAGAAGTGACCGTGCCGGCAGAAGTACCCGCCGCCACCCTTCGCAAGGCCGATGAGAAGCCCGCTGCAAAGACACAACAAGCCGACGTTAAACCCGAAGAGCGCAAGGCCCTCGAACCATTCGATCCTTCGGAGACCGCCGAAAACACCTCGCCCGCTAAAACCGACGACGCAGCCCCTGCTGTGGTATCGAGCAAATCGCGCATCGTGGTGGAAACCGACACCAACAACAAGAAGTATACCTTCCACTATCAGTTGAAAGAAAACAAACTGATGCTCTACGGGCCGTTCGAACAGAACCTCTACGAGATCCTGGAGTTCTTTACTGATAACAAACGCACCACATTCCTCTTCTACAACAGCAACTACTACCAGCTGAACGACGAGGGCGACAAGATCCGGTCGCTGACCCCCATCAAAGACCCCGAGTTGCTGAAGAAGCTGAAGGAATACCGCAAGCATTAAACAACCCAAACCCGGAAGCCCCGCCCCGACATGTCGGGGCGGGGCTTTTGCTTTCAGTTCACATTGCAAAGCCGCCGTTTGTCGCTTTCCAGGCCGTCAGGCCCTGTCAACGCTTCGCACGATTCAAGATTTTCTTCTACCTTTACGCCTTCGCATGGAGAAACCAAGGCATAAAAAGAAATTGGGTGGCTACCCGGCCACCGGTGTGGTGATCAGCATCACATTGGCCCTGCTGGTGATCGGGGTGTTTGGCGTGCTCATTCTGTACTCGAAAGAGCTCGAAGAGCAGGTGCGCCTTAACATCCGCATGCAGGTCTATCTCAAATCCAATCTCACGGAAACACAACGGCTTCAGATTGAAAACAAACTGCTGTCGCAGGAATATGTGAACAAGGAAGGCGGACGTGGCGTGGAGTATGTTTCGAAAGACGAGGCCGCCAAAAAATTCATTGCCGAAACCGGCGAAGACTTCATCAAATTCATTGGCGACAACCCGCTGCACGATGCCTACATGGTGAGCATTGACCGCAACTTTCATTCGCTGCCGGAAATGGAAAAGATTAAAGGCGACATTCAGAAAATGAACGGCGTCTTTCAGGTGTTCTATGTGGAAGCGCTGATCGATTCGGTGAACAGCAACGTCACTAAAATCGGATTGATTCTGTTGGGGCTCATTTCGGTGTTATTGCTCACAGTGGTGCTGCTCATCAACAACACCCTGCGCATCGCGTTGTTCTCGCAGCGTTTCCTCATTCGCAGCATGCAACTGGTGGGGGCACGCAAGTGGTTCATTCTCCGCCCGTTTTTGTTGCGCGCGGCGGGCTATGGCTTGCTGGCGGGATTGATGTCGGCAGCCATGCTTTGGAGCCTGTCGAACTATGCACAGTCGAAAATCGCAGACCTTTCCATTCTTCACAATGGAACGCAGTTTATGGCGCTGCTGGGTGCGCTGCTGGTGATCGGCATGATTGTGGCCGTGCTGAGCACCTTCTTCTCCATTCGCCGCTACTTGAGAATGTCTTTAGACGAACTTTACTGATAACCGATACCGCACATGCAAAGCAAACTTCCCTTCGGAAAGAAAAATTACCAACTGATGATCATCGGGGTGCTGACCCTGGTGTTTGGCTTCATTGTGATGAGCCTCGACAAGGAGCAACACGGCTTCGGACTTCTTGGATTGACGCTTGGCCCCATCATTGTGATGGCCGGCTTTGTGATCGAGATCGTGGCCATTCTGCACAAGCCTTCGAAATAATATCGCGCGGGTTGCTCATCGCGCGCCGCTCCTTCTGCTGACTTTCAACGCACCAACCTTTTAACGTGCCATGTCTATTTTTCAAGCCATTGTGCTGGCCATCATTGAAGGCATCACCGAATTTCTGCCTGTGTCTTCTACCGGGCACATGATCATTGGTTCATCGCTGATGGGCATTGCCTCCGATCCGTTCACCAAAATGTTTACCGTGGCCATTCAATTCGGCGCCATTCTATCGGTGATCGTGCTCTACTGGAAACGTTTTTTGCCTGACGCCAAGTCGTTCAAAGACACCTTGTTCTTTTATCTCAAACTGCTGGTCGCCTTTCTTCCTGCAGCCGTCGCCGGACTGTTGCTCAACGACTACATCGATGCCCTTCTTGAACGTGTCGATGTTGTGGGGTATATGCTTGTGGCCGGAGGTATTTTCTTTTTATTCCTCGATCAGATTTTCCATGCCAATGAAACCAACGGCACAGAAACCGTCACCTTTCCGACGGCGCTGAAGATCGGCGTGTTTCAAACCATTGCCATGATTCCCGGCGTGTCGCGTTCGGCCGCTACCATCATTGGCGGGCTCACGCAAAAACTCACCAAGAAGACTGCGGCAGAATTCTCGTTCTTCCTCGCTGTGCCTACCATGTTTGCTGCTACGCTCTATAAAATGTATAAGTTCTATGGCGAAGGAGGATCGTTCGGGTCGCACGAAATCACGTTACTGGCCGTGGGCAATATCGTGGCGTTTATCGTCGCCATATTGGCCATCAAATCTTTCATCAGCTTTCTCACGCGCAACGGTTTCAAGGTGTTTGGCTATTATCGCATTATCGTAGGCGTAGCCATTCTGGTGTTGTACTACCTGGGCGTGGGGCTTACCATCGTGTGATATTTTTATGAGCACTCAACCTACCGATCCGGGCCGTGTGCTGCTGGTGAACAAGCCCCTTCGCTGGACGTCGTTCGATGTGGTGAACAAGCTGCGCTATAAACTCAAAACAAAAAAAGTAGGTCATGCCGGAACGCTGGACCCGCTGGCCACCGGGCTACTCATTGTGTGCGTAGGCAGAATGACCAAGCGCATCGAAGAGTTCATGGCGCAAGAGAAAGAATATACGGGCACGTTTGTTATCGGCCAAACCACACCATCGTTCGACCTGGAAACCGAAGTCTCCGAAAAAAAAGACATTAGCGCCATCACAACGGATCGCATACACGACACCGCGCGCAGCTTCCTGGGAAAGATTCAACAACTGCCTCCACAACATTCTGCAATACGCATCGGCGGAAAGCGGGCCTATGAATTTGCCCGGGCCGGCAAGTCTATTGAACTGACACCCCGCGAAATTGAAATCAAGGCGTTCGACATCACGCATGTGCAACTGCCGGCAGTAGGATTCAGAATTGTGTGTTCCAAGGGCACGTACATCCGCAGCATTGCCCGCGATTTTGGCGAAGCCCTGCAAACCGGTGCTTACCTGGCCGAACTGTGCCGCACACGCATTGGCGAATTCAGATTAACGGATGCGCTGACGGTAGAAGAAATTGGCCCCCTTCCCCAGCCCGTGGCCGATCCGGAGGCCTAAAAAAAATTGCAGCTTACTTCTTTAACACCTTCTTGATGATCTCCACCACCTGGCTTCGGTCGGCTGTTGGCAAGTTGGAGCCCGAAGGCAGACACAAGCCCTGATCAAAAAGTTTTTCAGACACACCGTTCACATACGAGGGCGCATCTTTGAACACCGGTTGTGTATGCATCGGCTTCCACAACGGGCGGCTCTCGATGTTGGCGGCCTCCAATGCCAGACGGATATCTTCGCGGGTCACACCTCCTGTTTGTGCTGGATCGATCAGCAATGTGGTGAGCCAACGGTTGCTGAAGCTGTGTTCGGGTTCCGGCAGGAAATAGACACCCGGCAACGTTCCGAGTTCGCGGGTGTAGAATTCAAAATTATCGCGGCGCTGACGCACGCGTTCATCCAGCACCATCATCTGCCCACGGCCAATGCCTGCGCAAATGTTGCTGAGTCTATAGTTGTAGCCAATCTCGCTGTGGAGGTAGTGGGGCGCTGCGTCGCGAGCTTGCGTTGCCAGAAACCGGGCCTTCTTTATCCACGCTTCATTTTCCGACACCAGTGCACCGCCACCCGACGTGGTGATGATCTTGTTGCCGTTGAACGAATAGACGCCCAGGTCGCCAAACGTTCCTAGTTTTTTTCCTTTATACGTCGCGCCAAGTGCCTCGGCGGCGTCTTCAATAACGGGAATGTTGTGCCGCTTCGCGATGTCCATAATAGCTTCTATGCGCGCAGGCGTGCCGTAGAGGTGAACGATGATGATGGCCTTGGGCTTTTTGCCTGTTTTCTTCAGGCGATCCTGGATGGCTTGTTCCAGCAGGTCCGGGTCCATGTTCCAGGTGCTGGTGTCAGAGTCGACAAAAACGGGGGTAGCAAGCTGGTAGGCAATCGGGTTGCACGATCCGGAAAAAGTGAACGAAGAGCAAATCACTTCGTCGCCCTGTTTCACGCCCAAAATAATCAGCGCCAAGTGAATGGCCGCTGTGCCTGAGCTGAGCGCCGCGCAATGACCAATGCTGTTGTAAGTGGATAATACTTCTTCGAACGCAACGATGTGCGGACCGACCGGCGAAACCCAATTGGTATCAAACGCTTCGGTCACAAACTTGGCTTCTTCCCCGCCCATGTGAGGGGAGGAAAGCCACACTTTTTCTTTTGTCATACGGGACGCAAATATAGATGTTCCACCCTGAATCCACCTTACACAGCCAAGGTAATCGTCGGCAAATTACCAGATCTGTGGACTGAGTCGCTTCAGGTTGTTCAGGCGAAGGGCCAGCACCAGGTCGTGGCTTCCACTGCTGAATTGCTGCATGCCTCCCGACGAGAATTCGTAGGAATAGGAAGCTGCCAAACGCTCGCTCAGGTTAAAGCCCACCATGCCCACCGCGCTCTTCACATCGCGATAGGTCACCCCAAACCAGAGCTTTTGTTCGAGGTAGATTTTCACACTGTAGTCGATAACGAGTTTGTTGTTCTCTTGCAGCAGCGCAAGCACGCTGGGCTTCACGTCCACCACGGCGCTGGCGGGAAACGAAACACCCGCCTGCAACGAACCCGTGTAGAACGTGTCGCTGAACGCCGCTTCTGACGTTTTAAGATCTTTGTTCACCAGCGGCAGGTACGACACACCCACGTAGTAGCGGGGCGAATAAAGTAAAACGCCTGCGCGCACGTTGAGGTTGGTGTGGCTCACGCCGCTCGCCACCATGCTTTCATAGAATGGATCGGGTTGGGCGTTTATGCCGAGGTAAAGTTTGTTCACATCGATGCGGGTGTTGTCGAGCAAAACGCTGAGGCCCGTGGAGAGTCTTGCTTTTTTTCCTACCGGGTAATGAAACGCATAGGTCAGTCCGCCGCCGAGGCGCTTCAGCACACCAAAGCTTTCGTTGAACACGTTGATGCTGAAGCCGTGAATGGTTTTTTTGATGTTGGGAACCTCTTCGTTTTTCTTTTCCTGATCGTCGGTTCCCGTGCGGGCCGAATTCATGTTCAGGTCAAACGGTTCCTTCAGGCGAATGGTATACGACAGGTTGATGAACTTGGGCGCGTTCTTTCCAAACGCTGTCCACTGATAACGGTAGGCAAACTTCAAATCTTTGTACCCCTCCACACCGGCAAACGCAGGATTGTAGATGGGTGCAAACTGAAACGGCTGACCACTGGTGGGCACGTATTGCGCCAGCGTTGCCGTAGACGCCGTGATGCACAAAAATAATATCCGTAGAAATTTTCCCATGGGCCCTTATCGTAAAATGGTAACAGTTCCTCTGTAACGAACCTTGTTGTATTTCAAATCGATGGTGTAGAAGTAGGTGTCCACCGGCAGCACTTCGCCGTTGTACATGCCGTTCCACGGGGTGTCGAGTCCTTTTGTTTCGAACAAGAGGGTTCCCTTCTTGTTGTAGATGCGAATGAGCGCCTCCTGATATTGCCCCGTGCCATTGGGCGAATAGATGTTCCAGGTCTCGTTTGCCAGATCGCCGTTGGGGGTGAACGTGGTGGGGATGTCGAGGTCGCGGAAGGTGTAGATGAGGGTGATGACCCGGTCTTTCGTTTCACTAAAGCTCTTGCCATCACTCAACGTAAAGTATACGCTACGCGAATCGAGTGTGAGGTCGGTGGCTTCGGTATAGTTGTATCGTATCGAGCGTATAGCCTCCACGTACTCCTTTGCCGTGGCGTTGCCCGTGAGGTTCAACACACCCGAGTTAGGATTGAAGGTTCCCTTGATGTTGGCGGTGTTGTTGAAAATAAGTTTCTCATTCGCCAGCCGGTAGTTCTCCTGGCGGAAGCCGATCTCTGCACTGGTAATGTCGTCCTTGTCTGGATCGTAAGCATCAAAGGTTGGCGTGAGGAACACGGGAATTTCACTGCCCAGTTCATACTTCAAGCTATCCGATTCCAGGCGTGTGATGATGGGGGCATCGTTTACGCCGATCACTTTAATGGCGACATAAGCATCCGCAAGACTGTACAAAAATCCATCGCTTGCCGCCCAACGCAACGTGTCCGCACCGGTGGAGTCCTGCTCGGGCACATATTTCAATGTCGACAGGTCTGCCGCTGTGATTCGATCGCCTTCCGAAACAATGGCATTTTTCACCGTAAGGTTTCCTCTCGATGGAACTTTTGTGATCTGCACCTCGCTGAGAATGTTACCGTCTGCATCGGCAAACACCGCGGCAAACTGACCCGTGGTGAACGCATAGGGCGTATCTTCCTGTGTGCTGATGGCGAACGATTGTATTACAGGGCGCGAGTTCACGACCAGGGTATACGCCTGATCCACCAGCGTACTGGAAGCATCCTTAGCCTGCAGTTTCACCGCCACCGGACCCGACGCCGTTAGCGGGGGAGTGCCCGACAGTCTGGCTTTTCCATTGCCCAGCGCCGTGAAGACCATCCACGCGGGTTTAATGGGAGCTGTGATGGTGATCGCATCACCTTCCACATCGCTCACTTCGACAATGTATTCATACGGCTTGCCGGCTTCTGTGAGGATGACCGGTTGGGAGTTGAACACCGGTGGATCGTTTACAGGCTGGATCACGAGGTTGAATACCCGTGTGATAAAGTTGACGTTGGGCGCCGGCGTGGATACGCCATTGTCTTCTACACGCACCGTGATCTGGGCCGTGCCGTTGGCGTCGGCTTTTGGCTTCACGCGCAGCGAGCCTGTGGATTGCGGGCTGGCATACACCACTTCAAACACATCAAACAACTCTGGCTTATTGGTAACGACTGTCACCACCAGAGTCTGATCCTCTCCTGCTCCTGCCGATATTCCTTCCAGCGGAATCACCTGCAAGTCGGTGTCTTCCTGTATGGGGCCGTAGGCAATCGCATTGAGCGTTGGCGCGTCGTTTACCGGCGACACCGTGATGGTAAACGTTCTGGTGAGTTCGGCAAAGTCCGTGTCCAGCACTTTCACCGTGATGGTGGCGGTGCCAAATGCGTTGGGCTGGGGCGTGAACGACACCGTGATGGTTGGTGCAGATCCCGAAATAGTAGGCTGAGGTATTAATGCTGTGTTGTCAGACACCACGGTGACCGAAACCTGCTGTCCTGTTTCCAGTGGGCCCGGCGAAATGTTTTTGATCGTGAACGTCTGCGGCGGCGCGTCTTCGGCCAGTGCGATGTCGGCCAGCGGATCGAAGGTTGGTGCGTCGTTCACAGACACCACCGTCACCTTCAAGGGGAAAGTGTTGCTGTTCGCTGTGCCGTCGTTGACACGAACATTCACGGTGATGATTCCAAAGAAGTTGGCCGTGGGCGTGATCACGTTTCCGGTAACTGCATAGTTGGTGCCTTGCAAGACGGTGAGCGTGAAATCGCCCGGACCGCTGTCGGCATCACTAATGACAAGGTCCGCTACTTCGATGGCGCGGGTTGCATCTTCATTCACCGACACTGCGTTTTGGCCCGTGATGGTTGGTGCATCGGCATCGTTCGTCACCGTGATCTTCACCTGAAACACCGGGCTGGCTACTGTTCCATCGTGCACCACCACATTCACGTTGATGACGCCGTTGAAATCGACCGCCGGTGTGACTGTTCGGCCACTGAACGTGTAGTTTGTTCCGGGTTGCACCGTAAGTGAGAAGCCTGTGGGATATGCATTGTCTACGTCCGTCACCGTGAGGTCGGTGAACTGCAACGTGATGGGGGTATCTTCTATCGTGAACAAGGCCAGCTGACCTGTGATGGTTGGCCCGTCATTTACCGGCTTCACGGTTACTGTTGCGTTAAACACGGCGCTGCTGGCCGAACCATCGTTCACCGTGACCGGCACGGTGAGTGTGCCTGAAAAATTCTGCGCCGGTGTGATGATGTTTCCCGAAACGGCATAGTTCGTTCCATTGCCCACGCTCAACGTAAAGCCCGATGTGTTGTCGGGATCGACGATGGTGAAGTTTGAAACGGCAAGCGTCAACGGGGTGTCTTCGTTAGTCGACAACGCCACCTGGTTGGTTATGGATGGCGGATCGTTCACGGGGTTCACGGTCACCAGCAGGTTAAAGGGCGCGCTGTCTACCGTGCCATCGTTCACTTTCACTTTCACGGTAAGCTGACCGTTGAAGTTGAGCGCCGGCGTCACGACGTTTGCGGTGGTGAAGGTATAGCCCGTGCCTGCCAGTACGGAGAGTGTAAAATCTCCTGGCGAATTGTCGGGGTCCACAATGGTGACGTTCGACAGCTGAATGGTGATGGGCGAATCTTCGTTCACCGATAAAGTTTGCTGGCCGGTGATCTGCGGCGGGTCGTTTGTGGAATTCACCGAGATCTGCAGGTTGTAGATGGGGCTGTTCAAGGCACCGTCGTTCACAAACACTTTCACCAGCAAGGTGCCGCTGAAGTTTGCCACCGGCGTCACCACATTGTTCGTAACGGAATAGTTTGCGCCCGCCAGCACAAAGAGCGTGAAGCCCGATGGAAAAGTATTGTCCGGATCAAACACCGTCAGTTGCGAAAGGGTTAATGAAATAGGTTGCACTTCGGCAATGGTGAGTGTAGACTGCCCGGTGATCTCTGGCGCATCGTTCACGGGCGTGACAGTGATGGTGGCCATGAACGGCGCGCTGGATGCGTTGCCGTCGCTTATGGTGACGGGCACGGTCAAGGTGCCTGTGAAGTTTGCTGCCGGCGTCACCGTGGTGCCCGACACCTGGTAGTTCGCCCCCGATCCAACGCTGAGAGAAAATCCGGTCGGGAACGTGTTGTCCGGATCGGTCACGGAGAAGTGAGAGAGCTGGAGTTGTATGGAGTTGTCTTCGGCCACCGTCAGTGTCGACTGGCTGTTGATGACGGGCGGATCGTTCACCGCATTGACCGTGATCTTCACGGCAAAGACGTTGCTGTTGGCCGAACCGTCATTCACCGTCGTGTTCACGGTGAGCACACCGGTGAAGTTGGCAGCAGGCGTAACGGTTTTTCCGGAAAGCGAATAGTTCGATCCGGCAGTGGGTGTCAGTGTAAAACCCGTTGGGTAGGTGTTGTCCACATCGGTCACGTTCAGATCGGAAAAGTCGAGCGTGATGGCTTGTTCTTCCGGTGTCGACAAGGCCACCTGGCTGGCAATGATCGGCGCGTCGTTCACGGCAACCACGGTCACTTGCAGGGGAAACGAGGGGCTGTTCAATGCGCCGTCGTTCACGTGCACGTTCACCGATAATATTCCATTAAAATTTGATGCGGGCGTAATGGTGTTTCCGGAAAATGCATAGCCTGTGCCCGCCTCCACAACGAGTGTGAAGGTGGTGTTGTCAGGATCAGAAACAACCACGTTCCCGATCACAATCGCCTTGGCCACATCTTCGTTTGTACTCACGGCCACCTGGCCTGTGATGGACGGCGGGTCGTTCACGGGTGTCACGGTTACGGATATTCCCACGGGTGGGCTATCGACCTGGCCATCGTTTACTCTCACGTTCACGGTGAGCGCGCCCGTGAAATTCAATACCGGGGTGATGGCGTTGCCCGCATGAGTATAGTTGGTGCCGTCAAGCACCGTTAGTGTGAAATCGCCGGGATAGGTATCGTCCGGATCGGTGATCAACACGTCCGTGACGGCGATCGTGCGGGTTTGATCTTCGGCCATCGACACAACGTTCTGTCCTGAAATGACGGGGGGATCGTTCACCGGCACCACCGTTACCTGGAGCGGAAACACGTTGCTGGACAGTCCGCCATCGTTCACCTGCACATTCACAGTTAGGGTACCGCTGAAAGCGCCGATGGGTGTGATGGTGGTGCCCGACACGGTATAGTTCGCTCCGCCCTGCACTGTCAACGAGAATCCGGTGGGATAGGAATTGTCTATGTCAGACACTAGAAGGTCGCTGAACTGAATCGCGCGGGCTTGCCCCTCATTCGTACTTACGGGGTTCTGACCATTGATGGCGGGAGGATCGTTGACGGGATTCACCGTGACGCCCACACCAAAGGTGTTGCTGTCGTTGTCGCCATCGTTCACCTTCACATTCACCGTGAGGGGTCCGCTGTAATTCGAGGTGGGTGTCACCGTGTTGTTCACAAAATTGTAGTTTGTACCCGGAAGCACGGTCAGTGTAAATCCACCCGGGTATGTGTCGTCCAGATCGAGGATGAGCACGTCGGTGACCACAAACGTCCGGGGCTGATCTTCGGTCATCGTCACCGTGTTTTGCCCGATGATGACCGGTGGATCGTTCAGGCCGGTCACGTCCATGGTGAGGTTATAAATATTGCTAAGAGCATCGCCATCGTTCACCTGCACACGCACGGTGAGCGGTCCGGAAAATCCCAGCGCGGGTGTCACAATGTTGCCCAGAAAACTGTAGTTCGGATTGGATAATATTACTACGGAAAATCCGGCAGGATAAGAATCGTCGGGATCGGATATAATAAGATCGGTGGGCTGGATGGCGCGTGGCAAATTTTCCAGCGTCGTCACCGTGTTTTGTCCTGTAATGGCCGGCACATCGTTCACCGGGGTCACGCTGATTTTCAACGGATAGGTAGCGCTAAGGCTTGTTCCATCCGAAACCTGCACGTTCACACTCAGCAGTCCGGTAAAATCCTGATTGGGTGTTACGATGGTACCCGAAAAAGTATAGTCGTCGCCCTGCGAAATAACGACGGTGAAATTGATGTCGGCATCGGGATCGGTAATGACCAGGTCGGAAACGTTGATGTTGATGGCCGTTTCTTCGGGCGTGGTGAGGCTGCTTTGCCCGACAATCTCCGGGGGATCATCTACGGCGTTCACCACCACATTAAGGTTGAAGGGACTGCTTTCGGAGGTGCCGTCGTTCACTTCCACGGTCACGGGCAGGGCGCCGTTGAAGTTTGTGGTGGGCATAATGGTGGTGCCTTCCACTGTGTAGTTCGGTCCTTCGGTCACCGACAACGAAAAATCTTCCGGGAAGGCGCTGTCGGCATCATCCACCACGATGTTGGTGATGTCGAGGGCCAGGGGCTGATCTTCGTCCACCGTTATGGGATCGGGGGTTTGGCCAGTAATAACCGGCACGATCTGTCCGTAGTTGAAACCCGACAGAACGCAAAGCAAGAAAGAAAGTAAGATTTGGCGTCGAAAACGCATATTAGCAAACTATAGACCGACAAAAGTAAAGAAATTTCTGAACTGTATGCGATCCGTTCTTTAAAGGTAACTTCCTGTTTTCAGGCATTATAGGCTCAAAAACAATATTTTAGGCATCCCTTGGATTCTTTTGAACCAAACAACCCAACTACCGGCCTTTAATGTAGGATTGCGCCGGAAAAATGATTTTTTCATTTTTCTCAAGAAACTCGGAAAGTGAGGGGTGCTGGTATCGCGAAAGCCGCAAATTCTTCTGACCTATGGGGCTACCGACCGGGTTGATGCTGACTTTAGCGGCGCCTTATTTCCCAATAACTTGACGCAATCCTTGACTAATTGCCGTTCTCCTATAATTTTGCCTGTCCTTTAAAAAACACGTTTCGCATGGGTCGAGTATTTGAAAAACGAAAGCACAAGATGTTTGCCCGCTTTGACCGGATGGCCAAAGCTTTTTCCCGCATCGGCAAAGACATTGCCATTGCCGTGAAGCAAAGCGGACCGCTGCCTGAAAACAATCCAAAGCTCAGAATGTGCATCCAGAATGCGCGGGGTGTGAACATGCCCAAAGATCGTGTGGAAGCCGCCATCCGCCGGGCGTCGTCCAAAGAAGAGAAAGACTTTCAGGAAGTTGTTTACGAAGGCTATGGCCCTCACGGTGTGCCCATCGTGGTGGAATGTGCCACCGACAACCCTACGCGCACTGTGGCCAACATCAGGCTTCATTTCTCCAAGAACGACGGGGCCATGGGCAACTCTGGCTCTGTGGCGTTTTTGTTCGAGCGCAAAGGCGTGTTCAAATTCGACCCTTCCAAACTGAACCTCGACGAATACGAACTCGACCTCATTGACGCGGGCGCCGAAGACATCGAAAAAGGTGAAGAGGAATTGATTATCTACACCAAGTTCACGGAGTTTGGCCACATGCTCAAATTCCTGGAATCGAAAGGACTGGAAGCCAAAAGCTCCGAGCTCCAATACATCCCCAACACCACAAAAGAACTTCCCGAAGAACAACAGGACGAAGTGCTGAAATGTGTGGAAGCGCTGGAGGCCGACGACGACGTGCAAAACGTCTATCACAACCTCGCCTGATTCGCCACTGCCCTACTGCGGGATCAATTTCATTTTTGCATTCACCGTGAGGCTGTCGCCGATCATGCGGTTGTTGTATTGCTGCAATATGGCCTTCATCTTTCGCTCCAGCGAATCCTGCACCGGAAGATGCTGCGCCACCAGGTTCTCTTTCAACAACTCGTCGGTCTTGAACCTGAACAAGCCAATGGCCGTGTTGCCATCGTATTGAAACAAGTAGTCGCCTTCCACCAGCTGGTATGCATTGTCTTTGTAGTTGAAAGCAAAAGGTTCGCCGACATGGGCAAACGCATCTCTTCCAAAAGCCACATACGGTTTGTCGTAGTGGAGATAGCCCAGCACGGTGGGCATGATGTCGATCTGCTCCACAATAGTCTCTTTGTCGTATTGTGCCAGGCTGTTGTCGGGTTTGAAGAAGATGATGGGTATTTTATAGAACCCCAGGTCGGTGCGACCGTCGTCAAATTCGATTTCGGATGAGGTATGATCGGCGGTTATCACAAACAGCGTGTTCTTATAGAACGGCATGGCCGACACTTTCTTAAAAAACTCGCGCAACGCAAAGTCGGTATACTCCACACACTTGTGAATCACCAGGGGACCACCCTTGAAACGTCCCTCATATTCTTCCGGAATTTTGAACGGATGGTGCGACGACACCGTGAACAGCGACGACATGAACGGTTGCCGAAACGTGTTCAGCTTGTCGGCATAGAACTGCAAAAACTTGGCGTCCCAGATTCCCCAGATGCCGTCGTAGTCGTCGTCGTTGTTGTATTCTGTTTTGCCATAATATTCATCTACCCCGGCCAGGTTCATAAACGCCTGAAACCCCATGGAGCCGTTGGGCGCGCCGTGGAAGAAAGAGGTGTGATACTGTTTTTCCTTCAGCAACGACGCCAGGCTGTTGATCCGGTTTCCCGAATAGGGCGACAGGAAGTAGGGAACGCCCAACGACGGGATGCTGGCCACCACCGACGGCAGACCATCGATGGACTTGCGGCCATTGGCAAACGAATATTCATAGGAGCGGCTGTGCAGAATGAGCGAGTCGAGAAACGGTGTGTAGCCTTTGTAGCGTCCGCCTTCCTTGTCGGCATTGAACACGCCAAAAAATTCTTTCGAAAAACTTTCGATGATGATCACCACCACGTTGTCGGGGCGGAAGGCTGCCGTGTCGGTGGGTGTGCGCAGCGGGGTGTAGATGTCTTTCAGTTCCGCGTCGCCGTAATAGCGGATGGGAACCAGTTTGGTGTGCCCCATGGTGCGCATCAGCGCGAAAGGTGTGTTGAGCACGATGCTGATGTCGCGTGGGTTCTTCACATACTCGCCGGCGTTGCTCAGGGTTATGGGCCGTGTGCTTTCGCCAAACCCGCCGCGAATGCCTCCCACCACCAGCAAGGCGATGAGCGGAACGGCCAGGCCTCCCAGCACATAGTTGGCAACCCGGTTCTTCAACTGAGGGCCAGCAATGCTGACGCGGTTATATAAAAAAACCATAAGCGCCAAAAGGGCAATGAGAAAAACGGTGGCATACCAGTAGTCCACCACAAAGCGGATCCACAGGCCGGTCATGTTTGTTTCATTGTCAAATTGCCGGAACACGTCGGCAGTAGTGCGGCGCAGGGTGAAGCGGTAGTAGATGAAATCGGCCACGTTCATGGCCAGGGCAATGCCATTGGTGATGAAGAAAACATATTTCAACGTGGATTGATAATAGCGGTTGAACCGCAGGTTCAGCGGCAGAATCATCAGCAGGATGAACAGGAGGTTGCTGTAGAGCATGGTCACCAGATCGAACCGCACGCCCCCCATCATCAGGGGCACGAGTTTTCCGATGGTCATGTCGGGAAAGAAATTTATATTGAAGATATAAAAGGCCACCCGGCACAACGACAGCAGGAACATGACAAGCAAAAGGCGAAGGGCGAGCGCGGTGTAGATGTTGGTTCGCCAGGCATAGCCGGCTAAAAAATTCCGATCGGGTATTGTCATGCGTGGACTCTTGAAATTGCTGTGCGAAATAATGCAAAATTTAAAGAATTTTAACTGTCAATTAACAGCGTTAAAAACCAACGGACGGAAGTGCATTACCTTACAATGGGATTAAATGAGTATTTTCAGCACATTTTTTAATGACAACTGTTCATAATGAGCAAGTTTTGTATCGCTATTGTATTTGTACTCAGCAGCACGTCGCTGTGGGCCCAGCAATACTCCATGTCACTCGGAGTTTTTACGGGAATGACCACAGCCTTCACCAACGACGAAGGCATTAACCGCGACCCCCGCTACAAGGGCCGCTATGAATTGAAGTTTGCACCCATCGGGGTCAATTTCGGTATGGACTATGAGCGTTTTGGCTTCATGGTGAGCCCGGGGCTTATCAATGTGGGGCAAAATTTCTACGTTATTAACACATCGGGCGGGCAGGATGGCCTGCGCGAAATCAATCTTCAGTATCTCAATGTGCCGGTAGCTTTCAAAGTGCACATTTTCAACCTCTCATTTTTCAAGATCAGCGCCCTGGCGTCGCTGAGCGGAGCGTTTTTGATGGACGGGAAGGACATAGTGAGCCACAAAGACACAAAGCTCTACTTTCCAACAGAGAAGTATTCCATCCTTCCACCCGGATACACGGTGCAGTATGATGGTGTGATGGTGCCCGAAGTGAAAGACTATCCGATCAGCGCCAAATCCGATTTCCGTTCGTTGCAGGTTTTTGCCGCGGCGGGCTTCCGGTCCGACTGGGACATATCGAACCACTGGCGCGTGTCGTTCGATTGCCGTGTGAACTATGGTCTGTTCGACCCGCGCACCGACGCCTACATCACCAAACTGAACAGCAACTCCACCCTCTATGACATGCCCGGAGGCCGGAGAGACATGTTTGTTCAATTGAACATCGGCATCTCACGCTACATCGACTTCGAAAAAAGCGACCAGGAACGCAAGCGCAACCTGAAGGGCAATCACAAACGCTTCACGCCCAAGAGCTATCCCGGCCAGAAGACGCGCACGTCAAAACCCAGAGGATAATTCCCCTGAATGTTTTTGTTGTGACTATTGTTCCGGTGCAACGGATGTGCTGGCGGTCATTTTCACGTTGGGCACTTCAATGGTGAACGACGTGCCTTCGCCCAGCTTTGACTGAACCTGAATGGTGCCCTCCAGTTTTTCGATCGCTCCCTTCACAATGTACAAGCCAAGGCCCGAGCCTTTGCTGTCGGCGTTGGCGCGAAAGAACATCTTGAAGATCTTGTCGACATACTCATCGGAGATGCCCACGCCATTGTCGGTGAAACGGATCAGCGCCGTTTCTTCGTTGGCAAAAATGTCGATTTTCAAAAAGGAGTCCGCCCCGGTGCGCGTGTTTCTGTAGCGCACGGCGTTGGCGATGATGTTGTTGAAGATCATCAGCAGGCGGCTGTAGTCCGAATAGAACGGGGCCATCACCTGGATGTTTTTGATGCTCCTCACCTGCTCGGCGCCTTCCATGAATTTGAGCGACTCGATCGATTCTTCGAGCAGCTCGTGGAAGTCGATGCGTTTGGGCATGATCTCCATACGCGAATTGCGTGAGTAGTGAATGATGTCGGAAATGAAATGATCCAGCTTGTTCACACTGCGCTCGATGAGTTCGAGATATTGCTCGGTGTTCTCTTTGTCCGGATCGCGTTTGATCATGTTCAGCAGGCCCTTTACCGACATGAGCGGTGCGCGCAGGTCGTGCGACGCGCTGTAGACAAAGCGGTCGAGCTCTGAGTTGATTTTGATTAATTCTTCGTTCTGCTTTTTCAGCAGATCTTCGGCGCGTGTTTGATTCGTAATGTCACGGGCAAACACGGTCAGCCCTGTTACCTCTCCATTCTCCACAATCGGGTACGTTTTAATTTCATACTTTCTCAACTCGTTCTCTACCGGAATAGAATCATAATATTTTCCCGGTCTTCCTTTCAATCCACTTTCATAGCGTTGCCGCCAGGTTTCTTTCAGCTCGGGCGCGTCGTCGGGCAGCAAGGAGAGGATGCTGGTGCCCTTCACCAACTTAACGCCAAAGGCGAGCTTATATTTCTTATAGAACTCTTTATTGAAATCGATCAGCTCATAATCGGCATTAATCAGCCAGATGCTGTCTTCGATGGTGTTGAGAATGGAGCGAAGGTTGGCTTCGTTCTCGATGATTTTTCGCTGGTAGGCCTTGCGCACGGTGATGTCGCGGCTGAACACGGAGATGACTTGTGAACCGTCGGGCAGGGCGCTAGACTTGAAATGTATTTCCCAGTAATAGTTGCGTCCATCGATTTCGAAAACGTCCTCTACTTTGATGGGTGTTCCGCTGAGGGCAATCATGCAGCGCTCCTTCCACTCGTGTGTGAGCCTGGGGTTCTTGGGTTCCATGGCGTTGAGCAGCGAGCTGCCCTTCTTCAGTTCAATGCCATAGGTTTCGTAGAAGATCCAATAGAAACCAGAGTTGAGGCCGATCACTTTAAACTCTTCGTCGATCAAAAGTATATTCGAATCGGCATCCTCAATAATCGACGTGAACATGTCTTGCCATACGCTCACATCACTCTGCTCCAACATCGTCATTCGGCTTGTCGTTTTGGTAATAGTTTTCAACCGTCTCTAAATTGGTGTCGCGTCAGGCCCTCACCCGCACGGGCTGGAGCGCTGCTGGTTTGTGGTTGAAGAAAAGACGATAAAGGGCGCTATGCAGCGCATACAGCAGGGTTTCGACTTTTGAGGACATTATGATCGGACGTTTTATTTGCAGAACATTGGGCTTTCAACGGAAAACCGCTGGCTTAGGATGCTTCGATTCGAAAATACTTGGTGAACCGGCCTGGGCGCCTGGAAGCGGGGATGAATCCTGACGTCAAAAGCGAAACAGTCGTTAGGGTGCTGTTTCAATTCCTGAACACTACTTCAACTGAAACCCGGTGCGACAAGTTCCGCTTTCGTGTTTTTTTGTTTTGCTCTTATGACCGGCAGCATTCGTTGTGTTGATGTGCGCATGAGATTAGCGCAACATGGTATAGAGAATTGAGAAATTAGAATTGGATAGGATTAAACTAATTGGTGACGCATCAACCATTACACGTTCAGGCTATCGATAAACTGAAGCTCTTCCCCCACTTTGTCAAATACCCAACAACAACCCACCCCAGTCGACGCCGGGCCAGTTTTTTTCTAACAAATCTCACACGGCTTTACACCACTTTGTCAAGCGTGCTCAGGCTCTTGTTGCTGATTAAGTGTTCGATGGCACGCGCCAGAAGATCGGCACAACTCACGATTTCTATCTTGGGATGCTCAATTTTCTCAATAACGGTGTCGGAAATACAGAGTTTCTTTAGCGAAGAGTTCTGAATGTTCTGCAACGCGGGGCCGCTCAACACGCCGTGTGTGCAATAGGCACTCACCGACGAAGCGCCGTGTTCCATCAGAATGTCGGCGGCTTTGCAGAGTGTTCCGGCGGTATCCACCAGGTCGTCGACGATGATGATGTTGCGGCCTTTCACCTCTCCTATGATTTCCATGTGGGCAATCTGGTTGGCTTTGAGGCGCTCTTTGTGAATCACCACCATTTCGGCATCGAGGTGTTTCTTGTATTCGCGGATTCGTTTGATGCCGCCGAAGTCGGGGCTACACAAACACAGATGTTCGAAGTTTGAGTTTTTTATGTGGTCCACAAACAGGCGAAGCGACGACAGCGGGTCGAGGGGTATCTTATAAAATCCTTCGATGGCGTTTGTGTGCAGATCGAGGGTGATGATTCGGTCGGCGCCCATCAGCTGGATGATGTCGGCCACCATGCGCGACGAGATGGATGTACGTTGGCCGTCGCGACGCTCCTGGCGACTGTGGGGCAAGTATGGAAGGATGAGCACCACTTCTTTTGCCGATGACCTGCGGGCCGCGTCAACCGTCATGAGCATTTCGAAAAAGTGCTCGTAGGGCATGTTCACTTTGGCAATGAGAAACACCATCTGGCCGCGTATGCTTTCGTTGAAGCGCACCGACATTTCGCCGTCCGAGAACTTTTCGGATTGCACACAGTGCAGGGGAAGGCCCAGAACGGCGGCGATTTTTTCGCCTAAAGCAACAGCGGTGGAGGTGGTGTAGAGCTTTACAGAATTTTCCATGCGGCTATTTACCAACTTTCCCGACGTCTGTGAAGCGCGATCCAAAAAAAATCATGCGCTCTTCACTCGACGTCGGGAAAATGGTACCTAGGCGTGATGGTGTGCGTCGGTTTCCTGGTCTTCGGGCGGCGTTCGTCCACGCCACCACAGGGCCAGCGACGAGCCGGTGATGTTCATCATGGGGCCAAACACGGCGGCGGCTAAGCCTACCGTGGAAAGCTTGCCCATGGTGAGCGCTATGCCCGATGCCAGACCTCCGTTTTGCAAGCCCACTTCCAGGGCCAGCGTTCGACAGTCTTTTTCCGACATGCGCAGGCCGCGGCTAATCCAATAGCCCAGCAGGTAGCCCGAGATGTTGTGCATCAGCACCGCCACGATCAACAGCGGGCCAACCACCAGCAAGGAATCTCTTCCCGCCGAGGTGATCACCACAATGATGAGCGCGATGCTGATCATAGACACCAACGGCATCACGGCATCTAGCCATGCAAATTTTCCATGCAGGAAATGGTTAAACAACAACCCGCCGCCAATGGGCAGGATAATGATCTTGGTGATGTCCCACACCATAACCCAGAAGTCGATTTCAACATACTGGCCTGCCAGCAGGTTCATGAACATGGGGGTGATGAGAGGCGCAAGCAGTGTGGAGATGGCCGTGAGGGTTACGGACAGCGCGAGGTTGGCCCGCGCCAGATACGACATCACATTCGACGCCAACCCGTTGGGGCAACTGCCGATGAGGATGATGCCGGCGGCGATCTCGGGCGGGAACGAAAAGATTTGAGTCACCGTCCAACCTACCAGCGGCATGATGGTGTAGTGACAGAGCACGCCCACGATAACGCCCTTCGGCATTTGCATGACGCGTGCAAAGTCTTTCCAGCTCAACGCCGTGCCCATGCCAAACATGATGAGCTGCAACAGGGGCACGATGAGTTTCGAAAGTTTGAATCCGCCCACGGTCACAAAGTACTGCGGGTAATACATGGCCACGCTCACCGCAGCAAAAATCATGATGGTATACGAATAGCCCTTCAGCAGTGCATAGCCGCGGAAGCCCAGGGCAATCATCACAAAAAATCCCATGAGCAGCAAGCCTGCATACTGGTGAAGGTCCATCAGCGTGGTGGCGACATAGCCGATGATGAAAAGAATGGCGAGAAAGAAAAACGTCTTCGACGAAAAGAGATTGTTCATGTGTACTGGCTGTTTAAAGACTTTGCGTCTTCCCTCCTTTTTCGGTGATCACTCATCCGGTTGAAGAGGAAAGACGCAAAGATGTAATGTAAGAAATTTAATAAATCAACTCCACAGCCTGTCCCATGAACGGTCTTTGTCCCACTCGGCCGACGACGCGAAATAGCCCGGCATTTCGGGGTCAAGGTGTTTCTTCACCACGTCATCATTCAGTTCGATGCCCAGGCCGGGCGAATCCGGAACGTTGGCGTATCCTTTTTCGATCATCGGCTTTTTGGTTTTCACCAGGCTGGTCCAGTAGTCCACGTCCACCGAGTGGTGTTCGAGGGCCACAAAGTTCTGGGTGGCGGCAGCGCAGTGCACGTTGGCCATAAACGAAATGGGTGTGCCTGCAAAGTGCATGGCCATGGCCACGCCGCGCTCTTCCGCATAGTCGCCGATCTTCTTGGTTTCCAACAGGCCGCCCGATGTGGCCAGGTCGGGATGCACGAGGTCTACGGCGCGTGCGTCGATCAGCTTTATGAATTCTTCTTTCAGATAAATGTCTTCACCCGTCAGCGTTGGTGTTTCGATGGCTTCGGTGATCTGGCGCCATTGGTCGGTGAACTTCCAGGGGATAAGATCTTCCAGCCAAGCAAGTCTGTATTTTTCTACGGCGCGGCCAAGGCGGATGGCGTTGTTGTGATCGAAGTGACCGTAGTGGTCGGATGCCAACGGAATTTCGTAGCCAATTTTTTCGCGCACAAACGCGATGCGCTGTGTCATGAGATCAAGGCCTTTGTCGGTGATCTGTACTTGTGTGAACGGGTGCTCCGTGCCGCCATAGGTCATGGGTTCGTTGGTCCACTGGCGGCCAATATCCCAGTAGTTGCTATTCACCGTTGTGCCTGGTGTGCCTTTCAGGAGCTCAATGCCAAAGTCCATTTTCATGAAGGTAAATCCTTGTTCCACCATGCGCACGTTCACCTTGTTGGCGAAGTCGGCTTCGTTCTCCCCTTCGGGGGTGTCGGCATAGAGGCGCACTTTGTCTCTGTATCGTCCGCCCAGCAGCTGGTAGGCCGGCACGTTATAGGCTTTGCCTGCCAGATCCCACAGGGCCATTTCCACCCCGCACACACCGCCACCCTGGCGTCCGTGAAAGCCAAATTGTTTGATGCGTTTAAAGATCTGCTCCACGCTGCACGGGTTCATGCCCATGATGCGGCTTTTCAGAAACATGGCATAGCGCCAGCTGGCACCGTCGCGCACTTCACCCAGGCCCGATATGCCCTGGTTGGTATCGATCCGGATGATGGGGCAGCGCGCGTGGCCGTTCATGACCACGGCAAAACGCATGTCGGTTATCTTCAGATCGGAAGGCGACGACGCTTTGTTCACCTTGGAGGTGGCTTGCGCGATGGTGTCTTCGATGGGACTGAACATGAAACCACCCAGCATAAGGCCACCGGCACCGACTTTCTTCAGGAAGTCGCGGCGGTCGTTGCCCGGGTTTTGTGCAGCATTCACTTCGGTCACGGGATCTTTTAATCCGAGCCGTTCCAGAAAAGTTTGTGACGGTGTCTTCATAGTTAGGGGTAGTGAAGGTTTAGTTTGACAATTTTTTTAAGGGCGATGCCAGAGCATCACCACGATCTCTTCTTCATGAACTCGTCAAGTTCCTGACGGGTCATGGGCAGTTTGCCGGGGTTTTGATCCAGCCATTTCAGAAAGTCTTTCTTGATGTCGTCGGTCCACTGCTGGTCGATCTGACCAGGGGTGTATTTTCCTTCGCGCAGGCGCTGATGACCGAACTGATCGCGCAGTGCGATGAACTCGGCGTTGATCACCACTTCTTCGAGCATGTGGGCCGGTATGAACACAATGCCGCCCTTCTTGGCCAGCACGGCATCGCCGGGCAACACGGTGACACGGCCAATGCGGATGGGGGTGTTAATGCCGCCCAACATCATCTCCTGGATGTAGGAAGGATCGTAGCCTTTTATCCAGGCGTTGAAGCCTTCAATTTTCTCCAGCCCCTCCGTGTCGCGCACGGAGCCGTAGAAGATGACGCCGTTTTTGGATTTGGCATAGATGGAATTGCCGAGGTTGTCGCCAATAAGTGTGCCGTCCACAATTTTACCATAGCTGTCGGCCACATACACGTCGCCGGGTTTCAGCATATCGATGGGCCACGAGTTGAAGCCACCGATGCGGCCTTCGGCTTTGCCTTTGTCTTTGATGATCTTGTCGTAGTCGGGGCGGCGCGGCCAGTATTGCACGGTGAGCGCGCGGCCTGTCAGCACCTGTTCGGAGCGCAGCAGCATCCAGTCGCCTTCAAACTGGTTGTTGTAGCCCGCGTTGCGCAAAATGCCCCACGCTTCTTCCAGCGAAATACCCTTGAGGCGTTCCAGCATTTTGTCCGACACATTGGGGCGACCATCGGGCAAACGGTCGCCTTTCCATTCGGGCGTGAGCGCGATGATTTGTTCTTTCGACAGGGTGACCACTTGTGCCCATGCGGGAAGCGACAGCAGTGAAATTAAAACGACGAGGATGAGTTGGTTAGCTTTCATTTTTTTGATGGATCTAGATTTCAAAAAATTTAGGAAGAATAATCAACGTATGCGGTGCATTGTTACGAGAGGGGTTATAAGGCTACAGTTACGGTCATTATGAAATATGTTTGTCTTCGCACACACCACCGCAAGCTGTATGCGTCCCTGATGGTTGTTGAAACATCCGCGTATCCATTTTTCCCAGGCAATAACAATTGTCACAACGTGTGTGCGATGTGTCGGTCTACGTTCTTGGTTCTTCATAAAAATCTGTTCTTTAGTTTCCTGCAAACACTCAATGTGCTTTCGCACAGCGGAAGAAAACTTGACGTGTTTCTTTCCTGTACGAACGAGGTGTTATTCAAAAAACGGAACGCCCTTCGTGGCATACTTGCGCATACCTTCTTCGTTGATCTCCACCCCTACGCCGGGTTTCTCAGACAGCGTGATGAATCCGTCCTTCACCATGGGGCCGTCGAACGTCACGATTTCTTTGAACATGGGATCGGTGTGAAAATAAATCTGCCACTCCAGAATCAGGAAGTTGGGCACGGAGGCACACACATGACACGACGCCATGGCACCGAGATAGGAAGCCACCATATGCGGCGCAAACGGCACGTAATAAAGATTGGCCATGTTGGCAATGCGTTGCCCCTCTCCCAGCCCACCGGCTTTTTGCAAGTCGGGCATCACAATGTCTACTGCGCCCAGCTCCAGCATGCGGCGGAAGCCGTAGGCGAGGTAGTGATTTTCGCCGGCGCAAATGGGTGTGCTGGTCGATTCGGTGATGTTGCGATAGGCCTCCACGTTTTCGGCGGGGATGGGTTCTTCCAGCCACATGAGGTTGAGCGGCTCGAAACGTTTGGCTATTTGTTGTCCTGTCACGGCGTCGTAGCGGCCGTGCATGTCAACACAGATGTCGATCTTGGGACCAACAGCTTTGCGCACGGCGGCGATCTGATCGTACATGCGTTGCAATTCTGCAGGGCCGGCCGTCCAGTTGTAGGCGTCGTATTTGTTGGGGTCTTTGGCTTCGTCGATGTCGAACTTCACGGCGGTGAATCCCATCTTCACGGCTTCCGCGGCGGCTTCGGCAAATTTCTCAGGGGGTGGTGAGTCGGCGCGATACAAGGCGGTGTCGCAATAGACGCGGATGCGGTCTCTGAATTTTCCGCCGAGCAATTGATATACCGGCACGCCCAGGGCTTTTCCGGCAAGGTCCCACAGCGCACTTTCCACGGCCGACAACACGGCCACAAACATGCCCGACTGTGCGCCTTCAAAGAAGCCCGACTTGCGTATGTCTTCGAACAACCGGTTCACGTTGAGCGGACTCTTGCCTTTGATGCGTTCGCCAAACATTTTCACCAGGTGATAGGTGCCCGGTGTTGCGTCCACACCTTCGCCACACCCCCAGATACCCTGGTTGGTGTGTATCTTCACAAACAGACTGTGGCCATTGCGAATGTAGCCACACTTGATGTCGGTGATTTTCAGATCGGCCGGTGCCGACAACTTCGGTGCGCGATCGACTGCCGTTTCAAGGCCTTTGCCAAAACCAGCCAGCGAGGTGAATCCTAACGCACCAGCCAGCGCGCTCTTGGTAATAAAATTTCTACGGGATGATTGATATGCCATGTGTGTTCGGAAGGTTAAGCGTTTTTATTTTTTTATTGATACTACCACGTGCGTGTCTTCAGATACTCCTGCACCTGTTCTTTGGGCACGGGCAATTTGTTGATGTGTTGATTGAGCCATTGCGAAAAGTCTTTTTCAATTTCATCTGACCACCGGTTATCGATCTGCCCCGGTGTGTATTTCTGCTGACGCAGGCGCTCGTGGCCAAACATGTCGCGCAAGCGCACGATCTCGGATGTCTTCACCACTTTCTCGGCGAGGTGTGGTGGAATGAAGATCACACCGCCGTCGCGGCCCAGCACCACGTCGCCGGGAAGCACCATGGCTTTGCCGATGCGCGTGGGGCGGTTGATACCCACCAATGTGGTGTTGAGGTCGCCGTCGGGATTGTTGAGGTGATGCGACGGATGATAAGTTCTGAAGAAAGATGTGAACGATTTAATTTCTTTTAGCCCCACGATGTCGCGGATGGCGCCGTCGTAGACAATGCCGTTGCCGCTCTTGGCGAAGATGGAGTTGCCGAGGTTGTCGCCAATGGTGGGGCCGTCTTCATGGGCACCAAACTGATCCACCACATACACATCGCCCTTCACCAGCATGTCGATGGGCCAGGCGTTTTGCGATTTGATGCGGCCATCCTGTTCATGTCCCTTTTTGTCGATGACGCGTTGCACGTCGGGGCGGCCGGGCATGAAGGTGGCGGTCAACGCCCGCCCTACCAGCACGCTGTCGGGATTGATGCACATCCAGCCGTCGTCGTAGTTGTGTTTGTAGTTCTCGCCTTTCAGCACGGCCCACGCTTCTTCGAGCGTGACCAGCTTCATGCGTTTCAAAATGGCGTCGGGCACTTTGGGTCTTCCGTCGGCAAAGCGTTCGCCTTTCCATTCGGGTGTCAGGAAAAGCAGTTCTTCTTTCGAAATCTGTTGCGCAAGGCCACTCAGCGATGTGCAACACAAGAGCAGGAGCAGCAGAAAAACGTTTTGCTTGGTTCGCATAGGGAAAAGTTTTAGCAGCCGAGGTTGTCCCCGGTGTTTAGATGAATGAAATACAATCCTTTTTGAAAGAAAAAAGTCAGACACCGGCGTCCGTGCTTTCGGCGCACGGTGTCTGACGTTCAAATTTTATTATTTATCCCACCACACTTTCGTGTCGAGGTTGTCGGGGCCCTGGTCGGTGATGGCCGCTTGCACCTTCGCGTTGTTCACCAGCAATTCGGAGGGAGGATAGGTGAGTCGCGTAATGAAGTCCACCGTTCTTCCGGGGAAAGGATTTACGGCGAGCACCGGGAAGCCTGTGCGGCGGAAGTTAGACCATGCTTCGGGTCCATTCAGGAAAGAAGCCACCCAATATTCATAGCCAATTTGCGACAGCTCGTTGCCGTCGAACGTGTCGAGCATGTCGCCCACATAGGTGTCGCGATCTGCGCCGGCCACCGTTGAGTTCACGTCATACAACGCCATCTGGTCCATGTGTGCCTTGATGCCTGCCGAATAGAAGTCGGCGGCTGTGCCATCGGTTACCCAACCTTTAAGGCGGGCTTCTGCCAGCAACAGGTTAGACTGTCCGGCCGTGACCAGAAACACGGGCGATGTGCGTTTCACCAGGCGCGTGCGATCCACCTGGCTGTAGGCATAGCGTGCGCCACCGCCGGGCAAAGTACCGGCCGACACATCGGCCGTGCCATCGGTGCTGCCCATAGGCATGCCGTATTGGTTGGCGATGGCCGTAGTGGCCACACCTGCTACCTGTCCGGGGCCGGAAGTTGCACCCACATAGCGAACGGCAATGGCCGACAGTCGCGGGTCGTTGTTGTTCTTCAGGGCGTCTACAAAGGGAGCGGCCAGGTAATAGTTTGCTGCTTCTGTGCTGTTCAGCAGGTTGCCTACCGGGCTCACAAAGTTAGCATCGTGTTTCACCACAGCGTTGTCTGCATTCACCAGAATCACACCCCCTGCATAGGCGTGGGTCACGGCGGCTTGTGCTGCTGTGGCATTTGCCGCACTCAGGCGCATCCCGGCACGCAGCAACAGCGAGTAGCCAAACTTTTTCCACTTGGCAATGTTGCCGGCATAGAGCACGTCGGTTGTTTCCACTTTTCCGGCAGCATCGAGGGCATCTGTGGCTTCGGTCAGCTCCTTAATGATATCGGTGTAGATGACATCCTGTTTTTGATAGTCCGGAAAAAACACCTGGTCGGAATAGCCTTTGCCTGCGTTGGTGTAGGGCACACTGCCATAGGTATCGGTGAGCACGATGAACGCATTGGCCCGCACGATGCGCGCCATGTTGGTGAGGTTGCTCCGCGTGGTGTTGGTGCTGTTGCGCACAATCACATCGGCGGTATACTTCACCACGTTTTGGTAGTAGTTGATCCAGACGGCCGGGGTGTTGTTGATGTTCACCTGGTTGAAGTTGGCGCCCACCAGCAAGCCGGTGTTGGAAGAAATTACCTGCTGCACAATGCCGGCTTCATAGTTCATGGAGCCTGCGGGAAACGACGAAAAGATGACAGCGTCGTTGAGCACCAGCGCAGGGTCGAGATTGGTGATGCCCGTTTTGCTGGTGTTGAGTTCATCAAAATTGTTTTCACATGACGTGATGACGCTGAACACGCATATCAGAAAACTGAGGTTTATTATCTTTTTCATGCGATGTGCGATTAAAATTTAACATTCAAGTTGAAGCCGATGCTGCGGGTTGTGGGCACGCTGGGCGATTCCAGTCCCACCACGTTGTCGGAACCGTAGCTGAAGCTTTCGGGGTCGATGTTGGGCACCCATTTTTTCAGCATCAGCACATTGTTGGCCACGAAGCTGAGGCGAAGCCCCTTGATCGGGAACGACGCGCTGAGAAACTTCGTGAAGTCATAGCCCACGGTTATCTGGCGCAACTTCCAATAGCCTGCGTCGTAGATGACCGGCTCAATGAGTCCTGAACCCCGCACCACCGAATAGAAGTCTTCGGCAACGGCAGCCACGTTGTTGATTTCGCTGGCGGCATTCACGCCCACGCCAACCACCGCGCCTTTTTGCGCGCCCGTTACAGGGTCAACGCCACCTTCTCTGCCCACCAGGGTTTCTTTCGACAAACCGTGGCGATAGGCATTGAAGTTTGTTCCGGACAACACTTTGCCACCCAGCTTGAAGTCGATGAGGACGGAAGCCGTTATGCCTTTGTAGTTGAAAGCGTTTGTGAACCCGCCTACCCACTTGGGCAACGCGCTTCCAAAGGGTATGAGTTTGGTAGTGGGCAGGGCCACACCGTTGGCGCCATACACAATCATGCCCTTGTGATCGGGATTGACAGAACCGTCGTCTCTGCGATAGCCAAAGCCAACGATCTGACCCAGCTCTTCGCCCACAATTTGCTGCACAAAGCCGTTGAACACGTGTGTGCCCGTGGTGATGTTTTCACCCGGTGTGTCGGTGATGATGCTCAGCACTTTGGTGATGTTGTAGGCCCCGTTGAACGTGAAGTCCCACTGGAAGTTGTCGGTGCGCACGGGCACCAGGTTCACCATCAATTCGATGCCTTTGTTCTGGCTCTTACCGCTGTTGATAAGCGTGTTGATGTAGCCCGAAGCGTCAGACACCTGTGCACGCACGATCTGATCGGTGGTGATTTTCTTATACACAGCCAGGTCGACGTTGACGCGGTTGTCGAACATTTTTAATTCCAAACCCAATTCGGTTTCGTCCACTTTCATGGGGCGAAGGTTGGCGTTGGGCACAAGCGTTGCAGAGGTTCCCACCGGTTGACCGCCAAACTGGTTGGCGTTTACCGAATAGAAAAGCTGGTTGGCATAGGGCGGCACATCCGAGTCGCTACCCACGCTGGCAAACGCTGCCCTCACCTTTCCAAAGTTGAGCCAGCTCAAATTGTCGCCAAGGGTTTGCGTGAACACATAGCTGGCCGACACCGATGGATACAGGATGCTGCGGTTGCCGGGCGACAGTGTGCTGAACCAGTCGTTGCGGACGGTGGCATTGAGGTAGAGAAACTGTTTGTAGTTTACTTCGGCTGTTCCATAAAGTGAATTCACACCACGTTCAACCAGATCGTAGGTAGGATCTTTTGCACGACCGTTTTGCACGGTATACAAATCTTTTACCACAAAGTCTGTTACCTGCACAACGTTGGAGTCGAAGCGCCGGCGCATCTGGTTTCCGCCGCCGGTCACATTCAATCCGAAGTTACCAAACTCTTTGTTGAAGGTGAGCAGGAAGTCTATGTTGGTTTCGCGGAAGCGGCGTGCCTCCTGCGTGTAGAGGCCGTTGAAGAATCCCGGAACGGCTGCCAGCACTGAACCCGAGCTGATGGATGCTTTGCCGGTAGGCAGGTTGATGTAGTCAGAATCGCGTGTCCAGAAATCCTGACCGCCGCGCACTTGCAACGACAGCCATTTTGTGAAATCATATTTCACCGAGAGATTTCCCATGATGCGATCGCGGCGAATGTTGCCCTTCACCTGGTCGAGCACCCAATAGGGATTGGTGCGGTTGGTGAAACGCGAATACAAATATTCGCCACCGCCGGGATTGTAGGCGTTTGCACGCAGCAACTCCAACGGCATGGTGTTGGCCATGGCATAGAGCGATGTGGGAATGGAGTTGTCCTGGTCCGACACTACGGGAGGATTTTTCGTGACCTCGTTGGCATAGTTCACGTTGCCCTTGAAGCTGAATTTCGACGACAGGTCGTAGCTAAAGCCCAGGTTAAGCGTGTTGCGTTTGTAGGAGTTGTTGGGCGTAACACCCTTGCTGTCCATGTTGGACACCGACAGGTTCATGCCACCCTTGTCGCTGTTGGCCGAAAGCGACACGCTATTGGTGAAGTTCTGACCGTGGCGATAAAATTTATTGAGGATGCCTTTCTGCGCCACATAGGGCACTTGCACATTGTTGTATAACAACTGTGTCATGCCAGGCTCGATTTTGGGACCAAACGACCATTGGCCTGTGGTGGGATTGGGAAGTGCACCTGCCGACGCGGGGCCAAGTCCGTTTTCGCCCTGACCATATTCGTATTGATAGTCGGTGAAGTCCAAAATCTTTTCGTCGGTGTAGTTCATGTTGTAGGTCACGCCGATGCCACGTGCGCCGATGGTGCGCGACTTGGTGGTGATCATGATCACGCCGTCTTTTGCACGCGATCCGTAGAGGGCTGCGGCTGTGGCGCCTTTCAGCACCGTCATGTTTTCGATGTCGTCGGGGTTGATGCTGTTCAAGCCGTCGCCACCGTCGGTCGACGCTCCACCGCCTTTGTTGGCCACCGAGTTGTCGCCGGCGGTGTTGCCTTGGTTGGTACCGAAGCTGGTGTTGTCAATGGGCACACCGTTCACCACGATGAGCGGCGTGTTCTGACCACCAAACGATGATTGGCCACGGATACGAATCTTTGAAGATCCACCGGGGCCAGTGCCCAGCGACGTCACGTTCACACCGGCCACTTTGCCTTGCAACGTGCTCATCACGTTCGAACCACGGTTCACCGAGATCTGGTCGCCGGTTACTTTCGATGTGGCATAGCCCAAGCTCTTGGCCGACTTCTCGATGCCCAAAGCCGTCACTACTACTTCATCCAACGATTGCAGGTCGGGGTTTAAAGAAATGTCTATTACGGTGCGTCCGCCCACAGGAGTTTCCTGTGACGCATAGCCTACGAACGAGAACACCAGCACGGCATTGTCGTCGGCCACGGTGAGGGAGAACTTTCCATCGGAGTCGGTAGTAGTTCCGTTAGTCGTTCCTTTTTCCACCACGTTCACACCGGGGAAGCCCACGCCCGATTCGTCTTTCACCACACCGGTGATGGTCTTGGCGGCAATGGCGGCGCGCACATCAACCCGTTGAATGGGTTCGGCGGTTGCAAACGTGCTGAAGTCTTCCGCTTTATCGAGTGCCAGCGAAGGCACCATGAGCGTGGAGCTCTGGGGCTGGTTGGCGCTGCGCATTTGTTTTTTGTAAATCACATAAAAATTGTCGCCGGCTTTTTCATAGTACAGGCCGGTGTCTTTCAACACACTGTCGAGGGCTTGTTCCACACCTTTGAAGGTGGCGGCCGAAAAGTGAACCTGCTTGTTCTCAATCCATTCGTCTTTGTAGGCAATAGAGATGGAATACGATCGCTCGAGTTCACTCAACGCTTGCTTCAGAGAGCTCACGTCTCCGGAACGTTGCTGTGCGTGCAGGGGTCGGCTCACCGCCGCATACACTTGGTCGTGTTGCGACATTGCCTGAACGTGCACCATCAGCAACAAGCCGAGTAGTAGGTAGCAATTTTTCATAGGTTATGGTTTTAAGTTGTGTAGTTCGTTTCCGGGTTAATAAACAAATCACATCGGCAGTCTCACGTCTTCATGTTTTCTGATGCAGGCCCCTGCATCCGGGTTTGGCTATACGTTGTTTATTCTTCAATTGAAATTGTCTGTCCGTTGCGGGTGATCTTCAGCTGAAAGGCTTTTGCCATCTGCTGCAGCAACACGTCGTCGTCGCCCAGGGGCATGGACCCCGACACGGTTTGTTCGAGCAAGGTGGTGTCGGTCACCTTCACATCGAGTCCATAGTTGTCGGTGAGCATGCGCACCATTTCGCCGAGGCTGGTGTGGTTGAGCATGATCTTGTTTTGCGTCCACGCGGTGTAGAGCCTGGGGTCCACTTCTTCTTTCTTATACTTGCTGCCTTTGAACTCGACCATGTCGCCGGGTTTCATCAGAATTTTTTCGCGTGTTTTTTCCAGCGGGAGGTTGAGGCGAATCTGGCCCGAGTTGAGGATGACGGTGGTTTTGAGGGTGCGCTTATAGACGTTGAACGTGGTGCCCAACACTTCCACGCTCACGCCATCGCTGGTCATGACTTTGAAAGGTTTGTGATCTTTGGTGTGCACCACCGAGAAGAACGCTTCGCCTTCGAGCCAGATTTCGCGTTCGGGCTTTTCGGTCCAGTTGTTCAGAATGCGGAGGGAGGAGTTGGCGTTGAGGATGACTTTGGAATTGTCGGGCAGCACCACGGTTTTGGTTTCGCCATAGGCGGTGGTGTATTCCTTCCAGGGTTTTGTGCCGGTCATGAAGTAGACGGCCGTTACCATCAGCAGGGTGATGACGGCTGCGGCCACGCCATACCACCGGTAGGCCGGGGCCATGAGCGAACGGCCTTGCTCGCGGGCCGTGTCGATGTGCCGCACCCGGTCCCAGAGCTGGGCCAGGTCTTCGGTTGACAACGTGTGGTTCGAGAACCGGATGCTTTCCAGGATGGCACGGGCTTCTTCTACGTCTTCGCGTTTTTCGGGATGCTGCTTGAGCCAGGCCTCCCAAAACACGTGCGCGCTGTGGTCGCCCGGGTGCGCCACCCAATAGTGGAAATAGTCGTCGGTCACAAAGTCGTTTACCGAGAAATTAGTATACTTCATCACAGGTCGTAAAGGTCGGTTTGGGTGTGAATAAGCCTTAAGAGGGGGCACTTTGGGAGATCTCACCGTTTTTTTTGAAAATATTTTTTCAGCGAAGCCGAAGCCGGTTTGAAAAGGCTGTCATTACTATATGGATTGAGTTAGTCTTTGTTGTAGGGTGTGCATCGATGTGGGGCCTGAAGGAATTGGGTTGCGGATGGCATGTGCGTGGCCGGGCAGCGATCGCAACGGAAAGCCCACAGCCGCGGGGATTGCGGGTGGGGCGAGGACTTGCAGTGGAGAGCGCGGTGCCCCGACGCGTCGGGCAGCCCGCATGGATGGTTCCCGACATGCCGATTGTTAGACCCTTGCGGCAAGCGCAGACCCTCCTCCCATTTCCTAATTTTTATACCTTTAGGGCCGAAACCAGAATGGGATGAAGATTTATCACGGGATTGAAGATTTTGCGCGGCTGGATTGCGCCGTTGTGACAAGCGGAACATTCGACGGGGTGCACGTGGGGCATCAGAAAATCCTGTCGCGCCTGCGCGAAACGGCAACCAAGAGCAATGGCGAAACGGTGGTGATCACCTTTTGGCCTCACCCCCGCCTGGTGCTGCATCCCGAAGACACCAGCCTGAAGCTGCTCAACACCTTCGAAGAAAAAGCCGAGTTGCTCAAGGCACAGGGCATAGACCACCTGGTGCGCATTCCGTTTACCAAAGAGTTTTCGCAGCTCACCTCCGAGGAATTCATCACTGAAATTATCGTGAAGACCATTGGCACCAAGAAGCTGGTGATTGGCCACGACCACCACTTTGGCAAGAACCGCGAAGGCAGCTTTGAGCAACTGATGCTGAACGGACCCAAGTATGGCTTTGAAGTGGAAGAGATTCCGCGCCAGGACATAGACCACGTGGGCGTGAGCTCCACCAAAATACGCAAGGCCCTCGAAGAAGGCGACATCGACACGGCCACCCACTTTCTGGGCGGCTACTATGGCCTGACCGGCCGCGTGGTGATGGGCGACAAACTGGGCCGCCTGCTGGGCTACCCCACGGCCAACATCGAAGTGGACACGGCCTACAAACTCATTCCCGCCGACGGCATTTATGCGGCCACCGTGAGCCACGAACACCAACGCTACGACGGCATGCTCTACATTGGCAACCGCCCCACCGTGAACGGCCTGATGCGAAGAATTGAAGTGAACCTCTTCGATTTTCAAAAAGACATCTATGGCGAAGCCCTCACCGTGCACTTTCACAAACTCATCCGCGGCGACATCCGGTTCAACGATCTGGAAGAATTAAAACAGCAGCTGCACCTTGATAAGGTAGCAGCTTTGAACATATTGCGATAGCAAGTTCCCTGAACCGTCTGCCCTATGAAGCCCACACCCCTTTGGACCCCTTCTGCTGCGGCGAACCGCCACACCAACCTGACCGCCTTCATGCAATGGCTTCGCGAAAAGAAGCACATGCACTTTGAATACTATGGCCAACTGTGGGAATGGTCGGTGACCGAACCCGACGAATTCTGGGAACACCTCTGGCACTATTTCGACATTGTGCACGACGGCACCTTCGCCACCGTGACCAACGGTGAGCCTATGCCCCACACACGCTGGTTTGAAGGCACACACCTGAACTATGCCGAACACATTTTTCGCAAGGCCAGCGCCGTCTATCCGGCCATCGTGTTCAAAGACGAGACCGGCCTGGGGCGCGAGGTGAGCTGGAAAGAACTGAAGAACCAAACCGCCGCCCTGCAAAACTTTTTGCTCGAACGCGGCCTGAACGTGGGCGACCGCGTGGCGGCCTACCTGCCCTGCGTGCCCGAAGCCACGGTGGCCCTGCTGGCCGCCAGCGGACTGGGCGCCACGTGGTCGAGCTGCTCGCCCGACTTTGGCACCCCCGCCGTGATTGACCGCTTTGCCCAGATTGAACCCAAGGTGCTGATTGCCGTGGACCACTATCGCTATGGCGGCAAAGTGTTTGACAAAACCACCACCGTGCAAGAGCTGATACGCGCGCTGCCCACCGTAGAAACCGTGATTGTGATTTCGGAAAAGAACACGGCCTTTATCCACCCCACCGTGAACATTGTGTCGTGGCAGGAGGTGATGCAACGGCAGGGGCATGCGCCGGTGTTCAGGCGGGTGCCGTTCAATCATCCGTTGTGGGTGTTGTATTCGTCTGGAACAACGGGGTTGCCCAAAGCCATTGTGCATTCGCAGGGCGGCATCTTGTTGGAGCAATTGAAATACGGCACCTTTCACAACGACTTCCACGCGGGCGAGCGCTGCTTCTGGTACACCACCACGGGTTGGATGATGTGGAACTACATACACGGCGCGCTGCTGGCCGGTGCCACCATGGTGCTCTATGACGGCAGCCCCGCCTACCCCGATTTGAAAACACTGTGGCAGTTTGCGCAAGACGCGGGCATACACCACTTCGGCACGAGTGCGGGATTTATACTGGCCAACCTGAAAGAAGGCATCGCGCCCGGCAAAGATTTTTCGTTGTCTACGCTGCGCTCCATAAGCTCCACCGGTAGCACATTGCCACCTGAGGGATTTGCGTGGGTGTATGGTAAACTTAAAAAAGACATCTGGCTGGTGTCGATGAGTGGCGGCACAGATGTATGCAGCGCCTTTGTGGGTGGCAACCCCACGTGGCCCGTATACGCCGGCGAGATTCAATGTCGCGCGCTGGGCTGCAACCTGCAGGCCTTCGACGAAGACGGGCAGCCTGTGCACGATGATGTGGGCGAAATGGTGATCACCACCCCCATGCCCTCCATGCCCATCTTTTTCTGGAACGACAAGACCTTTAAACGCTACACCGAAAGCTATTTCGACACCTACCCCGGTGTGTGGCGCCACGGCGACTGGGTGCGCATCACCCCGCGGCAGGGCGTGGTGATCTACGGCCGCAGCGACGCCACCCTGAACCGTGGCGGCGTGCGCATAGGCACCAGCGAAATTTATCGCGCCGTAGACAAAGTGGCCGAAGTGAAAGACAGCCTCATCATTTGCCTGGAGAAAGACGGCGGCCAATTCTGGATGCCTTTGTTTGTGGTGATGCAACCGGGTGTGCCGCTCACAGACGAGATCAAAAAGAAAATCAACACGACGCTTCGCACGGACTACAGTCCACGGCATGTGCCGGATGAAATTGTTGCTGTGCCGGACATACCTTATACGATGAGTGGTAAGAAAACGGAGACGCCGGTGAAGAAGGTGCTGATGGGAAAGAAGGTGAAGGATGTGGTGAACGCAGGAGCGTTGAGGAACCCGGAGGCGATGGAGTTTTTTGTGGGATTTGGTGGAAAGAAATGATTTTGATTTTTGGATGCCGCGACAAACTGGTGCGGGTGTCGCATAGATCGCAACTGCATTTATTGGCCGACTGATTTATTTTATGAACCTTGAACAAATAAATGAATTAACAAGAATTGCCTACAACAAAACGGCCGATAAGTATCATGAGCATTTCAAAAATGAAATAGCCCAAAAGGAATACGACAGACTGTTGCTTGACAAGTTCTCTGCCCTGCTCCCACCCGCCTCCCGCATCTGCGACGCCGGCTGCGGCCCCAGCGGACACATCGGAAAATATTTAGCAGATAAGGGACACAACGTTGTGGGCATTGACATTTCAGAACGATGTGTTGGCATCGCCACGTCCTATAATCCACAGATGGAGTTTCGGGTGATGGATATGATGAAGACAGAATTTGAAGCCGAATCGTTTGACGCCATTCTTTCTTTCTACTCGATCATCTACACGCCCAAACACTATGTCGACAAGATCTTCGCGGAATTTAACCGGTTGGTAAAACCCGGTGGCAAAGTGTTGGTTGTTGTGAAAAAGGGAACGAATGAGGGCATTGTTGATAACGCGTGGTATGAAGGGAATCCGGTTCAGTTTACGCATTTTATGGAGCATGAGATCAAGGACTACTTTTCGAATAATGATTTTGATGTTGATTTGTTTGATGTTCGTGAGCCCTATGATTTTGAATTTAACGTTGACAGAATATATGCGATTGGAACAAAGAAATCAATCGCCTCTGAATAACGCCATGCCAAACTCACTTGCTAATCCAGCTTTTTAATATCGCAGCCTGCAAGGCATCCGGGTTCGGCAGGAAACTCAAGGCAAACGATGCTTGCATCTGCTTGCATAGAAACAACATCAATCTCTTTCGTTACGCCATTGTCGGACAGCTGAAGGCTTATTTTTTTGTCCTTCGCGTGCCGTGGCAAGATAGTATTGGTGGATGTTGATTGATGGTGGTGTTTGTTGGAGAAGTGAGCATGTTGGGCAATATAGAGAGAAAAATAAATTCTGGGTGTTGTGTGTTTTCATACTGAACGTGTATTGAAATGTTGCTCACATTTCATACCGCCGCTCATGGCCGCTGGCCTCGCATGTTCCCATCAGGGCTAGATCCGAGGCCGCGAGGCCATGAGCGGAGCTATGAAATGCACAAAAAAAACACTCACAATAAACATTCTATCTCACTCAGCGCACAGCCTTAACGTTGTAAACACCCATCTCCCAATCACCTACAACACCTCTTGCAAAAAACAAAAAAACATCCTACACCCCCCAACCGCCCAGGTTCACCCCTCTCAACGATTCCCCAAATTCCTTCTCACAAATCCCAAATATTTCGCAACTTGGCATTCCTATAAACTTTGGTGCCCTCATGGTTCGGCTGGTTTGTGCTTTGTTATTGTTGTTGTTGTTGTTGTCGTTGCAGGTGAAGGCCGCGTCGCAGGCGGATAGTCTGCGTGTGGCGTTGCAGCATGCCAAAAGTGACGAGGAGCGCATGCGGGTGTCGTTGGCGCTGGCAGATAAGATCTATAACAGCGATCCGTTTCAGGCGTTGGAATATGCGGCGGAGGCGGTGCGGCTGGCCAGGAAGTTCAATGCCGATTCGTCGCTTATTGCCGCCTACTCTTCGCAGGCTAAAACCTATTTGCATTTGGGTAACTACTCGCGGGCGCTGGAAATCTACCAGGTGGTGATTCACGATGCGGGGGAGCGTAAAGATCTTTATTGGCTGGCGGTGGGCTATGGCAACATGGGGAGTGTCTATTATTTCCAGCGCGATCATGAGAATGCTTTGAAATATTATTTGTTGTCGCTCGATCAATACATTGCCATGACGTCGGCGGGCAACGACAAACGGACCTTGCACAAGGGCAACCTGCTCAACAACATCGGCATCATCTATTCCGAGACCGGCGAATACGAGAAGGCTACCCGCTACTACAGCGAGGCCTATACCCTCAGCAAAGAAACGAACGACTTCGAAATGATGGCCAACGTGCTCAACAACCAGGGCACCCTGGCCGGCGACCAGGGCGACAACGCGCTGGCCTATAAGCGCTACAACGAAGCCCTTGAGCTACGCAAGAAAAACCACGACATGCTGGGCCTGGCCCGCTCCAACAACAACCTCGGAAATTTTTATATCGAACACTATCAGGACGATGTCCACGCCGAACCCCATTTGAAAGAAGCCATCGCCATCGGGCAGAGCATTGCAGCGTGGCAGGTAGTGAGCTCTTCGTCTAACCTTTTATATGGTGTGTATAAACGCCACGGCAAATACAAGGAAGCATTGGAAACGTTGGAGCTGCACCGCCAGGTGCGCGACAGCCTTTTTAATGAAGAAAGCACGCGCAAGATTGCCCAGCTGGAAATGCAGTTTGAGTTCGACAAGCAACAACGCGAGCTGGAGGCCAGTCAAAAAGAGAAGGAGCTCTACTTTTGGTCGGGCGTGATCGGGTTGGTGTTGTTGCTGGTGATTGTGTCGCTGCTCTTCATATTGCAGCGCAACAAAACGCGGCGGTCGGAGCTGGAGCAGGCCCACCTGAAGCTGGAAAAGGTGAACCTGCAAAACGACCTGGTGCTCAAAGACAAGGAGCTCACCACCAACATCATGAACCTGCTCAACAAAAACGAACTCATCAACGCCATTTCCGAAAAGCTTTTGGACTTGAAACAGCATGTGGCGGCCGACCTGCAAGGGCCGTTGCAAAAGGTGGTGCTCGACCTGCAATCCAACCTCCAGCCTGAACTGTGGCAGGAATTTGAGGTGCGCTTCCAGCAGGTGCACGAACAGTTCTATAAAACATTGCACGAAAAATTCCCCGACCTCTCGCCGCACGAAGTCCGGCTCTGCGCCTTCCTGAAGCTGAACATGACCACCAAAGAAATTTCGGCCATCACCCACCAGAACGCCAAGTCGATTGACGTGGCCCGCACGCGGCTCCGCAAAAAGTTGAACCTGACGGGCACGGAACACAACCTGGTCACCTTCCTTTCGCAAATAGACAAGTCCGTTTAAAGTAAACGTGCAAACGCACACCCTTCCGAAAACCGTTTCAGAACGGCCATTTTCGCCTTGTAGTGATTTTGTTAGGATGAAAAATCGCCCCCTGTAGTGATTTTGTAGCGATTGCCTCGCATTTCATTTCCACCATTGTATTCGTAATTGCTCCAACCTAAACCAACGCCTTCGCCATGAAGAAACGGAGCAAGAACAAAATTCCGGAAGAACCCCACGCCGCGCCCGCGGCCCCGGAGCCACAGTCTTCGCACGACGACGAGGCCATTCTTGACCTCATCAACAAACGCAAGCTGCAACAGGACGCCCTTCATAAAATTATGAGCGCCATGGACCGCCTCACCGGCGGCGACAAAAACAAACGCTAACCTGAACATCACTAACCTAAACTCTATGATTGATTATTTACGAACACTGAAAAGAAGGATTCTCCTGCTGGGGATGCTCCTCTGCTGTGCCGCCACTGGCTGGGCGCAGGAGTATCAGCAGAGCGTCCGGAAGGGTATGGTAAAGGTCAAAGTCTCTGCGGAGATGGCCTCCACCCTAAGCCAGGCGCGTGTGCGCCCCGGCAAAGAACTGAGCACGGGCATTCAGCCCCTCGACGCCGTGGCCAAGCGCACGGGTGCCAAAAACATGTATCGCCTGTTTCCCTTCAACCCCAAGATCGAAGCCAAGCTGCACAAGCATGGGCTGGACCTTTGGTATGTGGTGGAGCTTGACGAAAACACCGACCCCAACGACGCGGTGGCAGCCTACAAAAAAGTGAGCGGCGTGACGCTGGCGGAAACCGACCATCTCAAAATTGTGAGCCCTTTCAAAGTGCAGGAGTTCAAGGGCAACCCCGTGTCGCCTATGGGTGGCACAATGCCCTTCAACGACCCCATGCTGCCCTCGCAGTGGCACTACAACAACACCGGGCAGTCGGGCTACACGCCCGGCTCGGACATCAACCTGTTTGAAGCCTGGAAGATCACGGCCGGCAAACGCGGTGTGATTGTGTCTATTCACGACGAAGGTGTGGACGTGGCCCACAACGACCTTGCGGCCAACATCTGGACCAACGAGGCAGAGCTGAACGGCAAGCCCAAAGTGGACGACGACAACAACGGCTATGTGGACGACATTCACGGCTGGAACTTTGACAACAACAACGGCCAGATCGATCCGCAATTTCACGGCACACACGTGGCGGGAACCATCGCGGCGGTGAACAACAACGGCATTGCCGTGTCGGGCGTGGCCGGTGGCACAGGCAAGAACGACGGCGTGCAGGTGATGTCGATGCAGACCCTGGGCGGCGGAAGCTTCGAAAACTCCTATGTGTATGCGGCCAGTAACGGTGCCGTGATTTCGCAAAACAGCTGGGGCTATACCAACCCCGGTTCCTTCGATCAGTCGGTGCTCGATGCCATCGACTACTTCATTGCCGAAGCCGGAAACTATAGCGGCAGTCCCATGCGGGGTGGCCTTGTGATTTTTGCCTCGGGCAACAGCAACACCGACGAGCCTTTCTATCCGGCCTTCCACCCCAGCGTGGTGGCCGTGAACTCGATTGGTCCCGACTATAAGCGAGCATACTATTCCAACTATGGTGTGTGGACAGACATTACCTCCACGGGTGGCAACACCGACCTGGGTGGCACCAGCGGTGTGTTGAGCACGCTGCCCAACAACAAGGTGGGCTACATGCAAGGCACATCCATGGCCTGCCCGCACGTGTCGGGTATTGCCGCACTGGCCTTGTCTAACCGCACGCACCAGATGACGGCCGACGAGCTGCGCAATCAGATCGTTACCGGCGTGCGCGACATTGAAGAATACAATCCTGACTTTGTAGGCTTGCTGGGCTCGGGCCTCACCGACGCTAAACTCGCCATTCAGAACGACGGCAAAATTGCTCCCGCCACCATTGGCGATCTGAAGATCACTGCGCTGGCGCAAGAGCTTGCCACACTAACGTGGACGGTACCCGCCGACGGCGACGATGGCCGCGCCATTCGTTTTGAACTTTACTACTCCACCACTCCCCTCACTGCCGCCAACCTGAGCCAGGCCGAAAAGATAGCCGTCGGCACAAAGCTTGGAGCCGGCGAAACGGTGAGCCTGGAAGTGAATGAACTCAGCAGCCTCACCACCTACTATTTTGGTGTGGTGGCCTTCGACCGCTGGGGCAACGGCTCCGTGCTTTCGAACATCGCGCAAGGCACCACCAACGATGGTCCAACCATTGCTGTTGACGACGCCAGTAAAAACATCAGCCTTTCCATTGATGCGTCGAACACAAACACCGCAGAGCACACCATCAACCTGCTGAACCAGGGCGAAGGGTTGCTTCGCTGGACAGGTTTTTCGCGCAGCAAAGAACACAACACTACCTTCCTGGCAACGGGCTTGAACTATCCTGTGGCCAGCAAGGTAAAAACTGCTTCTGTGGCCACGCTTACCAAGCGCGAGGCCAACACCGCTGCATCGAACAAGAACAAGATCTCCACGCTGTCGTTTGGTGGCGAGCAGATTGGTTATGGTTGGGACTGGCCCATCACGCTCATTGGCGAGATGGACACCACCATCGCCAACTCGTCGGCCACACGTTTTGAGGTGACCGAAGATGCGGGCTTCAACCTCACGCACGTGCAGATGTGGCTCCGTCAGAATCCGAAGAAAGGTCCCATCATTGTGGAAGTCTACAAGGAAACCCTTCAGAAGAAAAACCTGATCGGCGCGCAGGAATACAACGTGCCGCCTTCGCCCTGGGACGAGAACCAGTCTATCCAACTGGATGAACAACTCTTCTTCGAAAAAGGTGAAGTGTTCTGGATCGTGTTCCATGTTCCCGCCGGCAACCTCTATCCGCTCGGCGTGGCTGAAGCGATGGACGAAGCGTATTCCGAAAACTGTATGATTTCGTTTGACCTTGGTGCTACCTGGGCGCTGTTGCCCGAAGTGATTCACGACAGCCGCTATGTGTGGTCTACCATCGCCACATCCTATAGCCAGGACCTGGGCAAGTATTTAACACTCACGCCTTCGGAAGGCGAATTGAGTGGTCAAAGCGATGCAGACGTGTTGCTGACGGCCGATGCTGCGCAGTTGCTGAACGGAAACTATTCTGCCAACATCATTTTGAAATCGAACGACAGCAAAACACGTGAGCTGCGCTTGCCTGTGGAGCTGACCGTGACGGGCCAGCGGCCGGTGTTGCAATCGGCCGACGTAGTTGATTTCGGCAGTGTGTTTAATGGCAAATCGAAAGAGATGACGGTGACCGTGACCAACAACGGCTACGGCCATTTTGAAAGTCCGGTGACCACACTTTCGAATGCACAGTTTGAAATTATCGGGGGCGAGCCGTGGCAGATTGGCGCGCGCGACAAAGTGGACATGGTGGTTCGCTTCACGCCTTCGGGCATGGGCAATGTGAACGCCACGCTCACGCTGCAGTCGGGCGACCTCACGCACACCATCGCGTTGTTTGGCGTGGGCACCGAAGCCAGCAAGATCAAAATCACACCGGCCACACAAACGATCGACAACCTGGCCATTGGCGATGTGGCCAAAGCCACGGTGAAGGTCGAGAACGCCGGTGCATTTCCGCTAAAGTATTTTGTTCCGGGGCACGACGCCAAGGGCATCAGCGAAGGCTGGCCCGACAAATTTCACACCTATGGCTACACCGCACACAACAGTGTGAACGATGCCAATCCGGTGGCCTATGTCTGGAGCGACATTGCAAAAACGGGAACAGACATTTCCGACTATTTCAAAAACACCGAACATCATTATTATGAAGTGGGACTTGATTTTGATTTCCCCTTCTATGCCGAAAAAGCAAATAAGATCTACGTCACCCAAATTGGTATGATCACGCTCGACAACACCGTGCGCGTGGTGAACACGCCGCGTTTGCGCGACAGCTATGGGCCCATTGCCCAGATTGCTGCAGCCGGCTTGCATTTCAAATACCTGAACAGTGGCAAAGTGTTTATTCTAAAAGAAGCGGATCGTTTCATTGTGCAGTACGATCACGTGCAGGAGGGCGAAGCGTGGCAACCGCTGACGTTCCAAATCGTGTTGTACGACAACGGGGACATCCGCTTCTATTACAAAAACGTGAGCGACGACGCCGACTACATGCGTCCCACCACGGCCCTCATTGAAGACCGCGCAAAAGAAGACGGCATTCTGCTGGCCGACTACGAAACAAATTTCCCCTGGCAGAACGAGATGGCCTTTGGCTTTGACTATCCCGGTCCCGACATCATTACCAGCTTCACCAACGGCTCGGGCCTGGTGATGCCCGGCGAATCGGCCGATGTGGAATTGACCCTGAACACCGAAACGCTGAACGAAGGGGCGACCAACAAGTACGTTACCTTCATCAGCAACGATCCGTTCACCCCTGCGGCTTCAGCCAACATCAAGTTGAATGTGACTTCGGGCGGCGAAGCCAATGCGGTGGTGTCGACCGATGCCATTGCGTTTGGTGAAGTGTTTAAAGGCGCCATCAAGTCACAACTGTTTGTGATCAAGAACGAAGGCTCGGCCAGCATCGACGTGGTGAGCGTGACGCTGCAGAAGGGCAAGTTTGCTCTAAGCGGCGAACCCGCCGTGACGTTGACGGCCAAACACGCAGCAACCTATCGCGTGACCATCCCCACCGAAGACCTCGGTGCGTTGACCGACAAAGTGCTCATCGTGTATGGCGACGGCACCAAAGCCGAGATCGCGCTTAGCGGTGACGTGGTGCCTGCACCGGCCATTGCCGTGGACCTCTCGCCAGTGGAAGAAACCCTGGAGCATGGCGCTCAGAAAACCATTCCGTTTGTGATCAAGAACACCGGTGCAGCAACGCTTGAGCTTGCCGTGTCGGGTTCGGAGTGGGCCACCACCGATGTGGCTACGAAAGAAGTGTCGACCAATGGTGTGCCCGACATCGCCTACACCTGGCGCTCGTCGAAAGGTGCAGACGGACCTTCCTATCAGTGGGTAGATGCCTTCAAGACCGGCACACGCGTGGCCATTGAAGAGATGGACCCGTTTGAAGATGACAAGTTCTGGAAGAAGATCGACCTCGAGTGGCCATTCACGTTCTACGGAAAAGAATACTCCGCGCTCTATGTAGGCTACAACGGCATCATCACCTTCGATGAAGGCGCGCCTGCATCGCTCTTCACACAGAACATTCCTACCACCGACGCCCCGAACAACTTCATTGCCTCCATGTGGGTGCCGGGTGGATTCGATTCGTATTTCAACCCCGACATCTCGGGCATCTTCTATAAAATTGAAGAAGACAGAATCATCATTTCGTTTGAGCGACAAGTCAACCTGTTCAGCATGGGCGATCCGGTGAGCACACAGATCATCCTGTTCAGGAATGGAAACATCAAGTTCCAATATCGCAACGACGGCATGGGCGAACTGGTGACCCAGTTTGGCGTGGCCGGTATTGAAAACGCGAGCGGCACCGACGGCGTAGAGCTCTCGGCCTACCAAAACCTGGAAGTGGGAACTGGCCTTGCCTATGTGCTGTCGCCTGCGGTGAAGCGCACGCTGGCCGCCGGCGAATCGCTGAATGCCACACTCACGCTCGATGCTAAAAATCTGTTTGCCGGCAACTACAAAACGTTTGTGCACCTCAACACCAACGTGCCCAACAAAGAGAGCCTCGACAAACCCGTGACGCTGACCGTGACCGGCGAAGAGAAGCTGGTTTCGGATGATGCGATCGCCTTTGGCGAAGTGATGGCCTACACCGCCACCTATGAAGACGGCAGCACCGGCCCGAAAGGTTATCAGAAACAATTCACCCTCACCAACGGCGGCACCGCCACGTTGACCATGACGGCGCTGAAGATGGAGAGCGAAGACGGCACCGCCGCGCTTGAAGTGTTGATAAACGGATTCTGGGGACCTGAATGGACTCCCGTTGAATGGCTTGAGAAACTGCCCACGATCCTGCCCGGCGAAAGCCTGCAGGCCCGCGTAGACATCGCACCCGATGGTGAGACTGCTGCGCTTGCCGACAACGTGGTGATCGAAACAGAAGTAACTACCTACAAGATTCCCGTAACGGCCACCATCATTCTTCCGCCTGTGTTGAATGTTGACAGAACGCCCGTGAAGGTATCGTTCAACCTGCCTTCCGAAGCGGCACAACGCGATGTGAAGCTTGGCAACCCTGCAGGCAAGTCGGATCTGAAATATGACCTGAGCATTCGCTACAAACGCGCGGCTGCAGTGGCTTCGGCTACCAACACCGAAAGCATGGCGTTGGCAAAAACGGCTGTACTGGGCACGGCGGCAAAAACAACGTCTACCCTGGATGTTAAACCACTGGGCGACGAAACTTTTAACCGCGTGTTGCAATACGAAGATTCCGAGAAAGCCGAAAGCTTCCTGGGCTATAGCGGCGCCGAAGAGTTTGTGTCGGGCACGCAGTTTAACGGTGGCGACAAAGGTTTTAACCTCACGCACGTACAAACCAATTTCCGTTCGGAAACCCTGGCCACGGGAAGCATCGAGGTGGAGATCAGAGCTGGTGGAACAAACATCGTGAACGCCATTTCGTTGGGCAAAACCATCGCCAACTACACCACGACTGTTCCCGACAACGGGCATTGGCTCACCATCGCCCTCGACAAGCCTGCGAAGATTCTTCCGCACGAAGACTTTTATGTGATCCTCACCTACCCCATGGTGATTGAGTTTGTGCAAGGCTTTATGAAGAATTCGGAAGTGGTAGAAAACCGCTACATGTTCTACAGCGGCGGTATGTGGTCCGATCTGCAAACCTATCCGTATGCCGACTTCCATGACTTCGGATGGATGGTGCGTGCAGCCGAAGAAACGTTCGAAGAATCGGCGTGGGTCTATATTGAAAATGAAACAAGCGGCACCGTGACAACCGATGCGGAACACGCCGTGAACCTGAAGTTTGTGGGTTCGCTCTCGGGCGAAGGCGACCAGAAAGCCGACCTTGTGGTGAAATCAAACGATCCCTACAAAGAGAGTGTGGTGGTGCCGTTGCACATGCACGTGAACCAGGCGCCGTTGTTCAGCGGTGTGCCCGTGGCCCCGCGCGTAGTGGCCGAAGCCGAAACGCTCGACCTGAACGTGACGGTGACCGATCCGGAAACCAACGTGTTTACCGTGACCGCCACAGCAACCTATCCGCGCCTGACGTTTGCCCTGAACGGCAACACGCTCACGCTGCACTATGCACCCGACTATACAGATGCCGGTCTGCATGCCTTTGTGTTCGAAGCCAAAGACGAATTTGGTGCAACGCGCCAGGTGACGGTGAACATTGAGGTTGACAACACCAACCGCGCACCGAAATTTAAAGGCACCACCCGCACGCTTACCTACACCGGCAAGGGCGCCTTCGACGAGCAAAAGCTGGCCACGTTCTTTGCCGATCCCGACAACGATGCGCTGACTTTCACGGCCACCTCGAGCGAAGAGACCGTTGCGGAAGTGTTTACCTCAGGCGAAAGCTTTGTGGTGAAACCTCTAACGCCCGGCCAGACCAAAGTTGCCTTTGTGGTGACCGACAGCTATGGCGCCGTGTTGAAAGACACGTTGACGGTGCGCGTCGACAACATCCTGGGCCTGGAAGAAGCGGCCAACCAAGGTCTGAAAGTATATCCCAACCCTGCCTCGCACACCACCCGTGTGCTGGCCACCGGCGACTGGAGAGGAACGCTGACGCTTGAACTGACGGACGTGTCGGGCAAACGTTGCATCCTGCAACAGGCCGAGGCAACATCGGAAGGTGTGCTGCTGGATGTTGCTTCCCTGCAACGTGGATTCTACCTGCTGCGTGTCACGTCTAAAGACAAACGCGCCACGGTTAAACTGATAAAAGATTAAGATTTTAATTCCCCACCCTATGCCGGCACAGAACATCGTGTCGGCATATTTTGACGGGGAGGTTTCACTAACCTATCAAACCATGAAAACAATTCTAAGACTAATGCTGCCCGCCCTGTTTCTGCTGGCCGTGGCGTGCAAAAGCGACAACGAGGAAAGCGCGCTGGAGAAAAACACGAATGCCCTCACGGCCACCGCGTGGACCAACCCCACGGTGACCAACACACCCGACGGCGACCTGTCGGATAGCTACAACGATTTTGTTGTACTCTTCACCCAACAGGCGTCGGGTTCGTATCACGGCACGTTTGTGATTTCGAACGGCGGCTATGCGTTTGAAGAGAACACGGGCAAATGGAAATTCAGCGACGACCTGAAGCAGATCGTGTTCGACTCGGGCAAGACCATGAATGTAACCGTTGACGAAAAACACCTTCACCTCGATTTCACCGTGGCCCCACCAACCGGGGGACGCACAGATGGATTGAGCGGCAATTTTGTATTTGAGTTTACGCATTAAGTAGAAGGAGCCCAAGAATGCCGAACCAGGGCGCCATGGCGTCCTGGTTTTGTTTGTCTAAAGCCCAGCCTAATCCAGTGTTGTCGCACCCGACATTCGAAATCATTCCTGCGGCATCGCATCCTTTTTTCACTTATTTTTACTTGGGTCGCCCCATCGCCCACATCCCGGCACACCGTACGATCCCAACGCTTCGAATATGTCTCAATCGTTTCGTCCCCTGCATTTGTTGAAACGCCTCGCGTGGTGGGGAACCTCGGCGGTGCGCCCCGACTGGCAGAACCGCAGCATCATCAACACCAACGGCACGGCGTGTATCCTGGCCGCCGTGATCGGCCTGCTGGCTGTGCTCATCATGGTGACGCATCCTTTCGAACCGGTGTTCTGGATATTGTTTTCGATCAGCGCCGTCAGCACGGCTGTTCCGGTGCTGAACAAATTTGGATACACCATCCTGAGCCGGCACCTGCTCACGCTCAACGTGATGGTGGGCGCGATGGTGTTCACCGTGGCGCGCAAGCTGATGAGCGAGCACACGGCGGCCTTGTTCTATCAACCGCGTGCAGGCTTTCTGGTGATGGCCATCATACCGTTAATCGTGTTTCACTTTCGCGAATGGCGGCAGTTGGTGATTAGCATGTTGCCGGGCTTGCTGGCCTTGTTGTTGTTCGATCCCATTCACAACCTGTTTGGTGTGGGCTATTACCAAATGGGCTTCACAGACCCTGACTATTATTTTACAAACGTGGTCTTCTTTTGCTACTACATCTTCCTGATGGGTGGCGTGGCGTTTCTGAAAACCATGATGGAGCGCTACGAGAAACGCAACCACGATCTTATCCGGACCCTGAACAAAGTAAACATCCAGACCATCAAACAAAACAAGGAACTGGAAAGCAAAAGCTACCTGCTAAGCGAACTGCTCGACAAAAAAGACGACGACCTGGCCGACATCACGCAGGAGCTGGCCCGCTACAACCACGAGCTGCTGCAATACTCCTACACTATATCGCACAACCTGCGCGGCCCCGTGGCCAGCATCATGGGCCTGCTGGAGTTACGCAAGATGGACGACCTGGAAATTACGTCCATGGAATTGCTGGACAACATCGAAAAATCAACCGAAACACTCGACCTCACCATCCGCGACCTGAACCGCATTGTGGACGAGCGCCAGAACAAATTCAACATCCGCGAAACGGTGATGTTCGAGCACGAAGTGAACCGCATTGTTTCGCTGCTGGAAGATCACATCCGCGATCATCGCGTGGTGATCCGGAAAGATTTTAACCGTGCCCCCTCAGTGTTCTCGGTGCAGGCGCGGGTGCACTATGTGCTGTTCAGTCTTATCTCAAACGCCATTCAATACCGCGCGCTTGATCGTCCAACCGAAATCAAAGTGCGTTCCTATCCCGAACAAAACGGCACGGTGGTGGAAGTGAGCGACAACGGGGTGGGTATCAACATGGGGCGCTATGGCGACAAGTTGTTCAAGCCGTTTCAACGTTTTCATCCGCATGCTTCCGGAAAGGGACTTAGTTTGTACCTGGTGAAATTGCATGTTGAGAAAATGTCGGGCAGTGTGCACGCCGAGAGCTCACCCGATGTGGGCACAACGTTCCGGATCTTCTTTCAGCATGCATCGCCCGCTATAGAATAGCGTCACGGTCGTATTCCTTCTCCTGTTCTTTTAGTTATGATTTTTATCGGTCAGCCACACCACCCGCTGATCGGGCGTGTGTTCGCGGCCGATGATGTCGCGATACAAATCGGGGCGTCGTGCTTTGATGTAGCGGTGGCCTCCGGCTTGTGTTAGTTTTTCTTTTGTGAGAGTGGCGGTCACTATGTCGTCGCCAAGCGTGCGGCATTCTGCGAGGATGTCGCCAAACGGATCTACAATCATGGCACAGCCGTTTTTCAGTTGGTCGTCGTCCATGCCGATGGGGTTGGCAAACACGGCATAGATGCCGTTGTCGTAGGCTCTTGCCGGCAGCCATTTCATGAGCCATCCCCTGCCCTTCATGCCATCGAATTCCAATCGCAGCGAGGTGGGATCTTTCGCGCGGTTGTGCCACAGCGCCGGATCTACAAATCCCGCCCCGGGTCGCGTTGACGGTGTGCACATGGTCACGTGTGGCATGAAGATCACTTCTGCCCCGAGCAGCGTGGTGGCCCGCACGTTTTCAATAATGTTGTTGTCGTAGCAGATGAGCGCGCCGAACGTCCAGCCGTTCCATTCAAACACCGTGTACTGATCGCCCGGCAAAAGGTGTGGATTGATGAACGGGTGCAACTTCCGGTGCTTGGCCACAAGTCCGTTTTTGTCGACACACACATAAGCTTTAAACAGGTTGTCGTGTTCGTCTTTTTCGAACAGTCCGGCCAGCACGGCCACGTTGTGTTTGGCGGCGATGGCGGTAAGGCGACCGATGCTCTCGCCCTGCGGTATGCGCTCGGCCAAGTCCAGCATTTGCACGCGCGACAAGCCGCGGGCAAACGTGTAGCCGGTGATGGAGCATTCGTGAAAGGCCACCATCGTTGCGCCTTGTGCGGCAGCCTTGCCGGTGAGGGCATCGATGGTGGAGAGATTATAGTCTTTGTCGCCGCTTCTGTTTTCGAATTGCGCCGTCGCGATGATCAGGTCTGCCATGGAGAGTTGGGTTTTGCCTTTCCTAACGGAGGGTGCGCGCAGAAAGATTCAGCAACGCCATGATCTATTCATTACTATGCTACATTCTTTATAACACGCGTTCATCGAATCGCGGTGGACACAAGATACCACGCTGCGTGTGGCAGCCATTGTTCGGCCCAGCGCCAGTCGTCGTCTTTGCCGGTTTTGAGATAGCTAAGATCATAGTCGATGCCATCTTCGTCGGCAAAGCTACCGGTGATGCCGTTGCAGATGCCGCCCGGTGCGTTGGTGTATTGATAGGTGCCGAAGAACATGTAGGCGATGGCGTTTCTGCCCGAGCCTTGCAGCATGCTGCTGTCGTAGGGGTTGAGGCCGAGTATCCAGTTCAGTTGGTTCCAGGCATAGACCTGAAGCTTGTTATAAAAATCGGCGTCGTCTTTAAAGTAAGGCGCGGCCAGTCTTGCGGCGGTGGCCAACGAACCGAGTCGTGCATTTTCGCCTTGCCACCAGGGAGCGGCTTCCGTGTCGTGAGGAAAGAAAAAGGTGGTGCGCTTCACACCGTCTTTGTTTTGCACAAGTTGGCGTGCATAGCCAAAGGGGTTGTTGATTTCGCGCGTCACATCCAGCTCGAACGTGAGCGACTTGCGCACAGCGTCGAGCACTTGCTTGCGGTTTGCCTCGTCTACAATAGGAAGATAGTTCACGAGCGACACCACGGGCAAACCGGCATCGGCCGCGTGGAAGAACGGACGCGTGCCATCGTCGGCGCGCCAGTAGTTTTTGTAGGCACCTGTGGTGGTGAGCCGGGCCATCAGGTTTTTCGCGCGACGGTCGGCAGCTTGTTTGTAGACTGGCTTCTTCGTCACCTTAAAAAGTTCTGTGGCGGCCATGAGCGCGCAATAGTCGTCGAGTATATTTTCTTTTCCGTCGTTGGTGTAGGTCACATTGTTTTTCTCCAGGAATAGAAATGCATCTTCGGCTGCCTTCAGATAGTCGGCCGACGAGAAATCGCCCGACACGGGAAACGTACTGGCCATCGCGAGGGCCGCGATGGAAACACCGGCACCGGCGCGATAGCTCACTTCATAAGTCGCCTGGTTCTGCACGTTCTCGATGTCGCCATAGTTGGTTTTGTCTTTGGTGTCGGCGGTTTTGATGGCATAGCCTTTCCGGTCTTTGCCGATCATGCGGTCTTCCGGTTTTTTCTCAGGGCCATGACCCGATACGGAGCGATAGAAAGATCCCTTCGGATTTTTTACACGCACCAGATAGTCGGCACCAAACATGGCTTCGTCGAGCGTTTTGCGTTTGTATTGTTTGAAGGCCACATCGTTTCGCGCATCCATGATGGCGTAGGTTTTGAAGAGGCTCCACACAGTGATGGATATTTGTTGTGGATTAAAATAGGTGGAGAACGAAAGATGCGACAGGTGTTTGCCATAGTCGCCTGTGGCATCGAACCAGCCGCCGTGTGCATCCACCCGGGTGTCGGTGTCTTCGAGCCTCAGGTTTCGGTCGGCTTTGTCGAGCAGGCCCGACGAACGTTGTCCTTTGAAATAATAAACCACGTTCGAAAGCGTGTTGCGTTCCAGCAAATCTTTCTGCACCACGAAGGGATACGACTGAACGGCACCGGCTTTGGTGTCGCACTCTATATAGTATGTTCCTTCTTTGGCCACGGCGTCGAAGTCGATGGTCCAGAAATGCCAGTCTTTCCATTTGTTCACGGCACCGGTTTTCACGGTATTGCCGGAAAACACTACGGCATCCGTTGCGCTGTCTTTAATTCTAAAGGCCGTCACTTCGTCCGTCGCTTTGCCTTGCACCACAGCGTGTTTGGGCCCGGTGAGTTCATAGCCGATTTGATTGGTGAGCACTCTCACTCTTTGGGCGTGCGCGTGCAGGGAGATGAGCAAGCACATGGCAGCACAGACACAGATAGTAGAATATCTTTTCATCAGGGTAAAGGATTGAATTTCTTCCTAACGTTATCGATGTGTAATGCCACTTCAAAACACACACGGGCATAAAATTTCAAGATTGGGATGCGCGGTTAAAATTTAGTGCTATCCGAGGTTGTGATATTGAAGGATTGAATTGAAAGCATTTGCCAACACTTCAGCAGCAATGAAGCACTGTCCGGAAAATAGCAAAGATCGGACACTCCAAATGTAGTGCACATCCTCTCCTCGCCATTTCATTATCCGTTCCAACACACACGCACACGCAACGGCGCCAATTCTTTTGTGTGCGCGTGTGCTTTCGCAAACTGCAACATCGTGATGCGTCGTCATTCAATTCATGAAATCGTTTGGAGATTGTTTTATTACCGTACAAAAAATTTTAAGACGCTTCACCACGGTTGCGTGCCGCAAGTCACCCGGCAAATCTTTATATTCGTAAAGGCCGTGTGTTCGCGTGCATCGTACTTTAAAATCCTAACCACCTCGTACCTCTATGCTAAACCGAAGAGAACTTATTCGTCGCTTGTCCACCTTTCCTCTTGTGGGTGGCGTATTTGCTGCAACGCCCCTGGCTGCCGTGGCTGCCGGAACGCCCAAGCGTGAAGCCCCCAAACGCGATCTTTACAAAGAGCTGGGCATCCGCACCTTCATCAACGCCGCTGGCACGCTCACCTACATGACCGGCTCGCTCATGCACGACGAAGTGCTGGACACCATCACCTCAAGCGCAAAAGACTTTTGCCTGCTCGACGAAGTGCAGGACAAGGTGGGCGAACGCATCGCCAAACTTGCGCATTCGGAAGCCGCGGTGGTCACCTCGGGCGCCTTTGCCGGCATGACGCTGGGTCTCGCCGGCATCCTCACCGGCATGGACGAAAAGAAAGTGGCCGAACTTCCTCACCTGGAATACACCGGCATGAAGTCGGAAGTGATCTGCCAGAAGTCGCACGACATTGTTTATAATCATGCCCTCACTAACACCGGTTGCAAAATCATTCGCGTAGAAACGGCCGAAGATGTGGCCAAAGCCGTGAACGAACGCACCGCCCTCATGCACTTCCTGCACATCGAAGCCGACAAAGGCAAGATCATGCACGAAGAATGGGTGGCCCTCGGAAAAAAATTCGGTATCCCCACCTCCATCGACATCGCTGCCGACGTGCCACCCGTGTCGAACCTGTGGCGCTTCAACGATATGGGATTTCATTTTGTGGTGATCTCCGGAGGCAAAGCCATGCGCGGTCCGCAAAGCGCCGGCATCCTCATGGGCAAGAAAGAAGTGATTGCTGCAGCACGCCTGCACATGCCTCCCCGTGGGGCGAATATTGGTCGCGGCATGAAAGTGAACAAAGAAGAAATACTCGGCATGTATGTGGCCGTCGAAAAATATGTGAACGCCGATCACGACAAGGAATGGAAAGAGTGGGAAGCTTCTATCGCCCACATCCAAAATGCTGTGAAGGTACTCCCCGGTGTGACCACCGAAGTGCACGTGCCCCCGCTGGGCAACCACACTCCCACCCTGCGCATCACATGGGACAAAGACAAAGTGAAGACCTCCGACAAAGATCTGAAAGACGTGCTGCGCAACGGCTCGCCCTCCATTGAAGTGGGGGGCGGCGGCGAAAACTCCATCAACGTGACCGTGTTCATGCTGAAACCCGGACAGGAAAAAATTGTGGCCACACGCCTCAAGGAAGTGCTGACCAAAGCTTCGGTATAAGCCAAAGCCGGTCATGACAAACAAGTGTTTACTTTTCTTGCTGATGATGTTCATCACGCAGGTCATCTATGCGAACAAAATTGTGGCCGACTCCACCACGCTGGTGGTGAAGAAAACGGCCGACTTCAACGTGAACGGCGAAGGCACAGCCGCCGCATGGGCCACCACATCGTGGGTGGCCGTGACGGTGCAAGAGTCTGCTTCCGGCAAATCGATGACCACCCAGGCCAAGGTGTTGTATTCCGACCGCGGCCTTTATTTTCTGTTTGTTTGTCACGACGAAAAACTCACCACCACGCTCACCAAAGACAACGTGTCGCTTTGGAAAGAAGACGTGGTGGAAGTGTTTCTCTGGCCCGACCAAAGCATGCCGATCTATTTTGAATATGAGATCTCGCCCATGAATTTCGAGCTGCCGTTGCTGATACCCAACTTCAAAGGAAGAGCCTTTGGCTGGTCGCCGTGGCACTATGATGGCGATCGAAAAACAAAGCGCGCCACCAGTGCACAAGGCGGCGAGAAGAAAAGCAATGCTACCGTGAAAAGCTGGACCGCAGAATTCTTTATTCCCTTCCGGTTGCTGGGACCATTGTTGCCCGAGCAACCCAAACCCGGAACAAAGTGGCGTGCCAACCTGTACCGTATCGACTACGACCACGGCTTCACGGCCTATGCCTGGCAACACACCAGCATGGTGGGTGGATCCAACTTCCACGAATACGAAAGGTTTGGCACATTCCTGTTTGAATAAAACCCATAGACAAAAACGTATGACATCATTTCTATACCCCTGAAGAAATCATGCTGACCACAACCCCAACCCGTTCCGTTTCTACACTGTTATCACTTATCACGCTGCTTGCGCTCACGCAGTGCCAGCCCAAACTGCCACCCGGCGACCCGGGCAACGGCGGCCTCTACCTCCCCGACCATTTTGAAGCGGTGGTGGTGGTCGACAGCCTTCCGGCACGCGCGCGCCAACTGGCCGTGAACACCAACGGCGACATCTATGTGAAATCGCGCTTCTCGAAAAAAGACGCCCGCAACGTGGCCCTGCGCGACACCAACAACGACGGCAAAGCCGATGTGATTGAAGAATTCGGAAGCTATGAACCCGAACGTTCCTATGGCACCGCCATGCGTGTGCACAACGGCTATCTCTACCTGAGCTCGGAACTCACGGTGTATCGCTACAAACTCACACCCGGCAAACTCACGCCGCAAGATTCCATCGAAGCCGTGGTGATCGACGATCACGAACACGGCATGCACGAACACATTGCCAAACCCATCTGCTTCGACAACAAAGGGAATATCTATGTGCCCTATGGCGCGCCTTCCAACTCGTGCCAGGAAATGAACCGCACACCGCGCGTGCCCGGCATCGATCCTTGCCCGCAGCTCGAACTGCACGGTGGTGTGTGGAAGTTTGATGCCAACAAAATCAACCAGACACAGAAAGACGGCGTGAAGTTCGCCACGGGCATCCGCAGCGTGGTGGCCATGGATTGGAATTCGGAAGATGAAAATCTCTACCTGGTGATGCATGGCCGCGACGACTTGCTGCGCCTGTGGCCCAACCTATACTCGCCCTGGCAAAGCGCCGTGCTGCCTTCCGAAGAGTTTATGAAAGTGAAGGAAGGCGACGACTATGGCTGGCCCTATTGCTACTACGACCAGATGCAGGAAAAGAAAGTGCTGGCCCCGGAGTATGGCGGCGATGGAAAAATCACCGGCCGCTGCGACCAGTTTCAAAAACCATTGATGGGTTTCCCCGGACACTGGGCTCCGAACGACCTGTTGTTCTACAAGGGCAAACAATTTCCCGAGCGCTACACACACGGTGCCTTCGTGGCCTTTCACGGTTCCACCAACCGGGCGCCCTACCCGCAGTCGGGCTACATCATTGCCTACATCCCCTTCGAAAACAACAAACCCACCGGTGCGTGGGAAGTGTTTGCCGATGGCTTCGCCGTGGTTGACCCGGTGGTTGACGTGAGCGACGCCACCTATCGCCCCATGGGCCTGGCCGAAGGACCCGACGGTTCGCTCTACATCTCCGATACTGAAAAAGGAAAGATCTGGCGCGTCATGTACAAAGGCGACATAAACAACTTTGGCACCGCCGAACTCGCGGCCATGGAAAAACGGAAGTCGGCCTCCAACATACGCAACCCCGACCCCGTGAAAGACAACCTCAACAAAGGCGAGGCAGTTGGCGGTCAGAAAACATTCGAGCTCTATTGCGCCACCTGCCACCAGAAGAACGGCAAAGGTGCTTCGGGACGATTCCCTTCGCTGGTGAACACCGAGTGGGTGCTGGGCGACAAGAAACGCCTCATCGGCATTGTGCTGAACGGCATGGAAGGCAACATTGAAGTGAACGGCGAAAACTTCGTGAACGCCATGCCCCAACACAGCTTCCTGAGCGATGAAGATGTGGCCAAGGTACTCACCTATGTGCGCGAAAGTTTTGGAAACAAGGCCAGCGCCGTAGAGACGGCCGAAGTGACGGCAGTCCGGAAAAAGACCGCGACAAAATGATATTTTTATAAAACCGATTAACCCTAAAACACACATGCATATGAAAGAACAAAGAAGATCAACGTTGAAAAAGTTGCTGGCCTCGGTGGCAGGCATTGCAGGCTTTGGAGTGGCCACCGCGAAAGCCGATGCCACACCCGAAAAAGAAGTGTTCAATGTCGTGAAAGACGATCAGGACGTGCCGCTGTTTTCCGGATCGACCAAGTTCGGCAACCTGGTGTTCATTGCGGGCAAAGGCGCACACTTCGATGGCGACATCACCGCGCATACCAAACACGTGCTCGATGAACTGGAAAAAGAACTGGAGAAGGCCGGCTCTTCGATGAAAAAAGTATTGAAGTGCAGCGTGTTCCTCCACGACCTCAACGACTACAAAGCCATGAACGAAGCCTATAAAGGACGTTTCGGCGACAAGCCCCCGGTGCGCACCACGGTGGCCGTATACGGCGGCGTGCCCGGCGATTCGCTGGTGGAAATTGATTGCATTGCCTACATCTGATTTTAGAAACCTCCTGCACCAACAGGGGAAGAGCCGAACCGAATTTGAATCTTAACTTTTTGACTATCATGCAAACATCGCGCATACTTCACATCCTTGTCCTCTGCCTCTGCGCCGGACTCTTACACGCCCAGGACTACACCATCCTGATCAAAGGCGGCCACGTGATCGATCCGAAAAACAACATCGACGACGTGATGGACGTTGCCGTGAAAGACGACAAGGTGGCGCTGGTGGCAAAGAACATCGACGCTAAAAAAGCAGCGCTGGTGATCGACGCCAAAGGCCTGTATGTTACACCCGGTGTCATCGATATTCATTCGCACAACTTCTTCGGCACCCAGGAAGATCACTACCTGGGCGACGGCTTCGAAGCTCTTCCCCCGGATGGTTTCACCTTCCGCAGCGGCGTGACCACCGTGGTGGACGCGGGCGGCGCAGGATGGAAAACATTCAACACCTTTAAGGCGCAAACCATGGCCCACTCCAAAACGCGGGTGCTTTCGTTTCTCAACATCGTGGGCGAAGGCATGCGCGGTGGCGCCTATGAACAAAACCTGAGCGACATGGACCCCAAGCTCACCGCCATGGTGGTGAAACAACACCGCGAGATTGTGGGCATTAAAGTAGCACACTACACCGGTGCCGAATGGGACCCCGTTGATCGCGCCGTGGAAGCCGGCAAGATCGCGAACGTGCCCGTGATTGTAGACTTTGGCGGTCACCTTCCTCCGCTCTCCATTCAGGACCTCTTCACCAAACACCTTCGCCCCGGCGACATCTTCACCCATACCTTTGCACGTGTGGCGGGTCGCCAGCCCATTGTGGATGCCCAAGGCAAGATGCTACCCTTCGTTTCGGAAGCCCAGAAGAACGGCATTGTGTTCGACGTGGGACACGGAGGCGGAAGCTTCCTGTTTTCACAGGCCATCCCAGCCCTCAAAAGCGGATTCATTCCCAACACCATCAGCACCGACGCTCACACGGGCAGCATGAACGCGGGCATGAAAGATCAACTGAACGTGATGTCAAAATTTCTCAACATCGGCATGACGTTGTCCCAGGTGATCGGCGCTTCAACGTGGAATCCGGCACAGGTTATCCGCCGCGATGACCTCGGCCATCTTTCAGTGGGCGCAGGTGCCGACATTGCCGTGTTCAATGTGCTCAATGGAAAATTCGGGTTCATCGACTCGGGTGGATTCAAAGCCAACGGCACGCAAAAAATGGAATGCGAGCTCACCCTGCGCGACGGCAAAGTGGTCTATGACCTCAACGGCATCTCCAAGACACCCTGGGATGCTCCCGAAAAAAAGTAGACGCTTAATTTATTTACGATGTGCCAACGCCACGATGTCGGGCACTTCGAGAATTTGTTTCTCGTAGCCCAACGTCACGGTGTGTATCATGGCTTGTCCCAACTCGGCGAGGGTGGAGAAAAATTTCGGAAACAACTTCCGGCTGATGGGGTATAACCAATCCACATACTTGTAGAACGAAAGCGCATTCTTCAATCCTGGCGTGGGTCGCATAAACCCCGGGCGGAATGCGTACACATGCATGAAGGGAAGCTTCATCAGATCGTTCTCTGTTTTTCCTTTCACACGCGCCCACATGGATTTTCCTACCTCCGAAGAGTCGGTGCCGGCTCCCGACACATAACAAAACGTCATGTCGGCATTTACTTTGGATAGCACCTGTGCCACGTGCATCGTGAGCGTGTAGGTCATACGCCTGTAGTCCGGCTCCTTCATGCCCACCGATGACACCCCCAAGCAGAAGAAGCAGGCATTATAGCCCACCAGTTGGTCTTGGATGGGCGTGACGTCAAAAAAATCGTTGTGAATGATTTCCTTTAGCTTTGGATGGCTTATACCGATGGGCTTGCGCGAAAGCACCAGCACGGTTTCCACCTGACTATCCCGAAGGCATTCGTGCAGCACCCCTTCGCCCACCATGCCTGTGACGCCTGTGACGATGGCTCTTACTTTTGTTTGACTCATGTTTCTTTTATGAATGTGTCTGCGCTGTCGCGCGATTCATGTTCTGTTAAATTAACGATACCCTTTCTAACGATCAATACACACAGGGCTTTCCGCCTAAGGATGTTCATTTGCATGTGGCCCGGCACCGTGGTATCTTCGGACACACCAACACCCAACGCCTATGTATGGTTATCTGGTTGTCCTGTTCCTGCTCCGCCACCTCGTGTCCAATCCCGCCTTCCAGCCTCAGACGGTTGACAGTGACGTGGCCATCGGCTATGGCCTTGCACTCGGAGATGTAGACGGAGATGGCAAGGTGGATATTTTACTGGCCGATAAAAAACAATTTGTCTGGTATCGCAATGGCGACTGGAAGAAGTTTGTGCTGGCCGAAAACCTGACCGCCTCCGACAATGTGTGCATTGCCGCCCGCGACATCGATGGCGACGGCAAAGTAGAAGTGGCGGTGGGCGCGCAATGGAATCCCTCCGAAACCAGCGACACCACAACATCAGGCGCCGTGTTCTACCTGTCCCGCCCGCAGGATCCAACCCAACCCTGGAAAGCCACCGAACTTCGCCACGAACCCACGGTTCACCGCATGCGCTGGGTGCAGGCCGCCCCCGGAAATTTTCACCTCATTGTTGTCCCCCTCCACGGTCGCGGCAACCAGAACGGTGCCGGCGAAGGCGTGAAGGTGATCGCCTGCATCCCGCCAGCAAAAAGCAGAAACGACGCCGGCCAATGGACCTACGCGCTGGTCGATCAATCCATGCACCTCACCCACAACCTGGAGGTGATTCCCGGAAAGAAAAATGAATCGATCTACATCGGCGGAAAAGAAGGCATCAAAGCATTTCAGTATGACGGCAAGCGATGGACGGCCGTCACCAACAAAACCTTCGTGGTGTCAGGATCGAGTGTGGGTGAATTGAGAAAATCACTCGAAGGCAAACTGGATTTCATTGCCACGGTAGAGCCCATGCACGGCCGTGAGCTCGCGGTGTATGAAGCGTCCGAAAATTCAAATCCCACACGAACTCTGCTGTCGAACGAACTAAATCAAGGCCATGCCCTGGCAGTAGCCGATGTACTCGCCTCAGGAAGCAACCAGATTGTGGTGGGCTGGCGCGAACCCAACGCCGAAAAGAAAACCGGCATCAAACTTTTTATCCCTCCCGCAAAAGGCACCACGGCGTGGACAAGCCTATGGATCGACGAAAACGAAATGGCCTGCGAAGATCTTCAGGTCATCGACCTGAATGGCGACGGAAAGAAAGACATCGTGGCCGCCGGCAGAGCCACACACAACCTGAAGATTTACTGGAACTCCACCAAATAAAAAACGTTCCGGATACCACTGCACCCGGAACGTTTTAAATGTATTCTCTAAATTTCTACGTGGCCTTAGGCCGGCTTCTTCGCCGTAGCAATCCAACGATCAATTTTATCTTCCAGCACTTTCAATGGCATAGCGCCCGTGCCCAACACCTGGTTGTGAAATTCGGAGATGTCGAACTTATCACCCATTTCCTTTTCGGCTTTCGCACGAAGCTCCTGAATTTTCAACTGACCAATTTTGTATGACAAGGCCTGACCTGGGATGGCCATGTAGCGCTCAACTTCGGCGATGATCGACTCGTCGGTGCGGGCTTCGTGATCTTTGGAATATTGAATGGCCTGCTCGCGTGTCCAGCCCTGGGTGTGCATGCCGGCATCCACCACCAAACGAATGGCGCGGTGCATCTCGGCGCTCAACATACCAAAGTATTGATACGGATCGGTATACAACCCAAGTTCCTTACCCAGCGACTCTGTGTATAACGCCCACCCTTCGGCATAGGCACTATAGTTAACGATGTTGCGGAATGCGGGCAGCGTTGCATTTTCCTGCTGCAAGGAAATCTGATAGTGGTGACCGGGAATGGCTTCGTGCAAAAACAAATCCTCGTCAGAAAGAATGTTGTATTTCTTCACGTCGGGAATGGGCACATAAAAAACACCGGGGCGTGAACCGTCTTTGGAACCACTGCTGTATTCGGCACTGGCCGAAGCTTCGCGGAAGGCTTCGGTGCGACGCACTTCAAACGCTGTCTTCGGGCTGTTGGCAAACAGCTTCGAAAGATTGGGTTTCATGCGCTCATGAATTTCGTTAAAGTGTGCAATCACTTGCTCAGGCTTGGTGAACGGCGTGAGTTCTTTCTTGGTGCGCAGGCTCAGGAAAAACGCTTTGAGATCGCCCTTGAAGCCAACTTGTTCTTTCACGGTTTCCATCTCTTTCGAGATGCGTTCCACTTCGCTCTTGCCCAATGCAAAAATCTCGTCGGCAGGTTTTGTGGTGGTGGTGTAAAGTTTGATCAGGAAGTTATAATACTCCTTGCCTTCCGGCGTTGCATCGATGCCCGAGGTTTCGCGTGCTGCTTTCAGGTAGTCTGTTTCGAGGAAGGCTTTGATTCGTTTGTGTGCCGGTATGATGTGATCGTTGATCATGCTCTCATAGGCTTTGGTGAGACGTGCCTTGTCTTCGGCCGAGAAATCGGCGGGCAGGTTTTTGATAGGACCATAGAACAGGTGATCTTTCACAGGACCATGATCCATCGCGGCAAACTGGGGAATGGTTTTCTTCACCAGGGGCTTGGGCAACACATAGCCGGCAGCAATGCCTTTCTTCATGTTCACCAATGCCGTGTCGCACCACGCTTCATATTGCGTGAGTCGCTTCAACCAATTGTCATAATCCTTCACCGTCTTGAAGGGATGCAGGCTGCTGCCGCTGGCCATCTGCCCCACAAACAAATGGATCGACGAAAATTGATTGATGGGCATGAGGTAGTCTTTGAAGCGCAGGCTTTCCAACGCAATGTCGCATTCCCACAGCAACACATCATAGTTCATCTGATCGTCTTCCGACAGGGCGTTGCGATCGTATTTTGTGAGCAGGTCGCGATAGCGTGTGTAGAGTTCGCGCGTCTGATTTCTGAATTCGGCCGTGAGGGTATTGGGAAGCAAATCATCATAACGACTGTCGCCGATGGCCGTGGCATTGATGGGTGAATACTTCAGGTAGTCTTCATAATAATTTCCCAGCAACGTGTCGAGCGTTGGCTTGGGAGCCTGCACTTCCGTTTTGGGTTTAGTAGAGCAAGCCAGCATGCACAACAAAATGGGCACGTAAAGCAAATGGTGTTTTCGCATAAATGAAATGGATTAAGGTTATTGAGTTATTGAGTTGAGTTCCGGAGTTCGCAGAAATGTCATGAAACAGCACAAAGGCACCATGGCGCCCACTCAAAAATAAAGAAAGATTTGCGGGCAGCGAGGGTTCCCCTAAAAAAAGAATGAGCCGGTAACGTATACCGGCTCATGCCTATGTTGGACTTTCCATTACTACATCCGCTCGCCAAGTGCCACCCCTTTCAACTCCTCCTGTTTCGAGAACGGTTGATTATACAATCGTTTTCCCAGGGCTTTGAAAAGCGCGTTGGCTACGGCGCCCCCGGTAGGTGGCAAGGCGGGTTCGCCAAGGCCTGTGGGGTCGATGCCGTTGTTCACAAAGTGCACATCGATGGGCGGCACTTCTTTCATGCGTATGAGACGGTAGGCATTGAAGTTCTTTTGTTCGGCGGCGCCGTCTTTGAAGGTGAGGCTGCCGTAAAGCGCGTGACCTAATCCATCCACTACACCTCCGCGCACCTGTTGATTGGCGCCACTCAGGTTCACCACCACACCGCAATCGGCCGCAGCGTGAATCTTTTGCAGGACAGGCTTCCCTTTCTTCATTTCAATTTCCGCCACCTGCGCCACATACGACCGGTGCGAAAAATAAACACTGAAGCCCTGCGACACACCCTTCTTCTTGCCCCACTGCGATTTCTCTACAGCCAGGTTGATGACGGCTTTCATCCGGTCTATATCATACTTGATGGCGCCCACCGGCGATGTCTTTGCTTTGTCGAGTAACGCGAGACGGAATACCACCGGGTCTTTACCTGCGGCCATGGCCACTTCGTCGATGAAAGCCTGCTCGGCAAACGCGAGGAAGTTGGTGATCGGTGCGCGCCAGGCACCGGTGGTGATGGGCGATTTATGTTCGACCGATTCGATCAACAGATGATCGACCGCGCCCGACGGAAAATTATCTTCACGTGTGCAGTTGCCGGCGTTGATGCCGACACCGCGTAGTTTATAGGCCACCAGGTTGCCTTGTGCATCCAGCGCCGCTTCAAAACGATAGCGCACGGCGGGTCGATAGCTTCCTCCGGTCATGTCGTCTTCGCGGGTCCAGATTACTTTCACGGGGGCTTTGATGATGCTGGACAGTTCGGCAGCTTCCAGCACATAGTCGGCTTTCAATCTCCGGCCGAAACCTCCGCCAAGGCGTGTCAGCTCCAGGGTGATTTGTTCGGGCGGTATGCTGAGAAGCTTCGCGGTTTCGTTGCGCGCCATGTCGGGTGTCTGCGAAGGTCCAACCAATTCCACCCCATCGGGTCGCACGTGCGCAAAGAAGTTCATCGGCTCCATGGGACTGTGCGAAAGGAACGGGCATTGATACTCACGCGAGATCACTTTCGCGGCCGACTTAAACGCCGTGTCCACATCACCATCCTTGCGTTTCACCGAAACCACCGTGGCGTCTTTGCTGTCGAGCAAGGTCTTGAACAGCTGATCGTGATCGGCTGTGCTTTCCAGCTTCCCTTCGGCTTCATACTCCACCTTCACGGCCTTGCGTGCTTTGTTCACTTGCCACGTAGACTTACCCACAATGGCGATGTTATTCTTGAACGTCACCACGTCCACAATGCCGGGCATGGTTTTGGCAGCGGAGACGTCGATAGTTTTTATTTTTGTTCCAAATGCCGGAGGGCGTTGCAACATGGCGAAGAGCATGCCTTCGCGATAGAAGTCGAGGCCATACAGCGGCTTGCCTGTGATCATCTCTTTGTTGTCGACATTGCGCACGGCGGTGCCGATCAACTTGAAATCTTTCTTATCCTTCAGCTTCACGTCTGTGGGCACGGCAATGGCCGAAGCGTCTGTGGCCAATTCGCCATAGGTGGCTTTGCGTCCGCTTTCTTTATGAAACACCACACTCTTCTCGGCGGTGAGCGACGCCACGGGCACGTTCCATTTTTTTGCTGCGGCTTCCATCAGCATGTGGCGCGCAGTGGCTCCAGCCTTGCGCAGGCGTTCCCAGCTGTGCGGAATGGCGCCGCTGCCACCGGTCACCTGGCGTTCATACTTCTTCGTGTCGAGCGCGGCCTGCATCACGTGAACCTTTGACCAATCGGCGTCCAGCTCTTCGGCCACGATCATGGGAAACGATGTTTTTATGTTCTGACCCAACTCCGGGTTGGGCGAAAAGATGGTGATCACATCGTCGGGTGAAATAGACAGGTAGCTGTTGAATGGAATTTCGCCCGCAGCCAGCGCGCTTGCACGCACCACCTCCAATTCGGAAGCTGTGGCTTCGGCGGCAGCCCAATGAAAGCCCAGCAACAGGCCACCGCTTGCTGTGGCGGCCATCTTCAGAAAATCTCTTCGGTTTGTTTTGAGCAGTGTCATGGCTATTTCATTTTGGTGGAGGCAAGCGCAACGGCTTCGTGAATGCGATGATAGGTTCCACAACGGCAGATGTTGCCGTTCATGGCCGTGTCGATCTGCTCGCCCGTAGGCTTGGGTGTTTTGGCCAGCAGGGCTGCGGCCGTCATGATTTGCCCGGCCTGGCAATAGCCACACTGGGCCACGTCCACCTCATCCCAGGCCAACTGCACCGGGTGATCGCCGTGTTCCGACAAGCCTTCGATGGTGGTGATCTTGCTCGCCCCTACGGCCGAAACCGGAAACGAACACGAACGAATGGGATTGCCATTGACATGCACCGTGCAGGCGCCGCATTGCGCAATGCCACAACCAAACTTGGTGCCCACCAATCCCAAATGATCGCGCAGCACCCACAGCAGTGGGGTGTCGGCCTCCACGTCGGCCTGCAGACTGCGCCCGTTGATTTGCAAGGTATAATTCGCCATGAGTAAATTATTTTAGGAAAGTTAAGATACCAAAAATAACAAACCGGCAGAATGGAATTGTGGGGATTGGTCGGAGAAAGCGGTGGATGGAAAGAAGCGTTTGAGAAATGACAAGACTGAAGATTATCGGGGAAATTGCCCCGATTCTAGTAGCACCTGCCGAACGACGAAGCCTTTTGGGGACGGTTCTTTAAACTTGGATGATCTTTTGGCCCCGGATTGACATTGCCCTGAACATTTTGGGCTAACGTGGCATGCTTTTTTATAACGGCCGACAATTGCTACCGTCAAAATGCGTGTAGCCTTAACGATAGTTTCATTCCTTCAATTTCTTCTCCAACACCGCACGACTTTCCACCAGACCTTTATACCTCAACGTATCTTCCGACATGGTGCCGATGGCTGCCAATAGCGCCAGCTTTTCCTCGCCCGTTAATGCATCGACATCATAGAAGTAGGTATGGATTGTGAAAAGAAAAGCGTTTGCTTCCGGAAAGCCCACCAGGTTCTGGCGTTCGGTGCGGATGTAGAACTTGGGCGATTGTGTGTCGGTTTTGCGGCCATACCAAAAATCGTGATCAACGCGTTCGGGTGCGATCGGATGATGATTCAGTCGCGTGTCGGTGGCCACGCCCCAGGCAAAGCGTGTGAAGGGTCCTCGCGACACCAATGTGGCCAGCATGACGGGATAGTGTTTCAACGTTCGTTCCATGCCCGGCACCGGCGCATGAATGTGCGAAAAAGGATTGCCGATTTTTTCTGCCGGGTCCCAGTGATTGGGTGCGCATAAATGAATCGCTGCCAGCCAATCCTGGTCTCCCTCCAACTGAAATACCGCCACATCTTCCTGCAACTGACTGCACAGCGCATCAAACACGGAAACATAGTCACCTTCTATCAACGCTCCGGAGTCGTCCCAAACAATTGCCTTGCCCGTCTTGCGATTTAAAAACCGACCGAATCCGTTTTCTTCACGGAACGAAAAACATTCGGGATGATCATTGACCAACGTCTCTGCAATGAAACGATTAACACGTTGCATCGTGCCCGGACCGGGATTCGCCTCGCGATAATATTTATGGATGTCTTCGTCGCGGCAAACCTGCTTGTTGGCCAGTGCATGATCATAGTAGTCGTCGATTGTAAATACCCGCGACGGTTCGCCTTGCCCGACCTTCGCCATGGGAGAAAGACCGGGTGTGGTTGAGTACGTTCCGTTGAGGAAGGGAAGATATTTCATCACGCAGATTCGGGTTCGATAACCTAAAATATTTGATCTGCTTTGCTGAAATGGCACACCCCGGCATAAATAATTCAGTATTCGATTGCATCCCCGTTCAAAACCGTCATATCTGTCCATGCAATTTCTCAACAGGGCCAATTTCCGCATCGCTCAACCAAAGCCTGCACGCTTTGACTATACTGGCAAGTAACAAGGCGGATTCTCCGTTTCGGCGGGGACGCACCCCTTCAAATATTCTATCCTTATTTTCCGATCCCTCTCAAAAAAGATTATCTTCCTAAACGATTCACCCTTCCCCCATTTCATTGTCCTCACCGGTATACCTAAAACAGTATTATGCCGCTTTACATGGACTTTCATAAAAACGTGGTGGCCACTTTCGACGAAGTGGTGATGTCGCATCTGGCCGACCTGCAAGTGCAGGACAAACACCACGTGAAGTATCACAAGTTCTGGATGAACCCAAAGGAAGGATCTGTCTACTGTCTCATCGAAGCCCCCGACCGCCATGCCTGCGAAGCGGTGCACAAGGAGTCGCACGGACAAGTGGCCTGCTCGATTGTGGAAGTGGACCCTGAGTTTTTCAAGCTCTTCATGGGCGATGGCCATCACAGCGATCACGGCCCTATGCATCATGCCGATGGTTCCCTTGACCTGGGTTATCGCAACGTGCTGGTGGTGTCGCTCTGGAATGTGCTGGGCGCCCGCTCAACCGAAGCCCGCAAAGCCGTGCAGGACCGAATCATGTCGCACTATGGACGAATCATCAGGTGGGCCTCGAACGACAACCTCATTGGTGTTTTCAACGACGCGGTGAATGCCGTGCGCTGTGCCAAGAACATCAAGCTGGCGTTGCAAGGCCTGCCCCCCACCGAACCAGGGCAGCGTGTGCGTTTCAAGATCGGTCTCAGTGCGGGGCAACCGGTCACTGAAACCTCGGGCCAATTCGGCGACGCCGTGCGGCTCGGCCTGCAATTGTGCACCGTGGCACGCGAAGAAGAAATCCTGGTTTCGTCCCTTGTAAAGCAGCTGTGCTACGATGAAGCGTTGCTGCAGGATCCGCACACCGACGCGGTGAAACTGCTCAACACAAAAGAAGAAGAATTTATACTCGAGCTCCTCAATATCACCGAAGCCCGCCTCGCCGACGAAGCCTTCACCATCGACACGCTCAGTCGCGACATCGGCATGAGTCGCCCGCAACTCTATCGAAAAATCACCGCCTTGATAGGCCGCTCCCCCAACGATTTGCTTCGCGACCTGCGCATGGAGAAAGCAGTGGGCCTGTTGAAACAAAGAGCAGGCAACATCTCAGAAATTGCACTGGAGGTGGGCTACAACAACGCCTCCTATTTTGCCAAATGCTTCCACGAAAAATTCGGATGCAATCCCTCCGCCTTCGAGGCCCGGCAAGCCTGACACATTTTGAACAGATTGTGTTTTGATTTGAACAGCTACTGTTAGATCGCCGCAGGATTTAATCCCTCCTTTGACTCGCGATTCATGAATCTCACAGTACGTTCAACCCTCAAACAAAATCGTCTATGCTCTCAACACTCGATCAGGAAACCAAAACCCCCACGCTCAACGAACAAGCTCTCTCTTCCTTCCGCGCACAACTTCGCGGCAACATCATCACCCGAAACGATCCCACCTACAACAACGACCGGAAAGTCTACAACGGCATGATCGACAAACGTCCTCTGCTTATCGTGAAATGCCGGGACACGGCCGATGTGATGGCCACCGTGAACTTTGCGCGCAACCAGAACCTGGTGCTGGCCGTGCGCGGCGGTGGTCACAATGGCGGCGGCCTCGGCCTGTGCAACGATGGCCTGGTGCTGGACCTCTCGCTCATGAAAGGCATACGCGTGGACCCCGTCAACAAAACCGTGCGCGTAGAAGGTGGATGCCTGCTGGGTGAGATGGATCATGCCACGCATGCGTTTGGTATGGCCGTGCCCTGCGGCATCAACGCCACCACCGGTGTGGGCGGGCTGGCCTTGGGTGGAGGCGTGGGCTACCTCTCGCGCAAATACGGCCTCACCATCGACAGTCTTCTTGAAGCCGATGTGGTGCTGGCCGATGGAAGATTTCTGACGGCCAGCGCAAATCAAAATGAAGACCTGTTCTGGGCCATTCGCGGCGGCGGCGGAAACTTTGGTGTGATCACGTCTTTTCTTTTCCGCACACATCCCGTGAGCACCGTGTATGCCGGCCCCATGCTCTGGAACCTCGACGAATCGCGCGAAGTGATGGAATGGTATCGCGATTTTATGAAACACGCACCCGACGACATCTATGGTTTCTTTGCCTTTCTGGTGGTGCCGCCGGTGGCACCCTTCCCGGTTGAATTGCAGTCCAAAAAAATGTGTGGCATTGTGTGGTGCTACACCGGCGCGTTAGACGATGCGGAGAAAGCCTTCAAACCCATTCGCGGATTCAAGAAACCCGCGCTCGACTTTGTGGGCCCCATTCCTCACCCGGTGCTGCAAAGTTTGTTCGACGCCCTCTATCCATCGGGCATGCAGTGGTATTGGAAAGGTGACTTTGTGAACGAACTCACAGATGCTGCCATCGACATTCACTTGCAGTATGGCGAACAGCTCCCGTCCATGTTCTCCACCATGCACCTCTACCCCATCAACGGTGCTGCGGCGCAAGTGGGCAAGCATGACACCGCCTGGAACAATCGCGACAGCACCTGGGCTATGGTGATTGCCGGCATCGACCCCGACCCGGCAAACAAAGATGTGATCACACAATGGGCAAAAAACTATTGGCAGGATCTGCACCCGCTTAGCGCCGGTGGATCGTACGTGAACTTTATGATGGACGAAGGCACCGATCGTGTGAAAGCCACCTATGGCGAAAACTATGATCGCCTCGTGTCCATCAAGAAAAAATACGATCCCAAAAATCTATTCAGCGTAAATCAGAATATAAAACCATAGCGGGAACAGTTGATTCTTCTTCCGGATGGCCTTGCAAAATCGTATATCCGGAAGAAGAATTATTTTTCTTCAGTCGGTGCTTTATACTTCTGATAATAGAATGCCGGAATGAGCAGCATCAACAAAGTGGGGTTGAGCACAAGGCGGTGCAGAAATGAAATCAACGGGCCGTTGTAGAACGGGAAGTATACTTTCAGTATAAAATACGGAAGCAGAAAAACGACGAGCCCCGTCACCTGTACGTACACGGCAAACACGAGATACTTGCGCTCCACAAACAAGGCATAGATAAGCGCGATGGCAAGCGCATCGTTGAGCAGGAAACGGATGGTGCGATTGACAAGAAAGTGGCTCAGGTGCGATCCTCCCATCCCAAACCAGGCGGCCACATCCACGCGCTGGAACAGGAACACCAGCACCATGCCGGCTACACTAAACACACCTATAATTTTGCGATAGCCAGGGCTCATGCCTTCGGAATTCGTAGACCCGAATATTTTCTCACCCACCAGATCCACAACACAAACACGACGAGATAGAGAAAGGCCGTGAACAAATACTTATGGGTAAAATACATGGCGTCCGGCATATAGACGGCAACCCAGAACAGGGAAACGATGCGCCCAAGGTTTGCTACGTGAAGAATGAACAACCCCATCACCGAAAACCAGAGCAGGTTCCGGCCCATCGGTCCGAACGCCACCAGGAAAGCAATGAAGATGATGGCCACGTTGATGCCATTGCAGCCTTCATAGACCGCCAGGATGTTGTCGGTCTTGAACACCATGTTGGTGGTGGGTGCCGCCAAATCGTCCACGGCCGTGGTGGGCCATCCGCATGCACTGAGAAACCACGCCGATTGCACCGTCACTTCGCGCGTGGCGCCATCCACATGGGGGCGATAGCGTGTCACATACGCGCCATAGAGCAGGTTGGCCACCACATAGATGCCCACAAATTTCAGTAAAAAAAATACGGTCGGTTTAAATTCCTGCCACGACATACGGTAGTCTGTAAAAAGTTAATACGAAGCCCTGGAGGTTCATTTCGAAACAGAGCTTACAATTTTTGCGGGCACACCCACGGCGGTCACCCTTTCGGGCACATCGTGAATAACCACGGCGCCCATCCCAATCTTGCTCAGGTTGCCGATGGTGATTCGGTTCATGATGGAGGAGCCTGAGCCGATGAGCACACAATTGCCGATGGCCACCTGCCCCGCCACATTCACACCCGGCATCACCGACGTGCACGACCCAAGGGTGGTGTCGTGCCCGATGGTGCAGTTGAGATTCACCAGCACGTGCGCGCCCAACCGGATGTCGGTGGTGAGCACGCTGCCGGCACAGAGAATGCTTCCTTCGCCCACGGCAATGGATGCCTCATCCTGCAAAATAACAGACGGATGTTTCAACACGGGGAAGATGACGCGGGGGCCTTTAATTTTTGATGCGGCTTCGAATTTCATCACGGGATCGCCAAAGGCAATCACCACATGAACGGGTTTGTCAAACGCCTTCAGCGCTTCCACGCCACCCAAAACCTGCACACCTTTCACCAGCGTGCCAGCGGCCAGGCTGTCGTCGAGAAAACCGATCGGCTCAAAACGGTCGAGTGCGCGCACCAGCGACAACACTTCCTTGCCCAGTCCTCCGGCCCCATAGATCAGCAGTGGCTCTTTCATGGTTTGTTTATTTTAATGACGCGCGCCGGATTTCCCACGGCCACGCCATAGTCAGGCACATCTTCTATCACCACAGCGCCCGCACCAACGGTAGCCCAGGCACCCACTTTTTTTCCGGGAATGATGGTGGCACCCGCACCAATAAACGCACCTTCGCCAATCTGCACGGTGCCACACAGAATGACTCCCGGTGCGAGGTGCACATAGTCGCCAATCACACAATCGTGATCGACGCGCGCCCCGGTGTTCACAATCACGTGATTGCCAATGCGCGCTTGCGCCTGCACAATAGCGCCGTGCAAAATCATGCTTCCGGCACCAAGTTCGGCAAAGGGCGAAAAGATAACCGAGGGGTGCACCGCGCTGGTGAACCCGTGAACCGTGTTTTGCACCACGCGCTTACGCACCCCGTTGTCGCCAATGGCCACAAGGGCCAGTGCGTTAGGATGAAAAGAACGGTCGTAGGCGCCGCGCTGCGGAACGCCAAACAACGTGCCCGAATACTTCGGATCAAAAAGCGCCAGCACGGTTGCACCTTGCGCCAGCAGGCAGTCGAGCACCACGCGTGCGTGCTCCCCTCCTCCCTGCAAAATTATATCATGCGTTGCCACGAAATTTTTCCATTGTTACTGAAGTCTCACTGCTGATGCCTTCGGCCTTGAATACTTTCAGGACGGTTAAAAATAATATTTTCAAATCTAATCCCATCGACACGTTTTCAACATACCACACATCGAACGCAAACTTCTGTGGCCACGACACCGTGTTGCGGCCATTCACCTGCGCCCACCCCGTGATGCCGGGCTTCACATCGTGGCGGCGACGTTGCTGTTCATTATACAACGGCAGATATTCCACCAATAACGGTCGCGGCCCAACAAACGACATGTCGCCCTTCAGCACATTGACCAGCTGCGGCAATTCGTCGAGCGATGTCTTGCGAATAAACTTGCCGATGGCCGTGAGGCGTTGGACGTCGGGCAGCAGGTGCCCCTGGGCATCGCGTTCGTCGGTCATGGTCTTGAACTTCACCACGGTGAAAATTTCGCCGCCTTTGCCGGGGCGCGGCTGCATGAACCACACCTTGCCGCGGTTGGCAATAAACAAAAGGCCCACACAGCCCAGCAAGACCGGTGAAGCCACCACTAAAATCACGAACGAGCAAAGCGTATCAAAAAAAGGCTTGACAATGTGTGTATACAAGGATACTAAAGTTAAGCCCCAAAAATAGCCATTTTATTCAACACCTGTTCATGGTCCATCCCAAAGCATCGGGGTGCCGGTTTGCTCATAAAAAAGACGGCCCCGTGCTTCGCTAGAGCACGGGGCCGTCCAACTATTTGCACAGCCCGAATCGACTGTGTTTGAGGATCGCTATTTCAGGGATGCGAGGTCGATCACGAAACGGTATTTCACATCGTTTTTCAACATGCGTTCATACGCTTCGTTGATGTAGGGCATGTCAATCACTTCCACATCCGACACAATGTTGTGTTGCGCGCAGTAGTCCAGCATCTCCTGTGTTTCCGGAATGCCGCCAATGAGTGAACCCACAATGCTCCGGCGATTCATGATGAGATCGAAAGAAGGCACTTCAGAAGGACGCGGTGGAACGCCCACCACCATCATAGTGCCGTTGGTTTTGAGCAGATTCAGATACGCGCTGTATTCATGCGGTGCCGAAATCGTGTTGAGAATGAAATCGAAATGGTTACGGAGCGATTTCATTTTGTTGGGATCTGTGGTGAGGGCAAAGTTGTGTGCCCCCAGTTTCTTGGCGTCGGCTTCTTTGGAGGCCGATGTGCTGAGCATGGTCACTTCCGCGCCAAACGATGCGGCAAACTTCACACCCATGTGGCCCAGTCCTCCTAAACCAACCACGCCCACCTTATGGCCTTTGCCCACACCCGTGTAGCGCAGCGGCGAATAGGTGGTGATGCCCGCGCAAAGCAAAGGCCCCACACCTTCCAGCGCCAGCTTGTCCGACACTTTCAGGGTATAGTCTTCATTCACTACAATCTGTGTGGAGTAGCCGCCATAAGTTGGGATTTTAGAATTGCGTTCATAGGCATTGTAGGTTCCGGTCATGCCGAAGTCACAATACTGCTGCAACCCCGCCTGGCAATTGGGGCACGTGCGACAAGAGTCCACGAAGCATCCCACACCCGCCAGATCGCCGACCTTAAAATTTTTCACACCGGCACCTACTTTCAATACACGTCCAACAATTTCGTGGCCGGGCACCATGGGAAATATGGAACCACCCCACTCGTCGCGGGCCTGGTGCAGGTCGGAATGGCAAACGCCACAATACAAAATATCAATTTGCACATCATTCACGCCCACATCGCGGCGTTCAAAATTGAAGGGCGCCAAGGGCGACACCGCACTGGGTGCGGCATACGATTTTACTGGAATCATAAAGGTTTTGTTTGGGTTAGGTTTATTACTCTTTTTCTTATTTGCTCGCTGTTGGTTTGGCGAGCGATACTTCCTTCACGTTCGAAGCTGCTGCACCGTTCCGTATCTCCTCGCTCGCCACACGCACCAGTTGATCGCCCGGCGACAGGTTGCCATAGACTTCAATCTTGCCATCGGCCGAACGGCCAAGCTCCACGTCCACCCACTCGACGGTATTGTTCTTGATGCGAATCACAAAAATGCTTTCCGCTGCATTCACCACCGCCGACTTCGGAACCACAAACGTGCTGTCGATGCCCGCGAGCGGAATAACAACATCGGCAATCATGCCCGGCAAAAGTTTTTTGTTTTTGTTCACCACATCCATCTCCACGCGCTCGGCACGCAAACGGGTGTCTAGTGCGCCTGCGTGACGCGTGATGGTGGCATGAAACAACTCATTGCTGCGGGCGCGCACTTTGAACGACACGTCGTTGCCGGTGGCCAGATAGGATGTGAACGCTTCGGGAACAGACACCACCAAACGCATGTGCTGTTGTTCCTGCAACACAAACATCGGTTTCTCAGAGCCCTTTCCGGAAGGTCCCACGTTCGCCCCGGGGTTCACATTACGGGCACTGATGACACCTTGAAACGGAGCTCGTATCTCCAGGTAGTTACGCGTGTTCAACACTTCGCTTTGCGCTGCGGTGGCCGACGCCAGTTGTTCGTAGTCGGAATTCATTTTGGCCTGCGCCTGATCGAGGTCGTTCTGCGAAATGGTGCCGGGTGTCTTGCTGGTTTCCAACAAACGTTCATAGTTGGCTTTGCTAGCGTGATACACGGCCTCCTGCGACTTTTGACGCGACGATGCACCGTTGAGGCGCGAGGTCAACTCGGGCGCTTCCAGCGTGGCCAACAGCTGGCCTTCGCTCACCTCACTGCCCACGTCGACATAGATCTTTTTCACAAAACTATTCTCGCGTGCATAGAGATCTACCTGTTGGAAAGAAATCAGTTCGCCGGGAATGTGCAACGCCGTGCTCAGCTTGGCGCGCTGCGCGGGAAACACTTCGATGGTGGGAGGCGACGCAACAACCGCATCCTTTTCCTTATCCGATTTTTCGGCCGACGCGCCACAGCCTGCAAGCAGCACGGCGATCAGCCCGCTCGCTACAGTGCTGGTGAAAAGTCCGGGGAGATTCAAATGTATTTTCTGGTGGTTCATAGTCTCAGCTTATGAAGGGATATAAAATTTACTGTCTTTGTCTTCGGGATCAAGCGACACCGAAACGGTTGTGGTTTTCTCTTGCACCCAGGCAAACACCAGGGGCAGAATGACCACCACGGCAAACGTAGAGGCCAGCAGGCCGCCAATCACGGCACGGGCCAGCGGCGCTACCTGATCGCCACCTTCGCCGTGACCAATGGCCATCGGCAACATACCTACCACCATGGCCACACTGGTCATCAGGATAGGACGCAGGCGCAGCGCCGCAGCTTCTTTGGCCGACAGCATAGCGTCGCCGTTGTGCAGACGCAATTGTTCGGCGTTGGTGATCAACAACACGGCGTTGGCGATGGACACCCCTACCGACATGATGATGCCCATATACGATTGCAGGTTTAGGGTGGAGCCCGTCAGCAGCAACAACACCAGCGACCCGAGAATAACCGAAGGCACTGCCGTGAGCACCACAGCCGATACTTTGAAGGATTGAAAGTTTGCCGCCAGCATCAGGAAGATCACCACGATGGCGACCAGCAAGCCCGATTGCAGACTGTCCAGCGTTTCGTTCAATACCAGGCTAAGGCCAATAGGTTCAATCTTCATACCGCGTGGCAACTCGCCTAACGACTCGATGGCTTTTTTCACATCGGCCGATGCCGTGCCCAGGTCTGTGTCCCGCAGGTTGGCCGTCACAGACAAAACAGGGAGCGCCCCCACATTGTCGGCTTCGCCATAGATGGTGTCGTGTTCGAAGGTGGCCACATCGCTTAACAGCGGACGCGATGCATTCCTCAGAATAGGGATCGCACCCAATTCGTCGGCCGATGTCAGTTGGTTCTCCGCAATCTGTACCTGCACGCCATAACTCAGGTTGGACGTTTCATCGAGCCACACATTCTTTTCCGTGTATCGCGACGACGACGTCGAAGCTATGAGAGAGCGTGAAATATCGCTCATGTCAACGCCCAGTTGTGCGGCACGCGTGCGATCGATATTTATGTTTAACGCCGGATATTTTATGGACTGCGCCAACTGCACGTCGCGCAGATAGTCGATCTCTTTCAATTTCGCCACCACTTTGCCAGCATACTCTTCGTTCTGCTTTTTACTACGGCTTGTAATGCGCACTTCCACCGGTGTGGGCGATCCCTGACTCAGAATTTTATCCGTCAGCTCGATCGGCTCAAACGACATCCGTAAATCGGGCATCGCCTCCTTCACTTTTTTCCGGAAGTTATCTTTCAATTCATCCATATCCCCTTCGTACGATTCTTTCAAAGCCACTTGCAACACCGCTTCCTGCGAGCCGCTGGTGAACAGATAAATAGGACTGATGGAAAACAACGCGGGGTGCTGACCAATATAGGCCGACGTGATGCCGATGTTTTCTTTCCCTACCAACCCCTCGAGAATGCTGATGGTCTTGATAAGCTTCTGTTCGGTGCGCTCGATGCGCGTTCCGTCGGGTGCGCGCAGGCGAAGCTGAAACTGACCCGAGGTCACTCTGGGCAACACATCGCGGCCAATCGTGGTGAGCAACAGCGCCGCAGCGGCAATCACCAGAACCAGATAGGCCGTCACAATCACTTTACGCTGTCTCATCAAACGATCAAGAAGTTGCAGGAAGCTGTGACGAAACCGGGCAAACCCTTTGCGCTTGCCATCTTCGTCCTGCTCCTCGAGCATTCTTGTTTTTTGATCGGCCGCATCGGCTTTGTCATAATGTTCGACGGAACCGTTTTTCGAATGATTCTTCATAATCCAGTTTGCCAACACAGGCACAAAGGTCTGCGACAACAAATACGACGTGATCATTGAGAAGCCGATGGCAAGGGCCAGGGGAAGAAACAACGACCCGGGTATGCCCTTCATGGTGAACGCCGGTGCAAACACCGCGAGAATACAAAACAGGATCAATAATTTTGGGAACGCGATTTCCTTACAGGCATCCCAGATGGCCAACGCTTTGGGCTTGCCCATGTCGAGATGCTGGTGAATATTTTCAATGGTCACCGTCGACTCATCCACCAAAATACCAATGGCCAGCGACAGCCCGCTCAACGTCATGATGTTGATGGTTTGTCCAAACAACTGGAGAAACAAAACGCCCGATATGATAGACGTGGGGATGGTGAGAATCACAATCAAGGCACCGCGCGGATCTCCCAAAAACAAGAGCACCATCAACCCGGTGAGGATGGCACCAATGGCGCCTTCGGAAATGAGGCTCTTCACGGCGTTGATCACATAGGTCGATTGATCAAATTCATACGACAGCTTCACGTCATCCGGAAGTTGAGCCTGAAATTCATTCAGCTTCCCCTTCAGACTTTGCACCACTTCCCACGTAGACGCATCGGCCGATTTGGCAACGTTAAGATAAACCGATCGCTTGCCATTCACTTGTGCATAACCCACCGTAAAGTCGGCGCCGTCTTCTACCGTGGCCACATCGCCGAGGTAAAGATTTTGCACATCGCCTTTGAACAATGGGATTTTTTCGAAGTCTTTTATTTTTTTGATCTGGTTGTTGGTTGGCGTCAGGTAGTTGTAGTCGCCAATCTTGATGCCTCCCGAAGGTGCGGTTTGGTTATTCACACGCAGGGCTTCCACCAGTTGGTCTGGGGTGAGGTTGTGTGAGCGAAGCAATTCCGGGTCGGCCTTGATAACAACCGTCCGCAGGTTACCGCCAAACGGTGGAGCAGCAACAATTCCGGGAATGGTGGTGAACGACGAACGCACATACACATTGGCAAGGTCCATCAGTTCGTTGTTGGACCGTATTGGACTCGACAACACCAACTGCCCCACCGGCAACGTGGACGCATCAAACCGGATAATAAACGGCGGCTGCGACCCCGGTGGAAAGATTGCCTGAATCCGGTTGGCAAACGCGCTGAGTTCCGCTGCGGCTTGTGCCATGTTGGTGCCCGGATAGAACGTGATCTTCATCAACGTCAACCCTTGTGTATTGCGCGTTTCGATGACCTTGATGCCGTTCACATACAACAGGATGTTGATATACTGTTTTCCAAAATACGCTTCCATTTGTGTGGGCGTAAATCCCCCGAAAGGGTGCGACAGATAAATCACCGGAAGATTCATGGCGGGAAAGATGTCGATCTTTATGGTGCGCACAGCACCAATACCAAAGAACAACATACCGGCCACCAGTACTAATATGGAGATGGGTTTGCGGAGTGCTAATCGAATTAAATTCATACCTACGGAGCCTGGTTAATAAACAAATCAAAATCACCGGAAGCTGCCGCCTTCAACAGCAGCGCCTGCCATACATTTACATACGCAATACTCTTATCAACCTCAGCCTTGTTCAACGCCAGCATCGCCACCTGCAGGTCGACAATGGTGGTGAGGCCGTTTTTATACAACACACTCTTTTGCAGATAAGCATCGGAAGCTGCGCGGTATTGCAGCGGCACTTCCTGCATACTTTGCAAACTGTTGGCAATGCGCTGATCGGAAAGGATCAGTTGATTTTTTAGCTGCGTATTGATCTGATCAAATTCATAGCGATAGGCTTCGGAGACATAACGTTGCGCATGCACCTGTTGCCTCACCTTGAGCGGACTGACAAGGTTCCAGGCAATGCTCACCCCGGCCACATAGTTGTAGCGCGAAGGATTAACGCCCTTGCCATAGTCAGTCGTGAAGCGATCCGGAAACTCTGGTGTATAATTATAATCAAACCCCGACGCACGCGCCTGGTAAACACCAAAAAGGTTCACCCCGGGAAACAGACTGCGCTTCGCTACACGGGCCGCGCTATTGGCCTGGTCGATGCGCGCCTGATAAAACTTGACTTGAGGATTTGCCGAAAGATCGAGCGACGAGGTGAAGTTGGTTGGCGTGTTGAACACAAACGTAGTGTCCAGCAAAAACACACCCGACGTGGTATTCAGCAATTGCGCCAGCTGATTGCTCACCTGCTGTTCGTTGTTGTGCATTTCAATGAGCGACAACTTGGCCCGCGATACTTCCGAATTGGCCAGCGAAGAATCGACACCGGCATTGAGACCCGTTAACGCCCGCGCCCGCACATTCTGCTGCACAGATTGTGCGCGACGCAGATTCGCTTCGGCATTGCGAATGAATTGCTGCGCCACCAACAGATTGAGGTAGGCTCCCGAAATTTTCACCCGGTGAATAAATTGCTCTTGTTCCAGATCGGCAGAGTCGCGACGCACTTGCGCATCGGCAAGCTGAATGCGCGATTGCACACGGCCAAACGTGAACACCTCCCAATTGGCATTGATGATGTAGAGTGCACCAAACGCCGCGTTCCAGCTTTCGTCGCTATAAGACGGACCGGCCGACGCCACACCCAGCACACCCACCGCACCCAGCGGACCAAACTGCCCGTTCACCGTGCCGTAGTTTTGTTGCACGGAAGCAATCACGTTGGGAAGATATTCGTTGCGGGCATTCTTCGACAACGCTTCCGAGGCGTTGAGGTAGTTGCGCTTGGCCTGGATGCTTTGAAAATTTTTCACACCCAGATCCACCGCTTCCGAAAGCTTGAGCGGACCGGCAGACTGCGCGTGTGCTGCAAACGAAATGACAAAGGACAGGAAGACTGCCCCGAAGAAAGATAAAAACGTATAGCCCGCACGCGCGGGCCGTACACTGGTGGTATACATGCTATTCATATTAGGCGTGCTAAACGGAAACCGAAAGCACGCAGGCTGCATGCTTTCGGTTTCGCTTTTATGTTGCAATCGTTTTCCGGATTTGGGTGATTCTTGAAGGCGGGAGTGTGATAGTTCGGTTCTTATGTTCTTGTTGTCTATCATCTGTATGTATTTCCGTGCCTTATCTCCAATGGTCCGGGTGTATAAAATCAAAAGTCAATGCAAACTTCTTCATGCGTTAGTGATTCAGCAGTTTCATGGCACCCTCGCTATAGCGTTTTCCGGTGTCGGGAAATTTTGACAGCAGGTCGTCGATGGCTTTCAGATCTGCAGTCTGGAGAACAATGTCGGTTGCGCCTGCATTTTCGTTCAGGTATTTTCTGCGCTTGGTGCCGGGAATGGGAATGATGTCTTCCCCCTGTGCCAACACCCACGCCAGGGCAAGTTGCGACGGGGTGCATTGCTTTTGTGCTGCCAATGCCGCAAACTCATCCACAAGTTTACGGTTGTTATCCATGTGTGCGTCGTTGAATCGCGGCAGGGTTCTGCGGAAGTCATCAGCGGCAAGCACGGTGGTATCAGACAGTGTGGCGGTCACCAACCCCCTCGCCAACGGGCTGTAAGGAATAAAGCCAACGCCCAGCTCGCGACAGAGCGGCAGAATTTCCGTTTCCACATCGCGTGTCAACAAAGAATATTCACTTTGAAGCGCGGTGATGGGATGCACGGCGTGTGCCTTGCGAATGGAAGCCGACGATGCTTCGGAAAGACCCAGGTAGCGCACCTTGCCTTCTTTCACCAGCGTGGCCATGGCGCCCACCATCTCTTCTACTGGCACCTTTGGATCGATGCGATGCGCATAGTATAAATCAATCGTGTCGATCTTCAAACGACGCAGGCTGTCTTCTATGGCTTGCTTTAAGTGAGCAACAGAGCCATCGAAGTAATAAGAGCCATCGTTGTTGCTCCGAAAGCCAAACTTCGTAGCAATAAAAATCTTGTCGCGGTTGGGCGCGAGCACTTGCGAAATCAATTCTTCGTTGGCACCAAAGCCATACATATCGGCAGTGTCCCAGAAATTGATGCCCAGGTCCAGCGCGCGATGGAGCGTGGCGATAGACTCTGTGTTGTCCACCGGCCCATAGGCGAAGCTCATCCCCATGCAGCCCAGACCCACGGCGGATAGCGTTTCAGTTGTGTTCCCTAGTTTTCTGTATTTCATATGCTCAATGTATACGGCAAAGCTACCGTGGGGGCCGACCGGCAGGCTTATACATTTCAAACGAAAGATTATAAAATTCAAACAATCTTACTGCCGGAACGATGTGGGCGTGAGATTCGTCTGTTTTTTAAAGAAGGTGTTGAAGTAGGCCGGGTATTCAAACCCCAGACCGTACGCGATTTCGGAAACGCTCCAACCCGTGTGCTTCAACAAAGCCTTCGATTCTTTTATGACCCGTTCGGTGATATGTTCTGTCGTCGTCTTTCCTGTAATTTCTTTCACGGCGCGATTCAAATGATTGACATGAACAGACAATCGTTCGGCGTAATCGTTTGCCGCACGCAGTTTCAGCGTCTGGTCCGGCGAATCGATGGGGAACTGTCGCTCCAGCAATTCAATAAACAACGACGCGATGCGCGCCGAGGCATTGGCATACTTAAAATACGTGTCGGCAGGCTGCAACTTCAGCGCCTCGTGAATGATGAGGTGCACGTAGTTCCGAAGCAGCTCATACTTATAAATATAGCCCGAATCGATCTCCTGGAGCATTTTTTCATAAATCTGACAAAGGTTTGCCTCCTGCTCTTTAGAGACGAAGAACACCGGGCTGCCCCCGATCTGAAACAGCGGCGACTCCAGCAAACTGTCGTTCCGGTGCACGTTGATGAAGCCTTCTGTGAACAGACAAAAATAGCCCGCTTGTTTTTCGGATGTTGCTTCCCAAGAATAGGGAACGTTGGGATTAAAAAAAATCAACGCGGTGCGATTGATCTCGATGGCTTTGTCGGCGTAGTATAAAATTCCTTCGCCGATGATGAGCGATATCTTATAGAAATCGCGACGATTATAGGGCACAACTTTCCCGCAGGATTCGCGCGAGCACACGTTGAAGTGGCCCATCTCGGCCAGCTCTGAATTGCTTTCGGAAGGGCGCACTTTGGACGGATATCGCGTGTAAAAATCCGCCAGAGTTTCCTTTTTCTGCATGATTCAAAATTATAAAATTCAAATAAGGTATTACGAGGGAGATTGATGAAAGGTTATTAGTTGTTGAGAGCCGGGGTATAGGTGGGGACTGGTGGTGCGATTTTCCCCAAATTCCACAGCGAGTGAGGAACATCTTCCACACGATGTTATGGGTAGAACTCCCTGAAAAAGGAAGAGGCTTTCAAAACCGTCTGTTCTGAAAGCCTCTTAGGCTTGTTTTCCGAATGAGGCGGATAACGCCACTTCAAATACATTTTCAATATTACCAATGACGTGCCGGAATTGTTAAGCGTTGCCCCTCAAACGTTCGTATTCACGTTGGATGGCACTCCAGACCTGCCGACGATCAAAATGAGTCGCCACAAATTCGCGCGCCGCTGTCGCGAACGATTGTCGCTTCGTTGGGTCGTCAACAAGTTGTTCCATTGCTGCGCCCAGCATCTCCACGTTCTTCGGAGGAACGATCAACCCAGTCCTGCCGCGCTCAATAATTTCATTGCACCCGTTAATGTCCGACACCACGCATGCCACCCCCAGCAAACACGCCTGCATCACCACATTGGGGAACCCCTCGCGATAGCTGGGAAAAACAAACACATCCGATCCCATGATCCAGGGGCGCACATCTTTTTGAAACCCCGGAAGAATGATGGAAGGACTGGTTTTTAAAAATTCATAAACATCGGGCGGAAGCGGATCAAGTTCCTGCTCAAAAGGCCCAACCAAAACCAAAAACAACCGCGAGTTCGCGGCATTCCGTTTTATCTGCAGTGCCTTGAAGGCTTCTACCAGCTCTACAATACCTTTGTCGCGCACAACACGCCCCACAAACGAGAACACCACATCCGACGGACCAATGCCCCGCTCCTCACGCCATTGACGCGCCTGGGCCTCAAGCTCGGGTGTGCGCTGGAAGAACGTGGTGTCAATGCCATTGCTGCTGCCCTTGCCAATGATCTGTACCTTCGAGGGATCGGTCTTCAAGACGGTGAGCATGAATTCCTTCAGGCCGGTTGAGTTAGGATAGACGCGGGTGGCACAGGCATAGGTGATCTTCTCTGTCGCATCCAGCACCGTTCGTTTCAGTCCTGTGGCCTCCATCAGCGGCAGCCCCGCCACGGTGTGCATGCGCACCTTCACCCCACACCAGCGCGCGGCCATCATGCCCAGCAGGCCGGCCTTGGGCGTGTGCGTATGCACCACGTCGGGCTTCAGGCGCCGCATGAGCCGGATAAGTTGCAACAAACATTGCAGGTCCTGGATGGGCGTTATCTTCCGGGTGAACGGCAGCACATAATGTTCCACCCCCTCTTTCAACACCTCGGGGATCTCCGGCCCTTCCGCACTGACGGTGCACACGTCATAGCCTTGTTCGCGCATATAGGCAAACTGCCCCTTCAACAACAAATGCAACGAAATGGGCACCGTGGTGATGCGCATCAATACAGGCCTTCGCTTGGTCATGCTTTTTTCAGGATAAGGTCTGCCACCTCCCCCATGCTCAGGCTTTGCATGCCATGCTGCTCGCGGCACTGCACAAACGTGTCGAGTATGCGCCGCAGTCCATCCATGCTTTGCTGGGGATAGTTGCCAAAGTTATGAGGATGCCACCAGAGGTGATAGACCTGCTGCTGTTGCGCAGCACGTTTCATCTCCGCCTGGATGCGGGAAATTTTTAGGTTGTTCAGAAAATATTCCTTCGGTCTGTAGGGCCGCAGCAACCGGCTGGCCGGAATGCACAACGGCAGGCCTAGAGCACTCTCAATGCTGCCGAGCGGGTAGGTATTGGCCTTTCCCACCGGAAAGTAAGCATCCAAACCCCGGTTGAGCCGCTTCCACATCGACTCATGCTGTGTGCTGCGAATGTTCCAGAACCAATCGCGCGGATTGTCGCGCACGGCCACAATTCCTTCTTCGTAGCAAGCCTTCAGATATTCTTCATTAAACTGATTGCGCGGAAACACCAGCGACCGCAACCGCTTGCCATACTTCTCGGCCGACAACTGCGCCGCCCGCAAATCGGCCCGAAACTGCTCCACCGTCTGCCCCGCCTCATTACAATAGTAATGCGCAAAAGTATGCGACGCCAACTCCTGCCCCGGCGTCTCCAACACCCGCTGCACCAACGACCCCGCATAGTGAAACGGATCGTCGTCTTCGTCGTTACCAATACCATGTTTCTCTATATACTGATAGGCCGACAATTCGCGCTGCGCATACGACGGCTGAAGCGTTGGCAAGGTTTCTTCCAGGGAATGTCGCGTGGTGTGGAATAACATACCGACCGTGGCCCACGTTACATGCACATCGCTTTGTTCAAAAAGCCTCAACATTTCGGGAATCACCTTACGGGTGTTCATAAAATATTGACGGTAATTTTCCAGCGGCCATTTTTCGAAGCCACCCCAGTGGAGCTCGAAGTCGAGGGAGATGATGAAGGTTCCTTGTTTCAATGTCATAGATAGGCTCCTGGAATTTTAAGTATGCGCCGTTCCATCGGCCATCTTCCCCGCGATCGGCATCGGTGGAGTGCGTCTCATCTGCCGCTGCAAGGTGGCCTTGTAGGCCTTCATCTTTTTATCGTCGAGAAAGGCGATGATGACGAACATGAACAGCATCATCACCTGGCTTTTCTGACGGATGGCAAGACCAAGATTTCCGGATATCTGGGCCAGGGCAACTGAAACAGTTAGAAAGCTAAAGAAAGCAGTCTTTACCATAAAATTCCCTTTTATCAGAAATTGGATACCTGCCATATTCAAAAGTTGAAACGTGATCAACAAATAAAATATATTTTCGAATGACACGATTAGTCCCAACATACCTGGCGCATCTACAAAAAGAGGGCGGTATAGGAATGTAAAAAGTTGCATCGGCAAACTGTAGCTCGTGATATCAACACCAGAGGTAGCCTTGGAAAGTTCTGTAGCACGGTGCGACAAATCCAGTCCCTGTGCAACAAACTCCTGCTCGTCTACGCCCACCAGACTAAGCACGTCGCCATAGATATAGAAAAACGAAATGCCCACACAAAAAAGAAAAGCCAGGCGCAACGGCACCGACACACCTTTTGTCGTGAACACAAAGCCAATAGCCGACGAGATTAACATCACCAGCATGATGTGCGGGCGAACATGATAGATAATAAACGCACCGATAGCAATGGCCACCCAACGTGTTCGGATGCTCGTGATGCCATAAAAGAACAAGGCAATCGCCATAAAAATGGTTGATCCCTTTCCAAAGGAAGAAGACCAAAAATGCATGTTGGGCAAAAAAAAGATCAGAGTAATCAGATCAACCCCAAAAAATTTATGATCGAATTTTATGTTCTCACGAAAAAAAACATAGAAATAGATATACCCCACAAAACCAAAAAAAGCAAACAAAGCCATAGAAGCTTCGTAGCTGAATCCAAGATATTTAATGAACGGATAGCCAACAAACTCAATGAAGCGTGTACTTGTTCCATAGAAACTAAACCACGTATCACCTCTGAAATCATTCACTACCTTCTCGTAATAGAAATTAGAATCGGAAGGATTGAACAATGCATATAAATAATACACAAAGGCAAGCAGTGTGTGATAGTAGAAGAGTCGCCTCAGCAGGTCGGCATCTAGAAAAGGATATCTTTTCTTCAATCGGTCGATGATTGAAAAGGATAAGATACCCGTTAGAATAATGATGAGGATGCCGCCCAGCATATCTTAAAAAAGTTCAAGATCGCCCAACGTGGGAGACCATTGGTTAAAATCCTGTAGTCCGCTCAGGTCCTTCAAACTTAATGAACGAATGGTGACCACAGGCCCCAACGAAGTTCGAATAGCCGAACGGAATATTTTTTCAGTGCTTACCGACACCGTGCCGGATAAGGTTATGTAGTCTATTCCCCATTGCTTCCGCTTCTCTTTCAACTGGAGCATCAATTCCCTTCCATCGCTTTCCTTCGCCAAAAAGCAATCCGTAATGCGCAACTCGCGACCAAATCGCGAAGGTTTGATTCGACCAATCACCAGCCCTGTGAGTTCCCCCTTCTGCTCTTCTGCAATACCTACATAGTTTGCCACGGGAACATCCAGATAGCGCCATTTCAGGTAGGCGACCGAACTAGACGTGGAGAGCGATGCCTGGTGTTGAAAATATTTCTTCAACAGGGCGTCCAGTTGAGGATGGCGAAGGTGCTCCGATAGCGCGGAACTTGCGGCGCCCTCGCGCTTGTTGCCCCCAAACAAACCATTCCGGATCATGTGGATCGGACGGACTATGCTCATTTTCACGGGAAGCCTGCCTGCCTCACTCCATCCCATCTTAAGATAGCCGGGCTTACTCTGCGTATTAGGCGTATTGAATACAAAATGATCTCCCGCCTGAGTGCATGTGTCAACCAAAGACAGTGTGAGTTTTTTAAATATCCCTTTTCCCTGATGGTTGGGATGGGTGGCCGTATCCACAGCACGAACGGCACGATAGCGTTGGTCTTTCTGGCGCCACTCCCAGCGCATAAAGGCTCGCACGCCAATCAATTCGCCGTCTTCCCAACACACTAAGACAGGCGAAGGACCAAACGGATTTTCAACGTGCTTCCACCGCCAGTATCCCTCCGATTTGGGCATCAGGCTTTCACCAAGACTTTGCTTCAGCAAGTTTACAATAGCTGGGATGTCGTGCTCCTGAGCAATGCGGAATTCCATGTTTTTCAAAGCTGTTCCAAAAGAACAAATATAAACGTTCTGCCTTCAGTTTTCGCGAAATAGGCGGCCATCAAACACTTTGTCGGTAAAGCGTCTCCAGTGCTTCAACCATTGTTTCCATACTGAATTTTTCGATAACCCGGCTCCGGGCCCGATTGCCAAACGCCACCCGAAGCTCGCGATCGCCCAACAGCCGACGCGCATGTGCAACCAGCGATTCGGGGTCGTCGGTTCCACACACCAGCCCGTCTATCTCCTGCCGGATAACTTCCTTGATTCCCCCCGCGTCCGTTGTCACGATGGGGCAGTTCATGGCCATAGCCTCTAACAGGGCAATGGGCAATCCCTCGAATATAGACGACATCATGTAGATGTCGAACGCAGCCAGATAAGGTCTCACCTCGGTCTCCAAACCGGGCATGTGAATTTTGCCCGTCAACCCAAGGGCATCTCGTTTTGCTTTTAGCGCTTCCTTTAACGGACCGTCGCCTACAATGATGAAATGACTTTCTGGAAAGTATTGCAAAATTTTGGCGGCAAGCTCCATCCAAAGGTCCAGTCGTTTTTGAAAACGAAACACGGCTATTGTTCCGATAAGGGGAGCTTGCGCGGGAATATTCAGAGCCTTACGTAACGTCGAATCACGGAAGTCATCGCGCTTGAAATGATTTGTGTTTACGCCGTTCAGGATCGTTCGCACCGGCACCTTGATATGCGGCTTGTGCTTATGAATGGAATCCGCCACGTCAGCAGACACCGCGATTACCGTGCGGAGCGCATTCATGGTCATCAAATTAAACGTGCGTGTTCCCCAATGATAGCGCTCCTGCTTGTTGTGTTCGGTATACAGCACCGGCACACGGCATATTTTACCAACCCTTCTCGCCAAAATTCCTGCCCAGGGCAAATGAGCATGAATGAGTTGAATGTTGTGTTCTCGAATATACTGTGCAACCTTCCCCGCACGCATCATGAGTTGAAGATTGTTATTCGCCGGAATGCATGTTACGCGACCCCCGCTTTGTCGGATGCTTTCTTCCATCTGATTCTTCCAGGGAAGAAAATAGATGTAGTGAAACTCGAAGTCCTGCTGATTATGCAACTTCAAGGTTTCGGGCAATAGCATTTCCGCTCCGCCGCGACCGAGCGATTTAATAATGTGAAGAACCCTGATACGTCCGCCCATAGGTGTTACTTTGTTCATCGCTTGCTAATAACCACGTTTTGATATACTTCTTCAAATCGCTTGGCCAGGAATTCGTTCATATACTTTTCCCGAACAAGAGCGTGCGCACGTTCCGTGAGCAATGCCGTCTGCTCGGGTTTATCCAGCGCCGACAGCACAGCCTTTGCAAATTCTTTTTCATCATCTCTTTCAATCAGCCAGCCCGTTCTTCCCGATTCCACCAACTCTCCCACACCACCTACCCGATTGGCAACAACGACCGTTCGAACATAAAATGCTTCCATAACAACCCCAGGCAACCCCTCAATGATGCTGGGCAGCAGCAACACGCGGGCCGCAGAAATATAGTCAAGAACATTAGGCTGATAGCCCTGAAACTGCAACGCATGTGCTATGGATAATTCCTGGGCATAAGCCTCTATCTCTTTGCGCAGCACACCGTCACCCACGAGCCACATTCTTACAGTAGGCCTCACGGATAAAACATCGCGAAATATGCGCAGCAATCCGCGGTGATTTTTTTCAAACGAAAATCCTCCCACATGCACGAGGTACACGTCGTTGGGGTCGTGAGCAATGGGCGTATAGTGCTTTTCCTCTATACCTCCCGGAATCACCGTGGTCTTCTTTTCAAGAAAGGGAAACGTCTTCACCAGATCGGCGCGCGACGCTTCACTGACCGACGCAACATGCGTGACACGCTTCAATAAAAATCCATTAAACGCTTTCGCGAATCTTGAGCGAATATAGGCGCTAACCATGCTGGCATTCCGAAATATGATCGGTGCCTTCCACCGAAACAGAATTTTGGAAAACACGGCATACTTCAGCGTGTCGCCCGCGTTGGCTTGCACCACGTCAGGTTCAAATTCAAGAATAGCGTCGGCCAATTTTTTCCACCCGGCTCTATCCCAGAACCTTTTTTTCAATTGCACCGACAGAGACGAAACACCTCCTGAAAAGGGCAGGTTTGCATCGCCATCGTCAAGACTAACAATACGCACAGTATGTCCCAACGCCAACAAGTGCTGCGAAAGCTGACTTGCAAAAACTTCCGCGCCGCGCAGTTGTTTCTTTTGTATGATGTGCAAAATTCTCATGGCTTCAGGAGTTCATCATACGTCGATTCATACTGTGCTGCGATGGCGTCAATCTCAAATTTTTGTTGCGCCTGAGCGAAGGCCGCCAAACTCCGCGTCATAGATTTCTCACGATTGTGCAACACTTCTGATATACAGCGTCCCAAATCAGCAGCATCGCCAACACGATGAATGAGAGCTTCCTTCTCCCCTACGCATTCCAGATTTTCCGGAATGTCTGACGCTACTATGGGTGTTTGCGACATCATGGCCTCAATGAGGGCACCCGGCAACCCTTCGTAATGAGACGGGAACACAAAAGCATCCGCCAGTTTCAACAGCATTGGCACGTCGGCGCGCGTACCCAGCAAAAAAACTTTTCCCCGAAGCCCCAGCGCATCCACTTCTGCTTCCAGCACTTTCCGGAACGGCCCTTCACCGGCAATCAACAGCACCACGTCGGGCGTTTGGAGAACAACACGTTGAAAGGCACGAAGCAAATCCAGCTGCCCTTTTCGTTCCAGCAGTCGGCTCACATTCAGCAGCACCTTGCGACCTTCGATGTTCAACGATTTCCGCAACGTCTCAACATCCGATGAGACAACGGTCATGAAACGATTTATTGAACGTCCCCGGTAGATCACCAGTATCTTTTCTAACGGAATGCCTAGGGCCTTTGCGTTACTATTTTTAATCGCAACCGAGTTCGATATAAACAAGTCTGCACGCCGTGCCGTAAAAGCATCCAACGCTTGCAAAACTTTCAGCTTCAACTTCATGAGAAGTACGGCATTTTGAAAACGGCTGCTGTGATACGTGTTGTTGACCAGACTATTCACCAACGGTTGTCCATTTCGCCGAAGCCGACGGGCCACAATGTCGGAACGGAACAATGTTGAGTGAATCACTTTCGGCTGCACGGTGTGAACAATCTGTTGCAGTCGTTTTGTGGCCTCCCTGAAATTATAGTGTCCCGAAACGTTGAGTGAAATGACCTCGATGCCGCGCGCCACATAGTCACTCTTCAGCGAGTCGCCAGGATAAAGATGGCAGACAACCGGTGTGTATTTTTTGAAACGGGAAGCGATGTCTAAAATACTCTTCTCTGCACCGCCCATTTCAAGGGTGTCGATCACAAAAAGTATTTTTTTCATGACAGCGTGTTATTTATATAGCCCGCGCTGCCCTTGTCTTTCACAATCGTGGCGGGATTTCCGATCACCAGGGCATTGTCCGGAACATCAAAGTTCACATAGGCCAACGGAGCGATCAACACATCGTTACCAATCGAAATTTTTCCCACCACTACAGCGTTTGCTCCAACCCACACGCGGTCACCCAGCGTGGGCGAGCCCGTCTTCGATCCGCGGCTCACATGTCCCAAGGTAACACCCTGGGCCACGTTGCAGTTGGCACCGACAACAGCATCCTGATTGAACACGATATTGCCATAGTGCCCCATAAAAAAACCAGGGCCAATTTTGCAGGTGTGAGGAACCTGAAATCCGAATTTCACCTGCATGCGTTTATACCACAACCGCGCAATCAATCCCACGGGATGAACGGCCGAATACGATTCGCACAAACGCTTCAGACGAACAAACCGAAAACCCGGATGCTTAAAAAAACAACGCAGCGCAGCGCCACTTGACGTGCTACGTACATAGCGATACAAATCTTGCTGCCCTACGCTCATAAGCCCTTTAGTTCGGATTTCACTTTTTGCAAGAACGCATCATAGTCGTCGGCCAACTGCTGGTCCACACGCTGCAAGGTCTTCGAAACCTGGCCGATGCTGCCTTCTGCCAATACAGCCTGAATCCGTGTCATCGCTTCGTCGATAGAAAAATTCTTTAGATTAAGATGATGATTAAGCATGGCGATGCGCCCCAGCAGATCGTATATCTTGCCGGTAACATCCTCTTTATAGCGGTTCGAAAAATCGACCGACACAAAATTCACATGATTGCGAATGCTGAAAATCGTCGAGTGAAAACGGTCCGTTATACAAAACTGAAAAAAGCGATACACATGCGCCCACTCCAACGGGTCAAGCTGGGCCGTCAGGTTAACGTGACAATATTCGTTATACTGTCCGATGCTCACCACTTGATAGCCCATGGCGTCGAACGTTGAGAATACTTTTGCTGATAATTCTTTCAACTCTTTGATGTTGCTGGATAGCGACAATCCCAGAATCGGCTTTTTCAGATCGACGCCTGCAGCTTCCAGTTTTTGTTTGGCGGTTGCATAGATCGACTCCTCCATGGTGAGGGCAAAGGTGGGATCGGGCATGAGACTGAGCGGCGCATCCGGCACGTTGGTCTTTACAAAATCATAGGTAAACCGATCGCGCACACCGATCAACCTGAAGTCACGCAACAACTCCACGGCCTTGCTCCGATCACCTTCCTTTAATGCAGAAAGGTTTAAGGTGTTGGCCGTCGCCGCGGATGCAATCCGTATAACATTAATGGGCTGAGGCAACCAATAGATATTGGGGAACGGGCGACTGAATTTCTTATAATCAATTTTCCATACTTCATCGCTCCCCACCACAACCGCATCATAATGCTGATTTATGAACGCTGTGGCCTCCTGCAAATCGTCGGCAACAATACGGCGTTTGCTGAGCGGGAGTTTACGGTTCACAAAATTTCTCACTGTGATGTATTTGCGCAGTTTAAAGAACGCCGACTTCCGAAACTTGAGCACATCTTTGAGAATATCGAACCGCTCTCGTTTTTCAATCATCTTGTAGCGAAAATCAATAATCTCCACGGTGGCGTCCGGGAACAGCCGTTGCAACGCCTGCTGTTGCGCATACGCCTGCAATACGGCGCCGTCATTGATCACGTGGTGGTATGTTACTATGCCTATTTTCATTGTTAACTCTTATACTTTAAATATTTTCCTTCCCACGTTGCCGTAAAGATATGACCTTCTTTGTCCAGCACCGGCACTGCCAGGGCCTTGCCATACTCCACTTTCCATTGCACGTCTCCACTTCTGGATATGCGCAGCATGGCTCCGGAATGTTGACTCGCTTTTGTATTGACCAGCAGTGTATCATGCAAATCCATGCTCACACTTGTCCACAGACCGCGATCTTTCGTGGCAATGTCTTTGCGCACCTGCACGCGTCCTTGCTTCTTGTCAAGAAAAAGAAGCTCGCCCCGCATCGTGGGCACAACCACAAAATCAGTATGCGACACAGCGATGCTCCCCCGAATTCCGGCAGCCATTTCATGCTTCCAAAGCAGCGCGCCGGCAAAGCTGAATTTGTATACTATTGCCGACACATTACCTTTACTCGTCGAACAATAGATGGCGTTGTCGGCAGCATCAATAGACGGGTTGCCCCATGAATTATAACCTCTTTTCAAGGCACGTCGCCAAACTATTTTGCCCTGCTCATCGAGCCAGAAGATGCCGTTAGACTGCGACACCGCCGCGATGTGATCTTGCCCCGCTACGTTTGATACAGCCACGCCTGCCAGGTGATTGTAAGGTAACCCCAAATCCCTGCGCCATTTCAATGCACCGGAGGTCGCGTCCAGCGCCACCACACCCAAACCATATAAATTCACCACAATTGTGTCCTTTCGAACCTGGTTGGGCGAACCCCACGCGTTTATTTTCATGTACTTGCGAAACTCGTAGTCATAGCACCAATAGCTATAGACATTCGCCAAGACGCGTTTCATTTTCGACAAGCTTGCCAGCTGCTTGAATCCGTGAAAAACCCAATCCAACGTTCCGTCCAGGCGCAAACAAAGCACGTCCGATTTATTGGCACAAATATATATCCGGTTGTTCAACAGCATCGGACTGGAGTATACCTTGTCTTCGGTCTGAAACTGCCAGCGAATTTTTCCCGATGGATCGAGCGAATAAATGCCATTGTCGTGACATCCAAAATAAAGATTGCCCTGGTCATCAAAAACAGCAGTAGACTCCGGTCCCTTAACAGGATACTGACGCAGTGTTGTTTCCCACACCAGTTCCGGAAACGCGCGCTGCCCCAACTCAAAGGGGAGCCTGCCGGTGCGTTCACGATCAAACAAAAACATAGGCACTACGGGTTAGGTAAAACTGGTTAAGAATCGATACAGGTTGCGGCCGTTGAAGGGGTTAACACGAAAACTCTTCAGGAAGTAGCTTCGGGCCATGCCACGGTTTCCAAGGGCACGGTAAAGGTAGCCTGTTTGGCTTAGGATGGTTGATAAATATCGTGGATCGGTTTTCAAAATCGCATCGTATGTATTTAAGATATACAGATTCGAATGTACTTTATTTTCAAAACTGTTGCTCGTCCGCTTCTGCGAATGAATGAAGTAGTCGGCTGTCACATGGCGAACAACGGCATAGTTGACCGTGTGCTGACATACGCGGATGCCAAGCTCATAGTTCTCGCTAAACTTCAGTGTAGTGTTATATCCCCCCACCGTCATAAAAACATCCTTTTTGATGCAAAATGCTCCGGCCAAAAACAAGCCTTTCACATGATTAAAAATCTGGCCAAGGTCCGACGGCTCTTTTATCTTCTCCACACCGTCCTTCACCATACGACAAGAACCGAAGAGTACGTCCGCGTGCGTTTGTTCTATGGATTTTCCGAAGGCCGACAAAGTACCCTCGCGCAGCAGATCGTCACTGTCCAGAAAGAACAGGTATTCGCCCACAGATTTTTCCACCGCAAAATTTCGCGTATCAGAAACTCCGGAATTGGGCTTTTGAAAATACCGTATTCTCCTATCGTTCAGATAAGGCGCTAAAATTTCCGGCGTGTTGTCTGTAGACCCATCATCTGCAACAACAACTTCCCAGTCTTCGTACTCCTGCCGAAGCACACTGTCCAGCATAGCCGGCAGCGAAGCAGCACGATTGTAGGTCGGCGTGATGATCGATAGCAAGGGGCTTTTTCGGGTTGACATCACTGGCCTGACTCGTTAAGGATTTTCTTCCGCTTCCACGACTCGATACCAAGCAACCTGTACACCCGGCGCAACGTGGTGAGCCAAGCCTGGTAGACTTTCAGCGCCAGCTGCGAGGGATAGCGTTCGAAATATTTCGCGATGATGGCTTGCCTTTCCGTTCGGCCAAGGTCCAGCAGGGTTGTGCTTTTCGAAAGTGGCTGATCCCGAAAAGCTCCCAAAAACAAAGGGATGTGCCTGAACGTGGTCACCTTCGACAGGCGACACCACAACTCAAGGTCGATAGCAAATTTCAATTCTTCATTCAGATAGGGACCGGCTTTGTCAAAAGCCGTGCGTCGCCAGAACGTACATTCCTGAGGAAGTGTTTTAGCGAACCTGAGCTGGCCGGGCAGATAAAAGAAATACTTTCGTTTGAAGAGTAAGTCCGATTGTTCGCCAATGACGTGCCTGTCGCTAAACACAAGCCCGACGTCGGCATGGCGCGCGAAATATTTCCCTACCGTCAGCAAAGCCCCCGGAAGCAACACATCATCCGAATTCAGCCAGCACAGAATTTCGCCAGTCGCCCGCGAGAATCCCTTATTGATGGCGTGACCAAAACCCCGGTCGCGTTCGCTTTCCCAATAACTGAGACGGTCGGCATACTGCCGGATAATTTCCACCGACTGATCGGTGCTGCCACCATCAATGATGATATACTCCAGGTTCGGATACTCCTGCGACAAAACCGACAGTATGGTTTCTTCCAGGAATTTACCCTGGTTATAGCTCGGAGTAACGATCGATATTTTAGGCCATGCGTTCATGCTGCATTTTCAGAATTAATAGTTGAAAAAGATGTCCCACTTTTCCAACATCACCGGGGTGCAAAGAAGTGGTGGCATCGTTCCTTTTTACTTTGACGATGTCATCACTAATGTGTTCGACGAACGATCGCGTGCTATCACCGGCGTAAGCCCTTGAAGCTTTCGCAACACACGTAAGCCACGACGCCTCAGCTTGTCGGGCAGAAAATCCATGAGCGGCCGTAGGATCCGTATGATCCGCACCTTGCGCTTTTCAGAACCCGAAAGCAATGCACCTTCGCGCAACAAAATCGTGTGTACTTGCTTGATGTACGCCTGGAGCCCTTCCAACGACTTCTGTTGTTGACTCCGCTTCCGAAAACCGGCCATCGCGATATGGATACTGAACAGTTTTTCGTGCCGGAAGAATCGTGCCCACAATTCAAAGTCTCCGGCCAACGAAAACGAAGGGTCCAACCGCGCACCCGAAGCCTGCCACAACTCCCGGCGCCAGTAGGTAGACTCCTGCTGGATCCAGCGATATTGCCCGGATACAATCTTCAGCCTTGACCAGGACTGCACCGGCTGAAACGAAATGATCCTGTCCTGCTCGTCAATTGACGAAGGCATGCCCGTTACCCACTTCACTTGTGGAAAACGGCTGAAGGCGTCGTGCACCGTAAGAAGCGCACCAGTCATCAAAATATCGTCAGAGTTGAGCCAGCCCATAATGTCGCCCGTGGCTTTTGCAAAACCCTTGTTCAACGCATCGTAGAGACCAGCATCTTTCTCGCTCACCCAGTAGGCCAGGTGCTGTTCATATTTCTTTATGATCGCCAAAGAATTATCCGTGCTCCCACCGTCAATGATAATATACTCCAGGCGGTCATACCCCTGCCCCAGCACCGAGAGAATGGTCCGTTCAAGGAACTCGCCTTGATTATAGTTGGGAGTGATGATGGAGATTTTCAATCTATTGTTATCCTTTATTTACGACACTCTTAATCTGTGTATAAAGACCTAAGTAAGCATTCGCCTGCACACGAAGATTATACTTCTCACTGGCCTTTCTACGAATATCGGCCGAATCAAACATTCGCGTGTTTTTCAAAAACTTAAAAATTGTGTCCTTCAATGCATCGGCGGTGATGCGATCGCACAGCAGTCCATTGTGTCCGTGCTCCACCATGTCGACTACGCCTCCTACGGGAAATCCGATGACCGGCGTTCCGCATAACAAGGATTCAAGGACAGTATTTGGCAGATTGTCTTCCACAGACGGAATGATAAACGCGTCGGCCGCAGAGTAGGCAACACTCATCATCCGCTCATCTTCTATTCGCCCGAGGAATCTGACATTACTATTGGGAATGTCGCCCTTCTTCAGGCCAATGGCACATAGCTCAACATCGTTCGCATTGAGTTCGGTCAATGCCCTTTGCAGAAAAGCAAATCCCTTCCGGTGATTTTGGAGATTGTCTGCCACAAAAAGCAAACATGTTTTATCCACCGGCATTCCCAGCAATTCGCGAGAATATCGTTTGTCGCGTGGCGCGAAGATTGTTGTGTCGAGGCCGTAGGGAATGGTGCTGTGTGGAAAACGTTTGAACAATGCGCTGCCTTTAGAACACTCCGTCAACCACCTGGACGGTGCCACAATATGAAGGTCCTTCACGTCCGATAAGGCTTTGATCTTAATCGCGAGGTTGTGTTCCAGTGTTTGTCGAAGCGATCCCAGCATCTCATTCTCCTTTTGCCCACCGGCATCCGTCATTCCCTGAAATTTCTCTTCATAGTGAATGCCCCCTTGAAACGGCCCCATGTCGTGCAGGGTCCAAATGACAGGTTTCTTGTTCAGGCGAAAGAAAGAAGGGTAATCTAAAAAGTCTGCCACCCAATGCAGATGAATGATGTCCGACTCACGATATACTGCGGACGAAGTGATGTCGGCAGCCGACTCGGGAAAGCTGAAATATTCAGACCCTGGAGGAAGTTTTTTTTTAAACTGCTGTTGCGCTCGCTCTTGCCGGTTGCGTGTTGGATCGTCGACCAGTTTCAGCTCATGAAGAACTTTTCGCGCCCGAAGCATGGCCTTGTCCCAACGCGACGATGGTCTGAACAGAAAACTCTGCGGAATGTTCTTGGTCTTCTTCCGAACCAACAACTTGGAATCGACATGCAGATCCAACAGGCTTTTGTGCAGGCGTATGCACGCATTTGCCGCGCCACCCTGATCCAGCGTATTTACATGGAGCACTTTAAGATCGGATGCCATAAATATTCAGTTGCATGTCCATGCCGTTGTATGCATTCACTTTCACAAACGGATTTTTCGAGATCAGCCCCGGCGCATTTATGTTCAATCGAAATCCGGCCCGCTTCAAAATATCCAACAATTCAGGAAGCGATTGCTCCTGCCCTACAAATGAATGATACTCCACAAAAATGTTTTTCACATGCTGCAGGTGGCTTTCACAATCCTTTAGCACAATCATCTCAGCGCCCTCAATGTCTATTTTCAGCAAATCTACGGGCTCGCTCAAATAGCTTCGCAGAGAAACCACATCAATCACATGGCTGGCGGTTGTGTCGGTAGAGATTCTCCCGGCATCGGCGCCCTCCGCATAAAATCTCAACTCTTTTTCTTCATTCCACAGACCTTTGTTTACCAACGTCACATTCTGCAAACCAAACGCATTCACATTGTCCTGCAGAATTGCAAATATCTTCTTGTCGGGTTCAAACGCTACAACCCGGGCATTCCCATAGAGTTGTTTGAAATACAAAACGCTCACACCGATATTCGCACCGGCGTCGATAATGAAGGGTCGCTCGCGGGTGCTCAGAAATTTATAGATCGATCTTTTATAGATTTCCTCGTAGGTGAAAAGAAACGACGCACTGTCTGCATATTTGAATGTATGACCTCGCAAGACAATTGAGCCCGGAACATAGCGAGGTGTGCCTTTTAGCTGTTTCACAATAGGATCAGCATTTTCTATCCTGGCCTTCAGCAGGGCAACAAGTTTAGTATAAACTTTGTTAAGCATCATCTTGAGTTTACTTTTTTAGCGGGAACGCCTGCTACAATTGTGTAGGGGTCTACATCTTTCGTCACAACACTGCCGGCAGCAACCACTGCTCCATTTCCAATAGTGACACCTGCCAATATTTGCACGCCACACCCGACCCAAACATCATCACCGATGGACACAAAGTTATTCACCCGACTCCAGGGTTGATTTCTTATCAGGTCCTCTTTCTTGTATTCATGATTTGCAGCAATAATGCTGACCTGCTGAGAGATCAAGCAATTCTTGCCGATTGAAATTTTCCCTCCCGAAGCTCTGATGTTATTCTGCTCACCTATGTATGTATTGTCTCCAACTATCAGACAAGAGTTCCGTACCTCCTTGCTATTATTAATCACCCAAACAGTAGTAAACTCTCCCACGTAACATCCCTTTCCAAAATTAATGTCCCTAGCATCATCAAAATGAAATGTCGACAGGGGGCTAATAAAAGCGCCCTTGATCGTTAGACGTTTCTTGGAATAAATAATCAACTCTCTTTTCTTATACAGTTCGAGAATGAAGAGCGGTAGCTTATAAAAAATGCTAAGGCCCTTCACAACTTTGAAGAGTTTGTTGGGCTTCGCTTTTTTTGCGGACTCAGATAGCCGATAATAACTCTTTATAGCTTCCGTTCCAATTACACTTTGTTCAATCTCAACTCTGTTCACCTCAACATTGGGGTTCGATCCATTCACCTCATAAAACTCATTGGGCGTAGAGTTCGTTCCCGTATTATCCAATCCTATATTTCTTATTAATGATTTGTTTGGATGCAATGCCAACCCGTTCATAAAGAACATAGAAGCGTACCATTTCACCGCCCAGGTTTTGATCCTTCCGGTGTAGTTGAACCATAGCTGACTAAAGAAATCATACGAATTATCAAGATTAAACCGCTTCCGATCCTCTTGCGTAGCGAATTTATTTATCAAAGATTTTTCATCCTTCACAAAATGCTGCCACGACCTCTTCCACGTTCCCCATCCCCAGCATAAATTAAGGCAGGTAAAAAAAGTTGCAGGCAACGACTCTTTCACTGGAAACATGAAGGCAGAAACCTGCATAACTCGCTCGTCGTGTTCATAGGTAGTCAGGCCGTCATTCATATACTTCAAAAAACCAGGCGAAGTAACAATATCGTCCTCCAACACAATAACCTTCCCATAACGATTAACTATTTCAGTGACACCACCGCTTATGTTCTCTGCAAGGCCGATGTTTTTCTCTCGCTTAACAAATACTATTTCCTTACACCACGCCCTGCTTTTCACGATTGATTCTATCTCGGCAATCGCTTCGACATCCTCAACCGACGCATGATCCTTGGCGCCGTCGGCATAGACATACAACGTAGATTCATTTGCCAATTCATTTTTAGACAATGCCTCCAGGGTCTGAAGTGTGTGCCTCGGACGATTGTAAACAAACAATACTATGGGTGCCAGTCGCATTATCTAGGTCTATTAAGAATAATTTCAATTCCTTCATTAAGAAGACGTATGTGCCTCTCCATAGTGAAATGGCGATGAATCTTCTCCTTACCTGCCACGCCCATTTTCCTCGCTAGTTCTCTGTTTTCTAAAATAAACAGTAGATGCTGGCTCATTGATTTCACATCACGTTCGTCGCACAAAAGACCTGTAACCCCCTCTTCCACGACGTCTATTATTCCAGCGTGACGAGTTGCTATCACTGGTAAGCCGAGTGCTTGTGCTTCCAAAATGGCGACGGGCGTTCCTTCAGAATCTCCATGGGACGGAGTGATTGAATGTTGAACAAATGCAATCGAGTTGACCATTAGATCCTGAATTTCATCACGCCCGAGTGGGCCAATTAAATTCACATTATTGCCCATTTCAAAAGCATTAATCAATTCCTTGCAAACTTCCCAAAGCACGCCATCACCTACCATAACCAGTTTAGCATCAGGATGCTTTTCAAGCACGTGCTTGAAACTAATAAGAGTCAAATAGGGCGCCTTTTTATCAACAAATCGTCCAACAGACAAAAACTGTTTAGTAACAAAGGTTGGACTTAACGTAAGGAAGGAGTTATCTACGCCATACGGGTTATACACAATCTTCTCCGCGGGAGCGCCCAGTGCAATGAGCTGCTTCTCCATCGCTCTTGAAACCGCAATAATTGCTGTAGCGTACTTAAATACTTCCTTATAGCCATTGCTATTTCTTTCGAGAGTAGGTTTATGAGTGGCATCATAACCATGAAAATGCACTACCATCGGAATACCAAGTACACGAACAACTTTTAGTACGGCAACGGCGGTGGGCCCATACTCGGCCAGTACAACTTTGATTTTGTTTGTTCGGAATGATTTAGCAAGTAGAAACTCTTTACTGGAGAACTGTCGGTAAAAGCATGATCTCAGCACCCGATGCAAGACACCCTTAAAAAAAACTTTGGTTCCAAGAGCTGTGTCATCGTAAAAAGAAGGGAAGCCACCTCCATAATAGTAAAAAACCTTACCACTCAGCAATTTCCTATGCGCTTGAATGAAAGTCTCCGAATAGGCATCCTTATTCGGGCTAACGATGGCAATTGATTTTGTCATCAATTTTCTGATTTCATTTCCGAATGAAGCCTACCAGCCCGGTTATCATCGTACTTTCCTTCCATTTTTTTGCGATGACGTCACGCTTAATCAAATAGGATTGAATAGGTCGTATGAACGGAATAATCATATTCCGCGTTAACTTATTCATTGGTGCCCTCTTGATCCAAAGCCCGAGCATTTGCGCCATACTCGCATGCCATCCACCGAGAGGCTTAATGTCTATATCTAAAAAACCAACCTTGCGCAGTTCCCTATCAAGGGAAAAAGGTGTGAATCTATATTCGTCGTACGGCACCTCATGAAGGGGCCATAAAAATGGGACAGTAAAAAACAAAAAGCCTCCCGGTTTGAGCACCCTGTATATCTCAGACAATACCAGATTAGTATCTGGGCAATGTTCAAACACTTCTGTCGCCATTACTATGTCAAATGTATTATTCTCAAGTGGCATAGCTTTTCCATCCCACAAAATATCAGGCTTAATAACAGAATCGTACTTCAGAGCACCTTCTATGTCCATACCCAAATAAGAACTGACGGTGCTATTGGTGGTGATGAAATTTCGATAGGGCATCTTTCCACATCCTACATCTAAAAGTTTTCCAGCGAAAAATGGCAAACGATTCGTGAGCGAAGAGACGATCGCCTTACGATGAAAATATACATCGAGCGTATCCCTATCATTCTTGATGTTGACAAAATTATCTTTAGAACCATCAACTTCTGTTGACATACTCAATCATTTAGTTTTACCGCCACACGCCCCGTATAATCAATTCGGCTTAAAAAGATCTGAATTTTGTTTTTTTCCAAATATTCATCGATCGCCTTTCTGCATCCCTTCCAATGTCCATAGTCATCAATAATCAAAATCCCACCCTTTGCCAGCCTTGGAAACAAATACTCCATTTCCACCCGGGTGGACTCATACCAATCGGTATCAAGCCTTAATAGTGCTATTTTTGAAGGCACGTTGGACGGAATTGTATCTTCAGCTTTTCCTTTTATAAAATTAAAATTCGAAGCCGGATATCCCGTTGATGCAATATTCTTCTGTACTTCATCTATCGGCGAATATGCCCATCCCCACGACGTTTCTTTACTTTCTGAAGCGAGGCGCTCAGACGCCTTTACCCCCTTCAAATCTTCATCCATATCAGTAGGGGCACTCATTCCATCGAAAGTATCATAGAGATGAATTTTTCGAGACGTGTCTTTTGATTCAATCAACGTGTAGGCCATTGCCATCACACTTCCTCCCTTCCAAACTCCACACTCAACAAAATCCCCTTCTATTCTATTCTTAGTTATATAATTCACTGAATCAATAAGACACTTGACCCTATCAATACTTGTCATGGTATATGGGGTGACTTTACCAAACACTTCGGCTTCAAAAGCACCAATGTCCAGTGGAACACTTTTTTGAACAGCACTCTTTGGCGCTTTCTTTCTGCCCCTTATGGCATTATAAATTTTACGTAGCATTCTTTTATTTTTTAACTTCAAATTCCCGATTACCTCTTTCCTTTATGATCCTGGCAGGCACCCCACCAATAACTTTAAACGGAGAAACAGTTTTCGTCACGACGCTCCCTGCCGCCACAACACATCCCCGTCCAATTTCAACGCCATCCAGTATGCTGCAGGCGTGCCCAATCCATACATCATCGTTGATAACAATTCCTTTACTCACATTCCCTTGAAGCGCAATCGGCGCGTTAGAATCACTGAATACATGATTATTGGGAATGATCATATTGTGACCTGCTATCAGAACATTATCTCCGATCCAAGTTCCTCCATGACCGTAAATGATAGTATATGGATTGATGCTACAATTGCGCCCTATTTTTATGCCGCCGCCATAGGTCTTCAATATGACACCCTCATAGATTCTAGCATTATCACCAATTTCTATTGTACCTCCAGAAACAATTTCCAACACCGCAGTTTCCGAAATAAAAACCCCCTTGCCTATTTTTATCCCAGGGGTAGTCTTCATCAAATGCTTACGTACTCTCGCTCTAAGTGAACCATCGACCTTGTAGCACCTCAGGATAACACCAAATAAAGCATTTTTCAAAAGTTGTCTTAGCTCTTTCATCGCATAAAAGTTCTGCAATTCAAAAAAAACGCTCCTATGACAAAATCCATTTATAATCTTCTATATACTTCATCTCATTGATCGTCCACGGATAGGATCTTTCCAAATTTAACATCGTCACTTCAAAATAGCAGACATCATTCAACATCTCTATCTTAGTCCTTCCGTAGTTGGCTGTAAAATGCACCTTCAATCTATAGTTACCCATATAAAGCCTACATTTTGGAATCACACACTCCAATTTGAATTTTCCAGTTATATCACAAAAATTCATGTTGTTGTGATATAGCGTGAGATTTAGAATTCTCTCATCATAAGCGTTGACAATCTCAATAGCAATCGCTGCACCGTCAATCTTAACTTTATTATCTATTTCAAATACAATGCTCATTGGCTGCCCGTTGTCCTGAATATTGTTTGGGCGGGTAGTTTTTAAGTACAGCTTTTCAATTCTAGATTCATCGGACTTATTCTCTTTTTCGTAAGTCAGCTTTGAATGATCAACTTTATTTTCAAGTAAATAACTATTAATCACCGATTCAGTTTCACCTTCCATTGCAAGAGAACCTGACTTAAGCAAGAAAGACTTTTTACACAGAATGCTAATAGCTTGCATATTGTGACTTACAAAAAGAACAGTCCTGCCACCATTTTTACTCACTTCCTTCATCTTACCAAGTGCTCTTTCCTGGAACTCAAAATCTCCAACGGCGAGAACTTCATCAACAATCAAAATCTCTGGTTCCAGAAAGGCTGCAACGGCAAACCCCAAACGCACCATCATTCCTGAAGAATATCTTTTCACCGGTGTATCTATATATTTTGACACCCCGGCAAAGTCAACGATGTCATCAAACTTGCTTGCAATCTCGTACCTCGTCATACCGAGAATGGTCCCATTCATAAACACATTCTCCCGGCCAGTCATTTCTGTATGAAAACCGGTTCCCACTTCAAGGAGAGATGCAATTCGACCTTTTATTCTCACATTGCCTTCCGATGGGGCAGTTATTCTTGAGAGGACCTTCAGAAGTGTCGATTTACCCGCACCATTCCTGCCAATGATACCCACAACGTCACCTTTATTGATATTAAAGCTAATATCTTTTAAGGCCCACACATACTCATTCTTGGATGCCGCCTTCGTACGGTCATTCAATTGCCCCACTTTTGCATAGGGATCACCTTGCCCGCGAGCCTTAGCCCACCAGCGCTTAAGGTCGTGGCTGAGCGTTCCTGTTCCAACCTCGCCAAGGCGATACAATTTTCCCAAACTCTCTACTTCAATAGCTCTGCTCATATCTAGTTTCTACACGGTATCCATGAACGTATTCTCCACCTTACTAAAAATCAGAATTCCTAGGGAAAGGACAATCACTGTTACCAACCCTGTGTAGCCTAGACCGCCCCATGACCAAACACCAGATCCCGTAAAGGCAAAGCGGAACCCCTCAACAAGATGTGTTACTGGATTCATCAAAATCAGCCCCTTATACTTTTGTGGAACAGATGACAACGGATAAATAACTGGAGTTGCATACATCATTAGGCTCACGCCAAATTGGATAAGGAAATTAAGGTCTCTATACTTGGTAGTCAGTGACGTGAAGATTATCCCCAATCCCATGCCTAACAAAGCAATACAAATCAGCAGGAATGGGACAAAAACAATATGATAGCTGACGTGGATTTCCGTGCCCTTCAGTACATATACGGCCAACACAACAAGAAAAAACAGAAATTGAACTAAGAATTTCAATAGCCCGGAAGTTACTTTCGCAATGGGCACAATTATCCGTGGAAAATACACCTTACCAAATATGTTGGCATTCTCAAGAAAAGTCTTTGATGTGAGCGTTAGGGATTCTGAGAAATAATTCCAGATGATAATGCCCGAACTATAAAACAATGCTTTAGGGATACCATCCGTCGAAATCCCAGCGATGCCTCCAAAAACCACAATGTAAACGATGGTTGTTAGAATAGGTTGAACAAAGAACCAAATTGGCCCCAATATCGTCTGCTTGTATATTACGATAACATCACGCTTTACAAACATGTAAAGCAAGTCCTTATACCGAAGAACATCTCTCCAGGGTATGTTGAAGAATCCCTTATTCGACGACAAGACAACATCCCATTTCGTCTCAACTATTGACACTGAATTTTGATCGACTTTATCACTCATGATTTTCAAATCTAATAAGCCTTTTTTCTTTCTCAACTCTCACAGCTACTTCAATCCGAGTAATATCCTGCGTCCGTTTTCTTATCCTTGCCGTAGCGATAACCATAGCCATAGCCATAGCCATACCCGTAGCCATACCCGTAGCCATGGCCATACCCATAGCCCATACCCGTCTTGCGCAAATCATTAAAGAGTATGCTGATCCGTGGCAATTTACCCGTGCTGTAAAACTCATCCACGGCCTGCAGTGCTGCCTTGGGTGTATAGTCTTGCCGTATCACAAACAAGCTGTGATCAGCAAAGTTTGCTAACACGAAGGCGTCGGTAACAAACGACAATGGCGGTGTGTCCATCACAATAAAATCATACCGGGTGCGCAACTCTACAACCAATTCGGCCATCGCCGGGCGAATCAACAACTCACTCGGGTTTGGGGGCATTGGACCGCCCGCAATCAAATCAAGATTTTCGATGGCACTGTGCTGAATCACATCGTCAAGCTTTACCAGGCCCGACAAATATTGGCTAAGGCCAACATCATTGTTCAACGACAGGTCATCATATAACTTTGGCTTTCGCAAATCGGCACCGACAATGACGGTGCGTTTGCCTGCCAACGCCAAAACCGTAGCCAGATTCAAACTCGTGAACGACTTCCCCTCTCCGGGTATAGACGACGTCACCATAAACACCTGCTTGTCCTTATTGCCCGTAAAATAATTGAGGTTCGACCGCAACGCGCGAAAAGATTCGGATAATGCAGAACGGGGCTTGTTATACACAATGAGTGGATCGGCAGCCTGGTTGTGACCAATGGCTCCGATGATGGGCACACTGGTGATCTTCTCAATGTCGTCTTTGGATTGTATCCGGTTATTTAGAACTTCCAGTAAGACAAAAATGAAGATCGGCAAAAAAATCCCTACCCCTGCGGCGAGTGCATAGTTCTGATCCGTTTTCGGCGTAATGGCTCCTCCCGCCATCGGCGGGTTCACAACAACAATATCAGATGTTGTCGATGCTTTTGAAAGCCCTGCCTCCGTGCGTTTTTGCAACAAGAACACGTAAAGGTTTTCCTTTAGTGAATAATTACGCTTGATCGTGACCAGTTCGCGTTGCGTGCTCGGCAATCTTGCCAGTTGCTCATCCACCAGCTTAATCTGGTCGTCAATAAATTGAATATTGATCTGTTGCGTTTTACGGGTGTTCTCAATCGTCTTTAGAATATCTTTCTTCAAATATTCTATGCGAGCAAGTTTATCATTCAACCGTGGATTATCCTGTAACTTGTTAACACCCTTCTCCATGTTGCCCTCGTAGATGTTGACTTGTGTCTGCAACTCAATCACTTCGGCGATCAGGTTCGACACAATATTATCTGTGATTCCTACACTGGCCGGAGTAAAAACGCCATCGTACTGGTCGCTTTTCAGGAGCTTTGTAACATAGCTGAAATAGTTGTCCAACAACCGGAATTGGAATTTCTGCTCCTCGTAGCTCTGAACCTTCAAATACAACCGGTTAGTTTCCTCTTCGAGTGAAGTGATGATGTTTCGTCGTTTGAAATTCTCGACCTGGTCTTCATAGTGTTCCAGCGAATCGCCAATCGACAGCAGTTGTTCATCCAAAAACCGGATGGCCATGGTGGCTACCTTGTTCTTTTTTTCAATGTCGTAAAATTGATAGCGTTCTATGAACTTGTTCAGAAAGTCAATCTCCTTCTGTGCTACGGGGCCTTTGATTTCAAGATCCACCACAGAGGCGCCAACGGTAGACCAGGTGGCCGTTAACCGGCTGGAATATTGCTTCGCCAGCCAAAGTGGGTCATTAAAACGCACCACAAAGTTTTTTCCAATCAAATGTTCGACCGAACCCCGCGAAGCAACGAACAACCTGAATCCATTTATGGCGATTGTATCATTAAAATGCAGTTGCGAAAATTCTTTGCCCGACTGTGACGCATCTTCGGTCAGGTATTGAAGTGAAAACGTTCGGGCATCTTTCACTTCAAAATACATCGACTTGCCATAGGGAGGCTTACTTCCCGGAAGAATGGAGAATGCAACCGGAAAATCGGAATCGTAAAACTCGGTTGTCAAAATCTCCCCTTCCCGGTAAAACGAAACATCAAATCCAAGACTCTCCAACACTTCCTGAAGAAGCGGAAAGGATTTCATGATGTAGATCTCGTTGTAAAAATTACGATACGGGTTAATCAGCGCGTTGTTATACAGAAATTTAGCGCCTGCATTTTCTTCGTTCTCTTTTATAATGATCGAAGCCTTTACGGGGAAAATTCTGGTACTGTAACGGTTAACAACGTAGGCGATAATGAGGGCGGCGGAAAGTGAAAGCAAAATAAAATACCAGAAACGCAAAACACGGTCCAGTACGCGTTTGAAATTAATCTGTATGCCTCCTGCAGATTCCTTCACAGGACCCGTGCCAACCTCCGGAAAATCAGCTATGGAACGATTTGTATTCAAGATTATCGGGTAAGGGTGACAATTAATAGACCAAAGGATATGGCTGTCGTAACAATCGCCAGGTTCGATGTAAAATATTTTCTAAACGTGCGTTGCTTTAGCGGAGGCACGATAATGACATCATTTTGCTGCACGTAGTAATAGGGAGATTCTACAAATTTCTCCTCCAGCAAGTTCACATAATACACCTCGGTCTCAGGCCCACGTTGCCGGATCACCTTCACCAGAGTTCTATCGGCTAATTCCGTTAATCCGCCTGCCAAACCCAGCGCCTCGCTCATCGTGAGCCGTGTGTTTGTAGAGATCACCGTCTGCTCCCTCAAAACCTCGCCCAGTAGCGTGAACCGGAAATTCAGCATCCGCACACGCACAATCACATCGGGCATATATTTCGACGCCCTGGCCCGGATCGAATCTTCTGCCTGGAAGGGCGTGAGCCCGGCTAGTTTTAATTTGCCGAGCACCGCATATTCAACATACCCCTCGCGATTAACCAGGATGCCGTTTGCAGATGAGTTACTAATGCCACCTCCAGCCCGAACTTGAGGTGTCAGCTTTGAAAGAAAATCAAACGCATCGCTCTCGTCCGTCAGAGTTTCAAAATTAATACTGAGCAGATCAAGGGGTTGAATATGATACTCCTGTATGTTCAAGGCATGCCTACGCAACACCGTATCGCGCGGAATCTCCTTCCGGTGCTTCAAATCATCCTTCTGATAGTACACCAGTTTTCGGTTGGGCACGCAGGAACTTAAAATCAAGAGGGCTAGCCCAATGAAAAGCCAGATACGGGTCATTTATTTTGTCGGTTTTAAACTGCCAAACGAGGCAAATATACGCGATATGTATGATTTAAGTCGGAACCTTCAGCAACGTTTGTCTTGGTTTAGGTTGGGCTTCGTTACACTCCGCCCAAGTTCCGTATGCCAGGACGAAACCTCTGACAAGGTTCTCCCTACTCATGGAAATTATAAACCCTAAACCCTCCCTGCTTCAAGTGACTCTCCCCGCGCATCAGGTCCAGGTCGGCATCCACCATCTCCCGAAGCAAGGCATTCACATCATACTTCGGTTTCCAGCCAAGCACTTGTTTCGATTTGGTAGGATCGCCCAGCAACAGGTCCACTTCTGTGGGACGGAAATAACGAGGGTCGATTGCCAGCACTTCATCGCCTGGTTTCAGCGCGTTGCCTTCAATCACATTTTTCACCGAATCGATGATGCCCACTTCATTCACACCTTGACCTTTGAACACGAGGGTTGCTCCCACATGCGCGAAAGCGCGGATAATGAACTCCCGGACCGAAGTGGTCTCGCCGGTGGCAATAACATAGTCATCGGCTTTCGGTTGTTGGAGGATCAGGTACATCGCTTCGATATAATCTTTGGCGTGGCCCCAATCGCGTTTGGCGTCAATGTTGCCCATGTATACCTTTTGCTGCAAACCCAGCACCATGCGGGCTACAGCGCGTGTGATCTTGCGCGACACAAACGTTTCGCCTCTCAGCGGCGACTCGTGGTTGAAGAGAATGCCGTTGCACGCATACATGTTGTAGGCCTCGCGATAGTTCACAGTAATCCAGTAGCCATACATCTTGGCCACGGCATAGGGCGAACGCGGATAGAAAGGGGTGGTCTCAGACTGCGGTATCGCCTGCACTTTTCCGTATAGCTCAGACGTTGACGCCTGATAGATGCGTGTCTTCTCCGAAAGGCCGAGCAGACGCACGGCTTCGAGAATGCGCAATGTGCCAATAGCATCGGTGTTGGCCACATATTCGGGCATTTCAAAACTCACGCGCACATGGCTCATAGCCCCCAGGTTGTAAATTTCGTCGGGTTGAATTTCTTGTATCAACCGGATCAGGTTGGTCGAGTCGGTCAGATCGCCAAAGTGCAGCTTCATGCGGGCGCCCTTGTCGTGTGGATCTTGATAGATATGATCGATACGGGCGGTATTAAACAGAGAGGATCTCCGCTTCAGGCCGTGCACTTCATAGCCGCGATCCAACAAAAACTCTGCAAGGTAGGCGCCGTCTTGTCCGGTTATGCCTGTAATAAATGCTTTTTTCATAGGTATGGTTTGCGTCGACCGTTGCCGGTCGATGATCTTTTTTATTTCACTACACTATACGCACCGATCTTCTCCAGAAAATCCTGATAGGTGATCCGTATGCCTTCTTTCAAAGAGGTTTGATGCCGGAAGCCGAGCTTGTGTAACCGCTCCGAGTCCATAAGTTTCCGGGGTGTGCCGTCGGGCTTGGTTTTGTCAAACCCCACACGACCTTTAAAGCCCACCGTTTCAGCAATAAGGTGCGCGAGGTCCAGAATGGATACTTCCTCGCCTGTGCCCACATTCACGATATCGGGTTGATCGTAGTTCAGCATCAGGAACAGGCAGGCCGCACCAAGGTCGTCGGCAAACATAAATTCACGCAAGGGTGTGCCCGATCCCCAGATTACCACCTCATCCAATCCCTGCTCTTTGGCTTCGTGGAAGCGACGCAGCAGGGCTGGCAGAACGTGAGAGTTTTGGGGATGATAGTTGTCGCCAAAACCATAGAGGTTTGTGGGCATAACCGAAATGAAATGGCGGTTGTGTTGTTTGGAATACGCCTGGCAAAGTTTCACCCCGGCAATCTTGGCTATGGCGTAGGCCTCGTTCGTTGGCTCAAGCGATGATGTGAGCAAACTTTCTTCATGAATAGGCTGGGGTGCAAACTTGGGATAGATACAAGACGAACCCAAAAACAACAATTTCTTGACATTATAGCGATAGGATGCCTCGATCACATTATTCTGGATCATCAGATTGTCGTATAAAAAGTCGGCCGGAAAGTTATTGTTTGCCAGAATGCCTCCCACTTTTGCCGCCGCCAGAAACACATATTCGGGTTGCTCTTTTTGAAAGAACCGGTCAACGGCTTGCGTGTCCTTCAAATCCAGTTCGTTGGATGTAGCAGCGCAAAGGTTAGCATACCCCTCCTGCTGTAGTTTCCGGTAGATGGCAGACCCCACCATGCCGCGATGGCCCGCCACATAAATCTTAGCATTCTTCTCCATGAAATACTTAATTCCTCATCAATGGTTTAATCCGGGTGCAAATATACCAGTTACCAAAGATTTTACCATTGTAAAGTCACGTAATGCCTGATGACCACCAGGGAATGAGCGGACATTTTTAACCAATAACACAAAACATCAGCCTGGATTGGGATGAGTGCCCATGCCTGGGGCGGTTCAGTACGCCAGAAAATAAGGATTCAATAGATTTTCCTTATTGTAAGAAAGCACCCCGGCCCCATCTGCCAGCCTCACCTGCAGCCCAGCCTCGCGCACAATGGCGTCGGCGGCGGCGGTGTCCCATTCCATGGTGGGGGCGTGGCGGGGATAGACGTCGGCTTTGCCCTCGGCGAGGAGCATGAATTTGAGGCTGCTGCCGGCCGAAACCAGCGCGGGTTGCGTCAGGGTGTTGATAAACGCCTCTGTTTCAGGGCTCAGGTGCGAGCGGGAGGCTATCACTTTCAGGTTTGGCTGCTTTAGGTCGGCCGCTGGGCGCCGAGCAATGGGCATGGTCTGGCCGTTACGCTTCACAAAGGCTCCATGCCCCTCGGCGCCATAAAAAACGTCGCCGGTCACGGGCACGGCCACTACGCCGAGCACGGGCCGGCCCTGGTGGATGAGGGCGATGTTGACCGTGAATTCGTCGTTGCGCTTCAGAAATTCCTTTGTACCGTCAAGGGGGTCTACCATCCAGAAGTAGTCCCAGTTTTTTCGGTCGGCGTAGGGAATGTTTTTGCCCTCTTCGCTAAGAATGGGAAAGGGCGACGAAGGCGACAGCAAATGGCTGATGGCCTCGTGTGCTTTTTTGTCGGCAAGGGTCAGGGGGCTGTTGTCCCCTTTGGCCTCGGCCTGAAAGTCTCCTGAACGATACACCGTCAGAATCTCGTCGCAGGCCTTCTCGGCGGCGGCCAGGGCCAGGGGAAGTAGCGATGCCAGGTTCATGTGACGGGGTTAGATAATCATGCCTGCAGCCACGGTTTCGTTTGTGCCTTCGTCTACCAGGATGACGCTGCCGGTGATGCGGTTGCGGCGGTAGCTGTCGAATGTCAACGGTTGGGCTGTACGGATTTTTACGCGGGCAATCTCGTTCATGGTGAGCTCGTTCACGTTCTCGATGCGGTGCAGGGTGCTGATGTCGAGCTTGTATTGTATTTCCTTCAGCACACCGCGCACTTCTTTGGTGGTGTGGCGCACAAAAAGTTTTGTGTTTACGCTGATGGGACGTTGGTTCATCCAGCACAACATCAGCTCCACGTCCTGATCGGCGTTCGGATGGTTGTTGGGCTTGGCAATGATGTCGCCGCGGCTGATGTCGATCTCGTCTTCGAGGGTGATGGTCACCGACATGGGCGCGAAAGCTTCTTCGAGCGCCTCTCCTCCCAGGTTGATGGATTTGATTTTCGATGTGAAACCGGAAGGCAGCACCAGCACATCTTCTCCGGGTCTGAAAATACCTCCAGCTACACGCCCGGCATAGCCACGAAAATCGTGGTGTTCTTTCGACTGCGGGCGCACCACATATTGTACGGGGAAACGACTGTCGATGTGATTGTAGTCGCTTTCAATGTGCACCGTCTCCAGCATGTGCATCAGCGTAGCGCCCTGATACCACTCCATGTTCTCGGAACGGTGCACCACGTTGTCGCCAACCAGCGCGCTGATGGGCACAAACTGAATGTCGGATATCTCCAGCTTGGAGGAAAATGCTTTATAGTCTTCTACAATTTTCTCGTATACATCTTCCGCATACTCCACCAGGTCCATCTTGTTCACACACACAATCACGTGCGGGATCTTCAGCAGCGATGCAATGAACGAGTGGCGATGTGTTTGCTCCACCAGTCCTTTACGCGCATCGATGAGGATGAGCGCGAGGTTCGCGGTCGACGCGCCCGTCACCATGTTGCGGGTATATTGAATGTGGCCGGGTGTGTCGGCGATAATGAACTTGCGTTTCGGAGTGGCAAAATAGCGGTAGGCCACATCAATGGTGATGCCCTGCTCCCGCTCCGACTTCAGGCCGTCAGTGAGCAACGAAAGATCCACATAGTCGAAACCTTTCTTCGCGCTGGAGGCTTCTACGGCTTCAAGCTGATCTTCAAAAATAGATTTGCTGTCGTATAGCAACCGGCCAATGAGGGTGCTCTTGCCGTCGTCTACACTGCCGGCGGTGGTGAAGCGAAGAAGTTGATTATTTTGGTGGTAGTTCATGATGCGTGTTTCAAAATGTTAAGCGATGCCCTGTTCCCTTCCGCTAGCTTCGGATGAGGTGTGCAGGGCAGTCTAGAAATAGCCGCTTTTCTTGCGGTCTTCCATAGCGGTTTCCGATCGCTTGTCGTCGGCCCGTGTGCCGCGTTCGGTTTTGCGCGAGGCGGCAATCTCTTCGATGATTTTCTCCACGGTGTCGGCTTCCGATTCCACAGCCCCGGTGATGGGCATGTCGCCGCAGGTTCTGAAGCGCACAATTTTTTTTGAGGGCACTTCATTTTCTTTCAGCTTCAGCCACGGCGATGTGGAAAGGATGGCGCCGTCGCGCACAATCACCTCGCGTTCGTGCGAAAGATAGAGCGATGGGATGGGAATGTTCTCGGCAAAAATGTATTGCCACACATCCATCTCCGTCCAGTTGCTGATGGGAAACACACGGAAGTGTTCGCCCATGTGCTTGCGTCCGTTGAAGAGGTTCCAGAGTTCGGGCCGTTGGTTCTTGGGGTCCCACTGGCCAAACTCGTCGCGGTGCGAGAAGAAACGTTCTTTGGCACGTGCCTTTTCTTCGTCGCGTCGTGCGCCACCCATGGCGGCGTCGTATTTATGTTGTTCAATGGTGTCGAGCAGTGTCACGGTTTGAAGTGCGTTGCGGCTGGCATTCCAGCCGGTCTCCTCCTTGGCACGACCCTTATTGATGCTTTCCTGCACAGAACCGACCACGAGTTTCACGTCGAGTTCGTTCACGAGCCAGTCGCGATATTCCATCGTCTCCGGAAAATTGTGACCGGTGTCGATGTGCACCAGCGGAAACGGAATGCGCGCGGGCGCGAACGCCTTGCGCGACAAATAGGCCAGCACAATGGAATCTTTCCCGCCCGAAAACAACAAGGCCGGCTTTTCAAATTGTGCCACTACTTCACGGATCACAAAGATCGCCTCTGCCTCCAGCTCCTTCAAATGACTAAGATAATATTGACTCATTCGCGATGTTATTACAAACTTCTATATACGTACGCTTCCCACGGCTGTGGGTTACTTCCATTTGATGCGCGGCAAAATAAACGCCATCAGCTTCTCGATCGACTCCTCCACACTCCACTGCCCCGTGGGCACCGCCAGGTCAGGACGCAGCGGTGTTTCATAGGGCGAATCGATGCCCGTGAAATTCTTTACCTCACCTGCGCGGGCTTTCTTATACAATCCCTTCACGTCGCGCTGTTCGCACACTTCCAGCGGCGCATCCACAAAGATTTCGATATAGTTCTCTGCACCCACAATTTCCTTCACCTGGTCGCGATCGGCATTGAAGGGTGAGATGAATGCCGACAGCACAATGACGCCTGCGTCGGTCATCAACTTCGAAACCTCTCCGATGCGGCGGATGTTTTCTACACGCCCTTCGTCCGTAAACGTCAGGTCTTTGTTCAGGCCTGTGCGAATGTTGTCGCCGTCGAGCAGATAGGTTTTGAAACCCAGCGCATGCAACTGCGCCTCCAGTTGAACCGCCAGCGTAGACTTGCCGGATCCCGACAGGCCCGTGAACCAGATCACCGTGGCCCGCTGATTCAACACCTGCTGACGTTGTTCCTTGCTGACTTTGGTTTTGATGGGATAAAGGTGATTCATGCCTGTTATTTTAATACACTAAAGTCTACTTATTCTATAGTGTTTTACTATATTAAATTCCGGGCAAAGGTATAAGGAATGGATAAAACTACAAGGTGGGGATTTTGGAAAAATGCTCTCACTAACGGTTGTTGGCATTGCACTTCAAGCAAATGAAAGATCGACAATCGTCGTAGTGGATTGAATTAGACGTTGTTTGTCGTGACGCTCAGGTTTTCAAACGAATATTTCTGACGACGCTTCAAATTTATGGTCACGTTGTTTCGCATAGCGGAGCCGCGGTGTATCGTTCAGATTGGACAGCCTCTACCCTCTCACAATTTTTTCCATCTCACCCCGGGCGGCCAACACCAGATCGGCCACCTCGCGCACCACGCCTTCGCCTCCTTTGGCGCGGGTCACCACGTCCACCTCCTGCTTCACATACTCAAACGTGTCGTTGGGGCAAACGCTGAGACCGGCCAGACGCAACACGGGCAGGTCGTTGATGTCGTCGCCGATGAACGCCACTTCCTTCATTTTCAGCTTATAGTGCTTCACCAGCTTTTCGAACACGGAGGCTTTGTCAATGATGCCCTGGTGGCAAAAATCCAGTTTCAACTCCGCCGCGCGTTTGGCCGTGGCGCCGGAGTCGCGGCCCGAGATGATGCCGGTGAGGATGCCCGCTTTCTTCAGGTGGTTCATGATGAACCCATCCTTCACACTGAAGTTCTTGGTTTCCTTGCCATTCTCGTCATAAATGATTTTGCCGTCGCTCAGCACGCCGTCGGCATCAAAGAAAATGGCTTTGATGTTGCCGGCCCGCTTCACTTGCTCTTTGCTGTAGGAGGATAAAATGATTTTCAAACGTTCGTAGATTTTCGGTGTAACCTTCCGAAAATTAGGAAAAGCTTTTTATTTTACCTCTCTGTTTCAAAACTCCATTTCCCCGTTGCTCCCCTCTCCATCGGAAATGCGAGGAAACAGGTTAAACCTGTATTATGCGTCTCTACAAATTTGTTGCGTCGCTGGCCATCACGCTGGCACTCGTCTATGGTTTAGATCACCGGTGGGAAGTGGGCGGCAGTCCCATTCCGCCCTTGGGGCGTTTTCTCGATCCATTTCAGGGCTTCTGGCATAACCTCGAACCCGCGGCTCCACACCGGGAAGCTTCGCTGTCCATCCCAGGCCTGCAAGCGGCCGTCACGGTGTCGTTCGACAGCCTGAACATTCCCCACATTTTCGCTCCCGACGAAGCTTCACTCTATTTCGCACAAGGCTACATCACAGCCCAAAGCCGCCTGTGGCAAATGGAATTTCAGACGCACGCCGCAGCGGGAAGAGTTTCGGAAATCACAGGGCCTGGTCCGCAAAACGCCGTGCTCGACTACGACCGGGGTCAACGTCGCCTGGGACTTGTCTTTGGCGCCGTCAAGGCCCAGCAAGCCTTTGAAGGCAACCCGCAAACCCGCGCGATGGTGGAACAATACACCGCCGGCATCAACGCCTACATTCAGTCGCTGCACTATGCCGACCTGCCCTTCGAATACAAACTCCTCCACTACGCACCCGAGCCGTGGTCAAACTTCAAATGCGCGCTACTGCTGAAGAGCATGGCCCAAAGCCTCAATCTTGATGACAAAGACATGGAGATGACCACGGCGCTGAAAGCCTTTGGCCTTGATAACGTGGAGTTGCTCTACCCCGACCGTGAGGCCGTGAGCGACCCCATTGTAGACAAACCCGGCGGCTGGAAATTTAACCCCGTAACACTCGACAGCGTACCGTCTGCCCTTCCGCCGGAATTGATCGGCATCAAAAAACTTCCCCACGCCGATCCCACCACGGGCAGCAACAACTGGGCGGTGAGTGGCAGCAAGACCGCCAGTGGCGCACCGTTGCTGTGCAGCGATCCGCACCTCAACCTAAGCCTGCCCTCGCTGTGGTATTGCATTCAACTCTCTGCACCGGGCGTGAACACACTCGGCGCCTCGCTGCCCGGCGCACCCGGCGTGATCATCGGCTGCAACGACTCGGTGGCCTGGGGCGAGACCAACGCGCAACGCGACCTCGAAGACTGGTTCAAGATCACCTTCCAGGACAAGACACACGCGAAATACATGCTCGACGGAAACTGGGTAGACACCAAAAAAGTGGTAGAGTCTTTCAAGGTCCGCGGCACCGAAGTGTTCTACGACACCGTGCTCTACACCCATTGGGGACCGGTCACCTACGACGAGACCTATCATCCCGAATCCAATCAAAAATATTATGCCTTCCGCTGGATTTCCCACGACGCATCCAACGAATTCCTCGCCTTCTATAAACTGAATCGTGCGCACAACTACGCCGACTACATGGCCGCGCTGGATCACTACGAAGCGCCTGCTCAAAATTTCGTGTTCGCCTCAACGGCAGGCGACATCGCCATGCGCGTGCAGGGGAAATATCCGGTGCGCCGTGCGCTCGAAGGAAAATTCGTGATGGATGGCACCCGCAGCGCCAACGGCTGGCAGGCATTCATTCCCTTCGATCAGAATGTGATGGACAAAAATCCCGCACGGGGTTTTGTGAGCTCCGCCAATCAGATCCCTGCCGACGCCACCTATCCCTACTACATCACCGGCAACAGTTTCGAAGCCTATCGCAACCGCCGCATCAACACGCTGCTCGCAGGCATGCAACACGTCACACCTGCCGACATGATGAAGATGCAAACCGACAACTTCAACATGCCCGCCTCCGAAGGCCTCCCCTATTTTCTGAAGGCTCTGGATTCGATGAAGCTAAGCCCCACCGAGAAAAAAGCGCGCGACCTTCTCGCCTCCTGGAATTTCATAAACGACAAAACATCGGAAGGAGCATCCTACTTCGAATGCTGGTTTGACCATCTCACACCCATGCTTTGGGATGAGATGACCCGGATCGCCATAAGCTACCCCACTACCTATCAAACCCTTTACCTGCTAAAACAAAATCCCGCGCTCCCCTTCTTCGACATCCAGGGAACACCCGAAAAAGAAACAGCAAAAGAAGTTTTGCAGAAAGCCTTTGTGAAAAGTGTGGCGTATGTAGAGGCGTGGAAAAAAGAGCATGGCAGCGCACGCGTAGACTGGGGCGACTACAAAGACGGCTACGTGGGCCACATCATGCGCGTGCCAGCGCTCGGCGTGCATGTGAAAGCGGGCGGCAACCACGACATCATCAACGCGCACTCGCGCACGCATGGCCCCTCGTGGCGCATGATCACCAGCCTTGAAAAATCGGGGGTCAAAATGTGGGGCATCTATCCGGGTGGTCAGTCGGGCAATCCCGGCAGCGCGCATTTCAAAGACATGCTGCAGCCGTGGGTAGATGGTCAGTATTTTCCCATTCCGTTTCTTCGTTCATCGGCCACACAAGACCAGGCCATTTCCTTCACCACACAACTCAATCCTGTTCAGCCATGAAGTTTATCACGCAAGTTGTTGCCATCGTTGTAGCGGCCTATATTGCACAGCTTTTTTTTCCTTGGTATAGCCTGGCCGTGGCGGCGTTTGCCATGGGCTACTTTTTCAAATCAAAAGCCAACTTTCTCGCGGGGTTCATTGCCATTGGCCTGTTGTGGTTTGTGAAAGCCTGGTGGACCGATGCCGTTGCAGCATCCGATCTTTCCGCACGCGTGGCCGAAATACTCATGCTGAACAACAAACTTCTGCTCATGTTGCTCACCGCATTCCTGGGAGGGCTGGTTGGAGGTTTCGCTGCGTTAACGGGATCGTTGTTGAGGTATGAACGTAAGATGAAATATTATTGACGAAACGTTGCGCGCCACGATGGATTTTAATCAACGATACATTTCACTGATCAGCTTCAGCCCGTTTAGTGTTAAGAAAGGGTCCATCACATCAAACGTTTCTTTCAGCGAAGGAATTATGGACGACAGCCCGCCGGTTGCGACCGATTTCAATCCATCATCTTTCAATTCAGCTTTGATGCGTTGCAGCATGTGTTTCACCATGCCCTCATAGCCCACCAGCACGCCCGCCTGAATGGCATGCACAGTGCCTCGTCCCAACACTGACGTGGGCATGGTTAGTGGCACGTCAAAAAGTTTTGCTGTGTTTTGGGAAAGCGATTTGATGGCCGTCTTCAGTCCGGGTGCGATAGACACGCCCAATATTTCTCCGTCGTTCGCCAGGGTTGTGAACGTGAGGGCCGTTCCAAAATCAACCACCACACAACTCCGCTTGAACAACGTGAACCCCGCCAGCGCATTCGACACAAGGTCGGCCCCAATTTCGTAGGGACGCAATATTTTTATCGGCAGCCGCGAATACACATCCGGCCCCAGCACCACAGGTTCTTTTTCAAAGAGCATGTGGGCCACCTGCACAATCTTTCCTGTGAGGTCGGGCACCACGCTGCTAATCACAACGTGACTCACATCGCCAACCCCAAGCCGGTTCTCCAAAAAATGTTCGCGCACTTTCATGGCATAAAAAGTTTCCTGCAAGTCGGGCAGCGACGGCACGCGCCACACCGGCTTCCACTCGGTTCCGGCATGAAGACCAATGGTGATGTCTGAATTCCCGATGTCGAACGCCAATAGCATAGGTGACGATTTTAGAAAGTATGTTTTAAAAATACGCTGTAAAACTTTTATTGTTGTGCCACTTTGCCCTGCCCCAGCACAAGATTTCCCTGGCGCACGGTGTAATAATAAAAACCTTGCGGCGCCTCCACCTGCCAGGTGTACTGATAGTGGCCAGCTTGCACCGCATTGACCACCACCGTGTGCGACAGTCTTCCCAGGGCGTCATACATCTTCAGATTGATTTCGCCAGGCTTCTGCACGGCATAGTCCAGCGTCAACATTTTGCTGAAGGGGTTGGGGTAAAGCGACGCTGCGCCTTCGGCACGAACCGCCGGAGCAACATCAGTCACAAGTTGCGGAATGTTTTTGTCGAGCCATGCCATGCGTTTACCGATCCAGTCTTTCAGGTGGTTCACTTCATCCTGGTAGGTGTTTCCAACGTAGTCGTTGGGCCACAAATAGGTGCCCAGCACGGGCCACGCTTCAAAGTTCCGCTGTTGCGCACCGGCGTTCAACACCGTGGCCACGGAGTCGACATAGGTCAGCACCACCGACTCCTTCCAGGTTGTGGTGCGCAGGTTCGTCCAGCGCGAGGCAAGTTTTTGTTTGAAGGCCGGATCTTCCAGCAAGCGTCCCCACCAGAAGGGGATCTGATAGTAGTCGTCGGAACATACCGTATTGAACGATAATGCAAAATTCTCGGGCTCACCCTTGGTGCAATAGTCGGCGTTGCCAAAGCCCAGGTTAAAATCCCACAACGGCCCCATCGTCAGTTTGCCACCGTCGGAGTCGCGTTGTTTGTAAAAAAAAGTACTGAGCCGATAGCCATCCACATTCTTGGTCATCTCCTGCATCAGCAAAAAGTCGACAAACGAATCCACATCGATATACTTGGCATATCCCTTCTCAGCGTCCTTGAAGCTATCTCCAGCCAGAGCATCTTCAAATTGTTTCACATAGTCCTGGATATATGTTTTTTGTTCCGGAGCTATCGCGTCATACTTCGGCTCTTCATATTGAAAGTTCACATTCTGCCACGCGGTGGGCCTGGGCTTGTGTGAAGAGATCCATCCCTCGCCGCTATCGCCCGTAGCTTTGTCAATCTTGATGATGTAGCCACCGGTAAGGTTGTCGCCCGAAGTTTCGTCGGGGTCCAGTTTATTGATGTTGACACGGCCCTTGTCGCGTTTCACTTTTTCAATCACCACATACACTCCCCTATACAGGTCGTTCATCACCAGCTCACAAAATTTTGTACGGGGTGCATAACGTCCCTGGTCACGGCCCAGTTTATAGGCCAGCACATCACGCATGAGTGTCTTGTCGTTGTAAGGCGCAAAAAATACCCAATCTTCTTCTTTTGGAAATCCAAAAAGCGCAGTCTCCAGGTCTTTGCCGTTGGCATCGTGAAGTTCCACGCCGTATTGTTTTTTGGGAAACATCTGCGATGACGAACCACGGATTTCAATACCCATCTTTCCATTGTATACATTAAACGCGTCGGTGGGTTTGTTTTGCATACCCACGCCGTTGTCGATGATGCCCAGGTCGGCCGTGATCTTCGGATCGTCCACGATTTCCTGACCTTGGGTTTGGATGACGATTACTGGCAGGTTTGAACTGGTGAAGTTCACCGCGTTATCCTGCGCCCGGATCGGCACACTCGCCATGACCAGTATAAAGCTCAGTAAAATCTTTTCGCGCATGCGGGGTTCTTCTTATGTTCCCCGAATCTACCACTCCGCACGCGAAATGTAAAATAGCGGGGTCTTTCCCTCGGTCAACGCCATTCGGCCAAGGCCAGCTTTACCTTCTCCATGCCGGTGCTTGCCTTTTCGGCAAACATGCGAATGGTTGGGTCGCTGCCTATGTCGGGCAGTTTTGGATCGACAACAAACTTCAGCGCATCGTGCGGCACATAGTTGATTAATCCTGCTGCGGGATACACCACCATAGACGTTCCCACCACTATAAAAAAATCGGCCTTGGCTGCATACCCGGCGGCCACCTCCATGAGCGGCACCATTTCGCCAAACCACACAATGTTGGGACGCAGCTGCGATCCCTTCTCGCAAAGATCGCCAAGCTTCAGTTCCCAACCTTCAATGGGATACACCAGATTTTCATCTTTCGAGCTTCGCGATTCAAACAAGCTGCCGTGCAAGTGAATGACGTGCGACGAACCGGCACGCTCGTGAAGATTGTCGACGTTCTGCGTCACCACTGTCACATCAAATTCTGCTTCGAGCTCGGCCAGAATCTCGTGACCTCGGTTGGGAAATACTTCCAGGGCGCGCTTGCGTCGTTGGTTGTAGAAGTCCATCACCAAAGCAGGATTCTTTTTCCAGCCCTCCGGTGTTGCCACCTCCATCACATCGTGGCCCTCCCACAATCCATCCGAATCGCGAAAGGTCGGCACGCCGCTCTCTGCACTGATGCCCGCACCGCTCAACACTACCAGTTTTTTCTTCATGATCTTGCTCCTTTATTCTTCAAACGAAAATACAAATTTCCTATCGACATGTGATCGCTTCCACTATGCGTCGCGAAGAAACAGGGTCAATAAAAAAAGGCGCGCTGCACACGTTTAATGTATGCAGCGCGCCGCTATTAAAAAACGAATACTCTATTTCTTCTTTTTCGGAGCGGCTTTCTTCGCCGTGGTTTTCTTTGCTGCAGTTTTCTTGGCCGCCGTTTTCTTTGCCGCTACCTTCTTGGCCGGCGCCTTCTTCGCGGCCGTCTTCGTCGCGGTTTTGGCTGCAGGTTCCGGAGCTGCCTTGCGACCAAAGCGTCCGCGTTTTTCGGGAGCGTTGGCGGCCAGCGTCACGCACTCTTCGTAGGTAAGTGATGCAGGTTCGCGATCTTTCGGAATTTTTACATTCTTTTTGCCCGCCTTTATGTAGGGACCAAATCGACCGTTCAACACCTGCATGTCAGGATCTTCGGCAAACACTTTAATGGTCCGGTTCGCATCGGCAACACGTTTGGCTTCAATCAACTCCACTGCGCGTTCGGGTGTGATGGCGTAGGGATCGATGTCTTTGGGAATGGAAACAAATTTCTTGTCGTGCAGCACATACGGACCAAACCGTCCGATGTTCACCACCACTGGTTTCTCTTCAAAGAGACCGAGGTCGCGAGGCATCTTGAAGAGCTCCATGGCATCTTCCATCGTGATGTTCTCGATGAACTGGCCGGGACGCAGACTGGCAAACTTGGGTTTTTCGCCCCCGTTGTCGTCTGGATTTTCGCCGATCTGCACATAGGCCCCAAACTTTCCAAGCTTCGCATAAACGTTCTTGCCCGTCTTCGGATCGGTGCCCAATTCTTTCGACTTGCCTACCGACGACCGTTCAATCTTTTCAGTCTCCGACACCTTTTTGTGGAAGGGCTGATAGAACGTGTCGATCATCTTCTTCCAGTTCAGCTTGCCATTGGCAATCTCATCAAACTCCTGTTCGATGTCTGACGTAAACGAAAAATCGGTGATGTCGGGAAAGTGGTCTACGAGAAAGTCGTTCACCACCATGGCCGTGTTGGTGGGGAAGAGTTTGTTTTTTTCGGCGCCGGTAATTTCCGTTTCGCCTGTTTTTGTGATGGCGTCGTTCTTCAGCGACAGCACGGTGTATTTTCGTTCAACGCCTTCGCGGATTTCTTTCACCACATAGCCACGCTTTTGCACCGTGGTGATGGTGGGCGCATACGTAGACGGGCGGCCGATGCCAAGTTCTTCCAGTTTCTTCACCAGGCTCGCTTCCGTGTAGCGGGGCGGGTGGCGGGTGAACACCTGCTTGGCAATAATCTCTTCGAGGGTGAGCGATTGACCTACGGTGAGCGGAGGCAGCGTCTTGCTGTTCTCTTCTTCATCCTCATCGTCGCCCGACTCCATATATACTTTCAAAAATCCTTCAAACTTGATCACCTCGCCAGTGGCAACAAACGCACGCTGGTTGGTGCTGATGCCTATCGTGGCCGTTGTCTTTTCCAGTTCGGCGTCGGCCATCTGCGAGGCGATGGCGCGTTTCCAGATGAGTTCGTAGAGGCGAAGACCATTGCGGTCCATGCCTGGATCCATCACCGAAAAATCGGTGGGTCGTATGGCTTCGTGAGCTTCCTGTGCCGACGACGATTTTGTTTTATAAACACGTGCCTGAAAAAATTCTTTTCCAAACGCAGAGGTAATCTGATTCATGGCGCCGTTGCGTGCTTCGTCCGAAAGGTTCACGGAGTCCGTACGCATGTAGCTGATCTTACCGGCTTCATAAAGTTTCTGGGCCACCATCATGGTTTGAATAACCGAGAAGCCCAGCTTGCGCGCAGCTTCCTGCTGCAAGGTTGACGTGGTGAACGGCGGCGCTGGCGAACGTTTTGACGGGCGGGTTTGCAAATCGGTGATGGAATATTTCGCGCCCTTGCACGATTCCAAAAACGCCTGTGCTTCCTCCTCGGTGTCGAATCGCTCCGACAATTCGGCCACCAGATTCTTGCCTTTGCCCAAATCAAAAAGCGCGTTCACTTTAAACGACGACTTCGCTTTAAACTCCGTGATCTCGCGTTCGCGTTCCACCACCAGGCGCACCGCCACAGACTGCACGCGGCCTGCCGAGAGACCGGTCTTGATTTTTTTCCAGAGAATGGGCGACAGTTCATAGCCCACCAGACGGTCGAGCACACGACGGGCCTGCTGTGCATTCACCAGATCAATATCGATGCCTCGCGGATTTTGCAGCGAGTTCAAAATAGCTTTCTTGGTAATTTCTGTGAACACGATGCGGCGTGTCTTGGCATCGGTCAGGTCGAGCACTTCTTTCAAGTGCCACGAAATAGCTTCTCCCTCGCGGTCCTCATCGGAAGCGAGGTAGACCATCTCGGCATCCTCGGCAAGCTTTTTAAGTTTGGAAATAATATCCTTCTTCTCGGGGCTGACTTCGTAGGTGGGTTCGAAGTTATTTTCAATATCAATGGCGCCGCTTCCTTTGGGCAAATCGCGGATGTGACCCATGCTGGAAGCAACTTTATAATCCTTACCCAGATAACCTTCTATGGTTTTTGCTTTCGCCGGAGATTCAACTATTACGAGGTTTTTTGACATGCAGCTTTAATCGTTCAACGGCTTCAAATATCAGTAAAATTTTAAAAAATCAAATTTGAGGCCTTCCGCCATCCCGGAAACGGGGTCGAATGGCTGTTGTCTCAGCTATCATTTAGGTGCTGACCTTCACGTCGTTAGCACATTTTAAAAGCTTTTTTTTAACTTTTTTATATTTGGCTCCTTAATATTGACAAGATTTGGCCAACCTCACCCCTATTCAAGACCCGAAATGACACGACACCTCTATTTATTGCGCCATGCCGAAAGTGCTGAAAAGCAGGCCGGCCAATCCGACAAGGAGCGGTCGCTCACGCCCCGTGGCATGCGCGAAGCCGTCGTGATCGGAACCTATCTCTATCAGCAAAACATCAACGTCGATGCGGTGCTCACCAGCGTGGCCGAACGCGCGCAAGACACGGCGCGCTATGTGGCCAACGCCATGAAAATAGACCTCGAAAAAATCACCATCACCGAAGAAATCTACGAAGCCTCGTCACGAACCTTCTTCCAATTTCTTTCGGCCCTCGACGACAAGTTTCACACTATATTAATAATAGGACACAACCCCGTCATCTCCTACGTGGCCGAGTATGTTACCCAATCCGAAATTGGCGACATGGCCACCGGCGGCCTGGCCACCATCAAATTCAACATCTCCTCCTGGAAGGAAGTGACCCAGGGCAATGGTTCGTTGGAAAACTATGTTTCGCCAAGCATGTTGGACAACAACTAGCTGAACATCAACAACCCTATCGCGCGAAAAGGATATGCTCTCTAAAGATGAAGTGATAAAACGTTTCGATCCCAGCGGCCCCGGAACGGAAGGAAATATTTTTGGTCTTCCCTTTTCGCCCGAACATGCCGAAGTGATTCTGATCCCCACGCCCTGGGAAGTGACCGTGTCTTATCACAGCGGAACCGCGCGTGGCCCCAAAGCCATACTTCAGGCATCGCGACAAGTCGATCATTTTATAAAAGACATTCCCGACGCCTGGAAACTGGGCGTGAACATGCTGCCCGTGTCCACCAACATGCTGGGCGAAAGCGATAAACTACGGTCGTGGGCCAAAGAACACATTGCCCGCGTAGAGCGTGGCGAACCCGTTGCTGCCGACGATGCCATGCTGGCCAAGATCAATGAAGCGTCCGAAAACTTTAACATCTATGTGAAGTCCACCGCCCAGCAATACATCAGAGAAGGCAAGATGGTGGGATTGGTGGGCGGCGACCACAGCACACCGCTGGGCCTGCTGCGTGCGTTGAGCGAACACCACAACCGCTTTGGCATTTTGCAATTCGATGCCCACGCCGACCTACGCAGGGCCTACGAGGGTTTCACCTACTCACACGCGTCGATCATGTATAACGCACTGAAAATTCCCGCCGTAGGCCGCATCGTGCAGGTGGGCATCCGCGATTGGTGCGCCGAAGAAATGGACGTTATCGGCCGGGCTATGGGCCGCGTGGTCACGTTCTTCGACGAAGACCTGAAAGCGCGTCACTACAAAGGCGACACCTGGGATCGCATTTGCGACGACATCATTCACCACCTCCCTCCGCTCGTCTACATCAGCTTCGACATCGATGGCCTCGACCCCAAACTCTGCCCCAACAGCGGAACACCCGTGCCCGGCGGATTGGAATTTCAACAAGTCATCTACCTGCTGAAGAAACTTGTGCTGGCCCGCAAAAAAATTATCGGCTTCGACCTCACCGAAGTGGCCCCCGGCGAAGACGACGACTGGGATGCCAACGTGGGCGCACGCCTGCTCTACCAGCTTTGCCATTGGATGGGCGTTTCACACGGGAAACTTGCGTTGAAATAAAAACAAGTCACACCTCGTAGCGGTCGGGCACATAGGCAACGCGCGCAAAGTTTTTGGTGACCAGTTCAGTGTCCACCACTTTTCCGCCTTCAAACTTCAAGAGCTTCTCCCGCCAGATTTCATTCTTCCGGAAGAACTGATCCTGCACTTTCACGAACGCGTGATCTTTCTCAACAACCCGATAGGCATAGTCCAGTTCGTGATCAATGCGGAGTTCGCCCTCCAGGCATTTTTCAGAGAACCACAAGTTCACCTGGAAAATATGCGGTGTGTTGTTTGTGAATTGATAGTCGCGGTAGTTATAGAAAACGGTGGCTCCGCTTCCGAAAGGCAGCACGCGACCATCGTCGGGAAACGGATCGAAAGAATGATGATAGCGTTCGGTTACCGTGAGCGGACTGTGAATCACAAGCCAGTGAACAAGGTTTGCAATCTGGCAAATGCCTCCTCCAATTCCCGCTCTTGCCTGGCCAAACGAAAGCTCCATGCCAAGCAGGTATCCCTTCTTCTTCGTAGGCAACCCCACGAGCTTGCAAAACGAAAAGGTTTCGCCTGGCTTGATGATGATACCGTCAATTTGCCTGCTGGCGATTCTGAGGTTAGTCACTTTGTTAACCTGCCACTCCACGTTGCTGTCGCCCAACTTCTTCATGAGCACAGACTGATGCTTTTTTATCCGGAAGGGCAACTTTTCGGATACACGCCGCGAAGCGTATGTCTTATTGTCTATACGCCAGGTGACCTGACGTTTTATACGCCTTGCCCACACAGCCAGAAAATACAGAATGGGATGTCGTTGACTCAGGAGTTTTCGTTGCTTCATCGCGAGCAGTATGGGGGCGTTTCCGGATTTCATTTTAAACAACGAAATCAAAAAGGGTTACTGCTCTTAGCTGCTCAACTCCTCCGAAACCTGCTTCGTTTCCTCCGCTTTGGGATAATCGAACAGGCCGAATTCTTTGATGGCTTCTTCCACTTTGTGCGGAACAAATTTTTCCCATCCGGCTTCGCCCTTGCGGATCATGGCCAGAACATTGTCGGAAATGATGTGCAGGTTTTTCACGTTGGCTTCGGCAATGTCTTCCAGCTTGTTGTTGTCCATGAGGAAGCGGAAGAGATTTTTCAGGTTGTCGGGCAACGTTTGCTCGAAGTTCTTCAGCGTGAACAGTTCATTGTTTTGCCATGCGGGATAAATGTAGAGCTTCACATTCGAACCAAACAATGAAGCAAAACACTCGAGAATTCCACCGCGGGTGTTTTCGTATGTCTTTTCTTCAAACACTTTTTGCAGCGCGAAGATGCCCATGGTGATGCCGATCTTTTTCCCCTTTGTGATTTTGGAGAGGTAGTCCACCAGGCGGTAGTATTCGAAATAGTTTGAGATCAACACGTTTTGTCCCAGCGAACACAGAATGTCGGCGCGATGCAAAAAGTCGCGCTCGTCTATTTTTCCGTCGGGGCTCAGATCGTTCAGTGTCAGCTCCGAGATGAGCATGATGTTGGCGCGGTCCACATCGGCTTCGTGTTTGAAATGACGACGCGAGGCCAACAGCATATCCACATTCACATGGGTCGGCGGGCGGAAACGTCCACGCAAAACCAGCACGTTCTTTTTATACAATTCATCCGAAGGCTGCATCACGTTGCCATCCGGACCGAACATAGCTGCCTTGGTCAATCCGTTCTTCACCAGCTTCAAGGCCATCAGGCGATTGTCAACGTGTTTGAAGTCGGGACCATCCAGACGAAACATATCGATCTCGATGCGACGGGCCGTGAGGCCATCCAGCAACGACATCAGTATCTCTTCGGGGTTTGTGAGGAACATACACGAATAGAGCATGTTCACCCCAACCATGCCCAGCGCATACTGCTGTTGCAACGGATCGTTGTCGTGCATCTTCAAGTGCAGCACGCAGTCGTTGGGCTCGCTCTGGGGCGTCATCTGAAAGCGAAGTCCCATCCAGCCGTGACCTTGGTTGGTACGATCGTAATTGATCACTTCCACCGTATCGGCGAATGCAAAAAAACGGGTTGATTCAATTCTGTGGGGAAGACGTTCGGGCAGCAACACATACTCATGGTCCAGCATGCGGATCAACCGTTCTTCGCACACGTAGCGGCCACCCACACCGTAGATGGCATCCGAAAACTTCATGTCGTAGGCCGACATGGTTTTGGCGACCGTTCCGGAGGCGCCGCCTACTTTAAAAAAATTGGCTGCGACTTCCTGACCCGCACCGATCTCAGCAAACGAACCATAGATGGCCTTGCTCAAGTTGATGCGAAGGGCTTTCTCCTGCGTGGTGAGTTTTCTGAATTCTTCCATAACCTGCTACTGCTTTCCTCCTCAATTTACCGTTAATCCCCAAATGGTTGAAAGGTAAATACATTTAAATCTTCCGGCAATACAATCGTTGGGCGCTTGCATGTCAGAGTGTCAATGCATTTTGCATGGGCCGCGCTTCTCAAAAGGAAACACTCCCTGAAATTACGGGGTTCAATCGTTTACCGAAGCGTGATTCGCAGCTCCTATGCGATTGGTCTCTGGTGTGAGGTCGTGAAAAATCTAGGAAACAAATTTTTCCTTCGCCTCGCGCTTAATCTCCTCCCACTCTTCGGGGGGCGGAGGTGTTCCGCGCTCAAACTCCTCCAGTAACCATCCAACCAATTGCTTCTTCATGCCAAAACGCTCCACGGCGTCTTCACAAAATTCAATCTCGTGCTTGTCCACCACATCATCGGCATACACCATGAGGATGAGGTCGTAGAGCAGGTTCATTTTATCGTTGTGGTTGTCGGGCACGTTCATCTCAAACTTTTCCTCGGCATCCACCAACTCTTTCACCTGGCGATCTTTCAGGCCATAGTGTTTGGCAATCTTATATAACAAAGCTTCTTCTTTCGGGTGCATGTGCCCGTCGGCCTTGGCCAGTGCCAACAGGTTTTTGATGTGATTCTTCTTGTAGGACAGGTATTGATGCTCAAAAAAGCCGATCATAAAAAGGATGTTTTCGTGAATGGAAATCGTTATTCTAAAATACGGAAAAGCCTCGAATTAAAAATCCGAAACCTCTTCCAACCGCAAGGATCAGGCGGCTGCCGCAGCGGCAGCCTCTTCCTCTTTCAGTGCCCGTCTCAAAATTTTGCCCACATTGGTTTTGGGCAATTCTTTACGAAACTCGATGTGCTTGGGAACCTTGTAGTTCGTGAGGTTCTCGTGGCAATATTTGCGCAGCTCGTCTTCCGTCAGGCTCTGGTCGCGCTTCACCACAAAGATCTTGATCACCTCTCCCGATTTTGCGTCGGGCACGCCAATAGCCGCCACCTCCAGCACTTTCGGATGAGCCGCCACCACGTTCTCGATTTCGTTGGGAAACACATTGAAGCCCGACACTTTGATCATGTCTTTCTTCCGGTCCACGATCTTGAAAAAACCTTCCGTGTCCATGGTGCCGATGTCGCCCGTGCGGAACCATCCGCCCGGAAAAAACACACCGTCGTTGTCTTTTCGCCAATAGCCCGACATCACTTGTGGACCACGGCCACAGATCTCTCCCACTTCGCCTTGCGGCAACTGGTTTCCCTGCTCGTCGAAGATGGCCACTTCGGTGTTGGGCATAGGCAAACCTATGGTTCCCAGTTTGTGTTTGCCATCCAGCGGGTTGCAGCACAACACGGGCGATGTTTCGCTCAGGCCATAGCCTTCCACCAAGGCCGTTCCCGTCACCTCTTTCCATTTCTTGGCCACCACGTCCTGAACTGCCATACCTCCACCCACAGCGCCGTGCAGCGTCGAAAAGTCCAGGTCCTTAAAGCCTTCGGTGTTCAGCATGCCGTTGAACAGCGTGTTCACGCCGGTGAGAATGGTGAACTTATATTTTTTCAACTCTTTGATAAATCCTTTCATGTCGCGCGGGTTCGTGATCAGCACGTTCTTCACACCCGTGCTAAACATGAGCAGACCGTTCACGCTCAAGGCAAAGATGTGATACATGGGAATGCCCGTGATGATGAGGTTTTCGCCTTTCCCGTTCATGTAGGGCTTGAACCACTCGGTGATCATCGAGTTGTGCGCGATAAGATTGCCATGCGAAAGTTGTGCGCCCTTGGCGATGCCCGTAGTGCCTCCTGTATATTGCAGCACGGCAACGTCGTTCACATCACATTTCACCGGCTGCAGTTTCAAGGCTGCGCCACGCTTCATGGCTTCCTTAAACGTGGTGTGCGGAACGTTGTAGGCCGGCACCATCTTCTTGATGTTCTTCACCACAAAATTTACAAGTGCACCTTTCAACCCACCCAGCATGTCGCCAAGCTGCGTCACGATGACGTGTTTTATGGGATAGTTGGCAATCACTTTCTCGAGGTGAAACGCAAAATTTGAAACGATCACAATCGCCGAGATTTCCGCATCCTTAAACTGATGCTCCATCTCGCGCGGTGTATACAGGGGATTGGTATTGACTACGATGAGCCCCGCTCGAAGGGCCCCGATCAAAATGACGGGGAACTGCAGCATGTTGGGCATTTGAATGGCAATGCGATCGCCCTTTTTCAGGTTGAGGTCCTGCTGAAGATAGGCTGCAAAATGAGAAGACCGTTCGTCAAGCTCGCGATAGGTCATGGGCACGCCCATATTTTCATAGGCTACACGGTCGGGATATTTCGAAAATCCTGCATCAAAAAAATCTTGCAGCGAAGGATAATCATAGAGATTGATTTCGTGGGCAACGCCTTCCGGGTAGTTTTTGAACCAGGGAAATTCTTTCATAGAACTGAACAAAAAAGGTTGATTTCCTTACGGATAAAATATAAAATCCAAAGCAAACGATTGTTTGCCAGCAAATCAATAGCGAAATATGCGAAAGGATGAAAATAAAAAACCCGCCCCGACAAGTCGGAGCGGGCAGCTCTGAATAACTCATTAACCTAAACTGAGCTTGCTGTAGAGGAAGGAGTCGAACCTCCACGGAGCGGTTAGGCGTCAGACCTGATCCTGGTAGTAGTTACTGGGATCAGGGGCTTTCACTTTCTTCCGTACTCTCCACCCCCGAGACCGGAGGGCTTGTCTGCCAATTTCAACACCCTACAATGTGTTTGTTGTGTGTGTGTGTGTGCGTGTGTGGTTGCTGTAGAGGGAGGGTTCGAACCTCCACGGAGCAGTTAGGTCGCCAAAGGCTGGACTTTATCCCGTTTTCTCCACCCCCGAGACCGGAGGGCTTGTCTGCCAAATTTCAACACCCTACAAGGTTGTGTTTTGTTGTGTGAGTAATGTGTGTGCGTTGTAAAATCTTTAACAAAGTAACACAAAACCTGATACCTAAATCAAGAAAGTATTCGAATAATTGTAGATTTTTTAAAATTGTTTCATATTTTTGAATTATAGTCAAAACTCAAATTTTACATGGCCGAAAATTATAAAGTTGATAATGTCGATCTGAAGATTTTGGAAATCCTCATGCAAGACGCGAAGAAACCCTATACAGAAGTGGCAAAAAAAGCCTTCGTATCAGGAGGCACCGTGCACGTGCGCATGAACAAGCTCGAAGAAGCAGGCATTGTCGAGAAAACCACCCTTAAAGTAAACTATGCCAAACTGGGCTACGACATCACCGCCTTCATTGGCATATTCTTACAGAAAAGCGCCCTCTATGATCAGGTAATGGCCAAACTGAAAGCCATTCCCGAAATCACGAACATACACTACACCACCGGCAACTACAGTATGTTCACAAAAATTCACTGTAAGGACACCAATCACCTCAAACAGGTGTTGCACGATAAGATCCAACAAGTGGAAGGCATTGAACGGACCGAAACCATGATCTCGCTGGAAGAAAGCCTCGACAGAAGTCTCAACCTTACCTGACGCCGGCTTCCATAGCGAAAACTTCTGAAGGGTTTTGAACCTAGAAATGGCATTTTTGTTATACTTTTGTAGGTTGTTTAAAATTAGTCTAAATAGACTGCTATGAGTAAAGACAATCAGGTTTTAGAGGAGTTGACATCAAAGGAGTATGAGCATGGCTGGACTATTGATATTGAGACCGACTCGGCCCCGAAAGGTCTGAACGAAGGCATTATCCGCTTCATTTCCGCAAAAAAGAACGAACCTGAATGGCTGTTGGAGTGGCGTCTTAGCGCGTTCCGCCAATGGATCAAAATGAAGGAGCCCAAATGGCCTAACGTGACCTACCCTCCTATCGACTATCAGGATCTTATCTACTATTCTGCACCAAAGCAAAAAGCAAAAGTTAAGAACCTCGAAGACGTTGATCCCGAATTGATCAAAACCTTCGAGAAACTTGGCATTTCGCTCACAGAACAAAAACGTCTCACCGGCATCGCCGTAGACGCCGTGATCGACAGCGTTTCGGTGGCAACGACCTATAAGGAAACACTCGCCGAGCTGGGCATCATCTTCTGTTCATTCAGTGAGGCCGTTCAGGAACATCCCGAACTCGTGAAAAAATACATGGGCTCAGTCGTGCCTGTGAACGACAACTATTTTGCAGCGCTGAACTCGGCCGTCTTCACCGACGGTTCGTTCTGCTATATCCCCAAGGGTGTTCGCTGCCCCATGGAACTGTCTACTTATTTCCGCATCAACGCGGCCAACACCGGTCAGTTTGAAAGAACGTTGATCGTGGCCGACGAAGGTGCGTATGTGAGCTACCTCGAAGGTTGCACGGCACCGATGCGCGACGAAAATCAGCTTCACGCGGCCGTGGTGGAAATCTATGCCATGAAAGATGCACAAGTAAAATACTCCACTGTGCAAAACTGGTATCCCGGCAACAAAGAAGGCAAGGGCGGCATCTACAACTTCGTGACCAAACGTGGCCTTTGCTTCGGCGACGGCTCCAAAATCTCGTGGACCCAGGTGGAAACCGGATCGGCCATCACCTGGAAATATCCTTCCTGCATTTTGAAAGGCGACAACTCCATGGGCGAATTCTATTCCGTGGCCGTCACCAACAATTATCAGCAGGCCGACACCGGCACAAAGATGATTCACATTGGCAAAAACACGAAGTCACGCATCGTTTCGAAAGGCATCTCTGCAGGTCATTCCCAAAACAGCTATCGCGGACAAGTGCATATCATGAAGCGCGCCGAAAACGCACGCAACTTTTCACAATGCGACTCCCTGCTGATGGGCGACCAATGCGGCGCACACACGTTCCCCTATATCGACGTGGAAAACAATTCGGCGCGCATCGAACACGAAGCCACCACTTCCAAAATTGGCGAAGACCAGATCTTCTATTGCCTGCAACGCGGCATCGACGAAGAATCGGCCGTGGCCCTCATCGTGAACGGCTATGCCAAGGAAGTGCTGAACCAGCTTCCCATGGAGTTTGCCGTGGAAGCACAAAAGCTTCTGGCACTTACCCTGGAAGGCAGCGTAGGTTAATTTTTTTATCATTCTTATCTCAGTATTGAATTTTCTATTGGAACTATGTTAAGCATAAAGAATCTTACAGCGAAGATCGGCGACAAGCAAATCCTGAACGGCATAAACCTGGATGTGAAACCTGGCGAAGTGCATGCCATCATGGGCCCCAACGGCTCGGGCAAAAGCACACTGGCATCGGTGCTGGCAGGTCGCGAGGAATATGAAGTGACCGGAGGCGAAGTCGATTTCCTCGGTAAAAATCTGTTGGAGCTTTCGCCCGAAGATCGCGCTCGCGAAGGCATGTTTCTCGCCTTTCAATATCCCGTGGAAATCCCCGGTGTGAGCACCATCAACTTTATGAAAACTGCCGTGAACCAGATTCTGGAATACCGCGGACAGCAACCCCTGGATGCCGTATCGTTTCTGAAAGTGATGAAAGAAAAAATGAAGCTCGTGGAAATCGATCAGTCGTTGCTGAACCGTTCACTCAACGAAGGCTTTTCGGGTGGTGAGAAAAAACGCAATGAGATTTTCCAGATGGCCATGCTGGAACCCAAGCTCGCCATCCTCGACGAAACCGATTCGGGCCTCGACATCGATGCGTTGAAAATTGTCTCCAACGGTGTCAACAAACTGCGCACAAAATCAAACGCTGTCATAGTGGTCACACACTATCAGCGTCTGCTGGATTATATCGTACCGGATTTTGTTCACGTGCTCTACAAGGGTAAGATTGTGAAGTCCGGCACGAAAGAACTCGCGCTGGAACTGGAGGCAAAAGGATACGATTGGATCAAGGACGAAGTGGCGGTAGCCTAAGCACACAACATGAGCGTAGCGGTAGAAAAGAACACCACGGCAGAAGTGGTGAGCATCATCGAAAAAAGTCTGGCCCGGTTTCCTTCGCAGGAAAACCGGAAAGAAGCCCTCGCGGCCTTTCAGAAATTAACATTACCAGAAAACAAGTCGGAAGAATATAAGCAAACGCCCATCACGCGCCTGCTGCAACGGAATTTCGCACTCGACAAACCGAATGCCGCAGCGCAATCGCTGGACGCCAAAGAATTTTTTATTCCCGGTGTTGAAGGTAACGTCATCGTTATCATCAACGGCTTGTTTTCAGTTGAACATTCTGTCATTGTATCGCCCACCGACCAAGTAACTATCTCGGGCCTGGGCAAAGCGGTGAACGACAACCACCCTGTGGCCCTCGCCCACCTTGCAAAATACACCGACGTAGCAACCGATCCGTTTGCCGCCTGGAACACCGCCGCGTGGAGCGACGGCGTATTCATTCACGTGCCCAACGGCAAAGTTGTTGACAAGCCTGTTCTTGTCTATCACATTCACGATGCCCGTCAGGGCCAGGTCATCACAGCCGGGCGAAACCTGATTGTGACCGGCACGAACAGCGAAGTCACCGTCATTGAAAAATATGACTCGCTGGGTTCAGACAATCATTTCTCGACAACAATCACCGAAGCCGAAGTAGCAGAGAACGCGGGCTTCAATTTATACACCATTCAAAACGATGCCGGCAACCGCTATCAGTGGGCAGGCACCAACATTCACCAGGAACGGTCGAGCCGGGTGAACACCTATACGTTCACGCTTGCCGGCAAGCTCGTGCGCAACAACCTCCAGCTTTCGCTGGACGGCGAAGGCATTGAATCGCACATGTTTGGACTATATCTGGTGACCAACGATACACTGGCTGATAACCACACCGTGGTAGATCACCGGAAAGCCAACTCGTTCAGCAACGAACTCTACAAGGGCGTGATGGATGGAAACTCCAAAGGAGTTTTCAACGGAAAAATATACGTAAGACCACAAGCCCAGAAAACCAATGCCTTTCAAGCCAACCGGAACATCATCATCTCCGACAAGGCCCAGGTGAACACAAAGCCCCAGCTCGAAATCTGGGCCGACGATGTGAAATGCTCCCACGGTTGCACCACCGGCCAGCTCGACGAAGAAGCATTGTTCTATCTGCAAGCCCGAGGCATTGCCAAAGACACTGCCCGTGCCATGATGCTCTACGCATTTGTGGGCGAGATCCTGGAAAATGTGAAAATCCCCGAACTTAAAGCCTACCTGGATAAGTTAGTGAGTGAACGGCTCCACAAAAACTTCTAAGACCATGACCACAGCTTCTCCTGCCCTGTCCGTAATCGACGTTGAAAAGATCAGGAAAGAATTCCCCATCCTGCATCAAACTGTTAACGGACGCGACCTTGTTTATCTCGACAACGCCGCCACCTCGCAAAAACCGCTGGTGGTCATCGACGCGCTAACGGACTATTATAAAGGATATAATGCCAACATTCACCGTGGCATCCACACCTTGGCAGAGAAAGCGACAAAAGCCTTTGAACAAACCCGCCACACGGCGAAACAATACATTAACGCGGCATCCGAACAGGAAATCATTTTCACCCGCGGCGTCACCGAAGGCATCAACCTGGTGGCTACCTCCTATGGCCGAACCTTTGTGAAAGAAGGCGACGAGATCATTGTGTCGGAGCTGGAACATCATTCCAACATTGTGCCCTGGCAGTTTGTGTGCGAAGAAAAGAACGCCACACTCAAGGTCATTCCCGTGAACGACAATGGCGAACTCGACCTGGACACCTATCGGAAACTGCTTTCGTCTAAAACCAAAATTGTGTCGGTGAACCATGCATCCAATAGCCTGGGCACCATCAATCCCATAAAAGAAATTATCCGCCTGGCCCACGAAGTTGGCGCTGTGGTGTTCATCGACGGTGCACAAGCCGGAGCACACCTGGAAATTGATGTCCAGGATCTGGACTGCGACTTCTATGCCGTGTCGGCCCACAAAATGTATGGCCCCACCGGCACAGGTTTTCTCTACGGCAAAAAAGAACAGCTGGAGAAAATGCCTCCCTACCACGGCGGCGGCGAAATGATTAAAGAGGTGACGTTCAAAAAAACCACCTACAACGACCTGCCCTATAAATTCGAAGCCGGCACGCCCAACATTGGCGATGTGGTGGCTTTTAAATACGCGATGGACTTCATCACCGGACTGGGTCGCGAAACCATGGCAGCCTACGAACACGAACTGTTGCTGTACGCAACCGAACGTGTTTCAAAACTGAAAGGTGTGAAACTGATTGGAACCGCTGCACACAAAGTGAGCGTGTTGTCATTCACCGTGGACGGAATACATCCGTTTGATATTGGCCAGATGCTCGATGCCCGCGGAATTGCCGTGCGCACGGGCCATCATTGCACGCAACCCCTCATGGATCGCTACGAAATTGAGGGAACTGTGCGCGCTTCCTTCGCTATTTACAACACTAAAAAGGAAGTTGATCAACTTGTGGAAGGATTGGAGAGGATTATTAATTTTATGAAGTAAGTACCCTCATAAAAATTAAAAACTCTTCAAGATTTTTATGAAAAACGAGAAACGAATTATTGAGCTGTTGGCCGAAGTGCTGATCAAGCAAGACACCATGACAGGTGAAATCCGCGGTGTAAGAACTGAATTGAAGGACGAGATTCAGGACCTACGAACTGAATTAAAGTACGAGATCCAAGACCTAAGGGGTGAAGTACACGAACTAAGGGGCGAGGTATACGACCTTAAATACGAAGTCGGGGGTATGAAAGGCGAACTTGTAAAACTGAATTTGCAAACCGCCGAAAACACCCGGGCCATCGTAAAGCTGGCAAACGAAGTGGAGAAACTCACCGATCTGCCCGATCGGGTTTCCAAACTGGAAAAAGCAATCTATAGATGAGCATCGACGAAATACAGGAGGAGATTGTCAGTGAGTTTTCGTTGCTCGACGGCGACATGGAAATGACCGTTTTCTACATCATGGAATTGGGCCAAAAGCTCCCCCCCCTGAACGAAGCCGATCGCACCGAAGAAAACGTGGTGAAAGGATGCCAGTCTAAAGTGTGGCTCACCGGTAACCTTGAAAACGACAAAGTATACTTCACGGCCGACAGCAACACCGCCATCACCAAAGGACTGGTGAGTTTGCTGGTGCGCATCTTCAACGGCCAGCCCCCTGAAACCATTCTGAACGCCGACCTGTTCTTTATGAAGAAAATAGGCATGGAACGCTTCATTGGAACCCAACGTTCCAATGGCTTTGCGGCCATGATAAAACAAATGAAACTATACGCACTCGCCTTCAAAACTAAACAGGAAGTGAAATCATGAGTGACCAATCCCAACCCATCGAAAAAGTGGTGTCTACCACGGCCATTCCTGATCTTCAGGACAAAGTGATGGCCGCCATAAAAACGGTGTATGACCCCGAAATTCCCGTAGATATTTATGAACTGGGCCTCATTTACGAAATGAATGTGTACCCGGTCAACAATGTGTATGTGCAGATGACCCTCACGTCCCCCTCCTGCCCTTCGGCCGAAGCCATTCCCAGTGAAGTGGAGCAGAAATTAAAAGCCATCGAAGGCGTGAACGATGTCAAAGTTGAGCTTACTTTTGACCCGCCGTATTCGCAGGATATGATGTCGGAAGCGGCCAAACTGGAACTTGGATTCCTATAATTTGTTATACCAATACAATTAACTTTGTAAACTATGTATCCCGAACAATTAGTGGCTCCGATGCGTACTGACCTTACCAGCGCGGGCTTTACTGAATTCAAAACCTCTGACGAGGTGGAGAATAATCTTAAAAACCTGAAGGGAACGACCCTTTTGGTGATTAACTCCGTTTGCGGATGTGCGGCAGGGGCTGCTCGTCCGGGTGTGAAATGGGCCTTGCAGCATACCGACAAGAAACCCAATAACCTGGCGACCGTGTTTGCCGGTGTAGACAAAGATGCAGTAGCGAAAGCCCGTGAATTCACGTTGCCCTACCCTCCTTCTTCTCCGGCCATCGCCCTTTTCAAAGACGGCGAGCTGGTGCACTTCGTGGAGCGTCACCACATCGAAGGTCGCAATGCCCAAATGATCGGGCAGCACCTGGTGGAGGTCTTCGACGAGTTTTGTTAAGAAAGTTTTAAGTAAAGAATAGTGTAAAGGGGTTGTTCGAAAAGAGCAATCCCTTTTTTAATGCCGCCTCCAATCCGTCAGGCCTGTTCCAGGATCAGGCGGGTTTCTTCCAGATCAAGCTCGTATTCAATTTTCCGAAGAGCTTCGTCACTGATCTTTCCCTGATCGCGCAACGACAGGGTGAGTTCGCGCTCGCGATTTAACAATTCTTTCTGGATGCGGTGAAACTCATTAATCTCCTGCTCGGCCAAACGCTGCTGCGTCTGATCTTTCCGGATGCGCTGGATACGGATTTCGTATTTGGTTTTGATCTGATTTAACACCTCGTCGCTCAACGCCAGCGAATAGTTTTCCTCAATGTGCTCAATCACCGACGACGCTATTCTCAAACGGGCCTGCTGTTCGCGCTCATGCTCCGCATTGTCAACCTCAATACCCAGCCAGTTGATAAGCGGACGCAACGTCAGGCCTTGCAATACCAGGGTTGAGAGGATCACGCAGAAGGTAAGGAAAATGATGAGGTTGCGATTATGGAAAGGTTCGTCGCCCATGGTGGTGAGTGGCAAAGCCAGGGCGGCCGCCAGCGACACCACGCCCCGCATGCCCGACCATGCCACAACGGTGACCGTCTTCATGCTGGGCTTTGGTTCGGTGGTTCGTATTCTTTTGATGATCCGCGGAATATAGGTTCCCGGATAGACCCAAATGATGCGTCCCAAAATCACGGCCACGCTCACAATCGCCCCATACCACAACAACGTACCAAACGAATGCTCTTCCATCCCCTCCATCACCACGCGAAGCTGAAGGCCAATGAGAATAAAGATAATGCCGTTGAGCATGAAGATCACCGTATCCCAAACGCCATAGGCCTGCAACCGTCCCTGCTGTGAGAATATCTTCGATGATTGTCGCCCAAGGTAAAGCCCGCACACCACCACCGCCAACACACCCGACACGTGAATGCTTTCCGCAGACAGGTAGGCCACAAACGGAGCGAGAAAAGTAAGCGTTGTATCGGTGGTCGGGTTGTCGGGTGTGAGTTTGTGAATCCATTTAAAAACCAATCCAACCAGCAACCCGAGCACTATGCCCACACCGGCCACCACAAAAAACTGAAGGCCCGCCTCCCACACATTAAAGACCCCGGTGACGACAGCCGCCACGGCATACTTATAGGCGATTAACCCCGTGGCGTCGTTCACCAAGCTCTCGCCTTCCAAAATCGTAGTCACTCTTTTAGGTATGGCCAGCCCCTTGGTGGCGGCAGCGGCCGCCACGGCATCGGGTGGCGAAATGATGGCGCCCAGCACAAACGCTTCGGGCCAGCTCAGGTCGGGTATAAAAATGTGGGCTACCCAAGCCACCGCACAGGTGGTGAAGATCACACACCCCGTGGCCAGCAACGTGATGGACCGGCGCGCGGCTTTGAACTCCGCCAGCGATGTAGTCCACGCCGCCGCATATAATATAGGAGGAAGAAAAACCAGAAACACCACTTCCGGGTTCAGGGTGATAACGGGCAGGCCGGGCACGAGACTGATGGCAATACCCGCCAATACCAGCAAGATCGGATAGGGCACTTTGATCCGGTCGGTCACTTCCGCCAGAGCCGTTACCACGGCGAGCAATATAATTACGGTAGCAATGTTCTCCATGCTATTCTGTTAGCCTATACTTTAAAATAATGTTGGATCAGAAACTAAACCTCGCCAGGAATTCCTGCAGCTCTTCTTTCAAGAGTTTGGGGTTGTTGATGCCCAAGGCCTGATTGACCTGCTGATTTTCCTTGACCTTCAGCTCGTGAAGGGTGAGGTGTTGATTGATAAAGATAAACTCCAATTCCGGAATTAGCTGCTTCAATTCATCAACGATGTCAAAAACCTTTATGGTCCGCTCCACCAGGTTGTAGGTGCCGCGGGGCAGGTCGCTGGTGAGCAGGTTGTTGAGGGCATTCGAGATGAGGTCGATGTGGATGAACGAGCGCGACTGCTTGCCGTCGCCCTGGATGGTGACCCGCTTGTTGAAGTTAGCCTCCAGCACAAACTTGTTGATGACAGAGTCGAAGCGCATGCTTTTGCTGTAGCCATACACGTTGCCGCAGCGCAAAATCCAGGTGTCCATTTTGTTGACCAGCCGGCGCACGTGCTCTTCGCCCCGCAGCTTCGAAATGGCATAGAAGCTTTTCGGGTCGGTGGTCGACTGCTCATCCACCGCGCCGGCCGACGAACCATACACTCCCGTGCTGCTGGTGTAGATGAACTTCTTCACATCGCTTTCCTCTACGGCATAGACCAACTCGGCCGTGCCCCAATGGTTCACCTGCTCGTAGGCATGGGCATCGGCGCTGGCGAAGGGGGTCGTTACTTTGGCGGCCAGGTGATAGACCACGTCCACCCCTTTCAACACCTTCCGGAGCGACCGCGAATCCAGAAGCTCGCCTTTCACAAAGGTGAGCTTGGCGTGCTTTTGCAACTTGAGACCGAGAAACAAATTATAGTTTAACCGGCTGAGGTTGTCGTAGACAATCACCTCATCGACCGAATTATTGGAAACCAGCAAATTGATTAACTCGGTGCCCATGTAGCCGGCACCGCCCGTTACTAAAACCTTCATTCTTGTTTACGTGATTATTTGGTGACTAAATCTGTGTTGAGACCGCATTCCACTTTGTTCATGCCGAACCAACGGGCTTCGCGTTCCTGCATTTCGGGATCTAATTTACGGGTACACGGCTCACAACCTATACTGATAAATCCCTTTTCTTCCAGGGGATGCTTGGGAAGGTTATATTCCTTTTGGTATTGCCAGATCATTTTCGGGTTCCAGTCCAGCATGGGGTGAAAGCGCAGACATCCGTGCTTGGCGGGTTGCTCCACTTTCATGGCAGCGCGCACGGCGCTTTGGTCGGCACGCACCCCGTTTATCCAGACGTCTTTTGCCAACAGGATGGCGTCCATGGGCTGGGTCTTGTTCAGCTGGCAGCAGTGGTCGGGGTCGGAGGTGAAGAGCAGACGCCCTTCAGGATCGCGCTGCATAAACTTGGGAACGTCCGACTTGAGGTCGATGGTATTGAGGCCAAACTGCTCCGTGATCTGGTCGCGGAAGCTCACGGTTTCAGGGAAATGGAAGCCCGTATTTATGAAATAGACCGGTATCGTTTTGTCGATCCGGCTCAGCATATGCAGCAGCACGAGGCTATGCGATTGAAAGGAAGAGCTGGTAAAAAGGGTCTTTCCCGCATCTTTATACGAATTCAACTTCGTCTGAATATCCTCAAATTTCATCAACTTATCGTTTAATTAAAACACTCTAACTACCTAATAATCAATTTAACTATTTGGTAACACCGAACAGATACTTTAAACTACTATATTCGATTTCCTTAAACCTAAACCAGTAGTTTAACCTTGAAATCGAAATATCGCTTTCTTTTAGCAGTCTTGCTTACACTGCTGGCGATTTGTAGCCAGGTCGTGTTCGGTCAGACCAAGAAATTCACGCAGTCGTATTCCGTGGGAAGCGCTGCCAGCTGTAACTGCCCACTGTCAGTAACACAAACAATCACAAATTCATCCGCGTGCGACAAAAAAGATGGTGCTATTTCCATCGGCCTTGTGGGTGGATCCGGTGATTATTTGTTCCAATGGAAAGATCAATCCGCACAAGTAGTGTCCTCCCAAAAGAACCTCACACAGGTTTCGGCCGGAAGCTATTTCCTGGAAGTCACCGACATCCAGGCCCCCTACTGCGGAAGTTATGTCTATGGCTTCACCATCAACTCGTCCATGTCTATCACCACCGTGTCTACGGATGTGAACAGCTGCGCGGTGGCCAATGGAAGCATTACCCCCACCGTGGCGGGCGGCTCGGGCACCTACACTTACCAATGGACGATGCCCGACGCCACACAGGTCACCACAAAGAACCTGACCGGTCTCAAAGCCGGCTCCTACACCCTGAAAGCAACCGACACAAAGCTGGGTTGCACAGTTACAAAAACGATTTACATTCGAGCTAATAATCTTCTGACGGTCAGTCTTGTTACTGCCACGCCCAACACATCTTGCGCAACGCCCAACGGCGCCCTGGATGTGCGCACAACGGGCGGATCGGGAAAATATCAATCGCTGTGGTATGACCTGGAAACCTATGGCATTCCGGGAACCGTGGAGGATCTGACGAAGGTTCGCGGCGGAAACTACGGCGTATACGTGAGCGACGTGGTGTCGGGATGCTCGGGCTATCAGGCTTTTGTGGTGGCAGAACAGACCGTGGCGCCTCAATTTGTATTGAAAGATATCGTGGCTAATACTCAATGCAGCAGCCCCTTCGATGGGGCCGCCTCCCTCGTCGTTACCGGCACACCCGGCCCGTATGACATTGCCTGGATCAAAGATGGCCAGACCGTGTCGACACAACAAAACCCCATTGGCCTCGACCGTGGGGTTTATGGTTTTACGATAACCGACCGACTCTCGCTTTGCCAGACAACTGTATCGTCAACCGACACCAGGGCCCTCGTTATCGCCGATCAGTCGGTTCCCAACATCAATGTGAAGCTTGACTTGCTGAAGGCTAACACCCAATGCATCAAGTTCGATGGCGCCATCAACGTGACCGTTGAAGATCCCAAGGTGCCCTACTCTGTTTCGTGGAAAGGCCCCAACAACTTTGCCGCCAACACAGCCGACATCAGTGGTCTGCCGGCAGGCAACTACACCCTGACCGTGGAAGCAGGTTGCAACAAACCGCCGGTGATCGTGCAGCCCAACCCCGGCTCAGAAACCGGGCAGGTAAGCTTCGACCTCCTGCAGTTCACCTCCGACCCCGACAGCAATCTTGACCCCAACGGCTTCGCCATTGTGGACCAACCCATCAGCCAGGCGAGGGCATCGCTGACCGGCCATGTGCTTACCATCGACTACACCGGCAACTCCTTTAAGGGCACAGACCAGCTCCGCCTAAGAGCCTGCGACGCGCTGGGCGCCTGCACCGAAAAAATACTGACGTGGCAGGTAGACCCCACCGCCATTAAGCGCACCGGCGACATTGTGGTGCACAACGCCGTGGCGCCCAACAGCCCCGGCGACAATCACTATATGCGCATCATGAACCTACCCCCCGACAACCGCGTGAGCATCTTTAACCGGTGGGGCGATCTGGTCTTTGGAACCCAGAACTATAACGACGAAACACCCGGCAAACGGTTTGAAGGCTTTGGAAGCGATGGGAGAAGTTTACCCTCGGGCACGTATTTCTATAAAATTGAATTTGGCGACGGCCGCTCCGCCATGACCGGCTACGTTGCCCTTCAACAATAAACATCGAAAAAGACCCGCTCCCAGCATCGCCGAACCTTTGTCCTATGAAACGACTTCTACCTGCACTTCTCTGCATCATCCTTGCTATGCCCGCCTGGGCCCAGGAAGATCCGCTTTATGCTCAATACCTCAACAACCCGCTGGTCATCAACCCGGCTTATACGGGACTGAACAAAAACTTCAACGCAGCCCTTACCTACCGGCGGCAGTGGGGAGGCTTCGACGGCGCCCCCACCACGGCCAGCGTGAGCGTGCACTCGTCGTTGATGAACAACAAGATGGGACTGGGCATGCTGGTTGTGCGCGACCGGTCGGGCAACTCCAACAACACCGAGGCGGTGGCCACCTACGCCTATCGCATCCATGTTGACGACAAAAGCATTTCGTTCGGGCTTCAGGGCGGGCTCATTAACTACCGGAGCATCAACTCGGAACTGAACCCCTACGACCCCAGCGACCCAGCCTTCAACAGCGATCAAAACCTGATCAAACCCAGCATTGGCGCCGGCATGATGGTGAGCAACGAGCGTTTCCTCATTGGCCTGTCGGCACCGCGCCTGCTGAAGGCGGAAAGTGCTGGCGACCAGTTCAGCGCCCAGCTCTACAGCCAGCATTACTACCTGATGGGAGCCTATGTGTTTCACCTCACGGAACGCCTGCGGTTCAAGCCCTCGGTTTTGCTGAAGGGCGTGAAGGGCGCTCCGTTCTCGACCGACTATAACGCGGCCCTCAACATCGACGAGCGCTACACGGCATCGTTGTTCACCCGGAACTTCAACACCTATGGATTTCTGGCGCAGGTTCGATTGGGTGAAGCCTACCGGTTGGGATATGCCTTCGAGGTGCCCACCAACGCTTCGGTCGGCACACGCTTCACAACCCACGAATTCAGCTTTGGGCTGAACCTGGCATTGCTCCGTTCGCACGACACCACTATTACCAATTTTTAAAAGAAAAACGGCTTTGTTTTCAATTTGGGAACCCGCGAGGGGGTAAAACATGAACCTTTTGCAACCAAACCTGTTTAACTTTACGAAATGAAGGTTAAGGTTTCCCGAAAAGAACATTTTAATGCGGCCCATCGTCTCCACAATCCAGCGTGGACCGCCGAAGAGAACTCCCGTATATTCGGAAAGTGCAACAATCCCAACTATCACGGCCACAACTACGAGCTCATCGTGAGCCTCACCGGTGAAGCCGATCCCGACACCGGCTATGTGTTCGACCTCAAAGTGCTGAGCGACCTCATTCGCGAGCACGTGCTGCTTAAATTCGACCACAAGAATCTGAACCTGGACACGGAATACTTCAAGAACCTGAACCCCACAGCGGAGAATATCACGCTCATTATCTGGCGGATACTGCGACAACACATTGATTCGAATTTGGACCTGAAAATTACTTTGTATGAGACAGAAAGAAATTTCGTTGAATATCCGGCCGATTAAACCCGCTGACGACGACATGGAAGACGAGCACCCCTTGTCTTCGATCGAGACACCCCTTCGCGCCGATGCCTTCGAGCTGAGCGACGAAGTGAAGATCGAACGAATCGAAAAACATTTCCATGAGATCATGACCATTCTGGGTCTGGACCTGAACGACGATAGCCTCAGCGGCACGCCGCGCCGGGTGGCCAAGATGTATGTGAAGGAAGTGTTTAGCGGCTTGAACCCGCAGAACCGCCCCAACGCCCGACTGTTCGAAAACAAGTATAACTACGACCAGATGCTGGTGGAGAAGGACATTACGTTCTACTCGCATTGCGAGCATCACTTTGTGCCCATCTATGGCAAAGCCCACGTGGCCTATTTTTCCGATGGCAAGGTGATTGGCCTGTCGAAGATCAACCGGATCGTGCAATATTTCTCCAAACGCCCTCAGGTTCAGGAGCGTTTGACCGTGCAGATCGGCAAGGAAATGGAGCGGGTGTTGCATACCGAAAACGTTGGCGTTGTGATTGATGCCAACCACATGTGCGTGGCCTCGCGCGGCGTGGGCGACACCAACAGCAAAACCGGGACAGCTTACTTCTCCGGAAAATTCAAAGACGAGAACATCAAACGCGAATTTTTAAACTACATCAACAGCAAATAGGCTAAAAAATGGCTACTTTGGTAGAACCTAAACCTAAGTAGTCATTCCTATGTCCCTTGAGAAGGATATCATGCTGGCTGATGTTCGCAGCGAACATCAGCGTGCGCTTATTAACATCTTGTATACCTACTACTATCTTGTAGACCAGATGAACGACCTCTTCAAAAATAATGAGGTCACCCGCCAACAATACAACGTGCTGCGAATCCTGAAACGGCACCATCCCCACCACATTTCTGTCAACGTCATCAAACGTTCCATGTTCGACAAGATGTCGGATGTGTCGCGCATTGTAGAACGTCTGCGCATCAAGGGGTTGGTGAACCGCCAGAGCGGCCAGAAAGACAAACGCTCTGTGGACGTGAGCATTACGGACAAAGGAATCGAACTTTTACAAATCATGGATCCCCAGGTCGACACCCTGGGAAAGCTTCTGGGGAATCTGACGGAGCCGGAAACCCTGATGCTCAATCAGCTGTTGGATAAAATAAGGTCATGCGACGAGACCACTCATATAAGTGGTTCAACGCATACCCATCATTCCGATGAAAAAATTATTACTTTAGCAGCGCTAAAATTATAAAACTATGGCATTCGATTTAGACATGATCAAAGCCTTGTATGCGAAAATGCCCGCCAGCATCGCCAAGGCTCGAAAAGTTGTTAACCGCCCCCTCACCCTTTCCGAAAAAATTCTTTACTCCCACCTCCATGCAGACCAGAAACTGGAAAACTTCGGACGGGGTAAATCATACGTAGACTTCGCGCCCGACCGTGTGGCCATGCAGGATGCTACGGCGCAGATGGCATTGTTACAATTCATGTCGGCCGGCAAGCCCAAAGTGGCTGTGCCCTCAACCGTACACTGCGATCACCTCATTGTGGCCAAGACCGGCGCAGCAGAAGATTTGACAAACGCAAACACCGAGAGCAAGGAAGTATTCGATTTCCTTTCGTCGGTATCCAATAAATATGGCATCGGATTCTGGAGACCCGGCGCCGGCATCATTCACCAGGTTGTGTTGGAGAACTACGCATTCCCCGGCGGCATGATGATCGGAACCGATTCGCACACCGTGAACGCCGGCGGCCTCGGCATGGTGGCCATTGGTGTGGGCGGCGCAGATGCCGTTGATGTAATGGCCGGTATGGCCTGGGAACTAAAATTCCCCAAACTCATCGGCGTGAAGCTGACCGGCAAACTGAACGGTTGGACTTCAGCTAAAGATGTGATCCTGAAAGTGGCGGGTATCCTCACCGTGAAAGGTGGAACCGGCGCCATCGTGGAATATTTCGGCGAAGGCGCAACGTCCATGAGCTGCACCGGCAAAGGCACCATCTGTAACATGGGGGCCGAGATCGGCGCAACCACTTCGACCTTTGGTTATGACGAATCGATGGAACGCTACCTCAGCGCCACCGGTCGTTCTGAAGTGGCCAAGCTTGCCAACAAAATAAAAGAACACCTAACGGGCGATCCGGAAGTATATGCCGATCCCGAAAAATATTTCGACCAGGTAGTGGAGATCAACCTCGACGAGCTGGAGCCGCACCTCAACGGTCCGTTCACGCCCGACCTGGCCACGCCTATTTCGAAGATGAAAGAAGAGGCCTCCAAAAACGGATGGCCCACCAAAGTGGAAGTAGGCCTCATCGGCTCTTGCACCAACTCATCGTATGAAGACATTTCACGCGCCGCAAGCCTTGCCCGCCAGGTGGCCGACAAAGGCCTGAAGACCAAAGCGGAGTTCACCATCACCCCGGGATCGGAAGTGGTGCGCTACACCATCGACCGCGACGGATTTATTGACGCCTTCGACAAGATCGGGGCGAAAGTATTTGCCAACGCCTGCGGACCTTGCATTGGCATGTGGAACCGTGTGGGGGCCGACAAGAAAGAGAAGAACACCATCGTTCACTCCTTCAACCGTAACTTCCAGTCGCGCAACGACGGCAACCCCAACACCTATGCGTTTGTGGGATCGCCCGAATTGGTAACGGCCCTGGCCATTGCCGGCGACCTTACCTTCAACCCGCAAACCGACTTCCTCACCAACGAGAAAGGCGAACAGGTGAAGCTCGACCCTCCTACCGGCGACGAACTGCCCAAGCGTGGTTTTGATGCGGAAGATCCGGGCTTCGTGGCTCCCGCCAAAGACGGCAGCAAAGTTCAGGTGAAAGTGAGCCCTACTTCAGACCGCTTGCAGTTGCTGGCGCCGTTCAAGGCTTGGGAAGGAACAGACCTTCGCGGCCTGCGCCTCCTCATCAAGGCAAAAGGAAAATGTACGACCGATCACATCTCGATGGCCGGCAAGTGGCTGAAATATCGCGGTCACCTCGACAACATTTCCAACAACCTGCTCATCGGGGCAACCAACTTCTTCAACGAAAAAATCAACAGCGTAAAAAATAACCTCACCGGCCAGTTCGACGAAGTGCCCAAAGTGCAGCGTGCCTACAAAGCACAAGGCATCGGCTCGATTGTGGTGGGTGACGAAAACTACGGCGAAGGATCGTCGCGCGAACATGCCGCGATGGAACCCCGTCACCTGGGCGTGCGCGCCATCCTGGTGAAATCGTTTGCCCGCATTCACGAAACCAACCTGAAGAAGCAGGGCATGCTGGGCCTCACATTTGCCAACAAGGAAGACTACAACAAGATCCTCGAAGACGATGTGATCGACATTGTGGGCCTCACCACGTTTGCTCCCGAAACACCCCTCACCCTGGTGCTTCACCACAGCAACGGCACCGAAGAATCAATCACGGTGAACCACACTTATAATAAGGGACAGATTGAATGGTTCAAAGCCGGCTCGGCCCTCAACATGATGGGTGGAGGCGCTAAACCGAAAGCCGTAGCAAAACCTGCCGCCAAAGCAGCTCCTAAAGCCGCCGCGAAAGCAGCGCCCAAAAAAGCTGCACCGAAAGCCGCCGCCAAAAAAGCAGCGCCCAAGAAAGCCACGAAGGCAGCTCCCAAAAAAGCAGCGAAGAAAGTGGTAGCCAAAAAAGCAGCGCCTAAAAAGGCAGCGAAAAAAGTAGTCGCCAAGAAGGTTGCGCCTAAAAAGGCAAAAGCAAAAAAGGTGGTCGCTAAAAAAGCCGTGAAGAAAGTCGTGAAAAAAGCAGCTCCTAAAAAAGCAGCCAAGAAAGCGGCAAAGAAAAAATAGAATATCATCAACATCGTTTTAAAAGGCTCCCGACTTGTCGGGGGCCTTTTTCTTTTTCAAACGATGACACACACGTGCAGGCCCACGTATGGGATGTGATTTTTTTACGTCACGGCACCGTTCGAACACCAAACCAACCATCCAGCCATACGCCGAAAAAAAACATCTGTTTCTTCAAACACATAGAGACGTCGTTCGTTACTACCGTGAATTGACTCTCTCGTGATGAAAAAGAATTTACTCTTCCTCCTGCTAACGCTACCGCTTGCTGCAACCTGGGCGCAGCAAATCAACTACGATACCCTCGCCAAAAACATAGCCACGAAAAGTATCGGCATCAAAGCCGGCGAAACTGTATACATCTATGGCGACCAAAACGCCGTGCCCCTCATGGAGGCCCTCGGCAAAGTCTGCGAAACCCTCGGTGCCAAACACTTGCCCAAACTGAATCCCGATAAATTTCAAGGCACCGAAAGCATGAACAACTTTCTGACGGGTGAACTCTCTCCCCCCGAAAAACTTGTGGAGTGGCTCAACACCGCCGACGCCTGCATCATCCTCACTCCTTTCGACAAAGAACCACGCTGGCTCTTCAAAGACATCACCGCCACCGTGGCCGACGCACAACAGACTGTGATTCGCGAAGCCCTCCTCAAATCGCACACGCGCATACTCTATGTGACTTATCCCACACGCGCCTTCGCCGAAGGACTTTCGCTGAACTATGACGCCTACGAGCAAATGACCTGGAAGGCCATTACCACACACAACAACGACGTTGAAAAGCTGGTGAAACGGTTGAAGGGGCTGCTCGCCAACGCCAAGCAGGTGCGCATCACCACCACGTCGGGCACCAACCTCACCTTCTCCATAGCAGGCCGGGCTGCCGCCGCAAACGACGGCGCAGTGACCGAAGCCGAAGCAGCATCACGCGCACCTTACAACAAACTTGATCGCCTTCCCGCAGACATGGTGGAGGTGAGCATTGCCGAACACTCTGCCAATGGAAAAGTGATTGTGCCACTCTGTGAATGCGACTATGACGCCGTAACGCAGGCAACACTTACGTTTGTGAACGGTAAGATCCAAACCATTACAGCCAAAACCGGGGCCGATTGTTTGAAGGGAAAATTTGCCGCACAAGATGCCTCTGTTTTGCTGGGCAGTGTTTCATTCGGATTCAATGCCGACCTGAAACCGATGAACACCGGCGGCGCCTTGTATTGGCCTCGTGCTACAGCCGGCATGGTGACACTCACCACAGGCAGCAACCAATTTCTTGGTGGCAAAAACGACATTCGCGCTGTGCAATTTAATTTTCCCTTGGCAGATGTTAACCTGGTAGAGATTGATGGTAAGGTGGCATTGAAGAAACCTTAGCATTTAATCATCGTCGCATCACTCCGTCCACAAGACGCTTTGCGAATAGGTGCGGGCTTTGCCGCGTATCAAAACACGCGAACCTTCGTCCACGCAAAACAACTCCCCTCCCCGCGCTGACAATTGGCGCGCAGTCATCGTTTGTTTTTTGAGGCGTTCGCTCCAGTATGGAACGAGTGAACAATGTGCCGAACCCGTCACAGGGTCTTCGAGTATGGATGCCTGGGGTGTGAAGAAGCGGGACACAAAATCGCATTGCTCCCCCGGTGCCGTGACGATGACACCACCGGTGCCCAAATTTACGGTGTCGAAAAGTTGGCGATTGATGGCAATGTCGCGAATGTCTTGTTCGCGTTCATAGACCAACACATAGTCACGGGCGCGTAACGTTTCAACTGGGGCTTTGCTAAATGCGTTCAAAATGGCTTCGGGCGGTGTTTCGGGTGTTGGCTTCCGGCTTGGAAAATCAAGACTATATAAATCGCCGGAGGTTGTCACCCGGAGGCGACCGCTGAGGGTGTCGAACAGGATGGGATTTTCCGGATAGTTGAGAATGGTCTTTAGCACATGAGCCGTGGCCAACGTGGCGTGACCGCAAAGGTCCATTTCAATTTCGGGTGTGAACCAACGCAGATGAATGCTGTCGGCCTGGCGAACAAAGAAGGCCGTTTCAGCCACGGCGTTTTCCATCGCAATATTCAACAGCACATCGTCGGCGGGCCACACGGCTAGTGGCACAACACATGCCGGGTTTCCGCCAAAGATTTTTTCGGTGAAGGTGTCGACCTGATAGCAGTCCAGTTTCATAGTTTTTCTTGCGTTACTGGATCGCTATTGATTGGGTCCATCCCACTGCCGCGTATCCTCCACCGAGTCGGCAGGGATGTTCTCGTACTTGTCGGGATCAAGCGTCATATCCAACGGTGTGGATGGACGCCTGAATTGTCCTTTCTTATATCCGAGTGAACGATCGGCATAAACCTTCAACATAAACGATTCCCAAATGGGGCGGGCGGTTTTTCCACCTTGGCCAAGCGACCATCGCTCATAGTGGATGCTGCGTTCGTCGCCACCCACCCACGCTCCCGCCACCAGGTCGTGTGTTACGCCCATAAACCAACCGTCGGAAGCACTGCTGGTGGTTCCCGTTTTGCCGCCAATTTCATTGTCGTCTTTCAACAAATCGGAAATTCCTGCCGAGCCGGCACCATGTTCTTCAACGACGCCGCGAAGCAGATACAAAATCTTGTAGGCCGTCTGTTCATTGATAACCTCACCATGAATTTTAGGGGCAAAGCTTTGTATCAAATTGCCATGCTTGTCTTCTATACGTGTGATATAATACGGTTCAGTGTAGATGCCGAGATTGACAAACGTTCCATACGCGCCCACCAACTCATACAACGACACATCGCTCACTCCTAAACACAGGGTGGGCACGGCATCGAGCTTGCTGGCGATGCCGGCGCGGTGTGCAAAGTTCACCACGTTGTCGATGCCTACGCGTTGCATCAGCTGGGCGGTCACGGTGTTCTTCGACTTGGCCAGGGCCATTCTCAGGGTGATCCACTCTCCCGTGCCATAGTCTCCTTCCGCGTTGGCGGGCCTCCATGTTTTCCCGCCCGACACGGTGAACGTGGGTGATATGTCCTGAAATTTCTGATTGGGATTGTAGCCTTGCTCCATCGCCGTGCCATACACAAATGGCTTAAAGGTGGAACCCGGTTGACGCGATCCCTGGCGCACGTGATCGTATTTGAAATACTTGTGGTTGATGCCTCCCACCCACGCCTTCACCGCACCGTTGCGCGGGTCCATCGACATGAAGCCGGTTTGCAAAAAGCGTTTGTAGTAGTTCAGCGAGTCCATCGAACTAAACAACGTGTCGCGTTCGCCTTGCCAGGTGAACACAGTCATGCGCTTTTTCAGGTTCAGCATGATTTTAACAGAGTCGTTGTTCACGCCGTATTTCGCCACCAGCATTCGATAGGCGTCCGATTGTTTGATGCGCGAGTCCAGGAAGCCTTTTATCTCTTTCCGGTTGTCGTCTATCCACGGGTTGCGGCCTTTCCAATGATCGCTGAATTTCTTTTGCTGCTGTTTCATTTGCTCCGTCACGGCCTCTTCGGCGTAGCGCTGCATGCGGCTGTCGAGCGTAGTGTGAATGCGCAGTCCAGACTCCAAGAGGTCGTAGCCGTTCTCTTTGCACCACTTTGTCAACTCGGGCGTGATCACCGTGCGGAAGTATGTGGCCAGTCCCTTGTTTTGGTTCTGTACCGAATATTTCATGTCGATGGGCAACACCTTCACGGAGTCGTATTGCAATTTTGTTTTCCAATAGTTTACGCGATAGAGTTTATAGAGCACCTGGTTGCGTTTGGCCAGTGCGGCCTCGGGATGTTGTTTCGGATTGAACAGCGCGGGTGATTGCAACATGCCCACCAGCACGGCCGACTCCTGCACATTGAGCTTGTCGGGTTGTTTGGCGAAATAGGTTTCGGCTGCCACCTTGATGCCAAAGGCGTTGTTTCCAAAGTGGCATGTATTGAGATACATCGCCAGAATTTCCTGCTTGGTGAAATGGCGTTCCAGGTAAATGGAGATGATCCACTCTTTTGTTTTTTGAATGACGCGGCGCGGCGTTCTCCCCAGCTTGGCCAGGCTTCCGTCGAGCTCCGGGTTGAGGGTGAACAGGTTCTTGGCCAACTGTTGCGTGAGCGTGCTTCCACCACCGATTTCGGACGACCGAAAGGTGACGGCTCCCAACACGGCGCGTATCAACGCTTTGGAGTCGACACCCGAGTGTTCATAGAACCGTATGTCTTCGGAGGTGATCAGCGTCTTTACCAGCGCGGGCGAAAGCTTGTTGAAGGGCACTTGGCTTCGGTTGAACCGAAAGTAGCGACCCAGCGAAACGCCGTCGGCCGAGATCACTTCCGACGACAAGTCGTTCTCGGGATTTTCAATTTGTTTCAGGCTGGGCATGTCGCCATACAATCCGAAGAGGTTGTATTTCACCGACAGGATGTAGAGCGGGCCGCCGACAATGATGAGGAAAAAAACGATCCAGACGGCCTTCACTGCGCGACGGAACCAGACACTTTGAAGGTGCAGCGCGCGCGATACCTTCTGCAAAACTGTAACGGCCATTCGGAATTGATTTTACCGAAAGTAAAAAGAACTATATGAAACGGCAAAGTGCCGGTCGAAAATAGGCTGTTCTGCCAGACGAGCTATACATTCTTCGCCATCGCCTTCCGCACCGCGGGGCGCACACGCGAAGGGACCACACGCTTTTTGCCAGTTTCTTCCTCCCTGCTCTTCTTTCTCCTGCCCCACCAGATGTAAACACCCGTGACCGGCAATGAGGCACAAAGCAGGCTGGCACAGAACATGAGAATTTTTCCGGCCAACCCCAGTATGGCGCCCACGTGAATGTCGTAGTTCATGCGCACCAGTTTGTCGGCCGCGGTGGCTTCGGCAAATTTTCCGTAGACGTGATCCACGTGCAATTCCTTCAGCGAATATTGATCGAAATAGCGATAGTCTGTTTTCCAATAGGTGCCGCTTTCCGTGTTCACGTTCACCACAATGGGCGACACGTTTGTTTCAGGCACATGCACTTCCATCACTTTTGCATCGGGGTTCTCGCGGCGCAACGTCATCCAGATTTCATCGAGGGGCGTAGCCTGCCCGCGTGCCAGAGTAGTGTCAGATGCGGGCTCGGCATAGCGTAGTGATTTTTCTCCGCCGGCCACGGCGTACACGCTGCTTGCTACCCATTGAAAGCCCCACACCAGACCCGTCACCGCCAGAATGATGGCGATCCACGACACATAGAATCCCATCACATTGTGCAGGTCATAGTTCTTTCTGCGCCAGCGTGCATTCCACTTGATGGTGAACCGTTGTCGTGCGGCCGCACGGTTCCTGGGCCACCACAACACAATGCCGGTGATCAGCATCACCACAAACACCAGGGTGGCGGTGGCAACTACCGGTTGGCCAAGGGTGGGTGGAAGCCACAAATAATAATGTCCCTGTAACACAAAATGGAAAAAGCCTGCGTTTTCGTCCGTCACTTTCAGCACGTTGCCGGTGTAGGGATCGAGGTATACGAAGTAATAATATTCCGGTTCGAAGTTGTAGAAGATCACCTGTACTGCACGGCCCGGTGTGGAATAGAGCACGGCATGAATTTTCTTTCCAGGCAGGGCCTTCTCCGCAATGGCTCGCAGTTGTGATGGTGGCAACAACGCTTCATCGCGTTGCTCTACAAAACGAAAAGGTTGAGTGGCATCCTGTATTTCCACCTGAAAGGCATACAGACATCCGGTGATGGCCACGATAAAAACCACCAGGCCCGATGTGAGTCCAAGCCAGAGGTGCATCCACCCCGTTATTTTTCTAAACCAATTCTTTTTCTTCGTCATGACATGCTATAAAATGTGGAGGCCCGTGTCATTCGTAAGTGAACCCTTTTATAAAACCATCTGAAGCCAGAACGTGCATTCAGAGAGAATCTCTATTTCGGTTTGATCAATCCAAAGTCCATCGCGTAAATCACAAACTCTGTCGGCGATTTGATGTTGAGTTTCCGGATAATGCTCTTGCGATGTGTATGCACTGTGTGAGGACTGAGGTGCAGGGTGTCGGCAATCTGCTGTGTGGAATGCCCGGTGGCCAGCAAAGAAAGAATTTCTGTTTCGCGCGACGTGAGCACCGACGGATCGGCCGCGGGTGCTTCCGGCGAAAAGTGTTTTTCCATGATGATGTCGAGAATCTTGTGGCAGAAAAACTTTTCTCCCTTCGATACCGACTGCACGGCCATCATCACTTCTTCGCGTGAGCAGTCTTTGGTGACGTAGCCTTTCACACCCAATTGCAACACTTCCAGGATTGAATTCTTGGAATCGTCGGCCGACACCACGAGGATGTTGGGTGCGGTTTGCACCTTGGTCACATCCTGAAGGTCTTCGATGGTGATGAATCCGGGAAGGTTATAGTCGGCCACCAGCAACTGGGGTCTGTGCTTGTGCACGAGGTCAATCAGTTCGTCGCGATGGTTCACATTGGCCACGATTTCAAATTCGTCGCGGTTCCCCAGCAGGTGCACCATACCGGCGGCGGTCAGTGCCTGACTATCGGCCAAAAGGATTTTGAAGGGTACGTTCCTCACCTTACAACGATTCTAAAAATTTAACCAGCTTATCGCGATCTGTCTTTGACAGGTTGCTCACAAAGTCTTTCGATTGTTCCGCTTCGCCCCCGTGCCACATAATCGCTTCCAGAAGTGTGCGGGCGCGTCCGTCGTGCAAAAAGTTTTGATGACCATTCACGATGCGGGTCAACCCGATTCCCCAAAGCGGAGCGGTGCGCCACTCGCGACCGTTGGCGTCAAAGTCGGGGCGGTTGTCGGCCAGGTCTTCGCCCATGTCGTGCACCAGCACGTCGGTGTAGGGAAAGATGACCTGGTTCGAAATCTCCGGGAACGCAACATCTGTTTTTGTGCGGAAGCGCGGCACGTGACATTGTGCGCACTTGCCCTCCACAAACAATTTTTTTCCCTGCAACACCACAGCATCGTCGGCCGAGCGGCGTGCCGGCACGCCAAGGGTGCGGATATAAAACGCTACGCTGTGCAACAAACTGTCGCTCACTTCATACTCGTCGTCACGACCGTCGTATTGGGATTGGCCCATGGCGGTTTCGTGCGGGAAGATGAAGTTGGTGATGCCCATGTCTTCGTTATAGGCACCGGCCGACTGCTGCAACACCGAGGGGTTGGCGGCTTTCCATCCAAACTTGCCCAGTGTCATTTTGCCTTCCACAACATTCCAGGCATAGTTCGGTTTGCCCGAAATGCCGTCGTCGTTCATGTCTTCCACATCGGCATTGGCCAGGATGTCGGCTTCGTCAATCGCTTCCAGCAAGCCCAGGCCAAACACCGGTGGGGCTATGCGCGGCGAGATCATGACGCCGGCGGGCAAAGCTGTGTAGGGATTCTGCAGGCTATAGGTCGGAAAGCGAAGCGAATAAGCCTCGCCGTCGGCGAATGTATATTGTTTCTCGGTGTATTCAATCTTCACCAACGCTTCGGGTGCAACACCAAAGATGCCGCGCTGCTGCAGCTGTCCGCCAAAACCGGGCACGGGGTTGGGGCCACCGTGCGCGTCGGTGCCGGGAATGCTGATGCGAATCAACAATGACGAGAGTTGTTCGCCAGCGCCGGGTGGTTTGCCACGCCCGTCGTTGACGTGACACGAGGTGCACGACACGTTGTTGAAGATGGGGCCAAGGCCCGGGTTGATAGGCGCCGGCGCCGTAACGAATGTCTGACCAAACGCGCCATCGCCAATGCCATGCACATGCTCGCGTGCGCTCGTGAGGTTGGGGAATGCTGTGCTGAACGCGCCGACACCATTGTCGAACACCGTCTGCGATCCGCCCGACAACCACTCACTGTAGTCCGAATCCTGTAAGGCATCGGGTTCTACACACGCGTAGACAGACACAATGATGCCGATGATCATGAACAGCCGCACTATAATCTTATCCTTCCTCATCTCGTCAAATCGCCGTGTCCTTGTCTATATGTTACCTACTTTGCATGCTGCTGCACAAAAGGCAACAGCTGCTGATCCAGAATTTCTTTCAATTCCGCGATGGCATCAATGGCCGCTTGCACTTGCAGGGGTTTGTCAATGATGGCTTCGCCGAAAGGAACTTTAATGTTATCCAATGCCGCGATGGCGCTGGCCATTTTCAATTTCAGATCGCTGTCAAGTTGCAGGTTGTGGGCACGCACCACGTCTTCGAGGCCTTTTCCATCGGCTGTGTATTTGCCGAGGTAAACCGCCTGCACACCCTTGATGTTGTTGGTGAAATCGATGATAGAATTTTTCGCAAACGGCGATTCTTCAAGCGAAGGATCTTTTGCCACAAAAGGTTCCTTAATTTTTCCATCCGACACTTCTTCGCAGATGCCCACCATGGCATTCACCAGTTCTTCGTAGGCGCTCAGTTGTGTGGGGTAAACTGCGCTGCCATTGCCGGCGTTCACAAATGCGGTATAGTAGCTATTGGAGGTTGAGGGTTGCCACGAAGCGTTGAGGTCGGCTGTGAGAGTCTTCAGGTTCTTGGCCAGGCCAGTCAGGTATTCAAGGTCGCGAGCCGAAAGTTCGTCGGCCGCTTTGTCGCCGTTTTCGCCAAAGATGAGATACTCGATGGGGTGAAAACCTTTCAGGGCATCATCGAGGTCATCGATGTAGGCTTCTGTAAATTCATTTTCGCTGGCCAACTGAGCATCCAAATCCTGAAAGTTCACGGGCCATGTGTCGATGCGTGGATCGATGTCTTCGGTCGATACGGGGCCGAACAAAAATGCTTCCGATTGTTCCCAGGCTTCGCGGGCTTGCTTCCAGGTGGTGCGCGCAGCATTCAATTCTGCGTCGGTCGCTCCGTCGGTCGACAGGGCCACAACCTGATCATAAAGTGTGCTGGTCTTCGAGGCCAGTGAGCCGTATACGGTTTGGGGCAAGTTGGTCGAGAACTCCGTCAACACTTGTGCGTTCAGTTCGGTGTTCACCGCCGGTGTGCTTTCGTCGCTCGAACAATTGGCCAGGCTCACCACCACAGCGCCACTCAGCAACAGGTTTATATAGGATTTCTTCATGTGTGTATGAATTATGATTATGAGTTAAGATCGATGGTAATGTTCTGGTCCGATAACGTTGTCTTGAATTTCTTGAGAGGAAGCGGCGCCGGCTCCTTGGTCACGTTGCCGTCGAGGTCGAACGTGCTGCCGTGTTCCGGACAATAGAGGCCCGATTTGGTGGCCGACACAGGGTTGTCGCGGTGAGAGCATTTCATGTGCAGGGCGTTGTATTCTTCGGCGCTTTTCTTCACCAGCAGAATGTCGAACTGCACTTGCATGTCGCGCACGATCACCAGGTTGCTTTCGGCAAACGAGGTCAACGGCACGGTCACTGTTTTCTGTTCGAGATTGGCTTTAAATACCGGAAGCGACGAACAGGAAGAGAGTTGTGAAAACGTGAACCCCAGGGCCACCGTGCCGAGGCAGGTGGTGCAGGTGTCTTTCAAAAATTCTCGTCTCGTCTTCATGCTGTTAAAAACTATAGCCCAGGCCGATGTTGAAAAATCCGTTCGATGTGTAGTAAGGCAACTGCTGTGGAAAGGGAGTCACAATCAGGTCTTCGTTGCGCGGTTGTGTTTTGCGCAGGGCATAGTCCATCTTGATGATCACGCCGTTCACCGGCTGATAGGTAAGCCCCACCACGGTAAAAGTCTTATGATTCACGCCGTTCTTTATGCCGTTGGAGGGCACGCGATAGTTGATATCCATAAATTCCTGGCGAACAAACAGCGACAGGTTCTTATTGACATCGGGATTGATGATGCGATAGAAGTTATAGGCCACTTCGGCATAATAGCCCACCATCATGCTGGGTGTGTTGTTGGCATAGGCGCGGTTGATCGCGAACGCATCGCGAATGCCCGACACCGCGGCCAGTGCCTTGAACGACAAACCGTTTTGATGATACTGGGCATTGATCTCGCCCATCGACACCGGTGTGCCAAAGACGCCCGATTGAAGCTGAAGACTGTCGGCCACGCGTTTGGTCACTCCCGCACTGCCACCGTAGTAGCCGGACATTTGCAAACGCCAGCTTTTGACGTAATACAACACGGCGCCCGTCACAGCCAGGTTGGCGGCGGTGGCGTTGCTTCCCTCCTGCCGGCCTTCTTTTATGCCCGAGCCGTTCACAAAGTTGCGCGAGTTCAGGCCGTTCATGATGGCAAACGAATAGTTGAAGCCGGGAATGGAACGCACCGTTCCGTAGAGTCCCACGCCAATCTCACGCCATGTGGCGGGAATCAGAAACGTCTCCACATAGGGTCTGTCGTTTCCGTTGAAGGTGGTGGGCAAATGGTTTTCGTTGGTGATGCCGATGCGGGGAATGAAGAGGCCCGCCTGCAAATACATGTCACGATTCAATGAAAATTTCAGAAACAACTGCTCCATCGAAATCTCACCGCTGGGCTGGCCGCCAACCACTTTGGCATTCTCAAGTTCCAGCTCCGAAAAAAAGTAGATCCGGTTGCTGAACCGGTGACCGATGAACAAGACGTTGCGTGTGAGGTTCGCCGTAGCCGTTTTCAGCTGCGCATCGTATTCAACCTTCAGCTGACCGTAGCCGGAAAGGACGGTAGTGTTATTTGACCTTATCAGCCCTGCCGAAAGGGAGTCTTCCCGGGTAAGAACCTGGGCGAAAGCCCCGTTTAAGCAACTGATAAAGAGGACGATAGTCAGTAGGTGTTTCCTGGACGGTAGCATTTCTTCTCAAAATAGAGTGCAATACTATTTCTTATTTAGATTTAATCCAAATAGAAAGAGTTGAATTTATGAGCCCAAAAACGTGTTTTGCATAACTTGATTAAAGATTTAAACACACGAAAGACCCTATGAAAAAGCAGACCTATACCCCCGCGCGCTCGATCACTCCGGAGATTGAAGCCTTGTTAAATAAGCAGATTGTGATGGAAGGAAAATCTTCCGCGGCCTACCTGTCTATGGCCTCCTGGTGCGACACCCAGGGATTTGAAATATCGGCCGAATTCCTCTACAAACATTCTGAAGAAGAGCGCCATCACATGCTCAAACTGTTTCGCTATGTGAACGCCGCTGGTGGCCACGCACTTCAACCGGAAGTGGCGGGCATCAAGCATGAATTCAAAAGCTTGCGCGAAGTTTTCGAGCAGGTGTTGTTTCATGAAATTGAAGTCACCAAGTCTATCAACAACATTGTGGACCAATGTCTGCAAATCAAAGACTTCGCCACATTCAACTTCCTGCAATGGTATGTGAACGAACAGCGCGAAGAAGAAACGCTGGCCCGCCGCGCCGTAGAAATCTTCGACATCATCGGCGAAGAAGGTGTTGGCCTCTGGATGATCGACCAGGAAGTGGGCAAGCTCGAAGCCTATGCCGCGCGCGTTTCCGGAAAGATATCGTCAGAACGATAGTGTTCACGCAAAGCAAAGGCGCAACCGCCCATTGCGCCTTTGCTTTTATAAAACCTCGCGCAACACCAGGCGAAATTCATTCAGCATCATGGCCGTGGCACCCCACACCACTTCGCCTTCAATCTCAAAATGCGGGGCCATCATCCGCACCCTTCCCGCCACCAGAATTTCTTTTTCACGCACAGCATCCTCGCGCACCAATGCATCGACGGTGCACGACAAGATCCTGGCCACTTCATATTCATTGCGCACAAACACCGGCACGGCCGGGCTAAGCGCAACCACCGGGGTAACCATAAAATTGCTGGGGATCACAAAGAATGGCGAAAGGGTTCCCAGTACTTTCAGCGTGTTGGCCACGGTTCCGATTTCTTCTTCGGCCTCGCGCAACGCCGTTTGAACTGCCGACTCACCGGGCTCGGCTTTTCCTCCGGGCAAGCTGATCTGACCGCTGTGTGCACCGGGATATTCCTGTCGCTTGGTGAGCGGAAATTTCACTACGCCATCTTCTTCATAAAGTAAAATCAGCACGCCTCCGGGACGAGGCGGCAACCGGTGGCCAAAGTCCGGCATAGGTTGGCCAATGGGTGCTGCCCGCAGCGGCTCGTGGGCGGTTGGCCCCGGCAAGGGTTGTGTCAATCTCTCCTGTAGTCTCGCATACCAGTCCATGCGGGCCAAGTTGCAAAAAAGGAAACATTCCTCCACAGAAAATGAGGATTTGCAGAAAGGTAAATGCTGATTTTGTCTGGCCGTCAATTACACTTCGGCAGGTGTGCATCTTTTGGCACCTCGTTGCGTTCGATGGCCTTTGCATAGCTGGCACACGCCGCGCTGTTGTCGCCGGCCAGGCGATGGGCTTCTCCTAAGTAATAATACAAATGTTCGATAAACGGATCTATTCCCTCGGCCTGCTTCAACAGGCGAAGCGCGTCGGCATACTGCCTGGTCTGTAAATAATAAATGCCCTTGTTCCGATAGGCCCAGCCGTTGTAGGGATCGATGCCGATGCTGGCGTCGATGTCGGTCTTGCCTTTTTCGATGTCGTTGGTGAGCAGGGAAACGTAGCCGCGGTTGTTCAGGAAATAAGGATCGTCGGGATGGAGCGCCAGGGCCTTCGCCAGGTTTAGTTTGGCCTGGTCATAGTGCTGCAACTCCAGGTCCACCAGCGCCAGGGCGTTGTAGGCATTGCCTTCTTTGGCATTGAGGCGCAAGGCTTGTTCAAAATTCAGGCGCGCGCTGTCGAACTGTTTTTTATAATAGTGCACTGTGCCCAGGTTCACCAGCACTTCGGCATTTTTCGGATCAAGGGTTTGCGCGCGCTTAAAGGCATTCATGGCCTTGTCGAATTCGCGAAGGCGTGTGTGGATCAGGCCTTTCGAAAAGTAGGCCACGGCCGTGTCGGGTTTGTGTTGAATCACCTTGTCGATGTCTTTCAGGGCGCTATAGTATTCCTTCAACTCATAGGCAGTGTTGGCGCGATTGAGATAAGCATCCAGATAGTCGGGACGGCAGCCAATGGCGTGGTCGTAGTCGTTCAGCGCCTCGCGGAATTTAAGTTTGTTGAAGTGCAGTGTGCCCAGGTTGTTCCAGGCGTCGGCAAAACAGGAGTCGAGCTTCAGGGCTTCCTGCAGAAAGTGTTCGGCCTCGTCTTCCTTCCGGTTGGTGATCATGTCGTTGCTTTGCAGCAAAAAGCGTTGCAACCGTGTTTCCTTGCTTTCACCACAGGCCGCCAGCAAGAGCAACAGCACACCCATCATTCGTTTCATCGTCTTTTGAAAGTTTAAAGTCTCTACGTAATGTGCACAGGGTAGTTAACCATTTTAAAAGCAATCTCAACCCAACCCTGCGAACGAACGTTAACCCGACCAGGACCGGCGGTCCTTCAGGTCTCTCGCTGGTGGAGACGGCCTTTTTCCTAACTACCGTATGGGTCCGAAAGCTAAAGAAGAAGAGTGGAATTGCTTTATTTTATTTTTTCCGCGGTTCAAATTTTGAGATAAGTAAACTATTTGATTTCTTAGCACCCGCAAATGAGAAACACTATCAACATCGGCATCCACCACCATCACCATGTGAAGCACATCGTGCGTGGCAATGCTGTATCTTGATCGATCATAAAAGATTTTCAAAAGGCTTGTCACGGTGTGACAAGCCTTTTTTGTTTTTAAACCACTATTGAAGAAATGAACACATTATTGCGCATCGCCATTCAAAAATCCGGACGCCTGCAGGAAGGCTCACTCGACCTTCTTAAAGAAAGCGGCCTCAAGTTCAGCAATGGCAAAGACCAGCTCAAAACCCAGGCCCGTAACTTCCCCGTCGAAGTATTGTTTCTCCGCGACGACGACATCCCACAATATGTTGAAGACAAAGTAGCCGATGTGGGTCTCGTGGGTGAAAATGTTTTCGCCGAAAAACAAAAGAAAAACCAGATTGTGAAGCGCCTTGACTTCGCGAAGTGTCGCCTCTCCATCGCCATTCCCCGCGCCGAAACCTATGGGGGCATTCCTTCGCTCAACGGCAAAAACATCGCCACCTCCTACCCCAACATCGTCAAAGATTTTCTAAAGAAGCACAACGTGGTTCCTGCGGGCATCCACGAGATCAGCGGCTCTGTAGAAATTGCCCCCGGCATAGGATTGGCCGACGCCATCTGCGATATTGTGAGCACCGGCAGCACCTTGCTGAGCAACGGGTTGAAAGAAGTGGAAGTGGTGATGCAATCGGAAGCGGTGATCATTGCCAACCCCGACCTGGAACCAGAGAAACAAGCCATACTCGACAAACTGTTGTTCCGCATTGAAGCGGTGAAGAAAGCCAAGAACAACAAGTACATTCTCATGAACTGCCCGAACGACGCGATCGAAAAAATCACCACCGTCATTCCCGGCATGAAAAGTCCCACCATCATCCCGTTGCAACGGCAAGGGTGGAGCTCGCTCCATTCGGTGGTGGACGAAAATGATTTCTGGGAGAAGATCGACCTGCTGCGTTCGTTTGGCGCCGAGGGCATCCTGGTGATCCCCATTGAGAAGATGATTGTATAAGAAACAACACACTGGTTGTAGACAGACTTTTGACATAACTGATATCACCCATGAAAATATTTGACAATCCGGGCCGCGACGGCTGGGGCGAACTTTTGGAAAGACCCCAGCTTGCGCTGGAATTTTTGGATGGCGCCGTGCGCAACGTATTGAACCGCGTGAAGAAGTCGGGCGACAGCGCCCTTCGCGAACTCACCCTTCAATTCGATAAAGTGACCGTAGAAAATCTTCAGGTGACGGAAGCGGAAATTCAACGCGCAACGGATAGCCTGGACGAATCGCTGAAGACTGCCATCCGCACCGCCGCCGCCAACATCGAAAAATTTCACGCGGCCCAACGCCGCGAGCCGGTGATGGTGGAAACCACACCCGGTGTGATTTGCTGGCGCAAGGCCGTGGCCATCGACAAGGTGGGCATCTATATTCCCGGTGGCTCCGCCCCACTCTTTTCGACCGTGCTCATGCTGGGTCTTCCCGCAAAGCTCGCCGGATGTCGCGAAGTGGTGTTGTGTTCTCCGCCCGACAAAAGCGGTCAGATCAACCCGGCCATTTTGTTTGCCGCGCAGCTGGTGGGCGTGAAGAAAGTTTTCAAAGTTGGCGGTGCGCAGGCCATTGCGGCCATGGCCTATGGAACCGAAACCATTCCCAACGTTTATAAAATCTTCGGACCCGGCAATCAATACGTCACCAAAGCCAAACAGCTGGCGGTGGAAGAAGGTGTGGCCATCGACATGCCGGCGGGTCCTTCGGAAGTACTGGTAATGGCCGACGAATCGGCAAACCCTACGTTTATTGCCGCCGATCTTTTGTCGCAGGCCGAACACGGCGAAGACAGCCAGGTGATCCTGGTGCTCAACAACACAACGCACCTCGAAGCCATCCAGCAGGAAATTCAAAAACAACTGAACGCCCTTCCGCGCAAAGCCATCGCCGAAAAGGCGTTGCTCCACAGCCGCGTGGTGATTTTGCCCAACGAACAAGATGCGCTGGATTTTGTGAACGCCTACGCTCCCGAACACCTCATCATCAACATGAACAATCCCGAAGACATCGCCGGCAAGATTGTGAACGCAGGTTCCGTGTTCCTCGGCAACTACTCGCCCGAAGCCATCGGCGACTATGCTTCGGGCACCAACCACACGCTGCCCACCAACGGCCACGCAAAGGCTTTTGCCGGTGTGGCGCTGGAAAGTTTTATGAAATACATCACCTATCAACAACTCACCAAAGACGGTCTGCGCAAGCTTGGCCCGGTGGTAGAAAAAATGGCGGAAGCCGAGCAACTCATGGGCCATAGCATGGCCATTCGTGTTCGCCTCGACGCTCTTCAGTAACCCATCAAACAAACGCCACCATGTCATCACCAAAAAATACAGTCCTCGATATTCAGTCGCTTGTGCGCAAAAACATTCTGAACATGAAGCCGTATGCTTCTGCGCGCGATGAGTTTAAAGGCGAAGCAGAAGTTTCGCTCGACGCCAACGAAAATCCATACCCCACACCCTTCAACCGCTATCCCGATCCCCTGCAATGGGACGTGAAAGAGAAGCTGGCGGCGCTCAAAGGCGTGATGCCGCAGCAAATCTTTCTCGGCAACGGCAGCGACGAAGGCATCGACCTCATCATCCGGGCCTTCTGCGAACCGCACCAGGATTCCATTCTCATCACAGAACCAACCTACGGCATGTATTCCGTATGTGCCGATGTGAACGCCGTGAACGTGCAACGCGTGTTGCTCACACCCGAAACCTTCGACCTCGACCTGGATGCGGTTGTCAACAAGATTGATGCATCCACCAAAGTGATGTTCCTGTGCAGTCCCAACAACCCCACGGGAAATCTCCTGAGCCGCGAGCGTGTGGAAACGATGTTGAATCAATTTGCCGGCATCGTGGTGATCGACGAAGCCTACATCGACTTTGCCAACAGCAAGAGCTTTGCGCTGGAACTGTCGCGCTATCCCAACCTCATCGTGTTGCAAACCTTCTCCAAAGCGTGGGGCCTTGCCGGTCTTCGTTTGGGCATGTGCTTCGCGTCGGAAGCGATCATCAACGTGCTGAACAAAATAAAATACCCCTACAATGTGAACATCCAAACCCAGACGCTGGCGTTGACTGCGCTTGACAACGTTGCGCAAAAAGAGGCTTGGGTAAACGCCATCGTGAGCGATCGCGCCACGCTGGTGAACGCATTGCTAGAGCTTCCGTTGGTGGAGCATGTCTATCCTTCGGATGCCAACTTTGTGTTGGCAAAAGTCCGCGATGCGCACAACACCTATAAGTACCTTATGAACAAAGGCATCATCGTGCGCGACCGTTCGCGCGTGGCGTTGTGCGACGGCTGTCTTCGCATCACCGTGGGCACACCGCAAGAAAACAAACAACTCATCGACGCGCTGAAAACGCTATAACTCCACTGCATGAAAAAAGTATTATTCATCGACCGCGACGGCACCCTCATTCTCGAACCACCCGACGAGCAAATCGACAGTCTCGAAAAACTGGAATATTATCCCGGCGTGTTCAGCGGCCTCGGCAAGATTGCACGCGACACCGACTTTGAACTGGTGATCGTGACCAACCAGGACGGCCTCGGCACAGCAAGCTTTCCTGAAGAAACTTTCTGGCCCGCCCAAAACAAAATGCTGAAGACGTTTGAGAACGAAGGCATCCGCTTTCCAAAAATCTTTGTTGATCGCTCGTTTGCGCGCGACAACCAGCCCACACGCAAACCCGGCACCGGCATGTTGACGGAGTTCTTCAACGGTCAATACGACCTCGCTAATTCCTATGTGATCGGCGACCGCATCACCGATGTGGAACTGGCAAAGAACCTCGGCGCAAAAGCCATCCTTATCAACAACGGCAGCCTTACTGAAAAAGTGGCTGAGAAAGGACTCACCGACTATTGCTCGCTGGTGACCACAAGCTGGCAAGAGATCTACACACACGTGACATTGCCCGACCGGAAAGCCACGGTGACTCGCACCACCAAAGAAACCGACATTCGCATCACCCTGAACCTGGACGGCCAGGGCAAATCAAGCATCCACACGGGACTTGGTTTCTTCGACCACATGCTCGACCAACTGGCGCGCCACGGCAACATGGACCTCGACATCACCGTGAAAGGCGACCTTCACATCGACGAACATCACACCATTGAAGACACGGCCCTCGCACTCGGCGAAGCGTTTGTGGTGGCCCTTGGCACCAAGCGCGGCATCGAACGTTATGGCTTCACGCTCCCCATGGACGAATGTCTCGCACAAGTAGCCATCGACTTTGGTGGTCGTCCGTGGCTGGTGTGGAGCGCGGAGTTTAAGCGCGAAAAGATCGGCGAGATGCCAACAGAAATGTTTTTCCATTTCTTTAAATCGTTTTCCGACACCTCGAAAAGCAACCTCAACATTAAAGTGGAAGGCGACAACGAGCATCACAAAATCGAGTCGATCTTCAAGGCTTTTGCCAAAGCTATCAAGATGGCCGTGAAGCGCGAAGGCAACCAGCTGCCCACCACAAAAGGTGTTATCTAAAAAACAAACACGATGAAACTCGTTATCATAAAATACAACGCCGGCAACATTCAGTCTGTGTCGTTCGCCCTCGAACGACTGGGCGTCGACTTCGCCATCACCGACAGCCCTGAAGAAATTGCAAAAGCCGACAAGGTGATTTTCCCCGGCGTGGGCGAAGCCAGCACCACCATGGCCTACCTGCGCAACAAAGGGCTCGACCGGGTCATCACGTCGCTGAAGCAACCTGTGCTGGGCATCTGCCTGGGCATGCAACTCATGTGTACGTTCTCAGAAGAAAACAGCACCGACTGCCTGGGCATCTTCCAGGAAACGGTGAAGCGCTTTCTGCCCCAAGGCGACATGAAGGTTCCCCACATGGGATGGAACAACCTAACCCTGAGCAACGGCTGGCTCGACAACGCCATTGAAAGTCAGTATGCTTATTTTGTACACAGCTATTATGTGCCCGTGAATCCCCACACGTCGGCCATCACCGAATACATCAAGCCGTTTAGCGCGGCCATGCATAAGGATAATTTTTATGCCGTGCAGTTTCACCCCGAAAAGTCGGCGCAGGCCGGCGAGTTGGTTTTAAAAAGTTTTTTAGCGTTATAACCCATTGACATGAGAATCATTCCCGCGATCGACATCATAGACGGCAAGTGCGTCAGGCTCACACAAGGCGACTATGCCCAGAAGAAAATATACCACGAAGATCCCGTGCAGGTAGCCCGGTCGTTTGAAGAAGCAGGCCTCACCGATTTGCACGTGGTGGATCTTGATGGCGCCAAAGCCGGCAAAGTGGTGAACTGGAAAGTGGTGGAAGACATCGCCAAAAACACAGGCCTCGCCGTGGACTTCGGCGGCGGCATCAAGACCGAAGAAGAAATTGACAAACTGCTGAACCTGGGCGTGAAGCAAGTGAACTTGGGAAGCGTGGCGGTGAAAGAACCGTTGAAAGTGATTTCGTGGCTGAAAAAATTCGGCAAATCAAAAATCATTCTCAGTGCCGATGTGAAAGGCGAGTTCATCGCCATCAGCGGCTGGCAGGAAAGCTCTCCCCTCACCCTCTTCTCGCTGCTGAAAGACTACACACGCAACGGCATCGAATATGTGACGTGCACCGACATCAGCACCGACGGCATGTTGACGGGACCCAACATTGAATTGTATAAGAACATCCTCATGAGCTTCCCACAACTGAACCTCGTGGCCAGCGGTGGCGTGAGCAACCTCGAAGACCTGCGCGAGCTGAAACGCATCGGTGCCGACGGCGCCATTGTGGGCAAAGCAATTTATGAAGGCCGCATCACACTGGAAGAACTCAAAACTTTATAAACGCGTCATGCTGACCAAACGAATTATTCCCTGCCTCGACATCAAAGACGGCCGCACCGTGAAAGGTGTGAACTTCGTGAACATCCGCGACGCGGGCGATCCGGTTGAGCTGGGTTCGCTCTATGCACGACAAGGTGCCGACGAACTGGTGTTCCTCGACATCTCGGCCACCAACGAAGAACGCAAAACGTTTGCGTCGCTGGTCAAAGACATCGCCCGGCACATCAACATTCCCTTCACGGTGGGCGGCGGCATCAGCTCTGTGGCCGATGTGGCGCCGCTGCTGGAGGCCGGTGCCGACAAGGTGAGCATCAACTCTGCCGCCGTGCGCAACCCACAATTGATCGATGATCTGTCGCGTGCCTTTGGCGCCCAATGCATCGTGCTCGCCATCGACGCCCGCAAGATCGACAACCAATGGACGGTGCACACGCATGGAGGAAAAATAGCAACCGACAAAAAACTTTTGTCGTGGGCCAAGGAAGGACAGGAACGTGGCGCCGGCGAAATTCTGTTCACGTCAATGGATCACGATGGCACCAAAGAAGGTTTTGCCATCGACCCGCTGAGCAAGCTCAACGCCATGCTCGACATTCCGGTGATCGCTTCCGGCGGCGCGGGCTTGAAAGAACATTTCATCGACGCCTTTGTGTTGGGCAAGGCCGACGCTGCACTGGCCGCCAGCATCTTTCACTTCGGCCAGGTGAAAATTCCGGAACTGAAGACCTATCTGAAAGAACGGAACATCGCGATGCGCGCCTGATTTTTCTCTACACCCTATTTCAACCGAATGCCATGAACGAACGAACCATACACTTCAGCAAAACCGACGGCCTCGTGCCCTGTGTGATCCAAGATGCCAAAACCCTGCGCGTGCTGATGCTGGGCTATATGAACGAAGAAGCCTATACAAAAACACTGGCCGAAAAGAAGGTGACATTCTTCAGCCGCAGCAAACAACGTCTGTGGACCAAGGGCGAAACCTCGGGCAACTTCCTGCACCTGGTCGAAATCGCCATAGACTGCGACGGCGACACGTTGCTGATCAAGGCCAATCCACAAGGGCCGGTTTGCCACACGGGCGCCGACACCTGCTTCAACGAAACCAACGAACGCTGGGACCTTGCCACACTCGAAGCGGTGATTCAGGATCGAAAGGCAAACCCCACCGCCGGATCATACACCGCGTCGCTCTTCGACAAAGGCATCAACAAAGTGGCACAAAAAGTTGGAGAAGAAGCGGTGGAGCTCGTCATCGAAGCAAAAGACAACAACACCGAACTCTTCCTCGGCGAGGCCTCCGACCTCATGTTTCACTACCTCGTGCTGCTCACGGCAAAAGGGCATTCACTCAACGATGTGCTTGACGTGCTGAAGAAGCGTCATGGAAAATAAGCTGGGCCTTTGCCTCCTCCACAACAAGCGGTGTGCGACGGGTTTGAAAACGTTTGTTCAGATAGTTGCGCGCCGGTATCTCGACGTAGCGATAGGTTAGCGAAGCCACAATCAAGGTAAGGGCGACCAACCCAATGCACAGCTTCCACCCCAGCGCCAGATCGGGTGGTGTGGTTACCAGCTTCATGAAGTCGGCAAACAGCGTCGGATTCTGGCGAACAGACCAGATTGTAAAAAAGTAGGCGATGGGAATGTGCACCATGTAAATCGAAAACGACCAGTCGCCCAACCGTTGCAGCGGTTTCCAATCCAACATGCGTTTCACCTGTGTGCCGTTGTAGGCCGCGCAGAGAATGATGAACGGAAAGAAAGCCAGCGTCAGCATGTCGTCTATTCCAAGGTGCATCGCTACCAGAGCACCAAGAAACGAAATAGCAAAACTGATGCTCGACTTGAAAAGTGTATAGCCTGTTCCGGCTTTGTACAGATCGTAGACCAGCATGCCAATGGCAAACCCCAGGAAGCAACGGATAAATCCCCAGTCGGCAACAAAGTTGATCGAATAGCCAAAGGGGCCTTTGCCATCGCCAAGCCCATACTTCAATCCAACGTAGCCCGCCACAATCAAGATCACCGTAACAATCTTCCACACGCTGCGCACATTCGTGAAATAGGGAACTAGAAACGGAAAAATCATATACATCCACCACTCCGTGCTCAGCGACCACGACGGTGTGTTCAAGGGTGCTGACGTATACAAATGCATGCCTTGTAACAACACGAGCGACGATGGTATGGCCCCGAGATTAAACATCTCCTGAAAAAACGGATCAAGTCCACGCGCATACGAAAGCACGATGGCCGTCATGATCGAAGCCCAGACGAGGGTGAACAAATGAATGGGATATATTCTCGCGAAGCGGGCCCCGATAAATTTCCAGTAGTTTCCACGCGTCACCACGTGTTCGAAATCTCTTCCATAAACATAGCACATAATGAATCCGCTGAGGATAAAAAAGAAGTCCACCCAAAGCCAGCCAAAGTCAAGCAGCTTCGTGTAGCCCGGGGGCACAAAGCCCATCACCATGAGATTGGAATGAAAGACAACCACCAGCAGCGCCGCGATGCCGCGCAGGGGTGTCAACGTTGTGAGATACGGTTTTTGAGACGGTTGCATAAAAGAGAGGTTTTTATGCAACACAATTTCTGTCGAATCCATGTGCCAATCCATACCATGATATGGGTATTCGTTCACATAGATGTTCAACCGTCTATTTTAAGAAACTACATCTTAAAAATGAATATCCTGATAAACCCCTCCAGTGCTGGTGCGGCACGAAATTTTTCCTTTCAGGGCTGCGGGCTTGAACAATGATTTCCCCAACAGCATGCGCACACATTCCTGTATGCCTTCGGTGATGGAGGGATGGGGATGCACGCACTCTGCCAGTTCTTCAATGCCCTTGTCCATGCTGATGAGCACGGCCACGGCCTGAATGGCGCTTGACGCGTGGTTGCCAATGATCTTGAGTCCGAGAATTTTCATCTGGTCGTCGTTGGTCACCAGCATTTTGATGAAGCCTTGTGTGTTGCGTTTGGCAATGGCGCGGGGGATGCAGCTGTAGTCGAGCGTCACCACCTTATAGTCCACACCTTTTTCGCGGGCCTGTGTTTCGTTCACGCCCACACTGGCCACTTCGGGGTTGAGGAACATGATGGTGCTGATGTTTTCATACATCAGTTTATGTCGGGGATTGCCGAATATTTTTTCAACGGCATAACGACCTTCCAGTTCGCCCACGTTCACCAGCGAGATGTCGGCGGTGATGTCGCCCACGGCGTAGATGTTGGGGATGTTGGTTTGGGTGTCGTTGTCTTCGATGCCGCGCTTGGAGATGCTGATGTTCACGGAGTCGTCCCACAGTTCTTCGTAGTTGGGTGTGCGGCCTACGGCCACCAGGGCCTTGGCCACGTTGAAGATGCCTTTGGTGGTATCGTCGTATTCGAGTTCGTATTCCACTCGGCCGTGTTTGATCTCCATGCGGATGAGGCGCGAGTTCCGGTGAATGAGCACACCGTTGTTTTCCATGTTGCGTTCAATCACGCGCACAATGTCTTCGTCTTCGAAGGGCAGAATGCGGGCGCCTTTGTCGATGAGGTGCACTTTGGTTTTGCCAAAGCCCGAGAAGATGGTGGCATACTCGCAACCAATCACCCCAGCACCGACAATGACCATGCTCTCCGGAAAGTCTTCCATGCTCTCGATGCCATCGCTGGTCATCACGATCTTTTCGTCGATGGGCAACTCGGGCAGGTAGCGGGGCCGGCTGCCCGTGGCCAGCACGATGTGTTCAGCCCAAACCACTTCCTTCTCGTAGGCCCCGGCGTCGATCTCTATTTCGTGTTCGCTCACCAGTCGCGCGCTGCCTTTTTTGAAGCTCAGCAGGCTGCTGTAATGAGAGTCTTTCATCATGTGGATGTGTTCCTCCAGCATGCCCTTGCGCTCTTCGATGGCGCGGGCCACTTCCTCCTGGATTTCCGTGTAGTTGATGCTGGGCACTTTGAGATTGAACCGTTTCAGGTTTTTGCGGAACGACGCAGTTTCGCGCGACAGCTCCCACCAGGTCTTCGACGACAGCGCACCGTTGGTGACGCCGGCACCGCCGACCTTGTTTTTCTCAATGAGCAATGTTTTCTTTTTGAAGTCGAGTGCGCGCATAGCCGCGGCATAGCCGGAAGGGCCCGCCCCGATTACCACCAGATCAAATTTCTCCATAACCGAAGACCAAAGTATTCCCGTACAATGTACAATAAAATCGCAAGTTGAAAAGGAGACAGAGACCGTTGCGTCCCTTTTAGGAGACAATTTTCTCCAGCGAAACGGCGGTGAAGAAAGCCGCAGGCGATATTCCGGCACCCCACGGTCCAGCCTCATCCCACGACACGGGCAGCAGTGTGGCAAAGCTGCTCAGTGCGTCGGCCTGGCCGGGCAGCAGGCTGTTGTGGAATGTTTCGGAGAGCACCACCACGGGTTCGCCATAGTGCGTGGCCACCTCCATGATGCCGGTGATGAATCGCTTTCGTTGTGCATAGCTGATGGCGATCACTTTCCGGTTGGCCGCCACAAGATCGTCCAGCAACGTATCCTGATCTTGCTCCGACCGAAGCGCATCCAGACACACTAGCGCGAAGCCCGTGCCCAGGAACAACACCGACGCCATGTCGGTCGAAGCACGTCCGTCTTCTTCGGTAACCGCGAGCGGCACGGGTTGGTAGCCTACCGCCTCAGCCCAAGCCTGCACCTCCGGGGCAACGCCTTCGCCTTCGCGGCATGCATACATTCGTTTGCTGCCGTCGTCAAAAACCGCGGCAAGGTTTCCGGTGTTGCGCCCGGGTGTTTCCCCGAGTTGAATCACGTCGGCAATCCTGAACGTTTTTGTCAGATAATTTATCATCGCCTGGCCCGGAGCATCTATTGGTTTATGCACCACAAGCTTTCCCCCGGCATGAAAAGCCAACGGTGTTGGCGCACACTGTAGCCCGTCCGATAATTGTGTCACATAATTGTATACACACACCGGAACATCGGCAGCGATCAGTTGATCAGTGATGCGGTCTATCACTGATGACAGGGATATTTCAGGCGATAAAGCGTGTTGATGCTGGTGCTGATCGGAGGCCGATGGCCTGCACACGAAAACAGTCGAACCTCTTTGTCCGTTCATTTGAATGCACACGCAGAAACGTGTTGGTTAATTGATTAACTTTGACAAAGTAAGCCTAAAGAAGATTAATTTCTCAGATGAATTTTTTGCGCACACTTATTTATACGGGCGTCGCCTTTGCAAAGACCTCATCTGAAAAACGTGGCATTATGCTGGCCAACGCAGTCGCCACCATCCTCTTCACCCTCAGTCTCGTCACCACTTTTTTCTACTACCTCTGGTATGGTGCCAACATCGTCACCTACCTCATTCCTGTGCTGGGCGCGATGGCGCTGGTGGTGCTTCTGCTAAACAGCAGAGGGTTCACTACACTGGCGCGTGTGTGGATCAGTTTCCTCAGCCCGGTGTTGGTGATGGCCCTGTCGATCTATTCCAAATGGGTCTACTACGATCAACAGGAAGAGCTGGACTATTTCACCTTCCGCATTGTGGTGCTGGGCTGTTGTGTGATTCCGTGGATGTTGTTTTCCCTGCAAGAAAGAACCGGCCTGATCCTCTGCGCGCTGGGCGGCCTGCTCGTGCTCATGGCACACGATCCGTTGCACGCGGCGTTTGGTGTGCCCTACCCCGAAGACCGGCTGAAGCTGATGAATTATTATTTTACCAACATCGTGATCCTGCTCACCTACTTCATCATGGTGGGCTCACTGGGATTTTTGAAATGGCTTTCCGAAAAAAACGAACGCATCAACGCCGAGCTCATCGAAGACCTCAATCTGGCCAACGTGCTTCTCCTGGAACGCAACGCCGAAATTGAAGCACAGAATGCCGAGATCCATGCGCAAAGCGAAGTGCTGCAAGCCAACCAGGACAAGCTTATCGAAGCCAACCGTGTCATCGACGATCAACGCGACAGGCTCTATAGCAAAACGTTGCACCTGGAGTCGGAGCTGGTGAAAAAAAACATGGACCTGGTGGAGACCAACACCGAACTGGTGAAACACAACAACGAGCTTCGCCAGTTTTCCTATACGGTGTCGCACAACCTGCGCGGACCGGTGGCCAGCCTGTTGGGATTGCTCAAGCTGGTGAACACCGAAGGCCTCAGCGAAAGTGATGCTGAAGTTTTTTCGCACTTCAGGTCCTCTACCTTCCGTCTCGACGAAATCATTCGCGAGCTCAGCCAGATCATCGACATCCGGCACGACATTTTTCAGATCCGGCAGAAAATCGATTTACGTGCCGAAGTGCAAACCATCTTCACTTCGCTGGAGAAGGAAATACTGTCGCATCACATCCAGCTGAAAGCCTCCTTGGAAGAGTGCCCGACACTTTATTCTGTGAAGCCCATGGTGCACAGCATACTCTACAACCTCATCAGCAACGCCATCAAATACCGGTCGCCCGAACGTGTACCGGTGGTAAGCGTAGCCAGCCACGACGAAGGCGACTTCTTTGTGATCCGCGTGCGCGACAACGGCCTGGGCATCGACCTCAACTCGCACCGCGACAACATGTTCAAGCTCTACCGTCGCTTCCACCAGCACACCGAAGGCAAAGGCCTTGGGCTTTACCTCGTGAAGTTGCAATGCGAAGCCCTCGGCGGGCGCATCGACGTGATGAGCGAGCTGAACAAATTCACCGAGTTCACTGTATATTTGCGCAAGCCCGAAAACGTAAAACAGCAAATGTTGCTGGACGAGCCGCATGCAAAAATATTTTTCGATGCCACAGCAAACTCCACGGGTGTGATCTGGAACGGGCCCGTCACCAGCCAGCAATATCGCCAGGTGTTTTCGAAAGCGCTGGAATTCCTGCGCGTATACAACACCCCAAACTGGCTGTCCGACATTGTTCATCAGGGGCCCATCGCACCCGAAGATCAACTCTGGATGTTTCAGAACATTGTTCCCGAGGCATCGAAGAACGGCCTTCGCCGCATCGCGTTTATTCGCCCTGACGCCAACGACCCGCACGTTGTTGACTACATTCAAAAAATTCAGACCAACGTGCAACGCTACAACATCACGCTCAAACCTTTCCCCACACCACAGGACGCGTTTGAGTGGATGATACAAGAAAACGAAAACGCTACGCTACACTCCTGATATCATGGTCGATCAACTTATTGAATGGGATAAAAAACTTCTGCTCTTCCTCAACGGATTTCATGTATCCTGGCTTGATCCTATCGTGCTGTTTGCTACGGAAACATTTGTGTGGCTGCCGCTGTACCTCTTCTTGCTCTACATTCTCATCCGCACGTATAAAAAGGATGTGTGGATTCCACTGATCGGCATCACCCTCGTTATTGTGCTTGCAGATCAAATCACTTCCGGATTTATGAAGCCCTATTTTGCGCGCCTCCGCCCCTCGCAGGAGCCCACGCTGAAAGGGCTTGTTCACCTGGTGGATGGATACCTCGGCGGTCTTTATGGATTTGCTTCAAGCCACGCCGCCAACACCATGGGCACAGCCACGTTTTTCACGTTGCTGCTGCGCTCAACCAAACCCTGGATTGTGTGGCTGTTTCTCTGGGCCGTCTTGCTCACCTACACGCGCATCTACCTGGGCGTTCACTATCCCGGCGACATCACGGTGGGTTGGCTCATTGGTGCAGGCTGCGGATGGACAGGTTTCCGCGTAGCCAAAGCCCTGCTGGCCTGGAACGAAAAAAGAAGGGCTTCCTCCACCGTGTGAAAGAAAGCCCGTATAAATTTTCTATTTGGTAAGAAACTATCCCAGAATCTTTCCCAGCATTCCACCAAGATCGCCAGAACCCTGCGATGACGAGCCACCCGTGACCTTTCCGAGTATGCTGCCGAGGTCGCTGTTTCCTCCGAACGATTGCAGCATGCTCTGCAAGTCGAAGTCGTTGTCGTTGGGATCGTTGGTTTTATTCACAAACTGATTCATCACCTGCGGAATGAGGCTGCCAGCAATGCTTTGTGCTGCCTGCGGCGACACGCCGAATTTCGAGGCTAAGTTGCCTGCGATGCCAGACACTATTTGCGTCACCATCGGGTTGCTCGAAAGTGATCCTGCACCACCGTTGAACATGGACGTGATTTGCTGAAAATTTCCGGCACCCACCTGGCCTTGCAGGCCCGAGAAAATTTGCTGGGCCACATCCTGAATGGCCGCATTGTTGAACTTGTCAGGAACAGCCTGGTTGCGCACAATGGCGTCGCCGGCATTTTGTTCTACGAGTTTGATGAGTTGATCAAGCATGGCGTTTGAGGGTTTGTTGTTCGATTAAGGTACCAAAAGCAAGCCGCACCTCCCAGCAAAATCATTTGTTTAACAAACGCTTCACATACTTGCCGATGATGTCGAACTCCAGGTTCACCGTGCTGCCGACTTTCAGTTGATGAAAGTTGGTGTGGGTGTGGGTATAGGGAATGATGGCCACCCTAAACCGGCCCGTTTCGCTGTTAAAGCACGTAAGGCTCACGCCATTCACGGCTACCGAACCTTTTTCCACCGTCACGTTGCCAAGGGCGGCATCGTAGCTAAAATCGATCAGCCAGCTTCCGCTGTCTTCGGCAATGGCGCTCACCACACCGGTTTGGTCCACATGCCCTTGCACAATGTGCCCGTCGAAGCGGCCGTTGTTGAGCATGCAGCGTTCAAGGTTCACCTTGTCGCCGGCCTGCAGGCTTCCCAGGTTCGATTTCTGGAGCGTCTCATGAATGGCCGTTACCCAATAGGCGCCATCCTCCACACCCACCACCGTGAGACACACACCGTTGTGCGACACACTCTGGTCTACCTTAAGCTCGTGACTGAGCGTGCTGGCAATTTTGAAGTGCGTGTTAGCTCCCTCCTGCTCGCGCTTCGTTACTTCCCCCATGGTTTCGATTATTCCTGTGAACATAGCTTTCTGCTTAGCGTGCAAAAATAAAAAGAAGCCCTGTGAAACCGCTATTTTCTCACCTCAACCTTTCGCTTTCTTTTCTTCGATGGCCTTCTTCTGGTCGTCGCGCAACGTGGGATAGGTTATGCCCAGTTGCTCCAGATAGGTTTTATACTTCGCAGGATTATAGTAGTACTTCTGCAACTGCGGTTTGAAGCGCACCATGACATCTTTGTTAAGGTATGTGGCCGGAACGTCTTTCGGGCCCACCAGGGGCATGTATTGGATTTCTTTTGTCTGCTCGTTTTTATAATAGTCCCACGATGCTTTCACCAGCTCGGGTTTCAGGAACAAATCCAGCAACGTCATGGCTTCGGCTTTGGCACCGGCAATGATGCCCTTGTGAGCGATGGGCGTGGCCATGGAGATGGCGTTTGACCAATGGTGACCCGGCAGGTTTGGGATGTTTGATGGATACCGGAGCACGATGGTAGGCAGCGACCACGATATGTCGGCGATGTCGTCGGAGCCACCGCCCATGGCGATCAACTGGCGTCCGCCCATCATGATCGGTTTGGTGTCGCTGGGTTGCACAATGGTGTCGAGCTTCACATCAAGGCCTTTGGTCTCCTTGCTTTTCATTTCAATTTGCGTGGCCTGGGCCAGCAGCTGATCTTCGGCACTCCACGCCGGCAAGCCCACTTTTTTGATGTTGCTATACATGGCCTCGGCCATAGGCTTGTTGAAATGTCCGGGCCAGGCCGAGCCAAGAATCTCGTAGGTATATTTGGTATCGGTCATCAGCGCGGCGCCGTCGGCCATCTTCACACCCAGGTCAAAAAGTTTTTTAATGTCGGGGTAGGTACGCTCGCGGAAGTAGTACCACACCGATGCTTTCGAGGGCACCACGTTGGGTTGATCGCCACCGTCGGAAATGACATAGTGCGACCGTTGCGTGAGCTCCAGGTGTTCGCGACGAAAATTCCAGCCGATGTTCATCAGCTCCACAGCGTCGAGCGCGCTGCGGCCACGCCACGGTGCTGCGGCCGCGTGTGCAGCCTGTCCTTCGAAGCTGAACTTCACCGACACCAGGCCGTTGTTGCCGGCGTCGCCATAACTCACCGACAGGTTGCTGCCCACGTGTGTGAAGATGCAGGCATCCACATCTTTAAAATAACCTTCGCGCACATAGAACGCTTTTGTGCCCACCAGTTCTTCGGCCACCCCAGGCCAGAGCATGAGGGTGCCGGGAATTTTTTCGCGCTCCATAATTTTCTTCATCACCAGGGCCGTCACAATGTTCAGCGCCTGTCCGGAGTTGTGGCCTTCGCCATGGCCGGGTGCGCCCGTCACAACGGGGTCGGCATAGGCCACACCCGGTTTTTGCGACGCCTTGGGAATACAATCCACATCCGAACCCAGCGCGATCACGGGCTTGCCGCTTCCCCACGTCGCGATCCACGCGGTGGGCACATTGGCCACCCCCTTCTGAACCTTGAATCCGTTTTTCTCCAACAGCTGTGTGAGGTAGGTCAGGGTTTCATATTCCTGAAACCCCAACTCTGAAAAACTGAACAACATGTCGTTGATTTGTTGCGCGAGGGTGTATTGCTTTTCCACTTCGGCAACAACCTCTGCCTTCAGCTTGGCCAGGCGCTCGTCGCTCACGCCCGTGGTTTGCGCCTGCGCCACCACTATGGCGCAGGTGATGGCTAGTGCTAGTAAAATTCTCTTCATCATGTGTTTTTAAGTCAGGTTAGGTTGGACTTAAACTACAGAAACTTTGAAAGGCCCTGAATCAAATGGTGATAAGCGGCTCAAAAATATATTTTAGTTTATAATATAAACTAGTTTATAATATTCATACATTTGACCTGGCACAATCGCCTGCTGCGTTTCCGGCAAACTACCATCGTTTGCAATTTTCCGGAATGACTTCACGTCGCCGGGGCAGGTTGTGCTCTGTGGATTGCTTAAAAAATTACAGGATATGAAACACGAAGAAGAAACCCTCACCACCCAGCAAAGCCTGGCCATCATCACCGAAATGATCTTGAACACAAAGGGCAATTTGAAGAGCAACAGCATCTACTTTCTGCTCTGGGGGGTTGTGATTGCGCTGGCGAACCTGGGTATGTTTGCCCTGATCATGGTCGACTATCCTTATCCGTACATTGCGTGGACGGCTGCGTTTCCGGCGTGGTTGGCAAGTTTCTATATCGGCTACCGGCAAAGCAAACGGGAGCGCGTCATGACGCACCTCGACCGCGTCAGCATCTGGATGTGGGTCACGTTTGGGGTCATCACCTTCACCCTGATGGCGTTTGGCAAACTGATCAACTATCAGCTTAACCCGGTCATCCTGCTCGTCAGCGCCATCCCAACCCTGCTCTCGGGCATCATCATCCGATTCAGACCCCTGATTGTCGGGGGCATTTTGTTTTGGGTTGCCGGAATTGCTTGCTTTGCCGTGGGCGGCCCGTGGCAATTCCTCATCGGCGCCGCTGCTGTGACCGCGGGCTTCATTGTGCCGGGCGTTTTGTTGAGGAGTAAAAAAGAAGACTAAACAATGTTCAAAGATCTGGATCCCCTGTTGCACGCGCAGCTCCGGCTGGCGGTGATGTCGCTGCTCCTCAGTGTGGAGTCGGCCGATTTCACCTTCATCCGCGAAAAAACGAACAGCACCGCGGGAAATCTGAGCGTGCAACTCGACAAACTTTCGGAGGCCGGTTATATTTCTGTTGAGAAAACTTTCAAAGGAAAAAAGCCCCTCACCACCTGCAAGGTCACCAAAAAAGGAATCAAAGCTTTTGAAGAATATGTGACCGCCCTGAAACAGTATATTCAGAAATAAGCAAAATAGCATAACGCGTCTCATATGCGTCGGACTATCGGTATGGCTACAGGCATGGCTATGCCGGAACGATTTGACATTGACGAGCACTGTTTTTCATAAGGTGGTCATCCCTATCCATGTGGATGATGGCCTCACGAAAACTATACGGCAATCTGAATATCTGCCAGCCCGCCGACAAACCCCACGGAATACGTCATTATTTTTTCCTGAAAAACGGTTACGCTTTTCGGCTGATTTGATCGTCTACGTTTGCCAGGTTTCGTATCTTTATTCCCTATGGAATTTGGAAAAGTAGAGAACAACGACATCGGCCAGGTTGACTTCACGCTTCCGCCCGACGCCCCGGGCACACAAGCCATCCTGACAAAAAACAAAGCGCTGGGCCACACGCCGCAAATCTTTGTGGGGTGCGCCAAATGGGGTCGCAAAGATTGGGTGGGCAAAATCTATCCGAAGAAAACAAAGGAAGCCGACTTCCTCAATCACTATTCCAAACACTTCAACTGCATCGAGCTGAACGCCACATTCTATCGCATGCCCACGCAGGCGCAAACCAGCGGGTGGGCCGCAAAGGTGGGCGACGATTTCAAATTCTGCCCCAAGTTCACCGACCAGATCACGCACATCAAACGCCTGAAAGACGTGCGCGAAAAAACCGACCAGTTTCTTGAAGGCATCAGCGGTTTCAAAAACAAGCTTGGCCCCATCTTCCTCATGCCCCACCCCGGCATGGGTCCCAAAACACTAGAGACCATGGAGGCGTTCATCCAAGGCCTGCCCAAAGACGTCGACCTGTTTCTGGAATTGCGCCACCCCGAATGGTTTAGCAACGCCGAAGCCAACAAGAACGTGTTCGACATGATGGAACGCACCAAGGCCGGCGCCATCATTACCGACGCCTCGGGCCGCCGCGACTGTGTGCACATGCACCTCACCACACCCGAAGCCTTCATCCGCTTTGTGGGCAACGGCCTCCACCCTACCGACTACACCCGTATCGACGCCTGGGTGCAACGCATGAAAGTGTGGATGGAAACGGGCATCGACAAAATCTATTTCTTTATGCACCAGCACGAAGAAATTCACTCACCCGAACTAAGCAAGTATCTCATTCAGCAGCTCAACAAACACTGTGGTACGCACATCCCCGAGCCCGTGTTTGTCCCCGCCGAAGAACAGGAAGAAGGATTGTTCGGCGCCCTGCCCGTGAAAAAGAAAGCCGCACCGGCTAAAAAAACAACGGCCGCAAAAGCCGCGGCCCCGAAAAAAACACCAACAAAAAAATCACCTCCGAAAAAAGCTTCGGAATGATAACTATCCCCCCTAAAACAAAAGCCATTCACCGAACGATGAATGGCTTTTGTTTTTCAGCGTGCGCTTCGCACACACATAGACTAAACTCCTTTCACAGAAACCTTTCTTGATTTGCCGGCGCGATCGTAGACCACTACCTCTTTCACATCGGCCGGCACCACCAACCGCCGCGACGACTGCGACAGATAGCCCACACCAAAATAAAATTCCACGCGTTGTTTCCTGCCGTCAGCATAGACCAGCTCTGCCCAGCTATCATTGACCGCGGGAGCAAACACCTGGATTGGCTTGGACGACACGGGGCTGAACACGGCAAGGCTATCGCGGTTCTGCGACGCCATGAAAATCGGTTCGTTTTTGGCACCATACAGTTTCACCAACGCCTTGGCATCGCCCGGGGTGTAGAATCCGCTTTGCGCGGATGCCACATAGCGGAAGGCTCCCTTGCCATCGCCCACCAGGATGGCGCCGGTAAACGCGTCGTAGCGGCCAATAAACACTTCGTTGCCATAGTCGTTGCCCACCATGAGCACATCCAGGTTGCCGTCGCCATTCACATCGTCGGTCACCATACCCAGCACAGGGGCCACCTGCGCGGGTGTGGCCAATGCATGAAGCGCAAACGTGCCGTTGCCCTTGTTTTCCACATAGGCCGACTGCAGGTAGTTTGCTTCCAGCACCATGGCGTCTTTCAGATCTTCGGGTGAGAGCACCTGGTCGATGGTGGCTTTGCTGTATTGTTTGTAGCGCGAATATTTGTTTCTGAATTTCGGGCTCTGCGAGTTCAACTCATCCCAGAAATGCACGGGATACAATTTCTTGGTGTCGGCCGTCATGGACTCGCGCATGTAGCAGGCCATCACGGGGTCAGTGCTTCCGTTGCCGTCGAAATCCTTGGCATAGAGTTTCAACGGAGTTTCTTTCGTCACCTGGAAGGCGTTGTTCAGGCCGAGGTTGCCCACCACATAGTCGGTGTCGCCATCTTTGTCGAAGTCGCCTGCGGTGATGCTGTTCCACCAGCCACTAAATTGTTGCACGCCTGTGTTGTCTACTTTCGTCAGCGTCTTGCCATCGCCTTTGTAGAACGTCAGGGGCATAAACTCTCCCACCACCATCAGGTCGGGGTTGCCGTCGTTGTTGAAGTCCGTCCACAGCGCGTCGGTGATCATGCCTGCGGCTGATAATGTATCGCAAATTGTTTTTGTGGCATCGGTAAATTTGCCGCCTTCGTTTAGCAACACATAGCTCTGCGCAGGTTTGGGATATTGACTTGGCACAATTCGTCCGCCCACAAAAAGATCGAGGTCGCCATCGTTGTCAAAATCGGTTGCCCGCACGCACGAACCGCTCGCGTTTGTTTCGGGAAGCGCCACCGTGTTTAGCGCAAAACTTCCTTTGCCGTTGTTGGTGTAAAGTCTGTCCTGATAGGGATTTTCGTCGGGCTGCCCTTCCAGGCTTCCGCTCACGATATACAAATCCAGATCACCATCACCGTCCGCATCGAAGAGCAAGAGGCCTTCGTCTTCTTCGAGCTTGAATTGATTCTTCTCCGGTTTTCCAGACAAGGCAAACGTGCCGTTGGTTTTTTGCAGGTAGACGCTCACGCCGTTGTGAGTGGATCCGCCCACAACAAAGTCTTCGAGGCCATCACCATTAACATCGCCCACACTCAGCCCCGGACCGGCTTGAGAAAATTTATGCGGCAGCGTGCGCTGTAAATTAAAATCAATAAAGTCTTCCTCTTCATGACGGAAGGTTATGCCCAATCGTTTTGCGCTATTGTGCACCAGTGCGCCCGTGACACGAACGGGTTGCGTTGGCGCAGGCACGGGTTGTCCTTTAACGTACTCAACTGTCAACACCTGATTGGCCTTCACATCCTTGAGCCATTGTGTCGAGCCATCGGGCCAATTTACCTCAACCGAATCCACCACGGCAACAGAGTCTAAACCAAAGTGCGAAGTCTCTTCTACCGACGACAAAAAACCGCGGTATACCGATTGTTCACCGTATTGAATTTTTCCGCCGCCATAGTGCAACGTGATTTTTGTGCCGATGCCGTGAATGTTTTTCTCCGGTCCTTTCAATTTGAAGCGCAGGTAATTTGTCTTTGCTTTTCCTTCCTTCGGTTTGTCGGGGTTCAGTGAATTTTCATACACCAGGGCTTTACCGTTGATGCTGTTCACGATGTAGTCAAGGTCGCCGTCGTTGTCGAAGTCGGCAAAGGCGGCGCCGTTAGAGAACGACGGTTGGTCAAGTCCCCACGTCTTGGTCACGTCGGTGAACGTGAGGTCGCCGTTGTTCCGGAAGCCGTAGTTGGGAATTCTGACAATCGGAATGGAATCGATCAATTGGCGGTGGCTCGCCACGTTGCCTACATCGGCGCGGTAGTTTGCAAAATCTTTGTCGGTGATGTCTTTGGGAAAACCATTGGTGATGATGAGGTCTTTGTTGCCATCGTTATCGAAGTCGGCAAACAACGGCGACCAGCTCCACTCCGTCTGGTGAATGCCCGACAGTTGACCCACTTCACTGAACTTGATATTTTTATCCGCGCCGTTATTTATCTGCAGCATGTTTCGCACATACTGGTATTCATATTTGAAATGTTCGTTGTTGATATAATTCTGGTAGCTTTTATTTCCGATGGTGGTTTTCTTCCGGTCGTTGGTTTCGGGAAGCATGTCCACGGTGATGATGTCGGGCAGACCGTCGTTGTTCACATCGGCCGCGTCGTTGCCCATGGAGAACTGACTGCTGTGGCCAATGAGTGCCGTCGTTTCATTGACAAATTTTCCGTTGCCCTGATTGATGTACAGAATGTCGTTCGACAAATAGTCGTTCGACACATAGATGTCGGGCCAGCCGTCTTTGTTCACATCGGCAATGGCCAGGCCCAGGCCAAAGCCTTCATAGGTAATGCCCGATTCCAGCGTCACATCACTAAACGTGCCGTTGCCTTCGTTGCGGAAGAGGCGGTCATTGTTGGGTGATGAGCCGTCGGTAATTTTGAAGCGATAGTTGGTGGGCATGTTGTTGATCTTCTCGTTCACCAGCACATACAGGTCGAGGTCACCATCGCGATCGTAGTCGAAGAAGGCGGCCATCACGCTGTGACCGTTGTAGTCAATTTTATAGTCGGCCGCCATGTCTTTAAATGTGGGCACGCCCTCCGCATTCAGACCCTGGTTAACAAACAACATGTTCGTGCGCATTTCGGGAATGGGATTGGTAGTGGCGCAAACATACATATCCATCCAGCCATCGTTGTTGATGTCGACCACGGCCACGCCTTCGTTCCACTTGCCCTTCACGTTCACGTTGGCCTGTTCGGTAATGTCTTTGAATTTGAAATCGCCCTGGTTCAGGTAGAGGCGATTGGGCACTTGGTTGCCCGTGAAGAACACATCCTGCAGGCCGTCGTTGTTGAAGTCGGCCACGCCCACACCGCCGCCGTTGTAGATGTATTCATAGGTAAACATGTTAAAACTGTCCGACTCCTCCACCGTGTTCTCGAACGCAATGCCGGTGTCGTCGGCAGATTTCAGTTGAAAAAGGGTGTCCGTTTTCTTTGCACAGCCCAGCATCATGAGCAAGCCGGCGAACACAAAGAGAGTCGTACCTCGTAAAGATCTGTTTGTCATAAAAGCACAATAAAAAAGTAAGGCCAATTTACATTGGCCTTACTTAAAATCTGATGTTTAGTATGGATTAAAATCCAGGGTTTTGCTTCAGGATCGAAGGGGTTGCAATATCGATCTGCGCCTGGGGAATAGGCAGCAATTCGTCTTTGCCCTTATCGAACTTCGCTCCCGTGAACGCTCCCGAAGGAAGTTTAGGGGCTTCGTAGGTAAGGTACGCCGTGATCACCTGGTTCACATAATCCGGGGTGTCGCCGGTTGTCCAGCGCACCAGATCATAGAAGCGGTGGCCTTCGCCCGACAATTCAAGCTTGCGCTCGAAACGAACGGCTTCACGCGCTTCTGCTTTGTCGGCAAAGTCATCGTAAAGTTCGATCTCATACAAGGTTGCATCTTGTGTGTAGTCCATGATAGGCTTCTCGTAGTCGTCGGTGTTGTCTTTGGTTTTCTGGAAACCAGTCACCACACCCTTCACGAAATCGTCGGGGTTTGCAGCACGTGCGCGCACCTGGTTGATGTAGTCTTTTGCTTTGGTAAGCGAACCTACTTCAATTTCGGCTTCAGCGGCCATGAGCAACACGTCGGCGAAACGGATCACGGTGAAGTTGATCGCGGTGTAGCCGGGTGTCCATGAGCTGTTGTCCTGCAAGCTTCCTTTGTCGGCCTTGTAGTAGATATACTTCTTGGGCGAGTAAGGGCCAGCGTTGGGTTGGTTACGAATCCAGGCTTTACCGGGGAACGGTTTCCAATCCAGGTATTGAACATAGCGACGGCCGATAGAGTGGTCGAGGCGTGGATCAACAGGACCAGGATCGGTGGTGAAGGCTGCTTTCGAGTCAACGTTCATGTCGGTCTTCAGCTCGTTTGCAGGCAGGTTGTATTCTCCGTTTTTCAACGGCAAGCCATCTTTCGTACGGAAGGAGTTACCCATTTCGAACGTAGGCTGGAAGAAGCTACAGCAGTTACCAGGACCGTCAGCACCGGTGTTGTATGGCCAGTTAAGGTCAAACTCAGGGTTGGCGTTGTTCACGCTGCCGGTGTTGGCAGCGGCCTGATAGGCCCAGATTGACTCCGAGTTGTTGTCGTTCGAGGCGCGGTATACGTCGCTGAACTTGGCTTGCAGAGCAAACGCTTTTCCGTTGGATGTTTTTCCATTGGGAATAAGATCGTCATACAATGCTTTTGCTTCGGCGTATTTGTGCTGATACATGTAGATCTTGGCCAGGTATGCGGCGGCGGCCCATTTGTTTACACGACCCACTTCCGACTGTGTTTCGGGGAGGTTGGTGTATGCAAATTGCATGTCGGCTTCAATCTTGGGCCAGAGGTCAACATCGTTCTTCACCTTGTCGATACCCTTTTGATAGTCGAATGTTTCGTCTACATAAGGTGTGTTGTTGAAGGTTCTCTTCAATTCGAAATAGAAGTGCGCTCTCAGGAATTTAGTTTGCGCTTCGATGGCCAGCTTACGTTTTTTGATGTCGTCTGTTGGTTCATCTACCGTGGGCAATACTCTCAACACGTTGTTTGCGCGGGCAACGCCTTCATACAAACCGTTGTATTTGTCGGAGATCACGCCTTGTGTTGCCTGGTATTCAAAACGCTGAATCGGGTTGATGTCGCTGAAGTCGCCAGGGTCGGTGCCTTTGTTGTGCTCACCACCGCGAATACTTCCCCACACCCAGTTTGATGGGCTGGCCATGCGATTGGCGCGGCCGTTCACCTGGCTATAGACTGCTATCAATGAAGCTTCTGCTCCCTGAATGTTTGCCAGCTGTGTCTGGTTGGCGGCACCTTTCGGCGTCACGTCCAGGAAGCTGTCCTTACACGCGTAGAGCAGGAGGAACATCAATAGTATCGTTCCTGTTGCTTTTAGTCTAGATATATTTTTCATAGTTCTCATGTCTTATCATTAAAAAGCGATGTTCAAACCACCGGTGAAACCTTTTGTTACAGGGTAGTTTCCTACGTCAATACCAAAGTTGGTATCGGCAGCACCACCCACGGCAGGGTCAAGACCACTGTAGCCTGTGATGGTGAACAAGTTGTTGGCCGAAATGTAGAAGCGAAGCTTGGTCATTTTCAGACGATCCAACACAGCCTGTGGCACGGTGTAGCCCAGCGTGATGTTTTGCATACGCAGGTAAGAACCGTTCTCTACATAGAAAGAGTTTGACTGTGTGTTTGTGCTGAAGTTGGATGCGCTTTCAAACACGGGGATAGAACCTTCGGTGTTGGTCGGTGTCCAGCTGTCTTTCACGCGGTTGCTGATGGCAGCACCCTGGAATGAAGGATAGAAGTCTGTGAACCAGCGCGACTGGTTGAAGATCTTGTTACCCAAAGAAGCGTAGAGGTAAACGGCCAGGTCGAAGTTGCTATAGCGCAAGGTGAAGTTGAAACCACCTGTGAATTTCGGCACAGGGCTTCCCAGGAATGTTCTGTCTTTGTCGTCAATCACGCCATCGGGCACACCGTTGGGACCGCTGAGGTCAGCATAACGGAAGCGGCCGGGAGCGGCACCCGATTGTGTAGGAGCAGCAGATACTTCTTCGGCGTTGTGAAACAAGCCAACAACTTTGTAGCCATAGAAAGCAGAGATGGATTGACCGAGCTGGTTCCGGATGGGGTTGATGCCACGGAAGCCAGGGTTCACTGTCGTGAGGTAGGTTTCACCGTCACCGATCGAAGAGATCTCGTTGTGCAGGAAGCTTCCCGAGAAGGCCACTTCGTAGCCGAGACCGGTAGCGATGGTTCCTTTGTTACCCAGGAAGATATCGATACCGCGGTTCAACATGCGGGCGGCGTTCACCGAAGGCACTTGTGCACCTGTTCCAACCGATGCCACGATAGGTTTTTCATACAACAAACCTTTTGTGTCTTTCTTCCAGAAGTCGATGATCACATCCAGTTTGCCACCGAAGAACTGACCGTCGATACCAATGTTGGTCGTAACGTTTTCTTCCCATTTCGTGTCCTGGTTACCGATGCGGGTGCGATAGAAACCAACGTTGGCACTGCTGTTTGTGCCGCCAATGTCGTATCCAGAGTTACCCACCGTTCCATAGAAGAGTGTGTTGGAGTTGTTGGGGTCGAGTGATTTCGAGTTACCCATAACACCCCAGCCTCCGCGAATTTTCAAGTCGCTGATGAAAGACATGGATTGCATGAAGGGCTCAGCCGAAATGCGCCATGCGGCAGACACTGCGGGAAACACACCGTAGCGATTGTTTGCCGAGAACACGGAAGAACCGTCGCGACGAACCACACCACTCAGGATGTATTTTTCTTTGAATGAATATTTAACCGATCCGAACAACGATGCAAAACGAACACCCGAAACAAATGCGCCATTTGCCTGACGCGAGTTGGTGGCGGTGATGTTGATGTAGTCAGGATCCCACACAAAAGGGTTCAAACCGTTTTGTGTTTCATCGTCGCTGTTGCCGATGTTGAGGGCTTCCTGGCCGAGGAGAACTTCTACGCCGTGATCGCCAAAGGTTTTCTTGTAGCTGGCGGTGTTGGTGAAGGTGTAGCTATAGGTATAGCCTTGTCCTTGCTGGTAGCCGAACGCCGAGTTGTTTTCGGAGTTCTCGTATTGCCAGCGTGTGAAGTTGCGATAGAAGTAATTGCTGTAGCTACCGCCGATGCTGGTGCGCAACGTCAGGCCGGGAACCACATCCAATTCCAAATAGATGTTACCAAAACCACCGGGTTGGAAGCCTGAGTTCTGGCCTTGGCCATCGCGTGCTGCCACGGGGTTTCTGGGGTTGTTGAAGCCTTTGGCTGCTGTTCCGGCATAACCGCCGAACACGTCATAGACAGGAATGATAGAAGGCATACGGAAAGCGCTCAGGATGTCGTTCTCATCGGCTGCGATACCGCGACCGCCATCACCGCCCGACAGACCGAGACGTTGCAACAGGGTGAACTGAAGGTTTTCACCAAAGCGCAAATTCGGAAGCACATCGAATTCGGAGTTGGCGCGAACCGCATAACGTTTGAAGCTGTTGTTTTTCAGGATACCTTCCTGGCTTTGCTGGCTCAAACCGATATAGAAACGGTGTGTGTCGCCACCGCCGGCCACGCCAAGCGTTTGACGGAACACGGGCGCAGGGCCTGTAATTTCTTTGTACCAGTCGGTTCCCGATTTGTTGGCGGCCACTACCTGGTAGATAGAGCCGTTACGGGGATCGACGTTGTATTTTTGAAACTCAGCATCGAGGTTCACAGCGCCCACTACGCCAGATGTTCCACCCACGTTGATATAGTCCGGAATAACGGGCGTGAGGCCAGTTCCGAATTGGGGGTGCTTGAAATCTGCAATGGCTTGTGCGTAGTTCGGGGCTCTGTTGGCCGCGGCTGCGTTTGCATTTTCGGTGTTCTTGATGGCATTCCAGGTCCAGTCAGCAAAATCCTGGGGATTCATCATGCTGAGACCTTTGCCGGGAAGCGAGTAACCAAACATGTTGTCGTAGGTCACGTTAAGCTTTTGTCCCTTCTTGCCTTTCTTGGTGGTGTATACAATCACACCGCTGGCAGCACGTGCTCCGTAGATGGAAGCCGACGCTGCGTCTTTCAATACGGTTGTTGTTTCAATGTCGTCGGGGTTAAGGAACGACACGTCGTCAGTAGGCACTCCGTCAACAACGTAGAGGGGTTGGTTGTTTTTGAAACCACCAAAACCTCTCACACGGATCTGGCTGGTTGTGCCGGGCTGACCGTTTGTGATAACCGTTACGCCGGCCACGCGACCTTGCAACAGCTGCTCCACGTTACCCGTGGGGCTCACCGTAAGGTCTTTGGTTTTAACGGTCGAAACCGAACCTGTCAATTCGCGACGTTTGTCGATCGAATAACCGGTAACCACCACTTCATCCAGCGACGTGAGATCGGGCTGCATGTTCACTTCAATACTGGTTTGCGTGCCTACCTGAACCTCGGTGGTTCCGTAGCCCACAAACGTAATCAGCAATACCGCATTGTCGCCCGGCACCGGGAGGCTGAATTTTCCATCAGCATCGGTCACCGTTCCTTTGGCGGTCCCTTTCAGGATAACGTTTACACCGGGCATGGTATTCCCGGACTCATCAGCCACAGTTCCTGTCACAACCCTTTCTTGTGCCAGGGCTACTGAGGCTAGTAGCATTAGCATTGCTGCCAATGACAAACTCACCCTCTTGTAGAGTTTTTTCATAAAAATAGTTTGGGTTAAAAATTAATTTGGTTGATAGAAATTCTGCATATCCCGCCTATTCCTAACAATATTTGGTCTATGCATTCTTCGAATGTAGATATTTTGGTCCGGCATCGATTGAAATACATCATATTTTTTTTCCGCAAACGTTTACACAATCGATTACGGTATCGGTAACGGTGACGTTGTTAGCGCACACAGCGATAACGTTCCCGGTCTTTTCACGCCGGAAGCCCCTTTTGTTATTCTTCGCTCCATTGCCGTCTTTGGACCCAAAGTCCGTTAATAGTGTTATTTTGGGCCGATTTTTAGTCATCATGCTTTACGAAAAACACCCTGTCCACCTCACCAACTCCCTTTCGGGGAAAAAAGAACGCCTTGAAACCATCGTGCCGGGCCATGTAGGCCTCTACGTGTGCGGTCCCACCGTATATAGCGACGTGCACCTGGGGAATGCCCGCACGTTCATGATGTTCGACCTGATTACGCGCTATTTGCGCCACCTGGGCTATAAAGTCCGGTATGTTCGCAACATCACCGATGTGGGACATTTGGTGAACGACGCCGACGAAGGGGAAGACAAAATCGCCAAAAAGGCCCGTGCCGAACAGCTGGAGCCCATGGAGATCGTGAAGCGCTACACCGAAGGGTTCCACCACGTGATGCGTCAGTTCAACATTCTGCCGCCCAGCATCGAACCCTCGGCCACCGGCCACATCGTGGAGCAGATCGAGATCGTGAAGCGTTTGCTGGAGAATGGCTTTGCCTATGAAGTGAACGGCTCGGTCTATTTTGACGTGACCAAGTATAATACAGAGCATAACTATGGCATCCTCTCCGGCCGTGTGCTGGAAGACCTGATGGAAAGCGGCCGCAAACTCGACAGCCAGGATGAAAAGCGTAACAAAGTAGACTTTGCGTTGTGGAAAAAAGCGTCGCCCTACCACATCATGCGCTGGCCCTCGCCGTGGGGCGAAGGATTTCCCGGATGGCACATTGAGTGCACCGTGATGAGCACAAAATACCTCGGCGACACGTTCGACATTCACGGTGGCGGCATGGACCTGAAATTTCCCCATCACGAATGCGAGATCGCACAAGCTGTGGGTGCCAACGGCAAGAGCCCGGTGAATTATTGGATACATGCCAATATGCTGACCGTGAACGGCCAAAAAATGAGCAAGTCGCTGGGCAACTCATTCCTGCCACAGCAATTGTTTGATGGCAACCATCCGCTGCTCGATCGGGGCTATGGCGCCATGCCTGTGCGCTTCTTCATGCTCCAGTCGCACTACTCCAGCACACTTGACTTTTCGAACGAAGCCCTGGGGGCTGCCGAGAAAGGATTCAAAAAACTTTCGAACGCGCTCGGCATCGTCAAAAAACTTCAACATCCCGGCAAGGCCAATGCAGACAATGCGCTGACCGAAACGTTGCTGAAGCTTATCGACGATCTCTACACCAACATGAGCGATGACTTCAACTCGGCCCGCACCCTTGCCGTGCTGTTCGAAATGGCGTCGCGCATAAACGACTTCAAGTCGGGCAACGTGTCGCTGCAAACTGTTGACGCCGACACGTTCGAACAATTCAAAGCAGCCTACATCGGCTTCATGGAAGACGTGCTGGGCCTGCGCGAAGAAGAAGAACACAACCAGGAATTGCTGAACAACGTGATTGGTGTGCTCATCGATCTGCGAAAGAAAGCACGCCAGGACCGGAACTTCCCTTTGTCTGACAAAATTCGCGACGACCTGAAACGCATGGGCGTGCAATTGATGGACGGCAAGGAAGGCGAGATGAGTTATACGATCGATTAAACAATTTTCGCGGGCAGGAAGCGACATTACCTATATATGTTGAAAAAACTATTAATCCTGCCCATACGCTTCTATCAGCTGGCCATCTCCCCCTTGCTGGGCACGCACTGCCGGCACACGCCGTCGTGTTCGCAATATGCCATCGAAGCCATTCGCGAATGGGGTGTCATCAAAGGCATCTGGCTTGGCACGAAGCGCATTTCGCGTTGTCATCCGTGGGGAACACACGGCTATGACCCCGTGCCGCGCAAGCCACATCACGATCACAATCACTAGCCCTTCTCCCCTTTTTGATGGGATAAATCCGCGCGCCGTCTTACGACGGTCTTCCGATGATCTTACGACAGTCCTTCGACGGTCTACGACCGCAGTTTTCAGGTTAACTTTTGATCTTCCTAACACACCGACTACGTAGCAAACGCGCATTATGCGAACGGGCCGAACAACGCCTTGTGATGTATTGAACCGACGATTGTTTTATTTTGTGAATGTTGTTGCCTATCTTTTCAACGATTGCGGAAACGTCAACTGAAAACGGAACTCGAAAATAGCAACCTCATCAAGGGTCTCAAGAGAGGAGACTCGCACAGCCTTGAGCTTTTGTTCAGGCGGCTGTATCCACGGCTATGCGCTTATGCCAACAAGTTTCTCAACAACATCGACGAATCGGAAGAGATTGTGCAGGAGGTGTTTTACCGCATCTGGAAAAACCGCGAACAGCTGGACGACAAACAATCGGTGAGCGGCTATTTGTTCACGTCGGTGAAACACACCTGTTTCAATTCGATGGAACATCAGAAGGTGCACGACCAATATGCGTCGCTGCTGCAGTATGTCTATAAATCATCGGGCTCCGATTTCAGTGCGCACGAGTCGTTTGTGGCCGAAGAGCTGGAAAAAGATTTTCACCGCGCCCTCGAACATCTTCCACCCGAGTGCCGCCGCATTTTTGAACTAAGCCGCTTCGAAGGCCTGAAGTATCACGAAATTGCAGAACGCCTCAACATCTCCATTAAAACGGTGGAAACACAGATGGTGCGCGCCCTTTCGCGTATCCGCGTGGAGTTGAAAGACTACCTCACGCTCATTATCATCGCCTATCTCAATCAAAATTAATTCTGACCACACCCCCACCTTCCGGGGAAATCTGATTGTTGTGTCAACACCAATGCACGGAACCGCTAACGTTGTTTGCAACATCGATCGAATACCACGCTTGCAGCCTCCTTCATTTTCTTCTTCATCTCTATATAGTATATAAGAGAGGTCCGTCGCTTTATACTAACGCACATAAGCCTCACACACGCTCAGTAACAACCTCAATTCATAGTCAAAAGTACTTTATGCTCTTTTAGTCTCCGAGCCAACATCATTGCATCTGCTTTGTGATGCTGCACGCCACATAGTAGTCGAATGTACTATAAGTCAAGGCAACGTGTAACAATGTTATTCATCGATGTTTCTGTCAAGGTCTTCTCCATGAATTGATTAATCTTATTTTTTTTGCACGCTTCATCGCGCGCAAGTCTGCGTGTCAACAAAGATGTTACTACAAGATTCATTATGACTGTCAACACAACCGTTGCGTGCTGTCATCACAACCATCATGACGCCCTATCATGATGGGCTGCGCAATCGCCAAAAGTATTTTAGAAATATTCCGAAAACGTTGTCAGGGTAAAACAGGACAAGCCTGTAGTGATTATGTATAGGGAGATAAAATGAATTTATGGATCAGACCCCACAGGAGATAAAAGCACTCATCATCAAGTTTCTTCAGCGCGAGACTAACGACGAAGAGATTGCCGCGTTACAAGCGTGGCTTCGGGAAGATGAGCTGCACCGGAACTATTTTGATGAGATCAACGAAACGTTTCAAGCCTCGGTTACGCTGGGCCGGTTTAATCCCGAAAAAATTGACGCGGCCTGGAAAACCCTCGACCATCGCATCCACGAAGAGGACGATGCCAAGCAACGGTTCCTCTCCCCTCCCTCACCACGGCATACGCTCTTTAAAGTGGCCGCTGCCATCACGTTGTTGCTGGTGACCAGCTATGTTATTCGTCAGTTCTGGACCACCACCACACGCAACCGGGGTGCCATGGTCTATAACTCCAAGAGTCTGACCACGCGCGTTGACCTTCCCGATGGCAGCACGGTGTGGCTAAACACCAACAGCGCACTGGAGTATGACGCCGACTTTGGTGTGACCCATCGCAAGGTGGTGCTGCGTGGCGAAGCTTTCTTTGATGTGGAGAAGAGCTCGAAAGATTTTATTGTGAGCACCAAAACCATTTCCATCTATGTGAAGGGAACAAAGTTCAACGTGCGCGCCTATGCCGACGATCCCGATGTGAAGACCACGCTGGAAGAAGGCAAGGTTGAATTGAAAGTGGAAGGCGCTGCAGAGCTCTACTACATGAAGCCCGGCGATCAGATCACGGTGAACGCAGACCTGAAAAAAGTGGTGGTCGACAAAGTTGATCCTACCGACTACAGCGCCTGGAAAGAAGAGCGTCTCATCTTCGACAACGTGCCGCTCTCGGAGATTGTGATGAAACTGGAGAATCGCTACACCATCGATATCGTGATTGATCCGTCGCTGGCGCAACGCGAACACCTCACCATGACCATCGAACATGAGTCGATCGACGAAGTGATGGAACTTATCCGCTTGTCGTCGCAGATCAAATACAGAAAGGAAAAAAATCAGATTATAATATATGAGTAAGTAAAAATTTTCAACTCCAACTTAACCCTAATCGCTATGAAGTACTTTTATCAATGTCTCCACCCGCGGCCCCTGCCGACGGGACGCAACAGGCTATTTCACCGGCCAACACTACTGGCCGTGGTGATCCTAGGACTGAGCAACGTTGGTGCCGTTGCCGCCGCCACAAACCAACAGGCTGCGTCGTCCATCGAGCTTCACCTGAAAGACGCTACCCTCAAACAGGCGCTTCGCGAAATCGAACGCCAGACTCCCTACAGTTTTGTGATCAACGAAAGCAAGTTCAAGTATGCCAGTCGCCTGGTGACCCTGAACCTGAAAGCGGACAACATCGAACAGGTGCTCGACACGTTGCTGAACGGTACGAACATCACGTACCAGATTCGCAAAAAACAAATCACCCTCATTCCACCAAAGGAAGACCGGGTGCCGATGATTCCACTGGCCGACTCGGGCGGAGGCTTTACCGGAATCAACCTTAACGACAACTACACGGATCTCTACACCGGCATGGCCTCTCCCGACTTTGCTGTGAAAGGAACCGTAACCGACGAAGCTGGTTCGCCCTTGCCCGGTGTGAACGTGTTGGTGAAAGGGACGTCTATCGGTACCGTTACCGACAGCAACGGAAACTTTTCGCTGAACGCTCCCGACGAAAACGCCATTCTCGTTTTCAGTTTCATTGGCTACAGCTCCAAGGAAATTGCAGTGAGTTCACAGAGCCTCATCAACACTTCGCTTTCTCCCGACACGCAAACGTTGGAGGAAGTGGTGGTGATCGGCTACGGGACCCAGAAGAAATCCGATCTCACAGGTTCGGTGGGTTCGGTGAAAGCCGAAGACATTCAGGAACGACAACTTCCTTCGGTGTCGCAGGCACTTGCCGGCAAGGTTACCGGCGTGGCCGTGAACATCAACTCGGGTCGTCCGGGTGGGCAAACCAATGTGCGCATCCGTGGCTTCAGCTCCATCAGCACATCCAACAACCCGTTGTATGTGATCGACGGTGTGATTATGCCCGTGGGCACGCAAACCAACGGTTCGTATCCGCTCAACAACGCTGTTGACAACATCAACCCTTCCGACATTGCTTCGATGGAAGTGTTGAAAGATGCCTCGGCTACGGCCATCTATGGTGCGCGTGGTGCAAACGGTGTGATCCTCATCACCACCAAGCGCGGCAGCACCGGCGGCGGCAAGATTTCATACGACATGCAAATGAGCGTGCCCACGATTGGTCCCAACCGCGTGCGCATGCTGAACGCAAAAGAATTCCTGGCCACCGAACAACTCGGCTACGACAACATTAAGGTATATGACAATACGGGCTGGGTCAACGGCACCAACACACGCCGCAATCCTGCACTGGACCGCACAAACCCTGCGTTGTTCGATGCCAATGGCAACCCGCTCTACGATACCGACTGGTTCAAAGAGTCTACTCAAAACAAGATGTCGCAAAACCACCAGCTTTCGTTCACCGGCGGCAACAAGGACAATTCCTATGGTGTGTTTGTGGGCTATCGCGACGACAACGGTTTGTTGCTGAACTCTTATCTGCGCCGCTACTCCGGCCGGTTTGTGTTCGACAGCCAACTGAAGCCGTGGCTGAAAGTGGGTGGTAGCCTGGGCTACAACAACCAGCAAGAAAACATCGTGGACTTTGGAACGGGCGGTCTCAACTCCGTGCGGATGATCACCGAAGCTCTGCCCATTCTGCCGGTGCGTTATCCTGACGGATCGTTCTCGCACAACAAAAACTACTCTCCTTCCATGGAGGGCGGACAGAATCCCGTTGACCTGATGACGAGCCGCAAATACATCCTGCTGAGCCGCACCGTGCTGGGCAACGTGTATGCAAACTTTAAACTGGCCGAAGGTCTTGAGCTGCGTTCTACGCTGGGCACAAACGTGCTGGAGCGCGAACAAAATCAATACGACGGACGTCCTGCACTGGAAACTCCAGCCTACGTTCTGCCCGACAACCAAAAGGGATCGGCCCGCGTGCAAAACAACCGCGAAACATTCTGGTCGTTCGAAAACTACCTGACCTATACCAAACAGATTGGCGACATCCACAACATACAGGCCATGGCCGGTATCTCGTGGCAGGAAACCAACATCTTCTGGTTCCAGGCTCGCTCGCAGACGTTCATCACCGACTTCCTCGAAACCAACAACCTGGGCAGCGCAGCAAACTTTCTGCCCTCGCCTCCGGTAGAATCGAATCGTTCGCGTTTCTCGTTCAACTCGTACTTCGGTCGTGTGAACTACAGCCTGAAAGAAAAGTACCTGGTGACGGTGACCGGCCGTATGGATGGATCGTCGAAGTTTGGTGAGTCTAACAAATATGCATTCTTCCCTTCGGCAGCGTTGGCGTGGCGTGTATCGCAGGAGCCCTTCCTGGTAGACAACCCCATCATTTCCAACCTGAAGGTGCGCACCAGCTATGGCTTCACGGGCAACTCGGAAATCACGACCTACTCGGCACTGGCTTCCTTGAAAACGGTGACGTCTGTGGTGAACAATGCAAAAACGATTGGTGTGAACCTGAACCGTCTTGGAAACCCCGATTTGAAATGGGAAAAGACGGCACAGTCTGACATCGGCGTGGAGTTGGGCTTGTTCCAGAACCGCGTAAACATCGAAGCCGATCTGTATTACCGCAAGACAACGGACATGCTACTGGATGCACCGCTTCCCACGTCGTCGGGCTATGCCACTATTGTTCGCAATGTGGGCAGCATGGAGAACAAGGGGATTGAACTCGCGTTGAACACCGTGAACGTTCAAACCGACAATTTCACCTGGAGCACCACGTTCAACATCTCCATTAACCGGAACAAGGTGTTGACGCTGGCCACCCCGGCGCCGATCTTCGGTGTGGGTAACCCCAACTTCACCAACCAAACCGGTGTGATCATGGAAGGCCAACCCGTAGGATCGTTCTGGGGCCTTGTGCGCCTGGGCACGTGGGGCACAGGCGAAGCCGCCGAAGCCGCAAAGTATGGTGTGAACAGCTATCGTGGAACCGGTAAACCCATTTTGCCCGGCGATGTGAAATACCTCGATGTAAACGGCGATTACCAGATCAACGACGCCGACCGCATGATCATTGGCAATGGAAATCCGCTGTCGTATGGTTCATTCATCAACACGCTGAAGTATAAGAATTTCGACCTTATGCTCGACCTGCAATATTCGTATGGCAACGATGTGTTGAACATGACCCATCACTCCGGCGAAGACCGCACGGGTTTGGCCAACAGTTTCAATTCGGTGCTGAACGCCTGGACGCCTGAAAATCAGAACACAGACGTTGCTGCCGTACGCGATTCGAAAGCTGGCTATGTGTCGAACGTGGACACACATTGGCTGGAAGACGGTTCTTTCCTGCGCGGCAGAAACCTGCTGCTTGGCTACAACTTTCCTTCCAATGTGACCGAGCGTTTGAAGATCAGCCGTCTGCGGATTTATGCGTCTACACAAAACTTCTTCCTGAAGACGAAGTTCAGCGGCAACGATCCAGAAGTGTCGACCTACACCAACCCGTTTGCACAAGGTCAGACCTTCTTCGACTATCCCAAGCCAACCACATACATGTTTGGTGTTAGCCTTGGTTTGTAATCACTAAAAAACAACAGAACGATTATGCGATTCACTTCTAAAAATATAAGCACACTACTTCTCACGGGAAGTTTGTGGATGACCGCAGGGTGTTCGGATTTTCTTCGCGAAGAAGATCCTTCGAACATTGCTCCGGCCACTTTCTTCACCGTGCCGGAACATGCCCAGGCCATTGTGGACGGCACGTATGAAAACCTGCGCTTCCACGGCGATGGCGCCGGCATTTTTTCGGCCAATTTCCAGATGCTGGATGCGTTTAGCGGAACAGCCGAAACAGAAACCGGTCAGAACTCCGACTTGAACAACCTGTACAGCTTTCAGCACACAGGCGACAACCTTCACCTCTCGCAATGGTGGAGACAGCTCTACGAAGGCATCGGCAACGCCAACCTGGCTATCGAAAAAATTCCGACCATTCCCCGCATCACCGAGGCGGACCAGAAGAAATGGGTGGGTCATGCAAAATTCCTTCGCGCCTTCCACTACTTCTGGCTGGTGCGGCTGTGGGGCGATGTGCCCTTGCTGACAAAACCGATCTATGCGTTTACCGATGCGGACGTGACTCCCAAGCGTGGTTCGGTGGCCGACGTCTACAACCTGATTGTGGCCGACCTGCTTGACGCCGAAGCCGCGGGCTTGCCGATGACCGAACTGAATGGTCGCGCATCGGGCGCCGCCGTGAAATCGCTTTTGGCAAACGTGTACCTGACCATGGCCGGCTTTCCGCTGAACAAGGGCGCGGAGTACTACAAGAAAGCTGCAGACAAAGCAAAAGAGGTGATTGATTTTGGCACGGCGTCGCCCGACAAAATCAATTTGTTCACCAACTATGCCGACCTGCACAACAACGCAACCGAAAACAGGCTTGAGCACATCTTTGCCATTCAGTATGCGGCGGGCATTGCCAACAGCAACTACCAATCGTATTTCCTGCCCAACAACACGAACATCACCGCTTCTGGCGAAGTGGGCACCACGGTGCCTACGGCGTCGTTCCTGAGTTCGTTCGAAGCCGGCGACAAGCGCATGGTGGAAAAAGAATTCTTTTTCAAGTCCTACTATGACGGTGGCAACGGCGCGGTGTTTCCCCTCACCAAATCGTATGTGTTCAAGCATTTCGATGCCATTGCGAACGGTGTGCCCGGCACATCGGGCACCGGCAACGCAGGCCTGAACTATCCGCTGATTCGTTTTGCCGAGGTGTTGCTGATCTATGCCGAAGCTCAAAACGAAGTGGGTGGCCCCACCACCGACACGTATGACGCGGTGAACCGTATTCGCAACCGTGCCGACCTGGGCGATCTTTCGGGACTGTCGCAAGCGCAATTCCGCGAAGCGGTGTGGCGCGAGCGGTGGCACGAGCTGTGCTACGAGGGCATCACCTGGTTCGACATGATCCGCCTGCACAAAGTGTATGTTGACGGCTCGAACACGTTTGTAGATTTTGTGGGTGCAACACTCAGCACCGCCGTGACCTTACAACAAAAACATTTGCTCTTGCCCCTGCCGGCTGGCGATTTCCGCAACAATCCCAACCTGCGGCCCGACAACCCCGGATGGTAGTGTGTGACGAATGACGAAGACAAGAAAACCCTTCATATAAATTTTCTTGTAGTTTGGGTAATCCCTGCCACCGAAAGAAAATTCGGGGCAGGGATTTTTTCATATACGCCACATCAATTTCCGGGCGTTCATATAAAACCCGGTTTTATCTTCCTGGAAAAGAATTACATTTATCTCGTAAGCTCAATTAAAACTATGCCTGAATTTCAAATCAAGAAAACTCAAAAGGCCTACGACGTGTGCATCGTGGGTTCTGGTGCCGGCGGCGGAATGGCTGCTTATGTACTTGCCAATGCCGGAATCAAAGTGGTGCTGCTGGAAGCGGGTCCGCTCTACGACCCCGCAAAGAATGTGACACAGTTGAAGTGGCCCTGGGAATCGCCCCGCCGTGGTGCCAGCACCCCCTATCGCAACTTCGGTGACTTCGATGCCGCCTATGGCGGATGGGAGCTCGATGGCGAACCCTACACACACAAAGACGGCACAAAGTTCGACTGGTTTCGTTCGCGCATGGTGGGCGGCCGCACCAACCACTGGGGACGCATCTCCCTTCGTTTCGGCCCCAAAGATTTCAAACACAGAAGCATAGACGGTCTGGGCGACGACTGGCCCATTGGCTACGACGACGTGGCTCCCTACTACGACAAAGTTGACAAACTGGTGGGTGTGTTTGGTTCTATCGAAAATTTTGACAACGAACCCAACGGCATCTTCCTGCCCCCTCCCCGTCCGCGTTTGCATGAACTCTTCATCAAAGAATCCGGACAGAAACTGAATATCCCGGTCATCCCTTCGCGGTTGTCCATCCTCACCAAGCCCATCAACAAAGACAGAGGCGCCTGCTTCTTCTGCAGCCAGTGTAACCGCGGTTGCACAGTGCACGCCGACTTCTCGTCGTCGTCGGTGCTGGTGAAACCCGCCATCGCCACCGGCAACGTAGACATTATCCCCAACGCCATGGTGCGCGAAGTGCTCACCAACGCCGAAGGACTGGCTACCGGTGTTTCGTTTGTGAACAAAGACGACAAGCAAGAATATACCGTGACGGCCAAAACGGTGATCCTGGCGGCCAGCGCCTGCGAATCGGCGCGCCTCATGCTCAACTCCAAATCGTCGCGTCACCCCAACGGCATCTCCAACTCGAGCGATGTGGTGGGACGCTACCTGCACGATTCTACCGGTGCGGGTATGGGCGGCATCATTCCCAAGCTGATCGGCCGCAAGCGCTACAACGAAGACGGTGTGGGCGGCATGCACGTATACACCCCGTGGTGGCTCGACAACAAAAAACTCAACTTCCCCCGTGGCTACCACATTGAATATGGCGGCGGCATGGGAATGCCCGGCTATGGCTTCGGCTTTGGCATGCAAGGCACCAACGGCAAATACCCCGGCCGTGATGGCGTTCAAAAAGAAGCGGGTGGCTATGGCGCATCGCTCAAAGACGACTACCGCTATTTCTACGGCGCCAACATCGGCATGGCCGGACGCGGCGAGGCGATTGCCCGGATAGACAACTATTGCGAAATCGATCCCAACACCGTCGACAAATACGGTATTCCTGTGTTGCGCTTCCACTACAAGTGGAGCGACTATGAAATCAATCAGGCCAAGCACATGAAGGAAACCTTCCAGGAAATTATTCACAACGCCGGTGGTGTGGTGACCTGGGGTAACGACGGCACAGCCGAAAATCAATACGGCCTGGAAGCACCCGGAAGAATTATTCACGAAGTGGGCACCACCCGCATGGGCGACGATCCGAAAAAATCGGCTGTCAACAAACACAACCAGGCGCACGAGTGCAAGAACCTGTTCGTGGTAGACGGTGGTCCGTTTGTGTCGCAAGCCGACAAGAACCCCACGTGGACCATCCTGGCGCTGGCCATGCGTGCATCGGAATTTATCATCGACGAAAAGAAAAAACAAAATCTCTAAGACACCGTGAGCGCCACGCCGCAAGGCGAAACGCTCACCAAACGCTAAAAGAATATGGACAGAAGAAAATATTTGAAAACCCTGGCTGTGGGCACCGTAGGTGCAGGTGTGTTAATGGAATCCTGCAAACCCGAGACGGCGAAAGAAGTGAAAGACGCCGCCGCACCGGCAGCGCTGAACTACGACCGCACACCCGCGGAGTTGCAACACGAAGCCAAGCTGCAAGCCGAAACCTTCTTCGATGCACACGAAATGAAAACCATTACCGTGCTGGCCGACATCATCATTCCCAAAGATGAAACGTCGGGTAGCGCCTCCGATGCGGGCGTGCCCGATTTCATTGCCTTCATCGTGAAAGATATGCCCCGCTACCAGGTTCCTCTGCGCGGCGGTCTGGCCTGGCTCGACCTGCAGTGTATGAACCGTTTCAACGCCGACTTTGCGTCGTGCACACCGCAGCAACAAATTGAAATGGTAGACCTCATAGCCTATCCTGAAAAAGCAAAACCCGAGCTGAAGCAAGGCGTGGCGTTCTTCAACACCATGCGCGACCTCACGGCCTGCGGATTTTTCACCAGCAAAATCGGCATTGCCGACCTGGGCTATGCGGGCAACAAACCCAACCAATGGAACGGCGTGCCCCCCGAAGTGCTGGAGCAATATGGAATGAAATACGACGAACGGACGCTGGAGATCAGCGTCAAGTTCGACGCATAACCCAACGCAACCCTAACACTACACTATGCCCTTACAGAAGAAGACGATTCCTGCGGCTGTGTCCCGTAGAAGCTTTATGAAGCAGGCCGGTTTGGCTGCCGCGGCGTTCACCATCGTGCCCCGCTTTGTGCTGGGCGGCCCTGGCTACAAAGCCCCGAGCGACAAGATCTATGTGGCCGGCATTGGCGCCGGTGGCAAAGGCGGAGGCGACATTTCCAGCTTTGCCAAAAGCGGCAAGGCCGAAATTGCTTTTCTCTGCGATGTGGACGACCGCCGCGCGGCCGACACGGTAGCCAAGTTTCCAAAAGCAAAGTACTACAAGGACTATCGCATCCTGCTCGAAAAAGAACACAAGAGCATCGACGCCGTGTCGGTGTCGACACCCGACCACAACCACGCCGTGCAAGCACTGGCTGCCATGCAGCTGGGCAAGCACGTGTATGTGCAAAAGCCGTTGACACACGACATCTACGAAGCCCGCATCCTGACCGAAGCCGCAAAGAAATATAAAGTGGTGACCCAGATGGGAAACCAGGGCTCGTCGGGCGACGGTGTGCGCCAGCTCATGGAGTGGTATAACGCCGGCACCATTGGCGATGTGCACACGGTCTATTGCTGGACCAACCGCCCCGTGTGGCCGCAAGGCATTGAGTGGCCCGCCAAGAAAGCCGATGTTCCCAAAGAACTCGACTGGAACCTGTGGCTGGGCACAGCCCCTCAGAAAGACTTTGTAGACAAGCTTGTGCCCTTTAACTGGCGCGGCTGGTGGGACTATGGCACGGGCGCGCTAGGCGACATGGGATGCCACATTGTGGAACCTCCCTTCCGCGTGCTCAACCTGAAATACCCCACCGACGTGACGGCCAGCGTAGGCAGCGTGTATGTTGACGAATTTAAGCGTGGCTATTTCCCCGACAGCTGCCCGCCATCGTCGCACGTGATCCTCACCTTCCCCGGACAAGACGGCAAACCTCCTGTGAAAATGCACTGGATGGATGGCGGCATTCAACCCGAACGCCCCGAAGAACTGGGTGCGAACGAACAGATGGGCGACGGCGGCAACGGCGTGATCTTTATCGGCACAAAAGGCAAGATGATGTGCGGCACCTATGGCATGTATCCCAGCCTGCTGCCCACTTCGAAGAACAAGGAAGTGAGCGTGCCACAAACCATCAAGCGTGTGCCCAACGGTTCCGATGGCCACTATGCCCAATGGGTGGAAGCCTGCTTGGCCGGCTATGGCAAAATGGAAGTGAGCTCGCCTTTCGAGATCGCCGGTCCGCTCACCGAAACGGTGTTGATGGGCAACCTGGCCATCCGCAGCCACGACGTGCGCTATCCGCAAAAAGAAAAACCCAACGCGTTCGACTATCCCGGCCGCAACATCAAGTTGCTGTGGGATGGTGCAAACATGAAGGTGACCAACTTCGACGAAGCCAACCAGTTTGTGAAGCGCGAGTATCGCAGCGGCTGGAAGTTGTCGTAGTTCAGAATTTTGAGTTCATTTGTTTTAGAGGCTGCTCGCAAGGGCAGTCTCTTTTTTTTGCCGATGTGCCTGATAATAATGCGATCGCGCCCAGGCAATAAGTTTCCTTATCGCAAAGGCGCGAAGACGCAAACCGAGTTGTCAGGTCAGAACTACACCAGCCTGATGAACTGACTCACTTTCCACTGACCGTTGAACACCATGGCGTTGTCCATGCGGAGGCGAAACTCTTTTCCGTCGGAAGCAAACACAATGGTGACCGGCACTGCGCCGAACCGGTTGCCCGCGGTCTCGGCCAACTCGATGCCCACATAGCGCACCGATCTCCAATCGATGCCCTTCTCTTTGCCCCGCGCAATCAGTGACTCGAACGACGCCTTCACCGAGGGCACGAGGGTGGCCTGATAGGTGCGCCCGAATTCTGATTGTGCTTCCTGCAACGAATTGCCATAGACGTCGGCACTCTCTTCCATGACGGCATGAAAATCGGAAAGCGCTGGAAACAAATCGGCATACTGTTGTGCCGACGATTGGCGAAGGGCTGCAACTACACGCTCGGCCATCTGGTCGGACGTGATCGCCACGGGTTTCTCGGTTGTTGTGGGAGTTTTCATAAAGGCTGTGAGCGACAAGGACAAGGCCGCAAACGTGATGACTGTTGTTTTCATATTTTTTGATTTTTGTTAGAGGGCTGTTTTTGAAACGGACGGGTGGCGTGCGTAGGCGAGGCGATCGGGTTGTGTGCTTAACCAACCGGCAAAGCTTTGCATGCCGTCAAACAACGCCTTGCTTTGTTGCAGGTCTTTTGTGCGTTCGGGAATGTAGAGTCTGTTGAACTCAAACATGTTGGCCAGTTCGCCCGCGCCGGGAAAATTGAACGCCGCATAGACGGGGTGTGGAATAAAATCATAGACATGTTTTCTGCCGGTGGCCTCGGAAAGCTGCGCCATATATTCCGACACGGTAAGATCTTCGCCCACAATGCCCACTTGTTCGCCCATGAATTTGGAGGGCGACGCAAAGATGCTGGCCACTACCCCACCCACATCGTCGACGCTCACCGCGGCAAGCTTTGTGTCGCCTTGCGGAAAGCCGATGTGAAAGTTGCCGTCGTCGCTGAGCCGGGGTGGAAAGAAGGTGAAGAAGTTTTCGTAATAGAAGGCCACGTGCACATAGGTGGCCCGAAGATTCAGGCTGCGTGCATAGGCTTCGAGTTCGGCTTTGATGTCGAGGTGCGGAACGCTGAAGCGTCCACCCGAAACCTGGTGGGCCGACACCAGCGTGCTGAACACAAAGTGTTTGATGTTGGCGGCGTGCACCGCGTCGATCAGATTTTTGCCGTGGGCAAATTCCTTTTCAAAATGTTCCCAAAAGTTGGTGACACCAAACACACCATAGCAACCGCGCAAGGCATGATGAAGGCTGTCGATGTCGCCAAGGTCGCCTTGCACCACGTCTGCGCCGGCGGCGCGAAGGGCTTGGGCATTTTCGGATTCAGCATTCCGGGTGAGACATCGCAGGGTGAAACGGTTCTGCTGCAACAGGTGGCGCACAACGCTGCCGCCCTGCGCACCGGTGGCACCGGTAACAAGAATGAGGGGTTTGTTTGTCATGATGAGATTTATGAGAGAGAAAAAATAGTGGGTAAGAAAAATTGTGATGAAGTTTTTATGCGACTACAACTCCGTGGGTGGCACGGGTGCAGGCACCTGGTTGCTCACGGGCGGCAACGACTTGAGGTAGGTGAACACGGAGAGCAGATCGTCGTCGGTCATGTTCCGATACATGGTCCAGGGCATGGGAGGCAACAGATCACGGCCGCCTTCCTGGCCTTTGAGTTTTCCTTTGCGGATGGCCGTCTTAAAGTTCTCGAATGTCCACGCACCAATGCCCGTGTCGTCGGGTGTGAGGTTGGCGGCGTATGACAAGCCCCAGGGACCGACAAAGGCTGTGGTGTTCATGCTGAACAACACCCATCCGTTTCGGCCGGCGTTCTTCTCCATGGGCGGAAGTTTTTCCTGGCGTTGATGACCCGACAACAACAGCTTGGGGTCGGGCTCGGGGCCATGGTCCGTCATTACTTTGGGCGAATGACAATCGTTGCAGCCACCCACGGTAACCAGGTATTTGCCGCGTTGAATCAATTCGTCTTTGCCGGGTGCAGCGACGGGGGTTGTTGCTACGGGCGTTGCAATTTCATAGTCGTTGGTGGCAACCGTTTCTTTCTTTTCTGGCCGGCATCCCATCACAAGACTGGTAGCCATAAGGGAAGCGGCGATAAAGGCGTTTTTCATAAAGGGGTTGTTTAAAACATTTTATGAGACCCTTTACGGCCGCAATCGATTTTGCGATACGCCTGCACAGAGGCAAAGGAATGAACGATGCTTATTTTGGAATGAACGGGAGACGGGCAGGAATGAATGGCGGACGTTCTCCCCTTCCCTACTTCAACCGCAGCGCCAGCGGCACCAGAATGCCAAAGCTGAGGAAGCGATAGTTGCCGGTGCAGTCCACGGGCTCGTTGAAGGTTTCGTTGAAAGTGTTGATGACGGTGGTGAGCTGCTGACCGTTCTTGCGTTGATCGAGAAACACCGCGCCGTATTCAATAAACACCCCAAACCCGCCGTCGGAACCGGCGGGGTCCAGGAAGGAAAGACGCAACAGAACCATGTTGCCTCCCGACGACACATCGATGGCCTTGCGCACACCGTCGAGGTTGAAGTCGAAATCCTGTCGCGAAAAAAGAATGCGCTGATACTGCGCCTGCAACACAAACGGAAACGCTGCATACCGAAAGCCGCCCCCCAGCGACAGCTGACTGGAGATCATGTTGAACGAACTGTTCACACCCTGCGTCTCGCGCGTGAGCCACAGGTATTTTCCTTCCAGCAAAAACGACACGGGCTTTGTCCACTTCGTGGGAATGATGGTGGTGCCGAACACAGCGTTGGCCCCCCGAAGGTTGTGCTTCACTTTTCCGGGGCCATACTTTGCCAGAAACTGTTCGCCCACCGTGCCCACATCGTTGTAGCGCGACGTGGCATAGCCAAGGCCGATGTATAGCGGAAACGGTCCGCAGCCCGCGGCATCTTTAAAGTCTTCGGAACTGTGCTGCGCCGAGAGTGTGACGGCGCAGAGAAAAAAGAAGGTGGAGGTGAAATATTTTTTCATAACACAAAATTCGTGAGGGTGAAATCTTTGAGGTTGGTATAGAACAGCATGTCGAGCGCTTCGTCTACTTTGAAATTGGCGTTGAAATAATAGTCGGTAGAGGGATAGGGATCGGGAAGCAATTTGTCTTTCACTTCAAACTGGTGACGGATGGCGATGAAAAGCGGTATGAGCACTTTCAGCTTTGCCTTGAACGCCGGATACTGCGATGCCGTGGGACAAATGTTGATGGGGTCGATCATGCCGTCGAGGTCGGAGCCCAGGCAAATGTTGACCCATCCACTGCGTTTGATCTGGCGTTCGATGGCCACCGGGTCAAGCGCAAGGGTGCTGACACTGTCTTTTATGTTTTTGATTTCCGCCGACAGTTGTGCCTGATACTCGCTTTGGCGCTCCGACTGTTGCAGCACCGTGTCGGCCACGTGCTGAATAATTTCCATTCTTAGTTTCCGTGCTTCGTTGCTCACGTTGTCGGTTGGGCTCAACCCGCGCTTCGCTTTTTCGGTGGCTTCTTTTTGCTTCACCACGGCCGCTTCGCCAAGGGTGGCATGCGCTTTTATTTTAACCTTCGTGTTGGCCACATTCAGCAGGCTGTCGAGGCGTTGCTGATGTTTGGTTTTGTAGGCGATGTCCACGATGTGGAACACGTTTTGCAAAAACGGCTCGGCGCTGAGGTAGTCTTCGCAGAGCGTTCGCATCACGGTTTTATCGTCGGCGCCAACGGCTTTCATGATCGAGGTGTAGTAGGCCTTGGCATCGACAAACTCCTGGCTGTATTGCGCTGTGCCCGGTGTGGTGTGCTGGCCCAGGTAGGCTATTGCTTTGCGGGTATACTTGAAACGCCGTGCCCGCTCGCCTTCCGCCGCCAGTGTGTAACGTCCACGCTTGCGCCGGATGCACACCGACCACTGCTGGCGGTTGTCGATGTAGCCGCCCAGCACGCGCTCTTCCAGCGGCACACCGATGATGCCCTCGCGCTTGCAGATGCGCGCCACCTCTTCGTTGTAGAGGTTGATGGCAAACGGATAGAACTTCCGCGCCAGCGACGATTTCAGGAGACTGTATTCATTCAGCAAGGGCGACGTGTAGTCGATAGACAATCCGTTGACGGCACAATGTGAACAAATCGGATGAAGCTCGTTGGGAAGCGTCAGCGAAGCCCGTTCATATTTGTCGAGCACGAAGCGGCGCGTGAGCACGTCGGAGTGTTTCAGGTCGATGTGCACAAAGGCCGTGTCCTTTCCTGTGTGCAGCAGGCGCGTGATGACCGTGTCGCCAAATTTGTTGACACCCGGCACGCGGAAGAACAACCCGTCGAACGACTTCTGATATTTGCGATCGTTGCTGGCGCGGATGCCAAAGGCGCGTTTGGCCAGGTAGCTGGTAAAGTTTTCGAGCCACGGCTTCTTGCTCACGTCGAGGGCGGGTGCATGGCCCGTCATGCCGTTGTAGGACAGGTGACTGATGGCAATCATGTGCACGTTCATTTTCTTGAGGCTGTCTACGTTGTGCAGCACCTCGTTCATGAGCACGTCGTCGATCAATGAATCTTTTTTGGCGCGCGAGGCAGCCTGGTAGCGCTCAAAGCGAGCGACGATGGCTTTGTCTTCGCTTCCCGTTTGTGCTTTTGCCGTGGCCAGGATTTCACCAAAGAGGTCCTGCTTTTGTTTCGACGTGGTGTCGGTGATGTCGAAGTTGATGGCGTGGGGGAAATATTTGTCCTGTAAAATATGGCCGCCTTCCACCACATTCACCACCACGGCCGAGCGCGCGAGTTTCCGGTTCAGATTCTGTTTTCGCTCCAGCGTGCTCCAGTGATAGTTATCGAACAACGTGTCCTGGGAGGTGATCATTTTATATTCATGCTGAAAGTTGGCCCAATGCGAAATGTGCGGGTCCTTGCCCATCATGTTGAGCCAATCGATGTCGGCACCCGATTTCAGCCCGCTGCTCACGGCCCGCTTCACGCCTTCGTTGGCAAGACCATGTTCGAACGGACTGATGGCGTTGAAGGCGAGATACACATTTCCTTCGGCCATGTGCGGAAAGGTGGCTTCCGAAAAATGTTTCAGGTTGTTGGCGCCGTCTTTGGATCGCACCCACTGGCGCTCCAGAAAGATGCGGAGCCGGGCGGTGTCGCGGAGTATGCTGTTGTTGAAGGAGAACTTCTTCCACTTGCCGTTTTTGAAAACGCAGAGTTTGTTTTCCACCCGCAGCCAATTCAGGTTGGTGGGCACCGTGTTGTTGAACAGGTCGTTGTAGATGTCGTTTCCAAACGCGTTGTAGGGGCGCATGCTCACGTGATAGTGCATGTCGGCCACGCGGGTTGTGGAGTCGCCTTTGGCCACAGGGTCGAGATAGAGGTCATAGAATTCGCTGAATGCATTGAGGGCGATGGCCGCCGACTTCGTGACACCCGACGCCGGATTTCTATAGCGCGCCGTGACCTTAAGCCGTTCAAAACTCATCTTCCCTTTCACCAGCGAATCCTGTGTGATGACCAGGAAACCAAACGGGTTGGTGAAAGCATGCACCGTGTCTTTGCCGTTGAAATAGGCGACGCTTGCCCGCTGCCGGAGAAGCGTGTTGGGAGACTCGCGCACCACGATGTAAACCTTTTCGGCCTTGGGCAGTCCGCCGCATGCGCAAAGCAACGTGAACAGCCCAACGGCCACAACACGGCGCAGTGAAATCGAAAAACAAACAGCATTCATGATAAAGAGAGGTTTATCGATGTTTGAACAAACGACCAAAAAAAAACCACCTACCTGCACATGCGTTGGCAGAATAGATGGACTCATAACCGAATGTAAAGAAATGGCCATGCCGTCGCAAGGGAAACGGCAGATCTAATTCCAGCTAGCCGAATGCATTTAGCTGTTGTTGGGGAGGTGATGGGGGCTTGGTTAAATTTTTCATCATGTATTGCAAGCTGTGCTTTCAGGAGACTCCAACGGAGTCAAACATACTTCACCCACGCATAAGGCCTTCGCTCGAAAATGTATTTCAGATTCTTGTCTTCCGCATAAGCCTCCTCCTCAAAGGGAATGCTGCGATAGGCTTCGTGATGTGGCTTACCCTGCAATCGCTTCCACACATAAAAGCCAACATAGAGTAGCCAATGAAACACAAACAACAATTCCATCTGCTGATAGAAATGAATGGTTTCGTGATTGATCAGTTCATGATCTTTGAGCGTGGCCCTGTTGCGCACGAAGATGAAAACAAAGAACGACATGCCGTCGTGCTTGCCGGTGATGAAGGGAGCTACAATTCGAAACATACAACCATGCGGGTTACGTGACACTGCCGAAGACCGATAGGCCAAACCCAGCCGGACACGGCAGCCTGCAACCTAAACAATTTCCAACCCTGCCCGGAACGGCGTGCGTCATATTTTTTCGCTTTCGTTGCGTGTCGCCCTTCCTCTGCTCCCTCTGCATTCACTGGTGTCTACAGCTCGATGAGTTCTCCTTCTTTCGCTGCGTCTTTTTTGCTATACGCCACGCCGTCCACTTTCAGGCCCTTCTTGTTCAACAGCGTGATCACGCCGCCCTTGTTGCCGAGCTGTGCGCCACGGCCGGTGAGGTTCACGCGCAAGGTGCTGCCGCCGTCCATGGTCACGTTGCCCAGCAGGTCTGCGTTCACTTTGGTTTTGTCCACGATCTTCCAGCCCTGCAGATTCACCGGGTCTGACGACTTATTCATGAGGATGATGTATTCTTTTCCCACATCGCCTTTGCGTGGGTTCACCATGGCCGCCACAATGCGAACGGACGCGGTGTTGCCGGGCTGGCCACCGCCGCCATCGTTGGGCACATCGGCGAGCGGGTTGCCCGTTTGGTCGTCGGTGTGCCAGGCTTGCACCTGGAAGGCGATGAACACCGCCACCCACCGGCCACGCGACGGCAGGTGAATGAACAGGCCGCCGTCCTGATACACACCGTTGTCTTTTTTGAACCGGCCACTGTTGCCCTGGTTCATGTGGATGTCGTGTATGCCATTGCCCGGTTGGAAATGGAAATATTTGTCGTCTTGTGGTTCGGGTCCCCAGCGTTGGCCAAACGCATAGACCACGGCGTCGGCATCGCTATGTGCCTGCTTCACATAAAACTCCAGCTTCTCGTTCAGGTCGTTGTCGGCGCCGGGTTTGTTGAACGGGATGGGTTTCATCTGGTTGATGGGAAACAAATTCTTCCGGATAAAATCCAGCGCCAGCGACGCCGGTGTGGAGGCCAGCGCCGTGAACCCCGCAGCCAGATTTTCACCTTCCAGTTGCTGAAGAACCGGATGCTCAAACTGCTCGTCCATAAAAAACAAAACTTCCGGCGGACTCACCGACGACTTCACGTTGATGGCGATGCGAAAGAAAACCCCACCGGCATCCACCTCAACTTGAAAATGTTCATTGCCCGAACTGGCCAAAATGTAGTTCGACACTTTTCCTTTTAACACTCCATAATTTGCGAGAGGCATACGTTTATTTTTTTTAGGTTGATTAATTCATCACAACAAAACCATTCATTCCCCAAACGTTGTTCAGGGAGCCTAAAAGCAAAAACCCGTCTACTTCGCGGCATGGTCGAAGATATAGACGGGCTCCTTCGTCGAAGGTAAATTATTGGGATATGATTTACAACCCGTTGGGGTTAGGGTAGTTTTAACAATTGTTTTGGATGATGGGTGTGGTCTGCTTAGAAATTAAAATAAGCGATGTTGTATCCCGGAAAGTATTGATGTGGGATTGTCTGGGGAAATAAAAAAATAATATTGAAAGAATGATGAAGATACCAGATAGTGGTGATGTTCGTCGTGGTGGCATTCGTTTTTTTGGAAGCAGACGTTTGATGACCTTTACTTCTCTTCATCAACGATCCTATAACAAAACGCTAATAATTTCCTTGCGTCAATACGCACTCCGCGTGCTCCCAAACTCAACACGGCAACATAACGGTCACGGTGGTGCCGGTGTTTTGTTCGCTGTCGATGTGGATGGTGCCGCCGTGGTTGGCTATGATTTTGCGGGCGATGGAGAGGCCCAGGCCGATGCCCCTGCCTACTTCTTTGGTGGTGAAGAATGGGTCGAAAATTTTGTTGAGGTTTTCGGGGGCGATGCCCTGGCCCGAGTCGCGGATGACGATGCGGATGTTGTCTTCGAGGGTGTCGATGTGAATGTTGATGGTGCCTTTCATGGAAATGGCTTGCACGGCGTTTAGCAGGATGTTCACAAAGGCCTGGTTGATTTCGCCTGCGTTGAGGGTGAGCAACGGCACCTCGCCATGAGTGATGCTGGTGGTGATGTTTTTCTGGGCGATGACGGGTTTAAGAAACAGCAACGCCATGTCGAGGTTTTCGAGCAGGTTGGTGCTGCTGAACACACCACCATGGTCGCGGCTGATTTTGAGCAGGCCATCGATGATTATCTTGGTGCGCGAGGCGCCTTTGCCGATGGTGTCTGTCAGCAAATCGATGTCGGCCAGGGTTTCGTCTACTTCGGCCTTCACCTCGGGTGTCTTGTTCGAATGATCTTCCACGTTTTTCAAATCCGCCATGCGCTCACGCAATGCTTCCACACCCGACAGAATGAAATTGAGGGGGTTGTTCACTTCGTGCGCAATGCCGGCAATCATCTGGCCGATGGTCGATGTTTTTTCGGCGAGTATCAGTTGGGCTTCTGTTTCCTTCAGCTCGCGTAGCGCATCTTCTGCCCGCAGGCGCTGGCGTTCTTTCTCTTCGTTGTTTAGGGTGAGCACTTCGTTGGCTTTCTGATTTTTCCGGCTGGTGTAGAAATAAAAACCTGCCAGCATCAGCAGCACACCGGCCACGGCAGCGGCAAGGGTGTAAGTGTTTCGAACACGGTCGGCCGAGGCAATTTTATCGGCTTGCAGTTGTGCATTCTCTTTTTCTTTCTCGAGCGTCCGGAAGCGCGTGAGCGATTCGAATTGATGATAGAGGGCGAGGTTGTTGTTTATGGAATCCCGCAGTTGCTGATAGGACTCAAACGCCGTTAAGGCAGCAGCCGGTTGGTTGCCTGCTTTGTAGCATGCATAGAGCGCCTTAAACGTTTCCATGTTGTCCCAGAAGTCGAGCTTGCCCGCCACTTTCTGATAGTGCAGGGCTGCGTCCTGAACGTTACCGGCCTGTTGTTCGTGGAAGGCCAACACCAGAAGATAGTTAAGTTGAATGCGATCCTGCACCTGCACAACACCTTCGGGGCCATGCCTTCGTGCCAACGCCAAACGGACCTGGTTCAGGTAGTAGGCCGCGCTGTCCATGCGGTGAAGGGCCGAAAGTATTTTGGCGCGTTGCAGGCGCAACACCTGGCGCGACGACTCGCGAACGTCTTTCTGATAGCCCAGCAAATTCATGAACAGGGCGGAGTCGGGTTTGTTCTCCTTCTCAAACAGCGCGGCCAGGCGGTAGTAGATTTCCCAGTCGTTTCGCTGGCTGTCGAAATCAATTTTATGGGCATCGTTCAACACCCGGTGGGCTTGCTCGTAGTCGCCAATGGCCGTGTAGACCATGCCCAGGTTGGTTCGCATCACGGCTTCCGTTTCGTGGCCGCCGCTGTGTTTGGCCGACAGCCTTATGCACGAGTCGAGCGTGATGAAGGCGTTCTTGAGATCGCCGGTGTGATAGTAGGCATCGCTTATGTTCGAGAGGTTGCGATGCATTCCGGGAAGGTTGTTGATAGAGTAGTTTAACTCCAACGCCTTCTGATAGAAGACATGTGATTTTCTGTAATCTCCGCTCGCCTTCAGGATGGTTGCCTGAATGTTGTATCCGTTTGCCAGGGCCACGGTGTCTTTCAACGCGGTGGCGATGGCCACGCTCTGTTCGATGTAGTGCAGGGCGTCGTTAAACTGATTGAGGTCATGAAGCAGTGTGGCATAACTTTCAAACACCAGCATGGAAGTTCTTGGGTCGGGATGGACTTTTAATTGATAGACGGCCTCGTCGAAAATTTTCTTGGCTTCCTCAAAATCAAAAACGCCCATGCGGATGCGTGCCTTTGTGCGCAGGTTGAAGACCAGCTCGCGGTGAAATCCATAGCGCTTGTCGGTGGCGATGGCCTTGTTGATGTAGGTTGTGGCCAGTTCGTGCTGGCCCATCTTGAGGTAGTTGCGCGCCAGGATGCGGAGACATTTTTCCACCAGCAGCGTGTCGCTGGCCGCGCGTGCCGCTTCCTCTCCTGCCTTGAGCACAACGGCCGCCTCTTCGCCGCGTTCGATCTGCGACAAGATGGCTCCCTGAAGACAAAGCGCATCGGCATGACCTGACGCCGAATGAATGGTCAATGCAACCGAGTCGGACCGGCGCGCATAGACCAGCGCCCTGTCGAAGTCGATCTTATCTTCCAGGCAGTAGATGCTCAACTCGCGGTAGGTGGTCATCAGATCTTTTCCCGACTGCTTGCCGACCGCCGCCAGCAGGCTGTCCACGTTGACCTGCTGCGCTTCGGAAACCCTCGGCATTATCAGGAGCAACACTAAAAATACAAAACCGACGTAGCGCATAGAGACTTCAAAGAAAATGAAGGTAACAAAAATGACTATACGAACACGCCCATCACGCCGACATAACACACGAATCTTTGCCTGTTACGGTTTTGTTAAATTTTATGAATGACTATCGGCACCACCCTGCATAATGTACAATACGGCCATTCAAATAAGCGTTTAAACCTATACAAGCCATTGGCTAATTTATTACTTTGGCAGCTGCTCAAATGTTTCTTTGACCCGACCTCATGGCCCCCAAATCAGACACTTCTTTCTCCTATCCCTTTTTCGATCGCGACATCAGCTGGCTCTCGTTCAACGAGCGTGTGCTGCTGGAGGCACAACGCAACACCGTGCCGCTGATGGAACGCATACGCTTTCTTGCCATCTATTCGTCGAACCTCGACGAGTTCTATCGCGTGCGCATGCCCGCCCTCACCGCCCTCACCGGCATTGCCGACAAGGCTGCCTCGGAGTTTAAAGAAACGCTGGCCACCATTCACAACATGGTGATGGAACAGCAGACGCGCTTTGGCAACATCATCGGCTCCGACATCCTCCAGGCCCTGCGCGACAACGGCATCCGCCTCCTGTACAACGAACCCATACCCGACGCCATCCGCCACACGGTGACCGACTACTTCATCCACACCGTGGCCCTCTTCCTGCAACCGGTGGAGATCGACAAACACACCACCTTCTTCCCCGAAAACAACAAGCTCTACCTCACGGTGACCACACGCTCGGCAAAGAAAGGTGCCAGGGTCTACATCGTGAACGTTCCCTCCGACGAGCTGCCCCGCTTCTTCACCGTGCGCCACGACAGCGTGCAATACATCGTGTTCCTCGAAGACATCATCAAGCTCAACCTCGACCAGGTGTTCTATGAAACCGTGCTCACCTGCCACAGCATTAAAGTAACGCGCGACTCGGACCTGAACCTCGAAGACGAATTTACCGGCAACCTCGCCGAAAAAATAGAACAACGCATCGGCACCCGCGACCTGGGGTTTGCCACACGCTTCCTCTACGAGCCCGACCTGCCGCCACACACCCTGCGGTCGCTAAAAAAACACCTGAACCTCGGCACAGCAAACTTCATTGTGGGCGGCGCACACCACAACCTGAAAGATCTGTCGTCGTTGCCGCTTAAGGGCGATGCATTTTATTATGAGCCCTGGCCCGTCACCCAACTGCCCATTCAGCAGTCTTCGCTGTTTGCCGAAATCAGGAAGCAGGACCTGCTGTTGCATCCGCCCTACCATCGCTACGACACCGTGCTGCGCTTCTTTGCCGAAGCGTCGCTCGATCCTTCGGTGAAGGCCATCTACGTCACGCTCTATCGCGTGGCAGCCGACTCGCGCATTGCCCAGGCGTTGATGAGTGCGGCCCGCAATGGCAAACGCGTGGTGGTGTTTGTGGAACTGAAAGCACGCTTCGACGAAGCCAACAACCTGAAGTGGTCCAAGAAAATGAAGGCCGCGGGCGTGCGCATCATCGAAAGCATTCCCGGTCTGAAAGTGCACGCCAAAATCGCCCTGGTGAAACGGCGCCACAACAACAAAACCGAACTGCTCGGCCTCCTCGCCACCGGCAACTTCAACGAAAGCACGGCCCGCTTTTACACCGACCACGTGCTGCTGACGGCACACCAAAAGATGCTGGCCGAAGTGGCATCGCTGTTCGACTTCCTCAAGAAAAGAAAGAAACGCTCACGCAAAACCGACATCGCTTTCAAACACCTGCTGGTGGGCCACTTCAACCTGCAACACCGCTTCCTCGACCTCATTGACCGCGAGATTGAACACGCGCGCAACGGCAAGCCTAACGGCATCATCATCAAACTCAACAACCTCGAAGAGCGCGTGCTCGTGGCCAAACTCTATGAAGCCTCCGCAGCTGGCGTAAAAATCCAGCTCGTCGTGCGCGGCATCTGCTGCCTCATGCCCGGCGTGGCCGGCCTCAGCGAAAACATCACCGTGAAACGCATCATCGACCGCTACCTCGAACACGGCCGCATCTTCATCTTCGAAAATGCGGGCACCCCCGAATACTTCATGGGCTCTGCCGACTGGATGATCCGCAACATCTACCGCCGCATCGAAGTATGCTTCCCCATCTATTCAACCACGCTGAAAGAAGAGATCCTGAAAATCGTGAAACTGCAACTGGCCGACAATTGCCAGGCAGGGTTTGTGGATGAGCATGGAAAGAATGTGGCGTGTGATCCGGCAGGGGTGCAGGTGAGGTCGCAGAAGGCGATTGCGGGGTTGGTGGCGGCGGGGCAAGTGAATGTTCACTGAAATAGTGTGCACTCATTTCAAGTAATACAAGAGAAACATTGTATCTATTAATCTGCTAAATCGCCGGGTTCCCACCCGGCGATTTGAAAAACACTTCACACGTACCTCACGCCACAGCACCAACTTCATCGATCTTCACATTGTATTGGCGCGCGAAGTGCGCGCTGCATCGGGTGATGCACTCTGCGCGCCATGAACTCGACCACATCGAGACGATGCATGCCTGGCGCTTGAATGCATATTTAAGTTCTCAAAATCGCCGGATTGAGAAACCGGCGATTAGTTGTTTCTAAACAGCCCAATTTCTATTCACACAGTATACTCTTCACAATAATCATACGCGTCTCTTTTTTAAAAAAAACCGCGCTGTTTTTCCGGGATTCGTTCTTCAACTCAGTCCAAATCGAAATATTATATTTCACCTCAAACAAGTCAGAAAAAAATTTAATTTCGTTCATCCCTCTTCTTCAGGAACGTCCCTCTTCCTGATTTCTCTTGTAAATAAATTATCCATCAACTTAAGTTATAACTTAATTTATGACTATTTTCACATTGGCAAGAATAACAGAGTTCGATTCAACCGTACAGGAAGTTTACAAGCTCATAAGGAATGGAAAATGTTTGCTTGACAGCTTTGTCGAAGAGATTGAAAACACAAATCTAGAAGGTGAAATCGGCACAATTTATCAGATTATCGAGGACGTTGCTAGTGGCAAACCGCATCCCAGATGCAAAAAGCTACGGTTAGGAAAGATCAAGGTTCAAGCCTACGAAGCCAAGTCGAAGCATTTGCGAACCTATTTCTTCCACGAAAATAGAACAGGTCAAGTGATTGTTATTGGCGGGAAAAAGAAAGATCAAACCACAGACCTTGTCCGTCTTAAAGAGCATCAACAATGATCTCAAAAAGTAAGCTTCTTAAACAGCCAGACTATTTGCTGTCCAAATACCAGGCGGAACTATTCCGGCAATTGTCCCAATACATGGACAACAACAGCCTGACTCAAAAACAAGTAGCAGCAAAACTTGGGGTGAGCACGTCCTATATCAATCAAATTCTTAAAGGAAATTTTAACTTCACGCTTAAGAAACTGATCGAACTATCTTTACTGATGGGTAAAGTTCCCCGCTTGGAGTTTGTGAATATCAAAGACTATTGGGCAACACAGAAAAACAAACGCGTCAATGACAAGCCTTTGCGAAGCACACCAAAAACCACTAAAAAATCTGTAGGGTTATCTGTAAAAACAAACCGTGATAGAAAGGAAAAAGTGCAATAATGCCTCGACTGGAAAAGTGCATTAGACCAGCCATTCACTCCTTTTAGTTATGATTTCTCTAAATGAATTTATCGGTTTAATTCCGTTCCACGGCGTTCTAGAAATCACAATACGACACTAAGCCTCTGCCCCTTCTCCAAAACCACAGCTTGCGCCAGGCTAATTTTCGCAGACGTGCCCTCCTGCTCGATCGTTGCTTTCACGAAATTATTGTCCAACGTCACCGTCAGATCTTTGGCTTTGTCAGCTCTTTCCAACTGTATGCTCCGCAACATCAATCTCCCATACTTCAACTCCAATTGATGCACCTGCTGTTTCCCTTTTTTCTCTTGCGCATACGTTCCCCACCCTTCTGCAGCAGTGAAGGCGGCTTTGAAGTTGTGGGGAGTTAGTTTGGGATGGAAGCCAATGCTGCCCGTGGGCCCGTGGTAGGTGAAGCCGCAGGCGGTGATGAATGTTCCGTAGCTGGCCATGGCGCGGGCGTAGTGGTCGCTGCACTCCACTTCGTTGAAGGGGTTGCGTTTGGCGGCGTGGTAGCGGTCGTGGATGGCGCGGGTGAGGATGAGCGATTCTTCTGTCATGCCTTCGGCCATCATGTGCGAGGCCACCTGGTGCTCGAACCCCGTCATGCACTCGTGGAAGTAGGTTACCTGCCACGCGTCTTTCACGCCATAGGGAACTTCTTCGTTGCGCGGGTTTGTGTTCATGATCATGCCGCCTTCGCCGGGCAGTGCATAGGGACGGCCGCCGTGGTGTTCTTTAAGATAAGGGCCCACGTCGGTGGTGAAGTTGTATTTCCAGAGTGCCTTCAAGGCAAAGATTGTTTTGGTTTTGTCGAGCACGCGGCCCAGGCCTACCTGGTGTGCCCAGCTCTGGCCATAGACCTGATCGATGTGGCAGGTGTTGTAGGAGCCGATCACCGTTCGTCCCTTTTGCGCGTCGGGGCGGTGGATGAAATATTCGCCGTTGAAGAGGTGCTTCTCCATGTTCGCGGCGCCCAGGGTCACGTAGCGTTTGCAGGTTGCCGCGAAGGGTTCGTCGTTCATTTCTTCAGCCATGCGTTGACCGGCTTTCACGGCGGCCAGGGTGAGGCCTACGATCCAGGCAATTTCACCGGGCCATTTGGCGTCGAGGGTGTTTTCGAGTTGGGTGTCGGTCATGCCGTCGCCGTTGGTGTCCTGGGCGAGCAGGTATTGGAGTGCGTGTTTTGTTTTGGGCCATTGGCGTTTCAGGAAACTGTTGTCGGCGCTCATCTGGTGTTCGCGATAGATGCCGAGAATTCTTCCGGCCTGTCCATCGATGGCGGGTTGCGTGTCGTACTCTCCGCGGAACCCGATGTGACCGTCGTCGTGAAACGCAACGCCCAGGTCTACACGCTCGCGGGTGTCGCGCTCCAGCGAGGGAAAGATGCGGGCCACGGCCTGCGCATACTGCCACACATGGTTGCAGGTGCCGGGGCAACTGCCCACGCCCTCCCACGCATAAAATCTCCCCGACTGAAAACGGTGTACGGTGGTAGTGGCGAGTGTGGAGATGTTCAGGAACGTGCGCTCCAGAAACCAGTAGGGCAACGTGCTCTGCTCATACCAGGCGTCGCACCACGATTTGGTTTCGGATGAGAGACGTTCAAAATTGGCGTGCACATAGCTTGCTACTTGGCGCGACGATTTGAAAGTGTTGGCATAATACCGTCCACCTTCTTTTTTGAGAAGGTCGAAAGAAAGATTCGGAAAATACCAGGCCACAGCATAGTTCAACTCCACACGACCTCCGGGCGGCACCGTGGTGGTGTTGCTCACAGTGGCGAGCGCTTTGCGTTGCTCAATTTTTGCTGCCGTAGCATTTTCGCTGTCGAACAATGGGGCGGTGAGATCGGGTGAGGCATCGGTGTTCACCTTTGTGTTGGCGTTGAAAGAGGCCAGGAAAAAATTGCCAAAGTCGCCAGCAGATGTAAACGTTTCGTCGGCCCAATTGTAGCTGTTGGACGATGCCATCACGCCCGAAAATGCTGCGTCGCGAACGGCTTCGTTCACGCGATAATATTCTTCGTTGTTGGCGCTGTAGATGCTGGCCTTGTTTTCCAACCAGCCTGCAAGGGTTATGGTGGCATGGCTCGCGGTTTTGTTTTCGACGGTGAAAGAAAGAATGGTAACGGGCAATCCCGAGTCGTCTGCATTTAGCGGAATGAAGGGCGAATAGGCCCGGAGTGTAATGGACAACGGAACGGTCTTGTCCACATATCGCACCGTGGCCATGGGATAGGTTGCTTCGAAAGACACTTCGTCCCAGTCGTCTGCCTGAAGGCGCTTCATGATTGTTTTTCCATCGTGCTCAATCCGAATGGCAAATCCCTGGTCGAGTGGCCGGATGTCTTTCACAGGTTCCACATAGTTGGCGCCGTCGAACGGACGCAGGAAGTCATAGTTGAACTGGATCTTCTCGTGCCACTTCACATTCTTGTAGATCACCCCGGTTTGGTTCTTGTTGAACACATCCCAGAGCCACAGGCGCCCGTCGCCACCCAGATAGAGTGTGCCACAACCAATGCCGCCAACGGGCATGCCGATGTAGTCAAGTTCTTTTCTGGATTTGAGATAGGTGGTTGGGGCTCCCCTTTCAAAGAGCGAAGCAATCCATTTGCGATCCAGTTTTTTCTCCAGGGTAGGATTGCCTTGCGCGGGCGCTGCCAGAGATGGCAAGTGTGTTGACATGAGGCCAGCCGCGAGCAGGCCCGACTGCTGGATAAAGGTTCTTCGTTTGATGGATAGTGCCACTGCAGGATTGGTTTACGTGTGCGCAGAGCGCATCTAAATTTAAAACCAAAAAGGATATTTCCCGATTCCGCTAAACATTGTCTTCGGGAAAGTGTTAACATGTCCATGGGGGCGGATTTCAGTACCAACTGAGAATAGCTGTAATACATTTTCAAAACAACCGCAACGATTTGAACAATTTTACCCCCAACCTCCATGACACGTTTTTATGTATTGTTAACCGCAGTATGCAAGGTTTGCATGTTGCTCTCTCTTGCCTGCCTCATCGGGGTTCAGGCTTTCGCTCAAGTATTTCCTTCCGGCTTTAGCCGGGTGCAAGTGGCCAGCGGCATTGGCAGTCCCACGGTGATGGCCTTTGCTCCCGACGGCCGAATTTTTGTGGCACAGCAAAACGGTGCTTTGCGTGTGATCAAAAACGGAGCACTGCTGACCACACCGTTTGTTCAGGTCAGTGTGAATTCAAGCGGCGAACGCGGCCTCATTGGCATTGCCCTTGATCCCAACTTTGCCACCAACCAGTTTATCTACCTCTACTACACCTTGCCCGACGGGTCGCGAAACCGCATCAGTCGTTTCACCGGCAATGGCGACGTGGTGGTGCCGGGCAGCGAGGTGGTGGTGCTGAACCTTGATCCGCTAAGCTCTGCCACCAACCACAACGGCGGCGCCATGCACTTCAAAAACGGGTTGCTCTATGTGGCCGTGGGCGAAAATGCCAACGGTGCAAACGCGCAGAACCTCGACACCTATCTTGGAAAAATATTGCGCATCAATCCAAACGGTTCTGTTCCTGCGGGCAATCCTTTTGCCACGGGGTCGGAACAACGGCGCAGGGTGTGGGCCTACGGTCTGCGAAACCCCTACACGTTCAGCATTCAACCCGGCACAGGCAAGGTCTTTGTGAACGACGTGGGCCAGGGCACCTGGGAGGAAATTGATGATGCCACCACCGGCGGTCTAAACCTTGGCTGGCCCTCGGCCGAAGGCACCAGCACCAATCCGGCGTTCACCAATCCGGTGTATAGCTATCCGCATGGCTCGGGCGATGGCACGGGCTGTGCCATTACCGGCGGTGTGTTTTTTAATGCAGCCTCTTCCAACTATCCGCCGGCCTATCAGGGACGTTACTTTTTTCAGGATCTCTGCAACCGGTGGATCAACATGCTCGACCTCACCACGGCAACGCCCACGCGTCTTCCCTTTGCCACGGGTTTGGGCGGCGATGCGCTCAGCATCTCCGTTGGCAATGATGGTAATTTATATTACCTCGAACGCAGCACAGGGGCTTTGTTTAAAATAATCTATACCGTCAACACGGTTCCTGCCATTGTCACGCAACCCGCCAATCAAACGGTGGCCGCGGGGCAGCCCGCCACGTTTTCGGTGACGGCCACAGGCACGGCGCCCCTCGCCTATCAATGGCAGAAAAACAATGTCAACATTTCGGGTGCCACCGCGGCCTCGTTCACTCTGGCCAGTGCACAACCGGCCGACGCAGGTTCGTATCGCGTGGTGGTTTCGAATGCTGCGGGCAGTGCCTCCAGTGCAGCCGCCACACTCACGGTGAATGCGTTCAATGCACCACCGGTAGCACAGATACTCACACCGGCATCGGGCGCGTTGTATCGCGGCGGTGACACGATCAGCTTTTCAGGAGATGCCACCGACACGGAAGACGGCACGCTGCCCGCCAGCGCCTTCACCTGGCATGTAGACTTTCATCACGACACACACCGTCACGACGGCCCGCCGGTGGCATCGGGTGCGAAGTCCGGATCGTTTGTTGTTCCCACCAGCGGCGAAGTGGCCGACAACGTGTGGTATAGGCTCATTCTCATTGTGACCGACGCAGGCGGCCTACGCGACACGGTGTTCCGCGACATCTTCCCGCAAAAGTCAACCATTAGTTTGGCAACCCAACCCGCGGGCCTGCAAGTGACACTCGACGGGCAACCGGTGACCACTCCTCTATCTGATCTGAGTGTGGAAGGCATTCAACGTGCAATCGGCGTCGTGTCGCCTCAGACCGTGGGCGGACAAACCTATGAGTTTGATCGCTGGCTGCACGGCGGCGCAGCCACGCAGACGATCTCCACACCTGTGAACGACATCACCTACACCGCCGTGTATCGCCTCACCACACTGCGCAATCCGGAGAACCCGGCCAACACCGTGAACGGATTAAAGTATGATTACTACGAGGGCGTCTGGAGTGCACTGCCTGCCTTTGCCACCCTGACACCCGCAGAGTCGGGCAACGTGGCCAACGTTGACCTGACACCGCGCAACCGCGAAGATGACTATGCCTTCCGATATACCGGCTACATCAACGTGCCAACGGACGGCCTGTATACATTCTACACCAGCTCCGACGACGGCAGCCGGCTACAGATCGGAACCACCACCGTGGTGAACAACGATGGCCTGCATGCCACGCTAGAAGCGAGCGGAAGCATTGGGTTGAAGGCCGGCAAGCACGCCATGACCATTACATTTTTTGAACACCTTGGCTCGGCCGTTCTCACCACGAGCTATGCCGGACCAGGCATTGCGAAACAACTCATCCCGGCAAGTGCATTTTATCGTGACGGCACGGTGGCCCCCATCCAAACCCTGGAAGCCGAAAGCGCGACACTGTCGGGCGCCAAGGCCGTGAGCGATCATGCAGGCTATACCGGTACAGGCTTTGCCGATTATCAAAATGCGTCGGGCGATTATGTTCAATGGTCGGCTTCAATTCCCACTGCGGGCAGCTACACCTTGAAATTTCGTTATGCACTGGCCAGCGGATCGCGACCGTTGGCGGTGAACGTGAATGGTGTGGTGGTGAATGCCTCGCTGGGTTTTTCGTCGACGGGCGCGTGGACAACGTGGTCGACCGTTACCATCACTACCAATCTGAATGCCGGCGCAAACACAATCCGCATCACGGCCATTGGCAGCAGCGGTCCGAATGTGGATAACATCGCCATCCAGAATGTTTCCGGTGTGGCGGCGTTGGCGCTGGAGGCAACTTCCATGCACAGTGAAGATGACACCAGCCTTTCTGCTTATCCCAACCCGGTGGCCCGTCAACTCTTTGTGCATGTTCGCGCGGGAAATTATCCGGAGGTAAGATTGAGCCTTATGAATGCTTCGGGCAGAGTAGTAAAATCGCAGACCTATTTGGGACTGCAAGAAGGCGCAAACACGCTCACGCTTGATGTGGATGACTTAACCAACGGCGTGTACTGGCTGCGGGTGGAACGGGGATCGCGAAAACAGGCGCGTTCCATTGTTGTCTTGAAATAAGCAATAATTATTTTTTAAAGAGCAAGAGCCCCGACCATGCGGGGCTCTTTGCTTTTGTTGACGGCCAAGCGCTCTGCGTTGTTCAATCTTTGCCATCTTGCATTTCACTGTCGAACAATGCGGCGGTGTATGGAGCAACGTCATACGCATACTGATCGGCGATCTGCTCCAGCTTGTCGTTTACTTTAAATTCAATGTCAATTGTCAACCCGGCTTCAGAGGTCAGCGTCAACTCGCCGCCGATCTCCGCGGTGAGGCCATGAATCAGTTGCAGGCCCAACCCCTGGTGTTTGTTTTTTCGATCAAAATTTGGCGGCAGTCCTATGCCGTTGTCTGCAATGACGAGTCGCACACGGTTTTCATGCTTCTTCATGCGCACCGAAATTCTATCCTTTCCGGGAGTTGGGAAGGCATATTTTAAGGAATTAGTGATGGCCTCGTTCAGCATCAGTCCGATGGGAATAGACTGGCCGATGCCGAGGGAAATCTCATCGACATCAACCTCAAAAAAAATCTGTTTGGGTCCGTTCAAGCTTCGTTTCAGATGATCGAGCAACTCGATGACGTAGGGCCCCATGGCAATGGAAGAATTGCTTTCGGATTGATACAGCTTCTGATGAATAAGCGACATGGAGTGAATCCTGCTTTGACTATCCTGGATTGCCGACAAGGCCTCGCGATTCTTTATATAAAACGACTGCGACTCCAGCAGGCTTACGATGGTGTGCAGGTTATTTTTGATGCGGTGATGCACTTCTTTCACCAGCCATTCCTTCTCGCCAATCACCCGCTGCAAAATCAGGTTTTTCTTATCAATTTCATCCTTCTGAACCTGAAGGTCTTCACCGATTTGTTTCCTTTTCCGGTAGAGTGTAAAGACCAGGATAAGAACACAAAACAAAATCAACGCACCACCAATGATGATGTTGCGTGCAAACCTGGATTCAACAAGCTGAATATCTTTGATCTGTGCATCCTTGGTGAGCAAGGCAATGGACTGCTCCTTCTTTTCAGATTCATAGGAAATTTTCAGTTCGGCTATTTCTTTTAGTTTCGTCTGCCCCAGCAGGGAATCGCTCAGCAGTTTAAATTTTGTAAAATTGATCAACGCTGCTTCAAATTTCCCTTCTGCCGAATCGATCCGGTGCATAACGTAATAGCTGTCGCGAAGCGCTGGTTTTTCCTTTCGAACAACCGGTTGGTAGAGCGCCAGATATTTCCGAGCCTCCACATATTGACGAGAGTCGACCAGGAAATCAATAACATCCCTGACCAACGTTTTTGAGGCTGCCAAATCTCTCGTCTTTATTCTCTTTACCACCTGGTCGCAATATTTCTGGGCCATGGCATAGTCTTTCATCCGGGCGTAGGCTATCATGCGCTCGTTGAGAATGATGACGTACATATGCTCACCAACAACCATCGGATGCTCTTTAACAATCCGATCCATAAGCTGTATTGACTGGCTTGGGCTTTTGATAACAATTATCTTACACGCATTGGTGACGGCATAGATAAGATCCTCTGCGTTCGTGCGGTCAAGCTTTTCAAAAACCTGTAGCGCGTTCTGATAATACTTCAGTGCCAGATCCAGATCATCGACTCGTTTATAGTAAAGTCCTAAAAAAAGATTTACCCATCCGAATGATTCTGATTCCTTATTCTCCTTTTCGGCCAGGTCATAGGCCACCAACAGCAGCTCAAGACTTTTCTTGTAATTCCCCTGGTATAAAAAAATATTACCCAACAACGAATAGGGATCAGACAGCCCTTTTCTGTGGCCTCCTTGCATGACTTCGATACTTTTATAATACCTCTCCACAGCCAGGTCGAGCTTCGACTGTTGATGACAACTTTCGCCCGACTGTCTCCAGGTCTCCGATTCTCTGTTCCGGTTTCCCGACTGGTGAAAAAAGAATGCGGCCGAATCAAACAACATTATCCTGTAGTCGAAAAAATATGTGCGGCGAGACAGGAGCATGGCCAGTTTGTAATAAGTCTCACCGGTCGTTTCGAAATTTTGTTTTGTTTTTACCAACGAAGCGATGCCATCAAACATGCGTTTCAGCGGGTTCAGATCCAACGGCAGGCGTTCGTCGTCGGCCATGTCATGTTCGGCCATCTTGATCCACACCTGTGCGAGTCCGAGCCGACTTTCCAGCTTGCCGCTGTCGTACTTCAGGTGGATACTCACCGAGTCGGCGAAGCGAAAGATAGCGTTGGCACTGTCTTTTGCTGCGGGCAAGGGCAAACGGGAGACATAGTGGTATCCCAGCGTAACGAGCGAATGAACTTTACGTTTGTCGTTGTGTTGCGACTGAAGTTTCCTGAACGACTGCTTCCCTTCCGGGTTGGCTCCAGACTGTGCATGTACAAGAAACGGGTCTGCGCAAAGCGCGACCACCAGTGTTGCCAAAGCACTGAGTCTGGCTAAAGTCCGCATGACGGTGTCAGGTTAGTACTACTTTGGTGTTGACAAACAATTGCGCGAGGCTGCATATCAGTTTTTATCTTCCGGATGCTAAGCGCATGTTCAATCTAGAAATAATTTCCGACGACCATTCTATTTCAACAACACATATTTTGCCGGGCAACACAATACGACATCTATCCTTCAAAAAGCACGATTCAACCATCGTTATTGCCCACATTAAAACGCATAAAGCTGTCCCCGGGGCATCCCTCATTTTTGAGTTGACTTGCCAACCCCAATCAACGTTTTGAATCAATCCTTTGCCGCCACTACCTCAACTTCCAGTTTCCATTTCTTCTCTAACAACTGGCAGCAGATGACGGTGAGCGATGGTTTGTTGTTGCCGAGGTATTTCATTCGCAGTTGCACGTTGGCTTCGTCGAACGACGGATCGGCGAGGTAGGTGCGCACGGATATGATGTTTGTGTAGTCCATGGCGGCAGACTTGAGAATGGTGCCGATATGTTTCCAGATGAGCTCGCCTTGCGCTTCGAACGCGTCGGGCATCGATTGTCCGTCTTCATGATAGCCGTTCAATCCGCTGATGAACAACAGCCGTGCATCGCCTTTCACTTCCACGGCGTGGCTATAGTTGCGATAGGGTGGGAATACACCTTCTGGTGTGTGTTGAATGATGGGCATGGCCGTGTGAGGGTTTTGTGTTTGAAAAGAGAATCTAGTGTTAGTTAAGGTTGAGCCCTAGGGTTAAGCCATACCACGGAATGTTCTGATAAATCCAGATGTCTTTGTCACGATCGGTCAGCGAGTCCCACCCTATGCCAAGACCCACGGTGAGATTGTTGATGCCGATCATGCACGACAGGCCACGGCTCAACACCAGTCCGTTGTATTCGTCGAGTGTCTGATTGTTGGTGGTCCACGGCGTAACGGCCGTTGATCCTAAACCAAGAAAACCACCGACGGTCAGGCCGCGGTGGCTGAAGGTTTTTTTTGTTCCAAACGGACTTTGTTTATAGCGGATGCGAAAGCGGTCGAGCCGGTAGCCGAAGTAGGCATTGCCGTTAAACTCCGTGGTCAGTTGGCGGGGAAGATTTGCTGTGGCCGTTCTGTACTTGAAAGGCACGGTCATCACATCGATGTCGAAGCTGGGTTTCACAAAGATCTGATCCTTGGACGGGTCTGGCACCATCGGTGTTTTTGACGATGCCGCCAAATGAATTCGGGTTGAATCATCCTGAACATAGATCTGTGCCCGTTGATATTTGCCTCCGGTTTGTTTGAATCGATAGGTGCCATCGCTCAACTGGTATTTGGGAGCATCTTTGAAGGTGCTGCAGGCACTCAGGGAAACAACGAGCAACAGAAGCCCTCTGGTCATAACGCGCATAGGTCGGTCAAAATTAAGTACGCCGAAAATAGGGATTAATTGAATGGGTTTTAACGGGACAAATGTAATTCAGGTGCATGAGCACGCTGCTGGTTGATACGAAGTAAATGAACAATGAAGAATGTGAGCCTATACGTTAACGTCATGCTCACATTGAACCGTCAGCTTCCCGGTTCACCCTTCATCAACGTGCGCGATGCCAGCAAGGCCGCGATGCTGATGGCCGCGCCAAACGACAAATAATATCCCACATAAGAAAGACCATAGCTTGTGGCCAGCGTGGTGGCCAAATAGGGCGTGAGCGATGCGCCCAGAATGCCCGCCAGTGTGAAGCACAACGATGCTCCCGTGTAGCGAACTTCTGCTGGGAAAATCTCTGCCAACGCAGTCCCTACCGGCCCGTAGTTCAACCCCATCAGCAACATGCCGGTCGACTGAAACACCACCGTAACCAGGAGGCTGCCCGTGCTGAAGAAGGGCGCGAGAAACAAACCAAAGACAAAGATGCCAATGCTCGACACCATGAGCATGGTGCGCCTGCCCCTGCGATCGGCAATGACGGCCGACACCGGAATGCCCAACGCAAAAAACAACATGGAAATCATCTGGGCAATCAAAAAGCTTTCGCGGGGATAGTGCAACGCCGACGTTCCCCAGCTTAAGGTGAAAACCGTCATGATATAAAACACCAGGAAGGTGGTGATCGTGGCCACCGTTCCCAGGAAGACGGCTTTGGTGTGTCGGGCAAAGACGGCGATGACCGGAACTTTTACGCGTTCCTTGTTATCCATAACCTTCAGAAAGTCGGGCGTCTCCGTTATTTTCAGACGTATGTAGAGCCCAACCCAAACAAGCAACGCACTGGCTATAAATGGAATTCGCCAGCCATACGACAGGAACTGCTCGTCGCTCATGGTTTTGCTAAGAATAAAAAATGTTCCGCTCGACAACAGGAACCCGATGGGCGCACCCAACTGCGGGAACATGCCATACCACGCCTTCTTATTCTTCGGCGCATTCTCCGTGGCCAGCAACACAGCACCACCCCACTCACCACCCAGCCCCAACCCCTGACCAAACCGAAACACCGCCAACAAGATTGGCGCCACAATGCCGATGGAATGATAGGACGGCAAAAGCCCGATGGCCACCGTTGACGGTCCCATCGTCATGAGCGCCGCCACGAGCGTAGCCTTACGTCCCTTCCGGTCGCCAAAGTGCCCGAAGAGCGCAGCGCCCAGAGGCCGGGCAAAAAAGGCCAACGCGAATGTTGCCAATGATGCCAGCGTTGCCGCAATGGGGTCGCCCGCCGGAAAGAACAGCGTAGGGAAAACCAATACGGCTGCGGTGGCATAGATATAGAAATCAAAAAATTCGATGGTGGTTCCAATCAGGCTGGCGGCGAGTATCCGTGACACGGGGTTTGCTGCGCTTGGGGTTTGAGTCATAGGGACAGGTAGTGTTATGCTACTTGCAAGATCATACTTTTACGGAATAATTTTAAGGGGAAGGGGGATGAAATTCGTGTGGGTTTCTGGAAGGTAGGGAACCGTGCCCTTGGGGTGTCACCTTCCCACGATAATTGTTACTTTCGAGCGTAGCTTCACAGGGGAATTTTACGGTCAAGGCACTTCTATTTGTTTCCATCCGAAGTTCATTGTTTACCTCACCGTGAATTGGTCCAATCATTGGTGGCTAAATTCTTCTTTAACTTTCATTGGTACCACTGAAACATTATCAATGTAGTAATAGCAGGCGTTCTCAAAAGTATTGGTCTTTCTTAATCTATTTTTTTCTACGATACTTTGAAACCCTCGTTTCGATAAATCGCTTTTAAAAAAACCAACGGTCAAATATTCTTCCTTTCCTTTAGATAAATATTGAAATTCAACCTTATGCCAGTTCACCGTATCCATTGCATCCACTTTGCCAACTTTTTCAGAGAGCATATGTTCACCAATTAACACATCCTCCATTCCATCATAATATTTAAGAGTCTTTTCCCTGGATAAGTTCACACTAAAATGATCTGTATAGAATACAGAACTATCTGCCATGCTATAGTAAAAAGATATTAAATACTTTCTGTTGGCTTCTAAAGGCTCGCGAAATTTCGTATGCAAATATTCCCTATTAAAATATCCATTAGAGCGGTCCTTTTTTTCGTGATAAAATAAAAACAGCCCTGCATAAGCGTTACCAATACCAAAGGGTTGTTGAAAACCACTTTTATTGAATGGAACTCTGGTGAGGTTTTTCCTTTTACAGCAGGCATTGTAGTAATCTGTACTTCCAACTTGCTGAAACCATCCGATTGAAAAATCAATTTCTCCATCGTCACAATTGCACTTAGAGTATTCCTCAAAGCTGCCATTCACCACAAGGTCTTGGCCAAATCCTAAACCTAGGTTAAAGGAAAAAAAAAAATTAACCAGAGTACTTTCATATCTTATCTATCCACCTTTATAATTTTCCAGCCAGACCCATGAATTCTAGAGCAATACATTCTTCTAACTTTGCGTTTTATTTTAACCCGTGGAGCCAGTGAATCTACTTGAATTTCTGAATCTTCATCCACGCTTCATAAGCTCTGCACAGAAACTGAATTGTGCCCATACGTTTTAATACACTCCAGGATCAGTTCATATTTTTTTGAAGGCCTCATTGTTAGATATTTATCTATCAAAAGGTTAAATTCTTCCGTTTGAGTCACCACATTCATCTTAATCGGCGGATTAATCATATCATCTTTTTCTTTTTCAAAATGAATACTTCTGACACTTGACCATTCAATAAATATTTCCGCCCGTCTCTTCCTAATCACAAGTCCGTCAGAATTTATCTCTAACGTGGCATTATTGTAAAACCGAGTAAAATATAAAATAAACACCGACAGAAAAAAGCCAGGAAAAAAGACCGAAAAGGTACGCCCCCATTCCAGTTGGTGAGACAAAATGGATAAGGTGAGCAAACAGATCGCAGGTATCGAGTTCATTAAACCACTTAGCTCTCGATCAATCCATGTTCTCCAATAACTAATTTTTACAATTGTTTCCATATGAGAAAAAGCTTATTCAGGTAGCATTTACGATGCTCTGCACCAGTTGTATACTTTTTTTTGGTCATTACGTGTTGCTCGTTACTTATCCTCCAAAGCGGAAGCTCAAAGATAAACAGTCGTAACTACAGATTGTCGAACTCCTCACGTTTATCATACACTGTAATCAACGCATTTCGTCCTCTTTCAAGGTCGATTCAACCCGTGATTCGGGAAAATCTCTCAGCCTTTAGCCCTTAGCAAGAAACTGAAAGGACATTGCAGTTTCACAACAGATGTTTGAATAAATAAATCTAATGGCCTATGAAATCTATTGAATCAATTAAAAAACGAATCGCTTATTTTTTATTGTTGTCAGCCGCGCTGATGGTCGGTGCGGCCTATATCACATCGTGTAAAAGTGATGACAACGAGGTTGCTATGCAGCTGCCCGCTATTTTGGCAATTAATCCCACGGAAGGTAACGTAGGCTCTGAAGTTACCATTACGGGATCGAACTTCAGCGCGACATCTGGTAACAACGCAGTTACTTTTAGCGGTGTGCCTGCAACCGTGCTGAGCGCAACCGAAACGACCCTTGTCGCCAAAGTTCCTGCCAATGCGACTACAGGCCCCGTTGCAGTGACTGTAAATGGCCATACGGCAACCGGTCCGGAGTTTAAGGTCCTTACAGCAACGGCTCTTGCCATTTCTTCAATCGAGCCAACAAGTGGCGTTGCAGGTATCGAGGTCACTCTTACCGGAACAGGATTCAGCGGTACGGCAGCCTCCAACGTCGTAAAAATCAACGGTGTGCAGGCCGAAGTAAAAACTGCTTCAGCAACGCAGCTCGTGATTATCGTGCCCGCATCAGCGACGACTGGCGAAATAACTGTGGCGGTAAACGGCCAATCCACTACCGGCCCCATATTTACAATATTGGCAAAGGTTGTCATCACCGACGTTAACCCGAAAACAGGTGCGAAAGGAACGCAGGTTACCATTAGCGGAAGCAACTTCAGTAGTACTCCATCCAATACTAAAGTGACCTTCAACGGGAAAGCAGCCACAGTGATATCGGCTACCACAACATCGCTTGTTGTCGAAGTGCCAGCAGCAGCGGGCACTGGTAATATCAAGGTTGAGTTGGGTGATCAAAAAGCTGATGGACCATCTTTTGATTTCATTTGGACGTATACCGTTAGCACACTGGCTGGTGGTCAATGGGGAGACGCAGACGGTGTTGGGACTTCGGCCGGTTTCCTTATGCCCTATTCGTTGACACGCGACAATGACGGCAACTTGCTTGTGGGTGAAATGATGGGCCGCATTCGTAAGGTAACGCTTCAAGGAAATGTAACAACCCTTGCAGGCTCTGTCCGTGGCTATGCTGACGGACCGGTGGCGACGGCTCAATTTAACGAGGTACTGGGCATAGCGGTAGACAAGACCGGGAACATCTTTGTTACCGACGCCTATGGTGTCCGTAAAATTGATACGCAAAACCAGGTATCAACCTTCGCTGGCAATTTTGCCCTTCAGGGCAGTTCCGCCGTTGACGGAAAAGGAAATACGGCACGTTTCCGCGACGCAACCGGACTTAGTGCTGACGTCGCCAACAACTTGTATCTGGCCGAAGCCAATGCTGTTCGGAAAATTGCGCCGGATGGCACGGTGACGACCCTTGCAGGTTCACTCACCGCGGGGCCATCGATGATTGACGGATCGGTAACCTTAGCCCGGTTTAATGCCCCTTCCTACCTGGCAACTGCCACTAACGGGGATATCCTTATTCTTGACAACGGCAACGCGAGAATCAGAAAACTAACCAACGGTCAAGTCACAACATTTGCCGGGATGGCAGGCACGGGCTTTAAGGATGGCACACTGACAGACGCCAAGTTCAGTTCGGCGTTGGGTCATATGACAATAGATAAGAGCGAAAATATATACATCGTAGATGGAAATTGTATCCGTAAAATAACCCCCGACGGCAAGGTATCGACCGTAGCTGGACTACAGTCGGAAGCGAATTTTGTTGACGGCGTGGGAAGTACCGCTAGGTTTAGTATGCCGATGGGAATAGTAACAGATGCTAATGGTAACGTATACGTTGCGGACGCAAACAATAATGCGATTCGAAAAATCATTATTGATTGATTGATACGTATTGGTTGCAACGTTAAAAAAACAAAGGAGGCAGCCTGGATATAAGGGCTGCCTCCTTTACTTTATTACGAACAAAGTATAATTCGACAAAGAGCTCCTAAGTAAATGTGAATAAATGATGACATCGCATCGTAAAAAAACTCACGCCGTTCCCGATGACAACAAGTGCAGCAAGGCTCCGTGGAGAATCCGAAGTGGCTGACCATTTTTTTCCGTTTTGCCCTGACCATCAATTTTTAGACCTCGTGACAATCCAATTCCGCTACCATTTGACCAGAAATGAGTCTAGCAATCACTTTAGCTGGTCACGCTCCTCCTGAAACAAAGTGGTCGATGGGGTCTGAATTTCCAGTCTTAGAAAGCAAACGGAGCTACCGATACACCTGCCTGGACGGTGAGCGCCCGGATCTTTTCGACATCAAAGCCGCCTGACTTGTCTTCGTACATCGAGTTGATATAATACTGTGCTGAAAGTTTGACAGACAGGGGTGCGATGATTTTGTAGGACGCACCGAGATTACATCCCCAGATTAGATTTCGCATGTTACCGATGGTGTCGAAGTATGCTTCGTCCGGAGTTCTGTTGGCTTGCGAATCCGTGGAATGATAGATCACCAGCACGTTCTCGACATCGTGGCTCAGAAGGAAGTTAAATGCCGGGCCAGCTTGCAGTACAAGCCGGTTTTCGAACAATCCTTTAGAGATATTGACCGGTGTGACGGAAAGGTACAGCAGTCTGGTCTCTCCGAATCTACGGTCGAAGTCATCCAGGTTGTAGGTCTTCGATTGTCCGTTGTCGAAATACGTAAATCTTGAGTTGGTATCGAAGCGCACCTTTTTAAGCCCCGCTCCCACCGATAACCTGAGGTTTTGTGGTAGTCTGTAAAACAGTTCGGCTTCGACATGCCACCCTAACTGCGACCGCGCTGTGGACGTGGCCGAGGAGACAGATACTGACTGCGCATTGGAAGGATCGATGAATCCCGGTATCATCATGTTTTTTCCATAAATCACGGTGTTGTTGAAATCCTGCACGAGTGTAAAAGTACTTCCTGCATTTATGCGAAGATCAAAGCGACGCGGTTGATTTATTTCGCCCTGTGCAAATGCAAAGCAAGTGGCCAGGCAAGATAAAAAAAGCAAAAAAACTTTATTCATAGAATAGCCGGTAGGTTGGAGGTAACGAAAGATACAGCAAAAGAAGAAATTTTTCACTTGGTCATCCCCTATGCATCCCCTCAATCTCCAGCCTAAGTAATTTCTAAGGCCCGCTATCAAAAAGAAGATTTATGATCCAAAAGTTGAGTGCCTTTTAAGTCTCGATTCGTAGATAATTAGTTTTATTACCTCGTGGAGATTCTGGACCCGGTGACCACTTTTTTCAAGAGAGCGTGACCAGTTAAAGTTGCCTGGGGGATAGAACTTTGCTTGAGTTTGGAACGCCTGATTGTCAGATTCGTTTCTGGTCAAGCGATAGTGGAATTTGATGATCACATATAGTGACAGAAGCTTGATGATTGTGCATACGTCACCAGCCTTAAACCAGCCATCGCGGAAAAAGAGTTTGGTGGTTTCTTAGCATTTTTTTTATGACTACTTCCCAATGACTTCCTTCCGGAAATGTTCCCCCCAGATTAACACTTCGTCTAATAGTTTCTTCATGGACTTTCCCAAAGGAGTTAGCGAATACTCGACAGTCACCGGCATGCTGTCATACAGTGTACGCGTAATGATTTTATTTTCTTCAAGCGCCTTCAGTTCCTGAGAAAGCATTTTCGGTGATATGTCCACGATGTCTCTTTGAAGTTCACCAAATCGTTTGTTGCCAAAGGTAAGGGCCAGCACGATTGGCATCCGCCATTTCCCTTGTATTACCTCCAGCGCGTCTCTCGAGATGCGGAGTTTCTGCTGGCATGACTGTGTTTTTTGATTCATTGCTTTTTCAGTTCACCCACTTACCTGGAGGTAACTACTTACCTGCGGGTAACTACTAACCTTTCAATAGTAAACCTACATAATTTTACGATGTAACTAAAAAAGAAAGAAATGAAAAATTTAAAGACATGGGTGATAGACCCGCTTCACTCTGATGTGATATTCAAAATCAAGCACCTGGTTATTTCTACGGTCACGGGATCATTCCGCAAGTTCGAAGGCCGCGCTGTTTCTGAAGGAGAAGGATTTGAGCATGCAAAAGTATCTCTTACCATTGATGTGAAAAGTATCGACACCAACCAGCCACAGCGCGACCAGCATTTGCAAAATGGTGATTTCTTTGAAGCTGATCTGTATCCGCAGATTACCTTCGAGTCTACTTCATTTGTGAATGAGGGAGGTAGCCATTTCAAAATGATTGGTGATCTTACTTTGAAAGGTGTAACGAAGTCTATTGAATTGAATGTTGAATACGGAGGTTCTCAACGAAGCCTACAAGGTGTTATCAAACATGGCTTTGAAGTAACAGGCACCATTCATCGCAAAGAATTTGGAATGACCTGGAACGTCCTGACCGACACCGGTAATTTAGGATTGGGCGAAGACATCAAGTTGGTCGCGAACATCCAGGTCTCAGAATTGATAGAGGCGTTGAAAGAGACGGCTTAGTAAAAGTTTAAGTCCAATTGGAAATTCGGTGCTGGTTGATTACACCTTTCGTGACATGCACTATTTTGGATTGCTGACTATTGACATAGGATAGTAATCCACGTGATTCTAGAAAGGCGATCTCTGTGCACGGAATTTCCAATTTAGTGAGGGATCCCGCTTGGATATGCGGTTTATGCCTTTTATCGCCTTCAGCTATCGTAAATGGCGTGTTTGATAGCATTCTGAATAATGCTGACATATTTTTTAAAGAACCAACAAATGCCACGACATGCCGCAACCTAAGCTCACCAGGAATTTCTTGGTCTCTATTTGCTCACCAGAAGTTTGATAAAATATGGACGAATTGACACCTTCTGGAAAACAAAAAAGCTCGAAATCAGCGAGATTTCGAGCTTTTGAATGATTTGATTGATGTATTTGTGATCCGACAGGGATCACGCCTTCTATTGTAAGAATCTATTTATCAATCAATTACACTCAAATTTCCGTTTCTGCTCTCGGATTGCTCTCGATCTTTATGCGATAACAACAACGGGCACGAAAATACGAAAATCCATAAGACTATCCCGAACAGGCCGACGTTCCCAGAAGCTCGACTCCGACCTTGACCTGGCCGGCAAACTAAACTGGTGCCGATTACATCAAGCTGGTGGACATCACCAACGCCATGGCCAAAAAACGGGGTACCCAATGCGCTGAAATCCAGATCCTGGCTTTTAATGGCGCCTCCGATGGTTTCGACGTCGATGCCGTAACTTGTCCTAACCAAGGCGGCAAAAGCAACACCAGCATTGCGCGAGCCGAAGCAACACACGAGTCTGCCGCCGCAGGCCGCAACACCGAGCTACCGACCACCGCGGCGTATCCCAACCCCGCAGGCAATTCGGTGACGTTAGACCTGAACAACGAAGAGGAATTTGTGCTTCCCGAAGATGGGCTGTTAAAAATCGAAACCTTCACCAATAAAGGCGACAAAGTTGGCGAATGCATCAACCCCATTAACGACGACTTTAGTACAACTGTATCCCTGGACGGCTTTCCCAGTGGCATACTCTTGTTAAAGATCACTAACGCTGGCATACTCAAAACTGTAAAAATATTAAAACGGTAGATCCATTAGACGACAGTTGTCGATTTCAACGACTTCGAGGCAAGTCACAATTCTGGAGATACAAATCTAACAGTTCACAAACAAATCGCCGCCATTTTCCCAGCTACTTGGCATATTTTCAGAGTTGAACTTTGCCTTCATTGCAGCGGTCCTGAATCGGGGTGTCCACCAGGCCGTCGTCGTCCGTACAGGCTGAACAGCACGGATTGTCAGGAAAACATCCGCCCCAAATATGCTGCAAGTCCAACCAATGTCCCACTTCATGTGTAGCCGTTCTCCCAAACGCAAACGTATCACGTTCAATTCTGCCGAATACGTCATATCTAATTACCACACCATCTCGTTCGTGGGAAATCCGTTCCCCTAATCCTGCTGGAATAGCATATCCATAGAAACCATGGATATCACAAACCCAAATATTCAAATAGTGTTCTGAATGGAGAATCCGAAGTGCTTGACCATCTTTTTCCGTTTTGCCCTGACCATCAATTTTTAGATCTCGTGACAACCCAATTCCGCGGGAAAGTTCAATTCCTCAAATAAACTTTCGGAAGCTGGTCAAGCCCCCCTCCTGAAACAAAGTGGTCGATGGGGTCGGAATTTCCACCCTTTTTTGAAATCGCATTTTGACTAAACCAAAAGTTGTTTTGGCTAAATTTATTCTGGAATTGTTGGTGACTTTTGAACCAACAAAAAATACAGAATTATGAATATTGTTTCAATTAGAATCATTACTGCTGATGTCAAAAACCTAACGACATTCTATGAGCAAATAACTGGCATATCCGCAATTCAGTACACACCTGATTTTGCCGAAGTGAAAATGCAATCGGCAACTTTGGCAATCGGGAGTACCAATACGTTACAATTTTTCGGTGGCGGTGAAGTTGCAGCATCAGCGCAAAATCGTTCTGCCATAATAGAATTCAGAGTGAAAGATGTAGATGAGGACTACCAAAGACTCGCAAAGTTTATCCAACCTTACCTTGTGCAAAAACCGACAATAATGCCTTGGGGAAATAAATCACTTTTATTTCGTGATACAGACGGAAATCTTGTCAATTTCTTTACACCTGTTACGCCTGAAGCCATCAAAAAATTTGACGGTGTTTGATTTAAATATAAAACAATGACAAACAAGCAACTGCTTCGTATAAAGTCAGTCAATGAGTTTCACCAACTAAGAGGCGTGTCAAAACCAGCGCACCCTCTAATCAGTGTGGTAAATCTTGAGGGCGTAGAAAAATTTCCAGAGAGCGTTTCCAATTTGGTGCTTGACCTTTATTCTGTTGCCATGAGGAAAACTTTTACGGGCTCATTCAAATATGGGCAGCAAGACTATGACTTTAACGAAGGCACGATGTTTTTTATGGCGCCCGGTCAGGTTTTCAGGATAGAACATAATTCGAATGAAACAGCAAAGCAATCAGGTTGGCAATGGGTTCTGCTTATTCACCCGGATTTTTTATGGAACACTGCACTTGCCAAGCATATAAAGCAATACGAATTCTTTGATTATTCAGTGAATGAAGCATTGTTTCTTTCCGATAAAGAAGAAATGATCATCAATGGTATTCTTCAAAACATTCAACAGGAATATCATTCCAACATTGATAAATTCAGCAAGCAAATTATTATTTCTCACATTGAAGCATTACTTAATTATTCGGACAGGTTTTACAACCGTCAATTCATCACAAGAGAAAAATCCAGCCATCAAATAATAGAACGTTTAGAAGAACTATTGACTGAGCATTTCAATAGGGACAATTCAGCAACAAAAGGATTACCAACGGTTCAATACATTGCCCAGGCATTAAACATATCACCAAGTTATTTAAGTAGTTTACTTAAAGCGCTTACCGGACAAAATACGCAACAGCATATTCACAACAAGCTAATAGAAAAAGCAAAAGAAAAGTTATCTACAACAGATATGTCTATCAGTGAAATTGCTTATCAATTGGGTTTTGAACATTTACAATCATTTAGCAAACTATTTAAGGCAAAAACAAATCTTTCACCTTTAGAATTTAGGCAGTCGTTTGACTGACAAGGCGAAAATCCGGCACCCAAAATTGGGTTAATAGGAAAAGGTTCATTCAGTAAAGGCAATTATGATCGGCAATGTCTACCAACTCAAAAGTAGCATCTGCTCTGTTTTGGACTTGAGACAGCACCCAATCCGTTACTTGTTTGTTTACTCTGGAAGGACGTGTACTTCCGGTTATAATTGCAATTTTTAGCATAGTAGTCATTTAGAGTTTAATTGTTTAAAGAGTTAAGACTGGTTAACCCGTGGCTCAAGTTGTTTTTCAATCCGGAATGATGTTGAAGTTCGTCGGTGAAGAATACGAAGTGCTTGACCATCTTTTTCCGTTTTGTCTGACCATCAATTTTCAGATCACGTGACCGCCAATTCCGCCACCATTTGACCAGAAACGAGTCTAGCAATCAAGGGGTTCGAAACTTAGGTCCAAGTCCCCAGGTAACTTTAGCTGGTCACGCCCCCCTGAAACAAAGTGATCGATGGGGTCGGAATCTCCAGCCAGCCGATGATTTTCGATAGCATCGATATGTCACGGATAAAGTCATTCACGACGGGTAACGTATGGGGTTCCCGTTACTGGCGGTTAACTAGCTGATCAAACACAACCGTCGAGTCAATCTGCATCCAGTAAATTCTATTTTCAAGCGGCCCGTTCATAAATTTCATAAAACGGATATTGGCTCGCCGCGATTGAAGCGTGTCCATCGCCGTATTATCAAAAGAGGTGTAAGATTTCAGCCAGAAGTACCGATGGGAAGCTTTGTCATATATTCCGACGGTTGGGCCGAACGACCAGATACTGTCTAGCGAAATATTTGCCGCCTGCAGATTCTTGCTGTCACTGTAAGGAATCGAGCGCCTGATGAAGAGGAATATCGCGGCTGCGGCAGTCACCAATAATATCCAGAAAATACGTTGCTTCGACAGTCCGCCCATATCATCCAAGTTAATCATTTCCTGTGAGATCAGTCAAACCACCCGACACCCCGACGAGTAACACGGTCATTTTATTCATTCAGGCCAATAATTTCCATCTTCAACACGCTGGTCCATTCCGCGTTCCGGCGATGTATTTCACGGATGCTATCCATCAACAGGCCTGTTTGTTCAATGACTATCCGTTTTTCACCTAGCGTATTGCTCAGCCGATTTTCAAGTTGTTTCTTTCGCGCTCTGACAAGATCCAACTGTTGAGATGCTTTTCTTGAAGCCAGGCCACGGTTGCGGCCCTCCACTTGTTTGGACAATTGATCAATTGAATGTTCTGTTTGGCTGAGGAGACGTTGTGTCTTATCTACGGCGATTTCCACCCTCAACCGTTCCGCCAGCAATGCTTCAATGCGCAAGCGCTCATGATTGCGCGCAAACTGAATCTGCGCTTTAGATCGCCAGACAGCCAAACTCCATCCGATCGCGCAGGCGACTGCTGTAGCGGTGGCCAAAGCGATTATCCGGGTCGTTTTCAGTTCATCGATCACGCTGCTATTATTCTTATGACAAGAAACAATTTTACCCGGGTTACTATAAATCGTGACCATTAAATCGAAATTAAATCGAGATTAAAACCAGGAAGTGAAGCAATTTGCCCCTAAACACTTTAATGAGATCGGATAGGTAATCGAGGGCGCGTTTTTCTAGGCACCCATATGGTTTCGAGATTTGACCGCTAGCAACCTGCACCAGGTGGCATTGCTTGCCGAGCCTGCGGCAGGTTGCGGGAAAAATGATCAACAGTTCGGGAATATTCGCTAATCGACGTGAGTGGCATTCACGCCATCTTTGCCCCTACTTAACATCCTTATCCACCCATGAATAAACCAACATTTCTCCTCGGTAGAAAAAGCAGTGTTACCCTTGCTTTCTTCATCTGCCTCTTGTTTGCCTTCACATCCATGGCCCAGGTCCTTCCTGCGCTTCCAACCGACATCTCCCCCTTGCTGGTTGGTGAGAGAATTCCGGCAGTCACATTGCACGATACGAATTCCCGGGAAGTCGTGCTCACGGATTTGATTACCGAAAAGCAAACGGTATTGATCTTCTACCGGGGTGGCTGGTGCCCGTACTGCAACCTGCATTTGAAGGACTTGCAATCCATCGAAAGTGAAGTCATTAAAGCAGGCTATCAAATTATTGCCATAAGCCCCGATACCCCAAAAAAATTAAAAGAGTCGATGGACAAATCCGGTCTTACCTACAAGCTGGTAAGTGATAGTCAGGCGGAAGCCATACGCCAGTTTGGCATCGCCTACAAGGCACCCGAACAATACGGTAAGGTACTCAGTGATGCCTCCGCCAATCAAAATCCAGACATGCTACCAGTCCCTTCGGTGTTTGTAGTAAACCGCCAGGGCGAGATCATCTTTGAATACATCAATCCGGATTTCAAAAAACGCGTACCGGGAGATTTGCTGTTGAGTGCGCTAAAAGCATTAAAAGAAAAATAATCATGAAATGAAAACCCTTATATTGAACTGAATCTCAAGGTCATGAAAACAAGTCACATCTTTTGGATCGTCGTGCTTCTATGCACAAAAGCATCAGCTCAGGTAGACCCCATCGACAAAAATAATCTCGCCATCGGCGGTTACGATCTTGTTGCCTATTTCAACGGCGGCAAGGCCATTAGGGGCCTCCCCGCCAATGCATCGGTCTACCAGGGCGTTACCTATCAGTTTATAAATGAAGAAAATCAAAAACTCTTTGAAGGGGACCCCGCGCACTATCTACCACAATACGATGGTTACTGTGCATTGGCGGTCAGCTACGGAAAAAAAGTATCCATCAATCCAGAGGCGTTTAAAATAACAAATGGCAAGCTTTACCTTTTCTTCTACGGAAAATCCGGGACGAAAACGGTCAACTCGCTCGATACCTGGATCAAGAGCGAGCCACGCCTCCTCAAAAAGGCGGACGAACTTTGGCCAAAGGTCACGGCGCTGAAGTACAAAACCGGTGAGGGGCTTTAAATCGCACAACCACGCCGCGAGACTTCTCGCCAATGCGGACAACTCCGGGGCTAAGATCACAGGTGAGCTTATTAGTCACATTGTCACCCAGCCGACATGGATGCTATCCGATCCTGCCGTCTATTTCCATTAAATTTCCGACCCCTTTTCGCCAACAGGTGGAAAGCTTTGGAAATGAAACTGAAAATGGAACGACCCGGTGCTTTGGAAAATATGAAATTGACTTTTTCTGACAGGGAAAAAAATGCGGAATTTCACCTGCTCATCGGCGAAACTGGTTTCGAGAAATCCTCTTATAGAGCCCACCGGAAAAACGACCTTCTCACCATTGCCTGGAACACGGGCCAATCACAACGGGTTGGGGTAGATGAGCAGGAATATGTGTTTCCATCCAACACGATGCTTCCCCTGATGGCAAATCAATCCTTCCACTTCTCATGCCCAGAGGATGTTATTGCATGGCAGTTTAATCGGGATTTTTATTGCATCATCACCCATGACCAGGAAGTGAGCTGCGTCGGTTTCTTATTTTACGGTTCGTCGCAGACTATGTTCATAGATCTGGATCAAGCCCATCAGCGCAAGATCCAAATCCTATTTGAAGTCTTCAAAGACGAATTTCAACAAGCCGACCAAGTGCAGGGTGAGATGCTCCGCATGTTGCTAGTTCGACTCATTATCACATTGACCCGGCTGGGCAAACAGCAATACGCAGGCGGCGAGCCCGACACGGACGACCATAAATTCCAGCTCTTCCGCCAATTCAACTTACTGGTCGAACTTAACTATCGAAATCAGCACGACGTACAATTTTACGCCGAAGCTCTTCATCGATCATCAAAGACGGTGGCCAACGTTTTTGCCTTGTATGGCAAGAAGTCCCCCTCCCAGATCATCCATGAACGAATTGCTCTGGAGGCTCGCCGCTTGTTCTATTATACCGACAAATCGGCCAAAGAGGTCTATACAGAACTAGGATTTGAAGACGCAGCACATTTCAGCCGGTTTTTTAAGAAGCATACTAACCTAAGCCCATCGGAGTTTAAAAAATCGATCCTATTAAAAAGGCAAAAGGGAGGAACTGGTCATTCTGCCAAACCCGGTATCCCCCTTATCCTGTCGATTCAATCAAAGCCCGGCTTCATCGAATAAAGCGCCTTACAAAAACACGAATTCCGAGCGGTGATGAAGCAAGGTGATACTCCGAATCGATGTTTACGCAATCGAATACAATCCGCACTTTCGCGGCCCTGTATGTGATAGCGCACTTGGCAATTTTCATACATATTCAAGCTGACCAATAAAATCACTTAACTTTGCCGAAAAGCAAAACACAATTAATAATACCATAAGTAGTTTACAGGCTACGGTGCCCGGTATTACGCGAGTATATCCGGGCCTTTTTATTTAAAGCGCGCGTCCATGAAAATGACTCACTTATTCGAAGATTTCTTCCACAGCGAAAAGGCAGCGGGCCTGGTGTTGATGGCATGCACAGTCATCTCGTTGGTTTTGGCCAACAGCGGCGCATCCGATAGCTATTTGCATTTCTGGCACCTCGAATTTTCAGGTCATAGCCTTTCCCACTGGATCAATGATGGCCTGATGGCTATATTCTTCCTGCTGGTTGGCCTTGAACTGGAGCGCGAAGTATATATCGGCGAATTGTCAAGTCTCAAGAATGCATTGCTTCCCGTGGTGGCTGCGTTGGGTGGTATGCTTGTACCTGCCGGGCTTCATTTCCTCTTTAACCGGGGCACAGAAACGCAAGCCGGCGCAGGTATCCCCATGGCGACCGATATCGCCTTTGCCTTAGCGGTGCTTTCACTGTTGGGCAAACGTGTCCCAAATTCGTTAAAAATATTCCTAACGGCTCTTGCCGTCATTGATGACCTGGGAGCCATTTTGATCATAGCCGTTTTCTATACCGGTTCCGTTGTGTGGGTCAACCTTATGGCCGCGATTTCGGTATTTGGTGTACTCCTGGTTATGAACCGACTTAAAGTTCGAAACCTGATCCCCTACCTCCTTGGCGGGGTGGCCATGTGGTACTTCATGCTCCATTCGGGGATTCACGCCACAATAGCAGGCGTTCTGACGGCTTTTGCCATCCCTTTTGGAAACGGCGATCAGAAATCAACCTCCTTTATCTTGCAGCGTTTTTTACATCGTCCTGTTGCCTTTGGGATTCTGCCCTTGTTTGCACTTGCCAACACCGCGGTGGCGCTCCCCGCCGATTGGGTTCATTCCCTGGTGGAGGCAAACAGCCTCGGAATTTTTGCAGGTCTTTTTTTAGGCAAGCCACTGGGAATTTTAACGTTCTCCTTTTGCTCTTCCCTTATCGGCATAGCCAAACTTCCGTCCGACTTGAAGTGGACACATATACTAGGGACCGGGTTCCTGGGAGGTATAGGCTTTACGATGTCAATCTTCATCACGTTGTTGGCTTTTAACAGGGATGCCGCCATTGATCAATCCAAAATCGTCATCCTTATTTCCTCTGTCTTAGCAGGAATTGTTGGTTTTGGTCTGTTAAACATGTTTCTAAAGTCAGAAAATGAAATCAGTTTGAAATAACACGATTGACCGGGAATGGAAGCATTTTCAAATCATCGATGGAGATCAGAAACCTCGCACGAGCCGGTTGCCACCTCTCATGCTTTTGAATCAAATTTCTTGACCGTGTTCATTGTGCTGGAACCTATTCATCAAAAATCGGACGATCCTTTGGATAAACCCCTCCGATGGATAGCGTGATGGTGCCAAGGTATAATCCGCCGTCAACGTCGCTGTTTATTAGTAACCGATTAGATCAACGTCACCACCTGGCTAGGATTCTATCAACTCATTCCGATAGCGGTTTAGTATCGAGGATTTGGAGAGAAAACCAAGATAGATACCATCCTCGATTACAGGAAGATTCCACTGGTGGGTGGAATCAAATTTAGCAAAGACCTCATGGAGGTTTTCATCCAGTTCTACCACCGCCTCCGGTTTGGTCATGAGCTCCCTCACATTAATGACATCATATTTGGAATTATCAAACATAATCCCTCGCACCCTGTCCATGTGAATCAGGCCGATGAGTTTCTGCCCCTTGTCCACCACGGGAAACAGATTTCGATTGGAAGAGGCGATGATCTTGACAAGGTCAGAGAGTCTGGCCTCCTCGGGCACCACTGAAAAGTTTCGTTCAATGAGTTCGGAAAGGTCAAGTCGACTCAGCAAAAGCTTGTCGCGCGTTTCCACGGTGGAGTGCAACATTTTTGAAAGCTTTTTTGCCTCCATCGACAAGGGCTCAAAAAAATGCACGACCGTGAGACTCAGCGAGGAAACTAGCATCAACGGAATAATCAAGTGATATCCTCCGGTAATTTCAGCGATCAAAAATATAGCTGTTAACGGTGCATAGAACACGCCACTCAAAATACCGGCCATGGCCACCAGCGTAAAATTACTCACGGGTAGCTGTGTGAGTCCAGACAGGTTCATCAGACGGGAGAATAAAAATCCCAGATACGACCCGACCACCAGGGAAGGCGCAAAGCTCCCACCATTTCCGCCGCTTCCAATGGTGAGGGCTGCCGCAATCATTTTGAAAATAATCAACGCGCCGATAAAGACCAGCAGCATCCCTTCTGAGTCAATGAGACCGCCCAGAAAACTTCCTTCCGTCAGCATTAGCGCGTTCTTGCTTTCCAATGCGCGAACGCTGTCATACCCCTCTCCAAACAGGGGCGGAAAAACCGAGATGATGCCAAAGAGCAAAAGTCCCCCGATAATGGCACGAACCCACTGATTGCTTACTTTTCCAATTCGCGATTCGATGCCATGAAAAACTTTCGCGTAACAGAGCGATATCAGCCCACACAAGATGCCAAGAACAACATAGTAGGGAACGTTCTTATAGTCGAAGGGCTGCTTCAGAGAGAAGGCCAGTGTCACGCCCTCGGCCAAAACGATTTTGGAAAGCAGTGCGCCGCAGGCGGCAGAAATTATCAATGGAATGAAAGCTGATGCCGTCACTTCCGTCAGCAATACTTCCACGGCGAACAGCACCCCGGCGATGGGTGAATTAAAGGCTGCAGCAATACCTGCAGATGCGCCGCAGCCCAGAAGAACGGTTCGCTCACGGTAGGTAAGCCGATTTGCATGACCATAGTTGGACCCAATGGCCGAGCCGGTGGAGACCATGGGAGACTCCAGCCCCAGTGACCCTCCAAAACCAACGGTAAAAGCGCTGGTGATCAAATGGCCGAACATATCCCGCGCCGGGAGAATACTTGACTTTTTAACAATGCTATATACAATCTCGGCGCTTCCTTTTTTGAGGGTATTATTGAGGAAGAAGCGGATAAAAAATACGGTGAGCAAAATCCCCAGCAACGGGAAAATGGCAAACACAAAAAAATCTTCGGTCCTGCGCGAATCGGCCACGACTTGCTCGATATGATGGACCATGTACTTGAGCAAAATAGCGGCACCCCCTGAAGTGAGGCCCACCAGGATGCTAGACAGGATAATGAAATGACGTTCCGAAAGTTTGTTCCGTAGATAAAAGATCGGACGGCTCATAAAACTGATCATAGGGTGATAGGTTTTTCTAGGCGGTTGCGAGACCCCCCACTGCTTAGCGTGATTCTACAGGCGCTCCCGGCATCCTTTTCGGGATACAGACCTTAAAAGTAGCGAATATGCCCCCACCACGCACCTCTTAATGGCGATTTACAGTCGATTTAATGCCGAATTAATTTCACTTTAAACCGCTCCGCGTTAAACCTTGAAAGAAGTTATAATCTACCATCATTGCGCATGAACGACACACTCACCTACCAGCAAATCCCGGGACAAACCCTTTTGGACAAAATTCTCTATTTGAACAGTATCCAGGACTACCTGGTCGGGGCGCTGCTGCTGGCCGTTGGAATTGTTGCCATCAAAATCGTGCGCGGTGTCGTTCACAAACAGTTGACGCGCGCGCAGTCTCCGTTTCTCGACTATTTTCGGCAGATTGAAAAATACGTATATCCATTGGTCTATGTGGCGCTGTTCATGACGGTTTTCCAATGGTTCACGGCCACCGTCAGCGTGGCCAAGTTCGCGGCGTACGCATTTAAGATCGTGCTTGTCTTCCTGGCCATTCGACTGCTGGCCGCCGCGGTGCGAACGGCGATCTACTCTTACCTTTCCCGGCAGGATCAAAGCGGCGACAAAGCCAAACAGGTCCGTGGCATAGTCATCATCCTCAACGGGGTATTGTGGGTGATGGGAACCATCTTCCTTTTCGACAATTTGGGTTTTAATGTCACCGCCGTGCTGACCGGACTGGGCGTTGGAGGCATTGCCATTGCCCTGGCGGCACAAACCATTCTTGGCGATATCTTCAACTATTTTGTGATATTTTTTGACCGGCCATTCGAGGTGGGTGATTTCATTATCGTAGATGACAAAATGGGTACGGTGGAATATATCGGATTGAAAACAACGCGAATCAAAAGCCTTTCTGGCGAGCAAATCATCATCTCCAATAGCAATCTCACGAATTCACGCCTGCACAACTATAAGCGGATGCAAGAGCGTCGAATTCTGTTTCGTTTCGGCATTGTCTACGAGACGGACATCGAAAAAGTAGAACGCATTCCTGCGCTGGTGCGCGGCATAATCGAAAGGCAGCAGCAGACCCGCTTTGATCGAACGCATTTTGTGAAGTTTGGCGACTACAGTCTTGATTTCGAAGTGGTTTTTTATGTGCTCAGTGCCGACTATAATCGTTACATGGATATTCAACAGACCATCAATCTTGAGCTGTTTCAGACACTTGCCAAAGAAGGTGTTGAATTTGCGTATCCAACCTATTCGCTGAAACTGCCAAAGGGCCAGAAGGCGTTGCTGGAGGCATCGCCGTTTGACGTATCGCATAAGGGCATGAACAATAATTAAAAACAACGTCACTGGCATGAGGCTATTTCTTCCCGTATCGATCGGCCTGCTCACAGCGGCTTGTAGCGTCACCTCTCCACCTTGGGGTTACCAGGATTGGGACAGCGACAAAAGCGCCGGCATTGATCAGGGCGAATTTGTGACGGCCTATCTGCAGACCCACGCTTTTGCGAAGTGGTCTTCAAACCGGACGGTTACACTACTCAACTTTTACGACGGTGTATACACAACCGTTGACAAAGACGGAAATAATTCCATCAGCCGCTATGAGTTCGACACGCAGGTCAAGAAATTCTACTACGATCAATTCCGGGAACAATTCAAGGATTGGGATGCCGATGCCAACGACGCGTTATCTCGCCAAGAGTTCATGCGCGCCATTGAAAAGTCCTCGCTAGCCGCCGTGTGGGACACCTCCTGCGATGGGTCGATCAGTGAACTGGAGATGGCCAGGGGAATATTTTACTATGCTGACCAGAACAGCGATCAACGTGTCGACGATCTGGAGTTCAACATTTGGAAAGTGAATCGCTAGGGTATGGGCCGGATTAAAAAGATATTAAATCGACATTAAACTCACGATTCGGGAGTCTGCACTGTTCAAATTGGACTTAATTTTATCAAGATGAAGACAATTGGCATCCTCATAATATTTTTTTCCAATGAAAATCGCGCACATTATCCTGGTTAGCTTTTTCAGTATACTAATTCTTTTTTCGATCACCACCTTTATAAACTACCAGCAATACGGGTTAGTCAACGAGAATGCAGAGCGCCTTGAGCGCTCCACCCTGATTGTACGAAATAGCAACCGGTTTCAACGAAATTTTCTAAACATGGTCAGCGGCTTGCGGGGTTATCTACTGACCAATGAAACGTCATTCCTGCAGACTTACGATTCTGCCGTTGTGGAGAACAAACACATCCTAAGCGAACTTACCACCCTGGTACCAGAGGGGTCCGATCAAAAAATCATTTTAGACGACATTCGGGAGCTTCAGAAATATTGGGTCAGTGAATTTGCAACGCCCTTGCTGGAGGCAAAAAGAAATGCGGACATTTCTGAAAAGGAAAATCAGGCATTTCACAAACTCTATCGGGAGAAACTCTTGAACAAATTAGAAAAAGATGTTCAGGCGAGCCTTCAGCGGAAGTTCTCTGATTTCACGAACTACGAATATGGCCATCGGATCAGCGACCGCGAGAACCTGGCGCACACGGTACAAAACACAAAAAGCATTTCGTTTTATCTGACCACCATCTCCGTCATTCTGGGCACAGGCATTGCTATCTTTATTGCGCATTATATTTCCACCCGCATTGTGCGCATGGTTAAAATGGCGAACGAAATTGCCGGTGGCAACTATGCGGTCTATATGCAGGAAAAAGGGAACAGCGAACTTAGCCAGCTTACGCGCGCCCTCAACAACATGGCCAGCATCCTGGGTTCTCACATCGCGGTCTTGAAACGCCAGAAGGACGAGGTAGATCAATTCGCCCACATTGTTTCGCACGATCTGAAAGCACCTTTGCGCGGGATCGACAACGTGGTGACCTGGATCGAAGAAGACCATAGTTTCGATCTGCCACCGAAAGTGAACGAGTACCTGAAAGTTATTAAGGGTCGCATCGTCCGCGCCGAAAATTTGCTCAAGGGTATTCTCATGTATGCCCGCGCGGGACGGGAAGCTCCCGACCGCGAAGTGGTAGACGTAAACGAAGTGTTAGCCGAGATTCGTGGCGACCTGGGCACCTACACTGGCATTGCCCTGGAGATCCAAAAGCCAATGCCGACCCTCTTTACACAACGTGTACCCCTTGTCCAAGTCTTCAGCAACCTGATTGTGAATGCATTTAAATACCATGACAAAAAAAATGGCGCTGTCACCATATCCTGGCGGGAAGAGGGCGAATACTACCATTTTTTTGTATCCGATAATGGACCGGGCATCCCCGAATTATATCACCAGAAAATATTTGCCATTTTCCAGACCCTCCAGGAGCGGGATACACTAGAGAGTGTAGGCGTCGGACTGGCTATTGTTAAAAAAATACTGGACGACAGACAGCTTTTTGTCAGCGTAACCTCCGAGCCGGGCAAAGGCGCTACGTTTTCTTTCACCTGGCCTAAACATGAAGAACATGAAACGAGTAATCCACATCCTGCTTATCGAAGATGACACCCTTGATCAGATGGAAGTAAAACGCACATTGGAGAGACGAAATATCCTGCATCGCCTCACTATTTTGACCAATGGCGAAGAGGCTATTCAAATGATTGAGAATACAGATGAAGACATTGAAAAACCGGACATCATCTTACTAGACCTTAACATGCCAAAGCGTAACGGGTTCGAGGTCCTGGCTTCCCTTAGGGCAAACGATAGGTGGAAGGACGTGAAGGTGTTCGTTCTGACTACTTCCGATGAGGTGTCGGATAAACACGCTGCGCAACTCCATGGTATCTCCGGATTCATTACCAAGCCCTTGAAACTGGAAAGTCCTTCCTCTCTGGATGCCTTTAATCTCATGATCGACCTGATGAATATCTAATCCGGGGGTTTACCCCGCCACAGTTGGCAATTCTCTAAGCAGTCCCAGCACTTCTCGCTGATCGGTCAGGTAGAACTGTGCCGCAGTATGACCTGGGCCTATCTTGAGCGTAAACCCTTTGTCCGTAAGGGCACGAAACATATCCTCGTCGGTTTTATCGTCTCCGATGGCCATCACAAAGTCATAATGACCGTCATCAACCAGTTTTTTGGCGACAACCCCCTTGTCGATTCCGGACACGCGCACTTCAATGACCTTGTTTCCGTCAATAATGTGCAGATTGGCGTTGCGCACCAGGTGGTGCAGGTTATCCAGCAATTCGCGCGAGCGGATAAATCCAAGTTCCGCACCCACATTGCGATAGTGCCACACCAGGGTATGTAGTTTATCTTCTATGAAAGACCCAGGACTCCGCTGAACGAATACCTCCAGCATGGGCCTGATAAAACTCTTCCAGGACTGATCAATATCCGGGTCGTGCTGCCAGGACTTGTTTTTGAGTCGCAGCCCCGCGCCGTGCTCTGAAACCAAATTCACCGGCAATTCACCAAACCATTGTTGCAGCGAGTGGCTATCGCGTCCGCTGATGATGGTGAGATCGGTGCGTTTGTCCGCGGCCAGTTGAGTAAGCAAGTGCATCAGTTCTTTATCGGGCCGGGCCGACAGAGGATGTTTGGAAAATGGAACCAGCGTTCCATCATAGTCCAACAGAAGCAATCGATTTTCGGCTGTCTTAAATTTTTCCACGATGTCGCGCGTCGTACGCGCGGAAAGATGTCGCGTGCGTTGGGTATGCTGCAGGAGTTTGGTGTCCTCCAACTGCCGCAAAAAATCAGCAAGCCAATGGTTGACGGTATATTCCTTCAATCGCTTCTGTAGTAATTCAATTTTCTGCAGTTGCAACTCTTCCGGCATGCGTAGCGCCTGGAGGATGGTATTTGCTACTTCATCGCGATCCATGGGATTGACTAGCAATGCCTCACTCAATTCATTTGCTGCGCCCGCCAGTTCACTTAGAATCAACACGCCACGATCGATGCGACTGGCCAGGTACTCTTTGGCCACCAGGTTCATTCCATCGCGCAGCGGTGTAATCAGCCCCACGTCGGCGCTCAGGTACATGGCTACCAGTTCATGAAAGCTCAGGGAGTTGTAGCGGTAAATGATCGGCTGCCACCCGAGGGTTGAATACTTTCCATTGATGCGGCCGATCTCCTCTTCGATGAGCTTCTTCCGCTCGTTGTATTTGGAGATAATTTGGCGGGAAGGAACAACCACCAAAATAAAGATCACTTTCTCCCGCCACTCCGGGTGCAATTCCAGGAAGCGTTCAAATCCCAGGAGACGGTGTGTAACACCCTTGGTGTAGTCCAGGCGATCGACGGAAAAAATAATTTTTTTATCAGGAAAGCTATTCTCAATGATCCGCTGCTGTTCGACAACCTCGGGGAGGTGGGCGCCGGCGTGAAATTTTTCAAAATCAATTCCCAATGGAAACATCTCAGCCTTTAGCAGGCGGTCCGGCAACATGATGGAGCGAAACTGATGATCATATCCTTTCACCATTTGAACTGTCGTCAAAAAGTGCTGTACATATTCATGGGTGTGAAACCCGATCAGGTCGGCACCGAGCAGTCCCTGTACAATCTTTTCTTTCCACGGACGATGAAGAAGCCGAAAAACCTCAAAGGAGGGAAATGGGATATGGAGAAAAAATCCGATGGTAGCCTCTGGTCGGGATTCCCGGATCATGCCGGGCAGCAACATGAGTTGATAATCATGTATCCACAGCACATCACCCGGCATCAGCAGTGACAGGATCCGATCGGCAAACTGCCGGTTTATCTCCTCGTAGGCTTTAAATGTTTCGTTGTCGAACTCTACAAAGGAGGGAAAATAGTGGAACAAGGGCCAAAGGGTCGCATTGCAAAAGCCGTTATAATATTTATTGTATACCTTCTTGTCCACAAAAACAGGGTCAACACTATAGGCCAAATGCTCTAATCTTTGTTTGTCGAGCCTGTCCCAGTTTGCCTCGTTAAATTCTGCGGAACCAATCCAGAGGGTTGCCTCGAAGGCGGTCTTCCCCGAACTCGTATTTTGGAAGTAACTCTGTAAGGCGCTCACCAGTCCGCCGTCACTTTCCTTGATTTCCAATTGATTATTTTTTTTGATCAGTTGAAAGGGCAACCGGTTGGATACGATGATAAGCCTCTTAGAGAAATGTGCTGACATGACAATCGTAGTTAAAGCGAAAAACCCACAGCATGGCCAGTGGGTTTTTCTGATTTCAGACCTTTTAACCATATGCTGGTTAAACCTTGATATACAAAGATAACGGTTTGGCCGCGGGAGGTCGTCTTCGCGCTATTAAAAGGACATTAAAAAGACATTAAAGTGGCATTGAAACTGAGCCAGGTAAAAATCTTGGTAGCTTGTGGACCGTAAGACATCATTTAATAAATTGAGTCATGAAAGTATTGGTTATTGAAGACGAGATGCAGGTTTCTGCTTTCATAAAGCAGGGACTGGAGGAGCAATCCTTCGAGGTAGACGTGGCCTTTGACGGAAACATCGGCGAACGGCTCGCCCTGGGCCGCGACTATGACGTGGTGTTGCTCGACATTGTCATCCCCGGGATCAATGGATTTGACTTGTGTATGATCATAAAAAAAGAAAAACCGAACCTTCCGATCCTCATGCTTACCACGCTTGGCACAACAGCCGACAAGGTGACTGGCTTTGATGCAGGTGCCGACGATTACCTACTCAAGCCTTTCGAATTTGAAGAACTCACCGCCCGCCTGCGCGCCCTGGCGCGAAGGCCCACTATGACGGGTAGTACCTATTCGAACGTTCTTCGATTTGAGGACTTGAAGTTAGACCTTGAAAAAAAGGTGGCCGTCCGAGGGGAAAAAACCATCAAACTTTCCGCAAAAGAATTCACCTTGCTGGAGTTCTTTATTCGCCATCCCGGCAGAGTCATCTCGCGTGCCGAACTGGCCGAAAAAATATGGGACATTCGCTTCGACACGGGTACCAACGTGGTGGAAGTGTATATCAATATGCTACGAAACAAGATTGACCGGGATTTTTCACCAAAACTATTGCAAACCCGGATAGGGTTGGGATACGTCTTAAGCAACGAAGCATGAACATCCGCACGCGCTTAACGTTGATCTTTTTCAGCCTGGTTGTGGTGATGTTATCTGTGATTTGTATTTCCATTTATTTCTTTTCAGACAATTACCGAAAAGAGGATTTTTACCGACGTCTGAAAAACCGGGCAACCAACACAGCCCAAGTTCTCACCGAGGTGAAGGAAGTGAACGCCGACCTGCTCAAACGCATGGAGCGAAACAATCCAGCCAGCCTACCCAACCAATACATTGCTATCTACAACTACCGCAATGAGGAATTATATAGCTCTGATGGCACTCCCGTTGTCAACATAGACACCGCCCTTCTCAACCGGATTCGTCTGCAAAAGGAAATAAGTTTTAAGGAGGGAAAGGTTGAAGCGCTCGGGTTTCTGTTCGCCGACCGCTATGATCGCTTTACCGTCGTGGCAGCCGCCACCGATGTGTATGGACGGGACGCGCTGGCCAATCTACGCAACGTCTTGGTGCTGACTTTCTCCCTTAGCTTACTGCTGGTTTCTGTCCTGGGCTGGGTATATGCCGGGCGAGTGCTCAGCCCGATTTCCAAAATTGTATCCCAGGTCAGTGAAATTACTGAGGTCAATATGAACCGCAGGCTGGACGAGGGAAACCAAAAAGACGAATTGAGCAAACTATCACAGACCTTCAACAGCATGTTGGAAAGGTTGCAAGCGGCGTTCTTGTCGCAGAAAAATTTTATCGCCAATGCCTCGCACGAAATCAAGACACCCATCACCATCATGACGTCCGAGATCGATGTATCGCTTCTGCAACCACGAAACCCGGACTACTATGTAAAGGTTTTGCGATCGGTGCTTGGGGGACTGCGCGGCCTCAATGATCTCACCACGCAGTTGCTACTGCTGGCCCAAACCAGCGCCTCGGAGCCTAAGACAAACTTCACCATGTTTCGCATCGACGATGCACTTTGGGAAATGAAAGAAGAACTTCTGAAGGCCTTTCCCAAATACAAAGTTGACATCGACTTCGATTTAAAGATTGAGCCGGATTCGCTCTCGGTGTTCGGCGACGAACATTTAGTTAAAGTGGCCATCCTCAACCTGATGGACAACGGCTGTAAATATTCGGACGATAATCGAACTGTGATTCAGTTGGAGGCCGGGAGCGCCGATTTCATCACCCTACGGTTTGTCAACCTGGGTAAAGGCATTGATGCCGATGAACTCACCAAAATATTTGATCCTTTTTTTCGCGGCAAAGGCAATCTGTCCATTAAGGGTTCTGGCATTGGCCTATCCCTGGTGAAACGTATCGTTAGTCTTCACCGCGGCGCCATTACGGTCAGGTCGGTGCCGGGAGAGGTCACCGAATTCACCGTACGGTTTCCGGTTCGCACGGTCTAGCGTGTTTTAATATCGATTTAATTTCGATTTAATTATCGTTCATTTCCAACGCGGGCCAAATATCGTTTCTTGTATGAAAGGAATGGACCTCTATGGACAGTCTCAAGACGGCTAGAATTATAACGGTGGCTACAGCGATTCTTTTTGCAATTGCATTTTCCTGGCTGTGGTCGACGCAGGGTTCCAACGAAGCTATACGCCGGGAATTAGACCAGCAAAAACTTCGAAGCGAGGCATTGCTTGCTGAAAAATTATTGGGCGAAAAATCCGCTGCGGAGCTGGACCAGTTGCTCGCCATTGCAAGGGATACGGTGGCATTGCTCACCGAGCAAATTACAACGATGCGCCAGCGGCTAAGTGAGCAGACCCAAAATTATCAGGTGCTGTCGGCACGTTGCGACCTGGTCCTTCGCAATCTAGGAAAAGCAAGAACCCAGCAGAAAATCGCAGAAGCGAATTTGGCACAAGAACAAAACTTTCTTGAAAAAATCCGGGAAGAAAATATCCGGCTATTCGACAGCCTTCGGTACTACCAGAAAAAAGGAAGATGGAAAGGCTATATTTTTTTCTAAAACACTCCCTATGATCCAGATCGCAAAATCTTGTCTGCTGATAAACGATGACCCGATGGATCAAGCGATCTTCGTAGAGGCGTTGCTTGATGTGGCGCCGGAAACGCTTTTCATGTTGGCTCGAAATAGCGTGGAAGCGTTAGAAATTCTTCAGGAGGACAATCTTTCGCCGGATTGTGTTTTTGTAGAGCTGAGCGTACCGGGCATCGACGCCCTGCAATTTTTAAAGGCGATGAGAAAGACAGATTTGTTACGGGAAGTGCCCGTGATTGTCCACTCCTCGGTTCCCGCACACCACCGGGTGATTGAGCTTCAGAAAATGGGCGCCCTGGCCATCTATTTCAGGCCCTATAACTACCAGGGTGTTTGCAACGTCCTTAATCTTTACTTCAAACAGGACTATAAAAACAACCTAAACTAAACCGTTTCATGCTACAGTTGTTGCTTTAATGGAAAAAGGCCCGGATAGTGTTCTCCGGGTCTTTTTATTACCAACCCTTGCTTGCCTCATCACCCAAAACGCGCCATCCATGGAAAGCTATCAACCCATTGAAAATTACGCCGTCATCGGCGACTTGAATACTGTCGCCCTGGTGGGCTTAGATGGATCCATTGATTTTTTGTGTTTCCCGAAATTTGACTCGCCCAGCATTTTTGCTGCCTTGCTGGATAAGGACAAAGGAGGCTTCTTTAAGATCGCACCGCGCCATGACGACCTACGCCAAAAACAACTTTACCTTCCCGACACAAACGTGCTACTGACCCGCTTCCTGGCCCGGGATGGCGTGGCCGAAATCACCGACTTTATGCCGGTGGAAGAAGACTATAGTGGTAAAGAACTGGTCCGCACTGTGTCATGCGTCCGCGGCTCGCTCACCTTTTCGTTGCAATGCCGGCCGCGGTTCGACTATGCCCGCGCCGCACACCGGCTAGCCCGCCACAGCGAGCGGGACTTCAGTTTCACAAGCGAAGGCTCCAACCCCATGACGCTTCGCCTGCGATCCACCGTGCCGATGGAACATCACGGTCAGGATGTGGAAGCATCCTTCACGCTTAAAACGGGGGAAAAAGCGATCTTCATGCTCGAGTTGGTGTCAGAAGGAATGGACTCACCCGAATCCATTGAAGACTTCGCCAACGAAAGCCTCTATGACACGATCAATTACTGGAAGGACTGGATAGCCAAATCACACTACCGCGGCCGTTGGATGGAAATTGTGAACCGTTCGGCACTCGTGTTGAAATTGATGACTTCCCGCAAGAACGGCTCGGTTGTAGCAGCACCAACCTTTGGTCTGCCGGAAGAAATCGGGGGCATCCGTAACTGGGATTATCGTTACACGTGGATTCGAGACGCTTCCTTTACCATCTACGCGTTGCTGAAACTTGGCTATCGGAAAGAAGCCCGTGAATTTATGAACTGGGTTGAGCAGCAATGCCGGGATATCGGCGAGGCCGGAAACCTGAGCCTCATGTACGGGATCGATGGCCGCAAGGATCTCTTTGAAATGGAGCTCGATCATTTGAGTGGCTATAAAGAATCGCGTCCTGTGCGCATCGGCAACGGGGCCTACAAGCAGGTGCAACTGGACATTTATGGTGAACTGCTGGATGCGATTTATCTTTTTGACAAACATGCTGAGCCTATCTCCTATGATTTCTGGCAGAACATCACGCGTCAAGTGAACTGGGTAAGTAAGCACTGGCAAAGCGAGGATGAGGGCATTTGGGAAGTGCGCGGCGGTAAAAAGGAATTCCTGTACTCGCGTATGATGTGCTGGGTAGCGCTTGATCGCGGAATCAAGATCGCCGAGGCCCACTCCTACCCGACCAACCCGGTCTGGCGCGAACAACGCGACGCCATTTTCCATTCTATCCACAATGAATTTTGGAATGAGAAACTTCAAGCTTTTGTCCAATATAAAGGCGCCGAGACGGTAGATGCCGCCACCCTACTGATGCCCTTGATTCGGTTCATTGGCCCAACGGATCCGCGGTGGCTGTCGACGCTGAAATGCATCGAGGATGAACTGGTGTCTGACTCTCTTGTGTATCGTTATCGCACCGACGAACGACTCGATGGCCTTAAAGGTGGAGAGGGAACATTCTCCATGTGCACGTTCTGGTATGTAGAATGTCTTTCGAGGGCGGGCCAACTCAACAAAGCCCGTCTCTTCTTCGAAAAGATGTTAGGCTATGCCAACCACGTGGGCCTGTACGCGGAGATGCTTGGCTTTCAAGGCGAACACCTGGGAAATTTCCCCCAGGCATTTACGCACCTAGGCCTGATCACGGCTGCGTTGAGTCTGGATCACCAGTTCGCCGACCAGCGCAATAAGGAGCAGAACTAGTAACAGCCCCTCGCCATTTCTCCTTCGCCACACGCGGTCATTTCAACGACCGCCAGGCGGGCTCCATCCGCCTCCTGAGGCGCGGTAAAGCGCGGCCACATTCTTCAATTGTTCCATCCGAAGGCCGGTCAACTCCAGTTCCACGTCGAGCACGCGACGTTGTGCCATGATGACCTCCAGATAGGTAGCGAAGCCCACGGCAAAAAGGTCGTTCGAACTGGCGAAGGCGCGGTGTAAAACGTCTGTTTCTTGCTGTTTCAAATCAATTTGGGTGCGTAGGCTGTAAAAATTGTGTAGCAGTGCAAATACCTCGTGGTAGCCGGTAAGCACGGATTTTTCATAAAGGGTAAAGGCCAATTGCTGGCGTGCCGTTGCAGAGGCATACAGTGCCTTGATCCGACGGCGCTGAAAAATTGGTGCCGAAAGTCCAGCGCCCAGACTGTAGACACTTGACCCCGGCGTTAGAAACCATTTGGAAACATCAAACGCGGAAAAACCGCCCGTCGCCGTCACGTTAAGCGACGGATAGAACGCCGCCCGCGCAGCGCGAACATCGGCATGAGTGGCCCGCAGATTAAACTCCGCTTCCCGGATGTCGGGGCGATACGCCAGCAGCCTTTCGGGTTGCCCTGCCTTTACTTCCCGGATCGGGCGGTAGTGTGTAATTGAATCGCGGGAAAGCGGTTGTGGATAGCGCCCCAACAGCTGGTTCACGCGGGCCTCGGTGACGCGGATGTTCTGTTCTACTCGTACCAGGCGCGTTCGTGTACTCAGCAGCGTGGATTCAAACTGATCGACGGCGAGCTGATTCACCTTGCCGCCTGCTTTTTGAATCGTCACCAGTTCAAGGCCAAACTCCTGAAGACGTAGGTTTTCGAGCAATACTTTTCGTTCCTGGTCGAGGCCCATCAACTCGTAATAGTTCTCGGCGATGGCACTTATTAACCAGGTCATCACGCCGTGGTGCATTTCCTCGGAGGCCATCAAGCGATTGAGTGCGGCTTGGCGCCGACTGGATAATTTTCCCCAAAGGTTTACCTCCCAACTGAAAGAGAGTCCGGCAAACCATTCAGGATAAGGATTGGGAAGTTGCTGATCGGCAGGAAGACTTTCGGAACGGTTGGTGTCCTCGTTGCCAATGCCGTTCATCGTGTAGCGTCCGAAACGCTCAACGTTGCCCTTGACCAACGCATTCACATTGGGCAGCATCCTGCCCTGCATGAGCGCGTAATCTGCATACGCCATGCGGATTCTCTGCAGGGCGGCCTTTGTGTCTGGATTATTTTGCAAGGCAATGGCGATGAATCCCCTCAGGCTGGTGTCAGCATAAAAGACATTCCAGGGTTCTTGTGCCATGCTTCCCGTATCGGGCAATGCGCGTTGATAAGTGGCTGGCAGCGTGGCTTCATGGCTCAGCGGCGCCTGCGAAAGACTGCAGGAGGAGAGCGCAGCCACGCCACATACGAAAGTCAACGCGCGGTGAAAAATGTTCTTCATGGATTGACGTGGATTTGAGTTGAAGCATCATTGGATTCTTGCACTGTGCGGGTGCTGAGTGATTCCAGGATCACATACAAACCGGGGACGAGTATTAACCCAAACAGGGTTCCGGTGATCATGCCGCCGGCGGCGGCCGTACCAATGGAACGATTCCCGATGGCACCTGCTCCATGGGCCAGGCACAAGGGAATAAGTCCGGCAACAAAAGCGAGCGAGGTCATCAGAATGGGCCTCAGCCGGGCGCTGGCCCCCTCCACGGCCGACTCAATCACAGTTGCCCCTTCCAGGCGGCGCTGAATGGCAAATTCTACAATGAGGATTGCATTTTTTCCCAACAGGCCGATCAGCATAACCAAGGCGACTTGCGCATAGATATTATTTTCCAGCCCGGCGAGCACCAGAAAAAGATAGGCGCCAAAAACTCCAGCCGGCAAGGAAAGAATGATGGCCAGGGGGAGTAGATAGCTTTCATATTGGGCAGCCAGCAACAGGTAAACAAAAAACAAGCAGATCATAAAGATGATCAGCGCCTGGTTGCCCGATTTCACCTCCTCGCGCGACACGCCAGACCAGTCGAACGTGTAGCCCTTGGGTAGCGTGCTGGCCGCGGTCTCTGTTACGGCCGCCAGTGCGTCGCCACTGCTATAGCCGGGGGATGGCTCCCCGTTGATCATAGAGGCGGTAAACATATTATAGCGCGTCAGTTGCTCGGGGCCAAAGGTGCGCTCCAGGGTCATGAAACTGGAGAAAGGCACCATTTCGTTCTGATCGTTTTTTACATAGAGCTTTAGAATGTCGCGGGGCTGTGTGCGAAAACCCGGACCGGTTTGCAGCATCACTTTGTACATCTGTCCAAACCGAATAAAATTGGATGCATAAAAACTTCCCACCAACGTCTGCAAGGCATCCATGGCATTTTTAACCGACACGCCCAGCTGCGTGGCCTTATCATAGTCAATCCGGAGAAGGTATTGCGGAAAATTCGGATCAAAGCTGGTAAATGCATTTTGAATTTCGGGGCGCGCGTTCAGTGCACCGATAAATTTGGAGGTAACCTCTGCGGTCTTCATCAAGTCTCCCCCCGTGTGATCCAGCAGTCTCAGTTCGAAGCCACTGGCATTTCCAAAACCCGGCACGGCGGGCGGTGGAAAAAATTGGATTTCCGCATCATGCACAGCCGACGCCTTTGCCTGCAGGGATTTGATGAGATCGTTGACGGATTCTTCCCGCTGACTCCAGCCCTTCAGGTTGATCATCGCCATGCCATAGGAGGCTCCTGCCGATTCAGTCATCAGGCTGTAGCCTGCCAGTGTCGACACCGATTCGATGGCGTCCTCCCCTGTCGTAAGCCGTGTCAATTGGTCAAGCACTTCCTGGGTGCGTTCAACGGTGGCGCCGGCGGGCAAGGTTATGTTTACATAGATCATTCCTTGATCTTCCGTGGGGATAAAGGACGTCGGCAGAAATGAACTGGTGACGACGGTTGCCGCCACAAAGGCCATAAGCATGGTCACGATCACAGCCTTCCGCTTCAAAAGCCGGGAAAGCAGATTGCGGTATCCATGTTCAAGCCTCGAATAGATCTCATTGAAGCGATGGAAGGCCCGCTGCAACAGTCCCTGCTTCGCAGCGTGTTGTGGCCGGAGCATCATAGCGCACAGGGCCGGCGACAAGGTCAAGGCGTTCACGCCAGAAATAACTATGGCGATGGCAAGCGTCAGGGAAAACTGCCGGTAGAATACACCAATTGGGCCGGTCATAAATCCTACTGGGATAAACACGGCCGACATCACCAGCGTAATGGCTACGATGGCACCGGCGATCTCTTTCATGGCCGCCAGCGTGGCGCTGCGGGGCGACAATTTCTCGGTATGCATCTTCACATGAACGGCCTCTACCACCACGATGGCGTTGTCCACTACGATGCCGATGGCAAGCACCAGAGCAAACAGGGTGAGCAGGTTGATGGAAAAACCAAACAGGTCCATAAAGAAAAACGTACCGATCAGGGAAACCGGAACAGCAATGGCGGGAATGAGCGTGGAGCGAAAATCCTGGAGAAAAATAAACACCACCAGCGACACCAGCAGAAAGGCTTCCACCAGCGTCCGAACGACTTCGTCAATGGAAGTGTCGAGAAAACGGGAAACGTCGTAGGCGATGTTATACTCCATCCCAGACGGAAAGGACGCCTCCAATTCTGCCATCCTGGATTTGATTGCCGCGATGACTTCGCGCGCGTTGGAGCCCGGCCTTTGCTTGATCATAATGGAGGCGGAAGGTTTTCCATCCGTGGTCGACACCATATCATAGTCCAGGGATCCAAACTCTACATCGGCAACATCTCTCACCCGCAAGATCGCACCATCCGGCCGCGACTTCACCGCGATGTTTTCGTACTCCTCCTCGGTGTTGAATTTTCCCGTGTAGCGCAACACGTACTGAAGCACCTGCGCTTCTTTGTCGGAACTGATACCCGTCGAGCCGGGCGCCGCTTCGACATTCTGCTCGCGAATGGCCTGGATAACGTCTTGCGCCGACACGTTGTAAGTGGCCATGCGATCGGGCTTCAGCCACACCCGCATGGCATAGTCCCGGGCACCCATAATTTCCACGAAACCAACGCCGTTGATGCGCTTAAGTTCATGGAGAATATTTATGTCTGCATAATTGTAAACAAATTTTTCATCCTGGAGACTATCGGCGCTGGTGATATTGAGATACATCAGCATACTACTGACTTCTTTCTCGGTAATCACACCGGCTTTGATTACTTCTTCGGGCAACTCATCAAGCACACTGGTGACCCGGTTTTGTACATTCACGGTTGCCAGGTCCGGATCCGTTCCCGATTCGAAAAATATCTGAATCAACGTAATGCCGTTGTTGCTGCACACCGAGGACATATAGGTCATGCCAGGAACCCCGTTTATGGCGCGCTCTAACGGAGTGGCTACTGTCTTTGCACAGACCTCTGCGTTGGCACCCGTGTAATTTGCCGTTACCGTCACAGAGGGCGGCTCAATCGATGGGAACTGTGTAACGGGAAGCTTCAATAGCGACAGAAGCCCCAGGAAGGTGATGAGAATGGAAATGACAGTGGCCAGGATGGGCCTTTTGATGAATATATCGAACATGGCGATGTTTACTTTGATGGGTCTCTACTGACGACTGATACGGATCGAATCGGCGGAGTAAGCTTTGGGCTTCACCGGTTGCCCATCGTGAATTTGTTGCAATCCCTCCAGGAGGATCCGCTCCCCGGGGCTAAGCCCACTCACCACAAAGCAATGATCAAATCGGGCCAGAGTATTAAAATTTCGCGCCCGGGCAATATTATTTTTGTCGACCATATAGACATAGTTTTTATCTTGAATGGTGAAGGCAGAAGCTTCCGGAACCAACAGGGCGTTGTTCCAGGTGCGTTGCAACAGGACTTTCCCGGATGCGCCATGTTTCAAAATAAAATCAGGATTTGAAAAGCGCGCGCGAATGGCGATCGATCCTGTTTCACGATCAAAATCACCTTCGATTGTTTCGATAGTGCCTTTTAAGGGATACGGGGACCCATCGGCAAGCACCAAGGAAATTTTAGCAAGGGCCGCATTGATTTTCCGGCCTTTTATCTCTTTGCCGAGCAACTGCAGGTATTCGGTTTCAGACACTTTGAAATAGGCAAACACTTCATCGATATTGGACAATGAAGTAAGGAGTGTACCCGAGTTGATAAGGCTTCCCTTCTTAAAAGGGATTCTGTCGATGACCCCGTCGAACGGTGCGCGTATAAAGGTATAGTTCAGATTGATCTTTGCGTTTTCCAACACCGACCGGGCCTCTCCCACCCCAGAGGATGCAGCATCCAGTTGGGCTTTGGCCACCTGCAGCTGCGATTCGGAAATCACGTGCTTGTCCACCATCAAAGCAATGCGTTCTACTTCCAGGCTTTTTGCCTTGGCTTCGGCCAGGGCACGTTGTACATTGGCCTCAGCCCTGATGACCATCTCTTTGTATTCGTTGGAACTGATCCGAAACAGTGGTTGCCCCTTCCTGACCAGTTGTCCTTCATCAATATATATGTCTTCCAGGTATCCTTGTACCCGGGCGTGAATTTCCACATACTGCACCGCATTGATCTGGCAAATGTAGGCACGCGGAATAGAGATGTTTTGTGCCCGTAAGGTCATCACCTCCAGTTCGGGCAGTGTATCTTTATTTCGGCTGGCCCGGCTTTCATTGCATGCAAAAAAAAACGTACCGGAGAATGCCAACAGACAAATGTGTATTAAAACTTTCATAAGATGCAGATCGCTTATCGGGGGACTTTTTTCACCATGAAAGAACCAAAAATCCTACCACCATGAGCATTTACCAAGCGTCAGCATCAACTTTATAATCGATTTAATCCGTCTTTAATTTCGATTTAATATCAGCCCTATTCAGCCTTCAATCGTGTCAGAATTTTTTTCATCTGCGCGATCTCTTGCTTTTGCGATGTTGCAATATGGTCGGCCAACTGACGCACTTCGGGGTCTCTCAAGTTAGCCTGTTCACTGGTGAGGATGGCCGATGAGTGATGGGGTATCATGGCCTTCATATAGTGTTTGTCTCCGACACCCACTTGCGTGCGCAAAAAAAACAATGATGTGAAGAAGACCGAGATCGCTGTGGCGGCGATGAAGGCGTTTACCCGTTTGTCTTCATACATGTGTCGCATCACCACCAGCATGATTAGTGCCATCGGCGCGGTCATCAGAAGGCTCATGTAAAGTCGCGTGGCACTTAAATAAATATGATTGCCCTGTACAACATTTAAAAACATAACGCCGTACATCGTCACCCCGGAAATTCCGACTGACATTATTAATTTACCATATTGATTTTTTTTCATAACGCTGAAATTGATCATCGTCTTCATCCTATACACGCGATAGGAACAACAACAACGTTCAGCAAAAAGTTATAGAACAGAAGTCCATCACCAAGCCCCTATCCTACAACGCCCCATGTTTAATGTCGATTTAATACCGATTTAATTCTCGTTTTACACCCTATCGGGATAGATGAAAAAGGAAAGCGCTACTTTTCGCTTTTTAAAAATGGCGTTGGCAGAATGTTTGCAGTTGATAATGAAGCAGCACCTATGCAAAAAGAAAACATTGTACTTATTGCCAATTCCAATACGACGCTTGATTGGTTGGAGGACATTTTGCACGACGTTTGTCCAACGGTTCAGTGCATTAGCTTCATCTATGCCGACGAGGCGCTCGAAATGATTCAACACGAATTCAAACACATGCCGACTTGCATTTTTTTGGATGCCGACTTAAAACGGTTATCCGGGACGCGCTGTCTGCAAACGCTTCGCGAGAACAGGGCGTTGGATGCGTGCTTCATCGGTGTACTGTCCAGCATGATGCCTTCGGTGGTGGCTGACACGTACTTGCGGATGGGTGCGAACGCTGCATTCCAGCAACCGTTGACGACCAGCGAGGGGAAAGAGATCTTTTCATCGTTGCTCCACCGCCACCCGAATATTGAATGCGCCACGTTAAAAAACGCGCACACCATCGAACATACTCCAACGCTTGTCACCCATGGCCATAAATAACGCTATCGATAGGATGAAGATTTTGGTTCCTTTGGATTTCTCTCCGGCGTCTTTGGCCGTTTTAGAATCGGCCTTTGCCGTTGCTCAACAATTCCATGCGCAGGTTGTTCTGATCCAGGTCATTGAACACATCGACCCCCTGTCGACAACGGATGACAAGGAACAATATATCCAGGCACAGTCGCAATTAATGGGCATGGCGAAAGAAAATCTTCAACGCCATGCCGCAAAATGGATCTCCGACACAGGCCTAGAAATTGAGACCACCGTGAAGTCGGGCGTTGCGGCAGATGAAATTTGCTACGTTGCCAGTGTGATGCAAATGAACTTGATCATCATTGGCACACAGAGCCAGGGTATTCATGCAAGGAAACTCGGATCTACAACTCGACGTGTGATGGAATTTGCTCCGTGCTCTGTGCTGACCATTCCTTCCAGTCAACCCCGGATCGATTTTGGTAGGATTCTTATCCCCATCTTGTGGAGCCCTCGGGTTTTGGACAAATTCAGAATGGTTCGCCGGCTCGTGAAGATGAATCATTCAAAGGTCCTTCTGGTGGGATTGACCGTATCGGGCGAACGGCACGAACTCAGGCGACTGGCTTCCTTACTTGACTTTGTCTGTGGCCGTATCTGCGACAATCAAGGGACTTGCACGCACAAAATCTATGATCACCTGGTCGAGTTCGATTTACCGCGGCTGTTGAACCGCTTTCGTCCGGAACTGCTGGTGATGACAAGCGCCGTGGAAAAGGCCACGCGCATTGTAGGCGCTACCACCATGGGACAAGCCGTGGATTCAGCATATCGCCATATGCCAGTCTTAAGCTTGCGCAGAAGCCCGCATGAGATGACCGATCAGACTCCCCTTGCCCTTGAATCGAGTCTCATCGACCTCATCCGAACAAAAATCGCTTTTTTTGGAAAGAGGCCCCGATTATCCAAAGGACGCTAGTGCCTTCGACCACACTTATTTCGGCCCTGCAAAATCATCCCTCCATTCCCTTGATAGAAAAAGGCGATCTTTGAGTGCACTTAACAGCGATACAATGAAGTATGTACTCCTTTGGGCATTGATTTCAATGCTTGCGCAGCCGCTGCATGGTCAGTCCATGGACACCCCAGATCTCCCGCATGTCACGCGGCTGATGCAGCAAATGGACAGCACGCACACGGCCGACTCCCTTCGCCGAGTGGCTCTTCAAGCAGAAATTCAGGCGCTGACCGGTAGCCAGCAAGCACGTCATCGCGACGCTTTGATGGCAAAGCTCAACGCCATGGTAACACAAGATTCACTTCATCAACTAAAACGGCGTCATCAATTGCGGGCCATGAAAGCCTCTTCGCATGGCGCCCCGGTGGCGCCATTTGGCGATACCTTATTTATGGTGTATACGCGCGTTGGCAGCTTCGGCCCAGAGGATCGAGTAAAAGCCATTAGTGAAAAAATTGTCCAGCTCTATGAGGATTTTAAATTTCAGCCGGACTCCCTTCAGGTAAGCATCTCGGAAATGTCGCCGGAGATCGTTTTTCACGATCAACTCATCATGAGCATCAATGAACTTGAAGCGATGTGGTACGAGGAAAAGCCGGTTACGTTGGCTATTCGCTACCGCGACGCAATCCGCCAGGCCATACGGGGCGAACGAGAGGAGCATAGCCTAACCAGTTTGCTTACACGAGTGGCGTCCATTCTCTTGATCCTGCTGGGAATCTATGTGATGATTCGATTGATCAACAAGCTCTTCAAACGTATACTGGTCCGGTTGGCCAGATTGAAAGGCAACGCCATCCGAGGCATCCGCATCAAAGGCTACCAATTGCTCGACAGCGCGAGAGAACTCAAAGTGATCGTTTTTCTTGTCAACATCCTTCGCCTATTCATCATCGCGCTCACGCTGTATATTGCCTTACCGCTGCTCTTCAGCGTTTTTCCCTGGACCCGCAGCATTGCCGATAAACTTATCGACTGGATCCTCTCCCCGGTACAGGCCGTTCTCTGGGGACTTATCGATTACCTTCCCAACCTGTTTGCCATCGCCGTGATCCTGGCCGTGACGCACTATGTAATCAAATTCCTTGGCTTTATTGCCGGGGAAATCGAAAGCCAGGTGTTGAACATCCAGGGATTTTATCCCGATTGGGCCAAACCCACTTTCAACATTGTTCGGTTTCTGCTGTGGGTCTTTAGTTTTATCGTCATATTTCCCTATCTACCCGGTTCAGACTCTCCCGTGTTCAGGGGCGTTTCTGTATTCCTGGGTGTAATATTTTCTTTGGGGTCTTCTTCGGCCATATCCAATGCGGTTGCCGGGCTGGTCATCACGTACATGAGGCCCTTCAAAGTGGGCGATCGGGTAAAGATCGGCGATGTTTCAGGCGACGTGGTGGAGAAGTCTATGCTCGTCACGCGGATAAGAACCATCAAAAATGAAGAAATCACTATACCCAACTCCACCATTCTTACCGGACATACGATCAACTACACCACCTCGGCGCAAGAGCGCGGTCTAATCCTTCACTCCACGGTAACCATTGGCTATGATGTTCCGTGGAAACAAGTCCATGAACTGCTCATTGCCGCGGCCTTGAAAACGACCGGAATATTTGTCGACGAAAACCACAGGCCTTTTGTTTTTCAAACCAGTCTGGATGATTTTTATGTAGCGTATCAGATCAACCTTCACACCCAGGACTCGCAGCAGATGACGGCGATCTATTCATCCCTGCATCAAAACATTCAGGATGCCTTCAATGAAGCCGGCGTAGAAATCATGTCGCCACATTACCGTTCGGCACGTGACGGCAATAGGACAACGGTACCCGCTCGCTACCTGCCTGCCGACTACCAGGCACCAACTTTTAAAATCTCAACGGACTCCACAGATGCATCCGATAAAAAAACTCAATGAACTTCATGCCACGGCCATCTGCGGCAATGACATCACGTCTTCCTGTCTATATGTGTCGGCCCTTACCATAGTGTATGCAGGGCAATATGCATGGCTTGCTCTAACGATTGTCGCCGGCGTGCTGTATCTGTTTCGTAAGATCTATGGGGAGGTTGTCGGGGCTTTGCCTTTGAATGGAGGAGCTTACAACGTGTTACTCAACACCACCAGCAAGAGCAATGCCTCGGTTGCCGCGTGCCTGACTATATTGTCCTATATGGCAACGGCGGTGCTTTCCGCTTCGGAGGCCATGCATTATTTGCACACCCTGCTGCCCACCCTCTCTGTGTTCTTAGCCACCATCGGTTTATTGAGTTTCTTCCTTTTTCTCACCATCCTTGGAATTTCCGAATCGTCGGTAGTGGCCACCATCATTTTCATTTTTCACCTCAGTTCGATGGTTTTTCTCCTCGGGAGCGGAGTCTGGTTTGTGTTTACGCACGGCTGGCAGATTGCCGTGTGGAATTTTCAGATCCCTGTTGAAGGCAATTTTATGTCGGCCATCTACTTTGGTTTTTGCGCAGCCATGCTCGGCATTTCAGGATTTGAAAGCTCGGCCAATTTTGTAGAGGAGCAAGCGCCGGGAGTATTTCGCAAAACACTTCGCAACATGTGGATCTCTGTCGCCGTCATCAATCCGCTCATGGCGTTACTGGCCATATTGGTGGTATCGAAAGCAGAGGTTGTGTCCCATCAGGAAGCCCTGCTATCCCACATCGGCTTTACTACCGGAGGAACATGGCTTCGCACCCTCATCTCGATAGATGCGGTACTGGTGCTCAGTGGCGCGGTGCTCACCTCTTATGTTGGGGTCGGCGGACTGATTAAACGTATGGCGCTGGATCGCATCTTGCCTCAGTTTACGTTAAAGGAAAATCGCCGCGGCAGCGCATATCGAATTTTGATTCTCTTTTTTCTTCTATGCCTTTCCGTCCTGTTTGTAACGCAGGGCCAGTTGGCCGCTCTCGCTGGCGTATATACCATCAGTTTCCTGTCGGTCATGATCTACTTCGGCATTGGAAATTTTCTTCTCAAAATGAAACGCGATAGTTTACCACGGCCTGTCTATGCCTCTCCGATAACAGTGGTTGTGGCCGTGGGGGCAGTGACGGTGGCTCTGTATGGTAACATCAAATTGCATCCGGAATATTTGCTGGTATTTCTACAGTACTTCGTTCCCGCCATTCTCATCATCATGCTTATGTTAAATCGAGTGGAACTGTTCCGAATGGCCCTGGTCGTGATCGATAGCTTTTTTTCAACGTTATCTGCGATAGCCCGCATCCTGCGGATCAAATTAACCTTCCACATGCACCGGCTTAACAACCAACAATTCGTGTATTTTTCAAAGGCCGATTCAATTGCTTCGTTGAATAAAGTAATGATGTACGTTCACGAGAACGAACCCACCAACAGGTTAAAAATCGTTACGGTCCTCAAAGAAGGCCAGGACATGCCAAAGACATTCCTGAGCGATCTGGACGTTTTGGACCGAGCCTACCCCGAAATTGACATTGAATTTGTGCAACTCACCGGCAGCTTCACGCCGGAACTGGTTCGATCGCTCAGCAAAAATTGGAATATCCCAATCAATTTTATGTTTATTGCCTCACCGGGAAATAGGTTCCCCTATAAAGTAGCCGAATTGGGAGGCGTTAGACTTATCATCTAAATGAATATCTTCAAAAACTAAAATCTAGTCTGATCCTCAAATTTATCTGGTGTTCAGGCAACGATGACTATGGAAAAGAGGCTTATTCTGATCGGAATAATTGGCTTTATGCTCACCGTGTTTGTCTACCGAACCTGGATGAGAACAAAATGGCATAAGAAAAGACATTTCACAACCTTTTATACTGCGGAATTGGAGGGTGAGATTTCATATATAAAATCAGGATTCCAGGGAGTTCATTTCAAGTTAAACAACGATTCGACCGAGTATTTTTTTCAACCTGAGCCCGTGCCCTTCAATGGGCACACCAGCTTTGGCAGCATCGCCCAGGTGGGAGATTCCGTGAAGAAACCATACTATGCCGACACGTTAAGTTTTATAAAGAAAAAGAAAGTATACCGTTATCATTTCAGAAAATTCCATTGATCATTAAGCCGCTCAAGGTCAGGCTAACTTCTGCAAAGAGGTTGGGCTCATGCGACCTTTTTAATCTCTCCATGCCTGCGGCCGGTCGCTCTCCGGAGCGATTGTTTTTGCCATCAATTCGGCCGACCCAAACGCATTCGGCAGCCCACCTGAGGCTACGTTTCACAGAAGTTTACAGCGCCATTAAACTCACATTAAATCGGCTATAAATCGATATTAAAGCCCAGTTCCCTCGCGATAATGCATTAGTTTTGACTTACCCGCAACGTGAGAACAAACATGAAAAAAAGAATCTACCTTCTGATGGTCAGTACCATCGCAGGTTGCGCGTCACCTGCATTGGAAGACTGGAGGGCGAAAACCCATGACCCGGAATATGTTCATACCGCTGTCAAAGAGCTCACCAATGTGATCGTGCACGATATCTTTTCACCCCCCGTCGCTTCCCGGATCTATGCCTACGTGAGCATCGCCGGTTATGAAACGGCCATTCAGGAAGATGATCGGTTCAACTCCCTGGCTGGTCAATTGACAGGCCTTGAGCACATCCCCAAAACCAGACAAGACGTTGGAATATTGTTTTCCACTAGCAACAGTGGTGGCCATGCTGCCCGATAACTAAAGGAGTGTGCTAAGTATGAAAATGAAACATCTCGTAATAATAAAGTCTAAGCTCCACGGCATCATCGACTACCTGTTCGTAGTATTCTTAATCTTCGCTCCTGCGTTGTTTCACCTCAAGCTTCCAGCTGCGTTTTGGATTTTTACTTGGGGGCCTATTCATCTCGCGCTGACGCTGTGTACAAATTTTGATTTTGGCATTTTCAAGATCATTCCATTCAAAACACACGGCCGGATTGAACTAGCCATCTCTTTCACGTTAATCGCTGGTGCATTTTTCGTTGGATATAGGGAGGGGAATCTAGTTAATAGCTTCTACATGGGCCTGGGAAGTGCAGTCTTTTTTATTTGGCTGGCAACAGATTACACTTCGTCATCCGCACGCACGCAACATTAATCCATTTTCGCTAAAACATTTGGCGAGAATTCGGATTTGATCGCCAATATTATTCCACGCCATTCGTGATACACCCAGGAAGATTAATAACTGTGTTAAGCAGATCGATCATTCCTGTAACAAGCGAGGACTCGTAACATTTCTTTTGTAAGGCGCCTCTCAATCATGGACCCTACCAAGAGAAATAAAGCGGGATTCATTCTCTTTTCCAACTTCTCTCAAAGAAGCGCTACCCCAAAAAATCATATACCTTAACAGGGCTGACAAACCAAAGGCGCAGCCTTGCCATTCACCGATTATTTCCAAATCCCCAATCGTTTTAAGATTTTCAATAATAATGCAGCGCCGCTAATCAACCATCCAAGTGTCAATATGATCAATACAACATGTTCCATCGCGATTTAACCTAATACACCTTCTGAACAAGCCTCCCGTAGAATTATTATACCGATTTAATGTTGTGAACTAGCGGTAAGGGGCGGGCTCCAGTTATAAGAAAAAAAACAGTCGTATGACCGTCTGTAACAACATCCCCTTCTCAGTTGTTACCACAGGAGGGCTCTTATACACAAACGAATTCATTCGGCGTCATACATTGACGTTGGCGACATATTAGTCTTTAAATAAAGATTCATGGATCTATCCCTAAAAAACCAGGCCAGCTACGGTATTGCCATCGCAATGGCCAGCAAAGGTGCAAAAGGCGTTACCAACCATCCTTATGACACAGAAGAACAACATGCGCAAAACATACTGGCCGAGATCAAAACCAATATCAATCACGATGCCTGGGCGACGCCCGAGGCAAAAACAGCCGTGTGGCTCGCCTCCGACGAGAACGGCTACGTAACCGGTACCACGCAATTCGTCGACAAGAGCATGGCGCTTTTTCCGGGATTTACAACAAATGGCTACCGCAGATGGGAATTTACTTTACGTTGACAATATTGATTGGCATATCAGCCGTTTTCTCCTACCTAAATCACCGGTTCATAAAAATGCCTTTTGTGATTGGGTTGTTTTTTCTGTCTACCCTTTTATCGCTATTTATTATCAGTAGCAAGCTCTGGAATCAATATTACTATTCGGAAATAAAAGATATTATCGAACATGCCGATATTAGTGACTATATACTCAACATCATGCTTGGCTTCCTGCTTTTTGCAGGATCTCTGCACACTGAGTGGAGCGACATTAAACGACAATGGAAACCCATCTCCCTCTTCGCATTTGGTGGGGTATTGATTTCCAGTGCCACCGTCGCCACATTAATGTATGGCCTATGCCTGGCGTTGGGCGTATACGTTGAGTTTATCTATTGTTTGATTTTTGGCGCTTTGATTTCCCCAACAGATCCCATCGCCGTGCTCGGAATTCTAGCAAAAGCAAATGTTCCAAAGAAAATAGAATCTATCATCATCGGAGAATCGTTGTTTAATGACGGCGTCGGCGTGGTTGTTTTCATAGCCCTCTTGACCACACTTAAATCGGGATCGGGGGAGATCGACTACGGAGCCTTCGGCGTGTTATTTATCCAAGAAGCTGTCGGGGGTACACTCTTTGGACTGATCCTTGGCTTTATTTTATATCGTCTATTGAGATCCATTGATAACTATGAGGCCGAGGTATTGCTTACAATCGCCTTTGTAATGGCAGGTTATGCCACCTGTATCCACTTCCATATTTCTGGTCCCTTAGCCATGGTTATCATGGGGTTATTTGTTGGGAACTACAAAAATAAATCAGCCATGAGCGATCATAGCCAAGAATACGTTCACAAATTTTGGACGCTGTTGGACGTCATCTTAAATGCAATCCTCTTTATCATCATCGCGTTTGTGCTTGTCGTGGTCGATCTCAAATCAATTTATATCTGCATTGCACTTATTTCCATTCTATTGGTATTACTCTCCAGGACATTGGTCGTATACCTGCCCAAATTGCTCCTACCCAGATTCACAAACATTGACCGCAGTGAAGCAACCATTTTGATCTGGGGCGGATTGCGCGGGGGACTCTCTATTACCCTGGTATTGTCATTACCATCGGGCGAATCAAAGGAACTGCTCACCATAGCCACATACTTCTGCGTGGTCTTCAGTATACTTGTGCAAGGCCTCACAATAGGAAAACTCGCCAAACGTATTGCCAAAACCGACGCAGCACCACAAACCAACACCCAACTATAAACCTCTAAGGATGTAAACCGGTCGTCACAACATTCCCTCTACTGTTTAAATCATTCCGCGGCCAACGGAAATCGCAAGGGACCTATAGCAGCACTTTTACTTGGCGTTCAAATGAGAAACTAACATTAACCTATAAAATGAAAATCAATATCCGGACGTGGTTCAGGGAAAACTACAATCGAGTAATTAACAGCATCGCGTTTTACCCGGCCATTATCGCATTGCTTTTCCTGATTCTCTCCTCATTAAGTATCGCTTTTGACTTCTCTGAAGAGGGTAAACAAATCAAATATCGTCTCCACTGGCTTCGCTTGAAAGATCCATCAACAGCGAGGAGCATCATCGCCTCCATCGCTGCAGGCATTATCTCCCTGACGGTCTTCAGCTTTTCCATGGTGATGATTGTACTCAGTCAGACAGCATCTCAAATGAGCAATCGAATTCTGGATAAACTCATAGGCAGTCGCTTCCAGCAAGTTGTTCTAGGGATATATGTCGGCACGATTGTTTATGCCTTGTTTTTATTGAGTACAATTCGAAATGTAGACTCAGGCGTCCACATACCCGCATTGAGCACTTACCTTCTTATTGGACTGACAATCTGCGATATCTTCCTATTCATCTATTTTCTCCACTACATCACCCAGTCTGTCAAATATGATGTTATCATCAGGCGGATCTACGAAGAGACACTCAGCGCGTTGGAATCTTCATGCCATGCAGGCATTGTCGAAGAAGGAAAAATCCCGATCGCGACAAAATCAGTTATCCTCACTGCTAAGTCCGGCGTCTACGAAGGTTTCAGCTCGAGGGTCTTACTGGAGCTGTGTGATCGGGAAAATTGCGCGATTTCCATCCTCCACCCTCAAGGCACTTTCTTAATGGAGGGCATTCCGCTAGCAAATGTTGACAGCTGTTTGTCCCAAGCCTCAAATAAAGATTTCCAAAATGAATTTTATATTCATCAGTCAGAATCCATCAAGGAGAACTTCTTTTATGGTTGCAGACAGCTTACCGAGGTAGGAATCAAGGCGCTGAGCCCTGGGATAAATGATCCGGGAACGGCAATTCAGGTGATGCGGGCCCTCTTTGAATTGTATTCCTTTCGGATCTGCCACACGCCAAAAGAATATATTCGCAACCGTGAAAATGAGGTTCGCATAATAAAAAAAGAACTTTCATTCGAAGAAGTATTTGACACCACCCTATTGCCGATTTGGGACTATGGGAAAAACGATAGGATGATATGCAATGAGCTCAAGCGCTTGCTGGACCAAATGATGTTACTCGCTCCAAATATGAGGATATCAAAGCTATTACTGGAAGTAAATCGTGCCATGGACGCGGCACGCTAGATGTTTCGTAACGCGTCACATCAACAAGGAATTTTAACCTCGCTCCTGGTCGGAATCTTCACACGACGATGCGGAATGTTTTTAGCAAAGCTACCCGAAATGAAGTGGTCAACACCCCGGAATCCCACGTACTGCTGTTCATTTTCATTTGTCATTTGTCCCCTACTATGCTTACCTCACTCCCTTTAATAGGATGATTGGACGGATAGTAATGAACATAGCCAAAATTCCGAAGGTCCCACGAAGCAATGTCAAATTTCTTCAAGATAGTTTTAAACTGAGCAATGATTCCAGGTTTTCTAACAACGTTTGATTGCTTTGTAGTCGCGGCATACTTTTATAGGCAATAGTGCATGGGACTTGAACAATATAAAGATGAAAGAAGCTTTCTTGATACGCCGGAACCGACCGGTGGTAAAGGCTCGTCAAAGTCGTTAACCTTTGTCATTCAAAAACACGATGCTTCACACCTGCATTACGACTTTCGGCTGGAAATAGAGGGCGTTTTAAAACGTTGGGCGATGCCCAAAGGGCCTTCCATGGATCCAAAAGTGAAACGGCTTGCCATGATGGTTGAAGACCATCCGTTTCGTAATTTGAAAATTGATGCTCAGGGAAAAACGGAAAAGATGATCAGCCACTTCGGATTCTCAATTTTATAGGGGTCCTGAAAATGGGGAACTGAAGTTCGGTACGTGCGTCATGGGCGAATGCATTATAGGTCACACTCCAAGAATCATACTAGGCTCATGGCTTCTCGGCCCAACGGAAAAACCTCAAATTATAACTTCTCCCATCCGATGGACTGCCGGTAAAGTGAAATCAATTTATACTGCTTTGTTTTCTCCTCGTAGTTGGCCAGATCTTCATCTTTTCCAAAGGATACGTGCATCCGTCTCACAAATTCAAAGTTCTTTCTATATACCCAGTCCAGATAACGTTTTGTAAGTGGATAGATGCGTGAATCCAACTTTTCGCTAAAAAAGTAGGAGGTCTCGTATACAACCATTTCGCTAAATCCCACATCCTCGGTTACTTCGTAGAGAAAAATATTCTCACGACTGAGCACATGGTACTTCTCGTTCAGATAGATTCGATAGTCGTTTCCCGAACAGTCCTTGAAGCCAAACACATCCTGCTTTTTGTATCTATACTTCTGACCCTTATAGTGCACTGTGACGAATGGCCTTTCGCGAAATCTAACGCAATTTCTCTTGTGAAGGCACGCGGATGCTAATGCCAGTTTATGCGCCTGAAAATCGGAAGCACACATGTACACGCCCGAACTATCTGTGGGGGCCGTGGCACCCAGGGAGGCAATTAAAAAAGTAACAAACAAAATCATGTTGACCTTACTTTATGGTTCGCCCTTTTCGAATCTAGTGCTGGCCCATGTTGGCGATGAATTCAAGAAATAGTGCATGAACAATTTTTTCATCAACATCCTCCTTTGAAATCCCCACCAAATATTGGTCTGGGCTAGCCATAATGCTTTGCTCAGTCTTGCCAACAAAAGCTTTCCATTCCAGCTCCGGCAAGCTGTCCTTATGATGCATTAGCATTTCCAAATAAGGCCTGAGTTCGCCCCTATATTTGCAGGTCAATTCTTTAGAGCCTTCCATAAAAAGGGATTTCTTCAATTTTCCATGACGATCTTGATGGCTGCGGTTTCCTTAATTTCGTCAGAGGCGGTGGTAAGTATCGTATCTCCCTGCACCAGGTTTCCGAATACCTCCACCCTGTCGCCTTGCTGCTCACCTTTCTGCACATCTACCCAAACCGGCTTGCTCCCATGAAATACCTTAATGACAAAGCTTCGCTCCATATTGATCATCACGGCTGATTGCGGAACCACCATGGTGAGTTTCTGACGTTTCAGCGGAATGTTCACATTGGCATACATTCCAGGTAAAAGCTGGCCGCCGCGGTTGTCAATTTCAATCTCCACTATTTCAGAGCGCGTCTGTGTATTGAGATTTTTAGCCAGTCGTGTGATCTTTCCTTCAAAGGCGTTATCAGGGAAGCTCTTTACGGTGAACTGAACTTTATCCCCCACATTGACTTCGGCAATATTCTTTTCCGGTACAGCCACGTGCAGTCGCAACCGGGATTCACTCTTCAGCTTCAGAATTGGCATCAGGTTTTTGTCGTTAGGCCCGACAAAGGAGCCCGGAGCCACGGCCCGTTCGGTGATGATGCCATCGAAAGGCGCCCTGATGGTTAGATAGTCGGACAAGTTCTTGATCGATTGGAAGGCAGAGATGGCAGCCACGAAGGAAAGGCTATCGGCTTTCACAGTCGTAATGGCCAGGTCCATGTCGTAGGCGGACACGGCACCGGGTGTCTTGTTTGTTTTTTGCAGCCGGGTATATTTCCCTTTCGTGTTGAGGTAGGTTGCTTCTTTTACCTGCATCTCCGAATAGGCGCCATCGAGCTGGCTCATCAACTCAGGAGCTTCCAGTTCTGCCAATACCTGGCCGTGCTGCACCCGATCACCGATATCTGCTTTTATCTGCTTCACGTATCCATTCACTTTGGCCATGATGCTGGTTTCATAGAACCCCTCCAGTTCCCCGGGCAAGACCAGTTGGGAGGCCACCTGTTCTTTTTTTACATGAGAAGCCTGATAGACCACTTCTGCAGATTCGCTGTCTACACTCTCTCCCCTGGAATGACTGCAGGAGGAATTCATGATTGTGATGGCTGCCAGGGAGGAAAAGACCAGCATCGTTGATTTACGCATTTTCATATTTCATTTTTTTACAATTCATGTTTAAAGGACCGGGATATTTCTTATGCATTGCGTGGGACGATAGCGTTATCAAAGTGCTCACTCAGGGTGTCATCGGGGTCGAGCGAAACCGACTTCACGGAAGCTTTGGCCTGCACAGCACTGAATACGACAGGCAGTATGAGCAGGGCCGCAGCGGTGGACGCAATCAATCCACCAATCACCGCCCGTCCTAAGGGGGCAGTCTGTTCACCGCTTTCGCTCAGCCCGCTGGCCATGGGCAGCATGCCCACCACCATGGCAATGGAAGTCATCAGGATTGGGCGCAGACGCACGGAACCCGCCACGCGGGCGGCCTTTCCGGCATCGTTATACTCGAGGCGCAGCGTCTCTGCGTTGGTCACCAGCAAAACCGCATTGGCTACCGAAACCCCCACGGACATAATGATGCCCATATAAGACTGAAGATTGAGGGTACCGCCGGTGACGAGCAAGAGCAACATGGACCCTGCCAGCACAGCCGGAATAGTGACCAGCACCACAAAGGCTACTTTAAAGGACTGGTAGTTTGCCGCCAGCAGCAAGAAGATAACCACAATAGCCAATAGCAACCCGGTCTGAAGACTGTTTAAGGTCTCTTCCAGCAACTTCACCAGACCCCGGACTTCAATGACCATGCCGGCTGGCGGGGTTCCTGCCTTTTGAATGGCGGCCCGCACGATGGCTGTCGCGCTCCCTAAGTCCTTCTTGTGGATGTTTGCTGAAACGGTAACAATTCTGCGCGGACCGATGCGATCGTACTCCGCAGGGGCATTCGAGGATTTGATGGTGGCCATGTCGCCCAACGTGGGTCGCAACTGCCCTTTTACCATGGGTATGTTTTCGATGTCCTTCACGGAGTTCATCTGGTATTCAGGTTCCTGAATCTGCACCTGGTAGGCAAATCCCTTCTTAGCATCCAGCCAGAGATTCTTGGCTGTAAAGCGGCTGGAGGAGGTCGCGGCCACCAGTGACTTGGCAATTTCGTTAGGCGAAATCCCAAACTGTGCCGCGCGCTCCCGATCTATAGAGATATTGAGCATCGGGTAGTTGAGTGGTTGATTTACTCTTACATCCCTTAGGAAATCAATCTTCTTGAGTTCGTCTTTTACCTTCGAAGCATACGCAGCTCCTTCTTCAATATCTTTGCTGGCTACGATGACCTCAATAGGCGTGTTTGCGCCTTGACTCATGATTTTGTCGGTGAGCTCGATGGGTTCGAAAGAGAGGGCAACTCCGGGAAGAGTAGCCGCGGCTTTTTTGCGGATCTGATCTTTCAATTCATCCAGGGAAGAAACTTCGTAACCTTCTCCAAGGTTTACCTGGAGAATCGCTTCCTGCGGGCCGCTGTTGAATATATACAAAGCGTTTGTGCCGTAGCTGGATGGCGTCATGCCAACAAAGGCGGAGGTGATGTCAACATTCTCCTCGCCAACAATTTCGTTGATGACCTTAATTGTTTTCAATACGGCATCTTCAGTACGCTCGATGCGCAGGCCTTCTTTGCCGATGAGTCGCATTTGAAATTGTTTTCCGTGATTGATTTTTGGAAGTATATCCTTGCCAATGGTCAGAAAACAAAACACGATGACACCAAACGCAACGACAAGGTATCCTGCTACGACCGCTCTCCGGAGGGATAATAATCTATCCAGCAGCGACAGATAGCCAAGCTTGAATTTTTCAAAGCCTGAAATCTTTTTCTGATGTGATCTTTCAAAGTCCTCAAATACGGCTTCATCACGGGTACTCAGATCATTTAGAATCTTAAATTCATGCGGCTCGGTTTGTTCATGGCCTTTGATCCACCAATTCGAAACGATAGGTACAAAAGTCTGCGATAACAGATATGAGGCGATCATGGAAAACCCTACCGAAAGCGACAGCGGCACAAACATTCCGCGGGGAACACCGCTCATTAAAAATGCTGGCGCAAATACAGCCAGGATACAAAATGTTATGAGCAGTAAAGGAAAAGAGACTTCCTTCGAAGCATCCAAAATCGCCCTTGCCTTTGTCTTGCCCATCTCCAGGTGCTGATGAATGTTCTCAATGGCTACCGTTGCCTGATCCACCAGGATACCGATTGCCAGTGCCAGACCAGACAGGGTCATGATGTTGATCGTCTGGCCAAAGAGCTTCAACAGGAAGATTGCCGCCAGAATAGAGATGGGTATGGTGCACACCACCACCAGGGAGCTACGCAGATCTCCCAGAAATATAAATACCATCAGGCCCGTCAGCAGCGCGCCGATCACGCCTTCCGTGGCCAGGCTCTCCACCGAATTAACCACGTATACGGATTGATCAAATTCATAGGTGAGCTTTATGTAATCCGGCAGCAGTGATTGCATCTCCGGAATTTTTGCTTTCAGTGCGTTCACCACACTCATGGTGGAAGCATCGGCCGTCTTGGTGACAGGGATATATACTGACCGCTTGCCGTTTACCAGCGCGTAGCCCACTGTAACATCGGAAGCATCTTCCACCGCGGCCAGGTCTCGCAAGAAAACAGTGGGGCCCGCACCCCGACGCAGCGGTATGTTCAAAAAGTCATCGACATTATCAATAACGGTATTGTTGGGCGTGATGATGTTGTAGTCGCCAATGCGCACGTTGCCTGCCGGAGATATCTGATTGTTCTCCACCACCGCCTTCACTACATCGTCAGGAGTAAGTTCATAGCCCGTCATCAGTTCCGGGTTCACCTTTACCACAATGGTTCGTTCATTACCCCCGAAAGGTGGCGGAGCGGAAGCTCCCGGTATTTGTGAAAAGAGCGGCCGTATGCGAGTGGATGCCAAATCTTGCATTTCATTCAAGCTTGCTTTTTTGCTACTGAACACGAGCTGTCCGACAGGAAGGCTTGAAGCATCGAAGCGCACAACAGTGGGTGGCACGGTTCCGGGAGGCATATAGCTCATCACGCGATTTACCTGGTTGGCCACCTCGCCGGAAACCTGTGCCATATTCACATCTTCGTAAAATGTGCATTTCACCAGACACAAGCCTTGCACGTTTTTAACTTCGATATCCTTTATACCCGACACATAGAGCAACTGGTTCTGATACCGCGTGGCAATAAATCCTTCCATTTGCCGGGGGTCCATACCGCCATATGGCTGCGCGATATAGATGGTAGGTAAATTGAGCCGCGGGAAAATATCTACGGGTATAGAAAACAGGGCAAGGAAAGAGAAGAGAATAATTCCTGCGATGCTGACGATTATCGTAATAGGGTTGCGAAGTGCTGAAGAAATCATTTTCTAGTTCAGGTTATTTATAAAAACATCAAACTCACCGGTGGCTGCGGCATATTGCAGGATGGCTCTCCACACATTGCCGGTGGCGACCGAGGAATCCACTTCTGCGCGGTTCAGTACCGAAAAAGTCTGCGTGAGTTCCAGCACTGTACTGAAGCCTGCGTCGTAGCGTGCCTTGGCCTGTGCGTAGGCGTCTTGTGCCGCCTTTAACTGCACCGGTGCCTGCCGGGCAACCTCCAACGCTGCGCGATAGCGAAGCCGGGCCCGCTCCCACTCACTCTCTATCTTCAGGCTTTCCTCGTTGTATCTTTCCTCTGCTATTTTCACGATCGCGCGTTGCTGCCGGGCTTCGTTGGAGGTTTTGAATAATGTGGTCACGTTCCAGATGGTGCTGATCCCTACCATGTAGTTATAGGCACGGAAGGGTACGCCAGCGCTGAAGGAAGTTTTGTAGACAAAGTCACCATTGTCGGTGAGCTTGTCCGAAATACCAGAGCCCCGCCCCCAGCCTGAAACCAGAAACGACACGGAGGGAAGTTCTCGCCGTTTGATTGCTTTGATTCGGGTCTGTTGAAAGTCAACGGTATTCCGGTACACCGTCAGCCGGGGATTGCCATCAAACCCTTTTTCGGTTTGCAATTGCTGCGGTAACTGCTGGAGCAACACGGTGGTATCGAGCGTTAATTTACCGCCGCCGGTCAGCCCCAGTAATTCTTTCAGATATACATTTTGTTCATTGGCCAGTCGCTGTGCCTCCAGGAATAACAAGGTCGCCTTGGAATATTCTGCATTCACCAGGGAACTGTCTACGCCGGGCCGCAGTCCGGAAAGTGCATAGGCAACAGTGACGTCTTTAAGGGCCTTAACCCTGGACAGGTTCGCGCGCTGACTTTTCACCATGTCGTCTAGCATAAGGGTGAGCAGGTAAGCGTCGCTTACACGGATCTGGTGTTGGAAAATTTCATTCTGGTACTCGGCTTCGGCCACCGTCATCCCCGCTTTCGCTTCCTCTACGGCGGCCTTGTATTTACCAAAACTGAAAAACTTCCAATTCACCAGTCCGGTAGCAAAACTCGTCCAGACAGCGTCGTTGGTATAGCCATTAACCTTAATACCCCCCGATACTGGAATGGCTGTCCCTTCATTGGGAAAGAATGTGCCGCGCAACTGATTGGAGGTGGCGTCCATCACTTGTCCCTGTACGATGAAGTTGGGCAAGTAGTTATTTTTCATAAGGCGGAGCTCGTACGCGGCCGATTCTTTCTCGGCATCCTTCGCCTTGATGGAAGGGTAATTATGCCGCGCCAGGTCCAAAGCTGATTTCAGATCAAGGGTTGGAGACGTTGGTGCGGTTGTCTGAGCGATTGAAAGGGCCGCCGTTAAAACGTGCGCGCAACTGATTGTAAATACAAGAATTGCTTTAGCTGGTTTCCTTGTCATGAATCAATGTTAAATTCAATCACAAGAAACGCTGACGAGATTAAAGCGAAATTAGAGCGGTATTAGAAGGCGTTAATACGCTATACCGCCTGTATAACATTAGCGGGTAGCAACAACGTGACGGTGACCCCACCCTGGGTATTATTTTTAACGATCATCTCGCCTTTGTGAAGGGCAACAATGCGCTTGGTAAGGGGGAGCCCAAGTCCGAAACCTTCAATGCCCATGGTATTCTTGCCACGGTACAAAGGGTCCAGAATGTTTTTCATGTCTTCGTCCTGGATGCCGATACCCTGGTCGGTAAAACTTATAGAAACAGATGACTCTGAAATTGCTCTCACAAAAATTTCAATCTTTTTACCGGACGAGTATTTGGATGCATTGTCGATGATGTTCAATAGGGCCGTTCGAAGCAGGTGAATATTTCCCATTAATTCGATCGAAACATCTTTCGGCAGGCACTCGTCAATACGAAGCAAAAATTCCTGCTCCAGATTCTTCAGCTTAAAGAAACTGATAACGTCGATGAGCAGATCCAGGCTGTTGATCCGTTGCATTTCGATCTCTTCGGTAGCATCTACTTTTGCCAATTGGAGTAGCCCGTTAATGAGGCCGATGGCTTTCTGAAGTTCCTTATGACCGGCCTTCATACTTTTTTTTACCGTATGCACATCGTTATCGTAATTTACGGAAGTCTCCAGGATCCCCGATACGGCCGTGAGGGGTGTTCGAAGTTCGTGCGAGGCATGGGCAATAAAGGACTTCTGAAGTTCTACAAGCTCTTGAATCCGTTCCAGCACTTTATTAAACGAAGCCGCTACGACCCCGATCTCGTCTCGGGGGTTTCGGTAATGCAACCGGAAGCGCACATCATCGGACCGCACCGCTTCGGCCTGCGTCACCAGTTCATCGATGGGCTTTAAAATACTGCGGGCAAAGAGGTAGCCCGACAATCCGATGAGCATCAGGAAAAAGATGTTTCCGAAAATAAGGATGTACGCCAGGTTCCGTGCCTGCTCTCTTCCGATCTTGTCGTAGGCGGTGATGATAATTATTTTGGTTTGATCGGATGGGCCAAATGAAAAGGCATAGCCGTCTTTTTGCTCATTTCTTCTAGGTCTTAAATACTCAAAATAGAACTCCTTATTTTTTTTTACCGAATCAAGAAAGTGCTGGTCAAATTTAAAGTCGTTGAGGTCGTTAATGGCGAAGACCAGATTACGATGTTCATCAAAAACGTATTCGGATTGTTCGGGAATACTGGTGATAATTTTTTCCGCCAGTTGGTTGTGAAGATCGTAAATTTCTTTTGTCGCCAGGGCCTTATTCCTGATACGCTCCCTAAAGGCTTCTTCTCTGGAATTGGTATAGGCAACGTAGATATATAGCGAGAAAAGAAAGAACAAAACCCCCGTGAGTCCGCTAAACCAAATAATAATTTTATAGCGAATCAACATGGTTAATCTTCTCTAAGCATGTAACCCATACCCACGACAGTGTGTAGCAGTTTTTGCGGATAATCTTTGTCTATTTTTTTTCGCAGGTAGTTAATGTATACATCAATCACATTGGTGGAAGTATCAAAGTCCAGGTCCCACACCTTCTCGGCAATGTCTACACGGCTCACCACACGGCCTTTGTTAATCATCAAATATTCCAGGAGCGAATATTCACGCGCGGTAAGATCCAGTCGCTTTCCGGCGCGGCTCACAATCTTTCCGGAGGTATCCATCTCCAGGTCGGCAATCACCAGCTTTTGCGCGCCGTAGCCTGCCTGACTGGTTCTGCGAATAAGGGCTTTCGCCCGCAGCAGCAATTCCCTGAACTCAAAGGGCTTAACCAAATAATCATCGGCACCGGATTCAAATCCTGTGACTTTGTCTTCAATGCTATCGAGCGCTGTTAAGAAAATGACGGGAATGAATGGGTTTATCTTTTTGAAATGCTGGCATAGCTGATACCCGTTTAACCCAGGAAGGTTAACATCCAATATGGCCAGGTCATAGTGCTTCTTTTCGAAAAGACTTTTTGCAATACTGCCATCAAAGGCTACGTCAATCTGGTATCCCTCGCTGACAAAGCCTTTTTTTATAAACCTGGAAACACTCTCTTCATCTTCTACCAGTATAAGCTGCATATACTATATTTTCCATTTGAATACACCCGCCTCATGCGAGCCTTAGCTCAAATTTCGCGCACGCACTTCCTTCAGAAACTCAAATACTCGGTACCAGATAAATGACCAGCAATACTCCGGTGAGGATCATGACCACAGTCAAAAATACGGAAAGAGTCAAGGAAGGAAAGAATGTATGCGCGTGGAGTTGTCTCTCAATGTTCTTATATCGGAAAAAAGCAAGCAAGGTCATGATCGTTCCAAGCCCGACCAGGGCGATGCCAATGATGGCCGAATAACCTTTACTGGGAAGCGGAATAGCCTTGCTACCATCTCCTAAAATGAGTGTGACCTGCTTCAAAAACAAAGCAAACTTCACCACTACAAAACCAAAAGCCATTATGGCGATACCGGTTCTGATCCAAGCCAGGAAGGTCCGTTCATTGGCTAAATGGTCGGTGGGACTGGGCTGCTTTTCTTCCATTGTGATTCAAACAAATTCGGCGTTTAAAAGATAGGTATAGTTTCTCAAGTATCGACAAGAAAACCTAACCATCTGAATTTCAGTGATTAAATCGAGATTAAATCCATCAATCCACCCGCCCGGGACTTGGAAGCCCGGCAGATTTGGACCTACTTGCAGTTTTTTCAAAGACTAGGTTTTATGTATCTGTTCATGAAATCAACCTCATAATAATCGGATACTTACATGCTGCCAGCCTCATTTGTCACACCTGCATTCATTCATTGGAACCCAAGCCCAACCCTTTTTGACTTTGGCATTTTCTCCGTGCGCTGGTACGGTATGTTGTTTGCGTTAGGCTTGGTGTTGAGCTATCAGATTTTACAACACTACTTCATAAAAGAAAAAGTCGTTTCTAGCTTGCTTGATAGCTTGACGATTTATGTTGTACTGGCGGCCGTGATTGGCGCACGGTTAGGCCACTGTCTGTTTTATGATTTTGATTACTATGCGGATCATATACTGGAAATATTCCTGCCGGTGAAGTTTCAGCCTCAATTTGAATTTATAGGGTTCCAAGGCCTGGCCAGTCACGGAGGTGCTTTTGGGATTTTAATAGCTATTGCTATCTTCTGCATCCGGAGGAATATCTCCTTTTTTTGGGTATTGGACAAACTGGCTTTGGTTATTCCACTGGCAGGATGTTGTATCCGTCTGGGCAACCTGATGAACTCTGAAATTCTGGGCAAACCCACCACGGTTCCCTGGGCGTTTATTTTTGAACAGGAGGACCTGAAACCGCGACACCCGGCTCAACTTTACGAAGCGTTATCCTACCTGCTGATTTTCGTTGCCTTGCATTTTCTTAATCGCGGTTTGGACAGGCGTCCTGGATTTATCTTCGGCATTTTTTTGGTCCTGCTTTTCGCGACACGGTTCCTTTTGGAATTTCTAAAAGAAAACCAATCTCCATTTGAAAGTGATTTGACTTTTAATATGGGCCAATTACTGAGTATACCTTTTATTCTACTCGGTCTTATATTGGCTATTCTAAAACGAGGTCCTGAGACTATTGATTTCTCAAACAAGCTGGGATGAAAAGGATACCTACAAATTCAATTTGACAAATGGCAACCTCTATTGAAGCTGATTTCCGGAAGCGGTTAAATGTGGCATTATCTCCGTTTATCGAAATGCTGGAAGCAAAGAAAGAATTGCTTCCCAAGGACGATTGGATGCGGCTCGTGTACCGGGTGGAATCCAGTATTATTGATACACCCGATCAATACCTGAAGGGCGAGTATCCTTCTAGAATCCTGTTCCAAACCATCGTCGCGGAAATCTTCCAGGAATTTTTGAAGGAAGACGGCAACTAATTTTTTCCAAGTATGTAGACCCCTTTTTGAAATTCCTGGATGTAGCCCTCACATCCGGACTCTTCATCGCATATTATATTTCTTCACGAATCGTGAAAATGGCCAATGCCACTGCAGGCGGAGACTATCACGTTTATATCAATGAAAACGGCAACAGTGAATTAAATCTGCTCGCAGTGGCTTTGAATGAGATGGCAAAAGTTCTGGATGAAAATATCTCGCAGTTGAAAAAACAAAAGGACGAGCTTGACCACTTTGCTCACACTGTATCACGACATGAGGAGCCCCTTCGTGACATTGACAACGTAGTGACGTGGATTGAGGAAGATCGCAGTATTGGCTTGCCACCTAAGGTCATCGAATACCTTACCATCATCAAGGGGCCGTTAACCGGGCTGAGAATTTAATAAGATTCTGACCTATGCTCGGGTTGGCAAGGAAGAATCGGTGAAGGAGCATCTTCATATTCGTGAATTACTGGACGAGGTGATGGAATATAATATACAGCCCAGGGTTGGAATAACACTAGTCGTGGCTTCCGACCTTCCCTTGTTGTATACTGAACGGTTGCCCTTGTTGCAAATATTTACCAACCTGGTCGGAAACGCCTTCAAGCATCACGACAAAGAAAAGGGCGAGGTGAAAGTATTTCACAAAAACAAAGGTGAATTTTACGAGTTTTTTGTTGAGGATGATGGCCCGGGCATTGAAGTGATCTACCATGAAAAGATATTTGAAATGTTCCAGACCTTGAAAGACAAAGACGTCTTTGAAAGCACGGGGATCGGGCTGACCATTGTGAAAAAAATTCTGAAAGACCGAAAACTGGAAGTGAATATGTATTCTGAGCCCGGAAAGGGATCAACTTTTTCATTTACCTGGCCAAAATGAATACTATGAAACGGATCATCAACATCCTGCTGGTGGAAGACGATACTTTGGATCAGATTGAGTTACAAGGACACTCAACAAACGGAATATCCTGCACCGGCTACAAATCGCAAAAACGGCGAGGATGCCCTGTACATGCTTCAGGAAGAGCCGGCAGCAAAAATGCCCGATCTTATTCTGCTCGATCTGAACATGCCCAAAATGAATGGCTTTGAGCTACTCAGCCTGATCCGGGAAAACGATCATTGGAAAGACATAAAAGTCTTCATCCAGACAACATCAGACCAGTCGGAAGACAAAACTTTGGCGCAGACACTGGGAATTTCCGGTTTCATTACCAAACCGCTAAAACTGGATAGCCTATCATCCATGGACGCCTTTAATCTGATGATGGACCTGATGAATATGTGAAGGAGAAGAAAGACAAAAACCCATGGCCTTCTGCCGATGGGTTTTTGCGAGTTTTCAAAAACCTTATAACCAATCCCGGTTATTGAGGTGATTCAAAAGTAACACCTGACAACCCAGATGTTCGATAAAGTCCATTAAAAAGGCATTAAAAGCAGATTAAAGTAGGACATGAAAATCCTGGCAATCAAAGATGACCAGCAAAGCGTCATCTCCTATCAAGCATGGAACTGGAGGAACAACCATGGCCGGCACCCATTGTGAGTCTGTACCAGCCATCAAACCCTTTTCTCAATCTCCGTTCCCGCAAGAAACCGACACCCCTTAATGCCGATTTAATTTCGATTTAATGAAAAGGTGTTCCAGTTATTGCATGTAAGTCGTTTCTTGATGTCTCCACTTATGAATGCACTCCTGATCTCAAATGCTCTAAACCCGTTCTTACGCTAACGGATTAATATGTTCATAAAAGATTCAGACCGAATTCATCAACCTTACCAAAAAGTATTTATGGGCCGGAAATCAATAAAATCTTGTCTTTTTATAAACAGTGATCCCATGGACCAGGCTAATTTTGTGCGAGCCGTCACTCACGCGGCACCTGGTACGATCTGCTTCATGGCGCCCAACGCGCTGGACGCCCTCTCCATTATCCGCGATAACACCATTATCCCGGATTACATTTTCGTAGACCTAATGATGCCGGGATTAAACGCCATTGAATTTTTAAGGCTTATTAAACAAATAAGCGTCCTCAAAGACATTCCGGTGGTCGTTCATGCTAACCAGCCTGTTCCCGACCGGCTGGTCGATTTAAAGCAAGCCGGAGCGTTTGCTATCCATTTCAGGCCATACGACCATCGGGGAATCTTGAATTTTTTAAGTTTATATTTCCACAATGATAAAACCAGGGTATTGATGAACTAACCCAATTAGTTAATATTAGTGGTCGTACTTTGATAGAAAAAACCGGACGCCCCGGGTTCTTCTTCCCGCATTTTTCACAGAGGATATATTCCAATTTTACAATTTACGCTGAAGGCTATTCCAACTTCCTCCGATATGCACTTTGTTTGTAGCCCTTGGCTTTCAAAATGCCTTTTGCGGACGCACTTCTCATACCTGAGGCACAACACGTAATAATGGGTACTTGCTTATTGGGAATTCGATGAAGATTAGCACTCAACTGGTCCACGGAAATATTAATCGACCCTTGATATGACCACCGGCATACTCGCCCTTGGTGCGTACATCGAAAATGATAGTTCCTTCTTTTACCAATTGTGCATAATTTTCCCTAGGTGCTCTTCCAAAAATTTTCTTCAGCGTCTCAATCATGTTGCGTGAGTTTTTGAAGCTTTATCGCCAAGCTTCTTACGCAGGGTATTCAGGCCGAAAGGCAAATACAGCGGACAAAAGCTGACCAGGCTGGTGAACAGAAAAATGACGGACAGCACAATAAGGACCAAGCCAGGAATTCCTTTCAGGACACCTGTAACATAAAGCGTAATCAATGCTGCCGCGATAATCCCCCGGATTATACGGTCAGCGGAACCCATATTCTTTTTCATATATACTTTTTTTGTGTTTGAACCGTAAGATTTAAAGGCAACTTAATCACACATGCCTTCCTTTCAGGAAAGTATGTATATACCCACAACCTCGTGCTGATATACCTCACGTTTGAAACTGATTTTTCTCATAGCTCCAGACAGGCCAGGTTTCGTCAGTATCAACACGCGCCCTTTTCAACTCCGGCTTTATCCAGGATCAGCTCCAGCGGGCAAAATCGGGTGAAGGAAGACTGCAAGAGGTTGAGCCCGACAAATGCGGTGAGCCCCAGCCAATAGATGCTTACAAAATAAGCGAGGGTGATGCTGATCAGTATCAGAGTTCCAGCCACCGCTCTTACAATTCGTTCTCTCATATCAATGCATTTTTTAGTGTGAATGTTATGTCATGTACTTCTGGCCCTTAGTCACTTCGCAGGGCTGTAAATTTTCTACATACCTGCATAAGATTTCTCTGCACCTTGGCAGAGCAACCATGGCAGTCACTCTCGCCTTGTCCTCCCTGCCATGGTGATTGCTGTTCGTTCTCATGCCAGGGCGTAAGTTGATTTATCGACCGGCAGAATAAAGGCATGAATCGGGAAGCCTGTTTCGTCTTCGGCATTGAACTTTTTTACCAACAGCAGCGTCTTATCTGCTTTCTCTTCATCGGTGAAACTGAATAGAAAAACGGAATCAAAATTTTCATTTCCGCTACCGAACCAATTGTCCAGCAAGTTAGGCGAATGCTGGTCCTTGAATCCAATGGTTTCTGTTATACTGAATACGCTAATCCCCGAAAGGTCCATGATTTGCGCCACCTTCTTTTGATATTCCTTTAAGCTCGTTATCACTAGGAGTTTCATATCTGTATTGGAATAAGTTATAGTGGTTGCTTGGCGGGTTGCTTGCGCATCATTTTGAAGTATAACAGCGGCACAACCAGCAAGGTGAGAAACGTTGAGGTAATGGTTCCGCCCATCAGGGAGATCGCCAGACCCTGAAAGATCGGATCGAACAGAATGATGACGGCGCCCAACACCACAGCACCGGCCGTTAACAGGATCGGAGTTGTGCGAACGGCTCCGGCTTCAATGATCGCCTGTTTCAACGGAATACCGTCTTCCAATCGGATGTTGATAAAGTCAATGAGCAAGACTGAATTTCTAACCATCACACCCGCGAGCGCTATGAATCCGATCATGGACGTAGCCGTGAAGTAAGCACCCAGCATCCAATGACCAAGGACGATACCGATCAATGACAGGGGGATTGCGGCAAGCATCACCAGGGGAACCTTGAAGTCCTGGAACCACCCCACAATAAGCATGTAAATCATGATGATGACGACTCCGAACGCTATCCCCAGGTCACGGAATACCTCATAGGTGATCTGCCATTCACCATCCCACTTCAGTGTGAAGTTGTCTTCATACTCCGGTTGCTCATTAAAAGATTCTTCCAGTGTATATCCCTTTTTGATGTTGATACTTTTGAGCTTGTCCGAGATGTCAAAGATGGCATACGAGGGACTCTCCAGTTCACCCGCCATATCGGCCAGCACGTAGACTACGCGTTTTTGATTTTTCCGGTAGATGCTTTTCTCCTTCACTTCTTTACGGATGTTTACCAGGTCGCCAACGGGAATGGCCTGTCCTTGCCGGTTAATGATTTTCAGATTCCTGAGATCATCGACACCGGACTTTTCGGCATCATTCAATTGAAGCACAATGTTCACCGGATCGAACGATACCGGATTATGGACAGAACCCACGGGCATATTCGATAGCGCTGCACTCAGCATGGAGACAACCTGGGCAGGTGCCACACCATAGCGCATGGCTTTTTCCTTGTCTACTTCAAAGCGATACTCCGGTTGGTCTGCCTCCGTCATCCAGTCGGTGTCAACCACGCTTGGTGTAGTTTCTATGAGCTTTTTCACCTGGCCTGCAATACGGATCTGTTCATCGTAATCTGGTCCATAAACCTCAGCAACAATGGTTGACAACACGGGAGGTCCTGGCGGAACTTCCACCAGCTTGGCGTTGGCATTGTATTTCCTGGCAATCTTCTGAACACCCGGTCGTAGTTGTTTTACGATCTCATGGCTTTGAATACTCCGATCCTTTTTGTCGGAAAGATTCACCTGTATATCCGCCACGTTATCACCGCGGCGCAAGTCATAATGACGAACCAGGCCGTTGAAGCTGATGGGGCTTGCTGTTCCCACATAGCCCTGGTAGTTTTTCACCAATTGTTGCCGGGAAATATATTGTGCAATGTCTTTCGTAACGGCAGCCGTCCGCTCCAGCGTCGTTCCCTCCGGCATATCAATCACGACCTGAAACTCGTTCTTGTTGTCGAAGGGAAGCATCTTCACGGCCACCCATTTGGTATAGAAAAATGACACCGAAATCAGCAGCACCGCAACCGTGGCCAGGATAAATGCCCAACGTTTCCAACGTGTTTCGAGCATGGGATTGATAAAGCTTTTGTACAACCTATAGATTTTTGATTCCTCTAATGCCATAGGATGCGTTTCATCGTGCCCGTCCTTTTCGCAAAGGAACAGGTAACCCAGGTACGGCGTGAGTGTGAGCGCTACGACCAGCGAAAGCATCATAGCAATGGAGGCGCCAATGGGCATAGGGCTCATGTACGGCCCCATCATTCCGGAAACGAAAGCCATGGGCAGCACGGCCGCAATCACGGTGAACGTCGCCAGAATCGTTGGATTGCCCACTTCGTTGATCGCAAAAATGGCAGCCTGCAGGAAGGGCATCCGCTTCATTTTAAAATGGCGGTGCATATTCTCAGCGATGATGATGGAATCATCGACCACAATGCCGGTGATGAACACCAACGCAAAGAGCGTGATCCGGTTGAGCGTATAGTCAAGGAGGTAGTAACTGAACAGCGTCAAGGCAAAAGTTACCGGTACCGATAAAAATACAACCAAGCCACCACGCCACCCCATGGCCAGCATGACGAATAGTGTAACGGCTATAACGGCAATAAAAAGGTGAAGCAAGAGCTCCGACACTTTTTCGGACGCGGTCTCCCCATAGTTCCGGGTTTCGCTCACCTGTACCTCATCGGGGATCAATTCCTTTTTGAGATGGTCTATCTTGGTGATGATGCGTTCGGACAATTTCATAGCATCGGCACCTTTCTTCTTGGAAACAGACAGCGTAACGGCCGGATACTCGGATCTATATTTCCCGGCTTGCGCCTGATCATACTGACCCACCCCGTAAAACACGTATTGCGATGGTTTCTCGGCTCCTTCTTCAATTTTTGCTACTTGCTTCAGGTAAACCGGTTGCCCGTTGTTTGATCCGATGACCAGACCGGCTACTTCTTCTGCAGTTCTGAGGAAATTCCCG